>WJYM01000029.1 GCA_009668205.1 Enterobacteriaceae bacterium RIT691 | reverse complement strand
GATGGGTGAGTACGAGGGATGAACGTTAAAGCCATGCGCTTATTCTCAGGGCGCTGTTGTCGATTCCCGTTCGATATCTTCCGGCCAGTGGATGGTATTAAATGGCGTCCAGGTCCGTGGTTTTTGGGTTTTCAACGGTGCCGTCGGCACCGGTTTTGCCTGCATGTAATGGCAACAGTGGCTCCATAATCCGTAGGCGTCATAGATACTGCCCACCGCCCAGGTCAGAATAAACCGGTCCGCCACTTCATACGTTCCGGGTTTGCAGGCGGCACAATATATACGGTGGCCCCAGTCAGCGTGCCCGGCCATAAACACGCGCTCGGCGTGAATATCCGCCCAGTCGAAGACTTTAATGACAGGATGCCAGTGCTTCCAGGGCAAAATGCTGGTCTGGTATTCGTAGACATAGACTTTTTGCCGTTTACGGTTAAAGCGTACTGGAGCGCCACGGGGTTCGAATAATACTGATTTAAGTATGTAAATAAACAATGACATCATACATAAAAAACTGAAGCACACTGATAATAAAGATAATGAATCAGAGTAAACTTGTGGTGAAAGAGCAAAAAAAACACACCAAATAGAAAATAAAAAAGGCACAAATACAATAGACCATATCCCTCCCCACATCACATATCGATTGCGTGGGATTTCCATCCAGATATCATTAATTTCATTGACATAAATGAGTTGCGGGGGCCTG
>WJYM01000028.1 GCA_009668205.1 Enterobacteriaceae bacterium RIT691 | reverse complement strand
GTCTGCTGTTTGTCGGTGAACGCTCTCCAGAACAGGACAAAATTGTCGGGAACAATTTTGCACAGCACGCAGTGCTGCCCGTAGGGTGACGGGCAGGAAGCCCGGCATATAACTGCCAGGCATCATTGCGGTCTGAGATTTTAAGCAGAACAGAGCAGAACAAAACAAAAAGAAGGCCATCCTCGCGGATGGCCTTTTTGCGTTTGTAATGCCCGATTGTATTGCTCTGAATTTACCGTTCGCCATTTATGGAAAATTCAGATGATTTCAGATCACCCCGCTACGGTTGAACTTAATACCCGTTATATCCTGTCCTCATTTATTAATAAGTCCCCCATCGCTTAACGTTTATTAATTCCTATACTGATTTTTGTGTAAATCTATTTAGCTGGATAAGCCGAAATCTCATTCCACGTTCAAATACCGTTGATCGGGTGTCCGGTAAGCGAGCTTCAGACCCTGGGCTGTTTATATCGATGACCACGAATCACCGGGATCTTCCCAAGAATATATGCAGTTTGATCGTCAGCAACACGTCCATAAGACGATATCCTCGCTCTAATAATGAAAGCATTGGCAACATTGCGGTGCGTTGGCCAAGAAGGAAATAAGCCCGATTTCTATTACGCCTGTGGGTAAGTCTGTGTGTAAATGGGTATAAGGCGGGGTTTTGCTGTGGAATGCAGCAGTCAGTCATTTTTCTGTCATTTAGCCCTTGCGGGTGCCT
>WJYM01000027.1 GCA_009668205.1 Enterobacteriaceae bacterium RIT691 | reverse complement strand
GTACGGAAGTAGAACTGTGGACGGTAGCCTTTGAAGAACGGAGTATGACGGCCGCCTTCGTCTTTGGACAGGATGTACACTTCAGATTCGAACTTGGTGTGTGGCTTGATTGAACCTGGCTTAGCCAGAACCTGGCCACGCTGGATTTCTTCACGCTTGATACCACGCAGCAGAACACCACAGTTCTCGCCTGCACGACCTTCGTCCAGCAGTTTGCGGAACATTTCAACGCCAGTACAAGTAGTTTTCGCGGTTTCTTTGATACCAACGATTTCTACTTCTTCACCAACTTTAACGATACCACGCTCTACACGACCGGTAACAACAGTACCACGGCCGGAGATGGAGAATACGTCTTCGATTGGCAGCAGGAATGGCAGGTCGATTGCACGAACAGGTTCTGGGATGTAAGAATCCAGGAAGCCAGCCAGTTCAACGATCTTCGCTTCCCACTCTGCTTCGCCTTCCAGCGCTTTCAGAGCAGAACCACGGATGATTGGGGTATCATCACCTGGGAAGTCGTACTGAGACAGCAGTTCACGAACTTCCATCTCTACCAGTTCCAGCAGCTCTTCGTCATCAACCATGTCGCACTTGTTCAGGAACACGATGATGTAAGGAACGCCTACCTGGCGACCCAGCAGGATGTGCTCACGGGTCTGAGGCATAGGGCCGTCAGTTGCAGCAACAACCAGGATCGCGCCGTCCATCTGCGCAGCACCGGTGATCATGTTTTTAACATAGTCGGCGTGGCCTGGGCAGTCTACGTGTGCGTAGTG
>WJYM01000026.1 GCA_009668205.1 Enterobacteriaceae bacterium RIT691 | reverse complement strand
CCCTCTCCCTTTTAGGGTGTACGATCCGGAGACATGGTAGACGGGTGTTCGGGGACATAGTGAACACTATTTAACATCTCTTACCCATGGTGATCGACTTTTTCTTCAGGTCGATCACCCCCACTCTGGTGCTGTACCACCACACCTCATAACAGCCATCCTCCGCACCTTCCTTCAGCCCCAGATATTCACCCCTGAACGCTTTCCCCGCCTTCAGCGTCACACCTTTCAGGCTCAGCTTCCCGCTGATATCCACTTTCCTGACCTGCACACTCTCATCGTATTCCGCCTTTGCAGGCTTCTCGCTGTACTGCCGTGAAGACGGCTGATAACGCGATGCCGGAGCTGCCATCCCCAGCGCCTCATGCGGTCGTTCACAGTTGTACACTGCCCGCCAGTGATCGAAGGCACGTTGTAACTGCTCGCTGCTGGTGAACCACTTCCCCTGCAGAACTTCTGCCTTCAGGCTGCGATGAAAACGTTCCAGCTTGCCCTGTGTCTGCGGGTGATAAGGCCGGGAGTGGCTGACCTGAATACCCTGACGCATCAGCCACAGCTCCAGTGCGGTCCAGACCCCGGTGGTGTCGCCCCACGGCGCTCCGTTGTCCATCGTCATCCGCTCCGGTAGCCCATAGTGCCTGAACACATCAGTCAGCCGGGCCTGCACGGTCTCGCGGCGTTCATCGGCACAGTGCGTCAGGCAGAGAGAAAAACGGGAATGGTCGTCGAGGAGCGTCAGCGGATGACAGCGGCCCCCGGCAAACGGAAAGTGGCCCTTAAAATCCATCTGCCAGAGGCGGTTGGGTTCGTCATGCTCGAAGCGTCCGGTGGCAGGAATACCGGGCGCATGGCCTGGCAGGAGGCCATGGCGGGACATGAGGTTATGGACGGTGCTGAACGCAGGCAGAGTATGCCCCTGGTCTTCGAGCCAGCGCTTAATCTTACGTGCGCCCCAGTGCTGATGGGTAGCATGCGCTGCCTTCAGCAGGGAAACGACAGGGTCGCCGGTACGGGCAGGGGAATGATGGGGCTGACGGGAACGGTCAGCCAGCCCGGGAGAGCCCTCTTCGGACCAGCGGCTGAGCCACTTGTAGCCAGTGGAGGGCGAAATGCCAAAACGGCGACAAAGCGCCCGGATATTAGCCTCGTCCTGCGAGGCAAAGTGAACGAACTCGAAACGTAATGACATGGTATCTCTCGCATCCCAGGGCATAAGGAACTCCGTAATGGAAGGTCTTATGCCTCAGTTGTAAGTGTCTACCATGTCCCCGAACAAGTGTTCACCATGTCTCCGGACTGTACATAGGGAGAGGG
>WJYM01000025.1 GCA_009668205.1 Enterobacteriaceae bacterium RIT691 | reverse complement strand
AAAAAAGGTTCATCGCATTTTACCGGGAAACGCAGCTTTGATTTTCAGGAAGAAGTAGTCGTTATCCCGGTATCCATAAGCCATCCGCTTCAGCACCTTGATTTTGTTATTCATCCCTTCCAGCACGCTGGTATTCAGACGATGGATGGCACTGGCGATGATGCCACTTACGTAGTTCTTCAGCTTATCCGCGAACTGTTGCAGCGCCTTTATACCGCTCTCCTGAGACTGCCTGTACCACTCATTCCAGCGCTGTTGTGCCACATCTTTATCCCGCGCATACCATAGCTCTTTCAGCGCTGTTTTCATCACATACACTGTATTCAGCGGCTCGTTTGCCTCCAGCAACTCAGCCAGCTTTACATCATGACCTTCCGGCAGATTTTCTGCATTCCGCAGCAGCAACCAGCGACTGCGCTTGATAACCTTCCGGGCTTTCGGGTTGTCGCGTAGCTGGTTTGCCTGGTCCACACGCACCCTGTCGATAACTTCTCGCCCGAACTTTGCCACCACGTGGAACAGGTCATACACCACTTCTGCCTGTGGGCACTGCTCCCTGACCTCAAGGTCCAGTGCCGTGTTCATGTCCATCGCCACAGATTCAATGGCAGCACAGCCTTCCGTTCCCAGCCAGGTGAAGAACGGCCTGAAGGCCGCACGGCTGCGACCTTCACCGACCCACAGCACCTGCTGCGTATCCGCGTCGACAACCACTGTGGCATAGCGATGACCTTTAAACAGGGCGAACTCATCCATTATCAGGTTCCGGAGAGCATGGCGTTCGGGCTCGCGCAGTTCCCGGCGCAGGCGACGATGGTCGATGTTCTTGATGGTGTGCCAGTGCAGGCCGGTCAGCTGTGCCACGTGCTTCACGGGCAACAGCCGGGTGAGAGACTCGACCCAGGCAGATAATGCCGAGGTGTAACGCTGCCGCTCAGGCAGCCAGGAGATACGCTCTGTGGCAACACCGCAGCAGGCGCAGCGAAGACGGCGAACAGGAACCAGAAGCGTGACGCGCCAGTGCAGCAAATCCCGCTCACGAACCTGGCGTACAGAGACATCATGAACGGCGCAGTCTCTTCGGCCACAACGGCGGCAGACGGGGGCAAAACCGGGCTCCGGAGTAAGCGTAATAAGCAGCGCATCGGATGAGGAATGAGAAAAGGAGTCGACGGTAAAGCCTTCCCAGAAAAGGGAAGAGAGGTTAGCATTCATGGCAGACGGCGGTTGAGTGGTTGGTTAGTGTTTTGGCGAATACAAAACTAACCACTTTTACCGCCGTTTTCTATTAGTTCACGCTTAAGTGCGATGAACCA
>WJYM01000024.1 GCA_009668205.1 Enterobacteriaceae bacterium RIT691 | reverse complement strand
CAGCAACCGGTGCGGGTGATTCAGGGGGTGGTGACCGGCTTTAAACAGATCGCCACCTCGAAAGACGAAAGCCGTTACGAACTGGCGCTGCAGCCACGCCTGGCACTGCTGTCTCGCAGCCACCAGAATGCGATTTACCAGGACATGTCGGTCCAGCAGATAGTGGACAAAATTCTGCGTGAGCGCCACAACATGCGCGGACAGGATTTTGTGTTCCGGCTGGCAAAAGAGTACCCGCGCCGTGAGCAGGTGATGCAGTACGGTGAGGACGACCTGACGTTTATCTCACGGCTGCTGTCGGAGGTGGGGATCTGGTACCGGGTCACGACGGACTCGCGGCTGAACATTGATGTGGTGGAGTTTTACGACGACCAGCAGTTTTATCAGCAGGGGCTGACGCTGCCGGCGGTCCCGCCTTCAGGGATGCATGATTCAGCGCGTGAATCGGTGTGGGAGATGCGCGGTCATCACCAGGTGGTGGAGCAGACGGTGAGCGTGCAGGACTACAACTACCGCACGGCGACGGAAGACCTGAGCGCCAGCGCCGATATCACACGCGGGGCAGCCACGACCTACGGTGAAGCATATCACTATGCCGATAATTATCTGACAGCAGGCAGCGCAGGACGCAGTCCGGCCCCGGAAAGCGGAGCATTTTATGCGCGCATCCGACATGAACGGTATCTGAACGGGCAGACACAACTGACGGGGATGACAAACTGCGCGACGCTGACGCCGGGTCAGGAAATGAAGGTGACCGACGGCGTGGAAGGCATCCCGGAGGCCTTTGTTAAAGGCGCGGTGATTACGGCGTTTACCAGCTCAGCCCGCCGTGACCGCAGCTTTGAAATCCGTTTCAGCGCCATTCCGTATTCAGAGGACTACAGCTTCCGCCCGGAGGTGGTGGAGAAACCGGTGATGGCCGGGACGATACCGGCACGGGTCACCAGCACGCAGAAGGCGGATATTTACGGGCATATTGACAAAGACGGGCGCTACCGGGTGAACCTGCTGTTTGACCGTGACAGCTGGGACGCGGGATATGAAAGCCTGTGGGTACGTCAGGCACGGCCGTATGCGGGAGATACCTACGGGCTGCACCTGCCGCTGCTGGCGGGAACGGAGGTGGCGATTGCCTTTGAAGACGGTAATCCGGACAGACCGTATATCGCGCATGTGCTGCATGACTCGGCGCACGGAGACCACGTCACGATACAGAATTACAAACGCAATGTGCTCAGGACCCCGGCGAACAACAAACTGCGACTGAACGACGAGCGCGGCAAAGAGCATATCAAGCTGAGCACAGAGTACGGTGGCAAGAGCCAGCTGAACCTCGGACATGTGGTGGATGCCGGGAAGCAAAAGCGGGGCGAAGGTTTTGAGCTGCGCAGTGACAGCTACGGTGCAATACGTGCAGGTCG
>WJYM01000023.1 GCA_009668205.1 Enterobacteriaceae bacterium RIT691 | reverse complement strand
AAATGAATACCAAGTCTCTGAGTGAACATACGTAATTCATTACGAAGTTTAATTCACGAGCATCAAACTTAAATTGAAGAGTTTGATCATGGCTCAGATTGAACGCTGGCGGCAGGCCTAACACATGCAAGTCGAGCGGTAGCACAGGAGAGCTTGCTCTCTGGGTGACGAGCGGCGGACGGGTGAGTAATGTCTGGGAAACTGCCTGATGGAGGGGGATAACTACTGGAAACGGTAGCTAATACCGCATAACGTCTTCGGACCAAAGTGGGGGACCTTCGGGCCTCATGCCATCAGATGTGCCCAGATGGGATTAGCTAGTAGGTGGGGTAATGGCTCACCTAGGCGACGATCCCTAGCTGGTCTGAGAGGATGACCAGCCACACTGGAACTGAGACACGGTCCAGACTCCTACGGGAGGCAGCAGTGGGGAATATTGCACAATGGGCGCAAGCCTGATGCAGCCATGCCGCGTGTATGAAGAAGGCCTTCGGGTTGTAAAGTACTTTCAGCGAGGAGGAAGGCGTTAAGGTTAATAACCTTAGCGATTGACGTTACTCGCAGAAGAAGCACCGGCTAACTCCGTGCCAGCAGCCGCGGTAATACGGAGGGTGCAAGCGTTAATCGGAATTACTGGGCGTAAAGCGCACGCAGGCGGTCTGTCAAGTCGGATGTGAAATCCCCGGGCTCAACCTGGGAACTGCATTCGAAACTGACAGGCTAGAGTCTTGTAGAGGGGGGTAGAATTCCAGGTGTAGCGGTGAAATGCGTAGAGATCTGGAGGAATACCGGTGGCGAAGGCGGCCCCCTGGACAAAGACTGACGCTCAGGTGCGAAAGCGTGGGGAGCAAACAGGATTAGATACCCTGGTAGTCCACGCCGTAAACGATGTCGACTTGGAGGTTGTGCCCTTGAGGCGTGGCTTCCGGAGCTAACGCGTTAAGTCGACCGCCTGGGGAGTACGGCCGCAAGGTTAAAACTCAAATGAATTGACGGGGGCCCGCACAAGCGGTGGAGCATGTGGTTTAATTCGATGCAACGCGAAGAACCTTACCTACTCTTGACATCCAGAGAACTTAGCAGAGATGCTTTGGTGCCTTCGGGAACTCTGAGACAGGTGCTGCATGGCTGTCGTCAGCTCGTGTTGTGAAATGTTGGGTTAAGTCCCGCAACGAGCGCAACCCTTATCCTTTGTTGCCAGCGGTTCGGCCGGGAACTCAAAGGAGACTGCCAGTGATAAACTGGAGGAAGGTGGGGATGACGTCAAGTCATCATGGCCCTTACGAGTAGGGCTACACACGTGCTACAATGGCGCATACAAAGAGAAGCGACCTCGCGAGAGCAAGCGGACCTCATAAAGTGCGTCGTAGTCCGGATTGGAGTCTGCAACTCGACTCCATGAAGTCGGAATCGCTAGTAATCGTAGATCAGAATGCTACGGTGAATACGTTCCCGGGCCTTGTACACACCGCCCGTCACACCATGGGAGTGGGTTGCAAAAGAAGTAGGTAGCTTAACCTTCGGGAGGGCGCTTACCACTTTGTGATTCATGACTGGGGTGAAGTCGTAACAAGGTAACCGTAGGGGAACCTGCGGTTGGATCACCTCCTTACCTTAAAGAACCTGCCTTTGTAGTG
>WJYM01000022.1 GCA_009668205.1 Enterobacteriaceae bacterium RIT691 | reverse complement strand
GGCGTTGTAAGGTTAAGCCTCACGGTTCATTAGTACTGGTTAGCTCAACGTATCGCTACGCTTACACACCCAGCCTATCAACGTCGTAGTCTTCAACGTTCCTTCAGGACTCTCAAGGAGTCAGGGAGAACTCATCTCGGGGCAAGTTTCGTGCTTAGATGCTTTCAGCACTTATCTTTTCCGCATTTAGCTACCGGGCAATGCCATTGGCATGACAACCCGAACACCAGTGATGCGTCCACTCCGGTCCTCTCGTACTAGGAGCAGCCCCCCTCAATTCTCCAGCGCCCACGGCAGATAGGGACCGAACTGTCTCACGACGTTCTAAACCCAGCTCGCGTACCACTTTAAATGGCGAACAGCCATACCCTTGGGACCTACTTCAGCCCCAGGATGTGATGAGCCGACATCGAGGTGCCAAACACCGCCGTCGATATGAACTCTTGGGCGGTATCAGCCTGTTATCCCCGGAGTACCTTTTATCCGTTGAGCGATGGCCCTTCCATTCAGAACCACCGGATCACTATGACCTGCTTTCGCACCTGCTCGAGCCGTCACTCTCGCAGTCAAGCTAGCTTATGCCATTGCACTAACCTCCTGATGTCCGACCAGGATTAGCTAACCTTCGTGCTCCTCCGTTACTCTTTGGGAGGAGACCGCCCCAGTCAAACTACCCACCAGACACTGTCCGCAACCCGGATTACGGGTCTACGTTAGAACACCAGCCATTAAAGGGTGGTATTTCAAGGTTGGCTCCACACGAACTGGCGTCCGCGCTTCAAAGCCTCCCACCTATCCTACACATCAAGGACCAGTGTTCAGTGTCAAGCTATAGTAAAGGTTCACGGGGTCTTTCCGTCTTGCCGCGGGTACACTGCATCTTCACAGCGAGTTCAATTTCACTGAGTCTCGGGTGGAGACAGCCTGGCCATCATTACGCCATTCGTGCAGGTCGGAACTTACCCGACAAGGAATTTCGCTACCTTAGGACCGTTATAGTTACGGCCGCCGTTTACCGGGGCTTCGATCAAGAGCTTCTCCCTAAGGATAACCCCATCAATTAACCTTCCGGCACCGGGCAGGCGTCACACCGTATACGTCCACTTTCGTGTTTGCACAGTGCTGTGTTTTTAATAAACAGTTGCAGCCAGCTGGTATCTTCGACTGGTTTCAGCTCCATCCGCAGGGACTTCACCTACACACCAGCGTGCCTTCTCCCGAAGTTACGGCACCATTTTGCCTAGTTCCTTCACCCGAGTTCTCTCAAGCGCCTTGGTATTCTCTACCTGACCACCTGTGTCGGTTTGGGGTACGATTTCGTGTTACCTGATGCTTAGAGGCTTTTCCTGGAAGCAGGGCATCTGTTACTTCAGTACCGTAGTACCTCGTCATCACACCTCAGCGTTAACAAGAGTCCGGATTTACCTAAACTCTCCGCCTACATGCTTAAACCGGGACAACCGTCGCCCGGATAACATAGCCTTCTCCGTCCCCCCTTCGCAGTAACACCAAGTACAGGAATATTAACCTGTTTCCCATCGACTACGCCTTTCGGCCTCGCCTTAGGGGTCGACTCACCCTGCCCCGATTAACGTTGGACAGGAACCCTTGGTCTTCCGGCGTGCGGGTTTTTCACCCGCATTATCGTTACTTATGTCAGCATTCGCACTTCTGATACCTCCAGCAACCCTCACAGGCCACCTTCAACGGCTTACAGAACGCTCCCCTACCCAACAACACATAGTGTCGCTGCCGCAGCTTCGGTGCACAGTTTAGCCCCGTTACATCTTCCGCGCAGGCCGACTCGACCAGTGAGCTATTACGCTTTCTTTAAATGATGGCTGCTTCTAAGCCAACATCCTGGCTGTCTGTGCCTTCCCACATCGTTTCCCACTTAACTGTGACTTTGGGACCTTAGCTGGCGGTCTGGGTTGTTTCCCTCTTCACGACGGACGTTAGCACCCGCCGTGTGTCTCCCGTGATAACATTCTTCGGTATTCGTAGTTTGCATCGGGTTGGTAAGTCGGGATGACCCCCTAGCCGAAACAGTGCTCTACCCCCGAAGATGAATTCACGAGGCGCTACCTAAATAGCTTTCGGGGAGAACCAGCTATCTCCCGGTTTGATTGGCCTTTCACCCCCAGCCACAAGTCATCCGCTAATTTTTCAACATTAGTCGGTTCGGTCCTCCAGTTAGTGTTACCCAACCTTCAACCTGCCCATGGCTAGATCACCGGGTTTCGGGTCTATACCCTGCAACTTAACGCCCAGTTAAGACTCGGTTTCCCTTCGGCTCCCCTATTCGGTTAACCTTGCTACAGAATATAAGTCGCTGACCCATTATACAAAAGGTACGCAGTCACCTAACAAGTAGGCTCCCACTGCTTGTACGTACACGGTTTCAGGTTCTTTTTCACTCCCCTCGCCGGGGTTCTTTTCGCCTTTCCCTCACGGTACTGGTTCACTATCGGTCAGTCAGGAGTATTTAGCCTTGGAGGATGGTCCCCCCATATTCAGACAGGATACCACGTGTCCCGCCCTACTCTTCGAGTTCACAACGCGTGCATTTTCATGTACGGGGCTATCACCCTGTATCGCCGGACTTTCCAGACCGTTCCATTAACACGCGCGCTGATTCAGACTCTGGGCTCCTCCCCGTTCGCTCGCCGCTACTGGGGGAATCTCGGTTGATTTCTTTTCCTCGGGGTACTTAGATGTTTCAGTTCCCCCGGTTCGCCTCATTACACTATGTATTCATGTAATGATAATGTGTCGAAACACACTGGGTTTCCCCATTCGGAAATCGCCGGGTCAAAGGTTCATATCACCTCGCCGACGCTTATCGCAGATTAGCACGTCCTTCATCGCCTCTGACTGCCAGGGCATCCACCGTGTACGCTTAGTCGCTTAACCTCACAACCCGAA
>WJYM01000021.1 GCA_009668205.1 Enterobacteriaceae bacterium RIT691 | reverse complement strand
ATCTAAGGTACCAGAGCAGGATGTCGCCCTCACGGGTGGAGAGTTTAAATATGCGCTGCGCACCCTGCGTATGGGCTATCTGTATGTGCTGTTGGATAAAACTGCCTGGCAGGGTTATATGGTGACAGCGGAAGGTTACCTGCGGTATTTCAATCCGCTGGAGATGCCGGAAGGAGAAACGGTTGAACCAATAACGGAAGCATGTCGACAGCAGGGGCACTGCATCAACGCCAGTTTTATCAATATTGATGTGAACCCGGCTACGGGCCAGGACTACGACCAGGCCTGGCTGGCCTTCAGCAGTGACCCGTGGAGCAAAGAGGTACTGACTGAATACCAGAGTGGAAAACGGCCCGCCTCGCGGTTCACGCAGATTTCACTGAGTACGCTGAAAAAAGAACCGGCCAGCATACCGGAAGCGCGGGTACTGGATATGTCGCTGTCGGCCCTGACGTCGAATGTGGCGGAGTTTGCGACAGAACTTTTCGGCAACGTACGAATCATGACGGGCGAACCGAACGGTGGTGCACACGGTTTTTACCCGCGTCAGGGTGACCAGGCGGCACTGGGTGCGCGGGTTGTTACGATGACGGCCCAGTACGGGTGTCCGATATCGGCGCTGATCCTGGAAGATGCGGTTGGGGTGGTGCAGGAACTGAACAACAGCAGGATGCAGGTAACAGAAGCTTGTCAGGCGTATATTGAGAAACCTGAAATTATTCACAAGCACATGATTTCAATGAGCATCACTCAATACCTCAACAAGCTAAAAGCAGATATTTTAGCCGGTAGCGAACCGCGTTATAAGACAACGGGCCCATCGATTGGGGGCTACGGGCCTGAAATGGTGCCTAAAGAAAAAGTCGCTGAAGAGACATTTGCACAAAAATATGCGCGGCTGATGCAAAGTTATAACGAACCAGCCCGGGCTGATTTTGAGGTCGAATTCGAGCAACGGTACACCACACCGGTAAAGCAGCTTAAAGCGATTGATAGTGATCTTGCCGCCTGGTATCAGGCTCAGTCCTGGCTGGATATTCTCACTGATGACTATGCCCCGGAAACCTGTGCAGCCGGTTGGGCTGCACAGATGTTGACGGTGGCCGCTTGCGTTCAGGGAGGTGCATTAGGCGAAGAGACGCAAAACGTTTGGGCCTCGTGGTTGAAAAAGTCCGACTCACCGGCGTATATCGGTTTTACAGGCATGAAAACCTCCCTTCTGGCTGCGGTGTTTAATCTGGGTAATGTTTACGGCAACCTCAAAACAGCACAAACATCCGATGAGTTTGGCAACTACCTGAAAAGTCTCGCCATCCGTAAGGGATGGGCAAGTCGGATACTGGCGGCGGCCGGTTCGGTAAGCCAGTTGAACACGAAACTGGATGTAGCAACGCATAACGGTTATCTGGCAATGACGCAGGCGGCGATGCTGACGGCAGGTGAATCTACCGTTGTATTAAGGAAAAACACGACCTTACGAAAATTAAAGCGTGAGATTATAGATAATCCTGCCCTGCATCAGGCGTTGTCGAAAAATAACGCCAGTTTTGAGAAAACTGGCGTTACCGGCGGCAGTGCGGCTACGGTTGATGAGCTTTTGAGAATGAAGGGTAAGGTGCTGGATACCCCGATTGAGGTGCAGATTAGCGCGTTTGGCACCCTGGAGCAAATACAGACTGAACTACCTCATATCAACGTCAACGGGAAACCCGGTACGGATATAAGGGTACTTAATGATTTTGATGAACTGTTTATCTCAGACTTATCCCTACAAGGGAAAGGACTCAAAGGACCGGTTGTCAGAGCCAGTTATGCGCAAATAGCACAATGGAATGAAAGCGGGCGCCGTTATATCAGTGGTGATGGTGCTGGCCTGATACTGGGGGCAGGGCTGTTGGCCCTGCAACTGGCAGACTGGCGCGCCAAAGCGGACACTCTGAAAAACTCGGTGGGCACGGATGTAGATGCTTTCGCCGACTACATGATTAACCGGCTGCTAGTGCTGGAAGGGATGGCGGAAGTGGCCGGATTTATCTCTAAGGTAGCGGTGAAACAGAACTGGATAGTGCTGAGTGAGGCTAAACAGGTGCCCGGCTTGGTCAGGTTTGGGGCTGTGCTGGGTGGAATTGCTGGGGTGGTTGATGGGATTCGACAGGTGGTGAATGCTATGGAAGACTTTCATGCGGGTGATTATAGGGCCGTTACAGCTGATATTGCTGCAGGAATAGCTTTGTTTACTGGAGGGGCGATTAGTGCCATATGGGGATATAAAGGGATCTTTTCCTTAGCCAGTCGCGCATGGCTTCTGGGGCCGGCGGGTTGGGCAGCGGTACTGGTGTTATTGGGGATCATGCTGGCCTACGAAGCTTCAGAACTGAGGAGTACGGCGTTTGAAATTTGGCTACGACGCACCTGCTTCGGTATTCCGAACGAGAGTATTAATCACTATTCAGTCTGGCATGCTGACAGCATGGATGACCTGGCGGAGGCCATGGTGGAGTATTATGCCGTGGTCGCGGGTATGGTGGCCGATGTGGCTTTTGCCTCTCAGTTTGACATTATTACCGGCAACCCAAATGTACAGTCCACTGCTTATCGCAGGGTAGATTTCAGAGTCAGTATGCCGGGCTGGGTGGAAACTGCGGGTGGGTGGTCTATATCCTTAACCAGCGGTAATGGCGGTGCGATACTGTTCTCTCAGTCGCACAATGCGCCTGGGATTGATGATCATTATCAGCACATCGAGCCCTACGGTTATTACAAATACCTCTGGAGCGTGGATGAGGTAAAAGGGGATAAAGGCGAAAATACCGACATCAGTATACTGAATCTTGGGGTGAGTGTTTGGGTTGAGCCGAATCGAACACCACATGTCACCCTGGTGGCGAGTTTCTGGCCAGATAAAAGTGAAATGGATTACACCCTGGGCCTGACGGTCAGTGCACAG
>WJYM01000020.1 GCA_009668205.1 Enterobacteriaceae bacterium RIT691 | reverse complement strand
GGGGATATTTATCAGCGCTGACGGTCAGACAGAGGCACAGGGCCAGATATTGGAGATGAAGTCTGCCCTCAATACGCTACAACAGGCGCAGGGGCTGGCTAAAGCGTTAAGTGATGCAGTAAAAACAGGGCAGGCCGAACTGGCGCAAATTGAGGATCAAAAGGCCTTGCTTGAAGCGTCGCTAAAAGATCTCAAAGACTCCGTTTTACTGATGAGTGCCCCTGCAGGTATCGCACAGGTTTCACCACAAAGCATTCAAATCAGTACCGGTAATAACTTCATTCAGACCTCGGCTGAAAACAGTGATTTCACGGTATTTAAAAAGTTCACCGTGGCGGCGGGGGAGATCATCAGCCTGTTTGCTAAAACGCTGGGCATTAAAATCTTTGCCAATCAGGGCAAAGTAGAGATTCAGGCGCAGAGTGATGCAATGGCGCTAACCTCATTAAAAGATATGAAAATTATCAGCAAAGATGATGAGGTTTATATCCAGGCGGGTAAGAAAATCACCCTGGCTTGCGATAAAACGGCGCTGGTTATCGAAAGTGCTGGTGTGACAGTCATGACACCCGGTGAGATTAACCTCAAGGGTATGACGTTTAAGCGCCAGATGGCTCAGCCGTTTAAGTCTTCTCCGGTCGAGCTTCCACCGAATGCAATTTGTGTGGAGATGGCAAAATAATGGTGAGTGATATGTCTACCTCGGCAGCAGAAAACCCCACGAAGTCCAGTACACTGGCGGATATTCTGGAGCTGAAACGCGATGAATACCGTTACTTGCTTATCGATCCTCTTAAAACTGTCTCAAAAGTGCGCCCGATTCATCTCAGTCATCTGAAAAAAACGTTGGGTGACCAGGCAATACGTCCTGTATTGCGACAGGATCTGGTGTATTCGCCGCAGCATTGCCCGCAACTGGTATTGCTGGCAGAACCGGGTACCGAGTGTGATACCGCACTGGTTGAGAGTTTAGTGGATTATGCGGCTGAAGAGGCTCTACATGAGAAACGCTATTTGTGCGCATGGCTGAGCAGCCGTCAACCGCCAGAACAACTCGTCATCACAGTGGCTAACTGGTGTAACAACCTTGATAACAGTGAGTTTTTCCCCTTCTTCGAGCCGCATCGGTTTGAATTACTGCATGCTACCAGTCCAGCGAATAAACTGGGGGGCAGCATCTGGCCAGTAAGCCACTGGTGTTACATGAATGCGGCGGGAAACATCACCGTTGTTGACGGAAATGAAGCGACGGATAAATGGCAGCTAACCTGGGGTGTTCAGCACGCCCAACAGGAAGCCAGAATGATCTGGCAGCTGCTGTTTGCCTGGTGGCGGGTTTGCCCGACATTGCCGTCCGACGCAGTAAAGCAGGCGGCTGCTGCATGGCGAGAAGTCGAAAAAACAGAACTGACTCATATCGAAGATCGTCTGTTTCTGGCCTTGAACCGCCTGACTCTTCAGATAAACATTGAGCAACATTCGCAGATTAATGCGCTATTGCAGCAGGCGATAGCCAGTCCAGCCCTGCGTTTCACTCAGTTACTGAATAGTTTGCCTGAATCGGTCTGGTTTGAACTGGACAACCTCTCACTCTCGTCATAATGGAACTCGCCACCATGGGACTTAAACAACAGATCATGCAGAATATTGCGGCCTCCAGGCAGACGAGTGAGATGCCTTCAGGATGCAAAGCCTGTCATCGCAAAGGATTGCCGATACTGCCATTACGTGTTTCAGCAGTTCCTCAGCGAGTCGTGAGTTCATTCTGGCAACCCGAGGTACCGCCTCAGGATGTGGCGCTGAGCGGTGGAGAGTACAAATATGCCCTGCGTACTCTACGTGCAGGGTATCTGTATGTGTTGCTGGATAAGACCATCTGGCAGGGCTATCAGGTCATGAAAGAAGGCTACCTGCGACAATTTAATCCGCTGGTGATGCCAGAAGATCAACGGATAGCGTCGCTAGGTGAAGAGTGTCTGGCGCAGGAGCATGATATTCCCGCCAGTTTTATCAATATTGATGATGATAAATACAGTGAAGCCTGGCTGGCCTTCAGCAGTGACCCGTGGAGTCAAACGGTGTTACGTGAGTATGCCAGTGGGCAGCGTTCTGCCGCCCGATTCACGAAAATCAGCTTGTCAGCACTGCGAGCGGATCCGGATAAGATCCCGGAAGGGCTCGCGCTTGAACCCTCATTGCTAACATTGCAGACTCAGGTTGTGGAATATGCAACCAGCCATTTTCCGGATCTGGAAAGAGTTACCGAGGAGCCTGGAGGTGGGGCGCATGGATTTTATTCGCGCACTGAAAGGGGAGCCGCATTGAGCAGCTATATTGCTCAGCTTACCGCGCAGTATGGCTGCAAGCCTGGTGCGATTGCAGTGAATGACCTGACGGGGGTGGTACAGGAACTGAATGCGGGCCGCCTGCAAATTGCCCGATCCCGGCAGGCTTACCTCACAGAACCTGCCATAAAGCATCAGCACCTGATTTCTGATGCAATAGAAAATTATCTTCTTGAATTACAAAAAAAAGTCGCTCATGTGATTCCAGTTGCGGGCGCAGGAATGGCACATTTCACCCGCTTACAAACCTGCTATAACGAACCGGCACGAGCGGAGTTTGCACAGGTATATCAGCGTAAACGAGAGGAGTATCAGCAGCGGATCTCAGCGGTAGGACGCGATCTGGCGGCCTGGTATCAGTCGGCGAAATGGTTGACTGAGTGCCAACAGGATTATGCGGTTGAAGGCTGTCCAATGAGTTGGATATTTCAGTTGCGCACGCTAAACGCCTGCATTGAAGGTGGGTGTCAGGATGAAGCCACTGAAGCCGCATGGCTGGCATGGTTGCAAAATGAAAAAGGTCTGGTGTTTGAAGGGTTACTGACCCCTTCAGGTGTGATGCAAAAGTCGGTGAGGGAGGGTGATCGAAGGAGTGAATGGCTTGCTGCTCAGTCGTTCCGAATCGATGTAATCCAGCGTGCGCAGATATTGCGTGAAGTTGTAGGCAAGCTCCTGACAGGTCTCACACCATCCGTGCAGGAGAGGGTGATGCGCGCGATGCAGAGGGCAATTGGTTTGATAACCGACCCGCACATGGTCCAGATTTCACCGGACACCGGGCTGGAGGCTTTTATGGCGAATTATCAGACGCTCCTGAAGACAAATTTCGATGATATTGCCTGCATCCCTGAGCCTCAGACGGACATCCCGCTTCCGGTAGTGCGAATATCGTCTGCGATGCTGGTCGAAAATACCCCAAATGTCGCATTTGAAGTGTGGCTGCGCTGTTGCTGCTTTGGTATCGCCATTAAGCGTAAAAGTAACGATCCGGTTTGGCATGTATCCAGCCCGGAGGACCTGGATAAGGCGTTGGCAGCCTACAACGCAATAATGAACGACACCGCCACCGTCTAACCCATTTGCCCATT
>WJYM01000002.1 GCA_009668205.1 Enterobacteriaceae bacterium RIT691 | reverse complement strand
TAGTGTGCTGATATGGCTCAGTTGGTAGAGCGCACCCTTGGTAAGGGTGAGGTCCCCAGTTCGACTCTGGGTATCAGCACCAGTTTTTAGGTTAAAGTTCGGCAGATAGTACAGAATTTGTCTGGCGGCAACAGCGCGGTGGTCCCACCTGACCCCATGCCGAACTCAGAAGTGAAACGCCGTAGCGCCGATGGTAGTGTGGGGTCTCCCCATGCGAGAGTAGGGAACTGCCAGACATCAAATAAAACAAAAAGCTCAGTCGAAAGACTGGGCCTTTTGTTTTACCTGTTGTTTGTCGGTGAGCGCTTTCCTGAACAGGACAAAATTGTCGGGAACGATTTTGAACGCCGTTTACGGCGGCCCCGAAGGGGCAAGTATCAGGATGATACGAGTACTATGAGGTCGAGAACGATTTTGCACGGCACGCAGTGCTGCCCGGAGGGTGACGGGCAGGAAGCCCGGCATACAACTGCCAGACATCAATTAAGCAAAAAGCCCAGTCTTATGACTGGGCTTTTTGCTTTTCTGCATTGTCGTAAGCCCGACAAGCAGATTACCTGCGGGCAAAAGACTTAATGAATCACCTGAGAGAGAAACGCCCGAGTGCGTTCGGATTTAGGGTTAGCAAAGAACTGATCGGGAGGCGCTTGTTCTACTATCTCCCCGCGATCCATAAAAATAACTCTATCCGCTACCGTCCTCGCAAAACCCATTTCGTGCGTCACGCACAGCATGGTCATCCCCGACTGTGCCAGACCAATCATGGTATCGAGTACTTCTTTAACCATCTCTGGATCCAGCGCGGATGTTGGCTCATCAAACAGCATAATCTTTGGCTTCATGCAGAGCGAGCGAGCAATCGCCACACGCTGTTGCTGACCGCCAGAGATCTGGCCCGGGAATTTGTGAGCATGCTCGGCGATGCGCACCCGTTCCAGATAATGCATGGCTAAGGCCTCAGCCTCCTTCTTTGGCATTTTCCTGACCCAGATGGGGGCTAATGTGCAGTTCTGCAATACGGTGAGATGTGGGAACAGGTTAAAGTGCTGAAAAACCATCCCCACTTCCTGACGTACTCGCTCGATATTGCGGATGTCTTCATTGAGCTCGATGCCGTCGACGACAATACGCCCCTGCTGGTGCTCTTCCAGATGATTGATACAGCGAATCGTCGTCGATTTACCTGAACCCGATGGGCCACAGAGCACGATCCGTTCGCCATGTTTTACATTCAGATTAATATTTTTGAGCACATGGAATTGCCCGTACCATTTATTCACGTTTTCCAGCGTAATCATCGCATCAGCCGGTTGCAGTAATGTTTGACTCATAGTGTCCTCAGTGCGGTGTACGCCCGGTGTTAAAGCGCTTTTCCAGGTGTTGGCTGTAGCGCGACATGCTAAAACAGAAGATCCAGTAGATCAGTGCGGCAAAAACGTAACCCTCCGTCGACATCCCAAGCCAGGCAGGATCAACGGTCGCCTGCTGCACGCTGCTAAACAGATCGAACAAGCCGATGATGATCACCAGGCTGGTATCTTTGAACAGGGCAATGATGGTGTTGACGAGTCCAGGGATGACAAGCTTCAGGGCCTGAGGCAGGATGACCAACCCTTGGGTTTTCCAGTAACCCAGAGCAAGCGACTCCGCGGCTTCATATTGTCCTTTTGGCAATGCCTGCAGACCGCCACGAACAACTTCAGCCACATAGGCGGACTGGAAGAGAATGACCCCAACCAACGCTCGGATGAGTTTATCGATGGTGGTTCCTTCTGACATAAACAGCGGCAGCATTACTGAAGACATGAACAGTACGGTGATCAGCGGTACGCCGCGCCAAAACTCGATAAAAATCACCGACAGTATCCGCACCACTGGCATCGACGAGCGTCTGCCCAGTGCCAGTAATATCCCCAGAGGTAAAGCACCCGCAATACCCACTGACGCGATGATCAGCGTTAGGGTCAGCCCTCCCCACTGGCGGGTTTCCACACGATCCAGCCCCAAGAAACCGCCGTACAGCAGGATCCACACGATGATCGGGTAGAGCACTGCCCAGCAGGCTATATAGCGGCCACGGCGAGGCATCGCATTCCAGAACATCGGTATGATGCTCAGCAAGCCAATGACTAACGCCAGGTTGATTCGCCAGCGCTGATCGTGGGGATAGAGGCCATACATGAACTGGCCAAAGCGTTGATGGATAAAGACCCAACAGGCGCCTGCTTTGGTGCAGTCTGCACGAGTCGTGCCGATCCAATTAGCTTGCAGGAAAGCCCAGTTGATCAGGGGGGGAATGATTTCCCAAAGCATCCAGATGCAGAACAGCGTCAGCAGACTGTTTGACCAGCTGGAGAAAAGATTTTTGCGGATCCAGCTTACCGCTCTTCCCGGGCCAGCACTCGCCTGGCGGGAAGGATGTGACAGAAGGGCTTTTGTCATCATGACTCCTTAGCGCTCAACCAGTGCCTTGCGGCGGTTGTAGATATTCATCAGTAACGAGATAGTCAGGCTGATAATGAGGTAAACCGACATCGTAATGGCAATGGTTTCAATAGCCTGGCCTGTCTGGTTAAGGACGGTTCCGGCAAATAGCGAGACCATATCCGGGTAGCCAATCGCGGCAGCCAGTGACGAGTTTTTGACAATATTCAAATACTGGCTGGTCAGCGGTGGGATGATCACTCTGAGCGCCTGGGGAAGGATGACCTGACGTAACGTCACGGGGTTGGGTAATCCCAGAGAGCGTGCGGCTTCATGTTGACCGTAGGGGACGGCCTGAATACCGGCGCGAA
Source organism: Enterobacteriaceae bacterium RIT691 (assembly GCA_009668205.1). GTDB lineage: Bacteria > Pseudomonadota > Gammaproteobacteria > Enterobacterales > Enterobacteriaceae > Scandinavium. The sequence goes on along the minus strand of WJYM01000002.1, from coordinate 614,068 downwards.
TAATTTCCGCAATAAAAGCGGAGGTGTAGACCGAGAGTGCCAGCGTGAGTGCGGCCAGTTCCGGGATTAGGGCCATTCCACCGCGGAAGTTAAACCCGCGAAGCACAGGGACATCCCAGTGGATTGCGGCGCCAAAGATCCAATGTGCCAATAGCGGCAGACCCACGATCAGCCCAATTGCAACGGGCCATGTTCTGCGAAGCTGCCCGGTTTTGATTTGCAGGTTCTTGTTATAGCGGAAAAGCCCTATGGAGATCGCGATAGCAAGCACAACCGCCCCAGTGAAAGCGAATAGCCCTTCCCCAAGTTGGGGGGCAGGAATGTAGAGGCCACGGTTGCTGAGAAAAGCCAGATCGAACGCATTAACTGCCTGACGTGGCCCGGGCAGATTGCGCAGCACCGCGAAGTACCAAAAGAAAATCTGCAGCAGCGGGGGGATATTACGGAAAATCTCGATATACAGCGTTGAAAGTTTACGCAGCAACCAGTTTTCAGACAGACGAGCAAGGCCAAGGAAAAAGCCGATAAACGAAGCAAATACGATACACAGCGCAGAGACCAGCAGGGTATTCAACAGCCCCACGATGAAGACGCGGCCGTAAGTATCTCCCTGTTGATAATCAATCAGATGCTGAACAATGCCAAATCCGGCACTCCGGTCAAGAAAAGCAAAACCGGAGGTGATTCCACGGTTGTTCAGGTTAGTGATAGTGTTATGAATCAGATAAATGGCAATCACAACGACCGCCACAACGGCGATTATCTGAAACAGCCAGGCGCGAACCGTTGGGTTGGAAAAGGAGAGCGATCCTTTCACGGCTGGATGGCGACGAGACATAGTGAAACCTCAATAACCAGGACTCTGGAGTGGATGCCGCAGACGCGGCATCCGTTACAGCTCAATCATTAACGTACTGGCGGAGCGTACTGAATACCGCCGTTGTTCCAGAGATTGTTCTGACCACGTTTGATTTTCAGCGCACTGCCTTCACCCACGTTGCGGTCAAAGATTTCAGCGTAGTTACCCACCTGTTTGACGATGTTATACGCCCACTTGTTATCCAGTTTCAGGTCCTTACCAAAGTCACCTTCTTTACCCAACAGATGGGACATATCCGGTGTGGAAGGGTTTGCGAATTTCTCGTCGACGTTCTTCGAGTTGATGCCCATCTCTTCGGCATTCAGCATCGCGAACAGCGTCCAGCGCACAATGGAGAACCATTCGTCGTCGCCACGACGTACCACCGGCCCCAGCGGCTCTTTAGAGATAACTTCTGGCAGCACGACCCAGTCTGTTGGTTTGCTCAGCTTGATGCGCAAGGCATACAGCTGTGACTGATCGGAGGCCAGCGTATCGCAACGACCGGATTCCAGTGCTTTTGCCGATTCATCAGAACGGTCGAAGGTGACAGGGGTGTACTTCATGTTATTGGCTTTAAAGTAGTCGGCGACGTTAAGTTCAGTGTCCGTTCCTGCCTGAATGCAAACTGTCGCACCATCCAACTCTTTCGCGCTTTTCAACCCTGCTTTGTCGTGGGTCAGGAAGCCGATACCGTCATAGTAGGTGACGCCGGTGAACGATAGCCCCATCCCTGCATCACGGGAAGATGTCCAGGTGGTATTACGTGACAGCAAATCCACCTCACCGGATTGCAGTGCGGTGAAGCGCTCTTTCGCCGTCAGCGGGGTGTATTTCACTTTGCTGGCATCGCCAAATACCGCTGCAGCCACGCCACGGCAGACATCAACATCAATACCGGTAAATTTGCCGTCGGCATCTGCATAGGAAAAACCAGGCAAACCATCACTGATCCCGCACTGGACGAAACCTTTCTTTTTAATCGCATCGAAAGTGGTACCGGCATGGGCCTGAGTGGAGAGTGCAAACAGTACGCCCGCCGCAGCGAGGCTGGCGATCATCGTCTTTTTCATAAAGCATCCTGTGTGGCGAAAATTTATCGTTATAAATGAGACGTTCGGGAGAACGTCGAAACCTGTCTGTGGCTATGGCCATTTCCTTTAAAGCAAAGGGAATGCCAGAATTACAACCCGCTGATTTTGTATCGTAGGGCGGCAATAGAGTGAGTGTAGACAGGAACGAAAAAAATAAGCGCCCCGGGATGGTGCAAAATTGAAACCTGCGCCACAAATTGAAGCGAAAAATGGATGTAATGAGCAAGTGAAAAGAAATGATTTCGCAGGTTAATATTGGTCTGAAAACGAAAAAGAATAGAATGTGAAATGGCTCACGTCTTTTAAAGCTAAAAAATAAGAATTCATTATTATGCAGCAACTAAGCATAATGAAATCAATAAAGACAGCCTTGCTAAAAGATCCCGTGATGCATCATGACGGGAAATCTGCACCACCATGTAGCAAAAGCGCGGGAGGAGACCCGCGCCTGGATGACGTTATTTTGTGAGAGCAACGATACCGAGCGTCAGGCCAGCCAGCGCTGCTGCACCTCCGGCAATAGCCCCTGCCGTTTCCCAGTTATCCTGAGTGGTGCCTTTTACACAGGTATTGGTATGCACCAGGCGGCCCTGATCGTCATAAACGGGGACGCACGGTGAATCATGCGCGCAGCCAGCAAGCAAAGCGGCGAGCAGCGCAACTGAAATCAATCTTTTCATAATATTACCTCAATGATACCGCGTGGCGTTAAAACGCCAGAGCTGCGGGATAGCGCTAATTTTATCACTCCCTTTTGTTGGCGCAGAAGCGTAAATAATCTCAATTTATTTGCTCTGTAAACATCATGGAGCTTTTCAACGCTATTTGGCTAAATATGTAGAAACTATGAAGAATAAAATACCAACTTAACTCTGGAGATTTGTTTAAAAGACTACTCTCCAGAAAAAAGGCGCGTTAAGCGCCTTTTGTATTTTTAACTCTTGTTCCCGCCAAACCGACTTCGTACGACGACAAAGAAAACGGGGACAAAGAAGATAGCCAACAGGGTTGCCGTTAGCATCCCGCCCATGACACCCGTGCCTACCGCGTTTTGTGCACCGCTGCCGGCACCTCTGCTGATGACCAACGGCATGACGCCCAAAATGAAGGCTAATGACGTCATCAGAATTGGACGCAGGCGCATCCTCGAGGCTTCAAGCGTCGCTTCGATAATGCCCTTGCCCTCTTTGTCCATCAGGTCTTTGGCGAACTCAACGATCAGGATGGCGTTTTTCGCGGAGAGCCCGATCGTGGTGAGCAGACCTACCTGGAAGTAGACATCATTATTCAGGCCGCGCAGGGAAGCCGCCAGAAGTGCACCAATGACACCCAACGGTACAACAAGCATGACCGAGAACGGAATTGACCAGCTCTCATACAGCGCCGCCAGACACAGGAACACGACGATCAGGGAAATCGCATAGAGCGCTGGCGCCTGATTGCCCGACAGACGTTCCTGATAAGACATTCCCGTCCAATCGTAACCAGTGCCCGTGGGCAGTTTAGCGGCCAGTTGTTCCATCAGTACCATGGCTTCACCCGTACTTTTACCCGGGGCCGCCTCACCAAGAATTTCCATCGACGGTAAGCCGTTATAGCGCTCCAGTCGCGGTGAACCATAAATCCAGCGAGTGGTAGAAAACGCCGAGAACGGTACCATTTCACCATTGGCGCTGCGTACATACAGACTGTTGATGTCAGTGGGCAGCATGCGGAAAGCGGCATCGGCCTGAACGTAAACTTTCTTCACACGACCACGATCGATAAAGTCGTTCACATAGGTTCCGCCGAGAGAGGTCGAAATAGTCTGGTTGATGTCGGAAAGCGACACACCCAATGCCTGCGCTTTTTCCTGATCGACATCCAGCTTGTATTGTGGCGTATCTTCAAGGCCATTCGGGCGCACACGAACCAGCATATCAGGATGCTCTTTTACCATACCCAGCAGCTGATTACGGGCCTGGGTTAAGCCGCTATGCCCGAGTCCAGCCTGATCGATAAGCTCAAAGTCAAAACCGGTAGCCGTGCCCAATTCAATGATGGCCGGAAGGTTAAAAGGAAAGACCACGGCATCTTTAATCTGGCTAAAGGCCTTGGTTGCCCGTTTAATGATGGCTTCCGCTGAGTTCGTTTCGCCTGTGCGTTCATCCCAGGGCTTGAGGCTGATAAACGCCATCCCTGAGTTTTGTCCTTGCCCACTGAAGCTGAAGCCGTTAACGGTAAAGACGCTGGCCACATTCTCTTTTTCGTTATCCAGATAGTAGTGAGTCAGCGTATCCAGTACCTTTTCCGTGCGCTGCTGGGTCGCCCCTGAAGGGAGCTGGACCATTGTCATAAAGACGCCCTGATCCTCCTCTGGCAGGAAGGACGTCGGTAAACGCAGGAACAGCAGCGCCATGCCTGCGACGATGATGACGTAGATAAAGAGATAGCGACCCGTGCCGCGCAGGATGCCGCTGACGCTTCCGGTGTAATGATTAACGCTCTGCTCGAACTTACCGTTAAACCAACCGAAGAATCCCCCCTTTGGCTGATGTTCCTCTCCATCAGGCGCTTTCAGCAGCGTGGCGCAGAGCGCCGGCGTCAGGATCAGAGCGACCAGCACAGATAAGGCCATCGCTGAAACGATCGTTATCGAGAACTGGCGGTAAATCGCACCGGTTGAGCCACCGAAGAAGGCCATCGGGACAAACACCGCAGAGAGCACCAGCGCGATCCCCACCAGTGCTCCCTGAATTTGCTCCATTGATTTCTCAGTGGCTTCTTTGGGCGGTAACTTTTCCTCTGCCATCACACGTTCGACGTTTTCGACCACGACGATGGCATCATCAACCAGCAGGCCGATAGCCAATACCATCCCAAACATCGTTAAGGTATTTATCGAGTAGCCGAATGCGGCCAGGATCGCGAATGTCCCAAGTAATACCACCGGAACAGCGATTGTTGGGATCAGCGTCGCGCGGATGCTTTGCAGGAACAAGTACATCACCAGGAAGACCAGCACGATAGCTTCAAACAACGTCTTGACCACTTCGTGAATGGAAATCTTCACAAAGGGCGTTGTGTCGTAGGGGTAGACAACTTTCATCCCCGTCGGGAAATAGACCTGCAGCTCGGCGAGCTTATTTTTTATCGCTTCGGCGGTATCCAGCGCATTTGCACCGGTTGCCAGTTTAATGCCGAGACCCGTTGCAGCCTGACCATTAATCCTGGTCATCATGTTGTAGTTTTCGCCGCCAAGCTCGATACGAGCGACATCCCGCAAATGAACTCTGGAACCGTCCTGATTTACCCGAAGGGTGATATTGCCAAATTCCTGCGGATCCTTGAGGCGCGTCTGAGCGATGATCGAAGCATTCAGCTGCTGATTGGGAAGCGAAGGGGTTCCGCCAAGTTGACCGGCGGCAATTTGATTGTTTTGCACCTTCAACTGGTTGATCACATCAACAGGGGTCATCTGATATTTATTGAGCAGATTGTCGTTCAGCCATATGCGCATCGCATACTGTGCACCAAACAGTTGGGTGTCACCGACACCGTTGAGACGGCTGATAGCATCTTTGACATTCGACGCCACATAGTCAGAAATATCATCCTGAGTCATCGCTTTGTTATCTGTCACAAAACCGGCAACCAGCAGGTAGCTGCTGCTGGACTTCTTCACGCTAATACCCTGTTGCTGAACTTCTTGCGGTAGCAGTGGGGTGGCCAGTTGAAGTTTGTTTTGTGCCTGAACCTGGGCGATATCCGGGTCGGTGCCCGATTGAAAGGTCAGCGTGATCGTCACCCCGCCTGCGGAGTCGCTGGTGGAAGACATGTACATCAGGTTATCGATACCGTTCATGTTCTGTTCGATAACCTGCGTGACCGTATCCTGCACGGTCTGCGCATCAGCGCCAGGATAGGTTGCCGAAATCGCCACTGCGGGTGGTGCGATAGTGGGATACTGAGCAATCGGCAGCTGCATAATCGCCAGAGCACCGGCCATCATCATGATGATCGCCAATACCCACGCGAAGATGGGGCGCTGAATAAAGAATTTGGACATTGTGGCCCCTGATTATTTCTCGGTCGCGGTGTTAGTCTGGATTTCGGCACTTACCGGATCGCCAGGGCGCACTTTCTGCAGGCCGCTGACGATAACTTTATCGCCAGGTTTTAACCCCTCGGTAATTAGCCACCGATCGCCAATGGCCTGAGAGGCGGTCACTGAACGCATTTCTGCCTGGTTCTTCTCGTTAACGATAATGACGGTGGCATCGCCCCTTGGCGTGCGGGTTACGCCCTGCTGAGGAACGAGGATGGCATTTGGCTGGATCCCTTCATCAATTCGTGCACGGACGAACATGCCTGGCAGCAACGAATGATTCGGGTTCGGAAAAATCGCACGGAGGGTGATAGAGCCGGTGCTTTCATCAACGGTGACATCAGAAAACTGCAGTGTCCCTTTCGTTGGGTAAGGTTGGCCATTTTCCATCACCAGCTCGACGCTCCTGGTCGCATTTCCTTGTTCCAGGCTATCTTGCTTCAGGCGCATAAAGTCATTACTGGATTGCGTGACGTCGACATAAATAGGATCAAGCTGCTGCACCGTTGCCAGCGCCTGAGACTGGCCATTAGTCACCAGCGCCCCTTCGGTTACGCTAGATTTGCCGATTCGGCCGCCGATCGGCGAAGAGACTTTGGTATAAGCCAGATTGATACGCGCGCTTTCGACTTCGGCTTTGGCGGCCGTCACGCTGGCATCGGCCTGGCGTGCATTGGCAACGGCCTGGTCATAATCCTGGCGGCTGACGTATTGCGTTCCCAGCAGAGGCAGGTAGCGTTTTACCGTCAGGTGGGCGATGGTCGCTGCGGCTTCTGCTTTGGCTTCATCACCTTTCGCGCTGTCCCAGGTGGCCTGATAAGTCGCGGGATCTATCTGGTAGAGAGATTCCCCCGCCTGGATATCGGAGCCCTCGGTGAAATTGCGATGGAGAATGATACCGCTCACCTGCGGACGAACTTCAGCAATACGGAAGGCTGATGTTCTGCCGGGAAGTTCGGTGGTGACCGACAGAGGGGCACTGGTGACGACATGTACCAGGACATGAGGTGCCTGCGCATGGGGCTGGTTATCTCCGGCGTTATCGCAACCGCTGAGTAAAAGAGCTGAACCAAGCAAAGTGAATAAAAGCGTAACTCTGGCGTGAGTCATCATTGCAGATCCTTAAATAACAGATAGAGCAAATTCGCCGGTAACCGGTGAGAAATGAAAAAATGCAGGTCGCCATAGTACAAATAAAAACTTTGGAATGTCAGCTAGTAGTATTCTGGTTCGGCAGATAAAGCACGCATACACTAAAAAGAGGCAGAAGTTGATAAAAAATCGTGACTGGGATAGTTCTTGGTTTATTACTGTGAGCAATGTTTGGTAGCAATATATTGATTTTGTCTATTGGACAGGTGAGCAAGATGTCCAATTATGGAAAACAAAATTCTATGTAAACAAACGTAAAAGAAATATATTTGTCTACTTTAGTACACCGAAGTCAAATTCAGAGGCGTTGTATGGTCCGAAAAACCAAGGCTGATGCGCTTGTCACGCGTCAGCAGCTCATCAGTGCGGCGATCGAACAGTTCGCACTGCGCGGCGTTTCTGAAACAACCTTAACCGATATTGCGGATGCCACGGGCATGACCCGCGGCGCGGTGTACTGGCATTTTAAAAGCAAAGCTGAAATATTTAATGAGATATGGTCTCAGCAACTTCCCCTGCGTGACATTATTCAACACCGGCTGACACAAAATGAAAGAGAGAACCCTTTAGCATTCATGAGGGAAATGTTTGTTGTCGCTTTGCAATATATTTCACAAACGCCAAAGCAGCGGGCTTTAATGCAGATTTTGTATCATAAGTGTGAATTCAGTAAAGAGATGATGCCTGAGTCTGAAATCCGTGAGCGCCTCTGTTTTCGTTACGAAAAAATACGTGGTTTGCTAATTGCCTGCGTGCGAAATGGTTCTATTCCGGCAGACACCAACATCGAGACGTCCCTAATTATCCTGCACAGCTTTTTTTCTGGCGTGCTAAAAAATTGGCTACTCGAGCCGCAAAAATTTAGTCTTTTTCAACAGGCTCCGGAGCTCGTCGACAGCATTTTGACGATATTGCGCCCACAGGTCGCCTGCTGGCCATTACGTAATAACAATACGGTCGCCTTTCGCCCCGCCGTTTAGCTCTCAATGCGAATGGTTTCAGCCCCCACGGGCCTGCCCAGCAGATAGCCCTGCAACGTCGAACAGCCCAACTGGGTCAGAAATTCACGCTGCTCTTGAGTCTCAACCCCTTCTGCGACCACGCGCAGGTTCAGGGTCTGTGCCAGTGCGACAATAGCGGAAACGATTGTCGCATCTTCACCTTCGCCCTTCAGCTCTTTGACAAACGCCCGGTCAATTTTGAGTTCGCTGGCCGGTAGGCGTTTCAGATAGAGAAGACTGGAATAACCCGTACCAAAATCGTCAATGGACGCTTTCACGCCCAGCTCAGTGAGTCTGGTCAGTACGGCAACGCTCTGTTCCGGATTGTGCATCGCGGTTGTCTCGGTGACCTCCAGAATCAGCATCTCCGGAGGGATTGCATGACTGACCAGGCACGCCATAATTGTTTCGATGAGCGTCGGCTGCTCAAACTGCAGAGCGGAGAGATTCACCGCCATCGACCAGCTATGCTGACCCTGTGCGCGCCATTCGCCAAGCTGGCGACACGCTTCATTAATGACCCAGTTCCCCATAGGAATGATGATGCCGGTTTTTTCTGCCAGCGGCAGGAACAGATCCGGGGAAAGCAGGCCTTTGGTCGGATGTTCCCAGCGTAGCAGGGCTTCAAAACCAATAATCGTTCCACTCAGGGCTTCAAATTTTGGCTGATAGTGCAGTCGAAGCTCTCCCCGCTCCTCGGCAACCCACAAATCGTTCATCAACTGCAGCTGCTGTTGGGCGAAGGTATTCATTGAGGGCTGGAAAAAGTGATAGCCGTTACGGCCTGAATGTTTGGTGTGATACATGGCGGCATCGGCGTTAAACATCAGTTCACGCTCGTTTTGTCCGTCATGGGGATAGATGGCGATTCCAGCGCTGAGGGTGACGACCAGCTCATAGGGATCAATGATGAACGGCTTATCGATGCTTTGTACCAGTGCGTCGGCAAGCCTTGCCGCATCATCAGGAGCCTGAATATCGGCCAGCAGCACAAACTCATCTCCCCCAATGCGAGCCAGCGTGTATTGCCCCTCAAGAGGCTCCTGCAGACGCTCGGTGACGGCCATCAGCAGTTTATCCCCGACGTCATGACCAAATGCATCATTCACGGCTTTAAAGCCATCCAGATCCATAAACATCAGCGCAAAAGGACGCTCTTCCCGATTGGACTGGCTGATTGCCTGATCCAATCGGTCTTCAAACAGCACCCGGTTGGGCAAGCGTGTCAGAGGATCCTGCAACGCCAGCTGGGCCAGCTCGGTATTGGCTTTGGCAAGAGAAGAGGCAAGGAGGGCTGTGCGGGCCTGAAGCCGGGCATCAAGCATGGAGATCAACAGCGTGATCCCGAGGATAAAGAGGGTAATGACGCTGACCAATACCGCCAGCCAGTTTCCGTCTACGCCGCGATGGTCCATGGTCATCTGCTGCGGAAAATGGGCAGCCATCATCCCGGTATAGTGCATTCCGGCGATAGCGATCCCCATGATTACCGCGGCACCAAAGCGCATGAGTGCGACCTGTGCGGCTTCATGACGAAGGCGAAAGGTCAGCCAAAGAGCGGCAAATGAGGCGATCAGGGCGATAATCACAGACAGCGTAACCCAGCGATAATCCCAAACGATTGCCGGGTCCACTTCCATGGCTGCCATCCCAATGTAATGCATCGACACAACACCCGTCCCCATCACGACGCCGCCCGGCAGCAGGCGTTTGAGCCGAAGTTTGTCTACGCTCACTAACCATAGAGCAAACAGTGAGGAGGCTATTGCCACCAACATGGAGAGAGCGGTGAGCCCAGGGCTGTAGCGGACACTCATCACGCTGTCCATCGCCAGCATCCCGATGAAATGCATCGCCCACACCCCAATACCCATTGCGATGCTGCCTCCACTCAGCCACAACCATGCAGCGCGCCCCTCGCTGGTGGAGACGCGTCCTGCCATATTCAATGCCGTCCAGGCAGCGAGAATGGCAATGACGAAGGAAATGGCGACCAGAAGAGGGTCGTAATGGTTAGCCAGCATGGTGTTCTCAGCTTATACACGGGAGGTGAGGGCTGTGACATTACCATTGGCAGGAGGGGACTCAAAGGGATTTAAAACCCTTTATTTAGCGTGGAATATCAGTGTATTAGCTGGGTTTTCGACAGGGCTATTTAATCGAGCTCAGCGCAATTAACCAACTTTAGCGGGTTGACGGAATTCATATTGCGACACTTCTCTGTTTCGGTGGCCATCAGTTCGATCCACTGCATCAGCAGACCCTCAAACAGAAACATGAAGAGCGCAAAAACGGCGAGCCATCCGTACTTACGAAGCATACTTGCACCTAAAGAATTGATTGCGTGAATGGCAGGCAATATACACGAAAAGCAAAATCAGGAAAGGGGGAGAAAGCAGCGGTTTTTCAGGCATTAAAAAAGGCGCAACCCCATGCCGAAGTGCGCCTTTTTCAACGTCATGAACGAAACTTAGTTCATGCCGTATTTTTTCAGTTTCTTACGCAGAGTACCGCGGTTGATGCCCATCATCAGGGCAGCGCGGGTCTGGTTACCACGGGTGTATTGCATCACCATGTCCAACAGGGGCTGTTCTACTTCAGCCAGTACCAGCTCATACAGGTCATTAACATCCTGACCGTTCAGTTGAGCAAAATAGTTCTTCAGTGCCTGTTTAACCGAGTCACGGAGAGGTTTCTGAGTTACCTGATCCTGCGAGTTAACGGTAGAAACGGTCAGTACGTCAGAATTTACGCGTTGTTCGAACATAGTTCTGTCAGCTCTTTATTTCTGTTTACGCAAAATTTTCGAAGTATGCCTCCAACGCCTCCAGCTGTAAGCTGGCATCCTCTATGGCGTTGAATGTGCGCCGAAACTGGTCATCTGGAGCGTGCTCCTGGAGATACCAGGAGACGTGTTTGCGCGCAATTCGGTACCCCTTTGCCTGACCGTAAAAGTCATGCAGTTCCCGAACATGTGCACAAAGTAAACGCTTCACCTCTGCCAGAGGCAGGGGGGCGAGCATTTCCCCAGTGTCCAGATAATGCTGGATTTCCCGAAAGATCCAGGGTCTTCCCTGAGCTGCACGTCCTATCATCAGGGCATCCGCCCCCGTATAGTCAAGTACAGCTCTGGCTTTAAGCGGGTCAGTAATGTCACCATTCGCGATAATCGGAATGGAAACTTTCTGCTTAACTGCCCGAATGCTGTCGTATTCAGCGTCTCCGTTAAACAAGCACGCGCGAGTGCGTCCGTGAATAGTCAGAGCCTGAATGCCACAATCTTCAGCCAGTTGGGCAATCTCTACACAGTTACGGTGGTCCGGCGCCCAGCCAGTGCGAATCTTGAGAGTGACAGGAACGTCCACTGCCTTCACCACCGCGGAAAGGATAGACTGCACCAGTTCCGGATGTTGCAAAAGGGCTGAACCTGCAAGCTTGCGATTCACTTTTTTCGCCGGGCAACCCATATTGATATCAATAATTTGGGCGCCACTTTCAACGTTAATACGTGCGGCTTCCGCCATTTCTTCAGGAACGCTTCCGGCAATTTGCACGGTGCGGATCCCGGGCTCGTCAATGTGCACCATCCGTAAACGGGACTTGTCGCTCTCCCAGACCTGCGGGTTGGAGGACATCATCTCAGAAACGGTTAAACCTGCTCCCATCTCGTAGCACAGCGTCCGGAATGGTCTGTCAGTAATGCCAGCCATGGGCGCTGCGATCAGGCGATTTCTAAGCTGGTGGTGTCCGATGCGCATGAGTTAAGAAATGACCATACTGTGACTGCAAGGCGGCGTATATTACGCATTTTTTGCACGAGATGAAAGGCCAAACTTTGAGCAATCCCGTGTTGTAGATCAAGGAATCACCAGTCAACCGAAGGGATGTAAATTAATAATTATTAAAATCAGTGCGTTATTGCCAGTTGCTGATTTTATCTACAGATGCAATTTTGCGTAACTTATCGTTTTTTACGACCGTAAATGGAGCAGAAAAGAGATAACCTGCTGGTTTAATCAGCAGATTATCCCGATTATTGCGAACTGGATCTCATTTCACAGCTGCGTGAATGGGCCGCATTTTCGCACTTACTCGACAACCACGCGACCATGAAGCGGCTGTACCGGACGATTATTATCGTGATGCATCGTGTGGGTAAATTTCTCCAGCTGCGCTTCTGACAGCGTCAGTGGATGTTTCATGACCAGCCACGCGACACCCTCTGAACACGGAGGGGTGGTTAACGAACCGCTGAAGCGCCAGTAAGTTCTGTCTGCGGGAACGAGTGTGTTGATGTTCATCGCCGTTTTGAGCGTGGCGTCCTTCTCCGCGTCTTGCGGCATCACGCTCCACAGTTTATCCAGCTCCGGGTTAGCTGCTCCCACGTTGAACATCACGGCGACGACCGCCACTTCACCGGCAGCATTTTTATGCACCAGATGCATCTCCATCGCCGCATGTTTGCCGTGGACAGTGTTTTCAGAAGGCGCATGGAAGTGGAACTGTTGCAGGGCGTAAGACTGGCCGTCCAGCGTGATGCTGTCTGCCGCTTTTGGCTCTACGGTGGCCTGAATGGTATGCCCGTTGTTGATAACCACGTCCGGACCCTGACCGTAGTGGACTTCCAGAGGATGCTGGTGGGCTTTGAGAGTGGTGTCGATATTGATGGGTGACTGATTCATTCCCTGCTGGCAGGTTTTGTATTCGTCGCTCAGCTGGCTCCAGTGCTCCGGGGCTTCGTCACCGACATAGCTCCAGTGAGAGGCCGAAGCGAACAGGGGAATGATGCTAAGCGCCAGAAGTGCGGCCTTGCCTTTAAAAGCGTTCATGTATTCGTCCAGTGAATAATTATTTTATAACTCAATTAGTTACCGGCGAATTCTAGCGTGGGGAAAGGTCAGGGCTATAGGGAAAAAATGCTCGCGCGGCCGGGCGACCGCGCGAAGAAGGCGTTTAGTGTTTACGACCTGTAATACGACACCACTCTTCTTTCTCGACAACCGGGTCGAGTGCAAACACCGAGGTGTAGGCTTCGCAGACGCTCTCGGCCTGGCTTGCCAGAATACCGGAAAGCCCCAGCAAACCGCCCTCAACGGGCAGCACGCTGATTAACGGTGCCAGTTCACGCAATGGACCGGCCAGGATGTTGGCGACCACCACATCGGCTTTCATGGCCTCTGGCTGGTCCTGCGGCAGATAGAGTTCCAGCTTGTCAGAAACGCCATTACGTTCGGCGTTATCGCGGCTGGCCTGAATGGCCTGCGGATCAATGTCGATCCCGATGGCTTTGGCGGCACCTAATTTCAGCGCGGCAATGGCGAGGATCCCCGAGCCACAGCCAAAGTCGATCACCGTTTTTCCGACGAGATCCAGTCCATCCAGCCATTGCAGACACAAGGATGTGGTCGGGTGGGTCCCGGTCCCGAAGGCCAGACCAGGATCAAGCATCACGTTCACGGCATTTTCGTCCGGCACGTCGCGCCAGCTTGGGCAAATCCACAGACGTTTGCCGAACTGCATCGGGTGGAAATTATCCATCCACTCGCGTTCCCAGTCTTTGTCTTCCAGCTGTTCGATTTTATGCACGAAACCTGCGCCGAGCAGTGGGTGATGCTCAAGAATGGCGACCACTTCTTTCATGTCGGTTTCGGCATCGAACAGGCCAATGACGTCGGTATCGCCCCACAGACGGGTTTCCCCCGGCAGTGGCTCAAACACAGGCGTGTCGTGAGTATCCTGGAAAGTGATGGAGACGGCACCGGCTTCCATCAGCGCATCGCTAAGCTCCTCAGCATTCGCGCCCGTGGTGTTCAGTTTCAGTTGGATCCAAGGCATGGCAAAACTCTTTATTTATCAGTAGAAATCAAGGCGGTCTGCGGGGAGGACTGACCGAAACGGTTTCCCACCACAAACGCCAGCAAACTTAACAGTAGCGAAGGCACAATCGGATGGAAGCCCAGATACTGGATATTAAACGAGGCGAGCACGGCATACAGTAAGCCGCCGACAATCATGCCGCTGAGTGCACCCGCGGCGTTGGCACGTTCCCAGTACAGCCCAAGCACCAGCGGCCACAGGAATACGGCTTCAAGTCCGCCGAAAGCCAGCAGGTTTAGCCAGATTATCATTTCTGGTGGTCGCCACGCGGCCAGCAGCAGCAAAGCTCCCAGCACCATCGTGATCAATGCCGACATGCGTTTAAGGCGCTTCTCATTTTCCATCTGTTCCGGGTGCAGATTCAGATACAGATCTTTGATGATCGTAGCGGAACTCTGCAAAAGTTGCGCGTTGATCGTCGACATGATTGCGGCCATGGGGGCGGCGAGGAAGATCCCGGCGGCGAACGGCGGCAGCACTTTGACCATTAACGTCGGGATCACCAGATCCGGCACCGTCAGGTCGGGGATCACGGCACGCCCCAGGGCGCCTGCCAGGTGCATGCCCAGCATCAGAATAGCCACCACCACCGTACCGATAATAATACCGCGATGAACCGCTTTGCTGTCCTTATAGGAAATACAGCGCACGGCGGTATGCGGCAGGCCAATCACGCCAAAGCAGACCAGAACCCAGAAGGAGGTCATAAAGGTCGGTGAAAGGATATCGTCGGCGCCCTGCGGGGAAACCAATTTAGGGTCGATTTGCTCAAGTGTTTGCACCGCATGGCCCAGGCCGCCTGCGGCATGAACGATCCCCACCAGCAGCACGATAGTGCCAATCAGCATCACCAGACCCTGCATGGCATCGTTTAGTACGCTGGCGCGGAAACCGCCAAACGCGGTATAGAGTGCGATGCTGATACCGAAAATCAGTAAGCCTGTTTCGTAGGGAATTCCTGCGGCGGTTTCCAGCAGGCGTGCACCGCCGATAAACTGCACGGTCATTGCCCCGATAAAGGCGACCAACAAACTCAGGCTTGCTAACCAGACCAGCAATCGGCTCTGATAGCGGGCGAACAGCATATCGTTCAGCGTCACCGCGTTATAGCGTCGGGCGAGGATAGCGAATTTTTTCCCCAGCACGCCAAGTGAGAGCCAGACCGCAGGCAGCTGGATCATCGCCAGCAGTACCCAGCCAAGGCCATACTTATAGGCGGCACCCGGCCCGCCGATAAACGAGCTGGCGCTGATGTAGGTGGCGGTCAGGGTCATCGCCAGCACAAAGCCGCCCATCGAACGGCTGCCGAGAAAATATTCGTTGAGGAAGGTTCCGGTCGAACGCTTGCGCATCGCATACACGGACAACCCAAACACCACCACCAAATAGGCGACCAGCGGCAGAATGACTTCAAGCTGCATTGTCATCCTCCAGCGAAATATCGCGATAGATGAATTTCACCATCGCCCAGCACAACAGAATAAACACCAGCGGCATCAGCAGGCAGGCCATTTCAAACCAGTGCGGCAGGCCGGTAAATCCCTGTAATGAATTTGGTATGTAAGCACTCGCTAACCATGCAGCGAGATAACTGAGGGTTAGCCACAACGCCCAGCGGGCTTCTTTGTGGGCCTGAACAAAACGCGCGTCCATAAGGCTCCCAGGGTGAATGTAAAGCGGGGATTGTACCTTAAGGGGCTGGTTAGGGGAGAGAAAAAGAAAAAGGCCGGGAGTGCCGGCCTTTTGTCATCACGTCAGACGACGAGCATTACTTCTCGTGCAGACCGAGTTTTTTCTCCAGATAGTGGATGTTAGTTCCACCATGCTGGAAGTTCTCGTCGCTCATGATGCGCATCTGCAGATCAACGTTGGTTTTGATGCCATCGATGATCAGTTCCTGCAGGGCGTTCTTCATGCGAGAAATCGCGACGTCACGCGTTTCGCCGTAACAAATCAGCTTACCAATCATTGAGTCATAGTACGGCGGTACGGTGTAACCGGCGTAGATATGAGACTCCCAACGCACACCAAAACCGCCTGGTGCGTGGAAACGAGTGATTTTGCCCGGGCTTGGCAGGAAGGTGTTTGGATCTTCAGCGTTGATACGGCATTCCACCGCATGACCGCGCACCTGCACTTCTTCCTGTTTGATGGACAGAGGCTGACCGGCAGCGATACGCAGCTGCTCTTTGATCAGGTCCACGCCGGTGATCATCTCGGTAACCGGGTGTTCAACCTGGATACGGGTGTTCATCTCAATGAAGTAGAACTCACCGTTTTCGAACAGGAACTCAAAGGTACCTGCGCCACGGTAGCCGATATCCACACAGGCTTTAGAACAACGCTCGCCGATGTAGCGACGCAGTTCCGGGGTGATACCCGGTGCTGGTGCTTCTTCGACCACTTTCTGATGACGACGCTGCATGGAGCAGTCACGTTCTGCCAGATAGATTGCGTTACCCTGACCGTCTGCCAAAACCTGGATCTCGATGTGACGAGGATTTTCCAGGTATTTTTCCATATAGACCATGTCATTGCTGAAAGCGGCTTTCGCTTCTGCTTTGGTCATGGCAATGGACTGAGCCAGGTCGGCATCGCTGCGCACAACGCGCATACCGCGACCGCCGCCGCCGCCAGAGGCCTTGATGATAACCGGATAACCAATGCGCTTAGCATGCGCACGGTTAGCGTCCATGTCGTCGCCCAGCGGGCCGTCAGAACCAGGAACGGTAGGTACACCCGCTTTTTTCATGGCGGTGATGGCAGACACTTTGTCGCCCATCAGGCGAATCGTGTCGGCTTTTGGGCCGATGAAAATGAAGCCGGAGCGCTCAACCTGCTCAGCAAAGTTCGCGTTCTCAGACAGGAAGCCGTAACCCGGGTGAATCGCTACTGCGCCAGTGATTTCAGCTGCGCTGATGATCGCCGGGATATTCAGATAGCTTTTTACGGAAGCAGCCGGGCCGATACAGACCGTCTCATCCGCCAGAAGTACGTGTTTTAAATCGCGATCCGCAGTGGAGTGCACAGCGACGGTCTTGATGCCCAGTTCTTTACAGGCACGAAGAATACGCAGTGCAATCTCGCCACGGTTGGCGATGACAATTTTATCCAGCATGTTCGCCTCGTTACTCGATGACGACCAGCGGCTCGTCAAATTCTACCGGTTGACCACTTTCGATCAGGATAGCCTTCACGGTACCCGCTTTGTCAGCTTCGATCTGGTTCATCATTTTCATGGCTTCAACGATGCACAGGGTATCACCCACGTTCACCTTCTGGCCCACTTCGATGAACGCTTTAGCGTCCGGGCTTGGGGTGCGGTAGAAGGTACCAACCATTGGGGAGCGTACGATGTGACCACTGATTTCTGCTTTTGCCGCTGGCGCTTCAGCTGCTGCTGGTGCGGCGACAGCCGGTGCAGCTTGCTGTTGCATCATTGGCGCAGCGTAAGCCTGTTGCATTACCGGGTAGCTGCCTGCTGGCGCTGCACGGCTGATGCGTACAGACTCTTCGCCTTCAGAAATTTCCAGTTCGGAGATGCCTGATTCTTCAACCAGCTCGATCAGTTTTTTAATCTTACGAATATCCATGAGTGGGTTCCGTACTCTTTGTTTAGTGTGATTGTGACAGGCGTTTTACCGCCGTCTGTAAAGCGTATGAATAGCCGTCAGCGCCGAGTCCGCAGATGACGCCGGCAGCGATATCAGAGAGATATGAGTGATGGCGGAACGGCTCGCGAGCGTGCACGTTGCTCAGATGAATCTCGATAAACGGGATACTGACCGCCAACAGCGCATCGCGAATTGCCACGCTGGTATGCGTGAACGCGGCCGGATTGATCAGGATATAGTCAATGTTGTCTTTAGCCTGATGAATTCGGTCGATGATCGCATACTCTGCGTTAGATTGCAGATGATCCAGCGACACATTCAGAGCATCGGCTTCTGTACTCAGACGGTTAACGATCTCCGCCAGCGTCAGGGTGCCATACTTCTCCGGCTCACGGGTTCCGAGCATATTGAGGTTCGGTCCGTTTAAAAGCAAAATGCGTGACTTGTGGGCCATTGTGCTGCTATCTCCTGCCATTCTCCGGTAAAAAACAAAATATACCTTCGATGCGCGCTTGTCACCTTTTCAGAGGCCAAAAACCCCTGTCAGGAAAACCAAAGTCGCACATTATAACGATTTCGTAGCATTTGGCAGCTAAATACTGGTCTTATCAGGGAAGATTATCAACCTCAAGGGCGAAAAAGTCAGACGTAGTGCGGGAGATCTGCAGGAAACTGCACATAATCGCCAATTAACGCCACCATTGGCGGAACTTCTTATGACGCCACGCTAAAAGCGCGAAAGCGGCGATGGCGTAGAGGATCGGCTGAGGGGAAAGCACCTTCACCGACCACAGATAATGGATCGGGGCGAGGATCGCCACCAGATAGACGAAGTTATGTAATTTCTGCCAGCGCGGGCCCAGTTTACGCTGCGCAAGCTGGAACGACGTAACCGCCAGCGCCAGTAATATGACCCAACAAATGAGGCCCAACGTCAGATAAGGCCGTGTCACCACTTCCTGTCCAAGCAACCCCAGATTGTTAATCCCCAGCTCCAGCAGTGCATAGCTGGTGAGGTGCAACGTGGCCCACGCAAAACACCATACGCCTAACAGGCGGCGAGTGCGGATCAATAAGGGCTGTTTAGCGTAGCGCGCAAGCGGAGAAATCAGCAAGGTCGCCAGCAGCAGTTTCAGAGCCATCCTACCGGTAAAGTGCTGAATATCCTTCGCCGGATCCGCGCTAAAGTAACCTTGTGAACCCGCCCAAAACAACCAGACAAAGGGTAAAAAGGCCGCAAGATGCAAGGCTACCTTCAGCCAGGTAATCTGTTTTGCTGTTAAACGCACTCAGAAATACTCCCGTAAATTAAGGCCGCGATACAGCGAAGCCACCTGATCGGCATAGCCGTTAAACAGCAGCGTAGGCTGGCGCTTCACATCCAGCACGCCGCCCGGACCGATAAACCGCTCGGATGCCTGCGACCAGCGAGGATGGTCAACGTGTGGATTGACGTTGGCATAAAACCCGTATTCATCCGGCGCCGCCAGATTCCAGGTACAGGGCGGCTGCTCTTTCGTCAGTGTGATACTGACAATGGATTTGATGCCTTTAAAGCCATATTTCCACGGGACGGTCAGACGGATGGGGGCACCGTTCTGTGGTGGGAGTGCTTTGCCATAGACGCCCGTCGTTAGGAAGGTCAGGGGATGCATCGCTTCATCTATACGCAGGCCTTCGACATAGGGATAAGCCAACCCGCCTCCGATAAAGCGGTCTTTTTGGCCGGGCATTTGTTCCGGGGCAAAGATCGTCTTGAAGGCGACATACTTTGCCTCGCGGGTGGGTTCCACTAATTCCAGCAGTTTGTGCAGCGGAAAACCAATCCACGGCACTACCATTGACCAGGCTTCGACGCAGCGCATGCGATAAATTCGCTGCTCAAGGGGGAAGCGTTTGGTGAGATCGTCATGGTCAAGCGTCAGAGGTTTGGCAACTTCGCCGCCGATCGTCAATTTCCACGGATCGGTGACCAGGCTTCCGGCGTTAGCAGCAGGATCGGCTTTATCCAGTCCAAACTCGTAAAAATTGTTATATCCCGTGACCTTATCTTCCGGTGTCAGGGTGAGTTTATTCTGCCATTCAGCAGGCTGCGAGAAGGTCAGTGGTTTTCCGGAGGGGGCGGGTGGGCGGTTATTACCTTTAAACCAGCTCAACAAATCAGCCTGAGCCGTTGCCGGTAAGGTCAGCGCGGTGGCGCTCACGCCTAACATTTTTAGCACCTGGCGGCGCTGGAGCATAAACACGGATTCCGCGGTGACATCGGCTTCCGTTAGCTTCTTTAACTTCATGGCATCCTCCATCATGCATTTTTACTAAGCATGACGGAGGAGGGAAATTAACGCGAATATGTCACGAAAATTTGAAGATTAGGCCACCTTCACCAAAGTACGACCCTGAATCTGATTGTTCATGATCTTATTGGCAAATTCAGGTGCCTGCGCCAGCGTAATTTCCGTCGCGCTTTGCTGATAGAAGGACGCTGGCAGATCCTGCACCAGACGTTTCCATGCTTCCGCGCGGCGCGCTGCAGGGGTCATAACGGAGTCTACGCCCTGCAAACGCACATTGCGCAGGATAAAAGGCATCACGGTTGTCGGTAGCGCGAAGCCACCCGCCAGACCACAAGCCGCAACGCAGCCACCGTAGTTCATCTGTGCGAGCACTTTAGCGAGCACTTTATCGCCAACGGTATCGATGGCACCGGCCCACAGCTGTTTTTCCAGTGGGCGAGTTTCCGCAAATTCATCGCGAGCTAAAATACGGCTGGCACCGAGGCGCTTCAGATACTCGTGGGTGCTTTCGCGACCCGAAACGGCAGCCACCTGATAACCCAGCTTATGCAGCAGCGCGATGGCCGCGCTGCCAACACCGCCGCTAGCACCGGTGACCACAATTTCGCCATCCTGAGGGCGAATACCGGCATCTTCCAGCGCCATAACACACAGCATCGCGGTGAAGCCGGCGGTGCCGATAATCATCGCCTGACGGGCGTCCATTCCTTCAGGCTGAGCAACCAGCCAGTCGCCTTTCACGCGGGCGCGCTGCGCCAGGCCGCCCCAGTGATTTTCACCCACGCCCCAGCCGGTCAGGAGCACCTGCTGGCCTGGATGAAAGCGAGGATCTTCGCTGCTATGGACGGTGCCTGCGAAATCAATGCCGGGTACCATCGGGAAATTGCGGATGATTTTGCCTGTGCCGGTGATCGCCAGTGCGTCTTTATAGTTCAGGCTAGACCACTGGATATCGACCGTGACTTCACCTTGTGGCAGCTGGCTTTCCTCAATGGTCTGGACCGATGCGAGGGTTTTACCGTCCTGCTGTTCTAAGATTAATGCCTGCATAATCCTTCCTCAGTTGCTCAATGATTGGAAAATAATTTCTGACGACTATACTCGCTATCTACAACATGAAGCCGACCTATCGCAATAAATTGCCAGATTCACTCACTCTGGTAGTATGCAGGTTCTTTTTAGTATGGTAGTTAGTGCTTACTAATTTTTTACCTCTGCAGGTGTCCGGCCAGATCGGGCTGTTTTTTGATTAACGGAGTTAATACAGGGATGCGATTAACGACGAAATTTTCTGCTTTTGTAACGCTACTGACGGGCCTGACAATCTTTGTCACCCTGATTGGCTGTTCGCTCAGTTTCTATAACGGTATTCAATACAAGATAGAGTATCGGGCTCGGGCCGTCGCAACGGTAGTCGACTCTCGCCTGGTGAGCACGCCCTTCAACCAGCTCAACGATCAGCTTGATGAAATTCTGGTGCCGGTTGACGTCGTGCGCATCGATTTCATTGTCGATAATAAAACTGTTTTCAGCCATTCCCGTAAAAGTAGCTACCGCCCGTTGGGCAGCAACTACCAGTATCGCGAGCTCAGCGTCGAGTCGGTAAAACATCCGGGAATGACCATTCGTATGGTTTACCTTGATCCGATGGTGAATTATTTCCACTCCTTGCTGACGACGGCACCGTTGACCATCGCGATTGGCTTTATGGTGCTGATTATCTTCTTTTCCGTGCGCTGGCTGCGAAATCAACTGGCCGGTCAGGAACTGCTGGAGCTGCGTTCGACGCGTATTCTGAACGGTGAACGCGGGCTTCAGGTGCGGGGAAGCGTGCACGAATGGCCAGCCCGGACCAGCAGTGCGCTGGATACGCTGCTCTCGGAATTGCAGTTTGCCAGCGAGCAGCGTAGCCGCATGGATACCCTGATTCGTTCTTATGCTGCACAGGACACCAAAACGGGCCTCAGCAACCGCCTGTTTTTTGATAATCAACTGGCCACCCTGTTGGAAGATCAGGAGAAAGTGGGGTCTCATGGGATTGTCATGCTGATTCGTCTCCCGGAATTTAATATGGTGCGGGATCAGTGGGGGCGTGAGGCCGTTGAAGAACACTTCTTTATTATCATTAATATGCTTTCCACTTTCCTGATGCGCTATCCCGGGGCGCTGCTGGCCCGCTATCAGCGCAGTGATTTCGCCGTGTTGTTACCCCACCGCACGTTAAAAGAAGCGGACAGTATTGCCGGACAGCTGCTGAAAGCGCTGGATGCACTCCCGCCGACCAAAATCCTCGATCAGGATGACATGATGCACATCGGTATCTGCGCCTGGCGCAGTGGCCAAACGACTGAGCAAGTCATGGACCATGCTGACGCGGCGGTGCGCAATGCGGTTCTGCAGGGGAGCAATAGCTGGGCCGTGTATGATGATTCTCTGCCCGAAAAAGGTCGCGGCAATGTACGCTGGCGCACCCTGATTGAGCAGATGCTTCATCGCGGCGGGCCGCGTTTTTATCAAAAGCCGGCGGTGAGCTACGATGGGAGTGTTCAGCATCGTGAACTGATGTGCCGAATTTATGACGGTAAAGAAGAAGTCAGCGCGGCGGAATACATGCCGATGGTGCTGGAGTTTGGTCTTGCCGAAGAGTATGACCGTCTGCAAATTACCCGTTTACTGCCGTTTCTCTCCTTCTGGCCTGAAGAAAACCTGGCGTTGCAGGTGACGGCGGAGTCACTGATTCGTCCCCGATTCCAGCGCTGGCTGCGGGATACGCTGATGCAATGTGAAAAATCGCAGCGAAAGCGGATTATTTTTGAACTTGCAGAGGCAGATGTTTGTCAACATATCAGTCGTTTACAGCCGGTAATGCGTTTAATCACCGCATTAGGGGTTCGCGTGGTGGTGGTTCAGGCGGGATTAACGCTGGTTAGCACCAACTGGATTAAGGAACTGTCGGTGGAAATCGTCAAGCTTCATCCGGGTCTGGTGCGCAACATTGAAAAGCGCAGCGAGAACCAGTTATTGGTGCAAAGCCTGGTGGAGGCCTGTAAAGGAACTCCCACGAAGGTTTTTGCCACCGGCTTACGTAGCCGCAGAGAGTGGCAGGTGCTGAGAGAGTGTGGTGTTTTGGGCGGTCAGGGCGATTTTATCGCCGCTTCACAACCACTTGACACTAGCGTAAAAAAATATTCGCAAAGATACTCTGTTTGATCTGCCGTTTGCTGCATTTTCACGTAGAATAACGCGCGCTGTTCTCCCGGGGGTGTGCATGACTGCCTGCCGTGTTGTTACAGACAATGAGCCAGTGATCGTCCTTTGACAGGTTGCAATGCAAGCGAGGAGTGCTGCGGCCCTGACAGTGTCAGGTCGAAATTGTAACAAAGGAAACGAACTGCACTAATTTTCACCGTAGCAGATGGTTTTTGCGCCTTGTCGCTGCTGCGTGTGGTTGGTAAAGTAAGCGGATTTTGTTTTCCGCCCCAGCTTTCAGGATTATCCCTTAGTATGTTGAAAAAATTTCGTGGCATGTTTTCCAATGACCTGTCCATTGACCTGGGTACCGCGAATACCCTGATTTACGTAAAAGGACAAGGCATCGTACTGAATGAGCCTTCCGTTGTGGCCATTCGTCAGGATCGTGCCGGCTCGCCAAAAAGCGTTGCTGCCGTCGGTCATGACGCCAAGCAGATGCTGGGTCGTACGCCTGGCAACATCGCGGCTATCCGTCCAATGAAAGACGGCGTTATTGCCGATTTCTTCGTGACAGAGAAAATGCTGCAGCACTTCATCAAGCAGGTTCACAGCAACAGCTTCATGCGTCCAAGCCCGCGTGTTCTGGTCTGTGTGCCGGTCGGCGCAACTCAGGTTGAACGTCGTGCAATCCGTGAATCTGCACAGGGCGCTGGCGCTCGTGAAGTCTTCCTGATTGAAGAGCCAATGGCGGCGGCAATCGGTGCTGGTTTGCCAGTGTCCGAAGCGACCGGTTCCATGGTGGTTGATATCGGTGGTGGTACGACTGAAGTGGCCGTTATCTCTCTGAACGGCGTGGTGTACTCCTCCTCCGTACGTATCGGTGGTGACCGTTTCGACGAAGCCATCATCAACTACGTTCGCCGTAACTACGGCTCTCTGATCGGTGAAGCAACCGCAGAGCGCATCAAGCATGAAATCGGTTCCGCTTACCCGGGCGATGAAGTGCGTGAAATCGAAGTTCGTGGCCGTAACCTGGCTGAAGGTGTGCCGCGTGGCTTCACGCTGAACTCCAACGAAATCCTTGAAGCGCTGCAGGAACCTCTGACCGGGATCGTGAGTGCGGTCATGGTCGCTCTGGAACAGTGTCCGCCGGAACTGGCATCCGACATTTCCGAGCGTGGTATGGTTCTGACCGGTGGTGGTGCGCTGCTGCGTAACCTCGACCGCCTGTTAATGGAAGAGACAGGAATTCCTGTCGTAGTTGCAGAAGATCCACTGACCTGTGTTGCCCGTGGCGGCGGCAAGGCGCTGGAAATGATCGACATGCACGGCGGCGACTTGTTTAGCGAAGAGTAGTCAGCCAGAAGTCTGGGGTAGCTTACGGGCTGCCCCTTGATTTCCCTGACACGAGAATACGCATAGCCTATGAAGCCCATTTTTAGCCGTGGCCCATCGCTACAGATCCGCCTTATTCTGGCGGTTTTGGTGGCGCTTGGTATCATCATTGCCGACAGCCGCCTCGGTACGTTCAGTCAAATCAGAACGTACATGGATACTGCCGTCAGCCCTTTCTATTTTGTTTCCAACGGTCCCCGCGAATTACTGGATAGCATCTCTCAAACTTTGGCCTCCCGCGATCAGCTTGAGCTGGAAAACCGCGCGCTGCGTCAGGAGCTGCTGCTGAAAAACAGTGATTTGCTGATGATGGGACAGTACAAGCAGGAAAACGCCCGTCTTCGTGAATTGTTAGGTTCGCCGCTGCGCCAGGATGAGCAAAAAATGGTCACCCAGGTGATCTCGACGGTCAACGATCCTTACAGCGATCAGGTGGTTATCGACAAAGGTAGCGTCAATGGCGTCTACGAAGGTCAGCCAGTGATCAGCGACAAAGGTGTTGTCGGTCAGGTTGTCGCGGTGGCAAAACTGACCAGCCGCGTACTGCTTATCTGCGATGCAACTCATGCGTTACCGATTCAGGTCCTGCGTAACGACATTCGTGTCATTGCCGCCGGCAACGGGTGTACCGACGATCTGCAACTTGAGCATTTGCCTGCAAATACCGATATTCGTGTGGGTGATGTGCTGGTGACTTCCGGGTTGGGGGGGCGTTTCCCTGAAGGTTATCCGGTTGGCGTCGTCTCTTCCGTCAAACTGGATACTCAGCGTGCTTACACGGTGATTCAGGCGCGTCCGACGGCCGGTCTGCAGCGCCTGCGTTATCTGCTGCTGCTGTGGGGTGCCGATCGTAACGGTACCAACCCGATGACCCCGGAAGAGGTGCATCGTGTGGCAAATGAACGTCTGATGCAGATGATGCCTCAGGTTCTGCCTGCTGCCGACACCATGGGGCCGCCTGCGCCCGTGCCAGCACCTGCGACAGGTATCACACCGGCTCCTTCCACACCTTCGTCAGGAGGGCAGTAGTGGCCAGTTATCGAAGCCAGGGTCGCTGGGTTATCTGGCTTTCTTTTCTGGTTGCCCTTCTGCTCCAGGTCATGCCCTGGCCGGATGACCTGTTGGTCTACCGGCCAAACTGGGTGCTGCTTATCCTGCTCTACTGGATCCTGGCGCTCCCTCATCGGGTGAATGTCGGCACAGGATTCATTATGGGTGCCATACTGGATCTGATTAGCGGCTCTACGCTTGGCGTGCGCGCGCTGTCACTCAGTATCATTGCCTATCTGGTTGCGCTGAAATATCAGCTGTTCCGTAATCTGGCGCTATGGCAACAGGCGCTGGTGGTGATGATGCTGTCACTGGCGGTGGATATCGTGGTTTTCTGGTCAGAGTTTTTAGTGATCAACGTCTCTTTCCGACCGGAAGTATTCTGGAGTAGCGTCGTTAACGGTGTACTCTGGCCGTGGATATTCCTGCTGATGCGTAAAATCCGTCAACAATTCGCTGTACAATAAAGGCCTTTATGACAATGCTTTATCTTGCTTCCGGTTCTCCGCGTCGTCAGGAGTTACTGACTCAACTGGGTGTCAGCTTCGAACGTCTGCTGCCGGGTATTGAAGAGCAGCGTCAGGCCAATGAGAGCGCCCGCCACTATGTTTCCCGCCTTGCCCGCGAGAAAGCTCTGGCGGGCGTTGCCATTGCGCCAAAAGATTTGCCGGTATTGGGTTCAGATACCATTGTGGTGCTGAATGGCGAAGTGTTGGAAAAGCCACGTGATGTCGAACATGCTGCCGTGATGCTGCGCCAGCTTTCCGGGCACACCCATCAGGTGATGACCGCAGTGGCGCTGGCAGACAGGTTACAGACCATTGACTGCCTGGTGACCACGGAAGTGACGTTCAGAGTGCTATCAGAAGAGGATATCCTCGGTTACATCGCCAGCGGTGAGCCGATGGATAAAGCAGGTGCATACGGTATTCAAGGGCTGGGTGGTTGCTTCGTCAGGAGGATTGAAGGCAGCTATCACGCCGTAGTCGGCTTACCGCTGGTGGAAACGTATGAGTTGCTGGGTAATTTTAACTCACTGCGTGAGCAAAGGGATACACATGACAGCTGAATTATTAGTGAACGTAACGCCTTCAGAAACCCGCGTGGCGTACATTGACGGTGGCATTCTTCAGGAAATTCACATTGAGCGGGAAGCTCGACGCGGGATCGTAGGCAATATCTACAAAGGTCGGGTGAGTCGCGTACTGCCTGGTATGCAGGCGGCATTTGTAGATATTGGCCTGGACAAGGCCGCGTTTCTTCACGCCTCTGACATCATGCCGCACACCGAATGCGTGGCGGGTGATGAGCAAAAACAGTTTACTGTCCGTGACATCTCTGAACTGGTGCGCCAGGGGCAGGATCTCATGGTCCAGGTGGTGAAAGATCCGCTGGGGACCAAAGGGGCGCGTCTGACCACTGACATCACCATACCTTCCCGCTATCTGGTCTTCATGCCGGGTGCTTCTCACGTGGGCGTTTCGCAGCGCATTGAAAGCGAAGCAGAACGTGAACGCCTGAAACGCGTGGTGGCTGATTACTGCGATGAGCAGGGCGGTTTTATCATTCGTACCGCAGCAGAAGGTGTCTGTGAAGACGATTTGGCTTCTGATGCCGCATACCTGAAGCGCGTCTGGACCAAAGTGATGGAGCGTAAGAAACGCCCACAAACCCGCTACCAGATGTACGGCGAGCTGGCGCTGGCGCAGCGCGTGTTACGTGATTTCGCCGATGCACAGCTTGACCGAATTCGCGTGGATTCCCGTCTGACCTTTGAATCGCTGATGGAGTTCACCGCTGAATACATGCCGGAGATGACCAGTAAGCTTGAGCATTACAGTGGTCGTCAGCCGATTTTCGATCTCTTTGATGTCGAAAACGAAATTCAGCGTGCGCTGGAACGTAAGGTCGAGTTGAAATCCGGCGGCTATCTGGTTATCGATCAAACCGAAGCGATGACCACCGTCGACATCAATACCGGGGCCTTTGTTGGCCACCGTAACCTCGACGACACCATTTTCAATACCAATATCGAAGCCACGCAGGCGATTGCCCGCCAGCTGCGGTTACGTAACCTTGGCGGCATCATTATCATCGACTTTATCGACATGAGTAATGACGATCACCGTCGCCGGGTGCTGCACTCTCTGGAGCAGGCGCTGAGCAAAGATCGCGTCAAGACCAGCATCAACGGCTTTTCCCAACTGGGCCTGGTGGAGATGACGCGCAAGCGTACCCGAGAAAGCGTGGAGCATGTGCTGTGCAACGAGTGTCCGACCTGTCATGGTCGCGGTACCGTAAAAACAGTCGAAACGGTATGCTATGAAATCATGCGAGAGATTGTCCGTGTGCATCATGCTTACGACTCCGATCGCTTCCTGGTCTACGCGTCAGCCGCGGTCGCTGAAACGCTGAAAGGGGAAGAGTCGCACGCGCTGGCTGAAGTGGAAATCTTCGTCGGTAAGCAGGTGAAGGTTCAGATTGAGCCGCTCTATAATCAGGAACAATTTGACGTAGTGATGATGTAGTTTGCTGGCTGCGACAAGGAGAGAAGCGTGAGGCGCTTGCCTGGAGTCTTACTGATCACGGTGGCAACATTGATTGTTATCGTCGCGCTGCTGGTCAGTGGCCTGCGTCTCGTATTGCCACAGCTGGACAAATGGCGTCCGCAGCTGCTCGAGAAAATTTCAGCCTCGACGGGCCACCCCGTCGACGCCTCAAAACTGAAGGCCAGTTGGGAGAACTACGGCCCAACGCTGGAAGTCCGTGACGTTAAAGCCGAGATGAAAGACGGCGGCCAGCTCTCCGTTAAGCGCGTTACGCTGGCGCTCGATATCTGGCAAAGCCTGCTGCATTTCCGCTGGCAGTTCCGCGAGCTGACGTTCTGGCAGCTGCAAATTCGCACTGATAGCCCACTGCAACATAACGACGGAAGCGGTCAACTGAAGACCGACCGCATCGGCGATCTTTTCCTGCGTCAGTTTGATCAATTTACACTTCGCGACAGCCATCTTAGTTTCCTGACCGTCTCCGGCCAGCGTGCAGAACTGGCGATCCCTCAGCTTACCTGGCTTAACGGTAAAAACCGCCACCGAGCCGAAGGCGAGCTTAGCCTCTCCAGCCTTACCGGGCAGCACGGGGTGATGAAAGTCCGCATGGATCTGCGTGATGAGAATGGCCTGCTGAATGAAGGACGTCTGTGGGTACAGGCCGACGACATTGACGTGAAACCGTGGCTGGGCCGCTGGATGCAGGACAAAATTGCGCTGACCTCGGCGCGCTTCAGCCTCGAAGGCTGGATGACACTGGATAAAGGTGACATTGCCAGCGGTGACGTTTGGCTGAAAAAGGGCGGCGCTAGCTGGCAGGGCGACCAACAGCCGCATGAGCTGGCCGTGGATAACCTGACGGCTCATCTTACGCGTGAAAACGCCGGCTGGGCATTCCACATTCCTGACACCCGCATTGCGATTGATGGTAAACGCTGGCCGCAGGGTGCGCTGGCGATGGCCTGGATCCCGGACCAGAATGTTGGCGGTAAAGATAACACCCGCAGCGATGAATTACGTATTCGTGCCAGCAATCTGGAACTCAGCGGATTAGCCGGGCTGAAACCGATAGTCGATAAGCTTTCGCCGTCGCTGGGCGAAATCTGGCAGACGACCCAGCCCGCAGGACAGATTGATGGCCTGGCACTCGACATTCCTTTGCAGGCGACAGAAAAGACCCGTTTCCAGGCGGCCTGGAGCAACCTGAGCTGGAAGCAGTGGAAGCTGCTGCCTGGCGCAGAGCATTTCTCCGGCAGAGCGGAAGGCAGCGTGGAGAATGGCGCCGTGAGCGTCAACATCGATAACGCCAAAATGCCTTATGAGACGGTGTTCCGCGCGCCGCTCGAAGTGGCCAAAGGGGTGGCAAACCTCTCTTGGGTGAAGAACGAAAAAGGCTTTATGCTGGACGGGCGCGATATTGACGTACAGGCCACCGGGGTTCATGCCCATGGCGGTTTCCGTTGGCTTCAACCGGAAGGGGATGAACCGTGGCTCGGCATTCTGGCCGGTATCAGTACGAATGATGGTGGCCAGGCCTGGCGTTATTTCCCGGAAAATCTGATGGGTAAAGAGCTGGTCGATTATCTCAGCTCGGCGATCAAGGGCGGGCAATCGGATAACTCGACGCTGGTGTACAGCGGTAACCCGCACCTGTTCCCGTATCCTCACAACGAAGGGCAGTTCCAGGTCTGGGTTCCGCTGCACAATGCCACGTTTGCTTTCCAGCCTGACTGGCCTGCACTGACTCACCTCAATATCGATCTTAACTTCCTCAACGATGGGCTGTGGATGCAGGCCGATAAGGTGGCGCTCGGGGGGGTGACAGCACATAACCTCAACGCGGCAATCCCGGATTACGCCAAAGAAAAATTGATTATCGATTCGCAGATTGCCGGACCAGGCAAGGCGGTTGGCCCGTACTTCAAAGACACGCCGCTGAAAGATTCACTGGGCGCTACGCTTGACGAGCTGCAGCTGGATGGCGATGTGAATGCTCGCTTACATCTTGATATTCCCCTTAATGGCTCGCTGGTCAAAGCGAAGGGCGATGTGCGTCTGGACAACAATGAGTTGTATATCAAGCCGCTGGACAGCACGCTGAAAAACCTGCGTGGTGAATTTAGCTTCGATAATGGCGATTTGAAAAGCGGGCCGATGACCGCCAACTGGTTTAATCAACCCCTGAAGGTCGACTTCTCGACCACCGAAGGCGCAAAAGCCTATCAGGTGGCCGTCAATATGAATGCTAACTGGCAGCCAACCCGGATGGGCGTGTTGCCAAAACAGGTCGAAGAGGCAGTCAGTGGCAGCATCCCGTGGCAGGGAAAAGTGGCCATTGAGCTTCCGTACAAAGGCACGGCCAACTACAAAGTCGATTTGACGGGCGACCTGAAAAACATCAACAGTCAGCTTCCTGCCCCGGCGGATAAAAAAGCGGGGCAGCCGTTACCGGTCAAGCTGAATGTGCAGGGGGATTTAAACCATTTCGATCTGACCGGCAATATGGGTCCGAAAGATCAGGTGAACAGCCGCTGGCTGCTGAATAAAAAACTCACGCTGGATCGCGCGATTTGGGCTTCAGACAGCCACAGCGTGCCGCCACTCCCGGATAGCCCGGGCATTGAATTAAACCTGCCGCCGATGGATGGCGCTCAGTGGCTGGCACTGTTCCGGCAGGGCGCAGCCGACAGAGTCGGTAGCGCGGCGCAGTTCCCCGATAAAATCACGTTGCGCACGCCTGCGTTGAAGATGGCGGGCCAGAGTTGGAATAACCTGAGCATTGTCTCGCAGCCACAGCCGGGCGGCACGAAAATCGACGCACAGGGACGCGAGATTAATGCTTCACTGACGGTGCGCGATAACGCGCCGTGGCTGGCCGATATTCGCTATCTCTACTACAACCCATCGGCAACGGCATCCACCGGGAAACCTATTGGCAGCAACCTTTACAGCAATAACCGGGTGGCGTTCGAGAACTGGCCTGATTTGCAATTACGTTGCGCAGAGTGCTGGCTGTGGGGGCAGAAGTACGGCCGCATCGACGGCGATTTCGCGATCAACGGCAGCACGCTGAAGTTGAATAATGGTCTGCTGGATACCGGATTCTCAACGCTGACGGTTGATGGGGAGTGGGTGAATGCGCCGGGCAGTGAGCGCACCTCCCTGAAAGGGAAATTACGCGGGAAGCGAGTGGATACCGCGTTAGGCTTCTTCGGTGTCGCCACCCCTGTTCGTGATGCCCCTTTCAATATTGATTACGACCTCCACTGGCGTGCTGAACCCTGGAAACCCGATGTCGCTTCCCTCAATGGCATTCTTAAATCGCATCTGGGGAAAGGACAGTTCACCGATTTGAGCACAGGGCATGCCGGACAGCTGCTGCGTCTGCTCAGCGTCGATGCGCTGCTGCGCAAACTGCGTTTTGACTTCAGCGATACCTTCAGCGAAGGATTTTGGTTCGATTCGATTCGTAGCACTGCGTGGATCAAAGACGGCACGTTGCATACCGACGATACGCTGGTGGACGGTCTTGAAGCCGATATCGCGATGAAAGGGTCCGTCAATCTGGTACGCCGTGAGCTGGATATGGAGGCCATCGTCGCCCCAGAAATTTCAGCTACGGTCGGCGTGGCGACTGCTTTTGTGATTAACCCTATTGTCGGCGCAGCCGTCTTTGCCGCGAGCAAGGTATTGGGCCCGCTGTGGAGTAAAGTGTCGATCCTGCGCTACCACATCAGTGGGCCAATCGACTCACCGCAAATCAATGAAGTGCTGCGTCAGGCACGCAGCGACAAAAAGCAATGATTTGACGGGCGTACTAATTTACCTCACTCTCAATAGAGACAACTGATTTTCCGCGATCTTCGCGGCCACTAACGAGTAGCAAAACGATGAGTCTTAACCTGGTAAGTGAACATCTTCTGGCGGCAAACGGCCTGAATCATCAGGATCTGTTTGCCATCCTTGGCCAACTGACGGAACGCCGCCTCGACTACGGCGATCTTTATTTCCAGTCGAGCTATCACGAATCCTGGGTATTAGAAGACAGCATCATCAAAGACGGCTCGTACAACATCGATCAGGGTGTGGGCGTGCGTGCGGTCAGCGGTGAGAAAACCGGATTTGCCTATGCCGACCAGATAAGCCTGCTGGCGCTGCAGAACAGCGCACAGGCAGCGCGTACCATCGTTCGTGAAAACGGGGATGGCAAAGTGCATGCGCTGGGTGCCAAAGAACACACCTCGCTGTACAGCAGCATCGATCCGCTGCAAAGCATGAGCCGTGAAGAGAAACTCGACATTCTGCGTCGCGTGGATAAAGCCGCGCGCGCTGCGGATAAGCGTGTGCAGGAAGTTTCTGCCAGCCTTACCGGTGTTTATGAGCTCATCCTCGTCGCGGCAACCGACGGTACGCTGGCGGCGGATGTTCGCCCGCTGGTGCGTCTGTCCGTTAGCGTGCAGGTGGAAGACGACGGCAAACGTGAGCGCGGCTCCAGCGGCGGCGGCGGACGTTTTGGCTATGACTATTTCCTGGCTGACGTCGACGGTGAAGTCCGTGCCGACGCATGGGCGAAAGAAGCGGTGCGCATGGCGATGGTGAACCTCACTGCGGTGGCAGCACCTGCGGGGACTTTCCCGGTTGTGCTTGGCGCAGGCTGGCCGGGTGTTCTGCTGCACGAAGCGGTAGGTCACGGTCTGGAAGGCGATTTCAACCGTCGGGGAACGTCAGTCTTTAGTGGGCAGATGGGTCAACTGGTGGCCTCTGAGCTCTGTACCGTTGTGGATGACGGCACGATGGCCGATCGCCGTGGCTCGGTTGCTATCGACGACGAAGGCACGCCGGGGCAGTACAACGTGCTTATCGAAAATGGCATCCTGAAAGGGTACATGCAGGACAAACTCAACGCGCGTCTGATGGGAGTAAACCCTACCGGTAATGGGCGCCGTGAATCTTATGCGCACTTGCCGATGCCGCGTATGACCAACACCTACATGCTGGCAGGAAAATCCACCCCGCAGGAGATCATCGAATCTGTCGATTATGGGATCTACGCGCCGAACTTTGGCGGTGGTCAGGTGGACATCACCTCCGGCAAATTCGTCTTCTCGACGTCAGAAGCCTATCTGATCGAAAAAGGGAAAGTGACCAAAGCCGTGAAAGGCGCAACCCTGATCGGTTCTGGCATCGAAGCGATGCAGCAGATCTCAATGGTCGGTAACGATCTGAAGCTGGATAGCGGCGTGGGCGTTTGCGGCAAAGAAGGGCAGAGTCTGCCGGTCGGCGTTGGTCAGCCTACACTGAAGGTCGACAACCTGACGGTCGGTGGTACCGCGTAATATCTCTTATAAGGCCCGCTTCGTGCGGGCTTTTTTTATCGGTGATTGCAGATGAAGGCCCATCGCCATCAGCAGATTGTTTCACTTCTCGTCCAAACCCAAAGCATGACGACCGATGAACTGGCAGCTGCACTTGCCGTCAGTAAAGAGACCGTGCGCCGTGACTTAAGTGAGTTGCAGCGACAGGGGAAAATTCAGCGTAGCCATGGATGCGCGCGCGCAATCCGTCGTGATAATCACAGCAATGAATCGCCGTTTCAGGCGCGCCTGAAAAGCCACTATGTTCGCAAAGCGGATATTGCGCGGCATGCGCTGACGTGGATAGACGAAGGTATGACCCTCGCGCTGGATGCCAGTTCCACCTGCTGGTTGCTGGCTCGTCAGCTACCCGATATCGCGATCACCGTCTTTACCAACAGCCATCTTGCCTGCGTGGAGCTGGCGAAACGGGAGCACATCACGGTGATGAGCTCCGGTGGAAAGCTGATGCGCGAATTTGGCTATTACGTGAATCCGGCGCTGGTTTCACAGCTGAAGGATCAGGAGATAGATCTGTTTATCTTTTCCTGTGAAGGCATCGACAACCGCGGCGTGATGTGGGATTCCAGCACCCACAATGCTAACTATAAGTCATTGTTGTTAAAGCGCGCCTCACAGTCGCTATTGCTGTTGGACAAGAGTAAGTTCAACCGTTCCAGCGAAGCCCGCATTGGGCTTATCGATGAAGTGACGCATTTGATCTCCGATGTGGAGCCGGAACCGATTCTTTAGGCTTTGCCACGCCCGTTGAGGCCCTGAAATCGTCTGGCGACCTCGTCAAAATACTCTGTCAGGTAGTTAATGCACACCTGCACCTTCAGCGGCAGCTTGTCCTTTTCGGTATAAACCGCGTAAACAGGGCGAGGATCTGACTGATAGCGCGGGAGTAAGATCTCCAGCTCACCCCGGTTGATCTCGTCGATCACCCACATAACCGGCACGAAGGCGATCCCCGCGCCGGCGGTCAGCCAGCGGCTGAGCGTCATGGGATCGTTGGTGACGAAACGCCCCTGCGGGATCATACGGGTGGAAAGACCTTCCGGGGCAATCAGCTCAAATTCATTATGGGGGCGGATGCTATATTCAAGCCATGAATGGCTGGCCAGATCGGCAGGCTTTTCCGGTGTTCCTGCCTGCTGCAGATAGCTCTTTGCGGCGCACAGCACCATGGGCATTGAGCCCAGCCGACGGGAAAACAGCCCGGAATCCTGCAGCGCGCCTACGCGAATGACCAGATCCAGACCGTCGGAAATAATATCCGGTGCCGGGATGCCGGTGACCAGATTCACCGACAGCCCTGGATACTCTTTGAGCATGTCTGCGGTGATCCTGGCGAGGACATTTTGTGCCATAGTTGAAGAACACCCTACTCGCAGTGTGCCTGTCGGGGTGTTGTTAAAGGCATAGAGTTGCTCGTGAACGTCCTGCACTTCATGCAGCATACGACGGCAACCCTGATAATAAATTTTACCGGCTTCGGTCAGGCCAATGCTGCGTGTACTGCGGTTCAGAAGCTTTACCTGCAGCTCATCTTCCAGTTTTGATACCGTCTGACTGATGGAGGAAACGCTCATTTCCAGCTGCCTGGCGGCGGCGGTAAAGGAGCCCATTTCCACCACTTTGGCAAAAACCGACATGCGTTTTAATCGTTCCATTGTTCACTCTGACTTAAAAGTGATTTAGATCACATAATATAGATCATGATATAACAGTTACGTTAATATACTGTTAGCTGAATAATCAAAGCTTCACTAATTCTCACCTGCACTCTCTACATCAAGGTCAACATGAGTCTGTTTCCCGTCATCGTGATTTTCGGTCTCTCCTTTCCACCGATCTTCTTCGAGTTGCTGCTGTCGCTGGCCATCTTTTGGCTATTGCGTCGGGTGCTGGTCCCTACCGGGATCTATGACTTTGTCTGGCATCCTGCGCTGTTTAATACTGCGCTTTACTGCTGCTTGTTCTATCTGATATCGCGTTTGTTTGTCTGAGGTCGTTGTGAAAACACTAACAAGAAAAATTGCCCGTACGGCCATCACGCTGATCATGGTGGTGCTGGCCTTCACTGCTATTTTCCACGCCTGGGTGTATTACACCGAGTCGCCGTGGACCCGTGACGCGCGCTTCAGCGCGGATGTTGTCGCCATTGCCCCTGATGTGGCTGGGCTTATCACTGAGGTGGACATCAAGGATAACCAACTGGTTAAGAAAAACCAGGTGTTGTTCACCATCGACCAGCCTCGCTACCAGAAAGCCCTTGAACAGGCTGAAGCGGACGTGGCTTATTACCAGGTGCTGGCATCAGAAAAAGGCCGTGAAGCCGGTCGTCGTAATCAGTTGGGCGTGCAGGCAATGTCGCGCGAAGAGATTGAGCAGGCGAACAACGTGTTACAGACCGTGCAGCACCAGTTAGCGAAAGCGCAGGCGACGCGTGATTTGGCACGTCTCGATCTGGAACGTACTGTGATTCGTGCGCCAGCGGACGGCTGGGTGACTAACCTGAATGTTTATACCGGGGAATTTATCACGCGTGGTTCAACCGCCGTGGCGTTAGTGAAGCAGGGCAGTTTCTACGTGATGGCCTATATGGAAGAAACCAAGCTGGAAGGTGTCCGTGCGGGCTATCGGGCGGAAATCACGCCGCTTGGCAGCAATCGCGTCATGAAAGGTACCGTGGATAGCGTGGCGGCCGGTGTCACTAACGCCAGCAGCAGCAGTGATTCGAAAGGCATGGCGACTATCGACTCCAACCTCGAGTGGGTGCGTCTGGCGCAGCGAGTGCCGGTTCGTATTCGTCTGGATGACCAGCAAAGCAACGTATGGCCAGCGGGCACCACGGCAACGGTGATTATCACCGGGGCAAAAGACAGAGACACGCGGCAGATGTCCTTCTTCCAGAAGCTGGGTATGCGTCTGCGTGAGTTCGGTTAATCGCTATGGGTATCTTCTCTATTGCCAGCGAGCACCTTCGCTTTGCGGTCAAGCTGGCCTGCGCGATTGTCCTGGCACTGTTTGTCGGCTTTCACTTCCAACTTGAAACGCCGCGCTGGGCCGTGCTCACCGCCGCGATTGTTGCTGCTGGCCCGGCCTTTGCCGCCGGTGGCGAACCCTATTCCGGGGCCATTCGCTACCGCGGAATGCTGCGAATCTGTGGCACATTTATTGGCTGTATTGCCGCGCTGACGATCATTATCCTGATGATCCGCGCACCGCTGGTGATGGTGATGGTTTGCTGTCTGTGGGCCGGTTTTTGTACCTGGATCTCCTCGTTGGTCAAAGTGGAGAACTCCTACGCATGGGGCCTTGCAGGCTACACGGCGCTGATCATCGTGATCACCATTCAGAATGCGCCGCTGCTGTCGCCACAGTTTGCCGTCGAGCGTTGCAGTGAGATCGTCATCGGTATCGTCTGTGCGATCGTCGCCGATCTGCTGTTTTCACCTCGATCGATCAAACAAGAGATTGACCGTGAGCTGGATGGGTTGCTGGTGGCGCAGTACAAACTGATGCAGCTGTGTATCCGCCACGGTGACAGTGAAGAAGTGGATAACGCCTGGAGTGCGCTGGTTCGACAGACTCAGGCCCTGGAAGGAATGCGCAGCAATTTGCATATGGAGTCTTCCCGTTGGGCACGCGCCAATCGTCGTCTGAAGGCGTTAAATACCCTTTCATTGACGTTAATTACCCAGGCGTGTGAAACGTACCTGATTCAAAACACCCGGCCGGAGCTTATCACCGCCGAGTGGCGCGAAATGTTTGATGTGCCGGTAGAAAGCGTGCAGGACGTGCATAAACAGCTTAAGCGAATGCGCCGCATTCTTGCATGGACCGGTGAACACGATACGCCCATCACGCTCTACAGCTGGGTTGGCGCGGCAACGCGTTATCAGCTGCTGAAACGCGGTGTGGTGGGGAATGCCAAAGTCAGCGCCCGTGAAGAAGAAATCCTTCAGGGTGAAGTGGTGGTGAAAGTGGAATCCGCCGAGCGTCACCACGCAATGGTGAACTTCTGGCGTACCACCATCGCCTGTGGTCTGGGGACCTTATTCTGGCTTTGGACCGGCTGGACCTCAGGCAGCGGGGCGATGGTCATGATCGCCGTCGTGACCTCGCTGGCGATGCGTCTGCCCAATCCAAAAATGGTAGCCATCGATTTCCTTTACGGCACCATCGCCGCTTTGCCGATTGGGGCATTCTATTTTCTGGTGGTCATTCCCAACACGCAGCAAAGCATGCTGCTGTTGTGCCTGAGCCTCGCTGTGCTGGCATTCTTCATCGGGATTGAAGTGCAGAAGCGCCGTTTGGGGTCGCTCGGGGCATTGGCCAGTACCATCAATATTCTGGTGCTTGATAACCCGATGACCTTCCACTTCAGCCAGTTCCTCGACAGCGCTCTGGGGCAGCTGGTGGGCTGTTTCCTGGCGCTGATGGTGATTCTGCTGGTGCGGGATAACTCACAGGCAAGGACGGGGCGTGTACTGCTGAATCAGTTTGTGCAAGCGGCGATTTCTTCACTGACCACCAATAGCGCTCGTCGCAAAGAGAACCACCTGCCAGCGTTGTACCAACAGCTGTTTATGCTGCTGAACAAATTCCCGGGCGATCTGGCGAAGTACCGCCTGGCCCTGAACCTGATCATTGCGCATCAGCGCCTGCGTGATGCACCGGTGCCGGTAAATGACGATCTCTCTGCATTCCACCGCCAGCTGCGCAGAACGGCAGACAAAGTGATCTCCGCCAGCAACGATGATAAACGCAGCCGCTACTTTGGCCGCCTGCTGGAAGAGCTGGATGTTTACCAGGAAAAGCTGGTGATTTGGGAAGCGTCACCCCAGGTGACTGAGCCTGTGAAGCGATTGACCGGGATGCTGAGAAAATACCAGCATGCGCTGACCGTAAATTAAATCAAACCGACGCCACAGTGCGTCGGTTTTTTTTAGCTTGAAAATCGAAGTATGAATAACGGCATCAGAGAAAATAATAACACATTCAGCCATCAACATTCTGGCAGGTTGAAATGCATTTTTTCTGGCGTATTTTAGTCACGAAATTAATGACTTTTCTTTATTTCTTGCTAAGGAGTTGACCGTGTTAAATAAATATTTCGTTGCCAATCTGGCTATTGTTGCAAGCGCGTTAGTCAGTAGCTGTGCCGTGAACGCCATTGCGGCAGATAAAAAATCGAATGATATCACCTGCCAGGAGTTTGTTGACCTCAACCCTCAGACCATGTCTCCTGTGGCTTTCTGGGTTTATAATGATGATCAGAAACTGAAAGGCGGTGATTATGTTTCTCTTCAGGAAACCGAAACCGTTGCGGTGCCGCTGACGCTGCAATTATGCAAAGATAAACCGCAGGCGAAAATTAAAGACTTTACCGATAAAGTAAAAGGCGAAATTAAAAAAGAAGTATCAAAAGCCTTTTAAAATAAGTTTTAGGTTATAAAAAAATGGACCGCCGAGCGGTCCATTTTTTTTGCCTGTGCAATTCAGTTATTGTTGCCCTTTGACGTTATCAAGCGGATACGGGTTTTTATGCACGCGGTTGTAGTTAATGGCATAAAACGCGGTGATCACCATGAGCGTGACGAAGGACCACATCACCTCTTTGGCCCCGGAGCCAACCACCGCCCAGATGCAGTAAAGGAAGGCGATGGTGGTGAGCAGCAGATACAAAGGGCGAGCCCGACCAAAGTGTCCATGGCCCAACAGCAAAAGTGCGGCGCAGGTGTAGAGATAAGGCACCAGAGTAAAGATCACGGAAATCGAAGACACCAGGCCAAATTCTTTGGCTGCATTGGGCGAGATGCTGCTGAACTGGAAGAGGGTCATCAGCACGCCGACGATCAACAGCCCCGCCACCGGGGTTCCGGCTTTATTCACCTGGGCGAAAATTTTCGGAAACAGACCATCATCAGCGGCAGCTTTGGCTGTCTGACCGGCCAACAGCGTCCAGCCGCCAAGAGATCCCAGGCAACCCGCGGCTGCACAGAATGAGACGATTGCACCAGCAGTATTCCCTAATGCCAGGCGGGCGGCATCACCAAAAGGAGATGCCGAGAGACGCAGCGCGGCGTTAGGGATCATCCCCATGATTGCCGTTGTGGAGAGCACATAGCAGACCGCGGCAATCAACACGCCGCCAATAGTGGCAATGGGCACGTTGCGTTTCGGATCCTTCACCACCCCAGCAGCAACGGACGCACTTTCCACCCCGATAAATGACCACAGCGTCACGCTGAGCGTACTCTGAATCGCGCCAAAAGTGTCGAGACCGCTGACATTCCACGCCGCCATATAGGTTTCTTTATGGAACCAGAACCAGCCAAATACCGCGATACCGACAATCGGGATCAGCGCCAGCACGGTGGCGACGGCTTGCACCCGGGTGATCATCTTCGGCCCGACAATATTCAATAACACGAAGATCCACAGCATTGCCACGCAGGTCAGGGTCAGGACCAACGGATCTTTCAGCGCCGGGAAAAAGTAACTCAGATAGCCAACGCCGATCACCACCATTGCGATATTGCCAATCCAACAGGCGAGCCAGTAAAGCACATTGGTTTGATAACCCAGGAAGGGGCCAAAACAGCGCCGTGCGTAGGCATATGAGCCCCCTGGGCTGGGATCCAGAGAAGACATTTTGGCATATACCATCGACAGGGCCAGCGCGCCCAGAATGGTCACCGCCCAGCCGTAAATGGCAATTCCTCCGGTGGCGGCCAGGTTCGCGGGTAATAAGAAAACACCTGACCCCATAATATTTCCTGAGACCATTAAGGTCACAGGAATTAATCCCACTTTGTGTGCTTCAGCATCGCTCGACATGTTGGTTATCCCCTTATTGAGCTATTAAATATCGTTACGGATAATAGCGCGCAGAGAAATTAAGTACTGGTATGCCGGGGAATTATCGCTGTTAGTGATATAAATGTGTCTGATACTAAGATGTTGCCGCCAGGTGTTCCGGTGTATTGGTACGAAACTGGTGAGCGTAATGCAATGGCGTAATACCATAAAAGGATTTAAACACCGATATAAAATGTGATGGGCTATGATATCCGCAGCACAGCGCAATGCTGTTAATATTTTTATTATGTGCAACAAGTTGTTCTGCTGCGTAGCGCATTCGGCATTCCGTGATAATCTGGCTGTAGCTGGTGTCTTCGTTTTTAAGCTTCTTTTTGAGTAAACTGCTGCTCATAAATAAATTACTGGCTACAGCATCCAGGCACCACTCCTTTTGAATATCACTGTTAATGATACTGCGAACGCGTGCGCTGGTGGCCGGCGGCAGCATTTTTAATAACAATGGCAGGAATTTGACGTCGTCGAGAAAATTTGAGAGTACGGTAAACAGTAGAGAGCGGGTGCGTTTAATTTCACAAATATCCGTGGTCTGCATCACGCTGTGCAACGCGGCCTGCTTGAAAACCTCCGGTGTGCGGTAGGGGCGGCAGATGAAAGGTGTGTCGTGGCGGCACAGTGGTGCAATCCCGGTTAATTTTTTATCGATAAATCGTAAATAGGCTTTCACGGTCTCCCGATCGATATGCGCGACGAATCGGGTATTAAGCTGGGAAAAATCAATTTGCTGTCCTTCAATGGCCAAAAGGATTATCGATTTTTCAGGGATAATAATTGCTTCATTGTTGTTAATCGTTAATTTTGTTTTAGATTCTGTTAACACGACAACGCACGCCTTGCTGCTGCAAAGTCTCATTGCTGGGCTCCTGAAGAGTATGGATAATTTGCTGGGAAAAAGCGGTTATTCAATAAGTTGGGAAATAACCGAAAGTGGCATAAAAATACCATTTTGGCCCGGCGTTTCAAGACGTCGGTGAGAAATGGTGCTGTAAATAAGGCTGTACGTCATTGTAAACGCAAAATAAAAGCAAAAAAGCGCGGGAAACTGCGCCCGCGCAAATACTCAGGAAAGCAAAAGAAGTTTAGTTTTTGATGCACATGACGTAATAGTTACCGTCGATAATTTCAGTACCTTCGGTTTCATGTTCGAAACCTGGGAACTGATGATCCCATGATTGCAGAGCACGCAAATAACCTATTTGTGGGCTTTGTTCATCGCCAAAGTTTTCACCCGATAACAGCATTGGAATTCCCGGTGGATAAGGAATAACGGAATTCGCGGCAATTCGGAAGGCAAGATCTTTCAATGCCACTCGCTCAACCTTATCCTCAACGATGGCCTGATAAGCGGCACGTGGTGTTATGTTGGCTTCCGGTAACGTGGAGTAAGCGCTGTTCAGCTTATCGCCCGGGTTATTTTCTTTGAGCCAGCTAAACATTTTATTGCCAAGATCACGAACCCCCATTCCGGCGTAGATTTCTGGATCTGCGTCGATAAGCTCCGGCATCACTTCGGACAACGCGGTATTGGCATCGTAATGGCGTTTAAATGAGCAGAGAGTATTGACCAGCGTTCCCCATTTACCGCGGGTGACGCCCATGGAAAACAGGAACATTATCTGGAAATCGGTGGTGCGGGTCG
Organism: Enterobacteriaceae bacterium RIT691; assembly: GCA_009668205.1. Lineage (GTDB taxonomy): Bacteria > Pseudomonadota > Gammaproteobacteria > Enterobacterales > Enterobacteriaceae > Scandinavium. The sequence goes on along the minus strand of WJYM01000002.1, from coordinate 572,017 downwards.
GAACAATGCCATGCCGGTTGAGCCAGGCTGTCACCAGCGCCGCAGGGACACCCTGTTCCAGTAATTGGCCGTCGTCGCCCATCCCTGGAGCCAGAATACTGACTTTGATGGGATCCAGCATGCTCCAGTTATCCGGCAAATCCTGGAAACCGTGCCAGCTGTCTTCCGGGTGCATCACCCAGAACGATTGTTGGGTGGCAAGCAGCTCTACCGGTGCTTCTTCAAAGGGGATTTCCTGCCCGCTTTGCGGACAGACTACCGTTTCTTTATTCCAGGGTTTGAAGAACCACTCGCCTTCATTCTGGAAACTTTTATACAGCCGACCCATCGCCTGACGGAAATCAATCGCTTCCTCAATGACTTCCCGGGTCAGCGACAACCCGCTATTGCCATCCATCATCGAGACCGCGACGTCGTTCGAGGCGCAAATGGCATACAGGGGTGACGTGGTGGCATGCATCATGTACGCCTGGTTAAAGCGCGCGAAATTAATGGCTCCGCGTCCTTCGCGAACATGAATATAGGATGCCTGGGAAAGCGCATTCAGCAATTTGTGCGTGGAGTGGGTGGCGAAAACGGTTGGACCGTTGTGATCGCCAGGCGCGCCGCGCATCGCAAAGTGGTCGGCATAAATCGGGTTGAAGCGGGCGTAGCCGTACCAGGCTTCATCGAAATGCAGACGGTCGCAGGTTTGTTCCAACAGCTGTTGTGCGGATTTGGCGTTGTAGCAGACGCCATCGTAGGTGCAGTTGGTTACCACGGTATAGGCCGGGCGATGCCCTGACAGTTCGCCTGCCAGCGGGCTTTGGCGGATTTTTTCTTCCAGTGCTGCGGGCTTCATTTCCTGCGGATAAATGGGCCCGATGATCCCGTAGCGGTTGCGGCTTGGCACCATATAAACGGGTTTTGCGCCGGTGAGAATCAACCCTTGCTCGATAGACTTGTGGCAGTTGCGGTCAATCACGACAACATCCTCGTCGGTCATGCAGGCCTGCATAATCGTCCGGTTGGAGCCAGAGGTTCCCACCACCACTGACCAGGAGCGGTCAGCACCAAACACCCGGGCGGCATTCTTCTCGCTTTCGCCAAAGGCGCCGGTGTGATCCAGCAGCGAGCCGAGTGAGGTTCGTTCGATGCCCATATCGCTGCGAAACAGATTTTCACCATAGAAATCATGATAGTGACGACCCGCTGGCGTTTTGGTGAAACCCACACCCCCCTGATGTCCGGGTGCAGCCCAGGAGTATTCGTGAACTGCGCTGTATTTCATTAATGCGGAAAACAACGGTGGTAGCAGCTGCTGGCGGTAGCGCGTCATCGCCGCGATGGCACGTCCGGCAATAAATTCGGCGCTGTCTTCGAGGATCCACACAAACTCATCGACGTTTTCCAGCAGATCCGAGGCAATACGTGCCGTGGTTTGCTCGCGGTCACCCAGCAGAAACACCGGCACGTTTTGCTGGCGCTCACGTAATTTTGCCAGCATCTGCTGCACACCCTGATGTTCATCCTGCTGTTGCATCAGATAGCTGAACATCAGGCAGTCGATCGCCTCGTTGGCTGAGAGGATGGCACAGGCATCGTCAAAGGAGCTTGAGCGAAGGAGGGTAACGTCCTGCTTTTTTAATTCACTGACAAGGCGTTCAATGGCAGAGCCAACCCAGCTATTGGCAGATGAGAACTCACTTTCAACAATTAAGATTTTCATTAATTTATCCCATTGAATGAATGGCTTTCAGGGGTCTGAACTGTTGCCAGGCCGCACTGATGTGGGAACGTTGTACGCCCGCCAGGGTAAGAATTCAAATCACGTAAAATCGCATGGTTTCTTGTTTTAGTTTATTAAAAACAATATCTTATGATTTTTATCTGCCGTTTTCCCTGCGTAGTTTTACTCATCACGGTTATTTTCATGTCTGATACTTCTATTGCGGAGCGTTGGCAGCCCGAGGGGAAGCGCTACGCTGCGCAGGGGATGTCTATACTTAACTGCTAACACGGGACATTACGATGGGAGCAATCATGACAGCGCAGGCACTGCAGGATAACGAACTTTTTCAGACCGGTTATTTCGTTGATGGCATCTGGAAGCCTCTTGAAACCACTTTTGAGGTGCTGAATCCGGCGACGGGTGAGGTGGTTGCCAGCGTGGCGAAAGCGGGGAAAAAAGAGACCGAGGCGGCCATTGCGGCGGCCAGTAAAGCCTTCCCGCTCTGGCGAGCGAAAACCGCCAAAGAACGCTCGGAAATCCTTTATCGCTGGTATCAACTGATTATCGAAAACAAAACCTGGCTTGGCCGACTGATGACGACCGAGCAGGGCAAACCGCTTAAAGAAGCTGAAGGGGAGGTAGAGTACGCCGCCAGCTTTATTCAGTGGTTTGCGGAACAGGGTAAGCGCGCCAATGGCGAAATCATCCCTCCGGTTAAACCCGGTTCGCGCATTCTTGCCACCCGCGAACCCATTGGCGTGGTGGCGGCGATTACGCCGTGGAATTTCCCTATGGCCATGCTGACTCGTAAGCTGGGGCCAGCGCTGGCGGCGGGCTGTACGGGGGTGATTAAACCGGCCAATAACACCCCATTAAGTGCCTTCGCTTTGCTCCAGTTGGCGAAAAAAGCGGGTGTGCCTGATGGCGTGCTGAATGCCGTTGCCGGGAATACGCAGGAGATCAGCGAGGCGATCATGGCGAGTCACGAGGTGCGGAAAATCTCGTTTACTGGCTCGACTGCGGTTGGCAAGTTGCTGGTGCGCAACGCTGCAGAAACCATGAAAAAGGTCTCGATGGAACTGGGCGGCAATGCGCCGTACATCGTTTTTGACGACGCGGATATCGCTGCTGCGGTAAAGGGCGCCATTGCCAATAAGTTCCGTAATGCGGGCCAGGTATGCGTCAGCGTCAATCGCTTCTATATTCATGAGAACGTTTATGACGACTTTACCCAACAGCTGGCTGATGCGGTTAATGCACTGAAAGTCGGGAACGGCATGGATGAAGGTGTGATAGTTGGGCCGTTGATCGAAGCGGCGGCGGTCAGGAAAGTACAAGAACATGTGCAGGACGCTGTTGCAAAAGGGGCGAGCGTACTGGCCGGCGGTCAGCCTCATGCGCTGGGCGGTAACTTCTGGCAGCCCACGGTGCTCGGCGACTGTACTGATGACATGCAGTTGGCGCAGGAGGAAACCTTCGGGCCTGTCGCGGCCTGCTTCCGCTTTACCCGTGAGGAGGAAGTGATCCAGCGGGCAAATCACACGCCGTTCGGGCTGGCTGCCTATTTCTATACTCAGAATCTCCAGCGTGTTTTCCGGGTTTCGCAGGCCTTAGAGAGCGGCATGATAGGCGTTAACGAGTGTTCTGTTTCAACGGAGCTAGGCCCCTTTGGCGGCGTGAAAGAGTCTGGCCTGGGGCGTGAAGGATCGGTATTGGGGCTTGAAGAATTTCTTGAGGTCAAAACCCTGCATTTAGGGGGACTGTAAGCCACAATCCTGGGCGGGTTGATGCCCATCTTCGACGGGGATGATATGAAAACCTATACCTTTGATTTTGACGAAATAGGTAATCAAAGTGATTTCTATCGGGCGTTTACCCGAGTCTTTAGGCTGGAGCCGACTCAGGTTCGCGATCTCGATTCGCTCTGGAAAGTGGCAACCAATAGCCAATTACCCCTGCCGTTGGAAATTGAGTTTATTCATCTCAATGACGCACAACGTCGGCGTTATGGCGCGTTGATTTTACTGTTTGATGAGGCAGAGGAAGAGCTGGAAGGGATGCTGCGGTTCAATATCCGCCAGACATAAAAAAGCCCCCAACAGGCGGGGGCAAGTCGTCAGATAAGACGACGAGGGTTTATTTGTACAGCTCTGCTGTCGCGTGCCAGGTGTCGCCGCTACGGGCTTCAATGATACGGTAGCTGCTGGCACCTTCTTTTGCTGCTTTCGCTGCCAGCTCCTGACGCATATCCATCGGGGCACTACCGACCTGAGACACAGAGACGGTACCCATTGATTGCAGGTTCTGAGCCTGTTCAGCACTCACCTGGTGTACGGCAGCGCCTGCGCTGAAAGAGAGAACAGATGCCAGACCCAGTGTTGCGATAATCATTGTGCGTTTCATAATCTTCACCTTAATTCGTTGATTGCGCGGCCAGAAGGTTTCAACTGCTTTTTTTATGCCTGGTGCCGCGGGATTAAATTCGTTATGTACTTCTGCTTACAGTGGCTAACGCTTATTTGTACAGCTCAGCCGTGGCGTGCCAGTGGTCGCCGGTGCGGGCCTCAATAATGCGATAAGAGGAAGCCCCTTTTTCCTGCGCTTTCTGATTCAATATTTCGTGCATATCCATTGGAGAAGCACCCACCGCACCAACGGATACGGTACCGATAGCCTGGCGGTTAGCGGCCTGGTCGGCGTTGATTGAATCTGCTGCGAAGGCACCAAAAGAGAGAACAGAAAGGATAGTCAGTGCGCTTACCGTGGTTTTGATTTTCATAATATTCACCTCGTCGAATTTTTTATCAGGGTCTTTATTTCGTGACCCTCATCACAAAATCAAGTATACACTAGTCACCGAAAAAATTAATACCAGACTAATGGTTTCCTGGGTAATTAATTGTCAAGGATTGTCATTTTTATAACGAAAAAGTATTAAAATCGTCACGAAAGTCAGACCGTGTAGATAATATTTGTTTAAAATCATTGTGTTGTAATGATTTGATAATTTGTGCGCTTTTGACAATTAGATTGACTGGGTGAATGAATATCGGTGGTGAAACGCACTTAATGTTAAAGGTAATGGGGTTTTATGTAGCGTTTTAGCATCTGGCGGGAGGAGACTCTCCGGCGGTGGGCCGGAGAGGAGTCAATCAGAGTTCTTGCTCGAACAGGACCAGAATGGCTTCGTACAGGTCTTTTACGCTAAAGCCACGGGCAGGGGTGGTGAAGATAGTATCGTCACCTGCAATGCTGCCGAGGATCCCTTCGGCTTTACCTAATGAATCCAACAGGCGGGCAATCAGCTGTGCGGCACCCGGACTGGTATGGATAACCACCACAGACTCGTTGTAGTCGATATCAAGCACCAGATTCTTTAACGGACTGGAGGTGGTAGGCACACCCAGTTCGGCGGGCAGACAGTAAACCATCTCCATTTTGGCGTTGCGGGTCCGCACCGCGCCAAATTTCGTCAGCATACGGGAGACTTTGGACTGATTGATGTTGTCAAAGCCCTCCTCCTGCAGTGCCTGGACGATTTCGCCCTGAGAGCTAAATTTTTCTTCTTTAAGCAGCGCTTTAAAGGCTTTGACTAATTCTTCTTGCTTAGCCGAACTTCGCATAAGTCACCCGTATCATGGTGGTAAAAACAACATTATTATGCATATGGATGAATTTTTATGCAAACTATCTGCACTGAATCAGGCTGAAATAATGTTATGAAAGGGGGGGATTTTATCAAAAATCGTTATCAGGGAACATGCTTTCGTCACGAGTCGAAAATATCGGCAAAAGTAAATCAAATGTTATAAAAATGATGTTGTTTTGCCCAATAAGCTGGGTGTATTGTAACCAACAGTCGACTGGTTACGCCGTCGCGCAGCGCCTGACTCTGATGGCATTGTGAGCGATAACAGCGTAATGCTGCGGGGAACGCCGCATTCTTCAATGACGCTTGTTGTTATTGTTTACCTTGTGAATTAAGGTTGCCGCAACGGAGTTTCGGTAGATGAAACTAACCATAATAAGGAGTTTAGGATGAAAGTCGCAGTCCTCGGCGCAGCCGGCGGTATCGGCCAGGCGCTTGCCCTACTACTTAAGACCCAACTGCCTTCCGGCTCAGAACTTTCCCTGTATGATATCGCGCCGGTGACCCCGGGCGTGGCGGTTGATCTCAGCCATATCCCGACAGCGGTAAAAATCAAAGGCTTCTCAGGTGAAGATGCGACTCCGGCGCTGGAAGGCGCTGATGTGGTGCTGATCTCCGCAGGCGTCGCACGTAAACCCGGTATGGATCGTTCCGATCTGTTCAATGTGAACGCTGGCATTGTCAAAAATCTGGTGCAGCAGGTCGCGAAAACCAGCCCGAAAGCCTGCATTGGCATCATCACCAACCCGGTCAACACCACAGTAGCGATCGCCGCTGAAGTGCTGAAAAAAGCCGGTGTGTATGACAAGAACAAACTGTTTGGCGTGACCACGCTGGACATCATCCGCTCGAACACCTTCGTTGCGGAACTGAAAGGCAAGCAGCCTGGCGACATCGAAGTGCCGGTTATTGGCGGCCACTCTGGCGTGACCATTCTGCCGCTGCTGTCGCAGGTCCCGGGCGTGAGCTTCACCGAGCAGGAAGTGACCGATCTGACTAAACGTATTCAGAACGCCGGTACTGAGGTGGTCGAAGCAAAAGCCGGTGGCGGTTCAGCAACCCTGTCAATGGGTCAGGCGGCAGCACGCTTTGGTCTGTCGCTGGTGCGTGCGCTGCAGGGTGAAAAAGGCGTTGTGGAATGTGCCTACGTCGAAGGTGACGGTGAGCATGCGCGCTTCTTCTCTCAGCCACTGCTGCTGGGCAAAAACGGCGTGGAAGAGCGTCAGTCCATTGGCAAGCTGAGTGCCTTTGAGCAGCATGCGATGGAAGGAATGCTGGAGACGCTGAAGAAAGATATCGTCCTGGGCGAAGAGTTTGTGAACAAATAAGCCTGGAACCTGAATAAAAAAAACCGGAGCCTGTGCTCCGGTTTTTTTATGCCCGCCAGTTAGTTTGTGGCTGGGTATTCCTGAATCGTGACCTGAATCGTCAGCTTTTTATCGTCGCGCATCACAACCACTGGGATCACGGAACCAGGGCGGATTTCTGCAACCTGATCCATGGTTTCCAGCGCCGAAACGGCAGGTTTGTTGTTAACCGTCACGATAACGTCGTTGACCTGAATCCCGGCCTGCGCCGCAGGGCCTCCCTGGGCCACGTCGTTCACGACGATCCCCTGGATCTGATCCATTGCGCCCCCCTGAGTGTGCAGTGGGGCTATCTCACGTCCGCTAATCCCGATATAACCACGGATCACCCGACCATCACGGATCAGTTTATCCATAATTTTGGTCGCCAGCTGGAAGGGGATGGCAAAACCAATCCCTTCGGGCGTTTCGCCGTCGTTGCTCTTATCAAAGGAGAGGGTGTTAATCCCCATCAGCTCGCCAAGTGAGTTCACCAGCGCTCCCCCCGAGTTACCGTGGTTGATCGACGCATCGGTTTGCAGGAAGTTTTGCCGGCCTGACGGGTTGAGGCCAATTCGCCCGGTCGCGCTGATAATCCCCTGAGTGATGGTCTGCCCAAGGTTATACGGGTTGCCGATGGCCAGCACCACATCGCCGATATGAGGGATGCGTTTCGGATTGATAGGGATCACCGGAAGGCCGCCGTTAGCATTGATTTTCAGCACCGCCAGATCGGTCAGGCTGTCAGAACCGACCAGCAAGGCTTCAAATACGCGACCGTCCTGCAGTGCGACGATAATCTGGTCGGCATCGCTGATAACATGCTTGTTGGTAATAATGTAGCCGCGTTCGTCCATAATCACGCCGGAGCCGAGCGTCAGCATGTTATGGCTGGTGTTGTTCAGCGCACGGTTATAGACATTCACCACCGCAGGTGCTGCGCGCTTAACGGCCTGGTTATAGCTGGCGGGCGATTCGTCGGTGCTGTCGTAACTCGCTGATGGAATGGGATTAAATTGCCGCAATGATGGCACTGTGGCTAACAGAATGCCACCGACGATACAACCTATCGCGACTGAACGTAAGAGCTTTGCAAGCATGATGCCATTATCACTGGTAGGGAAACAGGCGCAGCATAACACGACTCCTGCGGACATCACACACGGCTGATGCCCGCAGTAGCGTGCTTATCGCAGCAGTAAATAGAGGCTTTCGTTACCGCGCATCACGTTGAGGGCGATGATGGCAGGTTTCATTTCCAGGATTTTGCGCATTTCGGCAATCGACTGCACGCGCTCACGGTTAATGCCGATGATCACATCATCTTTGTGGAAGCCTGCCTGCGCCGCAGCGCTGCCTTTATCGACCTCGTCCAGCACGACCCCTTTGGTGCCATCTTTCATCTGGCCATCGCTGAGTTTTGCGCCTTGCAGAGCCGGGGTGATCAGTTCTGCGCTGGCGGAGGAAGACGTGCTTTTATCCAGCGTCACTTCAACGTCCAGCGGCTTACCTTCGCGCAGCAGGCCCAGTTTGACCTTGGTGCCCGGTTCTGTGGTGGCAATCCGTGAACGCAGCTCCGCAAAGCTATTGAGCGGTTTGCCGTTCAGACTGACAATCACGTCACCTGATTTAATACCCGCTTTGGCCGAGCCTGAATTTGGCAGGACTTCGCTGACAAATGCCCCGCGCTGGATATCCAGGTTGAAGGCTTTGGCGATATCCGCGGTCATCTCCATGCCTTTAATGCCCAGCAGGCCTCGTCTGATCTCGCCAGACTGAATCAGCTGATTAGCCAGGGTCATCGCCATGTTGCTTGGGATAGCAAATCCAATCCCGACGCTACCCCCGGCAGGTGCCAGAATGGCGGTGTTAATCCCGATCAGTTCACCATTCAGGTTTAACAACGCGCCGCCAGAGTTGCCGCGGTTAATAGACGCGTCGGTTTGAATAAAGTTTTCCAGCCCTTCCAGGTTCAGGCCGCTGCGTCCGAGCGCAGAGACGATACCTGAAGTGGCGGTTTGGCCGAGCCCAAAGGGGTTACCGACGGCCACAGCGAAATCACCCACGCGGATTTTATCGGAGTCGGCAATGGCGATTTGGGTCAGATGGTCAGCTTTTTGCAGCTGCAGCAGGGCAATATCACTTTGGTCGTCGCTGCCAATCAGTTTGGCGTCAAACTCACGGCCGTCGTTCAGCTGCACACTGATTTTCTGCGCCTGGCTGACGACATGATTGTTGGTTAACACGTAGCCTTTCGCGGCGTCGATGATAACGCCAGAGCCTAAGCCTTCGAACGGCTGCGGCTGCTCACCAGGTGAGTCGTCACCGAAATATTTCTTCAGTTCTTCCGGGACCTGACCGTTGCCTTCAGGCGTCGCGGTGCCTTCAACCTGCACGCTAACCACCGCAGGCAGGACTTTCGCCAGCATTGGCGCAAGGCTTGGCAGCTGGCCCTGACCAGGAACCACAGCAGGCAGAGAGGCAGACACCGGCGCGGCAACGCCAAAAGACAATCCAACACTTAACGCTAACGCACTTAATAATAAGGTTTGTTTTTTCATTGATGCTGGCTCTCATAACCTGAGGTGTATAAGGAAAAAAATGCCCATAACAGTCCGATGTTATTGAAAATTCGGACACCTAACAATGAGATGATGAGTAAATAATAGCTGGGAAGGTCAGGAAGAGACGGGTGCCACAGCGGCACCCGTAAAATAAATTGATAACTGGAAGATTAATCGCGTTTTGCACCGTTGCGCAGCAGCCCGGATGCACCGTCAGAGTAATCACGCGGCATCTGCACCGGAGCCTGATCGTTGCTGGCCTCGGATTCAGCCAGGCGGTTGCGGAACGGATTGTCTTCCGCGCTCATCTCTGGCAGCAGGTTGCTGGAGCTTTTCGCCATGTGCTGATACAGCTGACGATAGTCGTGAGCCATGTTATCAAGCAGCTCTGCGCTGCGGGCAAAGTGGCTGACCAGCTCTTCACGATACTCGTCCAGCTCCGCTTTATTCTTTTCCAATTCGTACTGCAGGGCCTGTTGCTGGCGTAACTTGCGGTTGCCAAAACGCATTGCGACGGCGCCAATGATGAGACCGACGACTAAACCAATTAGCGCATATTCCCAGGTCATGAACTTCTCCCGTTGTTTTGTGGTTCCATAGGGTGGCAAAAAGGCTCCTCGCCTGCGCCCGATATTGCCACTATAACCGCTATTTCCTTAGAAGTGGAATCCTGGCGTATCATCGCGTAGTGTAGAACGGCCTTTTTTTCGACAACCGTGAACTGCGGCACGTTGCTTTTCAGGAAATAACAACAACTTATGCAAAGCATGACCCCCACATCGCGATACCTCCAGGCCCTCCAGGAGGGCAGCCATCAGCCCGATGACGTTCAGCGTGAAGCCGTTTCCCGGCTGAATACAATCTATCAGGAATTGCTTGCCCGCCCGGAAAGCGTCACCCCGACGGGCGGTGGTCTACGGGCCAAATTCAGTAAACTGCTGGGCAAGCGCGAGCCAGAGACGAGCGACCCGGTGCGCGGCTTATATATGTGGGGGGGCGTTGGGCGTGGCAAAACCTGGCTGATGGATATGTTCTATCAAAGCCTGCCTGGCGAGCGTAAACAGCGCCTGCACTTTCATCGCTTTATGCTGCGGGTTCATGAGGAGCTGACGGCACTCCAGGGACACAGCGATCCGCTGGAAATCGTTGCAGAGCGTTTCAAAGCAGAAACCGATGTGCTCTGTTTCGATGAGTTTTTTGTTTCCGACATCACCGACGCCATGTTGCTTGGCGGCCTGATGAAAGCCCTCTTCTCCAGAGGGATAACGCTGGTGGCAACGTCCAATATTCCGCCGGACGATCTCTATCGCAATGGTTTACAGCGTGCACGTTTCCTGCCCGCTATCGAGGCCATCAAAGCCCACTGCGACATCATGAACGTGGATGCGGGGATTGATTATCGTCTGCGTACCCTCACTCAGGCCCATCTGTGGCTGTCACCGCTCGATAATGACACTCACGCGCAAATGGATAAACTTTGGCTGGCGCTGGCGGGGTCAAAGCGTGAATCTACGCCGGTGCTGGAGATTAACCACCGCCCACTCGCGACCCTGGGTGCAGAGAACCAGACGCTGGCCGCCTCCTTTGCGACCCTGTGCGTCGATGCCCGCAGCCAGCATGACTACATTGCGTTGTCCCGCCTGTTCCATACGGTGATGCTGTTTGATGTGCCAGTAATGACGCCATTGATGGAGAGTGAAGCGCGGCGTTTCATTGCGCTGGTGGATGAGTTCTATGAGCGTCATGTGAAGCTGGTGGTCAGCGCGGAAGTCCCGTTGTATGAGATTTATCAGGGTGAAAGGCTGAAATTTGAGTTCCAGCGCTGCCTTTCCCGCCTGCAGGAAATGCAGAGTGAAGAGTATCTGAAACGCCCTCATATGCCTTAGGCCAACGGCAAGTCCTTCTCTTAATGGGAAGGGCTTTCATGTTTGCCTCCGCGCCTCTCTGGCGGAGAGGGCTGGGATGAGGGGACCCGACCGCCCGGTCCTTTCCCTGGATGTCAGACACTCCCTCGGAAAATCCCATCCAAATCACATTTAGGGGTCGATCTTTGACCTCGACTTCCCTATAATCTTGCGACCCCACGTTACGAGAAGGTTTTTTTCCCGAAACTTTCTATGTGTCGGCATTAGCTATTCGAAGGGGTAGGTTTGCCGGACTCTGTCGTGTGAACCTCAACTGACTAAACGTTTGGGTGTTCACCAACGTGTAACTTATTTATTTGGGTAAGCTTTTAATGAAAACTTTTACAGCTAAACCAGAAACCGTACAGCGCGACTGGTATGTTGTTGACGCGACCGGTAAAACTCTGGGCCGTCTGGCTTCCGAACTGGCTCGTCGCCTGCGCGGTAAGCACAAAGCGGAATACACTCCGCACGTTGATACTGGTGATTACATCATCGTTCTGAACGCAGAAAAAGTTGCTGTAACCGGCAACAAGCGCGAAGACAAAGTGTATTACCACCACACCGGTCACATCGGTGGTATCAAAGAAGCGACCTTTGAAGAGATGATTGCTCGCCGTCCTGAACGTGTGCTTGAAATCGCGGTTAAAGGCATGCTGCCAAAAGGCCCGCTGGGTCGTGCAATGTTCCGTAAACTGAAAGTTTACGCAGGTAACGAGCACAACCACGCGGCACAGCAACCGCAAGTTCTTGACATCTAATCGGGATTATAGGCAATGGCTGAAAATCAATACTACGGCACTGGTCGCCGCAAAAGTTCCGCAGCTCGCGTGTTTATCAAACCGGGCAACGGCAAAATCGTTATCAACCAACGTTCTCTGGAACAGTACTTCGGTCGTGAAACTGCCCGCATGGTAGTTCGTCAGCCGCTGGAACTGGTCGACATGGTTGAGAAACTGGATCTGTACATCACCGTTAAAGGTGGTGGTATCTCTGGTCAGGCTGGTGCGATCCGTCACGGTATCACCCGCGCTCTGATGGAGTACGATGAGTCCCTGCGTGGCGAACTGCGTAAAGCTGGCTTCGTTACTCGTGATGCTCGTCAGGTTGAACGTAAGAAAGTCGGCCTGCGTAAAGCACGTCGTCGTCCACAGTTCTCCAAGCGTTAATTGTTTTCTGCTTACGCAGAGCAATTGGCCAAAAACCCGCTTCGGCGGGTTTTTTTATGGATAAAACCGGCGTTATCCACAGTCGGCTGCGTGCTTTTCCGGCCTTTTTCAGCATTTCCAGAATCGCCTCACCACAAAGCCTGCAAAATCTGGTAAACTATCATCCAATTTTCTGCCCAAATGCGGGCGATTGTTCATTTTTTGTTTGTTTTGTTGTGAACAGGAATGTCGTTCGACGCTTACGGGGCTTTACAACTGGCCGGTCACATGTGTGGCAGGTATCAGTAAAAAATTCTGAATATACCTGGAGGTTTTCATGGCTGTCGCTGCCAACAAACGTTCGGTAATGACGCTGTTTTCTGGTCCTACTGACATCTATAGCCATCAGGTCCGCATTGTGCTGGCCGAAAAGGGTGTCAGCTTTGAGATTGAGCATGTGGAGAAAGATAATCCACCTCAGGATCTGATTGACCTCAACCCGAATCAAAGCGTACCGACACTGGTGGATCGCGAGCTGACCCTATGGGAATCTCGCATCATTATGGAATATCTGGATGAGCGTTTCCCACATCCGCCGTTGATGCCGGTTTACCCGGTGGCGCGTGGTGAAAGCCGTCTGTACATGCACCGCATCGAGAAAGACTGGTATACGTTAATGAATACCGTCATGACCGGTTCTGCGGCGCAGGCTGATGCCGCGCGTAAGCAACTGCGTGAAGAACTGTTGGCTATCGCGCCAGTATTCACTCAGAAGCCGTACTTCCTGAGCGATGAGTTCAGCCTGGTCGATTGCTATCTGGCTCCGCTTCTGTGGCGTCTGCCAGTCATGGGCATCGAGCTGGTCGGTGCCGGTGCGAAAGAGATGAAAGCGTACATGAACCGCGTGTTCGAGCGTGATTCATTCCTCGCTTCCTTAACTGAACCCGAGCGTGAAATGCGCCTCGGTCGAGGCTAATTGAATGGATGTGTCACAGTTGACACCCCGCCGTCCTTATCTGCTGCGGGCATTCTATGAGTGGCTGCTGGATAACCAACTGACGCCACATCTGGTGGTAGACGTGACGCTGCCGGGTGTTCGTGTGCCGATGGAATACGCACGTGATGGTCAAATCGTGCTAAACATCGCGCCACGCGCCGTGGGTAACCTGGATCTGGCGAACGACGAAGTGCGTTTTAACGCGCGCTTTGGCGGTGTGCCACGCCAGGTTGAAGTCCCTCTGGCGGCCGTGCTGGCTATCTACGCGCGTGAAAACGGTGCGGGTACTATGTTCGAGCCGGAAACGGCGTACGACGAAGACGCGACTCACGTCAACGATGACGAAGGTAGCGGTGCTGAAAATGATACGGTGATGTCGGTGATCGACGGTGATAAACCCGATCACGATGACGACAACGATCCTGATGACACGCCGCCACCGCCGCGTGGTGGTCGTCCAGCGCTTCGCGTAGTGAAGTAATCTGCAGTTCCCAACAGGCCCTTTCGGGCCTGTTTTGTTCTCTCTCCCCCCATTTTCGCCAGCCTGAAAATCCTGTGTTACTCTAGGCAACCGATGTCATCTACTGTCACCTGGCCTTAATCACCGCTATGAATGCATTTGATCCTCAGGAAGAAGAGAGTTCAGAAACCTCAGGCCGCAGCCTGGGCCGCCGTCCTTTGACCCGCAAAAAGCTGTCGGAGATGGTGGAAGAAGAGCTGGAACAAATGATCCGCCGCCGCGAATTTGCGGAAGGCGAGCAGCTGCCCTCGGAGCGTGAGCTGATGACGTTCTTCAACGTCGGTCGCCCCTCTGTGCGCGAGGCTCTGGCGGCGCTGAAGCGTAAAGGTCTGGTCCAAATCAACAACGGTGAACGGGCGCGCGTCTCACGTCCTTCCGCCGATACCATCATCAGCGAACTCTCCGGCATGGCGAAAGATTTTCTCGCCCATCCTGGTGGTATCGCCCATTTCGAACAGTTGCGTCTGTTCTTTGAATCAAGCCTGGTGCGTTACGCCGCGGAAAACGCCAGCGATGAGCAGGTGGCAAAGCTCTCGAAAGCGCTGGAAATCAACAGCCAGTCGCTGGACGATAATGCGCTGTTCATCCGTTCAGACGTCGATTTTCATCGTGTACTGGCGGAGATCCCCGGTAATCCTATCTTCATGGCTATCCACGTTGCGTTACTCGACTGGCTGATCGCCGCCCGCCCGAAAGTCTCTGATGACGCGCTGTATGAGCACAATACGCTGAGCTATCAACAGCATATTGCCATTGTTGATGCTATCCAGCGCCGCGATCCTGACGAAGCGGATCGGGCACTGCAAACCCACCTCAACAGCGTTTCCGCCACCTGGCACGCCTTCGGTCATAAACCTTCGAGAAAATGATCCTGACGATCGGCATTTAGTGAGGCCGATCGCACAATAGCTTTTTGCTATTACGCTGCTGCTTATTTGATCTGGTATAACAGGTATAAAGGTATGTCGTTATGCACATTCAAACATCATTAAGAGGTAGCTATGGCAAAAGATCTCCGTGGGGTAATGGCAGCACTGCTGACCCCGTTTGACCGCGAGCAGAAACTGGATCAAGAGAGCCTGCGCCGTCTGGTGCGCTTTAATATTCGTCAGGGGATCGACGGATTGTATGTGGGGGGCTCCACCGGGGAAGCCTTTATGCAGTCCGGGGCAGAGCGTCAGCAGGTGCTGGAGACGGTAGCCGACGAGGCAAAAGGCAAAATCAAGCTGATTGCCCATGTCGGCTGCGTGAGCACCGCCGAAAGCCAGCAGCTGGCGAAGGCCGCTGCGCACTATGGCTACGATGCCGTTTCTGCCGTGACACCGTTCTACTATCCGTTCAGTTTCGAAGAGCACTGCGATCATTACCGTGCAGTGATTGATTCCGCAGAAGGCCTGCCAATGGTGGTCTACAACATTCCGGCGCTCAGCGGCGTGAAGCTGACGCTCGAGCAAATCAACACCCTGGTGACGTTGCCGGGGGTTGGCGCGCTGAAGCAGACGTCGGGCGATCTGTATCAGATGGAGCAGATCCGCCGCGCGCATCCGGATCTGGTGCTTTATAACGGCTACGATGAGATCTTCGCCTCCGGCCTGATGGCGGGTGCCGACGGCGGGATCGGCAGTACGTACAACATCATGGGCTGGCGCTACCAGAATATCGTCAGCGCGCTGAAGGCGGGCGATACGGTTCAGGCTCAGCGGCTGCAAAGCGACTGCAACAAGGTTATCGACCTGCTTATCCAGACCGGCGTGTTCCGGGGTCTGAAAACGGTGCTGCACTATATGGACGTGGTGGATGTTCCACTGTGCCGCAAGCCGTTTGCGCCGGTCGATGAGAAATTCCTGCCTGCACTGAAAGCCCTCGCAGAACAGCTGCTTGCTGAACAGGCATAAAGACTCGCCCGGCGGCACCGCGTTTGCCGGGCCTGAAAAACAGCAAAAGTGTAGGCCTGGTAAGCGAAGCGCCACCGGGTAACCTGACAAGATCGGGAGAGTGAGATGAGTATTTCTACCCAGAACATCCCGTGGTATCGCCATCTCGGCAAGGCGCAGTGGCGGGCATTTTCCGCCGCCTGGCTCGGCTATTTGCTGGATGGTTTTGATTTTGTGCTGATGGCGCTGGTGCTGACAGAGGTTCAGAGCGAGTTCGGCCTGTCCACCGTTCAGGCGGCGAGCCTGATTTCCGCCGCCTTTATCTCCCGCTGGTTTGGCGGCCTGATGCTCGGGGCGATGGGCGATCGTTATGGCCGCAGGCTGGCGATGGTGACCAGTATTGTCCTGTTTTCCGTCGGCACTCTTGCCTGCGGGCTGGCACCCGGCTTTACCACGCTGTTTATTGCCCGGCTGGTCATCGGCATGGGAATGGCGGGCGAGTACGGTTCAAGCGCCACCTATGTGATTGAAAGCTGGCCTAAGCATCTGCGTAACAAGGCCAGCGGCTTTCTTATCTCTGGTTTCTCCGTTGGCGCGGTGGTGGCGGCGCAGGTTTACAGCCTGGTGGTGCCCGTCTGGGGCTGGCGTGCGCTGTTCTTTATCGGCATTTTCCCGATCATGTTCGCCCTTTGGCTGCGTAAAAACATTCCTGAAGCGGAGGACTGGAAGCAAAGGCACGCCGGGAAAGCGCCGGTGCGTACGATGGTCGATATCCTTTATCGAGGCGATCACCGGGTTATCAATGTCTTCCTTACCCTCGTGGCGGCGACGTCGCTGTGGTTCTGCTTCTCCGGCGAACTGCGCAATGCGGGCCTGATCCTGCTGCTCGGTCTGCTGAGCGCGATAATCTTCATCAGCTTTATGGTTCAGAGCAGCGGCAAACGCTGGCCGACTGGCGTGATGCTGATGGTGGTGGTGCTGTTCGCGTTTCTTTACTCCTGGCCTATCCAGGCATTGCTGCCGACCTATCTGAAAACCGAGCTGGCGTACGATCACTCCACCGTGGCCCGGGTACTGTTTTTCAGCGGCTTTGGTGCGGCGGTGGGCTGCATTGTGGGCGGTTTTCTCGGCGACTGGCTCGGCACCCGTAAAGCCTATGTCTGGAGCCTTCTGGCTTCACAGCTGTTAATCATTCCTGTGTTTGCGATCGGCGGCACCAACGTCTGGGTGCTGGGCCTGTTACTCTTTTTCCAGCAAATGCTGGGGCAAGGGATCTCCGGCATCTTACCGAAGCTTATCGGTGGGTATTTCGATACCGAACAGCGTGCAGCCGGTCTGGGCTTTACCTATAACGTTGGCGCAATGGGCGGGGCGATAGCGCCGGTTATCGGCGCACTGATTGCGCAGAAACTGGATCTGGGCACCGCACTCGGATCGCTCTCCTTCGGGCTGACGTTTGTGGTGATCCTGCTGATCGGCCTGGATATGCCGACCCGCGTACAGCGCTGGATCCGCCCGGAAGCGCTGCGTACTCACGATGCCATCGATGGCAGGCCGTTCAGCGGGGCAGTGCCTTTGCGCAGCGACAAAAGCCGTCTGATTAAAAATTAGGGAGTCAGAATGTCAGGAACAGAACAGCTGGATTTCTCCATTCGTAGCCGTGGCGGACTGATTGTGTCCTGCCAGCCCGTGCCGGGCAGCCCGCTCGATAAACCGGAAATCGTCGCCGCGATGGCACTGGCGGCGGAGCAGGCGGGTGCGGTAGCGCTGCGGATAGAAGGGATAGAAAACCTGCGGGCCACGCGCGAACAGGTCACGATCCCAATTATTGGCATTATCAAGCGCGATCTGAGCGATTCGCCGGTACGCATCACGCCGTATCTGGACGATGTGGACGCGCTTGCCGCAGCGGGGGCCAGTATTATCGCCTTCGACGGCACCGATCGCCCACGGCCTGTGCCTGTCCAGGACGTGTTAGCCCGAATTCATCATCACGGTTTACTGGCGATGGCGGACTGCTCTTCGCTGGAGGACGGCGTCTATTGCCACCATCAGGGAGCAGAAATTATTGGCTCCACGCTTTCCGGTTATCTCGGTGGTCCGGTGCCCGATGCGCCCGATCTGGCGCTGGTCAAGGCGCTCAGCGAGGCGGGCTGTCGGGTGATTGCCGAAGGGCGGTATAACTCTCCGGCGCTGGCGGCGCAGGCAATGCAACAGGGTGCATGGGCGGTCACGGTAGGTTCAGCCATTACCCGATTGGAACATATTTGTGAGTGGTTTAATCAGGCGATGCGCGAGGCGGTGAAATGACCACACTCGCCATTGATATCGGCGGTACCAAGCTTGCCGCCGCGCTGGTGGATGGCGTTAATGTCTCTTCTCGCCGTGAGTGCCCAACGCCTGCCAGCCGAACGCCACAGGCGTTGCAGGAGGCCCTTGATTCGCTGCTGCTACCGCTAAAAGCCCAGGCCGATCGTGTCGCGGTGGCGTCGACAGGGATCATTCACCGCGGTGTGCTTACCAGCATCAACCCTGAGAATCTGGGAGGACTGGCGGCGTTTCCGCTGGTTGCAGCGCTGACAGAAATCACTGCTTTACCCGTCACTGCCATTAATGACGCGCAGGCAGCGGCATGGGCCGAGTTCTGTGCGCTTCCACAGCCGCAGGACATCGTGTTTTTGACGGTCTCGACGGGCGTGGGCGGTGGGGTGATCCTTGATGGACGATTGCTTACGGGGCAGGGAGGGCTGGCCGGTCATCTGGGTCATACGCTTGCCGATCCAGCGGGTCCGCTCTGTGGCTGTGGGCGCAGGGGGTGTATCGAGGCCATCGCTTCAGGGCGCGGAATATCAGCGCAGGCGAAAGGGGAATTAGCCGGGCTGGACGCGAAAGCTATTTTTGCACAGGCCAGGCGAGGTGAGCCACAGGCGCGGGAGCTGGTTGCCCGTTCTGCACAGGCGTTGGCAAGGCTCATCGCAGATGCCAAAGCCGTGACCGACTGCCAGACAGTGATTATCGGTGGAAGCGTCGGGCTGGCAGAGGGCTATTTACCCCTGGTGGCGGAATACCTGGCGGCGGAACCGTCGGTGTATCAGGTGACGTTACGGCCAGCGCATTATCGCCACGATGCCGGACTGTTAGGTGCAGCGTTGCTGGCGCAAGGAGGCAAAAGATGTTGATGAGTGACATCAGGTCGCTGCATGCGACCGGGGAAAATAACTGGCTGAGTGAGGCGCTGATGCTGGCGTTAGCCGAAAACCCGCAGGATAAGGCTCCCGGCAGCTACTCACTGCGCGGTGATGATATCTATATGAATGTCATGCAGTTTGCAACGCAGGCAGCGGATCAAAAGAAAGCGGAACTGCACGAACGCTATATCGACATTCAGCTGCTGCTGTCCGGTGAGGAGCGTATTCAGTTTGGGATTGCCGGTTCTGCACGGGCGTGTGAAGAGATGCATCCTGAAGAGGATTATCAGCTTTGCCGTGAGATTGCGAACGAGCAGGCTGTGACGCTCAGACCGGGCATGTTTGCGGTGTTTTTGCCAGGAGAGCCACATAAGCCAGGCTGTGTGGTCAACGTAGCGGCGGACATCAAAAAAGTGGTGGTGAAGGTGCGGGCGGCGTTATCAGGGGATTAAAAAGCCCGATGTGTCCATCGGGCCTGTTGTCATAAAAATCTATGCCGGGTAAGGCGGTATCGCCACCCGGCATTGCTTTTTACACTTCCAGCCAGTTCATGATCCCGTCAGCCGCTTTACGGCCTTCGGCGATGGCGGTGACCACCAGATCGGAACCGCGAACGATATCGCCACCGGCGAAGATCTTCGGGTTGCTGGTCTGGAACGCGTTGTCACTGCCTTCCGGGGCGATGATGCGGCCCTGTGAATCCAGCTCAACGCTGTGTTTTGCCAGCCATTCCATGCTGTGTGGACGGAAGCCGAAAGCCATCACCACCGCATCAGCGGGTACCACGTGCTCGGAGCCCGCGACGATTTCTGCACGGCGACGGCCCTTCGCATCCGGTTTGCCCATCTCTGTGCGCGCCATCTTCACGCCGCTCACTTTACCGTTGGCATTCACTTCCACGCCCAGCGGCTGCACGTTGAACTGGAATTCCACACCCTCTTCACGCGCGTTTTTCACTTCGCGGCGTGAGCCTGGCATGTTCTCTTCATCACGACGATAGGCACAGGTCACGTGCGTGGCGCCCTGACGAACAGAGGTACGCACGCAGTCCATCGCGGTATCACCACCGCCGAGCACCACCACGCGTTTGCCTTCCATATTCACGAACGGTTCGTCGGCAGTTTCACCGTATCCCATCAGCTGTTTGGTGTTGGCAATCAGGAACGGCAGCGCGTCAAATACGCCATTTGCGTCTTCGTTTTCCAGACCACCGCGCATCGACTGATAGGTGCCCACGCCGAGGAAGACTGCATCATAATCTTTCAGCAGATCGTCGAGCTGAACGTCACGGCCCACTTCGGTATTGAGTTTGAACTCGATACCCATGTCGGTGAAGATTTCACGGCGGCGGGTCATCACTTCTTTTTCCAGCTTGAACGCCGGGATACCGAAGGTCAGCAGGCCGCCGATCTCCGGATGGCGATCGAACACCACGGCTTTGACACCATTACGGGTCAGCACATCGGCACACGCCAGGCCTGCCGGGCCTGCACCGATAATCGCGACGGTTTTGCCCGTTTGCTTCACGCCGGTCATATCCGGACGCCAGCCCATTTCGAACGCTTTATCGTTGATGTAGCGTTCGATGTTGCCGATGGTTACTGCACCAAACTCGTCATTAAGCGTACAGGAACCTTCACACAGGCGATCCTGTGGACAGACGCGGCCGCACACTTCCGGCAGGGTGTTGGTCTGATGCGACAGCTCTGCCGCTTCAAAAATACGCCCTTCATTGGCGAGCTTCAGCCAGTTCGGGATGTAGTTATGCACCGGACATTTCCACTCGCAGTACGGGTTACCGCAGGACAGGCAGCGGTCTGCCTGCGCCTTGGCCTGGCCTTCGGAGAACGTCTCGTAGATCTCAACAAACTCGATTTTACGGATCTTCAGCGGCTTCTTCGGCGGATCGACACGCTGTAAGTCAATAAACTGATAAACATTCTGACTCATCTGTATTCCTTACTGCGCCTGCACGCGCAATTCAGCGGCGCTACGACTACGGTGACCCAACAGAGCTTTCACATCGCTGGACTTCGGTTTAACCAGAGCGAATTTCGCGGAGAATGCTGGCCAGTTTGCCAGGATCTCTTCGCCGCGCGACGAGCCGGTCAGCTGAACGTGTTCGGTGATGAGCCCGCGCAGATGCTCTTCGTGGATAGCAAGAGTTTCAACGTCCAACACTTCAACCAGTTCCGGGTTCACGCGTTTGCGGAAATCACCGTCTTCATCCAGTACGTAAGCGAAGCCGCCAGTCATGCCTGCGCCAAAGTTGACGCCGGTTTTGCCGAGCACGCAGACAATACCGCCAGTCATGTATTCACAACCGTTATCGCCAATACCTTCCACCACGGTGATAGCACCGGAGTTACGTACGCCGAAACGTTCGCCCGCGCGGCCTGCGGCATAGAGGCGTCCGCCGGTTGCGCCATACAGACAGGTGTTGCCGATGATGCTCGCTTCATGACTGCGGAATGCCGAGCCGACCGGAGGACGAATCGCCAGCAGACCGCCCGCCATGCCTTTGCCCACGTAGTCGTTGGCATCGCCAGTCAGGTACAACTCCACGCCGCCTGCGTTCCACACGCCGAAGCTCTGGCCAGCAGTACCGCTGAAGTGCGCTTTAATCGGATCCGCAGCCAGGCCCTGGTCACCGTGCGTCTCGGCGATATAGCCAGAGAGCGATGCGCCGACGGAGCGGTCGGTATTGCGGATATCAAACCAGAACGTTTTGCTCTGCTTATCATCGACATACGGTTTTGCCTGCTGTAGCAGCTGCGCATTCAGCACACCGTTATCGAACGGCGGGTTGTTCTCGGTGCAGTACAGCGCTTTGCCTGGATGCGGCTCTGCGGTTTCCAGCAGTTTTGCCAGATTCAGTTTCTGCTGTTTGGCGGTAAACCCGTCCAGCTCTTTCAGCAGGTCAGTACGACCAATCAGATCCACCAGGCGCTTCACGCCAAGCTGCGCCATCAACTCACGGACTTCACGGGCAATAAATTCAAAGTAGTTGGTCACTTTGAACGGCAGGCCGTGGTAGTGGTTCTTACGCAGTTTGTCGTCCTGGGTTGCAACACCGGTTGCACAGTTATTCAGGTGGCAAATACGCAGGTATTTACACCCCAGCGCGACCATCGGGCCGGTGCCGAAGCCGAAGCTTTCTGCACCCAGAATCGCCGCTTTGATGATGTCGAGGCCGGTTTTCAGACCGCCGTCGATCTGCAGGCGAATCTTGTGACGCAGGCCGTTAGCGACCAGCGCCTGCTGCGTTTCCACCAGGCCCAGTTCCCACGGACAGCCTGCGTATTTCACGGAGGAGAGCGGGCTTGCGCCGGTGCCGCCGTCATAGCCGGCAATGGTGATTAAATCGGCGTAGGCTTTCGCCACGCCCGTTGCGATAGTGCCCACGCCCGGTTCGGAAACCAGTTTCACGGAGATCATCGCTTTTGGGTTGACCTGTTTCAGGTCGAAAATCAGCTGCGCCAGATCTTCGATAGAGTAAATATCATGATGCGGCGGCGGGGAAATTAAGGTCACACCCGGGACGGAATAACGCAGTTTGGCGATGTACGGAGTGACTTTATCACCCGGTAACTGGCCACCTTCGCCTGGTTTCGCACCCTGAGCGACTTTAATTTGGATGACATCTGCGTTCACCAGGTATGCCGGAGTCACGCCAAAGCGACCTGAAGCAACCTGTTTGATGCGCGACACTTTATTGGTGCCGTAGCGCGCCGGATCTTCGCCGCCTTCGCCGGAGTTCGAGTTGCCGCCGATGCTGTTCATGGCTTCCGCCAGCGCTTCGTGCGCTTCCGGGCTTAACGCGCCGATAGACATCGCTGCGGTATCAAAGCGTTTAAACAGATCTTTGGCTGGCTCCACCTCATTGAGGCTGACCGCGGTATCACCAGGATTCAGCGCCAGCAGATCGCGCAGCGTTGCCGCCGGGCGGGTGTTAACCAGTTCAGCATACTGCTGATAATCGCTGTACTCGCCGCTTTGTACCGCCTGTTGCAGCGTACGCACGACGTCCGGGTTGTAGGCGTGATATTCACCACCGTGGACGTATTTCAGCAGACCACCCTGATCCAGCGGCTTACGCGCCAGCCAGGCTCGCTTGGAGAGATTCAGCAGGTCCTGCTGGAAATCTTCAAACCCGGCACCGCCGATACGGCTGACCACACCCTGGAAGCAGGTGTTGGCGACGGTATCGTGCAGACCGACCGCTTCAAACAGCTTCGAGCAGCGGTAAGAGGCGATGGTGGAGATGCCCATTTTGGACATGATTTTGTACAGGCCTTTGTTGATGCCGTTACGGTAGTTCAGCATCGCATGGCGATAATCTTTTTCGATGGCTTTGCTGTCGACCAGCTTCGCCAGGGTTTCATAGGCGAGGTACGGGTAGATAGCCGTCGCGCCGAAGCCCAGCAGTACCGCAAAGTGGTGCGGGTCGCGGGCACTGGCGGTTTCCACGATGATGTTGGCATCGCAGCGCAGGCTCTTATCGACCAGGCGCGTCTGGATAGCACCCACCGCCATTGGCGCCGGCACCGGCAGACGGTTTTTCGCAATGTTGCGGTCAGACAGCACCAACAGTACGGTGCCGTTACGCACCATCTGCTCGGCTTTATCGCACAGCGCGTTCACGGTTTCTTCCAGCGTGGCTTCACTCACATCGAAGGTAATATCGAGCGTGTCGGCGCGATAATGCTCTTCCTGCATGGTGGTCAGCTGTTTGAAATCAGAGTACAGCAGAATCGGCGATTTGAAGCTCAGACGGTGCGCCTGGCCTTCTGCTTCACAGAAGACGTTCATTTCACGGCCAATGCTGGTGGCGAGCGACATCACATGCGCTTCACGCAGCGGGTCGATCGGCGGGTTGGTTACCTGTGCGAACTGCTGACGGAAGTAGTCGTAAATGATGCGCGGCTGGCTGGAGAGCACGGCAAATGGGGTATCGTCGCCCATCGAACCGACCGCTTCCTGGCCGTTTTCACCCAGCACGCGGATGATGGAGTCCAGCTCTTCTGCGCTGTAGTTAAACTGTTTCTGGAAGCTGGCGAGCATGTCGTCGTCCAGTTCGCGGCTGCCCACTTCTTCATCCGGCAGATCTTCGAACGGCACCAGACGGCGCACGTTTTTCTCCATCCACTCTTTGTACGGATGGCGAATTTTCAGATCGTGGTCGGTTTCTGCGGAGTGCAGAATACGGCCCGCGCGGGTATCGATAACCATCAGCTCACCCGGGCCGACGCGGCCTTTTTCGACCACTTCGTCCGGCTGGTAATCCCAGATCCCGACTTCTGAAGCGCAGGTGATGAGTTTATCTTTGGTGATGACGTAGCGCGCCGGGCGCAGGCCGTTACGGTCGAGGTTACAGGCCGCATAGCGCCCGTCGGACATGACGATACCGGCCGGGCCATCCCACGGCTCCATGTGCATGGAGTTGAAGTCGAAGAAGGCACGCAGATCGGTGTCCATATCCGGGTTGTTCTGCCACGCTGGTGGTACCAGCAGACGCATCGCACGCACAATATCCATCCCGCCTGCTAACAGCAGTTCGAGCATGTTGTCCATTGAGCTGGAATCAGAGCCGGTTTCGTTGACGAACGGTGCGGCGTCATGCAGATCGGGGATCAGTGGCGTCTGGAACTTATAGGTACGTGCACGAGCCCACTGGCGGTTACCCGTGATGGTGTTGATTTCACCGTTGTGCGCCAGATAGCGGAACGGCTGTGCCAGCGGCCAGCGTGGCACGGTGTTGGTGGAAAAGCGCTGGTGGAACAGGCAAATGGCCGATTCCAGACGCAGGTCCGCGAGATCCAGGTAGAAGCGCGGCAGGTCTGCCGGCATACAAAGACCTTTGTAGATGTTAATCAGGTTCGAGAGACTACAAACGTAGAACTCTTTGTCTTCCTGCAGACGCTTCTCAATGCGACGACGGGCGATGAACAACCGACGTTCCATATCGCGCGGGCGCCAGCCAGCCGGAGCGTTCACGAAAATTTGTTCAATGCGTGGCAGCGAGGAGAGGGCGATTTCACCGAGTACCCCTTCGTTGGTGGGCACTTCGCGCCAGCCGACGATGGACAGGGTTTCGCGCTGAAGTTCTTCTTCAACGACGCGGCGGGCAGCCGCAGCCAGCTCAGGATCCTGATTGAGGAACAGCATCCCGACGGCGTAGTTTTTGGCTAAACGCCAGCCGTGCTCTTCGGCCACCAGGCGGAAGAAGCGATCCGGTTTTTGCAGCAGCAGGCCGCAACCGTCACCGGTTTTACCATCGGCAAGAATCGCACCACGGTGCTGCATGCGGGCCAGTGCGTGAATGGCGGTACGCACTACCTTGTGGCTAGGTTCGCCTTCTATGTGGGCGATCAGGCCGAAACCACAGTTATCCCTCTCAAGAGATTTATCGTACAACATATCAGTGAACCTCCCCAGGCTCTACGGAGACGCTCCGATACCGATTGCGCACAGGCACAGAAAGAGTAAGGCGACGAAGCCACAGGCCACGTATTCGTCCTCTTATAATCCTTCGCATCGGTAAACAAGTATTGCGGACTTGCTTCAGAGGGAATCTCAATTACTGCATAAATATGATGAGCAGACTGCTCATCGAGAAAGCTTCCAGCGGATCCTCAACTTATCGGGAATCCGCACACAGGTCAAATGGCAATCTTATTGATACGAAAATGTGCTACCAGGTGGTTAACGTGATGATTAATATGATTAATTAAGCTTTTTTACATCACATTTACCTCAGTGGGATCCCCCGTCAGGTGTGATCTGTCTCACTATATGAGGGCGTAAATATCATGGATCTGTGCTGAAACCTTTTTTTATCGCAGAATAAAGTTCTGCCTAACGGTCAGAATGCCCGGCATGACACTGTTTTTAATCTGTGACGGCTATCGAGAAAAATAGGGGTAAAGCATAAGGAAAAGTCATCACCCGAGAGGTGAATGAAATTGCAGTAATGTTGACTGTTTATTCAATAGATATAGGGTCTCGGGGGCGCTTGATCCAGGTCATCGCCGAAAGAGACTAAAAATGGCAGGCTTTGCACCTCTTCGAAAGGTGCGGTTTATCAGATTATGCAGTTACAGAAATTAGTCAATATGTTTGGTGGGGATCTTTCCCGTCGTTATGGCGAAAAGGTCCATAAGCTTACCCTGCACGGCGGTTTTAGCTGCCCGAACCGGGATGGCACCATTGGCCGCGGTGGCTGTACTTTCTGTAATGTCGCGTCGTTCGCTGATGAAACGCAGCAGCACAACTCTATTCGCGAACAGTTGGCACACCAGGCAAGCCTCGTGAATCGCGCGAAACGCTATCTTGCCTATTTTCAGGCCTACACCAGCACTTTTGCAGAAGTTCAGGTACTGCGTTCGATGTACCAGCAGGCAGTCAGTGAGGCCAACATTGTCGGGCTGTGTGTGGGAACGCGGCCGGATTGTGTACCGGAAGCGGTGCTTGATTTACTCAGTGAATATAAAGACCAGGGCTATGAAGTCTGGCTGGAGCTGGGTTTGCAGAGCGCGCAGGATAAAACGCTGCATCGTATTAACCGCGGGCATGACTTTGCCTGCTATCAGACCACCACGCTGCTGGCACGCGAACGCGGGCTGAAAGTGTGCTCGCACCTGATTGTTGGCCTGCCGGGCGAAGGGCAGGCAGAGTGCATGGAAACGCTCGAGAAAGTCGTTGAGACCGGCGTGGATGGCATCAAGCTTCACCCGTTACACATCGTGACCGGTAGCATTATGGCGAAAGCCTGGGAAGCCGGACGGCTTAACGGCATCGAACTGGACGACTACACCGTGACCGCCGGAGAGATGATCCGCCATACACCACCCGAGGTGATTTATCACCGAATCTCTGCCAACGCGCGTCGCCCAACGCTGTTAGCGCCGCTGTGGTGTGAGAACCGCTGGACGGGCATGCTGGAACTCGACAAATACCTCAATGAGCACGGCGTGCAGGGCTCGGCTTTGGGACGCAGCTGGTCTGGTTTCCCTCCTTTGGCATAAACCCCTTTTGTCGGGTGGCGGCTATTGCCTTACCCGACCTACACGTAGGCCCGGCAAACGCAGAGCCGCCGGGCAATCGCATCGAATACACCCCGCATTTTTCGCACAACCTTCAACGCGTTGCTCAGAATTGGGTATTATTGAGCGATGATGTGGTGAAGGAAATCCCTATGAAGCAAATCCGAAAGCTTGCGCAGTACTATGTCGACCTGATGATGAAGCTCGGCCTGGTGCGTTTCTCGATGCTGCTGGCACTGGCGCTGGTGGTGCTGGCGATTGTTGTCCAGATGGCGGTAACCATGGTGTTGCATGGCCAGGTGGAGAGCATCGATGTTATTCGCTCCATATTCTTTGGCCTGTTAATTACCCCCTGGGCCGTCTATTTTCTCTCGGTGGTGGTGGAGCAACTGGAAGAGTCCCGCCAGCGTTTGACGCGAGTCGTCGAGAAGCTGGAGGAGATGCGCGATCGTGACCTCAAGCTTAACGTGCAGCTGAAAGACAACATCGCTCAGCTGAATCAGGAAATCAGCGATCGTGTGAAAGCCGAAGAGGAGCGTCAGAGCACCCTTGAGCAGCTCAAAATTGAGATGCAAGAGCGTGCAGAGACGCAGCTTCAGTTGGAACAGCAATCTTCCTTCCTGCGTTCCTTCCTCGATGCTTCTCCGGATTTGGTTTTCTATCGCAATGAAGACAAAGAGTTTTCAGGCTGTAACCGCGCGATGGAGCTGCTGACCGGAAAAAGCGAAAAGCAACTTATTCACCTCAAACCCGCCGATGTTTACTCGCCGGAAGCGGCAGCTAAAGTCATTGAAACGGACGAAAAAGTGTTCCGTCACAACGTGTCCCTGACTTACGAACAGTGGCTGGATTACCCGGATGGGCGTAAGGCCTGCTTCGAAATTCGCAAAGTGCCCTATTACGACCGCATCGGCAGACGCCACGGTTTGATGGGATTTGGCCGCGATATCACCGAACGTAAGCGCTATCAGGATGCGCTGGAGAGAGCCAGCCGTGATAAAACCACGTTTATCTCCACTATCAGCCACGAACTGCGTACGCCGCTGAATGGCATTGTCGGCCTGAGCCGGATTCTGCTGGATACCGAGCTGACTGCCGAACAGGAAAAATACCTGAAAACCATCCATGTTTCGGCGGTGACGCTGGGGAATATTTTCAACGATATTATCGACATGGATAAAATGGAGCGCCGCAAAGTCCAGCTGGATAACCAGCCTGTCGACTTCACCAGCTTCCTGGCCGATCTGGAGAATCTTTCGGGTTTGCAGGCCCAGCAGAAAGGGCTGCGTTTTGTCATGGATCCTACCTTGCCGTTGCCGCATAAGGTGATTACCGATGGCACTCGTCTGCGTCAAATCTTGTGGAACCTGATCAGCAACGCCGTGAAGTTCACCCAGCAGGGGAATGTGTCTGTTCGGGTGCGTTATGACGAGGGCAATATGCTGCGCTTTGAAGTGGAAGATTCCGGTATCGGTATTCCTCAGGAAGAGCAGGACAAGATTTTTGCGATGTATTATCAGGTGAAAGATAGCCAGGGCGGGAAACCGGCAACAGGGACCGGGATTGGTCTGGCGGTTTCACGGCGTCTGGCGAAAAGCATGGGCGGTGACATTACCGTGGGCAGTGAGCCGGGCAAAGGCTCTGTCTTTACGCTAACCGTTCATGCTCCAGCCCTGGCAGAAGAAGTGAATGCCACGGACGACGGCGATGAGATGCCGCTGCCGGCGCTGCATGTTCTGCTGGTGGAAGACATTGAGCTCAATGTCATTGTGGCGCGTTCGGTGCTGGAAAAATTAGGCAACAGCGTGGATGTCGCCATGACCGGCAAGGCGGCGCTGGAGATGTTCTCTCCGGCTGAGTACGACCTGGTGCTGCTGGATATTCAACTTCCGGACATGACCGGGCTGGATATCTCCCGCGAGCTGAAGCAGCGCTATCACGCGGATGAACTTCCCCCGCTGGTGGCACTGACCGCTAACGTGCTGAAAGATAAAAGGGAATATATGAACGCCGGGATGGATGACGTGCTGAGCAAGCCGCTGTCGGTGCCGGCGCTGACCGCGATGATCCAGAAATTCTGGGATATGACTGACGATGAGGAGAGCAAAGTGACAACCCCGGATAACAGCAAATCACACAGCGTGTTGGACACGGACATGCTGCAGCAGTATATCGAACTGGTCGGGCCCAAGCTTATCACCGACGGTCTGGCTGTCTTCGAGAAAATGATGCCGGGTTATTTGGCGGTGCTGGAATCTAACCTGACGGCCCGCGACCAGAAAGGTATCGTCGAAGAAGGTCATAAAATTAAAGGGGCTGCGGGATCGATTGGTCTACGGCATATTCAACAGTTGGGTCAGCAGATCCAGACGCCGGATCTTCCCGCCTGGTGGGATAACGTAGGTGAATGGGTTGAAGAGATGAAAGCCGAATGGCAGCAGGATGTCGACACCTTAAAAGCGTGGGTAGCCAGTCGATAAAAAAATGACCCCGGTCAAGCCGGGGTGCGCGAATACTGCGCCAACACCAGGGAAAACGTGGCTGCGCCTTGATAATTTTAATGAGATAGACAGACGCAACCGGAGAATTCAGATTGCACGCTCATTAAGATAGCAAAGCTTATTATATTTGTTACGTAAATCAGTTAAATGTGTGATGTACGGCGAGTAAATAAGGATTTTTAATATTCTTCAAATAGTTGCACGTCAGTATTGCTAAAGCGGAGCTAAAGTAGCGCTAAAGGAAATGTAGAATGATAAAACTGGGTGATACATCAGGATGGGGTAAATGAATTTGCGGTCTTCCCCTTTATCCAGACTGAAAAAAATTCTGCTGCGCACCGTTCTGGCGCTGGCCGTTTTGTGGGGCGGTGGCATTGTGTTGTTTAGCTTTCTTCCCGTTCCGTTCTCTGCGGTGATGGTTGAGCGGCAGCTGGGTGCGGTGTTGAGCGGAAATTTCCACTATCTCGCCCATTCGGATTGGGTCAGCATGGATGAGATTTCACCGTGGATGGGGCTGGCGGTGATTGCTTCTGAAGATCAGAAATTCCCGGAGCATTGGGGGTTTGACGTTGCCGCGATTGAAAAAGCATTTGCGCACAACGAGCGGAATGATAACCGCATCCGTGGAGCCTCCACCTTGTCACAACAAACGGCGAAAAATCTGTTTTTGTGGGATGGTCGCAGCTGGCTGCGAAAAGGACTGGAAGCCGGGTTGACCGTCGGGGTTGAAAC
Source organism: Enterobacteriaceae bacterium RIT691 (assembly GCA_009668205.1). GTDB lineage: Bacteria > Pseudomonadota > Gammaproteobacteria > Enterobacterales > Enterobacteriaceae > Scandinavium. The sequence continues at coordinate 541,838 of WJYM01000002.1, read as the reverse complement.
GGTGTGGAGCAAGAAGCGCATTCTCACGGTCTATCTGAATATTGCTGAATTCGGCGAAGGTACCTTTGGCGTTGAGGCTGCCTCACAGCGCTATTTCCATAAACCCGCCAGCAAGCTGACGATGTCCGAAGCTGCGCTGTTGGCCGCCGTGTTGCCCAACCCGATTAAATTCCGGGCCGATGCGCCGTCCGGGTATATCCGTAGCCGCCAGGCATGGATTTTGCGCCAGATGCACCAGCTAGGGGGGGAAGGGTTTATGCAGGCAAATAAGCTGCATTAAGCCTTGAAGGTCACTCTCCCTGAGGGAGAGGGGGAGAAGCGATACTCGTGCCAGATGTAGGGCGGGTAAGCGTTGCGCCACCCGCCAACGCCACGACCTGGCGGCACTGCGTTTGCCGGGCTACGAAAGCTGACGGCTAGTCCTCATCAAATCCGGCATTAAACAGCGCGATCACCGCAGCCAGAGCTTCTTCTTCCTGCGGGCCGCTGGCTTCAATTTCAATCTGGCGACCTTTGGCGGAGTCCAGCATCAGCAGGGCAATCACGCTGCTGGCTTCGGCTTCCGTTCCTTCATCGTTGCGTAGCCACACTTCGGCATCAAAATTCTGCACCAGCTCAAACAGCTTCATCGCTGGGCGCGCATGCATGCCCAGCTTATTCGTGATCTCGACGGTATGCTTTACGCTCATGTTTTGCGTTTTTCCAGCGTTCTGTGACGCGACTGCACGTTTTTCCCACGGGAGCGGAAATAGTCAGCCAACTGCTCGGCGATGTACACCGAACGATGTTTACCGCCAGTACAACCAATGGCGACCGTCAGGTAGCTACGGTTGTTGGTTTCCAGCATCGGTAACCATAGCTCAAGATAGCTGCGAGTCTGATAGATAAAATTGTGAACTTCTGTATGTCTGTCGAGGAAGGCCGCGACGGGTTTATCCAGCCCTGTCATGGGACGAAGCTTTGGGTCCCAGTGAGGGTTTGGCAGGAAGCGAACGTCGAAGACATAATCGGCGTCAATCGGGATACCGTGCTTGAAGCCGAAGGACTCAAAGACCATCGTTAATTCACGTTCACGCTTGCCTAACAGACGCGTACGCAGCATTTCCGCCAGTTCGTGCACCGACATTTCTGACGTATCGACAATCAGGTCCGCGCGGGAACGCAGCGGCTCCAGCAGATCGCTCTCCTGGTCGATGGCGCTTTCTAAGGACAGATTTTTGTTGGACAGGGGATGCAGACGACGCGTGTCACTGTAGCGACGAATCAGGGTGTTGCGATCGGCATCAAGGAACAGCAGCTGCGGTGAGAAGGTATCCGGCAGATTTTGCATCGCCTGTTCGAAAATCTCAGGCGATTCCGGCATGTTACGCACGTCGATGCTGACTGCGGCAGAGATCTGGCGATCGGCCAGACTTTTTGCCAGATCGGGCAACAGCACCACCGGCAGGTTATCCACGCAGTAAAAACCCATGTCTTCCAGCGCACGCAGGGCCACAGATTTTCCTGACCCCGAGCGGCCGCTAACGATCATCAGTACCATCAGGCGGGACTCCTTACGATAATGACCTTTCCGTTAGGCATCATCATCGCCAGCCTCTTCGCCGGTGATAATTTCATACAGTTCCTGATCGCTCTGGGCGCTGCGCAGGCGACGACAGATGGTTTTGTCTGCCAGGCGTTTCGCCACGAGGGAAAGAGTATGCAGATGCGTTTTGGTTTGATCCGCAGGCACCAGCAGGGCGAAGAGCAGATCGACGGGCTGATTATCGATCGCATCAAAGGCGATCGGTGTTTCAAGCTGCACGAAGACGCCTACGGCGCGCAACGTGTCCTCTTCCAGCTTCCCGTGTGGGATCGCAATACCGTTACCAATACCGGTACTGCCCATTTTTTCACGGGTCAGGATCGCCTCAAATACCACCTGCGGCGGTAAGCTCAGCTGTTTTGCGGCCAGTTCGCTAATAATTTCCAGCGCGCGCTTTTTACTCTGACAGTGGACACCACTGCGGGTACATTCCTGGTTAAGGACATTGCTCAGTTGCAGAGCCGAATCGTTATTCATCATAATTTCACCTGCGTGCCGCCTGGCCCGTTAAACAAGCCAGGCGTACGCCCGGACAATTAGTGTTGTTTTAGTTTATCTTTATGTTTGGTCAGCTGTCTTGCCAGCTTGTCGATCAGGCCATCAATGGCCGCGTACATATCCTGCCCTTCCGCACTGGCATGAATTTCGCCCCCGTTAACATGCAGGGTGGCATCCGAGATATGAGTCACCTTCTCCACTTTTAACACAATATAGACCTGATTGATCCGTTCGAAAAACTGCTCAAGCTTGGCAAATTTCGTATTCACAAAATCGCGCAGAGCATCGGTGATTTCGACGTTGTGTCCTGTGATATTGAGCTGCATAGTGTCTTCCTTATCGGTTGTGTCAGACCAGCTGTTTACGCTGGTTAGACGGCGGAATGGATAAAGACTCTCGGTACTTTGCAACGGTACGGCGTGCCACCATGATACCTTGATCGGACAACAGGGTGGTCAACTTACTGTCGCTCAGCGGTTTCGCGGGATTTTCCGCGGCAATTAACTTCTTCACCAGTGCGCGAATTGCCGTGGAGGAGGCTTCACCCCCGCCTTCGGTGTTCACATGGCTGGAGAAGAAATACTTAAGCTCAAAAATGCCTCGAGGGCTGTGCAGATATTTTTGCGTGGTCACACGCGAAATTGTCGATTCATGCATCTCAACGGCCTGGGCAATATCGGCCAGCACCATCGGTTTCATGAACTCTTCGCCCTGTTCGAAAAAGGCCTGCTGCTGTTCAACGATGCAACGGCTGACTCGCAGCAGGGTATCATTGCGGCTTTCCAGACTTTTTATCAGCCACTTCGCATCCTGCAAATTGCTGCGAATGAACTGGCTGTCAGCATCGTTGCGGGCGTTGTTACACATCCCGGCGTAGTGCTGGTTAATCTGCAGGCGAGGAAGGCTGTCGGCATTGAGTTCAACCGCCCAGCGGCCGCTGATTTTGCGAACCAGCACATCAGGAATGACGTATTCAGGTTCTCCCGTCTGGATCGATTGTCCCGGGCGGGGATCCAGTGACTGGATCAGCGCAACGGCTTCTTTCAGCACGTCCTCTTTCAGACGGGTCACGCGCATCAGCGTGCGGAAGTCGTGATTCGCCAGCAGATCGAGATGATCGCTGATGATGGTTCTGGCTTCATCAATCCATGGCGTTGTTTTCGCAAACTGCGAAAGTTGGATCAACAGACAGTCACGCAGATCTTTTGCGGCCACACCGACAGGGTCGAAGCGCTGAATACGTTTCAGAACGGCTTCGACTTCATCCAGTTCGATCTCGTCATTGCCGATGCTTTCCAGGATCTCTTCCACCGTGGTGGTGAGGTATCCCGTATCGTCTACGGCATCGACAATCGACGTGGCTATCGCGCGATCGGTATCAGAAAACGGCGTCAGTTCAACCTGCCACATCAGGTAATCCTGCAGTGACTGGGTCGTTTCACCCTGATAAACCGGGAGCTCGTCGTCCTGATAGTCGGTTCCTGTGCCGGATGGTGTGCCAGCGGTGTAGATTTCGTCCCAGCTGGCATCCAGCGGGAGCTCCTCTGGCATCTCTTTTTGCTCGAGCGCATCGGCCGTATCTAACGCTTCGCTGCTGGTTTGCTCCTGAGAGTCTACTTCATCATGAAGATCGGTCTGCTCAAGCAAGGGGTTGCTCTCCAGCGCCTGCGTGAGCTCTTGCTGTAGCTCAAGCGTAGAAAGCTGCAACAGACGGATGGCCTGTTGCAGTTGTGGCGTCATGGCAAGCTGTTGGCTGAGCCTTAGTTGCAAACCTTGCTTCATAATCAGGGCAAATATCTCCGCTCAGAAATGTCTGTACTTAACTACCCTATCAGAGTCTGAAGTCTTCCCCAAGATACACACGCTTAACCTGTTCATCCTGTAGAATCTCATCTGGGGTGCCATGGGCAATAAGGTGGCCCTGGCTGACGATATAAGCGCGCTCACAAACGGCTAAGGTTTCACGGACGTTATGGTCAGTGATCAGAACCCCAAGTCCGCTGTCACGCAGGTGTTCGATGATACGTTTAATGTCGATAACCGAGATGGGGTCAACGCCCGCAAAGGGTTCATCCAGCAGGATAAATTTCGGATTAGCCGCCAGCGCACGGGCAATTTCCACACGACGACGTTCGCCCCCGGACAGCGCCTGACCGAGGCTGTCACGCAGATGCTCGATGTGGAACTCATCCATCAGTTCATTGGCGCGATCTGTACGCTGCTCATTGCTTAGATCGTCACGGATCTGGAGAACCGCCATCAGGTTATCGAACACGCTGAGACGGCGGAAAATCGACGCTTCCTGCGGCAGATAGCCGATACCACGGCGGGCTCGGGCGTGCAGAGGCAGCAGGCTAATATCTTCCTCATCAATGATGATGTTGCCTGCATCACGAGGAACAATCCCGACCACCATGTAGAAGGTCGTGGTTTTCCCTGCACCGTTAGGACCAAGCAGGCCAACGATTTCACCTGAATTGACCGTCAGGCTCACGTCTTCAACAACGCGGCGTCCCTTATAGGCCTTCGCAAGATTCTTTGCAGTTAATGTTGCCATAACGAATTAATTACTCTTCTTTTGCCCGGCGGGTGGAGTAGTGCTGCTCTTATCCTGCAGCTGCGACGGTACCAGCACGGTGGTCACGCGTTTACCTTTCTCGCTCGTTGCCTGCATTTTCTGTTCTTTAACCAGATAGGTGATCTTGTCACCTTTGATATTGCTATCGAGCTGCTCGAGATACGCGGCGCCGGTCAGAATGACCAAATCGCTGGCCACTTCATAGTGCATTTTCAACGCGTGGCCTTTTACCGGCTTTCCGTTGTCCTGCATCTGATAGAACGTGGCCGGGTTGCCGTAGCCATCAATCGTTTCTTTGCCTTTCTCATTGCCAGGGCGAGTGACAACGACTTTATCGGCATTAATTTTAATGGTGCCCTGAGTCACGATAACGTTGCCGGTAAACGTCGCAACGTTGCCCTGCATATCCAGCGCCTGCTGGTCGGATTCAATATGGATAGGCTGATCGGTATCCCCGGTCAGCGCCAGCGCTGGCAGACTGGCTGCCAACAACACGCTGGTCAGCGCAAGCTTAAGGCTGAGTTTGTTTGTTCTGAATTTCATAGGAAGATCTCACCTTTTCAATCAGCTCGGCGTTTTTGCTGCGTAAGTTGCCGCGCATTTTAAGGCCGCTGGAATTAAATGTTGTACCGTACAAAGTGACCAAATCGTCTGAACTCACATCCTGAGTCACCAGGTTCACAATGGCATTGTCCGTGGTGACTTTACGAAGCTGAGAGTCCGGCGTCAGCGCATTAATCTCAACGTGTCCGTAAAGATACAACATACGGTCATTCGTCAATTTGGCTTTATCGGATCGGATAGACCAGGTTGGCACCTTATTCGTATCAAAAGTGGTCAAAACCGGTCGGGTAAACCAGGTAATTGCCTGATCGGAAAAATATTCAACATGCTCGGCAATCAACCGGTAATTCAGGGCGCCTTCAGGGTTATAGACGACGGTGTTGGTATGCTCACTTTTATAAGTCGGATCGTTACTGTTGACGACCGGCGGTGGCGTCGTGTCCTTATCCACCAGGTTGAAGCCGATAAGCACCAGCGCCAGCAGTGAAAGCAGAATAATAACCCAACGTCTGGTTTTACTCATATCGATTGCCCTTTGGCTTCATCCAGCTTTCCCTGAGCCAGCAGCAATAAATCACACACTTCACGAACGGCACCACGGCCGCCCGCAATACGCGTGACGTAATCGGCGCGCGGTGGGAGCAAAGGATGCGCATCTGCAACGGCAACGCTCAACCCGACATCGGCCATCACCGGCCAGTCAATCAGGTCGTCGCCCACATAGGCCACTTCATCCGGGCGCAGCGACAGCGTCGTCAGCAACTCGCGGTAGGCGATGAGCTTGTCCGACTGTCCTTGCCACAAATAATTAATCCCTAACGTTTTGCAGCGGTCTTCTACCAGTTTAGCCTTTCGCCCGGTGATGATGGCAACTTCTATGCCTGAGGTCAGCGCACAGCGAATACCGTAACCGTCACGGACGTTGAACGCTTTGAGTTCTTCGCCATTGTTGCCCATGTAGATCAGGCCGTCAGACAGGACGCCGTCTACATCCAGGATCAGCAGGCGGATTTTCTCCGCCCGCTCGATGACCTGGGAACTGACTGGTCCATAGCAGGTCGTTACCGACGCGCCAGCATTACTCATTATTTTTTCCTTACTTACACTACGCCAGCGCGCAGCAGATCATGCATATGTATCACACCCAGCAGATGGTCGCCATCGGCAACCATCACGCAGGTGATATGGCGGGACTGCATCAGGTTCAGCGCATCAACGGCCAGGATCCCTGGACGAACGCGAATGCCGCCGTGGGTCATCACGTCCGCGATGCTCAGATCGCGTACGTCAACACCCATATCAAAGACCCGACGCAGGTCACCATCGGTGAAGATACCTTCGATTTTCATTTGATCGTCGCAGATGACGGTCATCCCTAAATTTTTGCGGGTGATTTCCAGCAGGGCATCACGCAGAGAAGCCTCTTTACTGACGTGAGGGATCTCATCGCCACTGTGCATGATGTCATTGACGCGCAGCAGTAATTTGCGCCCAAGTGCGCCACCCGGATGAGAAAGCGCAAAATCCTGAGCCGTGAAGCCGCGAGCTTTGAGCAGGGCAACGGCCAGCGCGTCACCCATCACCAACGCCGCGGTGGTGCTGGAGGTCGGCGCCAGCCCCAGAGGACAGGCTTCCTGCGGGACGCTGACGCACAGATGAATATCAGCCGCTTTCGCCATGTTGCTTTCCTGACGGCTGGTCATGCAGATAAGAGGCACCTGCAGGCGCTTAAGCACCGGGATCAGCGCCAGAATTTCATTGGATTCGCCGGAGTTGGACAGGGCGATAATGATATCCTGCGCGGTGACCATCCCCAGATCGCCATGGGCCGCTTCACCTGGGTGAACGAAAAAGGACGGTGTGCCGGTACTGGCAAACGTGGCTGCCATTTTGCGGCCAATATGCCCGGATTTACCCATGCCCATCACGACGACTTTGCCGCTGCAATAAGCCATCTTTTCGCAGGCGAGCGCGAAGTCCTGATTGATATATTGATCGAGCTGGGCCAGACCTTCACGTTCAATCTCCAGAACCTCAAGGCCTGCCTGCTGAAAGTCAAAATCCGGCTGCAAATCTATTTGCGACATAACGTTATCCTGATTCATTCTGCAAAAAAGGGCGTACCCCACCAAAGGAACGCCAGCCAAACAAGAAAACACCCGAGCAGTAATGCGCCTGCGCCTTTACCAATTTGCGGCTTACGTCGCCAGCACAGCAGCGCAAAAATAACGCTGGCCAGTGCCATCACCCCGTAATCACGGCTGAACGCCAGAGGGTCAAAGGGCCCCGGCGCAATCAACGCAGGCAGGCCCATCACGATGGCAATATTGACAATGTTAGAGCCAATAATATTGCCGATAGCGATATCATCTTCCCCTTTACGGGCACCGGCGATGGCCGTGGCCAGTTCAGGCAGACTGGTGCCGATAGCGATGACGGTCAGGCCAATGGTCAGTTCACTCATCGCGAAATAGTTAGCCAGCACCGTGGCGTTATCCACCACCATCCGTGTTGCCATCGGCATGATAATCAGCGCCACGCCCAACCAGAGGCAGGCCACCGGCAGCGATCCTTCCCGCGGCAGTTCCGCCAACTGTTCACGCGTCAGGCTGTCATTGCCCTGGCGCTCGGCGAGACGGGCGATTTTAACAACATACACCAGCCACAGCAGCGCAAGTGTTAATAAAAATAGGCCATCAAGGCGATCCAGTTGACCATCATACAGCACAAATCCTGCCAACAGGCTTACGACTAACATTAGCGGCAATTCGCGACGCAGGATATCGGAATGGGCAGTAAATGAATGGAGCAGGGCGGCAAGACCCAAAATAAGTAAGATATTGACGATGTTAGACCCAATCGCGGTGCCAATCGCGAGGTCAATCTGCCCGTGCATAGAGGCGCTAACGGAGACGATAATCTCGGGAAGCGACGTGCCTACGGCGACGACGGTCATACCGATGATCAGCGGTGGCATGTTCATGCTGCGGCACAGAATAGAGGCAGCAAAAACCAGACGATCGGCACTGTAGACCACCAGAAGTAAACCAATTATTAACAGCGCCGTCGCTAAAAGCATGTGAAGTCCTTTCTTCAGGTATACTCGTCAACCCCTTTGCACCGCACGCAGAGTCTGGACGAATTCTTAATTTTGACTTTATGCGTTGGAAAAGTAAAACAAATGCCTGCTTTCGCTAACTACGGCAGGTAAGATTCTGTAAAAATGATGAGTTAGTGGCGAGATAACGCGCCATGCTTTACCCAAAAGAGCATTTCAAGGACAACCTATGAACCAGACGCCGGATCATTTAGTCGAAGTGCGCGATGTCAGCTTTACTCGCGGTTCGCGGACTATCTTCGACAACATTTCGCTGTCAGTACCGCGGGGTAAAATCACCGCCATCATGGGGCCGTCAGGGATTGGCAAAACGACGCTGCTGCGTTTAATCGGTGGGCAAATTCCCCCGGACAACGGTGAAATCTTGTTTGATGGTGAAAACGTACCAGAGATGTCACGCTCGCGGCTGTACGACGTGCGTAAGCGAATGAGCATGTTGTTTCAGTCTGGTGCGCTTTTTACAGATATGAACGTCTTTGATAACGTCGCGTATCCGCTGCGTGAACACACGCGCCTACCCGCGGCATTGCTGAAAACGACGGTGATGATGAAGCTCGAAGCCGTGGGGCTGAGAGGCGCGGCGAAGCTGATGCCTTCTGAGCTTTCCGGTGGGATGGCAAGGCGTGCGGCACTGGCACGTGCTATCGCTCTCGAACCCGATCTGATTATGTTTGATGAGCCATTCGTCGGACAGGACCCGATAACAATGGGGGTGCTGGTCAAGCTGATTTCAGAGTTGAACAGCGCGCTGGGTGTCACCTGCGTGGTGGTGTCACATGATGTGCCAGAAGTCCTGAGCATTGCGGACTACGCGTATATTGTGGCGGACAAGAAAATTGTTGCGCATGGCAGCGCACAGGCCCTGCAGGAAAACAGCGATCCGCGCGTGCGTCAATTCCTTGATGGTATTGCTGACGGCCCGGTCCCTTTCCGTTCTCCGGCAGGCGATTACCAACACGATCTTCTTGGAACAGGGAGTTAAGTTACTCATGCTGTTAAATGCACTGGCATCGCTGGGTCACCGGGGAATTAAGACCCTCGTCACCTTCGGGCGTGCCGGGTTGATGTTGTTCAATGCCGTGGTGGGTAAGCCGGAATTCCGCAAACACACACCGCTGCTGATTCGCCAGCTCTACAACGTTGGCGTACTGTCGATGCTGATCATTATCGTCTCGGGCGTGTTTATCGGGATGGTGTTAGGACTGCAGGGCTATCTGGTGCTCACCACCTACAGCGCCGAAACCAGTCTGGGTATGCTGGTGGCGCTTTCGCTGCTGCGCGAACTGGGACCCGTTGTCGCTGCGCTGCTTTTCGCCGGGCGAGCAGGCTCGGCGTTAACCGCAGAGATTGGCCTGATGCGCGCAACCGAACAGCTTTCCAGCATGGAAATGATGGCGGTTGATCCCCTGCGTCGCGTCATTGCTCCTCGCTTTTGGGCGGGGGTCATTTCGCTGCCGCTGCTGACGATTATCTTCGTCGCAGTAGGGATCTGGGGGGGATCGCTGGTCGGGGTTAGCTGGAAAGGTATTGACTCAGGATTCTTCTGGTCAGCAATGCAAAACGCCGTGGAGTGGCGGATGGATCTGGTGAACTGCGTGATTAAAAGCGTGGTGTTTGCTATCACCGTAACGTGGATTGCATTGTTCAATGGCTATGATGCGGTCCCCACTTCCGCAGGGATTAGCCGCGCAACGACCCGCACCGTGGTGCACTCGTCGCTGGCGGTTCTGGGGCTGGATTTTGTGCTTACGGCACTGATGTTTGGGAATTGAGTTCATGCAAACGAAAAAAAGTGAAATCTGGGTTGGTGTGTTTCTGTTGGTGGCCTTTCTGGCCGCACTGTTTGTCTGCCTGAAAGCGGCAGATGTTACCTCTTTGCGCACCGAGCCGACGTACCAGGTTTATGCCACCTTCGATAATATCGGCGGTCTGAAAGCCCGTTCACCGGTGCGGATTGGGGGTGTGGTTGTCGGGCGTGTTGCCGATATTACACTCGATCCAAAATCTTACCTGCCGCGGGTCACGCTGGATATCGAACAGCAGTACAACCAGATCCCGGATACCAGCTCGCTGGCGATACGCACTTCGGGTCTGCTGGGGGAACAGTATCTGGCGCTGAATGTCGGTTTTGACGACCCAGAAATGGGGACGGCTATGCTTAAGGACGGCAGTACCATTCAGGATACGAAATCTGCCATGGTGCTGGAAGACTTGATTGGCCAGTTCCTTTACAGCAGCAAAGGGAGTGACAATCAACATTCAGGCGATGCACAAAGCCCGGCTGAAGACCATACTGATTCAGCAGCGCCGGCTGGAACGACGCACTAATTTCAGGAGAAATAACCCATGTTTAAACGCTTATTGATGGTCGCGATGCTGGTGATTGCCCCGCTGACCGCGGCGACCGCAGCCGATCAATCCAATCCCTACACCCTGATGAACGAAGCAGCGCAGAAAACCTTTGACCGTCTCAAAAATGAGCAGCCAAAAATTCGCGCTAACCCGGACTATCTGCGTCAGGTGGTGGATCAGGAACTGCTGCCTTACGTGCAGATTAAATATGCAGGAGCTCTGGTATTAGGCCGTTATTATCGTGATGCCACCCCGGCTCAACGTGATGCCTACTTTGCCGCGTTTCATGAATACCTGAAACAGGCCTATGGCCAGGCGCTGGCGCTATACCATGGTCAGACCTATCAGATTGCCCCTGAACAAGCGCTTGGCGACGCCACTATCGTGCCTATCCGTGTGACCATTCTGGATCAGAATGGCCGCCCACCTGTGCGCCTGGATTTCCAGTGGCGTAAAAACTCGCAGACCGGCAACTGGCAGGCATTTGATATGATTGCAGAAGGCGTGAGCATGATCACCACCAAGCAAAATGAGTGGAGTGACCTGCTGCGTACCAAAGGCATTGATGGCCTGACCGCCCAGCTGCAAGTCATCGCTAAACAGCCGATCACCCTGGATCAGAAAAAATAATGGCCGACTCGCTGCGCTGGACGCGTGAAAACGGGCAGCTCCGCCTACAGGGCGAACTGGATCAAGATTATCTGGTGCCGCTCTGGGACGCACGCGAAGAAGCCACTCTGGACGTAGAGACCATCGATCTCAGCGCCGTAACCCGCGTAGATACTGCAGGTGTCGCGCTGCTGATTCATCTCGCTGAGCGAATTCGCCGTCAGGGTCGTCAGGCAAGCATTGTGGGTGCCAGCGAAAAGATGAAAACGTTAGTCCAACTTTATAATCTTCCTCCTGAGCTGATCCCTCAATGATTCAAGGCATTATTTAAAAAAAGCCTCTACGTTTCGTGCGTAGGGGCTTTTTGCTTATTTAAGACAGCGCCACTTTCCTCTAAGATGTTGGGCTGTTTTCACTATCAGATGAAATTACCCCATGGAAAATCATGAAATTCAGACCGTGCTGATGAACGCACTCTCCCTTCAGGAAGTCCACGTCTCAGGCGATGGCAGTCACTTTCAGGTTATTGCCGTGGGCGATATGTTTGATGGTATGAGCCGGGTGAAGAAGCAGCAGTCGGTCTATGCACCGCTGATGGAATACATTGCTGATAACCGCATTCATGCTCTGTCGATCAAGGCGTATACCCCGCAAGAGTGGGCACGCGATCGCAAACTCAACGGTTTTTAAGTCGTGGACTGCGGTCTGTGACATAGGTAAATTTTAAAAGAGATTTCAACGAATGGATAAATTTCGTGTACAGGGGCCAACGCGTCTCCAGGGCGAAGTGACGATTTCCGGCGCAAAAAATGCCGCGCTGCCGATCCTGTTTGCTGCCCTGTTGGCAGAAGAGCCGGTCGAAATTCAGAACGTCCCTAAGCTCAAAGACATCGACACCACCATGAAGCTGCTGAGCCAGCTGGGTACCAAAGTTGAGCGCAATGGATCGGTATGGATTGATGCCAGCAATGTGAACATCTTCTGTGCGCCCTACGAGCTGGTGAAGACCATGCGTGCTTCCATTTGGGCTCTGGGGCCGTTGGTCGCGCGTTTTGGTCAGGGTCAGGTTTCCCTGCCGGGTGGTTGCGCGATTGGCGCACGTCCTGTTGATCTGCATATTACGGGCCTGGAACAACTGGGCGCAGAGATCAAACTGGAAGAAGGCTACGTAAAAGCCTCCGTAAACGGTCGCCTGAAAGGCGCGCATATCGTTATGGATAAGGTGAGCGTTGGCGCTACCGTCACCATCATGAGCGCTGCGACGCTGGCGGAAGGGACTACCGTCATCGAAAACGCCGCACGTGAGCCAGAGATTGTTGATACCGCTAACTTCCTGAACACGCTCGGTGCGAAAATTACCGGCCAGGGAACAGATCGTATTACCATCGAAGGGGTGAAGCGTCTTGGCGGCGGTGTCTACCGTGTTCTGCCTGACCGTATCGAAACCGGGACCTTCCTGGTGGCGGCGGCCATTTCCGGCGGTAAAATTGTTTGCCATCATGCACAGCCTGATACGCTGGATGCCGTACTGGCAAAACTGCGTGAAGCCGGTGCCGATATTGAAATCGGTAAAGACTGGATCAGCCTCGATATGCATGGCAAGCGTCCAAAAGCGGTGAACGTGCGTACTGCGCCACACCCAGGCTTCCCGACGGATATGCAGGCTCAGTTTACGTTGCTCAATCTGGTGGCTGAAGGCACTGGTGTGGTGACGGAAACCATCTTCGAAAACCGCTTCATGCACCTGCCGGAGCTGATCCGTATGGGCGCGCATGCGGAAATTGAAAGCAACACCGCGATTTGCCATGGCGTAGAGAAACTGTCTGGCGCTCAGGTTATGGCGACGGATCTGCGTGCTTCAGCAAGCCTGGTCCTGGCAGGTTGTATTGCCGAAGGGACGACAGTGGTTGAGCGTATCTACCACATCGATCGTGGCTACGAGCGTATCGAAGATAAACTTCGCGGGCTGGGTGCTAACATCGAACGCGTAAAAGCAGAATAAGTTCTCTCTTCACGCAGGCATCCCCCCGTCCAGGTGACGTGGGGGTGCTGTTCTTTACTTCTCTTTCGGTTGTCTTCTCTGCTGTGTTCTGTCGATAAACTCGTGGGTGATGGGGTCATGGTAGCGTGATGGCCAGATGATCCAGGGGTCAGTCCCAAGCGCTTTGGCGATGATCATTTCCCCTTTCGGCCATGGACGTGTCAGCGCATTTGCCAACGTCGAAGAACTGAGACCATTCCCGCGAGACTCTGCGGCCAGCGAAGTTCCTTTCTTACGTAATCCCGCGATGATGTCGGCAGGATGCCAGTCGATAAATTTATCCATACTTTCTCCCTGTTGATAAACGTTAACCACCCTAATCTGGTGAATTTTCACTATACGCTTAAAACAAGAAAGTTCTAAAAAGTTCGAGTAAGAGGAAGCAATATTCAGATTACATTAAGGTGTGGCCAGGACCGTGGGGGAATAGGGGGAATGAACTTCCCGCGCGAACGCGGGAAGAATCAGTGATCGCGCTGAACGGCGATATGTGCAAGTGCTACCAGGGCTTCACGCCATGGCGAATCGGGTATTGAGTGGAGGGCAGCGATCGCTTTATCTGCTTCTTCTTCAGCGCGTTGGCGGGTCCACTCCAGCGAACCACAGGCGGCCATCGCCTCGAGAACGGGTTCCAGTAAATGTCGACCGTTACCGTTTTCAATCGCCTGACGGATAAGCGCAGATTGCTCTGGCGTACCGTTGCGCATTGCATGCAGAAGAGGGAGCGTTGGCTTACCTTCATTCAGGTCGTCACCGACGTTTTTCCCCAGCGTCTCGCCGTCTGAGCTGTAATCCAGCAGATCGTCAATCAGTTGGAAAGCCGTCCCCAGGTAGCGACCGTAATCCTGCAGTCCTTTTTCCTGTTCGGGCGTACAGCCAGCCAGCAACCCGGAACATTGCGCTGCTGCTTCAAACAGGCGGGCGGTTTTACTGTAGATGACGCGCATGTAATTTTCTTCAGTGATGTTGGGGTCGTTCACATTCATCAACTGAAGCACTTCACCTTCCGCAATGACGTTCACTGCTTCAGACATCACTTCCAGGATCCGCAGCGAGCCCAGGCCCGTCATCATCTGGAATGACCTCGTATAGATAAAGTCACCCACCAGGACGCTGGCGGCATTACCAAATGCGGCGTTGGCGGTGGCTTTTCCGCGACGCATGTCGGATTCATCGACGACATCATCGTGTAGCAGGGTTGCGGTATGGATAAATTCAATCAGCGCGGCGATGGTGACGTGAGCATTTCCCTCATAACCAATTGCACGCGCTGCCAGAACGGCGATCATTGGACGAATGCGTTTCCCGCCTCCGCTGACGATGTAATACCCTAACTGGTTGATCAGTTGGACGTCAGAATTGAGCTGTTCAAGGATTGCCGCATTGACACCCGCCATATCTTGCGCGGTTAACTCATTGATTTTTTCTAAATTCATCGCAAAAGCCGGGCTTAATGTCCTGTTTACCACTTAGCTACAAGGGATAATGTAGAGTGTGGGTTACAATTGTAGTCCTGATTGTACTGAAAAAACGACGCAGATAAACGTCACCGTGTGCGTTGTGTTTTTTTTCTGCATGGAGTGATGATCGCTCTTGTCAAAGGCTCTCCTTTTGCGTAATATTCGCGCCCTATTGTGAATATTTATAGCGCACTCTGAATCACATAAAGTTGTGCGCGGAAGCGGAGTTTTATATGTACGCGGTTTTCCAAAGTGGTGGTAAACAACACCGAGTAAGCGAAGGTCAGACCGTTCGCCTGGAAAAGCTGGACATCGCAACTGGCGAAACTGTTGAGTTCGCTGAAGTTCTGATGATCGCAAACGGTGAAGAAGTCAAAATCGGCGTTCCTTTCGTTGATGGCGGCGTAATCAAAGCTGAAGTTGTTGCTCATGGTCGTGGCGAGAAAGTTAAAATCGTTAAGTTTCGTCGTCGTAAACACTACCGTAAGCAGCAGGGCCATCGTCAGTGGTTCACTGATGTGAAAATTACTGGCATCAGCGCCTAAGACCTGAGGAGAGATTTAAATGGCACATAAAAAGGCTGGCGGCTCAACTCGTAACGGTCGCGACTCAGAAGCTAAACGTCTGGGTGTAAAACGTTTCGGTGGCGAAACTGTTCTGGCAGGTAGCATCATCGTTCGTCAACGTGGTACTAAATTCCACGCTGGCAACAACGTTGGTTGTGGCCGTGACCACACTCTGTTTGCTAAAGCAGACGGTAAAGTGAAATTCGAAGTTAAAGGCCCGAACAACCGTAAATTCATCAGCATCGTTGCTGAGTAAGTTTTTCGGTCCGGTGACGGATGAAAGCCCCGCAACGTGTTGCGGGGCTTTTTACATTAGAAGTCCGGAAAAATTCTGACAGGAAAACGGGCATGAAGCAGCAGGCGGGCATTGGTATTGCGTTAGCACTCACCACTGCAATGTGTTGGGGTGCACTGCCCATTGCTATGAAGCAGGTGCTGGAGGTGATGGAACCTCCGACCATTGTTTTTTACCGTTTCCTGATGGCAAGTGTCGGCCTTGGCGCAATACTCGCTTTCAAAGGTAAATTGCCTTCGCTACAGCTGTTCCGTAATCCGCGCTGGCTGGTGCTGTTAGCTATCGCCACCGGGGGATTATTCGGCAACTTTATCCTGTTCAGTTCTTCCCTGCAGTATTTAAGCCCAACGGCTTCTCAGGTGATTGGCCAACTTTCTCCTGTGGGCATGATGATTGCCAGCGTTTGTATCCTCAAAGAGAGAATGCGAGGGACGCAGGTCATTGGTGCGGCAATGTTGCTGTGTGGCCTGGTACTGTTTTTCAATACCAGCCTGATAGAGATTTTTACCCGACTGACAGACTATACGTGGGGCGTGATTTTTGGCGTCGGGGCGGCCATGGTCTGGGTCAGTTATGGTGTCGCGCAAAAGGTGTTATTGCGGCGTCTGGCGTCACAGCAGATCCTGTTTTTGCTGTACACTTTATGTACGCTGGCGTTGTTACCTTTGGCTAAACCTGGCGTCATTGCTCAGCTCAGTGACTGGCAGCTCGCCTGCCTGGTTTTCTGTGGTCTGAACACACTGGTCGGTTATGGCGCCCTGGCTGAGGCCATGGCGCGTTGGCAGGCAGCACAGGTCAGTGCATTAATTACCCTGACCCCGCTGTTTACGCTGTTGTTTTCTGATTTATTATCAATGGCCTGGCCCGATTTCTTCGCCAGACCGATGTTAAACCTTATCGGTTATCTCGGTGCGTTTGTCGTGGTTGCGGGCGCGATGTATTCCGCCATTGGTCATCGTCTATGGGGACGGTGGCATCAGCGTGAAGCGGTAATACCGCTCCCCCGCTCAGGCGAATGATTTACGGAGAGTAAAATGAAGTTTGTTG
Organism: Enterobacteriaceae bacterium RIT691; assembly: GCA_009668205.1. Taxonomy (GTDB): domain Bacteria; phylum Pseudomonadota; class Gammaproteobacteria; order Enterobacterales; family Enterobacteriaceae; genus Scandinavium. The sequence continues at coordinate 525,125 of WJYM01000002.1, read as the reverse complement.
ATGAAGCAACGATCCTGGTCGTAGCGGGTGATGGCGGCAATGGCTGCGTCAGCTTCCGTCGTGAAAAATATATTCCGCGAGGCGGCCCGGACGGCGGTGACGGTGGTGACGGTGGTGACGTATGGCTCGAAGCCGACGAAAACCTCAACACCCTGATCGATTACCGTTTTGAAAAATCTTTCCGTGCCGAGCGCGGACAGAACGGCCAGAGCCGTGACTGTACCGGTAAGCGCGGGAAAGACGTGACTGTTAAAGTGCCAGTGGGTACGCGTATCATCGACCAGGGAACTGGCGAGACGATGGGCGACATGACTCAGCATGGTCAGCGACTGATGGTTGCGAAGGGCGGCTGGCACGGTCTGGGTAACACCCGTTTCAAATCCTCTGTAAACCGTACGCCGCGTCAGAAGACGATGGGGACGCCGGGGGATAAACGTGACCTGCAGCTGGAACTGATGCTTCTGGCCGACGTCGGGATGCTGGGGATGCCGAATGCCGGTAAATCTACCTTTATCCGTGCAGTCTCTGCGGCGAAACCAAAAGTGGCGGATTATCCGTTTACCACGCTGGTGCCGAGCCTTGGCGTTGTGCGTATGGACAACGAAAAGAGCTTTGTGGTCGCCGATATCCCTGGGCTGATTGAAGGGGCTGCGGAAGGCGCTGGTCTGGGCATCCGTTTCCTGAAGCACCTTGAGCGTTGCCGTGTGCTGTTGCACCTGATCGACATTGAACCGATCGACGGTTCTGACCCAGTAGAAAACGCCCGCATCATCATTGGCGAGCTGGAAAAATACAGCGAGAAGCTGGCTGAAAAACCACGCTGGTTGGTCTTTAACAAAATCGACCTGATGGACAAAGCAGAAGCTGAAGCGAAAGCCAAAGCCATCGCTGAAGCACTGGGTTGGGAAGATAAGTTTTACCTGATCTCTGCGGCAAGTCAGCAGGGCGTGAAAGATCTGTGCTGGGACGTGATGACCTTCATCATCGAAAACCCAATCGTGAAAGCCGAAGAAGCGAAACAGCCAGAGAAAGTCGAGTTCATGTGGGACGACTATCATCGCCAGCAGCTTGAAGAAGCTGAAACGGAAGAAGATGATGACTGGGACGATGATTGGGATGAAGACGACGAAGAAGGCGTTGAGTTCATCTACAAGCACTAATCTGCCGTCATACAATAAAAAAGGCTCCCACTGGGAGCCTTTTTGTTTTAGTTATTCTGGTAGAGATCTTTATACAGTCTGCTTTCGAAGCGTACCAGTGGGATGCGGCGGTTCTTTTGGTCCGCAGGCTCAACGGCATAACCAGAGAGATATTGCACAAATGCCATCTTCTGGCCGCTGGCGGTAGTGATAAAGCCTGCCAGGTTATACACGCCCTGCAGCGACCCCGTTTTCGCCGAGACTTTCCCATCCACGCCAGCCTGATGCAGACCCGCACGGTACTGCAGAGAGCCGTCATAGCCTGCCAGAGGCAGCATTGAGATGAAGTTCAACTCGTTGTCGTGCTGAGCGATGTATTGCAGCACCTGCATCATGGTGGCGGGCGCGATGAGGTTGTGGCGCGACAAACCGGAACCATCAGCAATAATGGTGTTGCCGAGATCAATACCCGCCTGCTGGCGAAGGATCTGCCTAACGGCATCAGAGCCCGCGCGCCAGGTGCCTGGGACACTAAAGCGTGCATGGCCGATGGTTCTGAAAACGGTATCTGCGATCATGTTGTCGGATTTTTTTAGCATGATCTTCAACAAATCGTGCAGCGGGGCCGATTGCTTGCTCGCGATCACCGTACCGGGATCATTCACCAGGGTTTGGCGCAACAGCGTACCAGAATAGGTGATCCCAGCCTGCTTGAGCTCATCTTTGAGGATCGCACCAGCATAGCTTGCACCGTCCTGAACGGCGAAGGCCAGAGGCAGCGGATCGGCACGCTGTGGCAGACAGCCAGTGAGCGTGAAGCGATTAAGATCGCCTGGCACGACATCCAGTTCACAGTACTGCGCTTCAGCAGAACCCCGCTGTAGCGTGCGAACCTGGCTGAACATCGTCACCGGGTAATAAGACGCAACGCGAATGAAGGCCAGATCACCGGGTTTTTGTGCACTGTAGAGTGATACTGAGAAACAGTTACGATCGACAATGGCAGCGGCAGGTGGCGCGCTAAAACACTGGGTGAGATCGTTCCACGGCCAGCCTGGTGCTTTGTCATGGCTGGCGAAAACGGAGGTGTCGATCAGCACATTACCGTCAATTTGCTGAACGCCAGATTTTTTTAATACCGCCACCATATTGCGGATATCCTGGCGTTTTAGCGTCGGATCGCCGCTAAATCGCGCAATTAGGTCACCTTTCAGTGTGCCGTTATCAACGCTGCCTTTACTCTCTAAAGTGGTGGTAAAGCGAAAATCGGGTCCCAACTGCAGTAACGCGGCGAGTGCGGTAATCACCTTTTGGGTACTGGCCGGCAACGCCATCTGCTGGCTGTGGTAATCGATTTCAGGCGACTGTGCACCTATTTTCTGAACCATAAGAGCAAGATTGGCGCCAGCAGGAAGTTGTGTGACATACTCATCCACGTTCGCTGCCTGGACGCTAAATGCTAAACTGGTGGTCAATCCGATGATAAATCTGGAAAATCGCATAATCTCGCGCTAACAACCTGGAAACAAGCCGTCATACTACGGCGCAACGCCCTGTAAAGTAAACGATGACCCATAGTGAACTTCAGGGTAAAATGCGTATCAAACAAAAAAATTGCCGCTGGCCTGGACGTTTTGTTCCGGGTCAGTTTTCTTTTTGCTTCTTTCCTGACAAACCCCAGGGGAAAAGGAAGAAGCGCAGGGCAACAGTGCAAGCTGTGCCTGAAGGAATGATGAAGAGGTATAACTTATGCAAGCTATTCCGATGACCTTACGTGGGGCTGAAAAACTGCGCGAAGAACTGGAGTACCTGAAATCCGTTCGCCGCCCTGAAATCATTGCGGCCATTGCCGATGCCCGCGAACATGGCGATCTGAAAGAGAACGCCGAATACCACGCAGCCCGTGAGCAGCAGGGCTTCTGTGAAGGCCGTATCAAGGACATCGAAGCGAAGCTGTCCAATGCCCAGGTTATCGACATCTCTAAAATGCCGAAAAATGGACGCGTGATTTTCGGTGCGACGGTGCAGGTTCTGAATCTGGACAACGACGAAGAGACGACCTGGCGGATCGTGGGTGATGATGAGGCTGACTTTAAGCAGAACCTCATTTCGGTGAACTCCCCGATTGCCCGTGGTCTGATTGGCAAAGAGCAGGATGATGTGGTGACGATTCAGACGCCTGGCGGCGAAGTAGAATACGAAATCATCAAGGTAGATTACCTGTAACTCCGCTTTGTTGACACAATGTAAAGATAAGAAAAAGGCCGCATAGCGGCCTTTTATCAACGTTAAGAGCGTGGCATTTTGCTCACCTGCCCGCAGAAACCCTCGTTTTACACATCATATGTGTTCAATTCAGGTTACTCTTAACGTGGCAGCGAGATTTTACGCTCTGCTGTTGGGCGATAAAGAACCAGCGTTTTACCGATGACCTGTACATTACAGGCGCCGGTTTCGCGAACGATAGCTTCCACGATCAGGAGTTTAGTCTCGCGATCTTCCGAGGCAATTTTCACCTTGATCAGTTCGTGGTGTCCTAACGCTTGTTCAATCTCGGCCAGTACCCCTTCGGTCAAACCATTATTGCCAAGCATAACTACCGGCTTGAGCGGATGTGCCAGACCTTTCAGGTGCTGTTTTTGTTTAGTACTCAGATTCATCGTATATTTTTGCTTACGTTGGGATTGAAAACGGTTCATTCTACCGCCATCTCCCAAGTATCACCAAATCGGGAGTTAAAATTTATGCTGCCGACCACGATGAACAACCCCAACGGGAATGTTAAATGACAGGTAAAAAGCGTTCTGCCAGTTCCAGCCGCTGGCTTCAGGAACACTTTAGCGATAAATATGTACTACAGGCACAGAAAAAGGGGTTGCGTTCCCGTGCCTGGTTTAAACTTGATGAAATACAGCAAAGTGACAAACTTTTTAAGCCGGGGATGACGGTTGTCGATCTCGGTGCTGCGCCCGGTGGATGGTCACAGTATGCCGTGACACAAATCGGTGGAAGCGGTCGCATCATCGCTTGCGATCTTTTACCAATGGATCCCATTGTTGGTGTCGACTTCCTTCAGGGCGATTTTCGTGATGAATTAGTGCTGAAAGCGTTACTGGAACGTGTAGGCGACAGTAAAGTCCAGGTTGTCATGTCCGATATGGCTCCAAACATGTGCGGAACACCAGCGGTGGATATCCCCCGTGCCATGTATCTGGTGGAGCTGGCGCTCGAAATGTGTCGTGATGTACTGGCACCGGGCGGCAGTTTTTTAGTGAAGGTGTTTCAGGGCGAAGGTTTCGAGGAGTACCTTAAGGAAATTCGCTCCCTGTTTACGAAAGTGAAAGTTCGTAAGCCGGACTCTTCGCGTGCACGTTCACGTGAAGTGTACATTGTAGCGACCGGGCGAAAACCATAACCCGACAATTTTAAACCAATGCCCGTGTGGCAGCGGTTTGAAATGCGACGGATGTATAGTAACCTGACGCTGTTATTAACACAGTTGTAATAAGAGGTTAATCCCTTGAGTGACATGGCGAAAAACCTAATACTCTGGCTGGTCATCGCAGTTGTGCTGATGTCTGTGTTCCAGAGCTTTGGGCCCAGCGAATCGAATGGCCGTAAGGTGGATTACTCTACCTTCCTGCAAGAGGTCAATCAGGACCAGGTTCGCGAAGCGCGTATCAACGGACGTGAGATCAACGTTACCAAGAAAGATAGTAACCGTTACACGACTTATATTCCGGTTAACGATCCTAAACTGCTTGATAACCTGCTGACCAAAAACGTGAAAGTGGTTGGTGAACCGCCTGAAGAGCCAAGCCTGCTGGCTTCCATCTTCATCTCCTGGTTCCCGATGCTTCTGCTGATTGGTGTCTGGATCTTCTTCATGCGTCAGATGCAGGGCGGCGGTGGCAAAGGTGCCATGTCGTTCGGCAAGAGCAAAGCGCGCATGCTGACGGAAGACCAGATCAAAACCACTTTTGCTGACGTTGCGGGTTGTGACGAAGCGAAAGAGGAAGTAGGCGAGCTGGTTGAGTACCTTCGCGAACCAAGCCGTTTCCAGAAACTGGGCGGTAAAATCCCGAAAGGCGTCCTGATGGTCGGTCCTCCGGGTACCGGTAAAACGCTGCTGGCGAAAGCTATCGCCGGTGAAGCGAAAGTGCCTTTCTTCACCATTTCCGGTTCTGACTTCGTTGAAATGTTTGTAGGTGTCGGTGCATCCCGTGTGCGTGACATGTTCGAACAAGCGAAGAAAGCCGCTCCGTGCATTATCTTCATCGATGAAATCGATGCCGTGGGTCGCCAACGTGGTGCAGGCCTGGGCGGCGGTCACGATGAACGTGAGCAGACGCTGAACCAGATGCTGGTTGAAATGGATGGTTTCGAAGGCAACGAAGGAATCATCGTTATCGCGGCAACCAACCGTCCGGATGTACTTGACCCTGCGCTGCTGCGTCCAGGCCGTTTCGACCGTCAGGTTGTGGTCGGTCTGCCGGATGTTCGCGGTCGTGAACAGATCCTGAAAGTCCATATGCGTCGCGTACCTCTGGCGCCGGATATCGATGCAGCAATTATTGCTCGTGGTACCCCAGGCTTCTCCGGTGCGGACCTGGCAAACCTTGTTAACGAAGCGGCTCTGTTTGCTGCTCGCGGTAATAAGCGCGTCGTGTCGATGGTTGAGTTCGAGAAAGCGAAAGACAAAATCATGATGGGTGCGGAACGTCGCTCCATGGTGATGACGGAAGCGCAGAAAGAATCTACCGCCTACCACGAAGCGGGCCACGCGATTATTGGTCGCCTGGTGCCGGAACACGACCCGGTACACAAAGTGACCATTATTCCTCGCGGTCGCGCGTTGGGTGTGACCTTCTTCCTGCCTGAAGGTGACGCTATCAGCGCCAGCCGTCAGAAACTGGAAAGCCAGATCTCCACGCTGTACGGCGGTCGTCTGGCAGAAGAGATCATCTACGGTGCTGAGCATGTCTCGACCGGTGCGTCCAACGACATTAAAGTCGCGACAAACCTGGCGCGTAACATGGTGACCCAATGGGGCTTCTCCGAAAAACTTGGTCCGCTGCTGTATGCGGAAGAAGAGGGTGAAGTATTCCTGGGCCGCTCAGTGGCGAAAGCCAAGCACATGTCCGATGAAACGGCGCGCATTATCGACCAGGAAGTGAAGCTGCTGATTGAGCGCAACTATGCGCGTGCTCGCCAGCTCCTGAACGACAACATGGATATCCTGCACTCGATGAAAGATGCGCTCATGAAATATGAGACCATCGATGCGCCGCAGATCGACGATCTGATGGCCCGCCGTGACGTTCGTCCGCCAGCAGGTTGGGAAGATAACAACGGCAGCAGCAATTCTGACAGCAATGGTACCCCGAAGGCACCGCGTCCGGTCGATGAACCGCGCACGCCAAACCCGGGTAACACCATGTCTGAGCAACTCGGCGACAAGTAAATTTCCTGTCGTGAGTTATGTTGTTTATGATTGAAACCCTGGGGCCAGCCCCGGGGTTTTTCTTTTTTAAGTTCACTACCGTGATTCCAGGGACTCAGCCATGAAACTCTTCGCTCAGGGCAGCACGCTCGATCTCGCGCATCCTCATGTTATGGGGATCCTTAACGTTACGCCGGATTCATTTTCCGATGGCGGTACCCATAATCACCTTGTCGATGCGCTGAAGCATGCCAACCTGATGATTAACGCAGGGGCGACCATCATTGACGTAGGCGGCGAGTCAACGCGTCCTGGTGCTGCTGAAGTTAGCGTGGAAGAAGAGCTGGAACGGGTGATCCCCGTGGTGGAGGCAATCGCGCAGCGTTTTGAAGTCTGGATTTCGGTGGATACCTCCAAGCCAGAAGTGATTCGGGAGTCCGCGCGCGTGGGCGCGCATATTATCAATGATATTCGCTCGTTGACGGAGCCTGGTGCACTGGAAGCCGCGGCAGAAACCGGATTACCTGTCTGTCTGATGCACATGCAGGGAAACCCAAAGACGATGCAGGAAGCGCCGAAATATGACGATGTTTTTGCGGACGTGAATAGCTTCTTTAGTGAACACATTGCACGTTGTGAACGTGCAGGTATCGTAAAAGATAAATTGTTGCTCGACCCAGGCTTTGGTTTCGGTAAGAATCTCCAACACAACTATGCACTGCTCGCACGTTTGTCGGAGTTCCACCATTTTGGACTGCCGCTGCTCGTGGGAATGTCGCGCAAATCAATGGTCGGTCAGCTACTGAACGTAGGGCCATCAGAGAGGCTGAGCGGCAGCCTGGCGTGTGCGGCGATTGCCGCGATGCAGGGCGCGCATATCCTGCGTGTGCATGATGTTAAAGAAACTGTAGAAGCAATGCGCGTGGTGGAAGCCACTCTGTCTACAAGGAAAAATAAATACTATGAGTGAACGTAAATATTTTGGTACCGACGGTATCCGTGGCCGTGTGGGTGATGCGCCGATTACGCCTGATTTTGTCCTGAAGCTGGGCTTTGCCGCGGGCAAAGTGCTGGCACGCCATGGCTCACGTAAAGTGATCATCGGTAAAGATACCCGTATTTCTGGCTACATGCTGGAGTCCGCGCTGGAAGCCGGTCTGGCAGCGGCCGGGCTGTCTGCTGCCTTTACCGGCCCAATGCCGACGCCTGCCGTGGCCTACCTGACGCGTACGTTCCGTGCCGAAGCCGGGATAGTGATTTCCGCTTCGCACAACCCGTTCTATGATAACGGGATTAAATTCTTCTCCATTGACGGCACCAAGCTGCCGGATGCAGTAGAAGAGGCGATTGAAGCCGAGCTGGAAAAAGAGATCACCTGCGTAGACTCGGTTGAACTGGGCAAAGCCAGTCGTATTGTTGACGCCGCGGGCCGATACATCGAGTTCTGTAAGGCGACCTTCCCGAACGAGCTTAACCTGAATGAACTGAAAATCGTTGTCGACTGTGCCAACGGTGCCACCTACCACATTGCGCCGAGCGTATTCCGTGAACTGGGTGCCAAAGTGGTGGCTATCGGCTGTGAGCCGAACGGTCTGAACATCAACGAAGAAGTCGGTGCGACCGACGTCCGTGCGCTTCAGGCCCGCGTGTTAGCGGAAAAAGCGCATCTGGGTATCGCTTTTGATGGCGACGGTGACCGCGTGATCATGGTTGACCACGAAGGCAACAAAGTCGACGGCGATCAGATCCTCTATATCATCGCCCGTGAAGGTCTGCGTCAGGGCCAGCTGCGCGGTGGTGCGGTCGGGACGCTGATGAGCAACATGGGTCTGGAAGTCGCGCTGAAACAGCTCGGTATTCCATTTACCCGTGCAAAAGTGGGCGATCGCTACGTGCTTGAAGCCATGCAGGAGAAAGGCTGGCGGATTGGTGCGGAGAACTCCGGTCACGTTATCCTGCTGGACAAAACCACCACCGGCGACGGCATTGTCGCTGCGCTTCAGGTGGTCGCGGCGATGGTGGGTAATCACATGACGCTGAAGGATCTGTGCAGTGGAATGAAGATGTTCCCTCAGGTCCTGGTCAATGTGCGTTACACTGACGGTGGTGTAAACCCACTGGAACATGAAACTGTGAAAACCGTGGCGGCTGAAGTCGAAGCGGCACTGGGGAATCATGGTCGCGTGCTGCTGCGTAAGTCCGGCACGGAACCGCTGATTCGCGTGATGGTAGAAGGTGAAGACGAAGCGCAGGTCATTGCATTTGCGAATCGTATCGCCGATGCGGTGAAAGCGGTCTGAGTGCAGCAACTGTCTAAAAAGGCGACGTTTGTCGCCTTGTGACTGCCAGAATTTCAGTCTTTTGCTGTTTTTTTCTGCAGTTGATACAATGCGTTTAAATTGCCCTTGCGAAGCTGATTCGCTTTGGTTAGTATTCACACCCGCTTCAGTGGGAAACATTAATGAGTCCCGCTTTATTGGTCGAAGCAATTGGTATGCGGTAATACCGCAAGGAACAGGTTGATTATGTACGAAGCTCTTCTGGTCGTTTTCCTTATTGTCGCGATTGGCCTTGTTGGTCTGATCATGCTGCAGCAGGGTAAAGGCGCGGATATGGGAGCCTCCTTCGGAGCAGGCGCATCCGCTACATTGTTTGGTTCAAGTGGTTCTGGCAACTTCATGACTCGCATGACCGCAATTCTGGCGACGCTATTCTTCATCATCAGTCTGGCTTTGGGTAACATCAATACCAACAAGACGAATAAAGGAAGCGAGTGGGATAACCTGACTGCACCGAAATCGGAGCAGACTCAGCCAGCAGCACCGGCCCAGCCGAGCAGCGATATCCCACACTAAGGGTTCTGTACCGAGGTGGTGGAATTGGTAGACACGCTACCTTGAGGTGGTAGTGCCCTAACGGGCTTGTGGGTTCGAGTCCCATCCTCGGTACCAATATTCCAGAAAAGAGACGCTTACAAAGCGTCTTTTTTTGTTTTTGTGGTTTGTACTTTTTCAGTTTATTTATAAATAAAACTCTTCTGTTTGCGTCCTGCAATAATCGATAAAGTCTGCATCGTCTATTTTTACATCACTTTGCAGGAATCCGGACGTCGTGAAAATATCTCCTCTCGTAGCCCTGACGGGTATTATGTTACTGGCAGGCTGCAGCAGTTCTTCCACCTCAACGACTGTTGATGAAATTCAGGAAATGACGGTGCCCGTGGTGCATTCACAAGGCACAGCCACAGCGGACAACAGCACTGTGACCCGCTGCTATCAGGACAACGCTCAGCGTATCAGCGAGCTGAAGTTCTCATTGAAATCGACTATGCAGGATGTGAAACCGGATGAGGTTTTAGACACGCACAGCGAAGCACACCAGGTCTTTACTGCACTGGCTAAGCTGGAGCAGATCTCGTCAATGAACGAAACGTATCGTAAGGATGGTAATGTGGCAGGATTGAAGTCTCTCAATCAGTTGCTGCAGCCACTGAAGGGAACGGCCTGAAGACAGCGCTTCTGAAGATTGCCGGAGGACCGGCAATCTCGGGAGAGGATTAGAAGGTAAAGTTGAAACCTGCATAAGCCCCATCAGCCAGCTTATTGTCACGATGGTCATGCTTACCTGCCATATCCATGTAACGATAACCCGCCTCAATGCTCATCGATTTGATGATTCGCACGCGTACACCACCATTGGCTTCGACATAGTCTTCAACACCGCTGGATAATGAATCCGGGGAGTAATAGCCCTCACCGAAGAGGGTAATGAAGTCACCCAATGGGATCTGAGCTCCGCCACCGACAGCAACCGCATATCCTTCATCACCATCTTTCGGGTTCAGGTACAGCGCTTTGCCACCCACGGTAAACAGCACTGGGCCTAACGGCAAGTTGAATCCCATGCCCAGTCCCGCGACATCGCCGTCATCGTCACTGTGTGCCCAGTTGCCATTGAAGGTCAGCCCTGGGTTGTCTGCACCGAAGCTTGCCGACAGGTTGGTAAACTCTTTGCCGGCTTCACCATGTAGATTGATGGACGCATTTGCTGTCGCCGCCACGCCCAGCGTCGCCAGCAAAACCATCGCTTTTAGGTTAAACATTCGCATTTGTTAATCCTTCAAATGTAAAAAAGCCCGATACAAAGATCGGGCAAATAAATCAAGTGTTTGCTATCGCGAGAAAATATTACTGACCGGAGATCTGTACAACTACGCGACGGTCTGGCGCCAGGCAAGAGATCAGCGCGTTGCCAGTCTGGTTGTCACAGGTGCTACCAGTAACAGAGTCGCTTGCACCACGGCCTTCGGTCTGGATGTTCGCAGCAGGCATGCCCAGGGCTACCAGCTGGTCAGCAACAGCCTGTGCACGACGTGCAGACAGCTGCTGGTTGTATTCTGCTTTACCGGTACGGTCGCTGTAACCGATAACGGTAGTAGAGTGGTCTTTCGCTGCCTGCATGTCCGGAGAGTTGTACAGCTGAGTGATCGCTGCTTTACCTTCGTCGGTCAGGGTTGCAGAGTCGTAGCCGAACATCACGTCAGACTTCAGGTTGAAAGTCTTGGTTTCTGCAACTGGCGCAGCTTCAACTGGCGCAACAACTGGTGCATCGTCGTGCTGACCGAAACGGTAAACCACGCCTGCGGTCACAGAGTGGATGTCAGAGCTCACACCGATCTGGTTAGAGTTACCTACGTTGCTAACCCACTGGTATTCCAGACGGCCAGCCCAGTTTTTGGTGAACGCGTACTCAGAACCCACAGCAACCAGCGGACGGATGCCAGTTTCGAATTTGTTGTGACCTGCAGTATCAGCTTCTGCACGGTAACCCATCACACCTAAACGGCTGTACAGGTCCCAATCGCTGGTCAGACCGTAGCTGGTTTTCGCAGAGATCTGCAGACCCTGGCTCTTCATTTTGGTGTCTGGAACGCCGTTGTTGCCGTTGTACTGCATATTGCCGAGGTAGTCGTAACCACCTTCAATTGCCAGCCAGTCGTTGATCTGATAGCCACCGAATACGCCGCCGCCCACATTGTCGTGGTCAACATTGAAATCGTCAGCTGCGGCCTGGTTTGCGTTGAAACCATTGTTGCCATGAACGTCTGCATAGTGAGACCAGCCGAATTTAGCACCGCTGTACCAGGTACCTGCATCGCCCGCAGCGAAAGCAGTAGAAACAGCACATGCATTTAAAACCATCAGAGCGACAAGCGTCTTTTTCATCTTGAACCTTAATCCTTCGTAAAAGCAAAACAGGAGTGCTAATAAGCGCAGGCGACCAAGATATAGATGATTTTTGTTTGCTGTTAATCCAAAACGGTTTAATTTTAAAAATTGACTGGATTTTATACAGGAGGGAGATGTGAACAAAGTACGTATAGGGTTAAATACCTTCCGCTGTAATGATAGGACAGCGGAAGGGAATTTAAGTTCAAAACTTTTCTGGAAGCGACTCAATATGTTGTAAATATCCACCGCGGATAAACTGAATGTACTTGCCTTTTTTCAGTGCGGACAAGACGTTCAAAATACTGCTGCGCGATAAATGCGTGCGGTCCTGGATATAATCAAGCATTGAGATTCTCATTCTTGTTTCTTCAGGAAGCAGGATCATTTCCATCAGGTGATTACGAATCACAGAATAAGTACGCTGCTGCAATACCAGTTCGTCACGATAGGTCATATAAGCCGTGTGATAAGACAAAAGCGCCGTCACATCTTCCCAGAGATTTTGTTCTCGTAGAATAGCGATTGCGTCGTCAGTATCTATTCTCAGCACTTCACACTCTATTTCAGCTCGCAGACCATGCGTACGCATTGGCTGGAACATTTCGGCAATACCGAACAGATGAGCTTCATAAACGGTGACCATCAGAAGGCCATCGGAAGATCGCAGAATCGAAATTTCCCCGTTTTTAAACAGGTAAAGCTGAGGCTTGCCTTTATAGTCCCAGGTGAGCTTTTTTCGGGCGACCGCGTTCAATGGCGTTGCATGGGGTTCCAGCGCTTCCAATAAACGTTCAATCGCCTGTTGTGGGCGAACAGGCTGCGTAATATGCATAGCAATCCTCATGAATAATGATGACTTTTAGCAGAGTTATAGACATGCATAGTAAAACATAAGTCGCGAAACGGACAGGTAAAATCGGCTGAAAAATCTGTGCTGTTAGCAACCTTTTTCTGATACAAAAATAATAAAGGCCGGGCATGCCCGGCCTGAGTTGATGCTGAATCGATTATTTCTTCGTGAGAGTCTCCAGCTGCTCTACCTGCGGTACGCCATTTACCGCTGAGGCTGACAGCAAGCCTGTCTTCGCGTAGCCGAACAGTTTCTCGCGGGTGTCCGTAATGTCCAGGTTACGCATGGTTAACTGACCAATACGATCGTCTGGCGAGAAAGCGGAATCGCCTTTTTCCATGGTCAAACGCTCTGGCTTATAGGTCAGATTGTCAGAGACGGTATTCAGGATGGAGTAGTCATTCCCACGACGCAGCTCCAGTGTCACTTCACCCGTGATTTGGCTTGCGACCCAACGTTGCAGCCCATCACGCAGCATCAGCGCCTGAGAGTCGAACCAGCGGCCCTGATACAGCAGGCGACCCAACTGACGACCGTGTGCATGATACTGCTCAATGGTGTCTTCGTTGTGGATGCCGGTCAGCAGACGCTCATAAGCAATATGCAGAAGTGCCATCCCCGGGGCTTCGTAAATGCCACGGCTTTTCGCTTCAATGATCCGGTTTTCGATTTGATCGCTCATGCCCAGACCGTGACGACCGCCGATGCGGTTAGCTTCCAGCATCATTTCCACATCATCACTGAAGGTTTTGCCATTCAGCGCGACAGGATGGCCTTTTTCAAAGCGAACGGTCACTTCTTCTGCTGGGATCCTGACGCTCTCATCCCAGAACTTCACGCCCATAATCGGGTTGACGATTTTGACGCTGGAGTTCAGGAACTCCAGGTCCTTCGCTTCGTGCGTTGCACCCAGCATGTTGGAGTCAGTCGAGTACGCTTTCTCAACGGACATCTTGTAGTCAAAGCCGCAGGCGATCATAAATTCAGACATTTCATGACGGCCACCGAGCTCATCGATAAAGTCGGTATCCAGCCACGGTTTATAAATTTGCAGTTCGGCGTTGGTCAAAAGCCCGTAACGATAGAAGCGCTCAATATCGTTGCCTTTGTAGGTACTGCCGTCGCCCCAAATGTTTACGCCATCTTCTTTCATCGCGGCAACCAGCATGGTGCCGGTGACGGCACGGCCCAGGGGCGTGGTGTTAAAGTAAGTCAGACCGCCGGTGGTATTGTGGAAAGCACCGCACTGGATAGCCGCAATGCCTTCGGCAACGAGCTGCTTGCGGCAGTCGATCAGGCGTGCGTTTTCTGCACCATACTCCATCGCGCGGCGAGGAATTTCGTCATAATCTTCTTCATCTGGCTGGCCGAGGTTTGCGGTGTAGGCATACGGCACTGCGCCTTTTTTTCGCATCCACAGCAGTGCGGCACTGGTGTCCAGGCCACCGGAGAAAGCGATACCAATACGTTGACCAGATGGAAGATGCTTAAGAATCGTCGTCATAAAGTAAAACCCTGCTTGCCAGACTGTGATGGGGTAAAAGCTTGTGCCTTCACTGCATGTTTATGCAAAATAAATGAGTTTTCATTTAATCATCTTTTTGTAAAAACACAAGTGCATTCCTTAATTTCCGTGTAAAAAATGCATTTCAGCATCCTAACGTTATGCATAACAGCAGGTTTATTATGTCACGGCAATTATCCTGATCTATGAGTTGACACAACGCCGGTTTTTTCACTATAATTCAGGCCGGTTTTACGTCCCGTCCTCGGTACCAAATCCCAGCAGTATTTGCGTTTTTTGCTCGAAATGAGTAAAATATGCCACGTTTCAGGCGCGGGGTGGAGCAGCCTGGTAGCTCGTCGGGCTCATAACCCGAAGGTCGTCGGTTCAAATCCGGCCCCCGCAACCACTTTCCCTTTGAGTTCTTTTTCAAATATACTCTTCGTATTCGTAGCGAGATTTGAAAAAATTCTCTCGGAAAGTACTCCAGACCGCAGTTGCGGTTATAGGGTTCAGTTATCTAAAGCCCCGATTTATCGGGGTTTTTTGTTATCTGACTAAAGAATAACTGGGCTTTACGCCCTTTTTTTATGTCTTGGGGGTGGGCTTGTCCACATTAGAACAGAAATTAACAGAGATGCTTACAGCGCCGGTTGAGGCTCTGGGCTTCGAGCTGGTCGGCATCGAATTCATTCGCGGTCGCACATCCACGCTCCGCATCTATATTGATAGTGAAGATGGCATCAATGTTGATGATTGTGCTGATGTGAGCCACCAGGTCAGTGCCGTCATGGATGTCGAAGATCCCATTACCGTCGCGTACAACCTGGAAGTTTCCTCACCAGGGCTCGACCGTCCAATGTTCACCGCTGAACACTACACGCGTTTCCTCGGTGATGAGGTGACGCTTGTCCTGCGCATGGCGGTTCAAAACCGTCGTAAATGGCAGGGCGTTATCAAAGCGGTAGACGGTGAGATGATCACTGTTACAGTCGAAGGCAAAGATGAAGTGTTCGCGCTGAGTAACATCCAGAAGGCGAACCTGGTTCCCCACTTTTAACAGTCTGGATTGAGGTGAAAGGCCCCGATGAACAAAGAAATTTTGGCTGTTGTTGAAGCCGTTTCCAACGAGAAGTCGCTGCCGCGCGAGAAAATTTTCGAAGCGCTGGAAAGTGCACTGGCCACGGCAACCAAGAAAAAATACGAGCAAGAGATTGATGTTCGCGTCGAAATCGATCGCAAAAGCGGTGATTTCGATACCTTCCGTCGTTGGGTAATCGTTGAAGAAGTTACTCAGCCTACCAAAGAAATTACGTTGGAAGCCGCTCGTTTCGAAGACGAAAGCTTTAACGTAGGTGAATTCGTAGAAGATCAGATTGAGTCTGTGACCTTCGACCGTATCACCACCCAAACCGCAAAACAGGTTATCGTACAGAAAGTTCGCGAAGCAGAACGTGCGATGGTTGTTGATCAGTTCCGCGAGCACGAAGGTGAAATCATCACCGGCGTGGTGAAAAAAGTGAACCGTGACAACATCTCCCTGGATCTGGGTAACAACGCTGAAGCCGTTATCCTGCGTGAAGACATGCTGCCGCGTGAAAACTTCCGCCCGGGTGACCGTATTCGTGGTGTACTCTATTCAGTACGTCCTGAAGCTCGCGGTGCGCAGCTGTTTGTCACCCGTTCTAAGCCAGAAATGCTGGTAGAGCTGTTCCGCATCGAAGTGCCGGAAATTGGCGAAGAAGTTATCGAGATCAAAGCAGCCGCTCGCGATCCTGGCTCACGTGCGAAAATCGCCGTGAAAACCAACGATAAACGCATCGATCCAGTAGGGGCTTGCGTCGGTATGCGTGGCGCACGTGTTCAGGCAGTATCAACTGAACTCGGCGGCGAGCGTATCGACATCGTGCTGTGGGACGATAACCCGGCTCAGTTCGTTATCAACGCAATGGCTCCGGCAGATGTGGCCTCTATCGTTGTTGATGAAGACAAGCACACTATGGATATCGCCGTAGAAGCTGGCAACCTGGCGCAGGCTATCGGCCGTAATGGTCAGAACGTGCGCCTGGCTTCTCAACTGAGCGGTTGGGATCTCAACGTGATGACCGTTGACGATCTGCAGGCGAAGCATCAGGCGGAAGCCCATGCGGCTATCGATACCTTCACCAAACATCTCGATATCGATGAAGATTTCGCGACGGTGCTGGTTGAAGAAGGCTTCTCAAGCCTGGAAGAACTGGCCTACGTGCCGATGAAAGAACTGCTGGAAATCGACGGTCTGGATGAATCTACCGTTGAAGCACTTCGTGAACGTGCGAAAAACGCACTGACTACGCTGGCGCTGGCTCAGGAAGAAAGCCTCGGTGATAACAAACCGGCTGACGATCTGCTGAACCTTGAAGGTTTGGATCGTGCAATGGCATTCAAGCTGGCTGCCCGCGGTGTTTGTACGCTGGAAGATCTGGCCGATCAGGGCATTGATGACCTGGCTGACATCGAAGGTTTGACCGACGAGAAAGCCGGTGAGCTCATCATGGCCGCCCGCAACATTTGCTGGTTCGGCGACGAAGCGTAATAAACTGTAGCAGGAAGGAACAGCATGACAGATGTAACCGTAAAAACGCTGGCCGCAGAGATTCAGACTCCCGTGGACCGCCTGGTACAGCAATTCGCTGATGCAGGTATCCCGAAGAGCGCTGATGACTCTGTGACTGCGCAAGAAAAACAAACCTTGTTAGCGCACCTGAACCGTGAACACGGTTCTGCGCCTGACAAGCTTACCCTGCAGCGTAAAACCCGCAGTACTCTGAGTGTTCAGGGAACTGGTGGTAAAAGTAAATCGGTGCAGATTGAAGTCCGCAAAACGCGTACCTTTGTAAAACGTGACCCGCAGGAAGCGGAACGTCTGGCTGAAGAAGAAGCGAAGCGCGAAGCGGAAGAACAAGCCCGTCGTGAGGCAGAAGAAGCTGCCAAACGTGAGGCACAGGCAAAAGCTGAACGCGAGGCCGCAGAACAAGCTAAACGTGACTCCGCTGATAAAGCGAAACGTGAAGCTGCGGAAAAAGACACAGTGAGCAATCAACAGACAGACGATATGACCAAAACCGCCCAGGCTGAAAAAGCACGCCGCGAAGCTGAATCCGCGGAGCTGAAGCGTAAATCGGAAGAAGAAGCGCGTCGCAAGCTTGAAGAAGATGCACGCCGCGTTGCTGAAGAAGCACGCCGCATGGCCGAAGAAAACGAAAAGAACGGCATTGCTAACGCTGAGCCGGTCGAAGACAACAGCGACTATCACGTCACCACCTCTCAGCATGCTCGTCAGGCTGAAGATGAAAACGACCGTGAAAGCGAAGCGGGCCGTGGCCGTGGTCGTAACACCAAAGCCGCGCGTCCAGCGAAGAAAGCCAACAAACATGCTGAATCCAAAGCTGACCGTGAAGAAGCACGTGCTTCCGTACGCGGCGGTAAAGGCGGCAAGCGTAAAGGTTCCGCGCTGCAGCAGGGCTTCCAGAAGCCAGCTCAGGCCGTTAACCGTGACGTTGTGATTGGCGAAACCATCACCGTTGGCGATCTCGCTAACAAGATGGCGGTTAAAGGTTCTCAGGTCATCAAAGCAATGATGAAACTGGGCGCCATGGCCACCATCAACCAGGTCATCGACCAGGAAACCGCACAGCTGGTTGCCGAAGAGATGGGCCACAAAGTTATCCTGCGTCGTGAAAACGAGCTGGAAGAAGCGGTAATGAGCGACCGTGACACTGGCGCTGCATCTGAGCCGCGTGCACCGGTTGTGACCATCATGGGTCACGTTGACCACGGTAAAACCTCTCTGCTCGACTACATTCGTTCAACGAAAGTGGCGTCTGGCGAAGCGGGTGGTATTACCCAGCATATCGGTGCTTACCACGTTGAGCATGCTAAAGGGATGATCACCTTCCTCGATACCCCGGGTCACGCCGCGTTTACCTCTATGCGTGCTCGTGGTGCTCAGGCGACGGATATCGTTATCCTGGTTGTTGCTGCTGACGATGGCGTGATGCCACAAACTATCGAAGCTATTCAGCACGCGAAAGCGGCGAACGTGCCGGTAGTCGTTGCAGTAAACAAAATCGATAAGCTGGAAGCCGATCCAGACCGCGTTAAGCAGGAACTGTCCCAGTACGGCATCATGCCGGAAGCATGGGGCGGCGAGAGCCAGTTCGTCCACGTTTCTGCGAAAGCAGGTACCGGTATTGATGAACTGCTCGACGCTATCCTGCTGCAGGCTGAAGTTCTGGAACTGAAAGCTGTGCGTAACGGTATGGCGAGCGGTGCAGTTATCGAATCCTTCTTGGATAAAGGTCGTGGTCCGGTTGCTACCGTACTGGTTCGTGAAGGTACTCTGCACAAAGGTGACATCGTGCTGTGTGGCTTCGAGTACGGTCGCGTTCGTGCGATGCGTAACGAACTGGGTCAGGAAGTGCTGGAAGCAGGTCCATCCATTCCAGTGGAAATCCTGGGTCTGTCCGGTGTTCCGGCGGCCGGTGACGAAGTGACCGTTGTTCGTGACGAGAAGAAAGCGCGTGAAGTTGCACTGTATCGTCAGGGCAAATTCCGTGAAGTTAAGCTGGCTCGTCAGCAGAAATCCAAACTGGAAAACATGTTTGCCAACATGACCGAAGGCGAAGTTCACGAAGTGAACGTCGTTCTGAAGGCCGACGTACAGGGTTCTGTAGAAGCGATTTCCGATTCTCTGCTGAAACTCTCTACCGAAGAAGTGAAGGTGAAGATCATTGGTTCTGGCGTAGGTGGTATCACCGAAACCGACGCAACACTTGCTGCTGCATCCAACGCGATTCTGGTTGGCTTCAACGTCCGTGCTGACGCTTCTGCGCGCCGCGTCATTGATGCTGAAAGCCTGGATCTGCGTTACTACTCCGTCATCTATAACCTGATTGACGAAGTGAAAGCAGCGATGAGCGGTATGCTGTCACCAGAACTGAAACAGCAGATCATCGGTCTGGCTGAAGTTCGTGACGTGTTCAAATCGCCGAAATTTGGTGCCATCGCAGGCTGTATGGTTACCGAAGGTGTGGTTAAACGTCACAACCCAATCCGCGTTCTGCGCGACAACGTGGTTATCTACGAAGGCGAGCTGGAATCCCTGCGCCGCTTCAAAGATGACGCTAACGAAGTCCGTAACGGTATGGAATGTGGTATCGGCGTTAAGAACTACAACGACGTTCGCGTCGGCGATATGATCGAAGTGTTCGAGATCATCGAGATCCAACGCAGCATCGATTAATTGCTGAAGGTAAGCCGGGTCAGCGATGCGCCACCCGGCCACTATTTCAAAAGGGGCTGAAGGCCCCTTTTTTGTCTGGAGAATTTATTATGGCGAAAGAGTTTGGTCGCTCACAGCGCGTCGCTCAGGAGATGCAAAAAGAGATTGCTATCATCCTGCAGCGCGAAATTAAAGATCCGCGCCTGGGCCTGATGACCACCGTATCAAGTGTGGAAGTTTCCCGTGACCTGGCTTATGCCAAAGTGTTCGTGACTTTCCTGAACGACAAAGATGAAGCTGCTGTGAAAGCAGGTATTCGCGCGTTGCAGGATGCTTCTGGTTTCATCCGCACCCTGCTGGGCAAAGCCATGCGCCTGCGTATCGTGCCGGAACTGACCTTCTTCTACGATAACTCACTGGTTGAAGGGATGCGCATGTCCAATCTCGTCACCAACGTGGTGAAGCATGACGAAGAGCGTCGTGTGAACCCGGACGACAGCAAGGAGGACTGATGAGTCGTCCTCGTCGTCGTGGTCGCGACATTCATGGCGTGTTGCTGCTGGATAAGCCTCAGGGCGCTTCCAGCAATGACGTGCTGCAAAAGGTAAAGCGTCTCTACAACGCCAACCGTGCGGGTCACACTGGCGCGCTGGATCCGCTGGCGACCGGCATGCTGCCCGTTTGCCTTGGCGAAGCGACGAAGTTCTCTCAGTACCTGCTGGATTCTGACAAACGCTACCGGGTTATTGCGAAACTGGGTCAGCGTACCGATACGTCTGATGCCGATGGCCAGGTCGTGGAAGAGCGTCCGATGACGTTCAGCGCCACCGAACTGGCCGCCGCGCTGGAGAGCTTCCGCGGTGACACCCAACAGGTGCCATCGATGTACTCGGCGCTGAAATATCAGGGCAAAAAGCTGTACGAATATGCCCGTCAGGGTATTGAAGTGCCGCGTGAAGCGCGCCCCATCACCGTGTATGAGCTGCTGTTCATTCGTCATGAAGGCGATGAGCTTGAGCTGGAAATCCACTGCTCGAAAGGCACCTATATCCGCACAATCGTTGACGATCTGGGCGAGAAACTGGGCTGCGGTGCGCACGTAATTATGCTGCGTCGCCTGGCGGTGAGTCGCTATCCGGTTGAGCGTATGGTCACGCTGGAGCACTTGCAGGCGCTGGTTGCTCAGGCTGAAGCGCAGGATATTCCGGCGGCGCAGCTGCTGGATCCGCTGCTGATGCCAATGGACAGCCCGGCCTCAGACTTCCCTGTGGTGAATTTACCGCTGACCTCGTCCGTTTACTTTAAAAATGGTAACCCGGTACGTACCTCAGATGCGCCTGAAAGCGGTCTGGTGCGCGTGACGGAAGGCGATGAAGGCAAATTCATCGGCATGGGCGAAATGGATGGTGAAGGCCGTGTGGCGCCTCGTCGTCTGGTCGTCGAGTATCCGCAATAATCGCCTGTCTTGCGATAACAGGGCGCTGCGGGTAGAATATCGCCGCTTAACGTCTGATCAAAGGTTAGCCCGGCGGCAGACGTTAATCCTGGGGTTGCTGAATTAGAGATCGGCACCCTTTATTTCTTTTAATTTTGGAGTTCAAAATGTCTCTAAGCGTTGAAGCTAAAGCAAAAATCGTTTCCGAGTTTGGTCGTGGTACTAACGACAGTGGTTCTACCGAAGTTCAGGTTGCACTGCTGACCGCTCAGATCAACCACCTGCAGGGTCACTTCTCTGAGCACAAAAAAGATCACCACAGCCGTCGTGGTCTGCTGCGCATGGTTTCTCAGCGTCGTAAACTGCTCGACTACCTGAAACGTAAAGATGTTGCACGCTACACTGCGCTGATCGAGCGTCTGGGTCTGCGTCGCTAATTTCTGGCGAGTTTCAGAAAGAGGGGCCTTTATGGCCCCTTTTTTCAACCAGATGGCAGCAATTCGACTGAAACTCATGTATTGTTTGTATTGCTGCAAATAATGATCTTCCCTGCAGAGTTTCGCGCGGCTAATGAGAGGCTTAACCCATGAGGGTTAGGATTGTCATTAGTCGCGAGGATGCAAGAAGATCGGTTCTCCGGACGGTGTAGCGCATGGCGGCGCCGTCACTTATCAAGAAAGGATATAATTTTGCTGAATCCGATCGTTCGTAAATTCCAGTACGGCCAGCACACCGTGACGCTGGAAACCGGCATGATGGCTCGTCAGGCCACTGCCGCTGTTATGGTTAGCATGGATGACACCGCGGTTTTCGTGACCGTTGTTGGTCAGAAAAAAGCGAAACCAGGCCAGGACTTCTTCCCTCTGACCGTTAACTACCAGGAGCGTACCTACGCTGCCGGTAAAATCCCGGGTGGCTTCTTCCGTCGTGAAGGCCGTCCAAGCGAAGGCGAAACCCTGATCGCGCGTCTGATTGACCGCCCGGTTCGTCCGCTGTTCCCGGAAGGCTTCGTTAACGAAGTTCAGGTTATTGCAACCGTGGTTTCCGTAAACCCACAGGTTAACCCAGACATCGTGGCAATGATTGGTGCTTCCGCAGCCCTGTCCCTGTCCGGTATCCCATTCAATGGCCCAATCGGCTCTGCTCGCGTGGGTTACATCAACGATCAGTACGTGCTGAACCCAACCCAGGAAGAGCTGAAAACCAGTAAGCTGGATCTGGTTGTTGCCGGTACCGAAGCTGCCGTGCTGATGGTTGAATCCGAAGCAGAACTGCTGAGCGAAGACCAGATGCTGGGCGCCGTGGTATTCGGCCACGAGCAACAGCAGATCGTTATCCAGAACATCAACGATCTGGTGAAAGAAGCGGGCAAACCACGTTGGGATTGGCAGCCAGAAGCCGTCAACGAAGCGCTGAATGCGCGCGTTGCTGGTCTGGCACAGTCTCGTCTGAGCGATGCATACCGCATCACCGACAAGCAGGAGCGTTACGCTCAGATTGATGCTATCAAATCTGAAGTTATCGCGACGCTGATTGCTGAAGATGAAACCCTGGACGCGAACGAACTGGGCGACATCCTGCACGACATCGAGAAAAATGCTGTTCGTAGCCGCGTACTGGCAGGCGAACCACGTATCGATGGCCGTGAAAAAGACATGATCCGCGGTCTGGACGTTCGTACTGGCGTACTGCCACGTACTCACGGCTCCGCGCTGTTCACCCGTGGTGAAACTCAGGCGCTGGTGACTGCGACTCTGGGTACCGCACGTGACGCACAGAACATCGATGAACTGATGGGCGAGCGCACTGACAGCTTCCTGTTCCACTACAACTTCCCTCCGTACTCTGTGGGCGAAACCGGTATGGTTGGCTCACCGAAGCGTCGTGAAATTGGTCACGGCCGTCTGGCGAAGCGTGGCGTGCTGGCAGTTATGCCGACCACTGATGAATTCCCGTACACTGTTCGTGTGGTTTCTGAAATCACCGAATCTAACGGTTCTTCTTCCATGGCTTCCGTGTGTGGTGCTTCTCTGGCACTGATGGATGCAGGCGTACCGGTGAAATCTGCTGTTGCAGGTATCGCGATGGGTCTGGTGAAAGAAGGCGACAACTTTGTTGTTCTGTCTGACATCCTCGGCGACGAAGATCACCTCGGCGACATGGACTTCAAAGTTGCGGGTTCCCGCGACGGTATCTCTGCGCTGCAGATGGATATCAAAATTGAAGGTATCACCAAAGAGATCATGCAGGTTGCTCTGAACCAGGCCAAAGGTGCACGTCTGCACATCCTGGGCGTAATGGAACAGGCAATCAACGCACCACGCAACGATATCTCTGAATTCGCACCGCGTATTCACACCATCAAGATCAGCCCAGACAAGATCAAAGATGTGATCGGTAAAGGCGGTTCTGTTATCCGTGCGCTGACCGAAGAGACCGGCACCACCATCGAAATCGAAGATGATGGCACCGTGAAGATCGCAGCGACCGACGGTGACAAAGCGGCATACGCTATTCGTCGTATCGAAGAAATCACTGCAGAAATCGAAGTAGGTCGTATCTACAACGGTAAAGTGACTCGTATCGTCGACTTCGGTGCATTCGTTGCTATCGGTGGCGGTAAAGAAGGTCTGGTTCACATCTCTCAGATCGCTGACAAGCGCGTTGAGAAAGTGACTGATTATCTGCAGATGGGTCAGGAAGTACCGGTGAAAGTTCTGGAAGTTGATCGCCAGGGCCGTGTACGTCTGAGCATCAAAGAAGCGACCGAGCAGTCTCAGCCTGCAGCCGCAGCGGAAGCTCCGGCAGCGGAACAGGGCGAGTAAGATTGCCATTAGCCCTCCGCCGTTGCGGAGGGCACATTCCGGGCAGGAAGCTTGATTGCGCCGGGGAACAGGATGTTCATCCAATTGTTGTCTTCGGGAGTGGGAAATGAAGCCTTTTTTGCGCTGGTGTTTCGTTGCGACAGCACTCACGCTGGCAGGATGCAGCAATTCTGCCTGGCGAAAGAGCGAAGTCCTGGCGGTGCCATTGCAACCGACTTTGCAGCAAGAAGTGATTCTGGCACGCATGGAACAAATTCTTGCCAGTCGGGCTTTAACCGATGATGAACGCGCACAGCTTTTATATGAGCGCGGAGTGTTGTATGATAGTCTCGGTTTGAGGGCATTAGCGCGTAACGATTTCTCGCAAGCGCTGGCAATCAGACCCGATATGCCTGAAGTATTCAATTACTTAGGCATTTATTTAACGCAGGCAGGCAATTTTGATGCTGCCTATGAAGCGTTTGATTCTGTACTTGAGCTTGATCCAACTTACAATTACGCATACTTAAACCGCGGCATCGCGTTGTACTACGGTGGCCGGGCTAAGTTAGCGCAAGATGATCTGCTGGCGTTTTATCAAGACGATCCCAATGATCCTTTCCGTAGTCTGTGGCTTTACATCGTTGAGCGGAAGCTCGATGAAAAACAGGCTGTCGTAGCGCTCAAGCAGCGTTATGAAAAATCGGACAAAGAGCAATGGGGATGGAACATTGTCGAGTTCTACCTCGGTGACATTAGCGAAGCAACGCTGATGGACAGACTGAAGGCAGACGCAACGGATAACACCTCGCTCGCTGAGCATCTCAGTGAAACAAACTTCTATTTAGGTAAGTACTACCTAAGTCTGGGGGACAGGGACAGCGCTACGGCACTGTTCAAACTGGCGGTTGCTAACAACGTTCATAACTTTGTTGAGCACCGATACGCATTGTTGGAATTAGCGCTCTTGGGCCAGGAGCAAGACGACCTGGCAGAATCGGACCAGCAATAGCTGACGAACAAATCAGCCCTTAATCTTTTTTGATTGCCATCATCTTCACGGGTGAGGGCTTTATTGTTCGTTAATTCACCAAATTTGAGCCGGTTCACACTTTTCAATGAAAATTGCAGATCAATTTCACGATGAGTTACGTAGACTGGCCGCCATCCACGAGGCACATGTACTACATGACTGATATCATCGAAACCACTTTTTCTGATCTGGGGCTGAACGCCTCCATTCTTGCAGCCCTGAATGACCTGGGTTACGAAAAGCCATCTCCAATCCAGGCAGAGTGTATTCCACATCTGCTTGAAGGTCGCGATGTTCTGGGTATGGCCCAGACCGGTAGCGGCAAGACAGCAGCCTTCTCTCTGCCGCTGCTGAACAACCTTGATCCTGAGCTGAAAGCACCACAGATTCTGGTGCTGGCACCGACCCGCGAACTGGCGGTTCAGGTTGCTGAAGCAATGACGGAATTCTCTAAACATATGCGCGGCGTGAACGTGGTTGCCCTGTACGGCGGCCAGCGTTATGACGTGCAGTTACGCGCCCTGCGTCAGGGACCACAGATCGTCGTCGGTACGCCGGGCCGTCTGCTGGACCACCTGAAACGCGGTACCCTGGATCTCTCTAAACTGAGCGGTCTGGTTCTGGATGAAGCTGACGAAATGCTGCGCATGGGCTTCATCGAAGACGTAGAAACTATCATGGCTCAGATCCCAGAAGGTCATCAGACCGCGCTGTTCTCTGCAACCATGCCAGAAGCGATTCGTCGTATTACCCGTCGCTTCATGAAAGAGCCGCAGGAAGTTCGCATTCAGTCCAGCGTAACGACCCGTCCTGACATCAGCCAGAGCTACTGGACTGTCTGGGGCATGCGTAAAAATGAAGCGCTGGTGCGTTTCCTTGAAGCAGAAGATTTTGATGCGGCGATTATCTTCGTTCGTACCAAAAATGCGACCCTGGAAGTGGCTGAAGCACTGGAGCGTAGTGGTTATAACAGCGCCGCGCTGAACGGTGACATGAACCAGTCCCTGCGTGAGCAGACTCTGGATCGCCTGAAAGATGGTCGTCTGGACATCCTGATTGCAACCGACGTTGCGGCCCGTGGCCTGGACGTTGAGCGTATCAGCCTGGTTGTTAACTATGACATCCCAATGGATTCAGAATCTTACGTTCACCGTATCGGTCGTACCGGCCGTGCAGGTCGTGCGGGTCGTGCGCTGCTGTTCGTTGAGAACCGCGAGCGTCGTCTGCTGCGCAACATCGAACGTACGATGAAGCTGACCATTCCAGAAGTTGAGTTGCCAAATGCAGAACTGCTGGGCACCCGCCGTCTGGAGAAATTTGCCGCTAAAGTTCAGCAGCAGCTGGAAAGCAGCGATCTGGATCAGTACCGTGCACTGCTGGCAAAAATCCAGCCTTCTGCTGAAGAAGAACTGGATATGGAAACACTGGCCGCAGCACTGCTGAAAATGGCGCAGGGTGAACGTACTCTGATTGTTCCACCAGATGCGCCAATGCGTCCTAAGCGTGAGTTCCGCGATCGTGACGATCGTTTCGAACGCCGTGACCGCAATGACCGTAATGACCGTGGCCCACGTGGCGATCGTCCAGAGCGTGGTGGTGAAGACCGTCCACGTCGCGAGCGTCGTGACGTTGGTGATATGCAGCTGTACCGCATTGAAGTTGGCCGTGATGATGGTGTTGAAGTTCGTCACATCGTTGGCGCGATCGCTAACGAAGGCGACATCAGCAGCCGTTACATCGGTAACATCAAGCTGTTCGGTACCCACTCAACTATCGAGTTGCCAAAAGGTATGCCGGGCGAAGTCCTGCAGCACTTCACTCGTACCCGCATCCTGAACAAGCCGATGAACATGCAGCTGGTCGGTGATGCAGTGCCGCACACCGGTGGCGGTGAGCGTCGTGGCGGCAATGGCGGTGGTCGTGGTTTCGGCGGCGAGCGTCGTGAAGGCGGTCGTGGCGAAGGTCGTCGCTTCAGCGGTGAACGTCGTGAAGGTGGCGCAGGCCGTTTCAGCGGTGAGCGTCGCGAAGGTGGTCGTGGTCCACGTCGCGAAGATGCTCCAGTACGTCGTCGTCCAACCGAAGCTTAATTGCCGACGAAAATACTGTCTTTACTGACGTAAAGTAAACGATACAGCCCCGGTAATCATTATCGGGGCTTTTTTTATTCCTTTTGTACTCGTGTACTGGTACAGTGCTCCGCGTAGAATAATGACAAGACCTTATTTTGGAGAGCAGGCGCGATGGCGACATTGACCACCACAGCTACCCGCCCGTCGCTTTTAGGCGGCGTGGTGATTATCGGCGGAACAATTATTGGTGCAGGGATGTTTTCTCTGCCAATGGTGATGTCCGGGGCGTGGTTCTTCTGGTCGCTGGCGGCTTTGGTCTTCACCTGGTTCTGTATGCTGCATTCCGGGCTGATGATCCTTGAGGCTAACCTTAATTACCGCATTGGTTCCAGCTTCGATACCATCACCAAAGATCTGCTGGGTAAACGCTGGAACCTGATTAACGGCCTGTCGATTGCCTTCGTGCTCTATATCCTGACGTATGCGTATATCTCGGCAAGCGGTTCGATACTGCATCACACCTTTAGCGAAATGTCGCTGAATGTGCCGCCGCGTCTGGCTGGCCTCGGTTTTGCGCTGATTGTCGCTTTTGTTGTCTGGCTCAGTACCAAAGCGGTGAGCCGTATGACCGCGATTGTTTTGGGTGCCAAAGTGATTACGTTCTTCCTGACGTTTGGCAGCCTGCTGGGGCACGTAGAAGCGCCAACGCTGTTTAACGTTGCGCAGGAGAATACCGCTTACCTGCCGTACCTGTTAATGACGCTGCCGTTCTGTCTGGCTTCATTTGGCTACCACGGTAACGTACCCAGCCTGATGAAGTACTATGGCAAAGATCCGCAGACCATCGTGAAATGTATTGTCTACGGCACGTTGCTGGCGCTGGGGCTTTACGTTATCTGGCTGCTGGGGACGATGGGCAATATCCCGCGCCCAGCGTTTATTGGTATTGCCCAAAAGGGCGGCAACATCGATGTGCTGGTGCAGGCGCTGAGCGGTGTGTTGAACAGTCGCAGTCTGGATTTATTGCTGGTGGTGTTTTCTAACTTTGCCGTAGCGAGCTCTTTCCTCGGCGTGACGCTCGGCCTGTTTGATTACCTGGCGGATCTGTTTAAGTTTGATGATTCCGGCATCGGTCGTTTCAAAACCGCATTGCTGACTTTCGTTCCGCCGGTTGTGGGTGGGT
Organism: Enterobacteriaceae bacterium RIT691; assembly: GCA_009668205.1. GTDB lineage: Bacteria > Pseudomonadota > Gammaproteobacteria > Enterobacterales > Enterobacteriaceae > Scandinavium. The sequence continues at coordinate 497,171 of WJYM01000002.1, read as the reverse complement.
TGCTGTGGCCGAACGGTTTCCTGTACGCCATTGGCTATGCAGGCTTAGCGGCAACTATTTGGGCCGCGATTGTTCCGGCGCTGTTGGCGCGTAAATCCCGTAAACGCTTCGGCAGCCCGCAGTTCCGCGTGTGGGGGGGTAAACCCATGATCGCCCTGATCCTGCTCTTTGGCGTGGGCAACGCGGTAGTGCATTTCCTGTCGAGCTTTAATCTGCTGCCGGTTTATCAGTAAAAGATTATGCCGGATGCGGCTGCGCCTTATCCGGCCTACTCACTTTCGTAGGCCCGGTAAGCGCAGCGCTACCGGGCAAAAACTATCCCACCAATTCCTCTTTCACCTGCATCGCTAAATCAAACGAATGTAGCCGCGCCTGATGATCAAAAATCTGGCCGTTTACCATAATTTCATCCGCCTGCGTTTCTCGCAGTACCGATTCCAACCCGTGTCGCACTTTGGCTTTATCCCCCACAACGGACATGCCCAGAGCCTGATCTACGCCGTACTTCTCTGACGGCGACCAGAAGTGCGCCATATTCTCGATAGGCGGCGGCAGCTGGCCGGTTTCACCGCGGCGCAGCCGCACAAAGGCCTGCTGCATGGAGGTAAACAGGAATTCGGCATCGCGGTTGCTGTCTGCGGCAATGATATTGATGCACACCATCGCATACGGTTTTTCCAGGCGTTCAGACGGTTTGAAATTCGTGCGGTACAGATGCAGGGCCTGGAACAGCATGTCTGGCGCGAAATGCGAAGCGAAGGCAAAGGGCAGACCGAGCTGTGCCGCCAACTGCGCGCTGTAGAGGCTGGAGCCTAACAGCCAGACAGGAACTTTCTCGCCATAGCCCGGAACCGGGCGCACCTGTGGATTCGGATCGCGGGCGTCGAACCAGTCCACCAGTTCCGCCACATCGCGTGGAAAATTATCAATGTCTCCACCCATATGGCGGCGCAGCGCGCGCATAGTGGGCTGATCGCTGCCCGGCGCTCGGCCCAGCCCCAGATCGATGCGGCCCGGATAGAGCGTGTTAAGCGTGCCGAACTGCTCGGCAATCACCATCGGCGAGTGATTGGGCAGCATCACACCGCCAGAACCAAGGTGCAGTGTGGTGGTATTCGCCGCCAGATAGCCAATCAGCACCGACGTGGCTGCGCTGGCAATCCCCGTCATGTTGTGGTGTTCTGCAAGCCAATAGCGGTGATAGCCGCGTTTTTCAGCGAGGCGGGCGAGATCGAGCGAATGGGCGAAGGCGTCTTTGGCAGCGGACCCTTGAGGGATCGGGGCCAGATCCAACAGGGAGAAGGCGATCGATTTATCAGTCATAACAGCTCACTTTGTTATCGGCATATTTTTTAATAGTGCATTAAAAAATGATAACCGTAGTTAACAAAGTGAGCTTTTATTTACGCCTGAAGTTCCAGGCCTGCGAGGCGTTTCCAGTAACCGTTGCAGTCGCTGTGTGCTTCAAGTGCCAGAGGTGACGCGCCATTTTCGTTGGCACGGAAAGCATCGAGCAGGGTGATCGTTTCAGTGCCCAGCGGCGACAGGCGTACCATATCCACCAGACCCTGCATGGACTGTAGCTCATTGCCCAGGTTGTAAACGTAGCCGCTCATGGTCTGTATGCCATTGAGCACAAACACCTGCTGGTTTTCCTGAGACAGCATGCTGCGACCATTCGGGTATTTGATGCAGCAGGTTTCACATTCGTCCTTTGGCAAGTCTTCAGAACGCGCGGTGAAGCAGCGTGCAGAGTAGGCCAGCGGCAAGTGACCGTAGCTCAGGACTTCCACTTCAAACTGATGACGAATGCCCAGCTCGTCGCACTGCGCCAGCAGATTCACCAGCCAGTCTCGGGAAAGCTCTACCGGCATACACCAGCGCACCATCCCCTGTTTTTGCAGTAAGCGCAGCGTGACAGCGTTGTAGCAATTTAGCGCGTGTCCGGCCACGAACGGCAGCTTGCGCTCAGCGCACAGGTTCACAACGCCAAGGTCGCTGGCTTCAATCAGAAAATCACCATTATCGACATAGCGCTTGAGTTCGTTGAGCTCGGAAGAAGCCTGAACCAGCGCAAGGGTGGAGAGAACCACCTGCTTACCACTGCCCGCGAGATTTTTGGCCATGTCCAGCCAATCGCCGGTTTTGGTGGCGCGACGTTTGCTGCACACCGCTTCGCCGAGGTAAATCGTGTCTGCGCTGCTTTGCGCGGCCTGCAGATAGAATTCTTCCAGGGTCTCTTTCGGCCAGTAGTAAAGCACTGGTCCTAATGAATATTTCATCGTCTTCCTTACTGCCATTTACGGTGGTAGGCGCCAAGTGTGGTTTGCGTGCCTTCGGACATAGAACCGAGCGTGTCCATCCACGCCGCCTGCGGTACGAAGTTTTGCGGATCAGCCATGCAGCGATCGATAGCCTGACGCCACACTTTCGCGACCTGGCTGACGTACGCCGGGCTGCGCTGACGGCCTTCAATTTTCACCGAGGCGATATTGGCCGCCAGCAGTTCCGGCAGCAGTTCCAGCGTATTCAGGCTGGTCGGTTCTTCCAGCGCGTGATAGCGCTCGCCGTTGACCAGATAGCGGCCTTTGCATAGCGTCGGATAACCGGCGTTTTCACCATCCTGATAGCGGTCGATTAACACATCGTTAAGACGTGACTCCAACCCCTGCGGTGTTTGCTGCCAGCGGACGTATTTCGCCGGGGAGCAAGCCCCCACCGTATTTGGCGATTCCCCCGTTAAATAGGAGGAGAGATAGCAGCGCCCTTCAGCCATAATGCACAGGCTGCCAAAAGCAAAAACTTCCAGCGGAACTGGCGTGACGCGAGCGAGTTGCTTAACCTGATGAATAGACAGCACACGTGGAAGGACCACGCGGGCCACGTCGAAATGGCGGTGATAAAAGCGAATGGCTTCTTCATTGGTCGCGGAAGCCTGTACTGAGACGTGGCGCTCAATATGCGGGTAGCGCTCGGCGGCATACTCCAGCATCGCAACGTCAGCCAGAATAAGCGCATCGGCACCCAGCTGGGCTGCCATATCCACCGCGCGCTGCCAGCGAGCGTAACCGTCCGGGTGCGCAAACGTGTTAATGGCGATGTGGAGCTTACGGCGGTGCTGATGAACAAAGCTGACCGCTTCCTGCAGCTTTTTTTCGGTGAAGTTAAGGCCGGCAAAATGGCGGGCATTGGTATCGTCTTTCAGACCGATATACACCGCGTCGGCACCGTTTTCGATAGCAGCCTTAAGCGCCGGAAGGTTTCCGGCAGGGCAGAGCAGCTCCATAAGATTTCCTGAAGACAGCGACCGCAGGGCCGCAAAATTGTTAACGAACTGGGATTTTAGAGAACCCCCCGTCGACAATTTTTGATTTGAGGCAGTTAAAAGCGCATTGATGTTGCCAATAATGGTGCCATCGTCATACAGAATTGTTGATTTACGCCGCTATGTCATTTCATGGATGTGGCAAAATAATCGGACTATTGCATTGAGGGAGTAAAACTCGTGTTGGATAAACTGCGTTCACGCCTGGTACAGCTGGGCCCGACTCTGATGAGTGTCCCGGTGAAGGTGACGCCTTTCGCGCTGAAGCGTCAGGTGCTGGAACAGGTGCTTAGCTGGCAGTTTCGTCAGGCTCTTGCCGACGAGGAACTGGAATTCCTTGAGGGGCGTTGGCTGAGTATTGAAGTGCGTGATATCGGTCTGCGCTGGTTCACGTCAGTCGAAAACGGTCGTCTGATCGTCAGCAATAATGCGCAAGCCGATGTAAGCTTTAGCGCGGATGCCAGCGATCTCCTGATGATCGCCGCACGCAAACAAGATCCTGATACGCTCTTTTTCCAGCGTCGTCTGGTGATTGAAGGTGACACGGAGCTGGGGCTGTACGTCAAAAATCTGATGGACGCCATTGAGCTTGAACAGATGCCAAAAGCACTGCGCGTAATGTTGCTGCAGCTGGCGGACTTTGTGGAGGCGGGGCAGCAAAATCCGCCGCAAACCAGACAGACATCGGTAGGTGAGCCATGCTGATTCGAGTGGAAATTGGGATAGACGCACCGGGCATTGATGCTTTGCTGCGCCGTGAATTTGCTGGCGATGCGGAAGCCGATTTGGTGCAATCGCTGCGGGAAGATGGCCTGATCACGCTGGGTCTGGTGGCGACCGATGATGAAGGGCAAGTGGTTGGCTATGTGGCCTTCAGTCCGGTGAGCGTTGAAGGTGAAGAGCTGCAGTGGGTCGGCATGGCGCCGCTTGCCGTCGCGAAAGAGTATCAGGGCCAGGGCATTGCCCGGACGCTGGTCTATGAAGGGCTGGATTCCCTGAATGAGTTTGGTTATGCCGCTGTGGTGACGCTCGGTGAACCTGCGCTTTATAGCAAGCTTGGTTTTGAACCGGCGGCGCGTTTTGATTTACGCTGCCGTTGGCCAGAATATGAGGCGGCCTTCCAGGTGCGCGCGCTGGCGGATGACGCGCTGAATGGCGTACATGGGTTAGTCGAGTACTGCGATCACTTCAATCGTTTCTGAGTCGCTCCAGTAGCGATTCAAATGATTCCTCACCGGTGACGAGGCGCTCTTTCTGGCGCTTCGTCAACTGCTTAATCTGATACTCCAGCCGTAACGCCAGCGAGTGTTCCCCCACTTCTTTCGCCAACGCCAGGCTGAGCTCGCCTTTCCCGCGCAGAGCTTTCGCGCCTTTGCCGGACTGATGCTGCGCAAAGCGCCGTTGCACATCCTTCGTGATGCCTGTGTAAAGGCGGTTATCCGCCGAGCGAATCAAATAGACGAACCAGCACACGTTCTTGCTCCTGTGTTAAGGTGAACGCACCATAGCATGCGGGAATGAAAAAATGGAATCACTAGAGGCCATCAGCCGATGGCTGGAAAAACAGCATGTTGTCAGTTGGAGCGTGGCGAAAGACGGCGAACTGTGGGCCGCCAGCGCGTTTTATATCTTTGACCGCGAAAGCGTATCCTTTTATCTGCTCAGTGAAGAAACCACCCGCCATGCACAGATGAGCGGCAAATGCGCACCTGTGGCGGGGACCGTTAATGGTCAGCCAAAGAACGTCGCACTTATTCGTGGCGTCCAGTTTCGCGGTGAGATTCGCCTGTTGGAAGGGGAAGAAAGCAAGCCGGTTCGCGAACGCTATAACCGCCGTTTTCCCGTTGCCCGCGTGATGCCAGCCCCCGTTTGGGCTATCCGGATTGATGAACTGAAGTTCACCGACAATACTCTGGGTTTCGGCAAAAAATACCATTGGTTACGGCAGGGCTAAACGATGGCCAACGTACTGATTACCGGTGCCACCGGTCTGGTGGGTGGGCACTTACTGAGAATGCTGATTCAGGAACCTCGCGTGGCGCATATCAGCGCGCCAACTCGCCGCCCTTTGCAGGATATGCCCGCAGAGGTATTCAACCCTTACGATCCGCAGCTGACGGATGCGCTGGCCCAGGTCAGTGAACCGATCGATATCGTTTTCTGCTGCCTGGGCACCACACGTCGCGAAGCGGGGAGCAAAGAAGCCTTTGTACACGCAGATTACACGCTGGTGGTGGATACCGCGCTGACGGGCCAACGTCTTGGTGCAAAACAGATGCTGGTGGTTAGCGCAATGGGGGCAAATGCACACTCACCGTTTTTCTACAATCGGGTGAAAGGGGAAATGGAAGAGGCATTGAAAGCACAGAACTGGCCGCGGCTGGTCCTTGCTCGCCCTTCAATGCTGCTCGGCGATCGCGAGAAGCGACGTGCGAATGAATCTCTGCTGGCGCCGCTGTTTGCTTTCCTGCCCGGGAACTGGAAATCCATTGACGCTCGCGATGTCGCCAGGGCGCTGATGCAAGAAGCGTTTTCGCAAGGGAGAGAGGGCGTGACGGTATTACCCTCGGCAACATTGCGCGAGATTGCGGCCCGAAGACCCGCGTAGCGGGCTGTGTTGCCGGATACGCTGAAATGCTTATCCGGCCAACGGTTCAGGATTATCGTCGGCCGCGACCGACAATACAGGGCTTAGTTAATATAGGTAAACGCTGTCGTCACGTGCTGCACACCGCTGACGCGGCTGGCGATATCAGCTGCGGCTTTACCCTCACGGGCGGTCAGCGAGCCCATCAGGAACACTTCGGCGTTCTCGGTGGTGACTTTCACCGCAGAGGATTTCACCTGATCGCTACCCAGCAGTTGGGAACGCACTTTGGTGGTTATCCAGGTATCGGAAGAGGCAGTGCCCAGACCGATAGGCTGGCCCTGGCGAATTTCGTTAAACACTTCGGAAGTGCCTTCGACGCCCATGGCAATCTGCTTCGCGCGGGCGGCCAGATCGGTCGACGGTGCCTGACCGGTCAGCAGAACTTTACCCTGCCATGCCATCACGTTCACACGAGCTTCTTTCTTCAGTTGTTCATCTTTGTTCAGGGCGGTGTTAACGCGCAATTCCAGTGTGCTGTCATCGACCTGGGTGCCCACAGAGCGCGGATCGGTGGCGGCTTTGGTGCCAACAGCAGCTGTACCAACTACCGCTGCGGCAACACATCCCTGAAGCAGCAGCGCAGAAATAAGGACTGCGAGGGGCGAGAATGCCTTCATGTGTACTCCTTAATCGTCCTGGTGTGGGAAGAGCGTATTATCAATCAGATCGCACAGACAGTTGACCGTCAGCATATGCATCTCCTGGATGCGTGCGCCACGGTGTGAAGGGATACGAATTTCGACGTCCTGCGGCCCCAGAAGACCGGCAAGTTCACCCCCGTCATACCCGGTTAACGCAACGATAGTCATATCGCGCGTCACCGCAGCTTCAACGGCTTTCACGATGTCACGGCTATTCCCTTTGGTGGAAATGGCCAACAGAACGTCACCGGCGTGGCCGAGCGCACGTACCTGTTTGGCATACACTTCATCGTGAAGACGGTCATTGGCAATCGCGGTTAAGACCACATTATCGGTATTAAGTGCAATCGCAGGTAAACCGGGGCGCTCTGTTTCGAAGCGATTGATCATGCAGGCAGCAAAATGCTGTGCGTTGGCGGCAGAGGTGCCATTGCCACAACAGAGGATTTTGTTACCGTTGAGTAAGGACTGTACCAGCGTCATGGCGGCCCGGGAAATTGCGTCCGGAAGCGCTTCTGCTGCTGCGATTTGAGTCTGAATGCTTTCCGTAAAGCAGGCTTTAATTCTGTCGAGCACGATATCCCTTACTTCTTTAAAAGACGCTATTCGCCAAAGGCGTTTTTAAACCATTCGATCTGATTGCCATTGCAGGCTACCACATCAAATCGGCAATCCGTAGTCTCAAAACTCCCATTGTGGCGCGCAAGCCACAAGCGGGCAGTTTGTAATAATTTCGTTTGTTTGCTGCGTGTCACACTGGCAGCCGCACCGCCGTAGCGGCCAGAGCGCCGGAACCGGACTTCAATAAACACGGTGGTGTTGCCCTCACGCATAATGAGGTCGATTTCGCCGCCCCGCGCATGCACGTTGGCGGCGATAAAACGCAGTCCTTTGCTTTCCAGCCAGCGACGAGCCTCTTTCTCCCACTCGTCGCCCGACTGTTTAGGGCTTAGTTGGCCGAAACGATCTGCCCCTGCTGGTATTTGAGCCATGACAACTTCCTGTTGATCACACAATCCTGAGTCGCCGTCAGATCGCCGGTGTTACCGTTGAGCTCAAAGCCCGGCACCTGACGCATCTGCGAGAAGTGGTTGGCCAGTGCCCAGGCATCCGCACCCATGGCATACAGGCGAGCCAGTGAATAGTCGTTGCGGACGGCGCCCAGTGCCTGCTGCATCAGTGCAGGGTTGCTGCCAGCCAGCATCGGAATTTCGCTGAACTGAAGGCCATCCATTTCCAGACGGAAATCCGGGCCCGCGGTGCCTTGTGCGCTGCGGGAGCTGGCATACAGCGTTGCACCGCTCTGGCTGCCGTTACGCATGGCAATCATTGGCTTGATGTAAGCTATCTCATCCGGGGTGGCGACAATATACGCGGCATCCACTTTACCGCCGCTGCCGATCTGCGCATCGCTTGGCGGCGCCGGGATGGTCAGGCCACCAATAGTGACGCTCTGCTGCTGTGGCAGACTGGCGTTAATCGGGCTGCCGGTCAAGGCAATGCCGCCACCGCCGTTGACGCCACCGCGCAGCTCGTTCACAGAACCAAATTTCTGCTGCAGGACGATACCGCCGCCCAGCTTTTGCCATTCCTGAGCAAAGGCCGTTGCCACACGATCGCCAAATCCGCTGCGAGGGATCAGCACCAGAGGCGCTTGTTTGCCCTGATCGTGAATATGACGCGCCGCATCGCGGGCTTCATCTTCCGGAGAGAGGGCAAAATAGCAGACGTTAGCTTTATTTTCGACGTTTTCTGGTTGATTCAGTGCCAGCACGTTCAGGCTGGTGGTGCTCTTCGCCAGCGCGTCGACATCGTTTTTCAGCAGAGGGCCAACCACCAGCGATGCGCCATCCTGCTGCGCCTGGTTAAGGATCTGATCCAGCGGTGCGGCGGTGGTGTCATACACTTTCAGCTCTGCGGAAGGATTTGCTGCCACGGCGGCAACAGCAGGCTGAGCTACTGGCTGAACGGAACCGTCAGTACTGACAGGGGCTGCGGCTGGTGCAGCGGGTTGCGCGGCTTGCTGTACTGCTGCGGCTGGTGCAGCGGGTTGTGGGGCTTGTTGTACTGCTGCGGCAGGCGCTGCTGACGGTACGGTGCCTGGCGCCTGAACGGGCTGAGCCTGAGTTCCGACGGCAGACGGGGTGTTGGTCAGGTCGCTCACGGAAGCCTGTGAAGGGCTAACGACCGTGCCGTTGTCCTGAGCCGTCGCGGCCTGTGCCGACTGTTCTGGGACTGCGCTTCCGCTCACGGCACCTGCTGTGCCATTTTTGGCGGCTTCAAAACCTTGCTGGATAGTCCGGCCAAACACTGCCGCCTGGCCGTTCAACGGCAGCAGCAGGGCAATTTTTGCCGTGGAGGCTGGCTTGTAGTTCTGCATGTTCGCCAACTGCGTTGGGAGCTGGGTTGCACCCGGATTCTGCGGATAACGGGTTTTCCAGTCCTGAATACCGGCTTTCAGCATGTCCGGATCGTTGCGGTTATCAAACCACATACGCTGAAGATCCAGCCAGCCCTGAAGGACGTTCTCATCCGCGTTGATCACCAGCGCATTGGCCTGATCTTTGGTCATTGATGAGAGTGCCTGCCAGGTGGCATCAATATTCTTCTGCTTATCCTGCGGTGAGGCCAGCAGCGGTTCTTGGGCAATCAGCGCCCGCAGCAGGGTGACAGAAGGCTGTCCGTTCTGGGCAACAATCACATCCTGCCAGTAACGCGCCTGCTGATTGTTTTCTAGTGTGGTAGCGTCAATGTTGGCAAGCAGCGCCTGCGCACCGGCAAAATCTTTCTGCGCCAGCTTAATTTCGACGGCCAGCAGCGATTGCTCCTGACGCTGAGTGGCACTCAGATCCTGCGGCAGCTGACCGAACAATTCCATCGCCTGCTGGGTTTTACCTTCCTTCAGCAGGGCACGAATGGCGAGTAATTGCCAGTTGGTCTTGCTATCATCAGAACTTTGCTGCATCTGCTGCAGGTAATAACCCGAATCAGCTTGAGCGCTACCTTCAAGGTGCGCAGTGCTTTGATCAGTGCTGTGCTGGGTGCCGCAGCCGGCGAAAAGAAACGCGGCCAGCACGACAGGCAGACAGCGCGCGGCTTTAGAACGAAGAAATGTTGACGGTACCATACGTATCCAGTGATATTTTTTTAGCTCAATGCTCAATATTAAATCGGCAATACGGACTAAACAATGAAACAACGCGAATCAGCGGACAATTCTCGGGGAAAACTCTATATTGTGCCCACTCCTATCGGCAATCTGGGTGACATCACGCAACGTGCGCTGGATGTGCTGAAGGCTGTTGATCTGATTGCCGCTGAGGATACCCGGCACACCGGTTTGTTGTTGCAGCACTTTGCCATCAACGCCCGTATGTTCGCGCTGCATGACCACAACGAACAGCAGAAAGCCGAAACGCTGGTGGCAAAGCTCCAGGAAGGGCAGAACATTGCGCTGGTATCCGATGCCGGAACGCCGCTGATTAACGATCCCGGCTATCATCTGGTCCGTACCTGCCGTGAAGCGGGGATTCAGGTTGTGCCTCTGCCTGGGCCTTGTGCGGCCATTGCTGCGCTGAGTGCGGCGGGCTTACCCTCCGATAAATTCTGCTACGAAGGTTTTCTGCCCGCCAAGTCTAAAGGCCGCCGCGATGCGTTACGGGCGCTGGAAAACGAACCTCGCACGCTGATTTTCTACGAATCAACCCACCGTTTGCTGGAAAGCCTGGAAGATATCACCGCGGTGCTCGGCGAATCCCGCTATGTGGTACTGGCGCGTGAAATCACCAAAACCTGGGAAACGATCACCGGTGCGCCGGTGGGCGAACTTCTGGCGTGGGTGAAAGAGGATGAAAACCGACGCAAAGGGGAAATGGTGCTGATTATTGAAGGCTTCAAAGTGCAAAGCGACGACGCGCTGCCCGCTGAAGCCCTGCGCACGCTTGCCCTGTTGCAAACCGAACTGCCACTGAAAAAAGCCGCCGCGCTTGCCGCTGAAATCCACGGCGTGAAGAAAAATGCTTTGTATAAGCATGCGCTGGAGCAGCAGGGGGAGTGACAGACTTCTTACGCCAGTAAACGGTGAAAGAAGGAAAAGTGAAAAAGGACACCCTGGGTGTCCTTTTTCGTTAGGTTAACGCTGATGTACGCTTCGCATCCGTTCCAGCGCCTGTTCAAGCCAGTAGCGCTGTGTACCGAAGTTAATGCGCAGATAATTTTCTCCGTTCTGCACATAGTGACTACCATCTTCAATGACGACCCCGGCATGACGAGCAAAGTGTCCGGTGAGCTGCGTGGCACTCATCGGATCGTCACTGACATCAATCCACGCCAGATAAGATGACTCAGGGTTCATCATCCGCCAGTGGGAGAAGTGGGTGTGGATGGCGTCCGCCAGATAGCGAGCATTCCCTTGCAGATAGCCATTAAGGGCATCCAGCCACGGTAACCCTTGCTGGTAGGCAAGGATGATTCCCCACACGCCAAACATGTTTGGCGAAGTGATGGAGTTTTTCTCCAACTGCTGGCGAAAACGCTGCCGCAGGTCATCGTTAGGGATCATGGCATACGATGTTTTCAGACCGCCCAGATTGAACGCTTTGTTTGGCGAAGTGAGAACAATCAGGTTATCTAAAGCCGCACAGCCTGGCATCAGACAACTGACGAACTGCCCATCGAGAATGTGCTCGGCATGCACTTCATCGATCATCAGGATCACGCCGTAGCGTTTGCAAAGATCCGACACCAGACGGATTTCTTCCGCCCGCCAGATGCGCCCGGACGGATTGTGCGGTGAGCAGAAGAACCACAGTTTTGGGTGCTCGGTTTTGAGCTGATGCTCAATCAGCTCAAGGTCAAGCTCGTAGCGGTTGTCCACGGCTTTCAGTGGATTTGCCAGCACCCGCACGTCCTGGCGCTGTGCTGCCATCGCAAAAGGATCGTAAACCGGGGTGTTCATCATCACGCAATCCCCCGGCTGGCAGAACGCCTGTACGGTGTAGTGCAGCGTGGAAACGGTGCCATAGGTCAACGTAATCCAGTTTTTGTCGACCGCCACCTGATGGCGGTCGCGCTGGAAGCCGATCACGGCATCGTAAAACTCATCAAAACACCACGTGTAGCCAAAGGTACCGTGCTCAACGATACGCTGGAAGCCTTCAACCACGGCAGGTGGCGACTTAAAATCCATGTCGGCAATCCACAGCGGAATAAAGTCAGCGGGCACTTCGCCAAACCGGGAGCAGACAAATTGATGATCCCATTTACGGCACTTATCGCTTTTGCGCTCAACGAGCGTATCGAAATTAAACACCCTAACCTCCTGTTAAATTAATGCCTCAATGCCCGTTTTCACGCTTTGCACCTGCGGCCCGATAATGACCTGAACGCTGTGCGCATCCAGCACTACCACCGACAGCGCACCGGCGTCCTTCAGGGCCTGCTTATCCAGTTTGCCCATGTCTTTCACGACCAGGCGTAAGCGGGTAATGCAGTTATCCAGTGAATCTATATTCTCTTTGCCGCCCAGGGCGCGAAGGATCAAGCCATGATCGTATTTTGACTTCCCACGCGCTTTGACATTGGCGGCGACGGCCTGGGAGGCGGCATCAGGATCGATTTCACGACCTGGCGTTTTAATGTCGTGCTTAAGGATGTACCAGCGGAAGACGAAGAAGTAGACGGCAAACCAGACCGCACCGACCGGGAACACCAGATACCATTTGGTGGAGAGCCCCTGCATCACGCCGAAGATTAGGAGGTCGAGGATCCCGCCATCGGTGTTGCCAATCGTTACGCCGAGCAGCGCCATCACCAGCAGCGCCAGCCCTGACATCACGATATGGAAGATGTACAGCGTCGGCGCGATAAACAGGAACAGGAACTCAATCGGCTCAGAAATACCGGTGACCACGGAAACCAGAACCCCGGAGAGCAGCAGCCCTTTGATGATCGGGCGATTTTCAGGACGGGCAGTACGGTAAATGGCGTAAGCCACGGCGGGCAGACCGAAGATAAAGGTCGGCATAAAGCCCTGGGATAAAAAGGCCGTCACGTGAGGACTGAACGGCAGACCGGCTTTCAGCTCCGCATAGAAAATGTTCAGTGCCCCGGCCACTTCGTGCCCGTTCACCATCTCGATGCCGCCCGCCGGGGTGAAACGCACCATCGCAAGCAGAATATGATGCAGACCGAAAGGCTTAAGCAAAAGTACGCCGACGCCATACAGGAATGGGCCAAACACGCTGGTGCCCTGAATAATGTGGCCAATCCCCGCGATGCCAAGTGCGACGTATTTCCATAATAATGGGATGAAAAGTCCCACCACCGACAATGTCAGTGCGGTCATGATCGGCACAAAACGGATGCCGCTGAAAAAGGCAAAGGCATCGTGCAGCACGGTGTCCTGAAAGCGTTCATGCAGGAAGTAGGTGATGACGCCCACCACGATCCCACCCAGTACGCCCATCTCCAGGGTTTGAATCCCGAGAACAATCGACTGCCCAACCTGCTTCATCGTCGCCGCATCGGCAAGCTGGTGGGTGACGGTGAGATAATAGTTGATGCTGAGGTTCATCAGCATAAAGCCGACGAAACCAGAAAATGCGCCGACGGCTTTATTGCGGTTCGCCAGCCCCATTGGGATAGCCATCGCGAACATCACGGGAAGATAAGTGAACGCAAAGCCGCCCACCATGGCGATAAAACCGAAGGTCAGCTGGGTTAATTCTCCGCCGAGAAAAGGAAAACTCTTGATAGTAGAAGGACTTGTGACAGAGCTGCCGATGCCGAGCAATAATCCCATAAAGGCCAGCAACGAAACCGGGAACATGAAGGTTTTCCCGAGACTTTGAAAGAACTCCCACGCTTTTGATTTGAATGACTTTTCCTGTGTCATGTAGGGTACTCCTCGATAATTTACATGTTATCAGGCGAGGCATTCCTGATTAAGAATGCCTTGCCGTTTTTGCGAGGTTTATAGTTATTTTTTGAAATCGGATTTGAAGCTGTTTGAATCTTAGACGGCAGCGGTCTGACGCAGCCTATTTTCTGAGCCGCAAACGCGGATTTTGCTACGTACGACATCTTTCATCGCATCCATGCCGACGCGCATGTAGTAGCGTGGGTCATTCCCGTCAGGGTTGTCGGTGAACCAGGTTTTTACCGCACCGGCAAAGGCTATTTTTAGCTCTGTCGCGACGTTGACTTTGCAGACACCCAGTTCAATGGTGCGGCGAACGTATTCATCCGGCACATCGCTCGCGCCGTGCAATACCAGCGGGACCGGCACCACTTCGCGAATTTCGCCAAGGCGTTTGAAATCGATTTTTGGCGTGTGAGGATAAAGCCCATGCGCGGTACCGATGGCGACCGCCAGGCTGTCGACGCCGGTCTGTTCCACAAAGCGACGGGCTTCCTGCGGGTCGGTCAAAAATGCGCTTTCGGCGTCGACGCTCATGTCGTCTTCCATTCCGCCGAGGCGACCCAGCTCGGCTTCCACGCTGCAGTCATTCTGATGGCAGAAATCCACCACCGATTTCACCAGCTTCACGTTCTGTTCAAACGGGAAGTGGCTGCCGTCTATCATGGCGCTACGCACACCGGCATAGACCTTACGGCGGATGTCATCCAGCGTTTCATGGTGGTCAAGGTGCAGCGCCAGCGGCATGTCGTAGCTTTCAGAGTAAGCGCGACAGAGCGCGTAGATCTCTTCGAAAGCGATGTGTTTGTAAGTCCCCGGCGTTCCGGCAAGGATCACCGGCGAGCGCATCTCCTTGCAGACCTCGAGGATCGCCTGAATAGTTTCAGCGTTATGAATGTTGAATGCCGGGACGGCATAGCCGTGTTTCTGTGCATCCTGCAGCAGATACTTCGTCGAAATAATGCCCATGTTATGCCTCCTCTGGCGTCCAGGGATGAATGATGACGCCCTTCACAACGCGATTCACCGCACCGCTGGCGGAAGGGGTATCAGGCGTGATGCCTGCTTTGATGGATTCCGTCAGGGCGAAAACCTGCGCATACATCAGGAAGCAGAAAGCCTGTTCAACGTCGATAAACGGGCGAGATTCTGGCAGCAGGATGTGTGGGCCTGCGGTGACCTCTGCATCGGCAGTGGCGGAGATGGCAATCACGCGCAACGCCTGTTTGTCGCGGCGCAGTTCTGCCAGCAAATCCAGATCGTACTGGCGGGTATACGGGTGAGAAGAGACGAAAACCACCACCAGTGTTTTGTCATTGACCAGCGATTTGGGGCCGTGGCGGAAACCCGTCGGTGAGTCATAAAATGCCGCCAGTTTTCCGGCCGTCAGCTCCAGCACTTTGAGCGAGCATTCTCGTGCCGCGCCCTGAAGCCCACCGCTGCCGAGATACACAATGCGCTGTAACGGAAGGTCGCCGAACACGTCATCGTTGAACTCCCCCAGGGTGGCAATGATTTCTTCGCAGCGACGGGCAACGTCTTCAAAGCTGCGGCTGTTGATGACCTCTGGGGCAAATACGGCGAGGCAGCTTGCCATCATGGTGGAAATGCTGCTGGTCATTGCGAAGCCGCGGTCGTGGGTTTCGGCTGGCATCAGCAGAGGGTAAGCGTATTCGTCGTTGAGGGCGTTTTGATAAAGCGCGCCCTCTTTATTGCAGGTGATGATCAGATGGTGACACTGCTTCACGCACTGAGTGGCCAGTTCCACCGCGGCGACGCTTTCCGGGCTATTGCCTGAGCGAGCGAAAGAGACCAGCAGCGTAGGCTGTGCTTCATGAAGGTAATCTGCCGGGTTGGTGACCAGGTCGGTGGTCGGCACGGCCACGAAGTTCTTTGCGGTGTGGCGGGACAACCACGGCGCGATAATGTCGCCAATGAACGCCGACGTGCCCGCACCGGTCAGAATGATTTTTAGCGCCGGGTTGCTCAGCAGAGGAGAAAGGAAAGCCGCCAGCTCAGCGTGCTTTGCTTCGATGTTCTTCAGGGATTTTCTCCAGCAGTCGGGCTGTTGGCGAATCTCTTTTTCAGTCCAGGTTTGCGTTCCCGCAGGGGTCCCGGTCAGGGTTTCACTCATAACGTCATCCTTCATTAGGTATTTCACTTCAGAAAGCCATTACGGATTACTTTCTTTCGTTTTGTTTCTCTTTGTTCATACTTCGGTTGATTGAAATCTATTAAAAAGAAAACGAAAGATCAATGCAAAAGTGGAAATAAAACGAAAAGCGTGATCCGCAAGACAAAAGCAAACGAGAGGCGGTGAGCGAAAATAAAAAGGAAAAGAAAGAAATGCATGCCGCGGTAAAACGGCATGCGAGGGAGTGCATCCAGGAAGAGAAGGAAGGATTACCGGGTGTGAAGCTGGCCGTGGATCCAGGTGTGTTGCACAAACAACGCCTCGTTGAGGGCCACCAGGCTGGCACGTTTTCCGATGGCGATTGACCCTAGCCTGTCATTCACACCGAGCATGTTGGCAGGGTGCAGCGAGGCCATATGAATAGCGTCTTCTGCCGAGCATTTTGCCAGCTGCACCATGTTACGTACGGCGGCATCGAGCGACAGCGTGCTGCCTGCCAGCCCTCCGGTAGCGGTTCGCACGACGCCTTCGCGCATTTCCACGTCGTAACCGCAAATATCATAATGACCATCCGGCATACCGGCGGCGCGCATGGCATCGGTAATGAGCAGGGTTCTGTCACCGGCACACTGGGCGCAGAGCTGCATGGCGACTGGGTGAACGTGATGCCCGTCGGCAATCAGCTCCAGCCAGGCGCGGGGATCCGTCAGTCCGGCACCGACCATTCCCGGTTCTCGATGGTGCAGACCCGTCATCCCGTTGAAACAGTGCACTAAGCCATCAGCACCCGCATCGAGTGCGGCAACGGTTTGAGCCCAACTGGCGGCGCTGTGGCCCAACATCACCCGCACGTGGCGGGATTTCAGATGACGTATGGCGTCCAGCGCGTTGGGTTTTTCTGGGGCCAGCGCAACCACCCGCAGGGTCTGGCGCGAGATCTCAATCAGCGCATCCAGCTCATGAAAATCCAGTTCGCGAAACAGTTCCGGCGGATGCGCGCCTTTGTTCTGCGGCGTAAAGTACGGCCCTTCCAGATAGCTTCCCAGAACTTCGGCTCCTGACCCACCGCGTTCACAGCGCTCGGCGATACGGGTAAGCGCCGAGTGAATACTCTTGAGCGGAGCGGTAACGGTGGTGGGAAGCCACGCCCCCACGCCTTCCCGGGCTTTGTAGATGGCCAGGGTTTCCAACACGCCGGGCGCATCGTCCATCACGTCGACCCCCGCACCTCCGTGTACGTGGGTATCGATGTAAGCGGGGCAGAGCAGTTCTGCATCGCGGGCTGAAATTCCCGCGGGGATTGGTTCAATGGCAGAAATAATGCCGTTTTCAATCCCGAGCTGGTGGTCATCCAGCCAGCCCTGTTCCGTCAGCAGCCGTCTGGCGCGTAGCCATTGCGTCATATGCCTTCACCTATTTCGCAGTCTTCTTCACGATGGCGAGCCAGTTCATCCACCAGAGACGTCAGCCCACGGTGCCCGCATTCCAGCGCCTGAAGACGAAACTCTTCACCGCTGAGTCCTTCGCGCTCCAGCGCCATTTCCAGCAGTAATTGCAGGTTAGTCCCGGTGATCACTTCGCAGCCTGGCGTTTGCATCGCAAGCGTAGACGCGACTCGGAACGGTGAACCGCCGAGCAGGTCAGTAAGAAACACAATCCCCTCGCAGTCGCGTAGTGTTCTTGTCGCTTCTGTTAACTGCTCCGTGAGCAGCGCCGTCGTGGAGCTTTCCGGGAAATCAACCGCCACAAAGTCCGGCTGTTCCCCGAGTACTTGTTTCATGGCCTGCGCCAGGCCACTGGCGAACCCGCCGTGGCCGGTAAGAATAATGCCTAACATCATGCTCCCTCGCGATTACAGGAAATGGGCAAACTTGCCAACGATACCCAGGGCAACGGTAATACCGATAAGACGCAGTGGGCTCCAGCCGCGGCGTACCAGCCAGAACATCGACAGGGTGTAAACCAGCGGCAGAAACGCGGGCATCAGCTTATCGATAACGTCGCTTTGCAGCTTAACCACCGCGTCACCCGCGGTTATTTCCAGCGTCGTCGCGAGGCGTACGTAGGTGGCAACCAGAGCGCCAATCACCGTCATCCCGACAATGGATGCCGCATGTCCCACTTTTTTGGTGTTCGCTTTGATAAGCGGGATTGCTGACACCCCCATGCGGTACGCGTAATGCGCCAGGCCAAAACGCAGGCCAAGATGCACGACGTTAAACATGATCAGGAACACCACCGCGCCAAGAATCGAGCCCTGTAAGGCAAGGCTTGCACCGATACCACCGCAAATCGGCAGCAGCGTCAGCCAGAACATGGCGTCGCCAATCCCACCGAGCGGCGCACCGACGGCGATTTTGGTGCTTTGGATACTGTTCACGTCCTGCTTGGATCGCTCCATCGCCAGAATAATGCCAATGACGAACGTGACCAGAAACGGGTGAGTGTTGAAGAAGCCCATGTGGCCTTTCATCGCTCGCGCCAGATCGCGTTTGTTGGTGTGTATTTTTTTCAGCGCAGGCAGCAGCCCATAAAGCCAGCCAGAAGCTTGCATACGCTCGTAGTTAAAAGAGGCCTGCAGCAGCATGGAACGCCAGGCGACACGATTGATGTCCTTTTTGGTGAGCTCTGGGCCAAGATTCTGATCTTCATAGACGTTTTCATTTACCCCGGTCAGCAGGGTTTGCTCGCTGTCTGCCGCTGCGGGTAGCGTGGTGTGGTTAGATGCCATCTTCGAATTCCTCTTCTTGCGCCGCACGGGTCACCGTTGGTTGCGGATCCTTACGCAGCAGGTCGATCAGTGCCATCGCTAACGCGGCGGCAGCAATAGCCAGCACCGGCAGTTTCAGCCAGGCGGCGGCGACAAAGCCGATAATGAAATAAGGGATGTAGACGTTTTTCATCATGATTTTCAGCAGCACGGCAAAACCGATGGCTGGCATGATGCCGCCCGCGACGCCCAGACCATCAATCAGACGCGCTGGCAGAACATCAATGGCGGTTTTGGCATGCTCCGCGCCGAAGTAAACCGGCAGAAACGCGCACAGAAAATAGAACGTTCCCAGGGCCAGCAGGGCGAGATAGTTAACCCGCTCAATCCCGTTGGTATCCGCGTTAGCCGCCATGCGATCGCAGCGTGACATCACGCCGGACATCACCGAGAACAGGAAGGTGATCCCCATTTGTACCGCCACGGCGAATGGCACTGCGACACCGACCGCCACTTCTGGCTTCACCCCGGTCGTGATGGCAAAGGCGGTGCCGACGATCGTACCGATGATGACGTTAGGTGGCTGAGCGCCAGCCAGCGGTGCCAGGCCCATCCAGACCAGTTCCAGCGTCCCCCCGGTGAGGATCCCGGTGTGCAGATCGCCGAGGATTAAACCCACCAGGGGTCCAAGTACCACCGGGCGGTGCATGTGGGTCAGACCGTTAAACATATCCAGTCCCGCGATAAAGGCGAGAATGCCCAGCGCGGCTGCCTGTAAGAAACTGATTTCCATCGCGATCTCCTTCAGAGTAGTTTGAACAGATCCTGCGCGGGTTCGGTCGGGACGCCCTGAACAAAGCAGGCGACACCGGCCTGTTTCAGTGCACTAAATGCCGCAATGTCATAGGCATCAACGGAAACTGTTTTGGCAATCTGTTGTTTCCCTTCGGCGTAATGCATGTTGCCAACGTTGATGCGGGTGACGGGCACACCGCCCTCGACCAGTTTCTGGAAGTCCGAGGGGTTTTTGCAGACCAGCAGGATTTTTTGCCTGTCTGCCGCGCGGTGAATGTTGTCGATCACTTTTTGCAGTGACCAAAAACGGACGGCAATCCCATCCGCGAGCACCATTTCCATCAGGTTTTGCTGCACCGGATCTTCGGCCACCTCATCGTTGGCGACCAGTACGAGATTCGCACCAGCAAATCCGACCCACTGAACGCCGACCTGACCGTGGATAAGGCGCTCATCGATACGGCTTAAGACGATATTTGGCATAACGATTTCCTTCACTTTTATTCTTGGTGATGACCTAAACAAGCTGTGTGGTATTGACGTATGACGTCCTGAATGTGGTCGAGGATCAGCGCCTGAGGCGTGGCGGCGATGTGGCCCTCTCGGACTCGGGTGTACTGCATGGGCAGGTACTGACTGATAAGCGGCAACGGCAGCTCTTCGTCGACAAGGTTTTTCACCAGATGGGAAAGCGCATCGTCGATCTCTTTGTCCGGCCAGTAGTAGCGCACCCGATCTGAATAGCTGTAGCCGCGTGCCAGGCGGCGCGCATGGCTATCACCGTGATAGTGACTTTGCCAGTAGCCGGGCTTTTCAAGCATGACGTCCTCAAGAACCCGACGCAGTCCGGAACAGGTACGGGCGGGCACCAGTTCTTCTTCGATGCAGGCCAACGCAAACAGGGCTTCACGCAGGGCGAAGGTTAACGCCGGGCCCACTTTGAGAATGGCGAAGTGATCGTGAACCAGGCGCTTCAGTGCCTGCGGGGTTTGATAATCGGTGGAGTGCGCCTCAAAGACCAGCGTGTCGAAAGCTTCCACCATTTTGCTGAGCGCCACCGCTTTTTCCGGCGCGTAATCAATAACATGAGTATGATCGAACTCGACGCCAGGCTGAACAACCAGGCCTATAATTCGTGGCCAGATCGCATTCAGGCCCTGTGCCTCAAAGGCGCTGAAGTGGGCACGCAGAGTGGCCTGTGCTGCCTGTGGCGTCGTCACTTCAAGGCTATTCAGGGTCTCATGTGCGCCGCCCGGAACGGGAACTTCGGTGCCGATGACGTAGACCAGATCGCAAACGCCAAAGGTTTTCATGCAGGTGGTTTCGGCAATTTTAGCCAACCGCGCAGCGCGTTCCGCGACGATCTCATCGGAGAGCGGGGTAGGGTCATCGGCACAGGACATGCTGCAGTCGAGGTGGATTTTCTTAAACCCGGCGGCAACATAGCTTCTGATCAGTTCTTCTGCATGCGTCATGGCTTCGGTCGCGGGGGACTGCTGCCAGCGGTTGGGGCCAAGGTGGTCGCCGCCGAGAATCAGCTGTTCTTCCGGATACCCCAGGTCTGCCGCCAGCGTCAGCACGAATTGGCGGAAATCGACCGGCGTCATTCCCGTATAACCGCCAAACTGGTCCACCTGGTTTGACGTGGCTTCAATCAACAGCGGGGTGTGATTGTCGCGAGCAAAGCGGATTGCGGCTTCCAGCACGCGAGGGTGTGCAGAGCACACGGCATAAATTCCGTTATTCGCACCTTGCTTATGCAGCTCAACCATTTCAGTTAAATGTTTCACTTTCCTCTCCATAATTGACGGATGAGATTCTTGGCTTTCGTTTTATTTCGAGTGATAGTGCTCAAGAATAAGTTAAAAATAAAATGAAAGATCATTGAAGTGGGATTTGTTTCACAAAAGAAAGATAATGAAAGCGTTGCCCGGTTTGATTTTGCGTGTCAGCCGAGATACTGAGACTTGCATTCTCGAAAAAGAAAGGCGTTAATAGCGAAAACGTAATGAAACGAAAGGTTCAGGCAAGGATCATCTTATGAAAACCTCAGAAACCCCGGTCGATAAACGTGTGCCGGGTACCAGCGAAAGACGAGAGCAGATTATTCAGCGCCTGCGTCAGCAGGGCAGCGTGCAGGTGAACGATTTGGCGACGGCGTTCGCGGTTTCCACCGTGACTATCCGTAATGACCTGGCCTTTCTGGAGAAGCAGGGCATTGCGGTGCGGGCCTATGGCGGCGCGCTGATTTGCGACAGCCCGTTACCCTCGGGTGAACCTTCTGTCGAAGATAAAAGTACACTGAATATTGCCCTGAAGCGCAGCATCGCTCGTGTGGCGGCGGATTTGATTCAGCCCGGACATCGGGTGATCCTTGATTCGGGTACCACCACGTTTGAAATCGCCCGCCTGATGCGTCAGCACAGCGATGTGATTGTCATGACCAACGGGATGAACGTGGGCAACGCGCTGCTGGAAGCCGAAGGTGTGGAGCTGCTGATGACCGGCGGACATCTGCGTCGGCAGTCGCAGTCGTTCTATGGCGACCAGGCGGAACAGTCGCTGCAAAACTACCACTTCGACATGTTATTCCTCGGGGTGGATGCGATTGATCTGGAGCGCGGGGTCAGCACGCACAACGAAGATGAAGCTCGTCTGAACCGTAGAATGTGTGAAGTGGCTGAGCGAATTATCGTGGTCACCGATTCCAGCAAATTTGATCGCTCAAGCCTGCACAAAATTATCGATACACCGCGCATACACATGATCATCGTGGATGAAGGGATCCCGACGGAGAGTCTGGAAGGTTTACGCCGTCACGGCGTAGAGGTGGTATTGGTAAAACAATCGTGAACAAATTGTAAAATTGTGATGGCCTTCAACGGTCCTGAAAAACCTGCCTTGAGCAGGTTTTTTTGTTTGCGGCTTTCGTTTATCCCCTGCGTTTCCAGAAGCAACAGGGCTGATGCTGCGCTTTCTCTTTTCAGTTTTTGCCTTTTTTGCTTTCGATTCTGATAAACCGAAATGTTTTTAGCGGTAATCGGGAAAGAAAGGGGTTGCTGGTGCATTCACAAATTCGCCTTTTGCCTTCTGGTGTAATATATATCGAAAGATAACGAAAGCGTGTAAGCGCAAATAAGACAGATGTTGTTTGCCATTCTGATGGAGCCTGAGCCATGTTAGACAGCGTAAAACGTCGTGAGCAGATCATCGATCTGCTGTGCGATCAGGGTAGTGTGCGGGTCGAACCGCTTAGCGTCCGCTTTGGCGTATCGAGCGTGACGATCCGTAACGATTTACGCTATCTGGAGCAGCGCGGCTGTGCGCTACGTTCTTACGGTGGTGCGGTGTTGAATCACCACTTTGCCTTCGACAGACCCCTTCAGGATAAAGACCGGCTCAATCGCGACGTCAAATCCCAGATTGCGGAAAAGGCGGCGAGCTTTGTAAAAGATGGCGATACGCTGATCCTCGACTCCGGTTCGACAACCACCCTGATCCCCGCCTTTCTCAAACCGCGTCGCGATTTGGTGGTCATGACTAATGCCCTGAACATCGCCTGGGAGCTGGCAAATTACGACCGTGTGGATGTGATGCTACTGGGAGGCAATGTGCGCCAAAGCGTGTTGTCGCTGTATGGCCCGTCGGCGGAGCTTCAATTACGGCAATACCGGTTTGATAAGTTGTTCCTGGGCGTTGACGGTTTTTGCCTTGATGCCGGGATCACTACGCCACATCCTGGTGAAGCGCATTTGAACCGGGTGATGTGCCAGGTGGCGCAGGAAATAACCGTGGTGGCGGATTCGAGTAAATTTGGCCGCAAAAGCTTTTGTATGATCCGTGAGGTGGGCGAGATCCATCGGGTGATCACCGACAGCGGTATTCCGGACCACTATCTTCATACTCTGGAAAAGATGGGTGTCGAGGTGGTGCTGGCCGATGTGTAAATAATAAGGAAAGCGGAAAGGAGGGGAAGCCGGGCGCTTCCCTTTCATTGTTAGCTCTGCAGCGCGTACCGTTCAGCCTGTAACAACGCGGCACCCCGCACGCCGCTGGTGGCACCGTGCACCGCCGGCAGGATTTTTGCGGGCTCCAGCCCTGGAAACAGGTGGCGCTTCATCGCCTGAGGCAGCAGGCTGTAGATGGCTTCCACATTTGACACGCCGCCTCCCAGCACAAAGGCATCAACGTCCAGGATCAGTTGAAGCTGAGCCAGCGTGCCGCCGAGCATATCCGTCCATGCAGAAATGGTTTCGACAGACAAAGGTTCCTGTTGTCGATAGCCTTCCCACAGCGCTTCCATGGTGACCGTTTTACCACTGAAATGGCGGTGCAGCCCCAGCAGGCCAGGGCCGGAAAGATAGCGTTCAACGCAGCCCTTCAGACCGCATCCACAGGCCATTTCGCTCAAGTGGTAACGCTGGGCGAACTGAGCGGCTAGCGGCAGATGCCCAAACTCACAGGCCATCCGGTTGCGCCCGCGGTAGAGCTGGCCGTTAATCACCAATCCTCCGCCCAACCCGGTACCGATAATGGCGCCAAAGATCCGCTGATACTGCTGCGCCTGCTGGGTATGCGCTTCGGAAAGCGCAAAACAACAGCAGTCGTTATCTACCGCAATGGGACGACATACGCGATCAATCAGGTCGTTGACGATCCGCCGCCCGGTCAGACAGGGCACGTTAGAGGACAGGAGCTCGCCGGTGTGTCTGTCCATTAGCCCAGGCATGCCAATGCCGATTTTCCCCTGGCTGCCGGTTTCCCAATCTGCGGTATCAATCAGTGATGAGAAGGTGGCTAAAAAGAGTTCATAGTCCTGCACCGGCGTGGCGACCCGCTTGCGCCAGCGTATGTGCATCTCGTCGTCAAAAGCCACGATTTCCGTTTTGGTACCGCCAATATCAATGCCGTAAAACATCCGAGTCTCCTGTGACGTCACAGATTGATAAGACGGTTTTCCTTGCGCGCCTGCTCGGCGGCAAACACCATCAGATGGCTTTCCAGTGCTTCGTCCGGCCCGGAAAGGATCATGCTTTGATCGCCTGCGATCACCGCCTGAATGAATTTATCCATCAGGTAGTAGTCGCCGCCACCGTGGCCACCCATTTGGGTTTGCGAGCCTTCAGGGATTTCATCCACGGTGTGCACCGTTTCGCTATCGGTCAGGAAATCAAAGACGCGGATAGTTTTGCCGTTCCCCTCAAGATAACCGCGCGTGCCGAACAGGCGGGTCTGGCGATCTTCCATTTTGGTAAAGGCGGTCATGGTGAAAGTGACCGTCTGCTGGTGTGCAAAGCGGAAGTTGACCACCTGATGATCGACCACGTCGTTATCGCAGCGGTAGACGCAGCGTCCGTAAGGGCCTTCGCGCAGCGCCTTCTCGACATTCTCTTCTGTCGGATCGGCGGTCAGCACCCGGCGAAAATGCGGCGTGCATTTGTGGGCATCGCCCAGGTAAATTTTACGGGCCGACCACGGGCAGGTTGATTCGACCTTGCAGTCAAGGCAGCGATCGGCCGCACCTTCCGGCTGGTTTTGTGCGGTAAAATGGCTGAGGCTACCAAAGGAGCTTACCTGAAGGCAGTTGTCGCCCATGATGTAGCGGATCCAGTCGAGGTCATGACAGGATTTCTGCAGCAGCATAAACGACGACTGCGATTCATTTCTCCAGTTGCCGCGCACGAAGGAGTGAGCCTGATGCCAGTAACCGACCGGCTCCAGATGCTGCATGCTGAGGATATCGCCAATCACGCCTTCGTTAAGCAGCGCCTTCAGCTTCTGGGTATAGCGGGTATAACGCAGCACATGAGCCACTGCGAGCAGCACGTTATTACGCTTCACCGCCTCGATAATGGTTTCGCAATCCTCTGGCGTTGGCGCAACCGGCTTCTCGAGAAGAATGTGGTAGCCAAGCTCGGCAAAAGCGACGGCAGGGCCTTTGTGCATCGAGTCCTGGGTACAAATCAACACGACGTCGGCCATCCGTGGGCGAAGGGCCGCATCATGCCAGTCGTTGAAAACGTGGCTCTGGGCAATCTGATGCTGTTCAACAAACTGCTGGCGGTAGCTGTCGCGTGGTTCGGCAACGGCGACGACCTGCATTCTGTCCGGGTGTTCCAGCGCATAGCGCGAATAAATTTCCCCGCGAGCGCCTGCGCCCACGACCAGAACAGTGACTTTCTTTGCACACATAAAACCTCCCAAATGGCGCTGCACGGCAGGATGCGTCTCAGCGCGTCGTATTCGTTTTGATCGTTGTGGGTTAATTCAGGGCCAAATTCAGTTCATCCGTTTTGCCAAACAGGTAGGCGGCATTGAGGTTGAACTTGACGTTAATCTGTTCCCCAGGCTGTGGCGCCCAGTCGACGGTGGCGTTGACGCGCAGGATCATGCGCAGACTGCCGATGTCGAAATGCAGCAAATCCTCGTTCCCCATACGTTCGACGTTAGCGATGCGCACGGATTGCGCGTCGGGATCGCCGGTACGGGCCAGAGCAATGGCTTCGGGACGAATGCCGAACCAGACCTGATTGTCCTGATATCCCGCTAACTGTGAGAGCAGCTTCTGGGGGAGGGGAACGGTGACCGTATCACCCAGCGACAGAGCCGTATTGTGTTGCGCCAATGACACCAGGTGCAGGTTCATGGCCGGGTTACCGATAAATCCGGCGACAAATTTGTTCCGCGGCTGGTGATAGATATTCCCCGGGGTGTCGACCTGCATGATCTGACCGTTATTCAGCACGCAAATGCGGTCTCCCATGGTCATGGCCTCAATCTGATCGTGGGTCACGTAAATCATGGTGGCGCTCACGCCTTCATCGCGCAGCTGACGATGAAGCTCGGTCAGGCGTACGCGCATCGACACGCGCAGCTTGGCGTCAAGGTTCGACAGCGGTTCATCGAATAAAAACACCTCTGGCTTGCGAACAATAGCCCGACCAACTGCCACGCGTTGGCACTGGCCCCCTGAGAGCTGACCCGGTTTTTTGTTCAGCAGGTTTTCGATTTCGAGCTTGTGCGCGGCTTCACGCACGCGCGCATCGATCTCTTTATCGCTCATCTTGCCGAGCAGGCTAAAGGCCATATTTTTATAGATAGTCATGTGCGGATAGAGCGCATAGTTCTGAAACACCATCGCCACGCCGCGTTCTTTCGGCAGCAGTTCATTCACATGGCGTTCGCCGATAGTGATATGCCCATCGGAGATATCTTCAAGCCCTGCGACCATGCGTAACAGCGTGGACTTTGCGCAGCCGGAAGGGCCAACGAACACCATAAACTCACCGTCATGGATATCGAGGTTAATGCCCTGAATAGCGCGAAAGCCGTTGGGGTAGACTTTGCTTACGGATGAAAATTTAATGGCTGACATAGAAACCTCTTACCCTTTAATTCCGGCCCCGGCGATGCCGCGGATGAAGTAACGCTGGAAGAAGATGTAGAGCAACAGCATGGGAATAATGGCGAGCAGCGCACCGGCCATCAGCATCGGGTATTCCACGCCTGAACGACCTGAAAGAGACGCAAGGCCCACTGGCAGCGTCATTTTGTTCATCGATGTGTTCACAATCAGCGGCCACATCAGGTTGTTCCAGCTCCACAGACCGTTGATGATCACGCAGGCAATCAGCCCTGGCTTAATCAGCGGCAGCATGATTTTGAAGAAGATGGTCAGGTAGTTGTAGCCGTCCATAATGGCGGCTTCTTCCAGCTCCTTTGGCACCGACATGAAAAACTGCCGTAGCAAAAAGGCGCTGTAGATACTGAACAATCCGGGCAAGACCAGGCCTGGAATCGAGTTCAGCAGACCGAATTTCTCGATGGTTAAAAACTGCGGAATGAGGAAGATTTGCCCCGGCACCATCAGAATGGAAATGCAGATCATGAACACCGCATCGCGGCCTTTAAAACGCAGTCGCGAAAAGCCGTAGGCCGCCATGGCGGCGATCAGCGTTTGCAGCACCACAATAAGCAGCGTGGAAATAATCGAGTTGAAATAAAAGCTGCCGAACGGCATCTCGTGCAGCACTTTGCTATACGCCTGAAGGCCCGGGTTAGCAGGCAGCAGGACCGGTGGGACGGCAATACTTTCGGCCTGTGTTTTAAAAGAGGTGATGGTCATCCAGATAAACGGCACCACGGTGAAGAGCGTGGCCAGGATCATCAGGCCGTAGGTGATGCATTTTTCACGCTTATTCATAAACATAGGGTTACTCCTGCCGAGCCTTCAGACGTTTGCCAATCCAGATTTGCAGCAGCGTAAGCGCCATCGTTAGCAGGAAAATCACTACCGCAATCGCCGACGCGTACCCTTTTTCCTGATAGATAAAGGCATATTTATAAAAGAGATACGCGATGGTCATGGTCTGGTCGTCGACCATCGATGAGCTGCCAAACAGCAGATACACCACGTCAAAAATTTGCAGCGTTTCGATAAAGGCGATCACCAACACAAAGAACAGCGTGGGGATCATCAGCGGCAGCGTTATCGACCAGAAACAGCGAAGCTTGCCAATGCCATCAATGGAGGCCGCTTCGTAAATCTGTTTTGGAATACCCTGTAAACCGGCGAGCAGAATGATCATCTTCAGGGCAATCGCCGACCAGATAATCACCACCGAGGCGCTCAGGCGCACCACGTCGGGATCGGAAAGCCAGCCGACCGGGGGTAAATGAAAGACCTCCAGCAACTGGTTTAACAGACCGAAATTTCGGTTCATCAGCCATTGCCACACCATCGCAATCGCCGCAGGCATGGTCACAGCCGGTAAGAAAAGCAGCGTTCGGAACAGCCACTGCCCGCGAATGGCCTGGTTCAAACCGATAGCCAATAGCAAAGAGAAAACGGTAATCAGCGGAACACAGATTGCGACATAAATAAGGGTGTTAGCGACGGCAGAGCGAAATTCGCTGTCTGACCATAAATTAATATAGTTATCCAGGCTAATCGTATTCCAGATCTGAAATTCACCCAGATCGGTAAAGCTGTAAAATACGTTTTGAATAAACGGAATAAAATAAAAAATGGTCAGCCCGGCAATCAGCGGGAGGATCATTATCCAACCCCAAAAGCGTTCCTCTTTTTCCCGCCGACTCAACAGGGTCTTTTTTTTCTGCGGCGCTAAGAGCAATGGGGAGCTTGTTTCATCGGAATAACTCATATTCACTCCGGTACAACGGTGAGGGAATTTTAAAAAAAGGGGAGCCAGGCTCCCCAAAGGGTTATTTTTTCATTTCCCGTTCTATGCGTTGGGCAACGCCTGGCATCACAGTTTGGGGATCGGCACCCATCCAGACTTTCTTCAGACCGTCATTAAAAATGCTGCTCCATTTCGCCGTATTCGATCCGGCCGTTGGGTATTTATGGGAAAACGACAGGGAGTCGACATAGGCGGAAACGTCGATGGTTTTAAAGGCGGCGGCCCAATCTTTGGCCACTTTTTGGTTGGCCGGAATAACCACTTTGCCGTTCGCCAGCGTTTGCTGCGCGTGTTCAGAGCTCATAAAGGCAATGAACTTCCAGGCGGCGTCCTTGTGTGCGCTTTTCGATGACATGGCGAAGGCCAGGCTATGAGAAACACCGGCTTCACGGTCCATCTTCGGCATCGGAACCACGCCGATGTGGTCTTTGATCAGCTCATTTTGTGAGAATGGCAGCGCCCACCATGAGCCGGCATAGACCATCGCCACTTTGTTGGACTGGAAGCTATCGGCCGCTTCTGTTTCCCCTGGTGGCTGCATCAACCCGGTTTTGAGCATCTCCTGGACCTGCCGGTACACGCCAAAGGCCTTGTCGTTAGCCACGTCAGTTTTTCCGCCCGGGAGAACAATGTCGTCACCGGCCTGCAGCAGCAGGTTGAAGTAGCTATCCTGGCCGCTGCTTAACTCCATCGCCAGCGGGTAGGATTGCTTATCCAATCCTTTGCGCAGCTGTTCGCTTTTTTGCTTAAGGGTATCCCAGGTCCAGCCCTTTTCTGGGTAGGCGACGCCGGCTTTGTCGAACAGATCTTTGTTGTACCAAACGGCAATGGCGTCAATATCGCGAGGAATTGCGTACTGCGCTGACTGGTACTGATAGGCATTGACCGAGCTTTTGACAAAGTCATCAAGCTGCGGTGCGCCCGGTGTTTTTAAATAATTGCTTAAAGGTTCCAGCATGCCGTTTTTCACATACTGCTGGAAGTTTGGCATATTCATCCAAAAGACATCTGGTGCCACATTTCCGCCGACAGCTGAGCTCAATTTAATAAAGTATTGGTCGTACGGTGTTAATTCAGCTTCAACTTTAATACCAGGGTTTTCTTTCTCGAATTCATTAATTAATTGCTGTTCGCCAGGGAGTTGGTTACGGTCCCACAGCGTGTAGCGAATAGTAACAGGAGCATCTGCTGCATTGACTATTGCAGGCATGGCCAGCAGGCAGGAAATAAACCCAGCAACAAGTGTTGTGTTGTTTTTAATAATGTACATAACTTCCCTCGGTTCAGAAGGTTGATGAGGTAAATTACAGGCGCACTGGAATAATCGTGTTGGGCATGAGGAAAGTCAATTAAGCGAAAACAGGCGAATTATCATTTCAAAACGTCATTCACTTCCGGTGTGTTTCTGTTTTTTCAAAGTGAAAGACTTCTGTTCGAAAGCTGTTTGTTAATTGCTGTTTTATTCATAGAGTTAACGCAGAAAGTGGGCGAGAAAGTGAAAAAAAGCGGGCATAACAAAAAACATTCGAATGTGTGAGCACAGTCTGTATTTTGTCTGACACGGTGGGAAAGGCGTGGTGGTGTCCCGGAAAGGGTGACATCGCCCGACAAACCCACTATACTTCGCGCCGAAGCTGACCAGACAGTCGCCGCTGTGTCGTCGTCCTTTCGGGGAGACGGGCGCAGGGGAGGAAAGTCCGGGCTCCATAGGGCAGGGTGCCAGGTAACGCCTGGGGGGGAAACCCACGACCAGTGCAACAGAGAGCAAACCGCCGATGGCCCGCGCAAGCGGGATCAGGTAAGGGTGAAAGGGTGCGGTAAGAGCGCACCGCGCGGCTGGTAACAGTCCGTGGCACGGTAAACTCCACCCGGAGCAAGGCCAAATAGGGGTTCACATGGTACGGCCCGTACTGAACCCGGGTAGGCTGCTTGAGCCAGTGAGCGATTGCTGGCCTAGATGAATGACTGTCCACGACAGAACCCGGCTTATCGGTCAGCTTCAACTTTCATAGAGACGCCCGCAGATGAAAATCTGTGGGCGTTTTGCTTTTGGCAGGACGATGAATGACTGTCCACGACGCTATGCTCAAACGAAAGCGGCTTATCGGTCAGCTTCAACTTACATAAAGACGCCCATAGGTGAAAGCCTGTGGGCGTTTTGCTTTGTGCGAAATAAGATGAATGACTGTCCACGACGCTATACCAAGAGAAAGCGGCTTACCGGCCCAGATCCTCAGTATCCTGGCGAGAAACAGAGCGTCTATACTTGATGCAATAAATCATCGCGAAAACGCACGGCAAAATGAAGCAACTCAAAACCACGGATCTGAAAATATTACTTGATGTTGCCACCACGCAGAGCTTCAGCCTTACGGCGAAGAATATTGGCCTGACTCAGGCGAGTATCAGCAAAAGCATTGCGGCTGTAGAAGCCGCGTTGGGAATGAAAATTATTGAGCGGGAAAGCCGTCCCGTCGGGCTGACACCGTTTGGTGAAATGATGCTGCCCCAGATAAAGGAATATATCGAACATAATGATGCATTTTTCTTGCAGGTCGAAAATTACAAAAAGACCCCTGCCGGAGAAGTGAATCTGTACTGTCCTTCGGGCATACAGGCTTATCTGGCCGACACGGTTTTACCACCGTTGCTGCAACGCTTTCCCGAGCTGAATGTGACACTGACGACGTCTAATCTTGATAAAGCAGAATATTTTAACGGCGGTTTTTTTAATAGCGCTTGCGATATCTTAATTTCTTACACCCGACCTCATAACCAAAATCTGGTGGCGAGAAAAGTAAAAAAATTACGTATGGATGTCTTCGCTACCCGAGAGTTTTATGAGCAACACCCTTTTACCACGCCAGAAGAACTCTCCGCTGCACCTTTTATTCTGCTCAACGCGATGGAAAATACGCGTTATAGAAATGTTTTTGACTTAACGGATGAAGGCAATGGTGTGACCCAGGCCATTACGGTCACCGGGAAACTCTCATTTGATAATATCTATACGGCAATTAACTGTTGCAGAAGACACATGGGGTATCTTGTTGCATCACCCCTCCTGTTGCAAGATGTCAGTGACATACAACCGATACTGCCAGCGACGTGGGGGATATATATTGACTGCTATGTGATCTTTCGTAGCAGGGAAAATCTGCCTTATCGGGTGCAGTCTGCATTAGACTATATCATTGACTTAATGGGGGAAAGTATCGGTCAGATACCTTAAATCCTCTCGCTATTCAGAGATTGGATACGGCATATGCCGGGGACTTTTCAGTCAACGTAAATCGGAGATTGAAGAAAGTCTCTTCAATGAGCCTGTTCAATTCAATGGCATATTTTGTCGGTATAAGGCAGCGGCCTTCTCGTTCAAATAATGGCACAGGGAAGTAAGAGCAAAAGCGCTTTAGCATAATGCTGACCGTAGGGGCGGAACAATTCATGACGACACTGGCATTAAAGATTGTTTTGTAGCTCATTACTGCCGAAAAATAGAGCACTGAGTTCAGGTCTATTTTTTGTAAGTATTCAAAGTCAGGTTTTTCAAGCATTATTTGCTTCTCTTTTTGTTTTTTGCAGTCTTATGACAACACAAAAATTAAGTATTTAACATAGTGTGACTATTGGCGTTTAATCCTGATAGGTGGTTCTGCCTGAAAGTTACGTCCTTTTATTTTTAATGCTTCAGGTGTAATGTACTGGTTATGTCTTTTTTTAGAGAAAATAGCACTAATGCTTTTGTTTTATTAAATTGTTTAATCCTGGTGAGTTATTCTTTGTTGACGGGGAGCAACGTATTGTTATTGATGCGGTTACTTCAGGCCTGTCAGGTTAAGGAATTTTTAAAAGATATCAAAACCACAGGAAAAATAAATAATTAAATGATACGAAACAATGAATATTATTATTCCAAACTTTTAGTCTGTTGAATCATTGAGTCTCCCGGAAATCCGCGTGTTCAGATTGCGGCGAGTCCCAAATGGGAGCGCAAACCCGCAACAACGGCAACATTTATCGCTTATGCGCTGCGTATCATTGGTTGTTTTCTCACCGCCTCAGATAACCCAAAGAAACGCTGCTATGCATAAACAGAACCCCCGTCCAAAAAGTTCTTTATTGATCCTTGCGGGCATTGCGCTTTGCGCTGGCCTCGTATTTTCTGGCGTGAAGGTCTACAACATCGGGTTCACGCCCGTTCGCGGCTACGGCCAGCTTGAGTTTGGTATGCAGGGCGATGCCGTCAGCGCTTTGGCGGCTGACAGCAATGTCTGCGATGCGTTGACGCCGGTGGTGACGGCATCAGCAGGCAGCTCACGAATATACTCACGAAGCTGCCTGGGCCTGCATTATGGCGAGGGTAAGCGCAATGCCACCTTCACCTATATTGACGATCGGCTGCAGAGTATCGCCATCAACCTTTATGGTGCGGATGTTGACGGGACGTTGCAGGCATTAACCCAGAAATACGGCAAACCCGACTCTGCGCCAACAGAACTCGAGAAAAAACAGGTAGATGACCATCTGACCAGCGCGCCCGTGAAGTGGAGCTTTAAACAGGGACAGGTGATGGTGCAGTTGCAGCCTGGGCAGGGTGAAAACGATCCTGCGACGGCGGTTCTGAGATTTGCCTCTCAGGGCCTGGAAAAACAACTGTCGGATGCCCAACAGTAAGCGCCAGCAGGCCGCGTTGATGCGGCCGCAAAACCGGCTCCGCAGTCCTCTTCAGCGAAGCGCGAAACCGGATGACATCACTTCTCCACAATCCCATCACAATGATTAACTGACTTTGCATTTGTCCTATATCGCATGACGAGGCGGGCGACATACTTAAGGTGTAAACGCTTCTACATCCATTATTGAGAGGGTTTAAAAATGAAAACAACTTCTCTGCTGACAGGTGCTGTGTTGATGATCCTTTCCGGGGCTGCGCTGGCTGCGGGTCCAAAACAGGTCGATGCCGATCAGGCTGCCGGGCTTCAGGAAATGGGGACCGTTCAGATTTCTGGCGTAGCGGGTTCATCGGATGACGCGATGCATGCGTTGAAAGCCAAAGCGGCCAAGGATAATGCCGGGCATTATCAAATCGTTGCGCTGGGTAACTCCGCGGATTCCAGCCTCTGGGGAGGAACCGCTATTCTGTACAAATAGCCTTTCTGATTTCCCTTGCTCATAAGCCTCATCCAACGGATGGGGCTTTTGTTATTTTTGCGTTAATTCTCTTGGTCATGTGTTAACAGGTATTCATGTGACTGATAAGTAAAAACCACTTCGGCCGGAACCCGTAACATTTTGCGTGACTGGCATCATATTTACGGTGTGGTTTTATCTGGGCCTTTAAAATAATTTTACATTTTAAAATCACGATTCATAAATAATGCTTGAAGTTTGCACTTTAATTGTATCAAACGTGAGCTATTAGTTGGGTATTAAATCGGTTGTGATCGGAGCTTATCGCCATAAAATAAAATTATCCCCCTTTGTTTTATTGACCCATGTCAGGCTGATGTCTTTTAGGGTGATTTTTATGCTAATGATTTTAAACGTTTTTGTCGTTTTTTGTGACGAATGACCAGCATCAGTGAATATGAACTGTGAGTCATCGCACATACCACCATCAGGGTAATTTACTAGAATCCATAGCGCGAAATGGAATACGGGAATAGCACTATGGATAATGTTCTTCTGCCAAAGACACAACACCTCGTCGTTTTTCAGGAGGTCATTAGATGTGGTTCTATTGGATCCGCTGCAAAACAGCTTAAATTAACGCAGCCCGCGGTCAGCAAAATCATCAATGATATCGAGGCCTATTTCGGCACTGAATTGATGGTGCGAAAAAACACCGGTGTAACGTTAACCAGTGCAGGCCAGGTGCTGCTTGCGTATGCAGAAACGATCACCCGTGAAATGAAAAACATGGTCAGCGAGATGAACAGCCTGAGCGCCGGCACGGTGGTTGATATTTCATTCGGTTTCCCTTCGCTGATTGGATTCACCCTTTTGCCTGGGATGATGAAAACCTTCAAGGAGATGTTCCCCGGCGCCCAGGTGTCGCTGTTTGAAGCTCAGCTCTCTTCGTTGTTACCTGCGCTGCGCGATGGACGTCTGGATTTTGCTATCGGTACGCTGGATGACGATATGCAGCTGCAGGATTTGCATGTGGAGCCGCTGTTTGAGTCGGAATTTGTGGTAGTGGCCAACCCGTCCCGAACATGTCGGGGAGAGATATCACTGGCGTCGCTGCAAAACGCCCAGTGGGTCCTCCCGCATACTGAAATGGGCTACTACAAAGCGCTGCTGGCTATTCTCGAAACACATCACGTCAAGCCTGAAAACATTATCAAAACTGATTCTGTCATCACCATTTATAACCTGGTGCTGAATGCCGATTTCCTGACGGTCATCCCTTGCGATATGACAACACCGTTTGGTTCCGATCAGTTTATGACCTTACCCGTCAAAGAGACATTGCCACTGGCACGCTATGCCGCCATTTGGTCGAAAAACTACCGAATAAAAAAATCGGCCTCGGTATTAGTAGAACTGGCAAAACATTATTCCGCACAGAATTGCCACCGACGAAGGCAGACTGTCGAAATTCGTTAATTTTTGTTTTTTAACAATATCATAGGGCTCTGTTGCCAGAGCGCTGTGCCCCGTTATTACCTGAATTCAGAGTCATTTCTGAGAAGAGGATTCTATGCATATTACTTACGATCTCCCGGTCACCCTTGATGATATTCAACTGGCGAAGCAGCGCCTGGCAGGGAAAATATATAAAACAGGGATGCCACGTTCTAATTATTTGAGTGAGCGTTGCAAAGGTGAAATATACCTAAAGTTTGAAAACATGCAGCGCACCGGGTCATTTAAAATACGCGGTGCTTTTAACAAGCTTAGCGCTCTGACGCTGGAAGAGCGCCGTAAAGGTGTGGTGGCCTGCTCGGCGGGCAACCATGCGCAGGGCGTTTCGCTCTCCTGTGCGATGCTTGGGATTGACGGCAAAGTGGTGATGCCAAGAGGCGCACCAAAATCGAAAGTGGCGGCCACGCAGGATTACTCTGCGGAGGTGATTCTGCACGGCGATAATTTCAACGACACCATCGCCAAAGTTAGCGAAATCGTGGAAATGGAAGGGCGCATTTTTATTCCTC
Organism: Enterobacteriaceae bacterium RIT691; assembly: GCA_009668205.1. Taxonomy (GTDB): domain Bacteria; phylum Pseudomonadota; class Gammaproteobacteria; order Enterobacterales; family Enterobacteriaceae; genus Scandinavium. The sequence goes on along the minus strand of WJYM01000002.1, from coordinate 461,634 downwards.
CTTACGATGATGCACTGGTGATTGCCGGGCAGGGCACCATTGGTCTGGAAATTCTTCAGGATCTGTACGACGTCGATAACGTGATTGTCCCGATTGGCGGCGGGGGATTAATCGCCGGTATTGCGACGGCCATTAAGTCCATCAACCCAACCATTAAAATTATCGGCGTTCAGTCCGCCAACGTCCACGGCATGGCGGCCTCCTGGCAAGCCGGAGCCATTACCAGTCATCGCCTTAACGCCACGCTTGCCGATGGCTGCGATGTTGCGCGCCCGGGCAACCTGACGTTTGAAATTGTCCGTGAGCTGGTCGATGACATTGTGCTGGTGACCGAAGATGAAATCCGCGACAGCATGATTGCGCTTATCCAGCGTAACAAGGTGATTACTGAAGGCGCCGGGGCGTTAGCCTCTGCCGCACTGCTGAGCGGCAAGCTCGACGACTACATTCAGAACCGCAAAACCGTGAGCATTATTTCAGGCGGCAACATCGATCTTTCCCGAGTTTCACAAATTACCGGCCTAGTTGGGGCATAATCCCCCCCTTTTATTGGATTCGAAGCTATTTCGCTAAGGACACGATATGAGTAATACAGAAACCCTGGTCGCCAGCCAGACAAAAACATCGGCATGGCGCAAATCGGATACCACCTGGACGCTGGGCCTGTTCGGCACCGCGATTGGTGCAGGCGTACTGTTCTTCCCGATTCGCGCAGGTTATGGCGGCCTGATCCCTATTCTTATCATGCTGGTGCTGGCCTATCCTATCGCCTTCTATTGCCACCGTGCGCTTGCGCGACTTTGCCTGTCAGGCAAAAATCCGTCGGGCAACATCACCGAAACGGTGGAAGAGCACTTTGGTAAAACCGGCGGCGTGGTCATTACGTTCCTCTACTTCTTTGCCATTTGCCCGCTGCTGTGGATTTACGGCGTCACCATCACCAACACCTTTATGACGTTTTGGGAAAACCAGCTCGGCTTTGCGGCGATGAATCGCGGCGTCGTGGCGCTGTTCCTGCTGCTGCTGATGGCCTTCGTCATCTGGTTCGGTAAAGACCTGATGGTGAAAGTGATGAGCTATCTGGTGTTCCCGTTCATCGCGAGCCTGGTGCTGATTTCGCTGTCGCTGATCCCTTACTGGAACTCGGCGGTCATCGATCAGGTGAGCCTGAGCGACATCTCGTTCACCGGTCATGACGGCATTCTGGTGACCGTATGGCTGGGGATTTCCATCATGGTGTTCTCCTTTAACTTCTCGCCGATTGTCTCTTCTTTCGTGGTTTCCAAGCGTGAAGAGTATGAGAAAGACTTTGGGAACGACTACACCGAGCAGAAATGTTCGCAGATTATCTCCCGCGCCAGCCTGCTGATGGTGGCGGTGGTGATGTTCTTTGCCTTCAGCTGCCTGTTTACGCTGTCTCCGCAAAACATGGCGGAAGCGAAAACGCAGAACATCCCGGTGCTGTCCTATCTGGCAAACCACTTTGCGACCATGACCGGCACTAAATCCACCTTTGCGACCGTGCTGGAGTTTGGCGCATCTATCATTGCACTGGTCGCGATTTTCAAATCCTTCTTCGGGCACTATCTCGGGACCCTGGAAGGGCTGAATGGCCTGGTGCTGAAGTTTGGCTATAAAGGCGATAAGAGCAAAGTTTCGATGGGCAAACTAAACACCATCAGCATGGTGTTTATCATGGGGTCTACCTGGGTTGTGGCCTACGCAAACCCGAACATTCTGGACCTGATTGAAGCAATGGGTGCCCCAATTATTGCGTCACTGCTGTGCCTGCTGCCGATGTTTGCTATCCGTAAGGTGCCTGCACTGGCGAAATATAAAGGCCGTCTCGATAACGTATTTGTGACTGCCATTGGCCTGCTGACCATCCTGAACATTGTCTACAAACTGTTTTAATCACTGATATCCGATTGTATTCAGGCTGCAGCACGCAGCCTGAATCATTCAGCTCAAAATAAGGACGAGCGGAGTATTCAAATGATTGAGTTTCCAGTCGTATTAGTTATTAACTGTGGTTCCTCCTCAATAAAATTTTCGGTGATGGATGCCGAGTCACAGGAAGTATTACTGACAGGGATTGCTGAAGGGATTAATACCGAAAGTGCAACCTTGCGTATTAATGACAGTTGTGCCGTTGAATTACCGCAGACAAGTTATGAATATGCCCTGGCCACCATTACCGCGGAAATGGAATCACGTCATTTACTGCAAAGTGTGGCATTAGTCGGGCACCGTATTGCACACGGCGGCAGCATCTTTAATGAATCGGTCGTGATTACCGATGAAGTAATGGAATTAATTCGCCAGGTTTCTCCACTGGCACCGTTACATAATTATGCCAATTTAAAGGGCGTGGAACTGGCGAAGCAGCTTTTCCCTGGCGTGAAGCAGGTGGCGGTATTTGATACCAGCTTCCACCAAACGATGGCGCCGGAAGCATATCTCTATGGCCTGCCGTGGCGCTATTTTGAAGAGCACGGTGTGCGCCGCTATGGCTTCCACGGGACATCACACCGTTACGTCACTCAGCGGGCCTGTGCGATGCTGGGCCTGGAGGAACAAAACTCTGGGTTAGTGATTGCTCACTTAGGTAATGGTGCCTCTGTTTGCGCGGTTCGTGATGGCAAAAGCGTTGATACGTCGATGGGTATGACGCCGCTGGAAGGCCTGATGATGGGCACCCGCTGCGGCGATGTGGATTTCGGGGCGATGAGCTGGATTGCCAGCCAGACCGGGCAGAGCCTGAGCGACCTTGAGCGCGTGGTGAATAAAGAATCCGGGCTGCTCGGCATTTCGGGGTTGTCTTCTGATTTACGGGTGCTGGAAAAAGCCTGGCACGACGGGCATTACCACGCACGGCTGGCGATTAAAACGTTTGTGCACCGTATCGCCCGCCATATTGGCGGACATGCCATGGCGCTTAAACGCCTTGACGGGATTATTTTTACTGGCGGTATTGGTGAGAACTCCACATTAATTCGCGAGCTGGTGATTGAGCATTTGCAGGTCCTGGGCATTGTCCTGGATGCAGAGAAAAATAAATTACCGGGCAAGGCTGGTGAGAGAATTATTTCCCATCCAGATTCACGGATCCGCTGCGCTGTTATTCCGACGAACGAAGAAAAAATGATTGCGATGGATGCCATTCATTTAGGTCAACTTAGCGCCATCACTGAATACGTCTGACAAATTAAGAGAGAGTTCCATGAAGCAAGTTATTGATACCAGCGATCGCCGGTATGGCGACGCCTGGCTCGAATTCCAGGGCAGTGCCTGGAAAAATGAAATTAATGTCCGTGATTTTATTCAGCAGAACTATACCCCGTATGAAGGTGATGAAGCATTTTTAGCGCAGGCAACGCCTGCGACCACCGCATTATGGGAAAGCGTGATGGAGGGCATTCGTATCGAAAATGCCACCCACGCGCCGGTGGATTTTGATACGAATGTGGCAACCACCATCACTGCGCATGCGCCGGGTTATATCGATCGCAAGCTCGAAAAAATCGTGGGCCTGCAAACGGACAAACCGCTGAAGCGCGCGCTGCATCCCTTTGGCGGCGTGAATATGATTAAAAGTTCATTCGATGCCTATGGCCGCGAAATGGACCCGCAGTTTGAATACCTCTTTACGCATCTGCGTAAAACGCACAACCAGGGCGTGTTCGATGTCTATTCGCCGGAGATGATGCGCTGTCGTAAGTCCGGCGTGTTGACCGGCTTGCCGGATGGCTACGGACGCGGGCGTATCATTGGCGATTACCGCCGCGTGGCGCTGTACGGTATTGCCTATCTGGTGCGTGAACGCGAGATACAGTTTGCCGACCTGCAATCCCGTCTGGAACGGGGCGAAGATCTGGAAGCGACCATTCGTCTGCGTGAAGAGTTAGCCGAACATCGCCGCGCGCTGTTGGAGATCCAGCAGATGGCCGCCAGCTACGGTTGCGACATTTCACATCCGGCCCAGACCGCGCAGGAAGCCGTTCAGTGGCTCTACTTTGCCTATCTGGCGGCGGTGAAATCACAGAACGGCGGGGCGATGTCGCTCGGGCGTACCGCGTCGTTCCTCGATATCTATATTGAGCGCGATATGCGCGCCGGGCGTTTGACCGAAATTCAGGCACAGGAACTTGTCGATCACTTCATTATGAAGATCCGCATGGTGCGTTTCCTGCGCACCCCGGAGTTTGATTCTCTGTTCTCGGGCGATCCGATTTGGGCGACGGAAGTCATCGGCGGCATGGGGCTTGATGGCCGTACGCTGGTCACTAAAAATGCCTTCCGCTACCTGCATACGCTGCACACCATGGGACCGGCACCCGAGCCGAATCTCACGATCCTGTGGTCGGAAGCACTGCCGGTTGCCTTCAAGAAATATGCGGCGCAGATGTCGATTGATACCTCCTCTTTGCAGTATGAAAACGACGATCTGATGCGTGCCGATTTCGAGAGTGACGACTACGGGATCGCCTGCTGCGTCAGCCCAATGGTATTGGGCAAACAAATGCAGTTCTTTGGTGCGCGCGCCAACCTGGCGAAAACCCTGCTGTATGCGATCAACGGTGGCGTAGATGAGAAACTGAAAATCCAGGTCGGGCCGAAAACCGCGCCGCTGATGGATGAAGTGCTGGACTATGAGACCGTGATGGCGAGCCTCGATCACTTTATGGACTGGCTGGCAACCCAGTACATCAGCGCGTTGAATCTTATTCACTTCATGCACGACAAATACAGCTACGAGGCGTCGCTGATGGCGCTGCATGACCGTGATGTACATCGCACGATGGCCTGCGGCATTGCCGGCCTGTCGGTGGCCGTGGATTCGTTGTCGGCTATCAAGTACGCAAAAGTGAAGCCGGTGCGCGATCACAACGGGCTGGCGGTGGATTTCGTCATTGAAGGCGAGTATCCGCAGTACGGTAACAACGATCAGCGTGTTGACAGCATTGCCTGCGATCTGGTGGAGCGCTTCATGCGCAAAATCAGTGCGTTACCGACCTACCGCAATGCGGTGCCAACCCAGTCGATACTCACCATCACCTCAAACGTGGTGTACGGACAGAAAACCGGTAACACGCCGGATGGCCGCCGGGCAGGCACGCCGTTCGCACCGGGCGCAAACCCCATGCATGGGCGCGATCGTAAAGGCGCGGTCGCCTCACTGACGTCGGTGGCGAAACTGCCGTTTGCCTACGCCAAGGACGGGATCTCTTACACCTTCTCGATTGTGCCCGCGGCACTCGGCAAAGAGGATGGCACCCGTAAAACCAATCTGGTGGGGCTGCTGGATGGTTACTTCCATCACGAAGCCAGCATTGAGGGAGGACAGCATCTTAACGTCAACGTGATGAACCGCGAGATGCTGCTCGATGCCATCGAACAGCCGGAGAAATACCCGAATCTGACCATCCGCGTATCGGGCTATGCGGTGCGTTTTAACGCGCTGACCCGTGAACAGCAGCAGGATGTTATCTCACGCACCTTTACCCACGCGTTATAAGCAAGGAGGAATCATGAGAAAAGTGATTGAAACTCAACGGGCACCGGGCGCGATTGGTCCGTATGTTCAGGGTGTGGATCTGGGCTCCATGCTGTTCACCTCGGGGCAGATCCCGGTTTGCCCGCAGACGGGCGAAGTGGCTGACGATGTGGCGGCTCAGGCTCGCCAGAGTCTTGATAATGTGAAAGCCATTGTCGAAGCCGCCGGGCTTGGCGTGGACGACATCGTGAAGACCACGGTGTTTGTCAGCGATCTGAACGACTTTGCCACCATCAACGACACGTATAAGCAGTTCTTCGATGAGCATCACGCCACGTATCCGACACGCAGCTGCGTGCAGGTGGCACGCCTGCCGAAAGACGTGAAGCTGGAAATTGAGGCGATTGCGGTGCGAGGTCGTTAAGCCAGGACAGGCGGGGCAAGCGTTGCCCCGCCGTGCTGAAAAATAATTCGGGGTGCAACAATGATCAGTGCATTCGATATTTTCAAAGTGGGCGTCGGGCCTTCCAGCTCTCACACCGTGGGGCCGATGAACGCCGGTAAAAACTTTAGCGATCTGCTGGTGAATTCAGGGGAATTAACCCGAACCACCCAGATTACCGTCGACCTCTATGGTTCACTGTCGTTAACGGGCAAAGGCCATGCGACAGATATCGCCATTATTATGGGGCTGGCGGGAAACACACCGCAGGCGGTCGATATTGATGCCATGCCCGTGTTCATTCAAGACCTTGCCGGGAGTCGGCTGTTGTCGCTGGCGGGCGGTGCTCACACGGTGCGTTTTTCCACCACCGATGACATCCTTTTCCATGATGACGCTTTGCCGCGCCATGAAAACGGGATGCGGATAACCGCCTGGTGTCAACAGGAAGCGCTGTTAAGCAACACCTACTATTCCATTGGCGGGGGTTTTATTGTTGATGAGGCGCATTTCGGTCAGGCTCATGGGGTAGAGACGCCGGTGCCTTATGGCTTCCGCTCCGCCAGTGAATTGCTGACGTTGTGTAAACACAGCGGCCTGTCGGTTTCTGGCCTGATGATGCAAAACGAACTGGCGCTGCGTAGCAAGGATGAAATTGAAACGTGTGTCTCCTGGCTGTGGGAGGTGATGCACGCCGGGATTGAGCGCGGGATGAATACCGAAGGCGTGTTGCCAGGACCGCTGAATGTGCCGCGTCGTGCCGTCGCGCTGCGTCGAATGCTGGTGGCGAGCGATAGCCTGTCGAGCGATCCGATGAACGTCATCGACTGGATCAATATGTTTGCGCTGGCGGTCAGTGAGGAGAATGCGGCGGGGGGCAGAGTGGTTACCGCACCGACCAACGGCGCATGCGGAATTATTCCTGCGGTGCTGGCGTATTACGATAAATTCCGGCGTCCTGTTAATACCAATTCGATTACCCGCTATTTTCTGGCCGCCGGGGCCATTGGCGCCTTGTACAAGATGAATGCGTCTATTTCAGGGGCCGAAGTGGGCTGTCAGGGCGAGATTGGCGTGGCCTGTTCAATGGCGGCGGCCGGGCTGACTGAGCTGTTGGGCGGCAGTCCGGCGCAGGTGTGTATCGCGGCGGAAATTGCCATGGAACACAACCTTGGCTTGACCTGCGACCCTGTCGCCGGGCAGGTGCAAATACCCTGTATCGAGCGTAACGCCATAAACGCCGTGAAAGCGGTGAATGCGGCCCGTATGGCGCTGCACCGTACGTCAGAACCCCGAGTCTCTCTCGATAAAGTCATTGAGACGATGTACGAAACCGGCAAAGACATGAACACCAAGTACCGTGAAACCTCGCAGGGCGGGCTGGCAATTAAGGTCGTCTGCGCCTGATCGTGGTCCTTTTTCATCCTGACCGCACTGCGTATTTCGCGGTGCGTGGCAATCTGATTTTTATACAAATTTGTATTAATAATTCATTACATACATTCACGGTCAGATGAAAAATAATGGCCTGTTTTCGGCAATTTAATCACAGGATGAAAAAATGAATAAAATGACTCGTATCGCGTTACTGACGGCTTCCCTGATTGGCTTCACTGGCATTGCCCAGGCCGCAACTCAGGACGTGGCACCGGCGCCTGCCCAGGATCCTATCGTTGAGCATCTGAAGCTGAGCAACGAGCAGGTGAGTAAAATTCAGAGCCTGCACGACGCAATGGTGAAAAATGTTGAACAGGTTTCCATGAAAGACGTGAAAGATGGCGCACTGATTGACGTGATCCAGTCTGGCAAATGGAATGAAAAAGCCGTGAAAAATCAGCTTGAAGCGTTCAGCAAAGTTGAGCAGCAGACCCGCTACTACCGCGTGAAATACTACTTCGACGTGAACCAGGTTCTGACGCCAGCACAGCGCCAGCAGATCAAAGACGATCTGGTTCAGGCCATCACCGAATAATAAAAAAGCCCGTAATACTGACGTATTGCGGGCTTTCTCTTCACATCGTCCGGGCTTCTTGCGCCAGACGGCCTTCAGCTTCGGTAATAATCGCCTCCAGCTCGCCTAACATCTCGTCAAAGCCAAACCCTAAAGGGGCTGCTTCAGGCTGAACGGGGACGTCTGATTCCGCAAGGGGTTTCTCTACCGCTATTTTCCTGCGCTGCTTTTTACTCACGATGCCCTTCCTGACGCTGACGCTATACAGGTAAATCTATCAGCAAAGCGCGCAGTGGCGTATCAGCAACCAACGTTATGTTAGCCTCATCACGAATAAACGCGCCGTCACCGCAGGTTAATCCCTGTTTTTCTTCCTCTGCCGTTACCGCATGCACGGTTCCGTGAATGGACTGCAGATAGGCACGCGGCCCGTGAAGCTGAAAACTCAGCTGCTCACCTTTCTTCAACTCAATATGATGGATCCATACCTGCTGACGCAGTTGCAGGCTACCCTGGCTCCCCTCCGGAGAGGCTAAAAGCTGGTGGGCAGCGTTGCTCAGGGTCAGCTTTTGCACCGCTGCGTTTTCGCGTTCCGGGCACGCATCAAGCCAGAGCTGCATCCTGGTTAACGATTTCTCTTTACTCAGGTTGTGCTCGCTGTAGCTAATGCCCGGCTGGGTGGATATCAGCAGTGCTTCACCGGCTTTGGCCTGGATGTGGTTGCCGTCGCTGTTGCGGTACTCCGCTTCCCCTTCAAGAATAATGTTGAGGATATCGACTTTCGGGTATGTGCGTGGCTGGAGCGAGGCTCCCGGACCCAACACTTCCTGATTCAGCACGCGCAGGGAGGCATAGCCCAATAGCTTAGGATCGAAGTAGTGTCCAAAGGAGAAGGTGTATCGGGCCTGCAGCCAGCCGAAGTCTGCTTGTCCACACTGTTTGGCTGTTCGGGTAGTAATCATAATTCTTGACCTCTCTTTACACTAAAACAATGGTAAAGCTATGGACGCTGCATTGTTAGCCAGATATTCTGCCTGGTATGTTCAAATTTCCTGAATGAGAACGCTATGGCTAAAGAGAGAGCATTAACGCTGGAAGCGTTACGCGTCATGGACGCAATCGACAGGCGCGGCAGTTTTGCTGCAGCAGCCGATGAGCTGGGACGCGTGCCGTCTGCGCTGAGCTATACCATGCAGAAGCTGGAAGAAGAGCTGGACGTGGTGCTGTTTGACCGTTCCGGCCACCGCACCAAATTTACCAACGTTGGCCGCATGCTGCTGGAACGTGGGCGCGTACTGCTGGAAGCGGCGGATAAACTCACCACCGATGCCGAAGCGCTGGCTCGCGGTTGGGAAACGCACCTGACCATAGTGGCGGAAGCGCTGGTGCCAACGCCTGAGCTGTATCCGCTCATTGAAAAGCTGGGGATGAAAGCCAATACCCAGCTGTCGATCATTACCGAAGTCCTGGCGGGTGCCTGGGAGAGACTGGAACAAGGCCGCGCGGACATTGTTATCGCGCCGGATATGCATTTCCGCTCATCCTCGGAGATTAACTCCCGCAAGCTTTACTCCATCATGAATGTGTATGTGGCCGCACCGGACCATCCTATTCATCAGGAGCCGGAACCGCTATCAGAAGTGACGCGTGTGAAATACCGCGGCGTGGCGGTGGCCGATACCGCCCGTGAACGCCCGGTGTTGACGGTTCAGCTGTTGGACAAACAGCCGCGCCTGACGGTGAGTACGGTAGAGGATAAACGCCAGGCGCTGCTTGCCGGGCTTGGGGTGGCAACCATGCCGTATCCGTTGGTCGAAAACGATATTGCCGAAGGGCGATTGCGGGTTGTCAGTCCGGAATACACCAACGAAGTGGAAATCATCATGGCCTGGCGTCGCGACAGCATGGGGGAAGCGAAATCCTGGTGCCTACGCGAGATCCCAAAACTGTTTGCCGGAAAATAAAGGGCAGAGAATGCCGGGTAAGCCGCTGCGTTACCCGGCACAGGCGCTCGTCAGGAAAGCTGTTTCGGATCCGGTCCGAAGCGGTTTTCTCCCACCGTACCGGCCTGGCAGTTGAAGACAATAATCACCAACCAGCCCACAATTGGAATCAGCCAGATTAACAGCCACCACGCTGAGCGGTCGGTATCATGCAGGCGACGGAACTGTACGGCCAGAGTGGGGAGCAGAACCAACAGCCCATAAATACTCGACAGCACGCCTTCACCGCTGGCGCGTTCCCATCCCAGAATTTTGTCGATAATACTGAGGACGCCCGCCAACACAAAACTCACCAGAATGAATACCCAGTATTCTTTCCGACGTGCGCGGCCCCCAAACCCGATGTAATTTTTGAGTACTTTGAGATACCAGTCCATTTTCCTTACCTCGATAGTCAGTCAATCACTTGTTTTATAAGTAATCGAAGTAAGAATAGATCTAATTTGTGAAATAAAGAAGGACATCGATTGATGTCCTTTGTCTTTAGCGGAAGCGCACTTCACGGCCATGCGGTTCATCCAGATCCTGCCAGGGACCTATCGAGATAATACCCGTTGGGTTGATGGTCTTGTGGCTGCGATAGTAGTGGTGGCGGATATGGTCAAAATTGACGGTTTCCGCCACGCCCGGCAGCTGATAAATATCGCGCAGATAGCCGTAAAGATTCAGATAATCGCTGATCCGGTGCTTATCGCATTTGAAATGGGTGACGTAGACCGGGTCGAAACGGACCAGCGTGGTCCACAAACGGATATCGGCTTCGGTCAGCTGATTACCCGTCAGGTAGCGATGCTGGCCAAGAATTTGCTCGACACGAGCCAGTGATTCAAACACGTGGGTCACGGCGTCATCGTAAGCGTCCTGGCTGGTGGCAAAACCCGCCTTGTAAACGCCATTGTTAATGTTGTCGTAAATCCAGCCATTCAGTTCATCAATCTGGCTGCGCAACGCCTGCGGATAGTAATCACCCGCGCGGGCGCCAAGCGCATCAAATGCCGTGTTCAGCATGCGAATGATTTCTGCCGATTCATTGCTGACGATCGTGTGATTTTTTTTGTCCCACAGCACCGGTACGGTAACGCGCCCGCTGTAGCGGGGATCGGCGTGCAGATAGAGCTGATAGAGAAATTCGTTTTGGTACAGGCTGTCGCCCGTCGCACCCGGGAAGCTGTCGTCAAAGGTCCAGCCGTTTTCAAACATCAGCGGGTTGACCACTGAAACATCGATAAACGACTCGAGGCCTTTCAGCGCACGCATGATAAGTGTCCGGTGGGCCCACGGGCAGGCCAGCGAGACATACAGGTGATATCGGTCTTTTTCAGCGGCAAATCCGCCTTCTCCGGAGGGGCCTGGTGAGCCATCGGAGGTCAGCCAGTTGCGATACGCCGAAACAGAACGCTTAAATCGGCCCCCGGTGGATGACGTATCATACCAGGTGTCATGCCAGACGCCGTCAATCAGTTGTCCCATTTTTTACCCTCCTTCAGATGAAAAAAGCGAGGAGATGTCTCCTCGCTTTTTGATGTCTTCAGTATAGCTGTCTTACCACTTTTTGTTCAGCACACGGTCGATGCTGAATGCGCCTGGACCGGTGACTGCCAGCAGCAGGAAGCCGCCTGCGATGGTCAGGTTTTTCATGAACATCAGGGAGTTTACGCCTTCCGCAAAGTTGCTGTGGAAGATAAAGGCGGTAATCAGCGTAAAGCCTGCAGTGAACAGCGCGGTGGTACGGGTCAGGAAACCGAACAGTACGGCCAGGCCACCGCCAAACTCAAGCAGAATGGTCAGTGGCAGCAGCGCGCCAGGGACGCCCATGGCTTCCATGTATTGCTGGGTGCCAGCGTAACCGGTGATTTTGCCCCAGCCTGCGGTGATAAACAGAATTGGCATCAGGATACGGGCTACCAGGATACCAACATCTTCTAATTTTTTCATTTTACTCTCCATCTCACCACACGGGCTGCTGTATTGATTTATTGTGCAATTTCGCGGAGATACCGCGGTATTGCTGTCGATGGAAAGGAGTGTAATCGCGGCGGGAGGGGATTGTTAGCAAGGAAAACTGTCGATCTTCTTCAAAGATATTGAGAGATGTTTAAAATTGGATCTAAGCCAGCTGTTGCTCGCAGAGAGTCAGAGGAAATCAACAGGGAAGAAGATAAAACCCGAGCCGCGTGCGCATCGGGTATTTCAGGGAAGCGAAAGGAGGTAACTAACGGCGGAATTGCTGTTGGTGAAGCGTACTCTTCACCAGGCGATAGGCGCTCCAGGCGCTAAAACCGCGGCGAGCCCAGCGCACCAGGAATCGGGGGTGGCGGACAGACCAGATAGCCATAATGCTGCTGCCCGCCAGAGCCCAGGCGCGCAGGCTGACCAGCGTCGACCAACCGCGATCGTAGACAGCCGTCGTTTCCATCCAGTCGCGACGGCTGGCAGCCAGATCCAGGCGCTGCTGCTGAATCTGGCTCAGCAGGAAGGCTTTGCGTTTCTGCAACTCCTGCTTGCTACTCACGGTCGTCATCCTCGAGCAACGCCCGGTCATTCGCCAGCTCATTGCGCGTGTGGCGCATGAACGTCGAACGACGCGCTTTCCGCATCGTCCAGAGGCCGCCAATCAGCGCCAACGCCAGCAACACGACCGTCGTCGCGATCATCGCGTCGAGCCGGTACTGGGGATCGATGGCAAAGATAATGAGAACCATCAGGCTCATCAGGCCGAAAGCGGCAAACAGCATTGTCAGGCCGAGCATCAGCAGCATCTGGAAGAGGTTTGCTTTCTCCTCTTCCAGCTCAACAACGGCCAGACGCAGACGGGTTTCCACCATCTCGACGAGGATCGTCACGATTCGCTGGCCGATGCCGAAGACGCTTTTGCCCGGGCCTTGTGAGTGATGTGAATCTGACATACTAGCGACGCGTCAGCAGGACACCCAGCACCAGCCCAACGGCTGCGCCAATACCGACACCCGTCCACGGGTTGTCACGCACGTAGTCATCGGCGCGGCCAGCCGCTTCGCGAGCCTGTTTGGCAATGGCATCGCTGGTTTCACCCAGGCGGTAGCGGCTATCTTTCAGCGCACGTTCGGCCTTGCTGCGCAGTTTGCTCAGCTCTTCCTTTGATTTGTCACTTGAGGAGTTCAGCACTTCTTCCAGCGTATCAGACAGCGATTTCAGTTCAGCGCGCAGATTTTCTGAGGTGGTATCTTTTGACATGATGTTCTCCAGTGTAAGGCGTTCAGATTTCCATTAACTCAATAGTCACGAGACTCCAGCGCTTTCAGGTCGTCCTGCGCTTCGGTGAGTTTGTGTTCCCGTTTACTGATTTTATCCGCATCGCCTTTGGCTTTGGCTTCGTCAAGATCATGACGACGCTCGGCTACCTCGTCCTTTTGTTTCGCAATTTTCTTCTGATGGTCTTCACGAAGCTGGCTGTCGCTGCAGCTGGATTTCACCTCGTGTAAGGCTTTGTTCAGACCGTCAATGCGACTTTGGTTGTGGTGCTTTTCGGCGTAGTGAATCTCGCGCTGAATATCCTGTTCCTTTTCCTGACAGGGGCTGGCGGCGAAAACGCCAGAACTCAGTGTAGCAAGGCCAAAAGCCAGAACGATGCGGTAATTCATGATGAAACCTTCCATTGTGTCGTGGGCCATTTCAGGTATAGCCCAACCCAGTCGATGACTTCCGTCTGATTAATGATAGTGAGTAAAAGTGAAATCACCAAAGCTTGTGAAAAGATTCAGAATCCTGGAAGGGGGTTAACCCAGGCGATGAGGGGCATCCCGAAGACGAGATAACCACTGTGGCGTAAGATCCTGATCGTCATCCTGTTGGGCGATGATATATCCCTGCGGCAAGGTTCTGTCCAGAACCGCTTTCGCCGCCGCACTCTGGTCGCTGGACTCAAATTTAATGACTAAAGCATCGTTTTGCGGGGTGATGCTCTTAAAGCGAATGCCGTTAGCGTCCAAATGATGCCAGATAGAGAAGCCATCTGGCATGCTGACGCTGGCACTGACCGGACGAATGGCCAACGACGATTCACGCTGTTGCAACGCCGCCCACAGCCACAGTAGCGCGCACAGCAGAAGCAAAGCGCCGAGGCTGATGCTGAAGCGGCGGAAGGTCATATTCTGAAAACCCATGCTTAGCTCCGGCTACCGTGTTTCTTTTTCCACAGTACCACCAGTGAACCGATAAGCCCGATGACCAGCAGAACCACAGGCAGCAACATCAGACAGGACATCAGCGCATCTTCGTATTTCAGGAATACCGGCGTTTTACCTAACAGGTAACCCAGAGAGGTCAGGATCAGCACCCACAGCAGTCCGCTCATCCAGTTAAAGAACTGGAAGCGGGTGCTGCTGAGCCCGGAAATTCCCGCGATAGTTGGCAGCAGGGTACGCACAAACGCGATAAAGCGACCAATCAGCAGCGCCGAGAGTCCATGTTTATGGAACAGGTGATGCGCGCGTTGGTGATAATGCGCGGGCAAATGCGAAAGCCAGTTTTGCACGATCCGCGTATTGCCGAGCCAACGGCCCTGAATGTAGCTCAACCAGCAGCCAAGGCTTGCGGCGGTGGTTAACAGAAGGACGGTTTGTGGGAAGCCCATCGCGCCTTTGGCTATCAGCACACCCACTAACACCAGCAAACTGTCTCCCGGTAAAAAGGCGGCAGGCAGCAGCCCGTTCTCAAGGAACAGGATCATAAACAACACAAAATAAAGCATGCCAATCATGGAGGGATTCGCCAATGTTTCGAAATCCTGGCTCCATAATGCATTAATTAATTGAGATAACAGTTCCATTCACCATTCCCGGTACATCGATTAATGTCACGCCAGAATGCTTTTACTGACCGCACGATTATTGTTTTTAGGGTTATCGCCGTGGGCAAAGCATTCCAAACTTATCCATGTTTTTTTGAGGATCCGCAGAGACTGACCCATCAACGACAAAATGAATCTAAGTGTAACAAAGCAGCTCGTTTTCCGTCACAGAAATTGCAGGTGCTGTCGTCTGATTTTGCTGATTGCGAGGGGGAAGGGCGAGGGATTTTACACAGGCTGACACTATATTTGCTTAACTTACCTCCGGGGACTGCCGGAGGTAAGATTTTCCTTATTTAGCGCCGTTAGCCGCCGGATCAAGATGAACCACCGGATTTTCGGCAAATAGGTAACGGTCAGCATTGAATTCGAAGTCGTCGCTGGTTTCGTTGAACAGCATCAGCTTGGTGTTTTCCAGATGCTGCCACATGGCGACTTTAGCGGCATGAGGGTCTTTGCGAATCAGTGCTTTGAGGATCTGATCGTGATCGTCACACCAGTTATCGACGGTGCGCAGATCGATGTGGTCATGCAGTTTTTTCCAGTACGGGTTATGCACGCGCTGGGTCCACATTTTTTCAACAATGGCGGCTAATGCCGTGTTCTGTGTGGCAAGGGCGACCTGGACATGGAATTGCAAATCCCACTCGGAATCGCGGAAACATTTCTCTTTGCGCGCGTTCTCCTGGATCTCCATCAGCTTCATGATGTCCTGCTTGGTGACCTGGGTAGCGGCAAACTCCGCGATATTGCTCTCGATGAGCTGGCGAGCCTGTAACAGCTCAAAAGGCCCGTAATTGGCAAATTCGAGGGATTCATCAGGCACATGGCTGTGTTTTGCGGTGCTGGAAATAACATGGATCCCGGAACCTTTTCGCACTTCTACATAGCCTTCGACTTCCAGCATGATGATGGCTTCACGAACCACGGTGCGACTGACATTTTTCTCATCGGCAATAACGCGCTCTGCGGGGAGTTTGTCGCCCACAAGATAGACGCCCTGCTC
Organism: Enterobacteriaceae bacterium RIT691; assembly: GCA_009668205.1. Lineage (GTDB taxonomy): Bacteria > Pseudomonadota > Gammaproteobacteria > Enterobacterales > Enterobacteriaceae > Scandinavium. The sequence continues at coordinate 445,907 of WJYM01000002.1, read as the reverse complement.
AATGCGATCTTTCAGTTCTGCAGCAAGCTGTTGGTACAAACGGCGTGATTCGGTGATTTCCATATACGCTCCAGGAAGGGGACGGCATGATAGATTTGTTATACCACTTTTAGGCAATACTCACCAGTCTGAATACGCGAGAAGCCGCCCATTGGGCGGCTTTCAGGGGAGAGAAATCAAGGCTTAACTTTGCGTTGCAGCGCTGCCTAAGGTTTGCGTGTTCTCTGCCGCAGGCTTGTTCTGCAAAACGGTCCAGATGACGACCGCACCCAGCAGGTCAAAGACCGCCAATACCGCGAACAGTGGGCTGAAGCCCAGGGTATCTGCCAGGGCACCCACAACCAGTGCAAACATGGTGCTCGCAGTCCATGCCGCCATACCGGTCAGGCCGTTAGCCGTAGCCACTTCGTTACGACCAAAGACGTCGGAAGAGAGCGTAATCAGCGCACCGGACAGAGACTGGTGAGCAAAACCACCGACGCACAGCAGCGCAATCGCGATATACGGGCTGGTGAACAGGCCGATGGTACCCGGGCCAATCATCAGCAGTGCGCCCATGGTGACCACCATCTTACGGGACACAATCAGGTTCACACCAAACCAGCGCTGGAACAGCGGTGGCAGGTAGCCGCCAACGATACAGCCAAGGTCAGCGAACAGCATTGGCATCCACGCAAACATCGCGATGTGCTTCAGGTCAAAGCCGTAGACTTTAAACATGAACAGCGGGATCCAGGCGTTAAAGGTCCCCCAGGCCGGTTCTGCCAGGAAACGTGGCAGCGCGATGCCCCAGAACTGGCGGTTACGCACGATCTGCCAGGCTGACATCTTCTTGGCATTGTTGGTCTGATGCTGTGCTTCCTGACCACCGATGATGTACTCGCGTTCTTCATCGCTTAATTTTTTCTGGTCACGTGGGTGTTTATAGAAAATCAGCCAGGCCATGGCCCAGGCAAAGCTCAGGACGCCGGAGATAAGGAACGCCATCTGCCAGCTGTGCATCACGATTGCCCAGACCACCAGCGGTGGCGCAATCATCCCGCCGATAGAAGAACCGACGTTAAAGTAGCCTACGGCAACGGAGCGCTCTTTCGCCGGGAACCACTCAGAGCTGGCTTTCAGCCCCGCAGGGATCATTGCCGCTTCTGCCGCACCGACGGCACCACGCGCCAGCGCCAGGCCACCCCAGCTATTCGCCAGCGCCGTTGCGCCGCAGAATATCGCCCACAGTACGGCGAACATGGCGTAACCGATTTTGGTGCCGAGCAGGTCAAGGACGTAGCCCGCAACGGGCTGCATTATGGTATAAGCGGCTGAATAAGCAGCGATAATATAAGAATATTGCTGGGTGGAAATATGCAATTCTTGCATCAACGTCGGCGCGGCAGCTGCCACGGTATTACGGGTGAGATACCCCAGTACGGTGCCTAACGTCACCAGGGCGATCATATACCAACGTAACCCTTTAATTTTACGCATGTAAACCTCGTCGTTTTATCTATCCGCGCTGAGCGCGGCCACCTTCCTGTGTGCCGGGAGGATGTTTAATTAACGGGGGGCGTAACAGGTATTCCTGGAACGGCCCGAACCCTTGCCATCAGTAATCGTGCGAATTCGGTATCCGTACCGTTAAATTCCGATGATTGCCTCATCGATAATGCATTCCGTCGGCTTATAGGTTGCGACGGCAGAAAGATAACTTGTCATACAACTTTAAAAGGTGAGAACCGTCACAAAAGCAGGAATAGTAGTAGGGTCTTTCTGATAGGCAGGAAAAGCCAGTGCTGGCGCGGGTTGGATGAGGGTTTACCTCTTTTTGAGTACTTTTTTGTCAGCGTTTATTGATCTGACTCACGAAATATTCTTCGGTTGCTGGAAATTGGTGTGATAACTTTGACACCATTGCAGTTAAGCATCTGACGCACTCGTTGAGAGGAAGACGATAATGACCCCGTTTATGACCGAAGATTTTCTGCTGGACACCGAATTTGCCCGCCGTCTGTATCATGATTACGCCAAAGACCAGCCGATTTTCGACTACCACTGCCACCTTCCCCCGCAGCAGGTTGCCGAAAATTACCGTTTTAAGAACCTGTATGACATCTGGCTGAAAGGCGACCACTACAAATGGCGTGCGATGCGCACCAACGGCGTGGCTGAGCGCCTGTGTACGGGCGATGCTTCCGATCGCGAGAAGTTCGACGCCTGGGCTGCGACCGTACCGCACACCATTGGTAACCCGCTGTACCACTGGACTCACCTCGAGCTGCGTCGTCCGTTCGGCATTACAGGCAAAGTACTGTCGCCGTCTACCGCGGGCGAAATCTGGGATCAGTGCAATGAGCTGCTGGCTCAGGACAACTTCTCCGCCCGCGGCATCATGAAGCAGATGAACGTGAAAATGGTCGGCACGACCGATGACCCTATCGATTCTCTGGAGCATCACGCTGCCGTGGCGAAAGACGGTACGTTTGATGTGAAAGTGCTGCCAAGCTGGCGACCCGATAAAGCGTTCAACATCGAACAGGCGACCTTCAACGACTACATGACGAAGCTGAGCGAAGTGTCTGATACCGACATTCGCCGCTTTGCTGACCTGCAGACCGCGCTGACCAAACGTCTGGATCACTTTGCCGCGCACGGCTGTAAAGTGTCTGACCATGCGCTGGATGTGGTGCTGTTTGCTGAGTCCAACGAAGCCGAACTGGACAGCATTCTGGCACGCCGTCTGGCGGGTGAAACCCTGAGCGAGCATGAAGTGGCGCAGTTCAAAACGGCGGTACTGGTGTTCCTCGGTGCAGAATACGCACGTCGCGAATGGGTCCAGCAGTATCACATTGGTGCGCTGCGCAACAACAACCAGCGCCAGTTCAAACTGCTGGGGGCCGACGTTGGGTTTGACTCCATCAACGACCGTCCGCTGGCGGAAGAGCTGTCCAAACTCCTGAGCAAGCAGAACGAACAGAACCTGCTGCCGAAAACCATCCTGTACTGCCTGAACCCGCGCGATAACGAAGTGCTGGGGACCATGATCGGTAACTTCCAGGGCGAAGGGATGCCGGGCAAGATGCAGTTCGGTTCCGGCTGGTGGTTCAACGATCAGAAAGACGGCATGGAACGTCAGATGACCCAACTGGCACAGCTTGGCCTGCTGAGTCGTTTCGTCGGCATGCTGACCGACAGCCGTAGCTTCCTGTCTTACACCCGTCACGAATACTTCCGTCGTATTCTGTGCCAGATGATTGGCCGCTGGGTAACTGCAGGCGAAGCCCCTGCCGACATTCAGCTGCTGGGTGAGATGGTGAAAAACATCTGCTTTAACAATGCGCGTGATTATTTCGGCATTGAACTGAACTAAACCCTAAGGCTGGTTGATATGCAATACATCAAGATCCATTCGCTGGACAACGTGGTCGTCGCACTGGCCGATCTGGTTGCGGGTCAGGACGTCACCGTCGAAGAGAACACCGTGCGCCTGCAGTCCGATATCGCGCGAGGGCACAAGTTTGCTCTGGGTGCGATAGCGAAAGGGGAAAACGTCATTAAATATGGTCTGCCTATCGGTCATGCGCTAACGGACATTGCGCCCGGGGAACACATTCATTCCCACAACACGCGTACCAATCTGAGCGATCTGGACGAGTATAGCTATCAACCAGACCTGCACGCGGCGCAGCGCCTGGCGGAAGATCGTGACGTACAGATCTACCGCCGCGCTAACGGCGAGGTCGGGGTTCGTAATGAGTTGTGGATCCTGCCAACCGTGGGCTGCGTGAACGGGATCGCCCGTCAAATTCAGACGCGTTTTCTGAAAGAGACGAACGATGCAGAAGGCACCGACGGCGTGTTCCTGTTCAGCCACACCTACGGTTGCTCGCAGCTGGGCGACGATCACATCAACACCCGCACCATGCTGCAAAATATGGTGCGCCACCCGAACGCGGGTGCGGTGCTGGTGATTGGCCTCGGTTGTGAAAACAACCAGGTGGATGCCTTCCGCGAAACGTTGGGTGAATTTGATGCAGACCGGGTGCATTTCATGATCTGCCAGAAGCAGGACGATGAAGTGGAAGCCGGTCTGGAGCAGCTGCATCAGCTGTATGACGTGATGCGCCACGATAAGCGTGAACCTGGCAAACTCAGCGAACTGAAATTTGGTCTGGAGTGCGGGGGGTCTGACGGTCTGTCAGGGATCACCGCGAACCCTATGCTGGGACGATTCTCTGATTATGTGATTGGCAATGGCGGCACCACGGTGTTGACCGAAGTGCCGGAGATGTTCGGTGCCGAGCAAATTCTGATGAGTCATTGTCGCGATGAAGAGACGTTTGAAAAAACCGTCACGATGGTGAACGACTTCAAACAGTACTTTATCGCGCACAATCAGCCGATTTACGAGAACCCGTCGCCGGGGAACAAAGCGGGTGGGATCACGACGCTTGAAGAGAAATCGCTGGGCTGTACGCAGAAAGCGGGTGCAAGCCAGGTCGTTGACGTGCTGCGCTATGGCGAACGCCTGAAAACCCACGGTCTTAACCTGCTGAGCGCCCCGGGCAACGATGCGGTGGCGACCAGTGCACTGGCCGGTGCCGGTTGTCATATGGTGTTGTTCAGCACCGGACGCGGCACGCCGTACGGTGGCTTTGTGCCTACGGTGAAAATCGCGACCAACAGTGAGCTGGCGGCGAAGAAAAAGCACTGGATTGATTTCGATGCCGGGCAGCTTATCCACGGTAAAGGCATGCCGGAAGTGCTGACCGAGTTTGTCGACTCGATTGTGGAGTTTGCCAATGGCAAACAGACCTGCAACGAAAAGAACGACTTCCGTGAGCTGGCCCTGTTTAAGTCCGGCGTAACGCTTTAATCCCCCTTAACGGCGCTGTTCTCAGCGCCGTTTTTTTTCGTTTCCCCATGAGGTTTTCATGACCGCATATTGGCTGGCCCAGGGCGTTGGTGTTATCGCTTTTCTGGTGGGGATCACCACGTTCATTAACCGCGATGAGCGGCGCTTCAAAAAACAACTCTCTGCCTACAGCGCCATTATCGGTATCCATTTTTTCCTGATGGGGGCCTTTCCGGCGGGCTCCAGCGCCATGCTCAATGGCATTCGTACGCTGATAACCCTTCGTACCCGCAGCCTGTGGGTGATGACGTTATTCATTGCACTGACGGGCGGCATCGGGTTGGCGAAATTCCACCATCCGATGGAGTTATTACCGGTGGCGGGCACCGTGGTCAGCACCTGGGCGCTGTTTCGTCTGCAGGGATTGCCGATGCGGTGCATTATCTGGTGTTCCACCGCCTGCTGGGTGGCGCATAACTTCTGGCTGGGATCGATTGGCGGGACGCTGATTGAAAGCAGCTTCCTGGTCATGAACGGGCTGAATATTATTCGTTTCAGGCGGATGCAGAAGCGGGGAATTGATCCCTTTAAGGCGGAAACCTCGGTTCAGGAACAGAGCCCTTCCACACGATAGTGAAAGGGCCTGAGAGGGATTAACTGCGCAGGGCGTTGTTTTCCAGACGCTCATCTTCCGCGATACACGCGGCTGCGGTGAACAGCACGTCGGTAGACGAGTTCAGCGCGGTTTCACAGGAATCCTGCAATACGCCGATGATGAAGCCCACGGCAACCACCTGCATGGCCACATCGTTCGGGATCCCGAACATGTTACATGCCAGTGGGATCAGCAGCAGTGAACCTCCTGCCACACCGGAAGCGCCACACGCACAGAGTGCTGCCACCACGCTCAGCAGCAGCGCGGTCGGAAGATCTACCGGGATGCCCAGCGTATAAACAGCCGCCAGCGTCAGCACGGTGATCGTAATCGCTGCCCCTGCCATGTTGATAGTTGCACCCAGCGGAATGGAAACGGAATAGGTATCGCGATCCAGATTCAGTTTCTCTGCCAGCGCCATGTTCACCGGAATGTTTGCCGCGGAGCTGCGGGTGAAGAAGGCATACACACCGCTTTCACGCAGGCACATCAGTACCAGTGGGTAAGGGTTACGGCGGATTTTCCAGAACACCAGCAGCGGGTTAATCACCAGCGCCACCAGCAGCATACAGCCGACCAGGACGACCAACAGGTGTGCATAGCCCCACAGGGTGGCAAAACCGGTGGTGGCCAGGGTCGAAGACACCAGACCAAAAATCCCGATAGGTGCGAAGCGGATAACCACTCTCACGATAAAGGTCACCGCGTTGGAAACGTCGTTAACCAGGGTTTTGGTGCTCTCGCTGCCGTGACGCAGGGCGAAACCAAGACCTACCGCCCACACCAGAATACCGATGTAGTTGGCATTCATCAGAGCATCAATCGGGTTCGACACCATGCTCATCAGCAACCCACGCAGTACTTCCACAATGCCTGACGGCGGGGTGATATCACTCGCGCCAGTGCTGAGATGCAGCGTTGAGGGGAACACAAAGCTGAACAGCACCGCAGTCAGTGCGGCAGTAAACGTCCCAAGCAGATACAGGAACAGAATCGGGCGAATGCTGGTTTTCTGGCCATGCTGGTGGTTGGCGATAGAGGCCATTACCAGCATGAGTACCAGTACCGGGGCGACGGCCTTCAGTGCGCCGACGAACAGGGTACCGAACAGGCCTACGGCCTCAGCGGCAGGTTTAGAAATCCAGGCCAGTAAAACACCCAGCACCAGACCCACGAGAATTTGTTTTACCAGGCTGCCGGCAGCGAGACGCTGCAGCAAGCCAGAAGGGCGTTGCGTAGTCATTGAACACTTCCTTTCGTCATGTTGTGGTTCCATCCCGGTGACTCTGCGGTCACGTTTAGCAGGATGTTACAAATGTTTGCATGGTCGAGTATAAGGATGTTGGTACAGGGAGGAAGAAGAAAGTGCTGATAATTTCGTTCGGATCTTGTTTTTTAACTAACTAATAACATTTATTTGACATAAGCAGCAAAAAAGAAGGCCCGGGTTTTCCGGGCCTCAGGGATTATTTGATCAGCTTTTTCTTATCATGCTGGTGATTCACCCAGGTATTGATCAGCAGGGTCAGCACCAGGATACCGAATACAACGCTGAGAGAGATAGCCACCGGGATATGGTAGAAATCAACAATCAGCATCTTGATACCGATGAACACCAGGATCACCGACAGGCCATACTTCAGCATGGAGAAGCGTTCAGCCACGCCCGCCAGCAGGAAGTACATCGCACGCAGGCCGAGGATCGCAAACAGGTTCGACGTCAGCACAATGAACGGATCGGTGGTCACCGCAAAAATCGCCGGAATACTGTCGACCGCGAAAATCACGTCGCTCAGTTCCACCAGAATCAGCACCAGCAGCAGCGGGGTGGCGTACAGCAGGCCATTCTTCCGCACGAAGAAGTGTTCGTTTTCAATCTTATCGGTCATGCGCAGGTGGCTGCGGAGCCAGCGTATCAGCGGTTTGTCGCCAATACCGCCGCCATCTTCCTTCGCCAACGCCATTTTAACGCCGGTGAACAGCAGGAATGCGCCGAACACATACAGCAGCCATTCGAACTGGGAGATAAGCCAGCTGCCGGTGAAGATCATGATGGTACGCAGCACAATCGCGCCCAACACACCGTAGACCAACACCCGACGCTGCAGCGCAGCCGGTACCGCAAAGTAGCTGAACAGCATCAACCAGACGAAGACGTTATCGACCGCCAGCGCTTTCTCGATCAAATAACCGGTGAGGAACGCCATGGCCTGAGGATCCGCGACAGCGCGGCCCTGCGTGGTCGCGAGATACCACCAGAATGCCAGGTTGAACAGTAACGAGAGGCTGACCCACACCAGCGACCAGCTCGCCGCCTGCTTCATACTCATGGTATGCGCGCCACGACGGCCCTGTAACAGCAGGTCAATCGCCAACATAATGACGACCACAACAGCAAATCCGCCCCACAGTAACGGTGTGCCGACAGTATTCATAATCTATCCTTTAAGCAAAAAAAAACGGCTAACGTCCAAAAGACGATAGCCGTTATGGGATTTTTTGCCCGGACCTCGCCTTTCGGCAAGGTCTCACTTACAACAGGAAAGGTCATTGTGACAAAAACCTTTCCTGTTGCCCGGCGACCGGATGCTTTCGCATCGTCATGACGATCCACCGGCAAACAAGTTACTCCCCTTTGCGTGTGACAAAATATTACAGGGCATTGATGCGGTCAATGCCCTGTCACCCGGGTTTTACATTGTTTTACGCAAACGGAATTAGGCAGGCACGTTATCCGCCGGGAACACCACACCGGTCTGGCGGCGAATTTCCGTGGCCACTTTGGCCGTAATACGGCTGACTTCCAGGCCTGGATGCATCACCTGATTTGCTTCCACCAGGCGTGCAAACACCTCCGCTTCATACAGCATGGTGTTGATGTGCTGAGGCTGAGTCAGATCCTGCGCTTTACCGCCGCGAGGGACAAACGTCACTTTCTGCCCTTCGGAAATCTTTTCGATAACCAGCGAGCCTTCTTCACCCTGAATTTCGCTCGGCAGCACGGAATCGCTCACCTTCGAGTGCTGAAGCGTGACGCTGAACTCACCGTAATCCAGCACCGCCACGCCATGCGCATCGACGCCGCTTTCCAGCAGGGTCGCGCTGGCTTGCACGCTTTGCGGCTCGCCCCACAGCGCGACGGCAGAGGCCAGGCAGTAGAAACCGATATCCATAATCGAGCCGTTTGAGAATGCCGGATTAAAGGTATTCGGGTTCTCACCGTCGAGATAACGCTGATAGCGTGAAGAGTACTGGCAGTAGTTAATAAACGCTTTGCGCATTTTCCCTACTTTGCCAAGCGACTGCTGTAGCTGCAGGAAATTCGGCAGGCTGGCGGTTTTGAACGCTTCAAACAGCACAACCTGGTTTTCCTGCGCCACCGCAATGGCGGCTTCCACTTCGGTAATATTGGACGCCAGCGGCTTTTCGCAGATGACGTGCTTTTTGTGGCTCAGGAACAGTTTTGTCTGCGGGAAGTGCAGCGAGTTAGGGCTGGCGATATACACCGCGTCAATGGCATCACTCTGTGCCATCTCTTCAAGCGACGTGAAGAACTGCTCCACCATGTAGTCATTGCCGAAGGCCTGAGCTTGCTCGAGGCTGCGGGAATAGACGGCGGTTAACTTGTAGTTGCCCGTTTCGTGGGCGGCATCGACAAACTGACGAGTGATCCAGTTTGTCCCAATGACGGCGAGACGTATCATGAGAATGGGTGTGCTCCGAAGATGAAATCTTCAGCCACTTTAGCATGCTCAGATGACAAAACCAGTGTACCGCCGCGCAGAATCAGACGGCAGGAGAGGGCGATTTCTGACTTTCTCGGCGAGCGACGCCCGAAAGCCTGTTTTGCAACACGGGCAGCGGGGTGAAAAAGCGCGATAAATAATAAATTGTACGGTAGAGTTATTGGTAGGTTTTAATATATTTTCCAGGGGTGACAAATTCTATAAATAGACTGAGTAACCTTATTTCAAAGGAATATTTAATTTTAAATATTAACTAAGTTCATAGAAATGTCTGAATTTGCTATTTTCACGCCCTGTTTTCCGGGCGGTGGTTGCCTTTTTAACACCGCTTAAAATGCATGGATAAAAACGTGAATCAACAAAAAATAAAATCCTCAAAACGGATCCTGAATTCATTCCTGCTCATCGCGCTGGCATCGTCCGCTCTGGCCTGGGCTGACGATGTGACCCCGGTTGAGCCAGCCTCTTCGCCAGAGAGCACGGCACTGGCGACAACAGCACAAAATCTGGCCGCAGATGGCGGTGCTTCGTTAACCCGCTCAGCAGCACAGACCGCAACGGACGCCACCGCTTCCGGTGTGGAAAACTGGTTGAATCAATTTGGCACCGCCAGAATTAATCTCAATGTTGACGATCATGGACACTGGCAGGACAGCGCATTCGATTACCTGCTGCCATTTTATGACAATAATAAACTGATGGTGTTTTCTCAGTTTGGTATTCGCTCGCCGGAAGGACGCCTGACCACCAATATGGGCGCAGGGGTTCGAACTTTTTATCTCGATAAATGGATGTTGGGCGGCAACCTGTTTTTTGACCGCGACTATGATGGCAATAATAATCGGGTCGGGATCGGGGCTGAAGCCTGGACGGATAATATAAAACTGTCCGCCAATGGCTATTTCGGCACAACGGATTGGCATACCTCGCAGGCGTTGAAAGGCTATAACGAAAAGCCAGCAGATGGTTTCGATCTGCGTGCTGAAGGATTTTTGCCCAGCCATCCGCAGTTTGGTGGCAGCCTGATGTATGAAAAATACTACGGTGACGGCGTCGCGCTGTTTAACAAAGATGAACTGCAGGATAACCCGGAAGCCCTGACCGTTGGCGTCAGCTACACGCCTGTGCCGCTGCTCACCGCCGGTGTTGATTATAAACGCGGGCAGCACCAGCTTGATGAGCTGCACTTCTCCCTGCAAATGCGCTACGTGTTGAGCGAGTCCTGGCGGTCGCAGCTGTCGCCAGAGAATGTGGCTCTGCGCCGATCGCTTGCGGGCAGCCGTTACGATCTGGTTGAGCGTAATAATGAAATTATTCTGCAGTACAAGAAAAAGGCTTCGCAGAATGAGCAGATGAGCGGAGATTTGACGCTGACGACCAGCAAAGATCACAGCACTGCGGATGGCACTTCTGACAACGTGGTCAACGTGCACGTGGTCGATGCCGAGGGCAAACCTGCCCGCAATGTCACCGTCAACTGGCAGGCGAGCGGCAGCGGCCAGCTTAATCATGCCAGCAGTGTGACTAACCGCTGGGGCGATACCCGCGTGCGGGTCAGCGATTCGGTTGCGGAAGTGGTAACTATTACCGCCAGCGCGGGAGGGGTTGTGCGCACCACCTCCGTGACCTTTGATGCGGCGCATATCACGCTGGAAATGAAGAAAGACAACAGCAAGGCCAATGGCCTGGAGGCCAATGAAGCCGTAGCAACCTTCACCGACAGCCGGGGTAAACCGATTTCGCACGTCGCGGTGAGCTGGCAGGTGGGCAATGGGGCGAAGCTGGGACGTTCAGATTCGAAGACCAATGTGCGGGGCAAAGCCACAGCCCGCTTCACCTCGACAACGCCGGGTCCGGTTACGGTAACCGTCACTGCCAACGGCCAGTCGCAGTCCGTCACCTCAACGTTCGCGGGGCGACGCGGCTAACCCGGCATGGTTTAACGAAAAAAGACCGCAACGCGGTCTTTTTTTTACGAGGCGGAACCGGCGAGCGACTGCTCCGTCAGCCACAGGCGAGTATCAAACTCTAGCTGATGGTACTGCGGCTCCATATGGCAACAGAGCTGATAAAACGCTTTGTTGTGATCCTTCTCTTTTAAATGCGCCAGTTCATGCACCACAATCATCCGTAAAAATGCCTCTGGCGAATGGCGAAACACCGTGGCGACGCGGATCTCTGCTTTCGCTTTGAGTTTTCCCCCCTGCACACGGGAGATAGCGGTGTGCAAACCCAGCGCATTTTTCAGCACGTGAATTTTGTTATCGAACATCACTTTGTTGATCGGGGGAGCGCTGCGCATATAACGGTTTTTCAGATCCTGAGTGTAGGCCCACAGCGCTTTATCATTATTGATATCATGGCCTTGCGGATAGCGCTTTTGCAGCACTTCACCTAACCGCTGTTGTTCAATCAGGGTGCGAACCTGGGCCAGCAGTGATTCGGGATAACCCGTTAAGTACGTCAGTTCGCTCATCTGTGTCTCGAATTGCAGGAAAAGAGGGTATACTCACCGCCCCCGAAGGGGATATCACCGAATTTTACCATCCAGGAGGGCCGATGAGCCAATCAGACAACGGTTTCCGTTCACTGACATTAAAACGTTTCCCGGAAACGGACGAGGTCAGCCCACTGCAGGCGTGGGAAGCGGCAGATGAATACTTGCTGCAACAGCTGGACGGCACCGAGGTTAGCGGCCCGGTTCTGATCCTGAACGACACCTTCGGCGCGCTGTCCTGCGTGCTGGCGGAGCACAAGCCTTACAGCATCAGCGACTCCTATCTGAGCGAACTGGCAATCCGTGAAAACCTGCGCCATAACGATATCGCTGAAAACAGCGTTATCTTCCGCGACAGCACTGCGGAATACCCGCAGGCACCGGCGGTAGTGCTGATTAAGATCCCTAAAACCCTGGCACTGCTGGAACAGCAGCTGCGCGAACTGCGCAAAGTGGTCACGCCGGAGACCCGCATTATCGGCGGCGCAAAGGCGCGCGACGTGCACAACTCCACCCTTGAGCTGTTCGAAAAAATCCTTGGCACGACGACCACCTCTCTCGCCTGGAAAAAGGCACGCCTGATCAACTGTACTTTCACGGCGCCAGCGCTGAAGGAAGAGGCGCAGGTGACAAGCTGGAAGCTGGAAGGAACCGACTGGACCATCCATAACCACGCCAACGTCTTCTCCCGCACCGGGCTGGATATCGGCGCGCGCTTCTTTATGGAGCATCTGCCGAAAGATCTGGAAGGGGAAATTGTCGATCTCGGCTGTGGCAACGGCGTCGTGGGTCTGACGTTGCTGGAGCAGAATCCTCTGGCAAACGTGGTGTTTGTTGATGAGTCACCGATGGCGGTGGCTTCGAGCCGCCTGAACGTTGAATCCAACATGCCGGAAGCGCTGGATCGCTGCGAGTTTATGATCAACAACGCGTTGTCAGGCGTTGAGCCGTTCCGCTTTAACGCGGTGCTGTGCAACCCGCCGTTCCATCAGCAGCACGCATTAACCGATGCTGTGGCCTGGGAGATGTTCCACCATGCCCGCCGCTGCCTGAAGATTAACGGTGAGCTGGTGATCGTCGCGAACCGTCACCTCGACTACTACCACAAGCTGAAGAAGATTTTCGGTAACTGCACCACCGTTGCGACTAACAAAAAGTTTGTGGTCCTCAAAGCGGTGAAGCTGGGTCGTACCCGCTAGTTTTCTCCGATCAGTTCCCTCTCCCCGTGGGAGAGGGCTAGGGAGAGGGGGAAAAGACGACTCTACTCTTAACTCTCCAGCACCAGACCATCGCCCCGTAAACCGCTGCCTTTTCTGGAAGCGTGTACGCAATTCTTCAACTAATCCCCACTCATCCCGCGTTAAGACTGGTGAAGTCCTTACGCTTTCCCTTAATTTTCCTCGTCGGCGCTTAACATGAAGGGTTGCCATTTTGGCAACTTTGCGCATTGCATAACCATTTTGTCAGGGATAAGATGAGATGCACTTGATAGCCCATAAAGCGTTAAAGAAGGCGGCGGATAAATTTCCTCAATATGAGGATGAGTTGCTGCAACTGGGATTTACCGTTTCCAAAGGCTACTTCAGAACACCTGAAAGCCTGCGAATAGCGTTCCCTTCGTTAGATAATTTCAAGTACTTAGATAAATATTACGTTATAAATCTGGGACATAATGAGCTTCGTTTGGTCGCCCTGATCTTCTTTGAAAGCCAGAAGTTTTATGTTCGTCATGTGTTTACGCACAAAGAGTACGATGCATTCACTGTCATGCACCGTACAAAAGGGAAGAACAAATGGTTATAGCTGACATACTCAAGGCGGGGGAAGCGCTGACGGCAAGCGCACCTTTTCTGGCGGGGATTCAAAATGAACAGCAGCATGACGACGCGCTTGAGTTTGTCGAATATCTGCTGCTCAACGATCCTGAGAACCCATTACTGGAGATTGCCTGCAACAACATCACGGCATATGAACATTCCGCACCGGAATATGCTGACTTTATTGCGAAGATGAATTCAATTCCTTCAGGTGTTGCGGTCCTCAGCACATTGATGCATCAGTACAATTTAACCCTCTCCGATTTCCCGGAAATCGGCAGCAAATCGATGGTATCACGCGTTGTGAATGGCAAACGGAAGCTGACGCTGGAGCATGCCAAAAAGCTGTCTAAGCGGTTTGGCATCTCACCAGCAATGTTTATCGACTAACACTCTCCCCGGCCTGGGGAGAGTCGTTAAATCTCCAGCGCCAGTTTCGTGCCCTGGGCAATCGCCCGACGGGCATCCAGCTCCATCGCCACATCACAACCGCCAATCAAATGCACCGGCTTACCGGATTCGCGCAGGGATTCAGCCAGATCGCGCCTTGGCTCTTGTCCAGCACACAGAATCACATGATCCACCGCCAACAGCTGCGGCTCACCGCCGATCGTGACGTGCAGACCCTGATCGTCGATTTTTTCGTAGCTCACCGCAGGGATCATCTTCACGCCGCGGGCAAGCAGAGTAGCGCGATGGATCCAGCCGGTGGTTTTCCCCAGGCCTTCACCCGGTTTGCTGGCTTTGCGCTGCAGCATCACTATCTGGCGTGGACTTTTCGGCAGCTGCGGCCCTTCTGGACGCAGACCCCCTTGTTGTTGCAGGCTCGTGTCGATGCCCCATTCCACGCAGAACTCGGCGATATTCTGGCTGGTGGCTTCGCCCGGCTGGCTTAAATACATGGCAGTATCAAAGCCAATGCCGCCGCAGCCGATAATCGCCACGTTCTCGCCGACTGGCGTTTTGTCGCGCAGCACGTCCAGATAGCTCAACACTTTCGGGTGACCGATACCGTCGATAGCGGGCAGGCGCGGTTCAATGCCCGTCGCGAGGATCGTTTCATCAAATTCCGTCAGATCTTTCGCTGTCACAAAGCGGTTCAGCTCCAGCGTCACCCCGTGGATCTCAATCATCCGGCGGTAATAGCGCAGCGTTTCGTAGAATTCTTCTTTGCCGGGGATCTGCTTGGCGATGTTGAACTGCCCACCAATTTCACCGGCTGCATCAAACAGCGTGACCTGATGACCGCGAGCCGCCGCGTTAACGGCAAATGCAAGACCCGCAGGGCCTGCGCCAACCACTGCCAGATTTTTCGTGTGCTGTGCCGCGGCGATGGGCATCCGCGTTTCATGACAGGCGCGCGGATTCACCAGGCAGGAGGTCACTTTGCCCATAAAGATTTGATCGAGGCAGGCCTGATTACAGCCGATGCAGGTATTGATCTCATCGGCGCGGCCGCTTTGCGCTTTGGACAACAGCTCGGCATCCGCCAGGAACGGTCGCGCCATCGAGACCATATCCGCGTCGCCGCGTTCGAGGATCTCATCGGCAACCTGCGGATCGTTAATGCGATTGGTGGTGACCAGAGGAATGTTCACCTGGCCTTTCAGCTTGCGCGTTACCCACGTGAATGCCCCACGCGGCACCGGGGTGGCGATAGTCGGAATACGTGCTTCGTGCCAGCCAATGCCGGTGTTGATGATCGTTGCACCCGCCGCTTCAATGGCCTGTGCCAACTGGACGGTTTCCTCGAAGTTGCCACCGCCTTCCACCAGGTCCAGCATGGATAAACGGTAGATAATGATGAAGTCATCGCCGACACGTTCACGCACGGCACGAACGACTTCAACAGCAAAGCGCATGCGTTTTTCCCAGCTTCCGCCCCATTCGTCTTCACGCTGGTTGGTGCGTGCCGCCAAAAACTCGTTAATCAGATAGCCTTCCGAACCCATCACTTCTACGCCGTCATAGCCTGCTTCGCGGGCCAGCAGTGCACACTGCGCAAAGTCGTCAATCAGCACCAGAATTTCATCGTGCGTCAGCGCGTGCGGCTTAAAGCGGTTGATAGGAGCCTGAAGCGCAGAAGGTGCCACAGGGCGAGGCTGATAGCTGTAGCGTCCGGTGTGGAGAATTTGCAGCGCAATTTTGCCGCCTTCTTTATGCACCGCATCAGTCACCGGGCGATGATGGGCAAGCTGGCTGGCATCGTTGAGCACAGCGCCGCCTTCCATTCCAACACCTGAAAGCGCCGGGGCCACACCGCCGGTGACGATCAGCGCCACGCCGTGACGGGCGCGCTCAGCATAAAAGGCAGCCAGTCGTTCAGGGCCGTCCGGGCGTTCCTCCAGACCTGTGTGCATCGAGCCCATCAGAACGCGGTTCTTCAGGGTAGTGAAGCCCAGATCGAGCGGGGCGAAGAGTGACGGGTAGTGGCTCATAATCGCTTCCAGTGTAAAATTATTGTTATGTGGTCGGATGAGTTGTTAATTTAGCCTTCAGCAGGCAAAAGGGGAAAGGGGGCGTGCGGTGAATGTGATGGGATTCAAATTCCCCGCACTCTGTCAGCGTCAAGCTTTAGCTTCTTTCAGCAACTGCTGGATCACCTGCTCCTGATGGGCGTAATCCCCTTCACCAAAAGCGGTGTAGCGTAACTGCCCCTTCACATCAAAATAGTAGTGCGCAGGCCAGTACTGATTACCAAAAGCATTCCAGATCTGGTAGTCGTTATCGGTGACCACCGGGTAGGAAAGCTGCCATTGGTTGACCGCATTCTTCACCGACTGACGGTTTTTCTCCCAGGGATATTCCGGCGTATGCACGCCAATCACGACCAACCCCTGCTGGCGATATTTGTTGGCCCACTCACGCACGTGGGGCAATGTGTGTTGGCAGTTGATGCAGTCGAAGGTCCAGAAATCGATCAGTACCACTTTCCCCTTCAAGGATTCGGGTGTGGCGGGATTGCCGTTAATCCAGCCCGTGCCGCCCGCCAGCGAGGGCATCGTGCTGGTGGGTTGCGTCTCTGCGGTTGGGATCAGTCTGGGCTCCGGCGCAGGAGTCAGCGTCAGCAGTCGTTGTTCCAACTTATCTGCCACGCCGTTTGCGCCCTGAAGCACGCTGGCCATGCCCGTAGCCGTCAGCACGACAGAACCGAGCATCGCGACACCTGCCAACTGACGCAGGCGACTCATCACCGCCTGTTTGCCTCGCAGTTCATTAACGGCTTTCTGACCCGCGATACCCAGCAGTGCCAGCATGGCTGCACACCCTGTGCCGTAGGCAGTCAGTAGCACAGCCGTGCTTACCGGCTGACCACCCGCCAGGTTTAGTCCCAAAATGGCCCCCAGTACCGGGCCTGCGCACGGTGACCACAGGAGCCCAACGGCCATCCCGGCGAGAACAGCGGAAAGTATGCCGTGGGTGCGGATGCTGCGTTCGTTAAGGAGATCGCCGAGCTGGATGGCCGGGCGCAGCACGCGTTCAGCGACCCGTGGGAAGAGCAGTCCAAGAGCGGCACATCCCAGCAACGTCAGCGCTATCCAGCGGCCAATAAGGGTCGCCTGGACGACCCAGTCACTGGCCACGGTGACCAGTAAAGAAACGGCGACAAACATTGCTACCATGCCCAGCAGCATCGCGAAAAGCTGAAGGGGTTTACCGCGAAAACCTGCAAACAGTAAAGGGATGACTGGCAGCGTGCAGGGGCTGAGCAGGCTCAGGGTGCCAGCAAGAAAGGCAATGAACAGTGACATAGCAGACCTCGTTAGGTGGGGGAGAACGAGGTTATTACAGCCCCGGAATGTGTTGAGGATGTGTGTGAATATCCGCGGGGTTGTCAGGCACTGTATCCGTCCATCGACAGATACAGTGCAATACACATTAGCGCATGGGCAGCGCGACACTGACCTGCAATCCGCCGTCTGCCCGGTTCGACAAGGTGAGCCTGCCGCCCATTTGCGCCACTAATTGCGCCGCAATGGCCAGCCCCAGTCCGGTTCCGCCG
Organism: Enterobacteriaceae bacterium RIT691; assembly: GCA_009668205.1. GTDB lineage: Bacteria > Pseudomonadota > Gammaproteobacteria > Enterobacterales > Enterobacteriaceae > Scandinavium. Next base: position 428,346 of record WJYM01000002.1, on the reverse strand, counting down.
GTCGTGCGATTACGGGAATTCTCCACGCGATAGAACGGCTGAAGCACCTTGTCCAACTCCGCTTCCGGGAGCCCCGGGCCGTTATCGGTAACGATAATCTGTGCGAACCCGGTAGCCTCCGTCTGCAGATGAACCTCCGCATTGCCGCCATATTTCAACGCGTTATCCAGTAGATTGCTCATCACCCGACGCAGCGCCTGAGGCCGTGTAGCAAGCGGTAACGCCGGGTTATCGCTGGTAAACTTGACCTCTTTTCCGACGTCGGTGTAGTCGCAGGTTAAACTGTCGAGAAAGCTGCGTAATTCAATGCGCTGTTCTGCCTCTTCCAGCCGCTCAGAGGATCGCGCATAGGCGATCCCTTCGCGCACCAACTGAGTCATATGATCCAGATCCTGGGTGAGTTTTTCCCGCAGCGGGGGATCGTTAGCCATCTCGACGCGCAGCTTCATGCGGGTGATCGGGGTTTGCAGATCGTGTGAAATCGCCGCCAGAATCTGCGCCCGCTCTTTCAGATGGTCCTGAATGCGTTCCTGCATGGCGTTAAACGCTTTGGCGGCCAGCTGTACCTCCCGCGGCCCGCGTTCCGGCATCACCTGAGCGCTGGTGGGCTCCAGTGTTTCAACGGCGTGGGTAAAACGGGAGAATGGACGTGTGACCATTCGCACCGCCAGCCATGCGCACAGACTGAGCAGCAGAAGCTGGATAATCAGCACCACCGGTAACCAGCGGGCGACCGGAGGCATATGGGGGATTAAATCGAGCGTCAGCGGGGAACCATCGTCCAGCGTCACGTGAGCCTGAATATGAGAAACTGGGCCGGGCACAGCGGTGAAATACAGAGGATAACGGTCTGCAAGCGTTTGTGTTAAAGACTGAATAGCATCCCGGGAACGTTTATCGGCAGGCGGTTGCCCGGGCATTCCGGAAGATAGCAGATAGCGATAGTTACCGCGCGCCAGACGCGGCAGCCAGGCTTCCCGCTCATTGGCCGGGAGGCGGTTGATGATGGCGACGCTGGTACCCACGTCATACTCCAGATTGCCGAGCATGACGCTGCGTGCACTTTCGTTACGCTCCAGCATCACCAGTGACAGGCTGAGCGTATTGGCGATAAGCAGGCCCGCCAGCACCACGATGCTCAGCCGAGCCAACAAGGAGCGCGGCCAAAGGCTCATTCGCGCAACGCTTTGATGATCACTGGCATCGACAGCACATAGCCCTCGCTACGTACCGTTTTGATGTAGGCGGGCGTTCGCGCATCATCATTCAGCCGCTGGCGTACACGGCTAATTAGCAGATCGATAGAGCGTTCAAACAATTCGGCATCGCGTCCCTGAGTCAGATTGAGCAGTTGGTCTCGCGTGAGCACCCGCTGGGGGTGATCGAGAAACACCCGTAGCAGGCGATATTCTGCTCCGCTAAGCGCCACGATCGTCCCCTGGTTATCAATCAGATGACGGGTGGTGGTATCGAGCAGCCAGTCGCCGAAAGCCAGCAGGCGTCCGGCTTCGGAAACCTGAAGGTTTGGCGGCAGGGTACGGAAACGTCGCAGGATAGCTTTGATGCGCGCTAGCAGTTCCCGCGCCACGAACGGTTTGACCAGATAATCGTCTGCGCCCATTTCAAGGCCAAGAATACGGTCGGAGTCATCGCTTCGAGCGGTAAGCATCAGAATGGGCATATCTTTATGCTCACCGCTGCGCAGCTGGCGACACAGCGTCAGGCCGTCGTCGCCCGGCATCATCACATCCAGCACCACCAAATCCACATGCTGCTTATCCAGCGCCGCGCGCATCTCTTTGCCATTAGCTGCCCCGCTGGCGCGGTAGCCGGATTTCTGCAGGTAGTCGACCACCAGTTCGCGAATGTCGCGATCGTCGTCGACGACCAGGATATGATCAATATGATCCACCCGAAGCTCCTGAAAAGTGAATAGGTCAGCAAAAAGCATAGTCGTTTTTAGCGGGCCAGCGCGTCGGCATCCGCGACCGCTTTGGCGAACTCAACCGGAGCTTCCTGTGGAGGATTGTGCCCAATGTTACCGCTGAAAGTACGGTGCTCATATTTGCCGGTAAATTTGGCAGCGTAGGCTTTTGGTTCAGGATGCGGCGCTCCGTTGTCATCCCCCTCGATGGTGATGGTGGGTACGCTGATGGTCGGGAGCATTGCCAGTTTTTGTTCGTACTGGGCGTATTTGGCTTCGCCTTTTTCCAGGCCCTGACGCCAGCGGTAATTGCTCAGGGTCACGGCGACGTGATCGGGGTTATCCAGCGATGTGGCGCTGACGTTGAAGGTCGCATCGCTGAATTTCCAGCCTGGAGATGCCTGCTGCCAGATCAGTTTGGCGAAATCATGAGTATTCTGTGAATAGCCCGCCGCCCCGCGCGGGGTCGCGAAATAGAACTGATACCACCACTGTTGTTCCGCTTTTGGCGGCAGCGGTTTTTCACCTACCTGCTGGCTGCTGATCAGGTAGCCGCTAACCGACACCAGCGCTTTCACCCGCTCAGGCCACAGCGCTGCCACGATATCCGCCGTACGCGCACCCCAGTCATAGCCTGCGAAAACGGCTTGTTTGATGTTCAGCGCGTCCATCAAATCTACGGTATCTTTCGCCAGTGCGGAGGGCTGCCCGTTGCGGGGTGTGTTTGCAGAAATAAAGTGGGTGCTGCCAAAACCGCGTAGGTCAGGGACGATCACCCGATAGCCCTGTTTCGCCAGGCGCGGGGCGACATCGGCAAAGCTGTGGGCGTCGTAGGGCCAGCCGTGCAGCAGAATGACGGCCTGGCCATTTTTCGGGCCGATATCGATGTAGCCTACGTTCAGCACGCCTGCATTCACGTGTTGCTGTTGATTAAAATTGAAAGTGGTGTCCTCGGCCTGGCAGGCCGAGACGGTGGCAAGGGAAAGGGCCGCAATCAGGGTTGAGGTGGTCAATGTGTTCAGCATGATGGTCACTCCAGTGTGTTTGTTTGACGGAGCTATCTCAACATGCGGATGTAAGGGGAATGTGTTCATAACCCCCCGATTTTTCATGCCTGTGTAAGCCATCAGGGGGCTGATACGTTGTGATACAAAGTGCGTTAGCCTGCGCGCCCGAGCCCCGGAGCCTGCCACATCGACGTCGTCAGGCCGCTGTCGACCAGGCCGAGCTGGTCGGCGTACACTTTTTGCCATTTCTCCAGCATGCCTTTGTAAAGCTCCCGGTGCTCGCGGTTGGGGGTGAAGACCCGGCTCCAGGTCACCAGTTTTTCGCCAGTGCTGGCCATATCGGGATAAAGACCTGCACCTGTTCCTGCCGCAATCGCACAGCCGAGCGCGGTGGCTTCTTTCACTTCAGGCACCCGCACCGGCAGGCCGGTGACATCGCTTAAAATCTGGCTCCACAATGCGCCTTTTGAGCCGCCGCCCGCGAAGACCAGGCTGTCGAACTTCACGCCGGAGAACTGGGAAATCTGCGCCAGGTTGCAGGCGGAGACAATCGCCGCATTCTCTTCCAGTGCACGGAACAGCGTCGCTTTGTTGCATTTTTCCGGGTCGATGGAGAGGTTAATAAACGACGGCGCGGCGTGGTACCACTGCTTGAAATGCATGGCGTCAGAGAAAATCGGCATCACCCCGTGCGAGCCTGCCGGTACGCGGCTCGCCATCTCTTCCAGCAGCGCATAGGTGTCGGTGCCCAGGCGTTCGGCGATCAGCTTTTCTTCTGCGCAAAACGCATCGCGGAACCAGCGCATGGTTAAACCGGTAAAGAAACTGATTGATTCCGCCTGTGCCATGCCGGGAATGACGTGAGGGTTCACCCGAATATTCATTTCCGGATCGGTGCGGACCTCCGGCAAATTCACCACCTGCTGCCAGAAGGTGCCGCCCAGTACGGCGGTCTGCCCTGGACGAACAACCCCAAGACCCAGACAGCCCAACTGCACATCGCCGCCGCCCATGACCACAGGGGTGCCCGCACGCAGGCCGCTTTGCTGCGCCGCGTCTTGCGTTATCGCGCCGAGCACGGTGCCCGTTTCTTTGACCGGAGAGAGGATATCCGCGCGTAAGCCCGCCATATCTAACAGGCCTGGTCGCCAGTCGCGGCTGAACAGATCCAGCATGCCGGTCGTGCCGGCGTTAGAGGGATCAACGGCCAGCTCACCGGAGAGTTTTGCCGCCAGCCAGTCGCTTATCATGGTGATGGTTGCCGCGTTGCGGTAGATATCCGGGCGATGGTGAGCCAGCCACAGCAAACGCGGCATTGCGGAGAGCGCCAGCGTCTGCCCGGAGACGTCATATACCTCGGACTCGAAGCGGTAATCGTGGATCTCTTTGAGCTCGGCAACTTCCCGACTGGCGCGAGCGTCGACGTTGGCGCAGGCCCAAATGGCCTCGCCGTTGCGGTTGTAGAGCACAATGCCTTCGCGCATCGAACAGCAGGCCACGGACTGAATATCGGCACCGCTCAGGTTGGCGCGTTCCAGCGCCTGACGAATGCACTGGCAGGCCAGTTGCCAGTTAAGGCTGAGATCAAACTCCATGGAACCGGGAACGCCTTCGACGCTCAGGTGCTTCCATTCAGCCTGTCCGACCGCTATCTGGCGGCCTGCCAGATCGAAAATCACCGCCCGGATGCTGCCTGTGCCTGCGTCTAACGCTAAAAGGTAACTCATGACATGCGCCTCGCTTGTTGTCGCGCGGCACCCGGCGGATTAGCCCGCCAGCGACAGCACCGCGCGTGCTGTTGTCTCTTCCGTTACCAGGCCGTTGATGCGCTTGCCGATGAGGGCGGCGTAAATAGCCTGCGCTTTCTCTTCTCCGCCCGCCACGCCGACGATGGTCGGCAGTTGCGCCAGTTCATCCAGGGTCACGCCCAGCAGTTCCCGATGGATTTCAAGCCCTTCCACGCGCTGTCCGTCGGCTTGCAGGAAATAGCCGAGGATATCGCCGACCGCGCCTTTGCGGGCGTACATCAGCTGTTCGCCTTCGCTGATGTAGCCGGAACGCAGGATCGTGGCGTCTTTCCGCTGATCGATAGCGCCAATACCCACCACCGCGGCATCGGCGGCACCTGCCGCTAAGATCACATCACGGACGCTTGATTCACGGCGTAAGATCTCGGCCACTTCCGGCGATGAAACGCGTAAGGGGGCCGGGATCATGCTGACGCTACACGCCGCATCCAACTGGCCGATGCCGGTCATATAGGGCCCAACGCCGCCGGAAAGCGTCACCAGACGGATTTGCTGCGAGCCGATAAACCCACTGAGATGCTGAAGGCAGCTCATGGTGGCTTCACCAAACCCGACCGCCAGCAGCTGTCCTGGCGCCAGTACGCCCATCAGCGATTGCGCCGCGCCAATCCCTAATCGCACGTTCATCGGTGGCGTATTGAGGGCGGGCAAAACGCGAGTGATCTTCAGACCAAAGCGCTGCTGTAGCGCGGTTTCCAGCGCCAGACAGCCTTCGTAACGCGAGTTGATCTGCACGCGGATCACCCCGGACTGCCTGCCTTTTTCCAGTAATCGGGAAATTTTTAAACGCGGCAGGCCAAGGCGCTCGCCGATGTCGTTTTGGGTCAGCCCGTCGTGGTAGTAACACCATGCCACGCGCGCCACCAGTTCCTCTTCCGCCAGCGCCAGACCGGCGTAGCGGCTTTCCTCAATGCGTTTTTCGCTCATAAAGTGAACTCTTATAAAAATCTAGATCATATGTTCGCGGTTGCATGGCCCGAAAATGTGAAGCCACTGGCAAAACCGATCATTCATTGCTCACAGCCGGTATAAGACGATCGAAAGCATAAAACTGTGATCCTTGCACGGTTGTAAATATAGTTCACCGTCTACGCTTTTGAACATTATTAATTCTAAAAATCATTTGTTCAACCGAGAGGCGATCATGCAGCCACTGATTGAAGCCCGCCAAATTCGCAAGCATTTCTCCGGCGTTGCCGTGCTAAAAGGCATTGATTTCACACTGCTTTCAGGCCAGGTGCATGCGCTGATGGGCGGCAACGGTGCGGGAAAATCGACGCTGATGAAGATCGTCGCCGGGGTGGAAACGCCGGATGAAGGTGAACTGATCGTCAATGGGAAATCTTTTGCGCGTCTTAAGCCGGGGCAGGCGCATCAGCTGGGGATCTATCTGGTGCCGCAGGAGCCGATGCTGTTTCCCAATCTGACGGTAAAGGAAAACATCCTGTTTCGCCTGCCGCGTCTGCCGGATATCGACGCCAGACTGGCCGAAAAACTCATGCAGCTGAACTGCCAGCTGAATCTTCAGGCTTCCGCCAGCACCCTGGAAGTGGCGGATCAGCAAATGGTGGAGATCCTCCGTGGCCTCATGCGCGAGGCGCAGATCCTGATCCTTGATGAACCCACGGCGTCATTAACGCCCGGCGAAACCGAGCGGCTGTTCCGCCAGATCCGTGCTTTACAGAGTCTGGGCGTCGGGATTGTGTTCATTTCGCACAAGCTGCCGGAGATCCGCGCGCTGGCAGACCATGTCTCCGTGATGCGTGACGGTGCCGTGGTGTTAAGCGGTGCAACGAGCGATCACCGCGACGCTGAACTGATCGCCGCGATGACCCCCGTCAGCCGGGATAAAGATCTGAGCGACACGCAAAAGCTGTGGCTGGCGCTGCCCGGCAATCGGCGCACGCAGCCGCAGGATTTCCCCGTGCTGCGGGTGGAAGACCTGACCGGCGAAGGATTTATCGATCTCAGCTTTGAGATCCACGCGGGCGAAATTGTTGGCCTGGCAGGGCTGGTGGGATCCGGGCGCACTGAATTTGCGGAAACGCTGTACGGCCTGCGTCCGGTGCGGGCCGGGCGGGTGTGGCTGGAGAATCGTGACATCAGCCGTGACAGCACCCGTGCGCGTCTGGCGAGCGGTCTGGTGTATCTGCCGGAGGATCGTCAGGTATCCGGGCTGTTTCTGGATGCGCCCATCCGCTGGAACACGGTTCTCTTTAATCAGCCTTCTCTGTGGCAGGAGGGCAAGCGCGAAGCGGCGGTGGTGGAGCGTTATCACCGGGCGCTGGGCATCAAGTTGAACGATGCGGATCAGCCCGTGCGCACGCTGTCCGGCGGCAACCAGCAAAAGGTCCTGCTGGCGCGTTGTCTGGAGGCGAATCCTTTGCTGCTGATTGTGGACGAACCGACGCGCGGGGTGGACGTCTCCGCCCGCGCGGATATCTACCAGCTGCTGAAAAGCGTGGCGGCGCAAAACGTGGCGGTGCTGATGATTTCCAGCGATGTCGATGAGTTCCCGGGCCTGGCAGATCGGGTGCTGGTGATGCATCAGGGCCACCTGAGCGGCGAGCTGGCAAGCCAGGCCATCAGCGTTGAGCGGATGATGACGCTGGCGTTTGGAGGGCAGGCATGAAGACGTTACTGAAAAACCGTGAACTCAGCGCCTTTCTCGCCATCGTGGTGCTGTTTGCCGTGCTGGTGGCGCTCAACCCTGCCTACTTTAGCCTGCAAACGCTGGCGATGATTTTCTCCAGCTCGCAAATCCTGTGCCTGCTGGCGTTGGGCGCGGCGCTGGTGATGCTGACCCGCAATATCGACGTGTCGGTGGGGTCGACCGTCGGCCTGAGCGCGATTGCGGTTGGCGTGGCGCTGAACAACGGTTACGGCTTACCGGTGGCGATAGTGTTTGCGTTGGCGATTGGCGCGCTGGCCGGGGCCTTCAACGGGCTGCTGGTGGTGGGTTTCCGCATTCCGGCGATTGTTGCCACCCTGGGCACGCTGGGGTTGTATCGCGGGGTGATGCTGCTGTGGACCGGCGGCAAATGGATTGAAGGGCTGCCGGACAGCCTGAAAGCGCTCTCGGAACCGGTGTTGTTGGGGATCTCCTCATTAGGCTGGCTGACGTTGGGGCTTCTGCTGGCGGGCGCATGGCTGCTGGCTCGCACCACTTTTGGCCGCGATTTTTATGCGGTTGGCGACAACCTCGCCGCCGCGCGCCAGCTGGGCGTGGGCGTGAACCGTACGCGCATGCTGGCCTTTACCTTCAACGGTATGCTCGCGGCCTGCGGCGGCATCATCTTCGCCGCGCAGATTGGCTTTGTGCCGAATCAGACCGGCAGCGGGCTGGAGATGAAAGCCATCGCCGCCTGCGTGTTGGGCGGGGTTTCACTGCTCGGCGGTACCGGCACGCTGATTGGCGCTTTCCTCGGCGCATTCTTCCTCACCCAAATCGATACGGTTCTGGTGCTGTTCAAACTGCCTGCCTGGTGGAACGACTTTATCGCCGGGATGGTGCTCCTCGGGGTATTGGTGCTGGATGGGCGTCTGCGTCAGGCGCTGGCCCGTCACCAGCGGGCGCTGAAATACAGCCGTTTCCAGCCAGGAAATAAAGGGGGAAAACGCGTCAGCCCCTTTCCAAAGCGTAAAAACAAAGAGGTGGCGTAAATGAAGCTCAACTGGGAAAGCGCGCTGCTTGTTCTGCTGGTGTTAGAAATCCTGCTGTTTGGTGCCCTTAATCCTCGCATGCTGGATGTGAATATGCTGCTGTTTAGCACCAGCGATTTCATCTGCATCGGCATTGTGGCGCTGCCGCTGACGCTGGTGATCATCAGCGGTGGGATCGATATTTCGCTCGGCTCGACCATTGGCCTGTGTGCGATTGCATTGGGCGTGATGATGCAGGCGGGCTGGCCGATGAGCGTTGCCGTTCCGCTGACGTTGGCGCTCGGGCTGCTGTGCGGCGTGATTAACGCCGCGCTTATCCACTACACCGGGATCAGCCCGCTGGTTATCACCCTGGGCACGCTTTATTTATACGGCGGCGGCGCGCTGCTGCTTTCCGGAATGGCCGGGGCGACGGGCTATGAAGGTATTGGCGGTTTTCCTGACAGCTTCACCGCGTTTGCCAATCTGACGCTGCTGGGGATGCCCGTTCCGCTGGTGCTGTTTATCGTCATGACCTTTTTCTTCTGGCTGCTGGCGCACCGTGGGCGCTTTGGCCGCCATCTCTTCCTGCTTGGGCAAAACCCTCGGGCGGCTCGCTATGCCGCGCTGTCGGTCAACGGGATGCCTTACGCGCTGTACGGCCTGGTCGGTTTGGCTTCCGCCATCGCGGCAGTGATTCTGGTCTCCTATTTTGGTTCGGCACGCTCGGATTTAGGGCGGGACTTGCTGATGCCCGCGCTGACCGCCGCGGTGCTCGGCGGGGCCAATATTTACGGGGGTTCGGGGTCGGTTATCGGTACCGCGCTGGCGGCCTTGCTGGTGGGGTATCTGCAACAGGGTTTACAGATGGTCGGGATCCCGAATCAGGTATCGAGCGCGCTGTCCGGGGCGCTGTTGGTGGTCGTGGTGATGGGACGTTCGCTGAGTCTGCATCGTGAAGGGGTGCGCACGGTGTGGCGTCGGCTTCTTACGCGCAAAACAATCGGAGCATAAGATGAAAGCAAAACTGTGTGTGCAACTGAGCGCCCTGGCGCTGGCAATGAGCGTCGTCGCCGTGCAGGCGGCAGACAGAATCGCGTTTATCCCGAAACTGGTGGGGGTGGGCTTCTTTACCAGCGGCGGCAACGGCGCGAAAGAAGCGGGCAAGCAGCTGGGGGCCGATGTGACCTACGACGGCCCAACCGAGCCAAGCGTCTCCGGCCAGGTACAGCTTATCAACAACTTCGTCAATCAGGGCTATAACGCGATTATCGTATCCGCCGTCTCGCCGGACGGTCTTTGTCCGGCGCTGAAACGCGCGATGCAACGCGGGGTGAAGGTGCTGACCTGGGACTCTGACACCAAACCGGAGTGCCGCAGCATTTACATCAACCAGGGCACGCCAGAGCAGCTGGGCGGCCTGCTGGTGGATATGGCGGGAAAACAGGTCACCAAGCCCGATGCCAAAGTCGCGTTCTTCTACTCAAGTCCCACCGTGACGGATCAAAATCAGTGGGTGAAAGAAGCGAAAGCCAAAATCGCCAAAGACCATCCGCAGTGGCAAATCGTCACCACCCAGTTTGGCTATAACGATGCCACTAAATCCCTGCAAACGGCTGAAAGTATTCTGAAAGCGTATCCGGATCTCGATGCGATTATCGCCCCGGATGCGAACGCCTTACCCGCGGCAGCCCAGGCCGCAGAAAACCTGAAGCGCGAAGGGGTGGCGATCGTCGGCTTCAGCACGCCAAACGTGATGCGTCCGTACGTTGAGCGCGGCACCGTAAAAGCCTTTGGCCTGTGGGACGTGGTGGAGCAGGGCAAAATTGCGGTTAACGTCGCCGATCACCTGCTGAAAAAAGGCGATTTGAACGTAGGGGATAGCGTAGCGGTGAAAGACATTGGCGAGTTGAAAGTCGAGCCGAACAGCGTGCAGGGCTACCAGTATGAAGCGAAAGGGAACGGCATTGTGCTGCTGCCGGAACGCGTGGTCTTCACCAAAGACAACATTGGCAAATACGATTTCTGAGGGAGGGAACAATGGCTGATTTAGACGATATCAAAGACGGTAAAGACTTTGGGCTCGACCGCCCGCAGAAGAATACGCTTTATGCCCTGAAGGGCTGCGGCTCTCTGGAGTGGGGTATGCAGTCGCGGCTCGCCCGAATTTTCAATCCGCAAAGCAACCGCACGGTGATGCTGGCCTTTGACCACGGCTATTTTCAGGGGCCAACCACCGGGCTTGAGCGCATTGATTTGTCGATTGCGCCGCTGTTTGGAGAGACGGACGTGCTGATGTGCACGCGCGGTATTCTGCGCAGCACCGTTCCCGCAGCGACCAACAAACCGGTGGTGCTGCGCGCTTCCGGCGGCAACTCGATACTGAGCGAGCTGTCCAACGAGTGTGTGGCGGTGACGATGGAGGACGCGCTGCGCCTGAACGTCGCCGCAGTGGCGGCGCAGGTGTATATCGGCAGTGAATATGAGCATCAGTCGATCAGCAATATCATCAAGCTGGTGGATGCGGGCAATCGCTATGGCATGCCGGTGCTGGCGGTGACGGGGGTCGGCAAAGAGATGACGCGTGACGCCCGTTACTTCTCGCTGGCAAGCCGTATTGCCGCAGAAATGGGGGCGACCTTCGTCAAAACCTACTTCGTGGAAGAGGGCTTTGAAAAAGTGACCGCCAGCTGCCCGGTGCCGATTGTGATTGCTGGTGGGAAAAAACTGCCGGAACACGAAGCGCTGGAGATGTGCTGGCGGGCTATCGATCAGGGCGCGTCCGGCGTGGACATGGGGCGCAACATTTTCCAGTCCAGCGCCCCGCTGGCGATGCTGAAAGCCGTGAAAAAAGTGGTCCACGAGAATATGCGCGCGCGCGAGGCGTACCAGTTCTGGCAGGAAGAAAAGCAGGGGGAAGGCCAATGAACGTGACGCTGGTAGAGATCAACATCAAACCGGAGCGGGTTGACGATTTTCTCGAGGTGTTTCGCGCCAATCACGAAGGCGCACTCCAGGAGCCGGGCAATCTGCGCTTCGATGTATTGCAGGACCCGGAGGTGCAAACCCGCTTTTTTATCTATGAAGCCTACACCGATGATGACGCGGTATTGGCGCACAAGAAAACCCCGCACTATCTGGCCTGCGTGGAAAAGCTTGATGCGATGATGTCGGAACCGCGCAAGAAACGTAGTTTCGTCGGGTTGCTGCCTGAGGTGTGAAGGACTGCCGGGCGGCACTGCGTTTGCCCGGCCTACGAGTCCGATCGTGTAGGCCCGGTAAGGCGCACGCCGCCACCGGGCACTGACAAACTACTGCTTATGGAAAAAATCGTTATACAACATATACAAATGCGCAGAACTCCAGGAGAAGTTCGGTGCACCCTGCTGAGCACCGGTCAGCGGGTTGTAGTTTTCCTGAATCGGTCCGTCGGTGGTTAGCCCTTTGGCGTGGCTGAAGAAGGTTTCCGCCAGTTTCAGCGCCGCATCGCGATGGCCGTAGCGTTCCATTCCTTTCAGACCAAACCAGAACTGGTCTACCCAAACGCGTCCGCGCCAGTATATATCCGGGCCAAATGCCGGACTGGTTAGCGCTGCCGTGCCCAGCGGGACGAAGGTGTTGAACTCTTTCGGGTCGAGCATCACGGCCACCACCGCGTCGGCATGCTCCTGAGTGGCTGCGCCGTTAAACAGCGGTGACCAGCCTTCCGGGCCTTTACCGCGCTCAACAATCGGCTTCCCGGCACAGCCATTTGCCAGCGGCTTCTCCTCAATACGAATGTCGTAGTAGAACCCGGTCCGGGTGTCGAACATGCAGGTATTGATATAGTTGGCGAGTTTGTCCGCCTGCTGATTAAAGCGGCTGGCCTGCTCTTTTTTGCCGAGGATCGTCGCCACTTGCGCCAGATAACGGTTATCGCTGTACAGATAGCTTGCCTGATCGACGGACTCCTGCATCAGTGAATAGCCCAGCAGCGTTCCTTTGCTGTCGCGGTTTTCGGCGAAGCTGACCGTCCAGTCGCTGCGCTTGCCGCCGTTTTGCACGTATTTATCCAGCTGATCTTTATCGATAAAGCCGAACACCGCCGCATCATCGCGCCCGGACTCCCAGGAAGCGGCCACCTGCGCCGGAATTTGCAGGCTATCGTAATCGCCTTTGCTGACGGTCGCTTCGTAGTTTTTCAGGCCGGAGAGCGTTTGTTCTTTATCGCCTTTTTTCACCGTGAACAGCATCTCGCCGCTGTCGGTGTTGTGGGCTTTATCGCGGGTGGCGCCATATTCCGGCACGCCGTTGTGGTTGTGATCGCGGTTACGCAGCCACCAGTCGTGATAAGCGACCAGCTTCGGATACATCTCTTCCAGCCACGTTTTATCCTTCGTGACGTTGTATACCCCCATCACCGACCATGCCGCCAGGCTTGGTTTGGTATTGCGTTCATTCCAGTTGCCACCGTCGCCGCCGCGTTCAGGGCTTGGGTTCCAGGCAATCAGATCCGGCACAAAACCGGCATCCTGCGGACGCACTTTATCGTCCGCTTTCACCTGCCAGGAAAACACCGCACGGATATTGTCCTTGGCGATTTCCGGGTTGAAATGCGCCATCGCAAACGCCTGTTTCCAGGTGTCCCACGGCCAGGTCTGGTTACCGGAGAACCAGCGCCCGGTGACCGACGGCGTAACGGTATTATATTTCACCGCACCGCCCGGCGAACGCCAGTTGCCGTTCAACGTTTCGATGGCTTTCACCGCCACGCGCGTTTGTTCTGCGGTGGCGTCCGGATTGTTCAGCCCCCGCTGCAAATAGCCTTCCCAGCGTTTTTCAGAGGCCTGCATGTAGTGAGCCGGACGAGCGAAAATATCGCGGATCTGCGCTTTCTCATGACTGACTTCATCCGCTGTCAGCAGATGCGAATACGTGGTCCACAGGGTGGTGGAACCGTTGATTTTGGCGGTGCTGGTGAAGCGGTGTCCGTCAATTTTGGTGTCCAGCGGAATGGATTTATGCACCTGATACTGCGATTCACCGGAGGTCAGCAAATCCCACGTCGAGCGGACTTTCCCGAAGGTGACGGTGACGCCATTGGGCGTCGCGTGCAGCTGACGGTTGTAACCCGGGAAGGCGCTGTCGATGGTTTTATCCGACACGGGCTTGCCGTCTTTGGCCTCCAGTTTTTCCAGCAGCGCACCGTCCCATTGCAGCGTCAGCGGCCCGCGGCTGGTGATTTGGGTTTCCAGTAGCGACGTTCTGTTGCTGGCAAAACGCAGCGCCATTGTTATCTCTACCCCCGGCGCGGTCAGCGTCTGGATAAGCGCGCCGGGAATGCTCCACGCCTTCAGGGTGAAATCGACTTTTTTACCGTCGCGCCAAACGGTCAGCCGGTCGAAATTGGTCGCCATGAAGTTGATGTATTCTTCGGTCAGCAGCGCCGGGCCAGGGAAGCCGCCCGCGGTGGCCGGGCCGTCCGGCAGCAGCAGGCCGTGCCAGCTACCCAGATCGAAGAACGGACTGAAGCGCTGGTGATCGTCGCTGTCAAAGTCCTGCATAGACTGCGGAGCACCGGTGCGATTAATCACGTTCTTATAATTATCCGCGCTGGCGGCCTGCGCGGTGGCGCTGAGCAGGAATGCCCAGGCCAACGGCGTCAGAGAGGTAGAGAGTTTCATGCCTGTCGTATCCCTGTTGTGTTTTTATTGTGTGGCAGACGCAGGAGCGGCTTCAGTTTCCTGCTCCTTTTTTGACAGCCCTTTGACATATTTACTGTATTTCCACCAGGCGAAGCCAAGGAAAATCACAATTCCGCCCACGTTGTAGAAAATAATGGTCAGGATATTGCCGCCCGTTGGGAACGTGGAGGCCACAAAGCCGATGGTAAAAATCACAATCAGCATCGACACAATAGCCATGCCGGTGGTGCGTGAGCCCATTTTAAAATCGCGCGGCAGATGGTCGAGCTTACGACGCAGGTGCAGGTAAGCCAGCATAATGAACAGCGGGGGCAGCATCGAGGCGGCAGCGGTCATGTTGATGATGGTGTTCATCAGATCCTGCACCGTGTTGGATCCCATGGTCGGGATGATCATCAGCGGGATAACAATCAGGAACTGGATCCAGGCGGCGCGCGCCGGAACGCCGTTCTCATTCAGCGCGACCGTTTTCGCCCCGAAGATCCCGGCCGGAATTTCTGAGAAGAAGATTTTTACCGGGGTGGCGGTCCACATCAGCAGTGAACCAAACATCGCGGTAAAGGAGACCAGGCCGACAAAGCGGTTCATCATCACTTCCGGCAGGCCGAAATAAGCCGCCAGACCGTGGAACACCTGTACGGAACCGCCGGTGTATTTCAGCTCTTTGCTGTGGACGAAGACGTTAATCAGCACCGACGAAATGGAGTACAACACGCCGATGAAGATCCCGGCGAGGATGATCACCCGGACGAAGGATTTGGAACCGCCTTTGACGTCGTTAACGTACACCGCCACGGATTCCGCCCCGCCCGCTGCCATAAAGATCCACGTGGTAATGCCGAGGAACGCCCAGTTGAAGTTCGGGATCATCGCCTCAACGGTGATCGGATCCGCAGGCTGAATGCCGCCCACCAGCGCCGTGCCTGCCAGCAGAATATAAGACAGGGTCAGCAGCAGCATCAGCGTGGAGGTGACGGAGGTGATCGGCCCCAGCATTTTGGCACCGTTGGTGGAGACCCAGGTGGAGAAGGCGAACAGCACCATGCTCAGCACCGTGGTGGCAAACGGCGTCAGGATGTACTCGTAGCCGAGGAACGCGTAGGACGCATAGGCGATCACGCGCGGCAGCAACGAGGTGAAGAAAAAGAGGTTCACGAACCAGTAAGTGTAAGCGGTAATAAACGCCCAGCGCCCGCCGAGTGAGCTTTTCACCCACGCGTAAACGCCTGCCTCAGAGTTCTTATTCAGCGACACGAACTCGGCAATGATCAGGCAGAACGGAATGAAGTAGAACAGCGTGGCGAGGAAGAACATCGGTGCTGACGCCAGCCCTAATTCAATGTTGTTATTGATGACGTTGTTAAAACTGAACACGGCGGCAAAGGTCAGCGACAGCAGGCCAAACTTGCCGATGGTATTACGCTTGATATCTGACATAACGATCTCCGGGTACAGGGAGGATAGCGGCGCTACGTCGGCGCCGCTGGATTTTATTTGTTATGGAAATAGCCGTCTTCAACGGTCACGCGCAGCACGACCTTTTTCACCGGCCCTTCGCTGATAAAGCGGCAGGCCTCATCGATATCGCAAACCACCATCTGGCCTTCGTGCACCTGTACGGTATCGCCGCAACCTTTGAGAAACTCGCGGTCGGTTTCATCGCGATAACACTCCACTTCCTGCAGGGTTTCTTTGCGAGCGAACTCGATTTTCTGTGAGCCTTGCAGGTAGTAGTGCACGTCGAAATACCGGCGATGGCCGACGAACAGTGCATCGGCGCTGGTGTCGGTGGTCACCCGGTAGCTCAGCGAATCACCAATCGAATAGGCGACGCCGGGCTGGATGTTGTCGATATTGTTGATGGCTTCCACGCAGCGTTGCCATTTACGCCCGCCGCGATAGGCCTGAGTGAACTGCTCAAGAGAGTTGAGGATATGCATTATTCGGCCTCGCATTCAGCGGTGGAGGGGAGCAGGCGAAACGCCTGCGTCTGGGCGTTGCCGCTGGTCGGCAGCAGCGTGAAGCCATAGCGGAACTCGCTAAAGCGCACGCGCCAGCTGTCCAGCACTTCGCTGCCCCAGGAGTTGGAGCCGAGTCCCATCAGCTGGCTATCGAGATTCAGGGTGATAAACCCGCTGCGCTCCAGCTCGTTGCTGTGCCGTGCGGTATGGATGTTTTCGCCGGTATAAGGCCAGGCACTGAAGTGCAGAGGCTGCGGGGCAATCATCATCAGGCCATTGCCGCTGCGGTTAGTCAGCGCGGCCCAGCGCACGTGCTGGCGGTTGCCGTTGTTTTGCGGGAACGGGTAGTTCTCGAACAGGCTGTCGACGTTGCTGTGCCAGACGTCAATCAGGTTGGCCTGCTGGCTGTCCGGGTAGTTTTCGCCCGGACCCCGGCCGTAGTAGGTCACCTGGCTCAGGCTGCTGTCGATCCCCATGCTGAAGCCGATGCACGGGATGATGTCGGCATAGTTACCGTAAGGTTTGCCGGAAAGCTCAATGTTCAGCGCCCCTGCGGCAGTCACTCGCCAGCGATAGGTACAGCGCATGCCGAAATCAAACACCGGCGGCGCGAGAGTGGTTTGCGTTTCGATAACCACATCGCTGCCGTCCTGCGTGACGGTAAATGCCCGCAGATGCTCCTGCATGATTTGCAGATGATTTGGCTGCCACAGGCCTTCGTATTCCTGCTTATGGTTATCAATCATCGGCTTGAAGAAATTGATTTTGCCTTCGTCGACCACCAGCGCTTCGCCGTTGACCACCCATTCGCACAGCTTGCCGTTCAGACGGGAGAACACCATCCGGAAGTTATGCCCGCTGACCGTACAGGTGAGGCGTTCATCGCTGACCACCAGCGGCGTGGTGTTGTCGCAGATGACGGGGGCAGGCTGCAGGCGACGCGGGGCCAGCAGGAACTGATACTGCGCGACAGGATGATGCGCTTCGCTGTAGCGGGTGGCGGAATCTTTGGTGACCCAGACGTTAACCCAGCTTTCTCGGCCATCGGTCTGTGGCAGTTCAATGTTCAGTTCGCGGCAGCTGTTCGGGGCCAAATCGCGGACTTTCAGCTGCTGGGTACTGATCAGCTCGCCTTCCGCTTTGACCTCCACCTGCAGGCTGTAATCATCAAGCGTGCTGAACCACAGCTTGTTTTCAATTCGCAGCTTGCTGTGAGCCAGATCGACGGCCTGGACTTTCACCGGAGCAATCACCTGCTTGTACTCTTTCAGGCCTGGGCTTGGGGTTTGATCGGAATAAATCAGCCCGTCGAGGCAGAAGTTGGCATTGTTCGGGTAGTCGCCAAAATCGCCGCCGTACTGATAGAAGACGTTGCCCTGTGAGTCCGTCGCTTCAATTCCGTGATCGCACCACTCCCAGACGTAGTGTCCTTGCAGGGCGTCGTGCTGATAGAAGACGTTCTGATACTCCGTTAAGCCGCCCGGACCGTTGCCCATAGCGTGAGCATATTCGCAGATGATGCGCGGTTTCGGGTGCGGGAACTCACCGAACTCGTTCATCAACGGCACGCGGGTGTACATGGTGGAGATGATATCCACCACTTCGGCATCCCGGTCTTCTTCGTAATGGATCAGGCGGGTCGGATCTAATGCCTTACAGGCTTTGGCCATCGCGCGGATGTTGCAGCCGTAGCCGGACTCGTTGCCCAGCGACCAGATGACGATCGACGGATGGTTTTTTTGCGCTTCCACGTGGCGGACAATGCGCTCCACGTAAACGGACTGCCAGTCAGAATCGTCGGTGATGCGGCTCAGATCGCCGACGTTAGCGAAACCATGAGATTCCACGTCGGTTTCCGCCATCACGAACAGGCCATAGATATCGCACAGTTCGTAAAAGCGAGGATCGTTCGGATAGTGGGCGGTCCGTACCGAATTGATGTTGTGCTGTTTCATCAGGATCAGATCTTTTTCCACCCGATCCATGCCCACTGCGCGGCCCTTGCGGTGATCGTTGTCGTGGCGGTTAACGCCATGCAGCATCACATACTGATTGTTGATGAGCATCAGGCCATTGTGCACCTGGATGTCGCGGAAGCCCACGCGCTGCGGGACGACTTCGAGGATCTCCCCCGCGGCATTTTTCAGGATCAGCAGCAGCTGATAGAGGTAAGGCGATTCCGCCGACCACTGTTTCGGCTGTTTGACGTCAATGCTGAAATCGAGCGTTTGCCGTCCGTTGAGCTGGCATCCTGTCGTACCCTGCTGCATCAGGCTATCGCCGTCATACAGGTGATACTCCAGCGACAGGCTTTCCGCCTGCGACGTCAGGTTTTCCAGGGCGACCTGGCAGGAAAGCGTTGCATCGCAGTAGTCATCGTTGAAATCGGTACGCACGGTGAAATCGTCAATGTGCGTTAATGCGCGGCCAACCAGATAGACATCGCGGAAGATCCCCGCGGTCCACCACATGTCCTGATCTTCCACGTAGGTGGAATCCGCCCACTGCATCACGCGGACGCACAGCAGGTTTTCGCCGCTGTGGACGTAAGCAGAAATATCAAATTCGGCGGTCAGGCGGCTGCCTTTGCTGAAGCCAACGTAATGGCCGTTAACGTAAACCTCAAAGTAGGTTTCCACGCCGTCAAATTTAATCAGCGTCTGGCGATTGTTCCAGCGCTCACCGAGGGTAAAAGTGCGCTGATAGGCGCCCGTAGGGTTAGCGGCGGGCACATATGGCACGTCAATCGGGAAAGGGAAGCCTTCATCGGTGTACTGCAGTTTACCGTGGCCTTCCAGCTGCCACATGGCCGGAACGGTGATCGTTCCCCACTCTTTCATCAGGCAGTGCGGGAATTCTTCAGGAACGTCAAGCGGATGGTCGAAATAGCGAAACGCCCACTGTCCGCTTAGCAGCTGGAAATGGCTGCTGGCTTCGCGGGCAAAGCAGCGCGCGGCGGAAATGGACTCATAAGCAAAAAAATACGCCCGCGGCGCGAGCCGGTTTTCGTGCGTCAGCTGAATATTCTCCCAGCGATTCATGGTGCCTCCCTTTGGGCCATAAACATCATTGCTGGAGAGTTTAGTAAAATATTTACTAAATAAAATTAGTAAAACGGAATTGCGTTAACCGAATCACGAAAATAGGGGGAGGGGGGATGAGTTTATTGCCCGGTGGCGCTGCGCTTACCGGGCCTACAATTCACACGTAGGCCGGGTCAGGCGTAGCCGCCACCCGGCATGGGGTTTATCGCGTGGTACCGCGCAATTTCAACCGGCTCGGGACAAACACCTGTAACGGCAGCGCCCGGCCATCGCGGGCCTTCTCCAGCAGCAGGTTCACGCCCTGGCTGCCCATCATCTCGGAGTGAATGCGCACGGTGGAGAGCGGCGGGAAGGTAAAGCGGGCTGTAGGAATATCGTTAACGCTGATGAGGCTGAGGTCCTGCGGAATGGCAAGCCCCTTCTCGTGAATGGCGCGCAGCACGCCAATCGCGATGGAGTCGGAAGCGACAAACAGGGCCTGCGGGCGCTCATCCTGGGCGAGCATTTTGGTCGCCAGCTCGTATCCCGATGAGCTGGAGAAGCCACCGCGCCAGATATCTTTTTCAGACACCACGCCCTTCAGACGGCCATATTCCACAAAGGCCATCTCGCGAATATCCGCTTTTCCTGGCTCATCTTCTCCGCCGATAAACCCGATGCGTTTCACGCCCTGAGCCACGAAGAAATCGACCACTTCTTTGCTGATGCGCACCAGATCGATATCGACGGAGTCGTATTCGGAACCGGGTTCGTGGAAATCAATAAAGCAGATGTTGTCGCTCAGCACCTGCGCGGCCTGACGCGTTTGGGCATCCGGCTTGCCGACGATCAGAATGCCACTGACTTTTGCCAACTCAGGCAGTCCCTGGTTCTGATAACAGTTGATCAGGCCAATATTCAGCTTTTCGCATTGGGTTTCAATACCATGGCGAATGGCGAGGTAGTAGGGATCGTTGATCTCCAACTCCTGGCGGTAGCTGTACAGCGCCAGAATTTGCTGGCACGGATCGAAGTGAATCAGGCTTTTACGGGCGCTGCTGCCCCGATACTCCAGCTTTTCAGCAATTTCCAGGATACGGTGGCGCGTCTCTTCCTTGACGTTCAGCGTGGGGTCATCATTCAGAATACGTGACACGGTGGCCTGCGACACGCCCGCTTCCTTTGCGATATCTTTCAGTGTGGCCATGGTTACCCTTAGCGCGTGGGGGAAAAAATGTCTGGCGACAGTGTAATGAATCTCGCGGGTTTAGTAAAAATCCGTTGATCCCTTTTGCCCGCTATGGTGTGATTATTTAGTAAAACTTTTACTAATGGAGGGAGAAGATGGAGAGTGTGGCATACGCGGATTTTGCCCGCCTGGAAATTCGTACGGGTAAGATTGTGGAAGTGAAACGCCATGAAAACGCCGACAAGCTGTATATCGTACAGATTGATGTGGGCGATCGTCAGCTACAAACTGTCACCAGCCTCGTGCCGTATTACCGCGAAGATGAGCTGTTAGGGAAGCAGGTGGTTGTGCTGTGTAATCTGGCGAAGGCCAAAATGCGCGGTGAAGTGTCGGAGTGCATGCTGCTGTGTGCGGAAACGGACGATGAGAGTGAAAGCGTCCTGTTAACGGCGGAGCGCGCCATGCCTGCGGGTGTGCGGGTAGTCTAAAAGAAAAATGCCCGGTGGCGGCTGCAGCTTACCGGGCCTACGCGGTAATGTAGGCCGGATAAGCGCAGCGCCATCCGGCAATTACGCCTGCTCCACTGACACCCGAAGTGCAGCCAACGCTTTACCCGTGGCTTTCAGCACCTGGTCACACTGCTCGATGGTCAGCGTCAACGGCGGTTCAATGCGAATGGTTTTGGCATTGTTGAGCGTGCCAGCCACCAGGATACGTTGGCGGAACATTTCGCTGGCGAAGGTATAGCCGATTTCATTATCGACAAACTCAATCGCCATCAGCATCCCTTTCCCGCGCGCTTCCTGCACCAGGTCCGGATACTCACGTGCCAGCAGACGGAAGCCGTCCAGCAGCATGTCACCTTTCTGTTCAGCCTGGGCTGGCAGATTCTGTTCCAGCAACACGTTGATGGTCGCCAACGCTGCCGCACAGGCCAACGGGTTACCGCCAAAGGTGGTGGTATGCAGGAACGGGTTCTCAAACAGCACCGAGAACACTTCTTCTGTTGCCACCGTCGCACCAATCGGCATCACACCGCCGCCCAGCGCTTTGGCGAGGCACAGAATGTCCGGCTGCACGTTTTCATGCTCACAGGCGAACATTTTGCCGGTACGGCCCATCCCGGTTTGCACTTCATCGAGGATCAACAGCGCGCCAAACTCGTCACAGAGTTTACGCACGGCAGGCAGATAACCCTGCGGAGGCAGGATCACGCCGCCTTCACCCTGAATCGGCTCAAGGATAATGGCTGCAACATCGTCACCCGTTTTTTTGCACTCGCTCAACACGCTGCGCATTGCCGCGATATCGCCAAACGGCACATGACGGAAGCCGGGTAGCAGAGGCATAAACGGTTTGCGGAAGTTCGCTTTTGCCGTCGCCGACAGCGCGCCCAGGGATTTCCCATGGAAAGCACCGCTGGTGGCAATAAAGGTGAATTTGCCGCGCGGCGACTGATAGGCTTTCGCAAGCTTAATTGCCGCTTCCACCGATTCGGTGCCGCTGTTACAGAAGAAGCTATACTTCAGTTTGCCCGGCGTCAGCGCAGCGAGCGTTTTTGCCAGCATCGCACGAAGCGGATCGAGCAGTTCCTGGCTGTGAAGCGGTTGTTTCGCGAGTTGATTCTGTACGGCGGAAACCACTGTTGGATTACGGTGCCCTACGTTGAAAATCCCAAAGCCACCCAGACAATCAATAAATTCCTGTCCCTGGGTGTCGACAAGCGTATTCAGACTGCCCGCTTGCCACTCTACGGCTCCGTAATCCCCGCCTGCTGTGACAGATTTCCGATACTCAAGAAAACCCGGATTCACATGCTCTTTAAAGTATTCACGGACCTCCTGGTTGAGCGATTTCATCTCCTCATGATCAAGCGTACGCTTTTCAATGAGATTCAGTGCGTGCGCTGTACAGGCCAAAGCCGAAGCGCTGGAAGGTAACCTGTTCAAAATATACTCCTGGCAATCGCGTATCACATGATACTGATTTAAGTATTGCATGGATTACGCCAGCGGGAAGCGGGGCGAGAAAATCGAGATAAACGGCTGTTGAGATCGTAATGTTACAAAATTTAATCATTTCTATAACATTTTTGCGGCTTTTACTCCTGAGCTCTCAGCATAAAGTTGGTCATTATATTGAACGGTTGCACTGCATTGGTGCAGAGGTTGCACCCTCCTGATGCGGGTAGCCCTACTAAAATTCAGGGTTTAAACGCAAATTGCGATCTGTATCAATTTTAACAAGTAAAGATAAAGTGGTTATCGCCGAAATAACAATTAAGAGAAAAATTAACAACCACTAAACCAGCACAGGATGCGCAAATGTCACCTCATTTGACTGTCACCCAGCGTGAATATCTGCTTGATGACGATGCCACACTCATGTCCACGACCGATTTGCAGAGCCACATTACGCACGCCAACGACACGTTTGTTAACGCCAGCGGTTACTCTCTGCAGGAGCTCAATGGGCAGCCGCACAATCTGGTGCGGCATCCGGATATGCCGAAAGCCGCTTTTGCCGATATGTGGGCGACGCTGAAACAGGGCGAACCCTGGAGCGGTATCGTGAAAAATCGCCGCAAGAACGGCGATCACTATTGGGTGCGTGCCAATGCCGTTCCGATGGTGCGTGACGGCAAAATGACGGGCTTCATGTCGATTCGCAGCAAGGCCACGCCGGAGGAGATTGCTACCGTGACACCGCTGTATCAGGCCCTGAATGAAGGCCGTTGTGATAAGCGAGTCCATAAAGGGCTGGTGGTCAGCAAACGCTGGTGGGGAAAGCTGCCTTCTCTGCCGCTGCGCTGGCGGGTGCGCAGTGTCCTGTTCATCACCTGGCTGGCGTTGCTGGCTTCCTTGTTGATTACCCATTCGCATTGGCTGGCGATGCTGACGACCACACTGATGCTGCTGGTGGTCAACGCCTTCATCGAATGGCAGATTGTGCGCCCGGTAGAAAACGTGGCACGTCAGGCGCTGAGCGTGGCGACGGGAGCGCGTAACAGCGTGACGCACCTTAATCGCAGCGATGAGCTGGGACTGATCCTGCGTTCGGTGGGGCAGCTCGGGCTAATGTGCCGCTGGTTGATCCACGATGTCTCGGGGCAGGTGGCGAACGTGCGTCAGGGCAGTGAGGCGTTGGCGAAAGGCAATGACGATCTCAATGAACGCACGCGCCAGAGCGTGGTGAATGTGCAGCAGACGGTGAGCACCATGAGCCAAATGGCGGTGTCGGTACAAAACAACGCCCAAACGGCCACGGCGGCGGACAAACTCTCTACGGCCGCCAGCGCGGCGGCGACCCAGGGTGGACGAGCGATGGAGACCGTGGTGAAAACCATGGATGAGATTGCCGACAGCACCCAGCGTATTGGGTCGATAACCAAGCTGATAAACGATATTGCGTTCCAGACCAACATTTTGGCGCTGAACGCCGCCGTGGAAGCGGCGCGAGCGGGTGAACAAGGGAAGGGATTTGCGGTCGTGGCGGGGGAAGTACGTCATCTGGCGAGCCGCAGTGCCAGTGCGGCAAATGATATCCGCAAACTGATTGAGGACAGCGCCAACAGAGTGCAGTCCGGCTCGGAGCAGGTCCATGCGGCAGGTAAAACGATGGATGATATTGTCGGGCAGGTGCGGAATGTCACCGGGCTTATCGCCCAGATCAGCCACTCCACTTCGGAGCAGTCCGCAGGGTTGGTGGATTTAACGCGTGCGGTGGCTGAACTGGATGCGATCACGCAGAAAAATGCGGGGCTGGTCGAAGAGAGCGCCCAGGTTTCCGCGATGGTGAAACAACGCGCCGGTCGCTTACAGGATGCGGTGACGGTCCTGCACTGATGGGCGGGCAGGGGCAAGATCGCACATCCTGCGCTTTTGGGTTTTATTGCAAATCATTATCATTTACGTTTGATGATAATAACAGAAACTCAAGAGGTTCTCCGATGACGACCCAGACCCCTGCAAAGAAATACCCGCAGCGCGTGCGCAATGAGCTGCGCTTTCGCGAGCTGACCGTAACGCGCGTCGAGCGCGTTGGCGCGGCATTTCAGCGGATTGTGCTGAGCGGTGAAGCGCTGGCCGGATTCAGCTCACGTGGTTTTGACGATCACACCAAGCTGTTCTTCCCGGAGCCGGGCAGCCATTTTGCACCGCCGGAAGTGACTGACGAAGGGATCGTGTGGGCCGAAGGTGTGCGTCCGGTGTCCCGTGACTACACCCCGCTGTTTAATGAGCAACAAAACGAGCTGGCGTACGACTTTTTCATTCATGACGGCGGCATCGCAAGCCAATGGGCAATGCAGGCAAAAGCAGGCGATAAGCTGACGATTGGCGGCCCGCGCGGTTCGTTAGTGGTGCCAGAGAATTACGGTTGGCAGCTGTACGTCTGTGATGAGTCCGGCATGCCCGCGTTATTGCGCCGCTTTGCAGCGTTACGCCAGCTGGCACAGCGCCCGCAGGTGAAAGCGATTGTGACCGTTGCAGAGGAATACTATCAGGATTATCTCGCGGACTGCGGTTTTGACATCGACTGGGTTGTCGGCCACAGCGCGCAGGCCGTGGCTGAAAAGCTGGCCGCGGTGAACGTGCCGCAGGAAGATTACTTCCTCTGGCTGACCGGCGAAGGCGCAGTGGTGAAATCGCTTCTGGATGGTTTTATTACTGACGCGATCGACCCGCAGCTGGTGCGTTCTCAGGCGTACTGGCATAAGAAGTAATACCCCTCACCCCGGCCCTCTCCCCAAAGGGGCGAGGGAGAAAACCAGCGCCCGTTCCTGAGGGTGAGGGAGAAAATCACAACCCGCTCTGAATAGTTCCCTCTCCCCTCTGGGGAGAGGGTTAGGGTGAGGGGAAAAATTAAGCCACCTCATCAAACCCCGCATCCGTTATCTGCTTTTCCAGCGTACGAATGGTGTTGCTCATCGCTTTTTCCTGCTGACGGAAATAGCCTTCCGGATCCCGTAACGTCGTGACCAACTGCCACGATCCCTCTTTTTCGAGGGCGATCAGCTCTGCATTCAGCACGCCGATCTGCTGGCGTAACTCCTGGATCCGCCGCTGAAGTCTTTGCGGATCGTTTAAACGATCGCCGGGCATCAGGGATTGTTGACCCTGTATCAGTTTGCCAAGGATCAGGCGAATCGTAGCCAGATCGCCACGCTGGCGTGCCTGGTTCAGCTCCACCATCATCGACGTGGCCTGGATTTTTAAATCGCCTTCCACCAGATCCGGATGGCAAAGTTTGCTCGCCTGACGCCACAACCGTTTCAGTTCCTGACGTTCGGACTCGGCCAGCCGCTCCTGCGCTGCCTGATGGCGTTGCGCCTCCTGGTGGCGCTGGCGATAGGACTCGTAATCCTGGCTGGCGGCATCGGCCTTACGGGCGGATTCTTCCGCGGCGGGTTCAGCCCCTTCATACAGCTGTTTACGCAGTAATTTCTCGGCCAGCACCTTACGCAGACGCAGGATTTCGGTCATTAACGGACCGAGCCGGGTCAGATAAAGATCGTTAAATTCATCCAGCCGTTGGATCCGCGCGTTGCGGCGATCGATGAGCTCGCTGAGCTCTGTTTCCAGCGCCTTCAGCTCCAGCCGGGTCGCCGCAACCCGGGGATCCTGCCAGGCCGTTAACGCGCGCTGGCTTTGCAGCCAGGTGATGATGGCTGACATCGCATTGCCATACTGCTTTTGCTCCAGCATCAGCACAATGTGCTGCAGAGGCTCATCGTGCGCCTCTTCTTTCAGGCGCAGCAGTTGGCTGTGGATGATGTCGTCATCCCCAAGCTCAATGGCATTTTTGATGATTTCCAGCCGTTTAATCGGTTTGCTCATGACGCTCGCTTTGCTTCCAGACCTGCGCAGTGGCAGGCAGATTACCACCGGCGCGCGGAAGATGTCAGCGGATAAATTAGATTATAAGTTCTGATATTTCATCGCGTTATCTTTCAAAATTATCTACACCCCTAACGAAAACTCACAGTGGAAAATCAGGTGGTAGCGCGTTATCGCATTGCGGCATAAGCATATGAAAATTTTTTTGTTGAGTATTTGTCGCGAGTAATGCTACCGTCTGGACGTCTATAGCTCTAAACATCTAAAAATAATGATTGTACTTAACCAGATCCGCAAAATTTTCGACCACGGAAAAACGCCCATCACGGCGGTCGATGACGTCTCTCTGACCGTCAAACAGGGGCAAATTTACGGCATTATCGGCTACAGCGGCGCAGGTAAAAGCACGTTGATTCGCCTGTTGAATGGCCTTGAGAAACCCACGTCCGGCAGCGTGGTGATTAACGGGCAGGATATTGCTGCCGCTCGGGGTGAAGCGCTGCGCCAGGCCCGTCTGAAAATCAGCATGGTGTTCCAGCACTTCAATTTGCTGTGGTCGCGTACCGTCACCGAAAACATCGCTTTTTCGATGCAGATTGCGGGGGCGCCGAAAGCCAAAATTAAGGCCCGGGTAGCGGAACTCATTGAATTAGTGGGGCTGACGGGGCGCGAGAATGCGTATCCGTCACAGCTTTCAGGTGGACAAAAGCAGCGCGTGGGGATTGCCAGGGCGCTGGCGAATAGCCCGGATGTGCTGCTTTGCGATGAGGCGACGTCGGCGCTCGACCCGCAAACCACCGATCAGATCCTCGAGCTGCTGCTCGATATTAATCGCCGCTTTGGCCTGACGATTGTGCTGATCACGCATGAAATGCACGTGGTGCGCAAGATCTGCGACCGCGTGGCGGTAATGGAAAATGGCCGGGTAGTGGAAGAAGGCGAAGTGATTCAGGTCTTCACCCATCCACAGCAGCCGATTACCCAGCAGTTTGTTCGCCAGGTGAGCCAGTATGCCGAAGATGAGGCGTTCGATCCGCTGCTGGCAAAAGACTTGCAGGGCAGTGTGATCAAACTGACCTTTACCGGGCACAGCACGCACCAGCCGGTGGTGGGTGAATTGACCCTGCGCTACGGCCTGCCGTTCAACATTTTACACGGCAAAATGACCCAGACCGCCAATGGCGTATTCGGGCAACTGTGGCTGCACGTCTCTGCCACACAGGAACAGCTGAACAACATCCTCGCGGATTTGCAGCGCAGCGACATTGAAGGCGAGGTGATTAAACATGGCTGAACTTAGCGTGATGGAGCAGTGGTTCCCGCATCTGGATCTGGATTCTTTATGGGCAGCCACGCAGGAAACGCTGTACATGACGGCGCTGTCCGGGGCGGCCACTTTCGTGTTGGGCATCGTACTGGGCCTGGCACTTTTTCTGACGGCGAAAGGCGGTCTGTTTCACAATCGGACGGTCTACAGCGTGATTTCCGTGGTGGTGAACGTGTTCCGCTCCATCCCGTTCATCATCCTGATTGTGCTGCTGATTCCGTTCACCAAGGCGGTCGTGGGCAGCATCCTTGGGGCTGATGCGGCACTGCCCGCGCTGATTGTGGGGGCCGCGCCGTTTTACGCCCGGCTGGTGGAGATCGCTCTGCGAGAAGTGGACAAGGGCGTGATTGAGGCAACGCGTTCAATGGGCGCACGCCTGTCGACATTGATTTTCCGTGTCCTGCTGCCGGAGTCCTCCCCGGCGCTGGTCTCGGGTATTACGGTTACGTTGATTGCACTGGTTAGCTATAGCGCGATGGCAGGCGTGATTGGCGCAGGCGGCCTGGGCAACCTGGCGTATCTGGAAGGATTCCAGCGTAACCACAACGACGTCACGCTGGTGGCGACGGTGACCATTCTCATCATCGTCTTCATCATCCAGTTTTGCGGCGACCTCGTGACTTCACTTTTAGATAAACGATAACTCTTTGGGACACACATCATGAAAAAAACACTGACGCTGATCGCCGCCGCTACTCTGAGTGCCCTGAGCCTTTCCGCCTGGGCTGATACGCTGACCGTAGGCGCATCCAACGTTCCGCATGCTGAAATTCTGGAGCAGGCGAAACCGATTCTGGCAAAAGAAGGTATCGATCTGGAAATCAAACGCTTCCAGGACTACATCCTGCCAAACACCGCGCTGGCTGGCCGTGAGATTGACGCTAACTATTTCCAGCACATTCCGTATCTGAACAGCGTGCTGAAAGATCACGCAGGCGATAAAGACTACGATTTTGTCAGCGCCGGAGCGATTCACATTGAGCCGATTGGTATCTACTCGAAAAAATACAAATCGCTGAAAGATCTGCCGGAAGGCGGCAAAGTCATTATGCGTGATGCAGTGGCAGAGGAAGGGCGTATTCTTTCCATCTTTGAGAAAGAAGGCGTGATCAAATTGAAGCCGGGCGTGGATAAGCTGACGGCACGCATCAGCGATATCGTCGAAAACCCGAAAAAGCTGAAGTTCCTGCCGAACATCGAAGGCTCGCTGCTGCCGCAGATGTATAACAACGACGAAGGCGATGCGGTGGTGATTAACGCCAACTACGCCATCGATGCGGGTCTGGATCCGGTTCACGACCCGATTGCGGTGGAGAGCGGCGAGAATAACCCGTATGCCAACATCATCACTGTCCATCGTGGCGATGAGAAGAAGAAAGATATCGTGGCATTAGTCGACGTGCTGCACTCGAAAGAGATTCAGGACTGGATCCGCACCAAGTACAAAGGTGCGGTGATCCCGGTTAATAACTGATTTTGTGCTCGGACAGTCCCCTCTCCCTTGAGGGAGAGGGGACTGTCCGCATAGAACTCTCCTTGCAGACACTTCTTTACAGCACTTCACGTCGTCAGCCGCTAAGATAAGCCTCTGAAATTTCCGAGGCCTTTATGATCAAACGACAGCGTAACGCCATACTTTTGGTTGCTCTGGCATGTCTGGTGGTGTTTGTCTGCACCGCTCAGCGCATGGCGGGGCTGCACGCGCTGGTCATGAATTCCTCTGCGGCGACGCAATCTGTGCAGCAAAATGCCGAGGGCGATGCTCCCGTTTCGCCGTGCGAGCTCAGCGCCAAATCCCTGCTGGCTGCGCCACCGGTGATGTTTGAAGGGGCGCTGTTTGCGATTGCGTTGCTGATGGCGGTGCTGGCTGCCGTACCACAGCGTCCGGAGCGGCAGTGGCCGCCGCGCGTCATTTCCCCTCCCCGATTACGGGTTCATCTGCGATTATGCGTTTTCCGTGAGTGATTGATCGCCTGTCCGTTCAGGTTAATTAATCATTTAGGGAGAAAATCTATGCGTATTATTTTCAGGCAGCTGTTGCTCTGCCTGCTGTGGCTATGGCTGCCCGTCAGCCAGGCTGCCGACAGCGGCTGGCTGCGCGCCGCCGATAACGATCATGCCAGCGTGCGCCTGCGTGCTGACGCCCAGCCCAACGGTGAAACCCAGCTGCTGCTGGACGTTGCCCTGGAAAAAGGCTGGAAAACGTACTGGCGTTCACCGGGTGAAGGGGGGATTGCTCCCGCCATCAAATGGCAAACACCGGTGGAGATGGACTGGCGCTGGCCTGCACCGCAGCGTTTTAACGTGGCGGGTATTTCGACCCAGGGCTATCACGGCAATGTGACGTTTCCTATCACCCTGCGCGGCAACGTGGCGGAAAAACTCGCGGGCGTGCTGACGCTCTCAACCTGCAGCAACGTCTGCATTCTTACTGACTATCCATTCACATTGGATCTGACCGCGCCAACCGATAAAAACTTCGCTTACGACGTTACCCGTGCCATGGGCACGCTACCGCTGAAGGAAGGCCTGACATCCTCGCTTAGCGCCGGCTACAGCGCAGGTCAGCTGTCCGTGACCGCCACGCGGGGATCCGGCTGGCAAAACCCTGAACTGTTTATCGACACTTTCCCGGACACCGATTTCGGCAAGCCCACTTATCGCATTGACGGGCAAACGCTGGTCGCCACAGTGCCGGTTACCGATGGATGGGGCGAAACGGCGCCGGATCTGCGCGGCAAAACGCTCTCGATAGTGTTGACTGAGGAGGGGCAGGCGCAGGAAAGCCACGTCACCGTGGGAGAGGCGGCAGTGACGCAGGCGTTTTCCCTGTGGTGGGTCATGCTGATGGCGCTGGCGGGCGGGTTGATTCTTAACGTGATGCCGTGCGTATTGCCGGTGCTGGCGATGAAGCTAGGCACGATTGTGCAGGTTCAGGCGACGGACAGACGCAGCGTGCGCCAGCAGTTCATTGCCTCTGGCATCGGCATTGTGGTGTCGTTTCTCGCGCTGGCGCTGATGATGACGTTATTGCGACTCAGCAATCAGGCGTTAGGGTGGGGGATTCAGTTCCAAAACCCTTGGTTTATCGGCGGGATGGCGCTGGTGATGGTGCTGTTCAGTGCCAGCCTGCTGGGGCTGTTTGAGATCCGCCTGTCCTCCGGTTTGTCCACCTTCCTGGCGACGCGCGGCAACAACCGTCTCAGCGGCCATTTTTGGCAGGGCGTTTTTGCCACATTACTGGCAACGCCTTGTACCGCACCGTTTTTGGGGACAGCCGTTTCCGTCGCGCTCGTTGCGCCCCTCCCGATGCTTTGGGGACTCTTTCTGGTGATGGGGATTGGCATGAGCCTGCCGTGGCTGCTGATTGCGGCCTGGCCTGGGCTGGCGCTGAAGATGCCGCGTCCTGGGCGCTGGATGAATGGGGTCAAACTTGGCCTGGGGCTGATGATGCTGGGCTCTGCGCTATGGCTGGGCAGTCTGCTCGCGCTGCATATCGGGCTGAAGCTGGCCATGGGGCTGCTGGTGGTGGTCGCCATCGCGCTGTTGGCGGCAACGTTTTGGCGATGGGGAGGACGGATTGCCGCTTTGAGCACCCTGCTGGCTGTGGCTTTACTGGCAATAACTTTCCAGTTAATGCGTCCGGAAAGCGCGGGTCTTAGGCAGGATAAGGTGAACTGGCAACCCCTTAGCGAGCAGGCGATTTCCACAGCGCTGGCACAGAACAAGCGGGTGTTTATCGACGTGACGGCTGACTGGTGCGTGACCTGCAAAGCCAACAAATACAACGTTTTGCTCAGAGACGATGTCCAGCAGGCGCTTAGCGCTCCGGATGTGGTGGCTTTGCGGGGTGACTGGAGCCGTCCTTCTGACACCATCAGTGATTTTCTTCGCGCTCGCCACAGCGTGGCGGTGCCTTTTAACCAGATTTATGGGCCAGGACTGAGTGAAGGGCAGGTGCTGCCGCCGCTGCTCAGCCGTGATGATTTACTCAACGCCCTCACCAATGCCAAAGGACGATAAAAATGCGCCTGATGACTCTGCTATTTCTGTTTTGTGTTTCCACCTTCAGCATGGCGGCAGAACCGCAGCTGCAGGATTTACTGTTCAATGATCCGAACACGCCAGCGATGGGCGCGGAAAAGCCGCGCCTGACGCTGGTGTCATTCACTGATTACAACTGTCCGTACTGCAAACAGTTCGATCCGGAGCTTGAGAAAATTGTCCACAAGTACCCGGAAGTACGGCTGGTGGTCAAGCTGTTGCCGTTTCGAAGCGAAAGCTCCGCGGCTTCTGCACGCATCGCGCTGACCGCATGGCGTCAGCAGCCACAGCAGTTCTGGGCACTGCATCAGCGGCTGATGTCAAAGAAGGGCTACCACGATGATGCCTCGATTCTGGCGGCCCAGCAAAAGACGGGGACGTCGGCGATTAAACCGGATGAGCTCAGCGGGCAGGTTTTGCAGATGAACCTGGTGCTGTCGCAAGTGCTGGGTGTGCAGGGCACGCCTGCTACGCTGGTGGGCAAAACGATGGTGCCGGGAGCGATTCCGTATGATGAACTGGAGGCGCTGGTGAAAGAAGAGCTGGCGAAAGCCGATGCGAGCTAAACTGCTGCGCTGGCTGCGTGAAGGCATGGTGCTGCTGCTGATTGCGGCGGTGGTGATGCTGGTGGTCGATCAGTTCCGCAAACCGGATCTTCCGCCAGCGTTTCTCAGTACGCCGTTGCACACCCTCGATGGCAACACCCTCGATCTTAAAGCGCTGAGTGATGAACGCCCGCTGCTGGTTTATGTCTGGGCGACGTGGTGTGGCGTATGCCGGTACACATCCCCGTCGGTGGCAAGCCTCGCAGAAGAGGGCGGGAATGTGGTCACGGTGGCGTTGCGCTCTGGGGATGACTCAACGTTATCGCATTGGCTTAAAAAGAAAAAATACGCCATGCAGGTCGTTAACGATGAGCAGGGGCAGTTATCCAGGCTCTGGCAAATTCAGGTGACGCCCACCGTGCTGGTGATTTCAAAAGGAGAAGTGAAGTCGGTGACCACCGGGTTTACCAGCCGTTGGGGAATGAAACTGCGATTATGGTGGGCAGGCTTATAAAAAAGAAAACCACGTCAGGGATGACGTGGTCAGAGTAAAGCATTAACGGCGCCGGGTGCCTCCCGGTGAGCCTGCGTCAGTTAGCGCAAAGCTCGCGTGACCTTAAAACGGAGTCCACTGAACGCCCCACCGCATAGGGGGATTCGCCGCTAAATAGGTTTTATTCTGAATGCTTAAATAAAGCAAGCTGAATTAAAAGAGGGTAACTTGTATCGCGTGTTTTTATAATAGTGATATCGCATTCGCTTGAAAAGTCCCGATTGGGACCATTGGCGATTTATTAGCCGATGACCTTTTATTACTTAACAAGTAATTTGATTTTTTTGTTTATTAACAGTCTGTTGTGTTTATGTCTTCGTGCTTAAATGTAATAAAATATTATCGTTTTATCTCTTTAATTAAAGATATAAGTGACGGTTTCTATATTACGAACGAACGAGGTTTTTTCAGCGGGAATGTCGTGGTGAAAACCATATATCAGATAAGCAGGGACCCCGTTTTTTGCCATATCCAGGGTTAGCTGGCTGCTTCAGGATGCCCATAATCGCTAAGCAGAAACGCGGTGCAGTCGACGTCCAGAACGTTACACAGCATAACGGTGATGCAGAATTCGCTGAGCAGTTGGGTTAGCACCAGCGTCAGGCCTGGGCGTTTGTGTGCCCATTCAATTGGCGATCCTGGGAGCCTCCTGGCAGTATTCCGTATAATCGTGCCATTCACATGAGAGATCTTCCGGCATACTCACTTTGCCAACTCAGCCTTGAGAGCCGGGCACTAAAAGGTGTTATCGGAAAAACTGCTGAAACCAGCCTTTAAGCGCGAGCTGGTTACGCATCTTAATCCGAGTAGAACGGCTTATCATTATCATCCTCTATTTCTGTATTACCGGCTGTCGCCAAACTCAAATGTGACCATTCCATCAAGGGGAGCATTTAAATCATGGGAATAAGAGAAATATAATTCATCATAGAGCAGTTCTTTGACAGAAAGAGTACTCATCGTTCTGAATCGCCTGTACAAATTATGTATCAATTCTGAATATATAAAGCTCGCATTGTATCTTAGGATTATAATCATTTTATAAGTTGCGATGAATGTGAAAATTAGTGAAAGAAATGATAGATCCCCTGATGTCTCATTTTCAGATATTAAACACCAAAAGTAGCATTTTTGGCTTAAGGGTTCGCATCCAAATAGGCGTAAGAACACAGAAGGATTAAACACACTGAAAGGATAATGACATGGCTGTTCCCGCCTATATTTGGCTTTATAACTCTACAGGAACCCTGATCCAGGGAAGTAGCAATGTTCTGCTGCGTGAGGGGGCTATTGAAATGCAGAGCTTTAATCACGGTGAACGGTAATATGTCGGGGAGTTGCGATGTCACCTCCAACTAAATGGTCGCTTCGCTTGCTGGTGTTTCTGGCTTTCACGTTTGTGCTGATGCTCTCAGGGATATTAGACCCATTAGCCGAAAGTCTAAAATTTACCATTACGAACCTAATGAATTA
Source organism: Enterobacteriaceae bacterium RIT691 (assembly GCA_009668205.1). GTDB lineage: Bacteria > Pseudomonadota > Gammaproteobacteria > Enterobacterales > Enterobacteriaceae > Scandinavium. The sequence continues at coordinate 394,329 of WJYM01000002.1, read as the reverse complement.
CATCCCGACTGAAAAACTGGAGCCTTACCCTGATCGCGTGGAGGATAACTATTTCACGATATACATCGCATTTAATGCGTTAGCGGCGGCTGTGGCTGTATTCCTCGGGGAAAAGGCAGTTTGGCTGGTGCGTAATACTTAAAATCGCCAGGCGGCTATCAATCCGCCTTTGTTTAAATGCCTGCATGTAGAAAGCAGGCGGGGAGGGGGGAAGATTGACCTGTTCCCCGTAGATTAATACACCACGATGTTAGTCATGTCTGCATAAGCCATATGGGGCATCCGACGATAAGAACTGAGCAGGGGCGTGAGTTTACCTGCAGAGCACATGACCTGCGGGCTAATGAGTATGGCGCGGAGCTGCGGCTTATCCAGCCCCGCAAGCCGACACAGAACGGGTTTATTGACAGTTTTAACGGGCGCTTTCCCGATGAATATCTGAATGAACACGGGTTTAGCGACGTCAGCCATGCCAGGAAAACCATCAGTGAATGGCGTCAGGATTATAGCGAGTGCCGTCTGCACTCCACGTTGAATTATCAGATTCCGTCTGCATTTGCGGCGGACTGCAGAAAGGGAAATTCTGAGAATGAGGGGGCTGAACATTACCCCCTGAGCGTTGCATCTAATCCCGGGGACAGGTCAGCGGGTTAATGAGGCAGAACTGAATCACCACAGGCTTCACTATAAGTCGAGGCGAAGCCCTGCACCTGATGGCAGGTGGAAAGAGCAGCTTTAATGGTAAGTGGGTAAGAGGAACATCCAAGGGTGAAATCTTTTCTGCAACGCCATCGCAACAAGCTATTGCCAGGAAAATCCTCAATCTCGTCGAGGCCTTAGCGAGTGCGACAGTAAAAAATAGGTGCTAATAACTACCTATATCATGTACATACAGTGTATTTCTTCATGTTTTTTTCTTCACACTTTTTATCGTTACGTGATACTGTTCGTTTATACAGTGTCTCGCTATGGAGGTTGTTTGGATAGAGAATTAAACGAGCAAGTCATGATTGACCGAGTCGAGATGATTGCTCGCCTGACAACTGAGGGGGCTTATCAGGAAAAAGATCGTTAAATTGATTTAAGCTTGATAGCGGAGATAGCAAGAGGCAATCTAATGAAAAATAACAATTTTTCTGTTGTTTTCGCCGCGCCGTCAACTGATGAATACTTTGCAAGGGAGAGCAAAGTGAAAGTTAACATCACGTTAGATAAAGACCAACAATTAGGCCAGCCGATTATTGATGCCTTCCAGTGTGAGTTATCTAGGCGAATAAAATCAGTGTTTCCGTCAACATCCGTTACCGTCAAAAAGGGTTCGATAAAGACTCTGAGCGCGAAGCGCTGGAAAATATCCTTCAAGAAGTTTGGGAAGATGAGAGCTGGCGTTAAGTAAACGTATGTCTGAAAAATTAATGCCCTATGCTAAACGCATGGGGTATTCTTGATATATCTCAATTATTCATTTGATCTTTTTTTTCCTTTAGATATTTGATAATATCCGAATGGGCTTTTAAATAAGCATGCCTTGGAATGTTTGGCGAGGTCCCATTTAGATTATTTCTTAACTCAGAATAAGTCAGTAAACGTTTTTTTATGTCTTGTTCGTTTAGGGGGGTATTGATTAGCTCTACTTCTCTAAATAACCTAATGCTGTTCTTTAATTTATTATATGCTACTCCTGAATTTTTATGTCTCGAAGCTTTTTGGCTTGGATTTAAAAATGTACTAATTGTCGTTAATATAGTCAGGGCTATAGATAGTGTGATCGTTAATTCAGTTTGATCTTTGAATGCAGAAATTCCTGCGGTGGCAGCGAGTATCGACGTTGGTAAGCCAATCCACAAGTTGATTTTTTCCCAACGATCTGAAGCGTTGAAATGAGATTTTGCACAATACCATATTTCTTCTTCTAAACGTGTTGTTTCGCGTTTGATTGATTCAATCAATTCTTGATTCATGATTGTAGCCCTAAAAAGAATGTGTTATGTAGAAGTATAGTTTTTGAACCTTTTTTTTGGCAATGCATGTATTTAAAATGACGTTTTTTTTGGTTCTTTTCTATTATTGATTAATTGTGTTTGTTGCTTTTGTTGTGTTCTTAGTAGGTCTCTAACTGGTTTTTTTATAATTTATAGAGGGTTAAGATTAGAGAGGGTTTAAAGACTAAGAATGCATTTTATAGCATTGATTGCTCATGACGATTCCCAGTTCGTTTTTTTGGAGTGAGCCTTGCTTTCAGCACTGGCGGGTGGTGAACTACGATCACCACTTGGCGTTAGTCTAACCTTGTCAACCCACTCTGATCAGTTCTCTGAATACCGACTCTTTTATGCTAATTTCTGCGATTTCCCCGTTTTTTAGCCATGCATGCAACGGATGCATGGTTTTGCATGCATCAAATGTGCTCGTTCTGGCCGAGAGTCGCCAAAGCTGGTGCGGATTTAGAGTGGTCATGCAACTGTATTAAAACCGGCCCATGAAGCGGGTAGGCGTGGCGGGGAAAGCATTTCGCGCCAGCGCTGGTGTTTACTATAAAAAATGGCGTCTGAGTGAATTAACCGCACTGCAGGAGCGCCTCGCCGGTCTGATTGAAAACCAGTCACCGTCGGCACGTCGCCAGATGGCAGCAGATATTGCGAAGCGATTGCACCGCAGACAGCAACAGCGCATTAAGCGCCAGCAGGCACCCGACGGCACACCGTATACCGCAAGGAAACGCCAGCCGGTGCGAAGCAAAAAAGGCCGTATTCGTCGTGAAATGTTCGCCAAACTACGCACCAATCGCTTTATGAAAGCCAAAGGCAGCGAAAGTACCGCCGTGGTGGAGTTTACCGGCAAGGTACAACGCATGGCGCTGGTGCATCAGTACGGCCTCAAAGACCGGCCAAACAAGCACAGTAGTGATGTACTGTACAAGTCGTGTCCTTTGGTCGGATTCAGCCGAGAGGATGAGTTGCTGATAGAAGAAATCATAGTTATACATTTAAATAGATAATTATACTAACGGTTATTATGGCTCTTTCCTCGCGGTCTTATAGTCGTAAAATGAATTATTGAATTTATAGAATCGTGGGTAGGCAAAAAATATGCCGATGATGATTAAATATGTTATTATGCAGATATACCCTACAATGCGGAAGTTTGTATTGTTTGTTTTTATGGCACTTTGAAGTTCTTTTTTCATTTGAGGGTCTTTGGTTAGCATGTAATCACACGCGGTCCGGATTATTTCTTTGCTTGTTGAAGAGAGCTCAATGCAGCGACTATTATTGTAGTAGTGTTTTGTTATAGGCTCGTATACATAAAGATCAGATACCAATACGTGTTCATTGTTTGAGTTGCTAAATTCTGCATAGTTGTATTTTTGCCCTTTCGTGGTAGATGCAGCAAAGCAAATCACAAAAACAACTAAAATTAACGCGATGAAGTAAGCGAAGATAGAGTCTGATTTCTTTAACTTACGCTGACCCGCCACTTGATATGATGGGAGTAGCCATCCTTTTGGTGTTTGTATTTTTCCTGATTTTATTGCCTCAGAATAAATTTCAATATCAGAAACGGATTCAAGGGTGACGCCGTGACAGAGTCTTATTAGTTGAAGGTCAAATAGCTGCTCGTCAACCTTGCTAAGCTTTTGGCTCGAAAATTTAACTCTGAGTATTTTGAATATCAGCCTAAATATAAAGCCAAAGCCTACATACATGAGAGCTAAAAAGAAAAGTGCTAAAGCCACTGCTTTTATAGTGAAGTCAAAATTTGATGTAAGTGATGTAAACATGAAACCTCCTTTTCAAATTCATGAAGAACTTATCATTTTGCTTCTACGTTGTGTAGCCGGTGAGCTAATGAGGATTGATGGTTTAATCAAAAACATGGAGGCATTCTCTGTTCATGAACACACTAAACAGCATTCAAGTACTGGCGCGCGCGATACGCAACCTCATCCGCTCGGGTGTGGTGACAGCGTTCGACGTTGAGCAGGGTCTTTGCCGGGTGCAAAGCGGAGGCATCCAGACAACGTGGCTGAACTGGCTGACTACCCGCGCGGGGCTGTAGGTATCCCTGCAAAACAGACCATTCACTTTTAGAGATCTTCCGACATACTGATTATGTCCTCCGAGGAGACGGCCAACGAGCTGGCGAAAAAGTATGGCGCTTGGCTTATTGAGGGCAAAGATCCGCAGCAAGAGCTCGAGCAACAACGTCTGGCCGAGCAGCACATCATGCAACTTCACCGTTCTCAGGGTTCGTTTGAAGAACTGGTGTAGGGCTACGTGAACAAAATGAAACAGGACAACAAACGTACCTGGGCTGATGTGTTGAAACGGCTGGAGAAAGAGTGATACTCAATTATTCCTCGCGAAATGAAGGCAAAGGATGTCACGTCCTCACAGGTTAAAGAAATTCTGGCTGGCATCATTCAGCGCGATGCAGTTGTCCACGCGAACCGTATCCGTTCGTATCTGATGGCCGCGTTTAATTACGGTCTGAAAGCGGATAATGATCCGATGAACACCAGTTTAGGCATCACGTTCGGACTGTAGATTAACCCTGTTTCGGTTATACCAAAGCAATCTGCCGCGGAGAAAGTCGGCGATACATGGCTAACGCTGGAAGAACTGCGCTTTGTCATGGAGCTGTTCGCGCAAGCCACCAACGTTGGGCCGCTGATGCAGCATCTGATTCGCTTCTGTGTATATGCTGGTGGGCAGCGTCCATTCGAAATGATTGCCAGCCAATGGAGTGCGATCGACTGGCAGCAAAAAACACTGCTGGTCATTGCCGATGTATCGAAAAATAATCGTGAGCACCAGATCCCGCTGACTGAATCGGCATTACAGGAATTAGCCTCGGTGAAAGAGCTGACTAAGGAAAGCAACAGCCCCCTATATTTTTCCTCTGTCGACCAACGGCGAGCGGCCGGTACGTACTGATAGCCTGGCACGGTCCATCATGTATTTCGGCGCGTTCAACCCGGAATTTAAGGTCTTCACCGCTCGTGATTTGCGCCGTACCTGTAAGACTTTGATGGGGGAAGCGGGAATCAGCAAAGAGATCCGTGACCGTATCCAGAATCACGCTTTGAACGATGTCAGCTCAAAACACTATGACCGTTATGATTATCTGTCTGAGAAACGCAGGGCGCTTGAGGCTTGGGAAGACCGGGTCAACAACTATCAACGACAGCAGGAACACAATGTCGTGAACTTGTTTAGACGGAGGTAATGCTTGTCAAAATATGAGCTTAATTCAGCAGAAGAACGTTATCAGCCTGGTTCAGGTGATTTGGTTCTAGCGAACAAGCTGGAGATTATCGATGCCGCTGAAATGGATGCGTTGGAGTCAGGGCTACTGCTCATGTTGTATGAGCAGCTATTCATCAGCCATCAGTTACCTGCAACGTTGAGTTTTGAGCATATCCGCGAGTGGCACCGCAAATGGTTAGGTAATGTATACGACTGGGCTGGAAAGCTCCGTAACGCTAACCTCTCAAAAGATGGGTTTCAGTTTGCTGCTGCGGACAGGATCCCGCTACTGATCGCAGGCTTTGAAAAACAATACCTTTCCCGCTTCACGGAATTGAACACACTGTCTCGCGCCGAGTTGGCTGGTTTTTTGGCGGAATGCCACGTGGAATTTATTTTGATCCATCCCTTTCGGGAAGGTAACGGGCGTTTGTCGCGCTTACTCTTTGATGTACTGGCGGTTCAGGCGGGTGTTGGGGTACTGGATTACAGCTTATGGGATGAGCATAAAGCATTTTACTTCAAGGCGATTCAGGCTGGAGTATCGGGCAACTTTGCACCCATGATCCGGCTGGTTAACGATATTCTTCCTGATTAACGAGCCAAACCTACAGCTTTAGCCTGTGCCTGAAAGCGCTTGAGCTGCTGCTCGATTTTCTCCACAGAAACACCGGTTTCAATTGCTGTCGAGCTGGCAACGGTGCGGAAAAGCTGCGTCTTCGTGACGATTGGATGTGTCGTTTTCTTTGTCATGGGTAGCGCCTCATAGTTGATGCCTACATTCTAGTTCGACCTGATAATGCTCACAAGAGGGGCTCGATATTGTGCCATTTACGCATAGCAGGTGCTTGGCGCGCGGCTAGTTGGTAATCGATTAGCAACGAGCAGATTGATTTACGGACGTTGAGGCATTTCCGCCCACGTTTGTTAACGCTGTGTCGATTTTGAAACAACTTTTCAAAGCACGAATAGCTAAAGGGTTTTGCTTTCTCAGGGTTCCGTGCTTTTTTCTCAATGAGTATCTTTTTTCAGTTGCTGCTGGGCAAAAGCAGCCGTAAATTTGCGCAGCTTTGTTGTACGAAATGACTATGCAAGGCAGATAAATATAATTCTCCGCAGAGCCGGAGAATCTCCTAAAAAATGAGATAGCGAAAAATGAAAAAAATTATCCTGATTGCCGTTCTGGCGGTTGCTGCATTCACTGGCGCGGCGAATGCTTGCCCTGCTGGCACCCATCCACATGGTGGAACGGGCAGCCACCATGCAGGCGGCACCTGCTACTAAAACTAATTTCCTGATTAATTTTATTGCCAGCCTACGTTCTTGCGTGGGCCTTTTAATTAATGAATTCTCAATAGCAGAAATTCAATACCAAAAAGATTAAACCAGATAGAGGGTGAATCTTATCGGTAGCTGCTTGTTTCCATTATTACAGGAAATACCATGAAAATTATTAAAGCAGCCATTGTTGCTGTCACCTTTGCTGCATCCTTATCTGCTGTCGCAAATACCACCTACAGCACCTATGGAAATACGACTTACGGCAGTAACGGTACCACCATGCAGACGTATGGCAATACCACCTATGGTAGCAACGGTGCGACTGCACAAACCTATGGCAACACAACCTACGTGAACCAGGGTAACCAAAGCACCACTTACCAAACATACGGCAACACCACTTATGGTAGCAACGGCACCACAGCGCAGACGTACGGTAATACAACGTATATCAACGACGGTCACGGCAACACCAGCACTTGCCAGGTGTACGGCAACCAGACTTACTGCAACTAACAGCGGCGAAGGTTCTTAATTTCAGCCAATCTCGTCGGGTATTACAGCTCGCTAAGGCCGCATGGGGATAACGGTAGGTTACCCCCAAACGAATCGGAAAACCGATACGGGAAAAACGCTAAAGCGGTGGCCAGTTTTAGTTGACCATTTCAAAATGAGGGGGCCGAACATTACCCCTTGAGCGTTGCATCTAATCCTGGGCCAGGTCAGCGGGTTAATGAGGCAGAACATTTACACCGCCACTTTTTCGCCACTCAAAATCAAGGCAACAAAAAAGCCACTTCGAAAAGTGGCTTAATTATATGATTCTAAAACTAAAATTTGGTGGCCCCTGTTGGGTTTGAACCAACGACCAAGCGATTATGAGTCGCCTGCTCTAACCACTGAGCTAAGGGGCCGTGGCGGGGAATTATAAAGGAACTATGGGATGCAATCCAGCGTCCTGAACATGGTTGCTGTTTTTATAAACAATGATTTTTCAATCCTTTATACTGTCTCTCTGTTTTTGGAGGCAGGTATGGTCATGGTTAAAGACATTCTGGCACCCGGATTGCGGGTCGTGTTCTGTGGAATTAACCCGGGGCAGTCATCCGCACACCTGGGATTGCCTTTTGCGCATCCGGCAAACCGGTTCTGGAAAGTGCTGCACCTGGCGGGGTTCACCGATCGTCAGCTCCGTCCGGAGGAGGCTCAGCTGATGCTGAACTACGGCTGCGGGGTGACCAAGCTGGTTGAGAGGCCGACGGTGCAGGCGAATGAAGTTTCTCGTCAGGAACTGCGTGAAGGCGGTGTTGAGCTGATAAGCAAAATAGAACGGTATCAGCCGGCTGCTCTGGCCGTGTTGGGCAAGCAGGCCTTTGAGCAGGGATTTGGCCAGCGTAACAGCCAGTGGGGAAAGCAGGCTCTGATGTTGGGGGATACCGAGATTTGGGTGCTACCGAACCCCAGCGGGCTGAGCCGTATCACGACGGATAAACTGGTGGAGGCCTGGCAGGAGCTGAATGAGGCGCTTAAACGCCAGGGGAAGTAGCTTCTTCTGAGTCTTTCCTCTCTGTCGGGCCTTCTCATGAGGAATAGGCAGAAAAAGAGCAGCACTGGATTTATCGCTCACTTCCACCTCGTGTGCAGCGTGAAGGAAAGAATGCCTTCCGTCCGGCATTCACCGTGCAGTCAGGCTCTCAATAGCAGACATAAAAAAAGCTCCCCGAAGGGAGCTTTTTCACAGTGCCAGACTGCTGGAGCGATTAATCGTCCAGGAAGCTACGCAGCACTTCAGAACGGCTTGGATGGCGCAGTTTACGCAGCGCCTTCGCTTCGATCTGACGGATACGCTCGCGGGTTACGTCGAACTGTTTACCCACTTCTTCCAGCGTGTGGTCGGTGTTCATATCGATACCGAAACGCATACGCAGAACTTTCGCTTCACGCGCGGTGAGGCCCGCCAGCACGTCGTGCGTTGCCGCACGCAGGCTTTCGGTGGTCGCAGAATCCAGCGGCAGCTCGAGGGTGGTATCCTCGATGAAATCACCCAGATGCGAATCTTCATCGTCGCCAATCGGCGTTTCCATGGAGATAGGCTCTTTGGCAATTTTCAGCACTTTGCGGATCTTGTCTTCCGGCATCAGCATGCGTTCAGCCAGCTCTTCCGGCGTCGGCTCACGGCCCATTTCCTGCAGCATCTGGCGGGAGATACGGTTGAGCTTGTTGATGGTCTCAATCATATGCACCGGAATACGGATGGTGCGCGCCTGATCCGCGATCGAACGGGTGATCGCCTGACGGATCCACCAGGTGGCGTAGGTGGAGAACTTATAACCACGACGGTATTCGAACTTATCTACCGCTTTCATCAGACCGATGTTGCCTTCCTGAATCAGATCGAGGAACTGCAGGCCACGGTTGGTGTATTTTTTGGCGATAGAAATAACCAGACGTAAGTTCGCTTCAACCATCTCTTTCTTCGCACGGCGGGCTTTCGCTTCACCGATGGACATGCGACGGTTGATGTCTTTTACCTGCTCGATGGTCAGGCCGGTTTCTTCTTCAATCTGCTGCAGTTTCTGCAGGCCGCGCTGAACGTCTTCTTTTACGTCGTTCAGTTTTTCAGACCACGGCTTGTTCATGGCGACGGCTGCGTTGAACCAGGTTTCACTGGTTTCATTGCCAGTGAACAGCGTGATGAAGTTTTTCTTAGGCATTTTGCACTGCTCAACGCAGAGCTTCATGATGATACGTTCCTGAATACGAACGCGCTCCATCATGGTACGCATGCTGTTGACCAGATAATCGAACTGTTTTGGCACCAGGCGGAACTGTTTGAATACTTCAGACAGTTTCTGAATCTCTTCCTGGGAGGCTGCATGGCTGCGGCCTTTAGCCTTGATGGTGTCACGAGCCAGTTCGTATTGGGTACGCAGTTCGCCGAATTTCGCACGTGCCAGTTCCGGATCGATGCTGTTGTCATCGTCGCTGGAATCGTCGTCTTCTTCTTCGTCTTCATCTTCGTCGTCGTCCATCTCTTCCTGAGAGAGTTCAGAACCGACGTGCGTGGCGGTAGGGGCCAGATCTTCTTCAGCGTTAGGATCGACGAAGCCGGTGATCAGGTCAGAAAGACGGGCTTCTGCCGCTTCTACGCGATCGTACTGCTCAAGCAGATAGGTGATGGCTTCAGGGTATTCCGCAACGGAACACTGTACCTGGTTGATGCCGTCTTCAATACGCTTGGCAATATCGATTTCGCCTTCGCGGGTCAGCAGTTCAACCGTACCCATTTCGCGCATGTACATGCGCACCGGATCGGTGGTACGTCCGATTTCAGACTCAACGCTCGACAGCACCTGTGCGGCAGCTTCTTCCGCATCTTCGTCGGTGTTGTTTGAGTTTTCAGCAAGCAACAGATCATCGGCATCCGGTGCTTCTTCCATCACCTGAATGCCCATGTCGTTGATCATTTGGATGATGTCTTCGATCTGATCGGAGTCGACGATATCTTCCGGCAGATGGTCATTGACCTCGGCATAGGTCAGATAGCCTTGCTCCTTGCCCTTGGTAACAAGAAGTTTAAGCTGTGACTGCGGGTTTTGCTCCATAAGACGGTATCCACACTTAATTCATTGATTGGTGTCGGTCGGCGAGTTGAACAACCGACTTTAAAAGCGAGGGCCTGCTTATATTATTGCCGCTGCGCCTCGGTGCGGCCTTCGGGATCGTCCCGATTGATATTCGGCAGTTAAGCCGTTAAATTCATTTCTTGGCCAGTTCCTGGTTCAGCGTCCAGAGTTCCCGGCGTTCTTCACTGCTGAGTCCGTGTGTGCGGTCGCGAGCTATCAACTCTTCTTGCCGCAGGACCAGCAATGAATCAAACATATGGTTCAGCGAGTCGGTGAACGTTTTCTCTGCGATTTCCTTATCTGCTATATCGTCCCACATCGACAGTTTTTCAAGGGTTGCGGCCTCATTTGTGCCGCGATACTGTTCCAAAAGCTGCCCGGTTGTCAGTCCTGGTTGGGACAAACACGTGTTGACCAGTTCAGAAAATAAGCCAAGGCCAGGCATCTTTTTCGGATCCAGCCCGGTCAATGGCGGCGTCAGCGCGGCCAGTTCAGGATTTTGGACCAGTAACCCTATCAGTATACGCATGGTCGTGCGTTTTAGCTGTGGAGCAGGGCGGGCGTTGCCACTTTCTGCCTGTTTAGGCATTAATCGTTCAAGCTGAGCATCCTCAAGGATCCCAAGCTTTTTCCCTAACTCCTGACGCAGATAAATCCGCAGGGTTTCACCCGGCACCTGAGTGATCAACGGGAGCGCCAGCGTACTGAGCTGCGCCCGTCCGTCCGGGGTACTCAAATCGACCTGCGGTAGCAGGCTGTTAAACAGAAACGTGGAGAGCGGTTGCGCTTCATCCATTCTCGCTTCAAAAGCCGCTTTACCCTCTTTACGCACCAGCGTATCCGGGTCTTCGCCGTCGGGCAGAAACATAAAGCGCAGCTGGCGGCCATCGGTCATGTACGGCAGCGCGGTTTCCAGCGCTCGCCATGCGGCGTCGCGGCCTGCACGGTCGCCGTCGTAGCAGCAGATGACGTTATTGGTCACCCTGAACAGCAGCTGAATGTGGTCGGCCGTGGTGGAGGTACCCAGCGACGCAACGGCATAGTTAATGTCGTATTGCGCCAGTGCGACCACGTCCATATAGCCTTCGACCACCAACAGGCGCTGCGGTTCCGCCGCGGCAAGCTGGGCTTCATAAAGGCCATACAGCTGGCGGCCTTTATGGAAAATATCGGTTTCCGGGGAGTTAAGGTATTTCGGCAGGGCATCGCCCAGCACGCGTCCACCAAAACCAATCACCCGGCCACGTTTGTCGCGAATCGGGAACATTACCCTTTCGCGGAAACGGTCGTAACTGCGTCCCTGATCGTTGGTGACCAACATACCGGCGTCGGTCAGCGACTGTTTATTTTCGCTGTTGTTACCAAAACGCTTTAATACGTTGTCCCATCCGGGCGGCGCATAGCCAATCGCAAAGCGGCTAATCACGTCGCTGCTTAAACCTCGTTTCGTCAGATACTGACGGGCAGGGTCGGCAATAGGTTGATTCAGAGATTGCTGATAAAACGCGCTCAGACCGTCCATTAACTGATAGAGACTTTGCCGCTGATGGCGCTCTATCTGGCTTGGGCCAGAGCCAGCTTCGTACGGGACTTCCAGGTTGTGCATGGCCGCCAGTTCTTCGACGGTTTCCACGAACTCGAGCTTGTCGTAGTTCATCAGAAAGTCGACGGCGTTCCCGTGCGCACCACAGCCGAAGCAATGATAAAACTGTTTCTCACCGTTGACGGTGAAAGAAGGGGTTTTTTCGTTATGGAACGGACAACACGCGTGAAAATTCTTGCCCTGCTTTTTTAGCTTCACCCGCGCATCGATCAGATCGACGATGTCGGTTCTTGCCAGCAGGTCATTGATAAAGACACGTGGAATACGTCCAGCCATAAGCCCCGCAATTTTACCAACTAATAAACGAAAATAAGCCGCGCATTCCTTCCGGAAGCACGGCCTTTACAGCTTGAACTCAGTCTGAATTGAGAGCGTGCGCTCTCAACAGATTAGTACAGACGAGTGCGGCGTGCGTTTTCGCGAGCCAGTTTCTTCGCGTGACGTTTCACAGCAGAAGCTTTAGCGCGCTTACGTTCAGTCGTTGGTTTTTCATAGAACTCACGACGACGAACTTCCGCCAGAACACCTGCTTTTTCGCAGGAACGCTTGAAGCGACGCAGTGCTACGTCGAACGGCTCGTTTTCACGTACTTTAATTACCGGCATGTAACTCTCACCTTTGATAAATTCGGTTTGCCGCTGGCATCAACGCCAGCTTATTTCAAAATGGTGCGGAATTTTACTGCAACTGTCGCTGCTTTGTAAAGCACCAATGCCGTTTTTGAACGGGACTTTTGTAAGGGGGAGGAGTATACACTAACTGCACCCCCAGGGTATACATTGACCCGCATTCGCCCTACACTGCGCGGGAATCAAAAGAGGTAAAACCAACCATGCGTGTACTGGGAATCGAAACATCCTGCGATGAAACCGGCATTGCCATTTATGACGATGTGAACGGATTGTTAGCCAACCAATTGTATAGTCAGGTGAAACTGCACGCTGACTACGGCGGCGTGGTGCCGGAGCTGGCCTCCCGCGACCATGTGCGTAAAACCGTGCCGCTGATTCAGGCTGCCCTGAAAGAAGCGAACCTGACGGCAAAAGATATTGACGCCGTGGCCTATACTGCCGGTCCGGGTCTGGTTGGTGCGCTGCTGGTTGGAGCAACCGTAGGGCGTTCTTTGGCGTTCGCCTGGAACGTCCCCGCGATTCCGGTTCACCACATGGAAGGGCATCTGCTGGCTCCGATGCTGGAAGAGAATCCGCCGGAATTCCCGTTCGTGGCGCTGCTGGTTTCCGGTGGGCATACCCAGCTTATCAGCGTCACCGGCATTGGTGAGTATGCGCTGTTGGGCGAATCCATCGACGATGCCGCAGGCGAAGCGTTTGATAAAACGGCCAAACTGCTGGGGCTCGATTATCCTGGTGGTCCGATGCTGTCGAAAATGGCGGCGCAGGGTACCGAAGGACGCTTTGTCTTCCCGCGTCCAATGACCGATCGCCCTGGCCTCGATTTCAGCTTCTCTGGCCTGAAAACCTTCGCGGCAAATACCATTCGTGCCAATGAAAATGACGATCAAACCCGTGCAGATATTGCCCGTGCGTTTGAAGATGCGGTTGTGGATACGCTGATGATTAAGTGCCGTCGCGCGTTGGATCAGACGGGCTTTAAGCGGCTGGTCATGGCCGGTGGCGTCAGCGCCAACCGCACGCTGCGCGCGAAGCTGGCAGAGATGATGCACAAGCGCAAAGGCGAGGTGTTTTATGCGCGTCCGGAATTCTGTACCGATAATGGCGCGATGATCGCCTATGCGGGCATGGTTCGCCTGAACTCGGGCGCACGTGCCGATTTAGGCGTGACGGTTCGCCCTCGCTGGCCGCTGGCCGAATTACCTGCCGCGTAGTTATTGCCGGGCGGCACTTCGTTTGCACCGGCCTACGGTTTTGTAGGCCCGGTAAGCGAAGCGCCACCGGGCAAGATTAACGGCTATCCCTTCAGCATTCCCTTATCTTCCAGAAACGCAATAATCCTTTGAAGCCCTTCGCCTGCTTTCAGGTTGCTGAACGTCCACGGTTTATCGCCGCGCATCCGGTTGGTGTCTCGCTCCATCACCTCCAGCGAAGCGCCGACGTACGGTGCCAGATCGGTTTTGTTGATCACCAGGAAATCCGATTTGGTGATCCCTGGCCCGCCTTTGCGTGGGATCTTTTCCCCTTCTGCGACGTCAATGACGTAAATGGTCAGATCCGCCAGTTCAGGGCTGAACGTTGCACTCAGGTTATCGCCGCCGCTTTCCACGAAGATAAGATCCAGGTTGCCGAACTTCTCACTTAAGGCTTCGACCGCGGCCAGGTTCATTGAGGCATCTTCGCGAATCGCCGTATGCGGACAGCCCCCTGTTTCGACGCCGACAATACGCTCCGGCGCCAGTGCGCCTGCTTCGGTGAGGATCCGCTGATCTTCTTTGGTGTAGATATCGTTGGTGACGACCGCCAGATGGTAGGTGTCGCGCATTGCTTTACACAGCGCTTCCAGCAGGGCGGTTTTACCGGAGCCCACCGGGCCGCCGACGCCGACGCGCAGCGGATGTTTGTAGCTTGCCATACCTTCTCCTCAGGAACGGAATAGTCGGGAATATTGGGTTTCGTGACGCGCCGAAGCGATAGCCGACAGCGGCGTCGCGGAGCCGATTTGCTCATCGGGGCAGTTAAGCCCTTGTTCAATGCCTGCGGCGTACTGCTCGCATAGCGTCATAATCAGTTTCTGGGCCGCCTGTTGCCCGAACGGCACCAGCTTCACGCCGGCCATCACCGCGCTTTCAATCCAGCTATAGCCGAGCGTCAGCGCCAGTTCATGCAGGGGGATTTTCCAGTGCACACCGAGCCAGGCCATGCCACACAGCTGGCTCTGGTTAAACAGCGTTTTCCATTCCATGGGGCACTCCGGCTGCCAGTCGTACAGCAGACGGGTGAACGCCTGCCCGCGGTTGCGCTCTTCTTCGCGCAGCTCGCGCGTTTCCCGGCAGGCCAGCAGCCAGGCGCTCCAGCGCTGAGCGGCCTGAAAATCATCCCGTTGGCACGCATGGTAGAGACGCGCCAACAGCGGCAGGTCGACGTGAAAGAAGCTTTGCCTCATCTGCTGCGTTTGCCAGTCGGTAAAAGCGGCAACGCTGTTGACCCAGCCGGCCTCCACGGCCCATTCAAGACCCTGTGACCAGCTGTAGCCCCCCACAGGCAAATTGCTGCTGGCGAGCTGCAGCAGACGGAGCCGTTGGTGAACGTCTGTCATCAGTGGCTGTGCGAATGTGAATGCGCATGCGAGTGATGATGTCCCTGCGCCTCGCTGCTGTACGCCCCGGCTTCCGGTTCAAACGGCAGGTCGGCAAACGTCACCTCCAGCCCGAACTGGCGCAGCATGTCATCCAGCACATGATCGTGGTGATAACGCAGCTCGCCGGGCATGATTTGCAGCGGCACGTGGCGGTTGCCGAGGTGATAGCAGGCTTTCGCCAGTTGGAACGGATCGTCGCAGCGCACCACGGAAACGCCTTCATCGGCGGCTATTACACTGATAAATTCGCTGCCGTCCTCGCTTGCCAGAATATCGCCCCCGCGCAGCAACAGGCCGCGTGGCAGCATCAGTCCGGCCTCGCGCCCGTCGCTGAGTAGCACTTTAGCGCGGCTTTTTACCCGCACGTCAATCGGCAGCGTTACGCTGGCGGTCAGGCTGTGCGCGTGGTCAACGCGCTGAGTCAGATACAGCATCGGGGCTCCTTAAAACAGAAAATAACGTTGCGCCATCGGCAGCACGTCCGCCGGTTCGCTGGTGATTAATTTACCGTCGACTTTCACCTCATAGGTCTGGGCATCGACGGTGATATCCGGTTGAAGGCTGTTGTGGATCATGTCGGCTTTTTTCACCGTCCGGCAGCCTTTCACCACGGCTATCTGGCTTTTCAGTGCCAGCTTTTGCGGCACGTCATTGTCGAGAGCCGCCTGCGAAAGAAACGTCAGACGGGTGTGATGGCGCGCGGCACCCAGTGCGCCGAACATCGGGCGATAGTGCACCGGCTGCGGCGTGGGAATCGAGGCATTGATATCGCCCATGGGCGCCATCGCAATCATCCCGCCTTTGATAAGGGTGGCGGGCTTCACGCCAAAAAATGCCGGGGACCACAGCACCAGATCCGCCATTTTCCCCGCTTCAATGGAGCCGACTTCATGGGCAATGCCATGGGTCAGCGCGGGGTTGATGGTGTATTTGGCGATATAGCGCTTCACGCGGAAGTTGTCGTTATCACCTTGCTCCTCTGGCAGCGCGCCACGCTGCACTTTCATGCGATGCGCCACCTGCCAGGTTCGCAGGATCACTTCCCCCACGCGCCCCATGGCCTGCGAATCAGAAGACGTCAGTGAGAACGCGCCGATGTCGTGCAGCACATCTTCAGCGGCGATGGTTTCGCGGCGGATACGCGATTCGGCAAAGGCCACGTCTTCGGCAATATCCGGTGAAAGGTGATGGCAGACCATCAGCATATCCAGATGCTCATCGATGGTGTTCACCGTGTAGGGCAGCGTCGGGTTGGTGGAAGAAGGCAGAATATTGGGGTGCGCGCAGGCGGTGATGATATCTGGTGCATGGCCGCCACCTGCGCCTTCGGTGTGGAACGTGTGGATGGTACGATCGCCAATCGCCGCCAGCGTGTCTTCGACAAAACCGGATTCATTCAGCGTATCGCTGTGCAGCGCGACCTGAATGTCCATCTCTTCGGCGACCGTCAGCGAACAGTCGATCGTTGCAGGGGTTGCACCCCAGTCCTCATGGATTTTCAGACCAATAACCCCAGCCGCAACTTGTTCGCGCAGGGCGTCAGGATTTGACCCGTTGCCTTTGCCCAGCAGACCGATGTTGACCGGTAGACTGTCGATGGCCTGCAGCATTCGGCCGATGTACCACGGGCCAGGCGTGCAGGTGGTGGCGTTGGTGCCCGCGGCCGGGCCCGTACCGCCGCCAATCATGGTGGTGATGCCGGAGACTAAAGCCTCTTCGGCCTGCTGCGGACAAATCCAGTGGATATGAGTATCTACGCCACCGGCCGTTACGATCTTCCCTTCCGCGGCGATCACTTCGGTACCCACGCCGATAGGGATCGTAATATTGGGCTGAATATCCGGATTCCCGGCTTTACCCACGGCGAAGATCCTGCCGTTTTTAATGCCAATATCTGCTTTGACTATCCCCCAGTGATCGACGATCAGCGCGTTGGTGATCACCAGGTCCACGCAGTCATCGCTCAGCATTTGGCCCTGGCCCATGCCGTCGCGGATCACTTTACCGCCGCCAAACTTCACTTCTTCGCCGTAGGTCGTGAAATCCTTTTCCACTTCGATCCACAGCTCCGTATCGGCGAGGCGCACTTTATCGCCGGTGGTGGGGCCGAACATGTCGGCATAGGCCTGACGTGAAATCTGACTCATGGTTTTTGCTCCAGCTCGCCCATTACCGCTGCGCGGAAACCGAAAATGCGCCTGTTACCTGCCACCGCGACCAGCTCGACTTCGCGCTTCTGTCCGGGTTCGAAGCGAACCGCCGTTCCCGCAGGGATGTTCAGGCGAAAGCCAACGCAGGCCTCGCGGTCGAATTTCAGTGCCGGATTCACTTCGTAAAAGTGATAGTGCGAGCCGACCTGGATTGGCCTGTCACCGTGATTCTCGACCACGGTTTTTCGCGTTTCGCGACCTTCGTTGATCGCGAGCGTGCCGCTTTGGATCTTGTATTCACCGGGGATCATCGTGGCGCCTCAGAGTATCGGATTGTGGACAGTGACCAGCTTTGATCCGTCCGGGAACGTGGCTTCCACCTGAATATCCGGGATCATTTCCGGCACACCCTCCATCACCTGGGAGCGGGTCAGTACATGGCGGCCGTCTTCCATCAGCGACGCCACGCTGTTGCCATCGCGCGCGCCTTCCATAATGAATGCGCTGATCAGCGCCACGGATTCGGGGTAGTTAAGTTTCAGGCCGCGGGCAAGTCGGCGCTCCGCCACCAGGGCGGCAGTGAACAGCAGTAACTTGTCTTTTTCTCTGGGCGTCAGTTCCATAAGCGTCTCTCAGGTCAGCCAGATTCGGGGGATATACGGGGATTTATTCAGTAAATGCGGGCGCAGCGCCTGCCAGATCTCACGCATCGCGCGCTGGCACACCAGGTTGTCGTGAGACAAAAAACGGACGGTCAGCAGGCCGTCGGTCAGCGTGGCACCGGCGTAGGCGTCGAGCGGTGTCAGCTTTTCACGTGTGATGTCCAGCAGGTTTTCATTCCCCGGATAGAACAGGAGGGTTCCCACCCAGGGCTGTTGCGCCACGGCGCGCAGATCGCCGTCGGCCAGATGCAGGCGCTCGATAAGCAACGGCATACCGTCTTTCCACACTTCAAGACGATTACTTATTTCGCCCGCGCTGAAGGGTTCTCCCATCACCGGGCGACCGAGGCACAGCAGCTCCCACGCCATTAAGCGTGACGTTTCATGCAGATGGAAAACGCTGTGCAGTGCGGCGCGAGCCATCGGGAAGAAAATAGTATCCTGGGGAAGCCATTCCAGAATGGTGTTTTCCGCCAGTTCAAAGCGCTGGCTGAGTCGGGCCTGTGGGCCGTGGCTGCGATAGAATTTGCTGGCGCCGGGCATGGTGATCAGCGCGTGGCTGTTAGCATCCAGGATGACGCTGATATCCAGCTCATCGCCGCCGACAATCCCGCCTGGCGGGTGCAGAAGATAGAGGTGACAGGTATCTTCTTCCGGATAAAAAGGGCGCTGAACGGTCAGCGGCCCGCTATGGCGAGCGGAAGTCAGCACCGTTTTTTCCGGCATACGGCGAAACAGCAGAGCAAGGGTCGCGCGCCAGCCTGTTTTTTCACTCTCCGATCCTGCGCCCGACAAGGGATACCTCTGCAATAGCGTGATTAATCAGACGCTAATGAGTATGGATCAGCCGACGGATTTGCAGGTCATAGGAAACGCTTATGATGTTAAGTAAATGTAATAATTGATGTCGCCGCCCGGCTGGCGGCAACGGAGAGGTCAGTTCTGGGATTTTTTCTTTCTCAGGCGCGTCCAGATTTTGGTTTCCTGGCGACGCCAGAGACGCTGAATGTTGTCGTGATGACGCAGCAGAATCAGGCAGGAGAGCATCGACACCGGGAAGGTGTACTGCGGCATAAACCACCAGACGTAAAACGGCGCGACCAGCGCGCTGACAATCGCGCCAAGAGACGAATAACCGCTCAGCAGGATGGTGAGCAGCCAGGTGCCTGCCATCACGCCGGTGAGATCCCAGCCGATGGGCGCAATGGCACCAAACGCCGTGGCCACGCCTTTGCCGCCGCGGAAACCGAAGAAAATCGGCCAGATGTGACCAAGACAGGCGGCGATGGCGACCATCCCGAGCCAGAAAGGCGTAAAGCCTAGCGCCCAGGCACCCCAGGTCGGCAACATCCCCTTAAGGATATCGAAGATCAGTACTGCTACGGCTGCTCCCTTGCCGCCAATTCGTAAAACGTTGGTCGCTCCGGGATTGCCGGAGCCGCTCTCGCGTGGGTCAGGCAGACCCGCGATGCGACAGACCAGAATGGCGCTGGAGATTGAGCCGCAAAGGTAGGCGAGGAAGACCATTCCAGGCGCGATTGCACTCATAACGCTGTTCCGTTTTGAAAATGTATCGGTATTCTCTTCATCTGTGGATAATACGCATATTTTGTCGGAAGTGGTATCCGGCATGGGCAAAAAGCAGGCAGGGCGTGATGGATATTGTATTTATAGAGCAACTTTCGACGATCACCACGATTGGTGTTTACGACTGGGAACAAACCATCGAACAGAAGCTGGTGTTCGATATCGAAATGGCGTGGGATAACCGTCAATCCGCGGCCAGCGACGATGTGGCTGATTGCCTCAGCTATGCGGATATCAGCGAAGCTGTGATAGCCCACGTAGAGGGCGGTCGTTTTGCGCTGGTTGAGCGTGTGGCGGAAGAAGTGGCACAGCTGCTGCTGACCCGTTTTAACTCGCCGTGGGTGCGTATCAAGCTGAGCAAACCGGGTGCCGTCGCGCGTGCCGCCAACGTGGGTGTCATTATCGAGCGTGGCACAAATCCGAATCGCTAATCATTCCGTCATCTGCGTTAAACGAAACGCCGGTATTTGTGTCTTAATGCGGGATTCATTTTTTCTTTTTTCGGGTTTTCTTTAACTTAAGGGTTTAGTTGATGAGCGACATGCATTCGCTGTTGGTGGCGGCCATTCTGGGGGTGGTCGAAGGGCTGACCGAATTCCTTCCGGTGTCCAGTACGGGCCATATGATTATTGTGGGCCATTTGCTGGGTTTTGAGGGTGATACCGCAAAGACGTTCGAAGTGGTTATCCAGTTAGGCTCGATTCTGGCCGTGGTGGTGATGTTCTGGCGTCGCCTGTTCGGTCTTATCGGTATTCACTTTGGCCGTCCTCCTGAGCATGAAGGAACGGGAACAGGGCGTCTGTCGCTGATTCACGTGCTGTTGGCGATGATCCCTGCCGTGGTGCTGGGTCTGGTCCTGCACGATGCCATTAAGTCACTGTTTAACCCGGTGAACGTGATGTATGCGTTGGTGGTCGGTGGGGTGCTGCTGATTGCGGCCGAGTTGTTCAAGCCGAAAGTCCCGCGTGCTGTGGGCATCGATGACATGACCTATCTGCAGGCGTTTGCGATTGGCTGCTTCCAGTGTCTGGCACTGTGGCCGGGCTTCTCCCGCTCAGGCTCTACCATTGCGGGCGGTATGCTGATTGGCGTCAGCCGCTATGCGGCGGCTGAGTTCTCATTCCTGCTGGCGGTGCCGATGATGATGGGGGCCACTGCGCTCGATCTTTATAAGAGCATGAGCTTCCTGACCGCCGCCGATATCCCGATGTTTGCCGTCGGCTTTGTCACGGCATTTATTGTGGCGCTGTTTGCTATCAAAACCTTCCTGCACATCATCAAGCGCATCACCTTTATTCCCTTCGCCATCTACCGCTTTATCGTGGCGGCAGCGCTTTTTGCGGTGTTCATGTAACCTGCGGACAGCGTTTCTCTTTCCACTGCGCGACGGCCTCGATACGGCGTCGCGTCAGCTCTTCCCGCACTTCCGGTCCTTTAAAACCTGCGTCAATCACCGGCTTTGTCGGTACCGCCCGCGCAACGTCCCACGCTTCGCGTAGCAAGCGCCCCTGAGGGTAATCACAGGCTTCAAACGTGGTTCGTCCACGTACGTCCGCTTCGCTGGTCAGCGCGATTTGCTCAACGCGCTGCGGCTTGCGCCAGGCGTCAATCGAATCAAACAGCTTCACGATGGTCGCCGGTTTAAGAATGGGCATGGTGTGGATCAGGTCGTGGAATTCCGCCACCAGTTTGGCCAAATCGCGCATGTCATTCGGCACGCGTAAACGAGCGCACAATTGCTCGACGAGTTTCACCCCAGCCGGGCCGTGACCGTGATGGCGAGGCCAGAACGCTTTTGGTGTCAGCCCTTTGCCCAAATCGTGGCACAGCGTGGCGAAGCGCACATCGAGTGCCGGAGAGAGCATGGCGGCCATCGTCAGCGTCATCAGCGTGTGCACGCCAGTGTCGATTTCCGGGTGCCATTTTGCCGGGGCCGGTACGCCATACAGCGCGTCAATTTCCGGGAACAGCACTTTCAGCGCGCCACAGTCACGTAGCGTCTGGAAGAACACCTGCGGGTTACGCGTACCAAGCGCGTTTTCCGTTTCTTTCCAGACGCGTTCTGGCGTGAGGTGTTCCAGTTCACCGGCGTCGGTCATCCTGCGCATCAGCAGCAGGGTTTCATCGGCAATACGGAAGTTCAGGTGGGCATAGCGGGCGGCGAACCGCGCGACGCGCAGGACGCGCAAAGGGTCTTCGCTAAAGGCGGGTGAGACGTGGCGTAACACGCGCTGCTGTAAATCAGACTGGCCGCCGTAAGGATCGACAAGCGAGCCGTCGCTATCCTGAGCAAGGGCATTCACCGTCAGATCCCGACGCAGGAGATCCTGCTCAAGCGTGACGTCCGGTGCGGCATAGCAGGTAAACCCGGTGTATCCGGAGCCGGATTTTCGCTCGGTACGGGCAAGGGCATACTCTTGGTGCGTTTTCGGATGGAGAAAAACAGGAAAATCGCGGCCTACCTGCTGGTAGCCCGCGTCGAGCATTTGCTGCGGCGTGGCGCCGACAACGACCCAATCTTTATCTTTGACCGGCAGGCCCAATAACGCATCACGAACTGCACCCCCGACCAGATATGTCTTCACGCCACTTAACTCCTCTCGCTGTAGTTATCCTCAGATAATACGTAAGCACAGAGGCGTTGGCTAATCAGACAAAGAACTTAATCAGTTCATCCAGCGATCGTTGCGCTTGCGGCTAGGGATCAGTCTTGGCAGCAGCAGACCCAGAAGTAAGCCGACACCCAGCACGCCGCCGCCATACATAAACCACTGCATGATGATGGTGCGCTGTTTATCGTCAAGCTGCAGATTGGCGGCATTCACCTTCTTCTGCGCGACGATAAGCTCGTTTTTCAGCTTCTGGTTCTCTTCTTTCAACCCGTTAATGACATTATCGCTGCCGGACACTTTCTTCTGCATGTCGGCAGTACGTTCATTCCAGGTACCATCAATGTTGTTCAGCTTATCGGTCAGCGTTTTGACCTGGTTTTCCAGCTCTGGCACGCGACTTTTCAGGCTTTGATCGCTCTTCAGCTCTTTCAGTGGGATCCAGGCGGTACGACCGTTGCTGTCACGGATCTGGGCATACTGAGTGCTGTCGTTGGTTTGCAGCAGGGTGACCGCTTCACCCGCATTCACGGTGCCGGCCAGGCGGTAGTTATCACCCGGACCGCTGCGCAGCCAGGTACTCAAATCATCGGAAACGTAGCGGGTTTCTTCAGCGTGAACCGCGGCAGAAGCGCTAAGAGCAAGTAAAGTTAATCCAATCAGGCGTAGTTTAGGCATCGCGTCGTCGTTATTGTCATAAAGGGAATCGATAGTAATGGCATCAGTCTGACGATGCCAGGCATTCTGCGGCAATCAGAATCCTCCAGGAGGAGATTGCATGGCAAAGTACCGCGAAATACACTCTACTGACAAAAAAGATGCGCGTTAGTTCGGCGTAATGTTCAATCCAGGCAATGCAACCATAAGAAATCAGTCATGGATCAGGAAATCGAATTGAAGTTCATCGTTGAGCCACAGGGCGTTGAAACCCTTCGCCAACAGCTCAATAGCCTCTCTGCAGAGCATATCCCTGCTGCGCAGCTCCTCAATATTTACTACGAAACCGCTGACAACTGGCTACGTCGTCACGATATGGGGCTGCGCATTCGCGGCCATAACGGTCGTTATGAGATGACGATGAAAATTGCCGGGCGTGTCGTTGGCGGTTTGCATCAGCGTCCTGAATACAATATCGATCTGGAAAAGCCTGAGCTGGCGCTGGAGAAGCTGCCTGCCGAAGTCTGGCCGGAAGGCAAGCTGCCTGCAGATCTTAGCTCACAGGTGCAGCCCCTGTTCAGCACCGATTTCTGGCGCGAGAAATGGCTGGTGGACCACAACCAGAGCCGCATTGAGCTGGCGTTGGATATGGGCGAAGTGAAGGCTGGCGGCCATCAGGAGCCTATCTGCGAGCTGGAGTTAGAACTCCTGCACGGCAACGTTGAGGATATTCTCGACATTGCAGAGACCCTGCTTTCGGCCGGTGTGCTGCGTCAGGGAAGTCTGAGCAAAGCGGCGCGTGGCTACCATCTGGCACAGGGAAACCCGGCCCGCGGGTTGAAACAGGCGGCATTTAACGGTGACGGTAACGGAGCCCTGGAGGCCGCGTTGGCCCACTGGCAGTACCATGAAGAGCTTTGGCTGCGGGGGAACGCGCAGGCAAAAGCTGAAGTGCTGAACGCGGTGGCCTTTATCCGCACCGCGCTGGCCGGTGAGCACGAGATGGCGGCTGAACAAATGGGGCAAATCAGCGCCGCCATTACCGCGGCGACCAGCGCGCACGACGCCGCATTTAAGCCGCAAATCGCCAGAGCCAAATTAATGCTGACCGCCTTTTTAGTCACCGGACGATAACCAACGAGGGACGTCATGACGCCGTTTTCAACGCAGTTACAGCAGCACTGGCAGACGGTAGTCGACCGACTGCCGCCGGATTTTCCGCACGCTGAGTTTAGCCCACAGGCGAAAGCGGCGATGACCTTCAGCGATTTTCTGGCGCAAAGTTTTGCCGCCTGGCCGCAGTGGCTGAGCGATCTGGAAAGCGCACCCCCGCAGGCCGATGAGTGGCAGCATTATGCCGATGAGTTGCAACAGGTGCTAACCGGTGTGAGCGATGAGAACAGCCTGATGCGCGAACTGCGCCTGTTCCGTCGCCGCATTATGGTACGCATCGCGTGGGCACAGGCGCTGTCGCTGGTCTCGACGGAAAGCAGCCTGCAGCAGTTGAGTCATCTGGCGGAAACACTCATTGTGGCTGCCAGAGACTGGCTTTATGACGCCTGCTGTCGCGATTGGGGCACCCCGTGTAATGCGCAGGGCAAACCTCAGCCGCTGCTGATTCTGGGGATGGGTAAGCTTGGCGGCGGCGAACTCAATTTCTCCTCCGATATCGATCTTATTTTTGCCTGGCCTGAGCATGGTTCCACCCAGGGTGGCCGACGCGAGCTGGATAACGCCCAGTTCTTTACGCGCATGGGGCAGCGTCTGATTAAAGCACTGGATCAAGCGACGATGGACGGCTTTGTGTATCGCGTTGACATGCGTCTGCGCCCGTTTGGCGACAGCGGCCCGCTGGTGCTGAGCTTCGCGGCGTTGGAAGATTATTACCAGGAGCAAGGGCGAGATTGGGAACGCTATGCGATGGTAAAAGCGCGGATCATGGGCGATCGTGAAGGCTACTACGTCGAAGAGCTGCGTTCGATGCTGCGTCCGTTTGTTTTCCGTCGCTACATTGATTTCAGCGTGATCCAGTCGCTGCGCAACATGAAAGGGATGATCTCTCGCGAAGTGCGTCGCCGCGGCCTGAAAGACAACATTAAGCTGGGCGCAGGCGGCATTCGCGAAATTGAATTTATTGTTCAGGTCTTTCAGCTGATCCGCGGTGGGCGTGAGCCATCCCTGCAAGGTCGCTCATTGCTGCCGACTTTGGAGGCGATTGAAGCGTTACATCTGTTGCCAGTCGATGAGGCCACGCAGCTGCGTGAAGCCTATCTTTTCCTGCGTCGGCTGGAAAACTTGCTGCAAAGCATCAACGATGAACAAACCCAAACGCTGCCGCAGGATGAGCTGAATCGCGCGCGACTGGCGTGGGGGATGGGGGTTGCCGACTGGGACGCGCTTTCCG
Source organism: Enterobacteriaceae bacterium RIT691 (assembly GCA_009668205.1). Lineage (GTDB taxonomy): Bacteria > Pseudomonadota > Gammaproteobacteria > Enterobacterales > Enterobacteriaceae > Scandinavium. Next base: position 369,228 of record WJYM01000002.1, on the reverse strand, counting down.
GCGTGCTGGACGCACACATGGCCCAGGTACGGCTGATTTTTAACGAGCTGATTGGCGATGACGAAGCGTCTTCTGCAGATGAACAGCTCTCTGAGAACTGGCGAGAGCTGTGGCAGGACGCACTGCAGGAAGACGATACCACCCCGGTGCTGACGCACCTGAGCGATGCCGCCCGCCAACAGGTGCTGGCGCAAATTGCGGATTTCCGTAAAGAGCTGGATAAGCGCACCATCGGCCCGCGGGGTCGTCAGGTGCTGGATTCACTGATGCCCCATCTGCTGAGCGAAGTGTGCAGCCGTGAAGATGCGCCGGTGCCGCTTGGGCGCATCATGCCCCTGTTAACCGGGATCGTGACCCGGACCACTTATCTTGAATTACTGAGTGAATTCCCCGGCGCGCTGAAGCACCTGATTCGTCTGTGTGCGGCTTCACCGATGGTGGCGAGCCAGCTGGCGCGTTATCCACTGCTGCTGGATGAGCTGCTCGACCCGAACACGCTGTATCAGCCTACCGCCACCGATGCTTATCGCGATGAGCTGCGTCAGTATCTGCTGCGCGTACCGGAAGAAGATGAAGAGCAACAGCTTGAGGCGCTGCGCCAGTTCAAGCAGGCACAATTGCTGCGCATTGCCGCTGCGGATATTGCCGGAACGCTGCCGGTGATGAAAGTGAGCGATCACTTAACCTGGCTTGCGGAAGCGATGATTGACGCGGTGGTGCAGCAGGCGTGGACGCAAATGGTGGCGCGTTACGGCCAGCCAACACATCTGGCCGATCGTCCAGGCCGCGGCTTTGCGGTTGTGGGCTACGGTAAGCTTGGCGGATGGGAGCTCGGCTACAGTTCCGATCTGGATTTAGTGTTCCTGCACGACTGCCCGGCGGATGTGATGACCGACGGCGAACGGGAAATCGACGGGCGCCAGTTCTATCTGCGGCTGGCGCAGCGCATCATGCATCTTTTCAGCACCCGAACCTCTTCGGGCATTCTGTACGAAGTGGACGCTCGCTTACGTCCTTCCGGCGCGGCGGGGATGCTGGTGACGACCACGGATTCGTTTGCTGAATATCAGCGCAGTGAAGCCTGGACCTGGGAGCATCAGGCGCTGGTTCGCGCCCGCGTTGTTTACGGCGATCCGCAGCTGCAGGCGCAGTTTGATGCCATTCGTCGCGACATCCTCACCACGCCGCGAGAAGGTGAAAAGCTGCAAACGGAAGTGCGCGAGATGCGCGAAAAAATGCGTTCTCATCTTGGCGGTAAACACCGCGATCGCTTTGATATTAAAGTGGATGAGGGCGGGATCACTGACATTGAGTTCATCACTCAGTATCTGGTGCTGCGCTACGCCGCTGACAAACCTAAGCTGACTCGCTGGTCCGATAATGTCCGCATTCTCGAGCTGCTGGCGCAAAACGACATCATGGATGAACAGGAAGCACTGGCGCTAAGCCGGGCCTACACCACGCTGCGCGATGCACTGCATCACCTGGCGCTACAGGAAGAAGCGGGGCATGTGGCGCTGGACGCGTTTAGCGCTGAGCGAGAGCTGGTCATGGCCAGCTGGCGGAAGTGGCTGGTAATGCCATGAATTATGCTATTATCGCGCGCAATTGATGAATATTTCAGGAGTCTGGAATGAAAGTAACGCTGCCAGAATTTGAACGTGCAGGTGTGATGGTGGTAGGCGATGTGATGCTGGACCGCTACTGGTACGGCCCGACCAGCCGCATTTCTCCGGAAGCACCGGTCCCGGTGGTGAAGGTGGATACGATTGAAGAACGCCCTGGCGGCGCGGCAAACGTGGCAATGAACATCGCCTCTCTGGGCGCGAACTCCCGTCTGGTTGGCCTGACCGGCATTGATGACGCGGCTCGCGCGCTCAGCAAAGCGCTGGCGGATGTGAACGTGAAGTGCGACTTCGTTTCCGTGCCAACGCATCCGACTATCACTAAACTGCGCGTGCTTTCCCGCAACCAGCAGCTTATTCGTCTGGACTTTGAAGAAGGCTTCGCCGGAGTGGATCCGCAGCCAATGCACGAACGTATTCAGCAGGCGCTGGGCCACATTGGTGCGCTGGTGCTGTCTGATTACGCGAAAGGTGCGCTGGAAAGCGTACAGACGATGATTCAGCTGGCGCGCAACGCGGGCGTTCCTGTCCTGATCGACCCGAAAGGGACGGATTTCGAGCGCTATCGCGGCGCAACGCTGCTGACGCCAAACCTGTCCGAGTTTGAAGCGGTGGCAGGCAAATGCAAAAGCGAAGCGGAAATCGTTGAACGCGGCATGAAAGTGATCGCTGATTTTGAGCTCTCTGCACTGCTGGTGACCCGTTCCGAACAGGGCATGACGCTGCTGCAGCCGGGCAAAACGCCGTTGCATATGCCAACCCAGGCGCAGGAAGTGTACGACGTTACCGGTGCAGGCGACACGGTGATTGGCGTATTGGCGGCAACGCTTGCCGCTGGCAATTCGCTGGAAGAAGCGTGCTACTTCGCGAACGCGGCAGCCGGTGTGGTTGTGGGCAAATTGGGAACGTCTACCGTTTCACCTATTGAGCTGGAAAACGCGGTGCGTGGTCGTGCGGATACCGGTTTTGGCGTGATGAGCGAAGCAGAGCTGAAACAGGCTGTCACCGCTGCGCGTAAACGTGGCGAAAAAGTGGTGATGACCAACGGCGTGTTCGACATTCTGCACGCGGGCCACGTTTCTTATCTGGCTAACGCGCGTAAGCTTGGCGATCGCCTGATTGTGGCGGTGAACAGCGATGCATCCACCAAACGCCTGAAAGGGGAAACCCGTCCGGTGAATCCGCTTGAACAGCGTATGATTGTGCTGGGCGCGTTGGAGTCCGTCGACTGGGTGGTCTCTTTTGAAGAAGACACGCCACAGCGTCTGATTGCGGGCATTCTGCCAGACCTGCTGGTGAAGGGCGGTGACTACAAACCGGAGCAAATCGCGGGCAGCGAAGAAGTGTGGGCCAACGGCGGTGAAGTGATGGTGCTGAATTTTGAAGATGGGGTGTCGACCACCAACATCATCAAGCGCATTCAGAAAGACAGCGGAAAGTAAGCGGTTTTCTGAGATAAAAAACGGGCCAAATGGCCCGTTTTTTTATGGCTGTTCGTCAACCGGCGGTATGGCGGGTGCGGACGTGGTTGCCGTCGCCCGATTTTCCAGTTCGTTCAGACGCTGTTCCAGCAGGGCGAGCTTTTCGCGGGTGCGCAGCAGCACCTGAGTCTGTACATCAAACTCTTCACGGCTCACCAGATCCAGACGGGTTAGCTGAGATTGCAGGACCTGACGCACTTTCTTCTCAACGTCGTCACCCAAATCGCGCAGCCCCTTAGGCATGGACTCGTGAACCTGGCGGGCGATTTGTTCAATTTTCTTCGGATCAATCATTACGGTTTCCCTGATCTGGTCGGTTTTGCAGGTTATTGTAGTGCCTTCTGCCGGGGCTATAAACCAGAAATGTTTGAAGCTTATGCATTGCCGACAATTATCATTAGCGTTATAGTTATTCCGCTTATTCTCAGGGCGGGGCGAAATTCCCCACCGGCGGTAAATCAACTCAGGTTGAAAGCCCGCGAGCGCTTCAGGCTTCGGTTTGAAGGACAGCAGATCCGGTGTAATTCCGGGGCCGACGGTTAGAGTCCGGATGGGAGAGAGTAACGATCTACGGGCAAGGCCCGCTCACGTTATTTTTTTGCCGCTCACCCGGCGCTCCTAAGACTGCCCTGATTCTGGTAACCATAATTTTAATGAGGTCTTTTACCATGAATCAGACGCTACTTTCCTCTTTTGGTACCGCTTTTGAACGTGTGGAACACGCGTTAGCTGCGCTGCGCGAAGGCCGCGGCGTGATGGTGCTCGACGATGAAAACCGTGAAAACGAAGGCGACATGATCTTTGCCGCCGAAACCATGACCGTTGAGCAGATGGCGCTGACTATTCGTCACGGCAGCGGCATTGTGTGCCTGTGCATCAACGAAGAACGTCGTAAGCAGCTCGATCTTCCAATGATGGTTGAGGACAACACCAGCGCCTTCGGCACCGGATTTACCGTGACCATCGAAGCCGCGCACGGCGTGACCACCGGTGTGTCTGCGGCAGACCGTGTGACGACCGTTCGCGCCGCCATTGCCGATGGTGCGAAACCGTCTGACCTGCATCGTCCTGGCCACGTGTTCCCTCTGCGCGCCCAGGCAGGCGGTGTGTTGACTCGCGGTGGCCATACCGAAGCCACTATTGACCTGGTGACGTTGGCAGGCTTTAAGCCAGCAGGCGTCCTGTGTGAACTGACCAACGATGACGGCACCATGGCGCGCGCGCCGGAGTGCATCAAGTTTGCGGCTGAACACAACATGCCTGTTGTGACGATCGAAGATCTGGTGGAATATCGCCAAAAGCACGAACGTAAGGCCAGCTAAGTTCAACGAGTGCTGAACAGAGAAACGCCGGGAAAATCCCGGCGTTTTTGTTTGCGGGCAACCGCGCGTCTCAAGCCAATTCCATCGTCTGCAGCAGCACTAGACTCAAGCCCATGACCGACATCCCGCACAGCACGCCATAGCTTGGATTGCTATGTGGGTCTATCTCTTTAGCAAGCGGCATGAGCTCATCGACTGACAGCGCCACCATGATCCCGGCGACGGCTGCCATGATGGCTGCCATCACCACCGGGGACACCAGCGACCCGAGGATGAGCCACGCCAGCACGCCCCCCAGAATTTCCGCCATACCCGAAATCCCGGCCCAGAAAATGGCTTTACGCCTGGAGCCCGTTGCCGCATACACCGGCCCGGCCACGGCCAGACCTTCAGGAATATTGTGCAATGCCACGGCCAGCGCGATGCCAAAACCCAGCTCCAGATTACTGCTGGCAGTGACATAGGTGGCGATCCCTTCCGGGAAGTTGTGCAGGCTGATGCCGAGCGTGAGCAAAACCGCCGTGCGGCGAAGATTACGTGGCATCACGGCTTTATCGCCCTGCATCAGATCCTGTGGATGCGCATGGGGCAGCATTCTGTCGAGCCCAAAATACCCCAGCAGCCCGACAACAAACATTCCGTAGCCCAGCACGGGAGACATGCCTTCGGTACCCAGGGCGGCAGGCAACATTTCCATCAGCGAAATCAGCAACATGATCCCGGCGGCAAAGCCGAGGGAAAATGCTAACACCCGGTTAGAAGGTCTCTGGCCAATAACGCCAAGTATCGCGCCGATGAAGGTGGCGCCACCGGCAAGCAACGTCAGGATCAAAGGGACCGACATGGAAACTCCTTTATGATAATAATTATCATTTATATTAAAGTGCGCGTAGGGTGAAAGCGAGAGCGCCGCGCAGCTTTTACGTGTCCTTACATTCAAATTTCCTGATGATCTTCATCATGCTTATCTGAGTTCATCGCCGTCAGAAACCGCGTAATGTAAGACCATCAAATCGACTGTTCCTGTAAGGATATCATCATGTCTTCTTCCCGTATGCCAGCACTGTTTTTGGGTCACGGTAGTCCGATGAACGTGCTGGAAGATAACGTGTACACCCGCGCCTGGCGGAAGCTTGGTGAAACATTGCCGCGCCCGAAAGCGATTGTTGCTGTCTCCGCGCACTGGTTTACCCGTGGGACGGGCGTCACGGCGATGGAAGCACCGAAAACCATTCACGATTTCGGTGGTTTTCCGCAGGCGCTTTACGACACGCATTATCCGGCTCCTGGCTCGCCTGAACTGGCGCAGCGCCTGGTCGACTTACTGGCTCCGGTGCCGGTTGCCCTGGATAAAGAAGCGTGGGGTTTCGATCACGGTTCCTGGGGTGTCCTGATCAAGATGTATCCGGATGCGGATATTCCGATGGTCCAGCTCAGTATCGACAGCACCAAACCGGCGGCATGGCATCTGGAAATGGGGCGTAAACTGGCATCGCTTCGTGATGAAGGCATTATGTTGGTGGCCAGCGGCAACGTGGTGCATAACCTGCGTACCGCACGTTGGCACGGTGAAAATACGCCGTACCCGTGGGCAACCTCCTTCAACGAATTTGTGAAAGCCAATCTCAGCTGGAAGGGGCCAACGGAACAGCATCCGCTGGTGAATTATCTGGAGCATGAAGGAGGTTCGCTCTCTAACCCGACGGCGGATCACTATTTACCGCTGCTGTATGCGTTGGGTGCGTGGGATGGCGAAGAGCCAATTACGCTGCCGACTGATGGCATCGAAATGGGCAGTTTGAGTATGTTGTCGATTCTGGTGGGTTAATCGCTAAATTGCCCGGTGGCGCTGCGCTTACCGGGCCTACAAAATCAAGCCATAGGCCCGGCAAACAACGTGTCGCCGGGCAGTCTTGAAATATCACTCCACAAAAATATGCGGATAGAAGCGTGACAGATCCTGGGTTATCAAGGCACGGTCTTCGCGAATGCCTATCCCGGCAGGCTGGTCGTTGATAAGCCAGCTGCCTATCAGCGTATAGCTATCGCCAAATTTTGGCAGCTCACAGAACTGCTGGACGATCATCCCTTCTTCACCGTAAGGCCCTTCCACGGCTTCCAGTACTTTTCCGTTTTCCACGATCGAAATGTTTGCGCCTTCGCGGGAGAAGATCGGCTTCATGACATATTTTGCCATTTCCGGATAGTGGTCTTCTGCAAAATAGGCGGGCAACAGGTTCGGATGGTCCGGGAACATTTCCCAGAGCATCGGCAGCAGCGCTTTGTTGGAGATGATGCTCTTCCAGGCGGGTTCCAGCCAGCGAACACCGGCGTCTTCCAGCTTGGTGGAGAACATTTCACGCAGCATGTATTCCCACGGGTAGAGCTTGAACAGATTGCTGATCACCTGATCCTGCAGATCGGTAAACTGACCTTTCTCACCAAGACCAATGTCTTCTATGAAGAGGAACTCGCTGGCGACACCCGCTTCGTTCGCACAATCCTGCAGATACTGCACGGTACCGCGATCTTCCACCGTGTCGCGACAGCAGGCGAAGTGCAGCAGATTGAACCCGTGCTGCTCGCGCAGCTCACCGAAACGTTCAATCAGCTTTTCCTGCAGGCTGTTGAACTGATCGCTAGTGGCGGGCAGCTGGCCGGCATTTTGCTGATCTTCCAGCCAAATCCACTGAAAGAAGGCGGCTTCATACAGTGAGGTGGGGGTATCGGCGTTGTTTTCCAGCAGCTTAGGTTCGCCGATCCCGTCCCATGCCAAATCAAGGCGGGAATAGAGTGATGGCTGGCGGCTGGCCCACGACTGACGTACAAAGCCCCAGGTGTGTTTCGGGATGCGGAACTTTGCCATCAGCTCATCGCTGGCAACAACGCGTTCGACGACCTTCAGGCACATCTGGTGCAGCTCAGCGGTGACCTCTTCCAGCTTTTCGACCTGCGCTAAGCTCAGTTTGTAATACGCTTCCTCACTCCAGTACGGCTCGCCGTACATGGTGTGAAAATTAAAGCCGTATTCCGTGGCTTTTTCGCGCCAGTCAGGGCGTTCAACAATGCTGACTCTTTCCATAGCGATCAACCGCCCATCGAGCGAGTGGAGGTTCCGGCCGCGCTGCGGGACATGGTGGATTGCTTGGCGACAGACTCACCGAAACCGCCACGAGTGACGGTGGAGGTGGTGGCGGGTTTGGGGGCCATGGCGGTTTTCGGCACATTCATGGTGCGGCCAGGCTGGGCTGCGCCATACCCCTTGCCGCTGGCATCGGTATATTGACCGTAAGCCGGGCTTGCCGGGTTCTTCGAGCTGAACAACGGCTGCTGTTGCATCCCGCCACTCATCATACGACCCATCATGTAACCGGCCATCAGCGGCATCCAGAAGCTGCCGCTGCTTTGGGCCTGCGCCTGATTTTCTGGTGCCATACCGGCCTGAGCAGGTGCCTGCTGGCATTGGCCTTCACCAAATTCTGCCACGCAGTCTTCACGGCTGGCGTATTTCGGCGCGGTGCGTTCCGCTTCCTTCAGGGCAGTGTTGAAGGCGGTGGTGCATTCTGCACTTTTGCCCGGATTGGCCGCAGAGCAGTCATCCGCGTTCTGATAAAGCGAGACGGTTTCGTCAGTTTTTTCACAGCCGGAAAGCATAAAGACGGCGGTGATTGCCAGCGCGACAGGCGTCAGGTGGCGTGCGCCCCAGTTCTTGCGGAACGAAGCGTGATTAATGGATTTTGTCCGTTTCATGTTTAGTTCATCCTGGACCCAGTGGTAGCGCTCAGAATAGTGGATGAGTGGTTGAAATTGAAGCGATGAGCGGCGAGTGGGGAGGATCTTTACGTTGCCTTACGTTCACCGTGCCAGAAAGTCTGGCACGGTCACATTCACCCAACGGCAATGGCTGCCGTTGGGGAGGGCTGAATCAGTTCTGGAACGGATTCTTGCCTTTGTTGCTTGAAGCGCTGCTGGTGGTGGTACGTTGTGCAGCAGGCTGAGCCGTAGGGGCCGCGCTGTTGCTGTTGTAACCATCGGCATTTGCATCCTGCTGTGTGTTTTCAGGCGCGACGGACTCAGGCGAAGTCGGAACGGCTTTACCCAGCGTGTTGTTCAGCGCCAGCAGATCATTTTCGTTCAGCGTACCCAGCGCTGACTTGATGTTCAGCTGGTTGATAAGGTAGCTATAACGAGCACTGGAGAGCTGCTGCTTTGCGTTATACAACGTGGTGGTGGCATTCAACACGTCAACGATAGTACGGGTACCGACCTGGTAACCGGCTTCCATCGCATCCAACGAACTCTGAGCAGAGACCACGGCCTGTTTGTAGGCATTGACGCTGCTGATGGAGGCGTTCACGTTGTTAAAGGAAGAGCGTACGGTCTGTACGACGTTGCGGTGCGCGCTTTCCAGCTGCTCGCTTGCGCCAACAAAGTTGTACTGCGCCTGTTTCACCTGGGAAGTGACGGAACCGCCGCTGTAGATTGGCAGGCTGAAGTTCAGGCCAATCTGATTTTGTCCGATGTTGCGGTCGGTATACTGGCTGCTGGTGGCATTGCTACCGTCATACTTGGTGTCGGATACGCCCGTAGAGGCTGTTAAGCCAACGGTAGGCATATGGCCGGTTTCAGCGTAGCGAATCTGCTCACGTGCCAAATCCTGGCTCAGGCGAGCCTGCAACAGCGACAGGTTGCGGTTTTCAGCTTCTTTCAGCAACGCATTGACGGCCTGTGGCTTATCGGTTTTGAAGCCACCCACGTTCAGAGACGCGAGTTCCGGGTAGTAGTTGCCAGTCACCTGACGCAGTTGTTCAACGGCGTTATCCAGGTTGTTACGGGCAGTGACTTCGTCGGCCAGCACAGTGTCGTACTGTGAACGGGCGTTCTGTACGTCGGTAATGGCAACCAGACCCACGTTAAAACGCTGAGTGGTCTGATCCAACTGGCGATAAATGGCCTGTTTCTGTGCTTCAGCGAAGGACAGGGAATCAATCGCGCTCAGTACGTTAAAGTAGGCCGTCGCGGTGTTCAGGATCAGGGTTTGCTGATCGGTTTGATACGTGACATCCTGAATGCCCGCCGTTTTTTCCTGCAACGTCAGAGCACGCCATTTTGACATGTCAAAAATGGTCTGCGTTAATGTCAGAGCAGCACTGGTCTCGTTAGAGTTGACGCCGTTGCTGTCTTTAAAACCGTTGGTGTAGGTGTAATCTGCACCTAAGCCGAGCTGAGGCAGTAATGGACTGCGTGCTTCGTTGATTTTCTCGAATGCAGCATCGCGATCGGCGGCAGATTTACGCAGATCTGGGTTGCTTAAGCGTGCCTGCTGATAAACCTGCATCAGATTTTCAGCCTGGCTCACCGCACTGAAACCCGTCAGGCTTAGACCGATAAGGATGGGGAGCAATTTCTTCATTTGCATTCCTTGTTGTGAAGCATTTTAGCGCTGATCTAATTCAAAAAGATTCGTCGATTGTACCAGAGTCTGGCCGCCGGAAAAGTTGGCGTATCGTGCCATCTGGCGTTAATTTGCACCAATTTATCACAGCATCATTAAAACAGTAGTCAAAAGGGCCGGAAATCCATAATTTCCTCATGATCTCACCAGGAGTTCACCGATGAGCCACAAATCACAATCCGTCGTCACGTACGGCAAAAATGATGTAGAAATTATTGCACGTGAAACGCTATACAGCGGTTTTTTTTCGCTGGATCTCTACCGCTTCCGCCACCGTTTATTTAACGGTGAAATGAGCGGTGAAGTCCGTCGTGAAATTTTTGAGCGCGGGCATGCTGCAGTCTTGCTACCCTTTGACCCAGTGCGTGATGAAGTCGTGCTGGTCGAGCAGATTCGCATTGCCGCATTCGACACCAGCGACAGCCCGTGGCTGATGGAAATGGTCGCAGGCATGATTGAGGAAGGGGAAAGCCCGGAAGAGGTGGCGCGTCGTGAAGCCATTGAAGAAGCCGGACTTACCGTTGGGCGGGTGAAGAAAATGCTCAGCTACCTGGCAAGCCCGGGCGGCACCAGCGAGCGCTCATCGGTGTATGTGGGTGAAGTGGACGCCACGACCGCAAAAGGGATCCACGGTCTGGCAGATGAACACGAAGACATTCGGGTTCACGTGGTAAGCAGGGAACAGGCGTACCGCTGGGTGGAAGAGGGGAAAATCGATAACGCAGCCTCTGTCATCGCACTGCAATGGCTGCAGTTGCATCATCAGGCATTACGAAACGAGTGGACAACATGAAGCGATATACACCTGACTTCCCTGAAATGATGCGCCTGTGCGAAACCAATTTCGCTCAGCTGCGCCGTCTGTTGCCTCATACCGATGCACCCGGCGAAACAGTGAGCTATCAGGTGGGCAACGCGCAATACCGGTTAACGATCAGTGAGTCGACCCGCTACACTACACTGGTGAACATTGAGCAGACGGCGCCGTCCGTTAGCTACTGGAGCCTGCCGTCAATGACGGTGCGGCTTTACCACGATGCGATGGTCGCTGAAGTGTGTTCAAGTCAGCAGATTTTTCGCTTCAAAGCACGGTATGATTATCCGAATAAAAAGTTGCATCAACGCGACGAAAAGCATCAAATTAACCAGTTTTTAGCCGACTGGTTGCGGTACTGTTTGGCACATGGAGCGATGGCGATTCCGGTTTGTTAGCATCGTGAAACCTAAGGACACCATTTGGAAAGCCTGTTAAACCTCTCTTTGGCTGGTGGGGCCAGAGTGAGGATATTACAAATCACTGATACTCACCTGTTTGCTGAAAAACATGAAACGTTGCTCGGGGTGAACACCTGGGAGAGCTACCAGGCCGTTCTGGCGGCAATCCGTGCCTCGCAGCGTGAGTGCGATCTCGTTGTCGCCACCGGCGATTTAGCACAGGACCACTCTTCCGCGGCTTATCAGCATTTCGCTGAAGGCATCGCGAGCTTTGCTGCGCCCTGTGTCTGGTTGCCCGGCAATCACGATTTCCAACCTGCCATGTATAGCGCCTTACAGGATTCGGGTATCTCTCCGGCTAAACGGGTATTTGCCGGTGAACACTGGCAAATTCTGATGCTCGACAGCCAGGTTTTCGGTGTGCCTCACGGTGAACTGAGCGATTTCCAGCTCGAATGGCTGGAACAGCGGCTGGCGGAATCGCCAGAGCGCTACACGCTGCTGCTGTTACATCATCATCCCCTTCCGGCAGGATGCAGTTGGCTGGATCAGCACAGCCTGCGTAACGCCGGGGCGCTGGATCGTGTGTTAATGCGCTTTCCGCGGGTGAAAAATCTGCTTTGCGGTCATATTCATCAGGAGATGGATGTTGACTGGAACGGACGCCGGATGATGGCGACGCCCTCGACCTGCGTGCAGTTTAAACCGCACTGTGCGAATTTCACGCTGGATACCATCGCGCCGGGTTGGCGCTGGTTGGATCTTAACAGCGACGGAACTCTGACCACTGAGGTTTGCCGCCTGGAAAGCGCGCAGTTCCGCCCTGACACCGCTTCAGAAGGATACTGATGTCTACACTTCTCTACCTCCACGGTTTTAACAGCTCACCTCGCTCTGCAAAGGCGACGGCGCTGAAATCGTGGCTTGCCGAACACCATCCGGACATCGAGATGGTTGTGCCCGAGCTGCCCGCCTACCCGGCCGAGGCGGCAGAACTGCTGGAAAAACTGGTGATGCAGCACGGCGGCGCCCCGCTGGGCATCGTGGGGTCGTCATTAGGCGGCTATTACGCCACCTGGCTGTCACAATGTTTCACGCTGCCTGCCGTGGTCGTCAATCCGGCAGTGCGTCCGTTTGAGCTGCTGGCGGCCTTTCTGGGGCCAAACGAGAATCCCTACACCGGGCAGCAATATGTGCTAGAGTCACGCCATATTTACGATCTGAAAGTGATGCATATCGACCCGCTCGACGCGCCGGATCTGATCTGGCTTTTGCAGCAGACGGGGGATGAAGTGCTTGATTACCGCCAGGCTGTGGACTACTTCGCCTCCTGCCGCCAGACGGTCGAGGAGGGCGGTAATCACGCATTTATCGGCTTTGAAGATCATTTCACACAGATTATCGATTTTCTGGGGCTGCGTTAAACAGCCCGTACTATTCGTGAACATACCATGACGCAATCCTCTTATAATGCTGATGCCATTGAGGTACTCACTGGGCTAGAGCCGGTTCGCCGCCGCCCAGGGATGTACACCGACACGACCCGTCCAAATCATCTGGGTCAGGAAGTTATTGATAACAGTGTGGATGAAGCACTGGCAGGGCATGCTAAGCGCGTAGAGGTTATCCTCCACGCCGACCAGTCTTTGGAAGTTATCGATGATGGCCGCGGCATGCCTGTCGATATCCACCCGGAAGAAGGTGTCCCGGCGGTTGAGCTGATCCTTTGTCGTCTGCATGCGGGCGGTAAGTTTTCCAATAAAAACTACCAGTTCTCCGGCGGCCTACATGGCGTAGGGATCTCGGTGGTTAACGCCCTGTCAAAACGCGTGGAAGTGAACGTGCGCCGTGATGGACAGATCTACACGATTGCCTTTGAAAATGGCGACAAAGTGGAAGATTTGCACGTCACCGGCACCGTCGGCAAGCGTAACACCGGCACCAGCGTTCATTTCTGGCCGGACGAAAGCTTCTTCGACAGCCCACGTTTCTCCGTTTCCCGTCTGACGCACCTGCTGAAAGCCAAAGCCGTTCTCTGCCCGGGCGTGGAAATCGTCTTTAAAGATAAGGTCAACAACAGCGAGCAGACCTGGTGCTATGCCGATGGTCTGAACGACTACCTTTGCGAAGCCGTGAATGGCCTGCCGCTGCTGCCGGAAAAACCGTTTGTCGGCACCTTTGCCGGTGACACAGAAGCTGTCGATTGGGCGCTGCTGTGGCTGCCTGAAGGCGGCGAGCTGCTGACGGAAAGCTACGTCAACCTGATCCCGACCATGCAGGGCGGGACGCACGTCAACGGGCTGCGTCAGGGCCTGCTCGACGCCATGCGCGAGTTTTGCGACTACCGTAATATTCTGCCGCGCGGCGTGAAGCTGTCGGCGGAAGATATCTGGGATCGCTGTGCCTATGTCCTGTCGGTGAAAATGCAGGATCCGCAGTTCGCCGGACAAACCAAAGAGCGCCTCTCTTCCCGTCAGTGTGCGGCATTTGTTTCTGGCGTAGTGAAAGACGCCTTTAGCCTCTGGCTGAACCAAAACGTGCAGGCCGCAGAAATGCTGGCCGAAATGGCGATTTCCAGCGCACAGCGCCGTCTGCGTGCCGCCAAGAAAGTGGTGCGTAAGAAACTGACCAGCGGTCCTGCGCTGCCGGGCAAACTGGCAGACTGTACCGCTCAGGACTTGAATCGTACCGAGCTGTTCCTCGTGGAAGGGGACTCGGCGGGTGGCTCAGCCAAACAGGCGCGCGACCGCGAATATCAGGCGATCATGCCGCTGAAAGGTAAGATCCTCAACACCTGGGAAGTCTCTTCTGACGAAGTGCTGGCCTCACAGGAAGTGCATGATATTTCCGTGGCGATCGGCATCGATCCGGACAGTGACGATCTCAGCCAGCTGCGTTACGGCAAGATCTGTATCCTCGCGGATGCGGACTCCGATGGTTTGCACATCGCCACGCTGCTGTGTGCGCTGTTTGTGAAGCATTTCCGTTCAGTGGTGAAAGCGGGGCACGTCTACGTTGCGATGCCGCCACTGTACCGTATCGATCTCGGCAAAGAGGTCTATTACGCACTGGATGAAGAAGAGAAAGCCGGCGTGCTGGAACAGCTCAAACGCAAGAAGGGCAAGCCGAACGTGCAGCGCTTTAAAGGTCTGGGTGAAATGAACCCGCTGCAGCTGCGCGAAACTACGCTCGATCCGAATACTCGCCGTCTGGTGCAGCTCGCGATCAGCGACGAAGACGAACAGCGTACCGACGCGATGATGGATATGCTGCTCGCCAAGAAGCGTTCTGAAGACCGCCGTAACTGGCTGCAGGAAAAAGGGGATATGGCCGATCTGGAATCCTGATTGGTGATTTGACTCTCTCCTAAAAAAGCGGGAAATGATTATTTTCCCGCTTTTTTATTGGACGCTATATTCTGCTGCCCTGACGTTTATTAACATTTCATTTTTATCGTTTCATATTTTTTAAAACTAAAACGCCTTTTCGTTTTTCTGTTTTATCTCACAGAACGCACCCTCTCTTTCCTTCATATTGACTCCCGGCAAGCGTAAACAAAAGGTGTGGGTCAATAACCTCTGCGTATTCCACGCCTCTACAATAATACCTACAAATGGAGTGGTTTTATGCTGAGAAATAAACTGGCGTTAAGTCTGGTGTCGTTATCGTTATTAATGGGTAGCGCAACGGCAATGGCGAAGACGGTGTTTATCGCGTCTGATGTACACCCTGCAGATTATCCTACAACGGCTGCTGTTATTCATATGGGTGAAAAACTCAGTCAGCAAACCGACGGCCGTTTATCCATCAAAATGTTCCCGAGCGGACAAATGGGTGATGAAAGTACCACGCTCGAAAAAACCCGCGCTGGCGCGATTGATGTGCTCAGGGTGTCGATGGCTCCGGTTGGCGGAATACTGCCGGAAGTGAGCGTCTTTAATATGCCGTTTGTCTTCCGTAACACCGAGCATCAGCACCACGTGCTGGACGGTAAAATTGGTGATGATCTGGCGCAGAAAATTAGCAACAGCAACCTTGGGCTGGTGTTCCTCGGCTGGATGGATGCGGGCTCACGCAGCCTGATCACCAAAAAACCGGTCACCACGATTAATGAGCTCTCCGGCGTGAAAATCCGTCTGCAAAATAACCCTATTGGTCTGGACTCCTTTAAAGCGATGGGCGCGAACCCGGTGGTGTTGCCGGTGGGTGATGTATTTGCCAGCCTGCAAACCGGGGTCATCGATGCCGCCGAAAATAATGAACCTACGTTTGATACCGAAAACTATGCGGTTGCCGGAACGAAATATTTCGATATGACTGAGCACTTTATGATTCCGGAAGTGCTGGCGTTCTCAAAAAAGAAATGGGACAAACTCTCGGCTGACGATCAGACTTTAATTATGAAGCTGGCAAAAGAAGCACAGGCAGAAGAGCGCGTTCTGTGGGCGCAATACGTTGATAAATCAAAAGCAAAACTGGAAGCTCAGGGCGTGAAGTTTATTGCCGTGGATAAAAAGCCGTTTGTCGATGCCACCGCGCCAGTACGCGAAAAATATGGCAAACAGTTTGGTTCATTAATGCAGGACATCGAGAACACGCAATAACGCATCCCCTGACAGAGCCGTGCTGACGGCTCTGTCGCGTCCAGGAGATTATGATGAAAAATACTTATATCCGCGCAATGGATGGCGTGTACCGGATTTGCATCTGGTTATCAGGGATGAGTTTGTTATTTATGACCTTTATTTATCTGGTCGGTATCTACGCACGTTTCCGTCCTGATTTCCCCGCCTGGCTGCATTTTTTACCCTACGCCTCGACCAGTTGGCCAGAACCGTTATCGCAAATTTGCATGATCACGTTTTCCTTCGTGGGCGCCGCCGCGGCGTACCGTGCCGGTGGCCACATCGCGATCACCATGCTGGTCGATAACATTTCGCCTGTGGCCCGTAAAGGCGTGGAAATGTTTGTTGATTTGGCCATGCTGGTGACCTGCGCCTTTATCATCCATTGGGGAATTATGGGGTGCATGGATGCCTGGTACGATATTGTCCCTTCACTGCCATTCCTGACTTCCGGTATCACACATCTCCCGGTGCCGCTGGGTTCATTCTTTACGCTGCTGTTCGTGATTGAACGGATCTTCTGCGGTTCCCAGTCACATCGCGAACTGGTGCAGTTTGGTTCTGCGAAAGCCGGTCATTAAGGAAACTAAAAAATGGATATGACGTTAGTCGTTTTTCTGGTGACCTTTGCTGTGCTGATGGCCGTGGGGATGCCCGTGGCGTATGCCGTTGGTCTGACCGCGGTGATCGTGACGTTCTACGCGGATTTTTCGCTGGACGGCCTGATCATCACCATTTTCCACAGCACCGATAACGTGAACCTGCTGACCATTCCGTTCTTTGTCTTTGCGGGGGCCATTATGGCGGAAGGCGGGATGGCGAGGCGGCTCGTTGATTTCGCTGGCCTGTTTGTCGGCTGGATCCGTGGCGGACTGGCGCTGGTGAACATCCTCGCTTCTACGCTGTTTGGCGCCATCTCCGGTTCGTCCGTTGCGGATACCGCCTCGATTGGATCGGTACTGATCCCGGAAATGGAACGCAAAGGGTACCCACGTTCTTTCGGCGCCGTGCTGACCGCCAGCTCGTCCGTGCAGGCGATTCTGGTGCCGCCGAGCCACAACTCGGTGCTGTTTGCGATTGTCGCCAATACCGCGGCGGTGACCATTCCGGCCATGTTCCTTGCGGGCATCATTCCGACGTTGGTGCTGTGCGGCACGCTGATTGTGCTGTGCTTGATTTCGGCGCGAAAAAACAACTACCCGAAAGAAGAACGGGTGGAGCTCAAGCGCCAGCTGAAGATTGCGACGGACGCCGTCTGGGGGCTTATCACTATCGTGATTATCTCCGGAGGGATCCTTTCCGGTTTCTTCACGCCAACAGAATCTGGCGCCATTGCCTGCGTATGGGCCATGTTTGTGACGTTCTTTGTTTACCGGGAGTACAAGCTCAAAGATTTTCCGAAGCTGATTCACCGCACCATTAAAACGGTGACCATGGTCATGGTGTTGATTGCCTTCGCCGCGGCCTTTGGCTCGGTGATGATGCTGGTCGGCATTCCGCAGGAGATCTCTTCAGCACTGCTGGCGATGTCGGATAACAAATATGTGATCCTGATGATCATCAACGTCATGCTGCTGATGCTGGGCCTGCTGATGGATATGGCGCCCCTGATCCTGATCCTGACGCCCATCCTGCTGCCGGTCATTATGAAAGTGGGAATCGATCCGGTTCATTTCGGGATAATCATGATGACTAACCTGGGGATTGGGTTGATCACTCCGCCGGTCGGTTCGGTGCTGTTTGTCGCCAGTGCGGTAAGCGGCCTGAAAGTGGAGCAGGTGGTGAAATCAATGATGCCGTTCTATGCGGCGTTGTTCCTGGTGCTGATGATAGTGACGTACTTCCCTGCGCTGTCGCTGTGGCTGCCCACAACGTTCCGTTAGCAGACATAAAAAAGCCCGGTTCGTTATCCCGACCGGGCTTTCTCGCTGACAGGGGAGGTTACACGCCCTGTTCCAGGATGCGGATGTGGCTTTCCAGCACTTCACCCTTTACCGCTTCGCTCCACGCTTTCATGTGCGCAGTTTGCAGATGCGCTTCAAGGTGTGCGACGGTTTCCCACAGCTCCACCATGACAATCGAATCCGGTGCGGTCGCCTGGAAGCTCACGCCTGCGGCATGATCGATCATTGGCGCATAGCCATGACAACCTTCTTCCTTTAGCACGGTTGGGATAATTTTCGCGAACTCATCCAGCACGGCCTGACGATGATGAAGACCTGGACGGGTACGGATCTCAGCAATTACAGTTAACATGATTCATGCGCTCCTTGTATTCAGGCCTCCAGTTAACCAAAAATCGCCGTAAGATGCTTGCGATATTCTGCGATATAGCGCGGCACATCCGGCATTTTGATCACGTCATTGGCGATAAAGGTCGGCAGCGCTTCCATCCCCAGGAACTGGTTCGCTTTATGGAAGGGCAGATACACGCCGTCAACGCCGACGCCGTGGAAGAACTGGTCTTTCTCGGTGAAGGCTTCCATCGGGGCGTTCCAGGTCAGGGAGATCATGTATTTTTTGCCCTGAATCAGGCCGCCGGAGCCATATTTTTTGCTGGCGTCAGAACGCGTGCGACCGTCGCTGGCATACAGTGAACCGTGACCTTCAGTGAAGACATCGTCGATGTATTTTTTCACGGTCCACGGTGCGCCCATCCACCAACCAGGCATCTGCCAGATAACGGTGTCGGCCCACAGGAAGTTTTGCACTTCGGCTTTTACGTCGTAATCACTGTCAGCACGGACAACACGGACTTCATGCCCGGCGTCGCGCAGATGTCCATCCGCGACCTCGGTCATGGTGTCGTTCAGCTGGCCATTAGAATGACCGAATTTTTTACCGCCGTTGATAATCAGGATCTTGCTCATCGTTGCTCTCCGCCAATACGTTTTCGACAGTGTAACCCCGACAGCGGTGCGGTGAAATTCGCAAAATGTGCAAAGTCTTTTGCTATAAACGCAATAATCGGGCTACCAGCGCAGTCGTACCTGAAAACCGCCCTCCGGCGCGTTGCTAAAAGAGGGGCTCATCTGATGCAGCGTTGCGATGCGTTGCACGATGGACAAGCCAAGGCCGCTGCCGGGCTGATCCTGGCCCGGTGGGCGATAGAAGCGTTCACCCAGGCGGGCAAGGGCGTTGGGGCTGATGCCGGGGCCATTATCGCAAACGCTGATCTGATGGGCGTCGAGGGTGATGTCCACGGTGCTTCCGGATGGGCTGTAGCGTACGGCGTTATCAATGAGATTGCGCAGCAGCAGATTCAGCAGCAGCGGCTGGCCGATTTTGTTCACCTCAGGCGCGTTGATGTGCAGGCGTAGCTCAACACCGCGTTGTTGGGCGGAATGGTAGTTCTCCATGACTGAGGATTGCAGCAGATCGGCCAGAGAAACAGGCTCAACATCGTCCAGCTGGGAAAGCGAGTCGAGCCGTGACAGCGTCAGCAGTTGCTCGACCAGACGAGTGGCTCTGTCGATGCCAGAGTGAAGCTGCGCCAGTGCCTTGTTTCGCGCGCTGGGATCGTCTTCTGACAATTGGGCCACGTCGGTTTGCACTTTCAGTGCGGTCAGCGGGGTGCGCAGTTCATGGGCGGCGTCAGACGTAAAACGCCGCTCGCGCAGCATCATGTCACTGGATCGAATAAACAGCTGATTCAGCGCGTCGACCAGCGGGCGAACTTCGCCTGGAACGCCGTCGGTATTCAGCGGTATATCTGATTCCGGTGAGCGCTCGCGCAGTGTGCGGGTGAGCTTCTTCAGCGGAGCCAGTTCGCGAGTCAACAGCACAATCAGCAACAGGATCATCAACGGCAGTGCAATTAACCACGGCGTGAGCTGAGACGTGACAATATCCAGCGCCATCTCCTGACGGTATTCCCACTCCTGGCCTACAACGATGCGGTATTTGCCGTCCGTGGTGGTCAGCCACAGAAAGCGCCATTCATCGTTATCGTCCGTCAGGAAACCCTCGTCGAATCCTTCCCGGCGATAGTGATAGGGGATGTTCTGGCCGTTCTCACCATCGTTCACCACCATACTTCCGTCGGCGGTATAGATGGCGAACGCCAGCGCATCGTCATCAAGATGCCCGTGCTTGATTTTCTTTTGACTGTGTAGCTGCGGCGACGTGGCGCGTATCTCGGCAAAATCCATTGCGCTGAGCCGTTTGGCAAACAGCATTTGCTGGGTATCAAACAGCTTGTCGAGCTTGTGGGTCGTCTGCTGCCAGGCGATAAAACTGGCGCAGCCCCAGGCGAGCAGCGTCAGCACAATAAACAGCAGCGTCAGGCGCAGACGCAGATTGAGGGTCAGCAGACGTTTCATTGTTCACCCAGGGTATAGCCGATACCGTGTACGGTTCGGATAAACGCATTACCCAGCTTGCGTCGCAGATGATGAATGTGGACTTCAACGGCGTTGCTGGAGACGTCATCGTCCCAGCCATACAACTTCTCTTCTATTAATTTTCTTGGCAGCACGCGTCCGGTATTGCGCATCAGCAGTTCCAGCAGGGCAAACTCTTTGGGCTTGAGGGAAAGTAACTCGTCCCCAAGATACACCGTCAGCGCGTCGGGGTTGAGGGTGACATTGCCGTGACGTAGCGCATTGCTGGCCTGACCGTGACTGCGGCGAATCAGCGCTTCCATCCGGGCCGCGACTTCAATCAGGGCGAAAGGCTTGCACAGATAGTCATCCGCCCCAAGACGCAGTCCTTCAACGCGCTGAGCAAGCGCATCCCGGGCCGTCAGGACCAGCACCGGTTCTTTACGGCCCTGGCTTCGCCACTCGCGGAGGATCTCCAGACCATCGATGCCTGGCAGCGTGAGATCCAGGATCACGGCGTCATACGGTGCGGTATAGAGCGCCTCTTTCCCTTCTTCGCCACGGGTAAACCAGTCAAGGGTAAAGCCCAGCTTGATGAGCCCGGCCTTGAGGCCATCGCCGATAAGCTTGTCATCTTCAACCAGTAATATGCGCATTCCCGAGTCCTTTTTCGCTCTGATAATGGGCAGTAAACCGTTGTCAGCCGGTGCTGTACAGCAATAAATAATCTTTTTTCTCCTTAAGAAGTTGTTAAGTTTTGAGCGTTCTAATAGAGGCGAAACATCCCATTCAGGAGAAAACTTAATGAAGAAAACATTCGCCATTGCCGCTATCGTCGCTTTAATGTCAGCCCCTGCTTTTGCCGCAAACACCCAGGGCGGTTTTTCAGGGCCGGGTTCAACGCAAAGCGGCGGTTTTGTCGGGCCAAATGGCAGCGTCACAACGGTTGAAGCCGCGAAATCACTGCGTGATGATGCGTGGGTTACCTTGCGGGGCAACCTGATTGAACGCGTGTCTGACGACGTCTATAAGTTTAAGGACAGCACGGGCATCATCAATGTCGATATTGATCATAAGCGTTGGAACGGCGTGAGCGTGACGCCACAGGACGTGGTGGAGTTGCAGGGCGAAGTCGATAAAGACTGGAACTCCGTCGAGATCGACGTTAAGCAGGTCAATAAAGTCAGCAAGTAAGGGCGCCCGTATTGCACCTCCCAGGGACATTGCGCAAGATCGGTCAGGACGCTGAACGACCGAACGGGCAAAGTAGGCCATCAGGAGGATGCGATGAACGATGCAAGGACAACGGTGTACCGCGAACGGTTTACGATGGTGTGTGAATATATCGCCCGCCATCTGGATGAACCGCTCTCATTAGAGCAGCTCAGCAGCCTGGCCTGCTGTTCGCCTTACCATTTTCACCGTCAGTTTCAGGCGTTCAGTGGATTGCCGCTGTATCGCTATATCCAGTGGTTGCGCCTGCGTCACGCATCGTGGCGACTGGCGTTTAATTCGCAGGATAAAGTGATCGATATCGCCCTTGATGCCGGATTTCAGAATCCGGAATCGTTCAGTCGCGCTTTCAAAATCGCGTTTGGCCTCAGCCCGAGTCAGTTTCGGTCCAATCCGGACTGGCTGGAGTGGCACCGACGCGTCCCGAAAATGGCCTCACAGGAGCAACAAACGATGGACGTCAGAATTATCGATTTCCCCGCCACCCGCGTGGCGATGCTGCAACATCGCGGCAGCCCGGATTTGGTGAACACCAGCGTCGCAAATTTCATTGCCTGGCGTAAAAGCACGGGGTTATCACCGGTGCGTCAAAGCCAGACTTTTGGCATTGCCTGGGATGATCCGGCAACCACCGAACCCCAGGCGTTCCGCTTTGATATCTGCGGCAGCGTCGCTGAACCCATTCCGGACAATGGCTTTGGCGTCATTAATGGCGAAATAGCGGGTGGACGCTACGCGATTGGACGTCATTCCGGCTCGCTCGACAATGTTTCCCAGACCGTCTGGGCACTGTTTCGCGACTGGCTTCCCGCCAGCGGCGAGACCCTGCGCGATGCCCCCGTCTTCTTTCATTATCTTAATTTCGTGAACGATGTGCCGGAGCATGAACTGCTGACGGACATCTACCTTCCTTTGAAGTAACGTCCATCAAGGGCGGCGGCGGTCGCCCCTGTGACTCCTCACGTGAGATAGGGTATTATCGCCCGATGCTTGCCGTCTGCACTCCAGTCCGGCGTAAAGATTGAGGAATACACATTAATGAGCGATATGGCAGAGCGCCTTGCGCTGCATGAATTTACGGAAAAGGCTTATCTCGACTATTCCATGTACGTCATCATGGATCGTGCGCTGCCGTATATCGGTGACGGACTGAAGCCTGTTCAGCGTCGTATTGTTTACGCAATGTCCGAGCTGGGCCTGAGCGCCAGTGCCAAGTTCAAAAAGTCTGCTCGTACCGTGGGTGACGTGCTGGGTAAATACCATCCGCACGGCGACAGCGCCTGTTATGAAGCCATGGTGCTGATGGCGCAGCCGTTCTCATACCGTTACCCGCTGGTTGACGGTCAGGGGAACTGGGGGGCGCCGGACGATCCGAAATCTTTTGCCGCAATGCGTTATACCGAGTCCCGCCTGTCTAAATATGCCGAAGTGCTGCTGGGCGAGCTGGGGCAGGGAACCGTTGACTGGCAGCCGAACTTTGACGGCACGATGCAGGAGCCGCGCACGCTGCCGGCGCGCCTGCCAAACATTCTGCTGAACGGCACCACCGGTATTGCCGTGGGCATGGCCACTGACATCCCGCCACACAACGTGCGCGAAGTTGCTCAGGCTGCCATCACGCTGATTGAAAAGCCGCATACCACTCTGGATCAGCTGCTGGACATCGTTCAGGGGCCGGATTACCCAACAGAAGCGGAAATTATCACTTCCCGTGCCGACATCCGCAAAATCTACCAAAGCGGCCGTGGCTCCGTGCGTATGCGTGCGGTGTGGAAAAAAGAAGACGGCGCGGTGGTCATTACTGCGTTGCCTCATCAGGTTTCCGGCGCGAAAGTGCTGGAGCAGATTGCGGCGCAGATGCGCAACAAAAAACTGCCGATGGTCGATGATTTGCGTGACGAGTCCGATCACGAAAACCCGACCCGTCTGGTGATCGTCCCGCGCTCCAACCGCGTGGATATGGAGCAGGTGATGAACCACCTGTTCGCCACCACGGATCTGGAAAAGAGCTATCGCATTAACCTGAACATGATCGGTCTGGATAACCGTCCGGCGGTAAAAAACCTGCTGGAGATCCTGACGGAGTGGCTGGCCTTCCGCCGCGATACGGTGAGTCGTCGTCTGAACTACCGTCTGGAGAAAGTGCTCAAGCGCCTGCATATCCTCGAAGGTTTGCTGGTGGCGTTCCTCAATATCGACGACGTCATTCATATTATCCGCACCGAAGATGAGCCGAAGCCCGTACTGATGTCGCGCTTTGGCATTAGCGATACTCAGGCGGAAGCGATCCTCGAACTGAAATTACGTCACCTTGCCAAACTGGAAGAGACGAAAATTCGCGGCGAGCAGAACGATCTGGAAAAAGAGCGCGATCAGATTCAGGCGATTCTGGCGTCCGAGCGCAAGATGAATAACCTGCTGAAAAAAGAGCTGCAGGCGGATGCGGATGCGTTTGGTGACGACCGTCGCTCACCGCTGCATGAGCGTGAAGAAGCGAAGGCGATGAACGAGCACGACATGCTGCCGTCTGAGCCGGTGACTATCGTGCTGTCGCAGATGGGCTGGGTGCGTAGCGCCAAAGGCCACGATATCGACGCACAAGGCCTGAATTACAAAGCGGGCGACAGTTGGAAAGCGTCGGCGAAAGGCAAAAGTAATCAGCCAGTGGTATTTATCGATACCACCGGACGCAGTTACGCTATCGACCCGATCACCTTGCCGTCAGCGCGTGGGCAGGGCGAGCCGCTTACCGGCAAGCTGACGTTACCGCCGGGCGCGACCGTTGAGCATATGCTGATGGAAAACGACGATCGCAAGCTGCTAATGGCCTCTGATGCCGGCTACGGTTTTGTCTGCACCTTCAATGACCTGGTGGCGCGGAACCGTGCAGGTAAGGCGCTGATCAGCCTGCCGGAAAATGCACAGGTAATGCCGCCGCTGGTGATTGAGGATGAGTCGGATATGCTGCTGGCTATCACTCAGGCTGGACGCATGTTGATGTTCCCACTGAGCGATCTGCCACAGCTGTCGAAAGGGAAAGGCAACAAGATTATCGGTATCCCGTCCGCCGATGCGGTGAAAGGGGCTGATGGTCTGGCGCATCTCTACATTCTGCCGCCGCAAAGCACGCTGACCATCCATGTGGGCAAACGTAAGATCAAGCTGCGTCCGGAAGAGCTGCAGAAGGTCACCGGCGAGCGCGGGCGTCGCGGTACGCTGATGCGTGGTTTGCAGAAAATCGACAAAATCGATATTGATTCGCCGCTGCGTCCGCGTGCAGGCGACAGCGAAGAGTAATTCCGCAGCCCCTTCCGTCCGGAAGGGGTGCTAAAATTTGCGGCAAAACCGTTGTGAATTCGTGCGTTGCGATTAACATAAGCGGGTACAGGTTCTGCAAGTCCCATCCCCTGTCCGATACATAACTCTAAGCGGACAGGATTTCAGAGGTAGCTATGCTATTGATTTTTCGTGCTATTATCGTTGTTATTTACTGCATTCTGGTATGCGTTTTTGGCTGTATCTATTGCCTGTTTAGCCCACGCAACCCAAAACACGTTGCGACCTTTGGCCATTTGTTTGGCCGTCTGGCACCCGTTTTCGGTCTGAAGGTCGAAAAGCGGTTACCGGAAGGATATGAAAACTTTGGTAATGCCATCTACATTGCCAACCATCAGAACAACTACGACATGATCACCGCGGCCAATATCGTGGTGCCACCGACGGTGACGGTGGGGAAAAAAAGCCTGCTGTGGATCCCGTTTTTTGGTCTGCTGTACTGGCTGACGGGCAACCTGCTGATCGACCGTAATAACCGAGCGAAAGCCCACGGTACGATTGCCAGTGTAGTGAATGCATTTAAGGAACGTAAAATCTCCTTTTGGATGTTCCCGGAAGGCACCCGCAGCCGTGGTCGCGGCCTGCTGCCTTTCAAAACCGGCGCATTCCACGCGGCCATTGCCGCCGGGGTGCCGATTATTCCTATCTGTGTTTCTACCACCTCAGGAAAAATTAATCTCAACCGCCTGGACAACGGTCTGGCGATTGTTGAGATGCTGCCCCCAATTGACACCAGCGCATGGGGCAAAGATCAGGTGCGTGAGCTGGCCGTTCATTGCCGTGAAGTGATGAGCGTAAAAATTGCCGAGCTTGATCAGGAAGTGGCCGAGCGCGAAGCGGCGAAGAAGAAAAAGTAAGTGCTTTATCGGCGGGGTGAAACGGGTTTCCCGGCACGCCGCCTGTGAGTTTTGTTTGGGAACGGTTTCCCTCAGCGTTGTTTGTTTCATGGAGTTTATATGTCACTCAGTCGGCGTCAGTTTATTCAGGCATCAGGGATAGCGCTTTGCGCAGGCGCGGTGCCGCTGAGGGCAAATGCAGCAGGCCAGCAGCCTGCGCTCCCCATCCCTCCGCTGCTTGAATCTCGTCGCGGACAGCCTCTGTTCCTCACGCTGCAGCGCGCTCACTGGTCTTTTACCCAGGGCACCCGTGCACCGGTGATTGGCGTGAACGGCCGCTATCTGGGGCCAACCATCCGCGTCTGGAATGGGGATGACGTCAAACTGATTTACAGCAACCGCCTCGCCGAAAACGTGGCAATGACCATTCGTGGATTACAGGTTCCTGGCCCATTGATTGGCGGCGCGGCGCGTATGATGTCGCCGAATGCCGACTGGGCGCCGGTACTGCCGATTCGTCAGAATGCCGCCACGCTGTGGTATCAGGCGAATACCCCGAACCACATGGCTGAGCAGGTCTACGGGGGACTGGCCGGAATGTGGCTGGTGGAAGATGACGTGAGTAAGTCCTTACCTATCCCTAATCACTACGGCGTGGATGATTTCCCGGTCATTATTCAGGACAAGCGGCTCGATAACTTCGGTACGCCGGAGTACAGCGAACCGGGCAGCGGCGGTTTTGTCGGTGACATCCTGCTGGTGAACGGTGCTCAGAGTCCTTATGTTGAAGTGTCACGCGGTTGGGTGCGTCTGCGTCTGCTGAATGCCTCCAACTCCCGCCGCTACCAGTTGCAGCTGAGCGATGGGCGTCCGCTGCACGTGATCTCCGGCGATCAGGGCTTCCTGCCAGCGCCCGTCTCCGTGAAACAGCTGTCGCTGGCACCGGGCGAGCGTCGTGAAATTCTGGTGGACATGACCAATGGCGATGAAGTGTCGATTACCTGTGGTGAGGCGGCAAGCATTGTGGACCGTATTCGCGGTTTCTTTGAGCCATCGAGCATCCTGGTGTCCACGCTGGTGCTGACGCTGCGCCCTACGGGCCTGTTGCCGCTGGTGACGGACAATCTGCCAATGCGCCTGCTGCCGGAAGAGATAATGACCGGCACGCCGATTCGCAGCCGTGAGTTCACGCTGGGCGACGACCCGGGCATCAACGGGCACCTGTGGGATCCGCAGCGTATTGACGTAACCGCGCAGCAGGGAACCTGGGAACGTTGGACGATGCGCGCGGATTCGCCGCAGTCCTTCCACATTGAAGGTGTGATGTTCCAAATCCGTAACGTCAATGGCGCGATGCCATTCCCGGAAGACCGCGGCTGGAAAGACACCGTCTGGATCGATGGGCAGGTTGAACTCCTGGTCTATTACGGCCAGCCGTCGTGGGCACACTTCCCGTTCCAGTTCGCCAGCCAAACGCTGGAGCTGGCAGACAGAGGCTCCATCGGACAGATTCTGGTGAATCCAGCACCGTAAGAGGATTGGCCCTCTCCCTGACCCTCTCCTTAACAGGGAGAGGAGTCTCTGAAGACAGAGTCAAATAGGCCTGCACTCCGCATGGATAAAGGCATCAGAACGCGAATTTTCCTTCGGCGGTCTGGCACACTCACCGGCATTCCCTTATAATCCCCGCCTTTTGATGTCTCTTTTTTAACCACCCGGAAGCACTATGAGCGCAATTTCCCTGATCCAGCCGGATCGCGATCTCTTCTCCTGGCCTCAATACTGGGCGGCCTGTTTTGGCCCGGCCCCATTTTTACCTATGTCTCGGGAAGAGATGGATCAACTTGGCTGGGACAGCTGCGATATCATCCTGGTCACGGGTGACGCCTATGTCGATCACCCAAGTTTCGGCATGGCCATTTGTGGCCGTATGCTGGAAGCACAGGGCTTCCGCGTAGGGATCATCGCGCAGCCGGACTGGAACAGCAAAGACGACTTTATGCGTCTGGGCAAACCGAACCTGTTCTTCGGCGTCACGGCGGGCAACATGGACTCCATGATCAACCGCTATACCGCCGACCGTAAGCTGCGTCACGATGACGCCTACACGGCAGGTAACATCGCCGGTAAACGTCCGGACCGTGCAACGCTTGTGTATACCCAGCGCTGTAAAGAAGCCTGGAGCGACGTGCCGGTTATCCTCGGCGGCATTGAGGCAAGTCTGCGGCGTACCGCTCACTATGATTACTGGTCTGATACCGTTCGCCGTTCGGTGCTGGTGGATTCCAAAGCTGACATGCTGATTTTCGGTAACGGCGAGCGTCCTCTGGTCGAAGTGGCTCACCGTCTGTCGCAGGGCGAACCGGTCGCTGAAATTCGCGATGTCCGTAATACCGCGATCATGGTGAAAGAAGCGCTGCCAGGTTGGAGCGGCGTGGATTCCCGCATCATTGATATGCCGGGTAAAATTGACCCGATCCCGCATCCGTATGGCGAAGATTTGCCGTGCGCGGATAATAAGCCGGTTGCACCGAAAGAGCAGGAAGCGAAAGCCATTGTCGTGCAGCCGCCGAAGCCAAAGCCGTGGGAGAAAACCTACGTGCTGCTGCCGTCCTTTGAAAAAGTGAAGGCCGACAAAGTTCTTTATGCGCACGCCTCGCGAATTCTGCACCACGAAACCAACCCGGGCTGTGCTCGCGCGCTGATGCAAAAGCACGGCGACCGTTTCATCTGGCTGAACCCGCCTGCTATCCCGCTTTCCACCGAAGAGATGGACAGCGTGTTTGCGCTGCCTTATAAGCGTATTCCGCATCCGGCGTATGGCAACGAACGTATTCCGGCGTATGAAATGATCCGCTTCTCGATCAACATCATGCGTGGCTGCTTCGGCGGCTGCTCGTTCTGCTCAATCACTGAGCACGAAGGGCGCATTATTCAGAGCCGTTCCGAAGATTCCATCATCAATGAAATCGAAGCCATTCGCGACAGCGTGCCAGGCTTTACCGGCATCATCTCGGATCTGGGTGGCCCAACGGCGAACATGTACATGCTGCGCTGTAAGTCACCGCGTGCCGAACAAAGCTGCCGCCGTCTTTCCTGCGTGTTCCCGGATATTTGCCCGCACATGGATACCAACCATGAGCCAACGATCAATCTCTATCGTCGCGCCCGTGACCTGAAAGGCATCAAAAAGATCCTGATTGCCTCTGGCGTGCGTTACGATCTGGCCGTTGAAGATCCGCGTTATATCAAAGAGCTGGCAACCCACCACGTGGGTGGCTACCTGAAGATCGCCCCAGAGCATACCGAAGAAGGCCCATTGTCGAAGATGATGAAGCCGGGTATGGGCAGCTATGATCGTTTCAAACAGCTGTTTGACACCTTCTCGAAGCAGGCAGGAAAAGAGCAGTATCTGATCCCTTACTTCATTTCGGCCCACCCGGGCACGACGGACGACGACATGGTGAACCTGGCGCTGTGGCTTAAACGTCACCGCTTCCGTCTCGACCAGGTGCAGAACTTCTACCCGTCGCCGCTGGCTAACTCGACGACCATGTATTACACCGGCAAAAACCCGCTGGGTAAAATTGGTTATAAGAGTGAAGAAGTCTTTATCCCGAAAGGCGATAAACAGCGTCGTCTGCACAAAGCGCTGCTGCGCTACCACGATCCGGCTGGCTGGCCGATGATTCGTCAGGCGCTGGAAGCGATGGGCAAAAAGCACCTGATTGGTGGACGTCGTGACTGCCTGGTACCCGCACCTACGATTGACGAAATGCGCGAAGCGCGCCGCCAGAGCCGCCGTGCTCAGCCAGCGCTGACTAAGCATACGCCGGTGACGCACCAGCGTAATCCAGGCAAACCGGGTGCTCAGACCGTTAAAGCAGGCAAGCCAGCGGCTCAGGCGGGTAAAGCGGGTAAACCTGCGGCTCAGTCAGGCAAACCGGTAGCCCAGTCAGGGAAACCGGCTGCATCATCAGGAAGGGCTGGCATTCCGTTGGTTAAGCCGAAGGGCAAACCGGCGATGAAACGCAGCGCGAAGCCATAAAAACAAGCCCGGCCATTGGCCGGGCTTTTGACTGAAAG
The DNA here is from genome assembly GCA_009668205.1 of Enterobacteriaceae bacterium RIT691. GTDB lineage: Bacteria > Pseudomonadota > Gammaproteobacteria > Enterobacterales > Enterobacteriaceae > Scandinavium. Next base: position 339,692 of record WJYM01000002.1, on the reverse strand, counting down.
GGGGCGTCTCCGTCGCGGGGAGTCCCCTTTGTTTTATTTCGAGGCGCGTAAACCTTTCTGAATCGCGCGTTCCAGCTGTTGGATCACGCTGCCTTCTACCGGGGCGAGAATGTCGTCAATCTGCCACGTTCCGTTGGTTTGTCGTACCACAATCTCCCGGCTATCCTGGGTGCCGTCCGATTGCTCGAAATGCACCTGCACGCGTGTTTTACCCGCCACTTCCTCCAGAGCCTGCACGGTTTCAAGTTTGACGGTATTCGGGTTCATGCACCCGCACAGCGGTGAGGTTTCCCAAATATCCGGGATCGTTTTGCTTTCCTGCTCTTTTGCCGACATCTGATTGGTCAGGGTATGGAAATCTTCCATGACTTTTCTGGAGGACGGTGTCAGCAGCAGTGGCCATGATAAGGCGTCAAACTCCCGGCTGGTATAAACCGCGCGAACGAAAGCGACAGCCTGCGGATGTTGCAGCGCGGCCAGTTGTTTCAGCTGTGCCTGATTGCTGTCATTGAGGATTTGCCAGATGCTCTTTCCGTCTTCGGTAATATCATCGACAAGCCAGCGCCCATGCTCATTGACAAAGCGGTACTTGAGAGAGGAAACCGCATCCGAGCCACCGATGGGCCGGACACTGACCTGAGCAACCGCACTGTTATCGGTCTGATAAAGCACGGCAATGTCTTCAACCGCTAAATGGTCGAAATCCTGACAGCCGCAGCGGGGATCCCAGTCCAGCGCGCCCGTGTCGCCGGGGGAAGTGAGTTCGCTGTCTGTTTTCAACGCCGCCAGCAGACGGGAAGAGGCAATGGCGGAAGCACCCGTGGCATCGAAAGGCGGAGGATCGCTATTTTCAGTGTAGGGCTTGTATAACCGCTGGAGCGTTTCTTCGACAGAAAGGGATTGTGACTGAGCCAGTGGCGGGAATGCCAAAGCCAAAAAGAGAATAAAAACCCACCTGCTATAGCGATTCATTGCATCTCTCGACATGTGCGAAAGAAAGAGAATATCACCAGCAGGTGGGATAGCACATCAATGGATGATTAACGACGCATCAGCCACCGAACTGATCCGGATCCGGCCCCAGACGCTTACCCTGATCCAGTTTGGCAATTTCACTCAGTTCGTCTTTATCGAGACGGAAATTCCAGACGTCAAAGTTTTCGGCAATACGTGATGGGGTGACCGATTTCGGGATCACCACCAGACCGCTATCGAGATGCCAGCGAATGACGATTTGCGCCGGTGTTTTCCCGTATTTATCTGCCAGATGACGAATAATGGTCTGATCAAACACCCCGATGCCGCCCTGCGCCAGTGGGCTCCAGGATTCGGTCTGGATCTTATGCGTGGCATTCCAGGCGTGCAGCTGACGCTGCTGCATCAGTGGATGCAACTCTATCTGATTGATAACCGGCGTGACCCCGGTTTCATCAATGATCCGTTGCAGATGATGGATTTGGAAGTTACAGACGCCAATGCTCTTCACCAGCCCCTGTTGTTGAAGTTCGATCAACCCTTTCCAGGCATCGACATAGTGATCGATAGCCGGAACGGGCCAGTGCATCAGATACAGATCGACAAAATCGAGCTGTAATTTATCCAGACTTTCCTGCAGGGCCTGTGCCGGACGCTTGTGATCGTCATTCCACAGCTTGGTGGTAATGAACAACTCCTCACGGGCAACGCCAGCGCTCTTCAGGGCTTTACCTACGCCATCTTCGTTTTTATACGCGGCAGCGGTATCAATGGAGCGATAGCCGACTTCCAGCGCTTTATGAATGGCAGAAACGACTTCTTCGTTTCCTGCTTTCCACACGCCGAGACCCAGTTGCGGCATCACCGTGCCGTCCTGAAGCTTGATTACAGTTGGATGTGTCATGCATTTCTCCCTAGATGAAATTCACCGGAACACAGAGCGTGTACCGGCGAAGTCGTAGCATTAAGTCTGGACGAAATACGGGAAAACGAAAGGTTAAGCGGAAAAAGCCTTAGCGTGCCGCTTCGTAAATACGGCGGCTGACGTCGAGGGTAATATCCTGATTTTCACCGATTTGGGTCATGCCGTGCTCGTCGAGTTTTGCCAGCAGAGCCGGGATAGTGCTGCCATCAAGGCCGTAACCGGACAGATGAGTTGGCACGCCCATAGCTTCAAAGAATTCGCGGGTAGCGGCGATAGCGGCATCGATACGGGCATCTTCAGAACCTTCGGTGATGTTCCACACGCGCTCAGCATATTGCAGCAGCTTGGCGCGTTTGGTATCACGTTTTTCATTCCACAGGGCAGGCAGGATCACCGCCAGCGTTTGAGCATGATCCAGACCGTGCATCGCCGTCAGTTCATGGCCCAGCATATGGGTCGCCCAGTCCTGCGGAACGCCGGAGCCAATCAGGCCGTTCAGTGCCTGAGTCGCTGCCCACATTACGTTGGCGCGCACATCGTAGTTTTCCGGCTCTTTCAGGGCTTTCGGGCCCTCTTCGATCAGGGTCAGCAGAATACCTTCCGCGAAGCGGTCCTGAATCTTGGCGTTAACCGGGTACGTCACATACTGCTCAATGGTGTGAACGAAGGCATCGACCACGCCATTCGCGACCTGACGCGGAGGCAGAGTGTAGGTATAAACCGGGTCGAGAATGGCAAACACCGGGCGCACATGCGGGTTCATGAACGCCTGCTTGTCACCCGTGGTTTTGCGGGAGATAACCGCACCCATATTGGTTTCAGAACCGGTTGCTGGCAGGGTCAGTACGGAACCCATTGGGATTGCGCTCTGAATTTTGCTGCCACCGGTTTGCAGAATTTCCCATGGATCCACGCCTTCAGCGTACTGCGCCGCAGCCGCGATAAATTTGGTGCCGTCCAGTACGGAACCCCCGCCAACGGCCAGCAGGAACGTCACTTTCTCTTCGCGGGCAATCTTCACCGCATTCATCAGCGTTTCATAAGAAGGGTTCGGTTCGATGCCGCCGAACTCCAGCACGTTGAGGCCGCTCAGTGCATTCAGTACCTGATCCAGTACGCCGGTTTTCTTAACGCTGCCGCCGCCGTAGGTCACCAGTACGCGGGCATCTGCCGGGATTTGGGCACGAAGGCCAGAGATTGCATCTTTACCAAATAAAATGCGGGTTGTGGTGTGCAGGTCGAAATTAAACATGGCTTATTCCCTTTGTTCCGGGTGAAAAAGAGGGCAGACGCGGTGCTGCCTGATGATGTGTATTGTGGTCCTGCGGGCTGTTTGTCTCAATGCACATTTCTGCCATTGTCTTGCCCATTTCTCCGGAGGGCTGGAGGAAATGAATATAAAAGACCACAATACCCTTACCGAGAACTGTCCTGAGAATACGCTGATATGAACCGTGAAGAGACTTGTTTTTTGCTCGCCAATAAAATTAAATATCTGAAAGATAATGAAGAAATGCTCAATACGTTGCTCCCGGATATCCGTCTTCTCTACGGCACTCAGCCCGGTACCCGGACGCCGGTGATGTATCAGCCAGGCATTGTATTTCTCTTTTCCGGGCACAAAATCGGTCATATCAACGAGCGAACCTTCCGCTATGACGCGACCGAGTATCTGCTGCTGACGGTACCGCTGCCGTTTGAATGTGAAACCTTCGCCACCCCGGAAGTGCCGCTGGCGGGGCTGCGGTTGAACGTCGATATTCTCCAGCTGCAGGAGTTGCTGATGGATATCGGTGAAGACGAGCTGTTTCATCCGTCGATGGCCGCCAGTGGGATTAACTCAGCGACCTTGTCTGACGAAATCCTCTGCGCGGCTGAAAGGCTGCTGGACGTGATGGATCGTCCGCTGGACGCCCGTATTCTGGGGAAACAGATCATCCGCGAGATGCTGTACCACGTGCTGATGGGGCCGTGCGGTGGTGCGCTGCTGGCGCTGGTGAGTCGGCAGACACATTTCAGCCTGATCAGCCGTGTGCTGAAGCGTATTGAAAGCCAGTACACCGAAAACCTCAGCGTGGATCAGCTCGCGGCGGAAGCCAACATGAGCGTTTCGGCGTTCCACCATAATTTTAAGTCTGTGACCAGCACGTCGCCACTGCAGTATCTGAAAACCTACCGTCTGCACAAAGCGCGCATGATGATGGTGCACGATGGCCTCAAAGCGAGTACGGCAGCGATGAAAGTCGGGTACGAAAGCGCATCGCAGTTTAGCCGCGAATTTAAGCGCTACTTTGGTCTGACGCCGGGAGAAGATGCGGCACGCATTCGGGGTATGCAGGGGGCGTGATCGGCGTTTGTCCCTCTCCCTGAGGGAGAGGGAAAATGCGCTTAGGCGTTACTGTATTTCTTCTTAATCACCACAAAAACGGTGCCTAACAGGCCGCTGACCAACAGGAAAATGGGCAGTACCATCAGGAATGTCATCACCTGATCTTCATGCTGTTTCACAAACGGGATCATGCTCAGTGCATAGCCAAAACCCGTCACGACGCAGACCCACAGCAGCCCACTCAGCCAGTTAAAGAACTGGAAGCGACGGCCCGGCAGCCCGGAAATTCCGGCCATGATAGGGAGCAGGGTACGCACAAAGGCCAGGAAACGCCCGGCCAGCAACGCCAGCAGGCCATGCCTGTCGAACATGCTGGTTGCGCGCTCATGGTATTTAACCGGCAGCTGAGCCATCCAGTTTTTCACCGTAGGCGTATTCCCCAGCCAGCGTCCCTGAACGTAGCTCAGCCAATAACCGAGGCTGGCCGCGACGGTAAAAATGACGATAGTGGGGACAAAGTGCATCACACCTTTGGCAATGAGGGCACCCGCAAGCAGCAGCAGGCTGTCACCCGGCAGAAATGCCGCTGGCAACAACCCATTCTCTAAAAACAGTGTCGCAAACATGACCAGATAAACCACGCCCACGACGTGGGGGTTTGCCAGAGTGGCAAAATCATGATGCCAGAGTGCGGCGACGATATCCTGGATAACAACCATGGACTTTCCTGTGGATCGATATTTTCTGAGTATTGTACTCCTGAATCGCCCAGAATGCCTTGATCCTGGGCGCAACAATACAGTCAGTTTATGTAGGGACTGTCTGAAATTGTGTCCAACGGTTTGCCACTCTACACGATGCGCTCAAAACCCGCCGATAAATCCGCGATCAGATCGTCAACGTTTTCTAAACCAACGTGCAGTCGGACCAGCGTGCCGTCGAAATCCAGTTCGGCTTCAGGACGGATGGCGGCCAGCTGCTCCGGCTGGTTGCCCAAAATCAGTGATTCAAAGCCGCCCCACGAATAGGCCATGCTGAACAGCGAGAAGTTATCCAGGTAGGCCGCCAGCTCATCGTCATTGAGCCGTTTTTTAAGCACAAAGGAGAACAGACCGCTGCTGCCTGTAAAGTCTCGTTGCCAAAACTCATGCCCTTTGCTGCCCGGCAGTGCCGGATGATTCACGCGCTCTACCTGCGGATGCTGGGCAAGCCATTCGGCAATCTTCAGGCTGCTTTCGTGGTGCTGGCGCAGACGCACGCCGAGCGTACGCAAGCCGCGGCTGGTCATATAGGCCGTATCCGCATCCACCATCTGGCCCATCAGATAGGCATTTTCGCGCAGCTGATCCCAGCAGCGGGCATTGGCGACGGCGGTGCCGATCATCCCGTCAGAATGGCCAATCAGATATTTCGTGGCGGCCTGAATAGAGATATCGATACCGAAATCCAGTGCCTTAAACAGCACGCCCGCAGCCCAGGTGTTATCGATCATGATGACAGCGTCTGGTGCCACGCTGCGGACGGCGGCGACGATCGCTGGCACATCGTGAACTTCCATCGTAATAGAGCCTGGAGATTCCAGAAACACAACTTTGGTATTGGGCTGAATCAGGCTTGCGATATTGGCGCCAATCATCGGGTCGAACCAGCCGGTGGTGACGCCAAGTTTGGCGAGAATTTTGGTACAGAAATCCTGGCTTGGCTCATAGGCGGTGTTGGTCATCAGCACGTGATCGCCCTGTTCAACAAACGCCAGAATCGTGTTAGCCACCGCCGCCGCGCCGCAAGGGAAAAGGGCACAGCCTGCGCCGCCTTCCAGCTCGCACATCGCTTCCTGTAAGGAGAAATGGGTCAGCGTACCGCGACGTCCGTAAAACAGCTCGCCTTTGGCGCGGTTGCGGGTCGCGTGTTTCTTGGCTTCCACAGTATCAAACACCAGCGACGAGGCACGCTGAATGACGCTGTTTACCGAGCCCTGCGTGTACTTCTTACTGCGTCCTGCGTTCACCAGGACGGTATCGAGTTGTTTATCGGACATGTTCACTCTGCCTGTTTTTATACGTCTGGACGTCTAAATTAACATGAATGTGGCGTGAAGTACCCGTTGTTCACCGATTCAGCAGAAAATGTTGTTCTTCCCTGACAACGCCTCTTTTACTGCGTGAGCGCAATGAAATTGGCACCGGATGCAGGCACTATGTAAATAGTAATGAGAACGACTATCAATTCGACGTCGTTTTGCTATGATGACGCACAGATTTTGTGATTTGGATCGTGGAGACAGAGCGTGGGTAATAATTTGATGCAGGCGGATCTGTCCGTCTGGGGCATGTACCATCATGCCGACATCGTGGTTAAAGTGGTGATGATCGGCCTGATCCTGGCCTCGGTTGTCACCTGGGCTATCTTCTTCAGTAAAAGCACTGAATTGCTGTCGCAAAAGCGCCGCCTCAAGCGTGAGCAGCAGCTGTTAGGCGAAGCCCGCTCGCTCAACCAGGCGTCTGACATCGCCAGTGCATTCCCGGCGAAAAGTCTCAGCACGCTGCTGATTAACGAAGCGCAGAACGAACTGGAACTCTCTGCGGGTGCCGAAGACAACGAAGGCATTAAAGAACGTACCGGTTTCCGCCTGGAGCGCCGTGTTGCTGCCGTTGGCCGCCATATGGGCCGGGGTAATGGTTACCTGGCGACCATTGGGGCTATTTCCCCGTTTGTCGGTCTGTTTGGCACCGTATGGGGCATCATGAACAGCTTCATTGGTATCGCACAGACGCAAACCACCAACCTGGCCGTTGTCGCACCCGGTATCGCAGAAGCGCTGTTGGCCACGGCGATTGGTCTGTTTGCCGCTATCCCGGCGGTGGTTATCTACAACATCTTTGCCCGCATGATTGGTAGCCACAAAGCGCTGCTCGGTGATGTTGCCGCGCAGGTCCTGTTGTTGCAAAGCCGCGACCTCGACCTGAATACCCGCGATGCTCAGCCGGTACGAGCCACCCAGAAATTACGGGTAGGGTGATCCTTCATGGCAATGCGTCTTAACGAAAATCTGGACGACAACGGCGAAATGCATGAAATCAACGTGACGCCGTTTATCGACGTCATGCTGGTGCTGCTGATCATCTTCATGGTTGCTGCGCCGTTGGCGACGGTGGACGTGAAAGTGAATTTGCCTGCGTCCTCCAGCCAGCCGCAGCCGCGCCCGGATAAACCGGTCTATCTGACGGTGAAAGCGGATAACACCATGTTCCTCGGCAACGATCCTATCACCGACGACAGCATGATAAACGCCATCAATGTGCTGACCGAAGGCAAGAAAGACACCACCATTTTCTTCCGCGCGGATAAAACCGTGAATTACGAAACGATGATGAAAGTGATGGATACGCTGCATCAGGCCGGCTATCTGAAGATTGGTTTGGTGGGCGAAGAGCACGCCGCGGCGAAATAACGTGAATGCATTCCCCGAAAACCGGCCTCTGGCCGGTTTTTTTATGCCACAGAAACGGCTGGCCTAACGCCATTTAGACGAGGCAAGCGCTGTCTAAAGCAAAATCACATAACATCATGATATATCATGTTTTTATGGGTGTGATTATTTCATTGTTCTTCTGGCAGAGCCCGGAATCCTCTCTACGCTTAAACAGGAACGTCTTATAAAAGCGCCGTGAAAACGGGGCATAACAATGACCTGCACAGCATGGGAATCTGACATGACGCTCACACTCTTTTCCGGCACGCCTGCATCTTCTCCTGATTTGATTTCTCTCAGCGCGGTTCGCCGCCGTGCCGATCGGCTGTTGTTAATGCTGGCGTGGCTGCTGTGGGGCGTTTCCCTGGCGCTCGGCCTGCTGATGGGGCAATTCCTGACGGCATTCATCGTGGCATCCTTATTGGTGATATTGGCGACTGCCAGCTGTCTGTGGCTGCCGGGAAAACTGGTTACCCGGCTGCTTTTCTCCTTCATTCTGATGGCCTGGTCGGCGTTACTTATCCAGCTCGGCAATGGCGGAACGGAGTACCACTTCTCGGTCTTTGTATTGCTTTCGGCGCTGCTGGCCTGGCGCGACTGGCGGCCGCTGGTGACCGGGGCGGGCGTGATTGCGGTCCATCACCTTGTGTTTAATTATCTGCAGCAATATGGCCTGTTCGGCATCGTGGTGTTCGAGATGGGACCGGGCCTCGGGATGGTGCTGATGCACGCGGTGTTCGTGGTGGTGCAAACCATTATCCTGGTCCTTATGGCAATCAGAATGGAGCAGGATGCCCGCTCTGCCAGTGAAGTGGCGAAGCTGGCGTCGGTGATTAACCGTGAGCCGGGCTGTTTGACGCTGACGGAAGAGCAACGGGCAAGCCATTCGACTTTCGCCAGGACGTTTAGCGTGGCCCTGGGAACCATGCGCAACACGCTGATGCAGGTGAGCCACAGCGTCTCGCTGTTGCTCGATGATGCCCAAACCCAGCTACAGCGCAACGCGTCACTTTCCGAACGCACTGACAATCAGGCCCGGTCGCTGGCGGTGGCCGCCAGTGCGATGGAGCAACTGGCCGGTGCGGCGGTACACACCAGCGTAAAAGCCAGTGAAGCGCGCAGTCTGGCGATGGAAGCCAGCCAGGTGGCACAGGAGGGCGGTGAGAATATTCGTGCGGCGATGGCGTCGATGGTCCATATCCGTGACGAATCCCTGCGGGTTAACGGCATCCTGGAGCTGATTGACGGTATTGCGTTTCAGACCAATATTCTGTCGCTCAATGCGTCGGTCGAGGCCGCGCGAGCAGGAGAGCAGGGGAAAGGCTTTGCGGTGGTGGCGGCAGAGGTGCGCACGCTGGCGTTGCGCTGTGAAAGTGCGGCGAAGGATATCCGACAACTGATTGCCACTTCCGTAGAAAACACCCAGCAGGGGGCGGATCAGGTCGAGCAGGCGGGCAACACGATGCAGGTCATGATTGGCTGTATCAACAGTCTGCTGACGCTGGTGGAGGATTTATCGCAGATGAGCGAACAGCAGCGGGCGAGCATAATGCAAATTAACGGCAGTATCGCCAGCATTGATGCGAGCGTGCAGGAGAACATTCAGCACGTCGCGCAAACGCTACAGGTCGCGCAGCAGCAGCAGCGGCAGACCGGAGAGCTGAAGACCGCAATTTCGGTCTTCAGGCTGGTGTGATTAGGAGGCGTTTTCTGGTGTGGGCGTGGGTTCTTCCCGCGCCACAATGTTGACGTTGGCCGTTCGCCATTCACCTTCGCAGAGCTTACGGGACAGGCGCAGCGTGGCCACTTCTCGCGCCAGAATGTGCTGATAGCTGGCTTCGATATGGGCGAGGATCTTCTCCTGCAGCTGTGGATTGCGGCGCACAATTTCCGCCAGCGTCGCGCCATAGATCTCTTCTTTAACCTGAAATGCATAGATCTCGCGGCGATATTGCCACTTCATACGCACCAGCGCGGCGGGAACCGAGACCAGCGCTTTGGCCAGCTCTTCGACCACCATTTGCTTCTCTTCTTTCAGCACCTGAAGGTTGTGCGTCAGAATGACGGCGTCGCTGTTTTTACCGTCTAAAGCCAAATTTGGCTTATTATTCTCACCCTCTTTCATTTTTACTCGGCCTGGAAATCATAAAAAAGAGGAGCGGTAGTTTCGCGTGTAATTAAATTAAGCCAAATTTCATTACCGGCGGTATTAATTTTATCCGTTTGCTCGTTAATAATTTGAGTTAATTCCTGAATGTCGATGTCACCTTCCATTTGCAGATCGTTGAGCACCCGAGCGAAAGCCTCAATTTTTACCACACGAAACAAGCGGTCTTTTATATGGCGATCGCGTTCCTCCAGCAACATATTTCGTGATTTACCGTTGGCTGCGGCTACCGCTAATATTTCGGGCTCATAATCTGCGAGTGTTATCTTGCTTTGCGCTAAATCTTCGTTATTTTCTGCTGGCATAGCGGCGGGCTCTACGCTGGAAATATGGAAGCGAGCTGGGATCAGCGTCTCAGGGATCATGGCTGATGTCCTTTTATTTTCAACAAGATAAGTGAGGTGTAGGTGTGAGGCTCGTTGACAATATCATGGCGTAATTTTAAAATCAAAAAAAATGGAGCCAACCATGAACAGTATTATCTATTTTGTGATAGCACTGCTATTGCTTACTGCTGTTATTCTTTTAGTTATCTCTGGTGTTTTTAAAAATGAGGTTGAGGAAGAAAAGCCCCAGCCCCAACCGGTCAAGCCGTTGAGTAAAGAAGAAGGGGAAGATCATTTCTCACTGTTGATGAACGCGATTACCCCCGTGTGGTACTGGCGGGTTAATCATGAATATATTGATTTTCTCCATGCAACAATTAAACGTATGAGCATTGCCGAGCTCAATGCGACGGACGGGCTGTTTGAAGCGCAACGCCGCTGCAGCGATCTCAATTCGGCGGTGTACAAATATTATGACAATATTAAAAAGCGCTGCCTGAACGGCGAAAAAGTGCCGCGCGGCGATCTGGACGTGCTGAACCTGCAGCAGTGTTTTCGCGAGTTCAGTCTTGATGCTTACCCGGCGCTGGTGGCGCTGGTGTGGCCTGAGTACCAGCGGCCGAGGGTCGATCCTTCCGAGGTGTAATGGTTGGCCACTGCGGACAGATACCCTCTCGAAGGGGGAGAGGGTATCGAGAACGTCAAGGCATTGCCCTCTTACGGGCAGCGCTGATTTCCCGTGCCCCTTTGGTGAGCGAGCCGGGAACGGGACTTACTTATCCGAAGATGCCTGCCACAAATTCAGCTGTCCATCCGCAACATGCTGGTCAATCTGCACCAGCTCCTGCTCGCTAAAGTGCAGGTTATTCAGCGCCAGTACGTTCTCTTCCAGTTGCTCCGGACGGCTTGCACCAATCAGCACCGAAGTGACCCGGTTATCTTTCAGTAGCCAACTCAGCGCCATTTGCGCCATGCTCTGTCCGCGCTGCTGTGCCATTTCCTGTAACAGCCGCAGGCTGCGCAGATTGCTGTCGCTGAGCATGTTTTCCGTCAGGCCCCGCGCTTTCTTACCTTCGACCTGCATCCGCGAGCCGTCCGGGATGCCATTCAGGTATTTCCCTGTCAGTAAGCCTTGCGCCAGCGGCGTAAAGGCGATGCAGCCGACACCATTTTGTTCCAGCGTATCGAGCAGACCGGTTTTATCTACCCAGCGATTCAGCAGGTTATAAGAGGGCTGGTGGATCAGAAGAGGAATTTTCCACTCCTTCAACAGGTCTACCATTTGCTGCGTCCTTTCGGTGGAATAGGACGAGATACCGACGTACAGCGCCTTGCCGCTCTGCACGGCCTGAGCCAACGCCGACGCGGTTTCTTCCATCGGCGTTTTCTCATCCACGCGGTGGGAATAGAAAATGTCGACGTACTCAAGCCCCATCCGCTTCAGGCTTTGATCCAGACTTGCCAGCAGATACTTGCGTGAACCACCGGCACCATAGGGGCCCGGCCACATGTCATAACCCGCTTTGGTGGAGATAATCAGTTCATCACGATAGGCGGCAAAATCTTCACGCAGCAAACGGCCAAAATTCTCCTCGGCGCTGCCCGGCGGTGGCCCGTAGTTATTGGCGAGATCAAAATGAGTGATTCCTAAATCAAACGCTTTGCGCAGCAGCAGACGCTGTGATTCCAGCGCCTGGATGTGGCCGAAGCTGTGCCACAACCCCAGTGAAAGCGCTGGCAGCTGCAGGCCGCTGTTGCCGCAGTAGCGATACTGCATCTGGTGATAACGTTCAGGACTGGCGAGCCAGGACATGTGCACTCCTTATTGTTTATATTTTGAAACGACGTTTCTATATTAGCGCCTGAAGTCCAATCCGTAAGGCTGAGCGATCACACTGTGCGAGATGCGTGTCACGGTATGGGCTCCTCCCGAAGGGGTAATCCGATAAAGAGTGCTGGAAAACGCTCAAATATTCGCTATATAATTTTTTATATAGCGAATAAGGATGATGCAATGAATAATCATTTTGGCAAAGGTTTGATGGCCGGGTTGAATGCCGCTCAGGCCGATGCGGCGGCGAGCGTTGGGCAGTTTTGTGCAGACTATAAACGAGGCTTTGTGCTGGGCTTCAGCCAGAGAATGTTTGAACAGACGGGAGACCGGCAGCTCAGCGCATGGGAAGCCGGCGTGCTCACCCGACGCTATGATCTGGACAAAGAGATGGTGATGGATTTTTTCCGCGACGCGAATTCACAGACTTCGGTGCGCTATTTTATGGCCGGTTACCGCATCGGGCGTTAACTAACTGGCAGAGAGCGAAACCAGCGTCTGGCCGATGGCGGCACCGTTCTTGCCGGTGTGTTTAATCTGATACATTGAGATATCCGCACGCAGCAGCGCGTCGGCAAAATCATCATTCTCAAACACTTCGTTAATGCCGATAGACGCGCCGACTGAGGCGGTCCCGCTGGCCAGCTCAAACGGCGTCAGTGCCGCGCGCAGGCAGTTATGCGCAGTGCTCCAGATGAGCAGGCTGTTTAACGGAATGGGCAGCAGCAGCACGAACTCATCGCCCCCCAGACGGCCAACCACCGAGCCCGGTGGGCAGGCATCGCGCAGGCGCTGGCTGAGCTGGATCAGCAGTTCATCACCGCAGCGGTGACCAAAACGGTCATTCACTGCTTTGAAATCATCTAAATCGATAAATGCCACGCACATCGCGTCGTCCTGCTGCATCTGTGAAAAATGCTTCAGCAACGCGTGCCGGTTTGCCAACCCGGTGAGCGGATCGTGATTAGCCAGCTGAGCCAGCTGTTCTTCGTATTGCTTCTCTTTGGTCATGTCGATGTGCGTACCGGTAACTTTCACCGGCGCGCCGTCAGCATCCCATTCGCTCACTCGTCCACGATCGAGCACCCAGGTAATGCTGCCGTTGCTGTGCAGCATGCGGTGCAGGGCTTCGTAATAGGGCGCTTTACCTTCCAGATGACTGTAAAAAGCGTCTAAAACACGTTCTCTGTCGTCCGGATGCAAATGCTCTTTCCAGACGTTGAAATTCGCGCTGAGGGCTTTCGGCTGATAGCCAAGCATCGCGCCCCAACGACGATTAAAGATAATTAATTTCCCCGTGGGAATATCCAGCTGCCATAAACAAAGCCCGGTTCCGTCCAGCGCAGCGCTCAGCTTGCTTTTCGCATCACGAGCGATGCGCAGCAGCCGGGCGTTGTGTTTTTTCAGATTCTGGATTTGCTGCTTCAGTGCCTGCTCTGACATGATAATAATCTGAAGACAAATAAGAATTATTCTTGCCAGTTTTATGGGGAAATGTAAACAGTTAGCGCTAAACGGTTCACTTTTTTCGAGGTGTTTAACGGGATTGTCATTATTCCCCCTTGCCCAAATTACCGCGTAGCAGGAATATCCTGTTCATGCATTCAGCGGGAAACCGTCGGCAGCAGATCGATGACGGATAAAAAGAAAACGGCTGAAACAGGCTCAGTCAGTGGGTCGGTAAAGAGCTGAAATAACGGGCGACCGCAGCCGCCCGTCTGGAGATTATGCCTGACGCTTATCTTCGGTATTGGTGTCGAAATCACTGGCCGAATGGCGCTCGTGCAGCTGTTCGTTCAGCGGTCCCTGCGCGCGGTTGACGATGCGTCCGCGTTTTACCGCCGGACGGTTGCCGACATCCTGCGCCCAGCGCAGCACGTTCTTATAAATGCCCGCATCGAGGAACTCTGCCGCGTTATACACCGCGCCCAGCACGACGTTGCCGTACCACGGCCAGATTGCCATATCGGCAATGGTGTACTCCTCGCCTGCCACGTAGCGGTTATTCGCCAGCTGTTTATCCAGCACGTCTAACTGGCGCTTGGCTTCCATGGTGAAGCGGTCTATAGCGTACTCAATTTTTACCGGCGCATAGTTGTAGAAGTGGCCGAAACCGCCGCCGAGGAACGGGGCAGCGCCCTGTAGCCAGAACAGCCAGTTCAGCGCCTCGGTGCGTGCCGCCGGATCTTTTGGCAGGAAATGGCCAAATTTTTCCGCCAGATACAGCAGGATCGAACCCGATTCAAACACGCGCAGCGGTGGCGTGACGGAATGATCGCTCAGCGCAGGGATCTTCGAGTTTGGGTTCACCCCAACGAAACCGCTGGAGAACTGATCGCCATCGCCGATGCGGATCATCCAGGCATCGTACTCCGCGCCGGTCACACCCAGTGCCAGTAGCTCTTCCAGCATGATCGTCACTTTCTGCCCGTTGGGTGTGCCCAGTGAATAGAGCTGCAGCGGATGCGTGCCGACCGGCAGCTCTTTTTCATGCGTCGGGCCAGAGACTGGACGGTTGATATTGGCGAATGCGCCGCCGTTATTTTGCTTCCACTCCCAAACTTTCGGAGGCTGATAATTGTTGTCAGACATCGCTAAATCACCTTGTTGGTTGAGGTACTGACCGAGTGTAGCAGGTGAGAGGAGAGAGCTTTAGCATTCAGAGTCGTGACGGGGGTAACGGCTTATTTTAAAAGCATCTTATATATATCAAAACGGATATAAGCTTAATCGAAAATCGCATTTCAGTTTGTACGGGGATCTCGCCACACTGCGTGACACGCTGCGTAGGTTGGCAGGCTAAAAATAATAAATACGATTTGATGGCAAGGAGTTAGAGAAATATGCGTAAGTTGGTCCTCTCCGCCGCGATGGTCTCGCTGGCTTTAGGTCTCGCGGGATGCGATGACAGTACGAAAAACGACAGCGTAAATGCGCCTGCGAACCAGAACGCCGCCCCGAAAGACGGTGGTTCGCTGATCGTGGGTATCACTTCCGGCGATCCGCTGGCAGTGAACCCGATTTACGCCAGCGATCGCACCACGCTGACCCTCATGCAGGCGCTGTATGCGCCGCTCTACAGCTACAACGACGGCAAAATCGAATGGGGCCTGGCGGAAAGCCTGACGCCGTCCGCCGATAACCTGAGCTACACCCTGAAGCTGAAACCGAACCTGAAATGGCAGGACGGCCAGCCGCTGACCGCCGATGACGTGGTGTTTACCTTCAACAAGCTGCTCGACGAAAAACAACACAGCTTCTTCCGCAGCATGTTCATGTTTGGCGGCAAGCCGGTGCAGGTCAGCAAAGTCGACGATTTGACCGTTAAATTTACCCTGCCGCAGGTGAGCGCTGCCTTTGTGGGCACGTTGGTGCAGATCTATCCGATCCCGCAACACGTGTTCGCGAATGAAAGCGATCTGGAAAAGAGCAGCAAAAACGATGCGCCAGTCGGTTCCGGTCCGTTCAAATTTAAAGAGTATCGCGCGGGGCAATACTACTCGCTGACGCGATTTGATGATTACTGGAACGGCAAGCCGAAGCTGGACTCTGTGACCTATCGCTTCGCCAAAGACAGCAACTCTGCCAATCTTGCGCTGCAAAACGGCGAGATCAACATGAAAATGGTGGATCCGCAGGACGTGTCGCGTCTGAAAAATACCGGGAAATTCGACTTTGTGGTTTATCCGGAAGGGCGTCTGGCGTACATGACCTTCAACCAGAACGTGCCGCTAATGAAGAGCAAAGAGGTCCGCCGGGCCATTGCTTATGCGATCAACAAAGACGAACTGGTGACCACCGCATTTACGTCGCAGGACTATGCCAAACCCGCCAGCTCGTTCCTGACGCCGGATACGCTGTACCACTCTGACGATGTGGAGCAGTACAAATTCGATCTGCAAAAGGCGAAAGATCTGCTGAAAGCGGCTGGCGCCCCGGCTGACCTGAAGCTGCGTCTGGCTTATGTAAACACCAACAAAACCCAGGAGAGCATGAGCCTCTACATCCAGCAGGCGCTGAAAGCGTTGGGCGTGAACGTGGAACTGATGCCGCTGGATGCTAATGCGATGTCGCAGCGCAGCCTGGATATGAGCAACACCAGCTGGGATCTGAACCTCGGTGGTTACATCATGGGCGCAGAGCCGGATGGCTATAAGTCGCTGTTTATGAGCAACGAAGCTTATAACTATGCGCACTATAAAGATCCGCAGTTCGATGCGCTGTGGGATAAAGGCGCAATAGAAACCGACGCGGCGAAGCGTGGCGAGATCTACAAGCAGATCCAGCAGACCGTGGCCAACGAAATGACCTACTACCCGATTGCCTACACCAACGCCACCGTGGCCGTAGACAAACGCTTTGGCGGCACGGCCGAGGCTGAGCCGAAGCCGGTGTATATGTTCCAGGATTTGTCGAAAATTTATCAGAAATAAAGGGTAGGCACGTCTGTTCCCTCGCCCCTTTGGGGAGAGGGTTAGGGTGAGGGGAATTTGGCACTGAGAGGCCTGACACCCTCACCCCGGCCCTCTCCCTGGAAGGGAGAGGGAGAAAAGCGGAGCAGTTCTGTTTCAACGTGCGCTGAACGGTTCCCTCGCCCCTTTGGGGAGAGGGTTAGGGTGAGGGGAAAAGTGTCCGCTGAAGGTCTGGCGCGCGCCCTCTCCCCGGCCCTCTCCCCAGGGAGAGGGAGAAAGGCTTGTACGCTTTAGCTTCAGAGCGCACCTGACAAGTTCCCTCTCCCTACGGGAGAGGGTTAGGGAGAGGGGTCTGCTCGATCCACACTTTCGTTTTGTTTTTTGTGAAGGGAATGTCGTGAACACAATGCTAACGCGTCGGCTGCTACAACTGCTGCCGATGCTTTTCTTTATTTCGCTGGTGGCATTTCTGCTGGTGAAACTTGCGCCGGGCGATCCGGTGCAGGCGTACGTCACGCCTCGTATGGCACCTGAGGATATTGAGCGCATTCGCCATAGCCTCGGTCTCGATCAACCGCTGACCACCCAATATTTCCTGTGGCTGAAAAACGTGCTGCAAGGGGATTTGGGGTATTCGCTTATCTATCACCGTCCGGTACTGGAGATGATTGTTGAGCGCATTCCTGCCACGCTGGGCCTGATGGGTGCATCGCTGATTCTGGCTATCGTTCTTGCGGTGCCGCTGGGTCTGCTGGCGGGGGCGTTTAAACACCGCTGGCTCGATCATTTCCTGAACCTGTTCGCTTACATTGGCATATCGGTGCCGATCTTCTGGTTCGGGATCCTGCTGATCACCGTCTTTGCCGTACAGCTCAACTGGTTGCCAAGTATGGGGATGCGAACGATCGGCGTGGACGACAGTGGGTTAGACGTGGTGCGCCACGGCATTCTGCCGTGCATCGCGCTGACGTTCTACAACCTTTCCAACTACGTGCGTTACGTGCGTTCGAACACCATCAGCCAGCTTTCTGCGGACTACGTGCAAACGCAGCTGGCTTATGGCGCAACGTATCGTTCCATTCTGTTCCGCCATGTGCTGAAAAACGTGCTGCTGCCGGTCATCACCCTGTTCGGCTTGTCGTTTGGCGAGCTGATTGTTGGGGCGTATGTGACCGAAAGCGTGTTCTCGTGGCCGGGCATGGGGCTGCTGGGGATCCAGGCGATCACGTCGCTCGATTATCCACTGATCATGGCGATCATCCTGCTGTCGTCGCTGATGCTGATTGTCGGCAATTTACTCGCCGATCTGCTGTATCGCTTCGCCGATCCCCGCATTCGTACTTTGAGGTAACCGACGATGAGCAGACGCTGGCAAAACGTTCGTCACCAGCTGCGCCGCAATCGTCCGGCGCAGTTCTCGCTTTTGGTGTTAGCTATTTTTATTCTCGCGTCGTTGGCGGTGGGATTGAGTCCTTACGATCCGGATCAGATGGCGCTGGGCGCACGCATGCTGCCGCCGGATGCGGCGCACTGGTTTGGCACGGATGAATACGGTCGCGATTATTTCACCCGCGCACTGTACGGCGGGCAGATCTCGCTGATGGTGGGTTTTCTGGTGATGATCTTCTCAACGCTGATTGGCACCCTGGTCGGCACGATCAGCGGCTATTTCGGCGGCTGGCTGGATAACATCATGATGCGTCTGGTGGAAATCCTGATGGCGATCCCGGCCTTTTTCCTGCTGCTGGTGCTTAACGCCTATCTGAAACCGGGCGTGGAGAGCATCATTCTGATCATCAGCCTGCTGACGTGGATGAATATGTCGCGACTGGTGCGCGCGGAAACGCTGTCGGTTAAAGAACGCGAGTATGTTCTTTATGCCCGTGCTTCCGGCGAGCATCCGCTGCGCATCATTGCGCGCCACATTATTCCTGGCGTGCTGCCTACTATTATCGTCGCCGCCACGCTGAACATCGCGTCGGCGATTTTGATGGAGTCCACCCTCAGCTTCCTTGGGCTTGGCGTGCAGCAACCTGCCGCGTCCTGGGGCAGTATGCTTAACAACGCGCAGTCGTATATCGGCGAAGCCTCGTGGCTGGCGATGTTCCCAGGCATTCTGATCCTGCTGACGGTATTCAGTTTTAACGTGCTGGGCGATGTGTTCCGTACCGCCTTCGAACCGGGAGCGAATCGCGATGCATAACTTACTGGAACTTGATGAGCTAAAAACCTCGTTCTTCACCCGCGATGGCGAAGTGCATTCCGTGCGCGGCGTGAGTTTTGCTTTGCAGGCCGGTGAAATGGTGGGCATCGTCGGTGAATCGGGCTGCGGCAAAAGCGTGACCTGTAAGTCGGTGATTCAACTGTTGGGTAACAATGGCAAAATCACCGGCGGCAGCGTGCGTTTTCGTGGTGAAGATCTGGCGCGCAAAACGCCGGAGCAAATGCGACGGATCCGCGGCAACGACATTGCGATGATTTTCCAGGATCCGATGACCGCACTGAATCCGGTGCTGACCATTGGCCGTCAGATGACGGAGATCCTGATCCGCAATAAAGGCCTGTCGAAGCGTGATGCCAGGGCCAAAGCCATTGAAATGTTGAACCTTGTGGGCATTGCTGAAGCGGATCGGCGCTTTGATCAGTATCCGCACGAGTTCAGCGGCGGGATGCGTCAGCGGGTGATGATCGCCATTGCACTCTCCTGCGATCCGCAACTGCTGATCGCCGATGAACCCACCACCGCGTTGGATGTGACCATTCAGGCGCAGATCTTACGCCTGCTGAAAGCGCTACAGCAGCAAACAGGGACGGCGATCCTGCTGGTTACCCACGATCTCGGCGTAGTGGCACAAGTGTGCAGCCGCGTGGTGGTGATGTACGGCGGCCTGGTGATGGAAGAGGGCAGCGTGGAAGATATCTTCTGGCGCCCCGCACATCCTTATACGCGCGGCCTGCTGGCTTCTCTGCCGCAGCCCGACGATGCAGGCCATCGTCTGTCGCCGATTGAAGGTTCACCGCCGGGGTTGCTGAGCCCGCCAACTGGCTGTCCGTTCGCCCAACGCTGCCCGCAACGTATGCCGCAGTGCGATAAGCAACCGCCGTTTTATCCGCGTGGAGAAGGCCATCGCACCGCGTGCTGGCTGTGGCAGGATAAGGAGCATCAGGCATGAACAACGACCCGTTAATCCGCGTGCACGATCTGCGTAAGCACTACGCCATGAACGGTGGCCTGCTGCGTAAAGGGAAAACGGTGAAAGCCGTCGACGGCGTCAGTTTTGAGGTAATGCCCGGCGAAACTTTCGGGCTGGTGGGCGAATCCGGCTGCGGGAAATCCACGCTCGGGCGCGCCATTCTGCGGCTGTTTGATATCACTTCTGGCGAAATAACGTTTGCCGGGCAGGATATCGCCCACGCCTCTGAACGCACCCTAAAACCGCTGCGCAGAAGAATGCAGGCCATTTTTCAGGATCCGTATTCGTCGCTCAACCCGGGCATGACGGTGCAGCAACTGGTGTCGGAACCAATGCAGATCCACGGCTATAGCGCAGAAACGCAGCGGGAACGCGCCGAGGAACTGCTCTACAAAGTGGGGCTTAAGCAGGAGCATTTACAGCGCTTCCCGCATGAGTTCAGCGGCGGCCAGCGTCAGCGTATCAGCATTGCCCGCGCGCTGTCGGTGCGTCCGGAGTTTGTGCTGTGTGATGAACCGTTGTCGGCGTTGGATGTGTCCGTGCAGGCGCAAGTGGTCAATATCCTGCAGGATTTGCAGCAGGAGTTGGGCCTGACCTATCTGTTTATCGCTCACGACCTGTCGATGGTGCGCCATATCTCCAGCCGTATCGGCGTGATGTACCTTGGCAAGTTGGTGGAAGTGGCGGAAGCGAACGAGCTGTACCAGCACCCCGCACATCCCTACACCCGTGCGCTGCTGGCTTCAGTACCGCAGCCGGATCCGCGTGTGCGCCATCTTGATCAAGGCGGATTAAAAGGCGAAATTCCGAGCCCGACGGCGGAATTTAAGGGATGCCGCTTTTGCAGCCGCTGCCCGCAGGTGATGCCTGTTTGTCAGCAGCAAGAGCCGCCGATGCAGGAAGTTTCTCCCCGCCATTTCACGGCCTGTTGGCTGTTTAAAGTGTAAAAAAAAGCGGGAGGCGCAGCCGCCTCCCGCCGAGGATTACATCATCTGAAAAATCAGTGAAATAACCATCCCGAATGTCATGCCATAAATCCAGTTGCTCTGCGCGGCGGTTCGCACTTTTTTCTGCGTGCGGATCGTGACGTTCTCCAGTTCCCGACGGGCGGTTCTGGCAGAGGAAACGTGGTGATTGATAATATCCTTTGAACAATGCCGGAAGTTGGCGATGTCATCCCGAATAAACTCATCGACAACGCCCTTGTTGACTTTGAGTTCGCGAACAATTCCTTCGAGCATTTTTTCCATTCCTTTAACGCGAAGGACAACATCATCTTCCCTTTCCATTGGCAACATAATTCCATTCCGTAATCCATAGACAAAAAGCCCGGGAAAGTTGATCCATTTTCCCGAGGAATATCATCTGTCTGACACCACAGCGATGCAAATGGATAAAGATTAATTCTCCTGAAGTGGGTTCGACGGCGTTCTGCTATTTTTTGCGTAGCGGGGAAGGGCGTAATTCTTGCGCTAAATCGATAAAAGCTTTCAGCCCTGGTGGAACATGACGACGCCCGGGGTAGTAAAGCCGTAACCCACCAAATGACGGACACCACTCGTCTAAAACGCTGACCAAACGCCCGGCGGTGATATCCTCATTGACGAACCAATCGGAAATAAACGCGAGGCCGATACCGCTCAGCGCGGCGCGATGAATCGCACGCATTTCATTAAGCACAATGCGGGGCGTGACGTTAACGCTGATTTTCTGCTGATGGCGTTCCAGCTCCCAGTGATAAATACCGCCGTGCGACATACGCATGCCCACGCTTTGGTATTTCTGTAAATCATCTGGCGCCTGCGGCGTGCCGTGCTCTGCAAAATAGTCTGGGGTGGCGACAATCAACATGCGGATATCGGCGGTCAGCGGGACGGCGATCATGTCCTGGGGTACGGATTCGGCTAAGCGAATTCCCGCGTCATAGCCTTCGGCGACAATATCCACCAGTCTGGATTCACTATTGATATCAAGGCGCATCTGCGGATAGCGGCGCAGGTATTCTTCGATCAGCGGCTCATAGAGCAGCGACACACTCTCCCGCGGAGCGTTGATGCGTAACGTGCCGGTGGGCGTATCCGGTACGGTGGCGATCTCTTCCGATGCGCGCTGAATTTCTGCCAGCGCTGGCGCGATGCGCTCGACATAGCGTTCGCCCGCAGGGGTTAACGCCACGCTGCGTGTTGAACGATGGAACAGGCGCACGTTCAGACGGCTTTCCAGCCCCGCCACGGCATTGCTGACGGCGGTTGCCGACATCCCTAATTCACGTGCGGCAGCGCGAAAGCTTTGCCGGTGCGCGACGGCCAGCACCACTTCCAGTTCAGTGAGTCCACTGCGATGCATAGATTATCCTGATTTTCGGTACAGTCCGTACAGGATAGACCCTCTTATCGTAGCGATCATCTGTTTCTATACTGGCTGCATCAACATTATTCGAGGAAACACATCATGCAGCAGATCGACAGTATTTATATCAACGGTGAATTTGTGACGCCGCACGGCACGGAACTTTTTGAGCTCTTTAACCCTTCAACTGAAGCGGTGATTGGCACGGTACGTCTGGCGGATGAAGTGGATGCACAGAACGCGATTGCCGCCGCAAAAGCGGCGTTCCCTGCGTGGTCGAAAACCAGCAAAGAGGAACGTATTGCGGTACTGAAGCGCATGCACAAAGCGGTGGCAGCGCGTGAAGAGGAGTTATTGGACGCCATTGTCACAGAGTACGGCGCACCCAAAGTGCGGGGTCGCTGGATGGCGCAATACCCTGCCGATGTCATCGCTCAGGCGATTGAAGCGCTGGAAGACTTTGAGTTCGTGGAACAGGCGGGGAGTGCGCAGGTCATCATGACGCCGGTCGGCGTAGCAGGGTTGATTACGCCATGGAACAGCGATGCGGGTTTCATCTGCAACAAGCTGGCGACGGCGATGGCTGCGGGTTGTACTGCCGTCATTAAACCAAGCGAAATGAGCGCTATCCAGACGCAGGTGATCACCGAAGCGCTGCACGAAGCCGGCATCCCGGCGGGTGTGTTCAACATCATCACCGGACGGGGTGACGTGGTGGGCGATGTGATTAACCATCATCCTGATATCGCGAAGATTTCATTCACCGGTTCTACCGCGGTCGGTAAACATATCGTCGCGAGTGGGGCACAATCACTTAAGCGCGTGACGCTCGAACTTGGCGGAAAATCGCCAACCCTGATCCTGGATGATGCCGATCTGACTCAGGCCATGCCGTTGGTTCTGGGGGCCGGGTTTATGAACAGCGGGCAGGCGTGCGTTGCCGGAACGCGTATTCTGGTGCCGCGCAGCCGTCAGGCGGAGTTTGAAGCGGCGATTATCGACGCCGTGAATCGCGTGCAGTCTGGCGATCCGCAGGATGCGAAAACCGATATCGGTCCAATGGTTAGCCAAAAGCAGTGGCAGCGCGTGCAGGATTATATTCGCCTTGGGGAAGAAGAGGGCGCAAAACGGCTGGTGGGCGGTGTCGGACGTCCGGGAGATCTGGAAAAAGGGTGGTTCGTGAAACCGACGGTCTTTGTGGGCCACAACCAGATGCGCATCGCACGGGAAGAAATTTTTGGTCCGGTGCTGGTGATTATTCCTTACGACGACGAGGCACAGGCGCTCGACATTGCCAATGACACGGCTTATGGCCTGAGTGCGATGGTGCTGAGCGGTGACCGCGAGCGTGGGGTCCGTATTGCGCAACAGATTGATTCCGGGCGCGTAATGGTCAACACCCTGGCGCACGAACCTAAAGCCCCGTTCGGCGGCTTCAAACAGTCCGGCCTTGGCCGAGAAATGGGTAAGTGGGGCATGCAGGCTTACCTGGAAGCGAAGACCCTGATGGTGGGCTAAGACGCTGCCAAACCCTCTCCCAAAGGGAGAGGGAAAACCGCCTTCCTCGCCGCTTCGATTACTTCCCCGCCAGGTGTATGATGAATTCACTTCTGCCACAACCCTGGCAGAGTGCAGACGACACTCCACCTCGACCGCCGCCTGCTTCCGCTAACTGAAAAATTTAGGTTGGAAGAATGAGTACAGGTATGTCCAGCAGTGATGCTCCTTTTGGTACGTTGTTAGGTTATGCGCCGGGAGGCGTTGCGATTTACTCCTCAAATTACAGCAGCCTGGGCGAGAACTTTTCCCACGGCGATGCGTCATTTCGTAGCTATATCGACAACGAATACATGGGCCACAAATGGCAGTGCGTGGAGTTTGCGCGCCGCTTCCTGTTTTTGACTTACGGCTTTGTGTTTACGGATGTCGGTATGGCGTATGAGATTTTCTCTCTGCGTTTTTTACGCCAGGTCGTGAATGACAACCTGCTGCCGCTGCAGGCCTTTGCCAATGGCTCAAAGCGCAAGCCGACGGCGGGTGCGCTGTTGATTTGGCAGAAGGGCGGCGAGTTCAACGAAACCGGACACGTCGCGGTAATCACCCAACTGCAGGGCGATAAAGTCCGCGTTGCGGAACAGAACGTCGTTCACCACCCGCTGCCGCCAGGGCAGCAGTGGACGCGAGAACTGACGCTGGTGGTGAAAGATGGCTGCTATACCATTGAAGACACTTTTGACGACACCGCTATCCTGGGCTGGATGATTCAGACCGATGATACCGAACACAGTCTTCCACAGCCTGCACTGCCGGGGAAAGCGCTCAATATTCACGGCGCGCGCCTGGAGAATCATGGCCAATTTGACGGTCAGTGGCTGAACGAACAGGAGCCGCTGCAGGCAGCCTACGTGCGTGCCAATGGCCATTTTATCAACAAAGATCCCTGCCAGTACTTCACCATCACCAAGTGCGCCGAGCAGGAGCTGATCAAAGCCACCAACGAACTGCATCTGATGTATCTGCATGCCACCGACAAGGTGATGAAAGATGACAATCTGCTGGCGTTGTTCGATATACCGAAAATCCTCTGGCCGCGCCTGCGCCTTTCCTGGCAACGTCGTCGTCACGATATGATCACCGGGCGAATGGATTTCTGTATGGATGAGCGTGGACTGAAAGTCTATGAGTACAACGCAGATTCCGCTTCCTGCCACACCGAAGGCGGTCTGATCCTCGAACAGTGGGCGAAAACAGGCTATCGCGGCAAAGGCTTCAATCCTTCAGAGGATTTGCTCAGTGAGCTGATAGGTGCCTGGAAACACAGCACCGCACGTCCGTTTGTGCACATCATGCAGGATAAAGATCTGGAGGAA
Source organism: Enterobacteriaceae bacterium RIT691 (assembly GCA_009668205.1). Classification (GTDB taxonomy): domain Bacteria; phylum Pseudomonadota; class Gammaproteobacteria; order Enterobacterales; family Enterobacteriaceae; genus Scandinavium. Next base: position 314,842 of record WJYM01000002.1, on the reverse strand, counting down.
AACTACCACGCCCGCTTTATGCAGCGTGCGCTGACGGAGGCCGGATTTGAGAGCAAAATTTTATATGGTCTGGACGAACTGCAGTGGGATGCCGCAGGGCAATTGATCGACGGTGACCAGCGCCCGGTGAACTGCGTCTGGAAAACCTGGGCGTGGGAAACGGCGCTTGAGCAGGTGCGTGAGGTCAGTGAAACCGAGTTTGCGGCGGTGCCGATTCGCACCGGGCATCCGCAGAATGAAGTCCGTCTGATTGACGTGCTGTTACGCCCTGAAGTGATGGTGTTCGAGCCGCTGTGGACAGTGGTCCCGGGCAACAAGGCGATTCTGCCCGTACTGTGGCAGCTGTTCCCCCATCACCGTTATCTGCTGGATACCGATTTTGTGGTGAATGAGGAACTGGCAAAAACAGGTTATGCGGTGAAACCCATTTCTGGGCGCTGCGGCAGCAACATCGATCTGGTGAGCCATGATGAAGAGGTTCTGGACCAAAGTTCGGGGAAATTCGTCGATCGTAAGAACATCTATCAGCAGCTTTGGTGTTTGCCGAAGGTGGATGGCAAGTACATTCAGGTCTGCACCTTTACCGTCGGAGGGCACTACGGTGGGACCTGCTTGCGTGGAGATGACTCTTTGGTGATTAAGAAAGAGAGCGATATCGAACCGCTGATCGTAGAGAAGAAACACTAAATAGCCAGGGCCGGGCGCATCGGTGCCCGGCCATTTTTTTACCCTTGTTTGCTTCATTCACCAGATAGTTGCAACTTTCTTGTTAACTCACCCTTTCCATTTTCCCTAAAAAACTCCATTGACCGTTCCCACTTTGCATCCAAAGCCACATATGCTGACATCCTGAGTCAGGAATAAAAATCCGAAATAAGGGATTAGGATGTTGAGTAACAAAAACACCAGAGCAACCTTGTATACTGCCCTTTCCTAATTCCATAAATTGATTTTTACTCTTCGCGTCAGGATATATTTCCCACCAAACGCCTTTCTCTGCTTTTTTCCAAGTCCTGATCCCTTTGTCAGGTCCGTAGGGATAGTTGAACTGAAAACCTGATGTTGGTTTGTAGAGAACTAATGGCTGAACAGGTTTTGTGACTTTGTATAAATTATATCCGCTGTTGAAAAAGAAGAATAAAACAGAAAGAAAACCAACAATAGCAAAGATGAATACAGGTTTGCTGGTGTTATTCTTTTCTGTATACAGATAGCTAACTACAGGGTGGAGTATTTTATATCCCATTAATTCTATTTTTTTTGCGCAACGTCGATGTTGATTTTCTGACCTGTTGACAGGGGGCTGAACTTGCGTTTGGAGCATGTCTCTAAGGCCATAAGGTCTATTGTTTTTCCTGTTTGACTTTGGCAGCGGAATTGATGATAAAAGGAGTAAAATAAAAATCTCCAAAGGAACTAATATAAATAAAACAGGGATTGATTGAAACAAGTCAGTTTTAAGATCGCTAAATTCTGGCATAATAAATTGGCTGATTGGTATATAAAGAGACCTGATCTCTGGTACGTTGTAACCAGCCCATAAAAAAGGGATGGTTAATACTATTGATATAATTAATGTACTGACAGGCCAAATTAGCAATAAGAATCCCATTCGTAAGTATGTTTTTTTTATGTATAGTCGCATATAGAGAAATGAACTGACGAAGCCACTAAAAAGAATAATGGAGAAATAGTAGATGAATAGTATGATTGTTGAGATTGTTTCTGAACGTATTTCACTTGTGTTGATTCTTTTGGTTGTTGCAATTTGGTGAAGTAAATCTGATCCAAAAAAGACAGCAGAAAAACATCCCAGTAGCGAAAAGATAAAGCAGAATAGCATTCTTTGCGCAATGATGGATATTTTTTTATTTTCAAAAATTAGTGTTGATGAGACCCTGTTTATATGGTTTAGCGTAATACTGGATAAAGCGACTAATGCTAAAATAAAAAAAGCTATCGCAGAGTAATTGGTAAGGAGTTTCCCCATGCTATCATCAATAGAGTCGTTGTCGTTAATGTTGAAAATAGTTGCGAATAAATCCATGATGTCACTACCCGTCAACCAAAGTGTACCAAGTATTATAAATGAAATTGAGAAAACAAAGCCGTAGTTTATTTTACCCCAAAGAGAACCATTATCCAAAGCCTCTTTCCTGGCTTTGGCAGAAGGATGGAAAGAAAATATCTTTTTGTTGTTCACAGCCTGTAGTGTAAGGCGATGTGATATGTTCTGTCGAAACCCTTTTTGTGCTGCGAACTCATCAGTTAATAATTCTCGCATGCGAATGAAATGACGAATTATTAATGTAAAGGATAACATTAATAATATATTCGCAGCCATGTTGTATGCCGCTAATGGTAGAGATGATAATAAATAACCATAATATCTCCCTGGGGAGCCTTGTAATACCCCAGCGTTTAGAGACCATAAGGACCAGAAATCCCACTCAACAACCAAAATTTTTATAAGACTCAATGCTAAATAAGTATAGGTCATATTCAGGGCAAATGTAATATACCAAAAATCATTCCTGACAATGTGCGAGCATTCATGCGCGAGAATGCCCGATATATCTTTCCCTTTTTTATATTGCAATAAAATTCCTTTTTCAATAACAATGGATGGTTTGAAGAAGGAGTGTTGATAGAAGGCGTTTGCTCCCATCGTTGATGTTGTCATTATTTGTATTCTTTTAGAGGTGAAGTTTCGGCAAATTTCTTCACAATATCGTTTGAAAGGCCTTTCATCCAGAGGGATTGCTTGTACATTGTATTTGATTATTCGGCTTGTTTTTCTATAAACATCGACGGCAATGGTGAGTGAAATCAGTAGGCAAACATCATAGAACCCTGAGAGACCAAAATCATTTGATTTTGTCATAATTAAATGATAAATAGAGATAGGGCCATAATTATAATAGAAGCTAACGCACATAAATACTATTAGTAAGTTTATGCCAAGTTTTGATTCATCGAAAAAAGAGAGTTGATTAATTCTGTTCATCTGTTACCTCTCACCACTGATAAATAACCTGACTAATATGGCATTGGAAATATTCTCTGATGTTTCCTTGGTGATGCCATTTTTGATGCAATACTCTAAAACGATATTTTTGATATCATCGGAGGAGTGTTTTATTCGGTAATCAACATGCTCCGCGTCGTTCACATGGTGTCTGTATTTTCTTTTAAGTTGCTCAATGCTTAAGTTGACCATGCTTTCGAGATACATTGGTGCAATGATACCGAGAGCATACTTGACCGCAGGGAAAAGATACTGTGATGTATATTCCACTATTTGTCCTGAATCAAATGCACCTGAGATATCTTTGGGTTCGGATGAATTGTTTGTTGTGTATATTATGTCGGCCAAATATTCCTTCTCCGAAGGGTCAACGGCATCAAGCGCGATTGCGACGATATCCCAGGCAAGTAAATCTTTAGAATTTATTTTCATCTTGACCTCGTCGAATTTCATGAGAAATATTAGGTGTGACATTATACGTGTTCTGAGGGGAGTCAATTAAGTATAGTTAAGAGAGGCCTCTCTGGCCTCATGAAAATAGCTTACTTTTTATCAAGATCTAATAATATTTTCTCATCTATCCAGGTAATTTATGATCAAACAGGGCAGTGAGAAAAATAGATTTAAGATGAAATAGAAAGTCATTTGCGATGCGTAGAGTGCAAACTCTCTACGAGTTAAGAGATTTCTCGGTTTCGGATCTCATCTTACGGTTAACCCTGGTGTACTGGATTCTGGTTCGGTCTGGAACTTTAGAGGGTAAGTTGCCAGCCGCGAATCATCGGACCTGTTCGATGAAGAGTCCGGAACTCCAGAAAGCAAAAAACCAGCCCGTAGGCTGGTTTCTTTAAATAGTGGTGCCCGGACTTGGACTAACGCCGCAGGCGTTTGAACAACGCGCTTATCGCGTTGGCCCCGGAGGGGTGAGCTGCTTGCAGCGAATCATCGGACATGTTCGATGAAGAGTCCGGAAGTGCAAAAGCAAAAAACCAGCCCGTAGGCTGGTTTCTTTAAATAAGTGGTGCCCGGACTCGGACTAACGCCGCAGGCGTTTGAACAACGCGCTTGTCGCGTTGGCCCCGGAGGGGTGAGCTGCTCGCAGCGAATCATCGGACCTGTTCGATGAAGAGTCCGGAACTCCGGAAAGCAAAAAACCAGCCCGTAGGCTGGTTTTTCTGAATAAGTGGTGCCCGGACTCGGACTAACGCCGCAGGCGTTTGAACAACGCGCTTGTCGCGTTGGCCCCGGAGGGGTGAGCTGCTTGCAGCGAATCATCGGACCTGTTCGATGAAGAGTCCGGAGCTCCAGAAAGCAAAAAACCAGCCCTAAGGCTGGTTTCTTTAAATAGTGGTGCCCGGACTCGGAATCGAACCAAGGACACGGGGATTTTCAATCCCCTGCTCTACCGACTGAGCTATCCGGGCAACGGGGCGCATTAAACCGTAATCACTGCGCCTCGTCAACGAAATTTATCTGTTTCGCAGCAGACTGAACAATCTATCACCAGATTGCGTTAAAAGCATGCCTTTTCAGGTGAAAAAAGCAGTCCACGCAACGGAAAGCGGCATTGCAATAAGCAGTGCGGGTAACATGTTGACCACTGCAAACATTTTAATTCCGCAGATGCGCAACCCGGTGGCCAGCAGCAACATTCCCCCAACGGCACTGAAATCCGCCAGCATCATTGGCGTGGTCAGCGGCATAATCAGCGCGGCTCCGGCAGCCAGCGACAGCTGAATCAGCAGCATAGGGATGCTGATGGCTGAAACGGCAATTCCCAACGTGCAGGCGAAGATGACCGCGGTGAAAAAATCGAGGAAGGATTTGGCGATAAGAATGCTGGCATCGCCGGTCATTCCTTCACGCATCGCCCCGAAAATCCCGGTGCCGCTGGCGCAAAACAGCACAATGATCGCCACATAGCTCTGGATAAAGGACTCATGGGCCGGAGCGGATTTTTTGTTGTTTTTTGGCGACAGCAGGATCTGCATTTTACGGACCACAGCATTAATGCCTCCTTCCATATTGCACATTTCACCCAGCAGCGTGCCAAGTAGGGTAGAGAGCACCATAACCGGCAGGTTGGCACACTTGATGACCAGCAGAATGCCAATCCCCAATGAGGCCAGACCGAATATCGATGTCATGGATGTACGAATCCGTTCAGGCAGACGTTGGCTTAAAACTGCGCCAATGATTCCTCCCAGCAGCACGGCACTGGCGTTAATAAAAGGTCCTGTAACCATGTTTCCATCCCGTTAAATATCCTATAAAACTGCATTATTATGACGCCAATTCGCTCTGAATGCCGATGAAATAGTGATGTAAGTGCATAGCTGTTTCATCTTGCACCCGTTTGATAAAAGTGCCATGATTGCGCGAATTTTCTCCTCACTGAAATGAGGCCGCCAATGACGACATGGCTAACATATCGCCACTGCCGCAGCGCACAGATGCGCGGGCTGCCTCAACTTGCTACTCTTATCCCCCTGCTCACCATGCGGTGAAGGCAGCGTACGCTCACTGCAGGGCAACAGTAAAATCAGAGATGTTCTGCTTTTACTGATGTCTGGCGGTCGGAGCTGGTCACCAGTCAGACCCAGACAGTTTATGGGCGCGAAAATCTCGCGTCCGGGCCTTTTACTCTCCCGATTTGGGTATTCGCGCTTATGAAATCCATGCACATTGCCGCAAGCCTCGAGCTCGTTTCACGTCTCTCCACCCATCGTCAGGTGGTGGCGCTGGACAGTACCGATTTTACCGATGTGGCGGCAGTCGTCATTACCGCAGCGGACAGCCGCAGCGGCATTCTTTCTCTGCTCAAACGTACCGGCTTTCACCTGCCGGTGTTTCTGCTGTCTGAAGACGCTGTTGATGCGCCTGAAGGCATTGAGGCGGTAATCAGCGGCACCGTCCAACAGTGGCTGGAGCTGGAAGCCGCAGCCACACGTTACGAAGAGAATCTGTTACCCCCGTTTTTCGACACGCTCACACAGTATGTGGAAATGGGCAACAGCACGTTTGCCTGCCCGGGCCATCAGCACGGCGAGTTTTTCAAAAAGCATCCTGCCGGACGCCAGTTTTATGATTTCTTTGGTGAGAACCTTTTCCGCGCCGATATGTGCAATGCGGATGTCAAACTTGGCGATCTGTTGATCCACGAAGGCGCGGCAAAGCGTGCGCAGAAGTTTGCCGCCAAAGTGTTTAATGCTGACAAAACCTGGTTTGTGCTGAACGGCACTTCAGCGGCGAATAAAGTGGTAACGAATGCGTTGCTGACGCGCGGCGACCTGGTGTTGTTTGACCGTAATAATCATAAATCCAACCACCACGGTGCGCTCATTCAGGCAGGGGCTACGCCGGTTTATCTGGAAGCCGCGCGCAATCCTTTCGGGTTCATTGGCGGGATTGACGAGCATTGCTTTAATGACAACTATCTGCGGGCGTTGATTCGCGAAGTGGCGCCAGAGCGGGCTCACGAGGCGCGTCCTTTCCGCCTGGCGGTGATCCAGCTTGGGACTTACGACGGTACGATTTACAACGCGCGTCAGGTGATCGATAAGATCGGGCACCTGTGTGATTACATTCTGTTTGACTCCGCATGGGTAGGCTACGAGCAGTTTATCCCGATGATGGCAGACTGCTCGCCGCTGCTGCTCGATTTGAACGAGAACGATCCTGGGATCTTCGTGACCCAGTCGGTCCACAAGCAGCAGGCGGGTTTCTCGCAGACATCGCAAATCCACAAAAAAGACAACCACATTCGTGGGCAGGCTCGTTTTTGCCCTTATAAGCGCCTGAACAATGCCTACATGCTGCACGCTTCGACCAGTCCGTTTTACCCGCTGTTTGCGGCGCTGGACGTGAACGCCAAAATTCATGAAGGGGGGAGCGGGCGTCGTCTGTGGGCGGATTGCGTGGCGTTGGGTATAGAAGCGCGTAAAGCGATTATCGCGACCTGTAAGATGATCAAACCGTTTATTCCGCCAACGCTCGCAGGGCGTCCGTGGCAGGATCATCCCACTGCGGTCATTGCTCAGGAGCGCCGTTTCTTCAGCTTTGAGCCAGGCGAACGCTGGCATGGTTTTGAAGGCTACGCCCAGGATCAGTATTTTGTCGATCCGTGCAAGTTGCTGCTGACCACGCCGGGGATTGATGCCGATACCGGGGAGTACAGTGAGTTCGGTATCCCGGCGACGATTCTGGCGCACTATCTGCGTGAAAAGGGCATTGTGCCGGAGAAGTGCGATCTCAACTCGATTCTGTTCCTGCTGACGCCTGCCGAAAGCACAGAGAAGCTGGCACAGCTGGTGGCGATGTTAGGGCAGTTTGAGCAGCATATCGACGATGACACGCCGTTAGCGGACGTGTTGCCGACGATCTACGCCAAATACCCGGTACGCTACCGCGATTACACTATCCGTCAGCTCTGTCAGGAGATGCACAATCTGTACGTCAGCTTCGACGTTAAAGACCTGCAAAAGGCGATGTTCCGTAAGGACAGCCTGCCCGCCGTGGTGATGAATCCGCAGGATGCCAATAGTGAATTTATTCGCGGCAACGTTGAATTAGTGCGGCTGAGTGAAGCAGAAGGGCGTATTGCCGCTGAGGGTGCGCTACCGTATCCGCCGGGCGTGCTGTGCGTGGTGCCGGGTGAAATCTGGGGCGGTGCCGTGCAGCGCTACTTCCTGGCGTTGGAAGAGGGCGTCAACGTGCTGCCGGGCTTCTCTCCGGAATTGCAGGGCGTGTACAGCGAGAAGGATGCCGATGGCATTAAGCGACTGTATGGGTATGTGTTGAAGTAAAGCCAGAATGCGGCTTTTGTAGGCCCGGCAAGCGAAGCGCCGCCGGGCGAGTGAAAGGAATTAATGGGCCACAGGCTGCTGCTGTGCGCCCGTCGCCACACGAACGTGTTTGTATTTAAACAGCGCCACGAAGGCCACGGCCAGTACCAGAGAGTAAGCGGCAAAAATCAGCCACACGCTTTTCCAGTCGGTAATGTCATTGCTGGTGTACATCTCCACCACTTTGCCGCTGGCGATCCCACCGAGAATGCAGCCAAAGCCATTGGTCATCATCAGGAACATGCCCTGAGCGCTGGCACGGATTTCCGGACGCACCTCTTTTTCCACGAACACGGAACCGGAGATGTTGAAGAAATCGAATGCGCAGCCGTAGACAATCATCGACAGCACCAACAGCACGGTACCAAAGGCTGACGGGTCACCGTAGGCGAACAGACCAAAGCGCAGCATCCACGCGAAGATACTGATAAGCATGACGTTCTTGATGCCATAACGGCTTAAGAAGAACGGGATGGTGAGGATGAACAGCGTTTCGGAAATCTGTGAAATCGACATCATCACCGACGCATGCTGAACGATAAAGCTGCTGGCAAACAGCGGATCTTTATCGAAGCTGTGCAGGAAGGTGTTGCCGAACATGTTGGTGATTTGCAGCTCTGCGCCCAGCATCATCGAGAAGATGAAGAAAATCGCCATGCGCTTGTTCTTGAACAGAGCAAAGGCATCGAGGCCCAGAATGCTGCTCCAGCTCTGTTTAGCTTGCTGGTTTGACACCGGAATATGCGGAAGCGTCAGGGTAAACAGCGCCAGGACCAGTGAAAGCGCCGCGCCGATATACAGCTGCATATGGCTGAGCTCAAAGCCTGCGAAGCTCACCGCCCACATGGCAATGATGAAACCGATGGTGCCCCAGATACGGATAGGCGGGAAGTCGGTGACAATATCCATCCCTTCCGATTTCAGGCGATAGTAGGAGATGGTGTTGATAAGCCCAAGCGTTGGCATATAGGCCAGCGAGTTAAGCAGGATGATTATAAACATCGCGCCAGGCGTGGTGACCTCCGCCGCCATAAACAGCGTGCCCGCACCGACGACATGGCACAGCGCATAAACCCATTTTGCGCTGATCCATTTATCCGCCACGATCCCCAGCAGAGTGGGCATAAAGACCGCGGCAATGCCCAGCGAGCTGTACACCGCACCAATCGAAGCACCGTCAAATTTCAGGGTGACGAACATGTACGAGCCCAGTGTCGTCAACCAACTCCCCCACAGGCAGAACTGCAGGAAAGACAAAATTTTGAGCTGCAGCTTAAGATTCATTGTTATTTTCCTCACAAAGAGTCGGAGTTTGTGTTGCTATCAAAACATTCATAGTAGTGATTTGAGGCGATTCTATCGGTGAGGAGCGCCGCGTTTTGTTATCTCCCGCAAAAAAATGCAATGTTATTTTTTTTGCATAGCGAAAAGGTGACGCAGTTAGCAATTTCGTAGCAGTACGACGGGCGAGACAAGAAAAAGGCCCGGAGTCGGGCCTTTATTGAGGAAGGATTATTTTCGGCGATAGCTCTTCTGAGCCGTATTCACCTTGTACAGATAGCGGCGAGACTCTGCCGACGGATGACGGGTAGTCAGCGTCTGATAGACATCGCCTGGCGACATACTGTTGATGATGTTCGCGGCCTGCACTTTATCGCTTGAGAAGACGCGCAGAACGCTGCCAGCGCCGCCGTTGTATGCGGTAATCACGGCATAACGACGAGAGGTCGGGTTATCGATTCCGCCAAGATAAACATTGCTTAACATCGCCAGATAGGCGGTGCCGGTATCAATGTTGCTGGCGGGATCAAACAGGAAGCTACGGCTCGGCGTGCCGGATTTCCCTTGCGCTTTGTAGACGTCTTTACCCGCCGTGTGCTGCACAACCTGCATCAGCCCCAGCGCATCGGAATTACTGACCGCGTACGGGTTAAATGACGACTCCGTCTGCATAATGGCCAGGATGAGCGACTCCTCCACGCCGTATTTGTGCGAAGCCTGTTTCACCATCCCGAGGTATTTGTGCGCACGCTTATCAAGGTGGTTTGGCACCATATTGATGGTCACGCTGTAGATCACGTGCAGCCCGTTACTCCGGCTTTTCAGGCGGTTCTGCACCAGCCAATCGGCATAGTTGGAAGCACGACCCTGCCAGCGAATCGGCTGCCCGGTGTTATCCACGACCTGGCCATACAGGAATGGCTCTTTCGAAATCTGAATATCGTCGGCATCGGAGTAGAGATCGACGGAGCCGGGATCATCGCCCATCAGCAGTGTTTTGATGATCGTCTGGCGCAGGTGACCGGCGGGATCGGTACCGGCAATCGTTTCAAAGGTGATGGTGCCCTCATCAAAGTTGATGTGGCTGCGGGTGTAATACTGATCGGAATACTTTACGTAGTCCTTCGGTCCGGCGACCAGAACTTCGTTATATCCCCAGATATTCTCGATGTTATGGGCAAACTGCCCCATCAGAATGTCAAAACCGTTGGTGTCCTTTACCCAGGCTTCGTTATAGGATGCTTCTTTTTTTGAGCCTGAACACGAAATGAGCAACGGCGCAATCAGGGCTAGCGCTAAATATTTTTTCATCATTTCGGGAGTGCGTGTTGTTGGATGTTGTGCCACGTAGCCGTATGCGGCTGGCATTCGGCATCATGGATGGGCCGGATAAGCGCAGTGTCATCCGGCAGGACATCTTTTATTTTTTCGCTTCCGGCGTATAGCCTTCGATGTGCACGTCTTTGCCTTCAAACAGGAAGTTGATCATCTCCTGCTCCAGCAGTTTGCGATGCTCCACGTTCATCATGTTGAGTTTTTTCTCGTTGATGAGCATGGTCTGCTTTTGCTGCCACTGCGCCCAGGCTTCTTTGGAGATCTCGTTATAGATGCGCTTGCCGAGCTCGCCCGGATAAAGCTGGAAGTCCTGGCCTTCAGCTTCGCGCTGCAGGAAGGTACAAAAAATTGTTCTGCTCATGACTATTCCTCTTTAGGGCCGTCGCTCAAACCAGAGCGCCAGCGCGTAACTGCTGTAACAGGCGCTCCACGGGGGCTGCAAGCCCCACTGAAGGCGGTTGGGCTAAGTTATACCAGAGTGCGTTGCCTTCATCCATGCATGCGCCGATGGAGTGCACATTGAGCCACATCGGGACAATGTCCAAATGGAAATGGCTGAAGGTGTGGCGAAACGCCGTTTGTTGGGCAAGCGTATCCGCGTTGATCTGACGCTGGGCAAGCCACTCGCGTAATTCGGCTTCACTGCTGAATTGTGGGAAGCAAAACAGACCGCCCCACAGGCCGCTGGGTGGCCGCTGAAGCAGCAAGACTTCATCATCCTGCTGCATAATCAGGAAAAAACCTTCACGCTCTGGCAGCGTTTGCTTGGGCTTTTTGCCTGGGTACTGCGTCCAGCTGTGATTGGCATAAGCCACGCAGCCCGTGTTTAGCGGGCAGAGCTCGCATTTTGGCTTTGAGCGGGTACACACCATGGCACCCAAATCCATCATCGCCTGGTTAAAACGTTCCACGCCTTTGGCGGGCGTGACGTCTTCGCTGATCTTCCACAGGCGATTCTCAACGTCTTTCTTACCCGGCCAGCCGCTGACGGCATAACATCGGGCCAGGACGCGCTTCACGTTGCCATCAAGAATCGGGAAATGTTTGCCTAAAGACAGTGAAAGAATAGCGCCAGCCGTTGAGCGACCAACGCCAGGCAGGTCCGCCACTTCCTCAAACGTTTCAGGAAATTGACCTTTATGCAGCGTGGTGACCTGCTGTGCCGCTTTATGCAGATTACGGGCGCGGGCGTAATAGCCAAGACCGGTCCACAGATGAAGCACTTCATCCAGTGGCGCATTCGCCAGATCGGTGACCGTTGGAAAACGCGCCATAAAGCGTTCAAAATAAGGGATGACGGTAGCAACCTGGGTCTGTTGCAGCATCACTTCAGAAAGCCAGACTTTGTACGGCGTTTTTTCTGATTGCCAGGGCAGGGTCTTGCGACCATATTTGTCGTACCAGCCCAGCACCTGGACTGAAAATTGAGAGGCTTGCATGGCTACCGAATCGCTATATCAGGGACGCAGATTGCAGCACAGCGGCATCTGGCTGTAAACCGGATCTTTCCCATGCTTGCATACTCTCCTTAACTTTGGATAATGCCCGTTTCCCGAACACTCAGCAGGTAGACTGAACTTTTATGAATAACGACGTCATTTCACCGGATTTTGATGAAAACGGCCGCCCATTGCGCCGTATTCGCAGCTTTGTCCGTCGCCAGGGCCGCCTGACCAAAGGGCAGCAGTATGCGCTGGATAACTTTTGGCCGGTGATGGGCATTGAGTTCAGCGAAACGCCGGTTGATTTCGCCACACTGTTTGGTCGCGAAGCGCCAACGACGCTGGAAATCGGTTTTGGCATGGGTGCATCGCTGGTGGCGATGGCGAAAGCGAAGCCAGAGCAGAATTTCCTGGGCATCGAAGTCCACTCTCCAGGCGTCGGTGCATGCCTTGCGTCGGCGCATGAAGAAGGCGTTGAGAACCTGCGCGTGATGTGTCACGACGCGGTCGAAGTGCTGCACAAAATGATTCCTGACAATTCTCTCAATATGGTGCAGCTGTTTTTCCCTGACCCGTGGCACAAAGCGCGTCATAATAAGCGCCGTATCGTTCAGGCACCGTTTGCCGAGCTGGTGAAAAGTAAGCTCAAGCTGGGCGGCGTGTTCCACATGGCGACCGACTGGGAAGCTTATGCGTTGCACATGCTGGAAGTCATGTCTTCGCTCGACGGGTATAAAAACCTGTCTGAAACCAACGATTACGTACCGCGTCCGGAATCGCGGCCGGTAACCAAATTTGAACAGCGTGGCCATCGTCTTGGTCACGGCGTATGGGACTTAATGTTCGAGAGGGTGAAATAATGGCAAAGAACCGTAGCCGTCGTCTGCGTAAAAAAATGCACATCGAGGAATTCCAGGAAGTTGGATTTTCCATCGCATGGCGCTTCCCGGAAGGTACCAGCGTAGATCAGATCGATCAGGACGTTGATGCCTTTATCAATGAAGTCATTGAGCCAAACAAACTGGCGTTTGATGGCAGCGGCTACCTGGCCTGGGAAGGGCTTATCTGCATGCAGGAAACCGGTAAATGTACCGAAGAGCACCAGGCCATTGTGCGTAAGTGGCTGGAAGATAAGAAGCTCGAAGATGTTCGCACCAGCGAACTTTTCGACGTCTGGTGGGACTAAGTACACCATAAGGGGCCAGCAATCGCTGGCCCGTTTTGTCTCTACAGGAGTTTCTATGATGCGCAAAACGCTGCTGGCAGCGGCCCTTTCGGTTACGGCTTTTGCCGCACAGGCAGATTATCAGTGCAGCGTAACCCCGAAGGACGACGTAATTCTGAATCCGCAAACCGTGCAGGTCACCGGTGAAAACGGCAATCTGGTCATCACCCCGGACGGCAACGTGATGTACAACGGCAAACAGTACACGCTCAGCGCGGCTCAGCGCGAACAAGCGAAGGATTACCAGACTGAACTGCGTAGCGCGCTGCCGTGGATTGATGAAGGCGCACGCTCGCGTGTTGATAAGAGCCGTGTGGCGCTGGATAAAATTATCACCGAGCAGGTGGGTGCCAGCAGCAGCATGCATAACCGTCTGACCAAGCTGGACGCCCAGCTGAAAGAGCAGATGAATCGCATCATTGAACACCGCAGTGATGGCCTGACATTCCACTACAAAGGAATCGATCAGGTTCGCGCCGATGGGCAGCAGCTGGTGAATCAGGCGATGGGCGGATTGTTGCAGGACAGCATCAACGAAATGGGTGCTAAAGCGGTGCTTAAAGGCGGCGGTAATCCGCTTCAGGGCATTTTAGGCAGCATGGGCGGCCTGCAAACAGCGGTGCAAAACGAATGGAAAAACCAGGAAGCAGATTTCCAGAAGTTTGGCAAAGACGTCTGTAGCCGCGTGGTGTCTCTGGAAGACAGCCGCAAAGCGCTGGTGGGTGGGTTGAAGTAATTGGGATTTTTCCCCTCACCCTAACCCTCTCCCCAAAGGGGCGAGGGAATAGCCAGCGCTCTGTCTCAAGTAAGAGTTAGCTCTCACCCTCAAGTCACGGCAACGATTTGCTCCCTCTCCCTTTTAGGGAGAGGGTCGGGGTGAGGGTAAGCTTTCCTGCAATGCTTCCAGTATTCTTTCCAGCACACCGCTTTCATTGCTCCAGAACTCATTATTCCAGAAACGTATAACACGCCAGCCTTGCTGCGTTAACCACGCTGTCCGGCGTGCATCGTAGCAATATCGCTCATCGTGCTGGCCACCATCCAGTTCAACCGCCAGACGCGCCTGACAGCAGGCAAAATCGAGTATGTAGTTTCCTACCGGATGCTGGCGGCGAAATTTATAATGAGAAAAATGGCGGCTGCGCAGTAAATACCACAGCCGTTGCTCTTCTGGTGTGAGTGCCCGTCTTAACTGGCGTGCGTAACGTTCAATTTTTTCCATCCCCCACTCTGCCAGTAGAAGCAAAAACCGTCAGAATGAGAAATGAAAACCGGAACCCAGCTTCCGGCGTTTTTATTCGGCGAGGAACAGCTCAAGGAGGGAGTTGAGGAACAGCTTTCCGTGCTCGGTTATCTGCCACTCGGTTTCATTCTCGGTGAGATAGTTATGCGCCAGCGCTTCGTCGATTTGCGCTCGAATTGCTGATTCCGGCAGTCCGGTAAACGCGGGGAACTCCGCGCGTGGCGCGGCTTCCAGCAGGCGGAAACGGTTCATGAAAAACTCGAACGGTTTATCTTCTGCTTCGACGTCATGCTGACGCTCCAGATAACGGCCTTCCATGTAGCCGCGCGGGTGGCGGGTTTTCGCCGTACGCAGAATGCGGCCATCCGGGAAGGTCACTTTGCCGTGGGCACCGCAGCCAATCCCCAGATAGTCGCCAAAGCGCCAATAGTTGAGATTGTGCTGACACTGGTAGCCCGGTTTGGCATAGGCTGAGGTTTCGTACTGCTGATAACCTGCTGCCGTCAGAATCTGGTGGCCTTTCTCAAAAATATCCCACAGCGCGTCGTCGTCCGGCAGTTTTGGCGGACGAGAGCCAAACAGGGTGTTCGGTTCAATCGTCAACTGATACCAGGAGAGATGAGGTGGGTTAAGCTCAATCGCCTGACGCAAATCGTCCAGCGCTTCTTCCAGAGACTGATCCGGCAGACCATGCATCAAATCCAGGTTAAAGCTGCGCAGACCTAAACCTGCCGCCAGGTGTGCCGCGCGCTTTGCTTCGCCGGAGTCATGAATACGCCCCAGCCGCTTGAGTTTCGGCTCGCTAAAGCTCTGCACGCCAATCGAAATGCGGTTTACCCCGGCACGCTGATACTCGACGAATCGGTCCGCTTCGACCGTCCCCGGGTTCGCTTCCATGGTGATTTCTGCGTCATCAGCCAGCTTCAGGCGTGAGCGTACGCCGTCGAGCAGCGTTTGCATCGCCGGTCCTGAGAGCAGGCTCGGTGTTCCTCCGCCGATAAATATCGTTTTTACTTCGCGTCCCTGCGCGTAAGGCACGTCGATGTCCAGATCCGCAAGCAGATGCTGAACGTAATCGTCGTGCGGCACTTCGCCTTTCAGCGCGTGCGAATTGAAGTCGCAGTACGGACACTTCTGCACGCACCAGGGGATGTGAATGTAAAGACTGAGCGGGGGTAACACGGTCATTAACGCAGGGCTTCCAGTAACAGTTTCAGCGCCTGTCCACGGTGGGACACGGCAATTTTTTCTTCGCGAGTCAGTTCAGCGGCGGTTTTACCGGCGTCAGGGACAAAGAAGATAGGGTCATAGCCAAAGCCGCCGTTGCCCGCCGCTTCACGGGTGATAACGCCCGGCCAGCTGCCGTGGCAAACGAGTGGCGTTGGGTCTTCAGCATGACGCATATAGACCAGCACGCAGTGGAACTGTGCCTGACGCTGATTGTCAGGAACGTCCTTCAGCGCCAGCAATAATTTTTCCAGATTCTGCTGGTCACTGGCGTCCTCGCCTGCGTAACGAGCAGAATAAATCCCGGGTGCGCCGCCCAGAATATCTACCGCCAGACCTGAATCATCGGCAATGGCTGGCAGACCGGTCACTTTCGCGGCGTGGCGTGCTTTGAGGATCGCGTTTTCGATGAACGTCAGCCCGGTTTCTTCGACCGACTCAACATTGAGTTCCGTCTGAGCAACGACATCTAAACCAAAATCGTTCAGCAGCGAGGCCAGCTCGCGCACCTTACCGGCGTTACCGGTAGCCAAAACTACTTTTTGCATGGGGTATCCTGGGTTGAAGGCGGTTCAACGCCCGAAGGAATTTGTTGCGGATGAAGGATTCTAACCTGCTTGTGGCGGCCCAGCTCGCCTTTCTCAATGATCACCTGGCTTTTTGCCACCCGGAACTGCTTGGCGAGAAATTTAACCAGATGGGCGTTGGCCTGACCATCAACGGGTGGGGCGGTAATGGCGACTTTCAGTTCGTCGCCATGCAGCCCGACAATGCTGTCCCGGCTGGCTTTCGGCTGAATGTACAGCCGTAAAACCAGCCCGTCGTCGCAGCGTTCGACCGCGCTCATAGCGCCATCCACAGCCCCGGCAGCAGCATGTTTCCGGTGGCCTGCAGCAGCTCGGTGATGCCCATATTAATGACATACAGCAGCAGTACGAGGATCATCGGCGAGAAATCGATCCCGCCCATAGAAGGCAGCATTTTACGGATTGGGCGAAGCAGTGGATCCGCAAGCTGCATCAGCACGAACTCGACCGGGCTGCGGCCACGGCTGACCCAGCTCATGATTGCCATCAGCATCAGTACCCAGAAAATCAGCAGGCCGATGGTTTTCAGCAGGATAAGCACCGCGGAGATCCAGATAATCGGCTCGAAAGTAATGACCATGAACAGCACTATCGCTTTCAGGACGCACAGTACCAGGGCAACCAGCAGTGAGGCGCTGTCAATCGGCCCCATCGCCGGGATAACACGGCGCAGCGGGCCGACAATCGGCTGGGTGGCTTTGACCACAAACTGCGAGAATGGGTTGTAAAAATCACAACGAGCCCACTGCATCCAGACGCGCAGCAGCACGATCATGGTGTAGAGTTCAATCACTGTCGAAAGCAGGAAAGTCAACGTCTTCATGGCGTCCCTCAGTTTTCCTTATTTATTGTTTTGTGTAATCGCGCGCGCCAAAAATGGCGGTACCGATGCGCACCATTGTGCTACCCGCCGCGATGGCGGCATCCATATCGTCTGACATGCCCAGTGATAAGGTATCGACACCGGGATAGCGCGTTTTAAGACGGGCGAATGCTACCGCCATTTGTTGGGCTACCGCAAACTGCCTTACATATTCTGACTCAGGCGCCGGGATAGCCATCAGCCCGCGCAGGCGCAAGCCTGGGAGAGCCGCTACTTCGGCTGCCAGCGTATCGATCTCTTCCGGTGAAATGCCGGATTTGCTCAACTCATCGCTGATATTGACCTGAATAAGCACGTTCAGCGGTGGCAGATGCTCGGGACGCTGCTCGCTAAGGCGGCTGGCAATCTTCAGGCGATCGACGGTATGACACCAGTCAAAATGCTCGGCCACCAGGCGGCTTTTGTTCGACTGCAGCGGGCCAATAAAGTGCCACTGCAGAGAGGCCTGACCGGCTTCCTGAAAATGACGAATCTTATCCACGCCTTCCTGAGCGTAATTTTCGCCGAATGCGCGTTGGCCTGCCGCAATGGCATCTTCGATGGCGCTCGCAGGTTTGGTTTTACTCACTGCAAGCAACGTAACTTCTTCTGGAGCACGGCCGCAAAGGGCGGTGGCCGCTGAGATTTTCTCCCTGACCTGTGCCAGGTTATGCGCAATGTCGTTCATGTTAAGGATGCTGGTATGGATATGCAGGAAATTGTGGCCCTTAGTGTAAAGCATAACGTCTCGGATCTACACCTGCGCGACGGCGGAGAGGTTCGCTGGCGGCGTCAGGGTAAACTGGAATCTGCACCGTTCACGGTGGCAGAGCCACAATCATTGCTACAGGGCTGGTTGAATGATACCGCACTGCGACAATGGCAAAAGGACAATCAATGCGACTTTGCCGTTCAGGTCGGTGCCGGGCGGCGTCTGCGCGCCAGCGCCTTTCGTCACATGGAGGGCATTTCGTTGGTACTGCGCCTACTCCCAGAAGCCTGTCCCCGGCTGGCCGAATTGGGCACGCCGCCTGCGCTGACGGAGTTACTGAATGAGGAGAGTGGGCTGATACTGGTCACCGGTGCGACGGGCAGTGGAAAATCGACCACCCTGGCGGCAATGGTCGATAGCCTGAACACCACGCGCGACGGTCATATCCTCACTCTGGAGGATCCCGTGGAATTTGTTCATCGTAGCGAGCGCTGTCTTATTCATCAGCGAGAAGTGGGGGCGCACTGTGACTCTTTTGCCTCGGCGCTCCGTGTGGCGCTGCGTCAGGATCCGGATGTCATCCTCCTCGGTGAATTAAGGGACAGTGAAACGATTCGTCTGGCCTTAACGGCGGCAGAAACGGGCCATCTGGTGCTAAGTACGCTGCATACCCGCGGCGCGGCTCAGGCTGTCGAACGGCTGGTGGATGTCTTTCCGGCAGGGGAGAAAGATCAAGTACGTAGCCAACTGGCAGGAAGCTTGTGCGCCGTGTTGGCTCAGCGCTTAATACCTGACAGAGCGGGCGGGCGAGTGGCGCTGTACGAATTGCTGATCAACACCCCTGCGGTGGGGAGTCTGATTCGTGAGGGGAAAACGCACCAGTTGCCCGGCGTAATGCAAACCGGGATGCAGAGCGGAATGCTGACGTTTGCGCAAAGTTTCCAACAGCGTCAGGCGGCAGGCCAGCTTTAAGGCCAAGGCATAAACGCGTATCCCGGTAGTGTATTAGATCTACGAATATCGCTGTCGCCGGTGACGGTTTAATAGCAACGAAATAAAGAGTGCGAAGTGGAAATTTTCAGTGTGATGTTTGTCACATCCTGGATGTCGATATTCAACGAATCATGGAAATATTCATCTTTATTTTTAGAAATGTAAGAAAATTAAAATAACATGTTGATGAAATTTACGTATCATTAAGGCTAATGTTATATATATGTTGATATTAAGCACGGCTAATACAAATTGTCGATTCTCCCTTCAAAAGGGCCAGGCATTAATTATGATGTGAAAGTGACCTCCGCAAGATATGTGTGAGGCAAACCCGCGTCATGCATGACATTATATCGCAATAGGCTTCAAAAAAAGGCTGATAATCTTTTGACACTTATCAGGCATTCGTTCTATTCTGTTTGTGAGGAATAGGATTTTTCTCATGAAATAATGTTTTAATTTGTTAGTTACATTTTTAAATATTAATCACGTTGCTTGTGTCTATTTGACCCATTTAATCACCATGAAGGTGAATTCCAGCTAAGGAGAGTTTTTAAATGCTTGATGTATCAGAGTGTGCAGGCAAATCACGACAGCTTCTTCTCATCACTCATCCTTCCGTGCAGGCGAGTGCTTTTGCGAATTATCTGTCTGATCTTCTGTCTGTTTTTGTTGATGTTCACAGTATCAACAAACCCCTGACTCAGCGTCTGTCACGCGGGGCGGTGGTGCTGTTTGATATTGCGGTGTCGAATAAAAAACTGAACGGAATTTGGCGAGATATTATTCAATCGCAGATGGATAATCCACGTCTGCTTATTATCAATAGCGCACAAAAGTATGAGCTCTACGAAATGGCCAAATGGCCAGCGCTGTACGGTGTATTTCGCCATGACGATGATGAATCGCGCTTAATTGAGGGCGTTAAGGCCGTGTTGAACGGTGAACAGACGGCTGAATTGAGCGTGATGCACCCTGCAATGTATGCAGCGGAACACACATCCAGTGAGACTGATAATATCCCATTGACCGAGCGTGAGTGTGAGATCCTCAATGAATTGCGCTGTGGCGCAACCAATATGGATATCGCGCGAGCGTTGTTTATTAGTGAGAATACGGTTCGCACCCATCTGTATAATGTTTTCCGCAAATTAAGCGTCAAAAACAGAACACAGGCGGTGAGCTGGGCCAACGAAAATCTGCGTCACTGATTGTGCCTGAAGCCCTCTCCGTGCGGAGAGGGTTTCTTCACAATCCCTGCTCGAAAAAGCTCTCAAGAATGATGACGGCAGAGGCTGAGTCGACCTTTCCTTTGTTCAGTGCGCGATAGCCGCCATGTTCGAACAAACCTGCTTTTGCTTCTACGGTGCTCAGGCGTTCGTCGTGCAGGATAACCTGCACACCAAACCGGCCATGAATTTTATTGGCAAACTTGCGTGCGCGTACGGTGAGGGGTTGTTCTGTCCCGTCCATGTTCAGCGGCAGGCCGACGATGACGGCTTCGGGCTGCCACTCTTTAAGCAGTTTTTCGACAGCATTCCAGTCAGGGGTGCCGTCCTGTGCTTTAAGTGCGCCAAGCGGACGTGCAGTGCCGGTGATTCGCTGACCAACGGCGACACCAATACTGCGGGTACCAAAATCAAAGCCCAGTAATGTCCCACTCATTATGCGTGTCCCGCCACAGCTGGCATGGTCTGAATGTCGATACCAATCAGACGGGCGGCATCACGCCAACGATCGGCAATCGGTGTTTTGAACAAAATGTTCATATCCGCGGGTGCCGTAAGCCAGGCATTATCCAGAATTTCTTGCTCCAGCTGGCCTTTTTCCCATGACGAATAGCCAAGCGCGACCAGCACCTCTGCGGGCTGTTCGGCGGTACCGAGCGTTTCGAGTACGTCACGAGACGTGGTGATCACCGTGTTGTCGGAGATACGAATGCTGGAAGAAAATGACGACGGCGGGGTATGCAGGATAAAGCCGCGGTCTTCTGCCAGCGGGCCACCCAGCATCACCGGTTTATCCAGACGGATCTCAGGATCGCGATCTTCGGTTGTGATTTTCAGTTTGTCCAGAATCCCTTCAACCTTCAGATTTTCCATCGGTTTATTGATGATGATCCCCATCGCGCCATCATCGTTGTATTCACAGATGTAGATGACCGTACGGCGAAACATCGGGTCCTGGAGAGCAGGCATGGCAATAAGAAAGTGGTGCTGTAAATTCATTGTCAGAGGTTCTGTTCCTGGTATAAAAAGCAACAACGGTCAGTATGCTGGGAAAGTGAGGCGCTGTCGAGAGAAGGCGGGAATGCTCCCGCCCTGAGAAGGATTATTTACCCAGACGTTTTTCAATCGCGTCCATCAGCATACCGGTGATGGAGACAGGGAATTCGGCTTCGATTTCGCGGATGCAGGTCGGGCTGGTGACGTTAATTTCTGTCAGGCGATCGCCGATGATGTCGAGGCCAACGAAAATCAGGCCTTTTTCTTTCAGCGTCGGCGCAACTTTACGGGCAATTTCCCAGTCGCTTTCTGACAGTGGACGCGGCTCGCCACGGCCACCGGCGGCCAGGTTGCCACGGGTTTCGCCGCCCTGCGGAATACGCGCCAGGCAGTAGGGAACCGGTTCGCCATCGACGACCAGCACGCGTTTGTCACCGTCTTTAATGGCGGGCAGATAATTCTGCGCCATGCAGTAACGGGTGCCGAGTTCGGTCAGGGTTTCGGCGATAACGCCGATGTTTGGGTCATCCTGCTTCACGCGGAAAATCGATGCGCCGCCCATGCCGTCCAGCGGTTTCATAATGATGTCACCGTGCTGCTGCCAGAAGGCTTTCAGCTGGGCTTTGTTGCGGGTGACCAGCGTTTCCGGGGTCAGGTCAGAGAACCAGGCGGTGAACAGCTTTTCGTTACAGTCGCGCAGGCTCTGCGGTTTGTTGACGATAAGGGTGCCTTTTTCTTCTGCGCGCTCGAGGATATAGGTCGCGTAGATGAATTCGGTATCGAAGGGAGGATCTTTACGCATCAGCACAACGTCGAGATCGGCCAGCGCAATATCCTGCTCGCCATTGAAGCTGTACCAGCCATCGTAGTTCTGCTCAACGCTGAGCAGACGCGTTTGCGCGCGAGCTTCACCATTGATCAGATAAAGATCGTTCATCTCCATATAGTGGAGTTCGTAACCACGACGCTGCGCTTCCAGCAGCATAGCGAAGCTGGAATCTTTCTTGATGTTGATCTTCGCGATGGGGTCCATCACGATGCCGAGCTTGATCATTACTCTTCTCCTGTAACGCGAGTATTAGCCCAGATCGCCGAAACGCACCTGCAGTGCAGTAATGGCGGTGAGCGCAGTGGTCTCAGTACGTAGAACTCGAGGCCCCAACAGAATGTCGGTAAAGGCATAGCGTGCCGTCATGGCAATTTCATCGGCGGACAGACCGCCTTCCGGGCCAATCAGCAGACGTACGCGTTCAACCGGCAGAGGCAGCGTATTAATACTGGCGCTGGCGCGAGGATGCAGGTTGAGTTTCAGCCCGCTTTCTTCTTCCGCACACCATTGTTCCAGATCCATCGCCGGGCGGATCTCCGGTACCACGTTGCGCCCGGATTGTTCACAGGCGGCAATCGCAATTTTCTGCCACTGCTGGAGCTTCTTATTCAGACGTTCAGCATCCAGTTTAACGCCACAGCGCTCGGAAAAAAGTGGCGTAATGAGGCTTACACCCAGTTCGATCGATTTCTGGATAGTAAATTCCATCTTTTCACCGCGCGACATCACCTGACCGAGATGAATGTGCAGCGGGGATTCGCGATCGTCAGTGCTGGCGCTGAGCACATTCACCCGCACGCTCTTTTTATCCGTCTGGATAATTTCGGCTGCAAATACCTGATTACTGCCGTCAAAAAGCTCAATGGCCTGGCCTGCGCCCATGCGCAGCACACGGCCTACGTGATTGGCCGCGTCATCGCACAGGGCAATCTGGCTGCCTGCGGTGACCGGTTCAGGGTGATAGATGCGGGGAATGCGCATAGTCTCAGGATTTCCGGATATCAGTTAACATTTGACGCTAGTGTAGGGTAGCTCTTTTGCGCCTGGCAAGCCTGCTGGACGTAAGGGTTGTGGTTCCCCTGAATTTCCGCAATGCGATTGTCACGTTTACACTCCCATTCGGTGACGGGATACTGTTTATCCCATGCCGTAAAAAGCTGGGTTTGCTGGCGTGAGAGCGTCAGTTTGTACTGGTCGCGCATATAGAAATAGGTACGGGCGATAGAACCGCGGGCGCGTTCCGGGGGCTCGGCGATTTTATCTTTGAAATCGACCTTCATCGCACACTGACCATATTGACCTTCACCGCCGTTCCACTGGCTGTACATGAAGTTGTTACGGTCGCCATTGACTTCACCCACTGCCGGTTGCAGGTTGTGCATGTCGCTTTCCATTTGGCGATACACCGGATCTTTTACACAGTTTTTACGCCCACCGTCCTGCCAGCACTGGCGCTGATGACCAAACTGCCACGCAGGGACTACGTGCTCCCATTCAACGCGGCTGGCGCGGGTTTCGTTTTTACGCACTTTATAGCCGCAAGATTCCAAATCGATAACGCCTTTTTTCCCCTGCCAGCTGATCTTACAACCGCAGTAGAAATCGCCAGGCACATCGGCATTGACCTTCACGCCAGCGGCTTTCGCCTGAGCAAAACTGTTAATTCCATCGGCCATAGCTTGGCCTGAAAGGGCGGTGGCGAAGAAAGCCAGCGCAAGAACTGATTTACGGGACATCACGAACTCCGTGTCAAAACGAGCCCGCAACGTAGCGAAAGCTGTTGTCAGATGCAATCAGTCAGATCAGGAAACTTCCAGTTATTTCCAGTGGTTACTTTTCAGCAACCAGCGGATGACCACAGTGAACGCAGCGATAAACGGCCTCGCCGCGCATCACTCTGTTATGACGCCGGACGGTGAGCTGATGCTGTTGGCAGCTGCAGCGATAGGGGTAGGTATTTTTGCGAACCGAGTCGAGTTCAAACTGATGGGTGCGCCGGGCGGGAACACCCAGCACGCTCTCCATCATCCATTTCCACTCTTTCCCGTGCGGGGCAACGCGACCGAAGCGTTTCCAGACCAGCAGGTGCGCCAGCTCATGCGGCACGACTTCGTCGATAAAAGCCTGTTGGTTTTCCAGCAGCAGCACCGGGTTCAGGCGGATTTCATAGCTTTCCAGCCAGGCAGTGCCCGCCGAGGTTCCCCGCTGAGTCCAGTTTAGCTTTGGCTCAGGGTAATCCCGATCAAGTTTCTGATTGGCCAGGGCGAGTTTCTCCCGCAGGCTGCGCATGACAGCTTGCTGAACGGCGATGGGGAGGCGTGGGGTTTTCATAGCGGGGAAGAATAAAACTGCGGAGGTAAACAGTAAAGCCTTCTCATGCAGAGAAGGCTTTTAGTGTTTGCTCCCTCTCCCTGTGGGAGAGGGCCGGGGTGAGGGCATCAGGCCGCACGAGGTAAATTGCAAACCCTTCTCTTACGAGAAGGCTTTTAGTGTTTGCTCCCTCTCCCTGTGGGAGAGGGCATCAGGCTGCACCAGAATTAATTGTGCGCCCCAATCTCACGTAATGGACGCCCTTTCATCAGGTTACGTTCGATATGTTCCAGAGACACATGTTTGGTTTCCGGCACCAGCCACAGCGTCAGGACGATGAAGAACAGGTTCAGGCCGCCGTATACCCAGAAGGTATTGGCGTTGCCCAGCGAGTTCAGCATAGTCAGGAAGGTGGCGCCGACAATCATGTTGGCAATCCAGTTGGTTGCCGTAGAACAGGTAATACCAAAATCACGGCCTTTCAGCGGCTGGATTTCAGAGCACAATACCCAAATCAGCGGACCTGCGCTCATCGCGAAACCGACAATGAACATCAGCAGCATGGCTACGGCGAAATATTGTGCCGTTGGTGAATGGATGCCGTTGTGCATCATGGTACCCAGCACGCCCATACCGACGGCCATTACCAGGAAACCGAGCACCAGCGTCGGCTTACGACCCCAGCGGTCAACCAGGCCGATAGCAATAAAGGTGGCAAGGACGTTAGTCAGGCCGACAATCACGGTCCCCCACATCTGTTCGGTGGTGTTGGTGTAGCCCGCCAGCTCAAAAATTTTCGGTGCGTAGTACATGATAACGTTCATGCCGGTGAACTGCTGCATCACCTGCAGCAGGACGCCCAGGAATACCGCGCGACGGAAGTTGCTGTTTTCTTTAAACAGCGCCCAGCCGCTTTGTTTTACCTTCAGGCTTTCACGGATCTCATCCAGCTCTTTTTTCGCTTCTGCGCTGGTGTCACGCAGACGCTGGAGCACGCGCTCGGCATCGTTAAAGCGGCGCTTAGCCGCATACCAGCGCGGACTGTCCGGCAGGAAAAATACGCCAATCAGCAGCAGGATTGCCGGGATGATGATAACGCCGAGCATCCAGCGCCATGAGCCGCTATAGCTGAAAGCCGTATCGGAAAGGTATGCGCCCAGGATGCCGATGGTGATCATGAGCTGATACATGGAAATCATGCTGCCACGGATTTTCTCTGGCGCGATTTCGGACAGGTACAGTGGGGCGGTGTAAGACGCCACGCCGACCGCCAGGCCAAGCAGGACGCGGGAAACTAACAGCACTTCTACGTTCGGGGCGGCGGCGGAACACAGTGAACCGAGCACGAACAGCACCGCGCCAATCATCAGGCTTTTCTTACGGCCAAGGCGATAGGAGAGCCAACCGCTGCCGACAGCACCGATGGCAGCACCGAACATCATTGAGCTCACGACCCATTCCTGAGTGTGTGAGTCGATTTGGAAGTCGTGGGTAATGAAGGGCAGGGCACCCGCAATCACACCGATATCAAGGCCGAAAAGTAATCCCGCCAGGGCCGCGAGAAAACAGACAAAGAACGTCATCGCCTTGTTTGAACGCCCCGTTTTTTTAGTGTCAGGCATTATGCCCTCCGATTGGGTTATTAGTTTTATCAATGTGAAGGGTAGGTTAGACGCAGGTAAAAATATGTGAGATTAATCACATAGATGTAATCGGTTACACAAGTGTCAGGTTATGTAATCTTAATAATTCATTATTAATCATACAGATGGTGGTTATTTAGTGCAGGGTGAAATGACGGTTTTTGAGACTTACCTGAAATGTGATGTAACAGAAGAACAATACGGTTAATGCAAAACGAATAATCCTAAAATAGGCCTGATAAGACGTGTGTAAGCGGTTTCATTTGCAGGTGAAGGCGTTGGGATAAGTGTAGACCAGCTTAGAGGCGTTCCTGACTTTTGCCGGGTGGCGGCTACGATGGGTTGACCTGTAGGCCCGTGCAAACGGAGTGCCGCCGGGCAAAATGACAGTGAGCAAAAAAGCAAAAGGCCAGCACAAGGCTGGCCTTTGAAGGGCAAAACGCAGTGGCTTATTACAGGCCAGCAGCTTCGCGCAGCTGAGCGGCTTTGTCGGTCTTTTCCCATGGGAAATGTTCGCGACCAAAGTGACCGTAAGCGGCGGTTTCTTTATAGATCGGGTGCAGCAGATCCAGCATCTGGATCAGACCATATGGACGCAGGTCGAAGAACTCGCGCACCAGCAGGGTCAGCTGATCGGTAGACACTTTCTCGGTACCGAAGGTTTCGACCATGATGGAGGTAGGTTCAGCAACGCCGATAGCGTAGGAAACCTGAATCTCACAGCGATCGGCCAGACCGGCAGCAACGATGTTTTTCGCGACATAACGCGCCGCGTAGGCTGCAGAACGGTCAACTTTAGACGGATCTTTACCGGAGAATGCGCCGCCACCGTGACGAGCCATGCCGCCGTAGGTATCAACGATGATCTTACGACCGGTCAGACCGCAGTCGCCCATAGGTCCGCCGATAACGAAACGGCCCGTTGGGTTGATGAAGAATTTGGTCGCGCTGTTCAGCCATTCGGTCGGCAGAACGGGCTTGATGATTTCTTCCATCACTGCTTCCTGCAGGGATTTCTGATCGATATCTTCAGCGTGCTGAGTCGACAGGACTACCGCGTCAATGCCGACAATTTTGCCGTCGTCATACTGGAAGGTGACCTGGCTTTTCGCATCCGGGCGCAGCCATGGCAGGGTGCCGTTTTTACGCACTTCCGCCTGACGCTGCACCAGACGGTGTGCGTAGGTGATTGGCGCTGGCATCAGCACGTCGGTTTCGTTGGTGGCATAGCCGAACATCAGGCCCTGGTCGCCCGCACCCTGTTCCAGCGGGTCAGCACGGTCAACGCCCTGGTTGATGTCCGGAGACTGTTTACCGATGGCGCTCAGTACGGCACAAGAGTTGGCATCAAAGCCCATATCAGAATGCACATAGCCAATTTCGCGGACCGTGTTACGGGTGATCTCTTCGATATCAACCCACGCGCTGGTGGTGATTTCGCCACCGACCATAACCATCCCGGTTTTCACGTAAGTTTCACATGCCACGCGCGCTTTCGGATCCTGCTCAAGGATCGCATCCAGCACAGCATCGGAGATCTGGTCAGCAATTTTGTCTGGATGCCCTTCAGATACGGACTCGGACGTAAAGAGGTGTTTTGCCATGTTTTATTTTACCTGGAAAGAATTTGGTTAGCTCAGACGGTTGTGATGAAAGGCTGTGATGGTTATCTCCACCAAAGGCTGCAGGTAATCACACACTCCGTCTGGGTGTTAATCAGTATAGATGGATTAACATCTGGATGGCTATTTTAGGTCAGAGTTTCACCCGATTGCCAGTTTTTTTTGAAGGCGCTCTCATCTGAGCAGCCGCGCAGCTGGCAATTATTCCTGACACTGGTGGAAGAGTGCGCATTTTTATTTTGCTTTTTACCCCGCTTCTCGGTATAAAACGCCGCGCGCGGCTCGCACATAAAAAGCACACGATGTTTTCACCTCGTGTCGCCACTTCCAGCCGGGTTAAGCAGTGTTTTTTTACACGGTATAGTTTGGCTTTGGCTTGTCGCTGGCTCTGATGGGTTGGCGTGGAGGTGATACGATATAATGAACCAGCGTTTTTTGCAGACTCAGTCATGCCGTTCCGGCATGCGTTTATCCCCCTCAATTCTTTTCTCTTCGATCACTACCTGCCGAAGTCATTGCCACTCGGGCACATCTCAGGATTCCAGAGCCGGTCAGGCGCTGTAAATACTGGACAAGGGCGCTCCTGTTTTTAGGGGTTATCTCGTGGTTTCACCGGTGGTGCATTAGACCCCGGGACTGTGTTTTACAATGATATGAATAAGAAACCGATCGCGCAGGCGAGCTTTCAGCATACTCTGCTGGCACATAAGGCTGTTTATGGGTTGTTATCGCTAAGTAACATTGCGATAGTAGCCAACTGTTTTACACTTTCGACAACATTTGAGGTTCGCTATGTCTGACGACATGTCTTTATTTTCCCCTTCGTCAGCCGGCGAGCAGGGTGTACTACGTTCCATGCAGGAGGTGGCGATGAGCTCTCAGGAAGCCAGCAAGATGCTGCGTACATACAATATTGCCTGGTGGGGCAATAACTACTACGACGTCAATGAGCTGGGTCATATCAGCGTTTGCCCGGATCCGGATGTGCCTGAAGCACGCGTGGACCTCGCAAAGCTGGTCAAAGCTCGGGAAGCGCAAGGACAGCGACTGCCGGCTCTTTTCTGTTTCCCGCAGATCCTGCAGCACCGTCTGCGTTCGATCAACGCGGCGTTTAAACGTGCGCGTGAATCCTACGGCTATAATGGCGACTATTTCCTGGTTTACCCGATTAAGGTCAACCAGCACCGTCGCGTGATTGAATCCCTGATCCATTCCGGCGAACCGCTGGGTCTGGAAGCCGGTTCCAAAGCTGAACTGATGGCCGTGCTGGCGCATGCCGGTATGACCCGCAGCGTTATCGTCTGTAACGGTTATAAAGACCGTGAATATATTCGTCTGGCGCTGATCGGCGAGAAAATGGGCCACAAAGTCTATCTCGTTATCGAAAAGATGTCAGAAGTGGCTATCGTGCTGGAAGAAGCCGAGCGACTGAATGTCGTGCCACGCCTCGGCGTGCGTGCCCGTCTGGCCTCGCAGGGGTCGGGTAAATGGCAGTCGTCCGGCGGTGAGAAATCCAAATTCGGCCTGGCAGCAACCCAGGTGCTGCAGCTGGTGGAGATCCTGCGTGAGCACGGTCGCCTCGACAGCATTCAACTGCTGCACTTCCATCTCGGTTCGCAGATGGCCAATATTCGCGACATCGCCACCGGCGTGCGTGAATCTGCCCGTTTCTACGTTGAGCTGCATAAGCTGGGCGTGAACATTCAGTGCTTCGACGTCGGCGGCGGTCTGGGTGTGGATTATGAAGGCACCCGCTCGCAGTCTGACTGCTCGGTGAACTACGGCCTGAACGAGTACGCGAATAACATCATCTGGGCCATCGGCGATGCCTGTGAAGAGAACGGTCTGCCGCACCCAACGGTGATCACCGAGTCTGGTCGTGCGGTAACGGCGCACCACACCGTGCTGGTCTCCAATATCATCGGCGTTGAGCGTAACGAATACACCACGCCAACGGCGCCAGAAGAAGATGCACCTCGTACGCTGCAAAACATGTGGGAAACCTGGCAGGAGCTGCACGAACCAGGCGGTCGTCGTTCGCTGCGCGAATGGCTGCACGACAGCCAGATGGATCTGCACGATGTCCATATCGGCTACTCTTCCGGGGCTTATAGCCTGCAGCAGCGTGCCTGGGCTGAACAGCTGTATCTGGGCATGTGCCACGAAGTGCAGAAACAGCTCGACCCAAGCAATCGCGCCCATCGCCCGATTATTGATGAACTGCAGGAGCGCATGGCGGACAAAATGTACGTCAACTTCTCCCTGTTCCAGTCAATGCCGGACGCATGGGGCATCGATCAGCTGTTCCCGGTACTGCCTCTGGAAGGCCTGAATCAGGTGCCTGAACGCCGCGCGGTGCTGCTGGATATCACCTGTGACTCCGATGGCGCTATCGATCACTACATCGACGGTGACGGCATTGCCACCACCATGCCGATGCCGGAATACGATCCGGAGAACCCGCCGATGCTGGGCTTCTTTATGGTCGGGGCGTATCAGGAAATCCTCGGTAACATGCACAACCTGTTCGGTGATACCGAAGCGGTGGACGTGTTTGTCTTCCCTGACGGTAGCGTAGAAGTGGAACTGTCCGATGAAGGCGATACCGTAGCGGATATGCTGCAGTACGTGCAGTTGGATCCGAACAAGTTGCTCACTCAGTTCCGCGATCAGGTGAAAAACACCGATCTGGACGATGTGCTGCAAAAGCAGTTCCTCGAAGAGTTTGAAGCCGGCCTGTACGGATACACTTATCTGGAAGATGAGTAACGGTTTGGGGGAAGTGGGCGCCCATCGTTCCCCCTCTCCCTGTGGGAGAGGGCATCCGACGGTGCTGTTGCCAGAGCGCTTGACCCGGTCAAAAATTTGGCGATAATCGCCTTAACAAGCAGTACACACGAACCTAATCCCTTCCTCGTCGGGCCTAACGACGCGGAGGGGATTTTTTTTCATCTGTTATAAATATCCGACGGTATACGAGGTCATCTTCATGAGCACTTTGGGTCATCAGTACGACAACTCTCTGGTATCGAACGCGTTTGGTTTCCTGCGTCTGCCGCTCAACTTCCAGCCTTACGACAGCGATGCTGAGTGGGTTATCACCGGCGTGCCGTTTGATGCGGCGACCTCCGGTCGTGCCGGTGGCCGTCATGGCCCGGCGGCGATTCGTCAGGTGTCCACCAACCTTGCATGGGAGCACAATCGTTTCCCGTGGAACTTCGACATGCGTGAGCGTCTGAACGTAGTGGACTGCGGCGATCTGGTTTATGCCTTCGGTGATGCCCGTGATATGAGCGAAAAACTGCAGGCGCACGCAGAAAAATTACTGGCTGCCGGTAAGCGTATGCTCTCTTTCGGCGGTGACCACTTCGTCACGCTGCCGCTGCTGCGCGCGCATGCGAAGCACTTTGGCAAAATGGCGCTGGTGCACTTCGATGCGCATACCGATACCTACGCGAACGGCTGCGAATTTGACCACGGCACCATGTTCTTCACCGCGCCGAAAGAAGGTTTGATCGATCCGAATCACTCCGTTCAGATCGGCATTCGTACCGAGTTCGACAAAGACAATGGTTTTACCGTGCTGGATGCTGGTCAGATCAACGATCGTGGCGTTGACGACATTCTGGCGCAGGTGAAGAAGATTGTTGGCGATATGCCGGTGTATCTGACCTTTGATATCGACGCGCTGGATCCGGCTTTTGCTCCGGGTACCGGAACGCCGGTGATTGGCGGCCTGACGACCGATCGTGCGATTAAACTGGTTCGTGGCCTGAAAGATCTGAACGTCGTCGGCATGGACGTTGTAGAAGTGGCTCCTGCTTACGATCAGTCGGAGATCACTGCACTGGCCGCGGCGACGCTGGCGCTGGAAATGCTCTACATCCAGGCAGCGAAGAAGGGCGAGTAAGAGAATAAATGCCGGGCGGCAGGTTGTTTGCCCGGCCTACAGTTTTTGCTCACTCTTGTTGTAGGCCGGGTCAGGCGGTCGCCGCCACCCGGCATTTTTTATTTAATCCCGTCCGCCTTCATGCGATCGCGAATATGTTGCGCGCGCTCTTCGGAAGCAGGGTGATCGTCAAACATGGAGCTTTGGCGACCGGCTTCCAGCTTCGCCAGCTTCTCGAAGCTCGTCACCAGTCCTGATGGATTAATCCCGCGTTTACGCAACAGATCGTAAGAGTAGTCATCCGCCTCGGATTCCTGGCTCTGAGAGAACTGTGCATTGACCAGTTTTTCGCCTAAATCACCCAGTTGCGATTGGGAGAGACTTCCGACAATCCCGCCAGCAGACGCTGCCGCTACGCGTACCGCGTTGGTCCCTAACTGTACCTGCATGCCTTTCTTCACGTGGCCTAAGGCAACGTGGCCCATCTCGTGGCCAATCACTGCTTCAACTTCGTTATCCGTCATGATGTCCATCAGACCGCTGTAGACGCGAATACAGCCGTTGGCCATCGCAAAGGCGTTGATGTCTTTGGTCACGTAAACCTTATAGTTCACCGCTTGTCCATTGATGTTATCGCCCAGCGCAGAGGCGATTTTGTTCAGACGTTGGGCATAGTCACTGCCGGAAGGGGCAATCGTCGCTTTGCTATCCATCTCTTTACAGGCCTGATCGCTCAACGCGATGACCTGGGCGTCGCTAATGGTGTAGGCCTGGAACACCTCCGCACCTGAGCTTAAAAGCCCATTTGAATCCATGTTCTGACAGCCCGTCAGAACGCTCGCAATACCAAAGGCCAACAACACTGAGCGCAGTTTCATCATTCATTTTCCGTCATTATCGTGTCGCCATTTTCTGAATTATTCCGCCTGCAACCGGAGGCGGGAGTAAAGCAAAGTATAAAGAAAATAACGAGAAGGTCGCGAGAAGATTGCGCAACCTGCAAACACATTCCGGATATTTCCCAAACGCTGCGCGGATGCTCCATGTACATGGCTTGCCGCTTGGGTTACATTGTTCACACTTTTTCCGGCGTAGCCCAAAACGCGCTGCCGTCAAGCCGTTTTGCGCATAGCCTTCAACAGTCCGATTGGAGTCAAAATGTCCTCACGTAAAGAGCTTGCTAATGCTATTCGTGCGCTGAGCATGGACGCAGTACAGAAAGCCAAATCCGGCCACCCGGGTGCCCCGATGGGTATGGCTGACATTGCCGAAGTCCTGTGGCGTGATTTCCTGAACCACAACCCGCAGAACCCATCCTGGGCCGATCGTGACCGCTTCGTGCTGTCCAATGGCCATGGCTCCATGCTTATCTATAGCCTGCTGCACCTCACCGGCTACGATCTGCCAATCACCGAACTGCAGAACTTCCGTCAGCTGCACTCCAAAACTCCGGGTCACCCGGAAGTGGGTTACACCGCTGGCGTTGAAACCACTACCGGACCGCTGGGTCAGGGTATTGCGAACGCAGTGGGTATGGCTATCGCGGAAAAAACGCTGGCTGCACAGTTCAACCGTCCAGGTCACGACATTGTTGACCACTTCACCTATGCGTTCCTGGGTGACGGCTGTATGATGGAAGGCATCTCTCACGAAGTGTGCTCCCTGGCGGGGACCCTGAAGCTGGGTAAACTGGTGGCGTTCTATGACGACAACGGTATCTCCATCGATGGCCACGTTGAAGGCTGGTTCACTGACGATACGGCGAAGCGTTTCGAAGCTTACGGCTGGCACGTCGTTCGTGGCGTTGACGGTCACGACGCCGACGCTATCAAACGTGCAGTAGAAGAAGCACGTAAAGTTACCGACAAACCTTCTCTGCTGATGTGCAAAACCATCATCGGTTTCGGTTCCCCGAACAAAGCCGGTACCCACGACTCTCACGGTGCACCACTGGGCGACGCTGAAATCGCACTGACCCGTGAGCAACTTGGCTGGAAATACGCGCCGTTCGAAATCCCATCTGAAATTTATGCTCAGTGGGACGCGAAAGAAGCAGGCCAGGCAAAAGAAGCGGTATGGAACGAGAAGTTCGCTGCATACGCTAAAGCTTTCCCGCAGGAAGCTGCAGAATATACCCGTCGTATGAAAGGCGATATGCCGTCTGATTTCGACGCGAAGGCGAACGAGTTCATTGCTAAGCTGCAGGCTAACCCGGCGAAAATCGCTAGCCGTAAAGCTTCTCAGAACGCTATCGAAGCGTTTGGTCCTTGGCTTCCAGAATTCCTCGGCGGCTCTGCTGACCTGGCACCGTCTAACCTGACGCTGTGGTCCGGTTCTAAAGCCATTAACGAAGACACCGCGGGTAACTATATCCATTACGGCGTGCGCGAATTCGGTATGACCGCGATTGCCAACGGTATCTCCCTGCACGGTGGTTTCCTGCCGTACACCTCTACCTTCCTGATGTTCGTGGAATACGCACGTAACGCCGTACGTATGGCTGCGCTGATGAAACAGCGTCAGGTGATGGTCTACACCCATGACTCTATCGGTCTGGGTGAAGATGGCCCGACTCACCAGCCGGTAGAGCAGGTCGCTTCTCTGCGTGTAACTCCGAACATGAGCACATGGCGTCCATGTGACCAGGTTGAATCTGCGGTGGCGTGGAAATATGGCGTTGAGCGTCAGGATGGCCCAACTGCGCTGATCCTCTCCCGTCAGAACCTGGCACAGCAGGATCGTACAGAGCAGCAGCTGAAAGACATCGCTCGCGGTGGCTACGTGCTGAAAGACTGTGCGGGTCAGCCGCAGGTTATCTTCATCGCGACCGGTTCTGAAGTTGAACTGGCGGTTGCGGCATGGGATCAGCTGTCTGCCGAAGGCGTGAAGGCGCGCGTGGTGTCCATGCCGTCTACCGACGCGTTCGACAAGCAGGATGCGGCTTACCGTGAATCCGTGCTGCCAAAAGCGGTTTCCGCACGTGTGGCAGTGGAAGCGGGTATCGCTGACTACTGGTTCAAATACGTCGGCCTGAACGGCGCTATCGTTGGCATGACCACCTTCGGTGAGTCAGCACCAGCAGAGCTGCTGTTCGAAGAGTTCGGCTTCACCGTTGCGAACGTGGTCGCGAAGGCGAAAGAACTGCTGTAATGGCGGTTCATGGAGTGTGCGGTTTGATGCCCTCACTCCAACCCTCTCCCACAAGCAGAGGGTGAAAACACCTCAAACGGTAACCTCAGGGTTACCGTTTTGTTTTTTGCTTCCCATTCGGCTTTATCCTTCGGTTATTCCACGCGCATGTAAAACAGCTGTAAATTATTCCTCGAAAAATGTGATGGGCGTCATATAGCAGACGAATCCTGCTGGACAATCATTCCTTTTATTCCGCGTTTCGCTTATTCTAGCTGAAGCGTTTCAGTCGACTAAATGTTCGACAAATAATCAATCAGTCGCAGTTTGCGATAGCAAAGATTCCTTTCCGGGTGAGGCTGGACTACGCTTTCAGCCACTCAATTCAGGGAATGCTTTGCAGGAGACTTATGACCGTACGCGTAGCGATTAATGGCTTCGGTCGCATTGGACGTAACGTGGTTCGTGCTTTATATGAATCCGGGCGTCGTGCGGAGATAACCGTGGTGGCAATCAACGAGCTGGCTGATGCTGCGGGCATCGCGCACTTGTTGAAATATGACACCAGCCATGGACGCTTTGCCTGGGATGTTCACCAGGAGCGGGATCAGCTGTTTGTGGGCGATGACGCGATTCGTTTGCTGCATGAACCCTCAATAGATGTGCTGCCATGGCGTGAGCTGGGCGTGGACGTGGTCCTTGACTGCACGGGCGTTTACGGCTCAAGGGCCGACGGTGAAGCTCATCTGGCCGCGGGTGCAAAGAAAGTGCTCTTTTCACATCCGGGTGGCAACGATCTCGACGCAACGGTGGTGTATGGCGTTAACCATCAGGCGCTGCAAGCATCTCACCGCATTGTCTCCAACGCATCCTGCACCACAAACTGTATTATTCCAGTCATTAAACTGTTGGATGATGCCTGGGGCATCGAATCCGGTACGGTAACGACGATTCATTCGGCAATGCACGATCAGCAGGTGATCGATGCTTACCATTCGGATTTGCGGCGTACCCGCGCAGCCAGCCAGTCGATAATTCCTGTCGACACAAAGCTGGCGGCAGGGATCACCCGAATTTTTCCCCAGTTTAATGACCGCTTTGAAGCGATTGCGGTGCGAGTGCCGACGATTAACGTGACGGCAATCGACCTCAGCGTGACCGTGAGAAATCCGGTAAAAGCGAATGAAGTCAACCTGTTGCTGCAAAAAGCGGCACAGGGGGCATTTCATGGTATAGTTGACTATACGGAATTACCGTTGGTCTCAATCGATTTTAACCACGATCCGCACAGTGCCATTGTTGATGGCACGCAGACGCGGGTCAGTGGCGCGCATCTGATCAAAACGCTGGTCTGGTGTGATAATGAATGGGGTTTCGCTAACAGGATGCTCGACACCACGTTAGCGATGGCCATTACAGGTTTCAGGTAAGGCGCAATTGCGTCTGCAAAACTTTAGAATCAACGAGAGGATTCACCATGTCTGTAATTAAGATGACCGATCTGGATCTGGCTGGTAAACGCGTTTTCATCCGTGCCGATCTGAACGTTCCAGTAAAAGACGGTAAAGTAACCAGCGATGCGCGTATCCGTGCTTCCCTGCCAACCATCGAAATGGCCCTGAAACAGGGTGCTAAAGTGATGGTGACTTCTCACCTGGGTCGTCCGACCGAAGGCGAATACAACGAAGAATTCTCTCTGCTGCCAGTAGTTAACTACCTGAAAGACAAACTGTCTAATCCGGTACGTCTGGTTAAAGACTACCTGGACGGCGTTGAAATCGCTGCCGGTGAGCTGGTGGTTCTGGAAAACGTTCGCTTTAACAAAGGCGAAAAGAAAGACGACGAAGCACTGTCTAAGAAATACGCTGCCCTGTGCGACGTATTCGTAATGGACGCCTTCGGTACTGCTCACCGTGCGCAGGCTTCTACCCACGGCATCGGCAAATTTGCTGACGTTGCTTGTGCAGGCCCGCTGCTGGCTGCTGAGCTGGACGCTCTGGGCAAAGCGCTGGGTAACCCAGCTCGCCCAATGGTCGCTATCGTTGGTGGTTCTAAAGTTTCTACCAAACTGACCGTGCTGGACTCTCTGTCCAAAATCGCTGACCAGCTGATCGTTGGCGGTGGTATCGCTAACACCTTCGTTGCCGCTCAAGGCCACAACGTGGGTAAATCCCTGTACGAAGCTGACCTGGTTGACGAAGCAAAACGTCTGCTGACCACTTGCGATATCCCGGTTCCAACTGACGTTCGCGTAGCGACTGAGTTCTCTGAAACCGCAGCTGCGACCCTGAAATCTGTAAACGACATCAAAGATGAAGAGCAGATTCTGGACCTGGGCGACGTTTCTGCACAGAAACTGGCTGAAATCCTGAAAAACGCCAAAACTATTCTGTGGAATGGTCCGGTTGGCGTGTTCGAATTCCCGAACTTCCGTAAAGGCACCGAAATCGTGGCTAACGCGATTGCAGACAGCGATGCGTTCTCCATCGCAGGTGGCGGCGATACTCTGGCTGCCATCGATCTGTTCGGTATTGCTGACAAGATCTCCTACATCTCTACTGGTGGCGGCGCATTCCTCGAATTCGTGGAAGGCAAAGTACTGCCAGCAGTCGCTATGCTCGAAGAGCGCGCTAAGAAGTAAGTTTTTATCTGGGCAGGGAAACCTGCCCAATTTTCAGCGCGCTATCAGGCTCGCATCTTTTTTTCTCGGCCGAAGATACAGGACTACGTAACATGTCTAAAATTTTTGATTTCGTAAAACCGGGCGTCATCACTGGTGACGACGTACAGAAAGTTTTCCAGGTAGCAAAAGAAAACAACTTTGCTCTGCCAGCTGTTAACTGTGTTGGTACTGATTCTATCAACGCCGTTCTGGAAACTGCTGCTAAAGCTAAAGCGCCAGTTATCGTTCAGTTCTCTAACGGCGGCGCTGCGTTCATCGCAGGTAAAGGCGTAAAAACTGACGTTCCTCAGGGTGCTGCAATCCTGGGCGCAATCTCTGGTGCACACCACGTTCACCAGATGGCTGAGCACTACGGTGTTCCAGTTATCCTGCACACTGACCACTGCGCGAAGAAACTGCTGCCGTGGATCGACGGTCTGCTGGACGCAGGTGAAAAACACTTTGCTGCTACCGGCAAACCACTGTTCTCTTCCCACATGATTGACCTGTCCGAAGAGTCTCTGGAAGAAAACATCGAAATCTGTTCCCAGTACCTGGCGCGCATGTCCAAAATCGGCATGACTCTGGAAATCGAACTGGGTTGCACCGGCGGTGAAGAAGACGGCGTGGACAACAGCCACATGGACGCTTCTGCACTGTACACCCAGCCAGAAGACGTTGATTACGCGTACACCAAGCTGAACGCAATCAGCCCACGTTTCACCATCGCAGCATCTTTCGGTAACGTACACGGTGTTTACAAGCCAGGTAACGTGGTTCTGACCCCGACCATCCTGCGTGATTCTCAGGAATACGTTTCCAAGAAACACAACCTGCCGCACAACAGCCTGAACTTCGTCTTCCACGGCGGTTCCGGTTCTTCTGCCCAGGAAATCAAAGACTCCGTAAGCTACGGCGTAATCAAAATGAACATCGATACCGATACCCAGTGGGCAACCTGGGACGGCATCCTGCAGTACTACAAAACCAACGAAGCTTACCTGCAGGGTCAGCTGGGCAACCCGAAAGGCGACGACCAGCCGAACAAGAAATACTACGATCCACGCGTATGGCTGCGCGCAGCTCAGACCTCTATGATTACTCGTCTGGAGCAGGCATTCAAAGAACTGAACGCGGTTGACGTTCTGTAATTTCTGAAAGCCAGTTTTGCCCTAAGCCCGCTTAATAGCGGGCTTTTTTATTGCTTTTCAACGGCATAAATTGACTTAATTCTGTGATCTGTTTGGCATATTCGGCGATTCTTGTTTACCCTTAACACACTGCCTTTTTTTAGGTGTGTCGAATTTTGTGTTCCCTTTTGGGTTGTGAGAAGGATATTTGGATGGAAGATTTAAACGTTGTCGACAGTATTAATCACGCCGGTTCATGGCTGGTGGCAAATCAGGCGTTGCTGTTGAGCTATGTGGTGAATATCGTCGCCGCGATTGCCATTGTTATCGTCGGGATGATCGTGGCGCGTGTCGTGTCCAATGCGGTAAATCGCTTAATGCGTGCGCGTCAGATTGATGCCACCGTAGCAGATTTCCTGTCTGCGATGGTGCGTTATGCCATCATCGCCTTTACGTTGATTGCCGCACTGGGCCGCGTTGGCGTGCAGACCGCTTCCGTGATTGCGGTTCTCGGTGCCGCGGGCTTGGCGGTTGGTCTGGCCCTTCAGGGGTCACTGTCGAACCTGGCCGCGGGTGTACTGTTGGTGATGTTCCGTCCTTTCCGCGCGGGTGAGTATGTAGACCTTGGCGGCGTCGCGGGGACCGTTCTGAACGTGCAGATCTTCTCCACCACGATGCGTTCCGTGGATGGCAAAATTGTGGTTATCCCAAACGGTAAAATCATCGCCGGAAACATCATTAACTTTTCTCGCGAACCGGTGCGCCGTAACGAATGGATTATTGGTGTGGCCCATGATTCTGATATCGACGATGTGAAGCGCCTGCTGACCTCGATTATTGGGTCTGATGAGCGCATTATCAAAGATCGTGAACTGACCGTCCGTCTGAATGAGTTGACGCCTTCTGCTATCAATTTCGTGGTGCGTACCTGGAGCAAAAGCAGCGATCTGCAAAACGTTTATTGGGATGTGCTGGAACAGATCAAACGCGACTTTGATGCCAACGGAATCCGCTTCCCCCATCCACAGATGGATGTGCATATGAAGCAGGTAAAAACACAGGATGAAGCGGCATAATCAAGCCGCGTACCGTGGTGACTGATGTCATCGTTTAGACAAACCAAAATAGCTTCCACAGGGAAGCTATTTTTTTGCCCGCGATGCTGCCAACATTCTGATGCAAATGGACAAAATTTAGCGTGTCGTTGCGCCTGTGGAGAACAGCTGAAAATTTATTTCTGTATTGATAAAGCTGGTGGCTGCAATACCCGCCGTGCCTCAAAGCCAGTAAACTCTCACCTTAAAGGCACAGAGATTCACCCCTGAATTTCCGCTGCACACTTTTCTGCAAATCAT
The DNA here is from genome assembly GCA_009668205.1 of Enterobacteriaceae bacterium RIT691. Classification (GTDB taxonomy): domain Bacteria; phylum Pseudomonadota; class Gammaproteobacteria; order Enterobacterales; family Enterobacteriaceae; genus Scandinavium. Next base: position 275,269 of record WJYM01000002.1, on the reverse strand, counting down.
TCATCACAGTAGACTACATGTTTATTCCGAAAGCGTACTTATTGCACCAGACTTACAAGAAGCACCGTTCTGATTTGACTCAGCGCACCGAAAACGAAAAAAAGCTGGTTGCCGGGCATCTCGTGGGGCTATTGCGGGAACCTAAAAGGCATAAGCAGGGCGTTGTTTCCGGTTTCTTTTCCAAAGAGAAATTCCCGCTTCTCTCTCAGGAAGAGAATAACGCTGAGTTGGAAAAGGTCATGAACCCGTTTCGGGAATCGGGCTATCAGGTGACGCTGGATAAATCCGGCGAGGGGTTCACGCTAAATCTCGACTGGACTGATGTGAACAATCACTGAGCGCAGCGTGCAGAACGAAACACAGCGCGCTTGTGATTATTCAACCGCCTTAAGTTGAGCCTGAACGGCGTCTAGCACCTCGGCGATGTTCGTTATACCTTTAGCTTGCTGTTGGGTTATCCAATCCGCCTGAACGGCCTGGTAATGACTGATACTTTGCCAGCTCTCAAGCTCACGAGGCGTCAGATAATGAGCATCGGCACCGTGGGTGTTCATGTTACTGACCATGTCAGTGAGGCGGGTATCCAGCGTCGAACCCAGGATTTTTTCGGTTCGTGCCGCGGCCCGCTGAATGGCCGCTTTATCCTGAGGTGTCAGACTTTCCCACAGCGCTTTGTTCATCACCAGCAAATAGACGTGCCCAAGCCACAGGCGTTGTGATACCCCAATGTTTTTCGCTGCCTGCCAGGCTTTAATATCATCGCCGCTGTCGAGATTCACGAATAACCCGTTGAGTTTCCCCTCTCGCAGAGCCTCAGTTATTTTTTCATTCCACGGCATCTTAACGACCTTCGCGCCGGCATTTTCTAAATAGGACTGATGCCAGAAGCTGGCAGTTCGCCAGGTGGTGTTTTTGAGGTCATCATATTTTAGAGAGGGGGTTGTCGAGAAAAAGGCCGCCGGATATCCCAGGAAAAACTGCAGATTGACCAGATTATTGGCCGCCAGTTCGGCAGAAAACTGCGGTATCGTCGCGAAGACGTTATGGAAAAATTGAACCTGTTTCTCGCCATTATCAGGTCCGAGTGGAAAGCTTTTAAAAATCTGAAATCGCGGAAGCTGCTCCGGGGTGTACTCCGGTACCACAATCCCGATATCCGCTTTTTGACCTTCGCCGATCGTTTTAAGGGCATCATAGCTGACGGACAGTTCGCCATTCCAGTGAGCCTCTACCCGAATTCGGCTCTGCGATTCCTGTTCAATGGCTTTGAAGAAAACGTCGTTGATAAGCTTCGTACGCATATTGCCGAGCGGTTCGTGATCGGTATAGCGAAGTACCGTTTCCGCCAGGGTGGTATGCACAACGCACAACAAGGCGGCTGCAAAAAATACCTTTAATTTCATGATCTGTCCTTGAACACGGGAGAGAAGGATCCGGCCTGTGGTAATAAAATGCAGTATAACGCACAGGCAATGAATGAATATGCAGACCGTGCTCAGTGGCTCGTTATTAGATAGTCTAATAACCTATTAAAATAATCCATTTCATCTAATGATTTTCACGCGCTATAGTCTCGTCATATTCTGACATGAAGCGAGATATTCACTGTGTTATCTTATTATTTTCAAGGGCTTGCCCTTGGTGCTGCGATGATCCTACCGCTTGGTCCACAAAATGCTTTCGTGATGAACCAGGGCATTCGTCGGCAATACCACATCATGATTGCCTTTCTTTGTGCGCTCAGCGACTTAGCGTTGATCTGTGCCGGTGTGTTTGGCGGCAGTGCGCTGTTGATGCAGTCGCCGTGGCTGATGGCGGCGGTGACCTGGGGTGGCGTCGCCTTTTTACTGTGGTACGGGTTTGGTGCGTTGAAAACCGCTATGGGCAGCAATCTCGAGCTTGCCAGTGCAGAAGTGATGAAGCAGGGGCGCTGGAAAATCATTGCCACCATGCTTGCTGTTACGTGGCTCAACCCACATGTCTATCTTGATACCTTCGTGGTGCTCGGCAGTCTTGGCGGTCAACTGGACGCAGAGCCGAAACGCTGGTTTGCCTTGGGGACGGTGAGTGCCTCATTTTTATGGTTCTTCGGCCTGGCGCTGCTGGCCGCCTGGCTGGCTCCCCGTCTGCGTACTTCGCGTGCTCAGCGGATCATCAACCTGCTGGTTGGGGTGGTCATGTGGTTTATCGCCTTCCAGCTGGCGAAAGAGGGGATCTCTCATGTTCAGGCCTTGTTCAGCTAGGTGAACAGGCAACTAAGCCTTGTCTTATGGACATTTATTCCTCAGAGGCTAAGCTTGCTGGCATGCGCCCTGTTTCGGGTGAATACGTAACAAGGAGGAACGACGGTGAAATTTAAAGTGATGGCCCTGGCGGCGTTAGTGGGATTCAGTGCAATGGCTGTACAGGCAAATGAGTTGCCGGACAGTCCGCACATTGTTACCTCCGGGACCGCGAGCGTGGATGCTGTACCGGATATCGCCACCCTGGCGATTGAAGTGAACGTGGCGGCGAAAGATGCCGCTTCGGCAAAAAAACAGGCCGATGACCGCGTTGCGCAATATCTCTCTTTCCTTGAGCAAAACGGCGTTACGAAAAAAGACATCAGCTCTGCAAACCTGCGTACCCAGCCGGACTATGACTACCAGAATGGCAAAAGCGTTCTGAAAGGCTACCGTGCCGTGCGTACCGTTGAAGTGACGCTGCGTCAGCTGGATAAGCTGAACTCCCTGCTGGACGGCGCGCTGAAAGCGGGTCTCAATGAAATTCGCTCTGTTTCACTGGGCGTTGCGCAACCCGACCAGTACAAAGATAAAGCCCGTAAAGCGGCGATTGATGATGCCGTTCATCAGGCGCAGGCGCTGGCGTCAGGCTTTAATGCCAAGCTGGGGCCGGTCTATAGCGTGCGCTACCACGTTTCTAACTATCAGCCGAGCCCGATGGTGCGGATGATGAAGGCGGATGCCGCGGCAGCCCCTTCCGCGCAGGAAACCTACGAGCAGCCGACTATCCAGTTTGACGATCAGGTGGATGTCGTGTTCCAGCTGGAGCCTGCCCAGACCCAGAAAGCGGCTGAACCAGCGAAGACGGCGCAGTAATACACGCCGCCAGGCCGTAGTGAGTCATAAAAAAGCCGGGATAACCCGGCTTTTTTTAGTTCTGGCGCAGCACCTTGTGGCCATATTCCAGTAGTGCATCCGTCACCCGACGCATCATGCGGCTCTCCGGCGCGAAACGGTGCCAGTAGAGCATCCTTCGCTGGAACAATCCGGGCGTCAAATCAATCAACTCACCGTTCGCCAGTTCCCGCTCAATCTGCAGATGCGGGATCATACAGCAGGTGGTGCCCTGGCGGGCTAACTGCACAAAGGCTTCCGAAGAGTTAACGATGTGGCAGGGCACGCTGCCCGGCGGCAGATCGAAGTGCTGCTGCAGAAAGGCCTGATGCATATCGTCCAGATGGTCGAATGCCACCACCGGGGCTTTCAGCAGGGCCGAGCGCGTAACGCCGTTCGGGAAGTAACGTTGAGCAAAGGATTTCGAGGCAACAAACAAATAGTCGAGTGCGCCGAGCTGATCGACCAGGCAGCTTGGCAGTGCCTGCGGTTGAATACTCACCGCGCCAACCACTTCGCCCCGACGCAGGCGTTCCTGAGTACGGGTTTCATCTTCCACCTGGATATTCAGGCGGATCGGGGAATCGGAGAGCACGGCAGACAGTGCGGGCAGAAGCCAGGTTGCCAGACTGTCGGCGTTGACCGCCAGCGACAGCAGCAGCGGGGTTGAACCGGTTTGCTCATCACCCAGCCACTCCTCTTCCAGCAGCTCCACCTGACGAAGCAGCGCCAGCAGCTTCTGCCCTTGCTCGGTTGGGCGCGGGGGAACGGTTCGTACCAGCAGCGGTTGTCCGAACATGTTTTCCAGCTGTTTGATGCGCTGAGAGACGGCGGACTGGGTGATACACAGTTTTTGTGCAGCACGCTCGAAACCGCGTTCCCGAATGACCGCATCCAGCGCCTGTAGTGTTCTGTAGTCCGGACGTTTCATGTGTTCTGACTGACCCTCAATTCATAGTTACCCGCACTATGACATAATTTTACGTTCGATACAGGCCGAAATTGGGGGCAGCGCGTGGGGCCTCACAGGGACATTTCTGACATGAATAGTCTATAATGCGCCCCATCCCATCACTTCACAGGCAAAAATCATGACGCAGGATGAACTGAAAAAAGCAGTTGGCTGGGCAGCACTTCAATACGTACAACCGGGCACCATCGTGGGCGTTGGCACCGGCTCAACCGCCGCACACTTTATTGATGCGCTGGGCACCATGAAAGGGCAAATTGAAGGGGCGGTATCCAGCTCGGATGCTTCAACCGAGAAGCTCAAAAGCTTAGGCATTCACGTGTTTGATCTGAATGAAGTGGATCGTCTTGGGATCTACGTTGATGGCGCTGACGAAATCAACGATCACATGCAGATGATCAAAGGCGGCGGCGCTGCGTTGACGCGTGAGAAGATCATTGCGTCAGTTGCGGATAAATTCATTTGTATCGCTGATGCTTCCAAGCAGGTTCCGATCCTGGGCAAATTCCCACTGCCGGTGGAAGTCATTCCAATGGCTCGTAGCGCCGTGGCCCGCGAGTTGGTGAAACTGGGCGGTCGTCCGGAGTATCGCCAGAATGTGGTCACCGATAACGGTAACGTTATCCTTGACGTTCATGGTCTGGAAATCCTCGATGCTATTGCGTTGGAAAACGCCATCAATGGGATCCCGGGCGTCGTCACCGTCGGTCTGTTCGCGAATCGTGGTGCGGATGTGGCGCTGATTGGGACTGCCGATGGCGTGAAAACCATCGTAAAATGATCTGATGGGGGCCGCCCTGGCCCCCATAAAAAATTTCGCCAGGTGAAATTCGGTGACTTGTGTCACATTTATCCGCCGCTTCTGATTAACACACTGCGCTGCTCTCTTCATCCAGCATTTTATGCTACCAATTCCCGCTGAATGACATTTCTTCAGCACGCCGACGCAAACGTTCATATTGCCGCGATAGTTTTTTTTGATATGTTGCTGTAGTGGACATTCGTTCACCACAACACAGAGATAAGACAGACAGGGCGGGGAAATGGCTAAGGTATCACTGGAAAAAGACAAGATTAAGTTTCTGCTGGTGGAAGGCGTGCATCAGAAAGCACTCGATAGCCTTCGTGCGGCAGGGTATACCAACATTGAATTTCATAAAGGCGCGCTCGACGCCGAGCAGCTGAAAGAGTCGATCCGTGATGCCCATTTCATCGGCCTGCGCTCCCGTACTCAGTTGACCGAGGATATTATCCAGGCCGCTGAAAAACTGGTGGCGATTGGCTGCTTCTGTATCGGCACCAACCAGGTAGACCTGAACGCGGCGGCAAAACGCGGCGTGCCGGTGTTCAACGCGCCATTCTCAAATACCCGTTCTGTGGCTGAGCTGGTGATTGGTGAACTGCTGCTGCTGCTGCGTGGCATTCCTGAAGCCAACGCCAAAGCGCACCGGGGTATCTGGAATAAACTGGCGGCGGGCAGCTTCGAAGCGCGCGGCAAAAAGCTCGGTATCATCGGCTATGGCCATATCGGTACTCAGCTTGGCATTCTGGCGGAATCGCTGGGGATGCACGTCTTCTTCTACGATATCGAGAACAAACTGCCGCTCGGCAATGCCACTCAGGTTCAGCATCTTTCTGACCTGCTGAACATGAGCGACGTGGTCAGCCTGCACGTGCCGGAAAACGCGTCAACCAAAAACATGATGGGTGCAGAAGAGCTGGCGCTGATGAAGCCGGGTTCACTGCTGATTAACGCCGCTCGCGGTACCGTGGTTGATATTCCGGCCCTGTGCGATGCGCTGGCGCGTAAGCATCTGGCAGGCGCGGCTATCGACGTCTTCCCGACCGAACCTGCCACTAACAGCGATCCGTTCACATCACCGCTGTGTGAGTTTGATAACGTGATCCTGACGCCGCATATCGGTGGCTCCACTCAGGAAGCGCAGGAAAACATCGGTCTGGAAGTGGCGGGTAAACTGTCCAAATACTCCGACAACGGTTCTACGCTCTCCGCGGTCAACTTCCCGGAAGTGTCGCTGCCGCTGCACGGCGGTCGCCGTCTGCTGCACATTCACGAAAACCGTCCTGGTGTGCTGACGGCCATCAACCAGATCTTCGCTGAGCAGGGCGTGAACATTGCTGCCCAGTATCTGCAAACCACGCCGCAGATGGGCTATGTGGTGATTGATATCGAAGCGGAAGAAGATGTGGCGGAAAAAGCGCTGCAGAGCATGAAGGCGATCCCGGGAACGATTCGCGCTCGTCTGCTGTACTGATAGCTGTGGCGGGTGCGGTCTGATGCCCTCACCCCGACCCTCTCCCACGGGGAGAGGGAGCAAACACTAAAAACCGTCTCCTCCAGAGACGGTTTTACTATTTACCTCGCGGCCACCCGACAATGCTTTCACCAGCTCCACACTTTCGACGGTGTCACCACCGCAGGCAGCGGGATATCCCATTTCTCCACGGGCAGCTGTTCCACCTGCTGACAGTCATGCGCATAGCCCACCGGCTGCACGCCATACTGCTGCCAGTTCTGTAGTGTGCGATCGTAAAAACCGCCGCCCATCCCCAAGCGCTGTCCGTTGATGTCGAACGCGACCAGTGGCGTAATCAATACGTCGAGCTCACTCAGTGGCAAAACATCGCGTACATCCAGCTTAGGTTCCTGAATCTTCAGGCGATTAATCACTAATTCAGAGTGAGGATGGTAATGCAGAAACAGCAGGTTGCCTGGGCTGAACGGATGCAGAACGGGGAGATACACTTTTTTGCCGCTGCGCCACAGCTGTTCGATCAGCGGCTGCGTATCCAGCTCGCCATCAAAAGAGAGAAACAAGGCCACGGTATGTGCCATCACAACGGGCGGATAGGCCATCATCCGTGAAGCGGCGTGTTGAGCGAAATGACGTTGTTGTTCAGCGGTAAGGGCACGACGTTGTTGCCGGATAGTCTGGCGGATGTGTTGTCTTGCTGAGGAGGTAAGCGAAAATGATGTCATGGTAGAAAGAAGAAGGTAGGGAATCTCCGAGATGCCGCCGCAGGCTGTAACCCTTGAACCCTTGGTTCAAGGTGAATGTGTCGTCACAGTTTTAAGGCTTCTCGGACGAACCGAGCATGCTCACCAACCGTGGAGCGCCACATTCTTGTGGTATGAAATATCGGCTCAGGGGACTGGCCCGCTTGCGAACATCTCAGAGAAATTTTGTCTTCAGGGTTACTCTACCATAGTTAACCATGAAGTGTTATTCAAACCGAGGACCTGATTTGTCGGAGATGCGACCCTGATCAAGTAATGCCTGTTCAATGGTCTGCTGAAGCATCCGAATACGGGTTTCCATGCTGGACGCGTAATCACGCGTTTTCGCTCGTTCCTGCGTCAGCTCGTAGCTGATGTTGAGGGCGGCGATAAAGACCAGCTGTTCGGTATTTGTGACTCTAGTGCGTTCTTTCAGATCTTGCAACCGCTGATTCAGATCGTCCGCAGCCTGATTCAGGGCATCCCTTTGTTCAGGCGGGCAATTCACTCGCAGTGAACGGCCAAAAATTTGAATATCGACGGGTTCTGCAGACATGCGACCTTCCTGCTGTTTGACTGCGCTGCCTTCGCCGCCCGCACCGGGGCCACGAAGGGGCGACACTATAGCTACCCCGGTGTGAACATACAAGCCCTTTTCTGGTTCACCAGGGTCCAAAGTGGTAGCATAACATGAACTTCCCCTCAACGACGACGAATGCGCATGTCTATACAGAACGAAATGCCTGGTTACAACGATGTGAACCAGTTACTTAACCAACAGGGCGTTGGCCTGACGCCGGCAGAAATGCACGGGTTGATAAGCGGCATGCTGTGTGGCGGCAACAAAGACAGCAGCTGGTTACCGCTGGTGCACGACCTGACCAACGAAGGGATGGCCTTCGGTCATCAACTGGCTGAAGTCCTGCGTAAGTTGCATGCGGCAACCAGCGATGCGCTGGAAGATGAAGGTTTTCTCTTCCAGCTGTATATGCCAGATGGCGATAACGTTAGCGTGTTTGAACGCGCAGACGCCCTGGCAGGCTGGGTGAACCACTTCCTGCTTGGCCTGGGTGTGACTCAGCCGAAGCTCGACAAAGTGAAAGGTGAAACCGGCGAAGCCATCGACGATTTGCGTAACATTGCGCAGTTGGGCTACGACGAAGAAGAAGATCAGGAAGAGCTGGAAATGTCGCTCGAAGAAATCGTGGAGTACGTACGCGTTGCCGCGCTGCTGTGTCACGAGACCTTCGGCCGTCCGCAGCCCACTGCGCCGGAAGTGCGCAAACCAACCTTACACTAATTATTAGCTCGTTCTGGAGGGTGTCATGACACAGCAGGAATACGTTCAGCGTCGGCAGAAGCTGCTGGCGCAGATGCCATCGGGCAGCGCGGCGCTGATTTTTGCCGCTCCAGAGGCCATGCGCAGTGCGGATACCGAGTATCCCTATCGCCAAAGCAGCGATTTTAGCTACTTTACTGGCTTTAACGAGCCGGAAGCGCTGCTGGTATTGATCAAAAGTGATGACACCCATAACCACAGCGTGCTGTTTAACCGCATCCGCGATCTGACTGCCGAAATCTGGTTTGGTCGCCGTTTGGGCCAGGAAGCGGCGCCCGAAAAACTCGGCGTCGATCGTGCGCTGGCCTTCAGTGAAATTGATGAACAGCTTTTCCAGTTGCTGAACGGACTGGATGCGGTCTATCACGCTCAGGGTGAATACGAGTACGCCGATAGCATCGTGTTCCGTGCGCTGGATAAACTGCGTAAAGGCGCACGACAGAATTTGAAAGCGCCCGCTGCGGTGGTGGATTGGCGACCGCTGGTGCACGAAATGCGCCTGTTTAAATCCCCGGAAGAGCTGGACGTGATGCGCCGCGCGGGCGAAATCTCCGCGCTGGCCCATACCCGGGCGATGGAAAAATGCCGTCCGGGCATGTTCGAGTTTCAGCTTGAAGGCGAAATTCACCATGAATTCAACCGCCATGGTGCGCGCTACCCGTCTTACAACACCATCGTTGGCGGGGGTGAAAACGGCTGCATTCTGCACTACACGGAAAATGAATCTGAACTGCGCGATGGCGATTTAGTGCTGATTGACGCGGGCTGTGAATATCAGGGCTACGCGGGCGATATCACCCGAACTTTCCCGGTGAATGGCCGATTCACGCCGGCGCAGCGCGCGATTTATGACATTGTGCTGGAATCGCTGGACGCCGCCCTGGAACTCTATCGCCCAGGTACCACCATGCAGGAAGTCACCAGTGAAGTGGTTCACATCATGGTGGTTGGGTTGGTTGAGCTGGGTATTCTGCACGGCGATGTCGACCAGCTGATTGCCGATAATGCCCATCGCAAATTCTTTGTGCACGGCCTGAGCCACTGGTTGGGAATGGACGTACATGACGTGGGCGATTACGGACAAGACCGTTCACGCGTGCTGGAACCCGGTATGGTGCTGACCGTCGAGCCAGGGCTGTACATCGCCCCTGATGCTGACGTACCAGAGCAATATCGTGGCATCGGTATTCGTATCGAGGATGACATCGTCATTACCGAAAAGGGCAACGAGAATCTGACCGCGGGCGTCGTTAAAAATGCCGATGAAATTGAAGCGCTGATGGCGGCGCACCGACCATGAGTATCATCATCGTAGGCGGTGGCATGACCGGCGCAACGCTTGCGCTGGCTATTTCGCATCTCAGCCGTGGGCAGGTTCCCGTTCACCTGATTGAGGCCGTTGCGCCCGATGCCCAGCAGCACCCTGGTTTTGACTCGCGCGCTATCGCTCTGGCGGCAGGGACGTGTCAGCAACTGGCGCGAGTTGGCATTTGGCAGGCTATCAAAGAATGCGCCACGGCGATCCGCACGGTGCATGTCAGCGATCGTGGACATGCCGGGTTTGTGACGCTGGAAGCGGGTGATTATCAACTCCCGGCGCTGGGACAAGTGGTTGAACTGCATGATGTCGGGCAACGACTGTTTGCGCTGCTGCGCAAAGCGCCCGGCGTCACGCTGCATTGCCCGGCTCGCGTCGCGCACTTCTCCCGCAGCCAGGAACAGGTAGACGTGACGTTGGATAACGGCAGTGTACTGAGCGGAAAATTGCTGGTGGCCGCTGACGGCTCCCGTTCGGCATTGGGCGAACAGTGCGGCATCGCGTGGCAACAGCAACCTTATGAGCAGTTGGCGGTGATCGCGAACGTAACAACCTCTGTTGCGCATGACGGCCGTGCGTTTGAGCGTTTTACGCAACATGGACCGTTGGCGATGCTGCCAATGTCTGATGGCCGTTGTTCGCTGGTGTGGTGCCATCCTCTTGAGGATCGCGACGAGATCCTGCGTTGGTCCGACGCGCGTTTTTGCGATGAATTGCAAAAGGCCTTTGGCTGGCGTCTCGGACGAATCACCCATAGCGGCAGCCGCAGCGCTTATCCTCTGTCCCTGACGACCGCCACGCGTACCGTATCGCACCGGTTAGCGTTAGTCGGCAACGCGGCGCAAACCCTGCACCCGATTGCCGGGCAGGGCTTTAACCTTGGCCTGCGTGATGTAATGTCGCTGGCGGAAAAGGTGGCGACCGCGAAGGATGCTGGCGACTACGCGCTGCTGTGTGAGTATCAGCAGCGTCGTGACAACGATAAAAGTACAACTATTGGCGTAACGGACGGCCTGGTCCATCTGTTTGCTAACCGCTGGGCGCCGTTAGTGGCCGGGCGAAATGTCGGCCTGATGGCGATGGAATTATTTTCTCCGGCGCGCGATGCGCTGGCCCAGCGCACCTTAGGTCAGGTAGCGAGATAAGGAATTACGAAATGCAAAGCGTTGATATCGCTATCGTGGGCGGTGGGATGGTAGGACTGGCGGTAGCCTGTGGATTACAGGGCAGCGGCCTGCGCGTGGCGGTGATTGAACAGCATGAGCCGCAGCCGGTTGCAGCAGACTCCGCACCGCAACTTCGCGTATCGGCGATTAATGCCGCCAGCGAAAAGCTACTGTCTCGTCTGGACGTTTGGTCTGACATTGTGAAGGCCCGCGCCAGCCGCTATCACGGCATGGAAGTGTGGGATCAGGACAGTTTTGGGCGTATCACTTTTGATGATGGGAGCCTGGGATTCAGCCATCTTGGCCACATTATTGAAAACAGCGTGATCAACCACGCGCTGTGGCAAAAAGCGCAGCGTTGTGCCGACGTCACGCTGATGGCAAATGCGGAACTGGCGCAGGTGGCGTGGGGAGAAAACGAAGCTTTCCTCAGCCTGAAAGACGGTAACATGCTCACGGCACGGCTGGTGATTGGCGCCGATGGTGCGAATTCCTGGCTGCGTAATAAAGCCGATATCCCGCTGACGTCATGGGATTATCGCCATCATGCGCTGGTGGCGACCATTCGCACAGCAGAGCCGCATCTGGCCGTGGCGCGCCAGGCGTTCCACGGTGAAGGCATTCTGGCGTTTTTACCGTTGAGCGATCCGCATCTGTGCTCCATCGTCTGGTCGCTATCGCCGCAGGACGCGGAGCGCATGAAGAATGCCGATCAGGCTGAGTTTAATCAGGCGCTGACGGTGGCATTTGATAACCGTCTGGGTCTCTGCCAGGTGGAAAGCGATCGTCAGGTCTTCCCGTTGACGGGGCGTTATGCCCGCCAGTTTGCCGCCCATCGTCTGGCGTTGGTGGGCGATGCCGCCCACACCATTCATCCATTGGCCGGGCAGGGTGTGAATCTCGGCTTTATGGATGCGGCAGAATTAATCGAAGAGCTCCGCCGCCTGCATGCGCAGGGCAAAGACTTTGGTCAGCACTTGTATCTGCGTCGCTACGAGCGTAGTCGCAAGCACAGCGCGGCCATGATGCTGGCAGGAATGCAGGGTTTCCGCGAACTGTTTGCGGGCGTCAACCCGGCGAAAAAACTGCTGCGTGATATTGGCCTGAAGCTGGCTGATACGTTACCGGGCGTTAAGCCGCAGCTGATTCGTCAGGCCATGGGACTTAACGACCTTCCGACCTGGCTGCGTTAAGCCGATCACACTTCGCAACCCGGCGCTGCGTCGGGTTGCACCTGCCTCGTTTGAAAAATTCTAATTCCACCGCCTTTTTCGCATTAGTTTTATTTATCTGGCAAGAAATCCCTTACGAAAAATCAGCCCGATTTTCCGCACGAAATATCATCATGCACTGATAATTGTTCAATGATGTTAATTTTATGTGGCATTAGTCGCAGTAAGCCAGTTGATCGTTCTGTAGAGTTTTCAGCGTATTTTGGTCATAAGCTAATCTGATGGTTGCTTTTGCCTTATGGTTTACCGTGGTTTTCAGTGGTAACGTCAGGCAAAAGAGAACGTTTGCGTCGATGCCCAGGAGTGGTGTCGACGCTGGGCTTTGTGCGGCGTTTTTTGCCCACAAAGCACCTGGCAGGCCCCGCTGACTCAATGAGGACATGATGGCTCAACAGACGCCTTTGTATGAACAACACACGCTGTGCGGCGCTCGCATGGTGGACTTCCACGGCTGGATGATGCCACTGCATTACGGCTCACAAATCGATGAGCACCATGCTGTGCGCACCGGTGCTGGCATGTTTGATGTGTCCCACATGACCATCGTTGATTTGCACGGGAGCCGCACCCGTGAGTTCCTGCGCTATCTGCTGGCAAACGACGTGGCGAAGCTGACCAAACCCGGCAAAGCGCTCTACACCGGCATGCTCAATGCCTCCGCCGGGGTCATCGATGACCTGATCGTTTACTTCCTCACTGAAGACTATTTCCGCCTCGTTGTTAACTCCGCCACCCGTGAAAAAGACCTCGCCTGGATTAGCCAGCACGCAGAGCCCTACGGCATTGAAATCACCGTGCGTGATGACCTGGCGCTGATCGCCGTACAGGGCCCGGATGCGCAGGCGAAGGCCGCCAGCCTGTTCAGCGATGAACAGCGTCACGCGGTGGAAGGCATGAAACCCTTCTTCGGGGTGCAGGCAGGCGATCTGTTTGTTGCCACCACCGGTTATACCGGTGAAGCGGGATATGAAATCGCCCTGCCAAACGAAAAGGCCGCTGATTTCTGGCATGCGCTGGTGGAAACGGGCGTGAAGCCATGCGGTCTGGGTGCACGCGATACGCTGCGTCTGGAAGCGGGGATGAACCTGTATGGTCAGGAGATGGACGAAGGCATTTCTCCTCTGGCGGCTAACATGGGCTGGACCCTCGCGTGGGAGCCTGCTGACCGCGATTTTATCGGCCGCGAAGCCCTGGAAGCTCAACGTCAACAGGGTACCGAACAGTTGGTTGGTCTGGTGATGACCGAGAAAGGCGTGCTGCGTGGCGAACTGCCGGTCCGCTTTAGCGATGAGCAGGGCAATCAGCACGAAGGCATTATCACCAGCGGGACTTTCTCGCCAACGCTTGGCTACAGCATTGCGCTGGCTCGCGTGCCAGCGGGCATCGGTGAATCTGCCGTAGTGCAAATCCGTAACCGTGAAATGCCGGTCAAAGTGACCAAACCTGTATTTGTACGCAATGGCAAAGCCGTTGTGTAATCGATTATTTTTAATGGAGATTTTTTAATGAGCAATGTACCTGCAGAACTGAAATACAGCAAAGAACACGAATGGCTGCGCAAAGAAGCTGACGGCTCCTACACCGTAGGCATCACCGAGCACGCGCAGGAACTGCTGGGCGACATGGTGTTTGTTGACCTGCCAGAGGTAGGCAAAACCGTGGAAGCAGGCGATGACTGCGCGGTGGCTGAATCCGTGAAAGCGGCCTCCGATATCTACGCGCCAATCAGCGGTGAAATCGTTGCCGTCAACGACGCGCTGAGTGATTCCCCGGAGCTGGTAAACAGCGAGCCATATGGCGCAGGCTGGATCTTCAAAATCAAAGCTGCTGATGAAGCCGAAGTGGCTGCGCTGCTGGATGCCGCGGCGTACGAAGCCCTGTTAGAAGACGAGTAATTCATTATCCCCCTCTCCCTTGGGGAGAGGGTCGGGGAGAGGGGGAATGCGCCTCCCTCCCCATTCCTTTTCGACGGGAATGACAGAACACTATTCACTGCACGTTTCAGGAACCATCGCTCATGACAAAGACGTTAAGTCAGCTTGAAAATCGCGGCGCTTTTATCGAACGCCATATCGGCCCGGATGCAGCACAACAGCAGGAGATGCTGAACGCCGTTGGCGCAGAGTCATTAGACGCGCTGACCGGTCAGATTGTGCCGCAGGACATTCAGCTTGCCACCCCGCCGCAGGTGGGCGAGGCGACCACGGAGTTTGCCGCTCTGGCGGAGCTGAAAGCCATTGCCAGCCGCAACAAGCGCTTTAAGTCTTACATTGGCATGGGTTACACCGCCGTGCAGCTGCCGCCGGTTATCCAGCGCAATATGCTGGAAAACCCGGGTTGGTACACCGCGTACACGCCGTATCAGCCGGAAGTGTCTCAGGGGCGTCTCGAAGCCCTGCTGAACTACCAGACTGTCACCCTGGACTTGACCGGGCTGGACATTGCTTCCGCATCGCTGCTGGATGAAGCGACCGCTGCCGCCGAAGCGATGGCGATGGCGAAGCGCGTAAGCAAGCTGAAAAATGCCAACCGTTTCTTCGTGGCGGCCGACATTCATCCGCAGACCTTGGATGTGGTGCGTACTCGTGCAGAAACCTTTGGTTTTGAAGTGATTGTTGATGACGCGGCTAAAGCGCTCGACCATCAGGATGTGTTTGGGGTGTTGCTGCAACAGGTGGGCACCACCGGTGAAGTGCACGACTACAGCAAGCTGATTGCTGAATTGAAAGATCGCAAAGTCGTGGTCAGCGTTGCCGCCGATTTCATGGCGCTGGTGCTGCTGACGGCACCTGGCAAGCAGGGCGCGGACATCGTCTTCGGTTCCGCACAGCGTTTTGGCGTGCCAATGGGCTATGGCGGCCCGCATGCGGCCTTCTTTGCCGCGAAAGATGAATTCAAACGTTCCATGCCTGGCCGTATTATCGGGGTATCGAAAGATGCCGCCGGGAACACTGCGCTGCGCATGGCGATGCAGACTCGTGAACAGCATATTCGCCGCGAGAAAGCGAACTCCAACATTTGTACTTCCCAGGTGCTACTGGCTAACATCGCCAGCCTGTACGCCGTGTTCCACGGCCCGGTTGGTCTGAAGCGTATTGCCAGCCGTATCCATCGCCTGACCGATATTCTGGCTGCTGGCCTGCAGCAGAAAGGGCTGAAACTGCGTCACGCCCATTACTTCGACACCCTGTGTGTGGAAGTGGCTGACAAAGCCGCCGTGCTGGCACGCGCTGAAGCGGCAGAGATCAACCTGCGTAGCGATATTCATCACGCTGTAGGCATTACCCTAGATGAAGCCACCACGCGTGACGATGTACTGGCCCTGTTCTCTGTGCTGCTGGGTGATAACCACGGCTTGAACGTCGATACGCTTGATAAAGACGTGGCCCACGACAGCCGTTCTATCCCGCAGGCGATGCTGCGTGATGACGAAATCCTGACCCATCCGGTGTTCAACCGTTACCACAGCGAAACCGAGATGATGCGCTACATGCACGGGCTTGAGCGTAAAGATCTGGCGCTGAATCAGGCGATGATCCCGCTGGGCTCCTGCACCATGAAGCTCAACGCGGCGGCAGAAATGATCCCGATTACCTGGCCAGAATTTGCCGAGCTGCACCCGTTCTGCCCGGCGGATCAGGCTGAAGGTTATCATCAGATGATCAATCAGCTTTCCGACTGGCTGGTGAAGCTGACGGGCTATGATGCGCTGTGTATGCAGCCAAACTCCGGTGCGCAGGGCGAATACGCTGGCCTGCTGGCGATTCGTCACTATCACGAAAGCCGCAACGAAGGGCATCGCGATATCTGCTTGATCCCAAGCTCTGCACACGGGACTAACCCGGCGTCGGCACAAATGGCGGGCATGCAGGTTGTTGTTGTGGCTTGTGATAAGCAAGGCAACATCGATCTGGCGGATCTGCGCGAGAAAGCCGAACAGACTGGCGCAAATCTCTCTTGCATCATGGTGACGTATCCGTCCACTCACGGGGTGTACGAAGAAACCATCCGTGAAGTCTGCGAAATCGTTCATCAGTACGGCGGCCAGGTTTACCTCGACGGCGCGAACATGAACGCGCAGGTTGGCATCACCTCCCCGGGCTTTATCGGCGCGGACGTTTCGCACCTCAACCTGCATAAAACCTTCTGCATTCCACACGGCGGCGGCGGCCCGGGCATGGGCCCAATCGGCGTGAAAGCGCATCTGGCTCCGTTTGTGCCAGGCCACAGCGTGGTACAAATTGAAGGGATGCTGACCCGTCAGGGCGCGGTGTCCGCAGCACCGTTCGGTAGCGCATCCATTCTGCCAATCAGCTGGATGTACATCCGCATGATGGGTGCAGAAGGGCTGAAGAAAGCGAGCCAGGTGGCAATCCTGAATGCGAACTACATCGCCACTCGTCTGCAAAATGCCTATCCGGTGCTCTATACCGGGCGTGATGGCCGTGTAGCGCACGAATGTATCCTTGATATTCGTCCGCTGAAAGAAGAGACCGGTATTAGCGAGCTGGATATCGCCAAGCGTCTGATTGACTACGGTTTCCATGCGCCAACGATGTCCTTCCCGGTGGCGGGTACGCTGATGGTGGAACCGACCGAATCGGAAAGTAAAGTTGAACTCGACCGCTTTATCGATGCGATGCTGGCTATCCGCAGCGAGATCGACCGCGTGAAAGGTGGCGAGTGGACGCTGGAAGATAACCCGCTGGTAAATGCGCCGCACACCCAGAACGAGCTGGTTGCCGAGTGGAACCATGGCTACACGCGTGAACTGGCCGTCTTCCCGGCAGGCATGGCGAACAAGTACTGGCCGACCGTGAAGCGTCTTGATGACGTTTACGGTGACCGCAACCTGTTCTGTTCCTGTGTGCCGATGAGCGAGTATCAGTAATACTTAATCGTTGCAACGTAGGCCGGGTAAGCGTTAGCGCCACCCGGCTTTTTTTATTTCTGGGGAGATGGTTTATGGCTATTGCATTGGTCACCGGCGCGAGCCGGGGAATTGGCAGGGCGACGGCGTTGCAGCTGGCGCAGGAAGGGTATACCGTCGCGGTGAATTTTCACCACAACATCAAGGCGGCCACGCAGGTGGTGAACGAGATTGTTGAAAGCGGCGGCAAAGCCTTTGCCGTGCGGGCCGATATCAGCGATGAAACGCAGGTCATGGCGATGTTTGAGGCGCTGGATCGCGAAGGCGAGCCGTTCGTCGCGCTGGTGAACAATGCCGGGATCCTGTTCCAGCAAAGCACCATCGAAAACCTCACCGCCGAACGCATCAATCACGTCCTCGCGACCAACGTAACGGGCTATTTCCTGTGCTGTCGCGAAGCCGTCAAGCGGATGTCGCATAAGCATGGCGGAAAGGGCGGGGCGATAGTTAACGTTTCCTCAGCGGCATCGCGGTTGGGCTCGCCGTTCGAATACGTTGATTATGCTGCCTCAAAAGGTGCCGTGGATACGCTGACGACAGGGCTGGCGCTTGAAGTGGCGGCACAGGGCATTCGTGTCAACTGCGTGCGCCCCGGGCTGATTTATACCGAGATGCATGCCTCGGGTGGCGAACCCGGGCGGGTCGATCGCGTGAAATCGATGCTGCCGATGCAGCGCGGTGGGCAACCGGAAGAAGTCGCGCAGGCGATTGTGTGGTTGCTGAGCGAGAAAGCCTCTTACGTTACCGGGAGCTTCCTCGAACTGGCTGGCGGGAAATAAAACGCCGGGCGGCGCTGCGCTTACCGGGCCTACAAAATCGTAGGCCGGTGCAAGCGTAGCGCCGCCCGGCACGATGTTTACAGATTCTCACCGTTGCTGGCGATCACGTCTTTGTACCAGTTAAAGCTCTTCTTACGTGAACGGGACATATCGCCGGTGCCGTCGTCGTGTTTGTTGACGTAGATAAAGCCGTAGCGCTTGCTGTACTGTCCTGTGGTGAAGGACACGCAGTCGATGCAGCCCCACGGGGTGTAACCCATCAGCTCAACGCCATCGTGAGTCACCGCTTTCATCATCTCTTCCACGTGGGCACGCAGATAGTCGATACGGTAATCGTCGTTGATGCTGCCGTCTGCTTCGACTTTGTCATAAGCACCAAAGCCGTTTTCTACGATGAACAGCGGTTTCTGATAGCGCTCATACAGCTCGCACAGCGCATAGCGCAGGCCGACCGGGTCAATCTGCCAGCCCCAATCTGATGCTTTAACATGCGGATTCGGCACGCTGCCTTCAAAGCCCGAAATGGCATCACCGCTGCCGCCTTCTGCTTTCACCGCGTTGGTCATGTAGTAGCTAAAGCCGAGGTAATCGCAGGCACCTTCACGCAGGATTTGTGCATCACCTTCTTCCATCACAATGTTAAATCCGCGACGCTCCCACTCATTCAAAACATAGGTTGGGTAGTAGCCGCGCAGTTGAACATCGGTAAAGACATAGCGCTCACGCATCGATTCCTGCGCAAACATCATATCGTCCGGCTTGCAGGAGAACGGATAGAGCGGCACCATCGCCAGCATGCAACCGACCTGCATCTCAGCGTTAATGCGGCGAGCCGCTTTCACCGCCAGTGCGCTGGCAACGAACTGGTGATGCAGCACCTGGTACATCACTTCTTCCGGATTCTCGTGCTCGGTGTAAACCACACCGGAACAGCAGTAGCCGAACAGCGGTGCGCGCCAGTTACGCTGGTTGTTGATTTCGTTGAAGGTCATCCAGTATTTGACCTTGTGCTTATAGCGCTCAAACACCACTTCGGCGAAGCGGACGAAGAAATCGACCACTTTGCGGTTGGTCCAGCCGCCGTATTCCTGCACCAGATGCAGCGGCATCTCGAAGTGGGAGAGGGTGATAACGGGTTCGATGTTGTATTTCAGCAGCTCATCAAACATGTCATCGTAAAACTTCAGCCCTTCTTCGTTCGGCTGGGTTTCGTCACCTTTCGGGAAGATACGGGTCCAGGCAATCGAGGTGCGGAAGCACTTAAACCCCATCTCAGCGAACAGCTTAATGTCTTCTTTGTAGTGGCTGTAAAACTCAACGGCTTCATGGTTCGGATAGTATTTGCCCGGCTCTACTTCCTGCGTGATTTCACGGGGAACACCGTGTGCGCCGCCTGTCAGGACATCACAAATGCTCGGGCCTTTGCCGCCTTTGTTCCAGCCGCCTTCAACCTGATGTGCTGCAACGGCACCGCCCCACAAAAAGTCTTTTGGTAAGGTGAGTTTTTTCATTTTTGCTGTTCCCAATAATATGACTAATTACGATTGAGTCTAACAAAGGGGATATAAATGTCACGATATAACAAATATGCCATGAACGTGATTTGTTACATGCGAAAAACAGGGTGTTTTTTTTACGCTAATCTTTTCGCCAGTTTGCGACCGAGCGTTTCCAGAATATAAATAACAGGAATTTGCGTGGTAATATCATAAACGCCGCCAATGCGCGTCTGGGAGATATGCCAGGAGAGATTAAAATCGGCCAGTTTAGCCAACCGCGAGTGCTCATGGCTGGTAATGGAGAGAACTTTACAGTGGTGCAGGCTGAATTGCCCGGCGAAGCGTAAAATCTCTTCGGTTTCACCTGACACCGAAAGGACAATCGCCAGCGCATTTTTGGCCATGTCATTGGTGACAGGGAAATAAGGGTCATCAATATGATTGCTAAATTTCCCAACGTTAGAAAAGAAGCGTGCGCCATATTTAGCTAATGCGCCCGAGGTCCCTGCGCCAACAAAAATAATACGTTCAGAGGCAAGAATAATATCGACGGCCTCGTCGGCAAGTTTATCAAATTCTTCGTTATTCACGCTTTTGAAAAAACTGATTATTTCGCTGGCGCCAAAATGACTTTGCTGAGGTTCGTTTTGTTCCAGATACAGCTTAAAACGCACCCGGAATTCGGAGTAGCCTTCGCAGTTCAGTTTGCGGCAAAATCGCAGCACCGTCGTGGTGGAAACGCCCACGGACTCCGCCAGCTCACGGATAGTCATGTACATGACTTTGTCGCGATTTTTAATCACATACTGGTAGACCATCATCTCAAGATTGTTAAGACTAGCAATGACGGCGTGGGAGAATAGGCTCACGTTGGCTGGTACTCACAAAGCAATTTCAATACAGGAATCATACCATGGCCCCGAACGACATCACTTTTTTTCAACGCTTTCAGGAAGACATTCTGGCCGGGCGTAAAACCATCACGATCCGTGATGCCAGTGAATCGCACTTTAAAACAGGCGATGTTCTGCGCGTCGGGCGTTATGAAGACGACGGCTATTTTTGCACCCTGAAGGTCACAGCAACCTCAACGATAACCCTGGATACTCTGACGGACGTCCATGCCCAGCAGGAAAATATGACCCTCGATGAGCTCAAATCTGTCATCAAAGAGATCTATCCGGATCAACAGCAGTTTTACGTGATTGAGTTTCAGTGCTTGTGATTTTTAAGAAACATCTGTGCGGTGAAAATTTCCTGTAATATATTGGTTTATAACGGGTTGTAAAAAATTCATTTTTTATTTTAGCGAACATGTGTTCACTGGAATCATTCTCAGTTAGGCTAGTGAGGCGTTAACGTCCCTTTCGTCCTTCCGGAGCACAGCATGGTCAGTAAGCCATTCATTACGCAGGGTTATTCATTGGCGGAGGAAATCGCCAATAGCATCAGCCACGGGATTGGCCTCGTATTCGGGATTGTCGGGCTGGTACTGCTGCTGGTACAGGCGGTGGATGCCAATGCCAGCGCCACGGCGATCACCAGCTACAGCCTGTATGGCGGTAGTATGATCCTGCTGTTTTTGGCCTCCACGCTATACCATGCGATCCCCCATCAAGGGGCCAAGATCTGGTTGAAGAAATTCGATCACTGCGCCATCTATCTGCTGATTGCCGGGACCTATACTCCCTTTTTGCTGGTGGGGTTGGATTCCGCGCTGGCACGAGGATTAATGATCGTTATCTGGAGCCTGGCCTTGCTGGGGATCCTGTTCAAACTCACGATTGCCCATCGCTTCAAAGTCCTCTCATTGGTGACGTACCTCATCATGGGCTGGCTGTCGCTGATTGTGGTTTATCAGCTGGCGGTTAAGCTTTCTGCAGGGGGCGTGACGCTGCTGGCGGCAGGGGGCGTGGTTTACTCCCTTGGCGTGATTTTCTACGTCTGCAAGCGGATCCCCTACAACCACGCCATCTGGCATGGGTTTGTGCTAGGCGGCAGCGTTTGCCACTTTCTGGCTATTTATCTTTATGTCGGCAAAGTTTGACGCGTTAATGGGAAAGTGAGGGCGAAAAAAAACCTGGTCGCCAGTGGTATAATTCTGACGATCAGGCGGGCAATGACCCTAAGTAACACCAGGGGCTAGTGCCATCAGTCATCAGACCTCAGGCACTCATGGGCACAAAAAAAGAGACAGTGGGTGATATCGGTACGCGTCAGGCTTACCCCATAAAATGGTTAATAAGGTAAAACACCCCCAGACTTAAAAGGACGGCGCTGACAATATTGCGGATCAACAGGGCAATAATGACACTGACTACGGCCCCTAAAAAATAAGGGTTCATCGGGAATTCACGGACCACACCGTGATCCATCAATATTATCGGTCCGCAAATGGCTGTCAGCAGACAGGGGGCGGAATACTTCAACGCTTTATTGATGATGCCTGGGATCTTCAACGGTACATTGGGCTCAAGAAATACATAGCGGTTAAAAAAGACGATGGCCGCCAGGGTCAGGATCAGGATCCAACTCATTTATTTCTCCTTAATTATTCCTGCGATGGCCACGGAAGAAAACATCGCTATTAGACCTGCCAGCACAATGGCACCTTCAACCCGGTAGTAGCTCAGTATCATTGAGAGCACGAGGGAAATCGCCACGCCAGCCAAAGTGCTTATCTTCTTGATCATCGGCACCACGAGGGTAATAAACGTGGCGACGATGGAATAATCGAGATGATATTTATCGAGATCCGGCACTGAAGAGGCCATCACGATCCCCATCAGGCTAAAAATATTCCACGACAGATAAAAGGTCAGCCCGGCACCGAGCATATACCCCGGTGTTAAGTCGCTGCGCTTGTCTTTGGTTTCACTCAGGGCGAACAGTTCATCCGTTAATAAAAAGCCAATCGGCAGGCGTAATTTGGCTTTCAGGCAGGAAACAAACTCCCGCAGCGTTAAGCCATAAATAAAATGCTGCGAGGTAATAAAAAACACCGACACCACAATCGTCATTACGCTCGCGCCAGTCATTGTGAGCCCAAGGGTGACCAGCTGGGCTGCGCCGGCAAAAACAATCGCCGACATCCCCACGCTCTGCCAGAAGGTCAGGCCAGCCTGAATAGCCATGGATCCGGCAAGGATGCCCCAAGGGATCACCGACACGCAGAGCGGCAGCATTTCAAGCGCGCCGCGCAGAAACGAGGAGCGGGGTGAACGAGTAAGTTCAGTACAGGAGCTGGATTCGGTCATAAAATACGTCAACTGGCTTTTGGATATGCCGTTTACGTTATAGAAAGTGGGCAGAGCTGTATTGAACGTTATTGCTCAGCAGGGGACTCAGGCTTTGAGGAATTCGCCTGGCGTCAATCCGAGCGAGTTTTTGAAGTGGCGATGGAAATGGCTTTGATCGGTAAAACCACAGAGGATGGAGGTCTCCAGGATGGTGACGCCCTGGCGTAACAACTGGCGGGCTTTGCGCAGCCGGGCCTGGATCAGATAGGCGTGTGGGGTCATCCCCGTTAATGACGTGAACTGCCGCAGGAAATGCCAGTGGCTCAAGCCTGCCAGTTCTGCCAACTGGGTCAGGGTATGATTTTCTACCGGACAGCTGTCGATGAGCTCTTTGGCGCGTAAAATCCGCTGAGTGGCGACGGGTAACTCTGCCGGGGGTTTGCGGGTGCGGCTGTAGCGCATGCTGAGCAGGGTCAGTGAAGAGAGCAACAGCGTCTCTTTCAGCAGGTTATTGCCTTTTTTATCAAGCATGTCGAAAG
Source organism: Enterobacteriaceae bacterium RIT691 (assembly GCA_009668205.1). Classification (GTDB taxonomy): domain Bacteria; phylum Pseudomonadota; class Gammaproteobacteria; order Enterobacterales; family Enterobacteriaceae; genus Scandinavium. The sequence continues at coordinate 252,123 of WJYM01000002.1, read as the reverse complement.
TGAGCAGCAGCTGCTCAGCCAGTCCTGGATCGTGAATAACGGCATCGGGAAACCAGGGAATAAACGCTTTGCCGTCGGGCTGCTGGCGCAGAATGCCGTTGAGCAGATCCGGATGAGGATAAATGGCGCGATACGCCCAGCCGTGCTCCAGTTCCGAACTGCCGGTATGCACGTCGTCCGCATTAACGATGATGATGTCACCACGCGGTGCCACATGTTCAGCCCCGGAGCGGTAGAAGCGCTGTGCACCTTGCTCGATAACGCCAATACAGAACGTTTCATGCACGTGACGGGCAAAGCGCTGTTTGTAGTAGCTGGCCTGAAGCATGTCGATTCCACCTAATGCATCAATGCGGTGGAAGTGGGTCTGCTCTTTGATTTTCAAGGTCACGAGATCCCCCAACGATGCGTTGTATAAAATTGCTGTCGCCCGGCGTCCTTGACCGGGCGATGGCGTTATCAGGCTTCTTCAAGTGAGTAGGGCAGCGGTTCGATACGCAAAGACCCTGCGTCATCACGCACGCGGAACAGGCTGTCGGGTTCCATGTCATTGTTCATCACAATCTGCACCAGCACACGACCATCGTCCAGCATTACGGCTGCCAGCACTGTGCCCGTACGGCGCCAGTTGTCACCCATCTGCATTTCCACATCTTCCCCTGCTTCAGGGATACGGCTGGCGCTGCCTGCCAAAGACCAGAGGGCACGCTTGTTGGCACCGCGGAATTTCGCCCGGGCGACCATTTCCTGTCCGGTGTAGCAGCCTTTTTTAAAGCTGATCCCGCCCAGCGCCTGCAGGTTGGTAGCCTGGGGAATAAACTGCGCACTGTTGACGGTATCGATAACCGGCATGCCTGCTTCGATATTCAGCGCCAGCCACTGTTGGCTGTTGTTCAACGTGGCTTCACTTTTCAGCGCATCGGTGATTCGATGGGCGGTTTCTTCGCTGACAATCAGCAGGAAACGTTCAGCAGGATGCTCAAGCCACAGCAGCGTGCTGTCATCTTCGCGAACCACCTGCGTGTCGCTGTCCGGCAGGGTGGTGAACAGATTGGCCAGCGCGGCGCGAGCCTGAAAACCGGCGACACCCAGCAGGACGCGAGTGTCATCTGCGGCAATCGTGACTTTGGAGAAAACCGCGTATTTTTTCAGCTCTGCCAGCTGCGCATCACGAAGGCTACGGCGTTCAATCCAGCCGAATCCTTCTGCTTCACGGAACACGCGCAGCGTGCTCCACATTTTGCCCTTGGCGTCACAGTGTGCGGCCAGCAGGTGTTGGTGTTCTGTTAATTGCGCGACATCCGCCGTGACCTGACCCTGCAGATAGGATTCGCTGTCTTTACCGGTAATGGTTGCCAGAGCCCAGTCATCCAGCGTCATCAGCGTTAAAGGGAGTCTTGCTGATGCAGCGGGCTGGCGCGGAGGAAAAGGTGTAAAAGCCATGATCATGTCCTGAATAGCTTAACGCAATGTTAATGACTAATGGTAAAAGAGCTATAGCGCATTGCAAGCGCTTTCCGGGGCTCATTTGTGCCATTATTCTGTTTTACGAGCGACTGCGGAAAATAATGTAATGCCTTGCATAAAATAAGGTTTTATCCCGACATGCACCGCAGTTAACAATATTCCTGTAAAGTAAGTGAAAAATTCGCGTTAAACTACGTTGTATCATCATTCAGGAAAGACAACATGGACATTCATAATAAGGCCCGAATCCACTGGGCATGCCGTCGCGGAATGCGTGAACTCGACATCTCCATCATGCCGTTTTTCGAGTATGAGTACGATAAGCTGAGCGATGGCGACAAAGCGCTCTTTATTCGTCTGCTCGAGTGTGACGATCCTGACCTTTTTAACTGGCTGATGAATCATGGCAAGCCAGCGGACGCCGAGCTGCAACGCATGGTTCAACTTATTCAGACACGGAATCGGGAACGTGGTCCTGTGGCAATCTGATCTACGCGTCTCATGGCGCTCGCAGTGGGTCTCTTTACTGCTCCACGGGGTTGTGGCGGCGGTCATCCTGCTGATGCCCTGGCCACTGAGCTATACCCCGCTTTGGCTTCTGCTACTGTCGTTGGTGGTGTTTGATTGCGTCCGCAGCCAGCGGCGTATCAACGCGGCGCAGGGGGAAATAAAACTGCTGATGGATTCCCATCTGCGCTGGCAGAATCAGGAGTGGGAGCTGCTGGGGACGCCGTGGGTCATGAACAGCGGCATGATGCTGCGTTTACGCCGAATCGATGGGCGTAAGCGAATCCATTTGTGGCTGGCGGCAGACAGCATGGAAACCAGAGAGTGGCGAGATTTGCGCCGGACGATTTTGCAACAGCCAGCGCAACAGTAACGCGAGGAATCAGGAGAAGTGCTCGGCCATTTCTCCGAGGATTTGTTCGCACCAGGTTTGCAGGCGTTCATCGCTTAAATCGTACTGGTTGGTTTCATCCAGTGCGAGGCCAACAAACAGCTCGCCGTCGGCAATCACCGGTTTCGGGCTGGTAAATTCGTAGCCCTCGGTTGGCCAATAGCCAATGAATTTCACCGCTTTGCTGGCCAGCTTGTCGTGTAACATGCCCAGTGCGTCGAGGAACCATTCGCCGTAGCCCAGTTGGTCGCCCATGCCGTAGAGCGCAATGATTTTCCCTTCAAGCTTCAGGGTATCCAACTGTTGCCAGATAGCTTCCCAGTCTTCCTGTATTTCACCAAAATCCCAGGTGGGAATGCCGAGGATCAGCACGTCGTACTGTTCCATCAGATTCGGGGCATCGTCTTTCAGGTTGTGAAGAGTGACCAACTCCGCGCCAATAATGTCGCGGATTTTCTCCGCAGCCATTTCGGTGTAACAGGTGCTGGAACCATAAAACAGGCCAATTTTCATCGCAAAAACTCTCAGTGCAGACTATGACTTTGCGCTAGTGTATCAGAAAGGTGTTGCCTTAAGGCATAATGACCGGACTGCCGACGCCAGGAGAAAATGTGGACAAGGATCTCGCACAAATCGAACAGTTTCTTGATGCACTATGGCTCGAGAAAAATCTCGCTGAGAATACCCTCAGCGCCTATCGTCGCGATCTGACCATGTTCATCGAGTGGCTGAGTAAGCACGATCTGGACATCGGGACGGTGCAGAGCAGCGATCTGCAACAGCTGCTGGCAGAGCGAGTAGAAGGCGGATACAAAGCCACCAGCACCGCGCGTTTGCTCAGTGCGATGCGCCGGTTTTTCCAGCATCTGTACCGCGAAAAGTTGCGAGCGGACGACCCCAGCGCGTCGCTGGCCTCACCAAAATTGCCGCAGCGCTTACCGAAAGACCTCAGTGAAGCACAAGTTGATCGTCTGCTTCAGACGCCTTTGGTGGATAATCCACTGGAACTGCGTGATAAAGCCATGCTTGAGGTGCTGTACGCGACCGGACTGCGCGTGACGGAGCTGGTGGGGCTGAGCATGAGTGATATCAGCCTGCGTCAGGGCGTTGTGCGGGTGATTGGTAAGGGGAATAAAGAGCGCCTGGTGCCGTTGGGCGAAGAGGCGGTTTACTGGCTGGAGAATTATCTCGAACACGGTCGCCCCTGGCTGCTAAACGGGGTGTCTATCGATGTGCTGTTTCCAAGTCAAAGAGCGCAGCAGATGACGCGTCAGACGTTTTGGCATCGCATTAAACACTATGCGGTGCTGGCGGGCATTGATAGCGAAAAGCTGTCTCCCCATGTGTTGCGGCATGCTTTTGCCACGCACCTGCTGAATCACGGCGCAGATTTGCGCGTGGTGCAAATGCTTCTGGGGCACAGCGACCTTTCGACCACACAAATTTATACGCATGTCGCCACTGAGCGTCTGCGCCAACTTCATCAACAGCATCACCCACGAGCGTGAGCTGCCATGCAACAAACAGGTAAGGTTATGAAAAAAGGTTTAGTGATGTTCTCTTTGTTGGCCGCAGTGCTGTCTGGCACCGCTCAGGCTGATGACGCCGCCATTCAACAGTCTCTGGCCAAGCTGGGTGTACAGAGCATTAAGATTCAGCCTGCGCCAGTGGCTGGAATGAAAACCGTGATGACCAATGGCGGCGTGCTGTACGTGACGGAAGACGGCAAGCACGTTATCCAGGGGCCACTGTATGACGTGAGCGGATCCCATCCGGTCAACGTCACCAATCAGCTGCTGATGGGCCAGCTCAACGGCCTGGAAAAAGAGATGATCATCTATAAGGCACCGCAGGAGAAACACGTCATTACCGTGTTTACCGACATCACCTGCGGTTACTGCCACAAGCTGCATGAAGAGATGAGTGACTACAACGCGCTGGGCATCACCGTGCGTTATCTCGCGTTCCCACGCGCAGGCATTCAGAGTCAGCCTGAGCAGGACATGAAAGCCATCTGGTGTGCGAAAGACAGAAACAAAGCCTTTGACGATGCGATGAATGGCAAAAGCGTTCAACCAGCCAGCTGCGACCTTGATATCGCCAATCACTATGCGCTGGGCGTACAGTTTGGCGTGAATGGGACACCGGCTATCGTACTGAACGACGGGACCCTGGTGCCAGGGTATCAGGGGCCGAAGGAAATGAAAGAGTTCCTCGACGAGCACCAAAAACAGACCAGCGGTAAGTAAGCGGCGTGAAACAGCAGATACAACTTCGCCGCCGGGAGGTGGACAGCACGGCGGATATCCCCGCTGAGCTGCCAGAATTGCTGCAGCGGCTGTATGCCAGCCGTGGTGTGCGGAACACCGCCGACCTTGAACGCAGCGTCAAAGGAATGCTGCCCTGGCAACAACTGAACGGCGTCGATAAAGCCGTTGAGATGCTGTATGACGCTTTCCGTCAGGGGCTGAGGATCATCGTCGTGGGTGATTTCGATGCCGATGGGGCGACCAGCACTGCGCTCAGCGTGCTCGGAATGCGGCAGCTTGGCTGTGCGAATGTGGGTTATCTGGTGCCTAACCGCTTCGAGGACGGCTATGGCCTGAGTCCCGAAGTGGTCGATCAGGCCCATGCCCGTGGCGCACAGATGATCATGACCGTCGATAACGGCATCTCTTCCCATGTGGGCGTTGATCGCGCTCATGAGCTTGGCATTCCGGTGTTGGTGACAGATCACCACTTGCCTGGAGACATATTGCCTGCCGCTGAAGCCATCATTAACCCGAACCTGCACGACTGCGAGTTTCCTTCTAAGTCCTTAGCGGGCGTCGGCGTGGCATTTTATCTGATGCTGGCGCTGCGGACCCATTTGCGTGACAAGGGCTGGTTTGAGGCGCAGGGGATTGCGATACCTAACCTTGCTGAATTGCTGGATTTAGTGGCGCTGGGCACCGTGGCGGACGTCGTGCCGCTGGACGCCAACAACCGCATTTTGACCTGGCAGGGACTGAGCCGGATTCGTGCGGGCAAGTGCCGTCCTGGCATCAAAGCGCTACTGGAAATCTCTAACCGCGATCCGCAAAAGCTTGCCGCCAGCGATCTCGGCTTTGCGCTTGGCCCACGCCTGAATGCTGCCGGACGGCTTGACGATATGTCTGTGGGTGTGGCGCTGCTGCTCAGCGATAACATCGGTGAAGCGCGCCAGCTGGCAAATGAGCTGGATGCCCTCAACCAGACGCGTAAAGAGATAGAGCAGGGGATGCAGGCGGAAGCGCTGACTCTGTGTGAAAAACTGGAGCGCGGCAGCGAAACGCTGCCCGGTGGCCTGGCGATGTACCACCCCGAATGGCATCAGGGCGTGGTGGGGATCCTGGCTTCCCGCATCAAAGAGCGTTTCCATCGCCCGGTGATTGCCTTTGCGCCAGCAGGGGATGGCACGCTGAAGGGGTCTGGTCGCTCCATCCAGGGGCTGCACATGCGCGATGCCCTGGAACGTCTGGACACGCTTTATCCTGGGATGATCATCAAGTTTGGCGGCCATGCCATGGCGGCGGGGCTATCGCTGGAAGAAGCCCAGTTCGAGGCGTTCCAGCAGCGTTTCGGTGAGCTGGTTACCGAATGGCTGGATCCCGCGTTATTGCAAGGCGAAGTGGTGTCAGACGGTCCTCTTTCTGCCGCAGAAATGACGATGGAAACCGCTCAGATGCTGAGAGACGCAGGTCCCTGGGGGCAAATGTTCCCGGAGCCGTTGTTTGATGGGCGTTTCCGCTTATTGCAGCAGCGATTGGTGGGGGAACGCCACCTCAAGGTGATGGTAGAGCCTGTTGGCGGTGGCCCACTGCTGGATGGCATCGCGTTTAACGTCGATACCACCTGCTGGCCGGACAACGGCGTGCGCGAAGTGGAACTGGCCTACAAGTTGGATATCAACGAGTTTCGTGGCAACCGTAGCCTGCAAATTATCATTGACAATATCTGGCCGATTTAGCGTCAGTAATTGCTACAAAAAAGGGCGGAGATCCGTTAAAATCCCGCTCTTATCACCGCATTTTGACAAGCCCAAAAAAAGATAATCGACCATGTTTGAAATTAATCCGGTAAAAAATCGCATTCAGGACCTCACGGAGCGCTCTGACGTTCTTAGGGGGTATCTTTGACTATGATGCCAAGAAAGAGCGTCTGGAAGAAGTAAACGCCGAGCTGGAACAGCCGGATGTCTGGAACGAACCTGAACGCGCACAGGCGCTGGGTAAAGAGCGTTCCTCTCTGGAGGCCATCGTTGACACCCTGAACCAAATGTCACAGGGTCTGGAAGACGTTTCCGGTCTGCTGGAGCTGGCCGTTGAAGCTGACGATGAAGAGACCTTCAACGAAGCCGTTGCCGAACTCGATCTGTTAGACGAGAAACTGGCTCAGCTCGAATTCCGTCGTATGTTCTCCGGTGAGTATGACAACGCCGATTGTTACCTCGATATTCAAGCCGGTTCCGGTGGTACAGAAGCCCAGGACTGGGCCAGCATGCTGATGCGTATGTACCTGCGTTGGGCCGAAGCGCGCGGTTTCAAAACCGAAATTATCGAAGAGTCTGAAGGTGAAGTGGCGGGCATTAAATCCGTGACTATCCGTATTCAGGGCGAGTACGCCTTTGGCTGGTTACGTACTGAAACCGGCGTCCATCGTCTGGTTCGTAAGAGCCCGTTCGATTCCGGCGGCCGCCGTCATACCTCGTTCAGTTCCGCGTTTGTTTACCCGGAAGTGGATGACGATATTGATATTGAAATTAACCCGGCAGATCTGCGTATCGACGTGTACCGTGCCTCCGGCGCCGGTGGCCAGCACGTTAACCGTACAGAATCTGCGGTACGTATTACCCACATTCCGACCAATACCGTGACCCAGTGCCAGAACGACCGTTCGCAGCATAAGAACAAAGATCAGGCCATGAAGCAGATGAAAGCGAAGTTGTACGAGCTGGAAATGCAGAAGAAAAATGCTGAGAAGCAGGCCGCGGAAGAGAACAAGTCGGATATCGGTTGGGGCAGTCAGATTCGTTCGTACGTCCTGGACGACTCCCGAATCAAAGATTTGCGTACCGGGGTAGAGACCCGTAACACCCAGGCCGTGCTGGATGGCAGCCTGGATCAATTTATCGAAGCAAGTTTGAAAGCAGGGTTATGAGGAACCAAAATGTCTGAACAACAATCACAGGGTGATGACGTAGTAGTCGATCTTAACAACGAACTGAAATCCCGTCGTGAAAAGCTGGTAGCGCTGCGTGAGCAGGGCATCGCTTTCCCAAATGATTTCCGTCGCGACCATACCTCCGACCAGCTGCACGCCGAATTCGATAGCAAAGAAAACGAAGAACTTGAAGACCTGAACATCGAAGTGGCCGTTGCTGGCCGCATGATGACCCGTCGTATCATGGGTAAAGCCTCCTTCGTGACTCTGCAGGACGTGGGCGGCCGCATTCAGCTGTACGTCGCACGTGACGATTTGGCCGAAGGCATCTACAACGAGCAGTTCAAAAAATGGGATCTCGGCGATATTCTCGGCGCGAAAGGCAAGCTGTTCAAAACCAAAACTGGCGAGCTGTCTATCCACTGTTCCGAGTTGCGCCTGCTGACGAAAGCACTGCGCCCACTGCCGGACAAATTCCACGGTCTGCAGGATCAGGAAGCACGCTACCGTCAGCGTTACCTGGATCTCATTTCTAACGATGAATCCCGCAACACCTTCAAAGTTCGCTCCCAGATCATGGCGGGTATCCGTCAGTTCATGGTCGGCCGTGACTTTATGGAAGTGGAAACCCCGATGATGCAGGTGATCCCGGGTGGTGCGTCTGCACGTCCGTTTATCACGCATCACAACGCGCTGGATCTGGACATGTACCTGCGTATCGCGCCGGAACTGTACCTGAAGCGTCTGGTCGTTGGCGGTTTTGATCGCGTGTTCGAAATTAACCGTAACTTCCGTAACGAAGGGATCTCCGTTCGCCATAACCCAGAGTTCACCATGATGGAACTCTACATGGCGTATGCCGATTACAAAGATCTGATCGAGCTGACCGAATCCCTGTTCCGTACGCTGGCACAGAATATTCTGGGCAAAACTGAAGTGCCTTACGGCGACCAGACGTTTGATTTCGGCAAACCGTTCGAGAAGCTCACCATGCGTGAAGCTATCAAGAAATACCGTCCGGAAACCAACATGGCCGATCTGGACAACTTCGATGCCGCGAAAGCCATTGCCGCTGAAATCGGTATCAACGTTGAGAAGAGCTGGGGCCTGGGCCGTACCGTAACCGAGATCTTCGAAGAAGTGGCAGAAGCGCATCTGATTCAGCCAACCTTCATCACTGAATATCCGGCTGAAGTGTCTCCGCTGGCTCGTCGTAACGACGTGAACCCGGAAATCACTGACCGCTTTGAGTTCTTCATCGGTGGCCGTGAAATCGGTAACGGCTTCAGTGAGCTGAACGATGCTGAAGATCAGGCGCAGCGTTTCCAGGACCAGGTTGATGCGAAAGCAGCTGGCGATGACGAAGCGATGTTCTACGACGAAGACTACGTCACCGCGCTGGAGCATGGTCTGCCGCCAACGGCAGGTCTGGGCATCGGTATCGACCGTATGGTTATGCTGTTCACCAACAGCCACACCATCCGTGACGTGATCCTGTTCCCGGCAATGCGCCCGGTTAAGTAATTGCCTGATGCCGGGGCACTGGCCCTGGCGTAAAAACCCGGTTTGCGATATTTGTTGCTGCCGGGTTTTTTTATGTCGACGGCGTCAATCAGCCCAGTATTCCAATGAGATACCGCGCAGGAATGATTGGCATCTCTGTCTGTGCTGCTATTATAGCCATCCCGAATAATGCTTAACGAGGACTCGTTTTGTCTGCAGGACGCCTGAATACTCATCCTTTTCGCCTGGTACTCTGCCTGATTGTTGGCCTGCTGCTTGCCGGTTGTTCCAGCAATTCATCGGATTATGATGGCTCTCTCTACACCGTGAAGCGCGGTGATACGCTGTCCGCTATTTCCCGCAAAACAGGCACCAGCGTAGGTGATTTGGCGCGCCTTAACGGGATTTCTCCGCCTTACACCATCGAAGTGGGGCAGCGACTCAAGGTGAGTACCCGTTCAGGTTCCTCCGGTAAAAAGTCCTCCAGCAAGAGCAGTTCCCGTACGGCAAAAGTGACGCCGTCCTCTGCGGTACCGCAATCATCATGGCCGCCAGTAGGGCAACGCTGCTGGCGCTGGCCGACCAGTGGCAAAGTTGTCATGCCTTACTCCACCGCAGATGGCGGTAACAAAGGGATTGATATCGCCGGTACTCGCGGTCAGCCAGTCTATGCCTCTGGCGCCGGGAAAGTCGTGTATGTTGGCAACCAGCTGCGCGGTTATGGCAATCTGGTCATGATTAAGCATAACGATGATTACATTACGGCTTATGCGCATAACGATAAAATGATGGTCAATAACGGACAGTCGGTGAAAATCGGCCAGCAGATTGCCACCATGGGTAACAGTGACGCGGATTCCGTGAAGCTGCATTTCCAGATCCGTTACCGTGCCACCGCCATCGACCCACTGCGTTATCTGCCGCCTCAGGGCAGTAAGCCTAAGTGTTAAAAGGCGTTTTTTTCATCACTCGGTACACGTAAGGCTTGTCAGGAAGGGCATTCGGTTTATAATGCCCTCACTCCTCTAAGCGGGCGTAGTTCAATGGTAGAACGAGAGCTTCCCAAGCTCTATACGAGGGTTCGATTCCCTTCGCCCGCTCCAATTTCAAGTCTCCAGAAGTCCTCAGAAGTAAACTACCTACTGATTTTAATAGAATTTTAGGTTTTTTGGCGTCTATGCACGTCTACCTAAGTTACCCCAAATCAACAGCCCTTCTTGTATAGAAATGTGTATAGGCCCTCCTATACACTTTGATTCTATACATCTTGGGTGATTGCCGAGGAAAAAACTATACGTATGCCTCTTACAGACCTTGCTATTCGTCGGGCGAAGCCTGATTCGAAAACTTACACCATGTCTGATGGTAATGGATTGTCGCTTCAAATTGAGCCTAATGGCTCCAAAGGGTGGCGCTTTCGCTACCGCTTTGAAGGTAAGCCTAAGCTTCTATCGTTGGGCACGTATCCCAAGGTATCGTTGTCAGATGCTCGTAAAAAGCGAGATGAGGCTCAGGAACTTTTGACAACCGGTGTAAATCCAAGCGAAGCCCGTAAAGAAAAGAAGCTGGCCCAACAAGATAAACTAGCGAACACATTTGAGGTGGTTGCTCGTGAATGGTACCAGCGACGTTATGACCTGTGGGCAGAGTCTTACCGTACTGAAATGATCGCTACTTTTGAGAAAGATGTTTTCCCGTACATCGGTCATCGTCCAATTGACTCTATTACGCCAATGGAGTTGATGGGAGTATTAACGCGTCTGGAGGATCGTGGTGCTACTGAGAAAATGCGTAAAGTTCGTCAACGATGCGGTGAAGTGTGGAAATATGCGATAGCGACAGGAAGAGCGACAACTAATCCTGCCCCTGATTTGGCGAGCGTGATGAAGCCACATAAGAAGGAGCACTATGCGCACCTTGATGAGCATGAGTTGCCCGACTTTCTTTCAGCACTACAGTCATACACGGGAAACATTCTTGTAAAGTTGGCGGTAAAGCTTCTCATTTTGACTGGGACCCGGCCTGGTGAGCTACGTAAGGCAGAATGGGCTGAATTTGATTTTGAACGCTTAGTTTGGGAGATTCCCGAATGGAAAATGAAGATGGGTCGCCCGCATGCCGTTCCTTTATCGAAACAAGCGCTGGCCGTTTTGAATGAGCTGAAGCCAATGACGAAAGGAGGATTGTATGTTTTCCCTGGGCGGATCCAGAAAACAAAACCACTTAGCGATATGGCATTAAACGTATTGATGCGTCGTATCGGTTATGGGGGGCGAGCTACTGGACACGGATTTAGGCATACATTGAGTACGATCCTACATGAGAAGGGATTCAATTCAGCATGGATTGAGTTGCAGTTGGCTCATGTTGATAAAAATACCATCAGAGGAACCTACAACCATGCGCTGTACCTTGAGGATCGTAGGGAGATGATGCAGTGGTACGCGGATCATATTGATGAACTGGCTGGAGTCACAAAAGCCAAATCCCTCCCGGGTAACAACCTTGAGGATCTACTTGTCCGAAGAAGCCATACTCGCCGCAGTTAATCCTGCGGCTTTACCTTGTTTTTTTGTTCTTTTTATATGCACTGACTCGCGTGCCACGCAACTGTTCTGAACGTTAGTGATGGGAGGGGAATATAATCCCGTCAACACATCACTGAGAGGTAGTGACTGGCCTTTCTGAACCTGTCTCGCTGCTTACGCTCAAAAGCCATCACTTTAAGCACAGTCAATTCGCATAAATTGCGATAAAATCGCGTCAATCACTGAAGTAAAAACACAGTAACAGGATAAAAAATGACAAGCCTTCAACAGCGAGCGGAGTTACACCGTCAAATCTGGGCCATTGCCAACGATGTCCGGGGTTCGGTCGATGGGTGGGATTTTAAACAATACGTCCTTGGCGCACTCTTCTACCGTTTTATCAGCGAAAACTTTTCCAGTTACATCGAAGCCGGTGATGACAGCGTCAACTATGCCGCACTGGATGACAGTATCATTACCGATGACATCAAAGATGACGCCATCAAAACCAAAGGCTATTTCATTTACCCAAGTCAGCTGTTCAGTAACGTAGCGGCTAAAGCCAATACCAACGACAGGCTGAACGCTGATTTAAACAGCATCTTCGTCGCCATTGAAAGCTCAGCCTATGGCTACCCCTCTGAAGCTGACATCAAAGGCCTGTTTGCCGATTTCGATACCACCAGCAACCGCCTGGGTAACACCGTTAAAGATAAAAACAGCCGCCTCGCTGCCGTGTTGAAAGGCGTTGAAGGCTTAAAGTTGGGTGACTTTGATGCGCACCAGATTGACCTGTTCGGCGATGCCTACGAGTTCCTGATTTCCAACTATGCGGCGAATGCCGGTAAGTCAGGCGGCGAGTTCTTCACACCACAGCACGTATCTAAACTGATTGCCCAACTAGCAATGCACGGTCAGACCCACGTTAACAAAATTTATGACCCGGCAGCTGGCTCTGGCTCTCTGTTGTTACAGGCGAAGAAGCATTTCGATAATCACATCATCGAGGAAGGCTTTTTCGGCCAGGAGATTAACCATACGACCTTTAACCTGGCGCGTATGAACATGTTCCTGCACAACATCAACTACGACAAATTTGACATCAAGCTGGGTAATACGCTGACTGAACCGCATTTCGGTGATGAGAAACCGTTTGACGCGATTGTCTCCAACCCGCCTTACTCGGTGAAATGGAATGGCAGCGATGACCCGACGCTGATTAACGATGAGCGTTTTGCTCCGGCAGGCGTATTGGCCCCGAAATCCAAAGCCGACTTTGCCTTTGTGCTTCATGCATTGAACTATCTCTCAGCCAAAGGCCGTGCGGCGATAGTCTGCTTCCCGGGGATTTTCTACCGTGGCGGCGCGGAGCAAAAAATCCGCCAGTACCTGGTCGATAACAACTACGTTGAGACGGTGATTTCACTGGCACCAAATCTGTTCTTCGGCACTACCATTGCGGTTAACATTCTGGTGCTGTCAAAGCATAAGACCGAAACCAGTGTGCAGTTTATTGATGCCAGCGGTCTGTTTAAGAAAGAAACTAATAACAACGTCCTGACCGACGCGCATATTAAACAAATTATGCAGGTGTTTGACAGCAAGGCAGATACTGATCATCTGGCGAAATCTGTGCCGCTTGAGTCTGTTGCCGCCAATGACTATAACCTGTCAGTCAGCAGCTATGTGGCAACCAAAGACACTCGCGAAATTGTTGATATCACGGTGCTGAATGCCGAACTGAAAATCACCGTCAGCAAAATCGAACAGTTACGCCAGGACATCGATGCGATTGTAGCCGAGATCGAAGGTGACGAGGTGCAGGCATGAGTGAGCTGAGTTATTTGGAAAAGCTGCTGGATGGGGTTGAGGTTGAGTGGTTGCCGCTGGGTAAGCTGGGCGAATTAGTGCGCGGAAGCGGATTGCCGAAAGCTGATTTTACGGAATCAGGAGTTCCAGCTATTCATTATGGGCAAATTTATACTTTTTACGGTCTATCAACTGAAACTACTAAATCGTTCGTCTCGCAGGAGACGGCAGAAAAACTAAAAAAGGTAAACACTGGTGATGTTGTAATTACTAACACTAGCGAAAACTTCGAAGATGTTGGTAAAGCATTAGTTTACTTAGGGGCAGAACAAGCCGTTACAGGTGGACACGCTACAATTTTCAAACCCAGTCTCGGTATTGTTGGGAAGTATTTTGCCTATTTCACGCAAACAGATTTTTTTGCAGGTGAGAAAAGAAGATATTCCAAAGGGACAAAGGTAATAGATGTATCAGCGACTGATATGGCAAAAATTATTATTCCCATTCCCTGCCCGGACAATTCGGAAAAGTCCCTTGCCATCCAGTCTGAAATCGTCCGGATTCTGGATAAATTTACCGCCCTTACCGCTGAGCTTACCGCTGAGCTTACCGCACGTAAAAAACAGTACAACTACTATCGCGACCAGTTACTGAGTTTTGATGAGGGTGAGGTTGAGTGGAAGACGTTGGGAGAAACTGCAAGAATACAGCGAGGAGCATCTCCCAGACCAATTGCAAAGTATATGACTGAGAGTAGAGATGGTATTCCATGGATTAAAATAGGAGATACCATCCCTGGTTCGAAATACATTGACAATACTGCGCAGAAAGTAACGCCTGCTGGTGCTGAAAAATCTCGAATATTGAGTCCGGGAGATTTCGTAATGTCAAACTCAATGAGCTTTGGCAGACCATACATCTTACGGATAACTGGGGCTATCCATGATGGGTGGGCATCAATCAGCGATTTTAGCGAAAAATTGGATTCAGATTTTTTGTACCACTATCTTTCATCACAAAAAGTGCAGAGCTATTGGGAAAGTAAAATTAATAGTGGCTCTGTCAGTAATTTGAATGCTGACATTATAAAAACATTACCCGTTCCTATACCTGATATATCCACGCAAAAGAAAATAGCTATGTTGCTGGATAAATTCGACACCCTGACCAACTCTATCAGCGAAGGTCTCCCACGCGAAATCGAGTTACGCCAGAAGCAATACGAATACTATCGTGATTTGCTGTTCAGCTTCCCGAAGCCTGAAACTACCAGTCACTGATTTGACTTTATATTCGCCGGTAGACGCCCTGAACCTTCTTCCGGCCTTTGCCTGATGGCACAAAGGATACGCCATGACTCACCAGACACACACCATTGCTGAATCCAATAATTTTATCGTCCTTGATAAGTACACCAAAGCCCAGCCGACAGGCGACAGCTATCAAAGCGAGTCAGACCTGGAGCGGGAGCTGATTCAGGACCTGCAAAATCAGGGTTATGAGTTTCTTGCTGTTAAATCACAGACTGCAATGCTGGCTAATATCCGGGCGCAGCTCCAGAGCCTCAATGGTGTGGCGTTTAACGAAAGTGAGTGGCGGCGTTTCACTGAGCTGTATCTGGACAGCCCGGGCGACAGCAGCCTCGATAAGACGCGCAAGATTCATATCGACTATATCTGCGACTTCACCTTTGATGACGGGCGTCTGGAGAATATTTATCTTATTGATAAAAAGAATCTCATGCGTAACAAGGTGCAGGTCATTCAACAGTTTGAACAGACCGGTTCGCACGCCAACCGCTATGACGTCACCATTCTGGTCAATGGCCTGCCACTGGCACAAATCGAACTGAAAAAACGCGGTGTGGCGATTCGCGAAGCCTTTAACCAGATACATCGTTACAGCAAGGAAAGCTTTAACAGCGACAACTCCCTGTTTAAATACCTGCAACTGTTTGTGATTTCCAACGGCACCGATACCCGTTACTTTGCCAACACAACCAGGCGGGATAAGAACAGTTTCGATTTCACTATGAACTGGGCGAAGTCCGATAACACGCTGATTAAAGACCTGAAGGATTTTACGGCCACCTTTTTCCAGAAACACACGCTGCTCAATGTGTTGTTTGACTACAGCGTGTTTGACATCAGTCAGACACTGCTGGTGATGCGCCCGTATCAGATTGCCGCCACCGAGCGCATTCTGTGGAAAATTAACAGTTCCTTTAAGGCTAAAAACTGGTCAACCCCGGAAAGCGGTGGGTATATATGGCACACTACAGGTTCAGGGAAAACCCTGACCAGCTTTAAGGCTGCGCGTCTGGCGACCGAACTGGAGTTCATTGATAAAGTCTTCTTTGTGGTCGACCGTAAAGACCTCGATTTTCAGACCATGAAGGAGTATCAGCGCTTCTCCCCCGACAGCGTCAATGGCTCTGACAACACTGCAGGGCTGAAGCGTAATCTGGATAAAGACGATAACAAAATCATCGTCACCACCATTCAGAAGCTGAATAACCTGATGAAAGGGGAAGGAGACCTTCCTGTTTACAACAAACAGGTGGTCTTTATTTTTGATGAGTGTCACCGCAGCCAGTTCGGTGAGGCCCAGAAGAACCTGAAGAAGAAATTCAAACGCTTTTATCAGTTTGGTTTCACCGGTACGCCTATTTTCCCGCAAAACGCATTAGGGGCGGAAACCACCGCCAGCGTGTTTGGTCGTGAGCTGCATTCTTACGTGATTACCGATGCGATTCGTGATGAGAAGGTGCTGAAGTTCAAGGTGGATTATAACGATGTCCGCCCGCAGTTTAAGGCACTGGAAAACGAAACTGACGACAAGAAACTCACGGCGGCTGAAAACAATCAGGCCTTCTTACACCCACGCCGCATTGAAGAAATCACCCGCTATATTCTCACCAATTACCGTCAGAAAACCCATCGTACTTTCCCGGGGGCAAAGGGGTTCAACGCCATGTTTGCGGTCAGCAGCGTGAATGCAGCCAAAGCCTATTATGAAGCCTTTAAGCAGCTCCAACAGGGCACTGACACACATACTGACGCTCGTAAGCCACTCAGGGTGGCGACCATTTACTCTTTTGCAGCCAATGAAGAACAGAATGCGGTCGGCGACATCACCGATGAAAGCTTTGATGTCAGCGCCATGAACAGCAGTGCCAAAGAGTTTCTTGATGCCGCCATTAACGATTATAACGGCCATTTCAAAACCAACTTCAGCACCGACAGCAATGGCTTCCAGAACTATTATCGTGATTTAGCGCAGCGCGTGAAGAATCAGGATATCGACCTGTTAATTGTCGTGGGCATGTTCTTAACCGGTTTTGATGCGCCGACGCTGAACACCCTGTTTGTGGATAAGAACCTGCGCTATCACGGCCTGATGCAGGCATTCTCGCGTACCAACCGTATTTATGATGCCACCAAGACCTTCGGCAATATCGTGACCTTCCGTAATCTGGAACGCTCGACAGTTGACGCCATCACGCTGTTTGGCGATAAGAACACCAAAAACGTGGTGCTGGAAAAAAGCTACAAAGAGTATATGGAAGGCTTTAACGACATCGTTACCGGTGAGGCGAAACGTGGCTTTATGACGGTGGTTTCAGAGCTGGAGCAGCAGTTCCCGGACCCGGCGAATATTGACAGCGAGAAAGAGAAAAAGGCCTTCGTGAAGCTGTTTGGTGAGTATCTGAGAGCCGAAAATATTCTGCAAAACTATGACGAGTTTGCCACGCTGAAAGCGCTCCAGAAGGTGGATACCAGTAACCCGGAGGCTCTCGAAGCATTCAAGGCCGAGCATTATCTTGATGATGAAAAGCTCGTTGAATTACAAACCATCCGCCTGCCTGCTGAACGTAAACTTCAGGACTACCGTTCATCCTACAATGACATCCGCGACTGGCAGCGGCGCGAAAAGTCGGCCAATGACAAGGATAACGCCACCACCGACTGGGATGACGTGGTGTTCGAGGTGGATTTGCTGAAGTCTCAGGAGATTAACCTGGACTATATCCTGGGTCTGATATTCGAGCATAACAAACAGAACAAGAGCAAAGAGGGGCTGACTGAAGAGGTCAGACGCCTTATTCGTTCAAGCCTGGGCAACCGCGCCAAAGAAGGGCTGGTCATTGATTTTATTCAGCAGACGAACCTGGATGAATTGCCGGACAAGGCGGGGATTATTGATGCGTTCTTCGCTTTCGCTCAGCGTGAGCAGCAGCGGGAAGCTGAAGCGTTGATAAAAGAAGAAAACCTCAATGAAGAAGCAGCCAGGCGTTATATCCGCACGTCGCTGAAGCGGGAATATGCCACCGAAAATGGTACTGAGTTAAACGAGACGCTACCGAAACTCAGCCCGCTGAATCCGCAATACAAAACCAAAAAGCAGACGGTATTCCAGAAAATTGTCGCCTTCATTGAGAAATTTAAAGGGGTGGGAGGGCAGTTGTGACGGTTGTCATTGCGGGAATATGCTGAGGTGTAAAAGGCTGGCAGTCGCCTACGAAAAATTGTGCGTTTACGGTGTCACAGATGCACTGGCGTACAGGGAGACACTTGACGCACGGCCTAAATACCCAGCAGCGGTAAGTATTCTCTCCGGATCGTAGGGGAGGACAGGGAAAGATTACGAAACGAGTCTGTCCCTAATTCTGTGTAACTGCCACCGTATTAAAGGTGACCGCTAATACGGCCCCAAGAGGCCGTAGTTAGCAAACCTTTGTAGTTATTAAATACGAGAACCAGATTTGTGAGGATTCCTCCTTCCGGCTAACGTCTCTGGTTTTACCATTTATTGTCTCAGGCTATTACGCGGATGAACTCAGCATCAATGGCCTCTGCCTGTGCTCTCCAATCGGCGAAGCGTTTCTGCCGCTGTTTACTCTCGCTAAGAGACTGTTCAAGCATATCTAGTTCATCACGCAATTTTATGTAACCAACAAAAAATGTCGGAATAAAGTCGTTCGCATCCAGCATCTCCAGTGTTTTCTCCCGCTGGCTGGTAAAATTTTCCACCATTTTACTCACAGCTTCGGCAAACTTTTTTTCGCGTTTATGTTGTTCCCAGGAGTCCCATGCTTCCATTGCCAGTCCCAGCACGGACAGCGCACCGTTTAACCCTTTTGCCAAGTTTACAGCGCCCCACGGGTTAAACTTCAGCATCTTACCCAGATCAAACCCGACCATTTTAGCCAGAGAGACAACCCCATCACGTGCAGCGATCACCGTAGTGTTATTGATAACCTTACTTTTGACTACGTAATCCAGCCCCTGCTTGCCCATGGCAGTCAGGTTACCATTGTAGTGGTTGATATCTGCCTGATAACCCATTTCCATGCGTTGCAATGCCTGAGCAACAGTACGTAGCCTACGTTCAAACTCATTTTCTAAACGTGTGGAGATAATAATGCCTTTATCGCCCACTTCACGTTCAAAAAATTCGGTGTAGGTATCCAAACTTAATCCTTTGGATTGCAGGATCAGGTCACTGAAGTAGCTGAGTACGAATTCTTTCAGTTTGACGCGGGTCTCCGAAATATTGAGCTCCATTGCCCCCATATCCTTACGCATGCGCTGATGAATCGCGTTAAGATCGGCAACTTCCTGTGCAATTCGTTCGTCATTTTCGATCGCCACCGGCAATTGTCGAGTTAGAACGTCACGAATAACGCTTTTTTTTGTCTCCTCGCCCAGTGCCAGTACACCACCACTACGTTCAATTTTTTCACTGGTGGCTTGCTGCAACGCACTAATGTGTGAAAGGGCACGAAACTTATCTGGGTTCTCCAACCAATATTCGGTCCCCATATCAAACGGGTTCGCCGCTACGGCGACAATGCTCAGTGCATCTCGCTCTTGCACTGTTATGGCGATCAGATCCTGTAAGCGTGAGGCCACGTTTTGGCGCTTAACATTAGCGTTTGATTGGTAATCGGCTTCATCTTCTACATCAGCTACTTCGTCAAAGCGACTGAGCACAAAGACTGTGCGATCCAGTAAATTCAGCGTGCGGAACAACCACTCCAGATCCTGCTTATGGCTCTCTTTAATCGGGTTTGTAGAGTTCATAACGTACAGCACCAGATGCGCTTCGCTGACGTATTTTTTCGTTATATCTTTATATTTTTCAATAGCCTGAGCATCTTCATTGAACTGTTCTTTAAAGCCGAATAATCCGGGGGTGTCAATCAATACGAAATCGGAACCCACATCGTAAATTTTGACATCGTTGGAGGACTCCTGATGGCTGATTTTCATGCTGGCTTTATCCAGCCTCTCCATCCAAGCTGCGGCAATTGAGGTTTTCCCTTCAGAAAAACCGCCAATCAGTGCAATATGCAGCTTACCATTAACGGCACTCTCTTTGGCCGTCTGCAACTTCTGCAATAGTTTGGGGTCAATCTGAATGCCAACGGATTCCCCCTGCTGTAGGAACTCACAGAGGTTGTTCAGCAATTCAATATTCTGTGTTTGTTGGGTTTTAAACGCATCCAGTGTTTTTTCCATTATTTCGATCCTGAAGTTTCAATGTTGACAGATAGCAGGCGTAGTTTTTGACTGGCACTTTTTAAAATGCTGTTGGTATGCGAAGCCTGACGCACAGGTTCCTGCAGCATGGCTTTTAACTGTTCCACCTTCTCTTCAAGTTCGGGGAATGCATTTTCCAGCCCTTCGCTGATGGAGGTGTTGATTTTGCGTGCAACTTTATCCAGGTTTTTATCTGCAGACTGGCGCTGCTGCGACATTTTGTAACTCGAACTGAAAAAACCGCGTACCGCTTTATAAAAGGCGAATACCATCCCAGCCAGCGCAGGAGCCAGCACGATCCATCCCGCGGGGTTCCAGAGCAGCAGTGCGCTGCCAGCAAGCGTTGCCAGTAAGCTTGTCAGTTTGACACCGCTATCAATGTCGATTCTTACATCAAATTGACCATCAAATTTATGATGTTGCAGTTTGGAATAGGTTGCCAAGATCTCTTTAGCATACTGCTGAAAGCGCCGGATGATTTCCTCGGTTTCATCCTTAAAAATATCCAGTTCACGCTTGAGAATGGCCGGTAGTTCTTTTTCCAGTTTCGCATGTTGCTGGGTAAGACAATCTTCCAGTTCGCTTTTGAAACGATCATTGCTGATATCACCGTCTATCTCTGCATAGACGCGTCTGCGGACGCAACTTTTAAATTTATCGACAGCCTCCTCGCTTTGGTTGGCAAGGCGTGATTTCAGAGCAGTAAGTGACATATCCAGCAACTGGTGGGCATTCTGCATCTCTTCATCCAGTTGCTTCGACAGCTTTCCGTATGTTTCTTTCTGAAGACGGGTGATTTCACCAGTGGTTTCTTCCACGGTTTTACGTGCTTTGTTGACATTAGAGCGGGTAATTTTTTCTTTGCTGTTCGCGACAAGTTTTTGCGTTAGTAAGCTCAAAAAATCTTTCAACCTTGTTTTATCAAGTACCTCCTCCCTTTCAAGGCTTTCTAATAGCTTCCCGCGCTTCTTAAAATTCTCCGAACCCGGAACCAAATGTTCAGCCACACTCAAAAATGCTGGCATCGCGCTCAATGCCCATGTATCACAGTAATTATCACCAAGCTGTTCGCGCATTTTTTCATTCAGATCAACAAGGCTCAGTTCTTCGTCAGAGCTTAGCAAGGCCGGACGATTCAACTGCATCGGATTGGTAATTCGTTTATTAAACAGCGTCCATACTTCGGTCTGGGCATTTAGATGTGATTTGATCTTTTCCAGC
Source organism: Enterobacteriaceae bacterium RIT691 (assembly GCA_009668205.1). GTDB lineage: Bacteria > Pseudomonadota > Gammaproteobacteria > Enterobacterales > Enterobacteriaceae > Scandinavium. The sequence goes on along the minus strand of WJYM01000002.1, from coordinate 230,971 downwards.
GTACCAGGGTTGTTTTCATCACCTTTTTGCGGAGCTGCCGCTTTGCTGGTGACGTAGAACACGGCATGGGCTTTCTCGACCGCTTGCTGGATTTGTGCCAGCACTTTACTCTCTTTACCTTCGATTCCGGGAACATCCAGCAGGGCAAATCGCTGCTGGTTGAATTCGAAAGGGTAGAGTGTAGTCTCCATAGTAAAATCGGAAACTCCTGTGCCAATGATTTCACCATCTGCAAGATTTGCTAACTCAGCGAATTTTTCCTGTTGCACGATCTGTAACTGCTGTAGCTCTGCCGTTTGCGCATTGCAATCAGTCTGTTGGCTTTTCAGATCTTTGAGTTCAGCGGCTTTTTCAATATTCAGCGCATACTGTTTCATGAGTAAGAGTGTTCGTTCTTTTTGTTCTGGTGTTTTTCGCCATAAGTTGAGAAATTTTTTCCATAAGGAGTCGAACTGTTGCTGCGCGAGAATGAATGCACTGAGAGCATTGATTTCCTGCTGTAGTGCAGTTTCTCGTTCAATATACTGTGAATTAGTAGCTTCTATCGCCTGAGCCAGTTCGTTGGCTCTTTTTTGATTGTTATTCAGCGACTGCTGTAATTTTTCAATATCACTGTCAGCGAGTTGATACTGTTGTTGAAACTCACGGAACGCTTTCTGCTGTTTCTGTTTGCTCTCTTCTTTTAACAAAATACGCAGCGTCTCAATAACCGTCGATTTTCCGGCGTTGGTTTCACCATAAAAGGCGATAGTGAACCTGTCCCACTCTGCATTTCGTTGAAGGCTATCAATATTTCTATCTAAGGCTTCGCGAAAGGCCTCTAGTTTCTTACGTGCATCTTCATTCGTTTTTTTCAGCGCCTCATCGGTCGTTTCCTGAGTGAGATTGTTGATAATACGTCCAACTTCCTGAGACACTTGTTGATAAAGCAAATGCTGCATTTCAACGTCAATTGGCATAAAGGATCCTTTTAAAATAAAAAAAAACACCGTGTTATGGCGAGTAAACAGCTCTGGCATTCGGGTAATTTTTAATGGTGATCAACTAAAATACAAACTCCCAATATGAGTAAAGCATTAGTGAAACAGGCTTATATCCGCAGGCTTGTTTCCGGCAGGGTCTGCATGATAAAGGTGACATCCTTCATCAGCATCAGCATCAGCATCAGCATCAGCATCAGCGACGGGTCGATATCCTGGTTGGTGCTAGTCAGCACAATGTCGTAGCGGTAGCACTCACTCAGCGCTTCACGGGCGCTGAAGGATTCAATATCCAGCGGGATATCATAGCCCTTCACCTGCAGATGATAGCGGTTCAGGGTGACAGCGTTCAGTACGGGCAGCAGTGAGGTCATGGCAGAAAGTCCCTGTGTTCAGCAAAGACCTGAGTCAGCGGCACGCGACCGCCCCTCGCCGTAAACCGGGGCGCATCAGGTCAGATTCTGTAACCCGGTACGCCACACCATCGGCCTGCCGGGCGTTGTGTGAAAACGTGACTCAGCCAGAAAGAGAGGTCAGCAGAAAATGATGCAGGGAATAATCAAGGCCGCAGTACAACCCCGCCACCACCACGCCCAGCAGTACCACCTGGAACAGACGGGAGCGCAGCAGCCCCCGGCGCACACCGGGCCGGTGTTCGACGATGACAGGAGAGGATGGCGGTAATTCCGGGGCAGGCACCAGGGCAGCAAGTGACTCAATGGCCTGACGGCGTTCATCATCATAGCCGGGTATGTCGATGCCATAGCCCAGCGCATAAACACGCTGATACAGCACCAGCAGCCGCATATCCGGGGCTGGCTGGCGCAGCAGTCTGCGCAGATTCTCGGGGTTGATTTCCCCGGCATGCAGTGTAGCCAGATGAGCCCCTTCAAGCGGGGCCCGCCGCCACACGGTATTTTCGTCAGCCGGGGCAGAATTCAGTACGGTATAGTCCAGCAGACCGCACTGGGCATACATGACCTGCATCTTAAATTCGTCGCTTTCCTTCAGTGTTTCCAGGGCGGACTTCACCTGTGCCACAAGTTCATAACCACGACGATAAAACGCCTCATCACGCACAAGTTGTGTGTCGTGAAGGACCTCCATGACAAACAAAAAGGTGTCCTGAAACAGGGTATCAATAAAGCGGGCCGGATCTGTCGTCGTGATATCAGTGGAAGAAAGCAATGAACAATGTCCCTGTTCTGGTTGAGGTTTATTCAGTAACGGGTGAAAAATAGATCAGCCCAAAACAGGAGTAATCCGAATAAGTGATACAAAATGTTAATTCATGGTGATGAATTATCAGCGAGTGCTGATATCAGGGGCAGGAGCACGTATAATTTAAAATTAAAAAAAAGTACATTCAAATAAATCAATATTTAGCAGGGGTTACATATTCATTTGTGCGGTGAATGTTTCACCAGAATATATCAGCCCTGCTTCTGCTTTGTTAAGTCGACGTCACGACCGGGTCAATGCACAGCGTCAACAGTTGCCTGCCCGGCTGGTGTTGTCGGACAGATACCGCCAGTCCATACTCGCTGAAAACATCAATCACGCTATCAGCATCACCAACGGCCATCATCCCGACAGAGGCCGTTAATTTTCCCTTCTCCGAAAAATGATGCTGGAGTTCTGTCTTCCTCACCAGTAACGCCGATATGTCTTTGTATTCAGCAACCAGAGCATCACTGCACCACTCCTCATCCCCCACTACCGCATTGATCCACCCTAGCGTTTTGAGTTTTTCAATGGCATACGTCAGACGATGCAATGCCGACTGTTGAGTCGCTGGTTGAGAACAGGTGTCAAATAAATCACCAAACCGCGCATGCAGTCCTGCTCCGGGACCTTTCTTGCGGCCCAAAGCCAGCAGCGTATCGATATCCCCGGCAACCGATTTAGGGAATCGCCGTTGCTTTTGCGCAGCAGCTAACCAGCGCAACAAAAAGGTATGTGTGCTCAGGGGGGATAATGCCAGTCCATCCTGCCAGGCAAAATGCAGCTCCATCAGCGCACACCAGGCAAAATGAGCCAGATCAGCAACAGTTTGTTCTGCCGAGGGGTGTTGTGTCGTCTTCGTCTTTTTCATAGGGGCAAAAGTATAACCGAAGGAATCTTGCATCAGAACCCGTGCAGCCCTGTCAAACGTAATTTATCACTGGCTTAAGTAAAGGATTGACAACATTTTCCAGGGACAAATGCGCTGTTGGTCAGGAAATCACAACTGCAGGCTCAGTTCTCTCAGGAAGGAAAACTGGTTGGGGACGTGTTATTCATGATGGCCGGGGATCACACAACTGCTGAAGCCGTATTTCGACAGCATGAACTGTCGGTAATACGGGTAAAAATAGGCTCTGACTGGTGTCAGGCAAAACTGGCTACGTGAAGCCACCAAAAGACTGATGCATTGCGAAATAGCTTCGCAAAGTGCAACGCCCCGACTCAACAAAATATCCCCTGAGCCTGGCTCTGACTGCCACGCTCATATATTCCTTCATTTATACCCCGCGGAGCTATCAGCCAAAGCGATCACGCATCAGGATATGTATAATCGGTGATGAAGTCTGCTTACCGCAAATAGCTGCTCCAGCCGTGAGCCTGGAGCACACGCTCATCCAAATCAACACCCTGCACTCTGCTTGCTCAAAACATGCATCTTCCTGCATTGCAGAAAATGTATTTCGCGAAACCCTGATGCCTGCTTTAGCTAAAGCAGGCCTTCACACCAGTGGTCTCAATAGCTTTTCCACGATGTTTCAATAGCCTCTGCAGCACGCTCGATATGGCTTTCACCATTGGCTGAGATGTACGATCCTTTGATTTTTATGATGTGACCTGCGCTACGATGTGCCGCAAATGCTGCGGACGGGGAAAGGAAATTGCATGACCTGTTGGTGCAGCGCAACGAACTGCGCTGAGAACGTGTGGTGGTAACGGTGAAGTGAGGTAAAAATGGGATTGTCAAGATAGATACTGCAGCAATCTCGTTCTGGCATTCTGCTCTGCGTCAGTGTCCAGGCTCGAGCGATAAGTTGAGTGGGATCGGCTGAGTTTTGCAGCAAGCCAGTCAGCGTATTCTGATTGAGCATCATCAGAGCAGTAATACGCCCATGCTCGTCTATTCCCCACAGCATGCGTAAAAGCGTGGGTGGTGCGGTGATGGCCATACCACCATCGAACAGTGTCTGTAATTCTGACAGAAAACGGGTCAGCGTTTCTTCGGGAGAGCCAACAACCATCGGGTCAGCGAACAACGTCAGACGAAATACCGCAAGCTGTGGATAGTGATCAACCGCAGCCTGCAATGCACGGTGGATGCACTGTTGTTGCTCCTGCTGGTCAATAGTGAGTTGTTTCATAAAGTTATTATCGTAAGTGGGGAGTGGAGAAATGTTTCTTCCTGCCAGAAGGATCCGTATTATCAGAATACCTGGCAGTAAAGCCTCTTGCGCACAAGGAGATAATCATGGCTGCCATCTGGAACGAAGTACGGATCACGTGTCATCACTGGTACCCCGACCCAAAAGCAGAGCGTCGACAAACCACGCATTGCATGGAGGCGGAGGTGATACAGTCGATGCAACCACACTGCCTGCCCTGGGCGACCGGAAGTAAGGTTGAAATCAGGGTTAACATGCAGCTGGACAGACGCGCCGCCGAAACCCTGATACCTGATTCGGTCATCCGGCTTGCCGTGGCGGATAATCAGGCATTCCGCGTTGCAAAGCAGAAAAAGACGTTTCCCTACGTGGTGTTACGCGGTGAGCCCAGAATGAGTACCCCAAATCCGTGTGAGATTTGGTGCGACAGGCACGATGCGTTAGCATCTGAGAGCGGAGCCAGTCAACAAATCGTCGATCCGATAACCGCCATGCATGAGATTATCGACCGACTGGAAATACTGCTCCGGCAGGAATACGCGGGCAGATCCACACATGTCCATGTTCTGGAGCACTGCCAGGCGTGGCTGCAGCGTAATATCGATAAGCAGCAGGGTAAATCGGATTAAGCCTCCGCACGCATAAGATAGTGCAACTCAGCGACGGGTATACATGATCTGCATCGCGACGGTGCAGATATCGTCAATGTTATCGGGTAATGCGTCCCGGTCATGGATAAAATAATCCGGGTGTTCTTCCGTGGCTTCAACCAGTCTGACCGGATAACGACAGCTGTAACAGAAATGCGGGAAGCAAGGGGAGGCTTCACGCGCATAAGTCAGCGAACCAAACTCATTAAGCGCCGCTTTGGCGATAATATCTTTCATCATAGTCTCCCGGAACGGCTGGATTCATTCGCTTTCGTACTAAAACGTCCTGTCCGGCAAAGCAGACAATACCGCTCTCCGTGGTAATCATCGCCACTCTCCGCGCAATACCAGTCACGCTTCAGCACAACGGGTAAGACGCCTGGCGTATAGCAACGCAGCGAATCGATACGCATCACTTCTTCTTCAGCGACACCTACATACGGACATTCCACAGATGCATCAACAGGATGCGCAAACCAGGCCCGCCCGCTTGATGGCTCTGGCTGAAGCGTCAGCGTACTGCGGCAGAGATGGCAGGTAAATCGGCCTTCAGGTTGTGTCAGCGCCGTTCTGGCACCAATGAGACGCTGATGGGCATCCCGCGCGAGAAACGATTTGGCTTGCATGATGTTCTCCTTACCGCCAGATAACACGCAGGGGAAAGCCGTCCCGAAGATGGGCAGGATGTGCGTGCTGGCTGGCAGGTGAGTACAGTTAGAGAGATTTACAGGTGCGGTGGGTATTGTCAGCGCATGGAATACTGCTGACGTTATTTACATCCGGGATATTACCCGCCAGCAAAAGGGACACGGCTTCTCGCCACAGTACTGGCGTCGGCAGCGTTCACATATCCAGCGTGGAGGAATGCTTCCCGATTTTACGTTGTTCCATTTTTTCATCAAATGCATCCTCCCCGCGAGTCTGCGATACGTGCACGCATCCAGTTTTCCACTTCGCTTCTGAACCAGCGTGAGCTGCGACCCAGCTTGATGGGCTTCGGAAACAGTCCTTCGCTGATCAGCTTGTAAAACCACTTGTCGGTCATGCCGGTGAATGTCGTGATGAATGTCATATCGACGAGTGGGTCTTCGGCGCTGAGCAATGGCGTGGCGGGCGGCATTGTGCTGATGGTCATAGTCGTTCTCTCCCTCTGAGTGTTAATGGCGGGAGAAGTCCGGCGTGGTTGAGTCACATTACACGCCAGTACTCCTTCAGAGGATTAGGGACGTCTGTTAAAAAATACCTGGACGTTGTCATCAGCACCGGCTACAGCCGAAGTTACGTTCAGCGTCGCTCACTTCAGTGCGGTGTTTGCACCAGATACACGAATCGATTTTGGTCTTCAGCAAATCGGTTAAACGGGAAATGAACATCGATGAAGAACGGTTTGACGCGTTGCAATTCAGCGAAGATACGTGCTGGGGTGAAATGCCCCACACAGCAGCTGCCAGAGCACTATAAACAAGGCAGCAATGGCACGACATCATCCAATACGTCTAATACGCTCCTGATGCCGCTCAGGGTGTAATAACAATCCGCATAAAGCGTCACACCACCCAGGCGTTATCGAATGACGTAAAGGTGGAGCCAACCGTATTATCCGCACACAGCACAAGAGCAGTAATATATCAGCCTTCAGCAGGCATTCGTCGCCATCGCCAGACGCAAAGGTGCAGTCTATTCACAACGGACGGAGTGACGATGTCAATGCCCCGTATTACCGGCCCCTTTTAAGGGCCAACAGGCACGGCATGATTATACAATCCATAGCGGATCCCATACCGGCATGGACGATTCATCATTAACGCTGGCTGCTTCCGATTGACCGTTCAGCCGGGTTATAAACTTTGGTTTCCTCTTTCGCGAGATAACGGGCACGCTTAATAAAACTATCATACTGCTCACGATGCTCAGGGCTATTACGATCCAGTACATAGGTGCAGCATTTAGGGAAATGAACCAGTGGTGAATAATGCGTATCACCACGAAGCCCTAATGCGCTCAGCCAGGCTTTACGGATCATCGAGTGCAGATTATCACCTGTTTGATTGAAATCCCCTAAACCACGAAACAGGTCTTTGTTGAAGAAGAGGACCAGATGAAAGTGGGGATAACTTCGGGTGTTAACTTCTTTCACCCATATGTAGCGTGTGTTATTGGGATGCACACGCCTGGTTAATTTACGCTGGCGCTCACAGTATGCGGCGATCTGCGATTTCAATGAGGCGATAAACTTTGACATCAGCTTATTTCCTACATTGGGATAGCAGGAAACACTATCGTCGATATACCAGTCAGGGGAGAAGTGTAAGTCGATCCTGACGGCTAATGTACGGGGATGTTCCTGCAACGCATTATGCGTGACGGTGACGAGTTTATTCAGGTAATGAGTATTCTCAGGTCCGTATGGGCTAGTATCTGACATAGTTATTTACCCTGATGATAATGGGATGATAGATAAATCTTGTTGTACAGGAATGGCAGCATGAACAGAGTTATATCTGCTCATGATTAATGGATGATTGATAGAGAGTGCATGAGTGTGATTGAATAGTGATTGAAGAGATGTACTTAATAATACTATTACCGACGCAACGTAGAACAAATCAAAGAATTAACCGATCGCATATGCCGAGAGCTTCAGGAAGAAATGACATGATAAATCACTCTGAAGTTAGTAAGGCAGAAAATAAAAAACATCCTCAGCCCAAGATGTAAGGTACTTACCTCAGCCTGAGATTCACATAACAGCCTCGATTTTAACCCGCATGGATTACCTTCCGAATTTTACCCGCATCGGGAATACACCAATCGCAATGACCCGGTAGATCGATTTATCAGAATACCCTGTGAGGCCCGTAACGAAAGTCATATCAACCACTGATAAGCGCAGGGACTCACCATGGTGCTGATGATGTTTGGATCCTGAATCGTAGCGCACAGGTTTGTTGCCGGACTGGCTGGCTTTGCTATGGTGTCGCTGGGCTGTCAGAGCGAAACGAACATTGGTGTCATACCATGACTATGTATGTAATTTTTTACTGTATAGAATATAGTATCAATCGTCAGAACAGATAACACAGCCATTTATGATGCAGGGAATCTGTGTCGCTGGGGTTTACAACAGAGTTTTGTTTAATGACAGTCCATTACGGCATGTCACACTCTTTCGCCCCAGCCTCATGGGCTTTCATCATATGTGTTTTTTGTCATTTTATATCATGAAGAAAAAATTAGTGTATAAATAAATGATCTGTTACTTTTTATACAGTTCTTTTTTAAGCAAAGAAACAATAACACCTTCTGAATTCATCTTAATTACATCCCCACTAAAAAACGAATTATACATTTTTACAAAACCCATCCCATCACTTGCATTGACATTAAACACCTCAAGTGAAATTTTATCGATTTCACTAATTATATGAGTTAACAATGAAACTCCATTCTCGGGTTTATACTCAATCCATGACATTGCTTTTTCAACTAATACTCCTCCACTGCCTTTCATTAAGTAGTGAAAACTTAACAAAGCAAATAACTCAATGTAAACCCACTCATGGGTCAATATTTTTTTTAGTTCTCTAAATGCAAACAAGACTTGAGGTCGATGAATCCTGCCATATTGAACCAGAGCCAATTCAAATAACGGCAAGATATTTCTTATCTCTCTACTGAGAAAAGGAGCATACTCCGATAAAGATTTCCCATACATTTTATTTAATTTAAAATCCAAATCCAAATCCAGTTTCATTTTGCTCATGAAGAAGGTTACTTCTTCTGGTGTATTTTCAGCCTTGATTTTACGATAAATCCCACCTTTTGAAGTTGAATTCTCAATAACATTATTCATTCTACCTTTGGATAGCGCCTTATTTAAGGTAAAGGCCCTTCTTATTTTCTGAGGCACGATCACAATATCGTTACTATTATTACTGACATTACATGATGGGTTAAAAGTAAAAGCAACCTCTAAATTCAGAGTGATTAATGGGGTGACTTTCCCACGAGCCGGGATTGAGTGCTTCTGATACGCATTATATTCATCAAGATATACTCTGCTGTGTAATAATTTTAATGTGTATAACTTGATTACATTTCTAACATATCCCATGAAATCATTTCCCTGACAGGTAATTAGTTTCTTTTTAAGTAATTCCTGCGTATTCAGCCATTCTCTGGATTTTATTACGCTCGTTACATCACTTTTTCGTTCCCTGCTTTTTGATACCCATAGAGTATTTATCTTTTTTTGGGCTATAACCTCCCTCGCTTTATCATTTCTAATTATCCCTTCTAAAGTTGAGATGCGTACGCCGGAAATAATTGCATCTGCTCTCTTACTTACCCGTCGTGTGAAATTATCTTTCTTTTTTTTATCGTACTGTTCGTAATGCTCATTGCAATAACGCATTTCATTAGCCACTCCATGCATCGCAATTGCATTTTTACAATCTTTCCTCTTACACTTTCCCGTTTTTTTTGCCATTTTCCTGATCCTAGTTGAGAAATATCATGACTATATTACTCCTGTCTGTAGGGTTCTGGTCAATATCCCTCAGGGTAAAGCGCCTGCAACGGATGCTATCGCATAAATATTGTGTCTGAATCTGGGAAAGCACCTAATAAGTCGCTCCATGAGCAAATGGCATATGATTACACTGAAAAAGGGCTACATCACATTTTATACCCAACAAGTACACTAATTGCTAATCAACCCTATGATCTACCATCGATTCTTGAATGAATACATTGGAATATAGCGCTCCTGAGTTATTCGACAAGCCATGAACAAATTGCTAATACGTATATGCCTGCATTCCAGATTATTTCACGCCTATATCACCCTTCTGAACAGCAGCGTCATGCTGTTTCACCGCAGGGGATACCATCCACGGGGCTTTCATGGTCCCGTTTTTCTTTTCTTCGCGTATCACGGCCAGTGCATTCCTCTGCCTGGCGACAGGTTGTGTCGTGATAACGTCATTCTTGTTCCTTAAGCAGACAATAACCCATAAATTTCATAAGGTTATAGCGCTAAATTTAATTGATTTTTTTCTGCACTCCACTTCCTGCTTTGACATGCCCTGTCAGACCTCTCCTGCATAATAACCTCATGAATTACCGAACGAATTTACTCATGGAGATCATTCCGTGTCCAATCACCAGAGCGCTCACCACGACAAACTGGCAGTACGATTATCCGTGATTATCAGCCGCCTGATGGCCGGTGAGTCGCTGTACCTCAATACGCTGGCAGAAGAGTTTCGCGTTTCCGAGCGCACGCTTCAGCGGGATTTCCATCAGCGACTGGCGCATCTCGACATACAGCACGAAGACGGTTGCTACCGGTTGGCTAATGGGCGTTTGTACGACCACTCACCAGGTGCTTTTTCATTGATCCGCAATACCGGGATATCCCGCATTTTCCCCGAGCAAGATAAGGCATTGCTGGCCCTGCTGATGGATGGTAGCGGCACGTCGCCCTGTCTGATTTGGCATACACCGCTCAATCCTGCCGCTATGCGTTCTGATTGCTTCCAGCGTCTGGCCGAAGCCATCCACCGCCATTGCACGATAAGCGTGCTGGTTGGCGGTATTCGTCATGATGCGCTGGAGCCTTACCGTCTGATTTACCAACAACATTGCTGGTATCTCGTCACCAGCTATCAACGCAGCATTTGCGTGTTCAGACTCGATGACATTATCTCCGTCACTTTACTGGAGCATCGCTTCCGCCGCCGTAATGAAGTCAACGATCTGATCGCCGAAGAAGGCTTTATTGCCGCACTCCCACACTTCCGCTTCATCAGCGATGTGATCAACACGTTTCGCAGCTGAACGGCGGGTCTAATCCAATAGCAGAAGGAAAACACATTGCTATGAAACTCCACTATCTGGTGGCTGCGGCTGCCATTGTTATGTCGCTTACAGCCTGTGACGGCTCAGATGCAAAATGGCATACGGACTCAAAAACCGGTGAATGCCTTTCCGTCAGCCGCGAACACAATTACATCGCCAGGGTATCGCCGCAGGGCATCAGCTTTTTCTCCATCATTCAGGCACAAAGTGGCCCGACGGGTGGGATGAGAATGCCCGACTGTCCGGGCAACAACGGTCATATCACCGCCGTACCGACGGAGATCGTCATTAATGGTACGCACTATCCCTCAACGATGCTTTGCCTTAATGGTGCGTCGAAATATCTGTCCTGGCAGCCTGGCGAACCAGGGGCCCACGGCGATAAATCTGCCAGAGCACTTTCTGCCGAGGCGGTGAAATCCTTCACCAGTTTCTTTGGTGCTGATGTCAAACTGGGCATCGAGACGGCGCATTTCAGCAAAGGAAACTTCACTAAAACATGTGCAGCCTATATTCCCCACAAAAACGGCACCCCTGAACACTCTTCTCATCAAGGTATCCTGGGATCCCTGCTCGGGAACAACGTGAAGAAGAAGCAAGATGAAATTAGGGAGATGAAATCGAAGGGGTACACGCTGGATGCCAACGGGCACTGGGTGAAAGGATACACTGTCACCGGGAATCAATACGGCGGTGATGATGACATCAAGGATATGACCTTCACTAAGGAGAGCAACGCGCCGGTGAACGACTTTCTGACGAAGAAACCGTCCCCTTCAGATACGTCCAGTACCCAACCAGCCCCCACATTGTCCAGGATAACCCCGCAGATGGAAGCCGCTGCACTCAAGGACGCGCAGAACACCTGGCTTGTCTCTCACCCCGGTGTTGATATTTCCGGTTTCACCTGGGAGAAGACATCGCTTCCCGACAAAAACGTGAACGGCAAAACCCTCCATGTGCTCCGCTTCACCACCACCGACCCGCAGACACACATTACCTCCGATGTGGATGTTGAGATTGAACCGGAAGGCACCCCTGGATACGCCATCAGTAATGACCGCCCGGCACCAGCACCTGCAGCAGCCTCAGAAGGCGTGTCGGCTTACTGTCGCCTCGATAACGGCAAAAGCATCAGCGTGACGGCGGCTGACGGGCAGGATTACCACTATGCCTACCGGGATAAAAACGACCAGACAGAACTGGAGCTGACCGAGGGGTTATTTGGTGTGAAGGCATACCACTACCGGACGCAGCTCGGCATGGGCTCTGCCAGCTACATCCGTTTCAACAAGAAGCAGTACGACTACGTGCTGATAAGCAAGGATACCGGTCGTCAGGAGTTCCAGGGACTTAAGGTCTACAAGGACGGCAATCTGATATCCACCCATCCGTGTTTCTCCGCGCTGAAGCTTGATGCCAGTGGGTTGACCGATACCACCCACGCAGACAGCGACAAAGCAGGTGATTTCTTCACCAACTGACACCGGCATTTATGCCGTTTTTTCGACTACTCACGCAAATAAAGGAAAGGCAAATGACTGAACCGTCAATTACATCACTGAAAAACAAGGTGAACACATCCACATGGCATCTGGCGTTATTGTGCATCGCAACCTACGGCATTTATCCGCTGATGTGGCTGTATAAGCATCAGGACACCATCATGGCGGAGACCGGGCAACGTTTCTCTTCCCGCGTACTGCTTATCTGGATGGCCGTTTGCCTGGGGCTGTCATATATGATCCGACTCTCATTCCCTGTTCAGGTGGATGAATACGGCTACAGCATGAGCCAGACTGCTGAAGTCATGACGATAATTGGCATGCTGCTGATGGTGGCCTTTGGCGTGCTGACCGTCGTCTGGTCTTTCAAAGCCAGAACCGCCTTGCAACAGTATGCGCTGACGCAGTTCCGCTTCGACCTGAAAATGAATGCAGCCTGGACGTTCTTCTTTAACATTTACTACATCAATTACTGCATCAACGCGATGCCGGAAGCGATGGCAAAGCACCAGATTATCCACGGTAAACCGCAGCCTGTTTCCGGTGATATGCAAGCGACACAGCCGTCACAGCTACCGCAGACATCGCAACCTCAACCTCCACAATTGCCGAAGTAACAGCCGCCCCTGGCACTCTCTGTCAGGGGCGCTTTCATTTTATACGGGGAAACAGACATGAACTGGTTTTATGAGAAAAAAGGGGTCCGCTACGATAATGTCAGCCCTGAGGAGATGACCCGGCTAATCAGGCTGGGGGAGCTGACAGCTTCAACGCTGGTGTGGCAGGCTGGTATGACGGAGTGGCAGCCGCTGTCAGCAACGTCACTGTCGGCTCAGCTCAGCGAACCGCCACTGTTACCGGCCTGCCGCATACCTCAGGGGCTGGCCTGGGTGCTGGCATTTGCCCCACTGATTGGCCTCTTCCTGGAAGGTGTCGTTGCCGGACTGGTGGGGATGAATGAAGACCAGCTGCTCGACGCCCTGAGCAGCGGAGAATTCTGGTATATCACCGTGCTACTGAATATCGCACTGGGTTATGCGGATGAAGCTCGCCTGAGAAAGGCCGGAGTGAACACCGATTTGTTCGGGAAAATGGCCTGGCTCGTCCCCGTATACCTCTGGAAGCGGGCGAAAGAGTTGCGTTTAACTGCAACAACTTTTTGGGTGTGGATTGCGACATTCGTCGTCATGTTGCTCGCTTAGAATCCCGTCTCTTTTTCCACCTTGTGTATCCAAATGAAGGACAACCAAATGAAAAAACTGAGCATCTTTATTGTCGCCAGCTTGCTTTCAGCTCCGGCGCTGGCACAGGTTGACGCCGCAACGGTACAGGCTGCTACTGTCACCGCACAAAAGACCTACGAAGCGGTAACCGGCAACGACGCCAGTGATGTGGACTGGTCCACTTATGAAGAAGTCCCCGGGATGAAAGACCCGGCGAATCCGGGTAAGAAGCTGCGTGTTCTGCAGTGGGGAGGCTATAACGCCAGTTATCATACCTATGACCGCGTGCGCGTTCTGGTGAGTTATGCCGGAGCCCCGGTCGGGGCCGAAGTGCTGTACATGGGCCGGTAGCGAAGGACAGCCTTTGTTGGCTGGTTCGTTATCACCAGCCATCTACTGCCATACACAGAGAAGACACGACAGTCAGACCCATCGATTAACGTTCACGCCGGTTAGATGAAGAACTTCAACCATCATTATCACCATCACCGGCTGCTTCGTGCCAAAAACGGACGTTGTGCTAATCATTAACAAAGTGGTCGGGCTGGCGAATACCTTTAGCCAGTTTTTTTGTAGTGCCATGACCATCAGGGGAAAGCGTCATTTAGAAATCTTGCATAAGATCGGAAACAATCTCTGCGGCCGGGCGAACGGCCCGGATGACTGAAATACCCGTGCCCGCGGACACGATGCCTTGATCAAAATTTCCGAGCCTCATGGCCTGCCACAAAGAGTGGTATCCGTTCATTGCCTTGAACATGGTTTCGCGATCGGTGTCCTGTGCTTCTAATTCTGCCAGCTTCGGGCTCAGGTCGGTAGGTAAGGTACGGTAATAGGCCGGTAGTGTACGGAAAAGCAGCAAATCCTCAGCGCTCGACTCTACGATCAGGCGTTTGACTTTTTCATCTGCGGGATTTTCAAGCGCCGTCAAAAAGAGGCTGCCGGCAAATACACCTTCCGCCCCCAATGCCATCGCAGCACGTACACCCCGCACGTCACCTATACCCCCGGCAGCGATAACTGGAATTTTCACACAGTCCACAATCATTGGCACAATGCTGAATGTACCAATCACACGGGTTGGTACAGTACCGCCTTCGTCAAAACCCGTTGCAATGATGATGTCGGCTCCTAATTTCTCGGCTTCTTTTGAATTAGCGATGGTGGGCGTCAGAGCGCGGTAAAGCGTTTTTATGCGGTGGCGTTTGAAGAAATCATATATTTCGGCGTCCAGTACTTCGTTGATAAGCACCACCTCCACGCCTTCCTCTACGAACATTTCCGCAGTGGGTCGCCAAAAACTCATATCCGGCCCGTTAATTAACGTTACGGCAAAAGGGTTATCCGTTAGCTGTTTAACTTTTCTGATTTCCTGGCGCATACGGTCCAGAGCTGCATAACGTGAGCCCGGCAGGCTGTCTTGTCCGGCGTGCGGCCCCAATGTGCCCAAGCCTCCAGCGTTTGAAACGGCCGCGACGAGTTCAGCATTGGTCAGAAAATACAGGGGAGCCTGTATGAGTGGGTAGCGGATATGTAAGAGTTCAGTGACGCGGTTATTCATTTTTCAATCCTGATGCAAATAAGATGGGTAAAATTTTACCCTTTGCAAAATGGAATGGAATCACCAAAAATAAACATCTGATACCCAAATATGGAAAGAAAAGTGGATTTCAACGCAACAAAACTGTTCATCGCGGTGGTTAATGCAGGAAGTTTTTCAGCGGCGAGCGAAAGGTTGGGTGTGCCGATCTCAACCCTGAGTCGAAAAATTAATGAGCTTGAGCAGGCGTTGAATGTGCAGCTCCTGGATCGCTCAAGACAGGGGGTTAAACCAACCTATAAAGGACAACAGTTCTATGAACAGGCTCGCCTGGGGGTCGAGTTGCTGGAGGATGCACAAAAATCGGTCACCTCAGCCCACAAGTTACAGGGTAAGCTCCGTCTGTCTGTGCCGCCTAACTTCTCACTATGGTGGGATCTACTGCTCGAATTTCAGCAGCGTTATCCCGACATCCATGTATTTTGTCATTCGAGCGAGAGAGTCGTTGATTTGTTCGAGGATGGCGTCGACGTTGCGCTAAGAATGGGCAGTCTGAATGCGGACGATGTGATTGCAAAAACCGTTATGGACGTGGAAATCGTATTTGTGGCAAGTCCGAAATTGTTAGCGCGTTACGGCACGCCTGAAACGTTGGTTGAAATGGCCCGGCTTCCCGTTGCTGCATGGGAAACGTTGAATAATGGTTTTTTTGAATGGGATTCTGGCGTAGAAAAAATCAAATACGAGCCATTTTTTTCCACCAATAATTTACAGGGATTAATTCATTATGCGCTGAATGGTATGGGCGTTGCCCAGCTGATGGATTTCTCAGCAAGGCCCTGGCTGGAAAGCGGTGAACTGGTACAGCTGTTGCCCGGTGTCGCCAGACAATCCATGCCGTTGAACCTTGTCTATGCCCGTCGAAAACATCCTTCAGCGCTCGTGCGGGCTTATCTGGATTTTTGCGCTGAATGGGTTGAAAAGCTCAAATAGTCCCTAAAAACAAGGACCGTTTATCGCTCACAGCCTATATTTCCAACTTAGTGGGCTGTTTAGTGGCAGGAACGGACTTAGTGACAGCCTGGAAATCCTTATCTGACGAAAAGAATTAATGTCGTTGGGATGGTTTACTCTACAATGCCATTTTTAAACAGCCTTCAAAACAGGTGATCACATGCATACCAACATGATTGAATACCTTAATATTTTCATACAGGTTGTTGAGCAGGGTAGCTTCACAAAAGCTGCTGATGTACTTCAGATCCATCGCCCCACCGTGAGCAAAGCGATACAGCAGATAGAGCATGATCTGGGTGTAAAACTCATTCATCGCACAACCCGAAAGCTCAGCGTTACTGCTGAAGGGGATGAATTCTATCAGCATGCCAGGCATGTTCTGGCTGAAGTTAATGACATGATGGCCAGTTTTTCACCGACTCTTCCACTGCGAGGACGCCTGCGACTTGATGTACCCCTGGCGCTAGCGCATGCCATATTGATCCCTAATCTCAGGCATTTTCAGGCACTGTACCCAGGTATTGAAGTTGTGCTGGTTTCATCGGATAAAAAAACTGATTTGATTACGGAAGGCGTAGATTGCCTTGTCCGCCTGGGCGCGCTCCAGGATTCAAGTTTTATATCCAGACGACTTGGTAACATCCGGATGGTTACATGTGCAGCCCCGTCTTACCTGCAGCAGCATGAACGGCCAGAAACACTTGCGGATTTGGCTAAACATCGGGCAATTAACTTTTTTAGCGACCACAGTCGTGACGTTATGGAATGGAAGTTTATCGAAGACGATAGCATTGTTTCGCTACGTCCAGCGGGCAGCCTGCTGGTTGATAATTCCGATATTCTGCTTTCCTGTGCTCTGGCTGGTCTGGGCATTATCCAGGCAACCTATGATGCCGTTGCTCCCCATATTGCTTCCGGCACTCTTGAGGAGATTCTGCCGCAATACCCATCGGAGTCAAAGCCCGTTTCAGTGATGTATCCGGACAGGCGCTATCTTTCTCCAAAAGTGCGTGTCTTTATCGACTGGTTCAGTGATGTTCTGGCCACGCAGATCCACTGAAGCAGGCGGATTATTAATGGATAATTAATACTGAAGTTCCCTCCCAGCTATTTCTGGTGTGTTTGTAACAACGTAGATTGTTCACAAATGATTCGGGCATCCCTTCGGCATTATTCTGAAGGTGTGCCGTTAACTGAAGAGAGCTGAATATGTCTAAAGTTATTACCTTTAACCGCACCGGTGGCCCGGAAGTGCTGGAAGTTGTTGATATGCAGGTGCCTGCACCTGCATCGGGTGAAGTGCAGATTCGCGTACATGCAATAGGTATCAACCGTGCAGAAATCATGTACCGCAACGGCCAGTATGTTATTGAGCCTGAATTTCCGGCTCGTCTTGGTTATGAAGCGGCCGGTGTTGTGCAGGCCGTAGGTGAGAATGTTGATGAGTATACCAGTGGAGATCTGGTAAGTGTGATCCCTTCATTTATGTTTAATCAATACGGTATGTACGGCGAAGTGGTCAACGCACCGGTTCACGCTGTCGTGAAGCATCCGGAAAACCTTTCCTTCGAGGAAGCCGCCGCAAGCTGGATGATGTATGTCACCGCTTATGGTGCGCTGATTGAATATGGCAACCTTCAGGCTGGTCAGAATGTCGTAATCCGCGCAGCATCAAGCAGCGTGGGTCTGGCTGCCATACAGATAGCTAACATGCTGGGTGCAAAACCCATCGCGCTTACGCGCACCACTGAAAAAAGCGAAATGCTCCTGAAAGCCGGTGCAGCCGCCGTCATTGCTACAGCCGAGCAGGATATGGTTGCTGAAATCAATCGTGAAACAGATGGCGCAGGTGCCCATATTGTTTTTGATCCCGTCGGCGGGCCAGACGTGGCAAAACTGACGCAGGTGATGGCGCCCCAGGGCATGTTTTTCCAGTATGGCGCGCTCGATAGCCGTGACATGCTTGTTCCTGTATTTGATATTCTCGGTAAACATCTCACTCTGCGTGGATATGAGCTGTTTGAAATCACGATGGACGCTGAAAAAATGGCACGTGCAAAATCCTTCGTCATAGAAGGTTTAAGAGTCGGAAAACTGAAACCAGTCATCGATAAAACGTTCCCGCTCGACGAGATTGCAGACGCCCAGCGCTATATGGAGGCCAATGGCCAGGTAGGCAAAATAGTTGTGGTCGTAGAGTAATTCTTACCGCAGTATTTTATTAATGATTTTGCTATAGCCTGGATAATCTCCGGGCTTTTTATAATTCTTAGTTTCTAACCGATAACTCTGGTACTGACCTCCAACGTATTGACTTCGATATTTTCCTCTTCAAATTAATGCCCGTTTCTCGCTCTTAGCGGCCTAAGAGCCAGGCTGCGTAATCAGGCTCTTTTAATGAATATTTAGTCGATGATCTACTGAGGGTATGCGGATTCGGGCAATAATCTGCTTATATTGGTGTCGGGCGGCAGTCCCACCAGCAACCACGCCTACGATACTGTCAAAAAAATCATATCGTTTTTTGGTGATAAACCACAGGGGTTAAAGTGTTCTGCAATATCGATTGATACATCGATATCAGTCGGTAAAACAAATCAATGCATCAACCGTTCCGTTCGTAACAAATACTAAAACCTGCCAGAAATAAGCCCATACCTCATCAGTGGGTTGTAGCCATCCTGCATTCCAGTTTTTTTCAGCCCCATATCACCTTACTGACACACAGCCGGATTTCTCTTCGCAGGGAAGTCCGGCTTTCTTTTATGTCCGCTAATTAATCATCAGGAGAATCAATGAATCACGACGACGCATTTGAAGAAGACATGGAATTTGAACATGACCCGCACAATGGCGAGGAAGAGGATGTTATCGGTGACCTCCCGCCACCGGGTGGCCTGGGGTCGGTGATGGGCTGGCTCTATGACAAAGCGGTGAGCGGTATCGCCGGGATTGAATCTGCCGAAATACTGGCAGAACGCTATCTGGAGGATGCAAACGGGGATGTGCGGCTGGCCGCCCGCAATATGGTGCACTGGGAGAGCATCAAGGCAGGCAGTAGCGGCTTTCTTTCCGGTATCGGGGGCGTGGTGGCGCTGCCGTTCACACTGCCGCTGAACGTCACCAGCGTGTTGTTTCTGCAGACGCGTCTGATTGCCGCACTCGCCTGCCTGGGGGGACACCGTCTTGCTGATGAACGCATCCGGGCGTTAGCGGGATTGTGCCTGTGCGGTAATGCTGCGCGTGCCCTGTTGCATGACGTGACCATGAAAGCCGTAGCGCGCTGGAGCCGGACTTTCACTGAGCAGATTATTCAGAAGACGCTGATTCTGATGGCAGCCCGCGCCGGGGTGAGCGCCGGTGGACAGTTCGTCCGTCTGGTTCCCCTGGCAGGCGGTGTGGTCAGCGGGGCGGTGGATGTGACCACCACCCGCACCGTCGGGCGCATTGCCTGCAATACCTTCCTCAGACCGCTACCCGGCCTGGGTAGCGCCACGCAGGAGAACTCATGATGCACCAGAATATGCCCAACGGGCTGTTACCGGCAGGTACGTTCACCCGCGCTCAGGCTGACGCCGTTGCCGCGATGTACACCAACGTTGCCGTTGAAGATGACCAGGGTACGCATTTTCGTCTTGTTATCCGCAACAGCGAAGGCATGCTGCTCTGGCGCGACTGGAACTTTGCCGCCGAAGCCGGACTCATGCTCAACCGCTACATCGCC
This sequence comes from Enterobacteriaceae bacterium RIT691, assembly GCA_009668205.1. Classification (GTDB taxonomy): domain Bacteria; phylum Pseudomonadota; class Gammaproteobacteria; order Enterobacterales; family Enterobacteriaceae; genus Scandinavium. Next base: position 211,084 of record WJYM01000002.1, on the reverse strand, counting down.
AGCGATGGCATCCGGGTTATCCCGGTGGACAACAGTTAGTCTCCACGCATATCACCACCAGCATCACCCTCTTCGGCAACACATTTTCTGCCTCTCATCATCAACACCACATTCATCGCAGACAGGCCACGCCCTCTTACCGGGAGCGTGGCCTGTCTGCGTTTATGCCGTTCACCACACAGGAGTTTTCATTATGCGATTAGCCAGCCGCTTTGGCCGGATTAACCCGATTCGTCGCGACCGTCCGCTGACCCACGACGAACTGATGACCCACGTTCCCAGCATATTTGGCAGTGACAAGCATGAGTCACGCTCAGCGCGCTACACCCACATCCCGACTATCACCCTGCTGGAGAACCTCAGACGGGAAGGCTTCGGGCCGTTCTTTGCCTGCCAGACCCGCGTCAGGGACCAGAGTCGCCGGGCGCACACTAAGCACATGGTACGCCTGCGCCGTACCGGACAGATAGCCGACAGGCAGGTGCCGGAAATCATTCTGCTCAACAGCCATGACGGCTCCAGCTCATACCAGATGTTGCCAGGGCTCTTCCGGGCCGTCTGCGCGAACGGGCTTGTCTGTGGTCAGTCGTTTGGCGAAGTGCGCGTGCCACATAAGGGGGATGTGGTGGGTAAAGTGATTGAGGGGGCGTATGAAGTGCTTAGTGTCTTCGACCGGGTGGAAGAGAAGCGTGACGCCATGCAGACGCTGCTGTTGCCTCCCCCGGCACAACAGGCACTGGCGAAAGCGGCCCTGACGTACCGTTTTGGCGAAGAGCACCAGCCGGTCACTGAATCCCAGGTGCTCTCCCCACGTCGCTGGCAGGATGAAAGCAGTGACCTGTGGAGCGTCTACAACCGGCTGCAGGAGAATCTGAGCAAAGGGGGCCTCAGCGGTCGCTCAGTCCAGGGCAAACGCAGTCGTACCCGTGCCGTTAACGGTATCGACGGTGATATCAAACTCAATCGTGCATTGTGGGTGATGGCGGAAGAGCTGCAGCAGGCACTGAGCTGAAAAATGCCCCGACTTTGCCGTCATAAGTACGGGGGACAAAGCGGGGTGAATCTGATGACTAAACGCACCGATCTGAGGTCGGTTGCAGGAAATATACCGCAGTCTCCGCTGGCATGACCAGAGCACCGGCACGGGGATCGTCTCAAACGCAGCCAGGTGTGACGCGTATCCGGTTTCATCACCCCTTGTCGCTATGAGGTTATGGGCTTTCAGCCCTTACATTTGTACACCGGCGTCCTGACCGGAAGCATTCAGAGTAGCGAAACGCTGCCGCTTCACCCGTTTACTTTCCCTTCTTACCCACTCACGGGCAACTCACGCCAATAGCGTCTATTACGGAGAATCACCATGACCGACAACCTGTTCCCCCTGTTCACTTCTGCCGAAACTGTTCCGCTTGCAGACCCGAACCATATTACCGCCAGCCCCGTAGCGGATGAGGACCGCATCCGCTTCTGGCCGCAGCACTTTGGCACTATTCCACAATGGCTCATCCTGGAGCCGCACATCTTTGCCTGGATGGACCGCCTGTGTGACGACTACAACGGCGGTGTCTGGCGCCTTTACACCCTGAGTAACGGTGGCGCTTTTATCGCCCCCGAGGACGAGAGCAACGCGCAGCGCTGGTCACTGTTCAGTGAGATGAACGGTAACGGGGCTGAACTCAGCAGTGAGGCGGCGGGTATCGCCGTGTGCCTGATGGCGTACAGCCACCACGCCTGTCGCACTGAATGCGATGCGATGACGGCGCATTACTACCGGCTGCGCGATTACGCACTGGAGCACGCCGAATGCCACGGCATTATGCGGCTGATTGACTGAGGGCCTGACCATGACAACGTACTCATCGCCTTCCTCCACTCAGCCCGATTTATTCCCGCTCTTACCTGAAACACTTCCGCCTTCCACACTGTCACCTTACGCGCAACAGACCATCCGCCGTGCTATCAGCCTGCTGGAGAAACAACTGCGTGAACCCGGGGTACCGTTTCTCTCCACCAGCATTACCCGTGACTGGCTGCGTCTGCATCTGGCCGGTCAGGAGCGCGAGGTGTTTATGGCACTGTATCTCGACAATCAGCATCGCCTTATCGCTCACGAAACCCTGTTCAGCGGCACTGTCAACAATGTCGGCGTACATCCCCGCGAGGTGGTGAAATCCGTCCTGAAGCACAATGCCGCAGCGGTCGTGTTCGCCCACAATCATCCCAGTGGACACCCTGAACCCAGCCAGGCAGACCGCCGGATAACGGCGCGGCTGCAGCAGGCACTGGCGCTGGTTGACGTCCGTGTGCTGGACCATCTTGTCGTGGGTGGCACAACGATTGTGTCCTTCGCTGAACGAGGCTGGTTATAAGGAGACATTTTTCATGAGAATTATCAGCAAACGTCAGGCCATGGCGATATACCGCCAGCATCCGGGCTCCCGGCTGTTTCGCTTCTGCACCGGCAAATACGCATGGTCCGGCAGTATCTGCCATTACGCCGGTCGGGAGGTGCAGGACATCAGCGGGGTACTGGCTGTGTTCGCCGAGCGCCGACAGGACCGCAATGGCCCGTATGTCGTCCTGCGCAGCGTCACGCTCAATTAATTTCACCTCGTAACTTTTAAGGAGGGCTTCATGTCAGATGACACCACTACCGATATCCCTGTTCCCGAATGGGGACTGAAGCGTGATATCACCCCACGGCTTGGCGCTCGCCTGGTACAGGAAGGTCACCGGCTGCACTGTCTGGCCGACCGTGCCAGTATCACCGGTCAGTTTAGCGAGGCTGAAGCCCGCGAACTTGACCAGGCGTTCCCGTTAATACTCAAACAGCTTGAGTTAATGCTGGTCTCCGGTGAACTCAACCCACGCCATCAGCACTGCGTGACCCTGTACCACAATGGCCTGACCTGTGAAGCCGATACGCTCGGCAGCTGCGGCTATGTTTATCTTGCCATCTATCCTGGTCAGCCTGTGAGTCATGCGCCAGGCAGCCCTGATGAGGACTCACCGATGAGCCACATTATTTCCATGGCACGATAGCTGTCTTCCTCATTATCGACAACAGATGCTGTCGCTGATGTCTCCATCACGGTACTTAATGGCTTCTGTTGTTCAGAATCGGGAGAGTAGTGCTACGCTACCGGAGCGGTGAATCCCCCTGAGCGGCGGGGCGTGGAGTGTTAAGGTCAACGACGCGCGGGCTTATCAGCAATGGTCAGCTCACCGGGAGGCACCCGGCACCGCAACCTCTCTCCTGTGAAAAAATCCCCTGGAAACAAATCCTGTCGCCTCCAGGGGAGAGCAATTGCCCGGCGTTACAAAGTTCGCACTACATGAGCAGCATAAGCCTTTTCATTCATGTTGTGTATTATTTTGAATCATTCATACACATTTTGAATAAGTCAGCTACGATTATCAGGTAAACCATAATCCGTGAAGTGCTTGCCGTTCATCTGAGCGGCATTTTTTCTGTCCATACATCATCAACCGGACGTTTCTTGCCATTTGGTTGTGGTGCGACCAGCGCCACTGCTTTAGTTTTTCAGAATACGAATATAAGAGACACAGCAATGAACGATGATGACAGGCTGCTTTGGCTAAATTTTAGCGACGCTTTGCGGCGACTGCTCGAACATCCAGACCTTACTCAGGCACAACGGGATTTCATCCTGTCAAATATAAATGAAGAGAAGACAAGCAATGTTATCGACATCCGCCATAAGCGAGGTAAAAGCGAAGAATAAAGACTACTGAGGTGTTTTCAATTTTAAGTTTGAACCAACAGAAGCAGTTGCACTGAAAGTTTCTTCTTCAGGGTAATCCCTGCGTTTGCACTGACAGAAATGTCAGCACAGCTAACGTCATGATTAATACCAGCTTCAGTATCCAATCCTTACTGCTGACCATCCGTTTAACCCGGATGGGCTATACACGATAAAAAGAGTACTCAGTGTTAAATTTATTTTAGTGATGCGAAAGAAGGGCTATGGCGTCTTCTCTTGTCATTCCCGTAAAGCCCCTCGTCACAGTGTCAGCAAATGAAGCTGGTTTCCTGTCATCGCTGACACGTTAACCCCTCTCCCGACATCCGCCGTTTTAATTTCACGACTTCACTCAACACAATACAGAGAACACAGTATGCAAACATTACCTTTACTCCCGTCCAGGGCGGCATCGTCACATCTGATGCCTGTAGAAATCTGGCAGACCCTGCTTACCCACCTGCTGGGTCAGCACTATGGCCTGGTACTCAGCGATACACCGTTTGGCAACGATGCCGTCATTCAGGAGCATATCGACGCCGGAATTTCACTGTGCGACGCCGTGAACTTCATTGTCGAGAAATATGACCTGGTACGCACTGACCGCAGTGGATTCACTGTCATGGAGCAGTCGCCGTTTATCAGCAGTATCGACATTCTTCGCGCCCGTCGTGCTACCGGCCTGATGCAGCGTAACGGCTATCAGCAGGTCACCCGTATCACCTGCGGTACGGGGCCATCCAGAGGGGATTCACCACAATGAAGCTTTCTCTCAATATTGAAGCAGACAGCATCAACATACTGGCGCTCAATAGGGGGCGGATTGCCGTCGATTGGACGGCATTGAACTCAGCCAGCTGGTCGATGCCGTGAACAGCAACGGCTGCACACTGCGTATTGCGGACGAACCGGGAACCGTTAGCGTCGAAAGTCCTGTGCCCTTCAGGATCCGGCTCAGTGGACTATGTTGCAGCACGGCGCATATCACCCGTGAAGACAATTCGCTGCTGTATGCGTTGTCGCATGAGGATCCGGAGTATGGCAACGCCGAATGGATCCACTATACCGGCAGCGGCTATCTGATCCGCCTTGATGCATGGACGTTTCCGATCCTGCGACTTAAACGCCTGGGTCTCTCCAGCGCCTGCCGTCGCCTGTTACTCATCCTGATGCGTCGCTATCAACTGGGCATCATTCATCTGGATGCCTTTGGTGAACAGCTGCCAGACTTTGAGGTTTTTGACTGGTAATCCCTCCACCGCCCAACACAGGTACAACATGCCGACATTAACCACTGAAGCCGCACTGGATATCCTGTCTGACTGGCTCCAGGACAATATCGATTACGGAACACTCATCATCTTCGACAACGATGAAGATCGGACCGATTCCGCCGTACTGCTGCCCTTGATCCGACAGGCACGCCGTGATGTTGCCGATCTCCGGCATCTTCAGATTCTGCGCCGCCCAGAATCAACATGATTCACCCGGCAAAAACGCCACGCGCATATACGCCAGCCCTTACCGGCTGGCGTTTTGGTTTATATAAAGGAAAGAAAAATGTCTGAACTACAAATTTTTAATGATCCTGATGTCATATCGGGGCACACCGAAATCATCAGTTCCACCAATATTGAGCGTGTCGTCACCGGACGTAACGTTGCGCTGGAGCGAATCAGGGCGATGATCCACCAGCTGGCCGAGATCTCTGCGCTCACCAGCAGTATCGGAGGTAAAACAGCCCTGGACTGGGCCATGAAGCAGGATTTCCGCTGCGGCTGCTGGCTGACAGAGAAAGAAGAAATTGCCATGAAGGTCATTACCTGCAATCTCGACCGCAGTATCTGGCGCGATCTGATGAAACAATCAGGCATGATTTCCCTGATGGATGCCGCCGCCCGTGACGAGTGGTACCGGAATCTTGAGCGGGACGATATTCCGGCTATCAGTGAAGAAAACATCCTCTCGACGTTTAAGCAGCTGCATCACAGCAAGAATGAGGTATTTGAGCGTGGCGTCATTAACGTTTTCAAAAGCCTGAGCTGGGACTACAAAACGAACTCACCCTGTAAGTTTGGTAAGAAGATCATCGTCAACGCTCTCGTGAAACATGACCGCTGGGGATTTGGTTTACTACATGGAAAACGACGGGATCAGTTAGCGGATTTAGATCGCATGCTGAATCTGCTTGATGGTAAGCCTCTTCCCGAAAACCGTCACGATCTCTGCGTCAGATTAGCCGACCATATCAGCAAGCAACACAGTACCGTATACGAAGATGAGTATCTTTCGATACGCTACTTCCAGAAGGGCTCAGCGCACATCACATTTAAGCGTCTTGATCTGATTGACAGGATGAACGACATCATCGTCAGGCACTATCCGGGTATGCTGGCCGCTATGACTTGATGTAGAATTGAGGGGTAGATAGTTTGCTTCCCTATTTGTTAACCCAACATGCCTGTTGGGAGGTGAGGATGAAGCGAAGCGAATACTGTATAGAAAAGTGTATAGCTTTCGTTTTGTATTTTGGCTTGTTATTGATTTTAATGGTTTTTGGTGGTTTTGTTCTATTCCCTTCACCCGCTCCATGACACTTCTTAAAGTACTCCAACTTACTGAATCCTAAGGGATACGGCTTTAAGCCTTCCGATAGTTTTACTCACTGTAACCAACATGATGACTAACTTTGTTGAAGTAGTGAGCAGACTTAAGGTCTCAGTACATGCTCAATTCAAGAACCTATCTTTATCAACGTAATGGTGTTTTCTATATCCGCCTTAGGATGAAGACCACTGGTCGCCTCACCGCTTCGCTTCCTTCTCACAACCGTTATAAACTAGCGTCAGTATCTTTACGGACCAAGGATAGACGTACCGCTATGGCTCACTCACGGCACATTAAGGCAGCACTCAAGGCAATACACGCAGACAAACCCAATGCCACCTATGAGGAAATGAGGGGTCATCTGAAAGACATCGCTGAGTGGGAACTTTCAACGGGACGTTCAGACCTCTTCGAACCTGACATGAGGGAGACATACAGTGGTCTTTATGTGGAAATCGGTGAGAATCTTGTTGATGCTGTTGCCAGTGAACCCCTCAGCATTGACCAGCATCGTTACATTCACGAGGCTTTGGGAGTGCTTAAGGCCTGTATGAAGCGTATCGATACGGGAGACAGTAAGCCACTCATAGATTATATCGATGGTTTTAGCGGTATTGATCGGTCTTCTGCCCAATCCTCTGTGTCCCTATCTGTTAGTGCTCCAGAGGTTAATCCCGGAGTTACCGTAGCGAGCCTCTTTGAGCAATACGAAGCGGAGAACTCTCAGAACTGGAAGCCTGCAACCTTAAGGGAAAACAAAGCGTCACATGCTGCGTTAATCGAAATATTCGACCATCTGGGTCTCAATGCAGACGCTAACAGGGCTGACATGCTTAGGGTGCGTGATGTGCTCCAGCAGTTACCTAAGAACCGTAAGCAGCGCTTTAAGGATGCCCCACTAGCTGACCTGTTGAGCCGTGAAGATAAGACTGATCGTCTGGATGTCGTTACCATCAATAACAAGTATCTCATCAAGATGGCGGCTGTATTTAAGTGGGCTGTCCGTAATGACCTGATTAAAAAGAATATGACTGAGGGTCTGGAGCTTAAGGTCCCTCAGCGCAAAGCCTCTGAGGCTCGTAACGCCTTCTCTACGGAGCAGGTGGGGCAACTGCTGGTCGCCGCTAAGTCATACTCTCTGAAGGCTTCAGGTAAACCTTATCACTACTATGTTACCGCTTTGGCTGCCATCACTGGAGCAAGGCTTAACGAAGTGGCTCAACTTCAGGTCAAGGGCGTTAGGACTACTGGGGCTGGGGCTGTCTATATCCATATCAATGAAGACGATAGTGGTCTACCCGGTAAGAGCATCAAGAACGCTCACAGTGATCGCTGTGTTCCTCTGGTTGATGGGGCCTATGGTTTCGCATTGGCTGACTTTGTGGCACTTGTAGAGACCCGTAGAGGCGTTGCTGGTGATGACGCTATGGTCTTTGATGGTTTGCGCTTGATGAAGAACGGTTACGGTGAGCAGGTGAGTAAATGGTTTAACCGTACGCTGTTACCTAAGGTTCTTGCTGAGCGTGACGGGCTGGCTTTCCATTCGTTCAGGCATACAGTTGCGACTCAGTTAAAACAATATGGAGTTGAATTGGCGTATGCTCAGGCGGTCATGGGGCATAGCTCTGGGTCAATTACCTATGACCGATACGCTAAAGAGGTTGAGGTGGATAGACTGGTGATTGTGATGTCTGATGTTTATAAGGAGATAGTTGTAGATGGCGATACCATTTGAGGCACCAGAATTTAATAAAGAAGCATTTAACTGCTCGTATTGTAATGCCTTTGCTCAACAGCGATGGCAACAGCTTTATTACTACAACAGTGGCACAAGTGTCCCCATGCATACAGCAACATGCGATCATTGCAGACAGAAAAGTTATTGGTTTCAGGAGAGACTAATTATTCCAGCGGCGAGTGGTGTTGAATTACCTAACCCTGACATGCCGGAAGACTGTAAGTCCGACTACATGGAAGCCAGAAGCATCGTCAACCTGTCTCCTAAAGGGGCCGCAGCGCTTCTCCGGCTGTGCCTTCAGAAACTAATGGTCCACTTAGGTGAGCCGGGGAGCAACATTAACACTGACATAAAGTCTCTCGTGGATAAAGGGTTACCTCCTCGTATCCAGCAAGCAGCAGACATCTGTCGTATCGTAGGAAATCAGGCGGTCCATCCCGGGGTGATTAACCTTGATGATGACCCACAGTTAACGCATGGCCTCTTTAAGCTGTTGAATATCATTGTTGATGACCGAATCACGAGACCAAAAGAAATCGAGGCGATGTTCCAGAGTATGCCTGAGGGACCACGGCAGGGCATCGAAAATCGGGACAAAAAGAGCGCTTAGGGTTAACGACTCGCTATAGGGAGAAGGCCTCTGAGGAATCAAGGATAAGCTCGTACTCATGCCTTAACTCTCATTCATGCACTTATTGTGAAGTCAACAGAATTAATAACGACTCACTATAGGGAGAGGGACGACAATAAGTTTTCCCTCTATGACAATTAACCGTAACTTATCGCATCCTTTCAGGGGCGGGATGACCAAATACAGACACCAAGCGTTTACTAAAAGTGAATGCTTTCCGTGTGCTCTGGGTCAGTCGATAAGTGAATAGCCAACAATAGAAATCATATTAATTATGGTCTCTGGTCTACAGGGGCTTAAACTTAAAGATTACCTAAAGACCTTAGAGTTATATTGCTTTTTTACACAAGATAATAATAAAACCTTAAAGACCTTAGAGTTAACTTAAAGAATAACCTAAAGACCTTTATTGTTCTGGTTTGGTTTCTTGTAATAAACAACCCTATCTAAAAGATATGTTTAAGATCGCCTCTTAGGCTGGCATGTAATTAATGACCACCTTTGCGCTCTTAATTCCTATCAGTGTCTCCGCAAGACACTATTCCTTTCAATCTCAAAGACATTCTAAATATGCATCCTTTGTCCTGCTGGTCTCTTCGCTTGGGGACTTTGAGTAGGTCAGCGGGGTGCGGCTTAGGGTGCATATTTAAAAGGTAATCAAGCAATGAATAATAAACAATTATCGACCAATCAAATAGCCTACCTTCACCGAGCTATGTCTGACGGTAAGGGCCTCATTGAAATCGGTGAGTTGGCTCGGGGTCTAGGGAAACGTCCAGATAACGTTAAGCGTAAACTGGAAAGAATCTTCCCGGGGGAGCACGTACTCAAATTGAGGACCTGCTTAAATGTCAAAGGTAATGGTCAGAAACTGGGTCAGACAATCACAACCTACATGCTTGACTACAAGACCGCTGGCGCTCTGGCTATGTCCTACGATGGGATGTTAGGCATTGAGGTCTTAACCATCCTTGAGGACTCCCTAAACACCATCCAAGCGATGACCATTGAGGCTGCTAAGGATAACTCGTATGGGGTCTTAAAGGCTGCTGCTGGCTTCTCTGAGCGTTACAGGGCACGTCTGGATTATCGCCCGTGTGCCTCAGAGAATGAGGACCGCAGTGTGGCCCTCAAACGTCTTGGACGTAGGGGGCTATGATCATGTCTACTACAACCAAGATTGACCCAAGGACACCAGAAGGCCGTAAGGCGTTATGCCTGATGGCAGTCGACACAGCTTCCATTGTGTCCACACTGGGACTAATAGATACCAGCGATCAATTTCAATTTACCGATCGGGACAAACGATCAGCAGTATAACCACAATCAGGTTATCCTTTAGGTCTCATTCTTTTTGTTATCTAAAGGAATATCAATATGTTGAAAGGTCTCGGGTCATTTGTCGGGATGGCTTTGCTATTACTGGCTGCTGGAAGCATGGCTGGTTATATCTATGGTGGGGTGCAGTGGTCAACCTATCGAGCGTTAGCTAGGGCTGTTAGAGCCTTTTGGTGGGCCTCAGGGGCTTTGTTTCTTTTGGGAATTGTGTATCGCGTTGTCTTCAATAGGCTATCGTCGGTTTGTGGCGTTCTCTTTGCTGCCGCAATCGCTATTGCTCTGGTGCTAACTGGTCTTCACTTTGCGGTCGGTGGGGGCTTGTGGCGCTAGCAGATGGTTCTTGTGCTTAAAATTCCTCACAAAAATCTCCATAGGTATCTAATATATATAAAGCCTTACGATTCCCCCCTTTAGCCCTCCCAAAATTGTTTCTTGAGTATTGAGGGCTACCATCGCTTGAAGTTTTAACATTAGGACATTACCGCACTTCTCAGCTTTGTCTATTCCTCCGAGGGGAACATTACTTTCATTCAGCCTTGACCAGAGATCACTCAATGTGTAACCATTACTGTAACCAAAAGGATTCATGATTCTTTATGAAACAAATGGTTAGTGAGTGATTGTCTTCGATGCTTTGATTCCCTTCGCCCGCTCCAGTATTCTTTTACACCCCTTTCATGATGCTTCAGCCTACATTTTCTGGTGAATAGCCTCGTTTCAACGTTTTCCTCACTGATGAAATTGCACTAGCCTGGCGTGACATTATCAGGCAGTCAGGGGATGCGTAAGCGGCAACCTGCCTAGTGTCAGCCTCCGATTTATACTATGATCGCGCCTTTAGGATGCATTATTTTCCTGCTTCATCCTTAATTTGAAGGGAGTCAAAAAATGAATGCTGCGCTGGTGGGAGTCACCCTGTTAATAATAGGGGATAGCCATGTCGCTTTTGAAGGGTCTCTGCTTTCGGTTCTTCCCGAGGCGTATGAACAAATGGGCGCCAAAGTGATTACGTATGGCGATTGCTCTTCCACACCGAAAGCCTGGATTAAGGGACCGACCGATAATGGTTGCGGTGGTTCGGTGAGAGAGGGAACGGCCCCAATTACCGATCCTTATGAAACAAAATTTCCCTTCCCTGATATCAATACGCTGATAAACAAATGGCATCCCACCGCCGTGATTGTGGTGTATGGCGATACCCTGGGGGCCTACAACGCAGAAACTCTCCCGGCGGAATGGGTTGAACGGGAAATGACGCCGCTTACCACTGCCATCAGCAGCAAAACCCAGTGTATATGGGTCGGGCCAACATGGGGCACGTTTAATCCGCGCTATGGGAAAACGGAACAAAAGACCCAACGAATTTCAGATTTTCTTAGCACGCATGTAAAACCCTGTACCTATATCGACAGCACCTTGCTGATGAAAAGTAATGCCGTCAAAACTGTCGATGGGCTGCACCTGACGCCGCAAAGCTATAAAGTCTGGGGTGCGGGTATTGTGGATAAAACATTACCGCTTCTTGAAAAGAAATGATGACTCACCGTCGTACCGATATTGATGGATTACGTGGATTAGCCGTATTACTGGTGGTCTTCTTTCATGCGGGGTGGATTTCAGGTGGTTTTGTCGGCGTTGACGTTTTTTGTGTCATCTCTGGCTACTACATGAGTAAAACGGCACTCATGCAGACGCCTTTTACTCCGTGGGTATTTATTGCGCGACGAATACAGCGATTATTACCTGCGCTGCTTTGCATGGTTATCATCGTGTCCCTTGCCATGCTGTGGTGGGTGCTCCCCATGGACAGGCAGGATATTGCGCGTAATGGCTGGACAACCTTACTTTACGTCTCAAATATCTGGGCTTCACAGCATGTGGGTTATTTCGCCGGACTCTCAGCGGCGTACCCTTTTTTACATACCTGGTCGTTATCCGTCGAGATGCAGTTTTATCTGCTGATTGTGCTGTTGGGTATCGCACGCCTCGGATGGCGGACGCTCTGCATGATTGCGCTGGGCTCTCTGCTCGTCAGCCAACTTGCGGGGGGGATGGGCTATTACGGTTTTGTTGAACGTCTTTGGCAGTTTGCCATTGGGGGAATAGCCGCCTGGGTCCCCACTCAGCGTTTCCGGGTATCAGGGCTATCGTCGCTCTTCTATGGCCTTGCCATGGTCAGTATCCTGGCGTGTGGCATTCTGTATCAGGGAGACAATGCCCTGCCATCACTGTGGGCCGTGATACCCTGTATTGCCACCGTGGTATTGCTCTTGCTTCCTGAGGCCCCGATAAACAAGTGGCTTTCCGTGCTCTCCCCAGTCGGGAAAATGTCCTACTCGCTGTATCTCTGGCACTGGCCAGTGATCGTCTGGGCTGGCTATTATTTTGAAAGACAAATAACCGGCCTGACGATGGCTTTCTGTATTGCCGCCGCCGTTGGGATAAGCATCATCAGCTATCTCTTTATTGAGCGTCGTTCCTCCGTGCCCCGACTGATAGCCATTAATTCGCTGGCCGCGGTACTGCTGTTAAGCATTGCGAACCTGCCTTTATCGTTATGAGGCAGGCCGCTCAGCGCAGGCTTATCAAAGGAATGGGCTGGGTAAGACGGGAATGAACATGAATTTCAGATTCCAGCGGGTACCCGTATCATCGGGGGATATCACGGAATATTGCAATTCTGCGGCAAACCGAACGGGCAATTTACCCAGCTTGACGACGTTGGAATACCCCAGTCCGACCGGGAAGGTCAGCCTGTCACCCTGCTTCTTTTTCCAGTCAATGGTTATATCCGGGCTCATCCCAATCAGTTCCGTGCCGCTTAAACGGTAATTGATAAAGTACTGAATATCGGTATGGCTGGTGTCTTTACGGTTGTTTTTATTATCCGCAGACCACCAGTGTTGAGCCAGGAGCCCAACATTGGTGCCCCCTGGGTGAGGGGCGAGCTTGGCGACTAACAGCGCCGGGCCTACCTGATACCGGCCTTGACCCTGGAAATCATTTTCTGCCGTATCGAAGATCTGTGAGGCACCAACCCCCCAGACAAAACCATCTTCTTTATTGGGGCCTAACAGGGTTAACAAACCTGTATCTCCCATACCGCTGGCTCTGCCATGAGCAAAATAGGAACCATCACCATTAGCGGACAGATGCCCTAAGTCTGGCGTGTTATAAAATTGCAGATTGGGTCTGACAATAAGGTTCCAGTCGCTTTGGCCAAACTTTAAAGGGAAAGACATGATTGGCTGAAAACTGGTGCGGGAAACCGTGCCGCTAAATTTATCCCCCCTGATTTGGGTAATGTCATATTGTGTCCATAGCATCCAGGCGGCTCCAACCGGGTTCGCCGTCATTTTCGCGATTTTTTCCATTTCAGCCGGTGATAATGCCTCAGAATCAGCAGCATGACTGTCATTGGTGGTACAAAGCAGGCCGGCTATAAAACATAGCGTTGTTTTTTTAAAGCGCATAAATAAATCCCCGGTGTGAGAGTAATCATCTCATAACGTTATTGCTGACGACTATTTTTTAGGCGTGAGAATGCTGACGGCATGAACGTATTCATGCCATAAATTGCTACGACAAAAGATAACGGTCCGTCAGAATGACACAGGCCATTCTGAACGGTGTGATGTTAGATTCGCTAAACGCAGTTTTTTATATTTTGTCTGGTAATGGCTTGATTATTTTCACCAGTCGCGCATTTTCCATTTCGATGAATTGCTCTTTTTTTAACGCTGCCAGAATCTTAAAGACATAACTATTTGAGAGGTAGGTTCTTTTTAGAATGTAGCTGGCCAGACCCTGGGTGACGTGGGTTTCGTACTGATAGAGCTCAATCAGTTCTTTAACGACCTGGTAGCCGTTTCCGGTATGTCTTATTTCATATACCGTGGCGAGCTTTTCAAAGATTGCATGGATTAATGAAATAAAAATCATGCCGTAGTTTTTTCTCTCAGGAGTGCTGTTCTCAAAAATGCGTTCGGTGGGCAGTGTTGCAATAACGGCGTCGCTTTCAATGCGATAATAAAAGGGATGGTTTTTAGTGATGTTATTATGTTCCATGATGGGCATACCATAAAAGGCATGTTCAATGAATTTTCCATTGCCTTTATAGTAAACACCAATGCGGCCATCAAGCACAATCCCAACAACATCCTGATTTAATTTTAATGATTCACCTTTACTGTATCTACGCTGTATGGCATTGGCCTTAATGAAGGCGATGAACGAGTTAAAATCATCCATGTTATTGAAGTCAAGGTTAGCGTTCATTGTCATTCTCATCTCGGCATATGAACTTGTTTAATAACGAGAACATTAGCATTAGGTGAATAATAAGGTGAAATAACATCTTTAAATTACACCTAAAGTTTACTTAAATGATGGTGAAAGTAAAACGGAAAAAAACGGAACATGTAAAATAGTGGATATGTCGTCACAGTCTGGTGTTATCCGACAGGGTTGCGAATGCGTATGTGCAAAGGCGCGGGAAGCGTCTGAAGATACCTATTAAGTGCAGATATCTCATATGAGATATGTTTGTTGAATTTATCGGGAGTAAGCGTTGACATGCTTTTTTATCCTGATGATACTGCTAGCCGCCTCAGACGGTGATGCATTATCAAGCGCTGTGCACAGATGAAAACCCCCCATCAGGAAAAATAGCGGTTCGGTATTTATCTGATGGGCGATAAATTGTTTTTAACTTTTATTATGCGTTTATTATGGATATAAGATATGAAAACCAAACTTCTGCTGAAAGGTTCATTTTTTATCGCTGTGATGGTTGTCGCATCTTTATCTGTAGGACTTATTCTGCAACACCCTCTCTTTACGCATGCCAACGATTCTTCAGACAAGAAAGATTATAAAGCGGCGCTGGTGTATATGCGTAATGAAGTTCAGCAGTTAAACCAACACGCCGTCGGTAAGCAAATTCATAAAAACACCCGTCTTGACAGCGCACAGATGAACGAACGCGACAAAGTCGTGACTTACCAGCTGACGCTGTTGGATGTCACCGGTCAGGATATTGATCGGATAAGCGACGCAAGAAAGAAAACAATTATGCAGAGAGAAAAGCAAAGTCTTCTCAGCAAGAATAAGGATGACATCCATTTGCGACCTTTGTTTTTAGAGGGCTGGACAATGGAATATATACAGAAAACGAACGATGATGAGGTTATCAGTGCTATTACCATTACTGGTGCAGATATGGCTCAAGATAGAGTAGAAGATGCTCCGGGAAGCCTTTTATAACAAAGCTGTCTACAATTTTTCTGGTCCGTGAATTTTGTCTCGTTCATTCGGCTTTTGCCTCTCATAAATGACCGTAAAGGTACGGGGATATCTTCGAACGAAAAGGGGTATCGTCCCTCCCGTCAACGGTGTAGTAATCCGCTTCCGACGTTGATACCTGTGACATACATGTCGATAATTTAAAATTAAACAGACAGCGCAGGGGAAATAATATTCCTTAGCAGAGTGTAGTGTTAAACTTATTAACGTTAAACACGCATTGATGAAGCGGGATAATAAAATGAATAGAATTTTCAGTCTGTTATTTCTTCTGGCTCCCGCTACGGTGTTGGCCGATGTTAACGTCGTGAACACGACAGATATTCAGGATCTTACGCCCCGAGAGGTGACCTTCCAGGGCGGCGATAACTGCACTTACTATGGCAATACCCAACATCTTGATGCCAGAAATGGTGTTCAGGTGACACGCAAACAGTGTGCTGGCCACGCTGAGCTGACGTCGGCACGCGCCTATCTTATTGAGCTCAAGCCTGCAGAATCACCGGTCCCGTTAGTCCCGACGGGATCAGGATGGATCCTCAAAAGCGAGTCTGACCACAATCAGTCGATTCGCGAACAGCACTAAAGAAAGAGGGGCAAGCGGCCCCTGTTATTATGCCTTCTGGTAGAGATCCCAGCGATTGCCATAGAGATCCTCAAACACCACCACCATTCCGTATTCCTCACTCCTCGGCCCTTCACAGAAATGCACGCCCGCAGATTTCATTGCTTCGTAATCACGCCAGAAATTGTCGGTTTGCAGGAACAGGAAAACCCGGCCACCGCATTGATCGCCGATAAAGCCTTTTTGTCGGTCATTGGATGCTTGCGCCAGCAGCAGATTGCAGTCGCTTTCGGGATCAGGTGTCACAACAACCCAGCGTTTCCCCGGCTGCGGCGTATCTTCAACCAGCGTAAAACCGAGCTTTGTGGTGTAGTACTCAATGGCACGATCATAATCATCAACCACGATGGCAATATGCCCGATGCCTCTTTTTTTTGTTTTCAACGCCGACCCCTTTTCCTGAGAATGATACAGTTGTTTCTACATCATTATTAATCATCGAGATAGTGTGATTCTGAATGCGCGATCGGCAGATCGTCTGGAGGCTGCATGGATTTTTCAGGGCTGTGTGCTTTTCCCTTAACACCTGTTGTACATGATGACATTGATTGGGCGTCGTTCAGGCAACTGATAGACAAACTGAGGTTGGCTAACGTTAACGCTATCGGGGTACTGGGTTCGACAGGGTGCTATCCGTATTTTTCACCAGATGAACGACGACAGATTCTCCGCGTAGCGGTTGAGGCTGCAGGTGCCACTCCCGTCATGGTGAGCATCAGCGCTTTGCGTCTTAAGGATGTCCTGAGCGCTAGCGAAGCGGCGCAAAAAGCAGGTGCCAGCGCCGTTATGCTCTCCCCGCAGTCTTATCAGCCTCTGAATGACGATGAGGTGTTTCATCTTTATCAAAGCGTGTGCCGTCAGTTATCTGTACCGCTTTGTGTTTATGATAACCCTCGCACCACTCAGTTCACTTTCAGCGACGACCTTCTTCAGCGAATTGCTGAATTGCCCAATGTGCAGGCGATAAAAATTCCCCCTGTTTCAACCGTTGCCACCGTTGCGCGTGAACGAATTACGACCCTGAGGGCATTACTGCCAGCCCATATTCGTCTGGGGATCAGCGGCGATGCTTGCGCCACAGAAGCGTTGATCGCCGGGTGTGATTTGTGGTGTTCGGTGATTGGGGGCCTGCTCCCATATCAGGCGGGCAGAATTGTTGCGGCGGTCCAAAAAGGGGAGGTGGCACAGGCGCGGTTATTGAATGCTGAGCTGATGCCTCTGTGGGAGATGTTCAGCCAGCAAGGGGGGAGCCTGCGAGTCGTTGCAGCGGCTGCGGAATTACTGGGAGAAGCCCAGCCAGGGTGTTTACCCCAGCCACTGCAATCGCTGCAGGGGGCACCACGGGAAGCACTTCGGGAGTGGCTTCTTAGCCTTGCATCGCGTGCTTAATTCCGCGTGCTTCCGGCATTGATGCCAACCCATCGCCAGCCCAGGATCACGGTCAGCATTACGATAGAGGCGATCGCCGCCAGGTGCATCAAAAAATCTTCCGGATGCAGATGGACCGGATGGCAGAAAGCGAGCAGCGTCATTGCCATACAGGCCACGCCGCTGCCCGCCAGCAGCAGGCTGCGCAGCGGTGCGAATGTGCGAGTGTGGCGCAGAAAGGTCAGCACCAGGGCGATCATCGGCAGGCTCACCGTCAGCATAAAGGTATAGCAGTGGGTATCGTGCAGGCTGCTGGCCGTCAGCGGTTGCTGGCCGAGGCTCATCAGCGCCGTTGTAAACCAAAGGGTAATCAGCATAAAGAGCCAGTGCAGGCGCAGCGGCCGATGCCCCGCAATGCTGCCGAGAAAAGCCTGGCTGATGGCGAACAGCCCCATGATAAAGACCAGCAAAAGCTGGAGTAGCGCCCAGCCAGCACCTGGCTGAGACCAGTCGGTCGCACTGCGCTCAAGTAAGAAACTGGCCAGAACGCCGGCGGGGATAGCCATTAGCACCCAGCTTGCCACGCGCAGGCGGGTGGGCTGTACGCGCTTTATGGGTGCGGCTGTCTGGCTAAGTTTTTCAATTAACGCATCATGACTGGCCATGATTGGCTCCAAAGCGGCGAAGGTTGCTCAACGCCCTGTGTAACAATGATTTCACGGCAGACACGCTCAGGTTGTACTCTTTAGCCGCCTGAATCAGGCTCATTTCCTGCAGGTGGATGCTTTCCACAATCTGGCGCTGCCTGTCGGGGAGCTGATTGAGGAAGCCATACAGCTCTTCACGCGAGTCCTGGTGTTCTGTATTCGCCGCAAGTGAAGCATCGGCAATGTTGGTGATGGGCTCCTCTTCCACCACTTCTCTGCGAGCAAAGCGCCCCTGACGGCGCAGTGCATCGATGGCGCGCGCCTGGGCGATCGCCATCAGCCACGGTAAAAAAGGGCAGGCAGGATCGTAGGTGTGCCGGACTCTGTGCAGCGTCAGCAGCACATCCTGAATCACATCCTCCAGCAGCGCCTCATTGTCCACGTGCTTACGGACGATAGCGCGGATCACCGGAACCAGCGTATGCAGCAGTTCTGCATACGCTTTTCTGTCACCCGTCTGAGCTCGCGACATGAACTCAGGCCACTTTTCGCGAGGAACGCCTGGGTTAACCATAAACCGCCTTGCTGTAACGCACCGGGTCAGTCCGGCGCGCCACTTTTGCGGTCATCACGCCTTTTTACCCGCTGCCTGATTAAGGGCATTGATCACTATCCCTGGCGTTAAGACCTGGGGCAGGATCGTCGGTGCGCTGCCATCGGCGGGATAGACCACATACAGCGGTAATCCTCCCTGGCCAAACTGACCCAACGCATCATCAACATCAGCATTAAACTTAGTCGAATCCGCCACCATATAAAGCGTACCGGTGCGCGCTATTGCGTCTTTTACTGCTTTCGTGGACAACGAGGTTTTGTCATTCACCTGACAGGTAATACACCACGAGGCGGTGAAATTCACGAAGATAGCTTTGCCATGCCCGCGCTGTTGCTCAACGGTTTGCGGTGTCCATTTGACAGGCGTCACGGTATCGCTGGCCTGAGTTATCTCCGGGCTGGCGACGGGTTTCATCACGCCGGGAAGAGGGGCCAGCACGGCGATTATCACCACCGCGGTTATCAGATACATCACGCGATAACCGCGACCAGCAAGTTGTCGCTGTTGGGCCATACCGTACAGCCAGGCGGCAAAACCTAACGCCACTGACCCGGCAAGAAGGACCCCCAGCGCCGTGGTACCGGCCTGTTGCGCCAGCACCCAAACCAACCAACCGTAGGCACCCAGCATTGGGAAAGCCAGGCCGTGTTTCAGGATCCCCATCCATGGCCCCGGGCGGGGGAGACGCCGGGCCAGTGCCGGAAAGAGTGAGATCAGGGTAAACGGCGCGGCAAAACCCAGCGCCAGCATGAAAAATATCGCCAGAGCGACGGCCGGAGGCTGCACCAGCGCATAGCCAATCGCGCCCGCCATGAAGGGAGCAGAGCAGGGCGTGGCAACGATAATCGCCAGCGCGCCGGTGAGCGCTGAGCGCGCAAAAGCGCCGCGGCCGACGTTGATTTCACCGGCTCGTTGCAGCGAAAGCCCCACTTCAAACACGCCGAACATATTCAGCGCCGCACCGAGGATAACCAGTGCCAGAAGCGAAATGACCAGCGGCGACTGGAGCTGAAAACCCCAGCCTACGGCATCGCCGCCCGCGCGTGCCGCCAGCAGGATCCCTGCCAGCACCATCATGGTGACGATCACCCCGAGCAGAAAGGCCAGACCTTCGCTGCGGGCGCTTGCCGTATCACCGTCATGGCGGAGCAGGCCGAAGGCTTTCAGCGAGATAACCGGAAACACGCACGGCATAAAATTGAGGATAATGCCGCCAAGGAAGGCGGCGAGCATCGCGGTCAGCATCATATTTTCCAGTAAGCGATCAGGAGTGCGACTGGGCGTACTGTTTTACCGCATCCATCGTTTTCTGGATGTGGGCATCCGGATTACGGTCCGTATAGCTCAGCAGAATTTTACCGTCAGGCGCTATCACAAACGAGGTGCGGTCGGAGAGCGTTTTGCCGCCCATCTGCATTTGTGTCTGATACTCAGCGGCCACTTTCGCGCCAGGATCGGCGGCGACGGCAAATTTATTACGGCACTCCAGCTGCGAGAATTTCCCTACCTGATCGACGTTCCCTGCGGTAACGCCAATCACCGTTGCGCCCAGCTTTTTGAAATCATCTGTCGCCTCGGCAAAGTCATGGGCTTCCAGGGTGCAGCCTTTGGTAAATGCGGCTGGGAAGAAATAGAGCACCACCGGCCCTTTTTGCAACGCCTGCTGCAACGAGAAGGTGAGCGGCTTGCCCGCTAACGCGCCCTGCAGCTGAAAATCGGGTGCCTTAGCGCCCATCGGCAGTGCGGCGCTGGCTGAGAAGGCAATCATGGAAAGACTGAACGCGGCGGCGGTGGCGAACTGCGAGAAGCGATGTTTAACCGTCATCATGGTGGGCTCCACTGATCCAGAAATAAGGGGTTTCATACACAGTTCGCCGACGGTCGTGGAAAAGTTTCGCAGCTGCCAAAAAAAATTAGCCCAATTCTGCTTTCACGCACGCCATGAAGTGTTCCATCTGGCGGCTGAAGACGTGATCGCGGCGCACGATGAAACCGAGCGTAATGTCGGGCAAGGCGATGTTTTGCTGATACAGCTTTTGCGGCGCCAGCTCCCCTTGCAGCAGAAACTCAGGCCAGAGGCTCACCGTTTTTGGCTCCTGGGCCAGTGCGCGATAAAGCGTCCATGAGGTACACAGCGTCATCTGCTCAGGCAGGGCGAGCGATTGAGACGGGTGAATATGCTGCCAAAAGAGCGGCCAACTGTCAGCCGTATGATTCCAAAGCCATTGATAGTGCGACAGTGCTGCCAGGCTGAGATCAACCCTGTCGCCGCTGGTCATCAAACGCTGCGGCCATTGGGCCAGCGGGATAAAAGAGAATTCCGCGATAACATCACTTTCCGTAATAAAAGCCAGGCACAGATCGAATTCGCCGCTGCGCAGGCTGTCGATAATTTGCCTCGGCATCCCCTCCATTATCTCCAGTCGGGCTTGCGGCCAGCGGCTTTTGAACCGGCTTATTGCGGCATAGAGCGGAACGGTTGCCGACAGCAGCGAAACGCCGATTTTGAGCGCCGGATGAGTGGCAGACTTCATCTGAGCAATCGCGAGTTCTGCGCGCGCTAATTCCGCCGTAATTCTCCGGGCTGAATGCAGCAGCGTTTCGCCGTATTCGGTGAAGCGCACGCCGCTGCCGCTGCGAATCAGTAATTGCACCCCCAGCTGGGCTTCCAGCTCTTTCATGCTCTTGGTCACCGCCGGTTGCGTCAGATGAAGTTCATGTGCTGCCCCAATCAGGGTGCCCTGGCGTGCAATCGCGACCAGTAATTTGAGCTGTGAAGTCTTTATAAAGCCTCCTGCTATAACGCCGGGTTATAGGCATAACCCTTGGAAAATTGACCCTGAAAGCCAATCACTGATAAATCGAAGGTGCTGAATTATTCATCCGATGATTATAAATAGGGCGGCCCCGATGACGAAGCGTTACCCGGAAGTGGAGTTTGATGTTGAGGCGCTGATCGCGTTACGTCGCGATTTGCACGCCCATCCTGAGGTGGCGTTTAACGAACGCCGTACCAGCCTGCGCGTGGCAAGCCTGTTACGTGATTGGGGTATCGATACCTGGACCGGCATTGGCGGCACCGGAGTGGTCGGGGTGATTGAAGGGGAGTCAGGTCCGGGAAGAACGATTGCACTGCGCGCCGATATGGATGCGCTGCCCATGGATGAAGGCGGAATGCCTGAATGGCGCTCAACGCGCTCAGGGGCATTTCATGGCTGCGGGCATGATGGCCATACCGCGATGTTGCTGGGCGCTGCGCGTTGGTTTAGTGAGCATCGCCAGTTTCATGGGCGGCTGGTGCTGTTATTTCAGCCCGCAGAAGAGAACGGGGGTGGCGCGCTGGCGATGCTGGCCGATGACGTCGAGGCGCGTTTCGGTTGGGATGAAATCTATGGCCTGCATAATGCGCCGCATCTGCAGCCGGGTGAATTTGGCGTGCGTGAAGGCGCAATGCTGGCATCCTGTGATGACGTGCTGTTTGACATCCACGGCGTAGGCGGCCACGGCTCTGCGCCGGAAAAATGCCATGATCCGATCATGGCGGCGGCACAGCTGATTTGCGCGTTGCAAACGGTGGTCAGCCGCAGCGTCGATCCTGCTGCCATGGTGGTGCTGAGTATGGGCAGTCTGCATGCCGGGACCACGCCCAACGTCATCCCCGCCGCTGCCTCCCTGAGTGGCACATTGCGCACATTCGATGAAACACTGCGTGCACAGGCTAAAGCCCGGATTGAAGCGATTTGTGCCGGGATCGCGGTGGTGAGCGAGTGTGACATTAGCGTGCGATTTGCCAACGGTTCGCCAGCCACCGTGAATCATCCTGAACAGGCCCGGGTGGCCGCACGTGCTGCCGAACGGGTATTCGGAAGCGAGAAAGTACGCACTGATATTGAACCCCTGAATGGTTCAGAAGATTTCTCAGAGTTTCTGCTGCGTAAGCCCGGGGCGTATGCGCTGCTAGGGCAAGGGGGAGTCTACTGCCATCACCCCGATTACGATTTTAACGATGATGTTCTTCCTCTGGGGGTGAAGTACTTTATTTCGCTGGCCCTCGATCGCCTCACTGCTGAATGACCGGAGCTAATAATGAATAAAATGATCATCGGGCTGACCACGCTTTGCGCCGTTTCGCTGAGCAGTCTGGCGGCTGAATCCCCCGTGCTGCGCTTTGGTACCGATCCGACCTACCCGCCTTATGAATACAAGCTGGCCGACGGCACGCTGACGGGGCTGGATATTGCGGTGGGTAAAGCCATTTGCGAGCGTGCTCAGGTTCAGTGCGAGTGGGTAGAAACCGGATTTGATGGCCTGATCCCAGGGCTGCAGGCGAAGAAATTTGATGCAATTTTGTCGTCGATGGCACCGAACGCCCAGCGCCAGAAAGTCATGGACTTTACCCAGTCGCTTTATCAGGACGATACGCGGTTAATCTCTGCAAAAGCGACGCCGCTGGCAAGCACGGCGCAGGCGCTTAACGGTAAAAATGTCGGTGTTCTGCAAGGGTCGGTGCAGGCCAAATATGCGATTGAGCAGTGGCGTAAGCAGGGCGTGAACGTGGTCGAGTATCCTGACCAGGAAAATATCTATGCCGATCTGGCGAACGGTCGTCTGGATGCCACGCTGGTGGTGGCGACAGCAGGGCAGGCAGGATTTTTGGCGAAACCGGCGGGGGAAACGTTCGCTTTCTCTGGTGATGCGGTGAAAGATCCGGTGCTCAGCTCAACCAGCGCCATTGGCTTGCGTAAAGGCGATGCGCAGACTCAGCAGAAAATCGACAGTGCCGTCAGTCAGTTAAAACAAGACGGCACTATCGCAACACTTGAAAAACAATTTCTCGGTAAGCTCTAGCGCATAACTGAACGCAGGCGTTCAGCGATTAATGCTGTGGCGCTTGCGGCAGCGTATTCAGCACCTTGAGTGCTTCTTCCGGCAGCTTCAGCGCCGCCGCCGCGAGGTTTTCCTGCAGATGGCCCAGAGACGATGTCCCCGGAATCAGCAGGATGTTCGGCGAGCGTTGCAGCAGCCAGGCCAGCGCGACCTGCATCGGCGTGGCGTTGAGGCTTGCCGCGATGTCATTGATTTCCTGTGACTGGAGCGGCGTAAAGCCACCCAGCGGGAAGAACGGGGTGTAGGCGATGTTCTTCGCTGCCAGCATATCGATCAACGCGTCGTCCTGACGGTTGGCGACGTTATAGAAGTTCTGCACGCAGACGATATCCGTCATCTTCAGACCGTCTTCCACCTGTTTCGTCGTGACGTTGCTCAGGCCGATATGGCGAATTTTGCCGCTCTCTTTGAGCTTAATCAGGGTTTCCAGTGGCTCTTCCAGCGAGCCTTCGGCCGGGCCGTGGGCGCTGATCATGCTGCGCAGATTCACCACGTCGAGCACATCCAGACCGAGGTTACGCAGGTTATCTTCCACCGCCGCGGTGAGCTCCGGTGCGGACATTGCGGGCAGCCAGTTGCCTTTTTCATCACGACGAGCGCTGACCTTGGTCACAATGGTCAGTGCCTGTGGGTAAGGGTGCAGGGCTTCTTTGATGATTTTGTTGGTGACGTGCGGGCCATAGAAGTCAGAGGTATCAATATGATTGACTCCGGCTTCAAGCGCGGCGCGCAGCACTTTAATCGCCATATCGTGATCTTTCGGTGGGCCAAATACGCCTGGACCCGCCAGCTGCATGGCGCCGTAACCAAGACGGTAGACTTCTCTTTCACCGAGTGTGAACTGACCGGACTGTTTAACGCTGGACATCACTGTTTCCTCATAATGGCTTAACCGGCTAAGTGTAAACCGGTTAAGCCAAAAATGAGTTGATTAAAGTTTAACGGAATGTGCGGCAGGGGGACTGCCGCAGCAAAGATTAGCCGAAGAACATCACCGAGACGCACAGCAGGCCGACGATAAGCGTAATCAGGCTCCCGACAGAGCGATACGGCTTAAGCGCGGGGATCAGGTACGTTGACAGCGTTGGCATGATGAACAGGATCATCGCAATCAACGGGCCGCTAATGGCGTAAATCATTGAAATGGCATTAGGGTTGATGCAGCACACGACGAAGGTGACGGCAGACACCAGCAGAATAGACGTGGCACGGTTAAAGGCGCGGCTTTTGCGGATGCCCACCTGATTCAGTGACGCTTTAACCATTTCACTCGCCCCTTCAATAACACCAAAGTAAGTGCCAAGGAACGATTTCGACATCGCCACAATCGCCACAATGATCCCCGATACCGCCAGCCAGTGCGGTGATGCAGGCATCATTGCCATTGCCGACAGGATAGTAACCCCTTCATTTTTGGCGTTGGTGATGTAGCTTTCCGGGATAGCCAACAGGCAGCTGACGACAAAAAAGAGCACGCTCAGGCAGATGATCAGATAGGCAATCCGCATAATTTTTTTGCATTTATCCATTGCCTGATCGCCGAATTTTTCGCGTCTGTCGATGGCGAAAGTCGAGATAATGGGCGTATGGCTAAAAGCGAAAACCATCACGGGAATAGAAAGCCAGACCTGGTGCAGCGTGTGCGTGGAGAGCGTGAGTTGACCGGTGAAGGCGGCTGGCTGCCAGGAGCCCGTCAGATAAATCGACAGGAACAGGAAGTAGCCAATCAGGGGGAACACCAGGAATCCCATCACTTTCAGGGTGGCATGACGCCCCATCAGGAAGATCAGATTCAGGACCAGCACCACGCCCAGGCTGACCAGCATTCGGATCCCGGTGGTCACCGTCATCTGTTTCGCCAGCTGTTCCGTTAAGGAGTTAGTGATAGCCACAGCGTAGATCAGGATAACCACGAAAAAGGCGATGAAGTACAGCGAGGTGATGAGGTTGCCGATCTTCTTACCGTAGTAGTGGTTCACCGCGCCGGTGATACCGACATTTGCCGGTAAATTAGCCGACAGGATAAAACGACACAGCGCACGATGCGGCCAGTACGTTAAGGGCCAGGCGACCAACGCAGTAATCAGCAGCACCATGGCTCCGGCAGAGCCTAGCTGAATCGGCAGGAACAGGGTGCCAGCCCCTACCGCAGTACCATATAGGGCGAAACTCCACAGGGTTTCGTCTTTTGACCATAATTTCGACATTAGTTGAACTTTTACACCATGTAGCTGAGAAAAACGGGGGCGAATTTACCATAAAACAGGGTGCGCTGGGGACGGAGAATGATGTAGGGCTGGATTGCGGCCTGTGAATGTTAAGTGACAGAGAAAACCTTTGTGATAAAACTCACTTTTCGTAAACAATTGCGATAATAGTTGATAACAATAAACTACTATGGTGCGACTAATTTGCGCTGAGGTCGGGATGAAAGACGTCGTTATCGTAGGTGCTGTACGTACGCCCATTGGCTGTTTCCAGGGCGCGTTGTCGGGCTTTACTGCGGTGGAGTTGGGCAGCGTTGTGGTGAAAGCGCTGGTGGATCGCACAGGGCTGGATCCGCTCACCGTGGATGAAGTGATCCTTGGGCAGGTGCTGACAGCCGGTGCCGGGCAAAACCCTGCCCGACAGTCGGCTATCAACGGCGGACTGCCGAACACCGTTTCCGCGATTACGATCAATGACGTTTGTGGCTCTGGCCTTAAGGCACTGCACCTTGCCACTCAGGCCATTCAATGCGGTGAAGCCGATGTGGTGATTGCGGGGGGCCAGGAGAACATGAGCCGCGCACCGCATGTGTTAACCGACAGCCGCACTGGGGCGCGTTTAGGCAACAGTCAGCTGATTGACAGCCTGGTGCATGATGGCTTGTGGGATGCGTTTAACGATTATCACATGGGTGTGACGGCGGAAAACCTGGCCCGGGAATACGGTATTTCCCGTGAGCTACAGGATGCCTGGGCGCTCAGCTCACAGCAAAAAGCTCGCCGGGCCATCGATTCAGGCCG
This sequence comes from Enterobacteriaceae bacterium RIT691, assembly GCA_009668205.1. GTDB lineage: Bacteria > Pseudomonadota > Gammaproteobacteria > Enterobacterales > Enterobacteriaceae > Scandinavium. The sequence goes on along the minus strand of WJYM01000002.1, from coordinate 184,551 downwards.
CTTCCGGGACGAGATTGTGCCGGTGGTGAATCTGCACAAAAACGGCGTAACTCAGGTGGTGGATACCGACGAACAGCCGCGGACCGATGCCAGCGCAGAAGGGCTTGCCCGCCTGATGCCCGCATTCGATACGTTGGGATCGGTGACCGCAGGCAATGCGTCATCCATTAACGACGGCGCCGCCGCGGTAATGATGATGAGTGAATCCAAAGCGCTTGAACTCAATCTGCCTATTCTTGCGCGCATTCGGGCTTTTGCCAGCGTGGGGGTCGATCCTGCCCTGATGGGCATTGCCCCTGTTTATGCCACTCGCCGCTGCCTGGAACGTGTGGGTTGGCAACTGTCAGATGTGGATCTGATTGAGGCGAATGAAGCCTTTGCCGCGCAGGCCATCTCGGTGGGCAAAGTGCTGGAGTGGGATGAGAAGCGGGTGAATGTTAACGGTGGCGCGATTGCGCTGGGCCACCCGATTGGGGCGTCCGGATGCCGTATTCTCGTTTCACTGGTGCATGAAATGATCAAACGCGATGCCCGTAAAGGACTGGCCACACTGTGTATTGGTGGCGGACAGGGTGTCGCGCTGGCGGTAGAACGCTAACGCTATTGCTGCGAAACCAAAAAAGCCTCCTGCAACGGGAGGCTTTTTTGTTTGTCCTGATGCCGTTCTTCATTTTTACTCGCCAAATCCTTCGCATTTCGTCATTTTTTAAAGTTTTTTCAATCATATGTTTTTAAAGGTAAAAATCAGTTCTCCTTGACGCAGAAAGGCGACTAACGTGATCGCATTTGCATTTTTGGTATTTTAATGCAGAAAAAATGAAACGTTGTTTTATTTGTAATTGAAAAGCCATCAAGGGAGGACTAAGATGACCTCAACAGAAAAGCGGAATAGCTTTTCAAAATGGACAATTTTATCCGGAGGTTATCGTGGACATCAGACAAAGCATTCACAGCGCGCATGCGAAAACGCTCGACACCCAGGCTCTGCGTGACGAATTTCTGGTTGAGCAGGTCTTTAGCGCGGACGAATACACCATGGTGTACAGCCATATCGACCGCATTATCGTCGGAGGCATCATGCCCGTGGCGAAAACGGTTTCTGTGGGCGGCGAAGTCGGTAAACAGCTTGGGGTGAGTTATTTCCTCGAGCGTCGCGAGCTGGGTGTCATCAATATTGGTGGACCAGGTACGATTACCGTTGATGGGAAGTGTTATGAGATTGGCCATCGCGATGCGCTGTATGTTGGCAAAGGAGCGAAGGAAGTGGTATTCGCCAGCGTCGATAAAGCGAAACCGGCGAAGTTTTACTACAACTGCGCACCGGCGCACACCACTTATCCGACTAAAAAAGTGACGCCAGCCGATGTCGCGCCGGTGACGCTCGGCGATAACCTCACCAGCAACCGCCGCACTATCAACAAGTATTTCGTACCGGATGTCCTGGAAACCTGTCAGCTCAGCATGGGCCTGACGGAACTGGCGCCGGGGAATCTCTGGAATACCATGCCGTGCCACACACATGAGCGCCGCATGGAAGTCTATTTCTATTTCAATATGGTGGAGGATGCCTGTGTGTTCCACATGATGGGGCAGCCGCAGGAAACCCGCCATATCGTTATGCACAATGAACAAGCCGTCATTTCCCCTAGCTGGTCCATTCATTCCGGCGTGGGCACACAGGCATACACCTTTATCTGGGGCATGGTGGGTGAAAACCAGGTCTTCGATGATATGGACCACGTTGCCGTGAAGGATCTGCGCTAGTCGCGGACAGCCAACTAACCTTGCCTGTCCGATACAGGCGTTAACGAGTAAGGAGTTACTATGATTCTTGATGCATTCTCACTGGCGGGCAAAGTGGCCGTGGTGACCGGTTGTGACACCGGACTGGGTCAGGGTATGGCCATTGGCCTTGCGGAAGCAGGCTGCGATATCGTTGGGATCAACCTGGTTGAGCCGAAGGACACCATCGAGGAGGTGACTGCTCGCGGCCGACGTTTCCTTAGCCTGACCGCTGACCTGCGTAAAATCGATGCCATTCCACAGCTGCTGGAGCGTGCGGTGTCTGAGTTTGGTCATATCGACATCCTCGTCAATAACGCCGGGCTTATCCGTCGTCAGGACGCGATTGAGTTCAGCGAGCAGGACTGGGATGACGTCATGAATCTGAATATCAAAACCGTCTTCTTTATGTCTCAGGCCGCTGCGAAGCACTTCATCAAGCAAGGGAACGGCGGCAAGATCATCAACATCGCTTCCATGCTCTCTTTCCAGGGCGGGATCCGCGTGCCGTCTTACACCGCGTCAAAAAGTGGTGTCATGGGCGTGACCCGTTTGCTGGCCAACGAATGGGCGAAGCATGGTATCAACGTCAATGCTATCGCACCGGGCTATATGGCGACCAACAACACCCAGCAGCTGCGTGCCGATGAACAGCGTAGCACCGAAATCCTGGACCGTATCCCGGCAGGGCGTTGGGGTCTGCCGTCAGATCTGATGGGGCCTGCCGTATTCCTGGCGTCCTCAGCGTCTGATTACATCAACGGCTATACCATCGCGGTCGATGGCGGCTGGCTGGCGCGCTAAGCCTCTTCGTCAGTAAAAAAAGCCCTGCTCATCGGCAGGGTTTTTTATTGTTGAAATGTGGTGAAAGTCAGGGAAAGGGGAGCGGTTTGGTCTGGCGTCACGGCGTAAGAAAATCTTCCCGAAGTGGCGTAAAGGTATCCAGAAGTCTTCCTGCCTGCAGGCAAACGCAGCCGTGGATAATGTTCGGTTTTTTATAAAGCGTATCACCGGCCCGGACAACGCGTGTTTCATCACCAATGGTAAATTCAAATTCGCCGGACAGTACCGTGGTCAGTTGCTCATGCGGATGACTGTGCAGTGGGCCAATCGCGCCCTGCTCAAAATTAACTTCTACGGCCATCAATGTGCCGCCATGGGCCAGAATACGGCGTGTTACGCCACCGCCCAAATCCTCAAGCAACGTCTCTTTGTGCAGGACAAACATAGCGTAATCCTTATATTGAAATGATGTTTCAATTAACTTATCTGAGAGCAGGGTAAATAGATACCGGGCTGCTGAGAAGTGGAAAGTTGATCACAACTCTGGTTCACTGTGGGAAACCCTTTCAAAGGACAACAGATGAAAACCATTGGTCTGCTTGGCGGTATGAGTTGGGAGTCCACAATCCCTTACTATCGACTGATTAACGAAGGCATTAAACAGCGACTGGGCGGATTGCACTCCGCCAGGATCCTGATGCACAGCGTTGATTTCCACGAAATTGAAGCCTGCCAGTCGTCAGGTGACTGGGAGAAAGCGGGAGAGATCCTGGCGCAGGCCGCTGCCGCACTGGAAAGCATCGGTGCGGAAGGTATCGTGCTGTGTACCAACACGATGCACAAAGTGGCGGCACAGATTGAAGGCAGCATTCACGTCCCCTTTTTGCATATTGCGGATGCCACCGGCAGGGCGATTGAGAAGCAGGGCGTGCGTAATATCGCGCTGTTGGGTACGCGTTACACCATGGAACAGGATTTTTACCGGGCCCGACTTGAGCAGGAATTTTCGCTGAATTTGCTGATCCCAGAGGCGGATGAACGTGCGCGGATTAATCAGATTATCTTTGACGAACTCTGTCTGGGAACGTTCAGTGAAGCCTCACGAAGCGAGTATGTGCAGGTGATTGAGCGGCTGGTGGCTGAAGGGGCGGAGGGCGTCATCTTCGGCTGCACCGAGATTGGCCTGCTGGTGCCAGCAGAACGCTGTCCGGTGCCGGTATTTGACACCGCAGCGCTGCATGCTTCCGATGCCGTGGACTTTATGCTTTCCGCTCAGGCGTAAGCAGCGCCTCCAGCGGCGTGACGATCGTCTGCAGATGACGCTGCAGATGATCGATAAAGGCTTCCACCAGGGCTGAACCAGGGCGGTGGACTGGCCTTATCAGACTGACGGTAAAGGGCACGTCCTCGCTGAAGCGACGGATGGCGATGCCGCTGGTGGCATAATCGAGTGCCGTGAACGGATTGACCACCGAAATCCCCACACCGGCGCGAACCATCGCGCAAATGGACGCGGCGCTGTGGGTCTCCACCACCATTCGCCGCCGTACGTTATGCTCGCTGAACAGATTATCTAACAGCTGCCGGTAGCTGTCGGTGCGTGACAGGCTGATGTAGTTCTCTCCGTCAAAATCCTGCGGCGTCAGCACGTTTTTCTTCGCCAGCGGGTGATGTTCTGGCAGTACACACACTTCATTCATGCTTAACAGCGGCGTGCGCTCGGTGCCCGGCGGGGTGTGCAACGTTTCGGTCAGCCCTAAATCATGGCGCTGCGCCGAGAGCCACTCTTCCAGCAGCGGTGATTCCTGCGGCACGATTTGCAGGCTCACCTCTGGATAGCGTGCCAGAAAAGGCTGCAGCAGCGCAGGTAAAAAGGATTGTGAGAACACCGGCAGGCAGACCACGGAAAGCTCGCCCTGGCGAAATTCCCTCAGGCTTTCTGCGGCACTGACGATTTTATCCAGCCCGTACCAGGAGCGCTGAACTTCCTCAAACAGACGCAGGCCCTGAACCGTGGGATGCAGGCGTCCACGGTTTCGCTCAAACAATTTCAGCCCCAGCACTTTTTCAAAGCGCGCCAGCTCCCGGCTCACCGTCGGCTGTGAGGTGTGCAGCATTCCCGCCGCCTCGGTGACGTTTCCTGTGGTCATCACGGCATGAAAAATTTCGATATGGCGTAAATTCACGGCGGGCATAACCCAATCCTTTCCTGACGTTATCCATATCAATTCTGCATGAAGTTACGATAAAACGATATTTTTTATTCCTCATGGCCTGTGGCGTAATCAGGGAAATAAAAATTTTGGAGCACACCATGCCACGTCCACTGAACAACACTGACACTGACCTGAACGCGGAAAATCTGCTGCGCTTACCTGCCGAGTTTGGCTGCCCGGTCTGGGTTTATGATGCGGCGATTATTCGCCAGCAGATTGCTCAATTGAGCCAGTTTGACGTGGTGCGTTTCGCGCAGAAGGCCTGCTCCAACATCCATATTCTGCGCCTGATGCGCGAGCAGGGTGTGAAGGTGGATTCAGTCTCGCTGGGGGAAATCGAGCGTGCGCTGGCGGCGGGTTACGATCCGCAAGCGCATCCGGACGATATCGTCTTTACTGCGGACATGATCGACGAGGCGACGCTGGCCCGTGTCAGCGAGCTGAAGATCCCGGTTAACGCCGGATCCGTCGATATGTTGGCGCAGCTCGGCGCCGTTTCACCCGGCCATCGGGTTTGGCTGCGTGTGAACCCAGGTTTTGGTCACGGCCATAGCCAGAAAACCAACACCGGCGGTGAGAACAGCAAGCACGGCATCTGGTACAGCGACCTGCCGCAGGCGCTGGAGGTGATTCGCCAGTACAACCTGACGCTGGTCGGCATTCATATGCATATCGGCTCCGGCGTGGATTACGGCCATCTGGAGCAGGTGTGCGGCGCAATGGTCCGCCAGGTCGTGGAATTTGGTCAGGATCTGGAAGCCATCTCCGCAGGCGGCGGGCTGTCGATCCCTTATCGCTATGGCGAAGAGACCATCGACACCAACCACTATTTTGGGCTGTGGAATGCCGCGCGTGAGCAAATTGCCAACCATCTGGGGCATCCGGTGAAACTGGAAATTGAACCGGGTCGTTTCCTGGTGGCGGAGTCGGGTGTGCTGGTGGCGCAGGTGCGCAGCGTCAAAAATATGGGCAGCCGTCACTTTGTGCTGATCGATGCCGGGTTCAACGACCTGATGCGTCCATCGATGTACGGCAGCTATCATCACATCTCAGCGTTAGCGGCAGATGGGCGCGATTTAAGCACCGGGCCGCTGGTGGAAACGGTGGTTGCCGGGCCGCTGTGTGAATCGGGCGATGTGTTCACACAACAGGAAGGCGGGAAAGTCGAAACGCGCGAACTGCCGCATGTTGTGCCGGGCGACTATCTGGTGCTGCACGACACCGGGGCTTACGGCGCTTCAATGTCTTCCAACTACAACAGCCGCCCACTGCTGCCAGAAGTGCTTTATGACAATGGCAGCGCGCGCCTGATCCGCCGCCGTCAGACCATTCAGGAACTGCTGGCGCTGGAACTGTTCTGATAAAAGGGGCCGGTGGTGACCGACTCACGCAGGACCAGGGTTCCGGTAAACGGCGGCAGGGTTTCTATCGGCTGGTTATTCGCCAGTTTTATCGCCTGATCGATGGCGGTGGTGATCATGTTGTCGATCGGCAAATAGACCGTCGACAGGCCCGGCTCGAGCCACTTCGCGCTGGGCGCATCATCGAAGCCAAACAGCGAAACATCCTGGGGGATCTTAAGCCCGGCCTGGTGTAGCGCTTTGGAGGCACCGAGCGCCATATCGTCGTTACAGGCGAACAGGGCGCTGAACGTGATGTTCTCATCCAGCAGCTGTTTGCACAGCTCATAGCCTCGCGTCATGCCGGAATCCCCGTACTTCACCTTGCTCTCATCCCAGGGAATGCCATGCTTTTCCAGCGCGTTGCGGTAGCCCTGCAAACGGGCTTTACCGGTAGGCGTGTGAATTGGCACGGTGATACAGGCGATATCGCGATGGCCCTGGGAAATCAGGTATTCCACCGCCTGGAATGCAGCATCCTGCTGTTCGAAGAACACGCAGCGATCTCGGGCCTGACTGACGTCGCGGTTGATCACGACCACCGGCATTTCGATCGACTCGATGAGCTTCATGATCGCTTTTTCGCTCATAAAGCGGGTGTAGAGCACGATGGCATCACACTGGCGATCCGCCAGCATCTGCAGGGCCTGCTCTTCGCGTTCCGGGGTATCGTGACCGTCGGTGACAATCAGCTGCTTACCGTGTTTTTCCGTCTGGCGCGAAGCCTGTTGTAAAAGGCGACCAAAGTAAAAACCGTCAAACGTGGACACCACCAGGCCGATACTGTTGCTGGTTCGGTTCGCCAGTGAGCGTGCCAAAAAGTTGGGGCGATAGCCCAGCTCTTCCATGGCTTTATACACCTGCTTGCGGGTGCTTTCTTTAACCTGACCTGTGCCGTTCAGTACGCGGGAGACGGTCGCTTTCGACACGCCGGCGCGCAGTGAGACATCCAGCATTGTTGCCATTGTTTATTCCTGATGCCACATGATGGGCGCAGTTTATCACAGACAATTAGCGCCATATCTCCCCGGTTCGTTACAAATAACTATCGGGATCACGCTTTTGATAGCGTTATGCAGAGATATCCCTTTAAAAAGTGTGTGGTATACCAATGTGGTAATTTTTGCGCTATCTGGAATACCAAATTCACCATTGAGAGATCAGTCACAGAACCAGACGGCGCAGATCGTTATTTTTGGTATGCCAAATAATCCGAAGGCTGTACACCCTTTGATAAAAGCCCCCGTTGAGGTATTACCCTATGGCATTTCAGGAAAAACTGATCGACTCTCTGGGAAGTTTCGCCACAAAATTCAATAGCTACCGCTATATCATGGCGATCAAGTCCTCGTTTATTACCCTCATGCCGGTGATCATCGTCGGCGCGTTCTCTGTACTGATTTCCAACATGGTGCTGGATCCGAAAAACGGACTGGCCAGCTTCCAGTCGCTGTCGTTCCTTGCGGCGCTAAAACCGATCACCGGGGCTATCAACTACGCCACGCTGAACTTCCTCAATATCGGCGCCGTGTTTTTGATTGGCATTGAGCTTGGGCGAATCAACGGCATCAAGACGCTGTTCCCGGGGCTGCTGGCGGTGATTTGCTTTATCTGCGTGACGCCCACCACGGTGCAGATGATGGTGGATGGGCAAATGCACGAAGTGAAAGACGTGCTGATGCGCCAGTTCTCTGACACCCGCAGCCTGTTCCTGGGGATGTTTATCGCCATTCTGTCTGTGGAGATTTACTGCTGGCTGGAAGGGCGTCCGGGGCTGAAGATCAAAATGCCGGATACCGTTCCACCGAACGTCTCGGCCTCTTTTTCTGCGTTGATCCCGGCGATCATCACCACCACCGCGATTGCCACCCTGGGCTTTGTCTTCCATCAACTGACGGGCATGTATCTTTACGATGCGGTATATCAGGTCGTTCAGCAGCCTTTAGAGCGCGTGGTGCAGAGTTTACCGGGGATCCTGCTGCTGATGTTTGTCGCTCAGCTGTTCTGGGTGATCGGCATTCACGGTAACCAGATGATCAAACCGATCCGTGAACCGCTGCTGTTGGGGGCCATTACCGTCAACATGAGCGCGTTTGAGCAGGGCAAAGAGGTGCCGAATATCATCACCATGCCGTTCTGGGATGTGTATATGAGCATTGGTGGCTCCGGCCTGACCATGGGTCTGTTGATTGCGGTGATAATTGCCACCAAGCGTAAAGAGATGAAAGAGATAGCCAAGCTCTCAATGGGGCCTGGCCTGTTTAACATCAACGAACCGGTCATTTTCGGGATGCCCATTATGCTCAACCCGATCCTGGCAATTCCGTTCATCATCACCCCGCTGGTGACGGGCTCCATTGGTTACTTCGCCACGGCAACCGGATTTGCGGGCAAGGCCGTGGTGATGGTGCCGTGGACCACGCCGCCGCTGATTAACGCCTGGCTTTCTACCGCGGGCTCCATGGGGGCGGTGATCACCCAGCTGATTTGTATTCTGACCGCGGTGATTATCTATCTGCCATTTGTGAAGATGGCTTCCCGCCGTGCCGAACAGGCACAGTTACAGGCACAGCAGCAGGCTGAGAACGTTTGAGGACGCTATGAGTCAGAAAACCCGGGTCATTCCACACGATTTCATTCTGGGCGCTGCCGCTTCCGCCTGGCAAACCGAAGGCTGGAGTGGCAAAAAAGAGGGTCAGGATTCCTGGCCCGATCTCTGGTACAAAAACGACAGGCACGTCTGGCATGAGGGCTATGGCCCGGCGATTGCCACGGACTTCATCAACCGCTTTCGTGAAGATGTCGCGCTGATGAAACAGGCGGGACTCACCCACTATCGCACCTCCATTAACTGGTCACGTTTCCTGACGGACTATGAAAATGTGACCGTCGATGAGGAGTATGCCGGGTATTACGACGCGCTGTTTGACGAGCTGCATGCCAACGGCATCACGCCGATGATTTGCCTCGAACACTACGAGCTGCCGGGCTATCTGCTGGAAACCTACGGGGGTTGGGCGTCGAAAAAAGTGGTGGCGCTTTATGTGCGCTATGTGGAGAAGGTCTTTGAACGCTATCACCACAAAGTGACCCGCTGGTTTACGTTCAATGAGCCGATTGTGGTGCAAACGCGCGTCTATCTGGACGCGTTGCGCTGGCCCTATGAGCAAAATACCGGCACGTGGATGCAGTGGAATCATCATAAGGTGCTGGCGACCGCGCGGGTCGTGAAGCTGTTCCGTGAGAAGGGCTATCAAGGGAGCGTGGGCTGTATTCTTAACCCGGAAGTGACCTATCCGCGCTCGCGTGCACCGCACGATGTGCTGGCGGCAGAGCGCTACGATCTGTTCTATAACCGGGTATTTCTCGATCCGTTCGTTCATGGCGAATACCCGGCAGCGCTTTTCCGTTTGCTGGAAGAACATGGCGTGGCGTGGGAGTACAGCGAGGAGGAACTGGCAGAAATCCGTCAGAACACCGTCGATGAGCTGGGCATCAACCTCTATTATCCGCATCGCGTAAAAGCGCCGTCCCGCGCCTGGAATCCGGAAACGCCGTTCCATCCTGCCTGTTACTACGAGCCGTTTGAGCTGCCGGGCAGACGGATGAATAAATCCCGCGGCTGGGAAATCTATCCGCAAATTATCTACGACATGGCGATGCGGATAAAAAACGAGTATCGCAATATCCCGTGGTTTGTTGCGGAAAGCGGAATGGGCATCGAGAATGAAGGGCAGTTCCGCAACCGTGACGGCGTGATTGAAGACGATTATCGTATTTCATTTATCAGCGAACACCTGTGGCAAACGCTGCGGGCAGTCCAGGATGGCGCGAACTGCCAGGGTTACATGCTGTGGGCGTTTACCGATAATGTCTCGCCAATGAATGCTTTTAAGAACCGCTATGGGTTGATTGAAATCGATCTGCAAAACAACCGTGCCCGACGGGCAAAAAAATCCGCCTCGTGGTTCCGTCAGCTGCGTGAAAGCCGTCAATTGACGCTGAACGTTGATGACGAGTTTAAATAGCGACGCTCGAAGCGAAGTGATTTTTGCTACTATAGCCAGCAATCAGACCGCCAGGAGCGGCGGTCAAGGCATCAACCCGAAGCAAACGTAGGTGATATTGTGGAAAAGGCCGTTGTTCCGCCGGAAAAGAAACCTTACCAGGACATTGGGGACGATTTACGCGCGCAGATTATGCAGGGCCTTTATCCGGTGGGTTCCCGATTGCCGCCAGAGCGCAATATTGCTGAAAAATATGGTGTCAGCCGAACCATTGTGCGTGAAGCCCTGCTGATGCTGGAGTTACAGGGAACGGTCGATATCCGTCAGGGTTCTGGCGTCTATGTGATGCGAATTCCCCAGGAGAACGACAGCGAAGAAGAGCGGATGCTCAACAGCGACGTCGGCCCGTTTGAGATCCTCCAGGCCCGCCAACTGCTGGAAAGCAACATTGCGGCCTTCGCGGCCAAAATGGCGACCCGCGCAGACATTGATAACCTTCGTCGAATCATCGAGCAGGAACAACGGGCCATTGCCGCCAACGACACCAGTCAGGACAACAATAAAATGTTCCATCTGGTGCTGGCCGGAGCGACGCAAAACCAAATGATGCTGGCGACGGTAGAAAATATCTGGCTGCAGATGGACAGCAGTCCGCTTTGGCAGCAGTTCAATGTGCATATCGCGAGCCGCGCCTATCGCCTGAAATGGCTGGGTGACAGACAAACTATTCTGGCGGCGCTGCGCCGTCGCGACGTGATGGGAGCCTGGCAGGCAATGTGGCAGCATCTTGAAAATGTGAAGAACAGCCTGCTGGAACTCTCTGACGAAGACGCGCCGGATTTCGACGGCTATCTGTTTGAGTCAGTGCCGATTTTTCAGGGGAAACTGGTGTGAAAATTCAGCCTCTTTATGCCGTTCCGCATCATGCCCGGCAGGTCACCGACTGGCTGTGGCAGGCTTTTGGCGGCGTCGCCATGCCGCGTGAGTTTTTCGCCAGCATCATTGAACACAGCCAGACTCCCGACGCACTGCCGCTGACCTTCGTGCTGACGGAAGGTGAAAAAGCGCTGGCGACAGTGGGGCTGTGGCGTTGTGATTTAATGAGCCGTCAGGATCTGTTTCCGTGGATGGCCGCACTGTATGTTGACGAAGCCGCTCGCGGACAAGGGCTGGCAGGCATGCTACAGGCGCACGTGATTAACTATGCTCGCGACAAAGGCTATACCGAGCTGCATCTCTATTCCGCGTGCCGTGATTTTTATGAGCGCTTTGGCTGGCAGTACATCGGTGATGGCATTGAGGTCCCTGCCACCACCGTGCATTTGTACCGTTACGCGCTCTGAGTGTCCGTCGGTGCGATAACCGAATGACGGCGAACCAGCGTAGGGCTGAACAGGTGAGTGATTTCAGGGAGCGGGCGTTTTTCCGCCAGCGCCAGCGCCAGTTCAGCAGCCTGCGTTGCCATGGTGACAATCGGATACCGCACCGTGGTTAAGCGTGGGCGCACATAGCGAGACACCAGCACGTCATCAAAACCAATCAGTGAAATTTCCCCCGGGACATCGATACCGTTGTCATTCAGCACGCCCATGGCACCTGCGGCCATCGAGTCGTTGTAGCAGGCGATGGCGGTAAAGTTTTTACCGCGGCCCAGCAGTTCCGTCATCGCCTGCTCGCCGCCGCTTTCGTCGGGTTCCGCAAAGGTGACCAGCCTTTCGTTACACGGCAGGCCGCTCTCTTTCATCGCATCGTAATACCCCTGCAAACGATCTTCGGCATCGGAGATCGCATGATTCGAGCACAGATAGCCGATGCGCGTATGTCCCTGCTGAATCAGATGGCGGGTGGCTAGCCATGCGCCGTAGCGGTCGTCCAGTGCCACACAGCGCTTTTCGAAGCCGGGTAAAATACGGTTGATCAGCACCATGCCTGGAATTTGCTTCATCAACCCTGCGAGCTCTTCATCCGGCAGAACCTTGGCATGCACCACCAGGGCGGCGCAGCGGTGGCGAATCAGTTGTTCTATCGCCTGGCGTTCTTTTTTCTCACTGTGATAACCGTTGCCGATAAGCAGGAAATTTCCTGTGTTATACGCCACCTGTTCAACGGCCTTCACCATGGCACCAAAGAAGGGATCGGACACATCGCCAACCACCAGACCGACGGTTTCGGTGGACTGCTGTGCCAGCGCCCGGGCATTCGCATTGGGGTGATAGTTGAGTGTTTCCATGGCAGAAAACACGGCCTGACGGGAGGCATCGCTGGCTTTTGGGGAGTTGTTAATCACACGAGAGACGGTCGCCACCGACACGCCTGCCATTCGGGCCACATCCTTTATTGTCGCCATATCATGCCTTCTGTTAAGGGAAAACGGTTACACACCTCTTAGTGTTACGGAAAAGCCAGTGCTGTACAAGGTTAAGGGGATTTCCATTTCTGCAATTGTGATGCCGCCAGGCGCGTTGTGGAAAAAAGTTACACACACCCTCGGCCCGAATTGAAAATGAAAAAGGTGATTTCAAACCTTTGGTTACACTTTGCGATTAGCTGTTGCGAATGTTTGCTGGAGGATTTATCACCAGCATTGATACTCTAATTATCCCAGAGGTATTGATAGGTGAAGTCGTCCTCTTCAGGAAGACCACTTGAATTACACCAGCCTGCGCAGATGCGCAGGTTTTTTTTGTCCAAAATCCGGGGGTTGTAACAGCAACGGATAATCGTAACACCTCGTTGCACTTCGGCTCATTCCTTTGCGTTTTCACGCTGGCAGGCATTGGTCAGAAAGACCACAATCAAGATCCCAGAGGTATTGATTGGTGAGATTTTTTTGGTACGAATTTCGTACTTATCTCTTGCACCGACCTGCGCAGACGCGCAGGTTTTTTTTTGCCTGAAAGAAGCCCCCTCACTGCTTTTCCCGTGCATCTCGTGTACCCTGCAAAAAGTCTTTTTATGGCAGATGGAGTTGATATGCTGTTGGGCTTTTTTCGATTACTTTTCAGGGTGATGTTTCGGGTCAGGATGACCGGGAATGCGGATGTTCTTAATCAGCCCAAAGTGCTGATTACCCCGAACCACGTCTCCTTTATCGATGGGATTTTGCTGGCGCTGTTTTTACCCGGGCGTCCGGTGTTTGCCATCTATACCTCGATTAGCCAGAAATGGTTTATGCGCAGTCTTTCAAAGCTGGTGGATTTCGTGCCTCTCGATCCCACCAAGCCGATGTCGATCAAACAGCTGGTAAGGATGATCGAAAGCGGGCGTCAGGTGGTGATTTTCCCGGAAGGACGCATCTCGACCACCGGATCGTTGATGAAGATTTACGACGGCGCAGCCTTTGTGGCCGCGAAATCCCAGGCTGTCGTGGTGCCGATACGTATTGAAGGGGCGGAGTTAACCTATGCCAGTCGCCTGAAGGGGTTGGTAAAGCGTCGACTGTTCCCGCGCATTCAGCTGCACATTCTGCCGCCAACCTCGCTGCCCATGCCGGAAGCGCCGCGCGCGCGCGACAGGCGTAGGATTGCCGGTGAAATGCTGCACCAGATCATGATGGAAGCCCGTATGGCGGTGCGTCCTCGTGAGACGCTGTATGAATCCTTGCTTGCGGCGCAATACCGCTTTGGCGAAAGAAAAACCTGTATTGAAGATATCAATTTCCAGCCGGATACGTACCGCAAGCTGCTGACCAAAACATTGTTTGTGGCGCGGATCCTGGAAAAATACAGTGCGAAAGGCGAGAAGATTGGTCTGATGCTGCCCAACGCCGGGATCAGCGCCGCGGTGATTTTCGGGGCCATCGCCCGTGGTCGCATCCCTGCGATGATGAACTACACCGCCGGGCTGAAAGGACTTTCCAGCGCCATAACCGCCGCAGAAATCAAAACCATCTTCACCTCCAGAACGTTCCTCGACAAAGGCAAGCTCTGGCATCTGCCGGAGCAACTGACTCAGGTTCGCTGGGTGTTCCTCGAAGATTTAAAAGGCGACGTCACCACGGCAGACAAGCTTTGGATCTTTGGCCATCTGCTGGTACCGCGTTTGGCACAGGTGAAGCAGAAGCCGGAAGATGCGGCGATGGTGCTGTTTACCTCCGGCTCAGAGGGCAACCCGAAAGGGGTGGTGCATAGCCACAAGAGCTTACTGGCGAACGTCGAGCAGATTAAAACCATTGCCGATTTCACGGCAGAAGACCGCTTCATGTCGGCACTCCCGCTGTTCCACTCTTTTGGTCTGACCGTCGGGCTGTTCACGCCGCTGCTGACCGGCGCGGAAGTGTTCCTCTATCCGAGTCCGCTGCATTACCGCATCGTGCCTGAACTGGTCTATGACCGTAACTGTACGGTGCTGTTCGGGACCTCAACGTTCCTTGGCCACTATGCGCGTTTCGCTAACCCGTATGATTTCCGCAAGGTTCGCTATGTGGTGGCGGGGGCGGAAAAGCTGCAGGAGAGTACCAAACAGATCTGGCAGGACAAATTCGGTCTGCGCATTCTGGAAGGTTACGGCGTGACGGAGTGTGCGCCGGTCGTTTCCATCAACGTGCCCATGGCGGCAAAACCGGGCACGGTAGGAAGGATCCTGCCGGGAATGGATGCGCGTCTGTTAGCGGTGCCGGGCATCGAACAGGGTGGGCGCCTGCAGCTTAAAGGGCCCAACGTGATGAACGGGTATCTGCGAGTGGAAAATCCAGGCGTTCTGGAAGCGCCGACCGCCGAAAATCAGCATGGCGAGCTGGAAAACGGGTGGTACGACACCGGTGATATCGTGGTGTTTGACGAGCAGGGATTTGTACAAATCCAGGGCCGGGCGAAACGCTTTGCAAAAATCGCCGGAGAGATGGTGTCGCTGGAGATGGTTGAACAGCTGGCGCTGGCGGTTTCACCTGACAAAATGCATGCCACGGCGATTAAACAGGACGCCAGCAAAGGGGAGGCGTTGGTGTTGTTTACCACCGATAATGAACTCACCCGCGAGAAGCTTCAGCAGCAGGCGCGTTCGGGCGGTGTACCTGAGTTGGCGGTACCCCGCGATATACGCTTTATGAAACAGCTGCCGCTGCTGGGAAGTGGGAAACCCGATTTCGTCACCCTAAAAACGATGGTCGATCAGGCGGATAACGCGCATGAATGAGTCAGTAAGCACTAACACTTCTATATGGTCAAAAGGGATGATGGCCGTCATTTGTGCACAGTTTCTCTCAGCCTTCGGCGATAACGCCCTGCTGTTTGCAACCCTGGCGCTGATGAAGCAGCAGTTCTATCCGGACTGGAGTCAACCGATCCTACAGATGGTGTTTGTGGGTGCTTACATTCTTTTCGCGCCGTTTGTCGGCCAGTTTGCTGACAGCTTCCCGAAAGGGCGTGTGATGATGGTGGCCAACGCGCTGAAGCTGATAGGGGCGGCCTCAATTTGTGTTGGGGTAAATCCGTTTATCGGCTACACCCTGGTGGGCGTCGGTGCGGCGGCATATTCACCGGCAAAATACGGGATTTTGGGTGAACTGACGACGGGCGACAAACTGGTCAAAGCTAACGGTTTGATGGAGTCCTCCACCATTGCCGCGATCTTGTTAGGTTCGGTGGCGGGCGGCGTGTTGGCTGACTGGCATGTTCTGGCCGCACTTGGCGTTTGCGCGCTGGTGTATGCCGGGGCGGTGGTCGCCAACCTGTTTATCACTCGCCTGCCGGCCGCAAGACCGGGTCAGTCATGGCGTCTGAAGCCGATGACGCACAGCTTTTTCCATGCCTGTCGTGTGCTGTGGAAAAACCGTGAAACCCGCTTTTCGCTGGTGGGCACCAGCCTGTTCTGGGGCGCAGGCGTTACGCTGCGTTTCCTGCTGGTGCTGTGGGTTCCGGTCGCATTAGGCATTACGGATAACGCCACACCAACCTACCTGAATGCGATGGTGGCGGTTGGTATTGTGGCGGGTGCGGGTGCAGCCGCGAAGCTCATCACGCTTGAAACCGTCGCCCGCTGTATGCCTGCCGGGATCCTGATTGGTGTGATTGTGGTGATTTTCGCGCTACAGCAGGCATTATTACCCGCCTATGCGTTGCTCCTGTTGATTGGTGTCTGTGGTGGCTTCTTTGTCGTGCCACTGAATGCACTGCTGCAGGAGCGTGGTAAACACTCGGTGGGCGCGGGCAATGCGATAGCCGTGCAGAATCTGGGTGAGAACAGCGCAATGCTTATCATGCTGGGGCTTTACTCACTGGCGGTGATGGTGGGAATTCCGGTGATTGGCGTGGGGATCGGTTTCGGGACGTTGTTTGCCGCGGCGATCGTCGTTCTTTGGGCCTGGGGCAAAGGTAAATAGTAAAACCGTCTCATCGAGACGGTTTTTAATGTCTGCTCCCTCTCCCTGTGGGAGAGGGCATCAGGCTGCTCGGGCCATTTACCGTCAAGGTGCCGGGTAGGTATAAACCTGATGCACCGCCTCAATCTCAGCCAGCACCTCTTCGCTCAGTTCCAGATGCAGGCTTTCTACGTTGGTTTTTAACTGTTCCATCGTCGTTGCGCCCAGCAGCGTGCTGGCGACAAAAGGCTGACGACGCACAAAAGCCAGCGCCATTTGCGCCGGATCCAAATTGTGGCGTCGGGCGATATCCACATAGGCGGCTACCGCTTTCTGTGCCTGCTCACCGCTGTAACGGGTGAAGCGGCTGAACAGCGTGTTGCGCGCACCTGCAGGTTTTGCGCCATTCAGGTATTTACCGGTCAGCGTACCGAAAGCCAGACAGGAGTAGGCCAGCAGCTCGACGCCTTCATACTGACTCACTTCCGCCAGACCGACTTCATAGCTGCGGTTCAGCAGGCTGTACGGGTTCTGAATGGTGACAATGCGCGGCAGATCGTGTTTATCCGCAAGATGCAGATAGCGCATCACGCCGAAGGCCGTCTCATTGGAGACGCCGATGTAGCGGATTTTGCCGGCACGCTGGAATTCTGTCAGCGCTTCCAGGGTTTCCAACAAGGTGATCACCGGCTGCGACTCGGTCCACTGATAGCCCAGCTTGCCAAAACAGTTGGTGGCGCGCTGCGGCCAGTGAACCTGATAAAGGTCGAGATAATCGGTTTGCAGACGGGTCAGACTGCTGTGGAGCGCATCGCGGATATTTTTACGATCGAGTGCCTGGTTTGGGCGAATACCGCTGTCGTTATTGCGCGATGGGCCGCTGACTTTCGAAGCCAGCACCAGCTTTTCACGGTTACCGTGCTTTGCCAGCCAGTTGCCGACGTAGGTTTCCGTCAGCCCCTGCGTTTCCGGACGTGGAGGAACAGGGTACATCTCTGCAACGTCAATCAGGTTAATTCCCTGGGCAACGGCGTAATCAAGCTGTGCGTGGGCATCGGCTTCGCTGTTTTGTTCACCAAACGTCATTGTGCCAAGCCCCAGAGTACTGATCTCCAGAGAGCTGTGGGGGATACGGTGATAGTGCATAGCCGCTTTCCTTTCTCTATATTTATAGCAACAACGTCAGGCGCGCAGGGCTGCCCGACAAAGGACTATAAACATGGCAGAAGCGGGGAAAAATCGGAAGTAAAATAATGCAAAAAGGCCAGCGGGGCTGACCTGTTTTCTTTTAGCGCTTAATGATTTGAGATACGTCATCGCGGTTGATCTGCATGGTGTTCCCTTGCTGATCTTCGTAACTGATGAGGCCCGTGTCGTCATCGACTTCCGGTTTTCCGTCCGTCAGGATCATACGGCCATCTTTTGTTGCCATCACATAGTCACTGCTGCAACCCGATACAGCAAACGCCAAACCTACCGCAGAAATTAATACTGCCCATTTTGTCATCGATATTACCCCTCATATGACCGCAACTCATATCATTCTAGTAATAACCTGCTGGGCAGTAAGTAAAAAGCAGTAAAATCTTAAAAAGATTGTGGGGCAGCCCTCAAATAAGTGCTGCCGAATGTTTAAAGAGGATTCTTTTTGTTTCGCAATAAGTTAAGAGACTCCACGGCAATGGAGAAAAACATCGCGAAATAGATATACCCTTTCGGCACATGGATACTGAAACTTTCCAGCATCAGGGTAAAGCCGACCAGAATCAGGAAGGCAAGTGCCAGCATTTTGACCGAAGGATGCCTGTCGACAAATTCGCCAATCGGGCGAGCCGCAAACATCATTACCCCAACGGCAATCACCACCGCCGCCATCATAATAAACAGATGATCGGACAAACCGACGGCCGTAATCACCGAATCCAGGC
Source organism: Enterobacteriaceae bacterium RIT691 (assembly GCA_009668205.1). Taxonomy (GTDB): domain Bacteria; phylum Pseudomonadota; class Gammaproteobacteria; order Enterobacterales; family Enterobacteriaceae; genus Scandinavium. The sequence continues at coordinate 166,137 of WJYM01000002.1, read as the reverse complement.
TGAAAATAATATCCAGCAGCATGATTTGCACGATAGCGCCGAAGAAGGAGTGGACATTCGTTTTAATCCCTTCTTCTCCCCCTTCAATCGATTCATGGATCTCTTTAACGGCTTTCCAGATAAGGAACAGGCCACCAAACAGCAAAATAAGATCGCGCGCAGAAAACGCGTGATCGAACAGGCTGAACAGAGGATTGGTGAGTTTGACGACCCACGCAATGGAGGCCAGCAGCAACAGGCGCATCACCATCGCAGCCATCAGGCCAAGACGACGGGCATAGTTACGTTGTGCTGTCGGCAGCTTCGCGACGACCAGAGAGAGAAAAATAATATTGTCGATACCCAAAACGATCTCGAGGATCGTCAGCGTGCCCAGGGCCATCCAGGCGTTAGGGTCGGTTACCCATGCAAATAACATTGTAAGTCCTGCCAAAAACGAAAAGCGCAAGTATAAGCCTTGGTGTGGGCATTCCTCAAACGAATCGTGTTACAGCAAAAAATGGCGGGACAGCAGTGCTGCGGTAAAATTTTTCTTCAGATAAAAGCCGCGCGGCAGCGTCAGAATAGGCTCGCCGTGCGCACCGACGGCTTCGGTCAGTGCCTTGCTGTTGGCGGCTTTAGGGCGCAGTTGGAGTACCTCGCCGTGACGCGCCGTGATGCGTTCGACCTGGCCCAGCACGATAAGATCCATCAGTTCTTCCCAATCCATCCGTAACTGGCGATCTTCGTCTTCATTGGGGCTCCACAACAGGGGGGCCCCGACGTGGCGTTCGGCCAGAGGGATGGCGCGATCGCCTTCCACCGGGATCCACAGAACTCGCTTTAGTTTGTGCCTAACGTGACTGGTTTCCCAGGTGACGCCACTGTTGCCGGTTAACGGTGCGACGCAAACAAAGGTGGTTTCCAGTGGACGTCCCTGGCCATCGACGGGAATGGTTTTCAACTCGACGCCGAGTGCCGCGAAATCCTGCTCTGGTTTACTGCCCGCGCTGGCACCGAGCCAGATCTCCAGCAGCACGCCAATCCAGCCTTTATCTCGCTTCAGGTTGGGAGGGATCGGCAATTGCGCCATCGCCGCCAGCTCACCCAACGTAAACCCTGCCAACTGCTGAGCCTGAGCCAAAAGCTCAGCTTCAGAGTGGGGAGAATGACGAAGAGGGGTGAGCAGGGACATAACGTAACGCCTTTGGTGAAAAAGTGAGCGGGAGTTATCCCCGGTGTGGAAAGAGTTTACCTCTTTCTGGATAACTTCACCAATGTGATGATTTTATGATGTTTTTATCATTTTTACGCCCCGCTTTTTTCGCGACGAAAAAGGTTTCCCCATTCTGGTCACTGACAATAAACAGGATCTTACACCCTGTTATCCACAGAAAAGTGGGATAACTGGGAAAAACCCCGACTACTGTTTCCATTTACAGCCTTGACGTGCGACGAAAATCCAATTTTCACACAAAAAGTGTTTAAGTTAGTGGCACAATCTGTGGATAAAAACGACGTTGCTCGATCTTTCATCAGCTGAAGGATCACCTGTGTGACGATCATCACGTTATGGTCTCTTTAATGAAAAATAACTAATCTAAGGTTATGAATAACATCATTTTATTTTACGTGCTCCGACGAGCGTTTTTCGGCGCGCTCAGGGTTTTCCCGTGGTAATTCCGTACTTCTTCACAACTCTATCCACAGAAAAAGGGGATAAAATGGCGCTGGAACGGGTATCTCTGTTTATAACTTTGATGATTACTGTGAGTTATTCAAATGTTATCCGGTGTTATCGCCCTAAGAGAGTGGTTTACCGTTTCCGGCGAGTATGAAACAATCATTCACATTGAAGATTATCTAGAGGTAGTCCGGTGATTGATGACGATGGCTACCGCCCAAATGTTGGAATCGTAATCTGTAACCGTCAGGGCCAGGTCATGTGGGCAAGACGGTATGGTCAGCACTCCTGGCAGTTCCCTCAAGGAGGGATCAATCCAGGTGAGTCCGCTGAGCAGGCGATGTATCGGGAACTCTTTGAAGAAGTTGGGTTAAGCCGTAAAGATGTGCGGATCCTGGCTTCGACCCGAAACTGGCTGCGTTACAAGCTGCCAAAACGTTTGGTGCGTTGGGATACAAAGCCGGTGTGTATCGGCCAGAAACAAAAATGGTTTCTCCTGCAGTTGATGAGCAGCGATGCTGATATCAATATGCAAACCAGCAGCACACCGGAATTCGATGGCTGGCGCTGGGTAAGCTACTGGTACCCGGTGCGTCAGGTGGTGTCGTTTAAACGCGATGTCTACCGTCGGGTGATGAAGGAGTTTGCCGGTGTGGTCATGGCGTTAACGGAGAGCAGTGCCCCTAAACCGCAAAATACCGCGCCTGCGTATCGACGTAAAAGAGGTTAAGCCACGCATATTATGCTCACCCGCTTGCGAGAAATAGTTGAGAAAGTGGCCAGCGCGCCTCGCGTTAACGAGGCGCTTGATATTCTGGTAACCGATATCTGTCAGGCAATGGAGACAGAAGTCTGTTCTGTCTATCTTGCCGACCACGACAGGCGCTGCTATTACCTGATGGCCACGCGGGGGCTGAAGAAGCCGCGCGGGCGTACCATCACACTCGCATTCGATGAAGGTATTGTCGGGCTGGTGGGGCGTCTGGCGGAGCCGATTAACCTTGCCGATGCGCAGAAACACCCGAGCTTTAAATACATTCCTTCCGTAAAAGAAGAAAAATACCGCGCCTTTCTTGGTGTACCGATTATCCAGCGCCGTCAGCTGCTGGGTGTGCTGGTGGTCCAGCAGCGTGAGCTTCGTCAGTATGATGAAAGCGAAGAGTCATTCCTGGTTACGCTTGCCACTCAGATGGCAGCCATCTTATCTCAGTCACAGTTAACCTCCCTGTTTGGACAATACCGGCAGACCCGCATTCGTGCGCTGCCTGCGTCCTCCGGCGTGGCGATTGCCGAAGGCTGGATGGATGCCACGCTGCCTTTGATGGAGCAGGTGTACGAAGCGTCAACGCTGGATACGGTCCAGGAGCGTGAACGCCTGACCACCGCTCTGGAAGAGGCCTCAGGAGAGTTTCGCCGCTACAGCAAACGCTTTGCCGCCGGGGCACAAAAAGAAACGGCGGCCATTTTCGATCTGTACTCGCACCTGTTGTCGGATGCCCGGCTGCGCAAAGAGCTGTTCGCCGAAGTCGACAAAGGTGCCGTGGCCGAGTGGGCAGTCAAAACGATCATTGAGAAGTTTGCCGCGCAATTTGCGGTGCTCAGTGATGATTATCTGAAAGAGCGTGCCGGCGATCTGCGCGCGCTCGGGCAGCGTTTACTGTTCCATCTTGATGACAGCATTCAGGGCGCGAACGCCTGGCCGGAGCGCTTTGTGCTGGTGGCCGATGAGCTGTCAGCCACCACGCTTGCAGAATTGCCCCAGGACAGACTGACCGGCGTTGTCGTCCGTGACGGTGCCGCGAACTCTCACGCCGCCATTATGGTGCGTGCGCTGGGGATCCCGACGGTGATGGGCGCCGACATTCAACCTGCGGTCCTTCATGGCCGTATGCTGGTGGTCGATGGCTATCGCGGCGAACTGCTGGTGGATCCTGAGCCTGTATTATTGCAGGAATACCAGCGGCTTATTAGCGAAGAGAATGAACTCAGCCGTATCGCTGAAGACGACGTTGACCGCCCGGCGCAGCTTAAAAGCGGCGAGCGGGTGAAAGTGATGCTCAATGCCGGTTTAAGCCCGGAGCACGAGCAGAAATTGGGCAGCCGCATCGATGGCATTGGCCTGTACCGTACCGAAATACCGTTTATGCTGCAGAGCGGCTTCCCGTCTGAAGAGGAGCAGGTCGCGCAGTATCAGGGCATGCTGCAGATGTTCAACGACAAACCGGTGACGCTGCGTACGCTGGATGTCGGGGCGGACAAACAGTTGCCCTATATGCCTATCAGCGAAGAGAATCCGTGCCTTGGCTGGCGAGGCATTCGTATCACGCTCGATCAGCCGGAGATCTTCCTGATCCAGGTGCGAGCGATGCTGCGTGCAAATGCGGCCACCGGTAATCTCAGTATTTTGCTGCCGATGGTGACCAGCCTTGATGAGGTCGATGAAGCCAAGCGGCTGATTGAGCGTGCCGGACGTGAAGTTGAAGAGATGATCGGTTACGAAATCCCGAAACCGAGAATTGGCGTGATGCTGGAAGTGCCATCGATGGTCTTTTTGATGCCACATCTCAGCAGCCGGGTAGATTTTATCTCCGTGGGCACCAACGATCTTACGCAATATCTGCTGGCGGTTGATCGCAACAACACGCGCGTGGCGAGCATCTACGACAGCCTTCACCCGGCGCTATTACGTGCGCTTTCAATGATTGCCCAGGATGCTGAACGTTGTGGTCTCGATTTGCGGGTGTGCGGTGAGATGGCTGGCGATCCGATGTGTGTGACTATCCTGATTGGCCTGGGATTCCGCCATCTTTCCATGAACGGCCGCTCTGTGGCGCGTGTGAAGTACCTGCTGCGTAATATCGATCTTGATGAAGCACAAAACCTGGCACAGCGTAGTCTGGATGCGCAACTGACCACAGAAGTTCGTCATCAGGTTGCCGCGTTTATGGAACGCCGGGGCCTTGGTGGCCTGATTCGTGGTGGACGCTAAGTTTACATTGGCCCGGTAAGCGTCAGCCTGCCGGGCAAAAGCGTGCTGGCTGGCGTTTTCTGCTTTCTCCTGTCACCTCCCTTATACATATCTTTTACATCTTTCCCCGCCGCGCCCGGTTCCTGCTTGTGCTATCATTCCGGGCTTTGGCGCAGTCGTGTGGCTGCGGTTCTCAGCCGCTGACCACTTTCGGCGGAATAACAAGTATTTGTGGTGACAGATGAATAGTGGGTATCTGCATTTCCCGGACTTTGATCCGGTGATTTTCTCCATCGGACCGGTCGCACTTCACTGGTATGGCCTGATGTATCTGGTGGGGTTTGTATTCGCAATGTGGCTTGCCACCCGCAGGGCTAATCGCCCGGGCAGCGGTTGGACGAAAAACGAAGTTGAAAACCTCCTCTACGCAGGGTTCCTCGGGGTCTTCCTCGGTGGGCGTATCGGCTATGTTCTGTTCTACAACATGCCGGTCTTCCTGCAGGATCCGCTTTATCTGTTCCGCGTCTGGGACGGCGGGATGTCTTTCCACGGCGGCCTGATTGGCGTGATCGTGGTGATGATTATCTTCGCGAAACGCACCAAGCGCACCTTCTTCCAGGTCTCTGATTTTATTGCGCCGCTGATCCCATTTGGCCTTGGCTGCGGACGTCTGGGTAACTTTATCAACGGCGAGCTCTGGGGTCGTGTCGATCCGAACTTCCGTTTCTCGATGCTGTTCCCAGGCTCTCGGGGTGAAGATCTGGCGCTGCTGCCATCGCACCCTGAGTGGCAGTCACTGTTCGATCAGTACGGCGTTCTGCCGCGTCATGCCTCTCAGCTCTATGAGCTGGCGCTTGAAGGTGTGGTGCTGTTTATCATTCTGAACCTGTTCATCCGCAAACCGCGCCCAACCGGCTCCGTTTCGGGTCTGTTCCTGATTGGCTACGGTCTGTTCCGTATCATCGTTGAGTTCTTCCGCCAGCCAGACGCCCAGTTCACCGGCGCATGGGTACAGTACATCAGCATGGGGCAGATTCTGTCTATCCCGATGGTTCTTGCGGGTATCATCATGATGGTGTGGGCGTTTCGTCGCCAGCCACAACACGTTTCCTGAGGATGCATGAAACAGTATCTTGAGTTGATGCAGAAGGTGCTTGATGAAGGCACCCAGAAAAATGACCGTACCGGAACAGGTACGCTCTCCATTTTTGGCCACCAGATGCGTTTTAACCTGCAGGAAGGCTTCCCACTGGTGACCACCAAACGTTGTCACCTGCGCTCTATCATTCATGAGCTGCTGTGGTTCCTGAAAGGCGACACCAACGTGGCCTATCTGCATGAAAACAACGTCTCCATCTGGGATGAATGGGCCGATGAGCAGGGCAACCTGGGGCCGGTTTACGGTAAACAGTGGCGTGCCTGGCCGACGCCTGATGGCCGTCATGTGGACCAAATCACCACGGTCATGAATCAGCTGAAAAACGACCCTGACTCTCGTCGAATTATTGTCTCGGCATGGAACGTGGGTGAGCTGGATAAAATGGCGTTGGCGCCATGCCACGCGTTTTTCCAGTTCTATGTGGCTGATGGCAAACTCTCTTGTCAGCTGTACCAGCGCTCCTGCGACGTGTTCCTCGGCCTGCCGTTTAATATTGCGAGCTACGCGTTGCTGGTGCATATGATGGCGCAACAGTGCGATCTTGAAGTCGGTGATTTTGTCTGGACGGGCGGCGATACGCACCTGTACAGCAATCACATGGAGCAGACGCACCTGCAGCTTAGCCGCGAACCTCGCGCGCTGCCGAAGCTGGTCATCAAGCGTAAGCCTGCCTCTATCTTCGACTACCAGTTCGACGATTTTGAGATTGAGGGTTACGACCCGCACCCGGGTATCAAAGCACCTGTCGCTATTTAAGACGACGGCGATGTTTACAGCAACCGGCCCCTGTGGCCGGTTTTCTTTTTCTGAAGGGGGGTTCCACTTATTTGCAATGCACTGCAATAGGCTAAATTTCCTCTGAATCCTCCTCGATAAATTCTGATTACCCCTTCGCGTTTCCGTTTTTTGGCAGTCATAGTGCGGCCATGAAACGAGAGCAGGGCTACACCCTTATAGAAATGCTGGTCGCGATTTCGCTTGTCACCATCCTCAGTGCAGGCGGGCTATACGGTTGGCAACGCTGGCAGCAACAGCAGCGCCTGTGGCAGGTCTCGACCCAGGTTCGGGACTATCTGGTCATGCTGAGAAACGATGCCAACTGGCACAATCGCGATCGCCTGCCGCGCCTTGAACGGGCTGACAACCGCTGGCGTCTGAATGCGACAGAAGAGGGCGGTGACGCGGGTAGTATAGCGACACCCTGGATCCTGATTCCCGAGTGGCCGGAGGTGGTCATCAGTGAAATCACCCCGTCGCTGGGTTTTTACGGTCTGCGCAATACGGCCTGGCCTGGGCATATCACGCTAAAAAGCGGCACAGAGAGTTGGAGCATCATTGTTTCAAACTGGGGTCGGGTTCGGTTATGCAGGGACGGGAGCGACGCAGAATGCCAGTAACCACAAAAGGATTTTCCCTTGTCGAGGTGTTGATTGCGATGGCGATAGGCAGCGTATTGCTGCTGTCGACAGCCCGTTTTTTACCTTCGCTGCACAGCGTGGCGTTCGCACAGGTGCAGCGACAGGGACTGGAAGAAGAGATATGGCAGCGGATGTTTACCGTGTCTCGCCATATCCAGCGTGCCGGATTCTGCCGTGGGGCATGTGGTGGCGAAGGCCTGACGATTGAACATCACTGCCTGCTGTCACGCTGGGACAGTAATCTCAATGGTAAGTGGGAAGAGTCTCCTGCCTCGAGTGCTGAAACCACCGGTTTTCGGTTGCAAAACGGCGCGCTTGAGACGTTACGTGGTGCGACCCACTGTAGTGGAAAAGGGTGGGAGAAAATGACAGATCCCAACGTGATGGTCGTGGAGGATTTTGTGGTTCGCAGGCAAAACCTGGCGGGGTTTGCTCCGGAGTTTTTGATTGAACTGTCTGCGTCCCTGAAGGCGCATCCAAACGTTGGGCTGACAGTTCGTTATAGCGCGACGGGGCATAATCTGTGAATCGCCAGCGTGGCATGTCGTCGTTATTGTTAGTGCTGCTGGTACTGGCCCTGGGTAGCCTGATCCTACAAGGGATGAGCGCGCAGCAGCAGAGCCAGCTATCGCAAATGACCCTTGAAAAAACGGCGCTGCAGGAGAGTGCTGAGGCGGATACTTTGCTGGAGTGGGGGCGATTTTATCGCTGGCCTCAGGGGCCACAGGTTCAATGCCAGCAGCCGGCTGGCGGTACAGGGCGGGTCTGCTTACGCCTCTTTGCTGACGACACAGTGCTTTTGATGGCGACCCGTGGCCAGCAACATCGCTGGCAGACAGGGACGCTCAGTGAAGGAACATACCTGTTTGACCCCAATGGATGGAGTGATTTTTGCCCGTGTAAGGAGGCCACGCAATGCCAGACGCCATGAAAGCACAGCAGGGCTTCAGCCTGGCAGAAGTTTTACTCAGCGTGGTGCTCATGATGATGGTCATCAGCGCATTGTCGGGAGGTGTCAGCCACCTTAGCTCGGGGTTTGCACAGCTCATTCAGTATCGCCAGCTGTGGCGTGATGCCTGGGTCCAGGCTCAGTTGGCCCCGGCGACCTTTTCCGGGGGCGGACAGCTAAACCGCGTGCAGACATCTCGCCAAAGATGTGTCAGCATCACGGCAACGATCACCACGTCAGCGGGCCAGCAGGGAACTCTCTCCCGTTTGCACTGCCCGAAAAGTTAATGGCTTAACCGCGAGCGTCAGGAGCAAATATGTTACGGGTCTACCACTCCAACCGTCTGGATGTACTGGAAGCGTTGATGGAGTTTATTGTTGAGCAGGACAGGCTCAACGACCCTTTTGAACCGGAGATGGTGCTCGTGCAGAGTACCGGCATGGCGCAGTGGCTGCAGATGACGCTGTCCAAACGCTTCGGTATTGCCGCCAATATTGAATTCCCGCTACCCGCCAGTTTTATCTGGGATATGTTCGTCCGCGTGCTACCCGACATTCCCGACCAGAGTGCCTTCAACAAGCAAAGTATGAGCTGGAAACTGATGACGCTGCTGCCCGACATGCTTGGTCAGGAGGCCTTTGCACCGCTCAAACACTATCTGGCAGATGACAGCGACAAACGTAAGTTATTTCAGCTGGCGTCACGGGTGGCCGATCTTTATGACCAGTATCTGGTCTACCGCCCCGAATGGCTGACCCGCTGGGAAGCCAATGAGCAAATAGACAACCTGGATGAGGCGCAGCAGTGGCAGGCACCTCTTTGGAAAGCGCTGGTAGAACACACCCAGGCGCTGGGGCAACCGCTTTGGCATCGTGCCAATCTCTATCAGCGCTTTATTTCCGCATTGGAGAGCAGTGAGCAGCCTCCCGCAGGCCTGCCCGCGCGGGTGTTCATTTGCGGTATATCTGCGCTGCCACCGGTCTATCTGCAAGCGTTACAGGCTCTCGGCAATCACGTCGATGTTTATGTGCTATTCACTAACCCCTGCCGTTACTACTGGGGAGACATCAAGGATCCCGCGTTTCTTGCCCGGCTGCTGGCTCGTCAGCGCCGTCACCACCGTGAACAGCGCGAGCTGCCTCTGTTTCGCGATGTCGGGCAGGCGCCTGGGCTGTTTAACGCCGACGGGGAACAGGATGTCGGCAACCCGATGCTGGCCTCCTGGGGTAAGCTGGGGCGTGACTATATCTACCTGCTGGCAGGCCTTGAGCGCTATCAGGAACTGGATGCGTTTGTCGATATCGAACCTGATAACCTGCTGCATAACCTGCAATACGACATTCTTGAGCTGCAGAACAGCGCTATCGCTGGGCGAACGGCCGATGAATTCGCCAGCAGCCGTGACAAACGGCGACTCAATCCCGGCGATCGCAGCCTGACGGTAAACATCTGCCACAGCCCGCAGCGCGAGGTCGAAGTGCTGCACGACCGGCTGTTGGCGATGCTGGAAGCCGATCCTGAGCTTTCTCCGCGCGACATTATCGTGATGGTTTCCGACATCGACAGCTACAGCCCGTTCATTCAGGCCGTGTTCGGTAGCGCATCGGGCGAACGCTATGTGCCGTGGGCGATATCGGATCGCCGGGCCCGTCAGTCGCATCCTGCGTTACAGGCGTTTATTACCCTGCTGTCGCTGCCAGACAGCCGATTTGCCAGCGAAGATGTGCTGGCACTGTTAGATGTCCCGGTGATCGCCTCTCGCTTCAGCATTGATGAAGAAGGGCTGCGCTACCTGCGTCAATGGGTCAATGAATCCGGTATCCGCTGGGGAATGGACGATGACAATGTGCGTGAGTGGGATCTCCCGGCAACCGGGCAACATACCTGGCGTTTTGGTCTGACGCGCATGTTGCTGGGTTATGCCATGGAGAGCAGTCAGGGTGAGTGGCAGTCGGTTCTGCCTTACGACGAATCGAGCGGCCTGATAGCCGGGTTGGTTGGGCACCTTGCATCGCTGCTGACGACGTTGAACCAGTGGCGGGAAACGCTGACGCAGGAGCGAACGCTTGCCGAATGGCTGCCGCTGTGTCGGGAAATGCTCAATGATTTCTATCTGCCAGATACCGACACCGAAGCCGCGCTGGCACTGATTGAACAGCAATGGCAGGGCATTATCGACCAGGGGCTGGATTCGCGGTATGGCGAAACGGTGCCGCTGTCGCTGCTGCGGGATGAGCTTGCCCAACGCCTCGATCAAGAACGTATCAGCCAGCGCTTCCTCGCGGGTCCGGTCAATATCTGTACCCTGATGCCGATGCGTTCCATTCCTTTCAAGGTGGTGTGCCTGTTGGGAATGAACGATGGCATTTATCCTCGAGCCCTGGCACCGCTGGGGTTTGATTTGATGAGTCAGAAGCCGGTTCGCGGCGACCGTAGCCGTCGCGACGATGACCGCTATCTGTTCCTTGAAGCGCTGATGTCTGCTGAGCAACAGCTCTATATCAGCTACATAGGGCGGTCGATTCAGGACAACAGCGAGCGCTATCCTTCCGTGCTTGTTCAGGAGCTGGTGGATTACATTGGGCAAAGCCACTGTCTTGAGGGCGATGAGGCGCGAAACTGCGATGACAGCGAGCGTTGGGTGAAGGCGCACATTACCCATTTGCACAGTCGGATGCCGTTCGATGCGACCAATTTCCTGCCCGGAGAGACGCAGAGCTATGCACGTGAATGGCTGGCCGCCGCGAGTCAGCAGGGGGAAGCGCACAGTGAGTTCACTCAGCCGCTGCCGCCTGTGGCCTTCGATTCCCTTCCTTTCGAACAGCTGCAGCGTTTCTGGTTACACCCGGTACGGGCGTTCTTCCAGATGCGTTTACAGGTCAATTTCCGGACTGAAGAGAATGATATTCCGGAAACGGAGCCTTTCACCCTTGAAGGATTGACCCGCTATCAGCTGAATCAGCAATTGGTCAACACGCTGGTGGACGAACAGGATGCCAGCGTGATGTTCCGCCGCTTCCGCGCAGCCGGGGAATTACCGTTTGGCGCCTTTGGCGAGATAGCCTGGGACGATCAGCGTGCAGAAATGCAGGCGCTGGCAGACCGGGTCAATGCCTGCCGCCAGCCCGGGAAAAGTCTGGAAATTGATTTGCAATGTGATGGCGTCAACATAACCGGCTGGCTGCCGCAGGTACAGTCGGATGGTCTGTTACGCTGGCGTCCGGCAATGCAAAACGTCTCGCAGGGCATGCAACTTTGGCTGGAGCATCTTGTCTACTGTGCCAGTGGCGGGACGGGCGAAAGCCGCCTGCTTTTACGTAAAGAAGGTGAGTGGCGCTTCCCACCGCTCCCTGCTGACGACGCGCTGGGGTATCTTGCCGAACTGGTAAAAGGGTATCGCGAAGGAATGTCTCAGCCGCTGCTGTTTTTACCTGAAAGTGGGGGCGCCTGGCTGAAGGCTTGTTTTGACCCCGAAAATAATGTCATTTTATGGGATGAAGAGACGCAGCAGAAAGCTCGTGGCAAGTTTATGCAGGCCTGGGAAGGTGGCATGATGATCGATGGAGAAGGGGCTGATGTCTGGTATCAGCGGCTTTGGCGGACGCTGGAGCAGGAGCGCTATGACAGCATCATTGTCCAGGCAGAACGTTACCTGACGCCCGTTTTTCGCTTTCAGCAGGCATAATCACCTGTATAAAAATTGCACAGATAATGGCTTTCCATTATGATGCGCAACTTGTCACGGACTGATGTTCACCAGTGAGGCTGCCATTCAGAGCAGCCCGGAAGTTTGTTAATGATGAGGTCCGTGAATGCCCCGCAGCACCTGGTTAAACGTAGTATTTGTTCTGTTATTCGCCCTGTGGGCGCCCTTAAGTCAGGCAGATAACGGATGGCAGCCCGTCAAGGAAACCATCCGTAAAAGCGAGAAGGACACGCGCCAGTATCAGGCTATTACGCTTGATAACGGCATGGTGGTTCTGCTGGTTTCCGATCCTCAGGCGGTGAAATCACTGTCTGCGCTGGTTGTGCCGGTAGGGTCGCTTCAGGATCCTGATTCTCATCCAGGGCTCGCGCATTTTCTTGAGCACATGACGCTGATGGGGTCAAAAAAATACCCGCAGCCGGATAGCCTTGCCGAATATCTCAAAATGCACGGTGGCAGTCACAATGCCAGTACCGCGCCATATCGAACGGCGTTCTACCTTGAAGTGGAAAACGATGCGCTTGAGGGGGCCGTTGATCGCCTGGCCGATGCCATCGCTGAACCTCTGCTCGATAAAAAATACGCCGACCGCGAACGCAATGCCGTTAACTCTGAGTTGACCATGGCGCGCAGCCGTGACGGTATGCGTATGGCGCAGGTGAGCGCCGAAACCATTAACCCTAAACACCCTGGGGCACGCTTTTCCGGCGGCAACCTTGAAACGCTGAGCGACAAACCGGACAGCCCGGTGCTGCAGGCTCTGCTGGCGTTTCGCGATAAATACTATTCAGCCAACCTGATGAAAGCGGTTATCTACAGCAATAAACCGTTGCCTGAGCTGGAAAAAATGGCGGCTGAAACCTGGGGACGTGTCCCGAATAAGAATATCACTCGCCCTGAAATCACCGAGCCTGTGGTCACGGATGCGCAGAAAGGCCTGATCATTCATTACGTACCGGCGGTGCCGCGTAAAGTCCTGCGTGTTGAGTTCCGTATCGATAACAACACCGCGCAGTTTCGCAGTAAAACCGACGAGCTTATTACCTACCTGATTGGCAATCGCAGCCCGGGAACGCTTTCTGACTGGCTGCAAAAACAAGGGCTTGTCGAAGGTATTCGCGCAGACTCCGACCCCGTCGTCAACGGTAACAGCGGCGTGCTGGCCATTTCAGCCACCCTGACGGACAAAGGGCTTGCCCACCGTGATGAGGTGGTGGCCGCGATTTTCAGCTATCTGAACCTGCTGCGCGAGAAGGGGATTGATAAGTCCTATTTCGATGAGCTGGCCCATGTGCTGAACCTCGATTTCCGCTATCCGTCCATCAGCCGCGATATGGATTATGTGGAGTGGCTGGCAGACACGATGATTCGCGTACCGGTCGAACATACTCTGGATGCGGTCAACATTGCCGACCAGTTCGACGCGAAAGCGATTAACGATCGTCTGGCCATGATGACGCCGCAGAATGCGCGTATTTGGTACATCAGCCCGAATGAGCCGCACAATAAAACCGCTTATTTTGTTAACGCGCCGTACCAGGTGGATAAAATCAGCGACCAGACCTTCAGCGACTGGCAGCAGCAGGCCGCAAAAATTGCGCTGCAGCTTCCTACGCTCAACCCTTATATCCCCGATGACTTCACGCTGATTAAACCGGAAAAGGTGACGGATAAACCACAGCTGATTCTGGACGAGCCGGATCTGCGCGTGGTGTATAGCCCAAGCCGTTTCTTCGCCAGCGAGCCAAAAGCTGACGTGACGCTGGTGCTGCGCAATCCGCATGCCATGGACAGCGCGAAAAACCAGGTAATGTTCGCTCTGAACGATTATCTGGCGGGTATCGCGCTGGATCAGCTGAGTAATCAGGCGGCTGTCGGCGGTATCAGCTTCTCAACCGGTGCCAATAACGGCCTGATGGTGAATGCCAGCGGTTACACTCAGCGCTTACCGCAGCTGTTCGATGCACTGTTGCAGGGCTACTTCAGCTATCAGCCAACGGACGAGCAGCTGGAACAGGCGAAATCCTGGTATGCGCAAATGCTGGATTCAGCCGATAAAGGCAAAGCGTTTGATCAGGCCATCATGCCGGTGCAAATGCTTTCACAGGTGCCTTACTTCCAGCGCGAAGAGCGTCGTGCGCTGCTGCCGTCGATAACGCTTCAGGATGTGCTGAACTGGCGTGACAGCCTCAAAGTCGGGGCTCGTCCTGAATTCCTCGTCGTGGGGAATATGACGGCGGAACAGTCCACGGAGCTGGCACACAAGGTGCAAAAGCAGATGAATGCCCACGGCACTGAATGGTGTCGTAACAAAGATGTCGTGGTGGATAAAAAACAGAATGCCATTTTTGAGAAAGCAGGCAGCAGCAGCGATTCCGCATTGGCGGCCGTGTTTGCCCCACCAAATGCCGATGAGTTCAGTAGCTCTGCGGCCAGCGCCATGCTGGGTCAAATTGTGCAGCCGTGGTTCTACAATCAGCTGCGCACTGAAGAACAGCTGGGCTATGCCGTCTTTGCTTTCCCGATGAGCATCGGGCGTCAGTGGGGAATGGGCTTCCTGTTGCAGAGCAGCGACAAACAGCCTGAATTCCTCTGGCAGCGCTTCAAAGCGTTCTTCCCGACAGCAGAAGCCAAACTGCGGGCGATGAAACCTGAAGAGTTCGCGCAAATTCAGCAGTCGCTGATCGCCCAAATGGAGCAGCCGCCGCAAACGCTGGGTGAAGAAGCATCAAAGCTCAGCAAAGATTTCGATCGCGGTAATATGCAGTTTGATTCACGTGATAAAGTAGTGGCTCAGATAAAACTGCTGACGCCGCAAAAACTTGCCGATTTCTTCCATCAGACGGTGGTGGATCCGCAGGGCATGACCGTCCTTTCACAGGTCTCCGGCAGCCAGAACGGGAAAACGGAATACGTACACCCGAAAGGCTGGAAGGTCTGGAAAAGCGTCAGCGCGTTGCAGAAATCCATGCCGCTGATGAGAGAGAATGAATGACCGATGCCGCCGAGTCCTTAAATCCCCTGCGCTTACCGCTCTACGGTGAGCGCCTGATTGAAGCCTCTGCGGGCACCGGAAAAACCTACACCATCGCCGCACTCTATCTGCGGCTGTTATTAGGGCTGGGCGGCGAAGCCGCCTTTGTCCGTCCTGTCGATGTTGAAGAGCTGCTGGTCGTCACCTTCACCGAGGCGGCCACCGAAGAACTGCGGGGGCGTATCCGCAGCAACATTCATGAACTTCGCATCGCCTGTCTGCGCAACAGCACCGATAACCCGCTTTATGCCAGCCTGCTTGAAGAAATCCCGGACCGAGATCAAGCGGCTGACGTTCTGCTGCTGGCAGAGCGGCAGATGGATGAAGCCGCCGTTTTCACCATCCACGGTTTTTGCCAGCGCATGCTGAGCCTCAACGCCTTTGAATCTGGCATGCTGTTCGAACAACAGCTGATTGAAGATGAATCCCGTTTACGCTTCCAGGCTTGCGCTGACTTCTGGCGCCGCCACTGCTATCCGCTGCCGCGAGAAGTCGCAGAGGCCATTCATGCCAGTTGGAAAGGGCCGCAGGCATTGTTGAAGTCTATCGACCGCTATCTGCAGGGTGAAGCGCCGCAGCTGAAAACGCCGCCCGTCGATGAAACGCTGACGGCCCGCCATGAACAGATCGTGACGCAAATTGCCGGGATCAAGTCGCAATGGCTGGCTTCGGTCGGTGACATCGCGGACATCCTGGAAAACTCGGATCTCGATCGCCGGAAATTCAACCGGGGTAATCAGGGGAAATGGATCGAGAAGATCAGTGCATGGGCAGAGGATGAAAATACGGGATACCACCCCCCGGATGCATTGGAAAAATTTGCCCAGTCATTCCTTTATTCCAGAACCAAAGAGGGGGGCACCGCGCCGGTACATCCCCTGTTCGACACCCTTGAAGCGTTGCTGGCCGTACCGCCATCGCTGGACGATTTGGTCATCTCTCGTGCGATGGTGGAAATTCGCGAGGCGGTGGCGCGTGAAAAGCGTCGCCGTGGTGAACTCGGCTTTGATGACATGCTGAGCCGTCTTGATGATGCGCTACAGAGCGAAAGCGGTGAGGCACTTGCGGCGGCTATTCGCCAGCGCTTTCCGGTGGCCATGATTGATGAATTCCAGGATACCGACCCGCAGCAGTACCGCATTTTCCGCCGCATCTGGCGGCAGCAGCCTGAGACTGCGCTCCTGCTGATCGGCGATCCGAAACAGGCTATCTACGCCTTTCGTGGTGCCGATATTTTTACCTACATGCGTGCCCGTAGCGACGTCACGGCCCACTACACGCTGGACACGAACTGGCGTTCCGCGCCTGGTGTCGTGGAAAGCGTGAATCAGTTGTTCAGCACCACCGACAACCCGTTTATGTTCCGCGACATTCCCTTTCTGCCGGTGAAATCGGCACCCAAGAATCAGGGGCTGAGGTTCGAGTTGAAAGGCGAAAATCAGCCAGCGATGAGCTTCTGGCTGATGCCGGGCAATAACGTCGGTTCGGGAGAGTATCAGAGCTTTATGGCGCAATTGTGCGCCGGGCAAATTCGCGACTGGCTCAGTGCCGGGCAGCGAGGGGAAGCGTTATTGTGGCGGGGAGAGACCGCGCGCCCGGTGGAAGCATCCGATATCACCGTGCTGGTACGTAATCGCCAGGAAGCCGGGCAGGTGCGCGATGCGCTGAACGCATTGGGCATTCCGTCGGTGTATCTGTCAAATCGTGACAGCGTGTTTGAAACCCCGGAAGCGCAGGAAATTCTGTGGCTATTGCAGGCGGTATTGACCCCTGAACGTGAAAGCGCCCTGCGCAGCGCATTAGCCTGCTCGTTGTTTGGTCTGAATGCGCAGGACATTGAGCGACTGAATATGGATGAGACAGCCTGGGATGAGGTCGTGGAAGAGTTCAGCCGTTATCGTCAACTCTGGCAGCAGCGCGGCGTCATGGCGATGTTGCGCGCGCTGATGTCTGCCCGCCAGATAGCCGAGAATTTGTTGGCGACGCACGGTGGCGAACGGCGGCTGACGGACATTCTGCACCTCAGCGAATTGCTGCAGGAAGCCGCGGGCCAGTTAGAGAGCGAGCATGCGCTGATGCGCTGGTTGGCGCAGCAGATTAGCGATCCGGACAGCGGGGCTTCAAGCCAGCAGATGCGTCTCGAAAGCGATAAACATCTGGTCCAAATCGTCACGGTGCACAAATCGAAAGGGCTTGAGTATTCTCTCGTCTGGCTGCCCTTTATTGCACGCTACCGTAAACAGGATCAGGCTTTTTATCATGACCGTGGATCCTTTGCGGCGGTGCTGGACCTGCATAAGAGTGAAGAGAGTCTTGAGTTAGCAGAAGCAGAGCGCCTCGCCGAGGATTTGCGTCTGCTGTACGTTGCCCTGACGCGAGCTATCTGGCATTGCAGCCTGGGGATTGCGCCGCTCAGCCCTCGCCGCAGCGATAAAGCCACAGAGACCGAACTGCATCAAAGTGCCTTAGGGCGGCTGGTGCAAAAAGGGGAAGCCAAAGATGCCGCGGGTCTGGAGGCGTGTCTGAGATCGCTGTGTAACGAACATATTTCGCTTGAACACCCTACGTTACCCGACGGCCATCGCTGGCAGGCGATTGCGCCTGAAATGCCTGACCTGATGGCCAAAGAGATGCAGCGTATCATTGCCGATAACTGGCGCGTCACCAGCTATTCTGGCCTGCAGCAGCGCGGACATAGCGTGGCTCAGGACCTGTTACCGAAGCTGGATATTGACGCCGCTGGTGCTGAAGAGATGACCGACGAGCCCGTGCTGACACCGCACAGTTTTCCGCGAGGCGCATCGCCAGGCACTTTCCTCCACAGCCTGTTTGAAGAAATCGATTTTACCCAGCCCTTCTCCGAAGCGTGGATGCAAGAGCAGCTTGAGCGCAATGGCTTTGAAGCCCACTGGACGCCGGTTTTGACCGAATGGCTCAGCACCGTCTTGAGCACGCCGCTGGCGGGGCCGGGGATTTCCCTGAACCAGCTGGCGGCAAAAGACAAACAGGTGGAGATGGAGTTTTATCTGCCGATCGAAAAACTGCTGTCGCCGGACACGCTGGACTCGCTGATCCGCGAACACGATCCGCTGTCTGTGCCTTGTCCACCGCTCGAGTTCAGGCAGGTCAGCGGCATGCTGAAAGGGTTTATCGACCTGGTGTTTCGTCACGAAGGGCGTTACTTCCTGCTGGACTATAAATCCAACTGGCTGGGGGAAAGCCCCGAAGCCTATACGCAGCAGGCGATGGCTCAGGCCATGCAGTCGCATCGCTATGATTTACAGTATCAGCTCTATAGCCTGGCGTTGCACCGCTACCTGCGTCATCGCCTGGCCGATTACGACTATGAGCGCCATTTTGGCGGCGTGATTTACCTCTTCCTGCGCGGCGTGGATGGCGGCGAAAGTGGGCAGGGCGTCTTTAGCACACGCCCGTCAGCGGCGCTGATTGACGGCCTTGATGCGCTCTTCTCTGGCGCGTCACAGGAGGTGATGTGATGACGATGGAATCTCTGTTGCTGGAGGCGGCACAGCAAAAACTGCTGCGTCCATTGGATGTCCAGTTTGCCTTTATGGTGGGGCAGAATGCACATCCCGCCGTAATGTTGACTTCAGCCCTCCTCAGCCGTGCCGCAGGAGAGGGGCATGTCTGCCTGCCGCTCTCTCTGCTTCAGGAAGAAGAGCAGACATCCGGGCGAACGCATACGCTCTGGCAGGCGTTGTTTGAACACGCAGGCCCGCTGGATGAGGTTGAATCTCACCTGCAGAAGAGTCCTGCCGTCAGCGATGGCAGCGAAGCCACGCCGTTGGTACTGAGTGAAGGGCGGCTGTACCTCAATCGCATGTGGCGGAATGAATTAACCATCGCCCGGTTCTTCACCCAGTCGGACGCGGTTGTGACCGGGGATCCGGAACAGCTCAGCGCCGCGCTGAACGCACTTTTTCCGGCTTCAGATGATGTGGACTGGCAAAAAGTGGCGGCTGCCGTGGCGCTAACCCGGCGAATTGCCGTTATCTCCGGGGGGCCGGGCACAGGGAAAACCACCACGGTGGCCCGACTGCTGGCTGCGCTGATTCAAACGACGACGCTCCCGAAATGCCGTATTCGCCTGGCCGCGCCAACCGGCAAAGCGGCGGCACGCCTGACGGAGTCTCTGGGGGCGGCACTGCGTCAGCTCCCCTTAACTGATCAACAAAAAGCCCTGCTACCAACAGAAGCGGGCACGCTGCATCGATTGCTGGGCGCACTGCCTGGCAGTCAGCGCCTGCGCTACCACGCAGGCAATCCGCTGCATCTCGATGTGCTGGTGGTGGATGAAGCCTCAATGATCGACCTGCCGATGATGGCCCGACTGATCGCGGCGCTGCCTGCGCACGCCAGGGTGATTTTCCTCGGCGATCGCGACCAGCTGGCCTCGGTGGAAGCGGGAGCCGTATTAGGGGACATCTGCGCCTGGGTCAATGAAGGTTACACCCAGGACAGGGCCGAGGAGCTGTCACGCCTGACGGGTTCTTCCGTTCCAGCGGGAACGGGTACACAGGCGGGTGCGCTACGTGACAGCCTGGCTTTGCTGCGGACAAGCTATCGTTTTGGCAGTGACTCCGGCATCGGTCAGCTGGCGAAAACCGTGAATGAAGGCGATGTGAAAGCGATGAGGCGCGTCTTTTCACAGCAGTTTGCGGACATTGCCCTTAAGCCTCTGCGCACCACGCCGGATTACGAGGCGATGCTGGAAGAGGCGTGTGCCGGTTATGCCGATTACCTTGAGCTGCTGAAAGCGCGGGCGCAACCCGCTGAGATCCTCGACGCCTTTAGCCACTATCAGCTGCTTTGCGCACTGCGTGAAGGCCCTTACGGCGTGGGTGGGCTTAATGAGCAGCTTGAGCAGATGCTGAACCGCAAGCGCAAAATTACGCTTTCGCGCCACTCCCGCTGGTATGAAGGGCGGCCGGTGATGATTACGCGTAATGACAGTTCCCTGGGGTTGTTCAATGGCGATATCGGCATTGCGCTCGACAGGGGCAACGGCCTGCGTGTCTGGTTCCCAATGCCGGATGGCACGATTAAATCCGTGCAGCCAAGCCGCCTGCCGGAACATGACACCGCCTGGGCGATGACCGTGCATAAATCTCAAGGCTCAGAATTCAATCACGCAGCCTTGCTTTTGCCGCCGCAAAGCGTACCGCTGGTGACCCGAGAGCTGGTGTATACCGCCATAACCCGTGCCAAAAAACGCCTGTCGATGTATGCGGATGAAGCGCTGCTGGCCAAAGCGATTGTGGTGAGAACCGAGCGACGCAGCGGTCTGGCGGCGCTGTTTGCCCGAATGGGCTAAAGATGTGAGCGTCAGCAACGCCGGTAGGATGACCAATGCCGATGGCAAGGACGTGAAGTGCCTCATCACCGGCGGTATCAATGACCCTGATGGCAGTGCGTTGCCATCAGGGTGACACCCTTCTTCAGCCTAAGTCGGCCATCAGCACCTTGGATTTCCGCTGATAGTTGTACATCTCTTTCTTACTCTCTGGCAGTAAATCGACTTCGACAGGCGTAAATCCGCGCTCCTGGAACCAGTGAATGCTTCGGGTAGTGAGGACAAACAGCTTGCTCAGCCCCATCTGCCTGGCCTGGGCTGCAATACGTTCCAGCAGAACCTCGCCGCGAGAAGAACTGCGGTAATCAGGATGCACCGCTACGCAGGCCATTTCGCCAATCCGCTCTTCAGGGAACGGATACAGCGCGGCACAGGCGATGGTGGTGTTATCGCGCTGAATCACGGTAAATTTATCGATCTCCATTTCCAGCTGTTCGCGCGAGCGACGTACCAGAATACCCTGCTGCTCCAGCGGTTCGATAAGATCAAGAATGCCGCCAATATCATTGATGGTGGCCCGGCGAATCTGTTCGGCGCTCTCCATCACAATTTGGGTCCCAATGCCGTCGCGTGAGAACAATTCCTGCAACAATGCCCCGTTTTCCTGATAGCTAATCAGGTGACAGCGACGCACACCGCTCCGGCAGGCTTTCACTGCGCCGCGCAGGAAACGGGCGGTGCCGGAGTTGTAATCGCCTTCTTCTTCCAGCGATTCCACGCGTGCCTGAGCTTCATTGGGGAACAATTCTGAGACGATCTCTCCGCTTTTGTCGTACACGCCCTGCGAAGAACAGAAGCCAATCATTTTTTCGGCTTTCAGCTTAACGGCCAGCTGCGTGGCGATCTCTTCTGAGGTCAGATTGAAGCTCTCACCCGTGACGGAAACGGCCACGGGTCCCATCAGGACGATTGCCCCGTTGTCGAGCTGGCGATGAATCGCTTCTTCATCAATGCGGCGGATACGTCCGCTGTGGCAATAATCAATACCGTCATCCACACCTAAGGGTTGCGCAATAATGAAGTTGCCGCTGACCACGTTGATGTGCGCACCCTGTAAAGGGGTGTTATTCAGGCTCATCGACAGCCGGGCAGTGATATCCAGCTGCAGCATACCGGCTGCCTGCTTAACCAGATCCAACGTTTTGGCATCGGTGACGCGAGTGTGTTTGTGGTAAATCGGCTCGTGATCGTGCTCGGCCAGATTGGCGTCAATCTGCGGGCGCGCACCATACACCAGCACCAGGCGGATACCGAGGCTGTGCAGTAACCCTATGTCATTAACAATGCTGGAGAAGTTCTCATGTTCGATGGCCTCTCCCCCCAGCATAATGACGAACGTCTTCCCGCGGTGGGCGTTAATGTAGGGAACAGAATGACGAAATCCTTCAACCAATTCGGTTTTACGTTCCTTCACCACAGCACAACCTCTCAATGCATGATTATTCGTAATTGGTGTATTTTTATTCTCTTTTTGCCTTGAGTGCAAGCAGCAATTTCAATCAACTCATTGAGACATTCGCTAAAAAAATGGTCATGATCAGGAATGTTTACCCTTTTATAGATGACAGTTTATGCGCCTTTGGTTAAAGTTTTCGGTCAAACCAGCCCTATAAATAACGAAATTGAAATTTTTGCCTGGGAGAAGCATGTCAGGAAGTCAGTCAGGATTAAGCCGCCGCCGCTTGTTAAAAGGGGCTGGGGCGATGTGGTTGCTCAGTGTCAGTCAGGTGGGACTGGCTGCCGTGAGTCAGGTTGTTGCGGTCCGCGTGTGGCCGTCGTCTACCTATACCCGCGTCACCGTCGAGTCCAGCAAAGAGCTGAAATACAAGCAGTTCGCATTGAGTAATCCCGAAAGACTGGTCGTGGACATTGAGGGCGTTAACCTCAATTCCGTGCTGAAAGGGATGAGTGCGCAAATTCGCGATGACGATCCCTACATCAAATCCGCCCGGGTCGGTCAGTTCGATCCGCAGACGGTGCGGATGGTGTTTGAGCTCAAGCAGAACGTGAAACCCCAGCTGTTCGCACTGGCGCCTGTCGCCGGTTTTAAAGAGCGTTTGGTGATGGATCTCTATCCTTCTACCGCCTCTGAAGTGCAGGATCCTTTGCTGGCACTGCTCGAAGATTACAACAAAGGCGATCTGGAGAAGCAGGTACCGCCCGCGCAGAGTGGTCCACAGCCGGGTAAAGCGGGGCGCGACAGACCGATCGTCATTATGCTTGACCCTGGACACGGCGGTGAAGACTCCGGGGCGGTGGGCAAATATAAGACCCGCGAAAAAGATGTGGTGTTGCAGATTGCCCGTCGTCTGAAAGCATTGATCGAGCAGCAAGGCAATATGAAGGCGTACATGACGCGTAATGAAGATATCTTCATTCCGTTGAAAGTCCGCGTGGCCAAAGCACAGAAACAGCGCGCCGATCTGTTCGTTTCTATCCACGCAGATGCGTTCACCAGTCGTGAGCCGAGCGGCTCTTCGGTGTTTGCCTTGTCGACCAAAGGGGCGACCAGTACTGCGGCGAAATATCTGGCAGATACCCAGAACGCCTCGGATTTGATTGGTGGCGTGAGCAAAAGCGGCGATCGCTACGTCGACCACACGATGTTCGACATGGTGCAATCGTTGACCATCAACGACAGCCTGAAATTTGGTAAAGCCGTTCTCGGTAAGCTTGGCAAAATTAATGATTTGCACAAGAACCGGGTGGAGCAGGCGGGCTTCGCTGTGCTGAAGGCTCCGGATATTCCGTCCATTCTGGTGGAAACCGCGTTTATCAGTAATGTCGAAGAAGAGCGAAAGCTGAAGACCGCGGCCTTCCAGCAGGAAGTGGCTGAGTCGATTCTGGCCGGGATCAAAGCCTATTTTGCCGATGGGGCTACGCTTGCACGAAGAGGCTAGGTAAGAAAAACAGTGAGATGGCGCCGAAAGGCGTCATTTTTTTGTGCAGAGGGAGAGTATTGCCGGATTTCAGATACAAAAAAACACCCGTTAAGGTGCTTAATGTTTTCAGTAAAGTGGTTGCGGGAGCCGGATTTGAACCGACGACCTTCGGGTTATGAGCCCGACGAGCTACCAGGCTGCTCCATCCCGCGTCCGTCAGATTACCCTGTTATCAGGTAAACTTTATCTCTACATTGTGTTGGTTGCGGGGGCCGGATTTGAACCGACGACCTTCGGGTTATGAGCCCGACGAGCTACCAGGCTGCTCCACCCCGCGTCCGAGTGTTTATCCTTCCATCAGATAAACTTTACTACTTCACATTTTAATTGGTTGCGGGAGCCGGATTTGAACCGACGACCTTCGGGTTATGAGCCCGACGAGCTACCAGGCTGCTCCATCCCGCGTCCGTGGAAGCGCACTATACGCTGGTCGTGAATTGTTGCAACCCTTTTTTGCAGATTAATCAAAGAGTGGGTGAAAATGGCACGGATAGTTCGATTTTTGTGCAAAACAGGGCGTGGGGCACGTTATCACATTTCATTACCCCTGGCGGTTTGTTATCTTCATCCCGCATTCAGCTGAGGAAAGAAGACGAGATACCATGAAAGGACGTTGGGCAAAAATTCTGGCAACAGGCGTGATGATGTCGTTACTCGCCGCCTGTTCTTCCAAACCGACCGATCGCGGTCAGCAGTATAATGATGGGAAACTCAATCAGCCCTTTTCCCTGGTGAACCAGCCTGATGCTGTAGGTGCTCCTATTAATGGAGGCGACTTCGCCCAGCAGGTTAATGAGATCCGAAATGCTTCACCGCGCCTTTATGGTAGCCAGAGCAACGTGTTCTCCGCCGTTCAGCAGTGGCTGCAGTCAGGCGGCGATACCCGCACTCTGAAGCAGTACGGGCTTGATGCCTGGCAGATGCAGGGGGCTGATAACTACGGTAACGTGCAGTTTACCGGGTATTACACCCCAGTGGTTGAAGCGCGCCATACCCGCCAGGGCGCGTTCCAGTATCCTATTTACCGTATGCCACCAAAACGCGGCCGTCTGCCATCGCGCGCAGAGATTTACGCCGGTGCGCTGAGCGACAGCTATGTGCTGGCTTACAGCAACTCCCTGATGGACAACTTCATCATGGACGTCCAGGGCAGCGGCTACATTGATTTCGGCGACGGCTCCCCGCTGAATTTCTTCAGCTATGCCGGGAAAAACGGGTGGGCCTATAAGAGCATTGGTAAAGTGCTGGTCGATCGCGGCGAGTACAAAAAAGAAGATATGTCGATGCAGGTGATTCGTCACTGGGGCGAAACCCACAGTGAAGCAGAAGTGCAGGCATTGCTGGAAGAGAACCAGTCGTTCGTCTTCTTTAAACCGCAGTCCTTTGCGCCGGTGAAAGGTGCCAGTGCGGTACCGTTAGTGGGCCGTGCCTCAGTGGCTTCCGATCGCAGCATTGTTCCTCCGGGTACCACGCTGCTGGCAGAAGTGCCGCTGCTGGATAACCAGGGCAAATTTAATGGTCAGTACGAACTGCGCCTGATGGTGGCTCTGGACGTGGGTGGGGCGATTAAAGGCCAACACTTCGATATCTATCAGGGCGTAGGTCCGGATGCCGGTCACCGTGCTGGCTGGTACAATCATTATGGTCGCGTCTGGGTGCTGCGTAATGCTCCGGGGACCGGCAACAATGTCTTTAGCGGTTAACAACGACGTTTGAGGTTTTATGTCAGCTGTTCTTAGCGATGCCTGGCGCCAGCGTTTTGGCGGCACGGCACGTTTGTATGGTGAGAAGGCGCTGCAGCTGTTTGCCGATGCGCATGTCTGTGTGGTCGGCATTGGTGGCGTGGGGTCATGGGCGGCAGAAGCGCTGGCACGTACCGGTATCGGTGCAATTACGCTCATTGATATGGATGATGTTTGCGTGACCAACACCAACCGTCAGGTGCATGCGCTTGGGGGGAACGTGGGATTGGCAAAAGCCGAAGTTATGGCCGATCGCATTCGCCTGATTAACCCGGAGTGTCGGGTGACGGTGGTGGATGATTTCGTCACGCCGGACAACGTCGCGCAGTATCTGGGTAGCGGTTTTAGCTATGTCATTGATGCCATCGACAGCGTGCGTCCGAAAGCCGCACTCATTTCCTACTGTCGGCGTTACAAAGTGCCGCTTGTCACGACCGGCGGGGCAGGCGGGCAGATTGATCCGACCCAGATCCAGGTGGCCGATCTAGCCAAAACCATTCAGGATCCGCTGGCGGCAAAACTGCGCGAGCGCCTGAAAAGTGATTTTGGCGTGGTGAAGAACGGCAAAGGCAAACTGGGCGTGGACTGCGTGTTTTCGACGGAAGCGCTGGTGTATCCGCAGTCTGATGGTTCGGTCTGTGCGATGAAAAGCACTGCCGAAGGGCCAAAACGCATGGACTGCGCGTCCGGTTTCGGTGCGGCGACCATGGTGACCGCGACGTTTGGCTTCGTCGCGGTGTCTCATGCGCTGAAGAAAATGATGGCGAAAGCGGAACGCGAAAGCTAAGCCTCACGTGCGGCGGCGAGTATCGCGTCGCGCAAAGCATTCAGACCCTGGTTGCGGGAAGCGCTAAGCTGCGCGCGTAATCCAAGCTCATCAAACAAAGCCAGTGGATCGCTGCTTTTTAGCTGGTCCACGCTTTTCCCTTCGACCGCTGTCAGCAGCACCGCGAGTAAACCCCGCACAATCCGGCCTTCACTGTCGCCAAAGAAATGCAGGCTACCGTCCTGTTTACGGGCATGCCCGAGCCACACCCGGTTTTCACATCCGGCAATTTCCTGAGCCTGAGCTTTGAACTCGTCCGCCAGTGCTGGCAGCTGCTTTCCCAACAGGATCAGCTGTCGGTACTTATCTTCCCACTGGGTCAGCGGGCCAAAAATCTGTCGTAACGACGCTTCCGTCACGGTAGTGCCGAACGGATGTCCGGCAAAAGCTGGGCTAGTCATTTAATCCACCAGTAATTCAAGGGCACGATCCACGGCACCGATCAGGGCGTGAACGTCTTCCTGCGTATTATAAGGGGCAAATGACGCGCGAAGTGTGCCGCTCACGCCAAGTGCGCTCAAAAGCGGTTGTGCGCAGTGCTGCCCGGCTCGCAGGGCGATGCCATATTCGGCCAGCAGCGTGACCATATCGCTGTGATGCACACCGGCGAAATCAAAGGCCAACAGGCTGGAATCCTGACAGCGGAAGGCGCGGAATCCCGGACGGCGGGCGAGCGCGTCTTCCGCCAAAGTCGCAAGACCACGACTCCAGGTCTCTGCCTGAGCCATGTCCGTTCCGCTAAGCCATTCCAGCGCGGCGCTAAGACCAATCACACCGGCTACGTTGGGCGTTCCTGCCTCCAGACGATAAGGCACGGGCTGCGTTTTAAAACCGTCAAAGGTGACTTCAGTAATCATCTTGCCGCCGCCGAGCCAGGGCGTCATGTGTTCCAGCAGCTCGGTTTTGCCGTAAAGCGCGCCGATACCGGTTGGGCCATACAGTTTATGGCCGGAAAACGCATAGAAGTCGATATCCAGCGCCTGCACATCGGCCGGAAAATGGACGACACCTTGTGCGCCATCGACCATTACCACCATGCCTGCGGCATGGGCCAGTTTTATCGCGCGGGCCAGATCCGGACAGCCACCGGTCACATTGGACATCTGTCCAAGCGCCAGGATTCGGCTGCGAGGGGTGATGAGCGAACTCAGCTGTTCCACGTCGGGCAGTAAATCCGGCCCCAGCGGAAGTTTGACGATGCGGGCGCCGGTTTGTTCAGCCACCATTAACCAGGGAACGAGGTTAGCGTGGTGCTCGGCTTCGCTGACGATAATCTCATCACCGGCCTGTAAAAGAGGACGGGCATAGCACTGCGCCACCATGTTGATGGCTTCCGTGGTGCCACGAGTCCAGACAATATTTTTACCGTCAGGGGCATTGAGTAGCGCAGCAACCTGATCCCGGGCGGCTTCGTAACGGGCAGTCAGTTTCTGCGCGGCGGCAAACTGGCTACGATGCACGTTCCCTGCGCTCAGGCTATAAAACTGCTGGCTGGCCTCGATAACGGCCAGGGGCTTCAGGGCGGTAGCGGCACTGTCGAGATAAATTCCGGCATCGCTCAGCGCCGGAAACTGGGCGCGAAATTGCGCCGGGTTGAATGCGTTCATGGTTTTCCTCGTTCCAATATCAGGATCGTCGCGCAAATTTGCCGGGAGGGCAAGGGCAGGGGTAACCCTCAGAATAATCCGGTAAGAGTGGCGGGCCGCTGACAGTGCGTTATGCTGAATTAGGTTAGGCGACTGTTTTTGCCTGTTAATTTAGGCCATGAATCCAGCATGAATTGCTAAGGAGAAGAAGATGAAAAAGACTGCCGCACTCATTTCAGCCTGTATGCTGACTTTTGCTCTGAGCGCCTGTTCCGGTCCGAATTACGTGATGCACACCAATGACGGGCGGACCATTATTGCCGACGGGAAACCGCAGGTCGATAACGATACCGGGATGATTTCGTATAAAGACGCCAACGGCAATAAGCAGCAGATCAACCGCACTGACGTTAAAGAGATGGTCGAGATGACGAAGTAAACGTTGATTTCAAAGCAAAAAAAAGCACCGCATTTGGCGGTGCTACATCGAATCACTATGGACAGACAGGGTAAATGTACAGGAAGTGAAAAAGGGGTAGCCTCGCTACCATGGTCTGAACTCCAGACCAATTGCAAACACAACAACACAACATCACAACCGTAAGCCAAAAGCTCATCAGAACACGCATTCCGAAAAAAGCTCTTCGTTCCGGCTCAGGAAGTGCCGCCACTATAGGTATTTGCTGGTAGTTCCTCAACGGACAAATTATAATGGCTCAGATAAAAAAAACTAATAGGTTACATGATGTAATCTAATTGTTAAATCCAGTTAACATCTAAGCTAAAACAATCATGTCGAAGCGTTTACCCCCTCTGAATGCATTACGTGTTTTTGATGCAGCAGCACGCCATCTCAGCTTTACTCGCGCCGCCGACGAACTCTTCGTCACCCAGGCCGCGGTAAGCCATCAGATCAAGTCACTGGAGGATTTCCTGGGGCTTAAGCTCTTTCGCCGCCGTAATCGTTCACTTCTTTTGACCGAAGAAGGGCAGAGCTATTTTCAGGATATCAAAGAGATCTTTTCGCAATTAACCGAAGCTACGCGTAAACTGCAGGCCCGCAGCGCCAAGGGGGCGTTGACGGTCAGTATGTTGCCGAGTTTTGCGATTCAGTGGCTGGTCCCAAGGCTGGCAAGCTTTAACTCAGCTTATCCGGGAATTGACGTCAGGATCCAGGCGGTCGATCGCCAGGAAGATAAACTGGCGGACGACGTCGATGTGGCTATCTTCTATGGGCGTGGCAACTGGCCGGGGCTGAGAGTCGAGAAGCTGTATGCAGAGTATCTGCTGCCCGTTTGCTCACCGTTGTTGTTGACGGGTGAGAAGGCATTGAAAACGCCCTCAGATTTGGCGCAACATACGCTGTTACATGACGCCTCCCGCCGCGACTGGCAAACCTACACTCGCCAGTTGGGCTTAGCGCATATCAATGTTCAACAGGGACCGATTTTTAGCCACAGCGCCATGGTGCTGCAGGCGGCAATCCATGGACAAGGTGTCGCACTGGCCAACAATGTGATGGCACAGTCCGAAATTGAGGCAGGCCGTTTGGTTTGCCCGTTTAATGATGTTCTGGTCAGCAAAAATGCGTTTTACCTCGTTTGCCATGACAGTCAGGCAGAGCTGGGTAAAATAGCAGCATTTCGACAGTGGATACTGGCGAAGGCAGCGAGCGAGCAGGAAAAATTTCGTTTCCGTTACGAACAATAAATGACTTCAGGATACTGACATGACCAGTCGCTTTATGCTTATTTTCGCCGCCATCAGCGGTTTTGTTTTTGTGGCTCTGGGTGCCTTTGGCGCTCATGTATTAAGTAAATCTCTCGGCGTTGTCGAGATGGGGTGGATCCAGACCGGCCTTGAATATCAGGCGTTCCATACGCTGGCTATCTTCGGCCTCGCGGTGGCGATGCAGCGTCGCATCAGCATCTGGTTCTATTGGAGCAGCGTGTTTATGGCGCTGGGTACCGTATTGTTCAGCGGCAGCCTCTATTGTCTGGCGCTGTCGCATTTACGCCTGTGGGCATTTGTGACTCCGGTGGGTGGCGTTAGCTTCCTCGCCGGTTGGGTACTGATGCTCATTGGCGCTATTCGTTTAAAGCGTAAAGGTGTCGCGCATGATTAATAAGGTTGTTCTCTACAGCCGTCAGGGTTTTGAGAAAGAGTGCGCAGCAGAGATTTCTGACAAGGCGTCACGCCTTGGCGTATATGGTTTTGCCCGCGTTAAAGATAACTCAGGCTATGTGATTTTTGAGTGCTATCAGGAAGGCGAAGCGGAAAAGCTTATCAAGGAGCTGCCTTATAGCTCGCTGATCTTTGCCCGCCAGATGTTCGTGGCCTGTGAGCTGCTGACCGATTTGCCGCCGGAAGACCGCATCACCCCTATTGTGGGCATGCTGCAGGGCGTGGTAGAGAAGGGCGGCGATCTGCGTGTAGAAGTGGCAGATACCAACGAAAGCAAAGAGCTGATGAAGTTCTGCCGCAAGTTCACCGTGCCTCTGCGTGCCGCATTACGTGAAGCAAAAGTGCTGGCGGCTTATGAAACGCCGAAGCGTCCGGTGGTGCATGTGTTCTTTATTGCGCCGGGCTGCTGCTACGTCGGATACTCGCTGACGACCAACAACTCCCCGTTCTACATGGGCATTCCGCGTCTGAAATTCCCTTCCGATGCACCAAGCCGTTCAACGCTGAAGCTGGAAGAAGCGTTCCATGTGTTCATTCCTGCCGATGAGTGGGATGAGCGTCTGGCTAACGGAATGTACGCGGTGGATCTGGGTGCTTGTCCGGGCGGCTGGACGTATCAGCTGGTGAAACGCAATATGTGGGTGTCCTCTGTGGATAACGGTCCGATGGCGCAAAGCCTGATGGATACCGGGCAGGTCACCTGGCTGCGTGAAGATGGTTTCCGCTATCGTCCGACTCGCAACAACATCTCGTGGATGGTGTGCGACATGGTTGAGAAACCCGCTAAAGTTGCCGCTTTGATGGCGCAATGGCTGGTTAACGGTTGGTGTCGTGAAACGATCTTCAACCTCAAGCTGCCGATGAAAAAGCGCTACGAGGAAGTCTCGCAGAACCTGGCGTACATTCAGGCTCAGTTGGAAGAAAACGGCATTGCCGCTGAAATTCAGGCACGCCAGCTATTCCATGACCGCGAAGAAGTCACCGTGCACGTACGTCGTATGTGGGCTGCCGTGGGCGGCCGTCGCGACGAGCGTTGATTTTCAGTTAGCGGTTCTCCCCTCTCCCTAACCCTCTCCCGCAGGGAGAGGGAACTCGAGCAGTGCACGTTGTACTTCTCCCTCTCCCGTTTGGACAGGGAACTTGACCGGTGCACGCTGTACTTCTCCCTCTCCCGTTTGGAGAGAGAACTTGACCGGTGCACGCTGTACTTCTCCCTCTCCCGTTTGGAGAGGGAACTCGACCGGTGCACGCTGCACTTCTCCCTCTCCCTTTGGGAGAGGGCAGGGGAGAGGGGTTATCTCTGTAGCCGGAGCTGCTGCAAATTCCCGTCCAGCTGTAAATCCGTCTGTAGCCTCGCCACTTCCCGGCAAATAAACGCCATCTCTTTATGTTCAACCAGCTTTTTGCGCCACTTCTCCGGCACGTCATCCAGATGCTCATATAACGCTTCTAACGTCGCAAACTGTGACAGCAGTTCTGTCGCGCTTTTCGGGCCAATTCCGGCAACGCCCGGTACTTTTGAGCTACTGATCCCGGCGAGACCCCAGTAATCCGGCAACTGTTGCGGCGTGACGCCAAACTCCTGGGCGATAAACGGCGCATCAAGCCAGCGTTTCTGGAAATAGTCACGAATGCGAATGGTGGGCGACAGCAGCTGGCAATACCCTTTATCCGTCGACACAATCGTGGCCTGATGCCCGGCGCCTGCCACTTTGATCGCGAGCGTCGCCGCTAAGTCGTCCGCCTCGTTACCCGCAGAGCCCCAGCAGCGCACGCCATGCTGTTCGAACACGCGGCGAATGTTATCCATTTCGGCATGCAAATCGTCGGGCATCGGCGAACGCCCGGCTTTGTAGTCCGGCAGCTTTTGGTGACGCCAGCCCTGATTACGGGCTTCGTCATCAAAAACCGCGACGGCGTGCGTTGGCTGGCTGTGGACGATCAGCTGCTGTAAGGCGTGCAGACAGGTGTCCGCGCAGGGAGAACCCTGAACCGCATGAATGCGGCGGATGAGATTCAGCGCGTCGACGATGAGCAGATGTACGGCCATGAGTACCCTCCTTGATGGCAAGGCGCTTAGGGTAACACCAGGTAAAACGGGAGGCTATTGCAGGGATGAAATCAGGAAGACGCCTCGCAAAATGAGGCGTCTGAGAGGCGCTTAATCGCAGGTGACAATCTTCATTGCCAGACCACCACGAGACGTTTCGCGGTATTTGGCGTTCATGTCTTTACCGGTTTCGTACATGGTTTCGATAACTTTATCGAGACACACGCGCGGCTCGCTGGTACGACGCAGGGCCATACGGGCAGCGTTAACTGCTTTTACAGAAGCAATCGCGTTACGTTCGATACAAGGGACCTGAACCTGTCCGGCCACCGGATCGCAGGTCAGCCCCAGGTTGTGCTCCATGCCGATTTCTGCGGCAATACAGACCTGCGCAGGGCTTGCGCCCAGCAGTTCGGCAAGACCTGCAGCCGCCATTGAACAGGCTACGCCGACTTCACCCTGGCAGCCCACTTCTGCACCAGAGATAGACGCATTCATCTTATACAGCGAGCCAATTGCACTGGTCACCAGCATATAGCGTGCCAGTGAGTTTGCATTCACTTCACGGATGAACTTGTCGTAGTACGCCAGAACCGCAGGAACAATCCCACAGGCCCCGTTGGTTGGCGCAGTAACGACACGCCCTCCTGCTGCGTTCTCTTCGTTCACCGCCAGCGCGAACATGTTGATCCAGTCAACAACGGCCATCGGATCGCTGGTGGTTTTGTCCTGGCTTACCAGCATCCGGCGCAGTGCGGCAGCACGACGCGGAACGCGAAGTTTACCCGGCAGCACGCCTTCGGTGGTGATGCCGCGTTCAATGCCTGAGCGCATCACGTCCCATACCGCAGCAAAGTGCTGTTCCAGCTCTTCTTTACTGTGCAGGGCCAGTTCGTTTTGCATCATCAAACCGGACAATGACAGGCCGCTTTCTTCGCAATGACGCTGGAGATCGGCCGCGTTTTTATACGGGTATGGCACGGCAACGGGGGCACTGTTGCTCTGACCGAAATGGTCTTCGTCAACAATGAAACCACCACCGATGGAATAGTAAGTCTGGCTATACAGCACTTTTTCACCGCTGAGCGCGGTAATGCGCATACCGTTTTCATGCAGCGACAGATTGTCTGCATGGAAATTCATGCAGTGGTCGACCGGGAACTCGACTTCGTGCTGACCCTGTGCCAGCAGCAGGCGACCGTGGGTGTTCACGTCCTGAATAAACGCCGGGATGGCGTCGATATCGACGGTGTCCGGCAGGTTACCCGCCAGTCCCATGATAATGGCAATATCGGTGTGGTGGCCTTTCCCGGTGAGGGAGAGGGAACCGTACACGTCGACCACTACGCGGGTCACGTCGTTAAGAATGTCGCGTGCAATCAGGTCATCCGTGAATTGCTTGCCCGCTTTCATTGGCCCTACGGTGTGGGAGCTGGAAGGACCAATACCGATTTTGAAAATATCGAATACGCTGATCATGATGCGTCCATGGCTATAAAGAAGAGCGCCGCCCGGAGGCGGCGCTGGGGATTAACCGAACAGGGAGTAGAAAATCGCGGAGATGGCGATGAGGCCCATGATGACCACAAATACGTTGCTGATGTGGCCGCTGTATTTGCGCATTGCAGGGACTTTCTGAATGGCGTACATCGGCATCAGGAACAGGATCATCGCGATAACCGGACCACCCAGGGTTTCAATCATGCCGAGGATGCTTGGGTTCAGGGTTGCCACAATCCAGGTGGTCACCAGCATAAACACGGCAGTGATTTTGTTCAGACGGCTGATTTCGATGGTTTTACCACGGGTACGCAGCGATTTAATCACCATACCGTTGAAGCCTTCACGCGCGCCCAGGTAGTGGCCGAGGAAGGACTTGGTGATCGCGATGATAGCGATAATCGGTGCCATCCAGGCAATCACAGGGGCGTTAAAGTGGTTCGCCAGGTAAGACAGGATAGAGATGTTCTGCTCTTTCGCAGACGCCAGGTCTGCCGGAGAGAGGCTCAGCACGCAGCTGAAGACGAAGAACATCACGGTCAGTACCATCATGATGTGGGCGAACGCCAGAATCTTCGAACACTTCTTCTCTGCATCCACGCCGTACTCTTCGCGTTTTGCCACGGCAAAGGAAGAGATGATTGGAGAGTGGTTAAAGGAGAATACCATTACCGGGATTGCCAGCCACAGCGTCATCCACAGACCGTTACCGGTCGCGTTTGCGTTGCTCAGCGACAGCGTTTCCAGTGCGGCACCGTTCCACTGTGGGATCAGGTAGCAGGCCAGCACCATCAGCGCGACCACAAACGGGAATACCAGCACGCTCATCGCTTTGACGATCATCTGCTCGCCGAAGCGCACGATAGTCATCATGCCGATAATCAGGATCAGCGACAGAATAGCGCGCGGAGGCGGGGTCATGTGCAGCTGGTGGGTCATGAAGCTTTCTACCGTGTTGGTGATAGCCACGCTGTAAACCAACAGAATCGGGTAGATGGCGAAGAAGTAGAGCAGGGTAATGAGTTTACCTGCACCGATACCAAAGTGCTCTTCAACGACTTCGGTGATGTCTTCACCTGGATTTTTCCCTGACAGCACAAAGCGAGTCAGACCGCGGTGGGCGAAATAGGTCATCGGGAACGCGAGAATGGCCATGATGATCAGTGGGATCATGCCGCCAACGCCTGCGTTGATTGGCAGGAACAGAACGCCTGCGCCGATTGCCGTACCGTAAAGGCCCAGCATCCACATCGTGTCGGTTTTACGCCACCCGCTGCGGCTTTCTGCCGAAGCGATAGTGCTGGTTTGAATGGTTTCCATCTGTTTCTCCTGGAGGACTCTTTTTGCCAGTTGTTTGGTCAAATCCAATGAATAAATGACTGGCAGTAAAATAAATTCGTGCAAAACGGGATTTTCTTGTGATTTTTACCCGTAATAGTAAGCGGCCGGAAAGATACATTTAAGTTATCAATGTATCAGTGATCATGATCTCAAATGCGATAAAACACTTTCTAAAAGGCTGTTATTAGACCATCAGTCTGGTTTTTTACGGTTGATAGAGATTATTGGGCGCTAAGGCTGGTATTTGTAGTGTGGGGTGGAAAGATAACCTGGGCCTGAAAAGCGTGAAATGCCGATATGAGTAAAGAAAACAGCAGTTTTAAATGCTGTAACATAATTATCGTGAATAATTAACGTTTGACGTGACGGCCTGTGGGCTGCACAACCGCAAAAAGATAAGGGCGGCTTATGGGCCGCCCTTGGCTGTTACCGTTTTTGATTAGGAGCAGATCTCGTAGCAGGGGATGTACGCTGAGCCAGGCAGCTTCATACGGTGCTGCGCGACAAAGCTCTGTAGCAGATTATCCATCCGGCGCATCATGTCGCTGTCGCCGTGGATTTTGTACGGGCCGTTTTCTTCAATGGCCCGAATGCCGACTTCCTTGACGTTACCCGCCACAATACCCGAGAAGGCACGGCGCAGGTCAGCGGCCAGCACTTCCACCGGCTGATCCGGGTACAGCTTCAGGTTAGCCATGTTGTCATGCGTCGGCTCGAACGGCTGTTGCAGATCCGGCGCAATACGCATCGACCAGTTAAAGCTGTAGGCATCGCCGGTATCGCGGCGGTTCTCTTTCACCAGCGGCATCGCTTTCTTCATCTGACGCGCCACTTCTGCCGGGTCGTCCACGATGATGCGATAATGACGACGCGCGGCTTCCCCGAGCGTATGGACGATGAAATCATCCAGCACGCGGAAGTAGTCGGCGCTCTCTTTTGGCCCGGTGAGGATCAGCGGCAGCACCTGGTTTTTGTTCGCCGGATTCATCAGGATGCCCAGCAGATATAACAGCTCTTCAGCAGTGCCCACGCCGCCGGGGAAGATGATGATCCCGTGTGCGATACGTACGAAGGCTTCCAGACGTTTTTCGATATCCGGCATGATGATCAGCTCGTTCACCAACGGGTTCGGTGGCTCAGCCGCAATAATTGACGGTTCGGTCATCCCGATAAAGCGGCCTTCTTTATAACGCTGCTGAGCATGCCCTACCGCTGCGCCTTTCATCGGTGCTTCCATCGCACCTGGACCGCAGCCGGTACAGATGTTCAGTTCACGCAGGCCCAGCTGAGTACCCACACGACGGGCATACAGGTATTCGTTTTCATTAATGGAGTGACCTCCCCAACATACGACCATGCTCGGCGCTTCACCTACGTGCAGCGCACGGGCGTTGCGCAGGATGGAGAACACCAGATTGGTGATATGGGCAGAACTTTCCAGATCGAGATTCGGGAAGCGGACGGTGTTATGGATTTGTCCGTAAACAAACAGAATATCGCGCAGGACGGCAAACAGGTTGGCTTGCAGAGAGCGGATGATGCGCCCGTCAACGAAGGCATCTTCCGGTGGGTTAATCAGTTCCAGTTTCACGCCTCGTTCGCGGCGCAACACGTTGATATCAAAACTTTCAAAACGGGAAAGCAGCTCTTTACTGTTGTCAGTAAGACTACCTGAGTTAAGCACTGCCAGTGAACAGTTACGGAACAACTGATACAGATCGCTGCTGGCATTGCTTTTCAGCATATCGACTTCCAGCTGCGACAGCATATCCATTGAGCCAAGCGGGCTAATATGTGTAATCAAGTGAACTCCTTACGGGACGAAGATCGTCTTCCCTGTTGATTACAATAGCCTCGGCAAGTTGAATTTCACAAGAAAAAGCACGGTAAAAACCGTGCTTTATTTCGTAATGATTAATGTTATTGGCGAACCAGGCGACCGATGGCCGGAACGAAATCGCTATTGCTGCGCCATGGGTTGATGTCCAGCCCGCCCCGGCGCGTGTAACGAGCATAAACGCTCAGGCTTTCAGGCTGACAGAAGCGCTGAATGTCGCTGAAGATGCGCTCCACGCACTGCTCGTGGAACTCGTTGTGGTGGCGGAACGAGACTAAATAGCGCAGCAACTTTTCACGATCGATTTTCGGTCCACGGTACTGGATCTGGACAGAACCCCAATCCGGCTGATGGGTGATCAGGCAGTTAGACTTCAATAAATGGCTGACCAGCGTTTCCTCAACCACTTTGCCGCTGGCGGCATCTTGCAGATAGTCAGTGCTGAATTCGTAGCTTTCAATCTCGATATCCTGCTCATCAATGCAGGTGCCGTGGAAATGGGCAATGGGCTGGCCTTCCAGCTCATCCAAACGGTACAGCGCCACGGTCACGTCACCCTGTGCGCAGGCACTGAGATCGCGCTCAAGCGTGGCGCGTACCTCTTCCCAATGGGCGAAACGCGTCTGGTTAAAGCTGTTCAGATAGAGCTTAAAGCTCTTCGATTCCACCAGATTGACGCTGGT
This sequence comes from Enterobacteriaceae bacterium RIT691, assembly GCA_009668205.1. Taxonomy (GTDB): domain Bacteria; phylum Pseudomonadota; class Gammaproteobacteria; order Enterobacterales; family Enterobacteriaceae; genus Scandinavium. The sequence goes on along the minus strand of WJYM01000002.1, from coordinate 129,175 downwards.
ATCGCTCAGTTCAACATGGCCTACGGCTACTTGCGGTAAGCCTTTGGCGTTGAGCCAGGAGAGTTCATAGAGCGTCCAGATATCCCCGCCGTGGAACGGCAGATTATCCGCATGCAGGCCCAGCGGATCGCGGTTCAGGCTACGCGGTACGGGTTGCAGCAGCGTGGCGTCATAGACATCCCGGTAATCGGTTGATTTGCCGAGCGTCAGGCCAGAAAGCGCCTGATGATTTTCATAAGAGGACATGTTTCACCGTTCTAAAGCAGGTAGACTATAAGGCTAGTTTATCCTGACATTGCCAGAGAGAGAAAGCCGTGGATCCACAGACCGCAGAAGCCCTACAGACATTTACCCAACGCTATTGTGATGCGTGGCAGCAGCAGTCTGGCACTTTGCCTCGTAGTGAAGCGTTGTACGGTGTGCCATCGCCCTGTCTGGACTCCACCGGCGATGAAGTTGTTTACTGGCAGCCAAAGCCCTTCCTGAACGCCTCTACGCTGGAAGCGGTTGAAAGAGCATTAAGCATTGTGGTACAACCCGCACTTCACGCTTTTTATACCACTCAGTTTGCCGGAGACATGCCCGCGACCTTTGAGGGACGTGAGCTCACCTTATTGCAGGTCTGGAGCCCGGACGATTTCCAGCGTGTGCAGGAAAATCTGATCGGTCACCTGGTGACTCAACGGCGCCTTAAGCTATCACCAACGCTGTTTATCGGTACGTTGGATAGCGATCTGGACGTTGTCTCGGTGTGTAATCTGACTGGCGAAGTCGTGGTGGAAACCCTCGGATCCGCTAAACGCACAACGCTTGCCCCCTCTATTGCGACTTTTCTGACTCAACTTCATCCGTTGCTGTAATCCATTTGCCTGGTATCCGTGTAAGAGATCTCTCACAAGGCTTGTGAGAGATCGCCCGAATGTAAGCAGGGCAATGCCGCAATGCGTGTTGGATATTTAAGGTAATTCAATTAGTTAAATAGATAAAGTTGTGCTTTCGAATGAAAATCGCCTTACAAAACAGACTTACAAAGGCTTGTAAGACAGGGCGAAATAGAGGATTCTATCTACGTCGACAGGGAAAACGACACTGAAACGAACATTAGGATGATGGCGTTTCAACAGGATACATCAGGAGGATGCTTCAAGGACAGGCTTCAGGATAGAAGCGAAAGGATAACGCAGGACGCGTAAAGGACACCTCCAGGATGGAGAAAGAGAGCCGGTCAGGATGCCCGGTGGAACAGGAAGTTCAGGATACGCTTACGGATAAGCTAATTCGCATCGGGGTGATGCGAGCAGGATGCAACCGTTTAAGGATGAACAGGTCAGGAGACCACAGGAAAAGTTGTCAAGGATGAGCAGGGAGCACCAAAAGTAGCTGGATTGCTGCGAAACGAACCGGGAGCACTGTGAAAACAGTGCTCCCTTTTTTTATTTCCCGCCCGCCGGTGGTATTCTGCGCCGCAGATATTCATTTGTTTTTCCTTTTGAGGTACCCATGACGCACCATGACCGCGTACGCCAACGCCTGCATGCGATTGAGGCGCAGCTGCGCGAACATCAGCACTGGCAGGTTAACGCCCCCGACGCCAGCGTATTTGAAAGCACTCAGCCTTTCTGCATGGACACGCTGGAGCCGCTGGAGTGGTTACAGTGGGTGTTGATCCCTCGCCTGCATCAGCTCATCGATAGCCAGCAGCCGCTGCCACAGAGCTTTGCCGTGGCCCCGTATTATGACGTTGCGCTGGAGGCCAGCCACCCGCTGCGCACCTTGATCCTGCCCGAGCTGGAACAGCTCGATGCCCTGTTTGCCGGTGAAGACGACTGATGATTGAGATCCTCTATCAGGACGAATGGCTGGTGGCGGTGAATAAGCCATCAGGATGGCTGGTCCATCGCAGTTGGCTCGACCGTGATGAAAAAGTGGTGGTGATGCAAACCGTGCGCGATCAAATTGGTCAGCATGTGTTTACCGTACACCGCCTGGACAGGCCGACGTCTGGCGTGCTGTTGATGGGGCTGTCGAGCGAAGCAGGGCGTCTGTTGTCGCAACAGTTTGAGCAACATCAGATCCAGAAGCGCTATCACGCCATTGTGCGTGGTTGGTTAATGGAAGAAGCCGTGCTGGACTATCCGCTGGTGGAAGAACTCGACAAAATCGCCGATAAGTTCGCCCGTGAGGATAAAGAGCCGCAGCCAGCGGTGACGCATTACCGTGGCATGGCAACGGTCGAAATGCCGATTGCGACAGGCAAATTCCCGACGACCCGCTACGGGCTGGTGGCGCTGGAACCGAAAACCGGGCGCAAACATCAGCTGCGTCGTCATATGTCACACCTTCGCCACCCGATTATTGGTGACAGTAAGCACGGTGATTTGCGACAAAACCGCAGCGCCGCAGCGTATTTCGGCTGCGATCGTTTAATGCTGCATGCCAGCGAACTGCATCTGACACACCCTTTCACCGGCGAACCGCTGACGATCCGCGCGCCGCTGGATGATGTCTGGATGCAGGCACTGTCACATTTCGGTTGGCGCGGGCTTCTCCCGGCCGTTGAAAGGGTTGAGTTTCCCGCTGACAACGGTCAGGATGACGTCATAAGCGAATGATTCAGGGAGAAAAGTAATGGCGGACGTCGGTATTTTTGTAGGCACGATGTATGGCAATGCGCAGCTGGTGGCGGAAGAAGCACAGACCCTTCTGACCGGACTGGGCCATAAAGCGCAGGTCTTTGAAGATCCTGAAGTCGGCGACTGGGAAAAGTACCAGGGAAGCTATGCGCTGGTGGTGACCTCGACAACGGGGCAGGGCGATCTCCCGGACAGCATCGTCCCGCTGTATGAAGCCATTCGTGATATGTATCAGCCCCATTTGCGATACGGCATTATTGCGCTGGGCGACAGCACCTATTCCCATTTCTGCGGCGGCGGTAAGCGTTTTGATGCGCTATTGCAGGAACAGGGGGCGCAGCGCATCGGCGAGATGTTAGAGATTGATGCCAGTGAAGATCCAGAACCTGAAACAGTCTCGAATCCGTGGGTCGAGCACTGGGCCACATTGCTGAGCTAAACGCGTTGCCCTTTATGCAAGGGCAACCCTTATTACCCCAGCATTTTTATCGCTTCCCGGGCGACGTTATCCATCTCATCCAGCAGTTCAAGCAGCTCCGGCTCAAGATCCTCGGGTGAAGTGCCGTCCCGTAGTTGTCCTTCAATCAGATGGCACAGGTTTTTCAGGCGCGGGACGCCGCTGTAGCCGCAGCTGCCGTGCAGTTTATGGATAGTATCCACCAACCCTTCCGGCTTTTCGCCAACCAGCTGTTCTTCCACTTTGTTTCTGACTTCCGGCAGGAAGGCGATCAGCATTTGCAGCATATCGCGAGCCAGATCAGGCTTGTTGGCCGATTGACGCAGCGCCAGTGACCAGTCGAGCGTGGTATTCAGGTTCACCGGAGGCTGTGGCGCGGGCGCTTCCAGCAGCGGTGCGCTGATACCGGGTTGGTATCGATGCAGCAGATTACGCAGCTTATTTTCTTCAATCGGTTTCGCCAGATAATCATTCATTCCGGCACTCAGCAGCTTTTCTTTTTGCCCGGCCATGGCGTGCGCCGTCACCGCGATAACCGGGGTGTGCTGCTGATGTGGCAGCTGGCGAATCAGCTCACAGGCGCGGATCCCGTCCATATTGGGCATCTGAATATCCATCAGAATCAGGTCAAAGGAGAGGTTTCTGGCCCGGTCAATCGCCTCTTGCCCGCTGCCGCAGAGCTCAACCTGCTGAACCTGATCTTCCAGCAGTGCGCCAATCAGTTTGAGGTTCGCCGGGTTATCGTCAACCGCCATCACCGACATACCAAGGCGAAGATCGGCCGGGTGCACTTTGACGGGGGGCTGGCGATCGCGGCAGTATTCGGTAAGCGCCGGTAGTAAACGCGTTGAGGTCAGCGGTTTGAGCAGGCAGGCCTGAGCGCCTTTTTGCTTCAGATCTTCCGCATTGACCTGGGCATGACACGGCAGCGCCAGCAGTAAGAAGTCGGTCATCTGGCGAGCACGCTCAATTTTGTCCAGATGAGGACTCATGTCCCGCATTGAAACGGGCGTTGCGATCAGCAAGATGTCGTAGTGATCGTCCGGCAGGGCCGAGAAGGTCGGGCTGTAGATAACCTCCAGCGTCGTTGTGGCCAGCAGATCGAGCGTGGCCTGCGCAGCGGCGGTATTGGCTTCGACATACGCCAGGCGTTTGCCGACAAGGCAGGCCGTTGTCAGACTGTCGGAAATCACATTTGGGTTCAGGTCCAGGTTGATATGGAACCAGAAGGTGGAGCCGCGATTGGGTTGGCTGTGGAACGAAATATCCCCGCCCATTTCTTTGACCAGTTTCTGAGTGATCACAAGCCCTAACCCGGTTCCGCCGTGGCGGCGGGAGATGCTCGCATCCGCCTGGCGGAACGCCTGGAACAGACGTGACTGATCCCGCTCGGGAATACCAATGCCCGTGTCACGGATTTGCACTTCAACCTGGACCTTGTTATTGCTGAGCGCACGCTTATCGACCAGCACATCAATGTTGCCACTTTCGGTAAATTTAATCGCGTTGCCCACCAGATTGGTAATGACCTGCTGCAGACGCAGCGGATCGCCAATCACGTTGTCCGGGACATCATTTTTAATGTTGAGCGTCAGCTCCAGTCCTTTGTCATGAGCGGAATGCGCCAGCAGCGTCACCACTTCATCCAACGAATTGCGTAGCGGGAACGGAATACTTTCCAGAATCAGCTTGCCCGCCTCCAGCTTGGAGAAGTCCAGCACATCGTTAATGATGGCCAGCAAATTGTTGGCTGAACGTTCGATGGTACTGAGGTGATCGCGCTGAGTCGGGTTTAGGTCCGTTTTCAGGGTCAGGCGCGTAAAGCCAATCACGCCATTGAGCGGCGTCCGGAGTTCGTGCGACATATTGGCGAGGAACTCAGACTTAATGCGCGCGGCTTCCTGGGCGCGTTTTTTCGCGAGATCGAGCTCGACGTTCTGGATCTCCATCTGCTCCAGGGTTTCACGGAGATCGGATGTGGCCTGGTCAACATTGTGCTGCATCTCTTCGTGATACGCGGCAAGCGACATCGCCATCGAGTTGATGCCGTTTTTCAGCATGTCGAGTTCGCCGAGCATGAAGCCTTCCACCCGGCTGTCGAGCTGCCCGCGGCGGATCCGGTCAACGGTATTGACCATATTTCGTATCGGCCCGGTGACATCGCGCATCAGTCGCCAGCCGAATATCAGCGCAATGCCGATGCAGAACAGCATCATCACCGTCGCGATAAAGATCTCTTTGTACTGCTGCAGACGCACCGATTTCAGATCCAGCTCCAGCGCCGCGTAGCCCAGCATATTCACCGGTGTCTTGGCCTCTGACGTGGGCGATTCATCCGGGGAATAGCTTTCCGAGACAATGGGGGTGCGCAGGATCATCAGATCGCCGGTGCGTATCACGCTCAGCCGACGGGGTAACGGCGCGCCCGGTGGCAGCTGCAGTTCGCTGGGATCGAGATGGTAGTTGGAGGTGACAAACAGTCGGTTATGGCTGTCATAGACGGAAATCGCCCTGACAATATCCGAATGACGGCGATGCAGGACGCTAATTAGCTGACCTATTGACTCACGGTTTTGTAAGTTCATGCCATATTCACTGGAGACCGCCAGCGGTTCAATAATGCTGGCACCGGCGTCTTCCAGTTGACGCTGCAGGTCGTGGTAGCGGTGAACGACAAAGAAGATGCTGAGCAGCAAACCGATGAGCACGGTGGGAGCCAGAATCAGAATCATCATGCGCGCACGCAGGCTGTAGTTGGTCATGGAGGTCCGTTATGGGAGAATCAGGGTTAACACACTACGTTTGAGAAAAATCTCTACATGGCGCAATTCTACTCTGCAAAACGCCGCGTGACGACGCGCGAGATCATAACCGTGACGGTAACCGCCCTCGATCCTTTCGGGCAGGGCGTGGCACGCCATCAGGGAAAAACACTTTTTATCAATGGATTATTGCCGGATGAGCAGGCTGAAATCCGCATCACAGAAGATAAAAAGCACTATGCGCGGGCAGAGGTAAAGCGCCGATTAAATGACAGCCTGGAGCGTGAAACGCCGCGTTGTCCGCATTTTGGCATTTGTGGCGGCTGTCAGCAGCAGCACGCCAGTATTCCGCTGCAACAGCGCAGTAAGCAGGCGGCACTGGCCCGTTTGATGAAACACGACGTTGAAACCGTCATCGCCGCTGAGCCCTGGGGCTATCGCCGCCGCGCACGTCTGAGTTTACAGTATCAGCCGAAGACCCAACATTTGCAGATGGGTTTTCGCAAGGCTTCTGCAAACGACATCGTGGAAGTGACGCAGTGCCCCGTTTTGGTGCCCACGCTTGAGGCATTGCTGCCGTCGTTGCGTGAATGCCTGGCCGGGCTTGAAGGCGCACGCCATTTGGGCCACGTTGAGCTGGTGCAGGCGGATACGGGTCCGCTGATGGTGTTACGCCACACGAAACCGCTTTCTGCTGACTGTCTGGCAAAACTGGAACAGTTTTCGCATTCCCAGCAGCTTGCGCTGTGGCTTGCGCCGCAAAGCGATGAGATTGAACAGCTTAGCGGTGAAACGCCCAGCTATAACTCAGACGGGCTACGCTTAACGTTCAGCCCGCGCGATTTCATCCAGGTGAATGACGGCGTCAATCAGCAGATGGTTGCGACCGCGTTGGCATGGCTGGAGATCCAACCCGACGATCGGGTACTGGATCTGTTTTGTGGCATGGGTAACTTCACGCTGCCGTTAGCGAAGCGTGCCGCAAGCGTCGTGGGCGTGGAGGGCGTTCCGGCTCTGGTGGCAAAAGGCCAACAGAATGCGGAACTCAACGGTTTGCACAATGTGACATTCTTTCACGAAAATCTGGAGGAAGATGTCACTCGCCAGGCCTGGGCGAAAAACGGATTTGACAAAGTTTTACTCGATCCTGCCAGAGCGGGCGCACCTGGTGTGATGCAGCATATTGTAAAATTAGCGCCAGCACGGGTGGTTTATGTATCCTGTAACCCGGCGACCCTCGCGCGTGACAGCGAGGTACTGCTGGCGGCGGGCTATCAAATTCAGCGTCTGGCAATGCTGGATATGTTCCCGCACACTGGGCATCTGGAGTCGATGGTGCTGTTCGGGCGCTAATAATGAATCAAGGCTTGTCGAATCCGACAGGCCCGGTCCCTAAAGGAGAGGACAATGGTTGCGGTACGCAGTGCACATCTTAATAAAGCTGGAGAGTTTGATCCGGTCAAATGGATAGCCAGTCTTGGGATTTCCAGCCAGCCGTCGTGTGAGCGCATAGCCGAGACATGGACCTATTGTCGCGAACAAACTCTCAACCATCCGGACGCTGAGCTGCTGCTGTGGCGCGGCGTAGAAATGGTTGAAATCCTCTCCATGCTGAACATGGACATCGATTCCCTGCGTGCTGCACTGCTTTATCCGCTGGTACTGAGTGAAGTGGTGACGGAAGAGAAGCTGGAGGAGACCTTCGGCAAATCCGTCGTTACGCTTATTCACGGCGTGCGCGATATGGCCGCCATTCGCCAGTTGAAAGCCACCCACACCGATTCCGTCTCCTCCGAACAGGTCGACAACGTCCGCCGCATGCTGCTGGCGATGGTTGACGACTTCCGCTGCGTGGTCATCAAGCTTGCCGAGCGCATCGCTCATCTGCGTGAAGTCAAAGACGCCCCGGAAGACGAACGCGTGTTGGCGGCGAAAGAGTGCACCAACATCTATGCGCCGCTGGCGAACCGTCTGGGTATCGGTCAGCTTAAATGGGAGCTGGAAGATTACTGCTTCCGCTACCTGCATCCGGCGGAATATAAGCGCATCGCCAAACTGTTGCACGAACGCCGTATCGACCGTGAACACTACATTGATGAATTCGTCGGCACGCTGCGCGCCTCCATTAAAGAAGAGGGCGTGAAGGCTGAGGTATACGGTCGTCCGAAACACATCTACAGCATCTGGCGGAAAATGCAGAAGAAGCATCTGTCGTTTGATGAGCTGTTTGACGTGCGGGCAGTGCGTATCGTTGCTGAGCGCCTGCAGGACTGTTATGCGGCGCTGGGTATCGTGCATACCCATTTCCGCCATCTGCCGGATGAGTTTGACGATTACGTCGCGAACCCTAAACCGAACGGCTATCAGTCTATTCACACGGTGGTGCTGGGCCCGGGCGGTAAAACCGTTGAGATTCAGATTCGCACCCGCCAAATGCACGAAGAGTCTGAGCTGGGCGTTGCCGCGCACTGGAAATACAAAGAAGGCTCTGCGTCCGGTGGCAGCCGTGGGCACGAGGACCGTATCGCCTGGCTGCGTAAGCTGATTGCGTGGCAGGAAGAGATGGCGGACTCTGGCGAGATGCTCGATGAAGTGCGCAGCCAGGTCTTCGACGACCGGGTCTACGTCTTTACGCCGAAAGGGGATGTGGTGGATTTACCGGCGGGATCCACGCCGCTGGACTTTGCTTACCACATTCACAGCGATGTGGGACACCGCTGTATCGGGGCGAAAATCGGCGGACGCATCGTACCCTTTACCTACCAGCTGCAGATGGGCGATCAGATTGAAATCATCACCCAGAAGCAGCCAAACCCCAGCCGTGACTGGCTGAACCCGAACCTCGGCTACGTAACGACAAGCCGTGGGCGCTCAAAAATCCACGCCTGGTTCCGTAAGCAGGATCGCGATAAAAATATTCTCGCAGGCCGTCAGATCCTCGACGATGAGCTGGAACGTCTGGGCATCAATCTGAAGGAAGCGGAAAAACACCTGCTGCCGCGTTACAACTTCAACGAGCTGGACGAACTGCTGGCGGCGATTGGTGGCGGCGATATTCGCCTCAACCAGATGGTGAACTTCCTGCAGGCACAGTTCAACAAGCCAAGTGCGGCGGAGCAGGATGCGGCGGCGCTGAAGCAGCTGCAGCAGAAAACCTACAACCCGCAGCAAAACCGGAAGAAAGACGATGGCCGCGTGGTGGTGGAGGGCGTCGGCAATCTGATGCACCACATCGCGCGTTGCTGCCAGCCTATTCCGGGTGATGAGATTGTGGGCTTTATCACCCAGGGGCGCGGTATTTCCGTGCACCGTGCTGACTGCGATCAACTGGTCGAGCTGCAATCGCATGCCCCGGAACGTATTGTGGATGCGGTCTGGGGGGAAAGCTACTCTGCGGGCTACTCCCTTGTCGTGCGCGTCCAGGCGAACGACCGTAGCGGCCTGCTGCGTGACATCACCACCATTCTCGCCAACGAGAAGGTCAACGTGCTGGGCGTTGCTAGCCGCAGTGATACCAAGCAGCAGATGGCGACCATCGATATGACCATCGAAATCTACAACCTGCAGGTGCTGGGCCGCGTGCTCGGCAAACTGAACCAGGTGCCTGATGTGATTGACGCTCGTCGTCTGCACGGCGGGTAATTTTTTCCCTTTCCCCCTCTCCCCGGCCCTCTCCCTCAAGGGAGAGGGAGAAAAGACGGTGCCGATCGGTTCCCTCTCCTTGTGGGAGAGGGCTAGGGAGAGGGCATACAAACATTAGCAAGGACCTCCCATGACCCAAATCGACCGCCTGCTCGGCATCATGAAACGCCTGCGCGACCCGGAAAACGGCTGTCCGTGGGACAAAGAGCAGACGTTTTCCACCATCGCACCTTACACGCTGGAAGAAACCTACGAGGTTCTGGATGCGATTGCGCGCGAAGATTTTGACGATCTGCGCGGAGAACTGGGCGATCTGTTGTTCCAGGTGGTGTTTTACGCACAAATGGCGCAGGAAGAGGGGCGCTTTGATTTTAACGATATTTGCGCCGCCATTAGCGACAAGCTTGAACGCCGTCACCCCCATATTTTTGGCGATGCGACCGCAGGCAACAGCACGGAAGTGCTTGAACGCTGGGAAGCCATAAAGAGCGCCGAACGTGCGGATAAGGCCCAACATTCAGCGTTAGATGATATCCCGCACAGTTTTCCGGCGTTAATGCGTTCCCATAAAATCCAGAAGCGTGTCTCTGCCGTCGGTTTTGACTGGACTTCGCTTGGCCCGGTGCTCGACAAAGTGTACGAAGAAATCGACGAAGTGATGCACGAAGCAAAACAGGCCGTCGTCGATGAAGCAAAGCTTGAAGAAGAGATGGGCGATCTGTTGTTTGCGACGGTGAATTTATCCCGCCATTTAGGGGTGAAAGCAGAAACCGCGCTGCAGAAAGCCAACCTCAAATTTGAACGCCGCTTCCGCGAAGTTGAACGAATTGTTGGCGAGCGAGGCCTGGAAATGACCGGGATTGACCTCGAAATCATGGAGCAAGTGTGGCAAGAGGTAAAACGACAGGAAACTGATCTCTAACACTTTTTTGCGATCAAGCGCTATTTGTGTGATTTTTAAAATGACAAGCGCTTGATTTGCGTCAAAAACATTTGCTCAAAACGGGCTATTTTCTCACTCCTTATCTTTGCTGGATCCTGGAAATGGAGACCGAGAATGAATGTTTGTGACGTTCGCCGTGTTCGGGTATACTACTTTCCCGTCTTGGTTATTCCATCGTTTCACCCTAACTTCTCAGGTTCAGCATGACAACGAACTATATTTTTGTGACCGGCGGGGTCGTATCCTCTCTGGGTAAAGGCATTGCCGCAGCCTCCCTGGCAGCCATTCTTGAAGCCCGTGGTCTCAACGTGACCATCATGAAACTCGATCCGTATATCAACGTCGATCCGGGTACCATGAGTCCGACCCAGCACGGCGAAGTGTTCGTTACTGAAGACGGCGCTGAAACCGATCTTGACCTGGGCCACTACGAGCGTTTCATCCGCACTAAAATGACTCGCCGTAACAACTTCACCACGGGTCGTATCTACTCTGAAGTCCTGCGCAAAGAGCGCCGTGGCGACTATCTTGGCGCGACCATTCAGGTTATTCCACATATCACTAACGCCATCAAAGAGCGCGTTATTGCCGGTGGCGAAGGCCACGATGTGGTGCTGGTGGAAATCGGCGGTACCGTGGGTGATATCGAATCCCTGCCGTTCCTGGAAGCGATTCGCCAGATGGCGGTTGAAGTCGGACGTGAACACACCCTGTTCATGCACCTGACGCTGGTGCCTTACATGGCAGCCGCAGGCGAAGTGAAAACCAAGCCAACTCAGCACTCGGTAAAAGAGCTGCTCTCGATTGGTATTCAGCCGGATATTCTGATTTGTCGTTCCGATCGTGCCGTTCCGGCTAACGAACGTGCGAAGATTGCATTGTTCTGTAACGTTCCAGAAAAAGCTGTTATTTCTCTGAAAGACGTCGATTCCATTTATAAAATCCCTGGCCTGTTGAAATCACAGGGTCTGGACGATTATATTTGTAAACGATTCAGCTTGAACTGTCCGGAAGCAAATCTGTCAGAATGGGAACAGGTTATCTACGAAGAAGCCAATCCGGCAAATGAAGTGACGATTGGTATGGTCGGCAAGTACATTGAACTGCCGGATGCCTATAAGTCAGTGATTGAAGCGCTGAAACACGGTGGTCTGAAGAACCGCGTGACCGTCAACATCAAGCTGATTGATTCGCAGGATGTAGAAACCCGCGGTGTCGAAATTCTGAAAGATCTTGATGCTATTCTGATCCCGGGCGGCTTCGGCTACCGTGGTGTTGAAGGCAAGATTGCCACCGCACGCTTTGCGCGTGAAAACAATATTCCTTATCTGGGCATTTGCCTGGGTATGCAGGTTGCGTTGATCGAGTTCGCTCGTAACGTCGTCGGGATGGAAAACGCCAACTCAACAGAATTTGTGCCAGACTGTAAGTACCCGGTTGTGGCCCTGATCACTGAATGGCGTGATGAAGACGGGAATGTCGAAGTGCGTACCGAGAAGAGCGATCTCGGCGGTACAATGCGTCTGGGGGCTCAGGCCTGCCAGCTCAGCAGCGACAGCCTGGTTCGCAAGATGTACGGTGAAGATGTTATCACCGAGCGTCACCGTCACCGCTATGAAGTCAACAACCTGCTGTTGAAACAGATTGAAGCTGCAGGCCTGCGTATTGCGGGCCGTTCCGGGGATGATCAGTTGGTCGAGATCATCGAAGTGCCGAATCATCCATGGTTCGTTGCATGTCAGTTCCATCCGGAGTTTACTTCTACGCCGCGTGATGGGCACCCGCTGTTTGCAGGCTTTGTGAAAGCTGCCAGCGATTACCAGAAGCGTCAGGCGAAGTAAAAAAGTTAGAACGGCAGCGCCCCTTGTTGGGGCGTTGTTTGTCTGGAGTTTTAGTTTAACTTGTACTGAGGAAATCCTAATGTCCAAAATCGTTAAAGTCATCGGTCGTGAAATCATCGACTCCCGTGGTAACCCGACTGTTGAAGCCGAAGTACACCTGGAAGGTGGTTTCGTCGGTATGGCTGCTGCGCCGTCAGGTGCATCTACTGGTTCCCGTGAAGCACTGGAACTGCGTGATGGCGACAAATCCCGCTATATGGGTAAAGGCGTTCTGAAAGCTGTTGGCGCGGTTAACGGCCCGATCGCTCAGGCAATCCTTGGCAAAGATGCCAAAGACCAGGCTGGCATCGACAAGATCATGATCGATCTGGACGGTACTGAAAACAAATCTAACTTCGGCGCTAACGCAATCCTGGCTGTGTCCCTGGCTAACGCCAAAGCAGCAGCTGCTTCTAAAGGTCAGCCGCTGTTCGAACACATCGCTGAACTGAACGGCACCCCAGGCAAATACTCCATGCCTGTACCAATGATGAACATCATCAACGGTGGTGAGCACGCAGACAACAACGTTGATATTCAGGAATTCATGATTCAGCCAGTTGGCGCGAAATCCCTGAAAGAAGCGGTACGTATGGGTTCTGAAGTGTTCCACAACCTGGCTAAAGTTCTGAAAGCTAAAGGTATGAACACTGCTGTTGGTGACGAAGGTGGCTATGCGCCAAACCTGGGTTCCAACGCTGAAGCACTGGCTGTTATCGCTGAAGCTGTTAAAGCTGCAGGCTACGAGCTGGGCACCGACATCACTCTGGCGATGGACTGTGCAGCGTCTGAGTTCTACAAAGACGGTAAATACGTTCTGGCTGGCGAAGGCAACAAAGCGTTCACCTCTGAAGAATTCACCCACTTCCTGGAAGATCTGACCAAACAGTATCCGATCGTTTCCATCGAAGATGGTCTGGACGAATCTGACTGGGATGGTTTCGCATACCAGACCAAAGTACTGGGCGACAAAATCCAGCTGGTTGGTGACGATCTGTTCGTAACCAACACCAAGATCCTGAAAGAAGGTATCGAAAAAGGCATCGTTAACTCCATCCTGATCAAATTCAACCAGATCGGTTCTCTGACCGAAACTCTGGCTGCAATCAAGATGGCTAAAGACGCTGGCTACACGGCTGTTATCTCTCACCGTTCAGGTGAAACTGAAGATGCAACCATCGCTGACCTGGCGGTTGGTACTGCTGCAGGCCAGATCAAAACCGGTTCTATGAGCCGTTCTGACCGTGTTGCTAAATACAACCAGCTGATTCGTATCGAAGAAGCGCTGGGTGAAAAAGCACCTTACAACGGTCGTAAAGAGATCAAAGGTCAGTAATTCATTACTGTCGCTTTAGAGACTAAAAAACCCGCCTCGGCGGGTTTTTTTATGTCTGCGATATGGGCTATTTAAAATCAACGGCCATCTGCTGAGGGATAGAAAGCCCCCGGGTGGTTTGCACGCAGCGGTCTATATAATCCGTAAAGCGCGGCGGTTTTGGCATCCCGAGGCTCAGCAGTTTGTCATTGTTAAACCGCACGTTGAGCATCGCAAACGCGCCGTACAAACGCATCGCTTTGAGCATCAGGCGCTCGTTGCAGGGGCCGAAAATGCTTTTCAGCTCACGGCGCATCTGGACCAGCGTTTCGTAACTCACCTGCGCGTATTGGTCGCTTATCGGCGCTTTTTCCAGCGCCTGGGCCATCGCGAAATCAATCTCGGCAAAGCGCACGCTGTTCTCTTCACCCGCCGAGATATGCACCACTTCACCCTGCGCAACGTTCCCGGCCAGCAGCATCAGCAGCGCATCGGCGCAGTAATCCACCGGGATCACGTCAATACGGTCCTCCAGCGAGCACATGAATTTTTGCAGCATCAGCGCCATGCTGAAGACCCAGAAAATACTGCTCGAAGGCAGACAACCGTGGTGCGTATGGCCGACCACAATCGACGGCCGGGCGATAACCAGCGGCAGGGAAGGGCACTCCTCGCGCATCAGGCGTTCGATGGTGGATTTCGAGTGCGTATATTCCACAAGATGCTCGGCACGTTCATGGAATTCTGCGCTTTCTGACACCAGGGAATCCGGCTCCGGCGCACAGGACATCGCGGTCCCGACGTGCAGGAAGCGTTGCAGCCCGCTGACCTGCGCCATACGGCGCGCAAAAGCCAGCGTGCCTTCGACGTTAACTTTCCAGATCAGCGGATTGTTGCCAAAAGAGGCCACGGCCGCACAGTTCAGGACGTGAGTCACGCCGTCGAGCCGCGAATCTGACAGGAATTCCTCCGGGTTTCCGAGATCGCCGAGCAGAATGTGACGTTCATTCAGCTGTGCCAGTCGGGCTTCACTGACGTTGAATTTGCGCATGTTATCCTTCACACGCTCAACTGCCGCTTGTTTATCGTCAGCCCTGACTAACAAGAGAAAAGAATAATGAGCTTCCTGGTTAAGGAGTTTTTCGAAAACTGCTCCGCCGAGAAAACCGGTCACGCCTGTCATCAATAACGTATTCAAGATTGTCATCTCGCTCTGTTGGATGAGGCGATTGTAGTGAGCCGTTTATCAATGCGGACTCAATAGCGTTTGCGACGCAGCGGGAGAATGTGCGTCGTTTAGCTGTTGTTGCAGATGTGCATCACGCAGCTGCACGCCTCGCCCTGCTGGCCTAAATCTGCGATACTTACGGTTTACTCCCTTCACAGAGATGACTATGCAGTACCCGATTAACGAAATGTTCCAGACCCTGCAAGGCGAGGGTTACTTCACCGGCGTTCCTGCCATTTTTATTCGACTGCAGGGCTGCCCGGTAGGCTGTGCGTGGTGCGATACCAAACACACCTGGGAGATGCTGGAAGATCGGGAAGTGTCACTGTTCAGCATTCTGGCGAAGACCAAAGAGAGCGATAAATGGGGCGCGGGCACGCCGGAAGACCTGCTGACCGCCATCACCCGTCAGGGCTGGACCGCGCGTCACGTGGTTATCACCGGCGGCGAACCCTGTATCCACGATTTAACCCCGCTGACCTCGCTGCTGGAGCACAACGGCTACAGCTGCCAGATTGAAACCAGCGGCACTCACGAAGTGCGCTGCTCGCACGCCACCTGGGTCACCGTTTCGCCGAAAGTGAATATGCGCGGTGGCTATGAAGTGCTGTCGCAGGCGCTGCACCGTGCAGATGAAATCAAGCACCCGGTTGGCCGGGTACGTGATATCGAAGCGCTGGATGAACTGCTGGAGACGTTGAGCGACGACAAACAGCGCGTTATCGCGTTGCAGCCTATCAGCCAGAAAGACGATGCCACCCGTCTGTGTATTGAAACCTGCATTGCGCGCAACTGGCGCCTGTCGATGCAGACGCACAAGTATTTGAATATTGCCTGATGTGAAAAGCCCGGTGGAATAATGCCGGGTGACGCAGGCGCTTACCCGGCCTACATGTCATGATTTTTGTAGGCCCGGTAAGGCGTAGCCGCCACCGGGCACTCTGCCACCCGGTAAACAATCAGGCGTTCGACCAGCTCTGAATCGCCTCCACGTCACTCAAATCCCCATGAAACACCTCGTATGATTTTTTCAGGATCGGGTCGGTGTGCTTCGTCAGATCTTTAAATATGCCTTTGTTCATCGCCTCATAGCGCGTCGCGTGCGCGGCCACCGGCGTAAACACATCTTTTACCCGCACCATGCCTTCAACCGCTTTCTGATAAGACGGATAGAGACCAAGACCAACCGCCGTGTTAATCGCTGCACCCAGGCTTGCACAGCCGTTAATGACGTTACGGCGTGCCGGCATGTTGAAGACATCGGCAAAGATCTGCATAAACAGGTCGCTGTTTGAACCGCCGCCGGTGATGATCACCTGCTGTGCCTGATGCTGCATTTCGGTGGCCATGCTGTCGTAGTTATTTTTCAACGTCAGGGCGATACTTTCCAGAATTGAGCGATAAATCCATGCATAGTCCATCGTGGCAGTGAAGCCAATCATCAGCCCGCGTTTGTAGGGTTCCCATGGGTTAGTCAGCCAGTCCAGCACGGTCATCAGCCCATCGCATCCTGGCGGGACGTTGGCGGCTTTTTGATTCAGCAAATCTTCCGGCGATAGCCCCTGTTTACGCGCATCCTGAAGTAAGGAGTCGCCCAACATGTCACGCAGCCAGCTCACGGTCCACATGCCTTTACGAATGCCATAGCCTTCATAGAGCAGCGTTTCAGGAATGGAGGACATAATGGGCCAATACGCCTGCGGATCTTTTGGCAACGAATGACCATTCATCATCAGCGCAATGTAGGTACCCAGAGAGATAACCGCCGTTTCATCATCCAGTAAACCGGCGCCGAGCGCTTCCACCGCTTTATCGCTGGTGCTGCACACCACCGGCAGCCCTTGCGGGAATCCGGTGAGCGTCGAGGCTTCCGGGGTGATGTGGCCCAGAACGGTTCCCGGCATTTGCACATCAAAGAGCATCTGGCGGGGGATATTGAATTTCTTCATGACGTCCGGGTCGTCGCTCCAGCCCCAGGTTTGAAAATCGACAGGCCACTGACCAAAATAGTTGGCGATGTTATCTTTAAATTCGCCCGTCAGGCGATGGGAGAGATAACCTGAAAATGACGTGACGTAAGCGACGTCTTCTTGGGTGTGCTCATAAGGACGCGTCACGCGAGTGTCCTGCCAGCTGATGAGCTGTGCTGCCGGAGTCCCATCGGCTTTCAGTAGCGCACGACAGCAGCGAATCGAACCCAGCCCGATGCCCACAATATCCGCCACGTTGCCGCCAAACTGATTCATTAAATCTTTGCCTGCATAACACAGGGAAGACCAGAGATCGTCGTCGGGGTGCTCAACGGTATCCGCATCGGGTGTATACATCGGCTGCAGCAAGCCTTTCCCTTCGCAAACCACATTTCCTTCGAGATCGTACATCACCACTTTCGTACTCTGACTGCCGCCATCAATACCAATGATGTATTTCTTTGCCATGATCACTCTCCTTTGATTTTCTTTTCTCACTCGCCAGCAGTCTCTGTGGCCAGTGAGTGCATCTTGTCCGGCGTGGCCTGTGCAGCGCTAATCTTGCGCGACAGCAGGAAGGTGAACACTATCACCATGCACAGTGCCGTAAGGCCCATCAGCCACATATTGCGATAGGCTTCGGTCGGCGGGAGGGTGTCCTGCCAGTGGCCGATAATCGGGTAAACGAAGACGTCCGGCAGGAAGCCGATGACAGAACAAATTCCGACCGTCGTGCCCATGATGTAAGACGGGGTTCGTGCTTCACCCGGGCAGGCCCAGTAAAGGCCACGTGAGGCGTAGCAGGTGAAGCCCAACAGGAGAATCAAACCGATCCCCATGCTGACGGATTGCGGATTCGCGTTGGTCGCCAGCAGCGCGAGAAGGGCGATGACGCCGACAATGGAGAGCAGCTGCACGACGCGGGTTGGGGATTTAATTCTGCTGTAGGTGGTGATAATGCCGCCCAGCGGGCCGCAAAATGCGCGGAAGATCTTGTTGATCACTATCCCCATGTAGCTCGCGGCGACCAGCGACATGCCGTACATTTCGGTCAGGTAGTTGGTGGAGTAGCTAAGGATGGCGTAAATGGTGAAGACGCCAAAAATCACCATACTGCAATACCAGGTCGTGCTGATGCGTAGCACCGCGAGAATATCACTGAGTTGGAACGCTTTTTTCTCGATGTCTGCATCCGCAGCCGTCGGGCTTTTGCCGTCGCTGACGAAGAACCAGCAGAGGATCCCCAGCAGAATGTAGGTTGCACTGTAGATCAGAATAACGGTTTTCAGACTGTTGGGATCCTCCGGGTGGAAGCGGGAAAACGCCCACATGGTGAACACCGCCAGCGACATCACGCCCACGCCGCGCAACCCCTCCATCCAGCCCATAATCTTGCCTTGTTCACGGTGATCGCCAAGCATGGAAGCGGCTTTGATGGACACCGACCACAGCATCAGAATAGTGGTGACAGCAAAAGCCACCTGAATAAGGAGCATCACCCACAGCGGAGGATAGGTCGCCATCACCAGCCCCAGCAGGCCGGTGATCATCATCGCCGAGGTGATCATTTTGCGATGTGAGAATTTATCGGCAATAACCCCGCTGGGAGCGTAAAGAATAATTGCGGTTATTCCGAAAGTGCTCATGATTAACCCAATTTCGGTATTACTGAATCCCATGAATTTTGCCATAGGAATTTGGTAAATATAACGTAAATAAGCAAGGTCAAAACTGACGCCACCGCTAAAACTAATAATGGCGAGGGTTATCCAACGGCGATATGAAGGTTGTTGCATATCGTTCTCTCGTGTTGATTAGCGTGAATTACAGACAAAAAAAAGAGAAAAGTAAGCCGCCTTTGCAGGAGGATTACTTTTCTCAGGGGTCTCGAGTAATGGAGGTAATAAATAGCATGGCTGATTCTTTTTGAGTGTGAGAATAATCACGCTTCTTACGATTGATTAATTTACATGAGCGATAGCCAGCTCTGTGAACTTCATCACATTCGAATTCGGGGGGCTATGTTAAAAATTATCCCCAGTTACCAGAGAACATGAGAAAGGTGACTTCCCTCTAGCGGGGGAAGTTGCCTTTCTTTTTTTTTGCCTAAAGGAATGTGGAGCCAAATTATGTCTATCGAGTCGCTTAATGCATTTTCAATGGATTTCTTCTCGCTGAAGGGAAAAACGGCCATCGTGACCGGCGGGAACAGCGGTCTGGGCCAGGCTTTTGCGATGGCGCTGGCGAAAGCCGGGGCCAACGTGTTCATCCCAAGCTTCATCAAGGACAACGGCGAAACCCGCGAGTTGATTGAGCAGCAGGGCGTTGAAGTCGATTTTATGCAGGTGGATATCACCGCCGAAGGCGCGCCGCGCAAGATTATCGCCGCCTGCTGCGAGCGTTTTGGCACGGTGGATATTCTCGTCAACAACGCCGGAATTTGTAAGCTCAACAAGGTGCTGGACTTTGGCCGCAAGGACTGGGACCCGATGATCGACGTCAACCTGACGGCGGCATTCGAGCTCAGCCACGAGGCGGCGAAAATTATGATCCCGCAACACAGCGGAAAAATCATCAATATCTGTTCGTTATTTTCGTATTTAGGCGGGCAGTGGTCACCGGCTTATTCCGCAACCAAACATGCGCTGGCCGGTTTCACCAAAGCCTATTGCGATGAATTAGGTCAATACAATATTCAGGTCAACGGGATTGCGCCTGGCTATTATGCAACGGAAATTACCACCGCTACTCGCAGTAATCCGGAAACCAATCAGCGTGTGCTGGATCATATTCCAGCCAATCGTTGGGGTGATACTCAGGATTTAATGGGAGCGATGGTTTATCTTTCCAGTCGCGCTTCTGATTATGTGAATGGTCATTTATTAGTCGTTGATGGTGGATATTTAGTCCGCTAATTACTGAGTCAGTCATATCAGCTTTTCGCCATTTGAATGGGTGGTTTCTGCTGTTTTTTATTCTCAAATCAGAAAGGAAATACTATGTCTTTATCCCGCGAAGCAATTGTTGAACAGGTGAAAGAGATTGTTGGCCCGGAGCGTGTTGTCACCGATGAGACCGTTCTGAAGAAAAATAGCGTCGACCGTTTCAGAAAATTTGCCGATATTCACGGCGTGTTCACGCTGCCGCTGCCGGCAGCGGTGGTCAAACTGGGCTCCACTCAGCAGGTATCCCAGGTGCTGGCGTTTATGAATCAGCATAAAATCAACGGCGTGCCGCGCACCGGGGCTTCCGCGACCGAAGGCGGGCTGGAAACGGTAGTGAAAAACTCGCTGGTGCTCGACGGCTCCGGGATGAACAAAATAATCGATATTGATATCGAAAACATGCAGGCCACCGCGCAGTGCGGTGTGCCGCTCGAAGTACTGGAAAACGCCCTGCGCGCCAAAGGCTACACCACCGGCCACTCGCCGCAGTCCAAGCCGCTGGCGCAGATGGGCGGCCTGGTCGCCACCCGTAGCATCGGGCAGTTCTCCACGCTGTACGGTGCCATTGAAGATATGGTCGTCGGGCTGGAAGCGGTGCTGCCAGACGGGACGATTACCCGCATCAAGAACGTGCCGCGCCGTGCCGCCGGGCCGGACATTCGCCACATCATCATCGGCAACGAAGGCGCGCTGTGCTACATCACCGAAGTCACGGTCAAAATCTTCAAATTCACTCCGGAAAATAACCTTTTCTACGGGTATATCCTCGATGACATGAAGGTCGGGTTTGAGATCCTGCGCGAAGTGATGGTGGAAGGCTATCGTCCGTCGATTGCCCGCCTGTACGACGCGGAAGATGGCACGCAGCACTTCACCCATTTCGCCGATGGGAAATGTGTGCTGATTTTCATGGCTGAAGGCAACCCGCGGATGGCTCAGGCGACAGGTGAAGGGATTGCCGACGTGGTTGCACGCTATCCACAATGCACACGGGTTGACAGCAAGCTGATTGAGCGTTGGTTCAACCATCTGAACTGGGGACCGGAAAAAGTGGCTGCGGAGCGTGTGCAGATCCTGAAAACCGGCAATATGGGCTTTACCACTGAAGTGTCCGGGGACTGGAGCAGCATCCACGAGATCTATACGCGTGTGATCCACCGTATCCGTACCGAATTCCCCCATGCGGATGACATCACCATGCTCGGCGGGCACTCCTCGCACAGCTACATCAACGGCACCAACATGTACTTCGTGTACGACTACAACGTGGTGGGCTGCAAGCCGGAAGAAGAGATCGACAAGTACCATAACCCGCTGAACAAGATCATCTGCGAAGAGACCATCGCCCTGGGCGGGTCAATGGTGCATCACCACGGTATCGGAAAGCATCGCGTGCATTGGGCGAAAGCCGAGCACGGTACGGCCTGGGCGCTATTGGAAGGGCTGAAAAAGCAGTTTGATCCCAATGGCATCATGAATACCGGAACCATCTATCCAATTGAAAAATAACTGCTATAACGGCTTCCCATGGTGGGGAGCCGCTTCTTTTTTTGAGGGGGCGCTATGAGCACGTCAACCGTACGTATGGACGATCTGCCGCTAACCCGCTTTCACTGGCGAATCGCCGGGCTGACCTTTGGTGCGCATCTGACGGATGGCTATGTGCTGGGCGTGATTGGCTACGCGATCATTCCGCTTCAGCCGCAAATGAATCTGACGCCCGTTCAGGAAGGATTGATTGGCGGCTCAGCGCTCTTTGGCCTGTTCCTCGGGAGCCTGTTCCTTGGCTGGATTTCAGATCACATTGGTCGCCAGCGTATTTTCACTTTCAGCTTTCTGCTCATCACCGCGGCTTCTTTTCTCCAGTTTTTTGTGAATTCACCCGAGCAGTTAATTTTTCTGCGCGTGCTGATGGGTATTGGCCTTGGCGGCGACTATGCGGTGGGCCATACGCTGCTGGCAGAGTTTTCACCTAAGCGTTATCGCGGCATGCTGCTGGGGGCGTTTAGCGTGGTCTGGACCCTCGGCTACGTACTGGCGAGTGTCGCGGGGCATACATGGATTAACAGCGACGCTGAGGCCTGGCGCTGGCTGCTGGCTTCGGCGGCCCTGCCTGCATTGGCGATAACGCTGTTGAGGATGGGCACACCGGAATCACCGCGCTGGCTGATGCGTCAGGGGCGCATCACCGAAGCGCACGCTGTGGTGCGGCGTTTTCTTGGGGCCAATGTCCTGCCTGGCGATGAGATCTCCGGTGTGACCACGCGCCATTTCAGCACGCTGTTCTCTGCCCGCTACTGGCGGCGCACGGCTTTCAACAGCCTGTTTTTCATCTGTTTAGTGGTGCCGTGGTTTGTTATCTACACCTGGCTGCCCACCATTTCGCAGACCATCGGTCTGGAAGATGCCTTAACGGCGAGCCTGATCCTTAACAGTTTGCTGATCGTCGGTGCCCTGCTGGGGCTGGTGCTGACATGGTCGCTTTCCCGGCGGCAGTTTTTGATCAGCAGCTTTCTGCTGTTAGCGTTAACGTTGACTGCACTTGCCTTCACCCCCGCCAGCAACACCACCATGATCCTGCTGCTGTTTGTGCTCTTCAGTACCGCCATTTCTGCGGCGAGCAATCTGGTGGGCATCTTACCGGCTGAAAGTTTCCCGACGGATATCCGCTCGCTGGGCATCGGATTTGCCACGGCCATGAGCCGTCTCGGGGCTGCTCTGGCGACGGGGTTGTTGCCCGTCGCACTGACGTCCTGGGGAATGCGTAGCACGCTGCTGTTTCTGGTGGCGGTGCTGTTGGTCGGGTTTGTCGTGTCTGTGCTGTGGGCGCCGGAAACGAAAAATTTGTCGCTGGTAGAGGCGGCGGATCTGCCTCAAAAACCACAGGGAAACGTGAATGAACATACTGTTGGCGTTTAAAGCCGAGCCCGATCTGGCCCTGCTGGCGGAAACGGATTGGCAGGCGGCGACGAGCGGCACTGCCGGGCCGGATCCGGCCTTGATGCGCGTGGTAATGGGCAACGATGAACAGGGTGCCGCGGAGCTGATGCTGCATGCGAAAGCGGCCAATCCGACGCTCAGTCTGAGTGCGGTAACCCTCGGCGATGAGCGGGCTCTGCCTGCATTACGCCATCTCGCAGCGTTGGGCTTTGAGCAACGAACGCTGTTGCGTACCCAAGCCGATCTCCGTTTTACTCCGCTCAATATTGCTGAGCAGATTGCACAACAGGCGAAGCGAATCGATGCAGGTCTAATCCTGCTAGGCAGCCAAAGCAGCGAAGGACAAAACGGTCAGACGGGCTGGCTACTGTCGGAAATACTGGGCTGGCCCTGTCTGTCGCAGGTGTGCGATCTGCAGGCTGGCGGGGAGGGATTCCGGGTGCAGTGTGAAAATATCAGGCAGCGCAGCGAATGGCAGGTTCAGAAACCGGCGGTATTGATAGTCCAGAATCGCGGGCAACTGGCGCTCCGGGTGCCGGGAATGCGGGCCAGGCTGGCAGCGGCGAAAGCAGAGATTGAACATCTGCCCTGTTCACTTGCGAAGGACTCTCCGCTCTCGTGTCAGTCACTGACGCGTCAGACTTACCCTCGGGCAGGAACGATCCTTCGTGAAGCGTCGCCCCAGGCCGCAGCCCAGCGGTTATGGCAGGATTATCTGGCTGAGAGGATGAAATCATGATGCTCGCCGTGGTGACCCTTGAAAGTGGCGATGAAAAACAGTTGGCTTCTTTTCTGGTCGACAATGCGTTAACAGATTATCCGCTCGCCCTTTGGCAGCTCAAAGAAACCGCGCTATCTGCTGAGAGTAAACTCTCTGCGCTGGTGGCCGCATTTCACTCGACTCCTGTCGACATGATCCTGTTCCCTGCCTCGCCGGAAGGGGATGAGCTGGCGACAAGACTGGCGTGGCGGCTTGATGGCAGTGCGGTGTGTCAGGCACTCGACTACAACGTCGAAGCTGAAGCGGTCAGCAAACAGATTTACGGGAATGCGTTAACGGCAACACTTCACATCGGGCAGACACCGCGATGCTTGTCGCTCTCTCGTAGCCTGACGCCAGGCGATGAAACTCTGCCAGCCAGTCTGCCGTGGATAACGCTCGAGCCTCGCCCTCAGTCCGGGGGTTTGCCGCCTCCGGTGATTCTGGATAAGGTGCAGCATCCGCTGCAATCTGCAAAATACGTGCTTGCGACCGGCCAGGGCGCAGGCGATAAGGTCTTTGCTCAATTGGCCGAATCACTTCAGGCAGAGCCCGGTTTTACCCGCCAGCGGGTGATGGCGGGAGGCTGTGACGATCAGCGAATGATTGGCATCTCCGGGCATCGCGTAGCGCCAGACGTCTGCATCATCGCTGGCGCTTCTGGCGCATCGGCGTTTATGGCCGGTGTGCAGCAAAGTGGATTGATTGTGGCTATCAATACCGATCCCGCCGCGCCGGTCTTTGCCGCGGCGGACGTCGGCATTGTTGGCGATGCCAGGGAAGTGCTTACGGCTCTGGCTGCCTGTGTAGCGACTTAATTCAGCTTTTTCGCCAATTTCCAGACATCGGTGTTGGTCGTGGAAAGGGCGGCAACACCGGCGGCAATGGCGTTGCGGGCATCTTCTTCATCGCACACCAGGCCGCCTGCAATCAGCGGCTGACGGACTTTTTCGGTCACCCAGTTCAGCACTTTCGGCATGCAGCCGGGGAGGATCTCGATACAGTCGGCGTTAGACTGCGCCACCTGCTTGTCGATGTTATGGAACGAGATTGAATCGACGATAAACAGGCGATGAATGCAGAAGTAACCTTCGGCACGTGCCGCTTTCAGCATTGCCGGTTTGGTGCTGATGATGCCATCGGCCTGAGTCACCAGCTTAAGGAACTGAATCACCACCTCTTTATTGGAGGCGCCTTCCAGCAAGTCCACATGGATGAAGGCGAATTTCCCCGCCTGTTTTATCTTCTGCACGATAGCGCTGATGGTGCAGATATTTCCGTACAGCACGGAGATGAATTGGCAGTCGGAGGCGATAGCCAGCTGCAAACTGGCGTTGTCTTTTACCGCGGCAATCACCGGGTTTTGTCTCAGCAGGTGAAGTAAAGGCACACAGATATCCTTAACAGAGTTAACCATAACGCAGGTGGATCCCTGCACCAGAAGGGGGAAAACGCCACGTTGTTATTGCTTCATCACCGGCCACCCGTCGACAGCAGCCGCACTCCAGACAGCCTTGAAAATGTACGCTAATCTGGCCGTTAGCCTGGCGTTGAAACACCCCAGCGGGACAGATTTTTTCCAGCAGCGCATACTGTTCGTCGGTCAACTGCGCATGAAGCTCAATATGTGAAGCATTGGCCGGATGATAGCAATTGCGCAGCAGGCTTTCGTTTACAGACATCGCAGACTCCTGACAATTTCTGCGCTCAGACGTGCAGGACCAAAACGCAGGGCATGGCGTAACAACATCCGCCACAGCGGAGGCGTAACCTCTGGATCGGCGCGGGTAAGATCCTGCATGACTCGCTGAGCGAAAACAGGCCATTGACGATACCAGGCCTCACTTTGCAGCAACGCCGGTACGTGGCGATAACGCTGCAGCTGCTGCCACAACACGCTGGCAGCGATTTGCTGTTCATACTGCAGCTGCAGCGGTATTTGTGGTGACTGAACATGACCGAT
The DNA here is from genome assembly GCA_009668205.1 of Enterobacteriaceae bacterium RIT691. Lineage (GTDB taxonomy): Bacteria > Pseudomonadota > Gammaproteobacteria > Enterobacterales > Enterobacteriaceae > Scandinavium. The sequence goes on along the minus strand of WJYM01000002.1, from coordinate 103,737 downwards.
AATCGCCTGCGCTGCGGCTTTTGCGCCAAGCACCGCCATGTCCATACCCCTGACCGTCACGCCGGTATTGATGCAGGTCCGCAGACTATCCCCCACCAACAGCCAGCCTTCACCGGCCTTTTGCAACGGCACGCTGGACAAACCACCTTCCGGCACCAAATGAGCGCCATATTCCAGTGTCTGCGCATCGCGAAGTAGAGGGCGCAATGAAGGATGGTTTTTGAGATTTTCCAGCAGCGACGATGCCGCAGCGGGTCCTTCTCGCAAGGACGTCAGAGGGGCGACAATGCCCAGAGAAAGCGACTGCTTGTTGGTGTAGAGAAACGCGCCAGCGGGCTTCGTGCCACAGATTTGACCGCTGAACAGCCAGGCTGCCCCTTCGTTGCCTTCAAGGTGAAAGCGTTCTTCAAGGCGGGCGGCATCCAGCGCCAGCGTTTCTTTTATGCCAAGCGCCATGCCGTTGAAAGAGCGGCGGGGCAGAAGCCCGTGCTGCTCTGCGAGAAGGCTGTTTGCACCTTCCGCCAGTACGACCACTTTGGCTTTCAGCACTTCACCGTCGCACACGACGCCAGCCACGCGCTGGTTTTCCTCATGCAAAGCATCGACAGTCACGCCGCACAGCAGTTGCGCCCCAGCCGCTTCCGCTTCGGCGGCAAGCCAGGGGTCAAAACGCGCGCGGAGCACACTCCAGGATGCGCTGGCAGGGTTTTCTGCACAAAGCGTGGTTGCGTTGTCAGTCGTCAGCAGCGAGAAATTTTCACGGGTAATCTGGCGCTCAAGCGGTGCTTTAGTCAGAAAATCTGGAAGAATATCGGTGAAGGCATAGCCGTAAAGTCGGCCACCGGAGAGGTTTTTGCAGCCGGGCTGTTCACCGCGTTCAACGAACAGTACGGATAGCCCGGCGCGGGCACAGAGCAGGGCGCAGGTCGAACCTGCTATCCCTGCACCGATAATAATAAGGTCAAAATCGTCCGCCACCTTGCGCTCCTTTTCCTGAGAACGCGTAACCCTAACATGGCGAAATTACAGGGAATTTGACGGATGCCGCAAAGGCAGAAATCACTCGCCGCGATAGATGCAGCCGGCGGTGCAGGTCTCTTTGATCATGACGGCGCTCAGCAGAGGCACCTGCGGTTTGATCTCATCCCAAATCCATTTTGCCAGCACTTCGCTGGTCGGATTCTCAAGGCCCGGGATCTCGTTCAGGTAATAGTGATCGAGGCGGTTATAGGTCGGCTTAAACGCCGCCTTCAGTTCTGCAAAATCCATGATCCAGCCCGTATGGGGATCCACTTCGCCGGTGATTTCCAGGCGAACCATAAAGGAGTGACCGTGCAGACGACCGCATTTGTGGCCAGCGGGAACGTGCGGCAGATGGTGAGCCGCTTCAAACATGAAATCTTTAAACAGGGTGGTGGACATCGTGAACTCTCGAAAATGCAGAAAAAACCGGCGGATCTTACAGGAAGGCGCCTTTTTTAGCATTAACAATCACCGTCATTAAACGCCGCAGCGGGGCTGTGGCGGTGGATGTCAGGGAAATGAGCGAATTATCAACGGATTAATTAACCTGTTTTGGCGATATATCTCAGAAGCAAAAGAGGTTAGTCCATTTGGTTATTAATTATTTCCAACCCTTCTTTAATTGTTATTCTCCTCACCGTTAACCTTACTCTCAGTTCTGTTTTTATAAAAAAATCAGCTTTGCAACTGGAACATAACGACGCATGACGACACAGGCCCCACCTTCCGCTTTGCTTCCGCTTAATCCGGAGCAACTGGCACGCCTGCAGGCGGCCACCACCGATCTTTCACCGACTCAGATTGCCTGGGTCTCTGGCTATTTCTGGGGCATGCTGAACCAGCAACCTGGCGCTAACGCTGCGGCCACACCTGCTGCGGTTGAAGCCCCTGCAATCACCGTGCTTTCGGCCTCGCAAACCGGCAACGCCCGGCGCGTGGCTGAACAGCTGCGCGACGATCTGTTAGCGGCGAAACTCAACGTCACTCTGGTGAACGCGGGCGACTATAAATTCAAGCAAATAGCCCAGGAAAAACTGCTGGTGGTGGTGACCTCCACCCAGGGTGAAGGCGAGCCACCGGAAGAAGCCGTCGCGCTGCATAAATTCCTGCTCTCCAAAAAAGCACCGAAGCTTGAAAACACGGCCTTTGCGGTGTTTGGTCTGGGTGACACGTCTTATGAATTCTTCTGCCAGTCCGGTAAAGACTTCGACAATAAGCTGGCCGAGCTGGGTGGCGAACGTCTGCTGGATCGCGTCGACAGCGATGTCGAATATCAGGCTGCGGCAACACAGTGGCGTGAACGCATTGTGGACGTGCTGAAAGCCCGCGCACCGGCGGCGACTCCCGCTCAGACTGCGCAGGCTGCCGCTGGCGCAGTGAACGAGGTACATTCCAGCCCGTACACCAAAGAGGCACCGCTGACCGCGTCACTGTCGGTGAATCAGAAAATCACCGGTCGCGACTCAGAGAAAGATGTGCGTCATATCGAGATCGATCTGGCGGATTCCGGGCTGCGTTATCAGCCGGGTGATGCGCTGGGCGTCTGGTATCAGAATGACGCGGCGCTGGTGCAAGAGCTGGTTGAACTGTTGTGGCTGAAAGGCACCGAATCCGTCAAGGTTCACGAGAAAGAAATGCCGCTGAGCGAAGCGCTGCAGTGGCATTTTGAATTAACCGTCAACACCGCCAATATCGTCGAAAACTATGCCACGCTGACCCGCAGTAAATCCCTGTTACCGCTGGTGGGCGATAAAGCGAAATTGCAGCACTACGCCGCAACTACGCCCATTGTCGACATGGTTCGCTTCTCGCCTGCGCAGCTGGATGCACACGCGTTAATTGGCCTGCTGCGCCCGCTGACGCCGCGTCTTTATTCCATCGCTTCTTCTCAGGCTGAAGTCGACACCGAAGTTCACGTCACCGTCGGCGTGGTGCGTTACGACATCGAGGGCCGTGAGCGTGCGGGCGGCGCGTCCAGCTTCCTGGCCGATCGCGTGGAAGAAGACGGCGAAGTGCGCGTGTTCATCGAACATAACGATAACTTCCGTTTGCCAGCCAACCCGCAAACGCCCGTCATTATGATTGGCCCGGGCACCGGCATCGCGCCGTTCCGCGCCTTTATGCAGCAGCGTGCGGCAGATGGCGCGGAAGGCAAAAACTGGCTGTTCTTCGGCAACCCACACTTCACGGATGACTTCCTCTATCAGGTGGAGTGGCAGCGCTACGTTAAAGAAGGCGTACTGAGCAACATCTCTCTGGCCTGGTCCCGAGATCAAAAAGAAAAAGTCTACGTACAAGACAAACTGCGCCAACAGGGCGCGGAACTGTGGCGCTGGATCAACGAAGGTGCCCACATTTATGTCTGCGGCGATGCCAATCGCATGGCCAAAGATGTTGAGCAGGCTTTATTGGAAGTGATTGCCGAATTCGGCGCTATGGATACCGAAGCGGCGGACGATTATTTAAGTGAGCTGCGCGTAGAGCGCCGTTATCAGCGAGATGTCTACTAATGAGCGAAAAACACCCAGGCCCTTTAGTGGTCGAAGGCAAGCTGGCGGACGCTGAGCGTCTGAAAAAAGAGAGCAATTATCTGCGTGGCACCATCGCCGAAGATTTGAACGACGGCCTGACCGGTGGCTTCAATGGCGATAACTTTTTGCTGATCCGTTTTCACGGCATGTACCAGCAGGATGACCGCGATATCCGCGCTGAGCGTGCAGAGCAAAAGCTCGAGCCGCGTCATGCCATGATGCTGCGCTGTCGTTTACCGGGTGGGATTATCACCACCAAGCAGTGGCAGGCGATCGACAAATTTGCCGAGAACAACACGATTTACGGCAGCATTCGTCTGACCAACCGCCAGACGTTCCAGTTCCACGGCATTCTGAAGAAGAATGTTAAACCGGCGCATCAGATGCTGCATGAAGTTGGGCTGGATGCGCTGGCCACCGCCAACGATGTGAACCGTAACGTGCTCTGTACCTCCAACCCGATTGAGTCGGCGCTGCACGCGGAAGCCTACGAATGGGCGAAAAAGCTCTCTGAGCACCTGCTGCCGCGCACTCGCGCTTATGCAGAGATCTGGCACGATCAGGAAAAAGTCGCGACCACGGATGAAGAGCCGATCCTGGGCGAAACCTATCTGCCACGTAAATTTAAAACGACGGTGGTGATCCCGCCGCAAAACGATGTCGATCTCCACGCGAACGACATGAACTTTGTCGCGGTTGCTGAGAACGGCAAACTGGTGGGCTTCAACCTGCTGGTGGGCGGCGGTCTGTCTATCGAACACGGTAACAAAAAAACGTATGCCCGCACCGCAAGTGAATTTGGTTTCCTGCCGCTGGAGCACACGCTTGCCGTCGCCGAAGCGGTGGTGACGACGCAGCGTGACTGGGGCAACCGTACCGACCGTAAAAATGCCAAAACCAAATATACGCTTGAACGCGTCGGCGTAGACGTGTTTAAAGCGGAAGTAGAACGTCGCGCAGGCATGACTTTCGCCCCGATTCGCCCGTATGAATTTACTGGCCGCGGCGATCGCATTGGCTGGGTGAAAGGTATCGATAATAAATGGCACCTGACGCTGTTTATCGAGAACGGTCGTATTCTGGATTATCCAGACCGCCCGCTGAAAACGGGTCTGCTGGAGATAGCGAAGATCCACAAAGGGGATTTCCGCCTGACAGCCAATCAGAACCTGATCGTTGCGGGCGTACCGGAAAGCCAGAAAGCGAAGATTGAGAAACTCGCGCAAGAACATGGGTTAATGAACGCCGTGAAGCCGCAGCGTGAAAACTCGATGGCCTGCGTGGCCTTCCCAACCTGCCCGCTGGCCATGGCCGAAGCCGAACGTTTCCTACCGTCGTTTGTCGACAAAGTGGAAGCGGTAATGGCCCGCCACGGCGTGGGCGACGAGCATATCGTTCTGCGCGTTACCGGTTGCCCGAACGGCTGTGGTCGTGCGCTACTGGCAGAACTCGGCCTGGTGGGTAAAGCGCCAGGACGTTACAACCTGCATATCGGCGGCAACCGCATGGGCACGCGCATTCCGCGTATGTACCGTGAGAACATCACCGAATCCGACATTCTGGATTCCGTGGATGAGCTGGTGGGCCGCTGGGCGAAAGAGCGTGAAGCCAATGAAGGCTTTGGCGATTTCACCGTGCGTGCGGGGATTGTCCGTCCGGTGCTGGATCCGGCTCGCGATTTCTGGGAATAACGTGATAACGCCGGATGGCGCTAACGCTTATCCGGCCTACAAAACACGTAGGCCGGGCAAACGTAGTGCCGCCCGGCATCATCAGGCTTGAGAGGTAACCATGTCATTACTCAATCTGAACGCCTTAAACGAACTGCCGAAAGTCGACCGCGTGCTCCAGCTTGGCGAAACCAACGCGCAGCTGGAAAAACTCAGCGCCGAAGAACGTGTTGCCTGGGCGCTGGAAAATCTGCCCGGCGAGTATGTGCTGTCTTCAAGCTTTGGTATTCAGGCGGCGGTCAGCCTGCATCTGGTGAATCAGGTGAGCCCTGGGATCCCGGTTATCCTCACCGATACGGGCTACCTGTTCCCGGAAACTTACCAGTTTATTGATGAGCTGACGGACAAGCTGAATCTCAACCTGAAGATTTACCGTGCCGAACAAAGCCCGGCGTGGCAGGAAGCGCGCTACGGCAAGCTGTGGGAGCAGGGCGTTGAAGGCATTGAGAAATACAATGACATCAACAAAGTCGAGCCGATGAACCGGGCGCTGAAAGAGCTGAAAGCGCAAACCTGGTTTGCTGGCCTGCGCCGTGAGCAATCCGGCAGCCGCGCCACGCTTCCGGTGCTGGCGGTGCAGCGTGAAGTCTTCAAAGTGCTGCCAATCATCGACTGGGATAACCGCACGGTGTATCAGTATCTGCAAAAGCAGGGTCTGAAATACCATCCGCTCTGGGATCAGGGCTATTTATCCGTCGGCGATACGCACACCACCCGCAAATGGGAACCTGGCATGGCGGAAGAAGAGACTCGCTTCTTTGGTCTGAAACGCGAATGCGGGTTACACGAAGGGTAAAAAACGCAGGAATATCACACGCCTCATGCTGCAAAGTATGGGGCGTTTTTTTTATCTTGCGAGCGGCTTTCCAGTCTCAGTATTTAGGTGCACTGGGAGTGGGTAAAGTCGCGTTAGAATAGCGGCGGGTGCTTGAGGCTAGCTGGCTTTGAGCAACTGCAAGGTTCCAGATAGATGAAAGCCCCAGGAGATATTCCTATCAACCTGAGGCCTACATACCGAACCTAAGCAATTCGGATGTTAGTCTCTTCTTTGCAGGGAGGCAAGGCATGCTGACAAAATACGCCCTTGTGGCGATCGTCGTACTGTGTCTCACAGTGCTGGGGTTCACGTTAATGGTGCGCAGCTCGCTATGCGAGTTAAGTATCAGAGAACGTGGTATGGAGTTTAAAGCTGTTCTCGCTTACGAATCGAAGAAGTAGCTAAAAACGCGGGGGCAACCCCGCGTACCGGAGTGTGAACGTCGGTTCTCCTGCACCCATTCATTCAGCTTTTTCAGTCACTCATTTCCTGAGCTGGCCGTACGGTGATCCCTGCACTTTGACGTTCCTTGGTGTAACGCCAAATTCTTTGCGGAAACAGGTCGTGAACCAGGAGTGATCGTCGAAACCACAATCCTGGGCGACAGATGTGATGGCTTTATGGCTGTAAAGCAGCTGGTACAGTGCATTAAACAACCGGACTTTATTTAAATATCGCTGGGGTGACAGGCCCACGTCTTTATCAAGATAACGATGCATGGTCCGCACGGTAATGGAAAACTGCGCAGCCAGTTCTCCCCAGTCAATATGTTCCTGATAATTGGCGTGAAGCCAGCGAATTAATCTTAGTGTTCTTCTTTCGTTAGTATTGTTCTTGTCGTAAAAATAGCTGCAATGTCGCAGGTCTACCAGTAGCCGTAGAAACAGACTCTCTTGCTCAATGTAGCCTTTGTGCTGGCTGGCGATTAATTTGTCCAGTGCGTCGTGTATCATCCCTGCGCTTTGTCTGTCTAAAAAACGGTGAATATGGTACGAAGCAAATTGTTTTGGAATTAAAGCTTCAAACCCTTTAATCAAATGGAAGTGAGCGGAGGGTTGATAATAGATGTTAATCACGCTGAGGGTTTGAGTGTGTTCATAGATTTGCTGGTCGGTAGCCTGGGTAAAGAAAAGCATCCGTGGATAAATAGTGTAGGGCTTCCCATTAATAATGTGCAGGCCGATGCCGTCCACGATAAAGGTTATCTTGCTGAAGTTAAAGTTTGGCCTGGGTGAATAGTGCTGCGGAATTCGTGAAGTAATAATGATGTTTTGATGTTCTGAGATAAAGTGATCCTGAGATGTCAGCTTATTCATAGTCAAAATGTATTCTTCAGGTTTTCTCTATTTTACGGGGTGTACACGCTATCACATAAAGACTAAGGGCTTAGCCCTTTAGTCTTTGTTATGCGTAAATGAGAATGATGAATAATGACGCTGACGATTATTGTTCACCAAACCCGGCGTCGAACAGGGCTTTGATTTCTGAATAAACGGCCTCTTCATCCTCGCCATCGCAAAAAACGTCGACGCTGGCCCCGCCGGTAATTCCGGCAGTCATGAGTCCGATGACGCTTTTGCCTTTGATGACTTTTTCTTTAAACACAAACTCGACGTTTGCATGATGTCTGGAAACAACTTTAACGATGGCACTGGCTGGCCGGGCGTGCAAACCCGTCGTGTTGTTTACACGTAATGTTTCTCTAATCATTCATACCATCCTGAAGAGAATAGGAATACTGATTCAGCGGTGAGTTACAGCCTGATTAACATCTCGCTATGCCCTGTTTTGAAATACGCGTTCAACACTGTTTTCAGCAAATAAGGGGCTTTCGGAATCGCATCGATGGTGTCACCCGCAATATGGGGAGTGAGCGTAACGTTATCCAGGGCTAACAAGGGGTCGTTGGCTTCAATCGGTTCACACCAGCTGACATCTAACGCTGCGCCTGCTATGCGCTTATTCTGCAATGCGTCGATCAAATCCTCTTTGCAGACCACGCCCGCTCTTGCGGTGTTGATGATATAGCTGCCGGGTTTCATTTTATTGAAGATGTCTTTATTGATCATCCCTTCAGTTTCGGGGGTTAATCGCATGTGCAAAGACAAAATATCCGCTTGTGATACCACGCTCTCCAGGGACAGAAGTTCCACATGAATGCCTTCCTTGCTTAGCGTGGCGGCTTCAATAAAAGGATCGTGAGCAATCACCTTTACGCCCAAAGCATTTAGCCTTTTAGCCACTAATTTCCCAATGTAGCCCAACCCAATCAGGCCTACTGTATGGTTAGCCAGCACGGTTTTAAAGGCATCGTTAGCAAAGCTTTTACACCACTGGCCCGTTTTAATCGCATGGTGTGCACGCGCGATATTTCTGGTTTCGGCATACATCAGGCTGAGCGTGAAGTCTGCCACGGGTTCCGCGTTGCGAATCACATGAATGAGCGTAATGTCTTTCTGCTTCACGCTGTCCAACGCTATATGCTCAAGGCCACCGCGACAGGTGCCAATCAGTTTCAGCTTATTGGCTGCCTGCAGCATGGCATTTGATACGGGGGCAATGTGAACCAGAAGATAATCCGCCTCACGCATCGCCTCGATAATGCCCTCAGGCACCGGGACCGCCTCAGGGCCATGCTTTTCGATTTGCAGTATTTTTGCCTGGAATGCTTCTTTATCCAGCTGTGAAAACCATTCGAACGTGACGATATCGAGGTCATCGTCGTTTCGTCCAGGGAAATCAATGCCTTTAGCGGCATCCATTAACGTCGCACTGCTGACCAGCGCATCTCCCACTATGACCAGTTTCATGGTTATTATCCTTTATTCTGTGAGGGGCTTTGGTTCATCATCCACGCTGACCTGTCGTTCAAGATAAGCGTGAATGGCATCTCGTTTGATGCGCACGAAAAGATAGAACACGATGTAAACAACGACGCTAAGTGCAATATAAAGTGGGTTTTGCGTCAGGAAGATGAGGAATAAGCCGCCCATAAGGTGGTTAGTCATTACGGCAAAGCTGCAAATTAACAGCGCACCAGCCGGGAGAATAACGCCAACACTTTTGGCGACGTCGGTGAAGACCGGAGCCACTGCGGTAATGATATATAGCCCGCCAACGCACCAGATTGCGCCAGAGATAAGCGATTTAAAGATGTTGCCACCCGAGATAGCGATAATCAGTTCAATCATATACGGGATAGCAATCAGGTCGACCATGGGGAGCGTCTGATTGCCGGGTAAGATAATGGCCAGAATAAAGATGACAGGAATAAGCAGCATTCCGGTCAGCAAGGTGGCGGATTCGCCATAGCCCGCGGCATCGTTAATCGCCAGATACCAGACCCGATTCTGGCCACTGCTTTTAGCCGTTTTTCTGGAGGCATCGGTGATGGTGGTGAATGCTGAGGCGAACACCCCGGCAATTTTAGGGAAGATGCACATCACGGCGGCTGTGGCGATCCCCACTTTGCAGACTTCACCCCAGGCTTCTAACGTCTCCAGACGGGTATAATTACCGGCAAGCCCAATTAAGCAGCCTAATACCAGACCCAGACTGATGGGCTCGCCCATAAAGCCCAATTTTTGCTGTAAGGTTTCCGGGTTCCATTTAACGTTGTTGGCACCCAGCTTATTAAGGATCCAGTCGACAACGATAGCTAAGGGAACCGAACAGACATGGTGCGGGGCCGTCATGGTGCAGCCGGGGTAGCCATAGTAGGTTGCCCAGCGTTTGGCGACAATTTCGGAACAGACCAAAGAATATAAATTCGACAACAGCATTAAACCAATGGCCAGATAAATGTTGCCCGTTGCGATATAGAGCATTGATCCCCAGAGCATAAAGGAGAAGTTATTCCACATGTCTGAGGGCATAAAGATATTCGTGAAGCGGGTAACAAATAAGATTGTCTGAAACAGGAGTCCGAGGCCCAGAAAAATCATCCCGACATTGGTTGAGTAGGCGACAACGCTGGTTGCCTGCCAGCCGGTGTCCAGAATACGCAACGAAATGCCGGATGTTTCCACCATCCGGGTGATGACCGGCGTAACGACAGGTGTATAGGCACCAATCAGCATGCCAAAGCCGGTTAAACCAATACCGGCATTCAAGCCTGCTTTCAGTGCCTTTTTATGATTCACCTTCATAATCAGCGCGATAATATAAATGATAAATGGAACAATTATCGCCGCGCCAAAGGAGTTCATGATTTTCGACAGAAGATCTAACATTTTCCCCTCTCATGCTTCTTGTTATCAGAATGAAGCTGAGAACGGTTGACTGTTCAGCAACGCTTTCTGATGAATAGATAAAATCTACAGAGATCGTAAGCTGCAACAAAACAGCCGGATGCAGCGTCGGGTAGAAATACGTTCTCCACAAACAGAGGTTTATGGAGATGTCGTGATTAAATGTTTAATTTCTCTACGGCGCTGAGTAATTCTTCGATAAAGCCATCTTCGTCAGTGCCTATTAATAATCCTACGGCATTAATGGTCGGGATGTCATAGGTGTCTTTCAGCGGACTGGTGTGAACAATAATGTCCCACTTCCCTGAGCTCAATTGTCCTTCGACGCCGCCAGGATTCACCTCAACCGTTTTGGCTTTGTATCCATTGACATCAAGAATATCTTTTACTTTTTCGGCAACCATGGAACTGGTCACGGTGCCAGACCCACAAACAGAAATGACATTGATATTTTTCATCTGTGCTTCCTTTATCGGTGTGCTGCTGGGTTATAAGATCCCTGCTCGTGGAGTGACATTGAACGTATCGGCCAACGCGCTGAGTTCATCGTCAGTAATCGATTGTTTGATTCCGGAGGAAACGGCAGAGGCGCGCAGGTAAATATCTGCCGCTTTGTCGACGGTTTCGACCAGACCCAGTGCATCATCCATATTACAGCCTGCGCCCATAATGCCGTGGTGCGCCCAGATGACGATTCGGCAATATTCCATCTTTGCGGCTGAGGCCAGGCCGAGGTCAATGGTGCCCGCCACCATCCACGGCACAATCCCAACGCCTTCCGGGAACACCACCAGGCATTCGGTTATCTGCTGCCACAGCGTTTTTGAAAATTTCTTTTCATCAAGGTCATGGACAAATGTCATCGCGATAGTGGCGGTGGCATGGGTGTGTAAAATGACCCGATGATTGGGGTCTTGCTTCAGACGCGTGTCATGACATTTTAAATGGGAGGCTAATTCACTGGTGGGTGTGCCGCCGTTAACCAGACCCCACAGGCGGTGATAATACCGGCCATCCGCGGAGACTTTCAGGATAACCAGCGTATCGGCTGGGTTTTTGATGACATTGCGAAAATACTTACCCGACCCCGAAACCAGAAAGATTTTGTTGGCGAGATCCGGAAGAGCAATAGGCAGCTCGATTTTGTCGAGCAACTGTTCCGTATTCAGGTAGGGGGCAACGTCTTCTTCTTGCAGAAGATAGCTGATATTGCCACCATTTCTTTCCGCCCAACCTTTCTCCCATAATTTAAGCGTAATATCACTCATCTCTTTGATAAACGGCGCTTCATTAATGTTATAGATAATCATAGTGTCACCTTATAATGAGATTGAATTGAAAAAGGCAAAAACGTCATCCGCCGAAGTTAATGCCTTCAGTGCGTCTACCTGGTCGTGATGTGAGAATAGGGACATCAAGGCCTGTAGCAGGAAAATTTGATTTTCTGCGTGGGTGACGCCCAGTGAAAATATCCAGTCGACATCGACTCTTTCATCCGTCGTCCCCATAACAAAAAAGGGCAGCGGTTTGGCTAACTGAGTGATTGCAATAAAAGGCTTTTTTATATGCTGAGGATCGGTATGCGGGATAGCGATATTCAGGCCCGCCGCTAATAACCCTGTTGGGTACTCTTTTTCTCTGGCAATTATTTTATCGAGATAGCTTGCTTCGACGTACTCCTGCAGATACAAAGCCTGAAAAGAGTGCTTAAAAAAATCCTCCTGAAAATCATAGGCGGCATTTAAGGTTATCAAAGAAGGAGAGATAAACTCACTTATCGTACTTCCCATCATGTATTGTCCCTGCGTGTGATGTCCCGGCCAGTGGCTAAGGTTCGCCAGATAATGTTGCTGACTGCCATCTTAGGACGCAGAGCGGGGAAAGCTTTAAGGCTGTGGACGGGGAACGATAAAAGCTGTCTGTATGATTAAAATGCGGGTGATACTCATCACAAGTTGCCGATCATTGTTTTCGGGGCGATAAAAGGGCGAAAAAAAGGAAGGGAGATGGCTCACCCTTCCTTATATCTACCGCGTGTCGTTAAACGCGTTGTGGCTGACCTCAGGCTTTTTTCACCTTAGCCAACTCCTTCATCAACGGCAGCATCACGCGCACCACATCGCGGCTGCGTTTCTCAATCCGTCCTGGCAGCGTTTTGTCGAGGTATTGCTGATTATCCAGACGGACGTCATGCCAGCTGGTGCCTTCCGGGAAAGCACGAGATTTGGCGCGCTGCTGATAGCCATCCTTATTTCCGAGAGACCAATTGGTGGCTTCCACAGAGAGCACGGGGATCCCTGCTTTATCGAACACTTCAGCATCGCTGCAGCAGCCAGTCCCTTTCGGATAGGCTTTATTCAGTCCTGGATTGGTGGTCGCCTGGATCCCGAGGCGGTGAGCAATGGTCAGCGCGCGATCGCGGGTCAGTTTGCGCACGGAAGCGGGAGTGGTGACTCCGCTGTTAAAATAGAGCTTATCCCCCACCACCAGGCTGTCGAGATTAATCACCAGCAGGGTGTTCTTTTTCTCCGCTTCACTCATCCGTTTGAGGATATTTTCGGCGCCCAGCTTGCCTTCTTCTTCACCGCTGGTGGCGATAAAACGAATGCCATATTCGGTGGGCGTATCCTTCAATCGTTCGGCCAGCTCCAGCATCACCCCGACGCCCATCGCATTATCGTCGATCCCCTGAAGCGTCAGGCCGCCAAGGTTGTTTTCGCTATCCGCATCGCTGTGGGGCGCATAGGTATCCAGGTGCGCCATGACGATTATCTGCTGGCTGGATTTGCCTTCATGCGCGGCGATAACCGAACTGCCTGTTACTTTATGCCAGTTCTGACGGTTGTCTTTGGTGGTGTAGATATAGCGGCTGTTGAACACACGCAGATCGCTCTCATAACCCATCTGTGCAAACTGTTGGCGAACATAGTCAGCAGAAAGCATTTCGGCAGGGCTGCCGGTCATACGACCAGGGAAATAGGTGGCGATATGGCGAGCCTGCTCATTGGCCATTTGACCGGCCGGCAGGGAAGCCGCGAAAAGTGACGAGGAAAAACATGCGCCAAGCGTCAGCGGCAGCAGACGGCGGCACATTGCGGAAAACATAGCGTGTCCTTACATCAGGGCAAAGTGATTAACGCGCCTAGTATGAAACTGTGATCGACTCAACACAATTTCATTTGTTCTGAAATCGTAGAAAAAACGCGCGGTAAGCACATTTCTCGATTTGTATTGCCAGTGTGTTATTCCTTTGCGGAACTACTCATTCCATTTCGTAATTTCATTTGCACTAAGCCTCCCCCTATAGTCCCCCTATGACTGATTGTGAATGAGTTGTAGCGCCGTGGATTATTTGCCTCTTTTTGCTGCCCTGAAAAATCGTCCGGTTCTGGTGATCGGTGGGGGGGAGATTGCCGTTCGCAAAATTACGTTTCTGCGCCGGGCCGGAGCGAAAGTGCGGGTTGTCGCAGAGCAGCTCGCGCCTGAACTGGCCGAGCAGGCAGAAACCGGTGACGTTGAATGGCTGGCGACAGCATTTGATGAAGCGCAAATCGACAGCGTGTTTCTGGTCATTGCGGCGACTGACGATTCGGCATTGAACCAGCGCGTTTTTGAGGCGGCGGACGCCCGTCAGCGCCTGGTGAACGTAGTGGATAACCAACCGCTGTGCTCCTTTATATTTCCTTCCATTGTCGATCGCTCGCCGTTGTTGGTGGCCATTGCGTCGGGGGGATCGGCGCCGGTGCTTTCCCGCTTACTGCGCGAAAAAATTGAGGCGCTGTTACCGACGAATCTGGGAAAAATGGCGGAAGCGGCAAATTACTGGCGCCACCACATAAAAACCCGCATGCCGAGCGTCAATGCTCGCCGTCGTTTCTGGGAGCGCATTTTTCGCGGACGCTTTGCCAGCCTGATGGCGGCCGGTAACGAAGCCGCAGCGTATAAGGCGCTGGAGGAAGAGCTGGATAATCCAGAGCGCACGATCGGGGAGATTGCTCTGGTGGGCGCAGGCCCGGGAGATGCCGGTTTACTGACGCTGCGTGGCTTACAGGTTATTCAACAGGCTGATGTGGTGTTCTACGACCATCTGGTCAGCGACGGCGTGCGTGAACTGGTACGCCGGGATGCAGAGATGATCTGCGTCGGGAAACGTGCCGGTTCGCACAGCGTGCCGCAACACGACACCAACCGGATGCTGGTTGAGGCTGCACAGGCGGGCAAGAACGTCGTTCGTCTGAAAGGTGGTGATCCGTTCATCTTTGGTCGTGGTGGGGAAGAACTGCAGGCCGCCGCCGAAGCCGGTGTGCCATTCCAGGTGGTGCCGGGTGTGACCGCCGCGGCAGGCGCAACGGCGTATGCCGGGATCCCACTGACCCATCGCGATTACGCCCAGAGTGTCACTTTCGTGACCGGGCACTATAAAGCCGACAGCGCCGCACTTGATTGGGCCCTGCTGGCGCAAAGCCGTCAGACGTTGGCTATCTACATGGGCACCATGAAAGCGGCCGAAATCAGCCAGCAGCTGATTCAACACGGACGCGACAGTCAAACTCCGGTGGCAGTGATAAGCCGCGGCACGCGCGCCGACCAGCAGGTGACCGTCGGCACACTCGAACAACTCGAAAGCCTTGCGAAAAATGCCCCGATGCCAGCATTGCTGGTGATTGGTGAAGTGGTGCAACTGCATCATCAGCTCGCCTGGTTTCAACACAATCCACAGCAGGAGGGATTTAGCTCCTCCGTGGTGAATCTGGCTTAAGGAACGGTTATGGACCAAAAACGACTCACTCACTTGCGGCAGCTGGAGGCGGAAAGCATCCACATTATCCGCGAAGTGGCGGCTGAATTTTCTAATCCGGTGATGATGTATTCCATCGGCAAAGATTCCAGCGTGATGCTGCATCTGGCGCGTAAAGCGTTCTATCCGGGAACGCTGCCGTTCCCGCTGCTGCACGTGGATACCGGCTGGAAATTCCGCGAAATGTACGAGTTCCGTGACCGTACTGCGAAGGCCTATGGCTGTGAACTGCTGGTGCATAAAAACCCGGAAGGGGTGGCGATGGGCATCAACCCGTTCGTCCACGGTAGCGCCAAGCACACCGACATCATGAAGACCGAAGGGCTGAAGCAGGCGCTGAATAAGTATGGCTTTGATGCCGCTTTCGGTGGCGCACGCCGCGATGAAGAGAAGTCGCGTGCCAAAGAGCGTATTTACTCTTTCCGTGACCGTTTCCATCGCTGGGATCCGAAAAATCAGCGTCCGGAGCTGTGGCACAACTACAACGGCCAGATTAACAAGGGTGAAAGCATCCGTGTGTTCCCGCTGTCGAATTGGACCGAGCTGGATATCTGGCAGTACATCTATCTGGAAAATATTGAAATCGTTCCACTGTATCTGGCCGCACCGCGTCCGGTGCTGGAACGTGATGGCATGCTGATGATGATTGACGACGATCGTATCGATCTACAGCCCGGAGAGATGATTAAGCAGCGGATGGTTCGCTTCCGTACCCTGGGCTGCTGGCCGCTCACGGGTGCCGTGGAATCCGAGGCGAAAACGCTGCCGGAGATCATCGAAGAGATGCTGGTGTCGACCACCAGTGAACGTCAGGGCCGCGTAATCGATCGCGACCAGGCAGGCTCCATGGAGCTTAAGAAACGTCAGGGTTATTTCTAAGGAGCCGCCATGAACAGCACCATTGCACAACAGATTGCCGATGAAGGCGGCGTGGAAGCCTATCTGCATGCCCAGCAGCACAAAAGTCTGCTGCGATTTTTAACCTGCGGCAGCGTCGATGACGGTAAAAGCACCCTGATTGGGCGTTTGCTGCACGATACCCGCCAGATTTATGAAGATCAGCTTTCTTCTCTGCACAATGACAGCAAACGTCACGGCACCCAGGGTGAAAAACTGGATCTGGCGCTGCTGGTGGATGGCCTGCAGGCCGAGCGCGAGCAGGGCATTACCATCGATGTGGCTTACCGCTATTTCTCGACCGAAAAGCGCAAATTTATTATCGCGGACACCCCGGGGCATGAGCAGTACACCCGCAACATGGCGACCGGCGCATCAACCTGCGAACTGGCAATCCTGTTAATGGATGCGCGCAAGGGCGTGCTGGATCAGACCCGCCGCCACAGCTTTATTGCTACGCTGCTCGGGATCAAGCATCTGGTGGTCGCGGTGAACAAAATGGATCTGGTGGATTACAGCGAAGAGACCTTCAACGAGATCCGCGAAGCGTATCTGACGTTTGCCGAGCAACTGCCTGGTGAGCTGGATATTCGCTTTGTACCGCTGTCGGCGCTGGAAGGCGATAACGTCGCAAGCGCAAGCGAAAAAATGCCCTGGTACAGCGGCCCGACGCTGCTGGAAGTGCTGGAAACCGTGCAGATTCAACGCGTCGTGGAAAGCCAGCCGCTGCGTTTCCCGGTGCAGTATGTGAACCGCCCAAATCTCGATTTCCGCGGATTCTCAGGCACGCTGGCCTCCGGCACCGTCAGCGTGGGCCAGCGCCTCAAAGTGCTGCCGTCTGGCGTGGAATCTGCCGTCGCGCGTATTGTCACTTTTGATGGCGATTTGCAGCAGGCTGCTGCGAGGGAAGCCATCACTCTGGTACTGAAAGATGAAATCGACATCAGCCGTGGTGACCTGCTGGTTGACGTCAGCGAAACGCTGGAGGCAGTTCAAAGCGCCAGCGTGAACGTGGTGTGGATGGCGGAACAGCCGCTGCAACCCGGCCAGAGCTATGAAATTAAGATTGCGGGTAAGAAAACCCGCGCCCGGGTCGACGGCGTGCAGTATCAGGTCGATATCAACAACCTGACGCAGCGTGAAGTGAGCGAACTGCCGCTGAACGGTATCGGGCTGGTGGATCTGACGTTTGATGAGCCGTTGGTGCTGGATAAGTATCAGCAAAATCCGGTGACCGGTGGGCTGATTTTCATCGACCGCCTGACCAACGTCACCGTTGGCGCCGGGATGATTCAGGAGCCGAAACAGCAACCCGCTGCACTGAGCGGCACCGACTACAGCGCCTTTGAGCTGGAGCTGAATGCGTTGGTCCGTAAGCACTTCCCGCATTGGGGTGCGCGTGATTTGCTGGGAGGCAAGTAATGGCGCAGCATGACGAAAACGTCGTCTGGCATGCCCATCCCGTCACGCAACAGCAACGTGAGCAGCACCATGGCCATCGCGGCGTGGTGTTGTGGTTTACCGGGCTTTCGGGCTCGGGTAAATCAACGGTGGCAGGGGCGCTTGAAGAGGCATTGCACGAGATTGGCGTCAGCACCTATTTGCTGGATGGTGATAACGTGCGTCACGGGCTGTGCAGCGATTTAGGCTTCAGCGACGACGCTCGTAAAGAGAACATTCGCCGGGTGGGTGAAGTCTCGAAGCTGATGGTAGAGGCGGGGCTGGTTGTGCTGAC
This sequence comes from Enterobacteriaceae bacterium RIT691, assembly GCA_009668205.1. Taxonomy (GTDB): domain Bacteria; phylum Pseudomonadota; class Gammaproteobacteria; order Enterobacterales; family Enterobacteriaceae; genus Scandinavium. The sequence goes on along the minus strand of WJYM01000002.1, from coordinate 85,956 downwards.
GGCGTTTATCTCTCCGCACCGCGCTGAGCGCCAGATGGTTCGTGAACGTGTCGGCGATGATCGCTTCATTGAGGTCTTTGTTGATACCCCGCTGGCCGTGTGTGAAACCCGCGATCCGAAAGGGCTGTACAAAAAAGCCCGCGCCGGAGAGCTGCGTAATTTTACCGGCATTGACGCGGTTTACGAAGCGCCAACTGCGCCTGATATTCACCTGGATGGCGAACAATTGGTAACAAATTTGGTTAACCAATTATTAGACCTGCTGAGACAGGGCGATATTATCAGATCCTGAGACCGGGCCGGTTTTCCGGCCAGTCAGGAAACAGGATTTGATATGCGCAATACCCAAAACATTACCATTAGCCAGGCTGAACCCATGAGTGGCGACACGGAAGAGACAACCTGGTCTTTTTCTGGCGCGGTCGTGGGTTTTGTCGCATGGCTGTTGGCGCTGGGTATCCCGGTGTTGTTTTACGGCAGCAATACCCTCTTTTTCTTCCTCTACACCTGGCCATTCTTCCTGGCGCTGCTGCCCGTTTCTGTGGTGATAGGCATCGCGCTGCACTCGCTGGTTAACGGCAAGCTCCTCTACAGTATCTTTGCGACGCTTTTCACCGTTGCGCTGTTGTTTGGTCTGCTGTTTTTATGGCTATTGGGCTGATCCTGGCCTGCTATGCTAACTGTGTGCAATGAGTCGTACGACTCGACCATCAAAATGTGGTACATTCCCGGCGTTACGCGGCATCGTCCGCAGGCCGGAGTGAGATTCGCCGGCGAGTTACGGAAAGATGATGCCGTTTTTCAGGGGGCAGGATGGGCAAATTAACACTGCTATTGCTGGCGTTACTGGTCTGGCTGCAGTATTCACTGTGGTTTGGCAAGAATGGTCTTCATGACTACAGCCGCGTCAATGATGACGTCGCCGTGCAGCAGGCAACTAATGCGAAACTTAAAGCGCGCAACGATCAGCTGTTCGCCGAAATTGACGATCTCAATGGCGGCCAGGAAGCAATCGAAGAACGCGCTCGCAACGAACTGAGCATGACCCGCCCGGGCGAAACATTCTATCGTCTGGTGCCGGATGCCTCGAAGCGAAATCAGACCCAAAACGCTGGGCAAAATAAATAATCGATAATTTTTAGCCAGGATAACGACATGGCAGCCACTTTTCCGGGCATTTGTGCGGTGGTGCCGGCAGCCGGTTTTGGCCGTCGCATGCAAACGGAATGCCCGAAACAATACCTTTCAATCGGTAACAAAACGATTCTGGAACACTCGGTCGCCGCACTGCTGGCGAATCCGGGTGTGGAACGGGTGATCATCGCTATCAGCGAAGGTGACCTTCGCTTCCAGCAACTCCCGCTCGCTAATCATCCTCAAATCACTGTCGTCGAAGGCGGCGCGGAACGCGCGGACTCGGTGCTGGCCGGGCTGCAGGCGGCCGGCGATGCGCAGTGGGTGCTGGTGCACGACGCCGCTCGCCCCTGTCTGCATCAGGACGATCTTGAGCGCCTGCTCGCGCTGAGCCAGACAAGCCAGGTCGGCGGGATTCTGGCCGCGCCGGTACGCGATACCATGAAACGCGCAGAACCCGGCAAAGCGCTGATTGCCCATACGGTCGACAGAAACGATCTCTGGCACGCGCTGACGCCACAGTTTTTCCCACGCGAACTGCTGTTTGACTGTCTGACCCGGGCCCTCAACGAAGGGGCCACGATCACCGACGAAGCCTCGGCGCTGGAGTATTGTGGCTATCATCCACAGCTGGTGGTCGGGCGCGCTGATAATATTAAAGTGACTCGCCCGGAAGACCTGGCGCTGGCAGAATTTTACCTTACCCGATGCGGATTTCAGGAGCAGGCATAATGCGAATTGGACACGGTTTTGACGTACACGCCTTTGGCGGAGAAGGCCCGATTATCATTGGTGGTGTGCGCATTCCTTACGAAAAAGGCCTGCTGGCTCACTCGGATGGCGACGTGGCGCTGCATGCGCTGACGGATGCACTGCTGGGCGCGGCTGCGCTGGGCGATATCGGCAAATTGTTCCCGGACACTGACCCGGCGTTTAAAGGTGCCGATAGCCGCGAATTACTGCGTGAAGCCTGGCGTCGCATTCAGGCCAAGGGCTACAGTCTGGGCAACGTTGACGTTACGATCATCGCCCAGGCACCGAAAATGCTGCCGCACATTCCGCAGATGCGGGTGTTTATCGCCGAAGATCTGGGCTGCCATATGGACGACGTCAACGTGAAAGCCACGACCACCGAAAAGCTGGGCTTCACCGGCCGTGGTGAAGGCATTGCCTGCGAAGCCGTGGCGCTGCTGCATAAGGCTCGCCCATGATGGTGTTTGACGATCTCACTTATCTGCACGGAAAACCACGCGGGCAGGGGCTGCTGAAAGCCAACCCGGAAGATTTTCTGGTGGTGGAAGATTTAGGTTTTGAGCCCGATGGTGAGGGCGAGCATGTTTTGGTTCGGATCCTGAAGACGGGTTGCAATACGCGTTTTGTGGCCGATGCGCTGGCGAAGTTCCTGAAAATTCACGCACGTGAAGTGAGCTTCGCCGGGCAAAAAGACAAACACGCCGTAACCGAGCAGTGGCTCTGTGCCCGCGTGCCGGGCAAAGAGATGCCGGATTTAAGCAAATTTGAGCTCGAGGGCTGCAAGGTCCTCGAGTACGCACGCCATAAGCGCAAGCTGCGTCTCGGCGCGCTGCAAGGCAATGCCTTCACGCTGATTCTGCGTGAAATCACCGATCGCAATGAGGTGGACGAACGTCTGCAGGCTATCGTCGATAAGGGCGTACCTAACTATTTTGGCGCGCAGCGTTTCGGCATTGGTGGCAGTAACCTCCAGGGCGCATTGCGTTGGGCGCAAAGCGATGCACCGGTTCGCGATCGCAATAAACGCAGTTTTTGGTTGTCGGCAGCCCGTAGTGCGTTGTTTAATCAATTGGTCAGCGAGCGTTTAAAAAAACCGGACTTTAATCAAGTTGTTGATGGCGATGCGCTACAATTAGCGGGACGGGGAAGCTGGTTCGTGGCGACGGATGAAGAGATGCCCGAGCTTCAGTCCCGAGTGGCAAACCGTGAGTTGATGATCACGGCGTCATTGCCCGGGAGCGGCGACTGGGGAACCCAGCGCGACGCTCTGGATTTTGAGCAACAAACGCTCGCGGATGACACGCAGCTCCAGTCCCTGCTACTGCGGGAGAAAGTGGAGGCGGCGCGTCGTGCGATGCTGCTCTATCCGCAGCAACTTAGCTGGAACTGGTGGGATGACGTCACCGTTGAGGTGCGTTTTTGGCTGCCTGCAGGTAGCTTTGCCACCAGTGTGGTAAGGGAACTTATCAACACAACAGGTGATTATGCGAATATTGCTGAGTAACGATGACGGGATCCACGCGCCAGGTATCCAAACCCTGGCGAAGGCCTTGCGCGAATTTGCCGAGGTTCAGGTTGTTGCACCCGATCGTAACCGCAGTGGCGCTTCTAATTCACTCACGCTTGAATCCTCTCTTCGTACTTTCACCTTAGAAAATGGCGACATTTCCGTCCAGATGGGCACCCCGACCGACTGCGTTTTTCTGGGCGTGAACACCCTGATGCGCCCTCGGCCGGATATTGTGGTCTCTGGCATTAACGCTGGCCCCAATCTTGGCGATGACGTTATCTATTCCGGCACGGTGGCTGCGGCAATGGAAGGGCGTCACCTTGGCTTTCCTGCGCTAGCTGTGTCGCTCAACGGCTATAAGCATTACGACACCGCCGCCGCGGTAACGTGCTCCATTTTGCGGGCGCTTTCTCGCGAGCCACTGCGTACCGGTCGTATTTTAAATATTAACGTTCCCGACCTGCCGCTCGATGAAATCAAAGGCATTCGTGTGACCCGCTGCGGCAGTCGCCATCCGGCGGACAAGGTTATCCCGCAGCAGGATCCGCGCGGCAACACGCTTTACTGGATTGGACCGCCGGGCGAAAAATGCGATGCCGGACCGGACACTGATTTTGCTGCCGTTGACGAAGGGTATGTTTCAGTCACCCCGCTGCATGTGGACTTAACGGCGCATAGTGCACAGGAGGTCCTGGCGGGCTGGTTAGATCGTGTGGGAGTTGATGTGCAATGGTAAGCAAACGCGTGCAAAGCCTTCTCAATCAATTGCGTAATCAGGGTATCGCCGACGAACAGGTACTCGACGCTATTGCTTCTGTGCCGCGGGAAAAGTTTATTGATGAAGCCTTTGAACACAAGGCCTGGGAAAACGTGGCTCTGCCTATCGGGCAGGGACAAACCATTTCCCAGCCCTATATGGTCGCGCGGATGACCGAGTTGCTGACGCTGACGCCGGAATCCCGGGTGCTGGAAATTGGTACGGGTTCGGGCTATCAGACGGCAATCCTTGCCCATCTGGTGCACCATGTTTGCTCGGTCGAGCGGATTAAAAGCCTGCAGTGGCAGGCGCGTCGCCGTCTAAAGCAGCTTGATTTACATAATGTTTCAACTCGCCATGGCGATGGCTGGCTGGGGTGGCAGGCAAGAGCGCCTTTCGATGCCATTATTGTCACGGCGGCTCCGGAGGAGATTCCGGTGGCGTTGATGTCGCAGCTGGCTGAGGGCGGCATTTTGGTTTTACCCGTGGGCGAGGAGCATCAATTGCTGAAACGCGTTCGCCGCCGGGGCGACGAATTTATTATTGATATCGTCGAGGCCGTTCGCTTCGTGCCTTTAGTGAAAGGCGAACTGGCCTAATACAGGAGTTTTCCTGTTTATTTCAACGCGCTATTTGACGTAGGGTGGGCACACTTTTTTTATGTGATTACCGTCATATTGTACGGTTTATAAGTTACTGGCTGTTAACACATTCCTGGGGGATAAATGAGCACGGGAAGCCCTAAATTCACCGTTGGTCGCATGGCGACTTTGTCACTGATTTCACTTTGGCTGGCGGGATGTACGACATCTACGAATGCTCCAGCGCCGGTCAGCACCGTTGGCGGGGCATCCAGTACCGATTCTGGTATGTTGATTACGCCGTCCCAAAAAGGAGGCGGTGCGCCTCAGCCGGTGGCTCAACCGCAGATCCAGCCGGTACAAACGGCCCCAGTGCAGCCTCAGATCCAGTCAGCACAAACGCAACCTGCCGTGGCTCAGGAACCGGTTCAGATTGTCGATGGTCATGCCGTCTATAACCGCAAGTATGGCAACATTCCAAAAGGCAGCTACACCGGCGGTAGCACGTATACCGTCAAACGTGGCGATACGCTTTTCTACATTGCCTGGGTGACTGGCAATGATTTCCGTGACCTTGCCCAACGCAACAATGTGCCTGAACCGTATGCGCTGAATGTGGGTCAGGTACTGCAGGTTGGTAGTGCTTCCGGCCAGCCAATCACGCCGAATAATGCCGTCGCACAGAGCAGTGCTCAGGCCAGCAGCGGTTCATCAGCATTGGTCACAAAACCTGCACAAAATTCCTCCACAGTGGTTGCGTCTCAACCAGTAATTACGTATTCTGAGGATTCAGGTGAACAAAGTGCTAACAAAATGTTGCCTAATAACCCGCCTGCGACTACCACCGCAGCGCCGGTTACGGCACCTGTTGCGAGCACTGCCCAACCGACTGCAAGCAGTACGTCTACCAGTTCGCCGATCTCTTCCTGGCTCTGGCCGACTAGCGGCAAAGTTATCGAAAACTTTAGTGGCAACGATGGTGGCAACAAAGGTATCGATATTGCAGGCAGTAAAGGACAGGCTATCGTCGCGACCGCAAATGGACGCGTCGTTTATGCCGGTAACGCACTGCGCGGTTACGGTAATCTTATTATCATCAAACACAACGATGATTACCTGAGTGCCTACGCCCATAACGACACAATGCTGGTCCGGGAACAACAAGAAGTTAAGGCGGGGCAGAAAATCGCTACCATGGGTAGCACCGGAACCAGTTCAACACGCTTGCATTTTGAAATTCGTTACAAGGGGAAATCCGTCAACCCGCTGCAGTATTTGCCGCAGCGATAATTTGGCGAAACAACCGTGAGGTGTGTTTCGTCCAGGGATCACGGGTAGGAGCCACCTTATGAGTCAGAATACGCTGAAAGTTCATGATTTAAATGAAGATGCGGAATTTGATGAGAACGGAGCAGAGACTTTCGATGAGAAAGCCTTAGTAGAAGAGGAACCCAGTGATAATGATTTAGCTGAGGAAGAGCTATTATCGCAGGGCGCCACACAGCGTGTGCTGGACGCGACTCAGCTATACCTTGGGGAGATTGGTTACTCCCCACTGCTAACGGCCGAAGAAGAAGTCTATTTTGCACGACGTGCGTTACGTGGTGATGTGGCCTCGCGCCGCCGGATGATTGAAAGTAACCTTCGTCTGGTGGTGAAAATTGCCCGTCGTTATAGCAATCGTGGTCTGGCGCTGCTGGATCTGATTGAAGAGGGCAATCTGGGGCTGATCCGCGCGGTCGAAAAATTCGACCCGGAGCGTGGATTCCGATTCTCTACTTACGCAACCTGGTGGATTCGCCAGACGATTGAACGGGCAATCATGAACCAAACCCGTACTATTCGTCTGCCTATCCATATTGTCAAAGAGCTTAACGTTTATCTGCGTACCGCCCGTGAGCTATCCCATAAGCTGGATCACGAGCCAAGTGCAGAAGAGATTGCTGAGCAACTGGACAAACCGGTTGATGACGTAAGTCGTATGCTGCGTCTCAACGAGCGTATTACCTCGGTCGACACCCCGCTGGGTGGCGATTCCGAAAAAGCGCTGCTGGATATCCTGGCCGATGAGAAAGACAACGGCCCGGAAGACACCACGCAGGACGATGATATGAAGCAGAGCATCGTCAAATGGCTGTTCGAACTGAACGCCAAACAGCGTGAAGTGCTGGCACGTCGTTTCGGTCTGTTGGGGTATGAGGCGGCAACGCTTGAGGATGTCGGTCGTGAAATTGGCCTGACCCGTGAGCGTGTTCGTCAGATTCAGGTTGAAGGTCTGCGTCGCCTGCGTGAAATCTTGCAGGGGCAAGGGCTGAATATTGAAGCGCTGTTCCGTGAATAAAGAGTGTGAGTAACACATAAAGTTTCCATCAAAAAGGCCAGTCAGTGATGACTGGCCTTTTTCTTTGCGGTGGTTTGCCCCTCACCCCGGCCCTCTCCCCAAAGGGGCGAGGGGGAAAGGCAGCCCAGACAGCAGTTGTAGGCCGGGCAAACGCAGTGCCGCCCGGCATAAAACTACACCAGACTCTTCAAACGATAAATCCACTCCAGCGCCTGACGCGGGGTCAGGGAATCCGGGTCGAGATTTTCCAGCGCTTCAACCGCCGGGGAGGTTTCTTCCGGTGCTGATAAAAGCGACATCTGGGTCCCGTCGACCTGGGTTGCCGCCGCATTCGGCGACAGGCTTTCCAGCTCGCGCAGCTTCTGACGCGCACGCTTGATGACTTCTTTCGGCACACCCGCCAGCGCGGCAACCGCCAGGCCGTAGCTCTTGCTTGCTGCACCGTCCTGCACGCTGTGCATGAAGGCGATGGTGTCGCCGTGCTCCAGCGCATCCAGATGCACGTTCGCCACGCCTTCCATTTTCTCCGGCAGCTGTGTCAGCTCGAAATAGTGGGTCGCAAACAGCGTCAGCGCTTTGATACGGTTCGCCAGGCTTTCGGCACAGGCCCAGGCCAGTGACAGACCGTCATACGTCGATGTGCCGCGGCCAATTTCGTCCATCAGCACCAGACTGTGCTCGGTGGCGTTGTGCAGAATATTGGCGGTTTCGGTCATCTCGACCATAAAGGTGGAGCGGCCACTGGCCAGATCGTCCGCCGCACCCACGCGGGTGAAGATGCGGTCTATCGGGCCAATCTCAACCTTTTGTGCCGGAACATAGCTGCCGATGTAGGCCAGCAGGGCGATCAGTGCCGTCTGGCGCATATAGGTACTTTTACCGCCCATATTAGGACCGGTGATGATGAGCATTCTACGCTGTGGCGTGAGATTCAGCGGGTTGGCGATGAACGGCTCATTCAACACCTGTTCCACCACAGGGTGGCGACCTTCGGTGATGCGGATCCCCGGTTTATCGCTGAAAACAGGGCAACTGTAGTTCAGGGTGTAGGCGCGTTCGGCCAGGTTCACCAGGACATCGAGTTCGGCCAGCGCGGCTGCGCTTTGCTGTAAATCCGCCAGATGTGGCAGAAGCAAATCAAACAGTTGGTCATAGAGCTGTTTTTCCAGAGCCAGCGCTTTGCCTTTCGACGTTAGCACTTTGTCTTCGTACTCTTTCAGCTCCGGAATGATGTAGCGTTCTGCATTTTTCAGCGTCTGGCGACGAACGTAGTGGATAGGTGCCATGTGGCTCTGGCCACGGCTAATCTGGATATAATAACCATGAACCGCGTTGTAGCCGACTTTCAGGGTATCCAGACCCAGGCGCTCGCGCTCACGGATTTCCAGACGGTCGAGATAGTCTGTGGCGCCATCGGCCAGCGCACGCCATTCGTCGAGCTCTTCGTGATAGCCTGGTGCAATCACACCACCGTCGCGCACCAGGACGGGCGGCGACTCAATGATTGAGCGCTCCAGCAGTTCGCGAAGTTCGTTAAATTCACCCATCGTCTGGCGCAGCTTCTGCACCGCCGGGCTCTCCACCACTGAGAGCTGTTCACGCAGCTCTGGTAGTTGCTGGAAAGCGTGGCGCATACGCGCAAGGTCGCGCGGACGGGCTGTACGCAGCGCCAGACGCGCAAGAATACGTTCCAGATCGCCCACCTGACGCAGCACCGGCTGCAGCTCGTCGCACTTATCCTGTAAGGCGCCAATGGTTTGCTGGCGTTCAGTCAGAATGACGGTATCGCGCACCGGCATGTGCAGCCAGCGTTTGAGCATACGGCTGCCCATCGGCGTGACGGTACGGTCGAGCACCGCCGCCAGCGTATTTTCTACGCCGCCCGCCAGGTTCTGGGTGATTTCCAGGTTCCGACGCGTCGCCGCATCCATAATGATGCTGTCCTGCTGACGCTCCATGGTGATGGAACGGATATGCGGCAGGGAAGTGCGCTGCGTGTCTTTGACATATTGCAGCAGGCAGCCCGCAGCACAGAGGCCGCGCGGTGCATTTTCAACACCAAAGCCCACCAGATCGCGGGTGCCAAATTGCAGGTTCAACTGCTGGCGCGCAGTATCAATTTCAAATTCCCACAGCGGACGACGACGCAGGCCGCGACGTCCTTCAATCAGCGCCGTTTCTGCAAAGTCTTCTGCATACAGCAACTCCGCAGGGTTCGTGCGCTGCAGTTCTGCCGCCATGGTTTCACGGTCGGCCGGTTCGCTCAGACGAAAACGCCCGGAGCTGATGTCCAGTGTGGCAAAACCGAAGCCTTTGCTGTCCTGCCAGATGGCGGCCAGAAGGTTATCCTGACGCTCCTGCAGCAGTGCTTCGTCGCTGATGGTACCTGGTGTGACGATACGGACAACTTTGCGCTCAACCGGGCCTTTACTGGTCGCCGGATCGCCAACCTGTTCACAGATAGCGGCAGACTCACCGAGGTTAACCAGCTTGGCGAGATAGTTTTCGACAGCATGATGAGGCACGCCCGCCATCGGGATCGGCTCCCCCGCAGAGGCTCCGCGTTTAGTCAGAGAGATGTCGAGCAGCTGCGACGCACGTCGGGCATCGTCATAAAAGAGCTCGTAAAAATCGCCCATACGGTAGAAAAGCAGGATTTCCGGATGCTGAGCTTTCAGCTTCAGGTACTGCTGCATCATTGGCGTGTGGTTGTCTAGGTTATCCATTATTTTCATTTGTTTTTGATTGTAATCCTGTTTATTTTTAACGAGTTGATGTCTTTTGTTGTTCTCTTTTTACTTCACATGATCTCATTAGATTTCATTCAATCCCACAATTAAGTGTAGGTCAAAGTGTAGCTTGTTGAGCAGTAGATTGATAAAGTATGGCTAGCTATAGCCACAACCTACATTTTTAGTTCATGAATACATAGAACATGATAACGGAGTCTTTATGGCAGGAAAACAAGAGGGGAAACCTCTGGCATTTAAAACGATAGAAACGATGAAACCTGGTGACAAAGATAAAGCCGATGTTGGTGAAAACCGTGGTTTACGAGTGTCTTGTGGGGCAACTGGAATGAAGACTTTTTTCTATCGTTACACCAGTCCTCTTACGGGCAAACTTACTCAGGTCAAAATCGGTAATTTTCCACAGACATCACTTGCTGCAGCCCGTCTGAAACTCAACGAACTAAAACTTATTCGCCAGGGAGGCAGGTGTCCGGCAACTGAGCTCAAACAAGAAAAGCAGCAGCAAGCCAAAGATGCTGAAGAAAAGAAGATCCCCGAATTGACTGTTCAAGGGTTGGTTGAGCTGTATCTAACCGAGCGCATTGAAGATCGTAAAACGAAAGAGGGGAAGATTATCTCTGGTGCCAGAAAGCAGAAAGGGCAGGCTGAGGTAAGGCGTACCCTTTATGGTGATGCAGTAAAGAGTTTAGGAACAAAGAATGCCGCAGAGATTACCCGTAAAGATGTCATAGATTTGATTAATGGTATTGTAGCCCGAGGCGCAACAGTACAGGCTGGCAATGTGCTGAGGGAGTTATCACTTGCTTATGAGTTTGCAATTGGTTTAGGGCGCTTTGATGCTGCCTTCGCTAATCCAGCCCTGTTAGCCAAATCCAGTTTACGCCAGACTCGAATTAAGCTTACCAATGGTCGTGGCACTCGCTTTTTTAGCGAAGCGGAGTTGGCAAAATTCCTCAAATGGCTACCAGGTTCAGCATACTCACTGACGATAAAAAACGTTCTGCGTATTACCCTCTGGACGGGGTGTCGAACCGGTGAAGTCTGTAATATGGCGTGGAAGGATGTTGACCTCGATAAGGGAACAATACATCTACGTGAAACTAAAACAGGCGTTGAACGCTATGTTCAGTTGTCTACCCAGGCTATCGATTTCCTAAAAATTCTGCGTCTTAATTCAGATGTTTATCTCTTTCCCTCATCTCGAACGAAGTTACCAATACAGCAAAAGTACCTTACTGAAAATGCCTGGCGTATGCGCGAGGCAGGGCAGATGCTAGATATCCCGAGCTGGACTCCACATGATTTGAGGAGGACCGTTCGTACTGGATTATCGCGTTTGCAATGTCCTAATGAAGTAGCCGAGGCCATCTTGGGACATACTCGTGGAGGTGTCGAAGGAATATACAATCTGTATAAGTATGATCGCGAGTGTAAGTATTGGCTCCAGAAATGGGCAGATTATTTGGGACACTTATGATGATGGACTGCAACTTATGGTAAGCGTCATCTCAATACTGTCTGGCTCTGAAACCGCGATCCTGTAACTTAATTCCCCACTTATTTCGCAGGTGGACACCTAATGCGCGCCAAAGAAAGACTTCCCCGAAAACGATATTCCCCTGAGTTAAAAATGGAACTGGTCAGGCTGGCACTTGAAGAAGAAGGAAGTGTTGTGCGCTGGCCCGACAACATGACGTCAATGACAACCTGCTCTTTAAATGGATAAGACTCTGGCAACGTAAAGGGCGGGTTCACATCCTGCTCAGGCGGGAGGGCTGGCAGGATAACCATAAACGAATTTATCGTCTCTACCGTGAGCAGGGTCTGTCGCTGCGCCTCAAACGGCCACGCCGCAAAAAATCAGCACAGCGCCGCCAGCCACAGCCTCAGGGGCTGTATCCGAATCACGTCTGGGGCATGGATTTTGTCTCTGATGCGTTGTTTGACGGGCGACGACTGGGCCTGCTGACGGTTATCGACCTGTACACCCGCGAATGCCTGGGGATCTGCGTGGGACAGAATCTGCGTTCAACAGAAGTGGCAGACATGCTGAACAGCATAGCGCTCATGCGGGCAATTAATTGATAATTTTTCCTCTGAAAAAGGGGAGTAGGAAAAGGAGACTTTAGTGATGACTGTTTCTATAGGTGTGCTGGCAGGTATGGGGCCCCGTTCCACAGCGCCCTTCATTGATATGCTGGTGACAGATTGCCAGGTCGGCTATGGCGCAAAATATGATATGGATTTTCCCAAAATGCATATTATCTCATTACCAACACCTTTTTGGCCGGGTAAGAAAATTGATGATAATGCGATGATCGCCGCCCTGCAGCAGGGTATTGCCGAACTCATCAAAGCTAAAGTGAGCCTGATAACTATTCCATGTAACCTTGCGCACTGCTATTTCATCGAAATGAAAGCGGTGAGCCGCGGTATTCCACTTCTACATATTGCAGACAGTGCCCTTGAGTCGCTGCCGGCAGAAGCAACCAGAATCGCGGTGCTGGCTACAGAACCCACACTTGAAGCAGGTTTCTATCAGGCGCGAATAAAAGCGTCCAACAGAGAGGTTATTGATTCACAACAGCTTCGTGAAACGACCACGTTACTGATTGAGAGAGTTAAAGCAAAAGGCTTTCACGATCCCGATGTACATGCCGAGTGGCAGAATTTATTGGCTGAAGTTGAATCTCATCAGGCAGAGGCACTTCTTATTGCATGTACCGATCTGAGCCCTCTGATAACTGAAAATCCTTACAGCTTTGTCATCGTCGATACCGCAGCAAGTCTTTCCAAGGCAACCATTAAGAACTTCAGGCGATTACGCGCACAGAGTTTAGAGAAACCCCAGTAATAACTCACAGCTCAAAGCAGACTGTCAGATTTGATTGTGTACTGCCAGTGAAAACCGTCAGATCAAGTCTGAGCTGTAAGCGTACAGCGAGAACCGGATATTCAGCGCTCTCAGTGTGTGGAAGGTTTCATTGCGGATGCGGGCGAGTAGCCATCTTTCCACGATAAGCACGCCGTTCTCCGCTTTCGGTTTATCTTTCGGTTTGTAGGGGCGGGCAGGAAGCACTACTGTCCCATAGTGCTCCGCCAGCGCCTGATAGCTCTCGTTGATAACCGGTTCATAGCGATCTGCTTTTTTGACTGCGCTTTTGAGATTATCCGGGATGAGCAGTTTTGGTACGCCGCCGAGGAAGGCCAGGCAACGGCTGTTGGCGTTCAACCAGGACATCATGTCCTGGCCCTCGCAGGCTTCAACGTAGGTGTTGACCTGCCCCCAGGATTAGATACAACACTCAGTTAGTAACGTCGGAATCTGACCCTGACCCCGAATATGATCCAGTCATAATCAGGAATAACCGGCTTCATGTTGGTTGTTTATTCTGGCAACCGGCAGACTTCTCAGCAAATTCTGACGGGGTCATCCAGCCCAGTGCAGAATGGGGACGCCTCTGGTTATAGTGTATGCGCCAGGCCTCGATTTTGCACCGTGCATCCTCCAGAGACATGAACCAGTTCTCGTTCAGACATTCCTGCCGTAACCTGCCGTTGAAGGACTCCACCGTCGCATTGTCCGTCGGTGTTCCCGGGCGTGAGAAGTCAATTCTGATGCCTCTTTCATACCCCCATCTGTCCAGCATTTTCCCTGCAAATTCAGAACCATTATCGGTTTTCAGCAACTAAGGTAAAGGACGTCTGAGCGCTATGCTGTTCAGCATTTCTGCCACTTCTGTTGAACGCAGATTCTGTCCCACACAGATCCCCAAACATTCGCGCGTATACAGGTCGATAACCGTCTGGCAAGAAATAATTATGGAAAAGATATGTGGAATGATGCTGTTGCAATTCATCCGGTAATCGGGTGGAGGCTGCAAGCCGAAGGTGGCACTGCTAAATGATAGTTTTTGTTCACGACTAAATAGTAATAGTTAGTTTTCTTTCGGTTCATATGATGTGGATTAATATTATTGGGGTGAATGAGTGTGCGAGCATGAGACCTCCTGTTGCATAAGAACAATTGATGACCTTGTTCTGACAGGTAACGCGCCCGTTTCAACCAGAAATAAGTATGAGCTGAATATCCCTGTCGATGATCTATGCGTAGAACATATGTTTTCATTAAATCCTCAAAAAATAAATCCAGAAGATTATGCAGATAAGGGCTTACAGACTTAAATTCTGGTGTAAACCATGTAACAGGACAAATACTTAATCCCTCAACAAAGCAGAGAAAGCAGAATACCAGTTGTTTTCTGTTTGTATCTAAAACTGTCACCTCAAAACAATCTTCATTATCATATTGAGGATATAGATTGTCCGTTGTTCTAACAAATACAAAATATGGAGGCGCGTTATGTTCGATATCATATAATGGTTTTTCTTTGTAAAAGTCATATGCATTCTGGTTCTGATAGAATGTTGAGTACGAAGTATATTTCTCCAGATATTTATGTTCATGTATTATCCGAGATGTCAGACCTTTCCGTTCTTTATTGCTGTATAGCATGGATATCATAAAATCAGGCATTCGGTATCCTGAGCAAAGGGGGCGGCGCCCCCAGATGCAACCATGAGAAAATAACAGCTTCTCCCAGGGCGTTACTGACGGTAGTAACCATCCAGTGAATGAATATCACCCTGGACCCCGCAGTAAACCTGGCATTGATCTGACAATGTAACCCGGGCCTCTTGTTTATTCATGTCAATGATCTCTACTTTTGCTTTACACTGGTCAGCAGTATAGTTGTATTCATGAATATCATTCCCTTCATCCGACTTTTTGACGGAATGACTGTAGGCAGACTTGTCCATGTCAACATTACATGTACCATACATTGCGGCATTAACATCATTCGGATCTGTGGTGCCATTTAGCGTTATATCTAAATTGTTCCAGTGACCCTTCGTGGATATGACAGCGTTATCAGTCACCTTTTTCTGATTCAGGTCTGCGATGCGATGAAGCTCTGTCGCAGAGGAGGTGGATGATAGAAAGAGTAGTATAAGTATCGCATTTTTCATCTTTAAACCCTTATAATTTGTTTGACGGTGATATCTATGATGGTTTTAATGAACACCGTCATAGGCATCAAAAAGGAAACAGATATAATGCAAATGCATCCAGAATCAAGTAAAAAATAACAAATAATATTGCCATTATTCGCCAGGCCTTCTTACCTGTCGTGTTCTTAATACAAGGTATTATGAAAAAACTCAAGGCTAGTATAGAATATTGTAAAATCCTACTTACATGATGTTCATTGATAATAGGGTCAAGAATCTCAAGAGCCAGTACGGGTAAAAACCAGTACAGCCAAAATGTTTTCGTAAGTCCAAAGCCACCATTTCTTAACTTATTCTGGAATGGATCACCGCTATCGTGTTCTTTTGAACCATTATTATCATTATTCTGCAAATTGTTTTTCAGTGACATGATTTTCTCCTGCACTCAGTTAATCGTGACATAAATTTGTGACTTATCATCCGTATACTGCGTGTCATAGGTTATGTCCTTTTGATATTCACGATCAGCGTCATCTTTCATTGACACACTGGCAGCACAATGAGAGATATCAACCTCTTTATCAACACCTATGGTGCGGATAGCCAGCACATTAACCTCAGTGAGTTTTATTAGTCCTTTCTGCAGGTACTCGCGTGTTAAGATTTGTTTAACAACGCCAATTGAATCCTCACCGCTGCATTTTGGTGCTTTATCACCACATCCCGCCAAAAGAAATATAGGTAGTACATAAAGTAATTTTTTCATGGCTCATTTAACCCTGCTTATCAAAGTTTGATATATAAGACCATCCCAATATGGGATGTCTGTGTATGGTGTGGCATAAACACAAGCGATATCTGATGCTGAATATTTATGACACCTGCCGATGCCTGTAATAGAGGCTGATAATAACGTCCCTGTTGCACATCTGGTTTTCTGTGACACATAAAAAATGTACGACACGCCAGCAGGCACTCATGGCGCTTTTGTTGTAACCTGCAATCTGGCCAGTCTGATGCTTAACGTTTAACTACCGGGATAGCGAGCTGCATGCCCAGCAGACTCTTCATGTGTCGGTGTTTTGCTCACTGTTCTTTCCTTCCAATCCTCCACATGATTCACTTAAAAGATACTTAAAGGTTGAATGGGAAGTGTGATTTTAATTCCTTTTGTGTGGCGTTCTGCGTTAACAAATACCTCACTTCCGAATGAGCCAGGTACGTTCGCAACACTCACTTGCTTATGGTTAAGGCTGACTCGTCTCTGTTATTTATCGCGATCACCGGGCAACAATTTGCTCAACGTTTTACCCGAATACCTGCTTGGCCATAACTGTTCCGGGGACATTTCCAGCGCCTGTGCTATCAGGCTTTCTGCCTTGGGATAGTGACGTTCAAAGGCATTGTTTAATGTCCTGGAGGCTAACCCATGATCACGAGATAGCTGCGCCAGACTCATTCCCCGTTTACGTAGCGCAGCCACGATATCAGCACGATGCCAGTCCTCCAGGGTTCCCATAGTTTGTTTTTTTTGCGATGCTATTCGGTTATTCACGGTATTAACTCCATGGACTTAGTACTTAAACATTAAAAGGGAATAAAAGGAACTTTTCAATATTTCCTTTGTGTTTTTTTGTGACCATTTAACCAACGCATTGATATTCCGTGTGATTTTATGGGAAGAAATATGACCGAACGTACATTGCAGGCCGCTACCAAAGTAGACTTTACAGATCCCTCGCAATGGTTGACTGCTCAGGCATTTACTGGAATGAAGGGGATGCCTTCAACGGCGCGGGGTGCCCGTATACGGCTGGAGAAGCTGGCTGAAATACATCCTGAGATCAAAAGGAAGAGAACCGGTCATAAAGGTTTCGAGTATCATATCAGTGCGGCGGGGATGATGTTGAAGAGTGAACGTGGAGGACAGCAGGCTGCGTCTTCTATTGAAAATGAGCAACTGAATCTCTGGATACAGCTTTTCAAGACAATGAAACCTGCCTCGCGTGAAAAAATGCTGAAAATAGTACTGGAGCAGGTTTCTGTCGATTTATCAGATGATACAAAATAAATAAAATATCCCTCACAAGTCTGCTAAAAATACGGTTTTATAAAATACAGTGCAAATAGTTTCTTTGTGAAATTATTTGCATTGCTCATTATTTATTGATAGTGTTTATTACGCTGGCTGGTTGAGTTTATATATATACCAGCATATCAATGCTATTAATATTCTTTATGTGCATGTCCAAATTAAAATTATGTGAATAAATAATTATTGATAGCGCCATGTGAAATTACCTGGAAAGTGTAGCGTGAATACTAAAATGATTATTCATCAATCCAATATTAATGTGCCCATTAGTGCAGCGTTTATCAATATATTGTATGAAGAGATGACGTTATCAGGGGTTATTGATTCAATGAAGACAGATGTGACACTCAACTTTCGTGATCAACAATATTCCGCTGAAAATGGTGGGTTCCATCCGGTTGAAATCAGACTGGTACGTCGAAATAATGAATGGCATTTTGATTATCTGACTGACTTTAGCTATATGGGTCGAGTGTATCCAGAACTGGAAAAAGAGTTCGATGTATCATGGTCAATGGGTTATATATGGCATTATATCATGGGTGACATTGATGCCGAGGAAGGCGGTGAATTATTTGAGCTCTGGCAAAGGAACTTCATCCAGTACTGGAAGGTGGGGATATACGCGGTAACCGTATCATAGTGATACAGCAGATCTCGACCGTTTAAACAAGAAATAATGCGCGCGGAATTACTATTATCATGACGTCATGAGTTTCAATGATGTGGCTTAATTATGGAACGAAAAGTTTTTAATGCATCACAACAAGGTGATCTGGATAATCTGTGCGGCTTTTATAGTGTTGTGAATATGATGCACTGGCTCTATGGCAACCGTATAAAGCGAAAACCTCTTTTTAAAACACTGGTGCAATATTATGACCAACACTGGCCTGTTATTGAATGCTTAACCAGTGGCATGAACTCATCACAAATGGACATATTACTAAAGTGCCTGAAAAAAGCCCGGTACAGCAAATATCCCATTACCATTAGTCAGCCATTCAGGATGCAGCGTACGCAGCAGACGGAACAAATACTTAAAGATTGTCAGGCCTTTCTCACAAGCCATGAGGACGGGGCAATACTGATTAGTGACCAGTATCACTGGTCCGTCATCACACATATTGATAATGAGTATCTCCATTTTTACGACAGCTGGGATTACACCAGAATAAAGCGGACGCGCTATTCATTGCGACGCAGAGAAGGTTCTTACCATCTTTATCCGGAAGCCATCTATTTCATTAAGCGTAGTGAGGATATCCAGTGAATGCTGAAGAACGCGCAATTATTGCCCAGGCGAGGCACATTCTGGCCCGACATGTCAGGCAAGGGGTTAAGCTGCAATCACCACAGGATGTCCGTGATTATTTCCTGTTCCAGCTGAGCCAGAACGACAGGGAGGTGTTTGGCATCCTCATGCTGGACACACAGTACAGGGTGCTGGCTTATGAGGAACTGTTCCAGGGGACGCTTAATCAAACCATGGTTTATCCCCGTGAAATAGTGAAGGCGGTTATTAGCCATCATGCGGCGGCCGTCATCCTGGTTCATAACCATCCCAGTGCAGACCTCAGCCCAAGCCAGGCGGACAAACATGTCACTGTGAAAATCAGGGAGGCACTGGCGTTAATTGATGTCAGCGTACTTGACCATTTTATCGTGGCGGGTGATCAGACGGTTTCTATGGCAGAGCTCGGACTGGTTTGAAAGTAACTTTATTTAATATGCATTAATGGGATTTATCATGGCACGACTGAAATTAGCGGCAAAGCAACATGACGTCAGTATTGTTGATGTTTACCTCAACGGGCTGGCTGACAGTGGACGAAAGAGCATGCTGAGTTTGCTTAATCACAGTGCTGCAATCCTGCATACCGGTAAGAAGGCGGCGACGTATGACTGGTCACAGTTACGTTATGAGCATGTGTCAAAGGTGCGGGTGAGGTTGCTGGATCAGGATTATGCGATTGCGACAGTGAACATGGCGCTGGCGGCGCTGAAGGGGGTTGCCCAGACTGCATTCAATTTGCAGGTACTTGATGCGGACTCGCTTGGACGTATCAGGTCAGTGAAACGAGTGAAAGGTGACAGTGGCCATAAGGGAAGGGCGTTGAGTCAGGCGGAGGTGAAGTTGCTGATAGACGCCGCCAGCGAACATCCGCAGCCATTACGACAAAAAAGGGACAGGGCCATTGTGCTGACATTATGTGGCGCAGGTCTGCGGGTGGGTGAGCTGGCGGCTTTACGTATTGAGGACTTTTGTCCCGTGACGCATGTACTGACGGTGCGCCAGGGAAAGGGACGTAAGTACCGACAGATTGCCGTGAATACTGCAGTTGCCACTGCATTACTGGCGTGGTGTGACGTTCGGTCCAGTCGTGGAGCGCTGTTCACTGGCCTCTATCGAAATGGCCAGCTGAGGGAGCAGGCGCTCAGTTCAGCGGGGATTACCACGATACTCGTTCAACTTGGTAATATTGCTGAGCTGCAGCCCTTCACGCCTCATGATTTGCGCAGAACGTTTATTACACGATTACTGGAGCAGGGGGCTGATATCAATATCGTGCGTCAACTGGCTGGACACAGTGATATCAGCACAACCTTATTATATGACCGACGTGGTGGCGACGCTCAGATGGCAGCAAGCCAGAAATTGAAGTGTTACTGATCTGGTTATTCTAATTCTTTAATGTTTAATTTTACCTTTTTAATATTAAGTATGTCTTTGATGTCATTATCGTTCCAATTATGGTTGGTATCATCATTAATTACTGATTCCGGTGTGGGTTCTTTATCTTTTTTCATTATTTCTATGATCTCACTGTTTGTGTGGGTTTTATTATATTTGAGGTCGCGGACTAACTTGTGTAATCGATATAATTCTTTTGCTCGTTCACTTTCAGGTGAAAGTATACGTAACTTGTGTGCCTTTCTTAACATATAAGACAGGAGCATGGAGTATCTTTCTATCACTTGATGTTTATTTTTTTCAGGTCTGGGATGGTTCATGTATTCAATCAGATCTCCGAGCTTTTCGTAATCAGCGTCATTTAACCTTGCTGTTATTTTGTGCGTGCCAAGTTGATTGAGTTTTTCCTGTCGAGTATGTTGATAGCCCACGTTTTTTCTCCGTATTGCAACCTTTTCTGTATCTTCACTAATACCTGCTATTTGCTTTTTTTTCTCTATTACATCGTTATGTTTTTTACCTGTTTTTTTTACTTTAGGGGCCATGCCAGTACTTTTCTTTTGTTGCGGTGCAGCACTCTTGAGTTTCGTAACCATAATGTCTCCTGTTTGTACCAAGTAAACATAACTATGGGGGGACTCACAGTTCCCGCCCACATCTTTCTCTGGTTCTCTATATGATGATGATGAAAAAAATGAGCATCAGTTTTGACCTACACATTAAGAGTAGCCGAGGAGACGTTGGGTGTGGTTTCTGACGATCAGATTTATGACAGAGATCTGATCTTCAGATTTTTGGTGCCGGGCTTGATGTTCAGATTTGCTATTACATGACGATCAGATCTGACGTTCAGATCTGACGATCAGTCATGTATTTTAAGAAAAAAATGGATAAAAACGTTGTTCGTAATTGGTGCCGTATGCAACGAGCATACGTACCAGAAGGTTTTCCCATGAAAAACGTACAACTGATCTCCATCAAAGAGCTTTTGACGATCTACCCAGTTTCACGGGCAACATTGTACCGGCAAATCAAGGTAGGGATGATGCCTGCACCAGTGAAAATCGGGTTGCGGCGCGTTGCCTGGCGTTTAGATGAAGTAGAGCACCACATCGAAAATCTGAAAAAAGCATAACCGGAGAAGGGGCAGCAGTGCTGCTCCTTCTAATAGCCCGTTATATGCACATTATAAGATAGGAATAGAGGGTTGATATCTACATACCTCCTCTATTCCTTACCGGTGAGGAGTTAAATCATGCGCTTAAATAAGAAAAATGTAGAACGTTGTAAGTCCCTGGAGATTGGTTTCAGTAATGATGGTCACGAAATGAAGATGAGGGTCGATAAACTTAGCATTGTGCTGGATGTTACGGCTGAAACTGAACAGTATGATTACTTATCCAGAAAGTTCATGATTATGCCGAAAATGACGTGGCGTAAATACAAAGTAGGTAGCATTAAACGTACCAGGCCGAATAATCCGTATAAGATGTTTTTTACTATTAGTAAAGGATCGAATATGTTGGCGCATATCAGCTTTAAACCATCCCGTAAAAATACAGGAGCTATTCGGCTTGACCTTCGGCCTCAATATATGACAGGGAAAGGCATGGATAACTTTATTAACTGGCTTAATCAACGGCTCAATGGTCGTCTTATCCCACTGCTAGGTACTGCATGGGTAACACAGGTGGATGTTGCGTTAGATCTCTATGGGTGCAAGTTAAAAGATTATATTTGGGGAGCCCGTGGAGTGTCGGAATATAACAGTTATAACACAGTCGATGGATTACCTGGTATCCGCCTGGGCAGTCTCAGGTCTCCGAGGCATATGGGAGTCTATGAGAAAGTAGATATCAATGGTTCAGGCCTGCACTTTAATGATGATAGTGAATTCCTGGATATTGACATCGATAAATATCCTTCATTTTTACGTATTGAAGCCCGTGTCAGGCCATGTGCTAAACCCGGAAGTAAGCGCAAAAAAGCATTAATGCTGAAGAAGTTGGACCTGATGCCCAACCCTTTTGAATATCTGCAGGTATATTCAACAAAACTGGAAGCACATCTGAATGTATATAAATCTATTTGGAATAAGCCCAAAAACAACACCATTAAGGCCTATAAAGAATTCACCCTTGGTGGGGTAAAAAAACAAAGGATTTCAAGGGAGATTGAAAGGATAATTAAAAAACATGAAGTACAATTGTTTGACAGGGATGAGATATGGGAATGGTGGGGTGAATGTGTGAAAAGGTTAGGGGTTTTAGTTGAAAAATAAGGTCCTGAATCCATCTGATTAAAAGAGGCGCTGGAGAGCAGATGTTGGCATTATCTGCTCTCCTTTTTTATTATTGACAATAAGATATTGCAGTTGCGAAATGCCTTACGAAGTTCTTTCTTATGTTAATATATTAAATCAAAAAAGTTTGTGATGGTTATTATATGTTGCACCAAGGTGCTGTGAGGTGCATGTTATGATATGTATATTGCTATGTGGCTATAATCTGGTGAATGCCAGGTGTGACATTTCAGAGTTATTCACGGAAAATCATCTTCCACCCCTTTCCAGATATACATTACTTAAGATTTTCCATGATTATACCAGAACTTACCTTTTTTAATTAGCTATCAAAAAATGCATTTCAACGTAATTCATAGTTGCTGAGTATTTAAGAGCAACTTTGTTTTATACGGGGGTAAGTATGAAAGCATATTGCACAAAAAATAACATACTTGTGACAGAAAAGACATTAAAGGAATTTAAACAGCTGGTCTTCAGTATCCCGCTGCGAGGTTGTAGAGACAAACGTTCTAAATATCGATATTATTCCGCGATTGCAGTATTCTTGCAGCATATTATTTGTAGCGCAACCGTCAGTAAACGAACTGAGAGGAAGTCGAGTTTTAAGGGTGATGATAAATGGACACATTCTGTTCCTTTCCCTTATGAATTAGGAATAGACGTTGCTCCTGAAGTTTTCAGACAATCACGGGACTTACCGTTTCAACGGGCACTAGAGGAAATATACAAAAGAGGAATAATAAAGATAGTTTCAAAAAATATCTACATTAAAAAATGTCGGCAATTTGCTTTGTCGAAGGATTTTTTGCAGAAACTATTTCCCAATGATCGGGGTGAATACCTATTACAGTGCGACCGATACGCTTACCTGACGAACATCCATGGCAAACGTAGTGAACCGAAATTGTTAGAAAAATTAATTGTTACTGCGCGAACAGGTCAGTGTAGGGCAAAGCACCATGTTTCTGAGAGGATAGTTAAGGACCGGGTATTCAGGGATACGGTTAAAAAAGTATATAGAAACATGGAAAGTATCTGCATTAACATTGATGCTCTCAGAGAGTATTGTAATCAGCATCCGAACATCAAGAATATGGGTTATTATTATAACTTCATATCTCACATTATGAAGGTTGGTGCAGAGTTAGTAAGTGAAGTTCCATTTATTATAAAGTATCAACAGTCTTATAAAACAGCAATGCTGGGTGGCAGGTCTTTTGAGGTCGGAACCGGCTATCAATACCTTCCTTCTGAAATGAAGCGTACTTGCCTTTCATATGGGTATAATTATGATATTAAGAGTTGTCAGCTTGAAATTTTAAGGAGTGAGTTAAGTAATCTATCGTTATCAGATTCAAATCTGGCTAGGTTAGAAACCTGGTATATTTGTAATAATCTTAAGATAGGAGAGGAGTCTGTGAAAGAAATCAGATTCTCTACAATCTTCAATTGTGGGCAAGTCAGCTTATCGCCAAAATCAACTATGTACAAAAAATTGTCTATAAAGCTTGGAGAGAAAAAAGCAAAAAGGGTGCTAGAACGCTGGAAAGAACTAATGAAGCCATTACGTAAAGACCTCGATGTTTTGGTCGATTATTATTTGTCTACGGGGAGGAAGAATCGGGAGTATGGGCTTTATGTGAGAAATGCGGTGGGACAAAACTTTAACTGTACTTATAACGAGGATGGCAAAAGATGGCAAACGTTGCAAATGCGCCGTAAGTTGCTTGCACATATGATTCAGGGGCTGGAGAGCAAAGCGGTGTATGACTTTGTGATTTCGCATGATGGCGTCTGCGCTCTGGAGCATGATGGATTTGTTAGTTATAGAAAAATTAATATTACTAAGGACTGGAAACATCCATATCTACGACTTGTACTGAAATACTGATTGCTGGATTAATGCTGTATCGGATTTGTTCTTCATTGCGAAACAGTTAGAAAACAGAGATGAAAACCATGGCATGGCCCGGGAGTTTGTAATGAAAATTGTGTCTCTGCCTGTTTTTGATAAGTTCACTCTTATTAACGGAGGCAGGCAAATTATGGACGACAAGAAACTTAAAGCCCCACTACATCCCCCGTATCGCCGCGCTGGTCTATCACTATAGAAGGAACAAGAAATGACACGCTGTTACCGTACCAACCGCACGATGAAAGCCCGCATTAATCGGGGATCTGGGCATACGCGTCGTAATATCGAAGTTAACGCCGCCCGATCGATCATTCAGCTGGTGCTTTTGCCGATTACTGCGCCTTTTATGCTGATTGGTTGGTGAATGAACAAGCGGCAGGAGGAACCCTGAGCATGCAGTTCATCGGTCAGGCGCGGTGCGCCGTAGCGCTGTTTTGCCCGGTGAAAAGCCTCGTGCACGGCGCTGTCGCAACGCTGACGGAACTGCTGGCGTGAGTTTAGCCCCACACGCCGCTGGCACCATGCATACCAGCCGCTGCGGGCCACCCCGAGCACGCGACACATGGCTTTGATGCTGAACTCAGCCTGATGTTTTTCAATAAAGACATACTTCATTTCAGGCGCTTCGCGAAGTATGTCGCGGCCTTTTGGAGGATAGCCAGCTCCTCAGCCTGTTCCGCCAGCTGGCGTTTGAGACGGGCATTTTCAGCAGCGAGTTCATTTTCACGCTCAGAGGATGAGAGCTGTTGCTGCTGTTTACTGCGCCAGTTATAAAGTTGCGATTCATACAGGCTGAGCTCGCGGGCTGCAACGGCAACACCAATGCGCTCAGCCAGTTTAAGGGCTTCCTGACGGAATTCAGGCGAGTGTTGCTTGCGGATCTTTTTGATGGTTGATGCTGGTTTTGTCATGTGAGCCACCTCTGGTTAAGAGTTTACTCACTTAGTCTCGTGTCCACTATTCGCGGGTAGGATCAAAAAGCATCCTTGATGGTACCAGGCAGCCACCGAAAATTGTCATGATTAAATGATAATATGAACCTATGAAAAGCCGTACTTATGCACTGACGCCCAAAAGTTTGGCCAGTTAACGAGGCTTATTGAAAGAGTCCGCCAATATGCGGACTCTTTCATGCTTTTGGTCGCCGAAGCAAAAATACTTTGCGTAACTTATTGAGGCTGTTAGTGGGTTTTAACGTTGCATGATCAAAGCTACACATTGAATACAAGACCATCTTTCCAGATGCAAAGCGGCCATATTACTACTACTGGTAATTATACGCTTTCTGGAAATAACATTTTTCGCATGTTTGACACTTTGGTTCTCACCACTATTTGATGAGCATCACTTTGTCGAAAACTGCATATTATGACCAGTTGGTTTTCGTTGAACATTTATGAATGTATTCACTGTGAATGTTTTTATTGTTATGAAATAATATCAATAGGCATGATTGATTATATCTGGCATGTTTAAAGTTAATATTTTAATCACAGGGTCTGTGGTGCGCTCGGTTGGGGGGCATGATTGCGTGGGTAAATTTAAATAGCAGTGCTGGGTGCCTCCCAGTGAGCATTTGACAGTAAACAATATGCTCGCGTGACCTTAATGAACGAATCTAACTGAACGCCTCATCGCTTAGATGAGATTCACTGCTATAGTCATAGTGTAATATAGTTACGTATGAGAACAAGTCCATGCGGGGACTATCCTGGCATTTAATAATCACCAGGCAGGGTTTTATCAATGGATATTAATTTTCCTTTTTTAATGGTAATATAACCCCCTTTTTTTAACTCTGCCAAAACGCGGAAAACATAACTCCTTGAAAGACTAGTTCGTTTAATAATAAATGATGCAACGCCTTCCTTTTCATCGGCGTTTATTAATCTTCTATATAAATATCTCGTTAGCATCGATTTTATAATGTGATACCCGGACTCACTTCGCCTTTCCACATGAATATCAAACATAAAAACCAACATATAGATTAGGATGGTAGTGAGTTCTTTCATCTGTTCTTTCGATGTTTCAAAGAAAATCTCATCAAAATCCTGATGGGATATGCTGCTGATAGTGACATCACTGGCGCAATGATAATGGAGTTCGACAAGGGGACAAAATCGCTCTATCAGGCCCAGTGGCATATGCTCGACAATATTACCTATGACACGTTCGTCACCTTTAAACCCAAAAGAAAGCGCACCTTTATCAACAAAGTAAATTTGTTCTGGAGATAATTTTACCTCCTCTCCTTTTTTATAAAAGCACACATTTGATTTGTTATTTACTTTATCAACATGCAATGTCAGATTTAACTGGAGATACCAATCATGAATTTTCCCAAATGAAATGTCCATCGCGACCCCCTTGATATTTTTAACTTTTTATTATAGCGATAGCGCCTCTTGGTTTTCAATCAACATGATATTTTTATTTAACGCATCACGTGTGAAAAAAGTCGTTGTGTGGACTTTTATTTTTGACGGTTTCCTATAAAATGCCGATTTGGCTTTACGCCGTCATAACTTATTGAATAGATTGAATTTGTTTAAAAATAAACAAAGTGCGCTATTTATGCCAAAGACTGTAAATTCTTTAGGCTAAGGGCCTTAAAGATAGGCTTGCGTCATGATGGTTACAACGCGCCTCGCCTCGACAAACGGGATGTCTGTTGTTGTATTCTCAACAATATATTCTATTCTTTAAGTTGATGATTTTTTTTAGAAAGTAAATAAATCACATGTCCATCGTCGGCGTAGCGATTTTATATACTTTGTTCATTGCCAGCACCTGTATCACTCCAGGAGAGATAACTATGGCGTCACGTTTTAGGTTCACTACTTGTGCCGGTCTTATCGCCCTTGCGCTTTGTTCAACCGCAGCGCAGGCCGATCGCTTTCAGGATCTGGCGAATTTGCCGATGGAAAAGAATCGCCCGACCGTATCCACCGCAGATACTCTGATGCAGGAGCTGACTTTCCAGCGCGCTTCCCAGGCTTATTTGTGGGCAATGCCGTTGTTAAACACCGCGGGGATGCGCGATGGCGCTGAACAGGCGTTTGGCACGGGGTATAACATTATGCCTGTGTGGACAAAACGCCTTGATGCAAAAACCAAAATCACCACGCCTAACTCAGACCTGATCTACGGCGTCATGTTTGAAAATCTGGCGAAAACCGGGCCGTTAGTATTTGAAGCCCCGCCGGGATTACAGGGGATTCTACTGGACTTCTGGCAGCGCCCAATGCCGGTGGACGGTATGGAATTCCAGGGTGACGTCGGTTTGCCAGGACCCGATGGCGGCAAAGGCGGTAAGTTCCTGATCCTGCCGCCGGGTTATAATAAAGAAGTACCGAAGGGTTACTATGTATACCGTTCAACGACTAACAATATCTTCGTTTTCCTGCGTGCATTCTATAAAGACCTGAACGACACCTCACCGGCGGTAAAGCTGTTGAAACAATCCGTCTTTTATCCGCTTGGACATAAAGCTGACGCGAAGAAAATGCAGTTCCCTGATGCCTCTGAGCACGACCTGAACATGCTTCCACGTAACAATTTTACAGCGTTCGAACAGCTGAAGCGGATTGTGGATGAAGAGGGTACCCATCTTGCCACTCCCGATTCTCTCGGCACACTGGCAGGTCTGGGTATCGTTCAGGGCCAACCATTTAAGCCCTCAGCCCGCGATCATGACATCATGGATAATGCCGCGAAAATGGCCTACAAGACCAGCCGCGCCATCAGCTTCCAGGATAGCCTCAATGGTGTTGATTTCCATGTCTATAAAGATCGCCGTTGGCTGAATCCGGTGAACAATATGACATCGCACTGGCCTAATCAGCCCGCAGACCTTTCCTGGAAAGCAAAGCAGGGCGGTTTCCTTGATATTGATGCCCGTACCTGGTTCTTCACCAACTATTTCTCCATCAGTCCGGGAATGACCAGCATGACCGCCGGTAAAGGCGCGTATTACATGATGGCCTTTGACGATAAAGATGGTCAGCATCTGGATGGTGATAAGTCCTATAAGCTGCATCTGCCAGCAAATATTCCGGCGAAATTGTTCTGGTCGGTCACCCTTTACGAAGCGGAGAACGCATCAGGCCTGGCAAACGGGCAGCCCTTCCCATCACTGGGTAAGCTGAATCATCCTGTAGAAAATGCGGATGGCAGTACGGATATTTATATCGGCCCGAAAGCGCCAGAAGGCAAAGAGAAAAACTGGCTGGCAACTGCGCCGGGCCGTGGATTCTTCTCGATTCTGCGTCTGTATGCTCCTGAAGAGGCAGCACTGAAGGGGACGTGGGTACCTGGCGACATCGAAGAGATGAAGTAAATAATTTTTTAAGATCAAGGGATTAAACAATGAAGTTGACTAAAAAAGCATTGTCATCGGCTATCGGATTTACGCTGTTAGCCATGACCTCCCAGGCTTTCGCTGGCACCGTAGAGAAAGTGGATACGCGTGTAGGCCAGCTTGAGTTTGATGGCGGTTATCCAACCGCGAAGACCATGGACCATCTGATGAATGAGATGGACTTCATGCGAGCGACCGATGCATACATGTGGGGCATTCCTGCGGTAGGGCTGATCGAATGGAAAAATGCGATCAACAACATCAGCCATGTGCAAGACGGCCACCTGGTGTCTTATGTTACCCAGAAGCAGAAGCAGGGGATCCTGACCCCTAATTACACCACGCCTTACATTATGACCATTGCCGACGTATCGAAAACCGGTCCGATTGTACTGACATTACCGAAAGGCTTAATGGCGGGGATGGTGCTGGATATTAACCAGCGTGTGATGGAAGATCTCGGTGTTGTTGGCCCGGATGCAGGTAAGGGGGGCAAATACCTGATCCTGCCACCAGGTTCGGATATCACACCACCTGAAGGCTATTTTGTTATCCATTCGACCTCCAATAATGTCTTGTTCGGTGTACGTCTGCTGGATAAAGACAAAGCGGAAGCGGTAAAACGTCTGGTACCACAAATCACCACTGCGCAGTTTAAAGACGGTAAAGAAGGCGAGCAGTGGCATGTTGTTCCGGCATCCGAAGAACCGTGGAGCCAGACACCGCCGGAAGGAATGGACTACTGGAACGCAATCAACCAGATTGTGCAGTCTGAACCGGTACAAGAACGCGATCGCTTCATGATGGAGCACTTACGTTTCCTCGGCATCGAAAAGGGCAAACCTTTCAGCCCGACCGATGCACAGAAAAAAATCCTCGAAGAAGCTGCGGTTGTTGGCCAGGCAATGGCTAAATCCAACAACTATGGTAAGCGTTTTGAACCGGCCTTCTGGGAAGGTACGCACTGGAAACATGCCATTACCGTTGCGACTAATCAGCGTGCAGAAAACTGGGATCAGTTCGATGAACGTGCCTCCTGGTTCTATGAAGCGGTCACCATTTCAAAAGCAATGCTGACGCAAACCCCAGGCGTGGGCCAGCGTTATATCGTGACCTACCAGGACAAAGACGGTAACTGGCTGACCGGTGAACACACCTATAAGCTGCATGTACCTGCGAATGTGCCGGCTAAACAGTTCTGGTCAACCACGGTCTATGATGAAAAAGAACGTCAGATGGTCGTTAATGATGAGAACTCCCCGGATATTGGTTCTACCAAGCAGGGTCTCAAAACTAACGCTGATGGTTCTGTAGACATCTACTACGGTCCAAAACCTGTCAAAGGCTTTGAACAAAACTGGATCCAGACTAAGCCAGGCGATGGCTGGTTTACTTACTTCCGTTTCTACGCGCCAACCGAAGCCTTCTTTAATAAGAGCTGGACGCTAGGCGATATCGAGCGCGTTGATAAGTAATTTGTAAGTCAATACAAACCACCCTGCCAGTCAGGGTGGTTTGCTTTCAGGCGTTCCGATTGCGCCAGGAGTTGGTAAACGATGAATACCCTTGCACACGTACTTGCCCTTGAAGAGAAAATGGGACGTGCAATTATCGGCCAGGAAAAGGTGGTGCGCAGCATTATCATCTGCCTGTTGTGCGATGCTAACTTATTGCTGGAAGGAATGCCGGGTCTTGCGAAAACGCGAGCCATCCGCAGTCTTGCTGAAAATCTCGATGCTACCTTTCGCCGGATCCAGTTCACGCCAGATTTGTTGCCTGCCGATATTACGGGTTCGGAGATTTATGTGCCCGAGACACATTCCGTAGAGGACGCCTTCCAGTTCCGCGAAGGTCCGGTATTTGGCAACCTGGTACTGGTTGATGAAATTAACCGTGCACCCGCTAAGGTTCAGTCAGCATTGCTGGAAGCGATGGAAGAACGGCAGATCACAGTCGCCGGTAAGACTTACGCCTTGCCTAAACTCTTTATGGCACTGGCGACGCAAAACCCGGTAGAACAGGAAGGGACGTATAATCTTCCCGAAGCCCAGCTGGATCGCTTCCTGATGAAAGTTGAAGTTGATTACCCATCAGCAGAAAGCGAAAAACGCATTCTCGATCTAGTGCGTAGCGAGCAGCAACGTCGTTATAGCGAGACGGCAATAAGCAGCGCGGTGATTGAAGATAGCGACAAACTGAATAAAGAGACGATCTATCAGGCATGGCGAGAAGTGGCAGATATCCATGTGAGTGATGTGATTAAGGATTATATCGTCGGTATTATTCATGCCAGTCGTCATCCGGCGAAATATGATGAAGAGCTTGCACAATGGGTCAGTATCGGGGGGAGTCCTCGCGCGACGCTGGGTCTTGAACGCGCCGCTCGAGCGCATGCCTGGCTGGCTGGACGGGATTACGTTGATCCCTCAGATGTACAGGCCATTGCCTATGACGTTTTACGTCATCGCATTGTCTTGTCCTTCCAGGCCGCGGCGGCGGGCGTCAAAGTTGAGAACGCGATCGCCCGGATTTTACAGTTGACTGTTACAGGATAACGCCATGGGTGCACAGGAAGGAGTCTACGTTACACTTGAAGAGCTGGTGAGCTATGAAGCGTCTACTCGTCAGATGGCCAGTTTATTTAGCCGTGTCTCGTCCTCTTTGCTGCAGGGAAATCGGCCTTCACGTATTAATGGTCGTGGTGGCGCATTTGATCAGATTCGCCACTATCAGCAGGGCGATGATGTCCGGGATATCGACTGGAACGTGACGGCACGTATGCGCGGTGTTCCGTTTATTAGGGTGTTTAATGAAGAACGTGAGCGCCCATTTTTTGTGGTTGTCGATCAAACCGCTGACATGTTTTTTGGCACCCAATGCCAATTAAAATCTGTGCTTGCCGTGCGCACCGCAGCACAGCTATTGTGGATGTCATATCATAAAAAACAGCCTTACGGCTTGATTATTGTGACAGAGCAGCAGGTTGAGGTATTTTCTCCGCGTCATCACCGTGGTCATTTAATCCGCTTATTTGCGTCGTTGGTTCAGGCGAATCAAATGTTGTCCGCCGATGTGAAAGAGACTCGCGCCGATAGTGAGTTTCTCATTGCCATTCAGCATCTACGCCGCCAGATTTCAACCAATGCCCTGGTGGCGATGATCAGCGATTTCAATCACGTCAGCGAACCGGCCTGGCAGCTCATGACTGAAACTGCGGCACGAACGCAATGCCTGGCATTGCCGGTCTATGACGGGATCATCAATGCCTGGCCGACACGCGGTGAATTCTTATCAACCTGGGGCGGACTGGTCACAGAGCTCCAGTTCTCTTCGCACCAGCAGCGTCAACAGATTGCCGAACGTGCCGAGCAGAATTTCACCTCTTTACAATCTCGTCTGACCGAATCAGGTATTGCATCACGTCCCATCACGACATGGCAGGCTTCGGATATTCAGCTCCAGGAAGCGCTGCTTCTGCGGAGGGAACAGTAAGATGAGTCATCCACAAATGAATACCTTTTCCGGGGTGGACCTCCCTGATCTGGTTGAACTGAAGCTCCCCTCGGCAGTCAGCCTGTTTCCTGACACTCTTGCGTGGAAGCTATTGCTGGTCGTCATCGTGCTGACCATTGTCACTGTATGTATGGTCCGGTATCGCAGATACCAGCGGAGACTCTGGCGGCGTGAGGCTCACGCACTGGCCATTGCCGCTAAACAGAGTGCGCGCGCCGACGACTGGTTTGTCCTTATCAAACGTGTTCTGCGGCTTTATCTGCCCGCAGAACAGTTGTCCGCCTTCAATGAACAGCAGCTACTGGCACAGCTGCCTGAGCTTCCCGATAGCGTTCATAGGGCAATGGTAAAGAATCATTATCGTCGTGAAGGAACGCTGCCAGAGGCAGAGAATGGGTTGCTTGCAGGAGCGGTTCACCGCTGGTTAAAGGAGCTACCCGATGTTTGAATCTGTGGTCCATCATCTCCAGCATCTTGAGTTTCAGTGGCTTTGGTTGTGGGTACTATTGCCATTACCTCTGTTGCTACGTTATTTGCCAAAACCCCCAACATCTCACCACTACAGTGTGAGAGTGCCTAATCTCCCATATTTACTGGTTGATGCGCCGACGATAAGCCGCGCAACGCCCGGGGAAAGGCGTTGGATGTTACTGCTTTGGTCATTGAGTTGGTTTTGTCTGGTCTGTGCCGCTACACGCCCCCAGTGGATAATGCCACCGGCGTCAGAAGAGGTGTCCGCTCGTGACATTGTACTGGTGCTGGATGTCTCAGGGTCAATGGCAACAGAAGATATGCAGGGAAGCCACGGAAAACTCATTAGTCGTTCCGTGGCAATGCAGAACGCCGTCCGTCAATTTATCCAGGACAGGAAAGAGGACAATATCGGGCTGATAGTGTTTGGCAGTAAAGCCTATCC
This sequence comes from Enterobacteriaceae bacterium RIT691, assembly GCA_009668205.1. Classification (GTDB taxonomy): domain Bacteria; phylum Pseudomonadota; class Gammaproteobacteria; order Enterobacterales; family Enterobacteriaceae; genus Scandinavium. The sequence goes on along the minus strand of WJYM01000002.1, from coordinate 53,312 downwards.
CTTCGCACCGTTGAGTGCCGATCATCACGTTCTTTTGCAGCGTGTAAATGACCTGCGTCCGGCGATGGCAGGGCCACAAACCAGTATCGGTGACGCCATTGGTAGCACTATCAAAATGTATAACAGTCTTGCTTCTGAAGGTGATGAATCAACGGATAACGAAAGAATGGTCGTTCTGCTGACTGACGGGAAGGACACCGCGTCCACACTTCCCCCTGATGTAGCATTACGCTTGGCTCGACGCGAGCACATGATCATTCATACCATCGCTCTGGCGGGGGGGAATCAGGAGAGTATCAACTTGCCGTTGCTACAAAAGATCGCCCGCGAAACGGGGGGAACATACCATGAAGTGAATGGTAGCGAAGATTCACTTCAGGAAGTATACCAGGCCATTAATCAACTGACGCCACGAAAAATGAAAAAAACGGGTTGGTCTTACCGACAGCCACTGTTCATGTGGCCGTTAGGCGTCGCCCTTGTCGGATTTGGAGTGATGACATTCTGTCTATGGTCGGGGAGGGCGAAAAAATGAGTGACCTGCATTTCCTGCGCCCCTGGTGGCTGGCAGGTATCGTGGTTTTGGTCATCGCGGCCCTGATAGCGCATCGTCGACAGAGCAGAGATTCCGAGTGGTTCAGCGTTATCGACCCAAAACTGGCGGGTGCGCTAGTGCACCAACATCGTGGGCAGCGGTTATTGAACCGGTTGAATATACTTTGGCTGTTACTCACGGTCGGGCTAATCGCAATGGCTGGCCCCAGCTGGCACAAACAGATCCCGGAAGGGCTACGGGAAAAAGCGGCTGTAATGGTGGTATTTGCTAACGGGACGTCCATGTATGCCGGGGACGTCGTGCCTAATCGAAACCGTGCCGCAAAAGCGAAAATCGACGCACTTCGTCAGCGTCTGCCGCAATCCTCGTTTGGTGTGATCGCATGGGCGAATACCGCACATCTGGTGATCCCTCTGACGCAAAACAATGAGTTTTTTAATCTGTTTATGCCACCGCTGGAACCCGATCTGATGCCCGTCACGCCACGTCCTGAATCGGCGCTGCGTGCAGCGTTGGCGCTCGCAGATGAGGGCAGCAAAAATAACGGACAGCCGGTTAATATTGTGGTCGTGACCGATACCTTATCATCTCTGGATGATGCCGCGTTACGGGCTTTTTACACCCATTTTCCGGCTCTTGAGGTACTTGTGGTTGGGACAAAAGCGGGTGGCGCATTGCGATTCGCGCCGTATAACACATTCCGTCCTGGAACCACGCAGGTTCCGATTGCCGCATTTGATGCACTGAAGCAGGCCGGGATTCCGGTGTTGAGCATGACCACAGATGATCAGGATCTCAATTGGCTTACCGACCATATCCGCAATTCCGTCCGACAATCACAAAATGAAAGCAATCGCTGGCGCTGGCAGGATTCGGGCTACTGGCTGGTATTGCTGATGTTGCCGCTGGCGGTCATGCTGTTTCGCCGTCTCTCCGTGGCGGCGGTTCTTTTCCCGCTGTTGCTGAGTACCACTTTTTGGGCACCCCAGGCAAAAGCTGATTGGAACCACCTGTGGTGGACACCCGATCAGCTTGGGCAAAAAGCGATGAATAATAAGGATTATCCGGCAGCCGCCACTCTGTATACTGATAGCTACCGTAAGGGACGTGCGTATTATCTGGCGAAAGAGTATCAAAACGCCGCTGCGGCTTTTCATAATGTTGACAGTGCTGAGGGGAATTTCTATCTCGCGAACAGTCTGGCACAGTTGCAGCAGTACCAGGCCGCACTTCACTACTATGCACAGGCACTCCAGTGCGACCCGACGTTGCTGGCGGCCAAAACCAATGCGGCAACGGTGAAAGCCATCCTGGAAGAGACACAGAAAAAACAAGGAAAGCGGCAGCGGGCGGATAATCACACTGACTTCAGTTTCCTGAAGATAGAACAGCAGCATGCAAAAACAAAAAACGAGTCGCCACGTTCGGCTAAAAACATGAATGACAGCGAGCTGAATAACTGGATGAGTGATGTCGATACCTCACCAAAGGAGATGCTCAAGTCTCTGTTTATCCTACAGTCTCAGGGGGGATAGCGATGTTGAAAAAAATCATTATCCTGAGCTGTCTTTGTACTTTTTCCGCATTTGTCAGTGCCAGTAACGAAGACTGGCAGGCCAATGTCAGTTTAAGCAGCGTCCGGGATCCGCATATTGCGCCGCCCAAAACATTGGTACCGAAACAGAGTGTCCAGATGACCGCCACCGTCTGGATGCCAGAAAAGGTAAACTGGTTCCCGCAGTTCCCGGATTGGGATATGCCGGGGGCAACGATTGTATCGATGTTTATGCTCTCGCCTTCAATTGAACGTTCTCACGGTAGTTTTACGCAACGCGGGGCAACACAAAACTATCTGCTGACGCCGCTTTCTGAAGGGGCGTTGAGACTGAATCAAACATCTGTCACGGTTTACCCCGAGCAGAAATCCTCACCAATACTGGCATTTGCTCCGATATCGGTAGATGTCGCTATGCCGCCAGGCGCCGGAGATATCGCACAATTTCTTCCAGCCACCGATGTGAAAGTCACTCAGTCGTTTTATTTGTTGGCGGGAGATAAACAGGAGCAGGAGCTTGATGCTGACGCACTGAAAGGTTTAACGCTGAAAAGCGGGCAACTCATCGAGCGCCGTATTCTGATTGAAGCGCAGGGAATTCAGGGAAAGTTGATCCCAACGATACCCCCCGAAAGCCAGGTTGCGGAGCACCAATCGGAAGCGACCGACATTATAAACTACGATGAATTTATTGGCGGTACGCGGACAGAGCACTGGTACTACTCAGCGCAACACGTAGGCACGATCCCTCTGAAGGCGGTAAATATTCGCTGGTATGACACGGATACATCGGAATTTCGGACGTCAAAGCTGGATGGGGTAATACTCAAAAGTGCCGTGGCGAATACGGTGAAACCAGCGTTCCAACTGACGTTGATGGAAAAACTGGCGTTATTGCCAGACAAAACATGGCGCTGGATATGTTTTGCTGTGGCCATCGTTGGTGTAGTCGTAATTTTTCATCGACGAATGAGGCAGTTACTGCGTAAAGCTGGGCAGGCCAGCGTTCGGTGGATCAAAACCTCACCCAAAATACAGTTTTTATGGCTTTGCTTACACCTTACGGTTGTCGGGGTAAAAAACAGCCAAAGCAGGCGTCACTACCAGTACTGGAGATTGAAATATCTGACTGGTAAAGCGCAACATGCAGCCCTGGCTCAGTGGTCTGATGCGGCTTATGGGGCATCGGATATTCGTTATCCCGGAAGATTTCGAGTGATCAGAGGGATTATCCGCCAGCGTGCAACCATGAAAACAGCGGGCTTTACATTTTGGCATCCTTGCGCGCTGCCACCTCTGAATGGCGGTATTTTCGGTGAAGTAGATAAAACAGTCGTGATCACGAATTCCAGGCAATCCTCTTCACCATCAGTTCTACAAACACAGGAGATGTTATGAAAAAGGTACTCTGTATAAGTGCATTGGCGCTATTTGTCAGTAACGTATGGGCTGCTGACGCTCAGACTATTGAACAGGTGCGTCAGTTTGAAACCACCCTTCCGGGCAAAACAAATGTCAGTGTGACTCCAGAGAATTATGCTTTCGCTGCGCTGGATATGGCGATGAATGAAGAAGTCAAACATGGGGCGACGAACACTTTCTATCATCACCGCATGCCGATGGAAATTGATAAGCAGCCGGCTGTGTTGATGAACAGGGACACGCTATACTCCTTCGCCATCATTGATGCTTCGCATGGGGCAACCGTCCATGTACCGAAAGGCGACGGTCGATATATTTCACTGCATGTTATGGATCACGACCACACCACTGAGCATGTTTACTATGGTGCTGGAGATTACAAAATTGACCCGGATAAGGCTACGAATTTTCTTGTGCTGAATATCCGTACTCAGGTTAACCCTAACGATCCGGAAGACATTAAAAAAGCACATAAAATTCAGGATGAATATCATGTGACCTTCCCGGAAGGCTATACGCCAAAAGCCTTCAAAATGATTGACTGGAACAAAGAAGAGCTGAAAAAACTCCAGACACATTATCGCGAGATCGCCAATAAACGGGGAGTCAGTAAGACGTCGGGAGCACGTGGCGCTTATCCACAGGAAGATGTAAACATTGGTGCGGCGGTTGCCACAGGCCTGCTCCCTGATAAGGATGCCTGGTACTCCTTCAATACCTATAAGGTCGCTAAAAATACCTGCTATACCGCCACCTATCCTGTACCGGGGCTGGCAAAAGCCGATCTTGGGTTCTATTCCATGACGATTTATGGGGATGACCTCTACCTTCATTCCGAAAAAGGTTCCAGCCTTTCTAATAAAGAGCTGAAACTTAATCCGGATGGCAAGTCATTTACCATGCATTACGGTACGCCGGAAACGTGTGGTAAGGATGCTGAAAACCTGCTTATTGCGCCAACAGATAACTGGACGCTCGCGCTGCGAGTCTATTTCCCTGACGAAGATATTCAGAATAACAAGTACAAGCTTCCTGAACCTAAAGCAGTGAAATAATTATATTAATAATAGAGAGGCTGGTAACTCCCAGCCTTTCCTGAACATGAAGAGAAAATCATGAAAAAAGTTATACGACATTTGGCCATAGCAGCTACTTTGTTGACAAGTGCCTCAGTGCTGGCCATGGATACTGGCGTTCAGACTGATGGTCAGGTCACATCAGCAAACCCTTCGTTTTCAAATAAAAAGGGTGTCAAAGTCACTATGGATAATCTTATCCGTGCTGAGACCGCCAAGTATTTTGCTGCGGAGACACTGACTTCTGGCGGCAATAAATTTCGTCATGAAAGAAAAGGTATTGATCTGAAGAATCAAACGGTCATTCGTTCTAACTTTGACCTTATTTATTCTTACGGTGTTTTTGATACCAAAGGCGGAATTACGATTACCGTTCCACCTTATGACCTGTATCAAAGTGTACATGTTTTTGATGAAGACCACTTCACTATTGCCGTTGTCTATCCAGGGCAAACCGTCACCGTTAAACAGTCGGACTTAACACACGGTCGTTTTGTTTATCTCTTCATGCGCACTCAGCCCAGAAGCCTGGATGAAAAAGGAATAGCAGAGCTGAATAAGCGACAGGACATGGTGAAAGTAAGTTTTGGCGGAACGCCTGAACCCTATAAAAGTGACGTGAAATACGATGTTGATTCCTTCAATAAACTGCGTGCTGAAATTGTTCACCGTGGCCCGAAAGAGGCTGTTATCTATAAAGGATTTGTCTCCAAAGGAGATAAAATCATCACTCCACAGTATCAGTTAGTTAATATTGGTGGCTGGGGTGGATTGCCAGCAAAGCATGCTTTTTATTGGGTTGTTGCACCGGCTGATGATGGCGCAAAAAATGCACAGTGTAGTTCAACGACGATTAAGCCACTGCCGGTTCAGTATGATAAGAACGGTTACTGGTCGCTGACTGTGTATAACTCTGAAGGATGGGTGAAAACGGATCACTTCGTGATTAATTCGCATCATGCAAAACCGAATAAAGATGGCAGCTATACGCTTCACTTTAACTGCGGTGATAATGCGATTAACAACTTCCAGACAACGAAAAACTGGAATGCATTAATGCGCGCATATTTGCCAACCTCGGTTGATGATATTCTGACATACTCAAAAGATATGCAAAAAAATCATCCTGTTGTCAGCCAGCATTGATCGTTTCAACAAGAGATACATCGCGGGGGATATCTCACACAGCTGACAAAGCCCTGATCGTAAGGCCGGGACTTTGATCTAATAAGGTCAGTACAATTAATGGACTGACCACCATGAACCTTCAGTTAAATTAACACGAAAGCGTGTTATTAATTTATACAAGAGGTAATAAATGAAAAAAGTAAATGCCATACTGATGACAACGATGATAATGAGCTCTTCAGCATATGCAGCTCAAACGGTTACCCCAGAAAACTATGCCCGTGCCGAAGTTGACCTTTCTTATCGGAATGTTGTTAACGACGTTGGAAGCAATAAATTCCGTCATGACCGCACACTGATGCCACTGGATAAGCAACCTGCAGTGACCATGAACCGTGATACTATTTACTCCTTTGGTGTCTACTATGTTCCGAATGGTACGACGGTAACGCTGCCAAAATCAAAAGATGGTCGCTACCAGTCAGCAATGATCATGCAGAATGATGACTTCACTGATCAGGTTTTTTATGGCCCTGGTACTTTTGAGATAAAATCAAAAACCGAGTTTGCGGCGATCGTGGTGCGCACTCAGGTGAATCCTGGCGATCCGCAGGATATTGACTATGTCCATAAGTTACAGGATGAAATATCCGTAAAATGGCCTGCAGGCACCAAAGTTAAGTCTTATACGCCTGTTGACTGGGATAAGGACAGCCTGATGACATTACGTAAACAATATCAGGCCGAGGCAGCGAAATTGCCTAACTTCAACGACACAGCCGGTGCACGGGGTAAAATTGATCCGAAGATGCTACGTCTGAGCGCCTCTGTCGCACTCGGTTTGCTTCCGGCAAAAGATGCTGTTTATCTCTACCGTGACTTTGGCCTGAGCGGTGATAAATGCTACAAAGCCACCTATAGCAAACCAGACTTTAACAAGGGCGGTTTCTTCTCCTTCACGATGTATGGTGCGGATAAATATCTGCACGATGAGAATTCTATTCTGAATAACCGGACCATTAAATTCGATCCAGATGGTAAATTCACTATTTACTATGGCCCTGAAAAGGTCTGTGGTACGCAGAAAAACTGGCTCCCGACGCCTGGGGATAACTGGTATCTGGGAATGCGTATTTATCGCCCTGGTGAGTCAGTCATTAATGGTTCTTATACCGTACCGACACCAGTTGAAGTGAAATAAAATTGCGAGCGCGGGTCAGATAGTACTGGCCTTTATGGACCCCGACGTCTTTGGCATCGGGGTGGTCAGGATCCGCCAGACAGTGCAGGGATGACGCTTACGAATGCAATGTATCTTGCAATCATTAAAGCAAAATAAGGATTTTATTTATGCTCTAAATTTTAATAGGTCAGATAACCTGTTTTCCGTGGCTATCTGACCCTGACCCAAAATCAGAGCAGTGCTCACATGAAGGAGGTCATCTCTCCTATTAAATGATGAAATGCGGTCAAATGAGATGATGATAAATATATAGGTTAAAATATAACTTTTCAGTTTATAACTAAAAAAATCCTTAAAAAACAGTATGGAAACACCAATGCATCATCGGTGTGTGCGCGTCGAAATTCTCAAGTGTGGTCATGGAGTTATGATATCCATTTCGTTGAAAAACAAAGCTATTCAGGCATTTATCATGCGAATCGTTACTGTTATTGTCGCATGAACAGCAACGAATTCGCAGTAAAAACTGCAGCTGGCTTCGGGGTTAAAATTCAACAAAAAATGACCGTGGCTTTTATCAGGTCAGGATGTTGTCGCTTTCTTCCAAAGGCTGCAGGATCAATTGCCCGTAACGTACTGCCACCACCACACTGACGCCTGTGGCAAATCCGGCCTCTTCCAGCCAGTTACCGCTCAGCACCAGACTAGGGTGCCGGCTGTAATGCTTTGTGTGTCCTGTTTTCGGGTCTTCATGACGCTTTCTGACATAGCTCACCTTTGCCCGCCGGGCGGATTTCGAAATTTCGTTCACTGTTTCACTTTGGCGAATCATCATTTTTCACTCCCTTGGCGTCTGCAATGAGTATAAAACGACTGTATAAAAATACAGTTATAATCGTAAGGGACTGTGCCAGATTGCGAAGTATCTCGAGAATATTTTGAAACGTTCACAGCGTTTCAAGGATAACTGGATTGCGGCTCGACATTGTTTGTCAGGAGGCGGAGTTGCCGGTTCATCATGAACGCCAGGAGTGCGATTAACAGGCCGAGACTCAGTGAAAGCCAAAGGGTATTTTGTCCCCCAATATGGTTGTTTAGCCAGGCCCAGCTGTAGGGGGAAGCGGCTGCCAGCAGCTGGGCAGGCAGAAGCAGTAGGCCGGTCCGCTCTGCGTACTGTTGCCTGTCGAAAAGCTGGAGCGGGAGGGTGGCTTTTACGATGGTCATCAAACCATTCACGGCACCGTAGCCCAGCACAAATCCGATAAGTGTCAGCGGACTGAAGATCCCACAGAGCGCCAGTAAAAAGCAGAAGGGGATCAACAGGGAGACGCAAAGGGCGAGCGTGACCGGGGTAAGACGGGAACCGGAAAATATCTCCAGCCCTCGTGAGCCTGTCTGCCCTAATCCCCAGAGCATGCCTACCGTGACAGGAAGTCCATAGCTTGCCAGTAGCTGCGGCAAATGCGTCGACGTTCCGTTCGAAACAAAGGTCATCAGTGCGACAAACGCAGCATAAAGGATGGCCAGTGGTCTTTCATGTGAGGGGATCCTGGCACGCTTATTTTGTGTCGTTCGCTGGCCTTTCTTATTGGGAATGACGCACAGCGCTAAGGCGCTAAGCAGGCCACAGGCGGCATATACCAGCACAGCGTTGTGCCAGCTCATGAGCTGCAGCAGGGATCCACCGAATGGCCAAAACAGCACAGAAGCGAAGCCGCCCAACAGCGTTATCTGCGAGATAGTAGGTCTGGCCGAGAGGCCGTAAATCCCAACCAGTGCCGCAAAAACGGCATCGTAGAGCGACAGCCTCATCCCGATTCCCATCAATACCCATGCGCTCAGCCACAGGCTTTCTGAGCTAGCCTGAGCCATAACCAGGCAGCCGCAGACAAGCAAAAGGGTCCCTGTCACAACGATTCGTTGCCCCCCAAAACGGGTTAACAAGGCAGCCGTGAAAGGTGACAGGGCCGCCATCATCAGCATGGCAAGCGTAAGTCCGCCATAAATCAGGGTCTCAGACCAGCCGTTTTGTGTGGAAATGGCACCGGCAAAGGTACCCGGCATGTAGAACGAGATCCCCCAATTGATAAGCTGGCTGATACCGCAGCCTAGTGCGACCCGGCGGGGCGGGGAATGCATTTCACTGGTCATTCTCTTTTCTCAATGTTATTACAAAGACACCAGCATAGGCCCCTGATGTTCAGGAAGGCAGACGCCAATCCTGATGCCACGTATGAGAAAAACCTTGAGATGAACCACCTCAGTCTGAATCACCTTGCCACGTTCCGATGGGTTGTCAGGCGAGGCAGTTTCTCGGCTGCTGCCGATGCCCTGAATTTGTCCCAGCCTGCGGTGAGCCTGCAGGTAAAGCAGTTGGAACAATTCTTCCAGACCAGACTGGTTGAGCGTACCGGGCGGGGAATCAGCCCAACGGCCGCCGGGCTGGCGCTGCTGGCGCATGAAAAAAGTATTACGCAGGCGGTAGAGGATGCCCGCGCAGCCGTGAATGCCGTGTCCGACGCTGTCACTGGCACTGTCCGTATTGGCACGGGCGCGACAGCCTGTATCCATCTGCTCCCTCCGTTACTGCAGACATTACGCAGCGATTGGCCGCTGTTGCAGGTTGGGGTGACCACCGGGAATACGCTGGAGATTGTCCGGGCAGTGGAAGAGAACCGGCTGGATCTTGGACTGGTGACGTTACCCATTGGGCAAAGCCCGTTGATTGTCAGCCACTACAGGGAAGAGGAGTTTGTTTTTATTATCAATGAAGCGCAGGCCAATACTTTCCCGGCGTTAACACCTGAGGGGCTGCATACCCGTGCTTTTATCGCTTTCGAATCCGGAAGCGGAACACGGTTATTAATCGACAGCTGGTTTTCCCGTCAGGGGTTGACAGTGTCTCCGGTGATGGAGTCTGGAAGTATCGAAGCCATTAAGCGCTTAGTGTGTTCAGGCGCGGGTTTTAGCATCGTCCCGAGAATGGCCGTCGAGATGCCAGAGGATCGTCGGGGATTACGGGTGTGTTCTTTACAGCCCGCACTTCACCGTCAGCTGGCTCTGGTCATGCGGGCAGATAAAGTCGTCAATAAAGGACTGAAGGAAGTGCTGCGGCTTTTTAACTAAAAACCTCTCATTGAGCGAGACGTTTTGCAAGGATCAGGCGTTGGCGGTGATACGGCGAGCCGTTTCGTAATGCGCATGCCAGTATTCGTTATCCAGATTAGACACGGTGACCCCTTTGATTTTAGAGGCATGGATAAACTCGTTGTTCCCCACATACACACCCACATGGCGGGTTCTTGTTGAGGTTTTAAAGAACACCAGGTCGCCGGGTTTTAATTCCCCTTTGCCGATACGGTAGCCGTTATGCATCTGTTCACCGGTCGTGCGGGGCAGATTCATGCTGATGGACCCCTGAAAAATTTCCTGCATCAACGCAGAGCAGTCGATGCCGTGGTGTGAGTGACCGCCAAAATGGTAACGGGTGCCTTTCCATTGCGAATATTCAGCCAGTATTTTTGTTTTAAGCGTTTCTGACGGTGGCGTTGACAGCTGATGAGTCAGGCTGTGGCCTTTCAGCGTGGTTAAGTTCGACGGTAAATTGAAAGCGCAAGCGTGGCCAGCAATCAAGGTGGTGGTAAACAGAATCACTGCAGGCAAAGTTTTTTTCAAAAGCATAAAAGTAAAGTTCTACAAAAAGAGCGAATACATCCTTACGACAAAATGACCGGACTCCTCCCGGAAAGGTGCGCAAATAATATACATCGCTCAATTTTTAGTCAGCCAAAAAGTGCTCTCTTTTTGGACTGAAAAGCAGGCATGGTGTCTCTCAGTGGTAAAGAGTATTATTTATGCAACTTATCAATCGAGGGTTTTCCAGTGACGGGGAAGCGAATTCACCGAGAAAAACAGACCATTAGCCGGATGATTGCGCTCTATCAACAGCGCTGCCCGCAGGCAGAGACAACGCCCGGGCATTATCAGGCGCTCAACGATTATGCCGATAAAAGACTCGATAAATGCGTTTTTGGCGAGGAAAAACCGGCCTGTAAGCAGTGTCCGGTCCATTGTTATCAACCGGCGAAACGGGACGAGATGAAGCAGATTATGCGTTGGGCGGGGCCACGAATGCTGTGGCGACATCCGGTTTTGACCCTCCTGCATTTGATGGACGACAGGCGTCCGGTCCCCGAACTTCCGGAAAAATATCGGCCGAAGAAATAAGTTGCGCGCGGCCAGAAACGCAGCGCGCAGAGGATTAAGCGCGGGTGGCCAGCAGAATCGCTGAAGCTTTGATCAGGGCAATAACCCGGCTGCCAGTGGCCAGTTTCATCTCATGCTGACTTTCATTGGTGATCACCGCCACCAGTTCGAATTCTGAGTCGGTTTCGATATGTACCGTCGCATTCACCGCACCTTCGGTGACTTTCGACACACGTCCGGCAAACTGGTTGCGGGCTGAGAATTTCAGACCACAATCTTCGCTTGCCAGCGTGACCCATGGCGCTTTAATCAGCGCAATGGCCTCTTTACCGGTGACGAGCCCCAGTGCTTCCTTACTGCTGTGGGTGACGATAGCGACCAGTTTTGCTCCGCCCTGAAGCGTAAGTTCAACTTCATCATTAACCGCGCCGGGAGTGACAGCGCTGACTTTACCGGTAAGCTGGTTACGTGCTGATACTGACATGATGCCTCCTTTCTGTGAGTGTCCTGGATTTATAGCCCGTGGTGATGATTTATACCAGTGTCTCTTTCACAATGCCCAGTCGCTTCATGCGCGAGAGTAGGGTAGTGCGTTTGAGCCCTAAACGGCTTGCGGCCCCTTTGGGTCCCGCGACCACACCGTTAGTCTCCCGTAAAATACGCACGATGTGTTGATACTCATCTTCACCTTCCCGCCGAGGCTCGGCCTGAATGGCGTGCGTGGCTAAAGGCGTAAACGAGGGATGCGCGAAATGAAGCTGGAGCACATTCCCCTGAGTCAGCAGAACCGCACGCTCTATCACGTTTTCCAGTTCACGCACGTTGCCCGGCCAGGGCATTTGGCTGAGTGCGCTGAGTGTCTGTGTTGGAATGCTGTCAATTTTCTTCCCAAGGCGACGGGCGATTTTTTGAGTGAAGGCTTTTGCCAACAGCGGAATGTCTTCCGGCCGTTCGCGCAGCGGGGGAAGCTGAAGAGGAAAAACGTTCAGCCGGTAAAAAAGATCGCTGCGAAACTCACGGTTATCGACCATTTGCCGCAGATCGCGATTGGTCGCGGCAATCAGGCGTACGTCGGTCTGAATTAACCTGTTGCTGCCAAGCGGCTCAAACTCCTGCTCCTGCAGCACCCGCAGCAGCTTGGGTTGCAGTTCAAGCGGCATATCGCCGACCTCATCCAGGAACAGCGAGCTTTGGTCCGCCAGTTCGAATCGCCCGGTTCTGGGCGCACTGGCGCCGGTAAATGCGCCGCGTGAATGGCCAAACAGATCGCTTTCCAGCAGCCCTGCAGGCATTGCCGCGCAGTTCATTTTGATCATCCGTCGTTCGCGACGTGTGCTGAGCTGATGGATAGCACGGGCAATCAGCTCTTTTCCTGTCCCGGTTTCCCCCAGAATCAATACGGTGCTGTTGCTTTGTGCCACCATGTCGACTTGCCGCAGCACGTCGCGCATTGCGTCACTTCGGCCGATGATCTCACCGGAGTCGACGTCGAGATGATTGAGCTGCTCAGTCAGAACTTTATTCTCATCCGCCAGCCGTTCTTTCAGCCGCTGGATCTCCTGATAGGCCAGGGCATTGTCGACGGCAATCGAAATTCGGCCGGCAATCTGGCGAAGCAGGCGTAACGTACTGGCGTTGAAGGCCTGCTCATGACAGTGCGCCAGGGTCAGCACGCCCAGCGTGGTGTCGCCGGACATCAACGGCAGCAGGCACAAGCTTTGTAGCTCATTACCCCACATGGCAAACCACTGCCGTTCGCTTTGCGCAAGCTGTGCGATGCCGGGTTGGCTCAGCAACAGCATTTCCTGATTTTTGAATACCTGCTCACTGAGCGTGCCGCTTTCCTCCGTCTCGTTTAAATCGTGGAGCGGTGTTTCACCCTCAAGGTAGTGACTGGTATAGACGTTAAGTTTCCCCGCCTTTGGGCTGCGCAGTGCAACGCTGATGGCATCTACCCGGAAGTAGCGATGGATCTCTTTCGCCACTTCGCTCACCAGCTCGTCAATGTTCAGGCGGGAGAGCACCGCATTGGTGACATCCACCAGAATGCGGAAATTATCTCGCTCCAGGCACAGGTTTTGATAGTCGGTTCGGGTCCTGAGGCGCGACTGAAATTGTTCTGCGACCACGGCAACCAGCTGCACCAGCGTTTGCAGACGCTGCTGTTCCTCCTGACTCCATGGGGGCTCGCGGTGGCGCAGAAACTCACAGCCACCAAAAATGACTCCCTCAGCCGCCAGTGGCAGAAGAGTGTATTGACTGAACGCCGCATAGCGAGGCGAACCGCTCAATTCTGGCCAGTGCCGGGAAAACGCGTCGTGCCGGTAATTCAGGGGCTCCGGGCGCGAGAGCAGAAGACTCATCGGGCCCTGAGCTAACAGTACCTCATCACCTGTGCGGATCTCGTCGCTGCAGTAAAACCGCAGGCGTTGGTTGCCTGGCTGCCAGAGCATAATGGCAGCGCTATCTGCTAACCCACTCTGCTTTGTGAGCTGTGCCAGGGTGTCGCTGAGGCTCTGCAAATCAGGTTGTTGTAAAAAGCGTCGGGTAATATCGAACAGACCCTGCTGCCCGAGATCCCTCATGGGTGTTGATGCCATAGCCATCGTCCAGTCGGGCGAAAAGAGGTCAACAGATCCGCGGTAACGGTTCTGCATGGGGAAGATCAAGCGTGCGTCTCACGCCGTACAGTCCGGTGAGGTGCACACCTTTACGGGCAGTGATTTCACCGATGATTGCCGCATCCCGGCCTAAGGGGTGAGCCCGCAGCTGGCTCAGCACCTGTTCAGCTGATTCGGGGGCAACGCCAATCACCAGTTTGCCTTCGTTGGCAAAATTCAGGGCATCTAACCCCAGCAGTTCGCAGACGCCGCGAACCGCGGCGTTGACGGGCAGTCTGGCTTCGTCCAACACGACCCCGAAGCCGCTGGCGGTGGCGAATTCGTGTGCGACGGCATTCACGCCACCGCGGGTGGCATCGCGTAATGCTTTCACCCCGGCAATATCACGGATGGATTGGATCAGCGGCGTTAGCACCGCACAATCGCTGCGCAGATCGCCATCCAGCCCCAGCTGTTCGCGCAGATTGAGAATAGCAGCGCCGTGGTCGCCTAATGTTCCGCTGACAATCAGCACATCCCGGGCGGCCAGTTGGGATGCGCCCCAATGGATATGGTGCGGAATTGCGCCGATTCCCGCCGTATTGATAAACAGCTTGTCCGCCGCGCCTCGTGGCACCACTTTGGTATCGCCGGTGACGATAGCGATGTTATGCTCCTGCGCCGTTTTCGCCATACTGTTGACCACTCGCTCCAGAATCGCCATCTCCAGGCCTTCTTCGAGGATGAATCCGCAGGAGAGATAACGAGGGATGGCGCCGCTGACCGCGACATCGTTCGCTGTGCCGCAAACGGCCAGCTTACCGATATCACCGCCGGGGAAAAATAGCGGGTCGATGACGTAGCTGTCGGTGGAGAAAGCCAGGCGATCGCCGCTGTGGGTTAGCGTGGCGAGCTGAATACGTGCCTGATCTTCCTGCTCGGCCAGCCACGGGTTGTTGAACGCCTGCATAAACAGCGCGTTAATCAGCTGCTGCATGGCCTGCCCGCCGCTGCCGTGGGCTATCTGAACGGTTTTCATGCTTCGGTTTCCTGACTTCGGTATTGATACCACGCGCTACAGGCCCCTTCGGAGGAGACCATCAGTGCGCCAAACGCGCTTTGCGGGTTACAGGTGTTGCCAAACAGGGAGCACTGATGAGGTTTGCAGCGCCCGGTAAGGACTTCGCCGCAGCGGGCGCGGGGATCATCGCTGACCGCGCGTGGCTGGGGCTGAAAATGGGCTTCAGCATCAAACTGCTGATAATCAGGCATTAACCTGACACCCGACTCAGCTATTACCCCAAGGCCGCGCCATTCGCTGTCACCTTTGACGGCAAAAACGTCGGCAATGGCCTGCTGTGCCAGCGTGTTACCTTCGTCGGGCACGACCCGACGGTACTGGTTTTCCACTTCGCTGTGGCCAGAAATCTTTTGTTCAACGAGCATGCAGACGCCCTGTAACAGATCGACCGGTTCAAAGCCCGCAACCACCAGCGGCCGCTGAAAATCAGCGGCGATAAAGTCATAGCTTTCGGTGCCAATCACCATGCTGACGTGACCCGGTGCGAGAAAGGCGTCGATGGCGTTATCGGGTTGTTCGAGCAGGCTGCGAAGCGTCGGGATAAGCGTGATGTGCTGGCAGAAAAAGAAGAAGTTTTTGAGATTCTGCGCCTTGGCCTGTTTTAGCGTGATGGCCGTCGCCGGCATCGTGGTTTCAAAACCCAGACCAAAAAACACCACTTTGCGCTGTGGATGTTCAGCGGCCAACTTCAGGGCATCCATGGGCGAGTAGACGATGCGGATGTCCGCGCCGCGCGCCTTCGCCTGCATCAGAGAGCCGTTTTTGCCGGGCACACGCATGGCATCACCAAAGGTACAGAAAATCACCTCTGGCAGGCTTGCGATATCGATACAGGTATCAATGCGCCCCATCGGCAGTACGCAGACCGGGCAACCTGGGCCGTGGATGAACTCGATATTGTCGGGAAGCAGCTGATCGAGGCCGAAGCGGAAAATGGCATGGGTATGACCGCCGCACACTTCCATGATGCGCAATGGGCGTTGGGGAGTATAGGGCAGCAGTGGTGCCCGGGATTTCAGGTGCGCGATAAGCTGCATAACCTGTTCCGGGGCACGATATTCATCAACAAAACGCATTATCGCTCCTCGCCCCACATCAGCGCGCCGACATCAGGTTCCACCTCAAACATGTTCTGCAGCGCAGCCAGCGTCTCACGGGCTTCGTGTTCGTCAATGATGCTCATCGCAAAGCCGACGTGAACTAACACCCATTGTCCCATTCGTGATTGGCCTTGATCATCGATTGCCCCTACCAGTGTCAGATCCACATCGCGCTGCACGCCGCAGACATCCACTTTGGCGAGCGTGCCATTGATGGCACAAATTTGCCCGGGTACGCCTATGCACATCGTTGTTGCTCCAGCCAATGCAGCCATTGGTCCATGCCTTCTCCGCTGGTGGCGGAGATGAGGATCGCTTCAATACCGGGATTCACTTCTCGGGCGTAGGCCAGGCATTTCTCGACGTCGAACTTCAGATAAGGCAGTAAATCGATTTTGTTCAGCAGCAAGAGCGACGCGGCGGCAAACATTTGGGGGTATTTCAGGGGTTTGTCTTCGCCTTCCGTGACCGACAGGACCGCCACTTTATGACGCTCGCCGAGGTCAAAGCTGGCCGGGCAGACGAGATTCCCGACGTTTTCGATAAACAATATGCCCTTGTCGGGCAGCGGCAGGCGAGGTGTCGCGTCGGCAATCATCTGTGCGTCCAGATGGCAGCCTTTTCCGGTATTGACCTGGATGGCGGGCGTGCCGGTGGCGCGAATACGAGCGGCATCATTAACGGTTTGCTGATCGCCTTCAATGACGGCGCACGGCACCTGGTCTTTCAGCTTTAACAACGTTTCCGTCAACAGCGTGGTTTTGCCAGAGCCGGGGCTGGACACCAGATTCAGTACCAGCAGCTCGCGCGCGGCAAACTGCGAACGGTTGCGGGCTGCCAGACGGTTGTTTTTATCCAGTACGTCGATCTCGACTTCCAGCATTTTACGCTGGCTCATGCCCGGCGCATGCGTGCCCGCTTCGCCATGCCCATAGTGCAAATCGCCCTGTTCGGACTGCTGTGGGATGAAGTCGGATTTAAGGCCGGTGATCGTCATCGTCGGACGGGCGGCCGGGGCGAACGGCGTGCTGCGAAAAGCAGAGTGAGGATTGCGTTCATCCCCTTCGATGTAACGGTTGCCGTCGGCACAACCACAGGTGGTGCACATACTTTACTCCTCAATCACTTCGATGCGCTGAATCTGTAAACCGTCATCAGCGACAATGTGTAACCGATCGCTGGCGCACTGCGGGCAGCGACGAACGTGTTGCGAAACCAGCTGCACATAGCCCTGACACTCAGGGCACCAGCACTCAGCCGTTTGTTCCTCTATATGCAACTCGCAGCCTTCAGCCACGGTGCCGCGACACACCAGCTCAAAACAGAAATTCAGGGCGGAAGGTTCCACGCAGGAGAAAGCACCGACTTTCAGCCAGACCGCGCTGACCCGCGCGGCCGAATTGGCCTGTGCCTGTTGCTCAATGATTTCCAGTGCCCGCTGGCACAGGGTGATTTCGTGCATAACGACTCCGCTCTTTTGCTCTTCGCTGCTTTAGCAAAATACAGGCCATTCTTTATCTTATTGATATTCATTAATTAATTTAAAAATGACAGTCGGAAAATGACATTTGTGACGCTGTTTCGCCACAAATGACGGCGCACGGGCGCAGGCAAAAAAGCGATCGTCACAAACGTCGTCACGCTGTCGATGACATGCCGTTGTGACATCAGGGTTTTTATAATGCATTGATTTTAATTGAAATAACTATGTGGCACGCAAATTGCTATACGAGCGAGATCATTTACTTCAGTTCACGAGGAATCACCATGAACCGCTTTGTGATTGCGGATCCTCAGTGGTGCATCGGATGCAACACCTGCCTGGCAGCCTGCTCTGATGTCCATAAAGCTCAGGGGCTACAGCAGCATCCCAGGCTTACGATGGCGCGCACTGACGAGCATACGGCTCCTGTGCTGTGTCGTCATTGCGAAGACGCGCCGTGCAAGCGCGTATGCCCGGTCAATGCCATCGCTCTTGATGGCGACAGCGTGCAGATCAACGAAAGCCTGTGCATTGGCTGCAAGCTCTGCGGGCTGGTTTGTCCATTTGGGGCGATCACGCCTGCGGGCAGCACGCCGCTGAATGTGCCAGCCCAATTTGAGCATTATGTTCCCGCCTCACTGCTCAGCGATGTGCCGGTCAGTGCCGAAAGCATGAACCCTTTCCTGAGCTGGAATGCCGGGGTGCGCACCGTCGCCGTAAAGTGCGATTTGTGCCACTTCCTGCCGGAGGGGCCAGCCTGCGTGCGTTCCTGTCCGACTCATGCACTGCATCTGGTGGAGCCCGTGTCCGTTGAGGCGCAAATGAAACAGCGTCGCGAGCAAACGGCGCTGTCGATGCCTGAAGGGATGGTCAATCTGACAGGGGAGCAAAACTGATGGATTCTCTGCAATTACTGATGGGATCGCTGGTGCTGTATGTTGCGGGCGGCGTGGTCTCTTTGTTGCTGCAAAAAAACGAAATTCTGGCGATTCGCGTTGCCGGTATTACCGCCATGCTGGGGGGCGTGCTGGGTCTGTTCAGCGCCGTACCGGTTGTCCTCAGCGGGGAAGTACAAACCTGGCTTGCCCAGGGGCCGTTTGAATTTGCCGCCTTTAGTGTGCGCATGGACAGCCTGAGCGCCTTCATGGTGATGGTCATCTCGCTGCTGGTGACCCTGTGCGCGCTCTATTCACTCTCCTACATGCAGGAATATCTGGGCAAAGGCGCGGCGGCGATGGGCTTCTTTATGAACCTGTTCATCGCCTCGATGGTCGGCCTGGTGGTCATGGATAACGGCTTCTGGTTCATCATTCTGTTCGAAATGATGTCGCTGGCGTCGTGGTTCCTGGTGATTGCCGATCAGAGCGAAGAATCCATCAAGGCTGGGCTGCTGTACTTCTTTATCGCCCATGCCGGTTCGGTGTTGATCATGGTGGCCTTCTTCCTGATGTGGCGCGAGAGCGGCAGCCTGGAGTTTGATTCCTTCCGCCATTTGCACCTTTCTCCCGCGGTGGCGTCGTGGGTCTTTATCCTCGCGTTTCTCGGTTTTGGCGCGAAAGCGGGGATGCTACCGTTGCACAGCTGGCTGCCGCGCGCGCACCCGGCCGCACCTTCTCACGCTTCAGCGTTGATGTCTGGCGTGATGGTGAAAATCGGTATCTTTGGGATCCTCAAAGTGGGCGTGGATTTGCTCGGCGCCACCGAAAGCTGGTGGGGCATTATGGTGCTGGCGTTTGGTGCCGTTTCTTCTGTGCTGGGTGTGCTGTATGCGCTGGCGGAGCACGACATCAAACGTCTGCTGGCCTGGCATACGGTAGAGAACATCGGCATCATTCTGATGGGCGTTGGTGTGGGCATGGTGGGCATAGCTTCACATCATCCGGTCCTTGCCGCGGTCGGTTTACTGGGCGCGCTGTTCCATCTGCTCAACCACGCGCTGTTTAAAGGCCTGCTGTTCCTCGGCGCTGGCGCGGTGATTTTCCGCGTCCATACCCGTGATATGGAAAAAATGGGCGGCCTCGCAAAACTGATGCCGCTGACCGGCACGGCCTTTCTGATCGGCTGTATGTCCATTTCCGCACTGCCGCCGCTGAACGGTTTTGTCAGCGAGTGGTTCACCTATCAATCTCTGTTCACCATGAGCCATGACGGTGATTTCGCCATGCGTCTGGCGGGTCCTATCGCCATTGTGATGCTGGCAATTACCGGTGCGCTGGCGGCGATGTGCTTCGTCAAAGTTTACGGCATCAGTTTCTGCGGCGGTGCCCGCAGCGAGCAGGCTGAACATGCCCGTGAAGTGCCGTGGCCGATGACGGCGGCGATGATCGTGATGGCACTGCTGTGCGTCGCGTTGGGTGTTGGCGCATCTGTCGCTGCACCTGTGCTGGCAAAGGTTGCCACTTCTCTGACCCACACGACGGATTTCGTGGTGGCGGGTCATGCCGTGCTGCAGCCGGGGGCGAGCGCTCAGGCGATGCTCTCTCCGGCAATCTCTTTCCTGTTGCTGCTTGGCTTACCGCTGCTGCCGCTGGTGGTGTGGTGGGTACTGCGTGGCGAGCGCGGCGCGTTTCGTCGTCGTGGTGAACCCTGGGCGTGCGGCTACGCGTGGGAAGAAGCGATGTCGGCATCGGCAGGCAGCTTCACCCAGCCATTGCGGGTGATGTTTGCGCCGCTCTATCGCATGCGTAAACAGCTGGATCCTTCACAAGCGCTGAGTCGCAGTCTGACAAAAGCGACGGAGGGGGCCGCCGCCGTCGAGCCGTTCTGGGATGAGCGCATTATCTGGCCTTTGGTGCGGCTGGTGCAGCGTGCGGGTTCTGCCGTCCAACGGATGCAGAGCGGGGACTTCCGCCTTTACTGCCTGTACGTGGTGGTGGCGCTGGTTGTTCTGTTACTGACCGTGGCTCTGTGAGGAGAGTGAGATGTTAATCCAACAAACGCCAGAGTGGGGCATGGGGCTGTTCGCGGTGTGTCAGGCCGCCATTCTGCTGGCGCTGACGCCGCTGATGACCGGGATTTCCCGCCAGATCCGCGCCCGTATGCATTCACGCCGCGGCCCGGGCATTCTGCAGGACTACCGTGATTTGGTGAAGCTGATGAAACGTCAGCCTGTCGGTCCGGATCAGTCCGGGGCGATGTTCCGCGTGATGCCGTGGGTGCTGCTCAGCAGCATGCTGCTGGTGGCAATGGCGCTGCCGGTCTTTACCCAAACGTCACCGTTTGGCGGCGCCGGTGATGTGATCACCCTGCTGTATCTGTTTGCACTGTTTCGTTTCTTCTTTTCACTTTCCGGGCTCGACAGCAGCTCATCTTTCGCCGGTATCGGCGCCAGCCGTGAGCTGACGCTGGGCATTCTGGTGGAGCCGATTCTGATCCTCGGGCTGATTGTGGTGGCGCTGATTGTCGGTTCGACCAACATCGGCACCATCAGCGCCACGCTGGCGCAGGGCTGGAGCTCACCGTTGGCCATTTTCATGGCTTTCCTGGCCTGTGGTTTCGCGTCATTTATCGAGATGGGCAAAATCCCTTTCGACGTGGCAGAAGCCGAGCAGGAGCTGCAGGAAGGGCCGTTGACGGAGTATTCCGGTTCCGATTTCGCGCTGGTGAAGTGGGGGCTTGGCCTCAAGCAGGTGGTGGTCGCGGAGATGTTTCTGGCGGTGTTCATCCCGTTTGGTAAGGCTGCAAGCCTGACCGTTCCGGCTCTTTTATTGGCGCTGGTGGTGATGCTCGTCAAGCTGCTGGTGGTGTTTGTGCTGGCGTCGCTGGTGGAAAACTCGCTGGCGCGAGGGCGCTTCCTGTTGACGCACCGTGTCACCTGGCTTGGGTTTGGCGTTTCGGCGCTGGCCTTCGTCTTCTATTTTACCGGTCTGTAAGGAGCGCCGTTAAATGATGGAAAACATAGCTCTGACGACCCTGGTAGTGCCATTTGTCGGCGCGCTGCTGACGGCCTGTGCGCCGCAACCCATGGCGAAAAAACTCTGCACGCTGTTTGCGCTGCTGGCAACGCTCGGTACGGTGATCCTCGGCTGGCAGTATCTGGCTGGAGGCAAGGTCGATGCCACCTATACGCTGGTGAGTGTGCACGGTGTGGCGCTGTTTGGCTTTACGGTTGACAGAATCAGCACCTTGATTGCCTTCGCAGTGGTGTTCCTCGGTCTGTTAGTGAGCCTCTACTCCACGGGGTATCTCACCCGCGGCAACCGTGAGCACCCGCATGACGGCGGTAATCGTTACTACGCCTTCCTGCTGATTTTTATCGGCGCGATGGCGGGGCTGGTGCTCTCATCCACTCTGCTTGGACAACTGCTGTTCTTTGAAATCACCGGCGGCTGCTCCTGGGCGCTGATCGGTTATTACCAAACGCAGAAGTCCCAGCGTTCGGCGATGAAAGCCTTGCTGATAACCCATGTGGCTTCGCTGGGTCTGTATCTGGCGGCGGCTACGCTGTTCCTCAACACCGGCACTTTCGCGCTCAGCGCACTGAGCCAACTGAGCGGCAGTGCCAGCTACATCGTCTACGGTGGCATTCTGTTTGCCGCGTGGGGGAAATCAGCCCAGCTGCCGATGCAGGCCTGGCTGCCGGATGCGATGGAAGCGCCAACCCCAGTTAGTGCTTACTTACACGCGGCGTCAATGGTCAAGGTAGGCGTTTACATCTTTGCCCGAGCCATTCTTGAGGGCGGGAATGTGCCGCACGTCATCGGTTGGGTCGGCATTGTGATGGCGACCCTCACCCTGATTTACGGCTTCATGATGTACCTGCCGCAGAAGGACATGAAACGCCTGCTGGCCTGGTCGACCATCACCCAACTGGCATGGATGTTCCTTGCGTTGTCGATGGCAGCGTTGGGATCAAAACAGGCGCTGGACGGCGGTATCGCCTACCTCTTCAACCACGCGTTTGCCAAAAGCCTGTTCTTCCTTGTCGCGGGTGCCTTCAGCTACAGCTGCGGTACCCGTCTGCTGCCGAAACTGCGCGGTGTGATGCATAAATCTCCGCTGCTGGGGATCGGTTTCTGTGTCGCAGCCCTTGCGATTGCAGGCGTTCCACCTTTCAACGGCTTCTTCAGTAAATTCCCGGTTTTTGCCGCAGGATTCACGCTTTCCGCTGTGCACTGGGAATTGATCCCGGTGATGGTGCTGGCGCTGGTGGAATCCGTGGCGAGCTTCGCCTGGCTGATTTACTGGTTCGGCCGCGTGGTGCCAGGGGAGCCAAGCCCGGAGGTGGCCGAGATGACGCCGCTGCCGTTGGCGATGCGCGCTGTATTGGTCGTTCTGGTAGTGATGTCGCTGCTCTCCAGCGTCGTTGCTGCCCTTTGGCTTAATTAAGGGAGTTGACGATGACCGGAGCCTTACTTGTTAATAACCTCGCCGGGCTGATGATGGTGACATCACTGCTGGTGATAGGGGCGAAGCACCCCCGCAGTTCCTGCTGGTTTTATGCTCTGCAGTCGCTGGTGCTGGTGCTGATTTTCTTCACTCTCTCGACAACGCTCGAGTCTGAACAACTGCTGATGTGGTCCTTCAGTGCACTGCTGACCAAAGTGATTCTGGTCCCGCTGGTGATGGGCTTTGCACTGCGCAAGCTGTCCGACCCGAAAGCAGACGTCAGCCTGATTGGCCCGGTACCGCTAATGATGGCCGCTGCCATTATTGTGGTGCTGTGCTGGTATGTGGTGCGTCCGGTGCAGCTGCCGCTGTTGCAGGATCTCAAACCTGCGCTGGCGGTGGCGCTGGGCCATTTCCTGTTGGGACTGCTGTGCATCGTGACGCAGCGCAACATCCTCAAGCAGGTGTTTGGCTACTGCCTGATGGAGAACGGCTCGCATTTGGTACTGGCGCTGCTGGCGAATAAAGCCCCGGAGCTGGTGGAGATAGGTATCGCTACCGACGCGATTTTCGCGGTGATTGTCATGGTGTTGCTGGTGAGAAAAATCTGGCGCACGCTCGGCACGCTCGATGTGGATCAATTGACGGCGCTGAAGGGATAACACGATGAGTCATTTGGCTATTTTTACCTTGTTACTGTTGACGCCGCTGCTGTTTTCCCTGCTGGCGTTCGCTTGTCAGGTGCTGGGCTCTGCGGCCCGTCCGATGGTGACGCTGGTTCATGGCATCGGGATTGTCGTCCTGCTGGGCGTCACGCTGTTTGCGGTCGGCGAGGTGTATCAGCAGGGAGAGATGTTCTCTGACAACCTGTGGCTGCACGTTGACAGCCTGAGTGCGCTGTTCCTCGCGCTGCTGGGCATAATCGGTTTTCTTACCGGGCTCTACTCGATGGGCTATATGCGCCACGAAGTGGACGAAGGGGAGATTTCCGTCACCACCCTGTGCAACTACTACGGTTTCTTCCATCTGTTCCTGTTCACCATGATGCTGGTGGTGACCAGCAATAACCTGATCGTGATGTGGGCGGCGATTGAAGCCACGACGCTCAGTTCAGCGTTCCTGGTGGGTATTTACGGACAGCGTTCCTCGCTGGAAGCCGCCTGGAAATACATCATCATCTGTACGGTTGGCGTGGCTTTTGGCCTGTTCGGCACCGTTCTGGTTTACGCCAATGCCGCGAGCTTTATGCCGGATGCGCATAACGCGATTTTCTGGAGTGAAGTGCTGAAACACGCGGGCCAACTCGACCCAACGCTGATGCATCTGGCGTTTGTGTTTGTGCTGATAGGCTTCGGGACCAAAACGGGCTTATTCCCCATGCATGCCTGGCTGCCGGATGCGCACAGTGAAGCGCCAAGCCCCACCAGTGCGCTGCTGTCTGCTGTTCTGCTCAACTGCGCGCTGCTGGTGATCATCCGCTTCCACATCATCATCACTGAAGCGATTGGCACAGGATTCCCGAATACGCTGCTGATGGTTTTCGGTCTGCTGTCGGTGGCGGTCGCGGCGTTCTTTATCCTGGTGCAGAACGACGTCAAACGTCTGTTGGCTTACTCCAGCGTGGAAAATATGGGGCTGATTGCCGTTGCGTTAGGGATTGGCGGGCCGCTCGGCGTGCTGGCAGCGCTGCTGCATACCCTCAACCACAGCCTGGCGAAAACGCTGCTGTTCTGCGGCTCTGGTAACGTGCTGCTTAAGTATGGCACTCGTGATCTGAGCGTGGTGCGCGGCATGCTGAAGCTGATGCCGTTCAGTGCGGTTCTGCTGGCCGGTGGCGCGCTGGCGCTCGGTGGCATGCCGCCGTTCAACGTCTTCCTCAGTGAATTTATGACCGTCACCGCCGGTCTGGCGGCCGGGCACATCTGGCTGACGATTGGCCTGCTGCTGCTGCTCACCGTGGTGCTGGGTGGGCTGGTGCGAATGATTGCGTGCCTGCTGTTTGGTGCCGCACCCGAAGCGACCAGCAAAGGTGAACTGGGTCTGCTGACCACACTGCCGATGGCCATTTTGCTGGTGCTGATGCTGGTGATGGGCACCCACATTCCGCAGCCGGTGAGCCGCCTGCTGGAAAACGCCGCCTCGATTGTGATGAAAACATCCCCGCAGCAAGAATTTCAGTGGCCGTGGGCGTCAGGTTCCGCTGTCACTAACCAACGTCATTGCGCCCGCGAGTGCACTGGAGATATGAAGTGAGTTATCAACAATATATGAACGTTCTCTCGCAGGGCGACGCCCGTGGTTTAGGCTATCTGGCGGCGGTACGGGAAAAATTCCCAGGCGCTATTCTGGATGAAGAGCGCCAGACCGCCGATCAGGTGACAATTACCGTCAAAATCAATCTGCTGCCGGAAATCGTCGAATTTCTCTATTACGGCTGCGGTGGCTGGCTGCCGGTGCTGTTCGGCAATGACGAACGCACGCTGAACGGCCATTTTGCCGTCTACTACGCCATGTCGATGGAAGAGGGCGAGAAATGCTGGGTGGTGGTGAAAGCGCTGGTCGATCACTCGCTGGAATTCCCGTCCGTTACGCCACGCGTGCCTGCGGCAGTATGGGGTGAGCGTGAAATTCGTGACATGTATGGCCTGAAGCCGATTGGGCTGCCGGATGAGCGCCGCCTGGTGCTGCCGGATGATTGGCCAGACGACATGTATCCACTGCGTAAAGATGCGATGGACTACCGCCAGCGTCCGGCGCCGACGACGGAAACAGAAACCTATCCGTTCATTAACGACGGCGACAAAAAAGCCCGCGTGGTGCCGATTGGCCCGATGCACATCACCTCTGACGAACCGGGCCACTTCCGCCTGTTCGTCGACGGTGAAACCATTGTTGATGCCGACTATCGCCTGTTCTACGTCCATCGCGGCATGGAAAAGCTGGCCGAAACCCGCATGGGCTACAACGAAGTGACGTTCCTTTCAGACCGCGTGTGCGGCATCTGCGGCTTTGCCCACAGCGTGGCGTACACCACGTCGGTAGAAAACGCGCTGGGCATCGTGGTGCCACAGCGTGCGCACACTATCCGCTCGGTTCTGCTGGAAGTGGAACGTCTGCACAGCCACCTGTTGAATATCGGGCTTTCGAGCCATTTTGTCGGTTTTGATACTGGCTTCATGCAGTTCTTCCGCGTGCGTGAAAAGTCGATGATGATGGCGGAGCTGCTGACCGGCTCGCGTAAAACCTACGGCCTGAACCTGATTGGCGGCGTTCGTCGCGATATTCTCAAAGAGCAGCGGATCAAGACCATTCAGCTGGTACGAGAAATGCGCGCTGAAGTCACGCAGCTGGTGGATATGCTGCTCTCTACGCCAAACATTGGCGAGCGTACGCAGGGCGTCGGCATCCTTGACCGCCAGATTGCGCGCGACTATAGCCCCGTTGGTCCGTTAATTCGCGGCAGCGGATTCAAACGTGATATGCGCTTCGACCACCCCTATTCCGACTACGGCAATCTGCCAAAAACGCTGTTTGCCTATGACGGCGGTGACGTGTTCTCGCGCGTGATGGTGCGCGTGAAAGAGACGTTTGATTCGCTGGCGATGATCGAATACGCGCTGGACACCATGGGCAATGGCCCACTGCTCACCGAAGGCTTTACCTATCAGCCGCACAAATTTGCCCTCGGCTACGTGGAAGCGCCGCGAGGTGAAGACGTGCACTGGAGCATGCTCGGCGATAACCAGAAGCTGTTCCGCTGGCGCTGCCGTGCGGCGACCTATGCCAACTGGCCGGTGCTGCGCTACATGCTGCGCGGTAACACAGTGTCCGATGCGCCACTGATTATCGGTAGCCTCGACCCTTGCTACTCCTGCACCGACCGCGTGACGCTGGTGGATGTGCGCAAACGTAAATCCACCACGGTGCCGTACAAAGAAATTGAACGTTATAGCATTGAGCGTAAGCACTCGCCGCTCAAGTAAGGATTTAACGATGCTGAAACTGTTTAAAACCATCCTGAAAGCAGGCGAACCCACGGTCAAATATCCGTTTGCACCGCTGGAGATAAGCCCGGATTTTCGTGGCAGACCAGAGCTGAACCCGGAGCAATGCATTGCCTGTGCCGCCTGCACCATGGCCTGCCCGGCGAATGCGCTGACCATGGAGACGCATCCGGAGAATAACGAGCGCCTGTGGCAGCTGTTCATCGGCCGCTGCATTTTCTGCGGCCGCTGCGAAGAAGTGTGTCCGACTAAGGCTATTCGCCTGACCAACGACTTCGAGCTGGCGGTGACCAACAAAGCCGATCTGTATGTGAAGGCGCGGTTTCGCCTGCAGCACTGCGATGTCTGCCATAAACCCTTTTCGCCGGAAAAATCCACGCAGTACGCCGTCGAGCTCCTGCGTCAGTCCGGTGTCAGCGATGAAGCGCTGGCAGGCATGAGTGCGCAGTTCACCACCTGTCCTGCCTGTAAACGCCAGCAGACGATTAGCCATCATGGCCAGCAGGGGTTGAACCTTAACGTCGCGGAGAAGCATCATGAGTGAGTTTAATCATCACGTCAGCAAGCCCCTTACGCTGACTGACGACGTGGCACGGATGAAGCAAAAGCTGCTGAAAGATATCAAGCGCTCTGCTTATGTTTATCGCGTTGACTGCGGCGGCTGTAACGGGTGTGAAATTGAGATTTTCTCAGCAATTACGCCGGTATTTGATGCCGAGCGCTTTGGTATTAAGGTGGTGGCTTCACCGCGCCATGCCGATATTTTACTGTTCACCGGTGCCGTGACCCGCGCGATGCGCGTTCCGGCATTGCGTGCCTACGAATCTGCCCCCGACCCGAAAATCTGTATTTCTTATGGTGCCTGTGGCGTGGGCGGCGGGATTTTCCACGATCTCTACAGCGTGTGGGGCGGCAGCGACACCATCGTTCCTGTCGACGTATGGATCCCGGGCTGTCCGCCTACGCCTGCGGCGACCATTCATGGGTTTGCCGTGGCGCTTGGGCTGCTGGAGCAAAAGCTGAAAGGTATTGAGCACGTGCAGGGAGAAGGCGAAAAACCCGCACCGATCCTACCGGATGTGCCTGTGACGCTACGCGTGGCTGTTGAACGCGAAGCGCGCCGGATGGCGGGATATCGTCAGGGGGGCGATATCAGCATGACGTTTTTATCGCTGATCCAGCATAAGCAGCCACAGCAGGCGCTGCATGACATCGACGTCTGGCTCAGAAAAGAGAACGATCCGCGTCTGACCGAAATTGTGCACTGCCTGTCAGCCGTGGTGGCCGGGGAGGCGATGGCGTGAGCGAGAAAGGGAAGGTAACCTTCTGGTCGCTGCGACAAAAATTCGTCGACAGCGATGACGACATGCCAGCACAAAGCCAGCAGGTGATGTACTACTCGTTGGCGATTGGCCACCACGTCGGCATGATCGACTGCCTGAAAACGGAACTCGAATGCCCACTTGAAGGCTACACCGCATGGCTGAAGCTGCTGCCGGAAGGCGAAGGACGGCGCAAGCTGCGCGGGCTGCTGACGTTCGGTGAAATCACCATTGATTCCACCCACACCTCGCTGTTGGCGAATACGGTCTCTGCATTGAGTCAAAACGGTGAGCAGCCTTACAAAGACTGGAGTTTACGTCTGATTGAGCTGCTGGCAGAAATTGAGCGCGAACCGGCTATCTATCTGATAGTGAAAAGGCAGATTGCCTGATGGCGCTGTGCTTGTCAGGCCTACAAAGTCAACGTGTGATGATGAGTTTGTAGGCCCGCGCAAGCGCAGCGCCGCCGGACGGCGGTTATAAATCCCGCGTGTTGATCCCCAGACGCTGCATCCTTGAGAGCAGCGTCGTTCTTTTCAGCCCCAGTTTTTTCGCCGCGCCTTTTGGCCCAGCCACAATACCGTTGGTTTCCCGCAGCGCCTGTAAAATTCGCTCTCGTTCGTTATCGTCGTTTTCCGGGATCCTTGGGTTGAACATCGGAGGGAGTTTGATCGCCGCGGGTGGCTGATGGGAGAGGGTGGGCGATGACGCGATTTTCAGATCGCTCAATTGCAGATTGAGCGTGTTACCCTGGGTCAGGATCACCGCACGCTCAATGACGTTCTGCAGTTCGCGCACGTTACCTGGCCACGGATAGCCGCACAGTGCCTGCAAAGCGGAGGCCGGGATGGTGTCGATGGTTTTGTTCATGCGCGCGGCCAGTTTTTGCGTAAACCAGGTGGCGAGCAGTGGGATATCTTCCGGGCGTTCACGCAGAGGGGGAATGACAATTGGGAACACGTTCAGGCGGTAGAAGAGATCGCTGCGGAATTCCCGATCCTGCACCATCTGGTGCAGATCGCGGTTGGTTGCGGCGATCATTCGAACGTTTACGGGGATCACCCGATTCCCACCTAACCGTTCAACTTCGCGCTCCTGCAATACCCGCAGCAGCTTGGGTTGAAGCTCGAGCGGCATATCACCAATCTCATCGAGGAACAGCGTACCGCCATCGGCCATTTCGAAACGCCCGATGTGGGTATTGGTCGCGCCGGTAAACGCCCCTTTTTCGTGCCCGAACAAATCGCTTTCCAGCAGGCTGGCGGGAATGGCGGCGCAGTTCATTTTCACCAGTGGGCTGGCGGCTCGCTGGCTCAGCTTATGAATAGCACGGGCAATCAGTTCTTTACCGGTGCCGGTTTCACCGAGCAGCAGCACGGTGCTGTCGCTGGTGGCAACCATCTCGACCTGACGCAGTAAGTTTTTCATGACCCTGCTCAGGAAAATAATGTCGTTCAGGCTCTCCGCATTTTGCAGTTGTTCATTGAGCCAGCTATTTTCCTGCTTCAGTGAATCTTTTAAACGGGTTATCTCATTCCAGGCGTTGGCATTATCCACCGCAATGCTAATGCGGGACGCGATTTGCCCGAGCAAAGAACACACGGCGGGGGTGAACGCGCTGGCGTTGGTATGAGCAAGAATTAATATGCCCGGTGCATGCGCATTAAACGTCAGCGGTAATAAGAGAACGGCCTGCATACCCGCAGTATAGAGATCCAGCAACAGCGGGTCGCTGGTTTGGTCGGTTAACGCAAACGCCTGAGGCTGGCCATTCGCTAACACCCCGGTGATGTCACTTTGTGCGCACTGATAGGTTTTTTGCTGGCAGTAATGGTGATTTTCTTCCGTCCAGCCGCAGGTCGTCACGGGATAGGCATGATGGTGTTCACCGTCAAAAAAGGCCAGCGACACTGACGGGATCGCGAAAAAACGGTGAATATCCTGGGAAATGGCGCTGACCAGACCGTCACGGTCCAGGTGTGCCAGTACTGAATTGGTGATGTCCACCAGAATGCGGTATTCGTCGCGCTCGTCTTTTAACTGATGAAAGAATTCCAGTAATTCCGGTGAAATACCGGAATTGATCATGGCAATCAATTGATTATTCCACTCGGTATTTGAGATGGGAATGGTTCTTATTTTCTTGCCACTCAACTTCTTTACATCATTCATCACTTAAGCCTGTTTTGGGAAAATGACTGCGTTGATCATGTACCAGCAATGCTATTTGAGATCAGTATTTGTCGGTTGCGTGCAATATAAGATACCCCTTTAGGATCATTCGTTGATATCGATGGGTAGTTTACTCATTCAGGCCAATATTATTGGGAGAAAAGTGTGTCCAACGTATTACTTTGCGTCGGTAACAGCATGATGGGCGACGATGGTGCCGGCCCGTTGCTGGCGGAGATGTGCGCCGCGGCGCCGAAAGGGGACTGGCAAGTGCTGGACGGCGGCAGCGCACCGGAAAGAGAGGTGGCAGCGATTCGTGAACTCCGGCCCAACAGGCTGCTGATCGTTGATGCAACCGACATGGGATTAGATCCCGGCGACATCCGTATTGTTGATCCTGATGATATTGCTGAAATGTTTTTGATGACCACCCATAACATGCCGCTGAATTATCTGATTGAGCAGCTATCGGACGATATTGGTGAAGTGATTTTTCTGGGTATCCAGCCTGATATTGTCGGTTTTTATTATCCGATGACGGAAAAAGTGAAGGCGGCGGTTGAAGTGGTGTATCAGCGGCTGGAAAATTGGGCAGGTGAGGGTGGGTTTGAAAAGCTCTAACCCCATTCCCGGTGGCGCTGCGCTTACCGGGCCTACAGGATCGTAGGCCAGTGCAAGCGCAGCGCCGCCCGGCACAAAATCAGCTCAGATCCGTCCCATTACTCGCAATCACTTTCTTATACCACCAGAAAGATTTTTTACGGGTGCGGGCCAGCGTGCCGTTGCCTGCGTCATCACGGTCAACGTACACAAAACCGTAGCGCTTGCTCATTTCCCCGGTAGACGCCGCGACCAGATCGATACAGCCCCAGGTGGTGTAACCCATGACCGGGATACCGTCGTCAATGGCTTCTCCCATTGCCTTAATGTGCTCGCGCAGATAGCTGATCCGGTAGTCGTCGTTGATCTCACCGTTGGCTTCAACCACGTCTTTCGCGCCCAGACCGTTTTCCACCAGGAACAGCGGTTTCTGATAGCGGTCATACATCATGTTCATGGTGATGCGCAGACCCAATGGATCGATGCCCCAACCCCATTCACTGGCCTTGATGTGCGGGTTTTTTAACGATTTCACGATGTTCGCCGCATTGGTGTTATTGGCGTTCATGTCGGCCGACGCACAGCGTGAGGCGTAGTAGCTAAAGGAGACGAAATCGACGGTGTTCTTCAGGATCTCGTCGTCGCCCGGCTCTTTTTCGATAACCACCCCTTTTTCACGGAACACGCGGGCAGAGTAGGCCGGATACGCGCCGCGCGCCTGCACATCGATAAAGAACAGGTTTTCGCGATCTTTTTCCAGCGCCATCCACACGTCTTCCGGTTTGCAGGAGTACGGATAGAAATTACCGCCAGCCAGCATGCAGCCGACCTGATTTTGCGGGTTCACTTCGTGGGCAATCTTCGTCGCCAGGGCGCTGGCAATCAGCTCATGGTGAGCGGCCTGGTATTTCACCTGGTCCTGATTTTCACCCTCTTCAAACACCAATCCGGCGCCAGAGAACGGGCTGTGCAGCATGATGTTGATTTCATTGAAGGTCAGCCAGTATTTCACTAATCCGTCAAAGGCTTCAAAACAGGTGCGTGCGTAGCGGGCAAAAAAGTCCACCATCTTGCGGTTGCGCCAGGAGCCGTATTCCAGCACCAGATGCATCGGCACATCGAAGTGGCAGAGGGTCACCAGCGGTTCGATGTTGTGCTTTTTGCACTCGGCAAACAGGTCACGATAAAAGGCGATGCCCTCTGCGTTTGGCGTTTGCTCGTCGCCGTTAGGATAGAGGCGCGCCCAGGCAATTGAGGTGCGAAATACGGTGAAGCCCATTTCCGCCATCAGCGCGATATCGTCTTTATAGCGATGATAAAAATCGATGCCCTGATGGCTTGGGTAATACTCGTCTTCCCGCAGACGTGTGCGCTTATCGAGTCCCAGTTTTACCGGCATGCGGTTCGCACCGTGTGGGATCATATCGACGGTGGTTAACCCCTTTCCGCCTTCCAGATAGGCGCCTTCAGACTGGTTGGCGGCCATTGCGCCGCCCCATAAAAATCCTTTTGGAAACATGCATTACCTCGCTTGTAAAGGGTGTGCGGTAGCGGAAATGCCCTGCGTGTTACGCGCGTGTTCAGCACGTTCCTCTACCGGAATATCTTCGAAACCGAGCAGCAGCGTCAGCACGAAAGAGAGTACGACGGCCAGCGCCATCACGCCGAAGACCCAGACAATGGTCATTGGATTCGCCGGGTCAAAGAACTGGACGCTGGTAAAGAGCCCCGGTGCCGCCATGGAGTGACTTGCCAGCCCGGCAATCCCCGCCACCGCGCCGCAGATGAAACCGCTAATCAGACTCGCAATCAGCGGGCGTTTCAGGCGGATCGCCACGCCGTACAGTGCGGGTTCGGAAATCCCTGCCAGAATGGCGGAAGCGGCAGCGGCCAGCGCGGTCTGGCGCAGTTCCGGATTTTTGGTTTTCCACGCCACTGCCAGCGATGAGCCGCCGAGCGACAGGTTGGCACCGATTTCTGATGGCATCACCATGCCTTCTTTACCGGTGGTGGCGATGGTCTGGATGATGGTAGGCGTAAAGACGCGGTGCATCCCGGTCATCACCAGCAGCGGCCACAGTGCACCCATGATCGCCACCGACAGCCAGCCGAGGTAGTCATGAACGGTATACACCAGCGCGGAGATAGCGGTACCGATCCAGATGCCAATCGGGCCAATCAGCAGGATAGCCAGCGGAGCGGCAATCAGCACAATCAGCATCGGCTTGAGGAAGTTTTTTGTGACCGCAGGCGTGATTTTATCCACCCAACGCTCGATATAGGACAGACACCAGGTCATCACCAGCGCCGGGATCACCGTATAGGTGTATTTCACCGCCGTCACCGGAATAAAGGCGAATTCTACGTGCTCACCCTGCGCGGCTTTCGCCATCAGCTCGATAAAGCTCGGATGCACCAGCACGCCCGCGATGGCAATCGCCAGCGACATATTGGTTTTGAATTTAACTGCCGCAGAAGCGGCCACCATCAGCGGCAGGAAGAAAAATGCCCCGTCGCCAATGACCGTCAGAATGGTCAGCGTTGGCGCGCCTTTGGTCAGCACGCCGGACATTTCCAGCACCATCGCCAGCAGTTTTACCATGGAACCGCCGATGATCGCCGGGATCAGCGGCGACATCGTGCCGATCAGCGCATCAAGGATCCCCGCGCCAATGCGGCGTAGCGTCAGTTTTTGCGGGCCTTGCTCAACGGCAGGTTGCAGGTTTGCAGGCAGCAGTTGCACCACTTCTTTGTAAGCCTGGGAAACGGTATTTCCGATGATCACCTGGCACTGGTTGTCGCTGCGTACCACGCCCATCACGCCTTTGAGGCCTTTCAGCGTATCGGTATCAGCCAGAGTGGGATCGCTGAGCACAAAGCGCAAACGCGTCATGCAATGGGTTGCAGCGGTGATGTTGTTAGCGCCGCCCAGTGCGGCGACCACGTCGAGGGCCAGCGCGGCATAGTTTTTTGACATCGGGTTAATCCATTATAGGGTGGTGAAAATTTGTATAGGAAACCGGTTCCACAAAATCATGAAGAGATTGCGAATGCCAAACAAGAGCGAAAATGGATCTATTTCGTTTTCGTGATTTTGATCACTCAAGATCGCTGATTGCTGAAAATCCGCAGTTCCTGAAGTACACTGCGAGCACTTTTTTCAGACGGATGAGCAACATGGCAACGATGCTGGAAGTGGCGAAGCGCGCTGGCGTGTCGAAAGCCACCGTATCCCGCGTGCTGTCGGGCAATGGCTACGTCAGCCAGGAAACAAAAGACCGGGTGTATAAAGCGATAGAAGAGAGCGGTTATCGCCCGAATCTGCTCGCCCGTAATCTGGCGACGAAGAAGAGCCAGACGCTGGGCCTGGTGGTGACCAACACGCTGTATCACGGGGTCTACTTTAGCGAACTGTTGTTTCATGCGGCGCGGCTGACGGAAGATCAGGGACGCCAGTTGATCCTTGCGGATGGTAAGCACAGCGCCGAAGAGGAGAGGGCGGCGATCCAGTATCTGCTCGATCTGCGCTGCGATGCGATCATCATCTATCCGCGTTTTCTGACGCCTGAAGAGATGGATGAGATCATCCGCGATCACGATCAGCCGATCATGGTGCTGAACCGTCGCCTGCGCAAAAACAACAGCCATTGCGTCTGGTCCGATCAAAAAGCCTCCAGCCAGATGGCGGTTGAGCAACTGATCGGGCAAGGCCATCGCGATATCGCGTTTATTACCGGCTCGCTGGATTCCCCGACGGGGATTGAGCGCCTGGCAGGGTACAAAACGGCGTTGGACAAGCACGATATCACCGTGCGGGATGATCTGATTGTGGAAGGGAAATGGACTCCGCAAACCGGGGCTGCCGCGGTGGAGACCCTGCTGGAACGCAAACTTACTTTCAGCGCACTGGTGGCGAGTAATGACGATATGGCCATTGGTGCCATCAAACAGCTGCATGCCAGCGGTGTGCAGGTTCCGCAGCAGGTGTCTGTCATTGGTTTTGATGACGTCGCGCTGGCCCCCTATACCATTCCTGCGCTGGCCAGCGTCAAAATCCCGGTGACGGCGATGGTTGAAGAAACCATCAACCGGCTGATATTCATGCTGGATGGCGGCGAGTTCAATTTCCAGTCTGAGTTTCCCGGCGAGCTTATCCTGCGCGAGTCTGTCACCGACGGGCCTTTTGCCTGATATCGACATTTATGACGATGACACGCTGTCATCGTCATTCTCTGTTAATAATTCAATGTAAAAACATAGAGTTAAAAATTGGTGCGGAAAATGCATAAACCCGGCCTTAACGCCTAATGCCGGAGGAGTGGATGAACCGTTTCATTATCGCAGAAGCGAGCAAATGTATTGGCTGTCGTACCTGTGAAGTTGCCTGTGCTGTCGCACACCACGAAGAACAGGACTGTGCGGCCCTGACCCCACAAACTTTTCTACCCCGGATCCATGTGGTGAAAGGGGTGAACATTTCTACCGCGACCGCCTGTCGCCAGTGTGAAGATGCTCCCTGTGCAAACGTCTGTCCAAACGGTGCGATAGCCCGTGAAAATGGCTTTGTGCATGTGATGCAGGAGCGTTGCATCGGGTGTAAAACCTGCGTGGTGGCCTGCCCGTATGGCGCCATGGAAGTGGTGGTTCGTCCTGTGGTTCGCACCAGCGGTTTTGGCATGCGGGTGAAAATGGAAAAGGCCGAAGCCAATAAATGCGACCTCTGCCATACTCGCGAGGAAGGCCCGGCCTGCATCGCTTCCTGTCCGACCGAGGCCCTGGTGTGCATCGACCGTGCTGCACTCGAAAAACTGAACGCTGAAAAACGCCGCCGCACCGCTCTGGCATTCTAAAATGACCACCAGGGGCACCGTTATCCGTATCCGGGGCAAAGTTCAGGGCGTGGGATTTCGGCCGTTTGTCTGGCAGACGGCTCAACAGCTTGGACGCTGCGGTAACGTCAGTAACGACAGTGAAGGGGTGCTGGTGCATCTGCTGGGTGAGCCGCAGGAATTTGTTGCTCATCTGCAGAGGCATTGCCCTCCTTTGGCGCGCATTGATAGTGCAGAGTGCTCACCGTATGGCTGGGACACTCCGCCCGACGATTTCACTATCCATGAAAGCGGAGCTGGGAGCATGAGCACGCAAATTGTGCCGGATGCGGCCACGTGCTCTGCCTGTCTGACGGAAATGAACGATCCTGATAACCGCCGTTATCGCTACCCGTTTATCAACTGCACCCACTGCGGCCCGCGTTTCACTATCATCAACGCCATGCCTTACGACCGCCCGTTCACCAGCATGGCGGCCTTTCCCCTATGCCCGGCCTGCGAAAAAGAGTATCGCGACCCGCGCGATCGCCGTTTCCACGCACAGCCCGTGGCCTGTGCAGAATGTGGCCCTGAACTCCTCTGGCATGGCGATGCACAGACGCTCAGCGGCGACGCCGCACTGTCTGTCGCCGTGGCGCTGATTGCTGCCGGTGGCATTGTGGCGGTGAAAGGGCTGGGAGGCTTTCATCTTGCCTGTGATGCCGGAAATGCTGCGGCCGTTGCACGACTGCGCGCCCGCAAGCGTCGCCCGACAAAACCGCTGGCGGTGATGCTGGCGAAAAGTGACGCTCTGCCAGAACAGGCACAAAAATTGCTTAACACTCCGGCTGCGCCCATCGTGCTGGTAGCGAAAGCGGCGGTTCAAGGGACTGGCGAAGGCATTGCGCCAGGGCTCGATGAAGTGGGCGTCATGCTGCCCGCTAACCCGCTGCAGCACTTGCTGATGCAGGCGTTACAGCGTCCGTTGGTGATGACTTCCGGCAATGTGAATGGCAAACCCCCGGCGATCGCCAATGCTGAGGCGCTGACGGATTTAGCCGCCATCACCGACGGATTTTTACTGCATAACCGCGACATCGTTCAGCGGATGGATGACTCCGTGGTTCGGCAAAGCGGGGAAATGCTGCGCCGGGCGAGGGGGTTTGTGCCGGATGCTCTACCCCTTCCGCCGGGGTTTGACGATGTGCCGCCGATACTGTGCTGCGGTGCAGACATGAAAAACACCTTCTGTCTGGTGCGTGGAAAAGAAGCCGTATTAAGCCAGCATCTGGGTGATTTGGCTGAAGAGGGAGTGGAAGCCCAGTGGCGAAAAGCGCTGAGCCTGATGCAGTCGATATACGATTTTACCCCCGAGCGTGTTGTGGTGGATGCGCATCCGGGCTACCGCTCAGCGCAGTGGGGTGAAAGACTGGGGCTACCGCGCGAGGTGGTTTTTCATCATCACGCGCATGCCGCGGCCTGCCTCGCAGAGCACGGTTGGCCTCGTGAGGGCGGCGATGTAATTGCGCTGACGCTTGATGGCATCGGCATGGGGGAAAACGGTGAGCTGTGGGGCGGCGAGTGCCTGCGGGTCAACTACCGCGAATTTGAGCATCTCGCCGGGCTGCCTGTGGTGGCGCTTCCCGGAGGCGATTTAGCCGCTCGCCAGCCGTGGCGCAATTTCCTCGCGCAGGGTCTGGCGTTTATGCCTGACTGGCAGAATTCACCTGTGCTGGCACAACATCCTGCGCAGGCCCTGGCCCGGGCGGTTGAACGTGGCATTAACGCGCCGCTGGCCTCGTCGTGCGGGCGTTTGTTTGATGCGGTGGCGGCCAGCCTGGCGTGTGCGCCTGCTGCGTTGAGCTATGAGGGGGAAGCGGCCTGTCGCCTGGAAGCGCTGGCGAGGCAAAGTACGTCAGACGCGCATCCGTTAACGCTGGATCGCGCACTCGATATGGCCACGTTTTGGCAGCAGTGGCTGAACTGGAACGCGCCGGAAGCTGAGAAAGCCTGGGCGTTTCATGACGTGCTGGCACAAGGTTTGGCGGATGTCATGCGCCATCACGCGGAAATACGCGGTATCACCACCCTGGCTTTTGGCGGTGGCGTGCTGCATAACCGACTGTTACGCGAGAGGCTGGCGTTTTATCTGTCTGGTTTTACACTTTTATTTCCAAACCGATTGCCATCAGGCGACGGGGGAATTTCATTTGGACAGGCGGTGATTGCCGCTGCCCGTTTGCAGAAGGGAAGTACGGAATGATGCTGATGACGCTTTTACGCCAACAACCCCGCGCAGCGCTGCTGGTGGGGGGACTGCTCCTGGCGAATCTGCTGGCCTGGTGTTGGGCCTGGCAGGTGTTCGGTCATAGTGGGGCGCTGATGGCGGCGAGCTTGTTGGCCTGGGGCTACGGTTTACGCCATGCTGTCGATGCCGATCATATTGCGGCAATTGATACCGTCACGCGCAAAATGATGCAGCAGGGCAAGCGTCCGTATGGCGTTGGCGCGTGGTTTTCGTTGGGGCACTCTTCGATTGTGGTGTTGGCTTCGGCAGCGATTGCCGCGACCGCAACGGCTTTCCAGAAACAGATGGGCTGGTTTCACGATACCGGCAGCCTGATCGGCACGGCGGTTTCATCGCTGTTTTTGCTGGCGATGGCGTTTGTGAACCTGATTATTTTACGCAGCGTGTGGCGCAGCTTTCGCGCTTTTAAGCAGGGCAAACCCTTCAGTACGGACGTCGTCGCCGCCGGTGGGGTGATGAGCTGGCTGTTTGGTAAAACGTTCCGTCTGATTGGCAAAAGCTGGCACATGTACCTGGTGGGTTTTTTGTTCGGACTGGGGTTTGATACGGCGACGGAAATTGGGGTGCTGGGGATCACCGCCGCCAGCGCCTCCAGTGGGATGTCCATCTGGAACATCATGATTTTCCCGGCGCTGTTTGCCAGCGGTATGGCGCTGATCGACACCCTCGATAACGTGTTGATGGTGGGCGCTTACGGCTGGGCATTCAACAAACCACAGCGCAAGCTCTATTACAACATGACCATCACCGGCACGTCTGTGGTGGTGGCGCTGTTTATTGGTGGCCTCGAAGCATTGGGCTTACTAATGGATAAATTCGGTTTCAGCGGCGGGCTGTGGAACGTGGTCGGCGCGCTGAACGATAATCTCGGTAACGCCGGTTTTATCGTGATGGGGCTGTTCGTCGCCTGTTGGATCATTTCGCTGGCGGTGTACCGTTGGCGGGGTTACGACGCCTTAAGCGTGTAATGTTTTGCCCGGTGGGCCAAAAAACGCTGTGAACGCGCGGGCAGGCCGGGTGAGCATCGTGCCACCCGGCCTCCGTTCAGGCGGAGAGTTGTTTCAGCAAACCAAAGGCCTGCTTCATCTTCTCCTCGCTGACCACAAACGCACGAAGACGGTCATTGTCGTCAAAACCCTGTGCGGTCATTCCCGCGCCGTTGATCTCAAGCGTCCAGTGCAAATCTTTGCGCGGCGTCTCTCCGGCTAACTGCAGTGGCAGCAAAGGCGTTTTGATTTTCACCAGCATCGGCGACAGTTTAAGATCGGCGGGTGTGCCCAGCAGCGTTTTTGCCAGGCTCAGCGCGCTCAGCAAAATCGGCTGCAGGAAAGGCAGCATTTGGCCGTTGATCTCCGCACAGTCGCCGAGCGCGAAAATATGCGGATCGCTGGTCTGAAGCTGATTATTGACCACTATTCCCCGGTTCACCGTCACGCCCGCCCGTTGAGCGAGGGCTGTCTCCGGACGTAATCCGGTCGCAGCGATAACGGCATCAACGGTACGTTGCTGTCCATGGTCGATCGTCACGACGACGCCATTTTCGCCCTGGGACAAGGATTTCACCTGCGAGTTAAGCAGCAGCTCCACGCCGCTTTGCGTTAACTGATGCTGCAAGCGGCTGCTGACTTCAGGCGGCATCAGCGAGGAGAGCAGGCTGGCGGAACTGTCGATCACGCTGACCGCCTTGCCCGCGCGGTGGAAATCCATCGCTAACTCGCAGCCAATCAGGCCGCCGCCGACAATCAGCACCCGGCGAGCGTCATGCAGTTGCTGCTGTGCGGCGGCGTATTCCTGCTGGCTGTTCAGGGTTATCAGCAACGCCTTGCCGTCTACCGGCGGGAGCGCCGCCCGGGCGCCGGTCGCCAGCACCAGTTTGTCATAGCCCCACTGCCGGTCGGCACTTTTCACCACCCGAGCGACGGGATCGATAGCCGTTACCCAGGTGTGCGGAAAGAGGTGCAGATGATACTGTTCAGCAAACTCGCCAGCGGTCTGCAGCGTCAGATCGTCTGCCCGCTGATCGCGGCTGATCGCGTGGCTGAGATCCGGCTTGTTGTACTCATCCATGCTGTCGGCGGCGATCAGCGTCAGGGGGATCGCCGGATCCTGCTTACGGATATTTTTCACCAGCTGGCGGGCGGCAAAGCCCGAGCCGATGATAACGATACCTGAAGTCATTTTGCCTCCGTGGCTAGCACATCAAAGACCTCTTTACCCAATGAGCACTCAGGACACAGGAAGCTATCCGGAACGTCGCTCCATGGCGTACCCGGCGCAACATCCTGATTCGGCTCTCCTTGAGCAGGGTCGTAAATCCACTGGCAAACACTGCACTGCATGGCAGGGCCGCCGTCGGTGGCCGCTAGCGCGGTTTCGTTTAAAGATGCGCAAGCGGCTTCGGTCGCCGTGGCGGGCAGCGGAGACAGCGCCCATTGGCGGGCAATTTCGCGTCCGTGTTCACGGCAGACTTCCAGCGCGTCCAGGTCAGGACGCCATTTGGCTTTCAGGCTCAGCGACATTTCAAAGCCCGCATCCTGCAAACGGGTAGACAGGCGGTCGACTGCGCCGCCGCTCCAGCCGTGTGAACCAAAGGCGCTGGCGCGTTTGTTACGAAAGCGCAGGCCGGTCATCTCTTCCACCAGACCGGCAATTTTCGGCATCATCACGTTGTTCATGGTGGAGGTGCCCACCAATACGCCTTTTGAGCGGAAAACATTGGTCAGCACGTCGTTCTTGTCGCTTTTGGATACGTTGAAGATTTTCACCGCCACGCGGGGATCGACTTCGTTGATCCCCTGAGCAATCGCATCAGCCATCATGCGGGTGTTGTTCGACATGGTGTCGTAGAAAAGGGTAATGCGATCTTCCTGATAGTCCGCCGCCCACTTCAGGTACATTTCGACGATCTGAGTCGGGTTGTCGCGCCATACCACGCCGTGAGACGTGGCAATCATCTCGACGGGCAGGTTGAAGCCGAGGATTTCGGTAATCTTCGGCGTCACCAGACGGCTGAACGGTGTGAGGATGTTGGCATAATAGCGCTGGCACTGTTCGAACAGTTCGGTTTGATCCACTTCGTCATTGAACAGGCGCTCGTCGCAGTAGTGCTGACCAAAAGCATCGTTACTGAACAGCACCGCGTCACCGGTCATGTAGGTCATCATGCTGTCTGGCCAGTGCAGCATGGGGGTTTCCACAAAGATAAGCTGCTTGCCGTTGCCGATGTCCAGCGTGTCGCCGGTTTTTACCACGTGGAAATCCCACTCCGGGTGGTGATGGTGGCCGTTGATCGAGTCGATGGCGTTGGCGGTGCAATAGATTGGCGTATCCGGAATACAGGACATCAGTTCGGTCAGTGCGCCTGCGTGATCTTCTTCGGCGTGGTTAATGATGATGCAGTCGATGTCGGCCAGATCGATTTCGGCACGCAGGTTCTGCACGAATTCGCGGCTGAATTTATGGTCGACGGTATCAATCAGCACATTTTTCTCTTCCCGGATCAGATAGCTGTTATAGCTGCTACCGCGCAGGGTTTTGTACTCGGTGCCATGAAAATCACGCACTTCCCAGTCGCGTTGTCCAACCCAGTGAATCGTGTTTTTAACCTGAATAGCCATAACATCCTCAATCAGTCATTTGGTGCATAAAAAGTGATGTAGCTATATCAAGATGCGTGCCAGTCTTTATTTGACTGATATATAACGATTTTAAATAATCATCATTGCTGTGAATTGTCATTATGACTATGATTGATGTTGTCAATACGACAAGGGGTATAGTCAGAATGACCACGAGGCAGGCATGAGTTTTTCCACTGAGGCGCTGGCAAACATTGCCATTGAACTGCAGAGTGATATCGGGCATCCGGATCGCTTTTCCCGCTTAATCACCACCCTGCGCCAGCTGCTGGGCTGCGATGCGTCGGCGCTGTTGCGCTATGAGGCACATCAGTTCATTCCCCTGGCTATCGATGGCCTGGCAAAAGATGTGCTTGGGCGGCGCTTTGCGCTGGAAGGTCATCCGCGCCTTGAAGCCATTGCCCGTGCGGGTGACGTGGTGCGTTTCCCTGCCGACAGTGATTTACCCGATCCTTACGATGGCCTGATCCCAGGACAAGAGAGCCTGAAGGTGCATGCCTGCCTGGGTCTGCCGCTGTTTGCCGGGCAGACGCTGATTGGCGCGCTGACGCTGGACGGCATGGATGCGCACCAGTTCGACAGCTACAGCAACGAAGAGCTGCGGCTGATTGCTGCGCTGGTGGCGGGGGCGCTGAATAACGCACTGCTGATCGCCAGACTGGAAAGCCAAAACCTTCTGGCAGGGCCGACGCCGAAGGGCGTTGAGGCGGGAAGCCAGGAGATGATTGGCCTTTCTGCACCGATGCAACAGCTGAAGAAAGAGATTGAGATTGTGTCTGCCTCCGATCTCAACGTGCTGATCGGGGGGGAAACGGGCACCGGCAAAGAGCTGGTGGCGAAGGCGATTCACCAGCAGTCACCGCGGGCGGGGCACGCGTTGGTTTATCTCAACTGTGCG
This sequence comes from Enterobacteriaceae bacterium RIT691, assembly GCA_009668205.1. GTDB lineage: Bacteria > Pseudomonadota > Gammaproteobacteria > Enterobacterales > Enterobacteriaceae > Scandinavium. Next base: position 10,844 of record WJYM01000002.1, on the reverse strand, counting down.
GCACTGCCGGAAAGCGTGGCAGAAAGTGAACTGTTCGGGCATGTGAAGGGCGCGTTTACCGGCGCCATCAGCCATCGCAGCGGAAAGTTTGAAATTGCCGATAACGGCACGCTGTTTCTCGATGAAATCGGTGAGCTCTCGCTTGCGCTTCAGGCCAAGCTGCTGCGGGTCCTGCAGTACGGCGATATCCAGCGGGTAGGGGACGACCGGAGTCTGCGGGTGAATGTCCGGGTGTTGGCCGCCACCAACCGCGATCTGCGAGAAGAAGTGCTGGCAGGACGTTTTCGAGCCGATCTGTTTCATCGCCTGAGCGTGTTCCCACTTTCTGTCCCGGCGCTGCGCGAGCGCGGGGACGATGTCATTTTGCTCGCGGGTTATTTCTGCGAACAGTGCCGGCTGCGAATGGGGCTTTCTCAGGTTGTGCTGAGTCCCGCCACGCGCGCTCAACTGGCGGCCTATGCATGGCCTGGCAACGTGCGTGAACTTGAGCACGCAATTCATCGTGCGGTCGTGTTGGCGCGGGCGGCGAGCGTGAGTGATGACGTGGTTCTGACGCCGTCGCATTTTTCGTTAAGCGGCGAGACATCAGCGGCGGTTTCAGTGCCGTCGCAGGCGGCGGAACCGGTGAATCTGCGCGAGGCGACCGAGGCGTTTCAGCGTCAGGCCATTGTGCAGGCGTTGCACAGCCAGCAAAACAACTGGGCGTCGGCCGCTCGTGCGCTTTCGCTGGATGCGGCAAATCTGCACCGGCTGGCAAAGCGGCTAGGGATCAAAGGCTAAATTTAAGCAAAATATTGTTGGCCGCTGGGGCACTGAGGCTTCCTTATCCCCGGCTGGGTGTTTACCATATCCCTCCTTGCCGAACTAGCTAAATGGATGTCCCATGTTGAAGCGTCGTTACCTGTCTTTGCTCCCGCTCTGCGTGATGCTGGCTGCCTGTAGCAGCAAACCGAAAACGGCCGAAGCGCCAGCCACTTCCTCTTCCGGTGGTTTTTTACTCGAACCACAGCACAACGTCACCATGATGGGCGGCGACTTCGCAAACAATCCGGCGGCAGAACAATTTATTGATTCGATGGTGAGCAAGCATGGCTTCGACCGCCAGCAGCTGCATGAGACCCTCTCTCAGGCGAAACGCCTTGATTATGTGCTGCGCCTGATGGACCGTCAGGCCCCGACGGCACAAGCGCCAACCGGGCCAAACGGCGCGTGGTTACGCTACCGCAAACAGTTTATTACCCCGGATAACGTGCAAAATGGCGTGATGTTCTGGAATGAACATCAGGATGCGCTCAACCGCGCCTGGCAGGTGTATGGCGTACCACCGGAAATTATCGTCGGCATTATCGGCGTGGAAACACGCTGGGGCCGCGTAATGGGTAAAACCCGCATTCTGGACGCGCTGGCGACCCTCTCCTTTAACTATCCGCGACGCGCGCAGTACTTCTCCAGCGAACTGGAAACCTTCCTGCTGATGGCGCGTGACGAACAGGACGATCCGCTTGATTTGAAAGGCTCGTTTGCCGGTGCAATGGGTTACGGCCAGTTTATGCCGTCCTCATACCGCCAGTATGCCGTGGACTTTAACGGCGACGGTCATATCAACCTGTGGGATCCGGATGATGCCATCGGGAGCGTCGCCAACTATTTCAAACAGCACGGCTGGGTGAAAGGCGATCAGGTTGCGGTGCAGGCGATGGGCCAGGCACCTGGACTGGATAACGGTTTCAAAACCAATTACAGCGTGTCGCAGCTTTCCGCCGCTGGCCTGACGCCGACGCAATCTCTTGGCGATCACCAACAGGCAAGCCTGCTGCGTCTGGATGTGGGCACTGGCTACCAGTATTGGTACGGGCTGCCGAACTTCTACACCATCACCCGCTACAACCACAGTACCCATTACGCGATGGCGGTGTGGCAGCTCGGACTGGCCGTTTCTCAGGCTCGCGTTCAGCAGTAATCCTCGCTTCCCCTCCTGCGGGAGGGGACTCCAGACATATTTCGATACATCCCCACTGAACGGCATCAATTTACATCTCTCTTCGAACTGATTATTGTTATGTTATAACATTTAATTGGTGTCTGATTATGCTTCCTTCATTGTTTAACGCCGCAGCCCTCACACGCGTGCTGTTCTCCCTGGCGATCCTGATTTTGCTGTGGCTCGCCACGCTTTGGGCGGTCGCACTGCCATGATTGAACTCGATAATGTGGTGGCGGGCTATGAGCAACTGGCTATCACGCCATCGTTGTGCGGAACGATAGCGTCGGGATCGCTGACGGCGATCGTGGGCATTAACGGCTGTGGCAAATCTACGCTGCTAAAAACCCTGGCGGGCTTTATCCCGCCGGTCAGCGGCAAAGTGCACTGGCCAGCGGGGCGTCCGGTCATTGGCTGGCTGGCCCAACGCCATGCGCTGGAGTCCCAGTTTCCCTTAACCGTACAGGATGTGGTCAGCCAGGGCGCGTGGCCGAAGGTGTCGTTACTGCGCAGCCTGAAAGGTGAAACGCGTCGGAAGATAAGTGCTGCGCTGGAGCGTGTCGGGCTGTCGTCTCTGCGCAATGAGCCGATTGAATCGCTCTCGGGCGGACAGTTCCAGCGGATGCTGTTTGCCAGAGTGCTGGTGCAACAGGCTCCGCTGGTGATGCTGGATGAACCTTTTACCGGCATCGATGAAGCCACCACGCAGGTGCTGATGGACGTCATTCTGGAGATGTATCGTGACGGGCAGACTATCCTGGCCGTACTGCACGATAACCAACGCGTTGCCCGCCACTTCCCGGAAACCTTACTGCTGGCATCCCAGCATGCGCACTGGGGCGAAACCTCTGACGTGCTCACCGCGTTTGACACTGCGAGGCGCGCATGATTTGGCACACCTTCTTTCAGCCGTTTATCGAGTTCGGCTTTATGCGTCGTGCGCTGGTGGTTTGTCTGGCGCTGTCCGTCAGCACCACGCTGCTCGGCGTTTTTCTCCTGCTGCGCCGCATGAGTCTGATGGGCGATGCGCTCTCGCACGCCATTTTGCCCGGCGTGGCGGTGGGATATCTGCTGAGCGGGATGTCTCTGCTGGCGATGACCGTTGGCGGGTTTATTGCCGGGATCGCCGTGGCGCTGATTGCTGGCTGGGTCAGTCGCCGCACGCCGCTTAAAGAAGATGCCAGCTTTGCCGGTTTCTACTTAGGTTCACTGGCATTGGGTGTGACGCTGGTGTCGTTGAAAGGTTCCAGCGTTGATTTGCTGCACCTGCTGTTTGGGTCAATTTTGGCGGTAGACAACACCGCGGCGCTGTTCGTTTCCGGTGTCGCCAGCCTGACGCTGGTCGTGATGGCGCTGTTGTACCGCGGCCTGGTCAGCGAGGCGTTCGACGGTTCATGGTTGGAAGTGAACTCCCGCCGCCTGCCTTCGCTCCTGCATGGCGTGTTTTTGGCTCTGCTGGTATTGAATTTGGTGGCGGGTTTTCAGGTGCTCGGCACGCTGATGGCTGTTGGGGTGATGATGCTACCTGCTATTGCGGCCCGCTGCTGGGCCCGCACGCTGCCGATGATCCTGCTGATTGCCGCGGTGAGCGGTGCTTTCTGCGCCTGGCTGGGTCTTAGCCTTTCCTGGTCAGCGAATCTTCCTGCGGGTCCCTCAATCGTGCTGAGCGCCAGCCTTCTGTTTTTCATTTCAGTCTTTTTTGGCACGCGTAGCCGACTGGCTTTCAGTCTGCGAGCGCTTTTTTAATCAAGGGGAAACAATGAAACGTTCGGGGATTATTTTGGCTATTGTACTGGGCGCACTCTCTCAGGGGGGGATGGCGAAAACGCTCAATGTGGTGGCCAGCTTTTCAGTGCTTGGCGACATGGTGCAGCAGGTGGGAGGGGAGCATGTCCATGTAGACACCCTGGTCGGGCCGGATGGCGATCCGCATACGTTTGAGCCGTCACCGCAGGACAGTGTTTTATTGAGCAAGGCAGATGTGGTGGTGGTCAACGGTCTTGGGCTTGAAGGTTGGCTGGACAGGCTGGTCAAAGCCTCGGGTTTCAAAGGGGAGCTGGTGGTGGCTTCTGCCGGTGTGAAAACCCATACGCTTGAAGAAGAAGGGAAAACGGTGACCGATCCGCATGCCTGGAACAGCGCGGCCAACGGGGCGCTGTATGCACAAAATATTCTGGCAGGATTAGTGAAAGCCGATCCACAGGATGAAGCCGCACTCAATGCCAGTGGGCAAGCCTATATCGCTCAGCTTACGCAGATTGATGGTTGGGCAAAATCACGCTTCAGCGCGATCCCAGTGGCGAAACGGAAAGTGCTGACCAGCCATGATGCCTTTGGCTACTTTGGCCAGGCCTACGGCGTGACGTTCCTTGCTCCGCAGGGGCTCTCCTCAGAAAGCGAAGCCAGCGCAGCGGCCGTGGGGCAACTTATCGGCCAGATCAAAGCCGACGGCGTGCATACCTGGTTTATGGAAAACCAACTCGATCCACGCCTGGTGAAGCAGATAGCGTCAGCCACAGGCGCACAGCCCGGGGGGGAACTGTATCCGGAAGCGCTCTCTAAATCCGGTGGAGTGGCTGACAGCTACGTAAAAATGCTGAGACACAACGTCGAGGCCATCGCTGAAAGTATGAAGTAATTCTGAACCGCGCCCCGCAGAAAGGGGCGCGTAACGATTCTCTGGAACCCTCCTCGTAAAATTCTCACCTCATCTCCCTTTCTTTGATGAAAGTGCTACCCTGAATTCCGTCTTTTTCTGGCTTTGAGGGAAACGTAATGACCGATCGTGAATTAATGGCGCTCAGTGAAAACGTCGGGCTGGCGCTGAAAGCGCAACGGGCTACGGTAACCACGGCAGAGTCCTGCACCGGCGGCTGGATTGCTAAAGTCCTTACCGATATTTCAGGCAGTTCCGCCTGGTTTGAGCGCGGGTTCGTGACCTACAGCAATGAAGCCAAATCACAAATGGTGGGTGTACGCGAAGATACGCTGATTCAGCACGGAGCGGTAAGCGAACCCGTGGTGGTGGAAATGGCGATTGGCGCGCTGCGGGCCGCCCGGGCAACCTACGCGCTCTCCGTCAGCGGCATTGCCGGACCGGATGGCGGCAGCGACGAAAAGCCTGTCGGGACCGTCTGGTTTGGCCTGGCTTGTGCCAACGGACAGGGCGTGACGCGCCAGGAATGCTTCACCGGTGACCGCGAAAGCGTGCGTCGTCAGGCCACGGCCTTTGCTTTAGAACTGCTCTGGCAACAATTTCTACAAAACACTTGATACTGTATGACCATACAGTATAATTGCGTCAACTAAACGAATTTACGCGGTAACACCCGGACAGGAGTTAATAATGGCTATCGACGAAAACAAACAGAAAGCGTTGGCGGCAGCACTGGGCCAGATCGAAAAGCAATTCGGTAAAGGCTCCATCATGCGCCTGGGTGAAGACCGTTCCATGGATGTGGAGACCATCTCTACCGGCTCACTGTCGCTGGATATCGCGCTGGGCGCGGGCGGCTTGCCGATGGGTCGTATCGTTGAAATTTACGGACCGGAATCTTCCGGTAAAACCACGCTGACGCTGCAGGTTGTTGCTGCGGCTCAGCGCGAAGGTAAAACCTGTGCATTCATCGACGCAGAGCACGCGCTGGACCCTGTCTATGCCCGTAAGCTTGGCGTTGATATCGACAACCTGCTGTGCTCTCAGCCAGACACCGGTGAGCAGGCGCTCGAAATCTGTGACGCGCTGGCACGTTCCGGTGCGGTTGACGTTATCATCGTCGACTCCGTTGCGGCGCTGACGCCGAAAGCGGAAATCGAAGGTGAAATCGGTGACTCACACATGGGCCTCGCGGCACGTATGATGAGCCAGGCGATGCGTAAACTGGCGGGTAACCTCAAACAGTCCAATACGCTGCTGATCTTCATTAACCAGATTCGTATGAAAATTGGCGTGATGTTCGGTAACCCGGAAACCACCACCGGCGGGAATGCCCTGAAATTCTACGCTTCTGTTCGTCTGGATATCCGCCGTATTGGCGCGGTGAAAGAGGGCGATAACGTGGTCGGTAGCGAAACCCGCGTGAAAGTGGTGAAAAACAAAATCGCTGCACCTTTCAAACAGGCTGAATTCCAGATCCTTTACGGCGAAGGTATCAACTTCCACGGTGAGCTGGTTGATCTCGGTGTGAAAGAGAAGCTGATCGAGAAAGCCGGTGCCTGGTATAGCTACAACGGCGACAAAATTGGTCAGGGTAAAGCGAACGCTATCTCCTGGCTGAAAGAAAACCCGGCGGCGGCGAAAGAGATCGAGAAGAAAGTTCGTGAGCTGCTGCTGACGAATCCGGACGACAAACCGGCCTTCACCGTTGACGATAACAGCGTGGAAGAAACCAACGAAGATTTCTGATCGTGACAGAGTAAAAACAGAGGGCTGCGAATGCAGCCCTTTTGCTATTTGAATCGGAAGTGAGGGAAAACGATGTCTGAAACCACACCTCGTCGCTCGGCCTACGCCCGCCTACTTGACCGCGCTATTCGTATTCTGGCGATGCGCGATCACAGTGAAAAAGAGCTGCGCCGCAAGCTCGCGGCACCGGTGATGACGAAGAAGGGCCCGGAGCCGATAGATGCGCCACCGGAAGACGTAGAGAAAGTGATCGCCTGGTGTCAGGAAAGTCACTACCTCGATGACAGCCGGTTTACCCGCCAGTTCATTGCCAGCCGCAGCCGCAAAGGGTACGGCCCGGCGCGTATTCGTCAGGAACTGAATCAAAAGGGCATTGCCCGTGCCGATATCGATCAGGCCATGTATGAGTGCGAGATTGACTGGATGCAGTTGGCTCGCGACCAGGCACAGCGGAAGTACGGCGAACCCCTGCCAACGGCATTTGCAGAAAAGGTGAAAGTACAACGCTTTTTGCTTACGCGTGGCTATCTGATGGAGGATATCCAGGAAATTTGGCGAAATTTTGCCGACTGAAGCACTCGGTATTTTACTTCCCTCCAAAGAAAACTTATCTTATTCCCACTTTTTTCCGTAAGGCTTGCCTGACTGTCTAAAAACTGTTCAGCTGCCGCCTGCAACAATCCGTTAGCGTGATTCCAGGATAATTATGAGCAAGAGCACCGCTGAGATCCGTCAGGCGTTTCTCGACTTTTTCCATAGCAAGGGACATCAGGTAGTTGCCAGCAGCTCCCTGGTGCCAAACAACGATCCGACTCTGCTGTTTACCAACGCCGGGATGAATCAGTTCAAGGATGTTTTCCTTGGTCTCGATAAGCGTAATTATTCCCGTGCGACCACCTCGCAGCGCTGCGTGCGTGCGGGCGGTAAGCACAACGATCTGGAAAACGTCGGCTACACCGCACGTCACCACACCTTCTTCGAAATGCTGGGTAACTTCAGCTTCGGCGACTACTTCAAACACGATGCAATCCAGTATGCCTGGGAGCTGCTGACCGGTGAAAACTGGTTTGCGCTGCCTAAAGAGCGTCTGTGGGTGACCGTGTACGAAACCGATGATGAAGCGTTTGAAATCTGGGCTAACGACGTTGGCGTTCCGCGCGAGCGTATTATCCGCATTGGTGATAACAAAGGTGCGGCGTTTGCTTCTGACAACTTCTGGCAGATGGGTGATACCGGTCCTTGCGGCCCTTGCACCGAAATCTTCTTCGATCACGGCGACCACATCTGGGGCGGCCCTCCAGGCAGCCCGGAAGAAGATGGCGACCGCTATATCGAGATCTGGAACATCGTCTTCATGCAGTTCAACCGTCAGGCCGACGGTACGATGGAGCCGCTGCCGAAGCCATCCGTAGATACCGGTATGGGTCTGGAGCGTATTGCTGCCGTTCTGCAGCACGTGAATTCCAACTACGACATCGATCTGTTCCGCACGCTGATTCAGGCCGTTGCGAAAGAGACCGGTGCGACCGATCTGAGCAACAAATCCCTGCGCGTAATTGCTGACCATATCCGTTCTTGCGCATTCCTGATTGCCGACGGCGTGATCCCGTCGAATGAGAACCGTGGCTACGTGCTGCGCCGCATCATTCGTCGTGCCGTTCGTCACGGCAACATGCTGGGTGCAAAAGAGAGCTTCTTCTGGAAACTGGTTGGCCCACTGGTTGAGGTTATGGGGTCTGCCGGTGAAGAGCTGAAGCGTCAGCAGGCACAGGTTGAGCAGGTGCTGAAAACCGAAGAAGAGCAGTTTGCCCGTACGCTTGAGCGTGGTCTGGCACTGCTGGATGACGAACTGGCGAAACTGAAAGGCGACACCCTCGATGGGGAAACGGCTTTCCGCCTGTACGACACCTACGGCTTCCCGGTTGACCTGACGGCCGACGTTTGCCGTGAGCGCAACATTAAAGTTGATGAAGCTGGCTTTGAAGCCGCAATGGAAGAGCAGCGTCGTCGTGCGCGTGAATCCAGCGGTTTTGGCGCAGACTACAACGCGATGATTCGCGTAGATGGCGCTTCCGAATTTAAAGGCTACGACCATCTGGAGCTGAACAGCAAAATCACGGCGCTGTTTGTCGATGGTAAAGCGGTAGAGAGCATTGCTGCGGGTCAGGATGCTGTTGTCGTCCTCGATCAGACGCCGTTCTACGCAGAGTCTGGCGGCCAGGTGGGTGATAAAGGCGAGCTCAAAGGCGAAGCCTTTAGCTTTACCGTGAGCGACACCCAGAAGTACGGCCAGGCTATCGGTCATCACGGCAAGCTGGCGAATGGCTCGCTGAAAGTGGGCGACGCGGTACATGCTGATGTCGATCAGGCGCGTCGTGCGCGTATTCTGTTGAACCACTCCGCCACGCACCTGATGCATGCGGCACTGCGCCAGGTACTGGGTACCCACGTTGCGCAGAAAGGTTCTCTGGTCAATGACAAGCAGCTGCGCTTCGACTTCTCGCATTCTGAAGCGATGAAGCCGGAAGAAATTCGTGCGGTGGAAGATCTGGTGAATGCTCAGATCCGTCGTAACCTGCCAATCGAAACCCATGTCATGGAGCTGGAAGACGCGAAAGCGAAAGGCGCGATGGCACTGTTCGGCGAGAAATACGACGAGCGCGTTCGTGTGTTGAGCATGGGCGACTTCTCCACTGAGCTGTGTGGCGGTACGCATGCTTCCCGCACCGGTGATATTGGTCTGTTCCGCATCACTTCTGAATCCGGTACCGCTGCTGGCGTGCGCCGTATCGAAGCAGTGACCGGTGAAGGCGCAATTGCCAGTCTGCACTCACAGAGTGATGTGCTGAGCGATGTGGCGCATTTGCTGAAAGGCGACAGCCATAACCTGACCGATAAAGTCCGTTCCGTACTGGAGCGCACCCGTCAGTTGGAAAAAGAGCTGCAGCAGCTGAAAGAACAGGCTGCCGCGCAGGAGAGCGCAAACCTCTCCAGCAAAGCCGAAGAGATCAATGGGGTGAAGCTGCTGGTAAGTGAGCTCACCGGCGTTGAGCCTAAGATGCTGCGTACGATGGTCGACGATCTGAAGAATCAGTTAGGTTCTACAATCGTGGTACTGGCTACCGTTGCAGACGATAAGGTTTCTCTGATTGCGGGCGTCTCTAAGGATGTGACGGACCGCGTGAAAGCAGGGGAGCTTATCGGTATGGTTGCCCAGCAGGTGGGTGGTAAAGGGGGCGGTCGTCCTGATATGGCGCAAGCCGGTGGTACGGATGCAGCGGCTCTCCCGGCCGCATTGGCCAGCGTAAAAGCCTGGGTCAGTGCAAAACTGTAATAACTATAAAACGCGGCAGACGCCTGAATCTTCGGATAAAGGCGTCTTGCAACAGCAAGACTGACAACGATAAAGTCAGGTTGAAATTGTGTAGATCGGCTAAACTTAGGTTTAACAGAATGTAATGCCGTGACTGCTGACACGTTTATGTGTTTGTCATCGCTTACTTTTTGGCGTTATATGATGGATAATGCCGGGATACAAGAGACCCGACTCTTTTAATCTTTCAAGGAGCAAAGAATGCTGATTCTGACTCGTCGAGTTGGTGAGACCCTCATGATTGGCGATGAGGTCACCGTGACAGTTTTAGGGGTGAAGGGCAACCAGGTACGCATCGGCGTAAACGCCCCTAAAGAAGTCTCTGTCCATCGTGAAGAGATCTACCAGCGTATTCAGGCTGAAAAATCCCAGCAGTCCAGTTACTGATTTTTCCGCGTCTCACTCATCGGTGAGACGCAAAATCCCCCACCTTCGCTGTTTCTGTCATATTCGCTTCTCCATTCCCGACATTTTCTCTCTCTTTACGCTATACGAACGCCTGACTGTTTTGGGCCTTTCAATAGATTTGTCTGTTGATAAATCGCTCTTTTTGCCGTTTTTGCAGGCTAATTGCGCGGGAAGTGTGCAAACGATAAAAGGTCTGGAAAAATTGTTTGACTTATAAGTCCCAGAAAGTAATATGTGCGCCACGCAGCGACGAGAAGCTCTTAACGAGAAACTTGAAGCACTCGCAAGAGGCGTGTTGGTGAGGTGGCCGAGAGGCTGAAGGCGCTCCCCTGCTAAGGGAGTATGCGGTCAAAAGCTGCATCCGGGGTTCGAATCCCCGCCTCACCGCCATTTGCATCCGTAGCTCAGCTGGATAGAGTACTCGGCTACGAACCGAGCGGTCGGAGGTTCGAATCCTCCCGGATGCACCATCTTCTTTGAGATAACAGTGAAGCTGTTGTTTCAAGCCTGCGAGATAATCGCAAGTGCCAGAGAAGATAGCGTTGCGGCAGCAACGGCCCCTAGGGTGAGCCTTCGGTGACTAATACTCCCGAATGCACCATCTTTATCAGTGTTGCGGCAAGATGAGTGACATTGAGTCAGTAGTAAAGTAGTAATCCCGATGCATCCGTAGCTCA
>WJYM01000019.1 GCA_009668205.1 Enterobacteriaceae bacterium RIT691 | reverse complement strand
GTCTGTTGTTTGTCGGTGAACGCTCTCCTGAGAAGGACAAAATCGTCGGGAACGATTTTGCACAGCACGCAGTGCTGCCCGTAGGGTGACGGGCAGGAAGCCCGGCATACAACTGCCAGGCATCAAATAAAGCGAAAGGCCCAGTCGAAAGACTGGGCCTTTTTGCGTTAACGCGAAATAGTATCCACAGACATATCCACAAGCCTTCCCCGACTGAATGCGGTAAACTAGCCACGTTTTTGCATCTGGAAGCCACTATGAATCTCTCGTTAAAGCCCTGGAATACTTTTGCTATCGAGCATACTGCAGCCCGAATTATTTGTGCTGAAAATGCTGCCGATCTCCTGAGTGCCTGGCAACAAGCCACCAATGAAAATCTGCCAGTCCTGATCCTGGGTGAAGGAAGCAATGTACTCTTTCTCGAGGATTTTTCAGGTGCGGTGCTGATAAACAGAATCAAGGGAATTGAGGTTACTGAGCAGGTGGAATCGTGGCATCTGCACGTAGGTGCAGGCGAGAACTGGCATAATCTGGTGAAGTACACCCTGGACAATGGCATGCCTGGACTCGAAAATCTGGCCCTGATCCCCGGGTGTGCTGGTTCCTCACCCATTCAGAATATCGGCGCTTATGGCATTGAATTACAACGTGTTTGCGAATATGTGGATTGCATAGAATTGGCTACAGGTGAACCTGTGCGCCTGAGTGCCCAGCAGTGCCGCTTTGGCTATCGCGACAGTATCTTCAAGAATGAGTATCAGGATCGCTATGTCATTGTCGCAGTAGGTCTTAAGTTGATGAAAGCATGGCAACCGATTCTGACCTACGGTGACCTGACGCGTTTGGATCCTCAGACCGTTACGCCAATACAGGTCTTTGATGCCGTATGTCATATGCGAATGACAAAATTGCCCGATCCGAAAGTGAATGGCAATGCCGGCAGCTTCTTCAAGAACCCCGTCGTCAGCCGTGAAACGGCAGATAAACTGTTGGCCAGCTTCCCTGGTGCGCCACATTATCCACAGGCAAACGGAAGCGTAAAATTGGCAGCTGGCTGGCTTATCGATCAGTGCCAACTGAAAGGCAAAAGTGTCGGTGGCGCAATGGTACATCGCCAGCAGGCATTGGTATTGATCAATGAAGATAATGCCACCAGTGAAGATGTTGTCGCTTTGGCGCACTATATTCGCCACGAGGTAGGCAACAAATTTGATGTCTGGCTGGAACCCGAAGTGCGGTTTATCGGCCATAAAGGTGAAGTGAGCGCTGTGGAGGCCATTGCATGAAAGATAATACGGTACCACTGACGCTGATCTCCATTTTATCCGACGGCGAATTCCATTCTGGTGAGCATTTGGGTGAACGATTGGGGATGAGCCGTGCGGCGATCAACAAACATGTTCAGACGCTGCGTGACTGGGGTGTGGATGTCTTTACGGTACCGGGCAAGGGATATAGCTTGCCTGAGCCTATTCAGCTGCTAAGCGAAGAATTTATCCGTGGCGCGGTCGACGAGACGAGCGTCACCGTTCTTCCCGTTATTGATTCAACTAATCAGTACTTGCTTGATCGTATCAGCTCGCTGAAATCAGGTGATGTCTGCGTTGCTGAATACCAACAGGCAGGGCGCGGTCGTCGTGGCCGTAAATGGTTTTCACCGTTTGGTGCCAATCTATACCTCTCTATGTATTGGCGCCTGGAGCAGGGGCCTGCCGCTGCAATTGGCCTCAGCCTGGTGATTGGGATTGTGATGGCTGAAGTCTTACAGAGCCTGGGTGCCGACAAAGTACGGGTTAAATGGCCAAACGATCTCTACCTTCTGGATCGCAAGCTTGCGGGTATTCTGGTCGAATTAACAGGGAAAACGGGCGATGCTGCGCAGATCGTGATCGGTGCCGGTATCAACCTGGCCATGCGTCGCGTGGAGTCGGACGTGGTGAATCAAGGCTGGATTAACCTTCAGGAAGCTGGTATTAAAATTGACCGTAACACGCTGGCGGTTCGTTTGATTAAAGAGCTGCGCAGCGCTCTGCAGCTGTTTGAGCAGGAAGGGCTGACGCCGTGGCTATCACGCTGGGAAAAGCTGGATAACTTTATTCACCGCCCGGTGAAATTGATTATCGGGGAAAAGGAAATAGTGGGCATCTCCCGCGGCATTGACGTTCAGGGAGCATTACTGCTGGAGCAGGATGGGATTATCAAGCCCTGGATGGGCGGGGAAATATCACTGCGCAGCGCAGAATGAAAAAAGGGAGCCAATGGCTCCCTTTCTTATTTCCGTAAGCGGACTTGTTCGACCGAATGATTAGCGCTTTTCGTCAGAATCAGGCTGGCACGTTCACGAGTAGGAAGAATGTTTTCTTTAAGATTCACCAAATTAATCTCGTTCCATAGCGATGTGGCAATACCGACGGCCTCATCTTTGCTCAGTTGGGCATAATTATGGAAGTAAGAATCAGGATCGGTAAAAGCACCTTCACGGAATTTCAGGAATCGGGTGATATACCAATTCTTCAGCTGCTCTTCTGGTGCATCCACATAAATTGAGAAATCAACGAAGTCAGAGACAAAAACATGGTGTGGATCGTGAGGATAATCCATCCCGCTTTGTAAGACATTCAATCCTTCAAGGATAAGGATATCCGGATGCGTGACGGTTTTATCTCCGTCAGGGATGACGTCATAAATTAAATGCGAATAGACCGGCGCAGTCACATCTACGGCACCCGATTTGATGTCGGACACAAATTTCACCAGACGATGCATATCATAGGACTGCGGGAAGCCTTTCTTCTTCATCAACCCACGTTCTTTCAGGACATCATTAGGATGAAGGAAACCATCAGTGGTGATGAGTTCAACACGGCGGTGCTCAGGCCAGCGGCTAAGCAGCGCCTGAAGCACGCGGGCGGTGGTGCTTTTACCCACGGCCACGCTACCGGCAATGCTGATGACATAGGGAATGCGAGGGGCATTAGTCCCGAGGAACTGTTCCAGCACCGCCTGCCGGCGAAGGTTGGAGCTAATATAGAAGTTAAGCAAACGTGACAGCGGCAAATAGATCTCCGCGACCTCTTCCAGCGACAGGTCTTCGTTAATCCCTTTTAACCGTGTTATCTCCCCTTCGGTAAGGGTCATTGGCACGGAGTCACGAAGTGCAGCCCACTGGCTACGGTTGAAGTGTAGATACGGCGTCATTAACGTTTGCTCTTTTTTGCTCATAAGCCTGTTCTGCTTGCCACCTTCCTCTGACTCAGACAAAAGAGGGTGACGCGTCACATTCAGTTAATCAGGAGAATGGGCAGGAGGTTAACACCAGTTGGAAGGGAATAAGAAGAAAAAATCAGATTAAGTGATGCTTTAAGCAGGAAGCATCACAGCCGGGACAGGCATTACCTATAAACAGAGAGAATCAGAGAGAGAAGATTGTCGCTTCTGTCGACGAGTAACCCGGTGTTTGCAATGGCCCATCCGATAAAAGATGCCTCAAATGCGGTGAGGGAAGGAGGGCTGCCAGGGCGGGGTAGTCCAAATTTTTAACGCAAACGGTGAAAACTGCATCACTTTTGCCTGCCAGAGCACAAAATATGAGCGAAAGAACATTTTATGCAATTTTTTAGTTGCATGACCCGCCATGTCTCCATAAAATGCGCGCTACTTGATGCCGACTTAGCTCAGTAGGTAGAGCAACTGACTTGTAATCAGTAGGTCACCAGTTCGATTCCGGTAGTCGGCACCATCAAGTCCGGTGGGGTTCCCGAGCGGCCAAAGGGAGCAGACTGTAAATCTGCCGTCACAGACTTCGAAGGTTCGAATCCTTCCCCCACCACCACTTTCTGGCAGCGTTTTTCGCCGCCTGGGTTGGTAAATTTTACCGGCCTAAACAAGAGAAGAGAGAAATCTCTTCTTTTGTACAGAAAGAACTGGGTAGCCGAGTTTCAGGATGCGGGCATCGTATAATGGCTATTACCTCAGCCTTCCAAGCTGATGATGCGGGTTCGATTCCCGCTGCCCGCTCCAAACGTGCTGATATGGCTCAGTTGGTAGAGCGCACCCTTGGTAAGGGTGAGGTCCCCAGTTCGACTCTGGGTATCAGCACCACTTCACTATCTCCCTCCCATTTCTCTCTGTTTCAGTGTAAATGCATTCAACAATTCAGGCATATTGCCTGGTTGATGTGGTGATATCACCGATTTATCCGTGTCTTAGAGGGACAATCGATGTCTAAAGAAAAGTTTGAACGTACAAAACCGCACGTTAACGTCGGTACTATCGGCCACGTTGACCATGGTAAAACAACGCTGACCGCTGCAATCACTACCGTACTGGCTAAAACCTACGGTGGTTCTGCTCGCGCATTCGACCAGATCGATAACGCACCAGAAGAAAAAGCTCGTGGTATCACCATCAACACTTCTCACGTTGAATATGACACCCCGACCCGC
>WJYM01000018.1 GCA_009668205.1 Enterobacteriaceae bacterium RIT691 | reverse complement strand
TGGGATATTTATCAGCGCCGACGCACAGCCCAAAGCGGGTGGTCAGATACTGGAGATGCAACCTGCCATAAGTCTGTTGGAAAGCGCACAGCAGCAGATGCAAAAAATTTCAGCGGATGCGCAGACGGCAGAGGCCAGCCCGGCGGACATTCAGTCACAGATAAACCTGTTGCAGCAGAGTATGACTGAGCTGAAGCAGGCGGTATTACTGATGAGTGCCCCGAAAGGCATCGCCCTGGTGAGCGGTGAGCATCTGCAGGTGAGTGCGAAGAAGAATCTGATAGCCAGCGCAGGAAACAAGGCAGATATCAGCGTAGTGAAAGACTTTTTTATCGGCGTAGGGAATACGTTCAGTCTGTTTGTACGAAAGATGGGTATTAAACTCATAGCCAACCAGGGGGCGGTATCCCTTCAGGCGCAGAATGATGTGATGGAGCTGCTGGCACAAAAGGCGATCACCATCACCAGTACTCAGGATGAAATTACGATCACGGCAAAGAAAAAGATCACGATTAATGGTGGCGGCAGTTATATCACGCTGGACGGGAACAAGATTGAATGCGGAACGAAGGGGGAATTTCTGACGAAAGCGGGGATATACGGGCGCAAGCCGCAGGCCTTTTCGAAGCCGGAGATGATGGCGTTTCCGTTGATTAACTCGGAGGATGATGAAAAAAAAGAGTTCGATGAGCAGTTCCAGATTTTTGATGATTCTGGCATGTATGTGCTTGGAAATATTCCTTATAAAATTACAAGTTTGTCTGGGCTGGTGTGGGAAGGGATTACGGATGATGATGGCTTTACACAAAGAGTGGAGACTAAAGAGTCAGAGTTATTATCTATTTCTTATACTTTCAAATAGGATTTGAAAATGACTGAAAAAAGACAAAGGGTCGTAAATGCAGGAAGTACTAATAGCACACAGGATAGTGTTGTCAGAGTAGTATCTGCACCTGCAACAATATCTTGGGTTAGGCCGAATGATAATTCCACTATTAACATCAACACAGATGCGACATTACCAGAAATTATTTTTGAATTTACTTCAGAGGAACCGGGACCGTATCAGTGGGCATGGTCCATCGTATGGGATGCTAAATCTAGTGGTTTGAAGGAAAGAGCAAGAACCGGGAGCGTATTAAAAAAATTTTCAAAAAGTGGTTCATTTGTATCTTCTGAAAAGATATGGGTTGTAGACTTTGGTGGAGATGTTATTGGCGGAAAACTTACAGTTAAAGTCAAAGTTGGGCAAGCTGAAATCGAAAGAATAATAAATATAAAAGGGCAGAATCCGAGCGCAGAAGATATAACAACTTTTGTTAACAATCAGGAAGGGTTATCGGGCTTTGATAAATTAATAGCGCAGGAAACACATTCAAAGAATTTTATTAACTTTGATTCGGAGCCAATAACATCATTTGATCAAGGTTATGGCATGACTCAAATAACAAATCCTGCACCGACATATACACAAGTATGGAGCTGGAAGGAAAATATACTTAGTGGTTCTTCGTTATATAAACAAAAGCAACTAGAAGCGAAGAACTATCTTGGAACTCATGGTTCATATACAGAAGAACAATTACAACATGAGACTTTTTCAAGATGGAATGGAGGGGCGTATCATGTGTGGGACCCAACACTTAGGCAATGGACTAGAAAAAACAATATCTTATGCGATTCACAAACAGGAAATATTGGTTGGGATACTGATAATCCCACAAATGCAAATAATACAGAAGAAGTACTACACAATAGAGATTCAAAACAATATCCTTTAGGTGGTTCAGGGCAGAATGAAGATCATCCATGGCGTTATACGGGGATTTGCTATGCAGATCACATCCTGGATGAGTAAAATAAAATTTATTATTTTCCTACTGATTCTTTTATCTGAGAGTGTAGTGGCGGAATCTAAGTATGTTATTAACACTAATGATAAAAGTATTAATGTTTTTAACTCATCAGGTTTGGTTTCTAAAATTCCTTTGCCATTAACATCTGATTCTGTTGACTCTAATTTTATCGTTCTTATTAAAGAGTTAAATAAAATCAATGATGAGTATTATTTTTCTTTATTCCAGAGGGAGTTTTCTAATAAATATAATCCAGAAGGTTTCTGCGGTAGTGGTTTTGAGTTATGGTTGTATATATCTAAAGTACAAGGGCACAATGTTAGTATAGTTGGTAAAGTACTGGCGGGGAGTTGTAAGGGGAGTTTCTCAATGGCAAGCCTAGAGTCGGGGGAGGTGTCTAGTGAGACTGACTATAGCTCATTCAAATGGAATAAAGAAGGTTTTAGTATTGAGTGGTTTTCTAAATTTGATGGGAATGGCAAGGGAATAACAAAAACGGTTTATAGTATAAAAAGTGATGGTCTTCATCCGCAGTGATTCGGTGAAGGTGTTGAAGTTTATTAACATAAGTGACTCTATATTTTCGAATCTAATGGTGCATACTTTTGGTGCGGGATAGATATAGAAACCAATTATTCAAAGCACTTTAAAATAAAGCATGATATTAAAATTACAGATTCCTCACACAATGTTTTTAACTTCCATGAAATGTCCCACTTTGGTATTAATCTTAATTCGAGTGATGTAGCTCCTTCGGGGGAAAATCCAATAAATAACACCGGGTAAGTTCCAGATGAAAGCGGATGAGCTTGTGAGTGACAGAAGTGTAGAGGTTATGCAGAATGTATATAATAATGAAAGATATTTTGAAGTTAATTAATATTATATTTTTTTTATTACTTCCTGTTTTTGAATCAATGGCAAGTGAAGAAGTTGTACTTAGACAATATGGTTATGGCTTATTGAAATGGAATGGGACTACACATAAAAATCCAGAGATCTATCCTTTGCTTGAGTCTAATTGGTATGTAACAGAAGAAACTAAAGCTAGTGATATTGGGCCTTTCTTTAAAACGAGCGATGCCGAAAGTGATGCTGAACAAGCACGTTCTGGTGTTAAACTTAACTTGGAAATAAAACAAAAGCGTGGTTATATTTTTGCTATAGTCAGTTTTAGCAATAAATCAACGCAATCTTATTTTATACACAAACACGATCTCCCTGCTTCTTATTTAGATGCATCTATGCGTTCAAGTTTTTGTAGTAACATCTTTTTAATCACTACCGATGGTATTCGGTTGGATTATCTAAGTGGATGGTGTGAATATGAATCAAACTATGATCGAGATGCATGGGTGGAAATACCAGCAGGAAAAGTTATTTATTTCACAGCAAGACTTAATGATGGTTATTCTTTCCCATCAGGCATTAGGCGTTATAATATAGGGACAATGGAGTTTTCATTGGTAAATAATCGCTGGTTCCTGGAGGGTAAAATAAATAGCACGTTATTTTCAATATTAACTCAAAAAGATAGGTGTGAAGTTGGCACGGAAATAAATTATCTTCTAGATAGAGTGAAAGAATGTGATTCGAATGGTAATAATAACATTGAAGAATTTATGATTAGTTTTGGTTATTATGGTGGTAACGAGAACTCTTATTATTTTCGGTCTAATCAGAAAGTGGTTGTAATTGATGGGCGAAAGGTTAAATCCATCTACGATGGAAAAAGGTGATGATATAATCATTTTTTTTCTGGTAATTAGATTGTCAGCTTTGTTTTTCTCTGTAGTTATAAATTGAAACACTAAAGTCTTATAAATTTTCGTTGCGTTGAATAATAATCATTAATTATGATGTGTTTGTGGCTTTTTATTGCTGTGTAGATGAGGGTTTAAAGTGTATGGAATGCCATGTGAGTAATTAATAGAAGTTGGTTAAAATAACGTAGCTGCGCTGGTTTCATTTGCGAAAACAAACAACAGCTCGGAAGAATATTATTATAACTAGATAGTATAGCAGTAAGGAATGCCATGACCGTCAATCTTAAAAAAACATCCGCTTTCATGGCGACATTAGCCCCCCAAGATCTGTACGCTGATTATGGTGGAACTCTAATGTGGTGTGTTTGTGTTTTTAGGAACTTGCTTTCACTGGGATATAATATGTATATGGTCTGCTTGTCATTTTAGTTAATTTAACTGTAGTTATTAAATTGGCTGAATACAATTCAATTATACATTCCTTGTTGCTACGGCTAAAATCGGTGATGTGTATTTTATTGGTATGAATATCAATGATTAATTTAGATAAATATTTTTGGAATTGGATGATCTAACGGTAAGGAATACCATGGCCGTCAATCTAAATAAAATCCCTCCGCTTTCATGGCGACCTCAGCCCCCAAGACCTTTACGCTGGTTTGGAACCTTACTGTGTCTGCTGGTTATTGGTGCGTTTATTTCCCGGTTGCTGGAAAAAATAACCGGGAATGATCACTTCTGGGTGATCACGACGGCGATCCCGACGGGGGTCTGGGCGATCGTTGCATTTATCCGACTGACTGTTTATTTGCTACAGGATATCTATGCAAGCGCCTGGGATAGGCGTCGGGAAGAGTGTATTTTGCAGGAGATACGCCGGGGGCGTCGGGCATTACAGGTGCTGGCAACAGAATTCATCACCGCGCGTCCTGATAATACTTTATCTCCACTGGATGCATTAAGTCCTCGCCACACCCAGCTTTGCGCCCAAAAAAGCTGGTCCGGGGAGGAGGGGTGTTATCACACACGCCGGCCCGTGTCTGAAGGCACGACGCCGGAGAGATTACTGTCCTCCTCTTTTGCTGTTTTACTAAAAACATTACAGCCTGAGCTGGCAGTGTTCTCATCTGACCAGCCTGTCACGGTGCTGCTGGAGTCAACGTCCTCTGTACCCATTTCACAGGTAGACGCATGCTGGCGATCGGCCTTGAAAGAAGCAGGTCTTCTCCAGTCTGCCACCTACAGCAGGGGCAGTGGTCTGGCGTTTATCGATCACTGGCTCGACCACAATATTCGCGATAATGCGTTGTTACTGGTGGTTGCCCTCCAGATAGCCCCGGATTCACCCGATATGACTGCGGAAGCGGTTGTCACTTTATTGGTGGGCAACCGATTAACACAAAAAACGCTGACTCCACGGGCGTTGCTTCACCGCCCGGAAAAAAGTCACCCAGAAGCGCTCGACGGAGGTGCGATGCAGGCGCTGGACTGGGTGCCGTTACCTGAGAATAAGCAACTTCACCTCTGGCTGGCTGGGCTCACTAATGAGCAGCACAGACATGTTACTGCCCTGACAGGCAAATCCCCCCTGGCTGCGCTGAACCCGGCCAGTGATATTCACAATCTTGACCGTACATTAGGCCATGTTGGTTGCGCCGCGCCCTGGCTGGCTATTGCCGCTGCGGCACAGGCTGCACAACGTAGTAATGAAGTACAAATGATTATCAGCAGTGAGCAAGGACAGAGTGACATTTGGAGTGTGATCGTTACGCCCTATGTACCTCAATAAGATAAGGCTAAATAACAGAGGGAAAATTATGGCAATGGGCTTTTATCTGGTCGTAGGTGACAAAACGACCTGTGGCGGAGTGATACTCGAGGGGGACCCGACGCATCTGATTATGGGGAAACCGGTGGCTAGAGAGCTGGATCGCGTAACCTGCGGCAAGCTTCCGCCTAATATGCAGTTTCCTATATCAGGAAGTATTCCTGGCGACACAGTGAATATGCGGAATTTTGCCGGAACGTTGCACAGTAAAAGTACCTGCCCGTGCCAGTCGCAGCTTATTCCATCGATGGTGGATGATTTTTATGAGGTGGGGTGATCGAAAAAGGGATAGAAGCGCAATAGCCAGGCTTCATTGAGGATCTGTCGTGAGTTATAAGGATTTTTAAGGATAAAACATAATGAACAGCGGACTGATATTCAACCACAGCCACCATCTGTTAAAGGTGCGCGGCACCACATCACCACTCGATGTGCTGAATTTTGAAGGCCGGGAAGCGCTGAGCACACCATTCAGTTATGCCATTCAGTTTACCAGCACCGACAAAGCCATCACACCCGCGACCATGCTGATGCAGGATGCCTCGCTGACCTTGCAGGCTCCGGTGACACAACTGGCGGGTATTTCCGCC
>WJYM01000017.1 GCA_009668205.1 Enterobacteriaceae bacterium RIT691 | reverse complement strand
TACTGACGTGACCGGTACCATCGAACTGCCAGAAGGCGTTGAGATGGTAATGCCAGGCGACAACATCAAGATGGTTGTGACTCTGATCCACCCAATCGCGATGGACGACGGTCTGCGTTTCGCAATCCGTGAAGGCGGCCGTACTGTAGGTGCGGGCGTTGTTGCTAAAGTTCTGAGCTAATTACTCGTTAATTAGTTTTGAATTAAAAAGGGCGCTTCGGCGCCCTTTTTGCTGTCTGCTATTTCGTGCTGACATATTTGTACGTATTTTCTTCCTCGGTTGCCGCACCGGTTTCATTGCTGTGCTATTGTAATTATAACTATTCTCATTTACACTTTGCGCAGAATTTGAACGGGAGCAATTATGTACGTTTGTTTGTGTAACGGTGTAAGCGATAAAAAAATTCGCCAGGCAGTGCGCCAGTTCCATCCGCAATCCTTTCAGCAGCTGAGAAAGTTTATTCCCGTAGGAAATCAATGCGGTAAGTGTATTCGTGCGGCACGAGAAATCATGCAGGATGAATTAACTCAGATGCCAGAGTTTAAAGAGATCGCCTAAGTTTTCGTCTTTCTTTTTGACATCCCCGTAGCCCGATCTACGCTTCAATGAGTGGAAGCGGAGGGACTACACAATGAAAGGTGATGTTAAAATCATAAGTTATCTCAATAAATTGTTGGGAAATGAGCTTGTCGCGATCAACCAATACTTTCTCCACGCGAGAATGTTCAAAAACTGGGGTCTGACTCGCCTCAACGACGTCGAATACCATGAATCCATCGATGAGATGAAACACGCCGATAAATACATTGAGCGTATTTTATTTCTCGAGGGACTTCCTAATCTGCAGGATCTCGGCAAGCTTGGCATCGGTGAAGATGTTGAGGAAATGCTGCAGTCCGATCTGCGCCTGGAGTTAGATGGGGCAAAAGATCTGCGTGAAGCCATCGCCTACGCAGACACCGTCCATGACTACGTCAGTCGCGATATGATGATCGAAATTCTGGCAGACGAAGAAGGGCATATCGACTGGCTGGAGACGGAGCTCGAGCTCATCGGTAAGATCGGCATCCAGAATTACCTGCAGTCTCAGATCAAAGTCGAAAACTGAGCCACTGTTCAGTGCCGATGATATAGCCTGCTGCGGTCAGAAAAGGGCCGAAGTGCAGCGGGCTTTTTAGTGCCTGCCAGGAACGGAAAACCAAAGCCTGCCCGCAAATAAAAACCAACGCTAATGTGCACGCCGTGACGGCGAGTGCCGGCAAAAACGTCCATCCATGCCAGGCGGCCAGCGCCGCAAAAAATTTCACATCGCCATAGCCTAACCCCTCACGCCCGCGCAGACCCCGATACACCCAGTAAATGAGTGCAAAAGAGCCATAGCCCACGACCGCACTTAACACAAAGGTGGCGGTCTCATCGGGCCGGACTGCGACCGAAAAAAGCAAACCACACCACAGCAAAGGGCAGGTGTAGCGATCGGGCAGCATTCCCGTTCGCCAGTCTATCCATCCAAGCGTCAGGGTTAATCCAATGTACAGACCCAGAAAGGGCAGGGCGGTAAACAGCATCATTACAACTCCGTGGTGTGGTGACGCCGGGAGTGTTCATCTGAGCCAAAGTAGAAGCAATGTAGAGATCGTGTTTTTGAGAGGTGCTTTCCTGCGAAATCGCGGAGGTTGCACAATGGCAAGGAAAGGTGGAAGGCGGGTCGCAATTGCGCAAAATGCCGCATTTATAAACAGGGCTTGCTTCATCGGCTAATTTGCGTATAATGCGCGGGCTTGTCAAAATTGACGGCGAGTTCGATATGAACTCCGGCAGAGCAGTTAGCTGTCGACAATGTTCCCAATTGGGGAACTACGCAAGAACGGTTACGCTCCTCCATCAATCGTAATGGATGCGAGTAGTGACTATTTTCGTTTATAAAATAATTGGAGCTCTGGTCTCATGCAGAACCAAAGAATCCGTATCCGCCTGAAAGCGTTTGATCATCGTCTGATCGATCAATCAACCGCCGAAATCGTCGAGACTGCTAAGCGCACTGGTGCGCAAGTACGTGGTCCGATCCCGCTGCCGACCCGCAAAGAGCGCTTTACCGTTCTGATCTCTCCGCACGTTAACAAAGACGCGCGTGATCAGTACGAGATTCGCACTCACAAGCGTCTGGTTGACATCGTTGAGCCAACCGAGAAAACCGTTGATGCTCTGATGCGTCTGGACCTGGCTGCCGGTGTAGACGTGCAGATCAGCCTGGGTTAATCAGGTCATCGAGCGATTGAGAGGTTGAAACAATGATTGGTTTAGTCGGTAAAAAAGTGGGCATGACCCGCATCTTCACTGAAGATGGCGTTTCTATCCCAGTAACCGTAATCGAAGTTGAAGCAAACCGCGTTACTCAGGTTAAAGATCTGGCTAACGATGGCTACCGCGCAATTCAGGTCACTACCGGTGCTAAAAAAGCAAACCGTGTAACTAAGCCTGAAGCGGGTCACTTCGCTAAAGCTGGCGTTGAAGCTGGCCGCGGCCTGTGGGAATTCCGTCTTGCAGAAGGCGAAGAGTTCACCGTAGGTCAGGACATTAGCGTTGAGCTGTTTGCTGAAGTTAAAAAAGTTGACGTAACCGGTACCTCTAAAGGTAAAGGTTTCGCCGGTACCGTTAAGCGCTGGAACTTCCGTACCCAGGACGCTACTCACGGTAACTCCTTGTCTCACCGCGTTCCGGGTTCTATCGGTCAGAACCAGACTCCGGGCAAAGTGTTCAAAGGCAAGAAGATGGCAGGTCAGCTGGGTAATGAGCGTGTAACCGTTCAGAGCCTGGACGTAGTACGTGTTGACGCTGAGCGCAACCTGCTGCTGGTTAAAGGTGCAGTTCCGGGTGCAACCGGTAGCGACCTGATCGTTAAACCAGCTGTGAAGGCGTAAGGGGATAGCAATGGAATTAGTATTGAAAGACGCGCAGAGCGCGCTGACTGTTTCCGAAACTACCTTCGGTCGTGATTTCAACGAAGCGCTGGTACACCAGGTTGTTGTTGCTTATGCAGCAGGTGCTCGTCAGGGTACTCGTGCTCAGAAGACTCGTGCTGAAGTCACTGGTTCCGGCAAAAAGCCGTGGCGCCAGAAAGGTACCGGCCGTGCGCGTTCAGGTTCTATCAAGAGCCCGATCTGGCGTTCCGGTGGCGTAACCTTCGCTGCTCGCCCGCAGGACCACAGTCAAAAAGTTAACAAAAAGATGTACCGCGGCGCGCTGAAAAGCATTCTGTCCGAACTGGTACGTCAGGATCGTCTGATCGTTGTCGAGAAGTTCTCTGTAGAAGCGCCTAAAACTAAGCTGCTGGCACAGAAACTGAAAGACATGGCTCTGGAAGATGTGCTGATCATCACCGGTGAGCTGGACGAGAACCTGTTCCTGGCCGCACGTAACCTGCACAAGGTTGACGTACGTGACGCGACTGGTATCGACCCGGTTAGCCTGATCGCCTTCGACAAAGTCGTAATGACTGCTGATGCTGTTAAGCAAGTTGAGGAGATGCTGGCATGATTCGTGAAGAACGTCTGCTGAAGGTGCTGCGCGCACCGCACGTTTCTGAAAAAGCGTCTGCTGCGATGGAAAAAACCAATACCATCGTTCTCAAAGTTGCTAAAGACGCGACCAAAGCAGAAATCAAAGCTGCTGTGCAGAAACTGTTTGAAGTCGAAGTCGAAGTCGTTAACACCCTGGTTGTTAAAGGGAAAGTTAAACGTCACGGACAGCGTATCGGTCGTCGTAGCGACTGGAAAAAAGCTTACGTCACCCTTAAAGAAGGCCAGAATCTGGACTTCGTTGGCGGCGCTGAGTAAGTCGGAGGAGTAATACAATGGCAGTTGTTAAATGTAAACCGACATCTCCGGGTCGTCGCCACGTCGTTAAAGTGGTTAACCCTGAGCTGCACAAGGGCAAACCTTTTGCTCCATTGCTGGAAAAAAACAGCAAATCCGGTGGTCGTAACAACAATGGCCGTATCACCACTCGTCACATCGGTGGTGGCCACAAGCAGGCTTATCGTATTGTTGACTTCAAACGCAACAAAGACGGTATCCCAGCAGTTGTTGAGCGTCTTGAGTACGATCCGAACCGTTCCGCGAACATCGCGCTGGTTCTGTACAAAGATGGCGAACGCCGTTACATCCTGGCCCCTAAAGGCCTGAAAGCTGGCGACCAGATTCAGTCTGGCGTTGATGCTGCAATCAAAGCAGGTAACACCCTGCCGATGCGCAATATCCCGGTTGGTTCTACCGTTCATAACGTAGAAATGAAACCAGGTAAAGGCGGTCAGCTGGCACGTTCCGCTGGTACTTACGTTCAGATCGTTGCTCGTGATGGTGCTTATGTCACCTTGCGTCTGCGTTCTGGTGAAATGCGTAAAGTCGAAGCAGACTGCCGTGCAACCCTGGGCGAAGTTGGCAATGCTGAGCATATGCTGCGCGTTCTGGGTAAAGCAGGTGCTGCACGCTGGCGTGGTGTTCGTCCTACCGTTCGCGGTACTGCGATGAACCCAGTCGACCACCCACATGGTGGTGGTGAAGGTCGTAACTTTGGTAAGCACCCGGTAACTCCGTGGGGCGTTCAGACCAAAGGTAAGAAGACCCGCAGCAACAAGCGTACTGATAAATTTATCGTACGTCGCCGTAGCAAATAATTTTAGAGGATAAGCCATGCCACGTTCTCTCAAGAAAGGTCCTTTTATTGACCTGCACTTGCTGAAGAAGGTAGAGAAAGCGGTGGAAAGCGGAGACAAGAAGCCCCTGCGCACTTGGTCCCGTCGTTCAACGATCTTTCCTAACATGATCGGTTTGACCATCGCTGTCCATAATGGTCGTCAGCACGTTCCAGTCTTTGTTTCCGACGAAATGGTCGGTCACAAACTGGGTGAATTCGCACCGACTCGTACTTATCGCGGCCACGCTGCTGATAAAAAAGCGAAGAAGAAATAAGGTAGGAGGAAGAGATGGAAACTTTAGCTCAACATCGCCATGCTCGTTCTTCTGCTCAGAAGGTTCGCCTTGTTGCTGACCTGATTCGCGGTAAGAAAGTGTCGCAGGCCCTGGAAGTTCTGACCTACACCAATAAGAAAGCGGCTGTACTGGTTAAGAAAGTCCTGGAATCTGCCATTGCTAACGCTGAACACAACGATGGCGCTGACATTGACGATCTGAAAGTTGCGAAAATTTTCGTAGACGAAGGCCCAAGCATGAAGCGCATTATGCCGCGTGCGAAAGGTCGTGCAGATCGCATCCTGAAGCGCACCAGCCACATTACTGTGGTTGTGTCCGATCGCTGAGACTCTGGAGACTAGCAATGGGTCAGAAAGTACATCCTAATGGTATTCGCCTGGGTATTGTAAAACCATGGAACTCAACCTGGTTTGCGAACACCAAAGAATTCGCTGACAACCTGGACAGCGATTTTAAAGTACGTCAGTACCTGACTAAGGAACTGGCTAAAGCGTCCGTATCTCGTATCGTTATCGAGCGTCCGGCTAAGAGCATCCGTGTGACTATTCACACTGCTCGCCCGGGCATCGTTATCGGTAAGAAAGGCGAAGACGTAGAAAAACTGCGCAAGGTCGTAGCGGATATCGCTGGCGTTCCTGCACAGATCAATATCGCCGAAGTTCGTAAGCCAGAACTGGACGCTAAATTGGTTGCTGACAGCATCACTTCACAGCTGGAACGTCGTGTTATGTTCCGTCGTGCTATGAAGCGTGCTGTACAGAACGCAATGCGTCTGGGCGCGAAGGGTATTAAAGTTGAAGTTAGCGGCCGTCTGGGCGGCGCGGAAATCGCACGTACCGAATGGTACCGCGAAGGTCGCGTACCGCTGCACACTCTGCGTGCTGACATCGACTACAACACCTCTGAAGCGCACACCACTTACGGTGTAATCGGCGTTAAGGTATGGATCTTCAAAGGTGAGATCCTGGGTGGTATGGCTGCTGTTGAACAACCGGAAAAACCGGCTGCTCAACCTAAAAAGCAGCAGCGTAAAGGCCGTAAATAAGGAGCGTCGCTGATGTTACAACCAAAGCGTACAAAATTCCGTAAAGTGCACAAAGGCCGCAACCGTGGTCTGGCGCAGGGTACGGATGTTAGCTTCGGCACTTTCGGTCTGAAAGCTGTTGGCCGTGGTCGTCTGACTGCACGTCAGATCGAAGCAGCACGTCGTGCTATGACCCGTGCAGTTAAGCGTCAAGGTAAAATTTGGATCCGTGTATTCCCGGACAAACCAATTACCGAGAAGCCACTGGAAGTTCGTATGGGTAAAGGTAAAGGTAACGTGGAGTACTGGGTTGCCTTGATCCAACCGGGTAAAGTCCTGTATGAAATGGACGGCGTACCGGAAGAGCTGGCCCGTGAAGCCTTCGGCCTGGCAGCAGCGAAACTGCCTATCAAAACCACCTTTGTAACTAAGACGGTGATGTAATGAAAGCAAATGAGCTGCGTGAAAAGAGCGTTGAAGAGCTGAACACCGAGCTGCTTAACCTGCTGCGCGAGCAATTCAACCTGCGTATGCAGGCTGCTAGCGGCCAGCTGCAACAGACTCACCTGCTGAAGCAGGTTCGTCGTAATGTTGCACGTGTTAAGACTTTACTGACTCAGAAGGCGGGTGCGTAATGACCGATAAAATCCGTACTCTGCAAGGTCGCGTTGTCAGCGATAAAATGGAGAAATCCATTGTTGTTGCCATCGAACGTGTTGTGAAGCACCCGATCTACGGGAAATTCATCAAACGTACGACCAAACTGCACGTACATGACGAGAACAACGAATGTGGTATCGGCGACAAGGTTGAAATCCGTGAATGCCGTCCACTGTCCAAGACTAAATCCTGGACGCTGGTTCGCGTTGTAGAGAAAGCGGTTCTGTAATACAGTACAGCTTCTCACTATGAATAAACGGCTCAGCGATGAGCCGTTTATTTTTTCTACCCTAATCGTGAGAGCGGTGTTATAATGCCGCGCCCCCGATATGGGGTTTTTTAACGACCTTGAATTTTAAGGTCTCAGTAGTAGTTGACATTAGCGGAGCACTAAAATGATCCAAGAACAGACTATGCTGAACGTCGCCGACAACTCCGGTGCACGTCGCGTAATGTGTATCAAGGTTCTGGGTGGCTCGCACCGTCGCTACGCAGGCGTCGGCGACATCATCAAGATTACCATCAAGGAAGCAATTCCACGTGGTAAGGTGAAGAAAGGCGACGTGCTGAAAGCGGTAGTGGTGCGCACCAAGAAGGGTGTTCGTCGCCCGGACGGTTCTGTCATTCGCTTCGATGGTAATGCATGCGTTATTTTAAACAATAACAGCGAGCAGCCAATCGGCACGCGTATTTTTGGGCCGGTAACTCGTGAACTTCGCAACGAGAAGTTCATGAAAATTATCTCTCTGGCACCAGAAGTACTCTAAGGAGCGAATCATGGCAGCTAAAATCCGTCGTGATGACGAAGTTATCGTGTTAACCGGTAAAGATAAAGGTAAACGCGGTAAAGTAAAAAATGTTCTGTCTTCCGGCAAACTCGTCGTTGAAGGTATCAACCTGGTTAAGAAACATCAGAAGCCGGTTCCGGCCCTGAACCAACCAGGTGGCATCGTTGAAAAAGAAGCTGCAATTCAGGTTTCTAACGTTGCTCTCTTCAACGCGGCAACCGGCAAGGCTGACCGTGTAGGCTTTAGATTCGAAGACGGCAAAAAAGTCCGTTTCTTCAAATCTACTAGCGAAACTATCAAGTAATTTGGAGTAGTACGATGGCGAAACTGCATGATTACTACAAAGACGAAGTAGTTAACAAACTCATGACTGAGTTTAGCTACAATTCTGTCATGCAAGTCCCTCGGGTCGAGAAGATCACCCTGAACATGGGTGTTGGTGAAGCGATCGCTGACAAGAAACTGCTGGATAACGCAGCAGCTGACCTGGCAGCAATCTCCGGTCAAAAACCGCTGATCACCAAAGCACGCAAATCAGTTGCAGGCTTCAAAATCCGTCAGGGCTATCCGATCGGCTGTAAAGTAACTCTGCGTGGCGAACGCATGTGGGAGTTCCTTGAGCGCCTGATCACTATTGCTGTACCTCGTATCCGTGACTTCCGTGGCTTGTCCGCTAAGTCTTTCGACGGTCGTGGTAACTACAGCATGGGTGTCCGTGAGCAGATCATCTTCCCAGAAATCGACTACGATAAGGTCGATCGCGTACGTGGTTTGGATATTACCATCACCACTACTGCGAAGTCTGATGAAGAAGGCCGTGCTCTGCTGGCTGCCTTTGACTTCCCGTTCCGCAAGTAAGGTAGGGTTACTTAATGGCTAAGCAATCAATGAAAGCACGCGAAGTAAAGCGCGTAGCTTTAGCTGATAAATTCTTCGCTAAACGCGCTGAACTGAAAGCGATCATTTCTGATGTGAACGCTTCCGACGAAGATCGTTGGAATGCTGTTCTCAAGCTGCAGTCTCTGCCGCGTGATTCCAGCCCGTCTCGTCAGCGTAACCGCTGCCGTCAAACAGGTCGTCCGCATGGCTATGTGGGCAAGTTTGGGTTGAGCCGTATCAAACTGCGTGAAGCCGCCATGCGCGGTGAAGTACCAGGCTTGAAAAAGGCTAGCTGGTAATTACCAATTGAATCACGGGAGTAAAGACAGATGAGCATGCAAGATCCGATCGCGGATATGCTGACCCGTATCCGTAACGGTCAGGCCGCGAACAAAGTTGCGGTCACCATGCCTTCCGCCAAGCTGAAAGTGGCAATTGCCAACGTGCTGAAGGAAGAAGGTTTTATCGAAGATTTTAAAGTTGAAGGCGACACCAAGCCGGAACTGGAACTTACTCTTAAGTATTTCCAGGGTAAAGCTGTTGTAGAAAGCATTCAGCGTGTCAGCCGCCCAGGCCTGCGCATCTATAAGAAAAAAGATGAGCTGCCAAAAGTTATGGCTGGTCTGGGTATCGCAGTTGTTTCTACCTCTAAAGGTGTTATGACTGATCGTGCAGCGCGCCAAGCTGGTCTTGGTGGCGAAATTATCTGCTACGTAGCCTAATCGGAGGAAAGAATGTCTCGTGTTGCTAAAGCACCGGTCGTCATTCCTGCCGGCGTTGATGTAAAAATCGACGGTCAGGTTATTACGATCAAAGGTAAAAACGGCGAGCTGACTCGTACCCTCAACAATGCTGTTGAAGTTAAACATGCAGATAACGCTCTGACCTTCGGTCCACGTGATGGTTTCGTGGATGGATGGGCTCAGGCTGGTACCGCGCGTGCCCTGCTGAACTCAATGGTTGTTGGTGTTACCGAAGGCTTCACTAAAAAGCTTCAGCTGGTTGGTGTAGGTTATCGTGCAGCGATCAAAGGGAATGCAGTAGGCCTGTCTCTGGGCTTCTCACACCCTGTTGAGCATCCGCTGCCGGCCGGTATCACTGCAGAATGTCCGACTCAAACTGAAATCGTGCTGAAAGGCGCTGATAAACAGCTGATCGGTCAGGTTGCAGCAGATCTGCGCGCCTACCGTCGTCCTGAGCCTTATAAAGGCAAGGGTGTTCGTTACGCCGACGAAGTCGTGCGTACCAAAGAGGCTAAGAAGAAGTAAGGTAACACTATGGATAAGAAATCTGCTCGTATCCGTCGTGCGACCCGCGCACGCCGCAAGCTCAAAGAGCTGGGTGCAACTCGCCTGGTGGTACATCGTACCCCGCGTCATATTTACGCACAGGTCATTGCACCAAACGGTTCTGAAGTTCTGGTAGCTGCTTCTACTGTAGAAAAAGCTATTACAGAACAATTGAAGTACACCGGTAACAAAGACGCTGCTGCAGCTGTAGGTAAAGCTGTTGCTGAACGCGCTCTGGAAAAAGGCATTAAAGTTGTGTCCTTTGACCGTTCCGGGTTCCAATATCATGGTCGTGTCCAGGCACTGGCAGATGCTGCCCGTGAAGCTGGCCTTCAGTTCTAAGGTAGAGGTGTAAGATGGCTCACATCGAAAAACAGGCTGGCGAACTGCAGGAAAAGCTGATCGCGGTTAACCGCGTATCTAAAACCGTTAAAGGTGGTCGTATTTTCTCCTTCACAGCTCTGACTGTTGTTGGTGATGGTAATGGTCGCGTTGGTTTTGGTTACGGTAAAGCGCGTGAAGTACCAGCAGCGATCCAGAAAGCGATGGAAAAAGCCCGTCGCAATATGATTAACGTCGCGCTGAACCACGGCACCCTGCAACACCCTGTTAAAGGTGTTCACACGGGTTCTCGTGTCTTCATGCAGCCAGCTTCCGAAGGTACCGGTATCATCGCCGGTGGTGCAATGCGCGCCGTCCTGGAAGTTGCTGGAGTTCATAACGTTCTGGCTAAAGCGTATGGTTCTACTAACCCGATTAACGTGGTTCGTGCAACTATCGATGGCCTGGAAAATATGAATTCTCCAGAAATGGTCGCTGCCAAGCGTGGTAAATCCGTTGAAGAAATTCTGGGGTAATTGACCATGGCAAAGACTATTAAAATTACTCAAACCCGCAGTGCAATCGGTCGTCTGCCGAAACACAAGGCAACGCTGCTTGGCCTGGGTCTGCGTCGTATTGGCCACACCGTAGAGCGCGAGGATACTCCCGCTGTTCGTGGTATGGTCAACGCGGTTTCCTACATGGTTAAAGTTGAGGAGTAAGAGATGCGTTTAAATACTCTGTCTCCGGCCGAAGGCTCTAAAAAGGCGGCTCGCCGTCTGGGTCGTGGTATCGGTTCTGGCCTCGGTAAAACCGGTGGTCGTGGTCACAAAGGTCAGAACTCTCGTTCTGGCGGTGGCGTACGTCGCGGTTTCGAGGGTGGCCAGATGCCTCTGTACCGTCGTCTGCCGAAGTTCGGTTTCACTTCACGTAAAGCAATGATCACAGCCGAAGTTCGTCTGTCAGATCTGGCTAAAGTAGAAGGCGACGTAGTTGACCTGAACACGCTGAAAGCAGCTAACATTATCGGTATCCAGATCGAATTCGCGAAAGTGATTCTGGCTGGTGAAGTAACCCGTCCGGTAACTGTTAACGGCCTGCGCGTGACTAAAGGCGCTCGTGCTGCTATCGAAGCTGCTGGCGGTAAAATTGAGGAATAAGTAGCAGAATGGCTAAGCAACCGGGATTAGATTTTCAAAGTGCCAAAGGTGGATTTGGCGAGCTGAAACGCAGACTGCTGTTTGTTATCGGCGCGCTGATTGTGTTCCGTATTGGCTCTTATATTCCAATCCCTGGTATTGATGCCGCTGTACTTGCCAAACTGCTTGAGCAACAGCGAGGCACCATCATTGAGATGTTTAACATGTTCTCTGGTGGTGCTCTCAGCCGTGCTTCTATCTTTGCTCTGGGTATCATGCCGTATATTTCGGCATCGATTATTATCCAGTTACTGACGGTGGTTCATCCAGCGTTGGCGGAGATCAAGAAGGAAGGGGAATCTGGCCGTCGTAAGATTAGTCAGTACACCCGCTACGGCACTCTGGTGCTGGCCATATTCCAGGCAACCGGTATTGCTACCGGTCTGCCGAATATGCCTGGGATGCAAGGTCTGGTGATTAATCCAGGCTTTGCTTTCTACTTCACCGCTGTTGTAAGTCTGGTCACAGGAACGATGTTCCTGATGTGGCTCGGCGAACAGATTACTGAGCGTGGTATCGGTAACGGTATCTCGATCATTATCTTCGCTGGTATCGTTGCGGGTCTCCCGCCAGCCATCGCCCATACTATCGAGCAAGCGCGTCAAGGCGACCTGCACTTCCTCCTGTTGCTGTTGGTTGCAGTATTAGTATTTGCAGTGACCTTCTTTGTTGTGTTTGTAGAGCGTGGTCAACGCCGCATTGTGGTAAACTACGCAAAACGCCAGCAGGGTCGTCGTGTCTATGCTGCACAGAGCACACATTTACCGCTGAAAGTGAATATGGCGGGGGTAATCCCGGCAATTTTCGCTTCCAGTATTATTCTGTTCCCTGCGACCATCGCGTCATGGTTCGGGGGCGGTACTGGTTGGAACTGGCTGACAACAATTTCGCTGTATTTGCAGCCAGGGCAACCGCTTTATGTGTTACTCTATGCGTCTGCAATCATCTTCTTCTGTTTCTTCTACACGGCGTTGGTTTTCAACCCGCGTGAAACAGCAGATAACCTGAAGAAGTCCGGTGCATTTGTACCAGGAATTCGTCCGGGAGAACAAACGGCGAAGTATATCGATAAAGTAATGACCCGCCTGACTTTGGTTGGTGCGTTGTACATCACTTTTATCTGCCTGATCCCGGAGTTCATGCGTGATGCAATGAAAGTGCCGTTCTACTTCGGTGGAACATCGTTACTTATCGTTGTTGTCGTGATTATGGACTTTATGGCTCAAGTGCAAACTCTGATGATGTCAAGTCAGTACGAGTCTGCATTGAAGAAGGCGAACCTGAAAGGCTACGGCCGCTAACAGGGCGCCCGAGAAGTTACGGAGAGTAAAAATGAAAGTTCGTGCTTCCGTCAAGAAATTATGCCGTAACTGCAAAATCGTTAAGCGTGATGGTGTCATCCGTGTGATTTGCAGTGCCGAGCCGAAGCATAAACAGCGCCAAGGCTGATTAATTCGCATATTTTTCTTGCAAAGTTGGGTTGAGCTGGCTAGATTAGCCAGCCAATCTTTTTGTATGTCTGTACATATCCATTTGAGTATCCTGAAAACGGGCTTTTCAGCATGGTGTGTACATATTAAATAGTAGGAGTGCATAGTGGCCCGTATAGCAGGCATTAACATTCCTGATCAAAAACACGCCGTGATCGCATTAACTTCGATCTTCGGTGTCGGCAAAACCCGCTCCAAAGCCATTCTGGCTGCGGCAGGTATTGCTGAAGATGTTAAGATCAGTGAGCTGTCTGAAGAACAAATCGACACGCTGCGTGACGAAGTTGCCAAATTTGTCGTTGAAGGTGATCTGCGCCGTGAAATCAGCATGAGCATCAAGCGCCTGATGGATCTTGGTTGCTATCGCGGTTTGCGTCATCGTCGTGGTCTCCCGGTTCGCGGTCAGCGTACCAAGACCAACGCACGTACCCGTAAGGGTCCGCGCAAACCGATCAAGAAATAATCGGGGTTATTGAATAATGGCAAAGGCACCAGTTCGTGCACGTAAGCGTGTAAGAAAACAAGTCTCTGACGGCGTGGCTCATATCCATGCTTCTTTCAACAACACCATCGTTACCATCTCTGATCGTCAGGGTAACGCATTGGGTTGGGCAACAGCCGGGGGTTCCGGTTTCCGTGGTTCTCGCAAATCCACTCCGTTTGCAGCTCAGGTTGCAGCAGAGCGTTGCGCTGAAGCCGTAAAAGATTACGGTATCAAGAATCTGGAAGTTATGGTCAAAGGTCCGGGTCCGGGTCGCGAATCTACTATTCGTGCTCTGAACGCCGCTGGTTTCCGCATCACTAATATTACTGATGTGACTCCGATCCCTCATAACGGTTGTCGTCCGCCGAAAAAACGTCGCGTTTAACGCTCCGTTTTCCAGGTTAGTTGGAGATAGAAAATGGCAAGATATTTGGGTCCTAAGCTCAAGCTGAGCCGTCGTGAGGGCACCGACTTATTCCTTAAGTCTGGCGTTCGCGCGATCGATACCAAGTGTAAAATTGAACAAGCTCCAGGTCAGCACGGTGCGCGTAAACCGCGTCTGTCTGATTATGGTGTGCAGTTGCGTGAAAAGCAGAAAGTTCGCCGTATGTACGGTGTGCTGGAGCGTCAGTTCCGTAACTATTACAAAGAAGCAGCACGTCTGAAAGGCAACACCGGTGAAAACCTGTTAGCTCTGCTGGAAGGCCGTCTGGACAACGTAGTATACCGTATGGGCTTTGGCGCAACTCGTGCTGAATCTCGTCAGCTGGTTAGCCACAAAGCTATCATGGTTAACGGTCGCGTTGTTAACATCGCTTCTTATCAGGTTAAAGCGAATGACGTTGTCAGCGTTCGTGAGAAGGCCAAACAGCAATCTCGCGTGAAAGCCGCTCTTGAGCTGGCTGAGCAGCGTGAAAAGCCAACTTGGCTGGAAGTTGATGCTGGCAAGATGGAAGGTACGTTCAAGCGTCAGCCGGAGCGTTCTGATCTGTCTGCGGACATTAACGAACACCTGATCGTCGAGCTTTACTCCAAGTAAGGCTTAGCACCAAAGAGAGGACACAATGCAGGGTTCTGTGACAGAGTTTCTAAAACCGCGCCTGGTCGATATCGAGCAAGTGAGTTCGACGCACGCCAAGGTGACCCTTGAGCCTTTAGAGCGTGGCTTCGGCCATACTCTGGGTAACGCACTGCGCCGTATTCTGCTCTCATCGATGCCGGGTTGCGCGGTGACCGAGGTTGAGATTGATGGTGTACTTCATGAGTACAGCACCAAAGAAGGCGTTCAGGAAGATATCCTTGAAATCCTGCTCAACCTGAAAGGGCTGGCGGTGAGAGTTCAGGGTAAAGATGAAGTTATTCTTACCTTGAATAAATCTGGCATTGGCCCTGTGACCGCAGCCGATATCACCCACGACGGTGATGTCGAAATCGTCAAGCCGCAGCATGTGATCTGCCACCTGACTGATGAGAACGCATCTATTAACATGCGTATCAAAGTTCAGCGCGGTCGCGGTTATGTGCCGGCTTCTGCCCGAATTCATTCGGAAGAAGATGAGCGCCCAATCGGCCGTCTGCTGGTTGACGCCTGCTACAGCCCTGTAGAGCGTATTGCCTACAATGTTGAAGCAGCGCGTGTCGAGCAGCGTACCGACCTGGACAAGCTGGTCATCGAAATGGAAACCAACGGCACAATCGATCCTGAAGAGGCGATTCGTCGTGCGGCAACCATCCTGGCAGAACAACTGGAAGCTTTCGTTGACTTACGTGATGTACGTCAGCCGGAAGTGAAAGAAGAGAAGCCAGAATTCGATCCGATCCTGCTGCGCCCTGTTGACGATCTGGAATTGACTGTCCGCTCTGCTAACTGCCTCAAGGCAGAAGCTATCCACTATATCGGTGATCTGGTACAGCGTACCGAGGTTGAGTTGCTGAAAACGCCGAACCTGGGTAAAAAATCTCTTACCGAGATTAAAGACGTGCTGGCCTCTCGTGGTCTGTCTCTGGGCATGCGCCTGGAAAACTGGCCGCCGGCAAGCATTGCTGACGAGTAACCGGATCACAGGTTAAGGTTTTACTGAGAAGGATAAGGTCATGCGCCATCGTAAGAGTGGTCGTCAACTGAACCGCAACAGCAGCCATCGCCAGGCTATGTTCCGCAACATGGCAGGTTCACTGGTTCGTCATGAAATCATCAAGACGACCCTGCCTAAAGCGAAAGAGCTGCGTCGCGTAGTTGAGCCGCTGATTACTCTTGCCAAGACTGATAGCGTTGCTAATCGTCGTCTGGCATTCGCCCGTACTCGTGATAACGAGATCGTGGCAAAACTGTTTAACGAGCTGGGCCCGCGTTTCGCGAGCCGTGCCGGTGGTTACACTCGCATCATGAAGTGTGGCTTCCGTGCAGGCGACAACGCTCCGATGGCTTACATCGAGCTGGTTGATCGTTCAGAAGCGAAAGCAGAAGCAGCTGCAGAGTAATTTGCAGTGAAGTAAAAAAACCCGCTCCGGCGGGTTTTTTTATACCCAATCCGTCCCCACCCTCCTAAAATAGCTGTACTCTTCTTGCTCAATCGGGTTTGTATCATGTGGTTACTGGACCAATGGGCTGAACGACATATTCTTGCGGCGCAAAAGAAAGGTGAGTTTGATTCTCTTGCGGGTATCGGACAGCCGTTACAGCTGGATGATGATTCACAAGTCCCTCCAGAGTTACGTGCAGGTTTTCGCTTGCTGAAGAATGCAGGCTGCCTCCCCCCTGAAATGGTTGAACGTAAAGAAGCACTGGAACTTGCCGATCTGCTTCGTAGCGTGCGTGAAGACGATCCCAATTTTGCTGAGCTACAGCGGCGGTTAACACTCCTCGAACTCAAACTTCGACAGGCAGGAGTCAGCACCGATTTTTTACATGGCGAGTATGCTGAGCGGCTACTTGGAAAAATCAGCGAGGAATCATGATGTTTCGCATTGGTGAATTGGCCAAACTGGCCGGGGTAACGCCGGACACGATCCGCTACTACGAAAAGCAGCAGATGATGGATCACGATGTCCGTACGGAAGGAGGCTTCAGACTCTATTCTGACAGCGACCTACAGCGTTTGCGTTTTATCCGTCATGGTCGACAGCTCGGTTTTACGCTTGAGGCGATCCGCGAACTGCTCTCGATCCGTATTGATCCTGAACACCACACCTGCCAGGAATCCAAAAGCATTGTTCAGGCAAGATTAAGCGAAGTCGAGGAACGCATAGCAGAACTTGAAGTCATGAGGCTTTCTCTGCAACGCCTTAATGACGCCTGCTGTGGAACCGCACACAGCAGCGTTTACTGCTCTATCCTTGAAGCGCTTGAGCAAGGGGCCGAAACGGGGCGGGCAGAGAGTTGATTTCCTGTATGCACAGCACTAAACTCGCGCCAGTTATCACACAGTAGGAGAAATTATGAGCCGTTATCAGCACACGAAAGGGCAAATTAAAGACAATGCGCTTGAAGCGTTACTTTATGATCCTCTTTTTCGTCAGCGTGTCGAAAAGAGTAAAAAAGGGAAAGGCAGCTTTCAGCGAAAGGGAAAACATGGCAATCGAGGGAACTGGGAGGCCAGTGGCAAGAGAGTGATGCACTTTTTTACCACTGGCTTTTTAGCTTCTGCTGTTTGATTACGTGCGGTTGTTTTGTTCTTTTAACAGGTCGCGAATTTCAGTAAGCAGAGTTTCTTCTTTGGTCGGTGCCGGCGGCACAGCTGCAGGTTCTTCTTTTTTACGGTTTAATTTGTTCATCAGCTTAATCGCCATGAAGATAGCAAAAGCGACGATGACGAAATCAAAAATATTCTGGATAAACACACCGTAATGCATGACAACGGCCGGGACATCACCCTGCGCATCGCGTAGCGTTACCGCAAACGATTTGAAATCAATACCACCGATTAATAATCCCAGCGGAGGCATAATAATATCGGCCACCAGGGACGATACAATTTTGCCAAAGGCTGCCCCGATAATCACACCCACTGCCAAATCGACAACATTTCCGCGCATCGCGAATTCGCGAAACTCTTTAATAATGCTCATTTTATTCTCCTTGCACTCACTCTCGTAATAAGTTTAACAAAAGTTTAGTCGATTTCCATTACAGAACATATTTGATAATGAATAATTAACCCTTTAAATATAGTGGGTTAAATGAAGGGCATCCGTAAGAATGCCCTTAGGGGATTAGAGGAAGAATGGACTTGGCTGGAACAGGCGTTCGACGTCGGTAATAAACTTTTTGTCTGTCAGGAACATAATGACATGGTCGCCTTGTTCAATACGCAAATTATCATTCGCGATCAGCACTTCATTACCGCGAACCACCGCACCAATGATGGTGCCTGGCGGCAGTTTAATATCATCGATGACGCGACCAACAACGCGTGAAGTACTTTCATCACCGTGGGCCACTGCTTCAATCGCTTCCGCAACGCCACGGCGAAGTGAGGAAACTCCGACAATGTCTGCTTTACGCACGTGGCTAAGCAACGCAGAAATGGTGGCTTGCTGAGGGGATATAGCAATATCAATGACACTGCCCTGGACCAGATCCACATAAGCACGGCGTTGGATCAACACCATCACTTTGCGGGCCCCCATGCGCTTTGCCAGCATCGCTGACATGATATTCGCTTCATCGTCGTTGGTTACCGCGATGAACAGATCCACCTGATCGATATGCTCTTCGGCCAGCAGTTCCTGATCCGAAGCATCGCCATAAAATACGATCGTATTTTGCAGTTTTTCAGCCAGCTCTGCCGCGCGTTGTTGATCGCGTTCGATCAGTTTTACGCTGTAGTCTTTCTCCAGACGCCGAGCCAGGCCCGCGCCAATATTACCGCCACCGACCAGCATAATACGCTTATACGGTTTCTCCAGGCGTTGCAGCTCACTCATTACCGCGCGAATATGCTGCGATGCCGCGATAAAGAACACTTCATCCCCGGCTTCAACAATCGTTGAGCCCTGTGGGCGAATCGGTCTGTCATGACGGAAAATGGCGGCAACACGCGTGTCAATGTGCGGCATATGCTCGCGCATGGTGGAGAGGGCATTGCCCACTAACGGGCCGCCATAGTAGGCCTTCACCACTGCCAGACTGACTTTCCCTTCTGCGAAGTTAACGACCTGCAGGGCGCCCGGGTATTCAATCAGACGATAAATACTGTCAATCACCAGCTGCTCTGGGGCGATCAAATGATCGATAGGCACGGCTTCAGAATGGAACAGCTTCTCCGCATCGCGGACATAGTCCGGCGCACGAATGCGCGCGATACGGTTAGGCGTGTTAAACAGTGAGTAGGCGACCTGGCAGGCCACCATGTTCGTTTCGTCCGAACTGGTGACGGCAACCAGCATATCGGCATCATCAGCGCCAGCCTCACGCAGCACCCGCGGATGGGAGCCATGTCCCTGAACCACGCGGAGATCGAATTTGTCCTGCAGGCTGCGCAGACGATCGCCATTAGTATCAACGACGGTAATATCGTTGTTTTCGCCGACCAGGTTTTCTGCCAGCGTGCCGCCAACTTGCCCGGCCCCCAAAATGATAATTTTCATCAGTTGCGATCCGTTAATTCGTCACTGTTTGATTAGCTTAGCGTAAAAGAAACCGTCGCCTTCGGTTGCAGCAGGAAGATTCTGCTGGCCGGGCTGTGCTTCGGTACCTGTTTCGCTGAGGACGGCATTGGGCGTGCGTTTCAGGAACGCTGTAATTTGTTCGCTGTTTTCTTCTGGCAGGATAGAGCAGGTTGCATACACCAACGTTCCCCCAGGTTTCAGGTGTGCCCAGGTCGCATCCAGAATTTGTGCCTGCAGTTGAGCCAACTCGGCAATATCGCGATCGCGGCGCAGCCATTTAATGTCCGGATGACGGCGAATGACACCTGTTGCGGAACAAGGCGCGTCCAACAAGATACGATCAAATTGCTTTTCGCCGCACCACTGGGATGGGAACCGCCCGTCGCCTTGCTTCACTTCTGCCTTCATGCCCAGGCGCTTGAGGTTGTCGTAAACACGTGACAAGCGCTTTTCATCGACATCAACGGCCATCAGGTTTGCTTCAGGGGCAACTTCCAGAATATGTGTGGTTTTACCGCCTGGTGCGGCACACAAGTCCAGAATGGTTTCGCCATTCTTAGGCGTCAGAAACGTCATGCAGCCCTGGGCTGACGCATCTTGAACGGTCACCCAGCCCTCATCGAAGCCCGGCAGAGCCTGAACCGGGGCTGGGGATTCCAGACGGACGGCGTCAGGATAGTCAGCATGTGCAAAACCTGTCATACCGGCTTGTTCAAGCAATGCCAGCCACTCGTCACGGCTATGATGATTGCGGTTCACGCGCAGCCACATCGGCGGACGTTGGTTGTTGGCCTCCAGGATTTCCTGCCACTGCTGCGGATAAGCCTTTTTAATACGCTTAACGAGCCAGGAAGGATGCAGGAAACGCATCTCGGTTTCAGCGAATTCCGCCAACAGAGCTTCCTGGTTACGCTGGAACTGGCGCAGTACACCATTGATCAGCCCTTTCAGCTGCGGTCGTTTAATGGCCACTGCGCCTTCAACGGTTTCAGCCAGAGCAGCATGGGGCGGTATGCGTGTGTAGAGCAGTTGGTAGAGACCCACCATGATCAGAAAGTGGACTGTACGCTGCTTGCCCGTCATCGGGCGTTCCATCAGTTTATTGATGAGCCACTCAAGTTGCGGCAGCGTGCGCAAGACGCCAAAGCTCAACTCCTGGAGGAGCGCGCGATCTTTATCGCCGACTTTTTGCTGCATCGCCGGAAGAATGTTGCTCAGAGACTGACCATTCTCAACCACCTGTTCGATGGCCTGAGCGGTGAGGCTGCGTAAATTAGTATTTTTTTTCATATGCTTAAAAATGAAAAGGCCCGGCATAACCGGGCTTGAATGACGAATCCGTCAGGCGAGACGGTTACCCGGTGTAAACCACTCCCGGCGTGAATTTAATAAATCTTGTGCGCTCATCGCTTTTTTACCCGCAGGCTGCAGTGAATGCAGGTTCAGGATCCCGTCGCCGGTCGCAACCTGAATACCTAGCTTGTTGGCATCAACGATCGTGCCTGGCAGTGCATCACACGGGCTATGAATCACGGAGGCTTGCCAGACTTTCACCGGCTGACCGTCAATCTCAAACCAGCTCATTGGCCACGGGTTAAAGGCACGGATACAGCGCTCAAGCTGTTCTGCTGAAAGTGACCAGTCAACACGGGCTTCTTCTTTGCTCAGTTTCTCTGCGTGGGTCACCAGCGCGTCATCCTGAACTTCCGGCCTGGCAGTGCCATTGGCCAGCTGTTTCAGCGTTTCGATAAGACCCTGAGGGCCGAGATCGGCCAGCTTGTCATACAGCGAACCGCTGGTATCTTCAGCAGTGATTGGGCAAGCCAGCTTATGCAGCATATCCCCGGTGTCCAGACCAACATCCATCTGCATGATAGTGACGCCCGTTTCAGCATCACCAGCCCACAGAGAACGCTGAATTGGTGCTGCTCCACGCCAGCGTGGCAGCAGAGAACCGTGCACGTTAATACAACCCAGACGCGGCATCTCGAGAACGGCTTTCGGTAAAATCAGGCCATAGGCAACGACGACCATCACATCAGCGTTTAGGTCGGCAACGAGCTGCTGGTTTTCCTGCGGGCGAAGCGACGCGGGCTGGAAAACCGGCAGACCTTTTTCTTCCGCCAGCACTTTTACCGGGCTTGGCATCAACTTTTTACCACGTCCTGCCGGACGGTCTGGCTGGGTGAATACGCCAACCACCTGGTGTCCAGACGACAACAGCGCGTCAAGATGACGCGCTGCAAAGTCAGGAGTACCAGCGAAAATAATGCGAAGTGATTCTGACACGTTAATTCTTATCCTTAAGCGCGAGCTTTCATGCGGTCCAGTTTTTCGACTTTCTGGCGAATGCGCTGCTGTTTCAGCGGGGACAGATAATCGATGAACAGCTTACCGACGAGGTGATCCATTTCGTGCTGAATGCAGATCGCAAGCAGATCGTCGGCTTCCAACTCAAAAGGCTTGCCTTCACGATCCAGGGCACGAATCTTGATCTTCTCGGCGCGTGGTACCAGCGCTCGCTGTTCAGGAATGGACAGACAGCCTTCTTCAATCCCTGTAGCGCCTTCTTTTTCCAGCAGCTCAGGGTTAATCAGCACCAGCTGCTGCTCGCGATTTTCAGAGACATCGATGACGATGATGCGCTGATGGATATCCACCTGCGTTGCCGCCAGACCGATACCTTCTTCCGCGTACATGGTTTCGAACATATCGTCGATGATACGCTGAATTTGTGCATTGACTTCTTTCACCGGCTCAGCGACTTTGCGAAGGCGCTCGTCCGGAATATGTAACACTTGCAAAACTGACATAATTATCCAGAGTTGTGTTCAGGAGTTGGAAAGATTATTACCTCTATTCTAGACAAAACCCCCTCTGATTGACAGCATCACTGACCAATCGCAAAGATTGCCAGCAGTGCTTGTGGCAGGGGAAACAGGATGACACCCACAGAGATACGGATCCGTCTTATGGCGGTCAATGGGTTATATGGCGATCAGCTGGCGGCACTCGCCCGATACCTTGATGGCGCCTCGGAATTTACCCCCGATGTCCTGCTCGAAAGTGGGTTTTCACCGCAGCAGGCTAAACGTTTTTTCTCCGTTACGGATCGCGTGATGGAGGAGACGCTCTCCTGGCTTGAGGAGACGGGGCATGCCTTTATCACCACTGAGAGCCCTTTTTATCCACCGGCCTTAAGGGCCATTTCTGATTATCCCGCCGCTGTGTTTGTGCTGGGTGACCCTGCTTTGCTCACCTCTGTTCAAATAGCCATTGTCGGCAGTCGTCACCACTCATGGTATGGCGAACGTTGGGGGACGGAATTTAGTCGTGCCCTTGCACATGAAGGGTTCACCATCACCAGCGGTCTGGCATTGGGGATCGACGGTGTGGCTCATCGTGCCGCCCTTGATGCTGGTGGTAAAACCGTTGCCGTGCTTGGCAATGGTCTTTTTCATACTTATCCCCGCCGTCATTCGTCATTAACGCGTCGCATTCTCGACAATGGTGGGGCTCTTGTCAGTGAGTTCCCCCTCGCGCAACCCCCCTGGCCCGCGAATTTCCCTCGCCGGAACCGCATTATCAGCGGGCTAAGTGCTGGCGTGCTGGTGGTGGAGGCGGCGCTAAAAAGTGGTTCGTTGGTTACCGCCCGGACTGCTCTTGAGCAGGGCCGAGAGGTTTTTGCGCTACCCGGACCGCTGGGGAATCCCGGATCTGAAGGCCCGCACTGGCTGATTAAGCAGGGCGCCACACCTGTGACATCAATCGAAGACATTCTGGAAAATTTGCAATACGGGCGCTATCCGCTGCCAGAGGAGACTGAAAAGTCAAATTATTCCCCGGATAGCGAGCCCGCGGCATTGCCATTTCCGGAGCTCCTGGCTAACGTAGGAGATGAGGTAACACCTGTTGACGTTGTCGCTGAACGTGCCGGCCAACCTGTGCCAGTGACGGTAGCCCAACTACTCGAACTGGAGTTAGCAGGATGG
This sequence comes from Enterobacteriaceae bacterium RIT691, assembly GCA_009668205.1. Classification (GTDB taxonomy): domain Bacteria; phylum Pseudomonadota; class Gammaproteobacteria; order Enterobacterales; family Enterobacteriaceae; genus Scandinavium. The sequence continues at coordinate 3,592 of WJYM01000017.1, read as the reverse complement.
ATCGCAGCTGTACCCGGCGGCTATGTCCGTTTAAGGAGGGCATGCCATGTTCGACGTACTGATGTATTTGTTTGAGACTTACATCCATAACGAAGCAGAAATGCGGGTGGACCAGGATAAACTGACGCGGGATCTCACCGACGCCGGTTTTGATCGTGAAGATATCAACAACGCGCTACTTTGGCTGGAAAAGCTGGCTGACTATCAGGAAGGGCTCTCCGAGCCGATGCAGCTGGCTTCCGATCCGCTCTCTGTTCGTATTTATACCGCAGATGAGTGCCTACGGCTGGATGCCAGTTGCCGGGGATTCTTGTTATTCCTGGAGCAGATTCAGGTGCTAAACCTCGAAACGCGTGAAATGGTGATCGAACGCGTCATGGCGCTGGATGCCGCAGAGTTTGAACTGGAAGATCTGAAATGGGTCATTCTGATGGTGCTGTTCAACATTCCAGGCTGTGAAAATGCCTATCAACAAATGGAAGAATTACTCTTCGAAGTAAATGACGGTATGCTGCACTGAATTATCATGTGCAGCGACAAGAGTTGTTATGGCCAAATCAGCACTGTTCTCGGTGCCTAAACGCGAGCCCTGCCCCCAATGTGGGGCAGAGCTTGTCATCCGGTCCGGTAAACACGGACCGTTTCTTGGATGTTCCCATTACCCGGAATGCGATTATGTGCGCCCGCTGAAAAGCCAGGCGGACGGGCATATTATTAAAGTGCTTGATGGGCAACTCTGTCCGGATTGCGGTGCCGAGCTGGTTCTGCGTCAGGGCCGCTTCGGTATGTTCATTGGCTGTAGTCGCTATCCTGAATGTGAGCATACTGAGCTCATTGATAAACCTGATGATACATCGATAGCCTGTCCTCTATGCCATCATGGTCATTTGGTCCAGCGTCGCTCCCGGTATGGCAAAACGTTCCACTCGTGCGATCGCTATCCCGAGTGCCAGTTCGCTCTGAATTTCAAACCGGTAGTGGGGGAATGCCCTGAGTGTCATTACCCGCTACTTATCGAAAAGAAAACGGCTCAGGGTGTTAAGTTGTTCTGTGCCAGTAAACAATGTGGAAAGCCGGTTCCGGCGGAAAATAAGTGAACACAAACCTGCAAACAGAAAGCGTTTCAAAAGCTCTTGCTGCGCTCCATAATAAAGAAGTCATCGCTTACCCAACCGAAGCCGTGTTTGGCGTCGGTTGCGATCCTGACAGTGAAGCGGCCGTTATGCGTCTGCTTGAGCTCAAACAGCGTCCTGTCGAAAAAGGGCTGATTTTGATCGCGGCTGATTATGAACAGCTGAAACCTTATATCGATGACTCCGTGCTCACGGACAGCCAGCGCGAAGCGGTATTCGCGAAATGGCCTGGACCGGTCACGTTTGTTTTTCCTGCCCGTGCTTCTACACCACGCTGGCTAACGGGACGTTTTAATTCACTGGCGGTGCGCGTCACCGATCATCCGCTGGTGGTTTCTTTATGTAAGGCTTACGGAAAACCGTTGGTGTCGACCAGCGCGAATCTGACCGGCCAGCCGCCGTGCCGTACCACTGCAGAAGTGATTGCCCAGTTTGGCGATGCGTTTCCGGTGGTGGTGGGGGAAACGGGTGGCCGCCTCAATCCTTCTGAAATCCGTGATGCCCTGACGGGCGAACTCTTTCGCCAGGGGTAATGCTATGGAAAAGTATGCGGTTTTCGGTCATCCCATTGCACACAGCAAATCCCCGTTCATCCATCAGCATTTTGCGCAGCAGCTGCAGATTGATCACCCTTATGGGCGCGTACTTGCCCCTCTCGATGCCTTTACCGAAACGCTTAACACTTTTATGAGCGCAGGGGGAAAAGGCTGTAATGTCACGGTGCCTTTTAAAGAAGAAGCTTTTGCTCTCGCAGATGAATTGACCGAGCGGGCCGCGTTAGCGGGTGCAGTGAATACCCTGAAACGTCTTGAGGATGGACGGTTGCTGGGGGATAACACCGACGGCATCGGTTTATTGAGCGATCTGCAACGTTTAGGTTTCATCAAACCGGGCTATCGAATTTTACTTATCGGCGCTGGTGGTGCGGCCAGGGGCGTATTGCTTCCTCTGTTGTCGCTGGATTGTGCTGTAACGATCACTAACCGGACTTTCGCGCGTGCTCAGCAACTGGCGACGCTCTTTGCGCATACCGGTAGCGTCCGGGCATTAGCGATGGATGCTTTAGCTGGGGCTGAATTCGATTTGATTATCAATGCCACTTCTAGCGGTATTGGCGGCGAGATCCCTGCGATCCCAGCATCCTTGATCCATGCCCGGGTTTGTTGCTATGACATGTTCTATCAGAAAGGAAATACACCGTTTCTGAACTGGTGCGAGCAGCACGGCGCGAAACATTCCGCTGATGGGTTAGGCATGCTGGTGGCACAAGCGGCGCACGCTGTTCTACTGTGGCATGGTGTGATGCCGGAAATTGTGCCGGTGATTGAAGCACTGAAAAAAGAGCTGGCGCTGTGAACCAGGCCATTCTGTTCCCGGATCGTGAAGAGTGGGATGAAGGAAAGCAGTGTGTCTGCTTTCCTGCGCTCGTGGGCGGTTTTCAGGTCAACTGTGCGCTGTCGGCCGCTTCGCTGGCGCAGCGTTTCGGTGGTACTACGCCTGAGATGTGGATTGAAAGCTTTCGCCAGCACCGCTGGGATCTTGAAGAAGAAGCAGAGCAGGCGATAAGCAATCAACAGGAAGACGATCAGGGCTGGATTTGGTTGTCCTGATCCAAATACTCGTTTTTCCACTTTACATAGTTATTAGCGGAATACTTCAGACCTTCTCGTTCCGCTTCCGTTAAAGGACGGATTTGCTTCACCGGACTGCCCAGATAGAGATAACCGCTCTCCAGTCGTTTGTTTTGCGGCACCAGGCTGCCAGCGCCAATCATCACATCATCTTCTATTACTGCACCATCAAGCAGAATCGATCCCATCCCGACCAGAACGCGGTTACCTATCGTGCAGCCGTGCAGCATCACTTTATGGCCAACAGTGACATCCTCACCCACGAGCAGCGGATTTCCTTCCTGGTTATAGGAGGATTTATGGGTGACGTGTAAAACACTGCCGTCCTGAATATTGCTGCGGGCACCGATGGAAACATGGTTCACGTCGCCACGAATAACGACCAGCGGCCAGATGCCAACATCATCGGCAAGACGGACATCGCCGATAACGACGCTGGTAGAATCGATCATTACGCGCTGGCCGGTAGTAGGCTGAAGAGATTTATAGGGACGAACGTTGCTGGACATGGAGACCTCATATCAAAGGATCGCAAGGGATTAGCCCATTATCAGCCTTTAAACGGGGTTTCACATCTCAAAAAAGCAGCAGATCGTATGGGATCTCGGCAAAAAGAATGAAAAAGCAGCTATCAGAAAAAAGATCGAAAAAAAGGGTTGTGCAAAAAAATGGGATCCCTATAATGCGCCTCCATCGACACGGCGGATGTGAATCACTTCACACAAACAGCCGGTTCGGTTGAAGAGAAAAACTTCTGAAAAGGGGTTGACTCTAAAAGAGGAAAGCGTAATATACGCCACCTCGCGACAGAGCGCTAAAGCGCGTCGC
>WJYM01000016.1 GCA_009668205.1 Enterobacteriaceae bacterium RIT691 | reverse complement strand
AACTGACGTGACCGGTACCATCGAACTGCCAGAAGGCGTTGAGATGGTAATGCCAGGCGACAACATCAAGATGGTTGTGACTCTGATCCACCCAATCGCGATGGATGACGGTCTGCGTTTCGCAATCCGTGAAGGCGGCCGTACTGTAGGCGCGGGCGTTGTTGCTAAAGTTCTCAGCTAATCGCTGATAACATTTGACGCAATGCGCAATAAAAGGGCATCATTTGATGCCCTTTTTGCACGCTTTCGAACCAGAACCTGGCTCATCAGTGATTTTATTTGTCATAATCATTGCTGAGACAGGCTCTGAAGAGGGCGTTTAGTCCGAAACGCAACAGAGCATTTCGGTTTTGGTGCCTCGCAACCTCGCGGGGCAAAGATGTTTGTCGAATTCTTGTGACAGGTTGGTTTATGAGTGCGAATACCGAAGCTCAAGGGAGCGGGCGCGGCCTGGAAGCGATGAAGTGGGTGATCGTTGCCGTTCTGCTGATCGTGGCCATTGTTGGCAACTACCTTTATCGTGACATTACGTTGCCGCTGCGTGCGCTGGCTGTAGTGATTCTGATTGCTGCAGCGGGCGGTGTCGCGCTGTTAACGACAAAAGGCAAGGCGACAGTCGCGTTTGCTCGTGAAGCGCGTACCGAAGTCCGTAAGGTCATCTGGCCGACTCGCCAGGAAACGCTGCACACTACGCTGATTGTGGCTGCTGTTACTGCAGTAATGTCACTGATCCTGTGGGGACTGGATGGTATTCTGGTTCGCCTGGTCTCCTTTATCACTGGCCTGAGGTTCTGAGATGTCTGAAGCTCCTAAAAAGCGCTGGTACGTCGTTCAGGCGTTTTCCGGTTTTGAAGGCCGTGTAGCGACATCGCTGCGCGAGCATATCAAATTACACAATATGGAAGAGTTGTTTGGTGAAGTTATGGTTCCAACCGAAGAAGTGGTTGAGATCCGTGGCGGCCAGCGTCGCAAAAGCGAGCGCAAGTTCTTCCCAGGCTACGTTCTGGTTCAGATGGTGATGAATGACGCCAGCTGGCACCTGGTGCGTAGTGTACCGCGCGTTATGGGTTTCATCGGTGGTACTTCCGATCGTCCGGCGCCAATCAGCGATAAAGAAGTTGATGCGATTATGAACCGCCTGCAGCAGGTGGGTGATAAGCCGCGTCCTAAAACGCTGTTTGAACCGGGTGAAATGGTTCGTGTTAGTGATGGTCCATTTGCTGACTTTAATGGCGTGGTTGAAGAAGTGGACTACGAGAAGTCCCGCCTGAAGGTTTCTGTTTCTATCTTCGGTCGTGCAACACCGGTAGAACTGGACTTTGCTCAGGTTGAAAAAGCCTAAATAAGCAGCGATCAAACGTTGCACAAGGCGCGAGATTGGAATACAATTTCGCGCCTTTTGTATTTATGGGCCTTGCGCGCATAAATCACGTATTAATCACGGGGAGCCTTTCTGAGGCGCTATTACCCAACAGAGGAAATTGAGAATGGCTAAGAAAGTACAAGCCTATGTCAAGCTGCAGGTTGCAGCTGGTATGGCAAACCCAAGTCCACCGGTTGGTCCAGCACTGGGTCAGCAGGGTGTTAACATCATGGAATTCTGTAAAGCGTTCAACGCCAAAACTGAATCCATGGAAAAAGGTCTGCCAATTCCGGTTGTTATTACCGTTTATGCTGACCGTTCTTTCACTTTCGTTACCAAGACCCCTCCAGCAGCAGTTCTGCTGAAGAAAGCAGCGGGTATCAAGTCTGGTTCCGGTAAGCCGAACAAAGAGAAAGTAGGTAAAATTTCTCGCGCTCAGCTGCAGGAAATCGCGCAGACCAAAGCTGCCGACATGACTGGTGCCGACATTGAAGCGATGACTCGCTCAATCGAAGGTACTGCACGTTCCATGGGCCTGGTAGTGGAGGACTAAGAAATGGCTAAACTGACCAAGCGCATGTCCGTGATCCGTAACAAAGTTGACGCGACCAAACAGTACGACATCAACGAAGCGATCGCACTGCTGAAAGAACTGGCTACCGCTAAGTTCGTTGAAAGCGTAGACGTTGCCGTTAACCTCGGTATCGACGCTCGTAAATCTGACCAGAACGTACGTGGTGCAACTGTACTGCCACACGGTACTGGCCGTTCAGTTCGCGTAGCCGTATTTGCCCAGGGCCCTAACGCTGAAGCAGCTAAAGCTGCTGGCGCTGAGCTGGTAGGTATGGAAGATCTGGCTGACCAGATCAAGAAAGGCGAAATGAACTTTGACGTTGTTATTGCATCTCCAGATGCAATGCGCGTTGTTGGCCAGCTGGGCCAGGTTCTGGGTCCACGCGGCCTGATGCCAAACCCGAAAGTGGGTACTGTAACCCCTAACGTTGCTGAAGCGGTTAAGAACGCTAAAGCAGGTCAGGTTCGTTACCGTAACGACAAAAACGGCATCATTCACACTACCATCGGTAAAGTGGACTTTGACGCTGACAAACTGAAAGAAAACCTGGAATCCCTGCTGGTTGCGCTGAAAAAAGCAAAACCAAGCCAGGCGAAAGGCGTGTACATCAAGAAAGTTAGCATCTCCACCACCATGGGTGCGGGTGTTGCAGTTGACCAGGCTGGCCTGAGCGCTGCTGCAAACTAATGCCTTTACGTGGGCGGTGATTTTGTCTACAATCTTACCCCCACGTTTGCTAACGAAAGTTAGCGGCTAAAAGATTTGTTCGTTGGAGCCTGGCCTAATCCAGGCCTCCGTCGAAGACCGCAGGTGTTTCGTAAGAAACTTAATCCCCTGCGTAGACGGTGACAGAACGCTAAGATTATTTTTGGATACTCTGGCTTGTTTCTGCTCACCGTATTTAAGACGCTCTTTCCGCTGGGAAGAGTGAAGTGAGTTCCGGAACATAAGTTCCGGCAAACATCCAGGAGCAAAGCTAATGGCTTTAAATCTTCAAGACAAACAAGCGATTGTTGCTGAAGTCAGCGAAGTAGCCAAAGGCGCGCTGTCTGCAGTAGTTGCGGATTCCCGTGGCGTTACTGTAGACAAAATGACTGAACTGCGTAAAGCAGGTCGTGAAGCTGGCGTATACATGCGTGTTGTTCGTAACACCCTGCTGCGCCGCGTCGTTGAAGGTACTCAGTTCGAGTGCCTGAAAGACACGTTTGTTGGTCCGACCCTGATTGCATACTCTATGGAACACCCGGGCGCAGCTGCTCGTCTGTTCAAAGAGTTCGCGAAAGCGAATGCAAAATTTGAGGTCAAAGCCGCAGCCTTTGAAGGTGAGTTGATCCCGGCATCGCAAATCGATCGCCTGGCTACACTGCCAACCTACGAAGAAGCAATTGCACGCCTGATGGCAACCATGAAAGAAGCTTCGGCTGGCAAACTGGTTCGCACTCTGGCTGCTGTTCGCGATGCGAAAGAAGCTGCTTAATCGCAGTTATCTTTATAACGCATTTGCTTACGTATAAACTTATTCTGATTTTCAGGAACAATTTAAATGTCTATCACTAAAGATCAAATCATTGAAGCAGTTGCAGCTATGTCCGTAATGGACGTTGTAGAACTGATCTCTGCAATGGAAGAAAAATTCGGTGTTTCCGCTGCTGCTGCTGTAGCTGTAGCTGCTGGCCCGGCTGAAGCTGCTGAAGAAAAAACTGAATTCGACGTAATTCTGAAAGCTGCTGGCGCTAACAAAGTTGCTGTAATCAAAGCAGTACGTGGCGCAACTGGCCTGGGTCTGAAAGAAGCTAAAGACCTGGTAGAATCTGCTCCAGCTGCGCTGAAAGAAGGCGTGAGCAAAGACGACGCAGAAGCACTGAAAAAATCTCTGGAAGAAGCTGGCGCTGAAGTTGAAGTTAAATAAGCCAACTTTTCTGGTTGCAGCTTGAGTAATCAGGCTGATGGCTGGTGACTTTTTAGTCACCAGCCTTTTTGCGCTGTAAGGCATCAGTAGCATTTCACACTGTTTGACTACTGGTTGTCCTGACAATGCATGTTTCTATCGACGACTTAATATACTGCGACAGGGTGCTCGCTCTGTGTAAATCGCAACGAAATGGTTTAAGCGTGATAGCAACAGGTATTGCGGAAAGTGTTCCATTTTCCGGTCCACAAAATAGTGTTGCATAAACTGTCCGTCCAATGGACAGAGTCGGTCGACTTGTCAGCGAGCTGAGGAACCCTATGGTTTACTCCTATACCGAGAAAAAACGTATTCGTAAGGATTTTGGTAAACGTCCACAAGTGTTGGACATACCGTATCTCCTTTCTATCCAGCTTGACTCGTTCCAGAAATTTATCGAGCAAGATCCTGAAGGTCAGTATGGTCTCGAAGCGGCATTCCGCTCCGTGTTCCCGATCGCGAGCTACAGCGGCAATTCAGAGCTGCAGTATGTGAGCTATCGTCTGGGCGAGCCTGTATTTGACGTAAAAGAATGTCAGATTCGCGGCGTGACCTATTCCGCTCCCCTGCGCGTTAAACTGCGTCTGGTGATTTATGAGCGTGAAGCGCCGGAAGGCACAGTAAAAGACATTAAAGAACAAGAAGTGTACATGGGCGAAATTCCGCTCATGACCGATAACGGTACCTTTGTCATCAACGGTACTGAGCGTGTTATCGTTTCTCAGCTGCACCGTAGCCCGGGCGTGTTCTTTGACAGCGATAAGGGTAAAACCCACTCTTCGGGTAAAGTGCTGTATAACGCACGTATCATCCCTTACCGTGGTTCCTGGCTGGACTTTGAGTTCGATCCGAAAGACAACCTGTTTGTCCGTATCGACCGTCGCCGTAAGCTGCCTGCGACCATCATCCTGCGTGCACTGCAGTACACCACGGAGCAGATCCTTGATCTGTTCTTCGAAAAAGTTGTTTTCGAAATCCGTGATAACAAACTGCAGATGGAACTTATTCCAGAGCGCCTGCGCGGTGAAACAGCTTCTTTCGATATTGAAGCTGATGGCAAAGTGTACGTTGAGAAAGGCCGCCGTATTACGGCTCGCCACATTCGCCAACTGGAAAAAGATGACATCAAACTCATCGAAGTTCCGGTTGAGTACATTGCAGGCAAAGTCTCTGCAAAAGATTACGTTGATGCCTCCACTGGCGAACTGATCTGCCCGGCGAACATGGAGCTGAGCCTGGATCTGCTGGCCAAGCTGAGCCAGTCTGGTCACAAGCGCATCGAAACGCTGTTCACCAACGATCTGGATCACGGTGCGTACATCTCTGAGACTGTACGTGTCGACCCAACCACCGATCGTCTGAGTGCGCTGGTAGAAATCTACCGTATGATGCGCCCTGGTGAGCCGCCAACTCGTGAAGCAGCTGAAAGCCTGTTTGAGAACCTGTTCTTCTCTGAAGACCGTTATGACCTTTCTGCGGTAGGCCGCATGAAGTTCAACCGTTCTCTGCTGCGTGATGAGATCGAAGGCTCCGGTATCCTGAGCAAAGAAGACATCATCGAGGTGATGAAGAAGCTCATCGGTATCCGTAACGGTATTGGTGAAGTGGATGATATCGACCACCTCGGCAACCGTCGTATCCGTTCCGTAGGCGAAATGGCGGAAAACCAATTCCGCGTTGGCCTGGTACGTGTTGAGCGTGCGGTGAAAGAGCGTCTGTCTCTGGGCGATCTGGATACCCTGATGCCTCAGGATATGATCAACGCCAAGCCAATTTCTGCCGCAGTGAAAGAGTTCTTCGGTTCCAGCCAGCTGTCTCAGTTCATGGACCAGAACAACCCACTGTCTGAAATCACGCACAAGCGTCGTATTTCTGCACTCGGCCCAGGCGGTCTGACCCGTGAACGTGCAGGCTTCGAAGTTCGAGACGTACACCCGACTCACTACGGTCGCGTATGCCCAATCGAAACGCCTGAAGGTCCAAACATCGGTCTGATCAACTCCCTGTCCGTGTACGCACAGACTAACGAATACGGTTTCCTCGAGACCCCGTACCGTAAAGTGACTGACGGTGTTGTTACCGACGAAATTCACTACCTGTCTGCTATCGAAGAAGGCAACTACGTTATCGCTCAGGCGAACTCCAACCTGGATGACGAAGGCCACTTTGTAGAAGACCTGGTAACCTGTCGTAGCAAAGGCGAATCAAGCCTGTTCAGCCGTGACCAGGTTGACTACATGGACGTATCCACCCAGCAGGTGGTTTCCGTCGGTGCGTCCCTGATCCCGTTCCTGGAACACGATGACGCCAACCGTGCATTGATGGGTGCGAACATGCAACGTCAGGCCGTTCCAACTCTGCGTGCTGATAAGCCGCTGGTTGGTACTGGTATGGAACGTGCTGTTGCCGTTGACTCCGGTGTTACTGCAGTTGCTAAGCGTGGCGGTACCGTTCAGTACGTTGATGCTTCTCGTATCGTTATCAAAGTTAACGACGATGAGATGTATCCGGGCGAAGCGGGCATCGATATCTACAACCTGACCAAATACACCCGTTCTAACCAGAACACCTGTATTAACCAGATGCCTTGCGTGTCTCTGGGTGAGCCAATCGAGCGCGGTGACGTGCTGGCAGATGGCCCGTCCACTGACCTGGGTGAACTGGCGCTGGGTCAGAACATGCGCGTAGCGTTCATGCCGTGGAACGGCTATAACTTCGAAGACTCCATCCTCGTTTCCGAGCGTGTGGTTCAGGAAGATCGTTTCACCACCATTCACATCCAGGAACTGGCGTGTGTGTCCCGTGACACCAAGCTGGGGCCTGAAGAGATCACCGCTGATATCCCGAACGTGGGTGAAGCTGCGCTCTCTAAACTCGACGAATCCGGTATCGTTTACATCGGTGCAGAAGTGACCGGCGGCGACATTCTGGTTGGTAAGGTAACGCCGAAAGGTGAGACCCAGCTGACGCCAGAAGAGAAACTGCTGCGTGCTATCTTCGGTGAGAAAGCGTCTGACGTTAAAGACTCTTCTCTGCGCGTACCAAACGGTGTTTCCGGTACTGTTATCGACGTTCAGGTCTTTACCCGCGATGGCGTGGAAAAAGACAAACGTGCGTTGGAAATCGAAGAGATGCAGCTGAAGCAGGCTAAGAAAGACCTGTCTGAAGAACTGCAGATCCTCGAAGCTGGCCTGTTCAGCCGTATCTATGCTGTGCTGGTTGCCGGTGGTGTTGAAGCTGACAAGCTCGACAAACTGCCACGCGATCGCTGGCTGGAACTCGGCCTGACCGACGAAGAGAAACAGAATCAGCTGGAACAACTGGCTGAGCAGTACGACGAACTGAAACACGAGTTCGAGAAAAAACTCGAAGCGAAACGCCGTAAAATCACTCAGGGCGACGATCTGGCACCAGGCGTGCTGAAGATTGTTAAGGTGTATCTGGCGGTTAAACGTCAGATTCAGCCTGGTGATAAGATGGCAGGTCGTCACGGTAACAAGGGTGTTATTTCTAAGATCAACCCGATCGAAGATATGCCGCACGATGCTAACGGTACGCCGGTAGATATCGTACTGAACCCGCTGGGCGTACCGTCTCGTATGAACATCGGTCAGATCCTGGAAACTCACCTGGGTATGGCTGCGAAAGGCATCGGCGAGAAAATTAACGCCATGCTGAAACAGCAGCAGGAAGTCGCGAAACTGCGCGAGTTCATCCAGCGTGCCTACGATCTGGGTACCGACGTGCGTCAGAAAGTCGACCTGAACACCTTCAGCGATGATGAAGTTCTGCGTCTGGCTGAAAACCTGCGTAAGGGTATGCCGATCGCAACACCAGTGTTCGATGGTGCTAAAGAGTCAGAAATCAAAGAGTTGCTGCAACTCGGCGGTCTGCCTTCTTCTGGCCAGATTACCCTGTTCGATGGTCGTACCGGTGAGCAGTTTGAGCGTCAGGTAACCGTAGGTTACATGTACATGCTGAAACTGAACCACCTGGTTGATGACAAGATGCACGCACGTTCCACCGGTTCTTACAGCCTGGTTACTCAGCAGCCGCTGGGTGGTAAGGCACAGTTCGGTGGTCAGCGCTTCGGTGAGATGGAAGTGTGGGCGCTTGAAGCATACGGCGCCGCGTACACCCTGCAGGAAATGCTCACCGTTAAGTCTGATGACGTGAATGGTCGTACCAAGATGTATAAAAACATCGTGGACGGCAACCATCAGATGGAACCGGGCATGCCGGAATCCTTCAACGTACTGTTGAAAGAAATCCGTTCCCTGGGTATCAACATCGAGCTGGAAGACGAGTAACTCTCGCTCAAACAGGTCACTGGTGCCGGGCTAAACCCCGGCGCCAGATTGTGCTAACTCCGACGGGAGCAAATCCGTGAAAGACTTATTAAAGTTTCTGAAAGCGCAAACTAAAACCGAAGAGTTTGATGCGATCAAAATTGCTCTGGCTTCGCCAGACATGATCCGTTCATGGTCTTTTGGTGAAGTTAAAAAGCCGGAAACCATCAACTACCGTACGTTCAAACCTGAGCGTGACGGCCTTTTCTGTGCCCGTATTTTCGGACCAGTAAAAGATTACGAGTGCCTGTGCGGTAAGTACAAGCGCCTGAAACACCGTGGTGTTATCTGTGAGAAGTGCGGCGTTGAAGTGACCCAGACTAAAGTGCGTCGTGAGCGCATGGGCCACATCGAACTGGCGTCTCCAACTGCCCACATTTGGTTCCTGAAATCTCTGCCGTCCCGTATCGGTCTGCTGCTCGATATGCCACTGCGTGATATCGAACGCGTACTGTACTTCGAATCTTATGTTGTTATCGAAGGCGGTATGACCAACCTGGAACGCAATCAGATCCTGACTGAAGAGCAGTATCTGGACGCGCTGGAAGAGTTCGGTGACGAATTCGACGCGAAGATGGGTGCGGAAGCTATCCAGGCCCTGCTGAAGAGCATGGATCTGGAGCAAGAGTGTGAAACTCTGCGCGAAGAGCTGAACGAAACCAACTCCGAAACCAAGCGTAAAAAGCTGACCAAGCGTATCAAACTGCTGGAAGCGTTCGTTCAGTCTGGTAACAAACCAGAGTGGATGATCCTGACCGTTCTGCCGGTTCTGCCGCCAGATCTGCGTCCGCTGGTACCGCTGGATGGTGGTCGTTTCGCAACGTCTGATCTGAACGATCTGTATCGTCGCGTCATTAACCGTAACAACCGTCTGAAACGTCTGCTGGATCTGGCTGCGCCAGATATCATCGTACGCAACGAAAAACGTATGCTGCAGGAAGCGGTTGACGCCCTGCTGGATAACGGTCGTCGCGGTCGTGCGATCACCGGTTCTAACAAGCGTCCTCTGAAATCTTTGGCCGATATGATCAAAGGTAAGCAGGGTCGTTTCCGTCAGAACCTGCTCGGTAAGCGTGTTGACTACTCCGGTCGTTCTGTTATCACCGTAGGTCCATACCTGCGTCTGCATCAGTGCGGTCTGCCGAAGAAAATGGCACTGGAGCTGTTCAAACCGTTCATTTACGGCAAGCTGGAACTGCGTGGCCTGGCCACCACCATCAAAGCCGCGAAGAAAATGGTTGAGCGTGAAGAAGCTGTCGTTTGGGATATCCTGGACGAAGTTATCCGCGAACACCCGGTACTGCTGAACCGTGCACCAACTCTGCACCGTTTGGGTATCCAGGCATTTGAACCTGTACTGATCGAAGGTAAAGCTATTCAGCTGCACCCGCTGGTTTGTGCGGCGTACAACGCCGACTTCGATGGTGACCAGATGGCTGTTCACGTACCGCTGACGCTGGAAGCCCAGCTCGAAGCGCGTGCGCTGATGATGTCTACCAACAACATCCTGTCTCCTGCGAACGGCGAGCCAATCATCGTTCCATCTCAGGACGTTGTACTGGGTCTGTACTACATGACCCGTGACTGTGTTAACGCCAAAGGCGAAGGCATGGTGCTGACTGGCCCTAAAGAAGCTGAACGTATTTACCGTTCTGGCCAGGCCTCTCTGCATGCGCGCGTTAAAGTGCGTATCACCGAATACGAAAAAGATGCCAACGGCGAATTCGTTGCGAAAACCAGCATCATCGATACGACCGTTGGTCGTGCGATTCTGTGGATGATCGTACCGAAAGGTCTGCCTTTCTCCATCGTCAACCAGGCGCTGGGCAAGAAAGCTATCTCCAAAATGCTGAACACCTGTTACCGCATTCTGGGCCTGAAGCCGACCGTTATCTTCGCTGACCAGACCATGTACACCGGTTTTGCCTATGCAGCGCGCTCAGGTGCGTCCGTAGGTATCGACGACATGGTTATTCCAGAGAAGAAACACGAGATCATCTCTGAAGCAGAAGCTGAAGTTGCTGAGATCCAGGAGCAGTTCCAGTCTGGTCTGGTTACCGCCGGCGAACGCTACAACAAAGTTATCGATATCTGGGCTGCGGCGAACGATCGCGTTTCCAAAGCGATGATGGATAACCTGCAGACTGAAACCGTGATTAACCGTGACGGCGTGGAAGAGCAGCAGGTTTCTTTCAACAGCATTTATATGATGGCCGACTCCGGTGCTCGTGGTTCTGCAGCGCAGATTCGTCAGCTGGCCGGTATGCGTGGTCTGATGGCGAAGCCAGATGGCTCCATCATCGAAACGCCAATCACCGCGAACTTCCGTGAAGGTCTGAACGTACTCCAGTACTTCATCTCTACTCACGGTGCTCGTAAAGGTCTGGCGGATACCGCACTGAAAACGGCAAACTCCGGTTATCTGACTCGTCGTCTGGTTGACGTCGCGCAGGATCTGGTTGTTACCGAAGACGATTGTGGCACCCTCGAAGGTATCACCATGACCCCGGTAATCGAGGGTGGTGATGTTAAAGAGCCACTGCGCGATCGCGTTCTGGGCCGTGTTGCTGCAGAAGACATTCTGAAGCCGGGTACCGCGGACATTCTGGTTCCACGTAACACACTGCTGCACGAGCACTGGTGTGATCTGTTGGAAGCGAACTCCGTTGACTCCGTCAAAGTGCGTTCTGTCGTATCCTGTGACACTGACTTTGGTGTTTGTGCGCACTGCTATGGTCGTGACCTGGCGCGTGGCCACATCATCAACAAAGGTGAAGCTATCGGGGTTATCGCGGCACAGTCCATCGGTGAACCAGGTACACAGCTGACGATGCGTACGTTCCACATCGGTGGTGCGGCATCTCGTGCGGCAGCAGAATCCAGCATTCAGGTGAAAAACAAGGGTAGCATCAAGCTCTTCAACGCCAAGTCTGTTGTGAACTCTGCAGGCAAGCTGGTCGTGACTTCCCGTAACACTGAGCTGAAACTGATCGACGAATTCGGTCGTACCAAAGAAAGCTACAAAGTGCCTTACGGTGCGGTAATGGCGAAGGGTGATGGCGAGCAGGTTGCTGGCGGTGAAACCGTAGCAAACTGGGATCCGCACACCATGCCGGTTATCACTGAAGTGGCTGGTTTCATTCGCTTCACTGACATGATCGACGGCCAGACGATTACTCGTCAGACCGACGAACTGACCGGTCTGTCTTCGCTGGTGGTTCTGGATTCTGCAGAACGTACTGCCGGTGGTAAAGACCTGCGTCCGGCACTGAAAATCGTTGATGCCAAAGGCGACGACGTTCTGATCCCTGGCACCGATATGCCGGCTCAGTACTTCCTGCCAGGTAAAGCGATCGTTCAGCTGGACGATGGCATTCAGATCGGTGCGGGTGATGCTCTTGCGCGTATTCCTCAGGAATCCAGCGGTACCAAGGATATTACCGGTGGTCTGCCACGCGTTGCTGACCTGTTCGAAGCACGTCGTCCGAAAGAGCCTGCAATCCTGGCTGAAATCAGCGGTATCATTTCCTTCGGTAAAGAGACCAAAGGTAAACGCCGTCTGGTGATCACCCCGATTGACGGAAGCGATCCGTACGAAGAGATGATTCCTAAGTGGCGTCAGCTCAACGTGTTCGAAGGTGAGCGCGTAGAACGCGGTGACGTAGTGTCTGACGGCCCAGAAGCGCCGCACGACATTCTGCGTCTGCGTGGTGTTCACGCGGTAACTCGCTACATCACTAACGAAGTGCAGGACGTATACCGTCTGCAGGGCGTTAAGATTAACGATAAGCACATCGAAGTTATCGTTCGTCAGATGTTGCGTAAAGCGACCATCGTGAATGCAGGCAGCTCCGACTTCCTCGAAGGCGAGCAGGTTGAATACTCCCGCGTTAAGATTGCTAACCGCGATCTGGATGCGGATGGCAAAATCAGCGCAACCTTCGCGCGTGATCTGCTGGGTATCACCAAAGCGTCTCTGGCGACCGAGTCCTTCATCTCTGCAGCATCGTTCCAGGAGACTACCCGTGTCCTGACCGAAGCAGCAGTGGCAGGCAAACGCGACGAACTGCGCGGTCTGAAAGAGAACGTCATCGTGGGTCGTCTGATCCCAGCCGGTACCGGTTATGCGTACCACCAGGATCGCATCCGTCGCCGTGCGGCGGGTGAAGCGCCAGCAGCACCACAGGTTACTGCAGAAGACGCTTCTGCAAGCCTGGCGGAACTGCTGAACGCAGGCCTGGGCGGTTCTGACAACGAGTAATCGTTTGTGAGACAACGCTAAATAAAAAACCCGCTTCGGCGGGTTTTTTTATGGCCATCGCAAAATAGCGTGAACACATGTGACATCGAGGCTAATGCCGGGTGGCGGCTTCGCCTTACGCCGGCCTACGGATTTTCCCATTCTGTAGGCCTGGCAAGCGTAGCGCCGCCGGGCAATCCACAGGCTCCAGACAAAAACAAAAATGCCCGCAGAGCGGGCATTTGCATGACTGAGGAATATTTTTTTAGTTAACCAGCGGCAGACGGCGATAGAGTTCGATCATGTCGCCCGCCAGGTCCTGAATCACCATCGCATTCATCAGGTGATCCTGGGAGTGAACGGTAATCAGGTTAACAGGCAGCTTACCTGTGCCTTCGTCCAGGCCGATCAGTTGGGTCTGAATGGTATGTGCGTGTTTAACAAATTCGCGCGACTCTGCCATGGATTGCTCTGCTGCGGCGAAATCCCCTTTACGGGCCTGCTGCAGTGCGGTCAGTGCAGAACTACGTGCGGCGCCGGCGTTAACCAGCAGCTCCATGATAATAGTTTCTAAATCTTCCACGACTCACTCCATCAGCTTGAGGGCTTTCTCAAGAACGACATCACCTTTCATCATGCCGTAATCCATCATATCGATAACCGCGACTTTTTTACCCAGCGGATCGGCCTGCGCCTGCAGTTTAGCCTGCTCATACTTCACCTGCGGCCCTAACAGCACAATGTCTGCGGTGTCGATGTTATCTTTGAATTCTGCAACCGGAACAGCTTTGATAGAGACTTCGACGCCTTTCTTCTGAGCCGCGTCTTTCATACGTTGAACCAGCATGCTGGTGGACATGCCTGCTGCACAGCATAAAACGATGTTCTTCATAACTAGCCCTCATGGTCCTTGATACGTCATGTTTATCCTGAGGCTGCCCATTCAACAACCGCTTTGCGGCGATTGTGTGTAAAGCATCACAAAGATCGCCGCAAAAGACTGAAACCGGTTACATTTCTCGGTGCCATCACGGAAATTTCCCTGAGGCCAACGTCGGAAAGCGCACGCTGGCTCATGCCATCTCTGTCGTGTTAATCCGATTTTTTCCCTGCTGCTTTGCCTTATACAACGCTTCGTCGACGGCCTTCACGAGCTGATCAAGCGGCTCCATTTTCCACTCGCCAACGCCGCCGCTAAAGGTCACGCTCATGTTCTCTTCGCGCCATGTGCGTTGAGCAACATTCTCCCGCCAGCTTTCCAGTAATTCCAGTGCCTTCCCAGGCGAGTGTTCGGCAAACAGCACGGCAAATTCTTCACCGCCGTATCGGTAGACGGAAGCGCCGTTAGGTTTCATGACGGTTAGCCCTTCGCGTGCAACGTTGCGCAGGACAATATCGCCACTGAGATGGCCCCAGGTATCGTTGATCGATTTGAAATTGTCGATATCAATCAGTGCCAGCGTAAAGGCCTGATTGGCATTCATCAGGGCCGCGACGTCGTCATCGAAAGCCCGGCGATTCTTGCATCCGGTCAGGGCGTCAATCGTGGCCTGACGCACATAGGTGAGTTCGCGCTCTTTGTTGGAGATAATGGTCTTGCTTAAGGTGGCTTCCAGCTTTGGCGCCTGAGCGACATCCCCGGTTTTAATCGCATTGATGATATTCATCAGCACGGTACGTGAAGAGTGGCGCAGATAGAGGCCAAACAGAATGATCAAAATACCGGCCAGCGCAAAACCCCACGTCACAATCACACTTTCGTGGCGAGCCAGATCGCTGAGGGTTGCATCCGATACGGTAAACACGACAAACCAGTCCGGATTGGCAAACGCATAGTAGTAGTACCAGATGCCGCGGGCGCGGTCGTGAATTTCGCCTTCTCCATTGGTCATCTTATCCATCAGGGCCTGGGGGATAAGTTGCTTAAGCAGGGCGCCGGTATCCGGGTGCAGAATGGCCTGGCCTTCGCGATTAACCACGAAATATGAACCCTGCACCGGGGATTGCATTTGTCGCAGGGCATATCCCAATGAAGCCAGATCGAGATCAAACGCCAGCGTCCCTTTCATTTTCCCTACAGGGGAGACCACGGGACGGTAGAGAGTGATGGTTTTTTTCTGGGTAAAGAAATCGGTATACGCGTCGGTGTAATGGCTTTCGGTACTGGACAACGCCTGATGCGTAAACCAGGGGCGGGTCGTGGGATCATACGTGTTTTTATCTCCCCTCATGACCGCCTGTGGGGCGCGCAGATAGTGCCCATCGACATCGGCAAGCGAGATGGAAAATACGCGGGGCATCAGGACCAGCAGCTGCATCAACCTTCCCAGACCCTGCTCCGGATCGACATTCACCGCGCCATTGAGTTCGTCATTGCGGGAGTAGAAGCGGGCGGCACGATCGAGGATGTAATCATTCTCTTTGAGAATCGATGCTGTGTAATTGACGGCCAGGTTGTGGGTAAAGTTACGGTTAATATCATGATAATCCTCAATGATGTCCTTGCGTTGGTTGAGTGTGACCAGTGTGGCAATGAGGATAAAACCGATCAGGATCCCGGTGAAGCTCACCAGGATAGGCCGGGTAAAAGAGAGTGTTTTGCTCTGGATTGTCATATCGCGAAGTGTATTCCGTCGGGCGAATAGCCAAAGTATAAGATGTGAGACGGCGGTGCGGTGACATACATCATTGATACATTCATATTATGAATACATTAATGAGAAGGCAGGGCGGGAGAGGAAGAAACCACCGCCCTGGTCAACATTCCTTGCTGACCAGGGCAGCGTAAAGCCAGTGAAAGCGTGCCGCAATGCACGGTGTACCGCTTTGCGAGGTCGTTTCAGAAGAGATTTCGTGAACCGACCGCTGTTGCACAATTACTGCGAAGCTCTTCCCAACCAGCTGTCCCAGTCTTTCCAGACCGGTTGCAGACCGTTGGCGACAAGCGCCCGCGCTACCTCATCCGGGCGGCGTCCATCGTGAGGCGAGAATTGTTCCAGCTCCGGATGATGGTCAGCGTAGCCGCCAGGCTGCGTTTTTGAGAAGGCGCTGACGTTGTTAATGGCAATAGGGATAACGCGATCGCGAAACTGCGGCGATTCCCGGGTGGAGAGTGAAAGCTCGATGTCCGGAGCCAATAAACGGAAAGCGCAAAGCGTTTGTACCAGCTGTCGTTCATTCATCAGTGATGCCGGTTCGATACCGCCCGTGCAGGGACGCAGGCGTGGAAATGAAAGGGAGTAACGACTTTGCCAGTAGCGTTTCTGCAGCCATAAAAGATGTTCGGCAAGCAGGTAACAATCCACGCGCCAACTGTCGGAAAGCCCAATCAGCGCCCCAAGACCAATTTTGTCGATACCCGCTCTTCCAAGACGCTCCGGGGTTTCCAGTCGCCAGAAAAAGTCCTGCTTGTTTCCTTTCAGATGGTGACGGGCGTAGGTGGCTTCATGGTAGCTCTCCTGATAAACCATGACGCCATCGAGTCCCAGCGCTTTCAACTCGGCATATTGCTCCTGCGATAGGGGCTGTACCTCCATCTGCAAAGACGAAAATTGCCGACGGATTGCAGGCAAATGGCGCCGAAAATAGTCCATACCAACTTTGCTCTGATGTTCGCCCGTGACCAACAGCAGGTGATCAAAGCCCATGTGGCGTATGGCCTCGCACTCCCGGGCAATTTCTTCCGCGTTCAGCGTTTTGCGGCGGATCCGGTTGCTCATGGAGAAACCGCAATAGGTGCAGTCATTGGCGCAGAGATTCGAAAGGTAAAGCGGAACGTAAAAACTGACGGTATTGCCAAAGCGTTGTCGCGTTAGCCGCTTTGCCTGCTGAGCTAACGGCTCGAGGAAAGCCTCTGCCGCCGGTGAGAGCAGGGCCATGAAATCCTCAGGCGCGAGTTTGTGGGTCGAGAGCGCCCGTTCCACATCAGCAGGCGTTTTGCTGTGGATCTTCAGGCGAATATCGTCCCAGTCCAGCTCCTGCCAGCGTTCTCTGAATGTGCTCATCACAACGCCTCCAGAAAACCCGTGAGCGGGCTGGTGGCGTGTGCCGTCTGGCTTATTGCCCCTGGCACGGCATGGCGCGCCAGAAGGCCTGCTTCAACGGCAAGACGAAATGCAGTCGCCATCTGCACCGGGGAATCGGCAACGGCAATCGCGGTGTTCACCAGTACCGCCGAGGCACCCAATTCCATCGCCAGCGCCGCATGGCTGGGAGCACCAATTCCAGCATCCACCACGACGGGAACATTCGCCTGCTCAATAATAATCTCCAGCATCGCCCGGGTTTCGAGCCCCTGGTTCGAACCGATTGGGGCCCCTAACGGCATCACTGCCGCGCAGCCGACTTCCTCAAGCCGTTTGCACAGAACAGGATCAGCACCACAGTAAGGCAGAACCACAAAGTCCTCTTTCACCAGAATCTCCGCGGCTTTGAGCGTTTCAATCGGGTCAGGCATCAGCCAGCGGGCGTCGGGATGGATCTCCAGTTTCAACCAGTGTGTGCCCAGTGCTTCACGCGCCAGCCTGGCCGCGAACACCGCTTCTTCCGCCGTTTTTGCACCGGAGGTATTGGGCAGCAGCGAAACCCCCGCGTCGAGCAACGGTTGCAGGATGGCATCGCTATGCTGGCGTAAATCGAGTCGCTTCATCGCCAGTGTGACCAACTGGCTGCCAGAGGCTTGTATAGCGTCTCGCATCAGCGCAGGGGTAGAAAATTTGCCCGTCCCCGTAAACAGGCGCGAGGTAAACGTTTTATCGGCAATTCGTAACATGTTATCCCCCGGCAATGGCCTGAAAAATCAGGAGCGCATCGCCCTCCTGCAATGGTTGTTGAGCCCACTGGTCGCGCGGCAAAATGTGCTGATTGAGTGCCAGCGCGAGGCCGGTCGTCTCCAGGCTTAACTGGTCAAGCAGCGCGGCCAGCAGCATATTGTCATCACACTGCAGGGCTTCATCATTAACGATTATCTGCATGCAAGCCTCCGCACACCGCGCAGCCCACAGTGCGGGCACGGATCAGTGAGCGCCAGTTACCTGAGCGGGCGTCAAACAGCCGCAGAGAATCCTGCGAGACGCGCATGCCGCTCAACAGCTTGATAGCTTCCAGCGCCTGTAAGGTTCCCATCACGCCGACGACCGGACCAACGATACCCGCGGTCCGACAGTTGCGTTCGGGTTCATGGTCATCAGGCCACAGACAGCGATAGCAACCGTGCGTCCATGGCGGTGCGATGACCATCAGCTGTCCGCCAAACCCGACAGCGCTGGCGGTGATGAGCGGCGTTTTATGCTCAACGCAGGCGGCGTTGATAGCCTGTCGTGTGGCCATGTTGTCGGTACAGTCGAGAACGACATCGGCCAGTTTTACCTGCTGGTGGAGTTCCTGCCCCTGCAGCCGCTCGTTAAGAGCAATCAGTTCAATATCTGGATTGAGCTTTTCAAGCCGTTGCTGAGTGACTGCTGATTTAGGCTGGTCGATATCGTCAATGGTGAACACAATCTGACGCTGCAAATTGCTCAGATGGACAGTGTCATCATCCGCTAACACCAGTGTGCCAACGCCTGCACCGGCCAGGTACAGCGCTGCCGGAGAGCCGAGCCCACCCAGGCCCACAATCAGTACCCGGCTGGCGAGCAGCTTTTGTTGGCCATCTACGGCAATATCTTCCAGCAGCAGTTGCCTGCTGTAGCGCATAAAGTCGCGGTCATTCATTACCTGCTCCTGCCATCTCCAGTAGCTGGGCGGTGGCTAACTGCCAATCCGGAGCCTGCGTGATGGCGCTGACCACCGCGATGCTGCCGACGCCCGTCGCCAACACGGACGGCGTGCGTTCAATGCTAATCCCACCGATAGCCACGGTCGGATAGTCCTTCAGGCGTGCAATATGGTGGGTTAACTGCGCCAGCCCCTGAGGTGCTGACGGCATCTGTTTGGTTTGCGTCGGGAACACGTGACCGAGGGCGATGTAAGAGGGCTTCACCGCCAGCGCCACATCAATTTCCATATCGTCATGCGTCGAGACGCCAAGCCGCAGGCCGGCCTCGCGAATGGCCTTCAGATCGGTGGACGCCAGATCTTCCTGGCCCAGATGGACGCCGTAGGCGCCATGTTTAATCGCCAGCCGCCAATAGTCGTTGATAAACAACCGGGCGCGATAGCGCTTACCTAAGGCGATGGCCGCCAGCACGTCTGCTTCCACCTCTTCATCACGCTGGTCTTTGATGCGCAGTTGCAGAGTCCGTACCCCAACTTTCAGCAGGCGTTCAACCCACGCCACGCTGTCCACCACGGGGTAGAGTCCCAGGCGAAAAGGAACGGGAGGGAAATCAGGCTGGTACATCAGACTTCCTCCTTGCGCAGATAGATTTCACCACCTTTGGCGCGGAAGCTGTTGGACATGTCGCTCATCCCGCTGTCGATTGCCTGCTTCGCCGCGTAATCACGCACTTCCTGGGTGATTTTCATCGAGCAGAATTTTGGCCCACACATGGAGCAGAAGTGAGCGACTTTACCGGATTCCTGCGGCAGGGTTTCGTCGTGATAGGCGCGGGCAGTGAACGGATCCAGTGCCAGGTTGAACTGGTCTTCCCAGCGGAATTCGAAGCGCGCTTTCGACATCGCGTTATCGCGGATTTGCGCACCCGGATGGCCTTTTGCCAGGTCGGCGGCATGCGCGGCAATTTTGTAGGTGATCAGTCCCTGCTTAACATCTTCTTTGTTCGGCAGGCCGAGGTGTTCTTTCGGCGTGACGTAACACAGCATCGCGCAGCCGAACCAGCCAATCATCGCCGCACCAATCCCGGAGGTGAAATGGTCGTAGCCTGGGGCGATGTCGGTGGTCAACGGCCCCAGCGTATAAAACGGCGCTTCGTGGCAGTGTTCCAGCTCTTCGGTCATGTTGCGACGGATCATTTGCATTGGCACGTGGCCCGGACCTTCAATCATCACCTGCACGTCATATTCCCAGGCGATTTTGGTCAGCTCGCCCAGCGTGTGCAATTCGGCAAATTGCGCTTCGTCGTTGGCGTCCTGAATAGAGCCGGGACGCAGGCCGTCGCCCAGCGAAAGAGAAACGTCGTAGGCCGCACAGATTTCACAAATCTCGCGGAAGTGTTCGTAGAGGAAGTTTTCCTGATGGTGTGACAGGCACCATTTCGCCATGATAGAACCGCCGCGTGAAACAATCCCGGTCAGGCGTTTGGCGGTCATCGGCACATAGCGCAGCAAAACGCCTGCATGGATGGTGAAGTAATCCACGCCTTGCTCGGCCTGCTCCAGCAGCGTGTCGCGGAAGGCTTCCCACGTCAGATCTTCGGCGATCCCATTAACCTTCTCCAGCGCCTGGTAGATCGGCACTGTTCCGATCGGCACCGGGCTGTTGCGCAGGATCCATTCACGGGTTTCGTGAATATAGCGTCCGGTGGAGAGATCCATGACGGTGTCCGCGCCCCAGCGCGTTGACCACACCAGTTTTTCCACTTCCTCTTCAATCGATGAGGTGACGGCGGAGTTGCCAATATTGGCGTTCACTTTCACCAGGAAATTGCGCCCGATGATCATCGGTTCTGATTCCGGGTGATTGATGTTAGCGGGAATAATGGCCCGCCCGGCGGCCACTTCGTCTCGCACAAATTCCGGGGTGATATTTTCCGGCAGGCGTGCGCCAAAACCTTCACCCGGATGCTGGTGGCGAAGCACTTCGCTGCGGATTCTTTCGCGGCCCATATTTTCACGAATGGCGATAAATTCCATTTCTGGCGTCACAATACCCTGGCGGGCGTAATGCAACTGGGTCACGCGTTTACCCGGCTTCGCACGCTTTGGCGTTAACAGTCCGCTAAAACGCAGTTCGTCGAGACCTTCATCAGACAGGCGCTCTTTGGTGTAAGCGGAGCTGCGTTCGTCCAGTGCTTCGCTATCGGCACGCGCGTCAATCCACGGTTGGCGAAGTTTTGAAAGACCTTTCTGAACATCAATCTGGATCGCCGGGTCGCCGTAAGGACCTGAGGTGTCATATACCGGGACGGCTTCATTCTCTTCAAACTGTGGATTGTCTTTGCTGCCGCCCACCAGCGTTGGGCTGAGCTGGATCTCGCGCATCGGGATCCGAATGTCGTCACGGGAACCGTCGATGTAGATGCGGCGAGAGTTGGGGAAGGCGGTGCCTTCGAGTGTTTCAATGAAGTGTTGAGCTTGAGCACGCTGTTCGCGGCGGGACAATTTTGTAGTAGACATAGCACATTCCAGAAAAATAAGGACATGGCTTGTCAGACGACGGATGAAGCAAGAGAGGATCGCAAGGCTTGCGATTCCACAACAGATGTACTCTTGTTCCCTTCGCAGGTACTAACCTGATCAGGTTCCGCGGATCCCGAATTAACGGTCTCAGCCCCGAAGGGCACTCCGACAAGATAAACCCCGCCCGCAGGCGAGGTGAAGAATGTAAATTACTCGTTAATGCTTAAGAACTCAAGCTGGCCGCGCGATCTGATTGTCATTGGCGCTGCCGTGCAGCTTGCCGTCCAACGCCAGGGCAATCAGCCTGTCTTCAAGCGAAAAGCGGGCGGCCAGTGATTCACCCAGGGTGGAGAGCGCCTGCTGGAAATCCATGCAGTTATCATCATCAATGGCGGTTTCCAGACTGGAATCATACAGACCCATGATCTGCTGAGTGTTGGCTTCCAGCTGCGGATACAGCTTGGTGGCGGCTAAAAGTGGGTTTTCACCTTCCAATTCGCCGACAATGCGTTCATAAATACTGAAGTGACCGGCTGAGAGGTAATCCACCAGACGCTGGCAAAAATCGTCCAGAGCTTTCTCATTGAGACGCATATACGATCCTTTGCCAGGCTTAATGCCAACCAGATTGTAGTAAGCAACGAGCAACTGCTTACGAACCTGTAGCCACTGATCGATCAGATGATGGCTGCCGCCAACGCGCTCTGTCAGGCTTTCTAACTGGTTTAGCATGATTAACTCCGCAAAGTGGAAAGAGTAAAACGGCTCACCCAAAAAATGTAAAAATACTGTAAACAAAGTGCCAGTGAAGCAAAGGTAGTGCAATAGATATGGATCGTATAATTGAAAAATTAGATCGCGGCTGGTGGATAGTCAGTCACGAACAGAAATTATGGCTGCCCGGCGGAGAAATACCCTTCGGCGAAGCCGAACAGTTCAACCTTGCGGGAGAGCGAGCGTTGCAGATTGGCGAATGGCAGGGCTCTCCGGTCTGGCTGGTGCAGCAGGCACGTCGCCAGGAGATGGGGACGGTCCGCCAGGTCCTGGATCAGGATGTCGGTCTGTTCCAACTGGCCGGGCGCGGCGTTCAGCTGGCGGAATTTTATCGTTCCCATAAATTCTGCGGCTACTGCGGTCACACGATGCACCCGAGCAAAACCGAGTGGGCGATGCTGTGCAGCCACTGTCGTGAGCGCTATTACCCGCAAATCGCGCCGTGCATTATCGTGGCCATCCGCCGTGATGATTCCATTTTGCTGGCGCAGCACGTTCGTCACCGGAATGGCGTCCACACCGTGCTGGCAGGCTTCGTCGAAGTGGGCGAAACGCTGGAGCAGGCCGTTGCCCGTGAGGTGATGGAAGAGAGCGGCATTCGGGTTAAAAATCTCCGCTACGTTACCTCGCAACCCTGGCCATTCCCGCAGTCATTGATGACCGCTTTTATGGCGGACTACGACAGCGGGGACATCGTTATCGATCCGAAAGAGCTGCTGGATGCTAACTGGTATCGCTATGACGATTTGCCGTTGCTTCCGCCGCCGGGCACCGTGGCGCGTCGTCTGATTGAAGATACTGTCGCAATGTGTCGGGCAGATGATGAGTGATGGTACACTGACGCCCTGACGCATTAAGGAACTGCAAACATGACCGAACTGAAGAACGATCGTTATCTGCGTGCGCTGCTGCGCCAGCCTGTTGATGTGACTCCCGTCTGGATGATGAGACAGGCAGGCCGCTATTTGCCAGAGTACAAAGCCACCCGCGCGCAGGCTGGCGATTTTATGTCGCTGTGCAAAAATGCAGAACTGGCCTGTGAAGTGACTTTGCAGCCGCTGCGCCGTTTCCCGCTGGATGCGGCGATCCTCTTTTCGGACATTCTGACTATCCCCGATGCGATGGGGCTGGGGCTCTATTTTGAAGCGGGCGAAGGCCCTCGCTTCACCTCTCCGCTGAAAACCAAAGCCGAGATTGAAAAGCTGCCTGTCCCGGATCCTGAACAGGAACTGGGCTATGTGATGAACGCGGTGCGCACCATCCGTCGTGAACTGAAAGGCGAAGTCCCGCTGATCGGTTTTTCCGGCAGCCCGTGGACGCTGGCCACTTACATGGTGGAAGGCGGCAGCAGCAAAGCGTTTACCGTCATTAAAAAGATGATGTATGCCGATCCGCAGGCGCTGCACCTGCTGCTTGATAAGCTGGCAAAAAGTGTGACGCTGTACCTCAACGCACAAATCCGCGCAGGCGCGCAGTCGGTGATGATTTTCGACACCTGGGGCGGCGTGCTGACGGGTCGTGATTACCAGCAGTTCTCGCTCTATTACATGCACAAAATCGTCGACGGTTTGCTGCGTGAAAATGAAGGTCGCCGCGTACCGGTCACGTTGTTCACCAAAGGCGGCGGGCAGTGGCTGGAAGCGTTGGCGGCAACCGGCTGTGATGCCCTGGGTCTCGACTGGACCACGGACATTGCCGAAGCGCGTCGTCGCGTAGGTGACAAAGTGGCTATTCAGGGCAATATGGACCCTTCCATGCTGTATGCACAGCCAGCGCGTATCGAGGAAGAAGTGGCGTCTATTCTGGCTGGATTCGGGCAGGGCGAAGGCCATGTCTTTAATCTGGGGCATGGTATTCATCAGGATGTGCCACCGGAGCACGCTGGCGTATTTGTCGACGCGGTGCACCGCCTCTCGGCGCAGTATCACAAGTAAGGACGCAGAATGGATCTGGCGGATCTTCGGGAGCAGCAACGCACGTTGGCTTCATCGGTGATCCGCGAGGATCGTTTCATTCAGGATCCGCCCCGGTTGATCGGTGGGGCGGATGTCGGTTTTGAGCAGAATGGCGAGATCACTCGCGCAGCGATGGTACTGCTGAGCTGGCCAGAGCTTGAGCTGGTGGAATATCAAATCGCCCGCATCCCGACCACAATGCCTTATATCCCCGGTTTTCTCTCTTTTCGCGAATGTCCTGCGCTGTTAGCGGCATGGGAACAACTTTCTCGTAAGCCCGATGTGCTCTTCGTCGATGGTCACGGGATCTCCCATCCACGCCGTCTTGGCGTTGCCAGCCATTTTGGCCTACTGGTAGATGTCCCAACCATTGGCATTGCGAAGAAACGTCTGTGCGGAAAGTTTGAACCCTTATCTGCTGAGCCAAACGCGTTGGCTCCCCTGTGGGATAAAGAAGAGCAGTTGGGATGGGTCTGGCGCAGCAAAGCACGCTGCAACCCTCTGTTTATCGCCACAGGCCACCGTGTCAGCCAGGATAGCGCGTTGGCATGGGTGGAACGCTGTACCCGAGGCTATCGTCTGCCTGAGCCCACGCGCTGGGCCGATGCCGTGGCATCGGGTCGCCCTGCATTCCTGCGCTGGCAAGCAATTCAGCCCTGATTCAGGTAAACTGCCGTTAATTAACGTTTCCGAGAACCGATCATGTTACAAAACCCGATTCATCTGCGCCTTGAAAGACTGGAAAGCTGGCAGCACGTGACCTTCATGGCTTGCCTGTGCGAACGTATGTATCCCAACTACGCGATGTTCTGTAAGCAAACTGAGTTTGCCGATGGCCAGATTTATCGCCGTATCCTCGATCTGATCTGGGAAACCCTGACCGTGAAAGACGCAAAGGTGAACTTCGACAGTCAGCTCGAGAAACTGGAAGAGTTTATCCCGGTTGCCGATGATTTTGACCTGTACGGCGTGTATCCGGCGATCGATGCCTGCGTGGCGTTAAGTGAACTGCTGCACTCACGCCTGAGTGGCGAAACGCTGGTGCATGCCATTGAGGTCAGCAAGGCGTCCATCACCACGGTTGCGATGCTGGAAATGACCCAGGCAGGGCGCGAAATGACGGATGAAGAGCTCAAGGCAAACCCGGCTGTCGAGCAGGAATGGGACATCCAATGGGAGATTTTCCGACTGCTGGCCGAGTGCGAAGAGCGTGATATTGAGCTTATCAAAGGTCTGAGGGCGGACCTCCGCGAGGCAGGCGAGAGCAATATCGGTATAAATTTTCAGCAATAGAGCCACAAAACGTGACATTCAGTCCGAATTGTCGTGCCTGAAGGCTTCACATCTGCCCCTCGTCTGGTCTACATTTGGTAGGCGAAAAAAAGTGGCTATCGGTGCGTGTATGCAGGAGAGTGCTCTTCAGGCATTTTCGTCGCACTCGATGCTTAGCAAGCGATAAACACATTGTAAGGATAACATATGAACAAGACTCAACTGATTGATGTAATTGCGGACAAGGCTGATCTGTCTAAAGCACAGGCAAAATCTGCTCTGGAATCTACCCTGGCTGCCATTACTGAGTCTCTGAAAGAAGGTGATGCTGTACAGCTGGTTGGCTTCGGTACCTTCAAAGTGAACCACCGCGCTGAGCGTACTGGCCGCAACCCGCAGACCGGTAAAGAAATCAAAATCGCCGCAGCCAACGTGCCGGCCTTTGTTTCTGGCAAAGCGCTGAAAGACGCAGTTAAGTAAGACCGCGTGGCAGCGAACAGTTTTAATAGAGGGGCGGTATCGCCCCTTTTGTCATTCTGGCGTTGCTCAATGACGCTGGCAGGGGCACTGTTGCTCTCAGCCTGCAGTCACAACTCCTCATTGCCGCCTTTTACCGCCAGTGGCTATGCGGATAACCAGGGCGCGGTGCGCATCTGGCGAAAAGATTCCGATAGTGAAACCCATCTGCTCGCGGCATTCAGTCCGTGGCGAACTGGGAACACCTCAACCAGCGAATACCGCTGGCAGGGCGATACGCTCTCTCTGATAGAACTCAATATCTACGGCAAACCGGCGGAGCACATCCGCGTGCGCTTTGATGACCATGGCGACCTTAGCTATATGCAGAGGGACGTAGATGGGCAAAAGCAGCAGCTCTCAAACGATCAAATTGCACTCTACAAGTATCAGGCTCAGCAGATCCGCCAAACCAGCGATGCGCTGCGTCAGGGCCATGTGGTGCTGCGACAAGGGCGCTGGCATGCCAATCGTACGGTAACGACCTGTGAAGGGCAGACCGTGACGCCGGAGTTAGAAAGTCTGGCCATCAGCCATATTGAAAAGCGCCAGAGCCACTCGTCCCTTGACGTCAGTATTGCCTGGCTGGAAGCGCCTGAAGGGTCACAGCTTCTGCTGGTGGCGAATGAAGACTTCTGCACCTGGCAGCCGAAAGAGAAGACATTCTGAGTGCAGCAATCCCCTCTCCCTGAGGGAGAGGGTTAGAGAGAGGGGGAAATGAGGTGATTCGCCTGGACTTACTTCCCTTGCTCACGCGCAATCGCGCGATAACCAATGTCCTTACGGCTGAAGCTGCCTTCCCAATGAATATCTGTCATCAATGCATAGGCGCGCTTCTGTGCTTCGGCAACGGTTTCGCCCAGCGCCGTCACGCAAAGCACGCGACCGCCGTTGGTCAGCACACGATCATCTTCCGATAATGTCGTACCCGCCTGGAACACTTTTCCGCCTTCAACTTCCTCCAGCGGCAAACCGTGGATTTCATCACCGTTGCGGTAATTCCCCGGATAACCGCCCGCAGCCATGACCACGCCCAGCGAGGCGCGCGGATCCCAGCGTGAGGTTTTCTCATCCAGTTTGCCTGCACAGGCGGCGAGGCACAGCTCGACCAGGTCAGACTGCAGGCGTAGCATAATCGGCTGAGTTTCCGGGTCGCCAAAGCGGCAGTTGAACTCGATAACCTTCGGATTGCCTTCTTTATCAATCATCAGCCCGGCGTACAGGAAACCGGTATAGGTATTCCCTTCCGCTGCCATGCCGCGCACAGTAGGCCAGATAACGCGATCCATCGTGCGCTGATGAACGTCATCCGTCACCACCGGCGCCGGAGAGTATGCGCCCATCCCCCCCGTATTTGGACCGGTGTCACCATCGCCGACGCGTTTATGATCCTGGCTGGTGGCCATTGGCAGCACGTTCTCACCGTCGACCATCACGATAAAGCTGGCTTCTTCACCGTCGAGGAACTCTTCAATCACGATGCGATGGCCTGCGTCGCCAAAAGCGTTGCCCGCCAGCATATCGTTAACGGCCGCTTCTGCTTCTTCGAGCGTCATGGCCACAATGACACCTTTACCGGCTGCCAGCCCGTCGGCTTTGATAACAATCGGAGCGCCTTTCTCACGCAGATACGCGAGGGCAGGTTCAACGTCGGTGAAGTTCTGGTATTCCGCCGTAGGGATCTTGTGGCGCGCGAGGAAGTCCTTGGTAAATGCTTTAGAACCTTCAAGCTGAGCAGCGCCCTGAGTCGGGCCAAAAATGGTCAGGCCAGCTTCACGAAAAGCATCGACGACGCCAATCACCAGCGGGGCTTCCGGGCCGACAATCGTCAGGCCAATCTCTTCGCGTTTGGCAAAATCAAGCAGGGCCGGAATATCCGTCGCGCCAATGGCGACGTTTTGCAGCGTTGGCTCTAATGCGGTTCCTGCATTGCCTGGCGCGACGAACACAGTATCAACCAGCGGCGACTGTGCTGCTTTCCAGGCCAGGGCGTGTTCACGTCCACCGTTACCAATAACTAATACTTTCATTGTCTGCTCCAGAATCAGTGACGGAAGTGACGCATGTCGGTAAAGATCATCGCAATGCCGTGTTCGTCGGCGGCGGCAATGACTTCTTCATCGCGAATAGAACCGCCAGGCTGGATAACACAGGTCACACCGACCGCAGCGGCAGCATCAATGCCATCACGGAACGGGAAGAAGGCATCAGAGGCCATCGCAGAGCCTTTGACTTCCAGCCCTTCGTCGCTGGCTTTAATCCCGGCAATTTTGGCGGAGTAAACGCGGCTCATCTGGCCGGCGCCTATGCCGATGGTCATGTTCTCTTTGGCATAAACAATGGCATTGGATTTCACGAATTTCGCTACCTTCCAGCAGAACAGAGCATCACGCAGTTCCTGTTCAGTCGGCTGGCGTTTGCTAACGACACGTAATTCGCCTGCGCCAACCATCCCCAGATCGCGATCCTGGACAAGAAGGCCACCATTAACGCGCTTGAAATCGAGACCCGCGATACGGGTATCCCACTGACCGCAGGTCAACACGCGTACGTTTTGCTTAGCCGCGGTAATCTTCAGTGCTTCCTCGGTTGCCGATGGCGCAATGATCACTTCGACAAACTGACGGGAGATGATCGCCTGGGCGGTTTCTGCGTCCAATTCACGGTTAAACGCAATGATCCCACCAAAGGCAGAGGTTGGATCCGTTTTATAAGCGCGATCGTAGGCATCAAGAAGGGAGGTGCTGACGGCGACGCCGCAAGGGTTGGCGTGTTTGACGATAACACAGGCTGGCTCGCTGAACTCTTTCACACATTCCAGCGCGGCATCGGTATCCGCGATGTTGTTATAAGAGAGCGCTTTGCCCTGAACCTGCTGAGCGGTGGCAACGGACGCTTCCTTTACCTCTTCTTCTATATAGAAGGCGGCCTGCTGGTGGCTGTTTTCGCCATAGCGCATATCCTGCTTCTTAATGAAGTTCAGATTCAGGGTGCGAGGGAAGCGGCCGGATGGCTCAGTGGTTTCACCGTGATAGGCAGGAACCAGGCTGCCAAAGTAGTTAGCGATCATGCTGTCGTAGGCGGCAGTGTGTTCAAAGGCTTTGATCGCCAGATCGAAGCGGGTCGCCAGCGTCAGGGATCCTTCATTCGCATCCATTTCATTAATGATCGCGCTGTAGTCGTTGCTCTTTACTACGATCGCCACATCTTTATGGTTCTTCGCGGCTGAACGAACCATGGTAGGGCCGCCGATATCAATGTTCTCGACGGCATCTTCCAGAGAGCAGCCTTCGCGAGCGACAGTCTGTGCAAACGGATACAGGTTCACGACGACCATATCGATCGGCGCGATCCCATGTTGATCCATAATGCCGTCATCCTGGCCGCGACGGCCGAGGATCCCGCCGTGCACTTTTGGATGCAGGGTCTTCACGCGTCCATCCATCATTTCCGGAAAACCGGTGTAATCGGACACTTCGGTAACCGGCAGGCCTTTTTCTGCTAACAGGCGAGCGGTCCCGCCAGTGGAAAGCAGCTCGACGCCACGTTCGGAAAGTGCCTGTGCGAATTCGATGATACCGGCTTTATCAGAAACGCTGAGCAAAGCGCGGCGGACTGGACGACGTTGTTGCATGGTAATAAATCCCCAGGATTTGAACATTACAGAGAGCGTTAGCTGAATTTTTCGCAAAAAACTCAGCTAACGCACCCAACGAGGGCATCCGAATTACTGCGCGGCATTGTAACGAAAACGTTTGCGCAACGCTCGCGAATTTTTGGGTTTCTCAGATTTGTGGATAACTCTGTGCGTAAATAGGTATAAAGCGGGGTTTTGCTGTGGAATGCAGCAGTCAGTCATTTTTCTGTCATTTAGCCCTTGCGGGTGGCC
>WJYM01000015.1 GCA_009668205.1 Enterobacteriaceae bacterium RIT691 | reverse complement strand
TGAGGTGACAAGCTTAAATTCGAAAAAACTTATCAACCGCTCACTTTCCAGGCTTTACGTTGTTTTTTACCGCTAATTGCGCACAAGCTGAGCAATTTCACGGGCAAAATTGGCCACTTGCTGCCAGTCGGTGTACACCACTTCTTTACGGGTATCCGTTTCTCCCCCTGTCATTTTCATAATCAGGCGAATCATCATACGGTCATACCAGCTATAACGAGGATAGCGCAGCGCACCGGCGAACACGGCACAGCAGTCTGGTTCCCACGGGGAACCTAACAGGAACTTACGGGTATAGTTATTGGTTTGCGGTGTACGCTTCTCTGGCTTACGCGCCACCAGGTTGACGGAGTAGAAGGCACTCGGCAGCTGCTTCAGCGCCTGCTGGTGCTTTTTCACAAAGCTATCAAGCGCAGAATGGAAATGCCCGTAACGTATAGAAGCACCGATCACCACACCGTCATACTCCTGCCAGGCGATAGTTTCCGCCCGATGCAGATTCACCATGTCCACATCGAACGCTTGCTCTTTTAACTCAGAAGCCAGCGACGCGGCGATCTCGCGCGTCTGTCCATCACGGGTAGAGAAAAGAATCAGTATTTTCAAAATGGCTCCTGTTATTCGCGCCAGAATGTCGGCGTAAACAGCACCAACAAAGTAAAGACTTCCAGTCGACCAAACAGCATATTGGCGATCAGGATCCATTTAGCCACCGGGTTCATGCTGGTGAAGTTATCCGCCACCACGCCCAGCCCAGGGCCAAGGTTATTCAGCGTCGCAACGACTGAAGCAAAAGCAGAGAAGTCATCAACGCCCGTGGCAATAATGGCCAGCATACTGATGATAAATACCAACGCGTACGCAGAGAAGAACCCCCACACCGCTTCAAGAATACGTTCTGGCAGTGCACGGTTACCCAGCTTGATGCTGTAGACCGCATTAGGGTGCACCAGGCGCTTCAGTTCCCGGTTGCCCTGTTTGAACAACAGCAGGATGCGAATCACCTTCAACCCGCCCCCGGTTGAGCCCGCACAGCCACCAATAAAAGCAGAGCACAGCAGCAGCACCGGCAGGAACAATGGCCAACGCGCGATACTGTCCGTGGTAAACCCTGCCGTCGTCGCCATCGACACCACCTGGAAGAAGGCCTGGTTTAGCGTCATCAAGGCTGAGCCATAGACATTATGGATATACAGCACCAGCGTACACACGGCGACCAGCGTCAGCTGTACGCCAATAAACATCCGGAACTCCGGATCGCGCCAGTAAACCTTGAGACTACGTCCGCTTAATAAAGAGAAGTGCAGACCATAGTTACAGCCGGAGATCAGCAGGAAGATAGCAATAATGGTGTTGATGGTCGGGCTGTTAAAGTAGCCAACGCTCGCATCGTGCGTGGAAAACCCGCCAATGGCGATGGTCGCGAAGCTGTGCCCTATCGCATCGAAGGCCGGCATACCAGCAAACCACAGCGCCAGCGCGCAGGCTATCGTCAGCAGAACATAGATGAGCCACAGCGTTTTCGCCGTTTCGGCAATTCGTGGCCTCATCTTGTTATCTTTCAGCGGCCCAGGCATTTCCGCACGATACAGCTGCATGCCGCCCACGCCCAGGATAGGCAGAATAGCCACCGCCAGTACGATGATCCCCATACCGCCAAACCATTGCAGCATTTGCCGATAGAAGAGAATGGCATGAGGTAAAGAATCCAGCCCCACCAGCGTGGTCGCGCCGGTTGTGGTCAGGCCGGAGAATGATTCAAAGAAAGCATCGGTGATCGTCAGATTCGGCTGTTCAGAGAAGATAAAGGGCAATGCCCCGACGCTCCCCAGCACGGTCCAGAACAGCACGACAATCAGAAAGCCTTCACGGGATTTAAGCTCCCCTTTTTGCTTACGGTTTGGCCACCACAGCAATGACCCAATCGCCAGAGCGACAAAAAAGGTCTGGGTAAATGC
Organism: Enterobacteriaceae bacterium RIT691; assembly: GCA_009668205.1. Lineage (GTDB taxonomy): Bacteria > Pseudomonadota > Gammaproteobacteria > Enterobacterales > Enterobacteriaceae > Scandinavium. The sequence continues at coordinate 85,115 of WJYM01000015.1, read as the reverse complement.
CCGCCCGGCCCCGTCCCGGTAGATCAGCGCCACCAGTCCTGGCACAATCATGGTGCCGGAAAACAGGATGACCAACAGGCCAACGATTCGGGTTATGGCACGAAAATGCATCTCTGCCGCTTCCTTTGATAAGCAAAAAGTAGACCGGGGATTATTCGTCAATCCTGCGTAATTGCAACGCACCGCGGCTAAAATCAGTCAGTCTTGTTGAAAAAGCCGGCAGTTCAGCCTGAGGAAGCGCCACCTTAAGGTGGACATCGGCCTGATAATCGCTGCTGACGATTTTCCCGTTAAACTGCGCCACCAACGTTTCAATACCGGACAACTGTCCGTACTCGCACTGCAAAGTATATTCGGTGAGAGGCGTCTTGCGTTGTGTGATCAGCTCAGCCAGCGCCTGATGCACGCCTCCACCGTAGGCTTTGACCAGCCCACCCGTTCCCAGAAGCACGCCACCATAGTAACGAACCACGACGGCGGTGATTTCCCCTACTCCGCTCCCCATCAGTTGAGCCAGCATCGGTTTTCCCGCCGTCCCCGCCGGTTCACCATCATCAGAAAAACCTAGCTGCTGGGAATCGTTGGGCGCACCGGCTACCCAGGCCACGCAGTGGTGGCGAGCATCCGGATGTTCTGCTCTGACTGAATCGACAAAGGCTTTTGCCGCTTCCACGCCGTCGGTATGCGCGAGTAACGTAATGAAGCGGCTCTTTTTGATCTCTTCGACCACGGTGACCGGCGCTGCCGGGATCAGCCAGCTGTCCATCAGGCCAGCTTCAGATCTCGGGTCATGTTTTCAACGCTGTTTTCGTGGATAACGACGTTATCTTCAATACGGATCCCACCAAACGGCTTCATGGCTTCAATTTTCTGCCAATTGAAGTGCTTGCTGAACTGTCCTTCACGCCATGGCGCCAGCAGGGATTCGATGAAGTAGATCCCCGGTTCAATGGTCAGCACCATCCGCGGTTGCAGAATACGGGTGCAGCGCAGGTACGGATACTTCGACGGTGCAGCGAGATGCGTGCCGTTATCGTCCTGCATAAAGCCCGCCACGTCGTGAACCTGCAGACCCAGCGGATGACCAATACCGTGCGGCATAAACGGCCCGGTGAGATCATTTTCCACCATCGCCTCTTCGCTCATATCCGTAATGATCTGGTGCTTGCGCAGCAGCTTCGCGATGCGTTGATGGAACTGGATATGGTAATCCACATAACTGGTGCCTGCTTTCATCGTGTCGATCAACGCCAGCTGCTCTGTGTTCACATCTTTAATCAGCTGAGCAAACTCAGTATCGCCATTCCCAGCCCAGGTACGAGTCAGGTCAGCGGCATAACCGTTGTACTCTGCGCCCGCATCCAGCAGGAAGCTGCGCATTTCAGGCGGGGCGCGGTGATCGAGCTTGGTGTAATGCAGGACAGAAGCGTGTTCGTTCAGCGCCACGATGTTGCTATAAGGCACATCGGTATCGCGGTGACCTGTCGCGGTCAAATAAGCCAGGTTGATATCGAACTCGCTCATGCCGGAACGGAACGCTTCATGCGCCGCCTGATGGCCCGTCACCGCCATCTTCTGCGCTTCGCGCATGCAGGAGAGCTCGTAGTCCGTCTTATAAGAACGGTAGTAATGCAGGTAATCAATCACCCCTTTCGGATTGATATTCGCCGCAGCAATGTCCATACCGAGAGCACGTTCAGGAACCGGACCGATGTAAGCGATGTTGCCACGAACCGCAGGCAACAAGCTGCTAATGCCGTCGGCTTTCGGCAGCGCGATGACCTCAACGTCGTCGGTCCAGAAGGAGTCCGGCAGCGGTTCAACATTGTGCCAGTAATCTACCGGCAGATAGAACCACAGCTTCGGCTTGTTCACACCGTCCACCAGCAGCCAGCAGTTTGGTACTTGCGTAACCGGGACCCAGGCCTTGAACTGCGGGTTAACTTTGAATGGATATGGATGGTCGTCGAGGAAAACGTTGAACAGCTCGCCGGAGTGAATCAACAGCGCATCAAGCTTAAAGCGATCGAGGACGTCACGGGTGCGTTCCTGCAACGTAGCAATATGATTTTTATAGAGTGTAGCCAGTGAATCCATGATTTACCCTTCTGTCTTTTTGACCCTAAACCTTCGCATCTTAGCACATCGCTCTTGGGCTGCGTGATTTCTGCCGAGCGTGATCCAGACGTCATTTCTTTAAAGAGTAATTTGCAATTTATTAACATAAAATCCACACTCCGTCTCATCTGGTAAGACCAGTAACTTTGCTGGATTCAGGAGACTGACATGCTCTACAAAGGCGACACCCTGTACCTCGACTGGCTGGAAGATGGCATCGCCGAACTGGTGTTTGATGCCCCCGGTTCGGTCAATAAGCTCGATACCGCAACCGTGGCCAGCCTTGGCCAGGCGTTGGACGTCCTCGAAAAACAAAAAGATCTCAAGGGTCTACTGCTGAGCTCTCAAAAAGCAGCCTTTATCGTGGGCGCAGATATCACCGAATTTCTTGGCTTGTTCCAGGTTCCGCAGGAACAGCTAAGCCAGTGGCTGCATTTTGCCAATAGCGTCTTTAACCGCCTGGAAGATCTGCCGGTTCCGACCATTTCTGCCGTGAACGGTTACGCGCTGGGCGGCGGCTGCGAATGCGTGCTGGCAACTGACTACCGTCTGGCAACGCCGGATCTGCGCATCGGCCTGCCGGAAACCAAACTGGGCATCATGCCGGGCTTCGGCGGTTCGGTTCGTCTGCCGCGCCTGCTGGGTGCCGACAGCGCGCTGGAAATTATCGCTGCAGGTAAAGATGTGGGTGCGGATGCGGCACTGAAGATTGGCCTGGTGGACGGTGTTGTGAAGCCAGAAAAACTGCGCGAGGGCGCGATTGCTGTTTTGCGTCAGGCCATCAACGGTGACCTGGACTGGAAAGCCAAACGCCAGCCGAAGCTTGAGCCGCTGAAGCTCAGCAAAATTGAAGCCACCATGAGCTTCACGATTGCCAAAGGCATGGTGATGCAAACCGCGGGCAAACACTATCCCGCCCCGATCACCGCCGTGAAAACCATTGAAGCCGCCGCACGCTTTGGCCGCGAAGAAGCGTTAAAGCTGGAAAACCAGAGTTTTGTACCGCTGGCCCACTCCACTGAAGCCCGTGCACTGGTCGGCATTTTCCTGAACGACCAGTTCGTGAAAGCTCAGGCGAAGAAGCTCACCAAAAATATCGACACGCCGAAACAGGCTGCCGTTCTTGGCGCCGGGATCATGGGTGGCGGTATCGCTTACCAGTCTGCCTGGAAAGGCGTGCCGGTGGTGATGAAGGATATTAATGACAAATCCCTGACCCTCGGGATGAACGAAGCTGCCAAGCTGCTGAATAAACAGCTTGAGCGCGGCAAGATTGATGGCCTGAAGCTGGCGGGCGTTATCTCCACCATTCATCCAACGCTCGACTACAGCGGATTTGACCGCGTGGACGTCGTGGTAGAAGCCGTAGTGGAAAACCCGAAAGTGAAGAAAGCGGTGCTGGCGGAGACAGAAGATAAAGTCCGCCCGGATACGGTACTGGCATCAAACACCTCGACCATTCCCATCGGCGAACTGGCAAGCGTACTGAAGCGCCCGGAAAACTTCTGCGGCATGCACTTCTTCAACCCCGTACACCGTATGCCGCTGGTTGAAGTGATTCGTGGCGAGAAGACGTCCGACGACACCATTGCGAAAGTGGTGGCCTGGGCGAGCAAGATGGGCAAAACACCGATTGTGGTGAACGACTGCCCTGGCTTCTTCGTGAACCGTGTGTTGTTCCCATACTTTGCCGGTTTCAGTCAGTTGCTCCGCGACGGTGCTGATTTCCACCAGGTCGACAAAGTGATGGAAAAAGTCTTCGGCTGGCCAATGGGCCCGGCCTATCTGTTAGACGTCGTGGGAATTGATACCGCGCATCACGCACAAGCCGTGATGGCCGCCGGTTTCCCACAACGTATGCAGAAAGACTACCGCGATGCGATTGACGCCCTGTTCGAAGCCAACCGCTACGGCCAGAAAAACGGTGTCGGCTTCTGGCGCTATAAAGAAGACAGCAAAGGCAAGCCGAAGAAAGAAGAAGACGCAGCCGTTGAAACACTGCTGGCCGACGTCAGCCAGCCAAAACGTGACTTCAGCAACGAAGAGATTATCGCCCGCATGATGATCCCGATGGTCAACGAAGTGGTTCGTTGCCTGGAGGAAGGCATCATCGCAACGCCTGCTGAAGCCGATATGGCGCTGGTGTATGGCCTGGGCTTCCCTCCGTTCCACGGCGGCGCATTCCGTTGGCTGGATACCCTTGGCAGCGCGAAATACCTCGATATGGCGCAGCAGTATCAGCACCTCGGCCCGCTGTATGAAGTGCCAGAAGGCTTGCGCAGCAAGGCGCGCCACAACGAAGCATATTATCCCCCGGTTGAACCTGCCCGTCCGGTGGGTGAGCTGAAAACGGCTTAAGGAGTCACAATGGAACAGGTTGTCATTGTCGATGCAATTCGTACCCCGATGGGCCGTTCAAAAGGCGGCGCATTCCGCAACGTGCGCGCGGAAGATCTCTCCGCGCACCTGATGCGTAGCCTGCTGTCCCGCAACCCGGCGCTGGATCCTACTGCGCTCGACGACATTTACTGGGGCTGCGTGCAGCAGACCCTGGAGCAGGGTTTCAACATTGCCCGTAACGCCTCGCTGCTGGCAGAAATTCCGCATTCAGTGCCTGCGGTTACCGTGAACCGTCTGTGTGGTTCTTCCATGCAGGCCCTGCATGATGCGGCCCGCATGATCATGACCGGCGACGCACAGGCTTGCCTGGTGGGCGGCGTGGAGCACATGGGCCACGTGCCAATGAGCCATGGCGTAGATTTCCACCCTGGCATGAGTCGTAACGTGGCTAAGGCCGCAGGCATGATGGGCCTGACGGCGGAAATGCTCTCCCGTATGCACGGTATCAGCCGTGAAATGCAGGATGCGTTTGCCGCGCGTTCCCACGCTCGCGCATGGGCTGCAACCCAGTCTGGCGCGTTTAAAAATGAAATTATTCCGACCGGCGGCCATGACGCAGACGGCGTGCTGAAGCAGTTCAACTATGACGAAGTGATTCGCCCGGAAACCACGGTTGAAGCACTCTCAACGTTGCGTCCGGCATTTGACCCCGTCACGGGCACCGTCACTGCGGGCACCTCTTCCGCACTGTCTGACGGCGCAGCCGCGATGCTGGTGATGAGCGAAAGTCGTGCGCGTGAACTGGGCCTGAAGCCACGTGCGCGCGTACGTTCAATGGCCGTTGTCGGTTGTGACCCTTCGATCATGGGTTACGGTCCGGTCCCTGCTTCCAAACTGGCGCTGAAAAAAGCAGGGCTGACAACCAGCGATATCGACCTGTTTGAGATGAACGAAGCGTTCGCCGCACAGATCCTGCCGTGCATCAAAGATCTGGGGCTGATGGAGCAGATCGACCAGAAGATCAACCTCAACGGCGGCGCGATCGCACTCGGTCACCCTCTGGGCTGCTCCGGTGCGCGTATCAGCACCACGCTGATTAACCTGATGGAACGCAAAGATGCCCAGTTTGGTCTGGCGACGATGTGTATCGGGTTGGGTCAGGGGATCGCGACGGTCTTTGAAAGAGTCTAAAAACACAAATGCCGGGGCATTGCCCCGGCATATCAGCATCACTGCGTAAACGTAAAACAGTTTAGTTGCCGTTCTTCCCGCCTGTCAGGGGCGGGTTTTTTGTTGCTAGATAAACGAGAACGCATCGCCAAACAGGCGATCTTCACGCGCATTGCGCTCATTACAGAACAGGTCACGGGCAATCTTCGCCATCTCAAAACGTCCGGCAATGTAGATATCGTGCTCCGCCAGCGTGCCGTAATCCTGAAGCACTGCGGTCAGAACGGTACCGGAACGCCCACGCCAGCCTGCTTCCGGCTGCTCAACCACCGGTTCAACACGCAGATTAGGATGCACCACGCTCAGCGCTTCCAGTTCGGAGAGATCGTACAGATGCTTCTCTTCGCGTCCGCCCCAATAAATCGCGATTTCGCGGTTCGGGTTTTGCGCCAGCGCGGTCAGCAGAATGGAACGTACGTAGGAGAATCCGGTACCACCGGCAATCAGCACCATCGGACGCTCTTCGTCGTCGCGCAGCCAGGCTTCACCGTGCGGGATATCCACCACCACGTCGGTTTCTTTCAGGATGCGATCCATCACTGCCATGGCGTAGAGATTCAGCTCAGACGCGCCAATATGCAGTTCGATAAATGCGTGCTCATCCGGCGTAGACGCCATGGAGAACGGGCGCTTATCGCGCTCGTCCATCACCACCATCAAATATTGCCCAGCGCGGAAGGAAAATTCCGCTTCTGGCTCTAAACGAACGCGGTATACCGTGTCGGTAATGGCATCTACCGAGGCGACTTTACAGCTTAAGGTTGTCATGCGATCCCTCTGTCGGGTCAATAAGGCAAACACGGTCGCGCATCAAGCGCTTTTACCGTCACTAAAGATGGCCAGCTCATCCCAAATGGCGTCAATACGCGCCGTCACTTCGGGATCTTTTTTGATTGGGCGTCCCCATTCACGATGGGTTTCGCCTGGCCATTTATTGGTGGCATCCAGCCCCATTTTCGACCCCAGACCGGAAACCGGTGAGGCAAAGTCCAGATAATCTATCGGCGTATTTTCCACCAGGACCGTATCACGGGCGGGGTCCATACGCGTGGTGATCGCCCAAATGACATCATTCCAGTCACGGGCGTTCACGTCGTCATCGCAGACGATGACAAATTTGGTGTACATAAACTGACGCAGGAACGACCACACGCCCATCATCACGCGTTTGGCGTGCCCGGCATACTGCTTTTTCATGGTGACGACGGCGAGGCGATACGAACACCCTTCCGGCGGCAGATAGAAATCGACAATCTCCGGGAACTGCTTTTGCAGGATAGGCACAAACACTTCGTTCAGCGCCACGCCCAACACTGCCGGTTCATCCGGTGGACGTCCGGTATAGGTGGAGTGGTAAATCGCATCTTCACGCTGCGTCACATGCGTTACGGTAAAGACCGGGAAGCTGTCCACTTCATTGTAATAACCGGTGTGATCGCCATACGGACCTTCCGGCGCCATTTCGCCCGGTTCGATATACCCTTCCAGCACGATTTCCGCGCTGGCTGGCACCTCGAGATCGTTCGACAGGCATTTCACGACTTCGGTCTTGGTACCGCGCAGCAACCCGGCAAAAGCGTATTCGGAGAGCGTGTCCGGCACCGGGGTCACGGCCGCTAAAATGGTGGCCGGATCGGCCCCCAGAGCCACTGACACCGGGAAGCGCTCGCCTGGATGGGCAGCACACCACTCCTGAAAATCGAGCGCGCCGCCACGATGGGAAAGCCAGCGCATGATAAGCTTGTTTTTGCCAATCAGCTGCTGACGATAAATCCCCAGATTCTGCCGCTCTTTGTGCGGCCCACGCGTGACCGTCAGCCCCCAGGTAATAAGTGGGGCTGCGTCTTCTGGCCAACAGGTCATGATAGGGATCTTCGTCAGGTCGACGTTCTCACCCTCAGTGACTTTTTGCTGACAAGGCGCGTTGCGCAGCCGTTTGGTTGGCATGTTCAGCACTTGCTTAAACTGCGGCAGCTTATCAAAGAGATCGCGGAAACCTTTCGGCGGCTCCGGCTCTTTCAGGAAGGCCAGCAGTTTCCCCACTTCACGCAGCGCACTGACATCTTCCTGACCCATTCCCATCGCCACACGCTTCGGTGTGCCGAACAGGTTGCACAGCACCGGCATGTCGTACCCTTTTGGATTTTCGAACAGCAGCGCAGGGCCCCCCGCACGCAGGGTGCGATCGGCAATTTCGGTGATTTCAAGGTTGGGATCAACAGGCAACGTGATACGTTTAAGCTCACCCTGCTGTTCGAGCAATGTCAAAAAGTCGCGCAAATCGTGGTATTTCATGGGGTCAGTCATGGCCTCTTTGTAAGCGCCTCATTATACGGCCTTCAGCCGCTGGATGCTGTATTTTTGTTAAATTAGCGTGAAGTTCAGGCACCTGAAAGAGGTCACAATCCTCTTCACTATCGCGCCAGGCTTTTGTTATGCTTCCCTCCAGATTTACGGGAAGAGTCATTATGCAAGCCTGGTATTTACTGTACTGCAAACGTGGGCAACTTCAGCGTGCCCAGGAACATCTTGAACGCCAGGCGGTAAACTGCCTGACGCCGACAATTGCGCTCGAAAAAATCGTACGCGGCAAGCGGACGACGGTAAACGAACCGCTGTTTCCCAACTATATGTTTGTTGAGTTTGATCCGGAAGTGATCCACACCACCACCATCAACGCGACCCGCGGTGTCAGCCACTTTGTGCGTTTTGGGGCTCAACCCGCGCTTGTGCCTTCAAACGTCGTGCATCAGCTCTCGGTCTATAAGCCAGAAGGCATTACCGATCCCGAAACGCCCTACCCCGGCGATGACGTGGTGATAACGGAAGGCGCCTTTGAGGGTCTGCAGGCCATTTTCACCGAACCCGATGGGGAAGCCCGTTCGATGCTGCTGCTGAATCTGCTCAACAAGCAGGTGCTGCAAAGCGTCAAAAACACAGACTTCCGCAAGTTCTGAGTTAAAAGGTTATCCCGAATAACGCCTTCACATTCCTGTCAGTGGCCGCCGCCAACTGCTGCACATCTTCGCCACGCCAGTGGGCGATACGTTCCATGATATGAACCAGGTGTGCAGGCTCGTTGCGACGCGATTTCGGTTTTGGCGATAAATCACGTGGCAACAGCCAGGGCGCATCGGTTTCCACCAATAAGCGTTCCGCCGGGATCATCGATAACATCTCCCGCAGCTCAAGCCCACGACGCTCATCGCACACCCAGCCGGTAATACCAATATACAATCCGCTGTCCAGACACGCCTTGAGCTCATCCTGCGTGCCAGTAAAACAGTGCAGCACCGCACCCGGCAGTTTCCCCAGCCACGGTTTCAGCAACGTCATAAACCGCTCATGCGCTTCACGGCAGTGCATAAATACCGGCATGCCTGACTCAGCCGCAATGGCTAACTGTGCGCTGAAGGCCGCTTCCTGATCCTGCGGGGTGGAGAAATTACGGTTGAAATCAAGACCACACTCACCCACAGCCACCACTTCCGGCAGCTGTGCCAGGCGATGGACAGTGGCCGCCACGTCCTCTGACCAACTGCTGGCGTCATGGGGATGCACACCTGCCGTTGACCAGCAGCGGGTCAGACGCAGGGCCAACCGTTGCGCTTCCTCACTCTCTACAGCGTTGGTGCCGGTAATCAGCATGCCGCTCACGCCCGCCGAAAAAGCACGAGCAACCACCTCATCGCGATCGTGGGAAAACTGGGAACTGGTGAGGTTAACGCCGATATCAAACATGGAAACTCCCATAGAAAAACCGCCCTTTCGGGCGGTTCGTTAATCTTCTTTTTCGGCGGCTTGTTCTTCCGCTTCGGCGTCTTCATCACGCGACAACCGTTTACCGGTGTAGAAGCGAGCAAAGAACACCCCAACTTCAAACAGACAGTACATTGGGATGGCCAGCAGCGTTTGTGAGAACACATCCGGCGGCGTCAGCAGCATCCCAACGACAAAGGCACCAACCAGTACGTACGGGCGTTTCTGGCGCAGGTCTTCCGGAGTGGTCACCCCGACCCAGCACAGCAGGATGATGGCAACAGGGACCTCAAACGCCACCCCGAAGGCCATAAACAGCGCCATGACGAAATCGAGATAGCTGCGGATATCAGTAGAAACCTGAACCCCTGCAGGAGCTGTGTGGGTAAGGAAGCCGAACGCCAGTGGAAACACCACAAAGTAGGCGAACGCCATGCCGATATAGAACAGCAGGGAGCTCGAGACCAGCAGCGGCATCACCAGGCGACGTTCATGTTTGTACAGCGCCGGAGCCACAAAAGCCCAGACCTGATACAAAATCACCGGCGCCGACAGGATCAGCGACACCATGAAGGTCAGCTTGATCGGCGTGAAAAATGGCGACGCCACATCGGTGGCGATCATCGTTGCCCCGGCGGGCATTTGCTTGATCAGCGGTGCGGACACCACCTGGTAAATGTCATTGGCAAAATAGACCAATGCCAGAAAAATGACGAACACCGCGACAATACTGTTGATGAGGCGCTTACGCAGCTCAATCAGATGAGAGATCAGCGGTTGAGTTTCTTCTACGCCCATGTTTACGGTTTATCGCTGGTTGCTGGAGAGGATTCAGGAGCCGGGGCCGCCGCCGCTTTCGCTTTGACCGTGCCCTCAGCAGGCGGAGTAGCCTCTGGTACAGCGTCAGGAGCCTGAGCTTCTACGCTGACCTGGTGTTCTGCCGAGACCGGCGTGACACCCTTACGCTGCTCTTCACTGCCCTTCACCACCGGATTATGAATGGTATTCGCTTCATCATTGGCTCGTTCAGGATCCTGCTGAGTGTAAGAGCGCTTCATGGATTCCGCCGCATCACGCAGTTCATCCATCGACTCCTTCAGCTCAGGAGAAAGATTGCCAAGGCTCGCTTTCTCTACTTTCTTCAGGCTGTCCTGAAACTCCTGGAGCTTCAGTTCCTGTGCCAGCTCGTTTTGCACGGTTGTCGCAAGCGATCGAATCGCCCGGATCCACCCTGCCACCGTTTTTACTGCCACAGGTAAACGCTTTGGCCCAAGGACTATCAGGCCAATAATGAATACCAGGATCAGTTCACTAAAACCAATGTCGAACACGAATTACACCTGCTCTTTATCGTGGCGTTTTGCGTCGTCTTTGTTGGCGTCATCCTGCTTTTCAGACAGCGTCTTCTGTGGGAAATCTGCGTCCGGTGCAGAATCCTCTTTTTTAGCCGGCTGGTCTTCATCATCACCCATGGCTTTTTTGAAGCCCTTGATGGACGTTCCCAGATCGGAACCCAGCGAGCTCAGCTTTTTCGTCCCGAAAATCAGAACCACGATGACAACAATGATCAACAACTGCCAAATACTGATACCACCCATACATGTTCCTCTGTGTCAGATGATAGTGAATCCACTAACGTGTAGGTTACACGTCTTCCTTTAAACGATGCAAAAATCAGCGACCTTTAAACCAGCCTATCAGCCAACTCGCCAGCCCTGCGCCCATCAGCCACGCCGGATACCATCCTAAGTCCGGACGAGCAATGAACAGCAGTGTACCACTGAGCATAAATACGGTCCCCACACCAAACAGGTAACGGGACTGACCCTGACGAACGCGATGTGAGCCTAATTCGTGAGCGATTTTATCAATGCTTCGCTGAAGGCTTTTGCCCTGGCGCAAACTGTCGTAAATCAGTTCAGGCATTTCGGGCATTTTTTCGATCCAGAACGGCGCTTTTTCTTTAAGCGCACGCACCAGAGCCGGAAGCCCTACCTGATCTTTGAGCCATGACTCGAGGAAAGGTTTCGCTGTTTTCCATAAGTCTAACTGAGGATAGAGCTGCCGTCCTACCCCCTCAACGTAAAGTAGTGTTTTCTGGAGTAAAACCAGCTGCGGCTGCACTTCCATATTGAAACGGCGTGCCGTATTGAACAAGTTCAGCAGCACATGGCCAAAGGAGATTTCCGCCAGCGGCTTCTCGAAGATGGGCTCGCACACAGTGCGAATGGCGAACTCAAACTCTTCCACGTTGGTATCCGGCGGAACCCAACCAGAATCCACATGTAATTCAGCGACTTTACGATAGTCCCGATTAAAGAAGGCGATAAAGTTTTCCGCCAGATAGCGCTTATCGTCTTTATTCAGCGAGCCGACAATCCCGCAGTCGATACCGATATATTTCGGGTTTTCCGGATGCTCGTAGCTCACGAAAATGTTGCCCGGGTGCATATCCGCATGGAAGAAACTGTCGCGGAAGACCTGGGTAAAGAAGACCTGCACGCCGCGCTCAGCCAGCAGCTTCATGTTGGTATTCTGCTTTTCCAGGGTTTCCACGTCGGACACAGGAATGCCGTAGATACGCTCCATCACCAGCATGTCCTGGCGACAGTAGTCGGAATAGACTTCCGGTACGTAAAGCATCGGGCTGTCTTCAAAGTTACGGCGCAGCTGAATGGCGTTGGCCGCTTCACGCAGCAGATTCAGTTCATCAAGCAGTGTTTTTTCGTATTCACGCACCACTTCCTGAGGACGCAGACGGCGACCGTCCGGCAGCAGGCGCGGCACCCAGCGGGCAAGGCGATAAATGAGCTTCATGTCCGCTTTGATGACCGGAAGAATATCCGGGCGGATCACTTTGATGACCACTTCCTTGCCGTTCTCTTTCAGGCGAGCAGTATGGACCTGGGCAATGGAAGCAGAGGCCAGTGGCTCAACGCTAAAATCATCGAACCAGCTTTCAACGGAGATGTCGCCCATCGATTTTTCAATTTGCTGCTGGGCGAGTTTGCCATCGAACGGCGCGACGCGGTCCTGCAGCATCGCCAGCTGATCGGCAATCAGTGGAGGAAAGAGATCGCGACGAGTGGAAAGCATCTGCCCGAACTTGATCCATACCGGGCCAAGCTGCTGAAGGGCGAGACGCAGACGCTCACCGAGGGGCAGATCTTTATGGCGGTTGGGCATCCAGAACAGCATCCGCCGCCAGATGCGCAGCGGCAGTGTGATACGCATTTTGGGAATGAGCTCATCAAGCCCGTAACTCAAAAAGGTGTGGATGATAAAATACAGGCGCCGCATTTCCCCTGGCGTCATTTCGCCTCCAGTTTTTCCAGCCGTTTTTCTAATGCATCAACTGCACGCGCCACCGCAGCGCTCTCTTCAGCAAACCAGGCCACTTCCAGCGAACCTGGTGCCATACGCCACTCTTCGGTGATCGCTTCTGCAACGTAGCGCTGCTGACGCTGAAAACCTCGCGTCAAAAACGCGGCTCCGCCCCGCAGCACTTTACTGACACCTTCGGCAGCAACATCGCCGGTATAAGGTGCCAATAGCTCCGCCGGATCGAACTCCGCCAGATCGGCCAGCGCGACAAAATTCTGCACCACCTGCAAATCACCCTGCACTTCCAGATCGCCGGAGCGAATCAGCGAAGTGAGCTGTTGACGATTACGCAGTTGCGGCAGCACGCCCACACGGGTGATCACCGTACAGTCAGCCTCGCCTTCCCAGGCCCCCAGCACATCAATCTGACGTTCACTGAATACCAGCACCAGCGGCGAAGAAAATTCGTTAAGGTCGACACGCAGCACTTTCCCCAGCAAGCGCTGACGAGCGGGCTTCAGCGCCCGATCGCGCCACAGGAACGTATTCAGAACGCTTTCGATGCCCGCAGTGACTAAGGGTTGAAAAGGCATGGTTTGTCCTCTCAGAACTTATAGCCGCGATGCAGTGCCACAATGCCTGCCGTCAGATTGTAGTATTCGGTATTTTCAAACCCGGCGTCCTGCATCATCGCTTTCAGCGTCTCCTGATCCGGGTGCATACGGATAGATTCCGCCAGATAGCGATAGCTTTCGCCATCGTTCGCGACCAGTTCGCCGACTTTTGGCAATACATGGAATGAGTACGCGTCGTAGGCCTTGCTCAGGGGATCGATAATCGGCTTGGAGAACTCCAGCACCAGCAGGCGTCCGCCCGGCTTCAGCACGCGATACATCGAACGCAGCGCTTTGTCTTTATCGGTCACGTTACGCAAGCCGAATGAGATGGTGATGCAGTCAAAGGTGTTGTCCGGGAATGGCAACGCTTCGGCATTGGCCTGAACGTATTCCACGTTGCCAATGATGCCAATGTTACGCAGTTTTTCGCGGCCCATCTTGAGCATCGAGGCATTGATATCCGCCAGCACAACGCTGCCGGTTTCGCCCACCAGACGGGAGAATTTTGCCGTCAGGTCACCGGTACCGCCCGCCAGATCCAACACTTTCTGCCCACGGCGCACGCCGCTGCAATCGATGGTGAAACGCTTCCATAAACGATGGATGCCGAACGACATCAAATCGTTCATCACATCATATTTAGCGGCAACAGAATGGAATACATGTGCCACCATGTCCTCTTTCTGCGATTTGGCTACAGTCTGAAAGCCAAAGTGCGTTGTTTCTTGCGATTGATCGACCATCTCAATGCCTGCCTTTGAAAAAAATAATCCCCGGAGTGTAACAGATTGAGCGCGTTTCCCCTATGCCTCAACCGCGTCGGGATTCGCGTAAACGCTCGTCCGCAAGTTGATCATCCGGCGGGGAAAAACCGTCGTCTTCACCCCGGAAGGGGCTTTGCTCAATGCCATATTCCGCGTCATCTGCCGTGGCCTGTTCTGCCAGTTCCGGATTAATCTCTCGTTTCACTTCCACGCCCAGCCCGCGGAACGATTCGGCCTGCGCCAGCAGATTACCGCGCCCGGAAGCCAGCTTTTTCATCGCCTGGCGATAGTTATCCTGTGCTTTATCCAGCCCCTGACCGATGGCTGACATATCGTCCACAAACAGGCGCATTTTGTCATAGAGGCGGCTGGCACGATCGGCAATTTGTTGAGCGTTACGACTCTGATGCTCATAGCGCCAGAGATTAGCAATGGTACGCAGCGCCACCAGCAATGTGGTCGGGCTAACCAACATAATGTTGTTTTTCAACGCTTCGGTGATGAGCTCCGGCTGCCTGTCAATGGCGAGCAGGAAAGCAGGCTCAACGGGAATAAACATCAGTACGTAGTCGAGGGAACGCAGGCCAGGAAGCTGCTGGTAGTCTTTACGTCCGAGCAGACGAATATGGTTACGTACGGAGAGAATGTGCTCCTGCAGAGCGGCCTCGCGAATGTCGTCGTCTTCCGCGTTAAAGTAGCGTTCATAGGCCACCAGCGTCATTTTGGCGTCGATTACGACATCTTTACCCTGCGGCAGGCGGACAATGACGTCCGGCTGCATGCGGGCACGGGCTTCAGTTTCAATGCTGACCTGCGTCTGGTACTCATAACCTTCCCGCAGGCCAGACGCTTCCAGCACGCGGGTCAATACCACTTCACCCCAGTTACCTTGCGTTTTGTTATCCCCTTTCAGGGCTTTGGTCAGATTGACCGCCTCCAGCGTCATCTGCGCATTCAGCTGCTGGAGATTGCGGATTTCATGGGCCAGGGTATGGCGTTCCTGTGCCTCTTTGCCAAAGCTGTCCTGCACCTGGCGACGAAAACCATCGAGCTGTTCGCGCAGCGGCGTCAGCAGGCCATGCAGGCTCTGGCGATTCTGTTCATCCACGCGACGATTGCTGTGCTCAAAAATACGGTTAGCCAGGTTTTCAAACTGTTCGCTAAGACGCTGCTCGCTGTTCACCATCTGACGAATTTTATCTTCTGCGTGCAGTTGGGTCGCTTCCAGACGGGTCGTGACTTCACGCAGATCGGCTTCGAGCGAGGCGTTGATACTGCGAAGACTGCGCAGCTCGTTGTTCAGCAGCTCGCACTCATCGCGCCAGTGATCCTGCTGTGCCCGCTGTTGCTTCGCTGCGCTCAGCTCGATTTCCAGATCGTGTCGGTCTTCGAGAAAATCTGCCCGCAGCCTGTCTGCATGCGATTTCGTCGCCAGCCAGCCAAACACGCCACCGACGATCAGCGCCACCGCTGCGCTTAAGATAATTGAAATGTCCACCGCTCCCCCTGCATCAACAACTTATCGGCACAACATAGAATTGTGCTGTATAAACGTCCAGTTGGAAAGGTCTTTCCTGCGAGGGAGTGCGCAAAACATCAGGCACGTTTTAGCTCTTCAAAAAGCTCAGGATGTTTATCGATGACTTTAAACAACAACACCAGAGGACGAGGCGGAGCCACCTTTCCCGTTTCATAACGGCTAAACGCATTCACCCCCCCACCAAAAATTTCTGCCGCTTCTCGCTGATCAAGATTCAGCTTCTTTCGGACAGAAGCGATGAAAGTGGGATCGACTTCATTGCTGTTAACCAGCTTCTTAAAAGAACGCAAATGGCGGGCGTACTTGTCCCCCTGTTCGCTGGTAAGAAGAATTTCTCCGCAGGCATCGCAGAAGTCGCCCGTCAGACCATAAATCGTGGTTTTCTGGTCTTTGTACTCGCGAACAACATCACGGGTTTCGTGTTTCAGTTCCGCGCCACCACAAACCGGACATTTCATATCAGCGTTCCTTATAATCTGCAGCCGTGTATGGGGCGTTCCTTTTTCCATCAGTATTAACCTAAAAGGTTTATTTAGCAAACAGGTTAATGCTGAATTCTTTGGCTACGCAAGGGTGCAGAAACGCAAAAAGCCCCGCACATTGCGAGGCTTCTCGAGGAAATGAAAAGAGAGGAACTACAGCAGGCGACGCGCCGCTTCCACTACGATTTTCACCGCGTGGCTTTCCGTCTTCTTCATGGTTTCCGCATTCGGAATTTCTTGCTGAGTACGGTTCACGATCACGCCTGCAACCATACCGGCACACAGACCCTGGCTGGAACACATGGTCAGCAGCGTTGCGGATTCCATCTCGTAGTTCATCACACCCATTGACTGCCACTCTTCCATGGAGCCTTTGTAGCGATTAACCACACGGCCAGAGAAGGTGTCGTAACGTTCCTGACCCGGATAGAAGGTATCAGAAGACGCGGTGACGCCGATGTGAGTGGTTGCGCCAACGGCTTTGGCCGCTTCAACCAGCGCCGTGGTACAGGCGAAATCAGCAACGGCCGGGTATTCCATCGGCGCGAAATGCAGGCTTGCGCCATCAAGACGCACGGAGGCGGTGGTGACCAGCACGTCACCCACATTAATGTTTGGCTGAATAGCGCCAGTCGTGCCGACACGCAGGAAAGTGCGGATGCCGAGCTGCGCCAGTTCTTCTACTGCGATAGAAGTGGACGGGCCGCCGATGCCGGTTGAGCAAACGATAACCGGTTTGCCATCCAGCTCTGCACGCCAGGAGGTGAATTCACGATGTGATGCCAGCTTGACCGGCTTGTCCATCAGCGCGGCGATCTTTTCCACACGCTCAGGATCGCCCGGGACGATCGCGAGCGTAGCCCCTTGTAAATCGCTCTTAACGAGGCCGAGATGAAAAACATCAGACTTAGACATAAAAAAACTCCTCTCTGGATCGGGTTGTCAGCAGAAGCAAAAACGTACTCTACCGAAGCTTTGGGTCTTTTTTAGTGATAGCCATCACTTAGATTGAAAATGTTTGCATTGAATTTCTTATAAAAGGTGATTTACATCACATTAACAGGCGGTAACGATAACCGCTGCACATAAGATAGCCGTTTTCTGGCACTGTGAATTGCTAACCTGCGAACTATAGTTACCTTTGCGCTAATTGGTACGGAGAATGCCATGACTGAAAAAACTGGCTTTGCACCTGCTGCTGCCCCTCACGCTTCAACAAGTATCCACACGTCAGATGACGCTGTTACCGCGGGAGAAACCTCAATCCCCACGCAGGGCGAAAATATGCCCGCGTATCACGCTCGCCCGCAAAACAGCGATGGCCCACTGCCGGTGGTGATTGTGGTACAAGAGATTTTTGGCGTGCACGAGCACATTCGTGACGTCTGCCGTCGCCTGGCGAAGGATGGCTATCTGGCGATTGCGCCGGAGCTTTACTTCCGCCAGGGCGATCCGAATGATTACGCCGATATTCCGACGCTGTTCAGTGGCCTGGTGTCGAAAGTGCCGGATGCACAGGTGCTGGCCGATCTCGATCACGTCGCCAGTTGGGCCTCACGCAACGGTGGCGATGCCAGCCGTTTGCTGATCACCGGCTTCTGCTGGGGAGGACGTATTGCCTGGCTGTATGCAGCACACAATCCGCAGCTGAAAGCCGCGGTTGCCTGGTATGGCAAACTGGTGGGTGATAAATCGCTGAACTCACCTAAACATCCGGTGGATGTGGCAGTCGATCTCACCGCGCCGGTGTTAGGCTTATACGGTGGACAGGATACGGGAATTTCGCAGGAGAGCGTGGAGACCATGCGTCAGGCCCTGCGCGCCGCGAATGCTAAAGCGGAGATTGTCGTTTATCCGGACGCCGGACACGCTTTCAATGCAGATTATCGCCCAAGCTACCACGAAGAATCCGCCAAAGACGGCTGGGAACGGATGCTGGTGTGGTTTAAGCAGTACGGCGGGAAGAAAGGATAAGATTTTGACAGGCCGCCCGGCGAATGTGCCGGGCGTAGCCTCAGAGTTGCTACCCCTTTGCGAGCACGTTCGAGCTTTCAAAATAATCCCTCGTTTTATGGCTGAGCATTATTGCTGAACTGTCCCTGTCATCACAAAATTAGCTATTGCAAAAATTAGCATTCAGGCTAACATTCAGACAGGGAAGAATCGCATGTTCACCCTCTATTTCCATGATAAAGCCGAAACGGAGTTGAACGCTTTACCCGTTTCGATGATAGCAAAAGTGGTTAAGCTACTGTCAAAGCTGGAAGCTAATCCGCTGCTTCTCCGGGAACCAAACACCAAACCATTGGGGAGCGGACTCTTTGAGTTCCGAACTGAAGGCTGTGATATCGCTCGCGGGCTGTGGATTTATCAGGCTGGAAAGCGAATTTTTGTGCTGCGGATTTTTATCAAAAAGACGCCGAAAACCCCACCAGGTGAAACTGAACTGGCTCTTCGCAGACTGAAGGAAATGCTGAATGAAATATAAAACGCTCGCGCAGGTTCATGATGAAGCCATGCAGGACCCCGCTTATCGCGAAGCGTGGGACGCCGAAGAAGAATTGGATCGCTTACAGCAGACGTTGAAAAGCTGGCGGGTTGAGGCAGGTTTAACTTCTGCGCAAGTGGCTGCCCGGATGGGGATCAAGCCCCCGACTATCTCCAGAATGGAGAACAACGCCACCAAGATGAGCTACGAAACCTTGCTCCGTTACGCTCACGCCTGTGGCGTTAGTTTTAAACTGGAGCGAATCTAAAAATGCCCGGTTAAGCTTACGCCTTACCGGGCCTACGGTTTCATATCGCTGCAAGCCCGGCCAACACAGTGCCGCCGGGCTGACACTTAATTAAGCCTGACGCAAATTCTGCGCGGCCTTCACCATGTTCGCCAGCGCGGCGCGGGTTTCTGGCCAGCCGCGGGTTTTCAGGCCGCAGTCCGGGTTCACCCACAGACGCTCTGCCGGAATACGCTGCGCGGCCTTTTGCAGCAGGGCTTCAATCCATTCCACGCTTGGCACGTTCGGGGAGTGAATGTCGTACACGCCCGGTCCGATTTCGTTCGGGTAATCGAACTCTTCGAACGACTCCAGCAGCTCCATGTCGGAACGTGAAGTTTCAATGGTGATCACGTCAGCATCGAGTGCGGCGATGGAATCCATGATGTCGTTGAACTCGCAGTAACACATGTGGGTGTGGATCTGCGTTTCATCTTTCGCCACGGCGGCGTTGATGCGGAAAGCTTCCACGCCCCAGGCCAGATACGCTTCCCAGTCGCTTTGGCGCAGCGGCAGGCCTTCACGCAGCGCCGGTTCGTCAATTTGGATGATGCCGATACCTGCGGCTTCCAGATCGGCCACTTCATCACGCAGCGCCAGCGCAATCTGTTTGGCGATGGTTTCGCGGGACACGTCTTCACGCGGGAAAGACCAGCACAGGATCGTCACCGGGCCTGTCAGCATGCCTTTCACCGGTTTGTCGGTCAGCGACTGCGCGTATTTCGCCCATTCGACGGTGATCGCTTCCGGGCGGCTGATGTCGCCGATCACTACTGGCGGCTTCACGCAGCGGGAGCCGTAACTCTGCACCCAGCCGTTTTGGGTGAAGACGAAACCGTCGAGGTGCTCACCGAAGTATTCCACCATGTCGTTACGCTCAGCTTCGCCGTGAACCAGCACGTCGAGGCCAAGGCGCTCCTGCTCCACAATCGCCTGCTTGATGTGTTCGGCGATCCCGGTGCGATAGTTGTTGGCATCCAGCGCCCCTTTTTTGAAGTCCAGACGCAGGCCGCGGATTTCGGTGGTTTGTGGGAACGAGCCAATCGTGGTGGTCGGCCACGCTGGCAGCTGGAAGCGGGCACGCTGTGCCTCGGCGCGTTCCGCATACGGACGATTACGCTCGCTGTCTTTTGCGGTGATTGCCGCCAGACGTTTTTCTACAGCTGCATTGTGAACACGGCTTGAGTGGCGACGGGCCTGAATTGGCGCGCTCCATTCTGCGATCGCGTTGGTATCGCCGCTGTTCAGCGCATCGCGCAGCAGCGCCAGCTCTTCGCATTTTTGCAGAGCGAAGGCAAACCAGCTCTTCACTTCGGCATCAAGGCGCGTTTCCACACTCAGATCGATTGGGCTGTGCAGCAGCGAGCATGAAGACGCTACCCACAATTCACGTTTGCCTACGATATCTTTAACTTGTGCGTATTTCTCGCTCAGATCGGCACGCCAGACGTTACGTCCGTTCACCAGCCCGGCGGAGAGCAGCCAGTCAGCAGGCAGACGTTGGTGCAGTTCCGCTACGTCATCTTTGCCGTGGACCAGATCCACATGCAGGCCCTGAACCGGCAACGCAGTGATAGTGTCCAGGTTCGGGGTGACGCCTTCAAAATAGGTGGTCAGCAGCAGTTTGGTTTTACCCTGCAGCGCATCGTATGCAGGCTTGAAAGCGTCGAGCCATGGGCGCGGCAGTTCCAGCACCAGAATCGGCTCGTCGATTTGTACCCACTCCACGCCGCGTTTTGCCAGCTCTGCCAGCACCTGCTGGTAAACCGGCAGGATGTCCTTCAGCAGGCTCAGGCGATCAAACTGCTCACCTTTCACTTTACCCAGCCACAGATAGGTTACCGGGCCAAGCAGCACTGGTTTGACTTTGTGGCCCAGCGCCAGCGCTTCGTCGACTTCGTCGAGCAACTGGGTCCAGGTCAGCTTAAATTCCTGCCCTTTGCTGAACTCCGGCACCATGTAGTGATAGTTGGTGTTAAACCATTTGGTCATTTCTGCCGCCGCCGCAGGCTCACCCGTTGGGGCACGGCCACGGCCAATGCGGAACAGGGTGTCGATATCAACCGAGCCATCTTTGTTCTGATGACGAGCCGGCACGTTGCCGAGCAGCAGGCTGGTCGTCAGAACATGGTCGTACCAGGCGAAGTCGCCCACTGGCAGCAGATCCACACCCGCGTCTTTCTGCTGTTGCCAGTGACGAGCACGCAGCTCGCGGCCAACGGCCAGCAATTCTTCACGGGTGGCGTTACCCGCCCAGTAGCTTTCTTGTGCTTTTTTCAACTCGCGGCGTAGGCCAACGCGAGGAAATCCGAGGGTGTGGTTCTTGATTGTCATGTCGTTGCCTCTCAGGGAATTCGTTATTTAGCCGTCCAGATGTTTACACTTCTATAATTGGCAGGTACTGTATGATCCACAAGCGCAACATTTTCATGCCGAAGTGAAGGACTTTCATGATCGAGATTAAACACCTGAAAACGCTGCAAGCGTTGCGGAATAGCGGCTCGCTGGCAGCAGCGGCGGCGGTGCTGCACCAGACGCAGTCCGCGCTTTCTCATCAGTTCAGCGATCTGGAGCAACGCCTTGGCTTTCGGCTTTTTGTACGTAAAAGCCAGCCGCTGCGTTTTACGCCCCAGGGCGAAATCCTGCTGCAGTTGGCCAATCAGGTGCTGCCACAAATTGGCCGCGCATTGCAGGCCTGCAATGAGCCACAGCAAACCACCCTACGTATTGCCATTGAGTGTCACAGCTGTATCCAGTGGCTGACGCCCGCGCTGGAAAACTTCCGCGCAAGCTGGCCGCAGGTGGAGATGGATTTCAAATCTGGGGTCACGTTCGATCCGCAACCTGCCCTTCAGCAGGGCGAACTGGATCTCGTGCTGACCTCCGACATTCTGCCGCGCAGTGGTCTGCACTATTCGCCGATGTTTGATTATGAAGTGCGACTGGTGCTGGCGCCGGAGCACCCACTGGCCGCGCGTGCGCGGATCACGCCGGAAGATATCGCCAGCGAAACGCTGTTGATTTACCCGGTTCAGCGCCAACGGCTGGATATCTGGCGTCATTTCCTGCAGCCAGCTGGCGTCAGCCCGTCGCTGAAAAGCGTGGATAACACGTTGTTGTTGATTCAGATGGTGGCAGCCAGAATGGGCATCGCGGCCCTTCCGCACTGGGTAGTGGAGAGTTTTGAACGCCAGGGTCTGGTGGTGACCAAAACCCTGGGTGAAGGTCTGTGGAGCCGACTGTACGCTGCGGTGCGCGATGGCGAGCAGCGTCAGCCGGTGACGGAAGCCTTTATTCGCTCAGCGCGGAACCACGCCTGCGATCATCTGCCGTTTGTGAGGAGCGCGGAGCGACCCAATGGCGATGCACCCACAGTGAAGCCACAATCACCAGCGCCCCTGTAATAAAGCTCGGCCAGTGCGGCTGCTGTTGCCAGATGGCAAGGTTCACCAGCAGCCCGGCGGGCACGTGCATATTGTTCATGATGCCGAGCGTCCCGGCGTCCACCTGCGTTGCACCGTAGTTCCACATGAAGTAACCCAGCCCGGAAGCCACCACGCCTAACCACACCAGGATGCCCCACTGTAGTCCGGTGGTCGGCAGCTTCTGCGGATTGCCGAGCATAAACCACGCCACGACCGCCACCAGAAACGCGCCCATGTAGAACCAGGCGAAGGCATTGTGCTGCGGCATCGGGTGGATCTCCATCAGGCGCTTGTAACCTACCATGCCGATGGCAAAACTGATGTTGGAGAGCTGCACCAGCAGCAGGCCGGTCCAGAAATGCGGGCTGATGTGGTCATAGCGGATGATCGCTGCGCCAACCACCGCCAGCCCAGCGCTCAGCAGGTATCCCCAGCGCAGGCGGCGCTTGCTCATCAGGTCGTAAATCAGGGTGATGTAGAGCGGTGTCAGCACCGTGAACAGCAGGAATTCCGAGACGGTCAGGTAGAGGTAAGCGCGGAACGCCAGCAGGTACATGATGCCAAGCTGCAACGCCCCCACCAGCATGTACATCAGCAGTACGCGCAACGATTGCGAGCGGGCACGCAGAAACGGCAGGAAGACGAGTGCCGCCAGGCCCACGCGCATCAGCACAGAAAAATAGCTGTCGACGCTACCCGCAAGGTATTCGCCAATCAGACTAAAGGAAAACGCCCACAGGACGGTGGTGATAATCAGTAATGCCACGGTGAGACTCTCTCAGAGGGTTAAGCCGTCATTGTAGCGAAGAGAACGGTTGACAACTGGTCGCAGATTAACCGATTGCAGCCTGCATAAAGGTTATCCTGGCCGGAAATAGTCCATTACTGATAGTTAAACGCCGCCATTAGCGCAATACTGGGAGTCTGTACTTGCTAAAGGAGTGTTCTCAGGATGGAACCTGCGTCTAACGATAACGCTATCCCTGCTTTTTTCTATCAGCTCAATGCTTCGCGCGCGCGCCTGAAACAGGCCATTCAGTCCCGCCAACTGGTCATGTGGTATCAACCCATTGTCAGGCTGGAAGATGGCTGTGTCGTCGGCGCTGAAGCGTTGGTTCGCTGGCCGCAACCTGACGGCAAGATGCTGCAGCCTGATAGCTTTGTGCCCTTTGCCCGCGAAACCCAGCTGCTGACCAGCATGACACAGTGGGTCATCAAGCAGGTGTTTGACGATCTGGGGGAGTGGCTCTGCCAGCATCCCGACCAGTACCTTTCTGTTAACGTCGAACCCGACGATCTCCAGACCACCGTCCTGCTGAGCCATCTTCTGGCGTTATGCCACGACTACCATGTCAAACCGCAGCAAATCGTACTGGAATTCACTGAGAGCAGCATGATCGACCCTTATGCTGTTGCCCCCATTGTCGCCAGCTATCGCGAAGCCGGGTTTGCCATCTATCTGGATGATTTTGGCAGTGGCTATGCGAACCTGAGCTATCTGCAGGCAATGTCCTTCGACATGCTGAAAATCGATAAGACGTTAGTGGACCCGCTCCCTGGTAAAAGCCTGATGCCGCAAATCATTGCGCTGGCACGTTCACTGTCGCTGGAGTCATTAGCTGAAGGGGTGGAAACGCCGGAACAGGCTGAGTGGCTGAAAGCACGCGGTGTGAAGTATGCGCAGGGGTGGCTATACAGCAAAGCCCTGACAAGCAGGGCTTTTGTAAACTGGTGCGAACCGCGTTACGCCTGATCGAGATACAGGTGGCGCAGGTAGTGCGGCACGGCATCGTCGGCGTTGGTGCCGATAACGTCCAGCTCAGGGTGTAAATCTTTCAGGCGCTGATGAGCATTTTCCATGATGCAGCCTTTGCCGGCCATTGAGAGCATTTCAGCGTCGTTCATCCCGTCGCCAAACGCGATGCAGTCTTTCAGCTCGTAGCCCATCTTTTTCGCCACGGCTTCCAGCGCGTGGCCTTTTGACACGCCACCCGCCATGACTTCCAGACAGGTTAACGTGGAGAAGCTGACGTTAACGCGATCGCCCCAGCGAGCGTTGATGGCCTGCTCCAGCGGTAGCAGCACGTCATGGTTCGGTGAAGTGAAGAACACTTTGCTCACCCCTTCCGGCTCCAGCAGACCTGGCTCATACAGCGTGTAATTGAAGATAGCCTCTTTAAAGAAGCGCATCTCTTCCGGGCGATGACGGTTCATAAACCATTCGTCGTCGCGGTAGACGTTGGTGACGATATCCGGGTTGTTATTCACCACCCCAAACAGATCGGCGGCGATGTCGTGATCGAGATTATGGGCAAACACCAGATTGCCGTCGGTATCGTGTACGCGGGCACCATTGGAGGTGATCATGAAAGACTTGATCCCCAGCCCGTCGCGGATCTGACCAACGTCAATATGGTGGCGGCCGGTGGCAAAGACGAAGTTCACGCCTTTGGCCGTCAGCAGTTGCAGGGTTTCTTTAGCGTAAGGGGAAAGGCGATGGTCGGGATTAAGCAGCGTGCCATCCAAATCAGATGCAACAACCTGGTACATAATAAGATTCAACCTTTGGGTAAGAGCGGCCTAAAGCCGGATTAATCGTGTCGGTTAAAGAACCCGACGATGGCATTGAGCGCGACTGAGCGCATAGCGTCCTTTTCAAAAAGGATCTCATGATAGGCACCTTCTATGACGAGCGGGTGTTCGCCTTCACACGGCACACCCGAGACGGCGCGTAACTCACAATAGCGATCGTGCATACGGTTATCCACGACCTTTTCTTCTTCCGCCTGAATCAGCAGGGTTGGCGTGTCATCATCACCCGCACCGACCAGGATTTGTTCGCCCGCGAGGATCCCTTCACGAACCCAATGATAGGTCGGCCCACCGACGCGAAGGTAAGGGTTATCCGCATAGAACCCCAGATTGCGTCGATAGCGCTCGCGGCTGTGCGTCAGCACATTCAGACTAAACGGCAGCGCGTGCCAGCGTCCGGTTCCCATCGCGTAGCTTTCACGAATTCGCTGATGGCCCTCAGCAAAATCGAGAATGGGTCGAACCATCCACTCGGGCAGTCGCATAATGATACCGAACATTGGGGCGCAAAGCGTGAGAGCGTCACACTGTTTCGGATTACGCTGTAAGAACAGCGTAGAAATGGCGCCGCCCATCGAATGCCCAAGGATGTAGCGCTTACGCCACGGCCCTGGTGCGACTTCCTGGTCCCAGAAAGCCTTTAAATCGTCGACATAATCGCTGAAATTGACCACGTGTCCGCGATGGCTGTCATCCAGCAGGCGCCCGGAAAGCCCCTGCCCACGGTGATCGATGATCAGCACATCAAACCCGCTGTGGAACAGATCGTACGCCAGTTCCGCGTACTTCACGTAGCTTTCGATACGTCCCGGACAAACGACAATCACCCGATCGTTTTTTTCAGAGCGAAAGCGGACGAACCGTACGGGAACATTCTCCACGCCGGTAAATTTTGCCTCTTCGCGCTGACGCCAGAAATCAGTTAACGGCCCCATCGTAAAAGCGGCAAACGTGTTTTCTCTTGTTTTCCAGTCCATTTCTTGCTGAAACATCGGGTTTCCACCCCTACTCACCGCGGAAGATCGTATTTTGCGTGGCGTAACTTACATCACCAGCACAATAGCGTATTGTGGCATAAAAAACAGTCCATCAGGGAGTTTCTCATGACCTTTGAGTGGTGGTTCGCCTATCTGCTGACGTCGATAATCCTTAGTCTTTCTCCGGGTTCCGGCGCCATCAACACCATGACCACATCCATCAATCACGGCTATCGCGGCGCAGCAGCATCGATTGCCGGTCTGCAAACGGGCTTAGGGATCCACATCGTGTTGGTCGGTGTAGGACTGGGGACGCTGTTTTCACGTTCGGTACTGGCGTTCGAAGTCCTGAAATGGGCTGGCGCGGCCTACCTTATCTGGCTGGGTATTCAACAGTGGCGAGCGGCGGGGGCGATAGACCTCAAAACCGTAGCCAAAACACAGTCACGCGGCCATCTGTTCAAACGCGCAGTGTTCGTCAACCTGACCAACCCAAAGAGCATCGTGTTTCTTGCCGCCCTGTTTCCGCAATTTATCATGCCGCATCAGCCGCAGGTCATGCAGTACGTCGTGCTCGGAGTGACAACCATCGTGGTGGATATCATCGTGATGATTGGCTATGCCACGCTGGCACAGCGTATTGCGGGCTGGATTAAAGGGCCGAAGCAGATGAAGGCGTTGAATAAGATTTTTGGATCGCTGTTTATGTTGGTTGGCGCGCTGTTAGCTTCGGCGCGCCATGCCTGATCAGCGGGAGATAATCAGATGGATGCCAAACCCGGCGAATAAGGTCCCAGCCACGCCGTCGATCCATTTGGCCATGCGCTGGTAGCCGCGGCGCATGGTGGGCAGTGCGAACAGGCTCGCGACAACGGTAAACCACGCGAAGGTCTCAACGATAATCAGCAGGAAAATGCCCCAGCGCTCTGCTGCGCCGATGTCGTCGCCGACAAACAGTGAGAAAACGGAGCCGAAGTAGATAATCGCTTTTGGGTTCGCGAGATTGGTCATCAGCCCTTTCAGGAAGCTCTTTCCGCCGTGCGCCAGTTCCACTTTCGGTTCGCCTTCGGTGGCTTCGCTTTTCTTCAGCGCGCCACGCAGCATCTGATAGCCCATCCAGCACAGATACAAACCGCCGCCGACCATAATGATATTGTGCAGCCAGGCCATTTTTTCGAGGATCAGGTGCAGGCCCAGCAGGGCGACGCCCGCCCAAACCATGACGCCAGCGGTAATGCCCAGTACGCCCATCATCGCTTCCTTACGGGAACGGCTGACCGCAGTCTGCGACACAAAGAAAAAGTCCGGACCCGGGCTCATCAGTGCAATCAGATGCACCATCGCCACGGTGAGAAATAACATCAGCATAGGAAACTCGCGGGGGAATGATTCAGTGAGTGATTATCCTGGCACTTTTTTGCCCGGCTGACTACTCCTCATCATCCCCATCGACGTGCGAGCGGATAAGCGCCAGAAACTCCTGACCAAAACGCTCCAGCTTGCGCATCCCCACCCCGTTGACGCTGAGCATTTCTCCCGGGCTGGTCGGCATTTGCTCGGCCATTTCAATGAGCGTGGCATCGTTAAATACCACGTAAGGTGGGATATTTTCTTCATCCGCGATGGCTTTACGCAGCTTGCGCAGTTTGGCGAACAGCTTGCGGTCGTAATTGCCGCCGTAAGATTTCTGGGCCACACGCGGCTTCAGGGCCAGCACACGCGGCACAGCCAGTTGAAGAGGAACCTCAGCACGCAGCACCGGACGTGCGGCTTCTGTCAGCTGTAATGCGGAGTGGTGCGCAATGTTTTGGGTGGCGAACCCCAGGTGAATCAGCTGACGGATAACGCTAACCCAGTGCTCATGGCTCTGATCGCGCCCCATCCCGTATACCGGCAGTTTATCGTGGCCCATTTCGCGGATGCGCTGATTATTGGCTCCACGCAGCACTTCCACCACATACCCCATCCCAAAGCGCTGATTCACGCGATATACCGTGGAAAGCGCTTTACGCGCGTCCTCAAGACCATCGTACTGACGCGGCGGGTCGAGGCACACATCGCAGTTGCCGCAGGATTCCTGGCGACCTTCGCCAAAGTAGTTCAGCAGCACCAGACGGCGGCAGGTTTGCGCTTCGGCAAATGCGCCCATCGCATTGAGCTTATGACGCTCGATGTCCAGCAGCTGTCCGGCCGGTTTTTCTTCCAGGCAGCGGCGCAGCCACGCCATATCTGCCGGATCGTAAAACAGCATCGCTTCCGCAGGCAGGCCATCGCGCCCGGCGCGCCCCGTTTCCTGATAGTAGGACTCAATGTTGCGGGGAATATCGAAGTGCACCACAAAGCGCACGTTAGGCTTGTTGATGCCCATCCCGAACGCGACCGTCGCGACAACAATCTGCAAATCATCGCGCTGGAATTTTTCCTGCACGTCGGCGCGCACGTCGTTGTCCAGCCCGGCGTGATAGGCACCGGCACTGATGCCGCGGCTTTGCAGACGCGCGGCGGTGTCTTCCACTTTCGCACGGCTGTTGCAGTAAATAATGCCAGATTTCCCTCGCTGCTCCTGCACGTAGCGCATCAGCTGATCGAGCGGTTTGAACTTCTCCATCAGCATGTAGCGAATGTTAGGGCGATCGAAGCTGCTGATTTGAATCAGCGGATCGTTCAGGCCCAGCAGGCGAACAATATCGCTGCGGGTGGTGTCATCGGCGGTGGCGGTAAGCGCCATAAACGGCAGCGCCGGGAAACGCTGGCGCAAATGCCCAAGCGCCGCATACTCAGGACGGAAATCGTGGCCCCACTGGGAAATACAGTGCGCTTCATCCACCGCCAGCATCACCGGGTTCCAGTGGCTAAGGTTTTCGAGGAAGTTGTCGAGCATTAAGCGTTCAGGCGCGATATACAGCAGGCGAATTTTGCCGGTACGACAGCCCGCCATGACGTCCTGCTGCTGCTCACGACTTTGGGTGGAGTTGAGACAGGCCGCCGCCACGCCGTTCGCCAGCAGCTGATCGACCTGGTCTTTCATCAGCGAGATAAGGGGGGAAACAACGACGGTTAACCCCTCCAGCACCAGGGCCGGAACCTGATAACACAGCGATTTTCCACCGCCGGTCGGCATGACCACCAGGCAGTCGCGCCCTTCGAGCACGGTGTCGATGATCGTTTCCTGACCCGGACGGAACTGCTGGTAGCCGAAGGTTTCCTGCAAAACCTGCCTTGCCAGCGATGTCTGATTTATCACTTCCGCCTGCGTCACACTCACTCCAGTCCTGAAATAAAAACAGGCGCTATTTTCAGCGCCTGAGGACAAGAGTGCAATGATTAAAACAGATCGTTGAGCATCACACCGACGCCGACGCGGGTTTGGTTGAAGTTATAGTCAATCAACGACTCGCCGTATCCGCTGTACACCTGAGTATAAACACGCATATGTTTGGTGACCGGATAGCTGATACCCAGCTCCGCGCCGCCGTAGCCCGTGTTCCAGTTATACTGGCCTTTCGCGCTCAGCACGGCATCGCCCAGCTGATAGCCAATCTTCAGCTGGTAATAGCCCATGTATTTGGTGATATCGGGGTTATCATCCGTATCGCCAATCACGAACCACGGTTTGACCTCCACCATCATATTGCCATTCTGCGCCATCAGGCGAGTGTACATGCGGTTCCAGCTACGGGACGTTGGGTCTGAACGACCGTTGGAGTCATGGTTATAACCGACTTCCACGTCGCGAAGCGTCCAGCCGGCAAACTGATAATCCGTGGCGAAACCCAGAAACAGCTGCGGCTCATAATTGGTTTCACGGAACGGTGAGGACTCTTCGGTATTGGAAAGCTGCCACCACGAGCGCTGGGTATAGGAAGCGCCGAATACCGAGTTATTCCCCAGAATGCCTCGCCAGATAGGGAACGCCAGGCTCAGTTGGTATTTCACCTCATCTTTGCGCGCATTCTCGGCCCAGTCGTAGCTCTTAATCGCCTCTTTATTGATGTCACTGCTCCAGGTGTAAAGCAGATAGTTTGTCTCATACGGATAGAGTGTGAACGGATTGTCATGCTCCTGCAGCAGGTTGGCGATGATGCTGCCGCGCACCGCAGGAACATCATGAATATCTTTGATCGTGGCTTCCTGCGCATACACAGAAAACGGCAATCCTACCGCCGCCAGTAACCAACCCAGCCTGGTTCGCATTGGGGGTGTTCTCCTGAACGTAAATTTATAATTAAATTATTTGCTGATGGGCATTCTACCGATTTATGAACGCCGATGATGGGTTATCGTTTCCGAAAGTAGAAAACAACATTCAATGAGCATAAAATCAACATTTCATTAACCAATGGAAAGGTGTTATGTCTCAGGAACTCACCGCCGAACAAGCGCTAAAACTGGTCGGCGATATTTTTGTGTACCACATGCCATTTAATCGCGCTCTGGGCCTGGAACTGGAACGCTACGAAAAAGCATTCGCCCAACTCAGCTTCAACAATCAGCCGATGATGGTCGGCAACTGGGCGCAGAGTATTCTGCATGGCGGGGTAATCGCTTCCGCGCTGGATGTCGCCGCAGGCCTGGTCTGCGTAGGCAGCACCCTAACCCGCCACGACACCATTAACGAAGAGGAACTGCGTCAGCGTCTCTCCAGAATGGGCACCATCGATTTGCGCGTGGATTATCTGCGCCCGGGCCGGGGAAACCGCTTCACCGCCACCAGCAGTCTGCTGCGTGCAGGGAATAAGGTCGCGGTAGCGCGGGTGGAACTGCATAACGAAGATCAGCTCTATATCGCCAGCGCAACCGCCACTTATATGGTGGGTTGAAGAGGTAAAATCAGGTAAAATCCATTTACTTTTTTGTAACGGATTTAACTGATGGATGCAAAGCAGACGCGGCAGGGTGTGTTACTCGCCCTCGCTGCCTATTTTATCTGGGGCGTGGCACCGGCTTATTTCAAGGTGATCCACTACGTTCCAGCGGATGAAATTCTTACTCACCGTATTATCTGGTCCTTCTTCTTTATGGTGGCGCTGATCACCGTGAGCCGTCAGTGGGATGGGCTGAAGCGTCTGTGTCAGACACCGAAAAAGATCTTCATGCTGGCAGTGTCTGCGCTGCTGATTGGCGGCAACTGGCTGTTGTTCATCTGGGCGGTGAATAACGGGCACATGCTGGAAGCGAGCCTGGGGTACTTCATCAACCCGCTGGTCAACGTCGTGCTGGGCATGCTATTCCTTGGCGAACGCTTTCGCCGGATGCAGTGGGTGGCCGTCGCGCTCGCGTGCTGCGGCGTGCTGATTCAGCTGTGGACCTTTGGTTCCCTGCCCATCATTGCGCTCGGACTGGCCTTCAGCTTCGCATTCTATGGCCTGGCGCGTAAAAAAATCGCCGTTGACGCACAAACCGGTATGCTGGTTGAAACCCTTTGGCTGCTGCCCGTCGCGGCGATTTACCTGTTCGGTATCGCCGACAGCGCCACCAGCCACATGGGTCAAAACCCATGGTCGCTGAATTTGCTGCTGATGGCAGCAGGTGTGGTCACCACCATTCCCCTGTTATGCTTCACCGGCGCTGCCACACGCCTGCGCCTGTCGACGCTCGGTTTCTTCCAGTACATCGGCCCAACCCTGATGTTCGTGCTGGCGGTGATGTTCTACGGCGAAACCCCGGGGGCGGATAAAATGGTGACCTTTGCCTTTATCTGGGCCGCCCTGGCGATTTTCGTCATGGATGCCATCTACACCCTGCGCCGCACACAGCGCTGATAACGCTGGCTTTGCCGAAATACGGCAAAGCTCTTGCGGTTAAATTCTTTGTTATTTCAACCGGCTTCTCACATCTTCAGCGGAGAATTCCCTGAAAGGTGAGAGCCGGATGCTTATCCCCCGTACCGACAAACGCGCCGCCTGGCTACACGACGAGCAGCGTTACACCGTCCGCCAGCTCTCCAAAAGCTGGCTGTGGCGCAGCGAACTCCCGACCTGGATCCTGCTGATTACCCTCTACGGCGGCTGGTTTACCACCCTGGCTTATCATGCAGAGCTCGGGCTTTTTGCTTCCACGCTGCTGCTGATCCTGTTCACGACCTGGTATCTGTCATTTCAGCATGAGCTCATTCATGGGCATCCCACACGCTGGCCGCGCGTCAATCAGCTGTTGGGTCTGTTACCGCTGGCGGTCTGGTATCCGTACGGTCTGTATCGCGATTCGCATCTGGCGCATCACCGAAATCATCTCTTAACCGAGCCCGGTGAAGATCCGGAAACCTATTATTTTTCAGCCCAGTACTGGGAGCGCTTAACACCGTGGCAGAAACGTGCCATCCACTGGCGTAATACGTTTGTAGGCCGACTCCTGCTAGCCCCCCTGCTGGATATTGCGGGAGTGGTTAAGGGCATGCTGACCGCCTTCGCCAAAGGGCATCGTCCGGCCATGGTCATGTGGCTCCTGCATTTTGCGCTGCTGGGGCTGGTTTTTTACGAACTGCATCGCAGGGGTTTTTCGGTGCTTTGGTATCTCATTGCCGTCAGCTATCCGGCGTTAGCCATCACCAAAGTGCGGTCGTTTCTGGAACATCGTGCGGCAGACGATCCGTTAGCCCGTTCGGCGATTACCGAAACCTCGCTGCCGTGGCGGCTGTTGTTTCTCAATCTGAACTATCATTCGGTACACCACGATCTGCCCGGCATACCGTGGTACGGGCTGCGTAAAATCTGGCTGAATGACAGAGCACTCTATCAGGAAAGAAATCAGGGATTTGTGGTGAAAGGCTACCGTGAATGGTGGAGTAACTATCGCTTCCGACCCGTAGATGTGACGGTGCATCCGGGAAAGCGCGAGGAGAATCGACGTGCCAGCTAACATTGCCTTTCCGATGTATGACATTCACCCGCCAGCCACCGATGCGCTGGCGCAGGCCTTGCAGCGCCATTTTCCTGGCCTGCACTTCCAGCGCCCAACAGAATTGCTCTCGCACTGGCGTGATGACACTGTGCTGCTGAGTCAGACCTGTGGCTATCCGCTGGTGACGCGCCTGCCCAATGTGCAGGTGGTCGGGCAGTTTCATTACACCGCGCCGGGATGCGTTGCCGGCAATTATCGCAGCAAACTGCTGGCTCGCCAGGAGGACAAAGGCCAAACGCTGAACGATTTTCGCGGGCGAGTGGCGGCCTGCAACGCCCCGGATTCTCAGTCAGGCTATCGCGCCCTGCTAAATGGCGTGAACCATGATGCCGCCTTTTTTCATTCGATTGTTTGGACCCACAGCCACCGTCTGTCACTCCGCGCACTGCAAACGCACACCGCAGATATTGCGGCGATAGACTGCGTGAGTCTGGCGCTGTTTGAGCGTTACGATCCCCAGCTGCTTTCAGGATTGACGGTGATTGGCGAAACGGCGCTGACGCCCGGTCTGCCGCTCATTACGTCAGAAAAGACATCGGCTGAAACGCTCGCGGCGTTGCGTGTGGCGTTGAGTCAGATTGCGGTACAGAAGGACGTTGCAGAACCGTTGTTGATCGACGGCTTCAGTCCTGCAAGCCGCCGTGACTACGATGTACTGCTTACAGCCAGTTCTTCCGCTTGAAGTAGAGGTATGGCGCAAGCCCGGCGAGGATCATAAACACAATTGCCGCCGGGTAACCGAAGCTAAAGTGCAGTTCTGGCATAAACTCGAAGTTCATCCCGTAGCTTGAAGCCACAAGCGTTGGCGGCAGGAAGACCACGGAAACCACCGAGAAGATCTTGATAATGCGGTTCTGCTCGATGTTGATAAAGCCCATCGCCGCCTGCATCAGGAAGTTAACCTTCTGGAACAGGGATTCATTGTGCGGCAGCAGGGATTCGATATCTCGCAGGATCTCACGCGCCTGCTCCAGTTGGACCGCTGGCAAGCGTGCCTTACGCACCAGGAAATTCAGCGCGCGCTGGGTATCCATCAGACACAAACGCACCTTCCAGCCGATATCTTCCAGTTCCGCCAGCGTGGAGAGCGCTTCGTCATACTCATCGCCCTGATGGCCTTCCATGATAACGCGGCTCAGTTTTTCCAGATCGCTGTAGATATTTTCAATTTCATCCGCCAACTGTTCGATTTTGGTTTCGAACAGATCGAGCAGCAGCTCAAAAGCGTTGCCGTCCACCATCTCCTGGTTACGGGAGCGCATGCGGTACAGGCGAAACGCCGGCAGTTCACGCTCACGCAGGGTAAACAGGCGTCCTTCGCGGATGGTAAACGCCACGGTGGAGTTACCAGCGTGATCGTCGGCATCTTCAAAGAAGAAGAAGGAGTGGATGTGCAGGCCGTCTTCGTCTTCGAAGAAACGGGCCGATGCTTCGATGTCTTCCAGTTCAGGGCGTGTCGCGAGGTTTTGACCCAGCTCTGTCTGTACGCGGTTACGTTCTTCGTCGTCCGGTTCCACCAAATCGACCCACACGGAGGTGGCCAGATGTTTGATGTCATCAGACTCAAGACGCGTTAAGCGGTTGTTTTCCAGTTGAAATGCGCTCAGCATGACCGGGACTCCCAATACAAAAAATGATCGGACGTAACGATGGGCACACAGAAACAATGGGGGTTTCAGACCATAAAGCCTGACTCAGAGCGACGGAATACAGAGGGTCGCTGACAACCGCTAAGGCTATCAGCTGAGAGTGATAGCCTTAG
Source organism: Enterobacteriaceae bacterium RIT691 (assembly GCA_009668205.1). GTDB lineage: Bacteria > Pseudomonadota > Gammaproteobacteria > Enterobacterales > Enterobacteriaceae > Scandinavium. Next base: position 50,511 of record WJYM01000015.1, on the reverse strand, counting down.
GAGTTGTTCCTGGATGACAGGAAGTTGAGCCAGCATCTACTGGGTGTGTCCAAGGTATCAGTCCTCTTAGCATAATCGTGGGCGCATGTTACGCCAGCCTAAATGCAGCGTCAACACGCAACGAAAAGCCAGAGAGCGTTTAAGTCCCTCTGGCTTATAAGATTAGCAGAACGTTACAAATTTATTATTAATTACCTGAAGTTACACGTTCTCCAGACGGGCATAAGCCGCAACCAGCCACTTGATCCCCTGCCCCTGGAAAGCCACCTGCAAACGGCTGTGTTCACCGCTGCCTTCCAGATTGACGATAGTGCCCTCGCCAAATTTCGGATGGCGCACGCGCTGGCCCAGTTTATAACCGGTATCGTTCTCCGCCATCGGCGTGCCCATACGTTGATGACTCACCGGACGGCTCACGGTGGCGCGTAAACGCACCTCTTCCACGCACGCTTCCGGCAGTTCACCGACAAAGCGCGACGGCCGATGATAAACCTCTTTGCCGTACAGACGGCGGGTTTCCGCGTAGGTCAGCGTCAGTTTTTGCATTGCGCGAGTGACGCCGACATACGCCAGGCGGCGTTCTTCTTCCAGGCGGCCGCCTTCATCAAGCGACATCTGGCTTGGGAACATGCCCTCTTCCATGCCGACGATAAACACCTGCGGGAATTCCAGACCTTTCGCCGAGTGCAGCGTCATCAGCTGCACGGCATCCTGCCAGGTATCGGCCTGCCCTTCTCCCGCTTCCAGTGCAGCATGAGAGAGAAACGCCTGCAGCGGCATCAGGTCTTCTTCTTCGTCGTTGTAGCTGAACTGGCGCGTGGCGGTGACCAGTTCCTCTAAGTTTTCGATACGGGTCTGGCCTTTTTCGCCTTTCTCCTGCTCATACATCATGAACAAACCGGAATCTTTGATCACGCGGTCAGTCTGCACGTGCAGCGGCATATCTGCCGTCTCCTGCGCCAACGCGTCGATAAGCTCCATAAAGCGCTGCAAAGCACTGGCCGCCCGTCCGGCAAGCGCTTTGTCTTTCAGTAACTCACGGCATGACTGCCAGAGGGTCAGTTGCCTGTCTCGTGCCGCCTGGCGCACCACGTCCAGCGTGCGATCGCCGATGCCACGCGTTGGCGTATTCACCACGCGCTCAAACGCCGCATCGTCGTTACGGTTAGCCATCAGGCGCAAATAGGACAGCGCATCTTTGATTTCCTGGCGTTCGAAGAAGCGCATACCGCCGTAGATGCGATACGGCATGCTGACCTGCAGCAATGCCTCTTCCAGTACGCGCGATTGGGCGTTACTGCGGTAGAGAATGGCGCATTGCTCAAGCGCCCCACCGTTGTCCTGCCAGGTTTTGATGCGGTTTACCACGAAGCGTGCTTCGTCGAGCTCGTTGAAGGCGCAATAGAGTGAAATCGGCTCGCCGTCGACGCCATCGGTCCACAGTTTTTTGCCCAGACGCCCATTGTTGTTTTCAATCAGGGCGTTGGCCGCGCTCAGAATATTGTTGGTGGAACGGTAGTTTTGTTCCAGACGGATAGTTTCCGCCCCCGGGAAATCGTTCAGGAAGCGCTGGATGTTTTCCACCTGCGCGCCGCGCCAGCCGTAAATCGACTGGTCATCGTCGCCGACGATCATCACTTTGCCACTGTCGCCCGCCAACATGCGGATCCACGCGTACTGAATGTTGTTGGTATCCTGGAATTCGTCCACCAGGATATTGGTAAAACGTTCACGATAGTGCTGCAGAATATGCGGCTTATTGAGCCACAGCTCGTGGGCACGCAGCAGCAGCTCGGCGAAATCCACCAGCCCCGCGCGATCGCAGGCTTCCTGGTAGGCCTTATAAATACTCTGCCAGGTTTGCTCCACGGGATTGCCAAAGCTCTGGATATGGTGCGGGCGCAGGCCTTCGTCTTTTTGACCGTTGATGTACCACATTGCCTGGCGCGCAGGCCATTGTTTCTCATCAAGGTTCATCGCCTTCATCAGACGCTTTAACAGCCGCAGCTGATCTTCGCTGTCGAGGATCTGGAAATCCTGCGGCAAATTGGCGTCCAGATGGTGCGCACGCAGTAAACGGTGTGCCAGGCCGTGAAAGGTCCCAACCCACATTCCGCCCTGCGAGGAGCCCATCAGTTGAGCGATACGGTGGCGCATTTCCGCCGCCGCCTTGTTGGTAAACGTCACCGCCATAATCGAGTACGGCGAACAGTTTTCCACGCTTTGCAGCCAGGCGATGCGGTGTACCAGAACACGTGTCTTACCACTGCCCGCCCCTGCCAGCACCAGCAGGTTAGTGCGCGAAGCCGCTACGGCTTCACGCTGTTTGTCATTAAGGCTGTCGAGCAGGTAAGAAACGTCCATTGGCACCGCCGAAGAATATCGGGGTTCAGAGAACCCCTGTTAATATATACAGAGTTGCTGGTGATTATATCAGCGTGGTGAGGGATGCCAACCGCGAAATTTCGATGTGCGGCAGCAGGCGGCTGTCGCTGATTTGCATCAGGTCGCCGTCGAGCAGATTTATCCAGCAGGCCTGCATGCCACAGCGCACGGCACCGGCAACATCTGTCGTCAGATCATCGCCGACGTGCAGAATGTGTTCCAGAGGCACGTTCAGACGGTCGGCCGCCAGGTGATACATGTCGCTGTAGGGTTTTGAACGCCCGTCGGGACCCGCGCGCAAAACAAATTTGAAGTAGTCGTTCAGGCCGAACAACTCTGGCTGCGCGTTGCCGTTGGTGATCGCCACCAGCGGCCACTTCTCAGCAAGCTTCGCCAGCGTGTCGTGCGTTTCCTGAGGAACGTCGATGGCGCTGCGCCATTTGGCAAAATTGACCATCGCAGCATTTGCGCCAATGTCCGCTTCACTCGCAGACAGCCCGGCGTTCAGCATCGCCTGTTCAACCGCACGCCGCCGCCATTCAGTGACATCGTGATAGATTTCCGGCTCAGCACGGCGCAGCGCATTGCGCAGCTGCTGGAAATCACTGCTTTCCAGCGCGTTTAAGGCCGGGTGATAGTTGCGGACAAACGCCAGCGATTCCTGTTCCGTACGGCGGATCACCTGGTGGTTATCGTAAAGCGTATCGTCAAGATCGAACGTCAGGGCGGCAATCTGGCCCAAGGGACGGTAAAAACGCATTATTTCCCCCGTTTTGCGCGTGGATGCGCTTTGTCGTACACCGAGGCAAGGTGTTGGAAATCAAGATGGGTATAGATTTGGGTGGTGGAGAGATTGGCGTGGCCTAAAAGCTCCTGTACGCCGCGCAGATCGCCGCTTGACTCCAGCATATGCGTGGCAAAAGAGTGGCGCAGCTTGTGGGGATTCACGTGGCTGTTCAGCCCTTGCTTAATCCCCCACTCTGCAAAGCGCTTCTGCACGTTGCGCGCCGAGATCCGTTTGCCGAGCTTCGACAAAAACAGCGCGTTTTCCTCGCTGCCAAACAGCCCGCGCAAATCCAGCCAGTGCTCAATCCAGTGAACGGCGTTGCGGCCAATCGGCAGACGGCGCTCTTTGCTGCCTTTGCCCATCACCCACACTTCGCCGGATTCGAGGTCGAGATGTTTGAGATCCAGCCCAACCAGCTCAGAAAGACGGAGCCCTGCGCCGTACATCACTTCCAGCATGGCTCTGTCTCGCACCGCCAGCGGATCGTTGAGATCGATATCCAGCAGACGATTCACATCATCCACATCGATATTTTTCGGCAGATGGCGCGGGGTTTTAGGGGCGGAAACGGCTTTCGCCGGATTGGCAGAGAGTTCACCCTGGCTGACCATCCAGTCGAAAAAGCTGCGTAGCGCGGACAGGCGAAGCGCCAGACTCGCCGGGCCAAGCCCTTTGCGGCGACTCCGAACGGCAATATTTCGCACTGTTGCCACATCGCAGTCCTGCCAGCGCGTTACCCGTGCTTCTTCTGCCAGGGCAATGATGGCACTCAGCTGACGTTGATAGTTGAGTAAAGTGATTGGGCTGAGCTGACGCTCAACGCCCAGATAGCGCAGAAAGCGTTCGGTGTCGGCGGTCAGCTGTGAGGCCGTCATACCCGCTCGACCCAACGCTCCAGTAAACCGGGCAACAACAATGCGATTTCCTGCAGTAAATGTGTGCCCTGTCCGGACTGGTAATGGTGCGCATCACGGCTACTGAACAGCACCACGCCAAGATCGCCGTCGCTGCCAAGCATCGACATCGCCACCGAGCCAATCGCTTTGGCTTCTGGCATGACGACCAGCAATTCCGGGCCATTCAAAGAACCTAAATAGTGTCTTTGCTGACCCAGTCGCTGAATGCGGATCGGTTCGAAAGCCTGACGTGAGAGCCCAAGCTGCGTAAATTTAGACGGAGCACCAATGCGCCAGCGGTCCGCGAACAAGCGGAGCGTCGCGCCCGCCAGCCCAAGCTCACGGGCCCAGCGGTGAAAGCGGTTGAGAAAATCGTCCAGACTTTCCGCCGCGGCCAGTCGCGCCTGCAGATTCAGCAGACGATAGAACAGACTTTCGTTCTCGGTCGCCTGCTCCATCAGCAGCGTCATGTTTTCTTCCAGCGCCGTAATATGGTTTCTGGCGCGTGCCATGTGCCACTCGACCAGCGACACCATGCCACGCACCGGATGCGGTACGCGCATCTGCTCGACCACCTGGGCGTTACGAATAAAAAATTCAGGATGTTGCAACAGATAGTCCACCACCGCGCGATCGTCCAGCGCACTTAGCTCCGTCAGTTGCTCTTCCCCTGTCTGTTTCATAAGTGAATAAATCCGTCGTAGACGTGTGCCGCCGGGCCAGTCATAAACAACGGTTGACCCGGTCCTTTCCAGGCGATGTCAAGGCGCCCGCCTGGGAGTTCTACGCGTACCGTTTCATCCAACAAACCTTGCTGAATGCCTACCGCCACCGCGGCACAGGCGCCGCTACCGCAGGCCTGGGTTTCACCGGCGCCGCGCTCATAAACCCGTAAACGGATATGATCGCGCTCAACCACCTGCATAAAACCGATATTGGCACGCTCCGGAAAGCGCTCATGGCTTTCCATTACCGGTCCCAAGGTTTCCACCGGTGCGGTGTCAACATTGTCGACCTGAATGACACAATGCGGGTTCCCCATGGAAACCACACCGCACAATACTGTCTGTTCGGCCGCACGCATAATATAGGTCTTTTCCGCTTTGATAGCGCGGAACGGAACCTGCGATGGATCGAAATTGGGCTCACCCATATTCACGCGCACCAGATCATCATCCGTTACGCTTAATACCATGCGCCCATTGGCGGTACTGACGCGGATATCACGTTTGTTGGTCAGACCCTTGATGCGGACAAACCGGGCGAAACAGCGCGCGCCGTTACCACACTGCGAGACTTCACTGCCGTCGGCATTGAAGATGCGATAGTGGAAATCAAGATCCGGATCGTAAGGAGGCTCCACCACCAGCAGCTGGTCAAATCCCACGCCAAGATGCCTGTCCGCGAGACGACGGATAAGCTCCGGGGAAAAGAACACGTTCTGCGTTACCGCATCGACGACCATAAAGTCGTTGCCAAGGCCGTGCATTTTAGAGAACTGCATCATCTACTCCATCCACGCAGAAACAACGACTAAGAATTAATAGTTAACCTGAGTTGGGCCGTTGTTATCGCCACGATCGTTGCGCGTCGGCTCGGTGCTCTGCGTCACGGGAGTCACCGGTTTCGTCGGCGGTGCTGCCGTCTTATCTTTTGGCGGGAAATAGAGCGGCCCTTTGAGACCACATCCCGACAGGGTAAACAACGCAGCCAAAAGGACCAACGGTCCGAAGATCTTCTTCATTCTAAAGTGCCTGTGGTTGATGCTTTCTGTTTTCTATCATCGCAGGAGAAGACGTAAAAGCAAGCGTTTAGCGATATACTGTCGCCATCACGCCATAACAGGAAGCAAAAATGAACGACAGTGAATTCCACCGCCTTGCCGACAACCTTTGGCTCACCATTGAAGAACGTCTCGACGATTGGGATGGCGACAGCGATATCGATTGTGAGATTAACGGCGGCGTGCTGACGCTCAGCTTTGAAAACGGCAGCAAAATTATTATCAACCGTCAGGAGCCGCTGCATCAGGTATGGCTGGCCACCAAACAGGGAGGCTACCACTTTAACCTGAAAGGCGACGTGTGGATTTGCGATCGCAGCGGCGAAGAGTTCTGGAGCTTACTGGAGCAGGCAGCGACAGCGCAGGCTGGCGAAGAGGTTAGCTTCCGGAGCTAAAACGCAAAAACCTTCTCAAGGGAAGGTTTTTTGATGTTTACTCCCTCTCCCTGTAGGAAAGGGTCGGGATGAGGCCATCAGGCTGCACGCAGCAAAATTACGAAAAATACTGCTGTAACAGCGGGGCCGCGGCATCCTGATTCGTTGGGGCAACGGGCGCTATCACCTGAGTCCGGAACGGAATCACCTGCGCCCGGTTATCCACCTTCACAATCTGGTAGAACTGCGGCAGGTTGAAGTTGATAAAGCTTGAGCCGTAGGTGAAACGGTCATGCGACGAAGAGTAGAAGCGGCTGACGTCACGCACCAGTTCTTCCTTACTTCCCTCACAGTGGTGATACACCTCTGCACGGTTACTCTCATCCAGAATGTAGATATTGAAGCCGTTGTCATCGCTGGTGTCTTCAAAGAAGAACTGGATAATCCCTTCGCTGGCAAACCCATCCACCACCGACGGCAGTTTCACATGGTTGGTTTCCACCTGCACCGACAGACCGTGCAATTTGTTGTGCGAAATCGCGCCATAAAACTCGATGGCGTTTTCCAGCTTCTGTACCGATACATTCAGGCGCTCGAAGAATAAGCCCCAGGTCTGCCCCGCCACACGCAGCGCTTTGAAGCGCCCGGTTTCCTGGCGGGTACTGGAGAGACGCAGATCGATGCATTCAGAGACCAGCTGCTGCACACGGGTACGAATCAGGCCACGCAGATGCTGGCTGTAGCAGAACACCTCGACGCTATCGGGCGGTGCGGCGTCCTGATGCATTTTGCCCAGAATGGTTTTCAGCGCTTCAATCATCGCCTGCTCGCCGTTGAAGTGCAGGGTACGCACTTCATTCCATGAGTTGCGGTACAGCAGATCAACGCTGCCAATCAGACAGTTTTGCTCTTCACCAAAGCTGAAGACATCAAGCTTACGGAAGTCGAAGTGCACCACCTGATTGCGGAACGCCGCCGTCGGGTCATATTCGAGGTTGACGATAATCGCCAGATGACGAATTTCGCACGGGCTGTAAAGCGCTTTTGGCGTCGGGGCAGGCAGTCGCAGCGGGAAGTGATGCGACACATCGGCCACCATTTCCTGCAGTTTCGCCAGATCGGCAACGCCATTGCCTTTGATAAACAAGCGAGTGCGCGAGGTCAGCAGGCCGTTAAACCAGGCCCAGGCCACCAGCTTGTTCAGATAACGGTTATATTCCAACGGCTGATGGCTGACGATCGATTCCATATTCGGCGCGCGGTTATACAGATACCAGCCGGTACGGTTGGCACGGCCCGGCGGCACATGGATGAAGGTCAGGTTTGGCTCGGAGAGATCCGGAGAAATCTGCGGGTTCACCAGCGTCACTTTCCCCGGCAGCGCTTCAAACGCCGCGTAAAGTTTACGGGTCAGCACGCCGATATCCTGCGGGCTTGCGGAGACGCTCAGGTTATTGCGACGGGCGAAGCGAATCAGATTACGGTAGCTCTGCATCATGGCATCGAGCAGTTCGTTGTGCGCTTTACGCACTTCATCAATCTTCCAGTTGGCACGGTTGTCCAGCATCGCCAGACGCTCTTCGCTCCAACCCCAGTCTTTGACCAGTTGCCCAACCACTTCACGACGCCAGCCCACGCAGGCGCGCTCACGGCTCAGTTTTTCGCAGACTTTAAGATAGAAACATCGACGCACCAGATCCAGGCGGGTGGTGTCATCAATGGCTTGCAGATAATCGGTGACGCGTTCCAGCATCATGCAGTACGGATCGAGACCAAATGAGACGATCTCACCGTCATGCAAACGCTGTTTGATGTCTTTCGCCAGCAGTCGCGTGTTCGGATATTCCCAGGAATAGGCTTCCAGCAGCATTGTTTTCAATACGGCTTTATACGGGGAATCGATACTTTTGTAGAGCTGCCAGAGACTTGCGCCGAAATACTCTTCTGCGGAGAGCGAGCTCATTCCGCCGAGATCCAGCCATTCATTCGGGGTCAGCACGCCCTGCGCGTAAAGCTTCATGACGTACTCGTCGTAATGCTCTTCTTCTTCGCACGGCACCATATTCCACAGAATACGTTTCCCGGCGAGGCGCACAGCGGTGCGATAAAATTCATCAAGCAGCAAAATATGCTGCGTGGAGCCACAGTCTTCTCCCCCCAGACTGCCACTTTCGTTATGGCGGAAGCGGTTTTCGTCGATCAGGAAGAAGCTGACTTCCACACCCAACGAGGCGGCCCAGCTCTCCAGCAGGCTGCATTTACGCTGCAACAACTGGCGCTCTTCGTTATCCAGCCAGGCCTGGTGACAGACCCAGATATCGAGATCGGAAGAACAGCTCTGACCCACTGACGACGTACTGCCCATCGAGTACACACCGGTGATGGGCAGTTCACCTTTCGCGGTGGCCTGCGGCGGCATGCCGCGATGGAGTTCGAGCTCGTCAAGGTAGTGGCGTTGAGTTTCATCAGGCGTGTAGAGGCAAATGCCTTTGGGAACATTACCTTCGAGGTAACCCGGCATTAGCGGATGATGGTAGTGAAGCAATGTCGGCAGAAGACTGTAGACCTGCTGAAAAGCGGGCCCCATGGCAGCAAGCGCGCGATCCACACGCAATTGATTGATGGCATCCAGTCTCTGTTTCAGCGTCTCAATATAGAGGTACAAGACATATCGCCTGATGTTAAAACCCGCGGTATCCCGAGGGATCGGGGGTTTTTAGAATTTCAACAAAAAACCGCTACCGTCTGTCGCCGTAAGGTTTTGGGGGTGCGGACTAACAAACGGTTTAAAACGTGATCAATCTAACACCTTGCCGTTTGACCGTAAAGAAAGATGCGCTACAGATAAGTTTAGCACCGTTTAAGCGCTGTAAATTCTTTAACACGCCTCTGTTCATCGCCCTGTGCGCTTTTCAGAAAAACTCGAAAACTAACATCCTTATAGCAACAATGTTAGGATGGCAAGTGGATGACAACGACGGTAACAAGCATGGTAGACAAAGTTTTGAGAATTGCCACACGGCAAAGTCCCCTTGCGCTTTGGCAGGCACATTATGTGAAAGACTGCCTGATGGCGTGCCATCCGGGGCTTGAGGTTGAACTGGTGCCGATGGTCACCCGCGGGGACGTGATCCTCGATACGCCGCTGGCGAAAGTCGGCGGAAAGGGCCTGTTCGTCAAAGAACTGGAGCTGGCGCTGCTGGAAAACCGTGCGGATATCGCCGTGCATTCCATGAAAGATGTGCCGGTGGAATTCCCGCAAGGGCTTGGGTTGGTCACCATTTGCGAGCGCGAAGATCCGCGGGATGCTTTTGTCTCCAACCACTTTGACTCTCTTGATGCGCTGCCGGCGGGTAGCGTGGTTGGCACATCAAGTTTACGCCGTCAGTGCCAACTGGCCGAGGTACGCCCGGACCTGGTGATTCGCTCACTACGCGGTAACGTCGGCACCCGTTTAAGCAAGCTCGATAACGGCGATTACGATGCGATAATCCTGGCCGTGGCGGGGCTTAAGCGTCTGGGCCTCGAGTCCAGAATTCGCCTCGCATTGGCGCCGGAGCAATGCTTACCGGCGGTTGGCCAGGGCGCTGTGGGCATCGAGTGTCGCCTGGACGATGAGCAAACCCGTACGCTGCTTGCTCCCCTGAATCACAGCGAAACCTCGGTACGCGTCGCGGCCGAGCGGGCGATGAACACCCGCCTTGAAGGTGGCTGTCAGGTGCCGATTGGCAGCTATGCTGAATTGAATAACGGCGAGCTGTGGCTGCGTGCGCTGGTGGGTGCACCGGACGGCAGCCAGATGGTTCGCGGTGAACGCCGCGGTCGCGCTGAAGACGCGGAAAAAATGGGGATCTCGCTCGCAGAAGAGCTGCTGGACAACGGTGCGCGTGACATCCTCGCCGAGGTGTATAACGGAGAAGCCCCTGAATGAGCATTCTGGTCACTCGTCCCTCTCCCCAGGGAGAAATGTTGGTCAGCCGCCTGCGCGAGCTGGGGCGAGAGGCCTGGAGCTTTCCGTTAATCGAGTTTTCGCCAGGCCGTGAGCTGGCAAACCTTGCAGATAATCTGACGGCGCTAAAGGAACACGATCTTCTTTTTGCGTTGTCTCAACATGCCGTTGAATTCGCCCACTCACAGCTGCAACAGCAGAGCGTCGCTTGGCCAAAAGTGCCTGATTATTTTGCCATTGGCCGAACCACCGCCCTGACGCTGCACAAAGTCAGTGGTCAGGAAATTCGCTATCCTCTCGATCGGGAAATCAGCGAAGTCTTGCTACAATTACCTGAATTACAAACCATTGCCGGCAAGAATGCACTGATTCTGCGTGGCAACGGCGGCCGGGAACTGCTGAGCGAAACGCTGAGAAGCCGTGGGGCAAACGTCACAATTTGTGAATGTTATCAACGAAATAACCGTCACTACGACGGTGCAGAGGAAGCGATGCGCTGGCAGTCACGTGGCGTGACCCAACTGGTCATCACCAGTGGCGAAATGTTACAACAGCTCTGGTCGCTCATCCCCCAATGGTATCGCGAAAGTTGGTTATTACAGTGCGAGGTGCTGGTTGTCAGCGAGCGCCTTGCTGTTCAGGCCCGGGAATTGGGCTGGCGGAATATCAGGGTAGCCGATAGCGCCGACAACGATGCGCTGCTGCGTGCTTTACAATAACTCTCAACATTGGAAGCCATAATGACGGAACAAAAAGAGAACTCCGCCGTGGTTGAAGAGACCAGGGAGGCCGTGGACATCACGCCACAGCCGGAGAATGCTGAAAAGAAGAACGCTGAGAAGAAAAACAGCAGCACTAAAACCCCACTGGTGCTGAGCGTGGTGGCCATTGCCATCGCCCTGGCGGTAGGCGCGGGTCTGTACGGTTTTGTGAAACAGCAGAATGCCAACCAGACAACCGCCAGCGATGCGTTGGTGACTCAGGTCACCGCCCTGCAAAAGGCGCAGGAATCGCAAAAAAGTGAACTGGAAGGCGTCATTAAACAGCAAGCCGACCAGCTGACTGAAGCGAAGCATCAACAAGATGCACTGAACAAACAGCTGGATGAACTGCAGCAGAAAGTGGCCACCATTTCCGGCAGCGATGCCAAAACCTGGCTGCTGGCGCAATCAGATTTCCTCGTCAAACTGGCCGGACGGAAGCTGTGGAGCGATCAGGACGTCACCACCGCCGCTGCGCTGCTGAAAAGCGCCGACGCAAGCCTGGCCGACATGAACGATCCCAGCTTGATCAGTGCTCGTCGTGCCATCACCGACGATATCGCCAGCCTCTCCGGCGTGTCTCAGGTCGATTACGACGGGATCATCCTGAAAGTGAATCAACTGTCTAATCAGATAGATAACCTGCGACTGGCGGATAACAGCGACGACGATGCGCCAATGGACAGCGACGGTACGGAGCTCTCCAGCTCACTGGGTGAATGGCGGGTTAACCTGCAGAAAAGTTGGCAGAACTTTATGGACAACTTCATCACCATTCGTCGCCGTGATGAAACAGCGGTCCCGCTGCTGGCACCGAATCAGGATGTCTATCTGCGTGAAAATATTCGCTCCCGCTTGCTGGTTGCCGCTCAGGCAGTACCGCGCCATCAGGAAGAGACCTATAAGCAAGCCCTGGACAACGTTTCCACCTGGGTACGCGCTTATTACGATACCGATGACGCTACCACCAAAACGTTCCTTGATGAGCTGGATAAGCTGAGCCAACAGAACATCAACATGGACGTGCCGGAAACGCTGCAAAGTCAGGCGATTCTGGAGAAACTGATGCAGACTCGCGTGCGTAACCTGCTGGCTCAACCGTCGGTTGCCGCAACCGAGGCCGCGCCTCAGGCTGATGCGCCTGCCGCCACAGCCCCGCAGGGAGAATAAGCATGTTAAAAGTACTGTTGCTCTTTGCACTGCTGATCGCCGGGATCGTTTTTGGCCCGATTATCGCAGGCCATCAGGGCTATGTTCTGATCCAGACGGACAACTACAATATCGAAACCAGCGTCACCGGTCTGGTGATCATTCTGATCCTGACCATGGTGGTGCTGTTTGCCATTGAATGGCTACTGCGCCGTATTTTCCGTACCGGCGCCCATACCCGCGGCTGGTTTGTGGGTCGTAAACGCCGTCGTGCACGTAAGCAGACGGAACAGGCGCTGCTGAAACTGGCTGAAGGTGACTATCAGCAGGTTGAAAAGCTGATGGCGAAAAATGCCGATCATGCAGAGCAACCGGTCGTTAACTATCTGCTGGCGGCTGAAGCTGCACAGCAGCGCGGTGATGAAATGCGGGCCAATCAGCACCTGGAGCGTGCCGCAGAGAACGCTGGCAACGATCTGATCCCTGTTGAAATTACCCGCGTCCGCCTGCAGTTGGCTCGCAATGAAGATCATGCTGCGCGCCACGGTGTCGATAAACTGCTGGAGATTTCTCCGCGCCATCCGGAAGTGCTGCGTCTGGCAGAGCAGGCCTATATCCGCACCGGCGCCTGGAGCTCGCTGCTCGATATTATTCCGTCAATGGCGAAAGCCAACGTTGGCGATGAAGCCCACCGGCATGCGCTGGAACAGCAGGCGTGGATTGGTTTGATGGATAAGGCACGTGCCGATCAGGGCAGCGATGGCCTGCGCGAATGGTGGAAAAACCAGGGGCGTAAAACGCGTCAGCAAGTCGCACTGCAGGTCGCCATGGCGGATCATCTCATTGAATGTGACGATCATGACACCGCTCAGCAGATCATTATTGATGGCCTGAAACGTCAGTACGACGATCGCCTGTTGTTACCGATCCCGCGTCTGAAAACCAATAATCCAGAACAGCTGGAAAAAGTGCTGCGCCAGCAGATCAAAAGCGTCGGCGATCGCCCGATGCTGTGGAGCACGTTGGGCCAGTCGCTGATGAAACACGGTGAATGGCAGGAAGCGACCGTCGCTTTCCGTGCCGCGCTCAAACAGCGTCCGGATGCGTTTGATTACGCATGGCTTGCCGATGCGTTGGACAGGCTACATCAGCCGGAAGAAGCCGCCGCAATGCGTCGCGATGGGTTGTTGCTCACACTTCAAAACAATCAACCTTCCTGAATGAAGAGGGGCCGCTAAGGCCCCTTTCTTTTTGCCGATCCTGTGTGCTATTTTCAACGGATATTTCCTCTCAGGATCTCTCCAATGTAGCGATTTTTCAGCATTTACCGTTTTTCGCTCACGCGCGTTGTCGCGTGGATAACGTATTGCTGGAGATCGTCTTCCATGAATTCTTTGTTCTTTGCGCTGTTACGCGCATTGCGCAGCCATGCGTGGCTTCGCCTGATGGCACTCGCCTTTATCATTTCGTCTCTGGGCAACGGCCTGACGCAGGTGGTGGTTTTTGGCCAGCTTCTGCGCTGGCACGTTTCACCGACGGTACTCACGTTCGCCTGGTTTCTGGCAACGGTGCCCGGCTTTGTGGGCAGCCTGCTTGGGGAAAAGCTTTGCCGTCTCTGTTCGCCTTTATTCCTGCTGGTGCTCTACGAGCTTCTGGGGCTGTTCGCGCTACTCTTGCCGCTCTATGGACTCCAGCATCACCATGTTCCCCTCCTGCTCTCGGTGCAGTCGGTTGAAGCGCTGTTGGGGGGTATGTCGTGGCCTGCGCTCACGCTGACGTTCAAACGGGGATTAAGCGCCGGAGAGCTTCCCGCAGCTACGGCGATGGAGAATCTGATCTTCGCTTCGCAAGTGTTGCTGGGCACGGGGGTGGGCGTTCTGCTGTTTGAGCGAATCAATCCGGTGAAGCTACTGGGCATTGATGCGGCAAGTTTTGTGGTGGCTTCATCGTTACTGTGGCTTGCCACTTACCGGATGAGAGTCGGCACAGCAAAAAAGACCACGCCTCAGAAGCCGATACGCTGGCGTGGACTGATGACGAGCCAAAAGCGCAGCCTGCTGTTGTTACCGGCTCTGGCGGCAGTCGGTGCACCGGCAATGGCATTACTCCCTGCACTGGCGCAACAGCTCAGGCCAGACAACGCCGCGGCACTGGCTTTACCGCTGTTGTTCAGCCGTAGCCTGGGGCAACTGTGTGGCCCGATGCTGCTGAACAGCGAGAAAATGCCGGGCTATGTAAAGCACAACCGATTACTGCTGAGCTGTCTGGCACTCTTTTTGTTTTCTTACACCCTGATGCCAGCACTGGCCGGCTGGACCGGAGCCGCCCTGGCGGCCATATTCATCGCTCATCTGGCTTCAAACATTGTCTTCGCGCTGGGCACGTTCAGTATTTTGCATCAATTTACCGAGCAGCATATTGCCAGCGCCAGCGCGATAGCATCACGGTGGCAAACACTCAGCGCCACGGTGGTCACTTTGTTCACGGTAATATTGACCGCGCACCTTAGCGCTATTCAAACACTCTGGTGCGTTTCATTCAGTGCATTATTACTGGTTGCCGGTGTCCTGTTCCGATATCGACACTAAACCCATAAAAAAACGCCTGCGCTGAAATCAGGGCAGGCGTTAAAACAGGTCTGTTTGACAACAATTGGTGCTTCACTCAACGTTATGTCCATGGTGTTTGATGAGGCCGAAGCGACATCTGTCGGTGGACGATAAGCACCGTAAACGGCTCTGCATCATTCCGGGGTTTATGAGGCGTAAACGCGAACATAAGAGATGGAATGAGCATCTACATAAATATTATTGCACACTGCGTGCCACTCTTGCACCCCTGATTATCAGGGGATTTCACGCTTTAGGAATAAAGGAGATGTCGCCGATTTGCGACGAAAAAAGAGGTCGAATTAGAATTAACGTAGAATCAAACAATTAAATGTCGCCATTCGGAAACATATTTTTTACAGGATGGTCGGGATTTGAGGACGTAATTTCTGAGGGCGTGACTGACTGAATTCAGAATAGAAAAAACCCCGCCGAAGCGGGGTTCAAAATTGGTCGGCGAGAGAGGATTCGAACCTCCGACCCACTGGTCCCAAACCAGTTGCGCTACCAAGCTGCGCTACTCGCCGATTTACTGCTTTTTGAATTTTTAGTTCAATTCTTTAAGTCGTGGTGCGAGGGGGGGGACTCGAACCCCCACATCCTAAGGACACTAACACCTGAAGCTAGCGCGTCTACCAATTCCGCCACCTTCGCATTTCACAACTTTAAATAATGGGGTGGCTAATGGGATTCGAACCCACGACAACTGGAATCACAATCCAGGGCTCTACCAACTGAGCTATAGCCACCACTGCAAATCTCTTCTACGCGGTTTTAAAAACCACCGCAGCTCCAGCACCGGGTGAATGGTGCGCCCGACAGGATTCGAACCTGAGACCTCTGCCTCCGGAGGGCAGCGCTCTATCCAGCTGAGCTACGGGCGCTTAGCGCCGTTGCGGGGTCGGATAATACGGACTTCCCTACCCCCTGTCTAGTGCCTTTTTAAATAAAATGTTTGTTTGCTCATGGTTTGTGCGTTTTGTCGCTTATTCAGACAAATTATGCGCTTTACCGCTTTGCTGAAGGCCCAAAAGCTTGTAAAGCAGCGTGACGGCCAGCAAAAAAATCGCACCGACAATGAGTGACATACGCGTGTCTTCATTGAAGCCCATCCCAAACAGCACACAAACCAGGAAGGCCATCGTCAGATAGTTCGTCCAGGGGAACAGCACCGAACGGAAAGGATGATTCACCATCGCCCTTTGATGCGCCTGGCGAAAACGCAGCTGGCTAATCAGGATCACAAACCACGGCACCATTCCCGGCAGGACGCTGGCGCTGTAGACATAGACAAACACCTGCTGTGGATTCGGGATCAGGTAGTTCAGGCACGACCCCAACAACAAGATTGCGATAGAAACCGCCACCCCCATCACCGGCACGCCGTTGCGGGATACTTTCGCCACGACGGCAGGCAGTTGGCGGTTCTTCGCCAGCGCATACAGCATACGCCCACAGCTGTACATCCCGCTGTTGCAGCCAGACAGTGCCGCGGTCAGCACCACGAAGTTGATGATGCCTGCCGCAGCGGTAATGCCAATTTTCGCAAAGGTCAGGACAAACGGGCTACCGCTTTTGCCGATTTCATTCCACGGGAAAATCGTGACGATCACAAAAATCGCGCCCACATAAAAAATCAGGATCCGCCACAGCACTTTACCCACCGCGCTACGTAGCGTGACCTGCGGATTTTTCGCTTCGCCAGCGGTGATGCCAATAAGCTCGACGCCCTGATAGGACGCCACGACAATACACAGCGCCGTCAGGAAGCCTTTCCAGCCACCGGCAAAGAACCCACCATGTTGCGTAAGATTGCCAAAGCCAAGCGCCTGACCACCGTTACCAAAACCGAAGAAAATCACGCCCAGTCCAACCACAATCATCACAATGATGGTGGTGACTTTGATCATCGCAAACCAGAATTCCAGTTCACCATACAGGCGTACCGCCGCAAGATTGGCCAGCGCCACCAGCGCCACGGCTATCAGCGCGGGTATCCACTGCGCCATATCCGGGAACCAGAACTGCACGTACACGCCGATGGCCGTGATTTCTGAGATCCCCACGGCCATCCACATAAACCAGTAGGACCATGCGGTAAGGTAGCCGAAAAAGGGACTCATGTAGCGGTGGGCATAAACGGCAAAAGACCCCGTCACGGGCTCAAGAAACAGCATTTCCCCCATTGAGCGCATGATGAAGAAGACAAACAGCCCTGCCACGATATAAGCCAGTAAAACGGAAGGTCCGGCCCATTTCAGCGTGCTCGCTGAGCCCATAAACAGCCCAACGCCGATGGTACCGCCCAGCGCTATTAATTCGATGTGACGCGCTTCCAGCCCTCGCTGTAGCGCCGGTTCTTTCTCAGCCATAGATCCTCGTGTGTTTGCAGCGTTCCGGTCGATGCCGGTTATTGTTATCAACAGTGTTCACTGTCGTGATGCACCTGTCCCTGATGGGCAACGGGCGTTTAAGGGGGCGCATGGTTGAATAAAAACGGTGAAATGGCAAACAAAGTATTAGATATGTGAATGTATTGCACAATAAGCGCGCAATACATTTTAGCGAAGAAAGGAAAAACTCAGAGCTTGCCGGTGTAGTGCCAACGAAGATAACGCAGAAGGCGCAGCTGGCGGGAAATACGGCTTGGCTGAGACAACAGACGGTAGAGCCATTCCAGCCCCAGCGTCTGCCAGATCTTCGGCGCTCGCTTGACGTGTCCGGTAAACACGTCATACGTGCCCCCGACGCCCATGTATAACGCATTCGGATGAATCAACCGACAGTCGCGCATAAAGATCTCTTGCTTTGGTGATCCCATCGCCACCGTGACTATCTGCGCGCCGCTGTCCTGAATACGCTTAAACAGCGCCTGCCGGTTCTCTGCCGTAAAGTAGCCGTCCTGACTGCCCGCGATATTCACATTCCACTGCTTGCGCAGCTTCGCTTCAGTCTGGGCCAGCACCTCGGGTTTCCCCCCCACCAAAAAGACGGGCGTGCCCTCGGCTCCCGCCCTGGCCATTAACGCTTCCCACAGGTCTGCGCCTGCCACGCGGGAAATATCTGCCTGAGGATACTTTTTGCGCACCGAACGCACGACGCTAATCCCATCGGCATACTTATACTCTGCCGCGTCTATCAGCGAGCGCACGTCAGCATTGTCTTCTGCCGTCAGCACTTTCTCTGCATTGATGGCCACCAGCGTTCCTTGCTTCATATCGCCACCAGCATATAAATAATCGAGCGCATGCTGCATATCCCGCCAGCCGATAAGCTGCAGCCCACGCACGCTATAAAGCGGTGCTGTTGTTGTATCCGTCATTATTTTCCTTCTGGCACCAGAGATTGAGGCTGTCGACGTTGATGAATCAACCCTGCGTGGTCCAACAGCCAGTAAAGCAATTTGGCGACGAGCAGGCAGAACCCAAATATCACCAGGAAAAAGACCACGCGGGAGACAAACGAATCAAGCCCCTCGCGAGCCAGCACTATCATGTTGAAGATAGCGCCAAAACAGAAGCTGTGCAGGATGGCGGCCTTATAACGGTTAGACTCACGGTTGCCGAGTTGATAGATCCAATCGAACCATTTGATAATCAGCCCCACGACCACGGCGCCAAGCGGGATAAACCACGCTCCACCCATGACCACCAGCGAACCAATCAGCGTCGGCGAGATAGCGAGCCCTGAGTGGTTATTCAGCACTTCCCAGGTAAAGTAATTGGCCGTGTTAAGCACAATACTCGGGCGATCCGGCCACAGCCAACTCGGGATGAAAACATAGAAATCACGCACGATTGGCGCCAGTCCCTGGAAATCTATTTTGTCGTAGTTTTGCAGCAACAGGCTTAAATTTTCCCATGGCGAGAAGGTATCGCGGGTCAAATAGAGAAAAGTATAGAACGCTTCATCACCGCTGACGTTCATCCCGTAGCGCTTCAGCGCCAGCCAGAACATCCCGACAATGCCAAACACCCCGGCCGCCGCCAGCATCCACAGCGAAATCCAGCCGCGAATAATGCCGATAAACAGGAAGATGGCAAACGCGATGATGATATTGGCGCGCGTCCCTCCGACGATCACATAGGTCAGCAGTCCAAATGCCACGGTGCTGACCAGGAAGAACAGCCACGCTTTACTGTCCTGGCGCAGGAAATAAACCACCAGCATCGCCGGGATGAAGAAATAGAAGAACCGCTTTAACGCTACCCCGGACACTTCGCTGGAGAAAATCTGGCTGTAGGAGTGCAGCTTAAACAGCAGGAACCCGTTGTGCGCAAAGAAAATCCCAACGCTAATCAGGGCGATCAGCGCCAGCATCAGCCACGTCAAATGCGCTTCAACGCGGTTGATGTTAAACAGTGGGCGTCGCTCAGTTGCCTCACGACCCGCACGCAACCGCGTTTTGTAGGTGACGTAGTACATGGCATAGAAACAGACCGCTGACAGCAGCGCCTGCAGCAAAATCTCCGGTGGCGCGATGCCAACGTCGAAACGGAACACCAGCGTCATCGACAGCGGGAATCCGAAGAAAAACGTCAGCAAAAACAGCAGAGAAAAGAACACATTGAAGTTGAAGCGCACCCGGCGGAATTCAAAGTACGTCAGAGTCGCGATAAACAGCGATGAGAACAGCCAAACCACTAACAGACCGGTAAACTGCATCAGGCTCATTGCGCTTCTCCTGCTGCTACCTGCAACGCGCGGTGCCATGGCTCAAGGTAGTTTGGACGGAAAAACGCTATCTGCGTTTTATCCACATTGGCCAACTGGCGCTGGGCTTCACGCACAACCGCAACATCCAGCGAGTCCGTTGTAAACAAGACCGGTATGTGTTGCTCAGTCATATCCTGCCAGAACGGGTTCTCCCGGTTTAATACGCACGGAATTCCGGCCTGAATAAGCAGGCACTGCGTACCAATACCCTGCTGACGTGGGAAGAGAAAATAGCCCAAATCACAGCGACGCAGCAGGGTCAGATACTCATCAAACGCCAGTTTTTCACTCAGGATCTGCAGATGGTCCGCGCTGAACAGCGCTTCGCCTGCCGCACGAACTTCCTGAATGTAATCCTCATTATTAGCAGGATAGCCCATCGGCACGACAACAGTTACGGTGTCGCCAAATTGCTGGTGAATAGCCTTCAGCGCCGCACAATGGTCATTGCTGCGATCGCCGGAATTTCCCACCAGAATGGTCAGCGCGTCCCCACTACGGGGCTGGTTACCCAGATTGTTCAGTTGAGGATCCATCCGCGTCGGGAAATAGAGCAGCTCACCTTTCACCTGTGGATGCTGTTTGGTGAAGGTGTTGAGATCACCACGAGTCGCAAAGGCACGCCCTACGCGGCCTTGCGCCAGGCGGCGCAAAGGATAAAACAAGCGGAATTTCAGCCCCCGGGAAACCTCATACAAATCCGCTCCCCAGACGTGCCAGTTGAACTGCGCCGGCTTAATATCGCGGGTCAGTAAAGCTATCCACAGACTGAAGTTGAACTGCCCGTGGAAGAAGAAACGCTGGCTGCGATCGGCTTTGGCCTTTGCGACAACCGCTTTCGCCAGCGATTTTTTATCGGCATAGAAGCGTAGCGAAAGCGCCGGGTTGGCAGCACGTAGCTCCTTTTCGTCTCCAACCACCAGAAACTCGCGGGCATGCGGGCTTGTACCCGCCAGCTCATCGTTAAAAAACCGCAGTACGGTCTGGTTATGGTGTGGGATATCCGATCCCAGTACGTGTATCAGTACAGTCATGCCCGTTTACGCCAGATTAAAAATACGCTGCTACACAGCAAAAAATAGACAATATAGGTCGCCATATAGGCCTGAGCTGCACCCAAAGCGCCATGCACCGGGATAAGCCAGTGCGAAAACGCCGTCAGTAAAGCAAACTGACTGACCTCGGTCAGAATATAGAAACGCAGTGAGGCTTTGGCGATCACCAGATAGCCGTATACGTAAGCGCCTACTTTCAGGACATCGCCCACCAGCTGCCAGGCGAAAAGGTCGCGCATCGCGGTGAACTTCGAGGAAAACAGCAGCCAGATAGCAAAATCGCGCAGCAGCCAGACGGTTAAACTTGCCGCCGCCACCGCAGGAAGGACAAACTTCAGGGATTTCACAATCTCACGGGTGATGTCAGCTTTCGCCGTTAACCGGGACAACGTAGGCAGCAGATATACGCTAAACGAAGCGGTGATAAATTGCAGATAGGCATCGGAAATACTGCTGACGCCCTGCCAAATCCCCACTTCATCCCAGCTGTAGTGCGCCGCCAGCAGGTTTCGCATCATCACATAAGCCACGGGGATCGTGACCGACGTGAGCAGCGCCATCAGCGTAAATTTCCCTAGCTGGCCCGCAAGGAAAGCATCCCATTGGGGTTTAAGGTACGAAAGCGGGATCGCTTTGCGTTTCACCAGCATCACACCCGCCGGAATCACCACCAGTGCAGGCACTAACGCCAGCCCCAGCAGCGCCCCTTCGTAGCCGCCAAGATGCCAGCTGAGGAAGTAAGCCGCCACGCCGATGAGACTCCCGGCAATCAGCGCCAGTGCGTTAGCGGATGCATCGCGAAAGCCCTTTAGCAAGGCCAGCAGCAGGTTTGCCCAGGCGATCCCCATTTGCACCAGGGCAACCAGTCGGACCAGCCCCTGATAGTGTGAATGGCCAAACAGCCCCTGGCTTATCGGTGCCGCCGCCAGTACGAAAACGACGGCCAGCAGCGTGGAAAAACCCAGCACCATCGAGGATGAGGTACCGACCACTTTGCGTAAGTGCGTGGGATCATCGTGATACTGCGCGACATACTTTGTCACGCCGTTGAAAATGCCAGCACCTGCCAGCACCCCAAGCACGGTCACCAGCTGACGGAAGTTCCCCGCCTGACCCACGCCTGACGGGCCATAGGAAACCGCAAGCAATTTTACCACCAACAGACCAGCACCGATTTTTACCAGCGTGCTGGCGGCAGTCCAGATTGAAGCTTTTGCCAGTGACATATCAGGCGAAATAGCTCAGCAGGGAGTTAATTACCGTACGTTGGTTCACCGGAGTCAGATTATAAAAGAGCGGCAGACGAAGCAGGCGCTCACTTTCCTGAGTGGTGAAGCGGTCTTCGCCATGGAATTGTCCAAAGGCTTTACCGGCTGGGGACGAGTGCAGCGGGATGTAGTGGAACACCGCCATAATTTCAGCCTCTTTCATCCAGGCAATCAGCTTGCCACGGTCGGCCTCATCACGCAGCTTGATGTAGAACATGTGCGCGTTGTGAACGCAGTCTGCCGGTATGGTTGGCAACGCAATACGACCGACATCCGCCAGGGGCTTCAGCGCATCGTAATAGGTTTGCCACAGGCTCAGGCGCTGCTGATTAATACGATCAGCAGCCTCCAGCTGCGCCCAGAGATAGGCGGCCTGCAGATCGGCCATCAGGTAACTCGAGCCGATATCGCGCCAGGTGTATTTATCGACCTGTCCACGGAAGAACTGACTGCGGTTTGTGCCTTTCTCGCGAATGATTTCCGCCCGCTCCACCAGCTTACTGTCATTGATCAGCGTCGCCCCGCCTTCACCACCGGCGGTGTAGTTCTTGGTTTCATGGAAACTGAAGCAGCCGATGTGACCAATGGTACCCAGCGCACGACCTTTGTAGGTCGACATAACGCCCTGAGCGGCATCTTCCACCACGAACAGATTATGCTTTTTCGCCACCGCCATGATGGTGTCCATTTCGCAAGCCACACCTGCGTAATGCACCGGTACGATTGCGCGGGTTTTCTCGGTGATAGCCGCTTCAATCAGCGTCTCATCAATGTTCATGGTGTCGCGACGAATATCGACAAACACGATTTTCGCGCCACGCAAGACGAAGGCGTTCGAGGTGGAAACAAACGTATAGCTCGGCATAATCACTTCATCACCGGGCTGAATATCCAGTAACAGCGCAGCCATCTCCAGTGAAGCCGTGCAGGACGGGGTGAGCAGGACTTTGGCGCTGCCAAAACGCTGCTCCATCCACTGCTGGCAGCGACGGGTAAATCCACCATCTCCACACAGTTTTCCGCTGCCCATCGCAGCCTGCATGTATTCCAGCTCTGTGCCTACAACCGGCGGTGCGTTAAAAGGAATCATCGTCTCACCTGTATAACCAGTATGCGGTGCTCTCAGGGACAGCACCGCTTTGAATATAACGTTTCAGTGCTGCCGTGTTACCCATCTGGGTTGCCACTCGCAGCGTTGTCAGGCCTCGCTGGTGCGCCCAGCGCTGCGCGGCCTCCATTAATGCTTTACCTGCCCCACGGCCGGCCAGCAAGCCTATTCGCGCATCGCTTTCGCTCAATTGACGAAGAGACACAAAAGCACGGATCGCCTGCTTTTGATCGCGAAACACCAGGCATTGGTTATCGAACGTGCCGCGAACCGCGTTTTCTATCCACTGAGCATAGAAACGCCCGCTGGCGTCTTCTGCATACCAAGGGGCACGAAAGCGGCTCTGCGCAAATACCTGCGCGGCAAGTTCACGCAGATGAGGGATATCACTTTCCTGCGCCACTTCCGCACCCGGATCAACACAGGCTTTTACCGGCAGACAAAAATCCACTTCGCCTTCCACCAGCTGAAAACCAAGCTGCTGCAGAGCATCAAGTAAATCCACCCGATGGGCAGGAATTTTGGCCTGCACGCGAGACCATTTCGCCAGCCCGCTTTCCGTCAGGATCCCCGCATCGTCGCTAAAACGCGCAATGGCGCTGTTGATCCCAAAGAACTGAGTCTCCCAGTTCAGCGCTTCAATATTGGCGTGGACGGGCACGAAGCAGCTCCAGCAGGTATTGGCCGTAGCCGGTTTTGGCAAGCTGGCTGGCCGCACGTTTTACGCCATCGTCATCCAACCAACCGTTGCGCCAGGCAATCTCTTCCAGACAGGCAATTTTGAATCCCTGGCGTTTTTCCACCGTCTGCACAAACATACTCGCCTCAATAAGACTGTCGTGAGTGCCGGTATCAAGCCAGGCAAAACCACGTCCCAGGAGTTCTACAGTCAGTTTGCCATCATCCAGATACATCTGGTTAATGGAGGTGATCTCCAGTTCGCCGCGTTCAGACGGTTTCACTCGTTTGGCGTAGTCCACCACGTTATTGTCGTAGAAATAGAGTCCGGTGACGGCCCAGTTGGACTTCGGTGCTTTTGGTTTCTCTTCGAGAGAAATCGCGCGGAAATTATCATCAAACTCCACGACGCCAAAACGCTCAGGATCCATCACCTGATAGCCAAATACGGTTGCACCTTCAGTTCTGGTCGCCACATTACGTAGCTTCGGGCTGAAGCCCTGACCAAAGAAGATGTTATCACCGAGCACTAAACAGGAAGGCTCACCATTAAGGAACGTTTCACCTATGATGAACGCTTGCGCAAGACCATCAGGACTCGGCTGCTCGGCATAGTGAAGCTCGATACCAAATTCTGAGCCATCGCCCAACAGACGCTGGAAATAACTTTTATCTTCCGACGTGGTGATGATAAGAATCTCGCGGATCCCCGCCAGCATCAACACCGACAGCGGATAGTAGATCATGGGTTTATCGTAGATCGGCAGCAGCTGTTTCGATACGCCGCGGGTAATCGGGTGTAAACGCGTGCCGGAACCACCAGCCAGAATAATGCCTTTCATGTCCCCTCCCGGGAGGTTAGCCCTTCAGGCCAAGACGTTCGCCCTGATAGCTGCCATCAAGTACCTGCTGCCACCAGCTGTCATTCTCGAGATACCACTGCACCGTTTTACGCATGCCGCTTTCAAACGTCTCTTCAGGGCGCCAGCAGAGCTCGCGTTCGATTTTCGCCGCATCAATAGCATAGCGGACATCGTGCCCGGGTCTGTCGGTAACGAAGGTGATCAGATCCTGATAGTGCGCCACACCATGCGGTTTTTTTGGCACCAACTCTTCCAGCAGTGCGCAGACGGTATGTACCACATCCAGATTTTTACGCTCGTTGTGACCACCGATGTTATAGGTTTCCCCGACAACACCCTCAGTCACCACGCGATAGAGTGCACGGGCGTGATCTTCCACATACAGCCAGTCACGAACCTGCTGCCCGTTCCCGTAGACCGGCAACGGTTTTCCCGCTAACGCATTGAGGATAGTCAGCGGGATGAGTTTTTCAGGAAAGTGAAAAGGACCGTAATTGTTGGAGCAGTTAGTGACCAGCGTAGGTAGCCCATAGGTTCGCAACCAGGCACGCACCAGATGATCGCTGCCCGCTTTCGATGCGGAATAAGGGCTGCTTGGCGCATACGGCGTAGTTTCAGTGAAAAAATCGTCACTGTTATGCAGGTCGCCATACACTTCATCGGTCGAAATATGGTGAAAACGGAAGGCCGACTTTTTGTCCGCGTTAAGCGTATTCCACCAGGCCCTGGCCGCTTCAAGTAGCGTGTAGGTACCGACAATATTCGTTTCGATAAAAGCAGCAGGTCCATCAATAGAACGATCGACATGGCTTTCTGCAGCCAGATGCATCACTGCATCTGGCTGGTAGGTCGTGAAAAGACGATCCAGCGCCTGACGATCGCAGATATCGACCTGCTCAAAAGAGAAACGATCGTCCTGCTCAACCGGAGCAAGTGAAGCAAGGTTACCGGCGTAAGTCAGTTTATCCACCACCAGCACGCTGTCGGGCGTTTCATTGATGATATGACGGACCACGGCGGAACCGATAAAGCCTGCACCGCCGGTAATCAGGATCTTCTTCAACACCAGACTCCTTTGGTATCCACAATAAAGGTCTGAGCAATAGCGTTGCCATCAATGGCTTTAAACTCTTTGTGGTCAACCAGCATCACCAGGACATCTGCTTTCGCCAATGCGTCCTGTAGCGCTACCAGCGTCGCTTTGCCCGCCAGTTTCTTCGGTAATTGATGAATGTTTGGCTCAACCACCAGCGTTTCGCCGCTGTGCCAGTCGGCGATAAGGCTGGCAATTTCCATTGCCGGGCTTTCACGCAGATCGTCAATGTTGGGTTTGAACGCCAGGCCGAAACAGGCAATTTTGATATCTGCAGCACGCTTACCATTTGCTGCCAGACAATCCGCTACCGTCGCTTTCACCTGATTGATAACCCAATGAGGTTTGTGATCGTTAACCTCGCGGGCCGTACGAATCAACCGTGCCTGCTGCGGGTTCTGCGCCACAATGAACCAGGGATCGACGGCGATACAATGCCCGCCCACGCCAGGGCCCGGTTGCAGAATATTGACGCGCGGATGACGATTCGCGAGGCGAATCAGCTCCCAGACGTTAATGTCCTTTTCAGCACAGATCAGCGACAGCTCGTTAGCAAAAGCGATGTTCACATCACGGAAGCTGTTTTCGGTGAGCTTACACATCTCGGCGGTACGGGCGTTGGTCACCACGCACTCGCCTTCAAGGAAAATGTTATACAGTTCACTGGCACGAGCAGAGCACACCGGTGTCATGCCACCAATCACGCGATCGTTTTTAATTAATTCCACCATCACCTGGCCTGGCAGCACACGCTCCGGGCAATAAGCGATGTTGACATCCGCCTGCTCGCCCGCCTGCTGCGGGAAGCTCAGATCCGGGCGCATCTCTGCCAGCCACTGCGCAACCTGCTCGGTCGCACCCACAGGGGAAGTGGATTCAAGAATGACCAATCCCCCTTTTTTCAGTACCGGCGCAAGGGATTTAGCCGCTGCTTCAACGTAGGCCATATCGGGCTCATGGTCGCCCTTGAAGGGCGTTGGCACCGCAATCAGCCACGCATCTGCTTCAACCGGCGTAGTGCTGGCTTTCAGGTAGCCGTCAGCGACAGCGGCTTTTACAACCTTATCCAGGTCTGGCTCGACGATATGGATTTCACCACGGTTGATGGTATCAACGGCGTGTTGATTGATATCTACGCCGACCACCAGTTTCTGCCGCGAGGCAAATGCTGCTGCCGTCGGCAGCCCGATGTAACCAAGACCAATCACTGAAATGGTCGAAAAGCTCATAATGTTACCTGGTTGTTTTTAAGCGCTGACAGAATGCGGTGGCAGGCCTGCCCGTCACCATAAGGATTATGAGCACGGCTCATGACCTCATACTCTTCGCCATCCCGTAGCAGAAGCGTGACTTCCTCGACAATACGCTGACGATCGGTGCCGACCAGGCGAACCGTTCCGGCATCGACGGCCTCTGGGCGTTCGGTGGTATCACGCATCACCAGAACGGGTTTGCCCAGTGACGGCGCTTCTTCCTGAATGCCTCCGGAATCCGTCAGGATCAGCCAGGCGCGATTCATCAGCCAGATAAACGGCAGGTAATCCTGCGGCTCAATCAGAAAGACATTCGTGACCTGGCCAAGAATACGATTGACCGGCTCACTGACATTGGGGTTGAGGTGTACAGGATAGACTATCTGCACATCCGGATTTGCCGCAGCAATGTCCGCCAGGGCATAGCAAATATCCTCAAAACCACGTCCAAAGCTTTCACGGCGATGACCGGTGACCAGAATCAGTTTTTTGTCGCTCTGTAAGAACGGATAACGTGCGGCCAGGCTTGTGCGCAGGGCATCATCGCTGAGCACACGATCGCGAACCCAGAACAACGCGTCAATCACGGTATTCCCGGTGACATGAATCGCGCTGTCATGGAGATTCTCCCGCAGCAGGTTCTGTCGCGAGGTTTCCGTCGGTGCAAAGTGATACTGCGCCAGGTGGCCTGTCAGCGTACGGTTGGCCTCTTCCGGCCATGGCGAATAGAGATCGCCCGTGCGCAGACCCGCCTCAACGTGTCCGACAGGGATACGCTGATAGAAGGCCGCCAGACTGGTTGCCACCGTGGTGGTGGTGTCGCCGTGCACCAGCACAATGTCGGGTTTGAATTCTTCAAGCACCGGCTTTAATCCCTGCAAAATGCGGCAGGTAATTTCCGTGAGTCCCTGGCCGGGGCTCATAATATTCAGGTCATAATCTGGAACGATGGAGAACAGTTTCAACACCTGGTCCAGCATCTCCCTATGCTGCGCTGTGACGCAAACTTTTGCCTCAAAATGAGGGTCCTTTGCCAAAGCATGGACCAGAGGCGCCATTTTTATCGCTTCTGGACGCGTGCCAAATACGGTCAGTACTTTCACATCGATTCTCTTTGAGTAACAGATGAAGGCAAACCGCCTTCATCATTCAGGACAGCGCGGTTATGCGCGGCGACGCGCTAATGCAACGCCAGCACCCATCAGTGCGCCAACGATGCCCCACATCACCATCAGAAAAACACGACGGGGACTGTCGCGTTTTACAGGCTCTTCAGGCGTTCGCAAATACCGATAGGTCTGAAAACGTGGATCCAAAGTCGGACCGACATTCAGCGTTGTCAGCATTGCCCGATTCTGATCATAGTCGAGATCGAAATCAGGGCCGGCGGCCTGGAGATTCTCCAGGCGAGCCTGAAGCATTGGACGTCCTAGCATAAACAGCTCGGAATCCGGTAATTCTTCGGCGGGCACATCGGTTTCGCTACGCGAAATGTTGTTTTGCTGCGCTATCTTCAGTGCGGACTGCAGGTTGTGAACCCGACGGTCAAAGATAACGTTCGCCACTTCTTCCTGACGCTTGACCTGTGCCTTCATCTGGATAGTGCGTGCCGCCCAGGCGCCTTTCAGCTCATCATTCAAATGGCTGGCCGCACGCTCGCTGGCGAAAGCCACATATTGGCGCAGCAGATTATTGGCATCAGGGGCGGTTTCAGCGATGAGCTTGACGCTGTCGCTCACGTTCTTCAGCACATCACCCGGAGTAAACTGGATGTCATTAATCTGGTCGTCCAGCAACGCGGCATCAGCACGTGAGTTACCCGATTTACGCTGCTTAAAATAGTCCGTTTGCAGCCAGAATTCTCGGCGGGTATCCCAGGAAGCCAACTGCATGATGAACTCTTTATAGGACTCATCCATGACGGAAGACTGATCGGTACTGCCCGGATTCGCTTTCAGATCCAGGTTATGTAAGAACTGCTGCTGGGAGTAATACCCGCCCAGCATATTAACCGTTGGGCGGTCGGTGATGGCAGTGGCACTCCATTCCTGACGAGCAAAAAAGGTGTAAATCAGCGCGCTCAACGCAAACAGAAATGCTATGCCAACAATCCAGAGCTTTCCCGCCCATAACGTACAAAACAGACCGCGAATATCCAGTTCATTTTCAGCATTCACTGATTTTGCTCCCGGTAATGGTGGTGTCATTAATCTTCCCGATGTCTTAGGTTAGGCGGATGTGTTTTTATAACGCATTCTGCGTTTTACCCGTTTGATAAAGCGCGCCACTTTCCATGCACGCTTAATACAGTAGCCGTACAGAAGAAAAGCCAGTAAAAACAGGATGAGCATTCCCCATTCAGGGATAATGTGGGTGTATTCGCCCAGCACACCGATCCCTGCCAGAAGCCCTGCCGCCACGGTAATCAGCACAAAGGCCTGCCGGGACGTGAAGCCCGCACGCATGATCAAATGATGAATATGCTGACGATCGGCGGAGAAAGGACTCATGCCTTTGCGCAAACGACGGTACATGATTGCCACCATGTCCATTAGCGGAATAGCGATAATCCACAGCGCAGTGACTGGGCTTATCGGGTGCGTTTTGCCCTGAGTCGTTTCCAGCAGGATCCAGATAATGGTAAAGCCAATCAACGTACTGCCCGCATCGCCCATAAAGACTTTGTAGCGACGACCAAGCACGCCAAGATTGAGGAGAATATACGGCACGATGGCAGCAATCATGGCGAAGCACCACATGGCCAGACTGCTCTGCCCGTCAAACCACAGAATCAATCCCATCGCAGCAAACGAAACACAGGACAGCCCTCCCAGAAGGCCATCGATACCATCAACCATGTTGAAGGCGTTGATTGCCGTCCAGACGGCGAACAGTGTGAGGAAATAACCGAAGGGTCCGAGCACTAACTCCCAGGAGCCGAAAATATACCCCAGGCTGCTCAGGTAGAGCTTCGCTTTCACCATCATGACAATACCGATGACCGCCTGGACGGTCGCGCGTATCTTCACACTGATATCAAATCGGTCGTCCAGCATGCCCACCAGCACCAGCACAC
Source organism: Enterobacteriaceae bacterium RIT691 (assembly GCA_009668205.1). GTDB lineage: Bacteria > Pseudomonadota > Gammaproteobacteria > Enterobacterales > Enterobacteriaceae > Scandinavium. The sequence goes on along the minus strand of WJYM01000015.1, from coordinate 20,708 downwards.
CGGCGCACGACAGATACAATGTGGCATGGGGAATATAGTAATTCACGATCGCGAAGGTAAAACAAACCCCGGCATAGACAGAGATGCCGCCAACAAGCGGTATCAGCCCCTGGTGTCGTTTTCTGAAGTTGGGTTTGTCCACCAGCCCCACCTTTTGGGCTACCTTCCGGGCGAGAAAAAGGAACAAGGTTGTGAATAGGAAGATACTGATCAGATCAGTACTGGCGGTCAGTAAATTCACAATTGGTGCTCTCTGGAAAAATTATTACCGAAAGTATACTCACGATAGAGGCTCTCCTGAAGAGAAATACACTCAAGTTTTAGGAGAGGTGTTTGAATTCTAGCCAAAAAAACACTCGATTTGATCGTTTGAAACGTAAATCCCTTCATTTTCGTTTTATTCTTAAAATGTCAGGTGCAGAACAAAAACAAAAACGCCACGCATTTGCGTGGCGTTTTTTTAAGCGAGAACCGGACTTACGAACGCTTCATCATGTCGAAGAAGTCGTCATTGGTCTTGGTCATCGCCAGTTTATTGATGAGGAACTCCATCGCGTCAATTTCACCCATCGGATGGATGATTTTGCGCAGGATCCACATCTTCTGCAGCTCTTCCTGAGTCGTCAGCAGCTCTTCTTTACGGGTACCGGAACGGTTGTAATCGATAGCCGGGAAGACGCGTTTTTCCGCGATCTTACGAGAGAGGTGCAGCTCCATGTTACCGGTGCCTTTAAACTCTTCGTAGATAACTTCGTCCATTTTGGAGCCGGTATCGACCAACGCCGTCGCGATGATAGTCAGGCTGCCGCCCTCTTCCACGTTACGTGCTGCACCGAAGAAACGCTTCGGACGATGCAGGGCATTGGCGTCCACACCACCGGTCAGTACTTTACCGGAAGCCGGAACTACGGTGTTGTAAGCACGAGCCAGACGAGTAATGGAGTCGAGCAGAATGATAACGTCCTTCTTATGCTCAACCAGACGCTTCGCCTTCTCGATAACCATTTCCGCAACCTGAACGTGGCGAGAAGCTGGCTCGTCAAAGGTAGAAGCAACCACTTCACCCTTAACCAGACGCTGCATCTCGGTCACTTCTTCCGGACGTTCGTCGATCAGCAGCACCATCAGTACGCAGTCTGGGTGGTTGTAGGCAATGCTCTGTGCGATGTTCTGCAGCAGCATGGTTTTACCCGCTTTTGGCGGTGCCACAATCAGACCACGCTGACCACGACCAATTGGCGAAGCCAGGTCCAGTACGCGAGCGGTTAAATCTTCGGTGGAGCCGTTACCACGCTCCATACGCAGACGAGAATTTGCGTGCAGTGGCGTTAAGTTCTCGAACAGGATTTTATTACGCGCATTTTCCGGCTTGTCGTAGTTAACTTCGTTAACTTTTAACAGTGCAAAGTAACGCTCACCCTCTTTTGGAGGACGAATCTTACCGGAAATGGTGTCACCTGTGCGGAGGTTGAAACGGCGGATTTGGCTGGGAGATACGTAGATGTCGTCGGGACCGGCGAGGTAGGAGCTGTCTGCGGAGCGGAGGAAACCAAATCCATCCTGCAGAATCTCCAGCACACCGTCGCCAAAGATATCTTCGCCACTCTTCGCGTGCTGCTTCAGGATGGCAAAAATGATGTCCTGTTTGCGCATACGGGCTTGGTTTTCCAGCCCCATATTTTCGCCGAGAGTAATCAGCTCAGAAACCGGCGTATTCTTTAATTCGGTAAGATTCATAGTGGTGTGAGGGGTAAATCTCGAACGTATATGTGAATGGTATGGCAGGGTCATCCATGCCTGTTTACGGCCATCAATTCGTGTCTGTACGCTGCCTGGTCAAAGGAAAGAACGCAGAACTGAAACGACAAGACGGAAAAAGTGATATGCCTGGAATCTTGCAACTTCACGCGTAAGTCAGTAGTGCTACGGGAAGTGTTGGCTAAATCAGAATCAAACTACTTAAGGTATGTTTAAAACGAAGTCAAACTTAACTTAGCACGACTCGCAACGGGCGTCCAGCGCTCCTGACATTTTAGGAGTACGCTGGTCGCCACGTTGACAACGTTCTGGATTAGGCGAGGTTTGCTTCGAGGAACTCTTTCAGCTGACCTTTAGACAGCGCGCCTACTTTGGTCGCCGCCACTTCGCCGTTTTTGAACAGCAGCAGAGTCGGGATGCCACGGATGCCGTATTTCGGTGCCGTGCCTGGGTTCTGGTCGATGTTCAGCTTCGCAACAGTCAGCTTCCCTTCAAACTCTTCAGCGATTTCATCCAGAATCGGAGCAATCATTTTGCACGGACCACACCACTCTGCCCAGAAATCAACGAGAGTAACCCCGTCAGCTTTGAGTACGTCCGTGTCAAAACTATCGTCAGTCAGGTGAATAATTTTATCGCTCATATATAACTCCACAGGAATAAGCCTGGTGTGTTGGTGTAGCATTAATCAACAATCAACGCCGTGTTGATGTTGCTTTAGCCAACTAAAGGTTGACGTTATTTCACCGGATACGCTTTCTTAATGCAATAGTAAGCTGATATTCTACCACACTATGAGCAAAACACATTTAACAGAACAGAAGTTTTCCGACTTCGCCCTGCACCCTAAAGTCGTCGAAGCCCTTGAAAAGAAAGGGTTTCATAACTGCACACCTATCCAGGCGCTGGCACTTCCGCTGACGCTGGCAGGTCGTGACGTTGCAGGACAGGCGCAAACCGGAACCGGCAAAACGATGGCGTTTCTGACGTCAACGTTTCATTACCTTCTCTCACACCCGGCTGCAGAGAACCGCCAGGTTAACCAGCCGCGCGCGCTAATCATGGCGCCGACGCGTGAACTGGCTGTTCAGATCCACGCAGATGCAGAACCGCTGGCCGCCGCCACCGGTCTGAAGCTCGGCCTCGCCTATGGTGGTGATGGCTATGACAAACAGCTGAAGGTCCTGGAAAGCGGCGTCGACATCCTGATCGGCACCACAGGCCGTCTTATCGATTATGCCAAACAGAACCACATTAACCTGGGCGCGATTCAGGTCGTGGTACTGGACGAAGCCGATCGCATGTACGATCTCGGCTTTATTAAAGATATCCGTTGGCTGTTCCGCCGCATGCCGGCGGCGAACCAACGCCTGAACATGCTGTTCTCTGCCACCCTCTCCTACCGCGTGCGTGAACTGGCGTTCGAGCAGATGAACAACGCCGAATACGTGGAAGTCGAGCCAGAGCAGAAAACCGGCCACCGTATTAAAGAAGAGCTCTTCTATCCTTCCAACGAAGAGAAAATGCGCCTGCTGCAAACGTTGATCGAAGAAGAGTGGCCCGATCGCGCCATTATCTTCGCCAACACCAAGCACCGTTGTGAAGATATCTGGGGTCACCTGGCGGCCGATGGTCATCGCGTGGGTCTGCTGACCGGCGACGTTGCCCAGAAAAAACGCCTGCGTATTCTGGAAGAATTCACCCGCGGCGATCTCGATATTCTGGTCGCTACTGACGTAGCCGCCCGCGGCCTGCACATTCCAGCCGTGACGCACGTCTTTAACTACGACCTGCCGGATGACTGTGAAGATTACGTACACCGCATCGGTCGTACCGGTCGTGCTGGCGCCAGCGGCCATTCCATCAGCCTTGCCTGTGAAGAGTACGCGCTGAATCTGCCGTCGATTGAAACCTATATCGGTCACTCAATCCCGCAGAGCAAGTACAATCCGGAAGCCCTGATGACGGATCTGCCGAAGGCACTGCGCCTGACGCGCCCTCGCCCGGGTAACGGTCCACGCCGTTCTGGCGGTGGTGCACCGCGTAATCGTCGTCGTTCAGGTTAATTGCCCTATGCTCAGCACCGCCTCTTCGCTTTATGCAGCTATCGATCTCGGTTCCAATAGTTTTCATATGCTGGTTGTGCGCGAAGTGGCGGGGAGCATTCAGACCCTGACGCGCATCAAGCGCAAAGTCAGACTGGCCGCAGGCTTAAACAGTGATTTAACGCTGTCGCCAGAGGCCATGGAGCGAGGCTGGCAGTGTTTACGCCTGTTTGCCGAGCGCCTGCAGGACATTCCCCACGCGCAAATTCGCGTCGTTGCCACCGCAACGTTGCGTCTTGCGGTCAACGCCAATGATTTCATTGCGAAAGCCCAGGAAATTCTCGGCTGCCCAGTTCAGGTCATCAGTGGTGAAGAAGAAGCGCGTTTGATTTATCAGGGCGTGGCGCACACCACCGGCGGCGACGATCGCCGACTGGTTGTCGATATTGGGGGCGCGAGCACCGAACTGGTAACCGGAACGGGCGCACAAACCACCTCGCTGTTCAGCCTGTCGATGGGCTGCGTCACCTGGCTCGAACGTTTCTTTACCGACCGCAATCTGGAACAAGCCCATTTCGATGCCGCCGAACAGGCAGCACGTGAAGTGTTGCGCCCGGTTGCCAATGAACTGCGAACGCATGGCTGGAAAGTTTGCGTCGGTGCTTCAGGAACCGTGCAGGCATTGCAGGAAATCATGATGGCGCAGGGCATGGACGAACGTATCACGTTGGCCAAGCTGCAGCAGTTGAAACAGCGAGCCATTCAGTGCGGCCGTCTTGAAGAGCTGGAAATTGAAGGTCTGACGCTGGAACGGGCATTAGTGTTCCCAAGCGGCCTCGCTATTCTGCTGGCGATTTTCAACGAACTGGATATTCAGTGCATGACGCTGGCCGGTGGCGCATTGCGCGAAGGTCTGGTGTACGGCATGCTGCATCTGGCGGCCGATCAGGATATCCGCAGTCGTACACTGCGTAATATTCAGCGCCGGTTTATGGTCGATACCGAGCAGGCTCAGCGGGTCGCGCAACTGGCTTCACACTTTGTCGATCAGGTTGAGAAAAGCTGGGAAATTGATCCCCTAAGTCGCGATTTACTGCTAAATGCCTGTCATCTGCATGAAATTGGTCTGAGTGTCGATTTCAAACAGGCGCCGCTGCATGCCGCCTATCTGGTGCGCAATCTCGATCTGCCAGGCTTCACTCCGGCACAGAAAAAACTCTTAGCCACGCTGGTACAAAACCAAACTAACCCGGTGGACCTGCCCTCACTGCATCAGCAAAATGCCGTTCCACCGCGAGTGGCAGACAGACTTTGTCGCCTGCTGCGTCTGGCTATTTTGTTCGCCGGTCGTCGCCGCGACGATCTGGTGCCGGACATCACGCTCAGCGCACAAAGCGAAATGCTGAAGCTGCTGCTGCCATCAGGCTGGTTAGGTGAACATCCGCTGGGCCGTGAATTGGTATTGCAGGAAAGCCAGTGGCAAAGCTATGTGCACTGGCCTTTAACAGTAGAATAAACGCGAGCCAGAATTGCCCGGTGGCGGCTACGCCTTACCGGGCCTACGAAACCGGGCCGACAAAAATCAAGGTTTCGCTTTTGCCCGCGCTAACATCTCTTTGATATTTGCCACATTCGCTTGGCCTTTGTGCATCCTCTCTTCTGGCGTCACGACTTTGCGCTCCTGCTCCCAAATCAGATCGTCCTGCGGTAACTCCAGCAGGAAACGACTCGGCTCAGGGCGGATAAGCTCGCCGTACTGGCGGCGCTCCTTACACAACGTAAAGGTCAGCTCTTTCTGTGCACGGGTTATTCCGACGTAGGCCAGACGGCGTTCTTCATCCACATTTTCTTCATCAATGCTGCTCTGATGCGGCAACAGCCCTTCTTCCATACCGACCAGATAGACATAAGGGAACTCCAGCCCTTTTGAAGCGTGCAGGGTCATCAGCTGAACCTGATCCAGCTCTTCATCGCTTTCACCCCGCTCCATCATATCGCGCAGCGTGAAGCGCGTGACGACCTGTGTCAGCGTCATCGGCTCATCCAGATCCGAGCCTTCCAGCATTTCAGTCATCCAGCCAAAGAGCGTGTTGACGTTCTTCATACGCATCTCCGCCGCCTTCGGGCTCGGAGAGGTTTCAAACAGCCAGGATTCGTAATCGATACCGTGGATAAGATCGCGCACGGCGGCAATCGGTTCTCGCTCCGCCAGACGTTGCACTTCACCCAGCCAGTGGGTAAAGCGTGTCAGCGATTCATAACCGCGCCCGGTTAGCGTCTGGGTCAGGCCCATGTCGAAGCTGGCCGCGAACATACTTTTATTACGCGTCATCGCCCATTCACCGAGCTTTTGCAGCGTCGCCGGGCCGATCTCACGCTTTGGCGTATTCACAATGCGCAGGAAAGCGCTGTCATCATCCGGGTTGGTCAGCACGCGCAGATATGCCAGCAAATCTTTGATTTCCGGGCGAGAGAAGAACGAGGTTCCACCAGAAATACGATACGGAATGCGGTTTTGCATCAGCAGCTTTTCGAACACACGTGACTGATGGTTACCGCGATACAGGATCGCGTAATCCTTGTATTCCGTCTTATTAATAAAGTGATGCGCGATAAGCTCACCGGCCACGCGTTCGGCTTCATGCTCTTCATGGTTGGCGCTCAGCACTTTGAGCTCAACGCCATAGCCAAGCTCAGAAAAGAGTTTCTTTTCAAAAACGTGCGGGTTATTAGCAATCAGGATGTTCGCCGCTTTCAGGATACGCCCGGAAGAACGGTAGTTCTGCTCAAGCTTGATAACCTGCAATTTCGGGAAGTCCTGGCTCAACAGCACCAGGTTTTGTGGGCGAGCGCCGCGCCAGGAGTAGATCGACTGGTCATCGTCGCCCACCACGGTGAAACGTGCGCGGCTGCCCACCAGCAGCTTTACCAGCTCATACTGGCTGGTGTTGGTGTCCTGGTATTCGTCCACCAGCAGATAACGAATCTTGTTCTGCCAGCGCTCGCGCACCTCTTCATTGCGCTGCAGCAGCAGCGTCGGCAGCAGGATCAAATCGTCGAAGTCCAGCACGTTGCAGGCTTTCATGTGCGCATCGTACTGCTCATAGCACTGAGCAAAGATCCGATCGCGTTCACCTTTCGCCTGCGCCGCCGCCTGAGCAGGCGTCATCAGATCGTTTTTCCAGTTGGAGATCGTCGAGATCAGCTGCTGCAGTAAAACCTTATCGTCCTCGAGCACCCCTTCCGTCAGCTCTTTGAGCAGCGCGGTCTGATCGGTGTCATCGAATAACGAGAAATTGGATTTCATTCCCAGCGCGGCAAATTCACGCTTGATGATTTCCAGGCCCAGGGTATGGAAAGTGGAGATCATTAAGCCGCGAGCCTCTTTGCGGCCCATCGTCTGTGCCACACGCTCTTTCATTTCACGCGCGGCCTTATTGGTGAAGGTCACGGCGGCAATGTGCTTCGCCTGATAGCCACACTGGTGGATCAGGTGAGCAATTTTGTTGGTGATCACGCGCGTCTTGCCGGATCCCGCACCCGCCAACACCAGGCAGGGTCCGGTGACGAATTCGACGGCTTGTTGTTGTCCGGGATTTAAACGCATGACATATTGCTCAATCTGTAAACACGGGGGTGTGGATTGTAGCAGAAAGTCAGGCTCAAATTTACCCGCCAAATGGTAAAGTGTGGGCAGCAATCCAACGATGAGTGTGACCCCATGGCAAAGAGTGCGGCAGCCCTGCATATCCTGGTAAAAGAAGAGAAACTGGCCCTTGAGATCCTGAGTAAACTTGAGCGCGGCATCAGCTTCGATCATCTGGCAAAACGCTATTCGCGCTGCCCTTCCGGCCGGAACGGCGGTGATTTAGGCGAGTTCAAACAAGGCATGATGGTAGGGCCATTTGATGCCGCCGTCTTTAGCTGTCCGCTGCTTAAACCTTACGGACCGGTGCACACCAAATTTGGCTACCACATCATCAAAGTGCGGTATCGGCGATAAGCCATGTTAAAATCGCCAGTCTGATAACCCCCGTTTGAAAGGCACGATCATGGCAAAAACAGCAGCAGCAGTACATATCCTTGTAAAAGAAGAAAAACTGGCTCTGGATCTTCTGGAGCAGATCAAAAATGGCGCCGATTTCGGCAAGCTTGCGAAGAAACACTCCATCTGCCCATCAGGCAAAAGAGGCGGTGATTTGGGCGAGTTCCGCCAGGGCCAGATGGTTCCGGCGTTTGATAAAGTGGTCTTCTCTTGCCCGGTGCTGGAGCCAACTGGCCCGCTGCACACCCAGTTCGGTTACCACATCATTAAAGTTCTGTACCGGAAATAAATAACAAAGCCTTCTCATCGAGAAGGCTTTTAGTGTTTGCACCCTCTCCCCGTGGGAGAGGGCTGGGGTGAGGGCATCAAACCGCACCGGCAAAAGTAGGTCGGGTTAGCGCAGCGCCACCCGACACTTCCTCGGTTAGCCCGCTACAGCAATTCGTTTCATATCTGTCATATAGCCGCGCAGTTTCTTACCAACCAGCTCGATAGCATGGCCGCGAACCGCTTCGTTCACATCGCGCAGCTGAGCGTTATCGACCGCACCTTCAGCAATCGCTTTACCCAGATCGCCCGGCTGAATTTCAGCCATGAAGTTTTTCAGCAGCGGTACGCAGGCATAAGAGAACAGGTAGTTACCGTACTCGGCGGTATCAGAGATAACCACGTTCATTTCATACAGACGCTTACGGGCGATGGTGTTCGCGATCAGCGGCAGCTCATGCAGTGATTCGTAGTAAGCCGACTCTTCGATGATGCCGGAATCGACCATGGTTTCGAACGCCAGCTCAACGCCTGCTTTCACCATCGCGATCATCAGTACGCCTTTATCGAAGTACTCCTGCTCACCGATTTTACCTTCAAACTGTGGCGCAGTTTCGAACGCCGTTTTGCCGGTCTCTTCACGCCAGGTCAGCAGTTTCTTATCGTCATTCGCCCAGTCCGCCATCATACCGGAGGAGAATTCACCGGAGATGATGTCATCCATGTGCTTCTGGAACAGCGGTGCCATGATCTCTTTCAGCTGCTCGGACAGCGCATAAGCGCGCACTTTTGCCGGGTTGGAAAGACGATCCATCATCAGGGTGATACCGCCCTGCTTCAGCGCTTCGGTAATGGTTTCCCAGCCGAACTGAATCAGTTTCTCGGCATACGCCGGATCGGTACCTTCCGCCACCAGCTTGTCGAAGCACAGCAGAGAACCGGCTTGCAGCATACCGCACAGGATAGTCTGTTCGCCCATCAGGTCAGATTTCACTTCTGCAACGAAGGAGGATTCCAGGACACCGGCACGATGGCCACCGGTGGCTGCAGCCCAGGCTTTGGCAATCGCCATGCCTTCGCCTTTTGGATCGTTTTCCGGGTGAACAGCAATCAGCGTTGGGACACCGAAACCACGTTTGTACTCTTCACGCACTTCGGTACCCGGGCACTTCGGTGCCACCATCACCACGGTGATGTCTTTACGGATCTGCTCGCCCACTTCAACGATGTTGAAGCCGTGAGAGTAACCCAACGCCGCGCCGTCTTTCATCAGCGGCTGTACAGAACGCACAACGTCAGAGTGCTGTTTGTCCGGCGTCAGGTTCACAACCAGATCCGCCTGTGGGATCAGCTCTTCGTAGGTACCGACTTTGAAGCCGTTTTCACTCGCTTTACGCCAGGACGCGCGTTTCTCAGCAATTGCTTCTTTACGCAGTGCGTAGGAGATGTCCAGACCAGAATCACGCATGTTCAGGCCCTGGTTCAGACCCTGAGCGCCACAACCGACGATGACCACTTTCTTACCCTGCAGGTAGCTCGCGCCATCGGCGAATTCATCGCGGCCCATAAAGCGGCATTTACCCAGCTGAGCCAGCTGTTGGCGCAGATTCAGTGTATTGAAGTAGTTAGCCATGGTGATTCCTCGTGATGTTGTACTGTCTTATTGTTCGGTTCGCGTTTTGCGAGATTGAAACCACCTTACAACAGGAAATTTATTGCGGAAATTGATATATTCACAACGTCACATTGCAATAATTGCAACGTCAAACCAGGGTGGACGTCTTATGGATTTACGCGATCTGAAAACCTTTCTGCATCTGGCGGAGAGTCGCCATTTTGGCCGCAGCGCGCGGGCGATGCACGTCAGCCCTTCCACACTTTCCCGGCAGATCCAGCGCCTTGAGGAAGACCTTGGGCAAGCCCTGTTTGTGCGCGACAACCGCACCGTCACGCTGACGGAAGCGGGTGAAGAGCTGCGCGTCTTTGCCCAGCAGACGCTGCTGCAGTACCAGCAACTGCGCCACTCCATCGACCAAAAAGGGCCTTCGCTCTCTGGCGAGCTGCACCTGTTCTGTTCGGTGACTGCCGCTTATAGCCACTTGCCGCCGATTCTGGACAGGTTCCGCGCCGAGCACCCTTCCGTCGAAATCAAACTGACGACCGGCGATGCCGCCGATGCAATGGAAAAAGTCGTCACGGGAGAAGCGGATTTAGCGATTGCCGGTAAACCGGAAACGCTGCCCGGTGCGGTGGCCTTTTCGATGTTGGAAAACCTGGCCGTGGTGTTGATTGCCCCGGCGCTACCCTGCCCGGTACGAACCCAGGTGGCACAGGAAAAACCAGACTGGTCCACGGTGCCGTTCATCATGGCCGATCAAGGCCCCGTGCGTCGCCGCATTGAACTGTGGTTCCGTCGCCATAAAATCAGCAACCCGTCAATTTACGCCACGGTCGGCGGGCACGAGGCGATGGTATCGATGGTGGCGCTGGGCTGCGGCGTGGCGCTGATCCCGGAAATCGTGCTGGAAAACAGCCCGGAGCCGGTGCGCAACCGCGTGATGATACTGGAACGCAGCGACGAGAAAACGCCGTTCGAGCTGGGCGTTTGCGTACAAAAAAAGCGGCTGCATGAGCCGCTTGTTGATGCGTTCTGGCATTTACTGCCGGACCGTTAACCTGCCAGGAAGAACCTGAACGCCGGGTTCTGTGTTTCGTCGTGGCAGTCATAGCCCAGTTCGTTGAGTCGGGTTTCAAAATCCGGCTCGTGCTCGCCCAGTTCGAACGCCGCCAGCACGCGGCCATAATCGGTGCCGTGGCTGCGGTAATGGAACAGTGAAATATTCCAGTGGGTGCCGAGTGTGTACAGGAATTTCAGCAGTGCGCCCGGTGATTCCGGAAATTCGAAGCTGTACAACCGTTCCTGTAACGGCTTCGAAGGACGCCCGCCAACCATGTAGCGAACGTGCAGCTTCGCCATTTCATCGTCGGAAAGATCCACCACGCTATAACCGCCGTCGTGCAGCAGATTAAGGATCTCTTTGCGCTCCTCCAGCCCGCGGCTCAGACGCACCCCCACGAAAATACAGGCGTCTTTGGCGTCGGCGAAACGGTAGTTGAATTCCGTGACAGAACGGCCGCCAAGCAGCTGACAGAACTTGAGGAAGCTGCCTTTTTCTTCCGGGATCGTCACCGCAAGCAGCGCTTCCCGCTGTTCGCCCAGCTCGCAACGCTCGGAGACATAGCGCAGGCCGTGGAAGTTAACGTTCGCACCGGATAGCACATGGGCGAGGCGCTCACCCCGAATATCGTGCTGGGCGATGTATTTCTTCATTCCCGCCAGCGCCAGCGCGCCGGACGGTTCTGCCACCGCACGCACATCTTCGAACAAATCTTTCATCGCCGCGCAGATAGCATCGCTGTCCACGGTGATGATGTCATCGAGATATTCCTGACACAGGCGGAAGGTCTCATCACCAATGCGCTTCACCGCGACGCCTTCGGCAAACAGCCCGACACGCGGTAAATCCACCGGATGACCAGCGTCCAGCGCCGCTTTGAGACAGGCGGAATCTTCGGCCTCCACCGCAATCACTTTAATCTGCGGCATCAGCTGTTTGATAAGCACTGCCACGCCTGCGGCCAGACCGCCGCCGCCAACCGGGACAAACACGCGATCGAGATGGGCGTCCTGCTGTAGCAGCTCCAGCGCCAGCGTGCCCTGACCGGCAATCACCATCGGATGATCGAACGGCGGTACCCAGGTAAAACCTTGCTGCTGAGCCAGTTCAATCGCTTTGGCTTTGGCTTCGTCAAAATTCGCCCCGTGCAGCAGAACTTCGCCTCCGAAGCCTCGCACGGCATCAACTTTGATATCGGCCGTCGCCACAGGCATCACAATCAGGGCTTTCAGCCCCAGACGCGCTGAGGAGAAAGCGACGCCCTGAGCATGATTCCCTGCGGAAGCGGTGATCACGCCGCGAGATTTCTGCTCCTCGGTCAGGCCAGCCATCATCGCGTAAGCGCCGCGCAGCTTGAAGCTGTGCACGGGCTGGCGGTCTTCACGTTTCACCAGAATGACGTTATCGAGACGTGAAGAGAGTTTTTCCATCTTCTGAAGCGGCGTGACCTGCACGGCCTCATAGACCGGTGCGCGCAGCACCGCTCTGAGATATTCCGCCCCCTCAGGGGCGGCGGATAGCGGTTGGGATTCGGCCATGATTAGCCCCCAAGTTTGGATTTATCGCGCACGGCGCCTTTATCCGCACTGGTCGCAAGGCTCGCATAGGCACGCAGCGCAAAGGACACTTCACGCTGACGATCGCGTGGGGTCCAGGCTTTATCACCGCGGGCTTCCTGCGCTTCACGGCGGGCCGCAATTTCCTGGTCGCTCAGCTTCAGCTGAATGCCGCGATTCGGAATGTCGATCTCAATAAGATCGCCATCTTCGATGATCGCAATGTTGCCGCCGCTTGCCGCTTCTGGCGATACGTGACCGATGGACAGGCCGGAAGTCCCGCCGGAGAAACGTCCGTCAGTGACCAACGCACAGGCTTTACCCAGACCCATCGATTTCAGGAAGGTGGTCGGATAGAGCATTTCCTGCATGCCCGGCCCGCCTTTTGGCCCTTCGTAGCGAATAACAACCACATCGCCTGCGACCACTTTGCCGCCGAGAATCGCGTCCACCGCATCGTCCTGGCTTTCGTACACTTTGGCCGGGCCGGTGAATTTCAGGATGCTGTCATCCACACCCGCGGTTTTCACGATACAGCCGTTTTCCGCGAAGTTACCGTACAGAACGGCCAGGCCGCCGTCTTTGCTGTAGGCGTTTTCCAGTGAGCGGATACAGCCTTCTGCACGGTCGTCATCCAGCGTGTCCCACCGGCAGCTCTGCGAGAATGCCTGAGTGGTACGGATACCGGCCGGGCCCGCACGGAACATGGTTTTCACTGCATCGTCTTTGGTGAGCATCACATCGTACTGATCGAGCGTTTGCGGCAGCGAAAGCCCCAGCACGTTTTTCACTTCGCGGTTCAGCAGCCCGGCGCGATCCAATTCGCCGAGAATACCGAGCACGCCGCCCGCACGGTGAACGTCTTCCATATGATATTTCTGGGTGCTTGGCGCCACCTTACACAGCTGTGGCACCTTGCGCGACAGCTTATCGATGTCGGTCATGGTGAAGTCGATTTCTGCTTCCTGCGCCGCGGCCAACAGGTGCAGCACGGTGTTAGTGGAACCGCCCATGGCGATATCCAGCGTCATCGCATTCTCAAACGCCGCTTTGCTGGCGATTGAGCGCGGTAATGCGCTGGCGTCGTCCTGCTCGTAGTAGCGTTTGGTGAGTTCGACGATGCGCTTACCGGCATTGAGGAACAATTCTTTGCGGTCAGAGTGCGTTGCCAGCAGCGAGCCGTTGCCCGGCTGCGACAGGCCCAGTGCTTCGGTCAGGCAGTTCATCGAGTTGGCGGTGAACATCCCGGAACACGAGCCGCAGGTTGGGCACGCGGAGCGCTCTATCTGATCGCTCTGCTCGTCGGAAACTTTCGGGTCCGCGCCCTGAATCATCGCGTCAACCAGATCGAGTTTGATGATCTGGTCGGAAAGTTTGGTTTTCCCGGCTTCCATCGGGCCGCCGGAGACAAAAATCACCGGAATGTTGAGGCGCAGGGACGCCATTAACATGCCCGGGGTGATTTTGTCGCAGTTGGAGATACAGACCATTGCATCGGCACAGTGGGCGTTGACCATGTACTCCACGGAATCCGCGATCAGTTCGCGGGACGGCAGGGAATACAGCATGCCGCCGTGGCCCATGGCGATCCCGTCATCAACGGCAATGGTGTTGAACTCTTTCGCCACGCCGCCGGAGGCTTCGATCTGCTCTGCAACCAGTTTACCGAGGTCGCGCAGGTGAACGTGGCCAGGCACGAACTGGGTAAACGAGTTTACGACGGCAATGATCGGTTTGCCGAAATCGGCGTCGGTCATCCCGGTGGCGCGCCACAGCGCGCGGGCACCCGCCATATTACGGCCGTGGGTGGTAGTGGCTGAACGGTACTTAGGCATACTCTGTTTACTCCCGTAAATCTGTTAAATGGGACGGTGCGTGCCGTCCCTCATGCTGCTTATACGTTAACCTGATCCAGCCAGCCGTATTTGTCTTCGGTTTCACCCGTGAACAGGCCGAAGAACGCTTGTTGAATGCGTTTGGTGACCGGGCCACAAAGGCCTTCGCCCACCTGGATGCCATCAACGCTACGCACCGGTGTGATTTCCGCCGCCGTACCGGACATGAACACTTCGTCAGCAAGATACAGTGATTCACGGGACAACACCTGTTCGCGCACTTCGATATTCAGATCTTTCGCCAGTTTGATAATGGCATCACGCGTGATACCCGGCAGCGCGGACGACGTGAACGGTGGGGTAAACAGAATGCCGTCTTTCACCTCAAACAGGTTTTCACCCGCGCCTTCAGAGATGTAGCCGTTCACATCCAGCGCGATCCCTTCCTGATAGCCATGACGACGTGCTTCGCTGCCGACCAACAGGGAAGAAAGGTAATTTCCGCCGGCTTTCGCCGCGGTTGGAATGGTGTTCGGTGCCACGCGGTTCCAGGAAGAAACCATTGCATCGATGCCCTGATCCAGCGCTTCTGCGCCGAGATATGCACCCCAAGGGAAAGCGGCAATGATGACGTCAGTGGTGTAACCGGCTGGCGGGTTTACGCCCATGCCGACGTCACCCACGAAAACCAGCGGGCGAATGTAGGCGCTGGTCAGGTTGTTCTTGCGGATAACCTCACGGCAGGCTTCCATCAGTTCATCCACGCTCTGAGACACCGGGAAGCGGTAAATTTTGGCTGAATCATGCAGACGCTGCATGTGTTCACGATGACGGAACACCACCGGGCCTTTGTGAGAATCGTAGCAACGGATGCCTTCGAACACGGAAGTGCCGTAGTGCAGCGCATGAGACATCACGTGAATTTTTGCCTCACCCCATGGAGTCATCTCACCATTGAACCAGATGTAATCAGCTTTTTTCGTGGTCATTGTTCTTCCTTTTGCGCTCAGGCGCGGATTTGTTGTGATGTTGTTGTTCGTTGCTGGATCTCGACGCGGGCGACGTCCACCAGTTTGCTTAACTGACTAAACAGTAATTCGACTGGACGAAGGCTGGCAACGGTCAATTCAATATTTATGTTCTGTGCGTCGCTGGCAGTTTCCATATTCATGGCGCAAATCTGGAAGCCACGATGGCGAACCACGCGCAAAACGCGTTCTAAGGTTTCCGGGTTGAAACGTGCCTGAACGGCGAGCTGATGGTGCATCATGATAATTTCTCCAGCATTTCTGCATTACTGGCACCCGGCGGTACCAGCGGCCAGACGTTTTCGAGTTCGTCGATTGAGACATGAAGCAGGTAAGGCCCTTTGCTGTTCAGCATTGTGTCGAGTGCCGCTTCAACCTGGTCTTTACGGGTAATGTGCTGGCCAGGGATACCAAAGGCACTGGCCAGCATGAGGAAATCAGGGTTATCGGTGAGCGTGGTTTCGCTGTAACGCTCCTGGAAAAAAAGCTGCTGCCACTGGCGAACCATGCCTAAACGCTGGTTATCGAGTAACACAATTTTCAGCGGCAGCTGCTTGCGTTTGACGGTGCCAAGCTCCTGAACGTTCATCATGAAAGAGCCATCGCCAGAGATACAGATAACCGTGTCATCAGGGCGGGCTACCTGCGCACCCACGGCAGCGGGCAAACCAAATCCCATGGTGCCAAGGCCACTGGAGGTGATGAAGTTTTCCGGGCGGGTGTAGGTCATGTGCTGGGCAGACCACATCTGGTGCTGACCCACGTCTGTCGTGACCACGCTGTCTGCCGGTTTGCGATCGGAAAGCTGTTTGAGCAGCAGCGGTGCATAAATCGCCTCGCCCGGATGGTCATAGCGCCATTCATTTTCTGCCCGCAATTCTGCAGCGTGTTGACGCCAGGCGTCGATATTCAGCGGCTGTTGCAGCGCGGGTAACAGCGCGTTCAAATCCCCCTGTAAACCGATATGAGCCTGACGCAGCTTGTTCAACTCCGCCGGGTCAATATCCATATGGATCACTTTGGCATTGGGGGCGAAGGTATTCAGCTTACCCGTCACGCGATCGTCAAAACGCGCGCCCACAGCAATCAGCAAATCACATTCCTGCACCGCCAGGTTTGCCGCTTTGGTGCCGTGCATACCCAACATGGCCAGATAGTACGGATAAGCTGGGTCAACAGCGCCAAGGCCTTTCAGCGTGCAGGTTACGGGCATCTGCGTGACGGCGATAAATTCACGCAGCGCGGGAACCGCCTGAGCCATCCCCACACCACCGCCGACATACAGCATCGGTTTCTGTGCCAGGGCGATCATCAGGCGAGCCTGAGCGACATCAGCATGCGGGAAGGCGCTTTCGTCTTCCACTGTGGAAAAATGGGGTTCCAACTCTGCGCTGGCGACCTGAATATCCTTAGGGATATCAACCAATACCGGGCCAGGACGACCAGAGTTTGCCAGCATAAAAGCTTCGGCCATTACGCGCGGCAACTCTTCCAGCGACTGCACGAGGAAGCTGTGTTTGGTACAGGCGAGCGATAAACCAAGGACATCCACTTCCTGAAAAGCATCAGTCCCGATAAACGGTGAGGCGACCTGGCCGGTGATGGCAACAACCGGTACCGAATCAAGCAACGCATCCGCAAGACCGGTTATCAGGTTGGTGGCACCTGGCCCTGAAGTCGCCATGCACACCCCGGTTTTACCGGTTGCACGGGCGAAACCGATCGCCGCCATGGCAGCCCCTTGCTCATGTCGGCATAGCAGGTGTTCCACGCCACCGTCATACAACGCATCGTAGATCGGCATAATTGCGCCGCCCGGATAGCCGAATACGGTCTCGACTCCCTGCGCTCGCAACGCATGTACCACCCACTGAGCCCCATTCATAGTTACATCCCCGTCGCTAATCGCGAGAAACAGAATATTATGCTAGTTAACATGTTCTGCTTCTCTGTGCTGATTCTGAGTCATAAAAAAACCCCCGGACCTTTCGGTGCGGGGGTCTTAGTTCGTTAAGGCTTGATTACTAAGCCTTTCCTCGTCCAAGTGCAGCCCCGCACGGTGGGATAATAATCACCACCACGCTAATCACGACCAGGCTAATCACTCGTAGAAGGGCTGTCATTTTCTGTACTTTCTGGCTTCTTGTTCGAAGGAATACCTAAAGAGTTATCACAGTCACGATTAATAACACAAGATTTATTTATGCCTCGTTTTCTGAGCCCACTAACAATTCTGTTAAAAACGTTTGTTTTTCATAAGAAATTCCTGAGATGAAAAGTTTTCATCCCTGGGCACATGAGGAAACAGCGCTTCCACTTTGCGATCCTGCACATAAAAAGCTGAAATTAACGAGAAAATGCAGAGAAATAACGGAATCTGGCACGTAAAAAACAGATTTAGCAGGATGAATCTCGACGACTTTGCGACAAACTGGCGGCGAAAGGAGGCACTATGTCATTGTCGATTGTTTATACACGAGCCGCATTGGGTGTGCATGCTCCCCTCATTACCGTTGAGGTGCATATCAGCAATGGGTTGCCAGGTTTGACCATGGTTGGCTTACCGGAAACAGCCGTTAAAGAAGCACGCGATCGCGTCAGAAGCGCAGTGATGAATAGCGGCTATGCGTTTCCGGCAAAGAAAATCACGATTAATCTGGCACCTGCAGATCTGCCCAAAGAAGGTGGGCGATATGATTTACCTATCGCCATTGCGCTTCTGGCGGCCTCTGAGCAGCTTAATACCACCCGACTTCATCAGTACGAGCTCATCGGTGAGCTCGCGCTTACAGGGGCGTTACGAGGTGTTACCGGGGCGATTTCAGGCGCCATGGAGGCCATCCGTGCAGGAAGGCAAAGCATTGTGTCCGCAGAGAACGCCGATGAAGTGGGATTAATCGGTGGAGAAGAGTGCTTTATTGCCAGCCATTTGCAGGAGGTGTGTGCCTTCCTTGAAGGCAGAAGCCCGCTGCAACATCCCAGCCCGCAGCAGGATATCCCGCTAATTTCTGATGCTGATCTCAGCGATGTGATTGGACAACAGCAAGGGAAACGCGCGTTGGAAATCACGGCCGCCGGTGGGCATAACCTGCTGTTTATCGGCCCACCGGGAACAGGAAAAACCATGCTGGCCAGTCGATTACCCGGCATTCTTCCTTCGCTCAATAATCAGGAAGCGCTGGAGAGCGCCGCCATTCTGAGCCTGGTCAATGCTGCACATGTTCATCAGCAGTGGTGCAAACGCCCTTTCCGCTCGCCTCATCATAGCGCTTCTCTGACCGCAATGGTCGGTGGCGGCTCAATCCCTGCGCCCGGGGAGATTTCGCTGGCACACAACGGCATCTTATTCCTTGATGAACTCCCGGAGTTTGAACGGCGGGTATTGGATGCACTCCGTGAGCCGATGGAATCGGGAAAAATTCATATCTCCCGTACCCGTGCCAAAATCACCTATCCTGCGCGTTTTCAGCTGGTTGCTGCAATGAACCCCAGTCCGACAGGCCATTATCAGGGTAACCACAACCGAACAACGCCCGAGCAGGTTCTGCGCTATCTGGGACGGCTATCCGGCCCCTTTCTTGACCGCTTTGATCTGTCCCTGGAAATCCCGCTCCCGCCCCCTGGCATGCTGAGCCAGCCATCCGTTGAAGGGGAAAACAGCGAAACCGTCAGAGGAAGGGTCATTGCCGCTCAGCAAAGGCAGCTCTCACGCCAGGGCAAACTTAATGCATGGCTGGAAAGCAGTGAAATAAAGCTCTGGTGTCGCTTAAAGGAAGAGGACGCTAACTGGCTGGAACAGGCATTAATACAGCTGGGATTATCGATCAGGGCCTGGCAAAGGCTGCTGAAGGTCTCGCGAACGATTGCCGATCTGAGTGACAGTGAATGGGTGACTCGGGAACATCTTCAGGAGGCGCTGGGGTATCGGGCCATTGAAAGGTTACTGATTCATTTGCAAAAGATGATGGCATAAAAAAAGGGGCATTCGCCCCTTTCTTATCAATCATCGCTTTCGGTGTAGTCTTCAGCACCTTCCGCCTGCGGTTTGCCGCCAGACAGGGTGTGGAAACGCTTTGGACGCTTGATGCGTGCTACATATTTGGCCCATACACGTTCAATTTCTGTAACCGGCTCGCGCTCACCACGGCATACCGCTACAAACTGCTTTTCATCTTCAGTTGCAGGCTCGCGTTTACCCAGATCCAGCTCATTAAACGCATAACCGTGGCGCTCCAGCAATTGGGCCTCTTTGATGGTGAAATCACCATGACGAGAAAACCCGCGCGGATAATTTTTATTGTCGAAAAAACGATTAGTCGTCGTAAAGCTTTCCGCCATCCTACACGCTCCTGATTCTTTGGCTGAGCTATTTATGGCGCGGAGTATTAGTTACGCTTGACAGAGCGTCAAACAAAACATTTAAATCAACACGACAAAATTTTTTGTGGAGAAGGTTGTGGATACGGAATTGTTAAAAACTTTCCTGGAAGTGAGCCGAACCCGACACTTCGGGCGTGCGGCTGAAGCACTTTATTTGACGCAATCCGCCGTCAGCTTTCGTATTCGCCAGCTTGAGAATCAGCTGGGGGTTAATTTATTCACCCGCCACCGTAATAATATTCGCCTGACTGCAGCCGGGGAGAAACTCCTTCCTTATGCGGAAACGCTGATGAGCACCTGGCAGACGGCCCGCAAAGAGGTTGCCAATACAGCGCGGCACAATGAGTTTTCTATCGGTGCCAGTGCATCGCTGTGGGAGTGTATGCTGAATAGCTGGCTGGGGCGGCTTTACCCACACCACACTACGCTGCAGTTTGAAGCTCGCATCGCGCAACGACAATCTCTGGTTAAACAGCTGCATGAACGTCAGCTTGATCTTCTGATCACCACTGAATCGCCAAAGATGGACGAATTTAGCAGCCAGTTGTTGGGTAATTTCACCCTGGCGCTGTATTGTGCCGCGCCGGCAAAAATCAAAGCTGACCTGAACTACCTACGCCTGGAATGGGGGCCAGATTTTCAACAGCATGAAAGCGGGCTGATCGCTCCCGAAGATATTCCCCTTCTCACAACCAGTTCGGCAGAGCTGGCGCGCCAGCAGCTAACCCCGCTTGAGGGTTGTACCTGGTTGCCCATGATGTGGGCCAAAGAAAAAAGTGGGCTGCACACAGTCTCAGACAGCACAACGCTATCACGTCCACTGTATGCCATCTGGCTGCAAAACAGCGATAAGCAGGCACAGATCCGTGAAATACTCAAAACATCAGTACTAGATTAAGTGAATGAAGGGGTCTTTGGGCATGGATGCCCGGGAAGGCGTCTGTTATTCAAAATGCACAGACGAAAAAAAATCCTTAGCTTTCGCTAAGGATTATATATGGCAGGGGCGGAGAGACTCGAACTCGCGACACCCGGTTTTGGAGACCGGTGCTCTACCAACTGAGCTACGCCCCTAAAGCTTTTTACCATTAAGCCTACCGAGAGGCAGGCTTAATG
>WJYM01000014.1 GCA_009668205.1 Enterobacteriaceae bacterium RIT691 | reverse complement strand
CCAGCTATCAGCGATAGTAGTGTTTCAGAGAAAATCAATTTCTCAGCAGGCACCAGGGAGGATAACGTTGCTTTAGCAACGGCCCGTAGGGCGAGCCTTTGGCGAGTCATCTCCCGGATGCACCATATTCTCCGAAATATCCCAAAACTAGTTCTTCCATGGTCTGCGAAATAACTGACAGCACCAGGGAGGATAACGTTGCTTTAGCAACGGCCCGTAGGGCGAGCCTTTGGCGAGTCATCTCCCGGATGCACCATATTCTCCGAAATATCCCAAAACTAGTTCTTCCAACTTCTCTTCGATTTTTCCTTTTTCCCTCGATGCACCCTGTTCATTCATTACGCTTTTTTCTCAAAATAATCATCCTCTCTTCGTCTGCAACATCCAGATAACTCTTAACCTTTTGTTTACTATTGGCATCTTTCTCCGTCCAGGCTAATTTATATCTGTATTCAATCTGTTTTCAGGTAGCAAGGAGAGAAATCCATGAAATGGTTCAAAGCTGTCTCTGCCGTATGTGCAGCCCTTATCGTCGCCGTTAGCCTCTCAGGCTGTGCAGGCTCTTCCACCAAAGAGAGCACCGGCGGTTATATTGATGACACTGTAATCACCACGAAAGTGAAATCCGCGCTGTTTAGCGATAAAGAGATCAAATCTTCCGAAATTGGCGTTGTGACCTTTAAAGGACGCGTTCAGTTGAGTGGGTTTGTTTCTTCACAGGCCATCGCAAACCGTGCCGTTGAGCTGGCTCGCGGCGTTACCGGTGTGAAAATGGTAGAAAACGATATGCAGGTTAAGTAGCGAAGCAGACAAACCTAAGATTGAAAGGCACCTCAGGGTGCCTTTGTTGTTTTCTGCGGGCGGCGACAAACGTCCCCTTTTTACGATAAAGTAACGTACTGTTATCCAACGAGTGAGAGCGCAATGTACGAGCGTTATGCAGGGCTGATATTCGATATGGATGGAACCATCCTCGACACGGAACCCACCCACCGTAAGGCATGGCGTGACGTGCTCGGGCGCTACGATATGCACTTTGATGAACACGCGATGGTGGCGCTGAATGGCGCACCAACGTGGCGTATCGCCCAGGCGGTCATCGAACTGAATAACGCGACGCTCGATCCTCATTTGCTGGCCCGCGAGAAAACGGATGCCGTCAAAGCCATGCTGTTGGACACCGTTCGTCCACTGCCGCTGATAGACGTCGTCAAAGCGTGGCATGGGCGTCGTCCCATGGCCGTGGGCACAGGCAGTGAAAGTGCGATTGCAGAAGCGCTGCTGAACCATCTCGGCCTGCGTTCGTACTTCACGGCAGTGGTGGCCGCCGATCACGTGCAGAATCACAAGCCTGCTCCGGACACCTTTTTGCGCTGTGCTGAGCTCATGGGCGTAGCACCGGAAAAATGTGTTGTTTTTGAGGATGCCGATTTTGGTCTCGAAGCGGCACGCCGGGCCGGTATGGATGCCGTGGATGTGCGACTGCTGTGAGTGACGCACTGTCACTCTTCTCTCTTTTTGCCAGCAGCTTTCTTAGCGCCACGCTGTTGCCCGGCAATTCAGAGGTTGTGCTGATTGGGCTGCTAATCGCAAAGGTCAGTCATCCCTGGCTGCTCGTGTTAATAGCAACAATGGGTAATAGCCTTGGAGGGGTAACTAACGTTATTCTTGGGCGTTTATTTCCTCTGCGTGATAATTCACGTTGGCGGGAAAAAGCCATGGGCTGGCTAAGACGGTATGGGGCAGCCACACTGTTACTTAGCTGGGTGCCCGTTATCGGCGATTTACTGTGTTTACTGGCGGGATGGATGCGCATTTCCTGGGGACCGGTACTTTTTTTCTTATGCCTTGGTAAGGCGTTGCGCTACGTGGTTATTGCCGCGGCAACGCTACAGGGTATGACGTGGTGGCACTAATTGGACTGATTGTGACCTTCAATCGTAAACCAGGGCAATTATGCTTAATAAAATGATTTCGACAGGCGGGAGGTCAATTTGATCCCGGACGTATCACAGGCGCTGGCCTGGCTGGAAAAGCACCCTCAGGCAATACAAGGGATCCAGCGTGGTTTAGAGCGCGAAACGCTGCGCGTCAATGCAGATGGTTCACTGGCTACCACTGGCCATCAGGAAGCATTAGGCTCGGCGTTAACCCATAAATGGATTACCACCGATTTTGCAGAAGCGCTGCTGGAGTTCATCACGCCAGTAGATGGCGATATCGACCACATGCTGACGCTGCTGCGCGACGTGCATCGCTATACCGCACGCAATATCGGTGACGAGCGCATGTGGCCGCTCAGCATGCCTTGTTATATTGCACCAGGTCAGGATATCGAGCTGGCGCAGTATGGCCGTTCTAACGTTGGGCGTCTGAAGACGCTGTATCGTGAAGGATTGAAAAATCGCTACGGTGCACTGATGCAGACTATTTCTGGTGTGCATTATAACTTCTCGCTGCCGATGGCCTTCTGGCAGGCGAAGTGCGGTGTAAATGGCACGGAGGACGGCAAAGAGGCTATCTCCGATGGCTACTTCCGTCTGATCCGCAACTACTACCGTTTTGGTTGGGTGATCCCTTACCTGTTCGGCGCGTCTCCAGCAATCTGTGCGTCTTTCCTGCAAGGAAAGCCGACCACATTGCCATTTGAGAAGACCGAAGGCGGCATGTACTACCTGCCGTATGCCACATCTCTGCGCTTAAGCGACCTGGGTTACACCAATAAATCGCAAAGCAACCTTGGCATTACCTTCAATGACCTGCACGAGTACGTGGCAGGCCTGAAGCGGGCGATCAAAACCCCGTCAGAAGAATACGCGAAAATCGGTCTGGAGAAGGACGGTAAGCTCCTGCAAATCAACAGCAATGTTCTGCAGATTGAGAACGAGCTGTATGCGCCGATTCGTCCAAAACGCGTCACCCGCAGTGGTGAAACGCCTTCTGATGCGCTGCTGCGCGGTGGCATCGAATACATTGAAGTGCGTTCACTCGATATCAACCCATTCTCACCGATTGGCGTTGATGAACAGCAGGTACGCTTCCTTGACCTGTTTATGGTCTGGTGCGTGCTGGCAGATGCGCCTGAGATGAGCAGCGATGAGCTGCTGTGCACCCGTACTAACTGGAATCGCGTGATTCTGGAAGGGCGTAAACCTGGCCTGACGTTGGGAATGGGTTGTGAAACGGCACAGTTCCCGCTTGCGCAGGTGGGCAAAGACTTGTTTGCCGATCTGAAACGCGTTGCTCAGACGTTGGATGGGATTGAAGGGGGCGAGGCTTACCAGAAGGTGTGTGATGAACTGGTTGCCAGCTTCGACGATCCGGAATTAACTTTCTCAGCACGCATTTTGCGTTCTATGCTTGAAAGTGGCATTGGCGGCACCGGCAAAGCGCTGGGTGAACACTATCGTACGATGCTGCGTGAAGAGCCGCTGGAGATTTTGCACGAGGCGGATTTTGTGGCAGAACGTGAGGCTTCGTTTGAGCGTCAGCGCCAGATTGAAGCGGCAGATACTGAGCCATTTGCTGAGTTGGTTGCGCGTCACGCCTGACAGAAAAGAAAAAGGCCACATCATTGTGGCCAAACTTTCATCTCTGAAGAACAGGGATGATGATAACAAATGCGCGTCTTTCATATACTCAGACTCGCCCGGGAACAAAGAGTTCAGTTTATTTTAAAAAAAATCACACTCTTCAGCGTTTTTTTCTCTCGGCCCTGATGGCACAAGAGGAAACGAAGAGTTCGGAGGAGACAAAATGCCGTTATTAGATAGCTTCACTGTCGACCATACCCGAATGGAAGCCCCTGCTGTTCGCGTCGCAAAAACCATGCATACCCCGCATGGCGATGAAATCACCGTCTTTGATCTGCGCTTCTGCGTACCGAACAAAGAAGTGATGCCAGAGAAGGGCATTCATACGCTGGAACACCTGTTCGCAGGCTTCATGCGCGATCACCTGAATGGTAACGGCGTGGAAATCATCGATATTTCACCGATGGGTTGCCGCACCGGTTTTTACATGAGCCTGATTGGTACGCCGGATGAAACCCGTGTCGCCGATGCGTGGAAAGCGGCCATGGCCGATGTGCTGAAAGTGAAAGAGCAGAATCAGATCCCAGAGCTGAACGTCTATCAGTGCGGCACCTACATGATGCACTCCCTTCAGGAGGCACAGGATATCGCGCGCAATATTATCGATCGCGGCGTACGTGTGAACAGCAATGAAGAGCTGGCGCTGCCGAAAGAGAAGCTGCAGGAACTGCACATCTAGTTTCTGCGGGATCCCGGCCGGTCACGGCAATAAAAAAAGCCAGTTCATCATCTGAACTGGCTTTTTTGTTAGTGAGCACCACCGCCGCCGCCGCCCGCACCAAATGGCGGTCTGGCGAGCCAGATGAGCCCCAACAGCACGATGAAGATCCCGGCCGACATCCAGAAAATCTCGTTGGCGGAGATAATCAGTCCCTGGCTGGTGATCTGCTGGGCGATGAAGCCGGAAGCCTGCTGCTGAGTCATCCCTAACCCCTGCAGCTGATCGTACATCTGCTGAGCGTTGGGGTTATACGGAGACACTGCTTCCGTGAGCTGTGCATGGTGCAGCGCTTCACGGTTGGTCCACATCGTGGTCGTCATCGATGTGCCGATGGAGCCTGCCAGCGTACGGGTAAAGTTCGACAGACTCGACGCCGCCGCCATGCGTTCCGGGGGTAAACCCGAAAGTGTAATGGTGGTCAGCGGCATGAAGAAGCATGCCACGGCAAAGCCCTGAATAAACTGTGGCCAGGCAGAAGCGCCAAAGTCCATTCCCGGTTCGAACGTGTACGCACGCCAATAGAAGCACACCGCATACATAATGAAGCTGAAGGTCACCAGACGGCGCATATCGAGCTTATGCGCGAAGCGGCCGATGATCGGTGACAGCAGCACCGGGATCACCCCCACAGGCGCTGAAGCAAGCCCAGCCCAGGTCGCCGTATAGCCGTAGACTTCCTGCAATAGCTGCGGCAGCAGAACGATAGCGCCGAAGTAGAGCATGTAGGCGAGGCTGATACAAAGCGTACCGATAGTAAAGTTTCGCGATTTAAACAGCGAAAGGTCGACTATCGGGTTATCGTCCGTGAGCTCCCAGACAATCAGGAAACTTATTGCTATCACCGCGACAATGGTCAGTACCACGACTTCCGTGGAGTTGAACCAGTCGAGTTCCTTACCGCGGTCGAGCATCACCTGTAGGCTGCCGATACCAATCACCAGCAGTGCCAGACCCACGCCGTCGATACGCCGCTGTTCGGTGCGGGTTTCGCGTCCTCGCAGGCTTTGCAGCGTCAGCATTACCACGACTGCGCCAATGGGCACGTTGATGAAGAAGATCCAGCCCCAGTGGTAGTTATCGCTAATGTAGCCGCCGAGGATCGGGCCACAAATCGGCGCGACGATCACCGTCATTGACCACAGCGCTAACGCCACAGCACGTTTAGCCGGGGGATAGTTGTTTAGCAGCAAACTCTGCGACAGCGGGATCAGCGGCCCGGCGACGACCCCCTGAATCACGCGGAAGAAAATCAGCATCGTCAGGCTGCTGGATACGCCACAGGCCCAGGAAGCGATAACGAATGCCACCGTGGACCACAGGAACAGTTTCACTTCACCGACGCGCTTGGCAAGCCAGCCGGTGATCGGGATCGAGATAGCATTCGCCACCCCGAACGAGGTGATAACCCAGGTCCCCTGGCTCAGCGAGGAGCCAAGGTTACCGGCGATGGTCGGGATCGCCACGTTGGCGATCGTCGAGTCCAGCACCTGCATGAACGTCGCCAGCGACAGCGCAATGGTCATAATGACCAGCTGCGCGCCCTCAAGCGGCTTTTGTGGTTGTTGCTGTTGCATTACACCCACCCCGGATTACTCCGCGTTTGCCTGGACGATATCGTTAATCAGCTTGTTAACCGGGTCGAGGCTGATTTCGCGGGCGTTGCTTTCGTAAACCGGGCTATTACGGACCTGGTTTGCCAGCATTTCACCCCCGCGGTCTGAGGTATTCACTTTTACCAGTGTAGACAGGCCAATACGCAGCGGGTGTTTAGCAAGTTGTTTTTCATCCAGCTCAATACGGACCGGCAGACGCTGAACCACTTTGATCCAGTTACCGGTGGCGTTTTGTGCAGGCAGCAGCGAGAACGCACTACCGGTACCCATGTCGAGGCCGACAATCTTGCCGGTGTACTCCACGTCGTCGCCGTAGATATCACTGACGATGGTCGCCGTCTGGCCAATACGCATATGGGCAAGCTGAGTTTCTTTGAAGTTCGCATCGACCCACAGGTTAGTGGCCGGAACCACCGCCATCAGCGGGGTAGACGGGCCGATCTGCGCGCCAGGCTGTACGGAACGACGGGAAACGTAACCGGTCATTGGGCTGACGATTTTGGTACGTTCCACTGCAAGCCAGGCGTTACGCACTTCGGTCGCAGCCTGTTGAACGGCAGGCTGATTTTCCAGCTTCGTGCCCAGCACCATCGCCTGGTTCGCGTTGTACTGCTGAACGGCAACGTCAAGCTGCGCCTGTGCGCTGGCAACCGCATCACGGGCGTGTTGCAGCTCTTCACGGCCAATCAGATTGGCTGTGCCGAGCGGGACACGACGATTAAGATCTGTTTGTGCCTGAGAAAGCGCGGTTTTCTTGACGTCGATGTTGGCCTGCAGCTGTTTGCTGTTGATCATCAACTGGCGGGTCTGACGCACGCTGGAGGCGAGCCCCGTTTTCGCTTTTTCAAACGTCTGCTGCGCATCCGTCTGGTCGAGAGTGACCAGCACATCGCCTTTTTGGATATAGTCAGTGTTATCCGCCCAGACTTTAGTCACGCTGCCGGACACCTGAGCCATAATTTGAACCTGGTTTCCTGCCACATACGCGTCATCGGTTTCTTCATAATGACGCAGTACCATAAACCAATAAATGCCATAAGCCACTGCAATAAGGACAAAGAGCAAGGTCAGCAGCAGAAGGGTACCTTTACGTTTACCTTTCTTACTGGCCGGTTGCTGCGGGGTTTGGGTCTCCGCATTCGCGCTCATGTTTTTCTCCACGATCTTATTATTTCACATCGGCTGAGCCGACCTGTTTGTCAGAAAGGCCAGCAGTGTTGAGCTGCTGGCCTGTCCGTTTTCTTTTTCGCAATCAGGATGTTTAGCGATGCATTCGCTTAGCGCATAGCCTCAAGGACCACGCCATCTTCGTCCATTTGATCCAGACGGCCCAGAAGCTTACGGGTGATTTGCTCAAGCTGTTCTTTTTCGGTGACGCTCAGGGAAGACCAGAGCTGATGCAGACAGTTGTGCTGAGGCGGTAACACCTCACGCAGGAACTGGTGACCTTTTTCGGTCAGCTGCAGATGCAGACAACGGCGGTCATTGTCACTTTCACGACGTTCGATCCAGCCGCGTTTTTCCAGCTCATCGGCAATACGGGTTGCGTTAGTACGGGACGATCCCAGCGCACAGCTCAGTTCTGATGGCTGAATGCTGTGATTCTCCTGAGACTCCAGCGTAATCAGCGCCATAAATAACGTCTCGTTGATTCCCTGAGCTTTCAGCATCTTATTGCGGTTGTCCAGCAGCTTACCCTGCATGTGCATGCACAGGCGGGTCAGGAGGATCTCCTGATAAGGAAAATCTTCATGGCGACTGGCGCGAAATTTTAGCATTTGTTCAATGGGAGTGAACGAACTATCCATTTTGGCATAACCTCATTAGTTTCAGCCGATATAGTAACGACGGTGACAAATAAAGTAAATGAATTAATGTGCCGAAATCATCAGTGACGGCAAATTATTCATAAAAATAATGTTCTGCGGTGAAGGCCGCACGAGCACACGATCTCTGGGTATCATCAGGCGCGAATAATTATTTCCGTGAGAAACAATTACCGGGTTGATCAGGTGGGTAACCTTAACAGAGTGAGGGGTGTCTTAACACCCCAACACAGGAATAAGGCTCTGAAAGAGAAGTGTTTTCAGACAACAGCCGTCTGGCGGTGGAAACCTCGCCACCATACCAGTAAGTTGAGCGTGGCCATGGTGACACCCGCCAGACAAACGCCCGCCCAGCCGTAATGCTGCCATGCCGCGGCGGAAATGAGTGAACCGGCCGCGCCGCCAATAAAGTAGCTGGTCATGTAGCCTGCCGTCAGGCGG
This sequence comes from Enterobacteriaceae bacterium RIT691, assembly GCA_009668205.1. Lineage (GTDB taxonomy): Bacteria > Pseudomonadota > Gammaproteobacteria > Enterobacterales > Enterobacteriaceae > Scandinavium. Next base: position 95,185 of record WJYM01000014.1, on the reverse strand, counting down.
TTACGGGCATCGGGTTGCACGCGATAAATCACCGTCTGATTGGTGATGTGCACGCCCTGAACCGTCAGGTCCAGCACCAGAATGCCGACAATCAGCGCCAGAACGGAGAAATGACCGAACCAGATGGCGACCCACGAAAGCAACAGCAGGATGAGGCCGGTGGTGGTGGTCAGATGCGATTTACCCTTATCGGCAAACCCGCCCGCCGGACGAGCGCCGAGTGCACCTGCGGCACCGGCCAGGCCAAACAGGCCAATCGTCGCTTCAGAAAAGTGGAACGGTGCGCCCGCCAGCAGGAAAGCCATCGAGGTCCACAGAATGCTGAAGTTGGCGAACGTCAGGCAGCCGAGCAGCGCACGGGTGCGCAGCAATTTATCGCGAGCAAAAAGGCTGAACACGGAACCCAACAGTTGCGGGTAGTTGAGGTGCGTTTCCTGCTTCATTTTCGGCAGACCGCGCCACAGAGCGAATGCCATCAGAATCATCAGTACCGTAGCGACCCAGTAAACGGTACGCCAGCCCCCCAGGCTTGCCAGCAGGCCTGCCACGGTGCGGGCCAGCAGAATGCCCAGCAGCAGCCCGCTCATGATGGTGCCGACCACTTTTCCTCGTTTCTCCGGGCTGGCAAGCGTTGCCGCCAGCGGAACCAGAATCTGCGCGACCACGGAGAAAAGCCCGGTGAGCGCGGTGCCGAGGATCATCAGCGAGAGCGACTGGCTGGTGGCGGTGATTAACATCCCACCGGCGGCCAACAGCGTCATGCTGACGATAAGGGCGCGGCGCTCAAACATATCGCCCAGTGGGACCAGGAACAGCAGACCGGCGGCGTAGCCAAGCTGAGCCGCGGTGACGATAAACCCGGCCTGGCCGGCGGATAGCTCAAAGGCGCGGGCGATGGTTTCCAGCAGCGGCTGGGCGTAATAGTTACTGGCAACGGCAAGGCCGGTCGCCACGGACATCAGCGCAATCAGCGCCGGGCTTAGTTCATGGGATTTATGCGTCATGGGCAGAACATTCATCGGGTGATTATTTGGCAGGGAAGAATGATAGCGGCAAACGCGTAAGGCGGGGGAATTATCGCGTGGCGGGGAGTGCGGTTATTTTCCCCCTCACCCTAACCCTCTCCCGCAAGGGGAGAGGGGACTGTCCGGCTCCGATTTTCTCCCTCGCCCCTCTGGGGAGAGGGTCGGGGTGAGGGGAACAGGCGGGCACAATCCTACTTCTGTGCCGCCAGCGCCTCTTTCACCCAGCCATCAAACTGCTGCTGGTGGGCTTTGATCCAGCCATCCACGTGACCCTGAATATCGGCTTCCGACGCATGGCCTTCATGCATCATGGCATTCTCGGCGTTGATATCGGCAAGCGGCAGCTTCATTAACGAGAACAGCTTCGCGGCTGCCGGGTTTTTCTCGGCCCAGGCCTTGTTGGCAACAATGTGCATAGTGCTCACCGGGAAGCCATAGTTAGCGCCGTTCGGCAGTTTGGTGTCGATGTTTTTCTGCTCGCCCGGCATCGAAGAGAACGGCACTTGCAGCCAGACCACATCTTTACCCGGTTTCAGCACATCGCTGACCCAGTACGGCGTCCAGGTGTAATAGATAACCGGTTTGCCTTCTTTATAACGGGCAATGGTATCCGCCATCATCGCCGCGTAGTTACCCTGGTTGTGGACCACGGTGTTGCTCAGGCCATAGGCATCAATCTGATGATTAATCACCGCTTCACAGCCCCAACCTGGCGTGCAGCCGGTCAGGTCCGCTTTGCCGTCGCCGTTGGTATCGAACAGTTTGGCGATCTTCGGATCTTTCAGCTGATCGATTTTGGTGATGTGGTACTGCTCGGCGGTTTTCTTATCGATAAGATAGCCCTGCGCTGCGCCAGTAACGTACACCCCTTCACGGTAGAATTTCTTGTCGCCACCGGCCGCCGCATACATATCGTCGTGCAGCGGTTTCCAGTTCACGGCGGTGAACGTGGCGTCGCCGGCGGCAATCGAGGTGTAGCCGACGTTATAGTCCACTTCGCTCGGCTTGTTGACGGTATAACCCAGTTTCTCCAGTGCGCGGCTGACCAGCAGCGTCTGGAAGGTCTCTTCGGAAATCGTGCTCTGCACTGGCTTAACGGTCATGCCTTTGCCCGGCAGGTCTGCCGCAAAGGTGCTGGTGGAGACAAGGGTCGCCAGCGCGGTGGCTAAAATTACGCTATGTCGCATCGTTGTTCCTTTATGTTCGGGTGGTTTTGTCGGCCCGGCAGGCGGAGCGCCGCCGGGCAAACGAGGAATTACTTAGAGAAAGGACGAGTGATGAGCCCAATCGGGCCAGTGGTGTACCAGCGACGATTACCGCGGCTGCGGGAATCACGCCCCACGGCCTGGGTCAGACGGTCGAGAATAATGGCGAGGATCACGATCCCCACGCCGCCGACGGTCGCCAGACCCATATCGAGACGGCCAATACCGCGCAGCACCATTTGCCCCAGGCCGCCCACGGCAATCATCGAGGCGATAACCACCATCGACAGCGCCAGCATCAGCGTCTGGTTAACCCCGGCCATAATGGTCGGCATCGCCAGCGGCAGCTGCACTTTGAACAGCATCTGGCGCGGGCTGGCCCCAAACGAGCGGGAGGCTTCAATCAGGTCGGCCGGCACCTGGTTAATGCCGAGAATGGTCAGGCGCACAATCGGCGGCAGGGCGAAGATAATTGTTACCACCACGCCCGGCACGTTGCCAATGCCGAACAGCATCACGATAGGCACCAGATAAACGAACGCCGGGGTGGTCTGCATCGCATCGAGCAGCGGACGTATAATTTTCGACGCTCTCGGGCTTCGCGCCAGCCAGATGCCGAGCGGCAAACCGATGATCACACAGAACAGCAGGGCAGTAAGCACCAGCGCCAGGGTCACCATTGCCTGCGACCATGCGCCAATCGCGCCGATCAAAATCAGGGAAATGAGTGAGGCGATCCCCATTCCGGCACCGCCGATCTGCCAGGCAATCAGCGCGAACAACGCAATCGCCACCGGCGCAGGCATGCCCAGCAGAAGCTGCTGGAAACCGCCAAGAATGTAATCCACCGGCATACGAATGCCCTGAAACACCGGGCGGAAGTGCACCACGACCCAGTCGATGCCGTGCGTCACCCAACTGTCGAGGGGGATAAGCGTCTTGTGAAAGGGATTGAGAATGTCGAAATGTTCAGCCTTCGGGGCTGGCGCGCTGTGCAGCCAGTCGGCCCCGCCACCCTGAGTCGGTGCCGCATCGGGCGCGCCCCAGGCATCGGCAGAAGGCGCGGCGCTATCGGCCGCCGGTGTGGTTGCCCACGGATTTGATTGATCAGCCATTGATGGTGGTCTCCCTGTCTAAAGCCTGCAGCAGCATACTTTTGGAAATGATGCCGACGTACTGTTGTTCCTCATCGATGACCGGTACGGCGCAAGGCGCCTGGCCCACGTGAGAGAGCAGTTCGCTGAGCGCGGTCTGGGCGTCGACGGACTGCGGGGCTTCCAGCAGCGCGGCGTCAATGCCCTGGCCCGCGGCCAGCGCAGTTTTGAGGGAATCAATAGAGACAATGCCGACGAATTTATTTCCGCGTTCAATGACATAGCCATATTCGCGGTCTTCATCCTGCAACAGCTTCAGCGCTGAGCGTGGGCCAAATCCTGGCGTTTTACGCAGCAGGCCTTTCGGCGCACGACGGGCAATATCCTTGGCACTGAAGACCTGGCTGATGTCCACACCACGGAAAAACGTGCGGACATAATCATTGGCTGGATTATTGAGAATTTCATCCGGCGTACCGACCTGCACCACTTTTCCGTTTTGCATAATGGCAATACGATCGCCAATACGCATTGCTTCATCGAGATCGTGGGAAATAAATACTACAGTGCGCTGGTGTTTGGCCTGCAATTTCACCAGTTCATCCTGCATTTCGGTACGAATTAACGGGTCGAGCGCGGAGAAGGCTTCATCCATTAATAAAATGTCAGGGTTGATTGCTAACGCGCGAGCTAATCCAACGCGTTGTCGCATCCCGCCAGATAATTCATCCGGGTAGGCATGGGCATAATTTTCAAGCCCAACCTGACGCAGGGCGTCCAGCGCTTTTTCCTGACGTTCCTGAGGATTTGTTCCGGCCAGTTCCATGCCAAAGGCCGCATTATCCAGCACGTTCATATGCGGCATCAGCGCGAACGATTGGAATACCATGGCGATTTTCTTTCTGCGCACCTCGCGGAGCTCGGCATCGGATATTTTTGCGATATCCTGACCGTCGATAAGCACCTGGCCTCGGGTCGGTTCAATCAGGCGATTGAGAAGGCGTACCAGAGTGGATTTTCCGGAGCCGGATAATCCCATGATCACAAAAATCTCGCCTTCTTCAATGGCCAGACTGGCGTCAATAACGCCAAGTGAGAGTCCTGTTTTCTCCAGGATCTGCTCTTTATCCAGACCTTTTTCTATATGCTTAAATGCACGCTGCGGGTGTTCGCCAAATATTTTGTAGAGATTCTTTACTTCTAATTTAATTGCCATGCAATAAATGAATTCCTGTTATTTATTATGTCGATAATGTACCTGATGAAAATAATGGACTGGTTACACCCTAACATACTCAGATTCTGAGACAACCCTCAATGTCCTGATGGTATGCGCATTTGCAGGAGTCGATTCGCGCCATGCCCCCATGATATAAGGGCTGAGCGCAAATGAATTTTGATTGATATTTTTTGTCAGCGTGGTGTAATTTCGCCTGAATCAGGATAATTCAGGCGCTTAGCGAGCATAAAATAACGAAAGCGCTGAAAGGCATATTTTGCGTGAAAAAATGAGTTTGGCAGGAAATATCCGCGAAGGAAGCAGGGACATATTTCCTTCGCGAGAGAGGATTAAAAATTCCAGTCTTCGTCTTCGGTCTCAACCGCTTTCCCCATCACGTAGGAGGAGCCCGAACCGGAGAAGAAGTCATGGTTTTCGTCGGCGTTCGGCGACAGCGCCGATAAGATAGCCGGGTTCACATCCGCCATTTCCGCTGGAAAGAGGGCTTCATAACCGAGGTTCATCAGCGCTTTATTGGCGTTGTAGCACAGGAACGCTTTCACATCGTCCTCCCAGCCGGTTCCGGCATACAGCGCTTCGGTGTAGGCCAGTTCGTTGTCGTAGAGTTCCATCAGCAGTTCGAAGGCGAAATTTTTCAGCGCTTCGCGCTCGTCTGCGGTCACGCTTTCCAACCCTTTTTGGAATTTATAGCCAATGTAATAGCCGTGAACCGCTTCATCACGGATGATCAACCGGATTAAATCGGCGGTATTGGTCAGCTTGCCACGGCTGGAAAAATACATCGGCAGCCAGAAGCCGGAATAAAACAGGAACGATTCCAGAAACACGCTGGCGATTTTTTTCTTCAGCGGCGCATCGGCGGCGTAGTGTTCCAGCATCAGCTGCGCTTTGCGCTGCAACGACTCGTTCTCTTCACTCCAGGCGTACGCGGCATCCACGTCTTTGGTCTGGCAGAGCGTCGAAAATATCGAACTGTAGGAGCGGGCGTGTACCGCTTCCATAAAGCTGATATTCGACATCACCGCCTCTTCGTGCGGCGTCAGGGAATCGCCCATCAGCGCCGGTGCGCCGACCGTGTTCTGAATGGTGTCGAGCAGCGTCAGCCCGGTGAACACCCGGATAGTCAGCTGCTGCTCTGCCGGGCTCAGCGCCTGCCACGCGGGGATGTCGTTGGAGAGCGGCACTTTTTCCGGCAGCCAGAAATTGCTGGTCAGGCGGTTCCACACCTCCAGGTCTTTATCGTCCTCGATCTTATTCCAGTTAACGGCGCTCACGCGCGATAAACGGTTCATCCTTCTCTCCTCACAGCGCGCACGACACGCAGCCTTCGATTTCAGTGCCTTCCAGCGCCCGCTGGCGCAGACGAATGTAGTACAGCGTTTTTATGCCTTTCTTCCAGGCGTAAATCTGCGCCCTATTGATGTCACGCGTGGTGGCGGTATCCGGGAAGAACAGCGTTAGCGACAGCCCCTGATCGACATGCCTGGTGGCTTCGGCATAGGTGTCGATAATCTTTTCCGGGCCGATGTCGTAGGCATCCTGATACAGCGCCAGATTGTCGTTGGTCATAAACGGCGCGGGATAATAGACGCGGCCGGTTTTGCCCTCTTTGCGGATCTCGATTTTCGACACGATGGGGTGAATGCTCGACGTCGCGTGGTTGATATAGGAGATCGACCCGGTCGGCGGTACCGCCTGCAAATTCTGGTTATAAATGCCGTGGCGCATCACCTCTTCTTTAAGCTGCTGCCACATCTCGCGGGTGGGAAGCGTGACGCCCGCGCGGGCAAACAGCGCCCGAACCTTCTCCGTTTTCGGCTGCCAATCCTGCTCCAGATACTGACGGAAATAGTCCCCGCTGGCGTAACGCGACTGTTCAAACCCGGCGAAGCGCCGGTTGCGCTCGCGGGCCAGCTTCATCGAGGTGTGCAGCGCATGCCAGGTGACGGTGTAAAAATAGAGATTGGTGAAATCGAGTCCTTCCGGGCTGCCGTAGGCGATCCCTTCGCGGGCCAGATAGCCGTGCAGGTTCATCTGCCCAAGACCAATGGCGTGCGAGGCGGCGTTTCCGGCCTCCACCGACGGCACCGAGCGAATGTGGCTCATGTCCGACACCGCGGTCAGGCCGCGGATCGCGGTTTCCACGGTCTGGCCGAAGTCGGCAGAATCCATCGCCAGCGCGATATTCAGCGAGCCAAGATTGCAGGAAATATCGTGCCCGGTGGTGGCGTAATCGAGATTCTCGTGAAAGGTCGACGCGCTGTTGACCTGCAAAATCTCCGAGCACAGGTTGCTCATGTTAATGCGCCCGGCAATCGGGTTGGCGCGGTTCACCGTGTCTTCATACATGATGTACGGGTAGCCGGATTCAAACTGGATCTCCGCCAGCCGCTGGAAGAAATCGCGGGCGGGGATAAACGTTTTGCGCACGCGCGCGTCGGCCAACAGCTCGTCGTACATCTCACTCACCGCGATATCGCCAAACGGTTTGCCGTACAGCCGCTCCACGTCATACGGCGAAAACAGCGCCATCTGCCCGTTTTCTTTCGCCAGACGGAAGGTGACGTCCGGAATAACCACCCCGAGCGACAGCGTTTTGATGCGAATTTTTTCATCGGCATTTTCCCGTTTGGTGTCGAGGAAACGCAGAATATCTGGGTGATGTGCATGCAGGTAAACCGCGCCCGCGCCCTGGCGTGCACCCAGTTGGTTGGCGTAGGAAAACGCATCTTCCAGCATTTTCATCACCGGGATAACGCCGGAGGACTGGTTTTCGATGCGCTTAATCGGCGCGCCCGCTTCGCGCAGGTTCGACAGCAGAAACGCTACGCCGCCTCCGCGTTTGGAGAGCTGTAGCGCGGAGTTCACCGCCCGGCCAATCGACTCCATGTTGTCTTCAATGCGCAGCAGGAAACAGGACACCAGCTCGCCGCGCTGCTGTTTTCCGGCGTTGAGGAACGTCGGCGTGGCGGGCTGGAAACGACCGGACAGCATTTCATCGGTGAGTTGGCGGGCGAGCGTTTCATCGCCCTGGGCCAGACTCAGGGCCACCATCACCACCCGATCCTCAAAATCTTCCAGATACGCTTGGCCGTCGAAGGATTTCAGCGTGTAGCTTGTGTAGTACTTCCAGGCACCGAGAAACGTTTTGAACTGAAAACCGAAGCGGTGGGCGTGGGCGAACAAGCTCACGACAAATTCCTGGCGAAAACGGGCGAGGGTGCGGGCGTCGTAATAGCCTTCGGCAACCAGCCAGTCGAGGCGTGCCTGCTGACTGGCAAAGGTACGGGTGCGCGGCCGGACGTGAGCGTCAATAAAGGCGCGAACCGCATCGCCGTCTTTATCAAACTGAATGCGGCCGTCCTGGTCATACAGGTTCAGCATCGCGTTCAGGGCATGGTAGTCCGGGGCGCTGTGGGAAACGCGTTCTGCGGTTATCGTTGCCAAAATTCGCTCACTCCTTTTCGCACGTTGTCGAGGTCTTGCGGGGTGCCCATCAGCTCAAAACGGTAGAGGTAAGGCACGCCGCATTTCTGCGCAATCACGTCTCCGGCGCGGGCAAAGGCCTCGCCGAAGTTGCGGTTCCCGGCGGCGATCACGCCCCGAATCAACGCGCGATTGTGCGGATCGTTTAAAAATCGGATCACCTGGCGCGGCACAGCGCCTGCCGTGCCGCCGCCGCCGTAGCTCGGCACTACCAGGATGAAAGGCTCGTCCACCTGAATCCGCTCGCGTTCGTTGAGCGGAATGCGCACCGCAGGCAGCCCCAAACGCTCGATAAATCGCTGCGTAGTTTCGGAGCTGCTGGAGAAATAGACGAGGGTGCTCATGCGCGAGCCACGGCGGCCTCGGGACGCAGGCGGTTGATCATGTCCGGGCGAAAGCCGGACCAGCTTTCGTCACCGGCAAAAACGACAGGCAGTGAGCGAAATCCCTGGCTGCGCAGCGCATCGGCTGCGTCGGGGTCAAGGTCTATGTTCACGCTCTCAAACGCAAAGCCGCGGGATTCCATCGCCCGTTGGGTGGCATGGCACTGTACGCAGTTATTGCGAGTGTAAATAATAATGCGCATGATTCGTATTTCCTTTTAAAATGACAAGGCGTCGCAACGAGAGCGGCGGATTGGGGTGATTAACTGTCAAAGGGAATACTAGATGTAGTTGATAAAAACTTCAACCATACAATATATAGATATTTTGCGTGGATTTTCCCCCACTGACGAGCGCAGCGAGGGCGACAGGTTTTGCCTGCAATTACATGCGCATACTGACGGCGAGGCGGTTGAAGGCGTTCATCAGGCTGATAGCAAACGTCAGGTCACTGATCTCGGTGGCGCTGAAATAAGCCAGCAAAGGTTCATACACCGCGTCTTCTGCACGCGTGCGGGCGATATCGGTCACATCTTCCGCCCAGGCCAGCGCCGCGCGTTCTCTGTCTGAGAACTGGTGGCTCACGCGCCAGCCCGCCAGCGAATCCAGTTTGACCTGCTCAACGCCGCGTTTGCGCAGCGCTTTGCTGTGCATCTCCAGGCAGAAAGCGCAGCCGTTGATCTGCGAGACTCGCAGATACACCAGCTCAATCAACGTTAAGTCCAGCGAGCAGTGCTCAAGGGCTTTTTTCGCCTGGCCAAAGGCGGCGTAAACTTCCGGGCTCAGTTCATAGTAAGGCTGGCGTAATGTAGTCATTGGGTTTCTCCTCTTAACGATGACAGAACTGTAGCACTATAATGGTCTGCTAAAGAGAGCCATCTTTTGAGGGAAAAACCAGACCATGAATGAAACGCCACGCGGCCCGCGTTACCAACAAATCTCCCGACAGCTGAAGGCGGCGATAGAGCAGGGCGAACTTGTCCCCGGTAAGCGTCTGCCCGCGAGCCGGGTTTATGCTCAGGAACTCGGCGTTTCACGCGCGACGGTGGAGGCCGCGTACGGCGAGCTGGTGGCGCAAGGCTGGCTGGAGCGCCGCGGGCAGGCAGGCACCTTCGTCAGTGCGGGCGTTGTGCCCGGCCCGGTCGCCACCGAGTCGGTGTGGTACGGCGGCGAACAGCCCGAGCCGCAGCCGTTTCAGATGGGGTTACCGGCGCTGGATCTTTTCCCGCGAGCCCAGTGGGCGAGAGTGATGGGGCGACGCTTACGCACCCAAACCCGCTTCGATCTTGCGCTGGGCGACGTGTGCGGCGAGGCGGGGCTACGCACGGCCATTGTCGAATATTTACGTTTTTCCAGAAGCATTGAGTGCCTTCCGGAGCAGGTGTTTATCACCACCGGCTTCGCGGCCTCGATGATGCTTATCCTGCAAACACTGGGCAAAGTGGGCGATAAAATCTGGCTGGAGGATCCCGGTTTTCCACTGATCCGCCCGCTGATTGCCCGCCAGGGGATGACGCTCTGCCCGATACCGGTGGATGACGAAGGCCTGTGCGTGGAGGCCGGTCTGCAGCGGGCGCCCGACGCGCGTTTTGCGCTGCTCACGCCTGCACACCAAAGCCCGCTGGGCGTGGCGCTTTCACTGCCGCGCCGCCATCAGCTTCTCGATTGGGCCGCACACCGGGAGGCCTGGATAATCGAAGATGATTACGACAGTGAATTCCGCTACCAGGGCAAACCGCTGCCGCCGGTCAAAAGCCTTGATGCGCCACAGCGGGTGATTTATGCCGGAACGTTCAGTAAATCGCTATTCCCGGCACTGCGTACCGCCTGGCTGGTGGTCCCGTTGCCGCAGGTGGCCGCCTTTCGTGAACAGGCTTCGCTCGCGGCCTGCGGCGTGCCGCTACTCTGGCAGATGACGCTGGCGGATTTTATCCGCGAGGGCCATTTCTGGCGTCACCTGAAAAAAATGCGTCAGCACTACGCGCAGCGCAGGCAGTGGCTGGAACAGACGCTGGTGGAGCAGGGGTTCAGCGTGGTGCCGCAGCAGGGCGGTATTCAACTGGTGATGACGGTAGAGGGTGACGACCGGGAACTCGCCAGACGAGGGCGAGCGGCGCGGCTGGCGGTGCAGGCGCTAAGCGACTGGCGCATCGACAGTCGGGGGAAGTCGGGGCTGCTGATGAGCTTTACAAATATCTCCAGCCTGGCGATGGCGCAGCAGCAGGTGCGAATGCTGGCCGCGATTATCAAATAAAAGCCCCGACAAACCAGAAGCCTGTCGGGGCGGACGCGTATTTATTATCAGCATTACGCTTAAATTATCGACGCAAACTCAGCAATGCGCCAATAAAGATGCCGACCGCTGCCGCGGCGCCCACGCTTTGCCACGGTTTATCCCGTACAAAGGTATCTGCACAGCCCGCCGCATCACGCGCGGCCTGATGGACACGGGTGCGGCCCTGCATTCTGGCGCGGGTTTCGCGCAGCAGAGATTTGGCCTTACGCTGAGCGGCCTCGGCTTCATCTTTGGCATCGCTACCCCAGGATTTCAGCACTTCTTCAAGCGAGTCGGCCAGTTGGTTCACATCGTTCTGAATATCCTGAATGCCATCGTCTACATCGTTACGATTCGGTCGATTAAACATGGGATCCTCCCTTCATTGACGGTGAAACTAAGTTTAGGCCAATTTTTATTCCTCTGAGATGAATCACGCCTTATTGGGCCGTTTATGGATTTTTCTGAAAGCGATGCTATTGCTGAATACTGTAAGGTGGCGGGGCTGTAGAGGATAACGAGGAAAGATTATGTATTTACGACCTGATGAGGTGGCGCGCGTTCTTGAAAAAGTCGGATTCACGATGGACGAAGTGACGCAGAAAATTTACGGCTATCGTCGTGGTGAGAATTATGTCTATGTGAATCGCGAAGCAAGGATGGGCAGAACGGCGCTTATCATTCATCCGGCCCTCAAAGAGCGCAGCAATTTGCTGGCGGATCCGGCTTCTGAGATTAAAACCTGCGACCATTATCAACAGTTTCCGCTTTATTTGGGCGGCGATGCGCAGGAACATTATGGAATACCGCACGGATTCAGTTCAAGGGTAGCGCTTGAGCGTTTTCTTAATGGGTTATTTGGGGAAGGGCAGTAAGCGAACGACTGGCACGGAGCCAGTCGTATCAGGACAACGGTGGCCAGGTTCAGGCGTACTGGCTAACGCGGAACAGACGGCGACAGTAATCCAGGAAGTAACCGTAGGCCGCACCCATCACCATGGACACCACGATATTCGAGCTGACCGCAGCGGCAATCTGATGCCAGTCTGCGCCCACCGACAGCAGGATAACCACATACACCGGCGATTGAAACGTGACATAGGCCAGCACATCGGCCAGGTTTTTCATCCATTTTGCCGGGCTCAAACGACGGGCATAGCGCATCATCCAGTCGCGGTAAAAACCGTACGGCCAGGCGATTAAAATGTTGACCGGGATAGCCACCAGACGCGATGAAAGTGACTGCTCAAAGCTCATACCGGAGAGAAATATTTCAATCAACATGTTCACGACGGAACAGTAGACCACCATGGCAAAAGTGTCTGCTACCGCATGACGCAGGCGTGACTGCGCAGAGAACATTGGTATGCTCCTTGGAAAAAAGGGACTTTAGCGTGTTTTTGTAGAGCAATGCGTTGGCTCTGTTTTCATGCATAGAGTATCTATCTGCATTAAAAGTAACAACTAGTGTAAAATTTTTATTTAATCGCCTTTTGTCCATAAAATACTCCATGAAATGGTATTTTGAATGCCAGGCGCTATTTTTGTTGTTTTAGGTGTTTATTGTGTTTTAAATCATGATGTTATGTCTTTATGGTGGCGCGGGAGTTCCGCCACGAGTGTCACCTTCAGAACAAAGCATCAGGTCAAATTGTGATGCGTCTCTAATTTAGTGATAATCGCTGCTTTTATGGGCTGTAGTGGTATGTTTCTCTTTTTGACGGTCTGGCTCTCTATTCCGGGCTTATCGGCCTGCATCACTTGTGTCGGCAGAGCTGCCAACAGGGGACCGTGTCCCTCCAAACACTCGCGTTCTGTTTCTGTCTACAAAGAGAGTGGTCGCAGTGGGGTATTAATTTAATTATAAATAATCCCTCCCTGTATATATTGCGTGATGATTTGTCATTTTCGGTAAATATGTTTTTTTAGCACCAAAAGTGATTTCGTAATCGTTCTGAATAGTACAAAATCATCCCTCTGTATAATGCAATCATGTTTGCCGTACCATTTTTATTCAGTTGATAGGAATTTAGATTATATATGTCTTTTATGTTACAGAAGCTTAATAACATTCGAAGCCTCCGCGCCATGTCTCGCGAATTCTCTACCGAGGTTCTGGAAGAGATGTTGGAAAAATTCCGGATTGTGACAGAAGAAAGACGTAATGAAGAAGCGGCTCAGCGTGAGAATCAGGCTGAAAAGTTAGAGAAAATAAATACCTGGCTGGAAATGATGCAGGCCGATGGTATTTCACCGATGGAATTGCTGAATGAGGCAATGCCCGATCAGAGCAGCGGTAAAAAACGCGCTGCACGTCCGGCGAAATACCACTTCACTGATGTCACCGGTGAAAAGAAAACCTGGACCGGTCAGGGGCGTACGCCAAAGCCAATTGCGAAAGCGTTAGCGGAAGGGAAAACGCTGGACGACTTCCTCATCTGAGGATGATCCGGTGAGGCCTCTCTCATCATTATCGTGTTAGCTGTTGGGCTGCAGCGCCTGGAAGGTAAAAGAGGGTAAACCCGATGGGCGCAACGGGCCAGACAGGTGACAATGACGCTGCATTGAGAGCATTCTCTTGTCAACACTGACTGAACTCCTGGAGTTTATATGGGTTTTTGGCGTATCGTTTTTACCATTCTGATCCCACCGCTTGGCGTACTGCTGGGTAAAGGGTTTGGCTGGGCATTTATTATTAATATCGTGTTAACGCTGCTTGGGTATATTCCGGGCCTGATCCACGCTTTTTGGATTCAGACGCGCGATTAATAGAGAACGCCGGGAAGGGATAACCTTCCCGGCTTTTTTCCTTTACGCACGGATGTCAGCGTATTCAGGTGTGGTATCAAATTCATGTTTGGCAAAGGGGCATAGCGGTATAATTTTGCGATGTTCACGTCGCATGCGCTCAACCACTTTGGCAACCAGCTGTTTGCCCACCCCCTGACCTTTAAGGCTTTCGTCCACCTCCGTATGTTCGATGATGGTCAAATGTTCCCCCGTTGGCACAAAAACGATTTCAGCCAACTGGTGTCCCTCTGCATCGTTGACGTAAAAACGGGTGTTACCTTCCTGAATATCCATCCTTCCTCCACTGCGTTGACTCGCGATATCTTGCCCGGATTACTTCAGTCGATATTTCAGCGCCCCGCTTGGACAGGTGTCGATCACCTTTTGCACGGTCTGCGGATCCACGTTGTCAGGCACAATCCAGGGTTTACGTTTGAGATTAAAAAGCTGGGCGCTTCCCCGCACGCAATTGCCTGAATGCTGACAAATTGCGGTATTGAAATAGACGTCGATTTTCTCGCCGCTGTACAGCCGGAAACCTGCTTCGATCAGTTCTTTGTCCACGACATTGCCTCTGTTTTTGCTATGAATGGCAAACCTAAGCATAGACCTGCGAACGGGGCGGGGATAGGGGAATGACGCTATCCCCGCAGAAGCGCTTAAACCAGCTTCAACAGGACACGCAGCGGCTTCAGATTGATGATGAAATTCCAGATTTTATGCAGATCAACCACCCCCGCCAATGCCAGCAGGGCAAGGGTTATCAATAACGTTGCGGCGCTGATCACCAGCGTCAGGCGTACAATATTGCGCTGAATTTTCATTTGTTGTTCAACGCGACGCTCCTCCTTTTCGTATTCCACAATGGTGGCAACCGATTTGGGCTGCACAAAGTAACGATCGTCCTTTTGCTCCAGATCGTGAGTCACGACCAGCGATTTCATGAGCAGCGTTATCTTGCGATGAAACTCTTCGTTGCGAATGTGCTTATACCAGAGGATGCCATACAGCATTTCGGTCACTTCATTGATGGTGACGCCGGGGTTGGGTTTTGAGGGGCGTTGCTGAATATATTCGTTCACCAGCAGATTCAACAGCGAAATACGATCCCGACTCTTCAGCTCTTTATTGGCGAAAAACATCGAGACTACCCGGCCTTTGCCACGGTTAAACAGGGTGCTGACATACTTCAGACGAGTGTAATAGCTCAGGGTAAAACTGAGGATGCCATTAAAATTTACCGGGCCAAATTTACGGTGATGGATGATTTCCGCCTGCATTTCATCCAGTTCAGCCAGCGAAATGCGTTGTTCATGCTGATAGCGATGGGTGTCATCATCCCAGCGGGCGATTAACACGTCAGCGTCCAGTTTGTCGACCAGCTGATAGCGGTGGTGATGAATATCGAGAAAGTGCACCGAATAATAGTGGTAGGGATTGCCCGACCGTGCATCCTGCCGGGTTAACAACGGAAGATGTTTTTTCCACAGCTTCTGCCGCAGCGCCGCGATTTTATTGTCCAGCATAAAAGTGCTTCCGGCCGCATCACTGCGGAATGAAAAGAAAGGGTTAATTCAAATCTTAGTCGAGCGTTAAGGATCGTGGTACCGGCGCGGATAAATGAAAATCAATGCGATAGCCCGGTCAGTTTGCAGGCTGTTGAAGATTGCCCATACTTTGTGGGGCTAAGTCAGCCCATCAAGAGAGGCTCAGAAGATGAAAGAAAACGTGGTGTTAATTTTCGGCGGCAGCGGGGCCATTGGTCGTAGCGTTGCCCATCGTCTTGCGCAGGAAGGGGCACAGATTTTTGTGGCAGCACGGCATCGGGAAAAACTGGATTCGCTGGTGGAAAACCTGCGTGCTGTGGGGGGAAAAGCCGAGGCCGTGGTGGTGGATGTGCATGATGAACAGGACACGTTCAATCAGGTGGCAAACCTGGCCCGACAAACGGGCGGCATTGATATTGTGGTCAATGCCACTGGATTTATGCATCAGCAAGGGAAGCACATTGAAACCTTAACGCTGGCCGAATTTCGTCAAGGATTCGATCCGTTTTTGACCGCGCAATTCACGATTGCGAAAGCGGTGACGCCGCATATGGGCGGTGAACGGAGCGGCTGTATTCTCTCGGTGGTGGCGCCTGCGGCCCGAATGGCGATGGCGGGTCATGCCGGTCACATTGTGGGATGCGCCGGGATCGAAGCGTTCACCAAAGCGCTCGCCAGTGAACTGGGACCAAGAAATATCCGCGTTCTGTGCGTACGTTCTCACGCCATTGTCGATGCCGTCCAGGCGGGATCGTATGTGCAGGAGATCTTCGGACCCAAAGCGCAGGCGATGGGGGTGACGGTGGATGAATGGCTGGGCGGCGCGGCGCAAAGCACGATGCTCAAACGATTACCCGATCTGGCTGAAGTGGCCGAGGTCGTCAGCTTCCTGGTGTCGGAGCGGGCAAGAATGATGACGGCAACGACAGTGAATATGACGGCCGGTGCCACCACGGATTAGGCCGGGCAGGCCTGTGCTGCCCGGCGGTTGCGGCTATGCCTGTGAGTGGGCTTCGGCCGTTTCAAAGCGCGTACCGAAATTCGTCCAGCGTGGGAGAATGGCGTAGAGCACCGCCATCAGCAGACAGCAAAGGTTAAACAGGACAAACGGCGCGTAATCCAGCGTTGCCACGCCAAGCGTTTTCGCCATAAACATGCCTGAGATAGTCCATGGGAAGAGTCCTTCCAGTAGCGTGGCGCCGGATTCCATCGCCCGGGACATGTTCACCATATGCAGTTTTTTCTCCTTGTAGCAGGGGTCATACATACTTTTGACAATGAAGAAGCTGATCACCGCGTTGCCGGTACAGGCCACCAACACCGAGCTGGTGATCATGGTGGCGAGGAGCGTTCGGGTGATGGTGTTAAGTTTCTTCACCAGCCGCTCGAGGATAACCGCAAGGGCACCAGAAACATCCAGCGCTGAGGCAAACACAAACGCGCACAGCATTACCACAATCGGCCCGACCATCGAGTACATACCGCCACGGTTAAGCAGCACGTTGATGTTCTTCGCCGTTGCCTCATCCATTGTCAGCGTCTGCAAGCCTGGCAGCATCTCTGATTTAAAGCCGTTGATGACAGCATTGACCATATCGGCCAATGGAATGTTTTGGAACACCAGGGACAGCAGCAGACCGAACAGAGAAGAGGCGACCAGCACGATAACGGAATCCCACTTTTTAATGGCACCGTAAAAGACCAACAGCGCCGGGGAAAGGAGTAGCGGATTGAGCCAGAACAGGGATGACAGTGAGGACTTCATCACCGCAATCGTCGCCATTTGCGCACTGCTTCCTCCGCTCAGGTGATTGCCCAGCAGGTAAAAACCGATGCAGGCAAGGACAAACGCGGGCAGTGAGGTATAGAGCATGTTGCGAATGCTCTGATACAAATCGGCTCCGGCGGCGATGGCGGCCATATTGGTGGTGTCGGAAAGCGGAGAGAGCTTATCGCCGAAGTAGGCCCCGGAAATCACCGCGCCGGCGGTGATTGGCAACGACACCTCCATGGCAGAGGCCACGGCCATCAGGGCCACCCCGATAGTTCCCGCAGTGCCCCATGAGGTGCCGGTAAAGGTGGAAATACAGACGGTGACCAGAAAGGCGGTGAGATAGAGGTACGCCGGGTTAATCACCGCCAGCCCGTAATAGACCATCTGCGGGATAGTCCCGGAGACCATCCAACTGCCGATCAGCATACCAATAGAAAGCAGCAGTAAAATGGCGGGTACGGCATCTTTGATTTTGCCTACCAACACGTTCATCACCGCACTCCAGCTGCCGCCGTAGTAGCCAGCATAAATACTGGTGACGATGGTGATGCAGATTAAGGTGAACTCTACCGGGTAGTTCAACAGGCCAATGCCGACCGCGAAGATAATGAAGATCGCGACCAGCAGTCCGATGGCTGAAGCAAACGACGGTTTTCTCTGTGCATCCATGACGGTTTCCTCAGCGTTTTGCCAGGGCGGCGAACGCACCCGCCAGGTCGGCTATCAGCAGCGATGGGCTTTCCTGGCCAATCGAGAGTCGGATCAGGCCTGTGGCGATATTGTCCGTTGCCAGTGCGGCTTCGTTGTATCCCCGGTTTGGCGAGATGATTAAGCTTTCATAGCCTCCCCAGCTGCAACCCACTTTGAACAACCGGCAGCTGTCGATAAAGCGTTTCACATCGGCAAAACGACCGTCGCGGATCTCAAAGGAGAACAACCCTGAAAAACCGCTCATCTGTTTGCGGATAATGGCCTGCTGCGGAACGTCTGCCATGCAGGGATGGCGGATGTTTTCCACTTCCGGAAGGGTTTTCAGGTACTCAATCACCTGCAGGACATTTTCCTGATGGCGCTGCATGCGCACCGGGAGCGTACGCAACCCACGCAGCAGCAGCCAGGCGGCAAAAGGCGACAGTACCGAGCCCAGCAGCTGATGAGAAAAATCGCGGATTTCGGCCATACGTTGATGGCTGGTAATGACGGCCCCCGCAATCAGGTCACTGTGGCCGCCCAGATATTTGGTGCAGGAGTGAATGACGATATCAAAGCCCAGCGTTAACGGTTTCTGGAACAGCGGCGTGGCCCAGGTATTGTCGATGACGGTCGTAATGCCGTGCTCTTTGGCCAGCGTCGCGATAGCCGCGAGATCGACAATGTTCATGGTCATGGTGCCGGGGGATTCGGTATAGATAAGCCGGGTGTTAGGGCGAATGTGGTGGGCGATGGCTTCCGGTGTGCCGTCGAGCACGACGTCGTACTGCACCTCATATTTCCTCGCCATTTGCTTGATGAGCGCCATCGCCGGGCCGTACACGTTGTTGACCAGAATGATGTGATCGTGGCTGTTAAGGTTGGCCATCAGCACGGCGCTGATGGCGCCCATACCGGAGGCAAAGCAGCGGCAGGCTTCGCCGCGTTCCAGCTTTGCCAGCTTCTGCTCCACAATTTGTACCGTCGGGTTTAAACCGCGCGAATAAATGAAGCGCTCCGCCTCATGCTGCATATCATCACAGTAGGTCTGATAATTTTTTTGTACGAACAGGCTGGTCTGGATAATCGGTGCGCTGACGGCACCAAAATAGCGTTCGTGCGGTTCGTCCTGCCCGGAGCAGGCGCTATGATCGTCAGAAAGAAAAGGGGCATTGTTCAAAAGCATCGAGCTGAATTCCATTTTTATTTTCCTTGGCAAAGTGCTTCTGGCGCCAAACCTCGTCGGGCAAACGGCGCGCAGGGGAGGCTGAGTGGGCTTAAAACCCACGTTGTTTTTTTGATGTGTCTGGCAGAGGGCGGGTGCGCCGTTAAAAGATTGGCGGCCCGGCGGATGAGGCAACGATCAGAGGTGGTTCAGTGTGCATAACAACTCTCCATAACGGGTGTTGCGATAATGCGTTCTGTCACTCACAGCGCGGGGAGTTAGCCCCGGAGTTACGGCTTTTTAGGTGTTCATGTTATGTTGACTATAAGTCACATCACGGATGCTAGCATGCATTTTATGTGACTGATAGTCAACATGAGAGACTATTTTCAGAACAGGAAACAGCTGCGCATTTTTTGAGGGTGAAAATTGACCCTGTTTCAGCACTATTTGGCTGAAAGTCGGCTGAAAGGTGCGTGTTATCTGGCGTGCAGGGCAACCGTTCGGTCATAGATTTGCCTGCAGCGGCAACACGAAAGTAGAAACAGAATGAATGAGTGTGACTGATAGTCCGTGGTCTGATAGGCGACAAAGGCCCATGGTATTCCAATGAGAACGACATCCCGAATTCAATCGCTTTTTGGCGCCCATATTAAAACGCTCCGGTTACAGTCCGGCCTCTCACAGGAAGCATTTGCTGATAAATGCGGCCTCGACCGAACCTATGTCAGCGGCATCGAACGCGGGGTTCGCAATCCGACACTCGAAGTGATCAATGTGCTGGCCAAAGGGCTGGACGTGACCGTCAAAGCGCTGTTTGATTTTGAGTAAGCCCGCAAACCCTCTCCGCAGGAAAGCGTCACGCCCGTCATGAAACTCAATTATTTCTGCTATAGCCTGCTGGTCCTGACGCTTGCCGCCAGCCTGTTGGTCTTCCACTCCCTTCCTGCATGGCTGTTGATGGTCAATTTGCTGACGCTGCTGATTTACGGCGCGGATAAACACGCCGCCCGCAAAAGCTGGCAGCGTGTCCCGGAAAGGACGCTTTTGGTCTATGGCCTTGTCGGCGGTTGGGTTGGCGCGCTGTTGGCCCAGCAGCTCTTTCGCCACAAAACACAGAAGCAGCCGTTCAAAACGTGGTTTATGGCCAGTGTGATGTTGAATGTGGTGGCAGTGGTAGGGATTTGCTACTGGAAAGCGACAACCGTCTGATGACTCGGGTGTTTTTCTACCGCCATCCAGGCGAGCGTAGAGAAAATCGGGATGTTATGCAGGTCTTGCTGGACAGTTACAATGTGATCTTTATCATAACAACACGCATACAAAAAGAGAGAAGGTGCTATGCAGCATATCATCGAAGGTTTTCTTAACTTCCAGAAAGAGATTTTCCCGCAGCGTAAAGAGCTGTTCCGCAGCCTGGCGTCCAGCCAGAACCCAAAAGCGCTGTTTATCTCCTGTTCCGACAGCCGTCTGGTACCGGAGCTGGTAACACAGCAGGAACCAGGACAGCTGTTTGTTATCCGTAATGCAGGGAACATCGTACCTTCTTTCGGCCCAGAGCCGGGTGGGGTTTCTGCCACGATTGAATATGCGGTGGTGGCGTTGGGCGTGACGGATATCGTGATTTGCGGCCACTCCAACTGTGGCGCGATGAAAGCCATTGCGACCTGCCAGTGTCTGGATCCTATGCCCGCGGTCGCACACTGGCTGCACTATGCTGACGCAGCCAGAGCCGTGGTCGAGAAGAAAACCTGGGATAACGAAACCGACAAAGTGAATGCGATGGTCGAAGAAAACGTTATCGCGCAGCTGAACAATATCAAAACGCATCCCTCGGTGGCGGTGGGCCTGCGCGACAACGCCATTCGCCTGCACGGATGGGTGTATGACATTGAAAGTGGCGAGATCCGCACGCTGGATAAAAACACCAAAAAATATGTCTCCCTGGCGGACAACCCTGACGTTTGTTTTGAATAAACGTTTGTCTGAAGGGTGAAAAAGCCTCTGGCCTGACGGTCAGGGGCTTTTTGCTGTAGTGGTCTTGAAAATTCGCTTAACAATCACGCGGATGTCGTAACTTCGCTGGCGACCCACGGCAATAACGAACACTATTGTATCTATGAGAGGTTGTTTTATTTTGGATGATTCTCAAGATGCCATGTTTTTTGATGTTTGTTACGCTGACTGATTGAGTGTGATAATACTAGCGTAACGATATGAAATACAATGGCGGTAAAATATTAAAGAATGCTGAAATCATGAGGATCATGATTTCTATGTCGTGCATTTTGGCGCTACTTGCAGCCATATTAAGTTGGTGGCAGATTTCTTCTGTGAGCCATGCTTATAGTATTTCACTTGAACGCGGGCAGAAGTTTAAAGTCATTAAATCACTCTTAGAGGCAGAACACTTATTAGGTGATGAACGAGGGTATACTAATGAGTATCTGCTGAGTAGCGTGAATAATGAAAGTAATGCGAAGGTCGCACTGGACATTAACCGTCGAAAAACCGATTTATCACTTGAACAATTAAGCGACGTCCCTCAGATAACGACGCAAATCATCCAATTTAAGAGAGTGTTGGATGAAACCCGAAAGACCATTGATAACGTTATGTCTAACCCCAAAAGAGCGCCTGCGGAGATTAACACCGCATTGGATTCTTCACTGGATACGACGAAGATTTTCAATGAAATAATGGTCAATACCTCCATCAGTTATGCGAGCAGTGATGTTTCTGTTTCTGGTTACTTTTACAATTTAATGGCGCTGGGGGAGATCAGAGATACCCTTGGTCGTCTGGCGACGCCTTACATCTACGCGTTACGGTTTAACAAGCCCTTATCCGCTGAGGAGCTATATGCCAGCAATAAGCGTAAAATTAGGCTTGATATGTTGTGGTCGCTGCTTGATGGTTTTAAATATGATAAGACCATGTTCTCTGAATTGAACACTGCGAAAAACACGTATAAAATAAAAACATCCTTTCTTATTAACTCTATTGAAAACAACAGTAAGAATGGCATGCCAACCGATACAAACCTTGATCTGTTCTTAATTCAATACAGAGAGGGCTTGAGCGGTTTTTATTTTATGGAAAGTGAATATATTAAGCATCTTGATAATGTTTTTCACGCTCAAACCACCAAGGCATTGTCACGACTGATTGCGGTAATTGTCTCTCTATTGGGCGTGTTATTCATCATCGCGTTCATCTGTGTGTTTATAAATGTTAAAGTTTTAAATCCCTTGTTGTCACTTAACAAAACTATCCGCAAAGTCATTGGGAATCGTGCCGATGATCAGGTCATTGATGCCGAAGGAATGTCTGAGATCCAGCGTTTATTTGAGTCCGTCGATGTTTTAGACAGTGTCTTTAAAGAGCATAAAGCCGAAAGCAGAGAACTGACGCAAAAACTCGGTGAGGATCCACTGACCGGCGTTCTTAACAGGCGCGGATTTGATGAAAAAGTATTAACAATGTCTCTTCATGAAAATGCCCCAGGGATGAGGGTGTTGGCAATTATTGATATCGATTTCTTTAAAACCATTAATGATACCTGGGGACATCCTTTTGGCGATGATGTTCTTGTTGGGTTAGCGCAGGTTCTTCAAGCCAGTTGTCGTAAAGATGACATCGTGGCACGTCTGGGAGGGGAAGAATTTGCAATGATATTACATGCTGATTCGCATGAGCAGGCAGAGAAAATACTGACTCGTTGCCAGGATAATATCAGAGAGATGAAATTCCCCACCGAGGGAGATGATTTTGTCTCGATAACAGTCAGCTTTGGCGTAGTTAAGATGGATACAGCGCCGATTGATCAGTTGATGAAAAAAGCAGATCAGGCTTTATATCTGTCAAAAAGACGTGGGAGAGATAAAATCTCATGGGGAAATGAACTGTGATGATGTTTAGCTGGCCATATTGGGTAAATAGCCCCACGGGGAGATGAGGCCTGCGTGGCAAGGATGCCAAATAGGGAAACTCCGGGAGCAGGAATGATTAAGCCTCGTCAATTGCAGTGCGGTCTAACGCCCGGAGAACGCTGACAGACGACCATTCCAACGGAGACATTTTCTGGCAGCACGTTCCCCATGACGGCGGAAATTGCCCCCATTCTCTCTACATTTCAACCGTTAATTCTCTCTGTTCAGAATGACTCCTCCTGGACGGCCGTATCGAATGGTGTCGGTTTTACGGTCTCAGGCAACCTGTGGCGGTAAATAGCTATCTTTCCTGCATTTCGTTGCATCAAAATAAAGAGATTAAAATTCGACCAGACGTGATACGGTAAAGCTCATTCATTGAAAGGTTAATGATTATGTCTATTATCGATTACGCAATGAAACTCTTCAGCGGGGCATCTACCGCCACGTGCCCTGATTGTGGCTTAAAATCCGTTCAACCCGCGTCAAAAATCCGTCGCAATCAGGCCATGCTTTGCCCCGGGTGTAAGGCCCTGTTTATCCCCCGACGCTAATTCTGGCCGAAATCCTCAGACAAATCCGGTGTTCTATACTGACTACATTCCAGCAGCTGTTAAATCCCTGATGCCTTACGCCCATCCTGAGAGAACGTTTCTGAACTGATTTCTCAACTGCTCCTGCGCGTTAATGTCGCATCAGAGCAACGCTATGAAAATGAACGCCAGAGCGTGGTTTAACCGCTCCCGTAATCTTACGGATACTTCCGGAAGCGTGACGTTTTCGATGAACGATCCGAACGGTGAAAGCCCTCCGCAGTCAGAGCTCTTTTCGACCGCCCAAATGGAACGCTACGGTCAGAAGCTGGCGCGGACCCACAAATTATCGCCGGATAAACTGCCGTATTACCTTTTGAAACGGCTCGGCGACAATGAGGTCGTCATCACCCAAAACTGCTACGAGCTTAACGCGGCTAAAAAGACCAGCATCATGCCCGCCGGGGAGTGGTTGCTGGACAATTATTATCTGATTGAGGAGCAAATCCGCTCTGTCCGTCAGCACCTGCCGAAAAGCTTTGGGAAAGGTCTCCCGTCGCTGATGCCGCCGCTGAATTGCCCACGAATTTATAATATTGCATCAGAGGCCATCGCTCACGGTGATGGCCGATGGGATATCGCCAGCCTGACCAGCTATCTCACGGCTTATCAGCAGGTGACCCCGCTGACATTAGGTGAAGTCTGGGCCTTACCGGGGATGCTACGCCTGGCGCTGATTGAAAATCTTCGCCGAATCAGCATGGAAGTGATAAAGGCGCAGCGGGAACGCAACCTGGCAGATACGTGGATAACACGAATTTTTGAATGTGCGGAGAGCGTGCCTGCTGATTTAATCATGGTGGTGGCCGATATGGCGCGCTCCCGTCCCCCGTTAACCAGCGCGTTTGTCGCAGAACTGGTCCGGCGCCTGCAGGGACATGGCAACGCTTTATCGTTACCGCTGACCTGGGTTGATCAGTGCCTCGCGGAACTCGGGGTCACGACTGACATTATTATCCATCGCTTCAATCAACAGCTTGCCGCCAGCCAGCTCTCGGTGAGTAACAGCATCGCGGGCCTGCGATTACTGAGCGAAACGGATTGGGCTGATTTTGCCGAAACGATCAGCGTCGTGGAACAGGCCTTACGCCACGATCCTGCCGGTATCTATCCGCGCATGCACTTTAATACCCGGGATCATTACCGCCACATTGTCGAGATCCTGGCCCGAGACAGTGGTCTTAGTGAGCCTGAGGTCGCTGACAGGGTTCTGGCGCTTTCAGCGGGCAGGACGCCTGACACTCAGGAGCATCACGTTGGGTATTATCTCGCGGGGGAGGGGCGACAGCAGCTCGATATTCATTTGTTGGCAGATACCTCCAGACTCATCCGTTTGCGGCACAGTTTCAACAAAATTAGCTTGCTCTCCTGGCTTGGCAGCCTGGCGTTATTAACCACCGCAACGACAGCGGCAATCTTGCACGAAACCGCGCTGCAGGGCGCAGACTGGCTGCTGATAGCGGTAGCATTGCCGCTGATTATTGCGCTCACGCAGTTAATGAGTGATTTACTCAGTGACGCCACCACCCGTTTTCGCGTTCCTCGCCCCTTGCCAGGCATGGATTTTTCAACCGGCATTCCCGCTGACAGTGCCACCATGATTGTCATTCCCTGCATGCTGACCAGCCACGAAAGTTTCAGCAAACTCCTTACCAGTCTTGAAGTTTGCTGGCTGGGGAATCAAAACGACCATCTCAGGTTTGCGCTGCTCACGGATTTTGCAGATTCTGCGAATGGATCCTCGCCAGAAAGCGACGCGCTGCTCAGACAGGCTATCGCGGATACTCAGGCGCTGAATCGGCGCTACCCCTCCAGCCGCCCACGTTTTTATCTGCTCCACCGCCAGCCTGAATGGAACCCCACAGAAGGAACGTGGATGGGCTATGAACGCAAGCGGGGAAAACTGGCGTTGCTGAATAGCTGGTTGCGTCAGCCGGGGACGCAATTTATCAGCGTTGCAGACATGCCTGCTCACCTGTTACCGGGCCACATTAAATACGTCATTACCCTGGACAGTGATACGGTGCTGCCACGCGATACGGCACACAAACTGGTCGCGACGATGGCGCATCCGCTGAATACGCCAGAGTATGATCCGCTACGCCAGAGGGTGGTCAAAGGTTTCGGCATTCTGCAACCGGGTCTTGCAGAAGAGATACCGCGCAATGGTCAGGGGCGTTACGCCGCCTTGCGCAGCAGTGTACCGGGTAATAACCCCTATTCGATGATGTCCTCGGATATCTATCAGGATCTCTTTGGCGAAGGATCGTTCGTGGGCAAAGGAATTTATGATGTCGATATCTTTGTCCAGGCCACGGCCAACACCTGTCCGGAAAACCTGGTTCTCAGCCATGATTTACTCGAAGGATGCTATGCACGCTCGGGCCTGCTGAGCGAAGTGTTGCTCTACGAACAGTATCCTAATCATTATCTGGCGGATGTGGCGCGGCGTTCACGCTGGATCCGCGGCGACTGGCAACTGCTTAACTGGCTGAAACCCCGCGTCACGAAAGCCGATGGCACGCGGGATAAGAATCCCCTGAGCGCGCTGTCTTACTGGAAATTGTTTGATAATCTGCGTCGCAGTCTGGTAACGCCGTCGTTACTGGTCCTGCTGTTCTTCACCCTGCTTGGGCTACCCAATCCGTTTTACTGGCTTGGTGTACTGTTGCTGATATGGCTGTTGCCAGCCTTTCTCAGCATCGCGCACGACGTTCTGCATAAACCTCTGCGTCGCCGGCTGAAGCCGCATGTGTTGCTGGTGGGCGCAGGCGCGCTGAAGCGCCTGTCAGGTATCGGCCTTAATTTTGCGATACTGCCCCACGAAGCCGGATATTCGCTGAAGGCCATTGCCGTGACGCTATGGCGGCTGGAGGTCAGCAAGCGCCATCTCAGCCAGTGGGTGAGCCACAATCCTCAGAGCAACCAGACAAGACCCTCCGTTGCCCGTTTTTATCAGGCGATGTGGCTGAATGTTGTCGCTGGCGTGTCGCTGACACTCCTGACCGGACAATTTGCCCCGCCGCTGCTGGCGATTGCTTTGCCGATCGGGTTGTTATGGTGTCTGGCACCGCTGCTGATGAGCTGGCTGAGTCGTCAGCCTGTGCGCAGGGGATTTTCGCCAAACCAAAAACAAAAACAGCTGTTACGCCAGACAAGCCGTGAAATCTGGGCATTTTTTGAAACCTTTGCCACAGAAAAAGAGAATTGGCTTCCCCCTGATAACTACCAGGAAATACCGCAGCCGACGGTAGCGCATCGCACATCGCCGACCAATATTGGCCTTTCCCTTATGGCTAATCTGACCGCCTGGGACTTTGGCTACCTGCCCGGTGGAGAGGTGCTTAAGCGCGTATCGCTCACGCTCGACACGCTGGATAAAATGGAGCACTACCGGGGCCATCTCTTCAACTGGTATGACACCCGTACGCTGGCTCCCCTCAGCCCACGCTATGTCTCGAGCGTCGACAGCGGCAACATGGCGGGGCATTTGTTGACACTGCGCGAAGGGCTGTCCGCCATGCGTCATCAGCCTGTTTTAAACGCACAGCAGCTCCTGGCAGGACTGAACGATACGCTGGATATTGTGGAGAAACAGTGGGGCCAGCACCCGCCTGACGGTCTGCGAGAGCTGCGCCAACACTGGCTGAACATGGAGTTGCTACTTCCGCAGGCATTTTTCAGCGAGCTGAAAAACATGCGCACTCAGTGCCATCATCTGACCACGCAGAGTCAACAGGGGTCTCCCCTGCAGATGCGCTGGGCAGGGCACATGGAGCAGCAACTGGTTCAGCTTTGCCATGAGTGGTCGCTGCTGCTCGGCTGGTTACCCGCCTCCTGGAA
This sequence comes from Enterobacteriaceae bacterium RIT691, assembly GCA_009668205.1. GTDB lineage: Bacteria > Pseudomonadota > Gammaproteobacteria > Enterobacterales > Enterobacteriaceae > Scandinavium. The sequence continues at coordinate 68,143 of WJYM01000014.1, read as the reverse complement.
TGAACTGTCACTGCCAACGCTCAGCGAGCTTGCCCGTGGAGAAGGTTTTGGGGAAGCAACGCCCCCGGTGTCCGTGACCGGGCAGGCCCGGATGCGACTGAATATTATCACTGAGCTGGAACAGAGGCTGGATGAGCACTCCCGGATGGATTTCGCCTTTCTGTACAGCGAAGCCACCAGTTTGCTCAGTGTCGGCTATAACTGCGACACCAATACGCCTGACAAGAGCCACTATGATCTCCTGCCGTCTGAAATCCGCCTGACCAGTTTTCTCGCTATTGCGACGAATCAGCTGCCCCTGAAAAGCTGGTACGCGCTGGGGCGGCTGTTTACCACGATTGATAATGAAACGGCCCTGATGTCATGGAGCGGCTCAATGTTTGAATACCTGATGCCGAATCTGGTGATGCCCACCTGGCCTGGCAGCCTTCTTGATGAGATGAGTCAGTCGGCGGTGATGCGCCAGATCCATTGGGGGAAAGAACGCGGGGTACCGTGGGGCGTGTCGGAGTCGGGCTATCATGCTTTTGATGTTCAACACAATTATCAGTATCAGGCCTTTGGCGTCCCGGGCCTCGGCCTGCGCAGAGGGCTTGCCGATGATATGGTCGTCGCCCCTTACGCCACCCTGCTGGCGCTGATGGTGTCCCCGCAAAAAGCCTGTGAAAATTTGTTCAGACTGCAAAAAAATGGCGCGCAGGGCGAATATGGTTTTTATGAAGCGCTGGACTACACACCCTCACGTCTCGCCACGGGCCAGCTGTATGCGGTGGTGCAGTCGTGGATGGCGCATCACCAGGGCATGGCATTTCAGGCGCTGGCCCATGTGCTGCTTGACGCCCCTATGTCTGAGCGATTCATGTCGAGTACGGTTTTCCGCTCCGCGAGTCTGCTGTTACAGGAGCGCGTGCCGGATGCGGTCGATCTCTACAGCCCGCGCCGTCATTTTGAATCGCATGAGGGCAGGGTCAGACCCGCTCACTATGAACCCCGTATTTTCTTTGGGGTCGACACACCCGCCCCGGAAATCCAACTGCTGTCCAACGGTCATTATCATCTGATGTTAACCGCGGGCGGCGGAGGTTACAGCTGCTGGAAGGAGATTGCGCTGACGCGATGGCGCAGTGATACCACCCGCGATAACTGGGGCGCATTCTGTTATATCCGCGATACGCAGACGACCGACGTGTGGAGCACGACCTGGCAACCCACAGGCAACGTCAGCGAATATGACGAGGAAGTGATCTTTACCGATGCCAGTGCTGAATTCCGACGCACCTTTGGGGGGCTCACCGTCAAGACACAGGTGGTTGTCTCTCCGGAAGACGACATAGAGCTGCGACGGCTCACCCTGATTCATCGTGGCCGCCAGCCCCGCACTCTGGAACTGACCACCTATGCCGAAGTCGTCCTGGCTCCCGCGGTCAGCGATCTGGCACATCCGGCATTCAGTAATCTGTTTATTCAGACTGAGCTGAACCCTGAGCATAACGCGATCCTTTGCCACCGCCGCCCGCGCACACCGGATGAACCGAGTCCCTGCCTGTTTCACATGATGGTGGTGCATGGTGATCATCAACATAACGTCTCGTTTGAGACGGACAGGGCAAAATTTCTTGGTCGAGGCAGAAGCCCTGCGGATGCCCTGGCCATCGAGGAAGGCGGCGCGCTCAGCAACACCTCGGGGTCCGTGCTGGATCCGATTCTGGCGATACGCCACACCCTCATTTTACTGCCGGGACAGCCGGTCACGATTGATATCATTTATGGCATCAGCGAGACCCGCCAGCACAGCCTGGCGTTGCTGGAAAAATATCGCGATTACCCCATCGCCGATCGCGTCTTTGAACTGGCCTGGTCTCACAGCCTTGTTGTGTTACGCCAGATGAACGCCAGTGAAGATGATGCCACCCTGTTTAATCGTCTCGCCAGCGCTGTACTTTACCCGGTCCAGGAGCTGCGCGCCGAGGGCCAGACCATCAGCCGTAATCGGCGCGGACAGTCCGGCCTGTGGGGATGGGCAATCTCAGGCGATCTGCCGATCGTGCTACTCAGTATGACCAGCGAGGAAAGTATCGCCTCCGTGACCACCCTGATTCAGGCACACCGCTACTGGAGACAAAAAGGCCTGGAAGTGGATCTGGTTATCCTGAATAACAGCCCCGGGGGCTACCAGCAGGGATTGCAAACGAAGATCATGGATTTAATTTATGCCGGGTCTGAAGCCAGTCTGCTGGATAAAAAGGGCGGGCTTTTTGTCCGTAATGGCGAGCACCTCTCCGCAGAAGATACGTTGCTTTTGATGAGCGTGGCCTGTCTTTATCTCGATGACCGCGCTGGTGGCATTAATGAGCAGCTTAACCAGCGTATTCCTGCCCTTAAACCTCCGGCCAGAGCATTTATTCCAGAGGTGGTGCGGGAACGTAATCAACATCAGGACTGGACGCCCGATGTCGGTCAGTTACAACATTTCAACGGGTACGGTGGATTTTCTCAGGATGGGCGGGAGTATCAGATTGTCCTGCGGAAAAATTCGCTGACACCGGCGCCCTGGTCAAACGTACTCGCAAACGCCCATTTTGGCAGCGTGATTTCAGAAGCGGGGCAGGCCTACACCTGGTATGAAAATGCACATGAATACCGCTTAACCCCGTGGGAGAACGATCCGGTGAGCGATCGCAGCGGTGAAGCCTTTTATCTGCGCGATGAAGAGAGCGGTGAGTGCTGGTCACCGACGACGTTACCCGTTCGCGGACAGGGTGATTACCTGACCCGCCATGGGTTTGGCTACAGTGTTTTTGCTCATCGGGAGAGTGGCATAGACAGCGAACTGACGGTTCTGGTTGCCGAACAGGCACCGGTTAAACTGGCGATCCTGACGCTCAGTAACACGTCGGGTCGGACGCGTAAGCTCTCTGTCACGGGCTATGTGGAGTGGACGCTCGGTGAATCCCGGATCCGCTCAGCCCCTCATATTGTGTCGCAGGCGACCACGATCCCTGGCGGCTGCGCGGTGCTGGCGAACAACTTTTATGGTGATAACGGTGACGGGCGCACTGCCTTTTTTGCCGTCAGCGGTAACGACTGTTCGCTAACGGGTGACCGCCGGGAGTTTATCGGCCGAAACGGTTCCCTGCAGGCTCCGTCGGCCATGAAACAGCGCAGGCTTTCAGGGAAGACGGGAGCCGGTCTGGATCCCTGTGGGGCGGTGCAATCGGCGGTGAAATTAATTGATGGGGATCAGCGGACGTTTATTTTTATCCTCGGCGCTGAGGAGAATCATGCACGCGCCCAGGAGACGCTCGCCCATTATCTGAATGAAGATGCGGTTCGTCAGGAGCTGAACCGGGTGCACAACCACTGGCACACTGTGCTCGATAAAATCGTGGTTAACACCCCCGACACGTCCGTAAATTTGCTGGTTAATGGCTGGTTACTGTATCAGACCGTCGCCTGTCGCCTGATGGCTCGCAGTGGTTACTATCAGTCTGGCGGTGCTTTTGGTTTTCGCGATCAGCTGCAGGATACGCTGGCACTGAGTCATGCCGATCCGAACCGGATGCGCGAACAGATAATTCTGTGCGCATCACGGCAATTTATCGAGGGAGATGTGCAGCACTGGTGGCACCCGCCACACGGTAACGGTGTGCGTACCCATTGTTCTGATGACTACCTGTGGCTTCCACATGCCGTGTGTCACTATGTGGACACGACGGGAGATAAGGATGTGCTGGAAATACGCATCCCTTATCTGGAGGGGCGACGCGTCCGGCCTGGCGAAGAGTCTGTCTATGACACGCCGGCCCTCAGCGGCACCGAAGAAACACTCTGGTTACACTGCATCAAAGCGATTCAACATGGTCTGCGGTTCGGAGAGCATGGTCTGCCGCTAATGGGGGCAGGTGACTGGAATGACGGGATGAACCGGGTGGGTATCGAAGGCAAAGGTGAAAGCGTCTGGCTGGGCTTCTTCCTGTACGACGTTTTGCAACGCTTTGCGGCGCTGGCGGATAGCCGACAGGATGACAGTATTGCCGCGATGTGTCGTTTGCAGGCCCAGTGTCTGCAAAACAATCTCGACATCCATGCCTGGGATGGTGAATGGTTCCGGCGCGGGTATTTTGATGACGGTACTCCCCTGGGGTCAAACGCCTCGCAGGACTGCCGGATTGATGCGATTGCGCAGAGCTGGTCTGTATTGTCCGGGGCCGCAAGCCCGGAACGGTGCGTAAAGGCCATGCGGGCGCTGGATAAACACCTGGTGGATAACGACGGGAAATTGATAAAACTGTTAACGCCTCCTTTCGATGGGCACGGTCCTAATCCCGGTTACATCCAGGGATATCTGCCCGGCGTAAGGGAGAACGGGGGGCAGTACACACACGGCGCGATCTGGGCTGTGATGGCATTTGCCCGAATGGGAAATGCAGAACGCGCCTGGCAGCTCTGGTCAATGCTCAACCCAATAAATCATACTCTGAATGCCGATTCGGTCGGGATGTATAAAGCCGAGCCTTATGTCATGAGCGCTGATGTTTACAGCGTCGCTCCCCATACCGGACGCGCAGGCTGGAGCTGGTATACGGGTTCCGCAGGCTGGACCTGGCGTTTACTGACGGAAGAATTACTGGGGATAAAACGCGCCGGTGCTGTCTTTACTGTCCATCCCCGGTTGCCGAATGCGTGGCCGTCTTTTTCTATGACCTATCACTATGGCGAAAGCCATTATCAGGTGACGGTTTCACGCGGCGACGGAGAATACCGGGTGACGCTGGACGGCATCGTTCTGCCTGATGACCGAATTCCGTTGCGGGATGATGGAGAAAACCATACGGTTGAGATCGTTCAGAACTGATACTGACTGCAAAAGCGCATTAACGTCTGCCGTGGATGCGCTGGTTATCCCTGAGAACATCAATCGCAGTTTGCATAGCGACGTGGTCATCCCGCTTCTTGGGCTTTTTCTGCATCACCTGAAGGTACTCAAGCAAGGTTCGGGTATTAATGGGGCGGCCTTGCTTACCGACAGCCAGCACGGCTTCACCAAGGATAATTTTTACGGGCGGCAGCTGTGCCGGATACCAGTCAAGGGTATCTTCTGATTTCATTATAAAATTCTCACGGAAGGGTATTGTATCATCAATCAACCATTCCATTTTCAATATTTTACCCCCTGATTCAGTCATACGTTAACATAACTTAACCCCGTTATTTTTAGAGTAAGGCGTATAATAATCACCCTATTCCTCAGAGAATTATTTATGTCTTATACAGAAGGACTTAGGCACTTTAAAGAAAGACCCGTTCATGTAGCTTGCCCGGTTTGCGCGCACAGGGCCGATCAAAAAGCAGGGAAGTTACGAAAAGATGCGGTTCTCGAATGCCCAGCCTGCGGGCTGCTGTTCAGACCATCAGAATGCTGGTGTATCGGCGGCTGATCGGCCTTCGCAGCCTGACGAAAGCGGCGTCGGGAATGACTCAACTTCACTTGTAGTGCAGCTGTCGAGGGCAGATTTTTTTGCCAGCACATCCTGCAGCATGGCCTTATCAAGACTCAGATCGGCAACCCGCCTCTTCAGTGAATCGTGATTTTTTCAGCGGCACCACCTCGGTACAGAGGGGGCATCATGCCGGAATTCTGTTTCTGAATGGTGCAGGATTTTGGGGCAGGGGCAATGTGGTTCAGCTTCTGCAGGCTGTTTGTAGGGAGTGACAGATATTCGGCCTGTGAGGATAAGGTGTTTTACTGTTTTTTTTAGTAGTGCTAAATAATTTTTTATTTATGGTGAATAATGACGCTGTGGAAATATGCCGTCGCGTATTATTGGTTGTTTATGTAATTCTAAAGTGCCGAGTGGTCTTTTTAGTTTTATTTAAGTTCTCATGCAATCATTAAATTATCCTAAATGCATCCCGTCGGAGGTGTGTGGTTTATCACAGCATGCTTAACTGGTGTTGTTTTTTTATTCACAAATAATGTTATTTGTGTTTGAATTGTAAAAAATACACAGCGCGTTATAACAAAAATTATAATACCAGGATAATGGATGAAGCCGTTGCACCCTTTGCTACTGGCACTGACATTCAGTCATGCCGTGCCAGCAGCACTATTATCACCCGCAGACCGTGACAGTATTGATCAACAGCAGCAACAGTTACTGCGTCAGAACCAGCAACAGCGTGATTCGCTGGAGCGCTCTGCGCCGTTAACGCGTCCTTCAACGCCTGGACAGCCTGTAGCCCCTTCTGGTCCCTGTTTTACCATTAATCACATTGTGCTTGACGGGGCGACGCTGATTAATCCCCGTCAGCAGCAAAAGTTATTATCGCCCTGGCAGGGGAAATGCCTGGATATGGCGCGGATTAACCAACTCACAAATACCGTTTCCGACTGGTATATCAGCCGGGGATATATCACCAGTAGGGCCTTTCTCACCGAACAGGATTTACGCTCTGGCGAACTGCATCTTGCCATTCTGGAAGGTCGGCTCGAAAAAATTAAAATGGATGATGCGCCAGAACGCGAGCTGAATATGGCATTTCCGGAAATGGAAGGTCGTATATTAAACTTGCGCGATGTTGAGCAGGGCATGGAGCAGATTAATCGGACCCGTACTACACCGGTGCAGATTGAAATCTTACCGGGTACGAAACAGGGCTGGTCCATTGTCCATCTGACCGCCACGCCTGAATTTCCCCTTTCCGCATCAGTGAGTTTTGATAACAGTGGACAGAAGAGTACCGGTGTCGGGCAGATAAATGCCGGGCTGACGGGGAATAATTTGCTGGGTCTGGCCGACAGCTGGTTTGTTAGCGGTGGGCGTAGTAGCGCATTTTCAAATTCTAAAGACGCACAAAACTTTGCGGCAGGTGTCAGCGTGCCTTACGGCTACAGCCTGCTGGACTACAGCTACAGCTGGAACAACTACCTCGCTACCCTCGATAACAACGGCTACCTCTGGCGCTCCAGTGGCGACACCGAAACGCACCGCATCAGCCTGTCCCACGTCCTGTTTCGCAATGGCGATATCAAGACTGGCGTATCCCTTGGCCTGAGTCATCGTATCAACCGTAACTATCTGGATGACGTCTTATTGCAGAGCAGTAGTCGCAAACTTACCAGCCTGCTGTTTGGCCTGAGCCATACCCAGAAAATGTTCGGCGGTGTGGCGACCTTTAACCCGACCTTCAGTCGCGGGATGCCATGGCTTGGTGCCGAAAGCGACGGTAATAAAAACGGCGACCTGCCAAAAGCGGAATTCCGTAAATGGAGTCTCAATGCCAGTTACCAGCGCCCGGTTACAGAAAATCTGTGGTGGCTCGCAAGCGCCTATGGCCAGTGGACGCCGGACCGTCTCTACGGCAGCGAGCGCATGACCATTGGCGGCGAAAGTTCGGTACGTGGATTTAAGGAACAAAGTATTTCTGGTGACAACGGTGCGTACTGGCGCAACGAACTCAATTATACCCTGTTCACGTTGCCGCTCATTGGTCAGGTCAGCGCCCTGGCGGCGTTCGACGGCGGCTGGCTGCATTCAGACCGCCTTGACACTTATGCCAGCGGAACTTTATGGGGTACCGCTGCTGGACTGAGTACTGCCAACCGTTGGGTCTCCACCACGTTCACCGTCGGATTACCTCTGGTTTATCCGGATTGGCTTGGCCCGGATCACGTCAGCATTTACTACCGCGTTGCCGTCGCGTTTTAAAGGAATATGCCCATGAATCAGCCCCCTGTTCGCTTAACGTATCGACTGCTCAGCTACCTGGTTAGCGCCCTTATCGCCTGGCAGCCATTGCTGCCTGCCTTCGCTGCCACGTTGACGCCAACAGGCAATACATCCGTTGATCAAGCCGCGAACGGCGTTCCGGTCGTTAACATCGCCACGCCGAATGGCAACGGAATTTCCCATAACCAGTTTGGCGATTATAACGTCGGTAAAGAGGGGCTAATCCTCAATAACGCCACCGGAAAGCTGAACCAGACCCAGCTTAGCGGGTTAATTAACGGCAACGCGAATCTGAAAGCGGGCCAGGAAGCGAAAGGCATCATTAACGAAGTGACCGGCGGCAACCGTTCACAGCTCAATGGCTACACCGAAGTGGCAGGCAAAGCGGCAAACGTGATGGTGGCGAACCCATATGGCATCACCTGTAACGGCTGTGGATTTATCAACACCCCACAGGCCACGCTGACCACCGGCAAACCCGTCTTTGACGCCAGCGGCAACCTGCAGGCGCTGGACGTGAAAAAAGGCAGCATCACGATTGAAGGGCAGGGGATTGATGCCAGCAACAGCGATGCACTGTCGATTATCTCCCGTGCGACCGAGGTCAATGCCGCCATCCATGCCAAAGATTTGAAAGTGATCGCCGGAGCCAACCGTGTCAACGCGGACGGCAGCGTGCAGGCACAACAAGGTGAGGGAAATGCGCCAACGGTCGCGGTCGACACTGGCGCGTTAGGCGGTATGTACGCCAACCGTATTCATCTGATCTCCAGCGACAAAGGCGTGGGGGTCAACCTGGGCTACCTGAATGCTCGCCAGGGCGATATCATCCTTGATGCCAACGGTAAACTTACCGTGAACAACAGTCTCGCCAGCGGAGCGATTAGCGCTAAAGGAGAGAGCATTGCGCTGACGGGCGACCATAAGGCCAGCGGTAACATCAGCCTGGACAGTCAAAGCGATATCGCCCTGAGCAACGGCTCGCTGAGCAGCGATGGCGATATGCTGCTCAACGCCAACGGCACCCTTTCGCACGCCAATGAAAAACTGACTGCCGGGCGCGATGTGACGCTCGCGGCGAAAAACATCAGTCTGGACGCGACAAGCCAGGTGGACGCCGCACGTGATATCGCCAGCAAGGCTGGCGATGCGCTCAGCAACAAAGGGCAGATGACCGCCGGGCAAAACCTGACGGTCAGCGCCACCACGCTGACGCAGGACGGGAAACTGCTGGCGAAAGGTAGCTCACAACTGAATGCCACCACCCTGAATAACAGTGGTTCTGTGCAGGGCGGCTCGTTGACGATGGGCAGCACCACGCTCAGTAACAGCGGTTCGTTGCTAAGCGGCGGAAATCTGGCTATCAACACCCAGGATTTCAACCAGAGCGGCAGCACAGGCGCGAAAGGCAAAGCAGACATTACCGCCAGCGGCAAAGTGAACAACACGGGTTCGATGGTGAGTGATGATTCACTGACGCTGAAAGCTCACGATGTGGATCAGAACGGTACGTTGTCCGGAAGCAAAGGGCTGACCGTCAATGCGGACACGCTGACCTCCGGCAAAAATGCGGTGACTCACTCTGACGGCAATCTGGCGCTCACGGCAACCACGGCAACGCTGGACGGCGAAACCAGCTCGGGCGGCGACCTGCAGTTGCAGGGTGACAAGCTCACAACAGCAGCCAGTGCGCAGGTGCAGAGCGGCAAAAATCTCAGCATTAAGGCCCGGGAAGCCAGCCTTGCAGGAACGCACGCAGTACAGCAATCGCTCACAGTTAACGCCAGCGAGAAGCTCACGCACAGTGGCAAAAGCAGCGCGGCCTCCACCAGCCTGACGGCACCTGAACTGAACAACAGCGGCGTGCTGGTTGCCTCTTCCCTGAGCACTCAGTCGCAAACGCTGACCAACAGCGGGCTGATGCAGGGCGATAACGCGCTAAGTGTGAGCACTCGCTCACTGAACAACCAGCTGAACGGCACGCTCTACAGCGCCGAAAACCTGGTGCTGGATATCCCCGGCATCAGCAACAGCGGCCTTATCACCAGCGACAAATTCCTGACGCTGAATTCCAGCACGCTGATTAACCCAGGCAAAATCACCGCCAATGCATTGACCGTGAAAACGACAACGCTGACTGGCGATGGCCTGTTACAGGGCACAAACGCACTGGCAATTTCAGGCGATACCTTATCGCAAGGAACCACCGGACGCTGGCTGACTGCGGGTGATTTATCGATTAGAGGCCAGACGCTGACGACTGCAGGCACTACGCAGGGGCAAAACCTGGGCGTGAATGCCAAAGACTGGAATCACTCCGGTTCCGCACTCGCAACCGGCAACCTGAACACCAGCCTGTCAAACTCGCTGCTCAATAACGGCGAACTGCTGAGTCAGGGCGATTTCAGCCTAACAGCGCCGACGCTGACCAACCACGGCAAACTGCTGGCAGCAGGCGACATGGCGCTGAGCGGTAACCAGTTCAGCAGCAACGGCACGCTTCAGGGCGACACGCTCAGCCTGACTCAGGGCAGCATTGATAACCAGGGCACGATTGTTGGCCTGAATGGTTTGCAGCTCAGCAGCGCTGGCGCACTCACTAACAGCGGCGACTTGCTGAGCCGGCAAGCCCTGAACATCACCGCCGGTGACGTCACCAACAGCGGACGCTGGCAGGGGCAGACTATCGCCCTCGACGGCAACAGCCTGAACAACAGCGGCGCGATTCAAAGTGCGCTGGATCTGGCGCTGACGCTGAGTGGCGACGTAATTGCCGCCACGGGCAGCAAAATTACCGCGCTCGGTGATGCGAGCCTGAGCGGAAAAGCGCTGAATAACAAAGGGCTGATCAGCGCCAAAACGCTGGATGTCAAAGGCGACTCGTTGACCAACAACGGCGAGATTAGCGGAGTGAACAACCTGGCGCTGACGCTGAACGGCAACCTGCAACAGCAGGGCAAAGTGCTGACGGGTGGCGCGCTCAACATCAAAGCCCAGGACATCACCAACAGCGGGCAACTGCAAGGGGCGGATACGCAGATTAACGCCCGTTCAATTACCAACAGCGGGCGTATTCAGGGCGATAGTGGCCTGACGCTGACCCTGCTGAATACCCTCGCCAACCAGGCAAGCGGGGTGCTGCTGAGCCAGGGCGCGCTCAACCTGACTGCGCCCGTGCTGACCAACGACGGTACGATTCAGGGCAACGGCAAAGCTACGCTCAGCACGGCAACGCAGACGCGCAACAACGGCAAAATTCTCTCCGGCAACGACCTGACGTTCAGCACACCAGACTACAGCGGCATCGGCTGGCTGCAGGCGACGAATCTGGTACTGAACGTGGCGAAGCTCGCCAGCAGCGGCACCGTGATGGCGGCGAATCAGGCCACTCTGACGGGGAACAACCTGATCAACAGCGGTACTTTCCAGGCGGCACAGCTGAACCTCAACGCCCAGAATGTGACTAACAGCGGCACGCTGCTCGGCAGCCAGAGCCTGACACTCAAAGGCAACAGCCTCAACAACGCCAACGGCAAAGTGTTCAGCGGCGGCGACATGGCAACGGAACTGGCCACGCTCAGCGGCGTGGGCCAACTGGTGGCGCTCGGCAATCTGACGCTGAAGCTCACCAACAGTTTCACCACTCAGGGGGTAATTGCCGCGAACAAGCAGCTTGCCATCAGCAGCCAGGGGGATATCACTAACGCCAGCACCTTGCAAGGCAACGGCATCACCCTGAACGCCGCAGGCAAACTCACCAATAATGGACAGCTGACCGCAGGCAGCGGCACCACGGCGCTGAGCGGCAGCCAGATTGCGATGGATGCCAGCGGCAGTTTGCAGGCAGGCGGCGACGTCAGCCTGACCAGCCAAAGCAACATCACGCTCGACGGATTCACCGGCACCGCTGGCAGCCTGTTGCTGAGTGCGACAGGTTCGATCATCAACACCGCGCTGCTCTACGCCGGGAACAATTTGTCGCTATTTGCCAGCAGCATTCAGAACCTGCGCGGCGATATTCTGGCGGGCAACAACCTGGTGATGCAGAAAAACGCCAGCGGCGCGGCGAACGCTGAAGTTATCAACACTTCCGGGAATATCGAAACCACGAACGGTGATATCACGATTAAGACCGGGCATTTGCTCAATACCCGTGATGGTTTACAAACATCCAGTTACACGACAAATAAACCAGCGTCCATTTCCGGTCTGGGTAATGCGACGATTGATATTTCAATCTCTCAGCTGGAGGACGGTACTTATGGGAAGTATGTCTCATCATATCCCTTTGAGCGTTGTACTGGTGTCCAGAACGTACACTGTACTACTGTGCCCGGTAGCACGGCATATGGCATGCATGCAGACTCGACAGAACAAAAGTATGCCATCAGCCAGACGGTAACGACCGTTTCAGCAAGCGGTGGCGTGGCAGGGATCCGCTCCGGCCGTAACATGACCATTGCCGCCGGAACCCTGGATAACAATGCCAGCGTAATTTTGTCCTCAGGAGATATGACGCTGACAGGTACGACACTGTCTAATCAGTCATGGCAAAACTCTACTTCGTCGGAATTCTGGAAGTACGTTTATCAGGGACCGACTGGCTATGCCGACCCGAATTCCCCCATCACCGTCAGCGGAGATGAAATTGGGACTGTGACACTTCCGGGCCCCTCATCCAGCAAAATCACCTTTGTACTGGATGGTAAAACCACGGAATCCGAGTTGGGTGATATCTATCGGTCAGTTATCCAGGCCGGCGGTAACGTCAACGCGACATTCGCGAACGATATCAGCAACACCAACAACACCGCCAGCGCGGGCAAAATCAGCAACACTATCGTTGCACCGAATCTGAACACGCCTTCGACACAGAACATCAGCGGTGGCAAAAACCAGCAGTCTCTGGATAACGCTGGCACTCTGAATATTACCAACCCGGACTGGAAAGACACGTCGGGTAATGCCAGTCAAACCATCAATGGTGGCACGGGGTTGGCCCCTGGAGGCATCGATGGCAATTATCCGCTGCCTTCGGGCAAGAATGGTTATTTTGTACCGTCTACCGACCCGGACAGACCGTATCTGATCACCGTTAACCCAAAACTCGATGGCTTGGGCAGACTCGATCCATCGCTGTTTGGCGACCTGTATAAACTGCTCGGTATGAGCCCGGGCGACGCCCCTCGCGAGACGGGCAGCCAGTACACGGACATGAATCAGTTCCTCGGTTCGCCGTATATTCTGGACAAACTAAACCTCAATCCGGACAAGGATTACCGCTTCCTGGGCGATGCGGCGTTTGATACCCGTTATGTCTCGAACTATGTACTGAACCAGACGGGCACCCGCTATATCAACGGTCTGGGCTCCGACCTCGATCAGATGCGCTACCTGATGGACAACGCTGCCGCTGCACAATCCTCGCTCGGCCTGACGTTCGGCGTGGCGCTGACGGCTGACCAGGTGGCGGCCCTCGACCACAGCATCCTCTGGTATGAAAGTGCGACTATCAACGGCCAGACCGTGATGGTGCCAAAAGTGTATCTGTCACCAAAAGATGTGGACGTGCAGAATGGCAGCGTGATTAGCGGCAACAACGTGCTGCTGGCCGGAGCCAACGTCACCAACAGTGGCAGTTCGCTGATTGCGCAGAACGGCTTGAGTATCGACAGCAGTAACAGCATCAGCAACCTCAACGCCGGGCTTATCAGCGCAGGCGGTGGTCTCGATCTGAGTGCGCTGGGTGACATCAACAACATCGGCTCCTCGATTTCCGGTAAAACCGTTCAGCTCGAAAGCGTCGGCGGCAATATCAACAACATCACCCAGACTCAGCAATGGTCTGTGGGCGACGACAGCCGCCGGGGCAATGTGCATGTCAGTGGAACCGATGTCGGCCAGACGGCTTCCATCACCGCCACCGACGGCCTGTCGATGGCGGCAGCCAACGACATCAACATCACCGGTGCGAACGTCAATGCGGGTGGTGACCTTGCGATGGGCGCAGGCAATAACATCAATATTGCGGCCAACCAGATAACCGACAGCAGCAGCCAGTCGGGCTTCCGCGGCAAAAAAGACACCGGTTCATCGTCCGTGGCGAACCAGGGCAGCAGCATCACGGCGGGCGGCAACGCGCTGATGCAGGCCGGGAATGACATCAACGTCACGGCGAGCGCCATCGACGCAGGCAAAACCGCGCAGCTGGTGGCAGGCAACGACCTGAACCTGAACGCCGGGGCGACCAGCCAGACCAGCCGCACAGGCGGCAGCGAAACGCATCAAAGCAGTGCAGACAGAACCACCATCAGCGCGGGCGATAACGCCACCCTGGTGGCAGGACGCGATATCACCAGCCAGGCAGCAGGCATTGCAGCAGAAGGCAATGTCGGCATTCAGGCCGGTCGCGATGTGAACCTGCAATCCGAAGCCACCGTCAACGGCAGCAGCAGCCGTGGCGGCAAGAAAACGGTGATTGACGAATCCGTTCGCCAGCAAGGCACGGAAATCGCCAGCGGCGGCAACACCACGATTATCGCCGGACGCGATGTGAACAGCGAAGCCGCACAGGTCACCGCCAGCGGCGATATCGGCGTGGCCGCCGGGCGCGATGTGAACCTCACCACCGCCTCCGAAAGCGATTATCACTACAAGGAAGAGAAGAAGACCAGTAAAGGGTTCCTGAGCAGCAAGACCACGCACACCATCGAAGAAGAAAGCGCGACCCGCGAGGCCGGAAGCCTGCTGAGCGGCGATAACGTTACCGTGCAGGCGGGCAACAACCTGCTGGTGAAAGGCTCGTCCGTGGTCGGCGATAACGCCGTCGCGCTGAGTGCGGGCAATAACCTCGATATCGTGGCCGCTACCAACACCGACTCCAGCTGGCGCTTCAAGGAAGAGAAGAAGAGCGGCCTGATGAGCAGCGGCGGCATTGGCTTCACCATCGGCAGCAGCAAAACTACCCACGACCTGCGCGAAGCAGGCACCACCCAGAGCCAGAGCTTCAGCACTGTCGGCTCAACGGGCGGTAGCGTGGCGATTTCTGCCGGAAACCAGGCGCATATCGGCGGCGCGGATTTGATAGCAGGTAAAGACCTGAGCCTCAGTGGCAGCAGCGTACTGATTGATCCGGGCCACGATAAACGTACCCAGGACGAGACCTTCGAGCAGAAGAAAAGCGGCCTGACGCTGGCGCTTTCCGGTGCAGTCGGTGGTGCTATCAATAATACCGTTAACTCCGCGCAGGATGCGAAAGAGGAAAGTGATGGCCGTTTAGCGGCCCTGCAGGCCACAAAATCTGTGCTTTCCGGCGTACAGGCCGGACAGGCAGCCGCACTTGATGCGGCGAACAAGGACAATACTGAGAACCCTAGCACCAATGCCATTGGCGTCAGTGCCTCCCTCACCACGCAGAAATCGAAGTCTGAGCAGCATGCGCGGAGCGATGAAGTCACCGGAAGTACGCTGAACGCGGGGAACAATATCTCCATCACCGCGAACGGTAAAAAAGGCGGTGGCGATATCGTGATCGCCGGAAGTCAGATCAAGGCCGGTGGAGACACCCTGCTTGATGCACAGAACGATATTTTGCTGAGTGGTGCAGCGAACACCCAGCAGACCAGCAGCACGAACAGCAGCAGCGGTGGCGGCGTGGGTATTGGAATTGGTGTCGGCAGCGGCGGCTGGGGCATCAGCGTCTTCGCTAACGCTAACTCCGCCAACGGCAAGGACAAAGGCAACGGCACCGACTGGACCGAAACCACGATAGACAGCGGTAAAACCGTCACCATCAGAAGTGGCAACGACACGGTGCTCGAGGGTGCGCTGGTCAGCGGCAATAAAATCGTGGCTGATATCGGTCACGATCTGTTGATGAGCAGCCAGCAGGACAATAACGACTACGACAGCAAACAGACCAGCGTTGCCGGAGGCGGCAGCTTCACCTTCGGCTCTATGTCCGGCTCAGCTTATATGAGCGTGAATCAGGACAAGATGAAGAGCCGCTTCGACTCCGTTGCGGAACAAACCGGGCTGTATGCGGGTGATGGCGGCTTCGACATCACCGTGGGCAATCACACCCAACTGGACGGCGCGGTCATTGCATCCACCGCCACAGCAGATAAAAACAGCCTGGATACCGGAACACTGGGCTTCAGCGATATTCACAATGAAGCAGACTTTAAGACTGAACATGCCGGAGGCTCATTTAACACGGGTGGCAACATCGCGGGCCAGTTTGCCAGCAATATGGCCAATGCCCTGCTGGCAGGCGGCGGTAATAAAGGTCATGAAGAAGGCACCACCCAGGCGGCGATTGCCAACGGTAGCATCACCATCCGTGACAAGGACAACCAGAAGCAGGATGTCGCAGACCTGAGCCGCGACACTGAGCACGCCAATGACAGCATCAGCCCGATTTTCGACAAGGAGAAAGAGCAGAAGCGACTGCAGGAAATCGGCCTTATCAGCGACATCGGCAGCCAGGCAGCGGATATTGCGCGGACGCAGGGGGAACTCACAGCCATCAAGGAAGCGCAGGACAAAATGAAAAATGTTCCTGCGGCTGACCGTGATGCGGCAAAAGCACAGTGGGAGAAGGCCAACCCGGGAAAAACTGCCAGCGATGATGATATCAATGGACAGGTTTATCAGAACTACTACAACACCGCCTTTAATGCGACGGGTATGGGCACAGGCGGCACGGTTCAGCGTGGTATTCAGGCGGCAACGGCTGCACTGACTGCACTTGCAGGTGGCGGGGATCTTGCTGGTGCGCTGGCAGGAGCATCGGCGCCAGAGCTTGCGAATATCATCGGGCATCGTTCCGGCCTCAGCGACGAGGAAGCCTTGATAGCACACGCGTTGCTCGGCGGCGCAGTGGCGGCGTTGCAGGGCAAGGATGCCGCAGCCGGTGCTGCGGGAGCCGTTTCCGGAGAGCTGGCTGCGAAAGTCATCAAAGAGCAGATGTTCCCGGGTAAAAGCAACAGCGAGCTGAGCGAAAGTGACAAGCAACTGATCAGCGACCTGGCTACGCTGGCATCCGGGCTGGCTGGAAATCTGGTGACGGGTGATTCGGGTGGTGCCACGGCTGGCGCTCAGGCCGGGAAGAATGCGGCTGAGAATAATGCGCTGAGTAAAGATGACGAAAAACGCCTCGGCTTGCGCCCAGTCGATATCATTGATATCAACCCATTGTTTAACGGCACCGCTAAAGTTCTGGATGAGGATGGCGATCCGCTGAAAGGTGGTGGTGGAACTAAGAGTGGTTTATCCTCGAAAAATTCTATTATCAATAAACTCCTTGAAGCTGACAGAGTTGGCAGTGGTCTGAAACCTGATCCAACCCATCGAGGAGCAAGCTACCTTAGTCGTGAGCAGTTAATGGAAGGAAAAGTATTCACCATTAAAGGCGGGGATGGTATCGAACGGCAATTGCTCCAAACTCAAGGTTCGTTTAACGGCAAAAAAGGTGTTTTTGAGTACATCTATGATAATAATGGGAATGTCACGCATCAGCGATTCATTGAAGGTGGTGGAATTACAGGACTACCCAATCAACGAGTATCTAAGGATAAATGATATGAATTTGTACCCAATTCCATCAAATTTTTTCGATCAAAATACGCCTCTGTCATGGAACGACATAAAATGGGGTTGTGATCATAATCTGATCACCTCAGATGTCCCGATAAAAAAAGCAGAAGAAAAAGTATTATCAGGCACCTACACAACTGTAGAACTTGAAATGTCATTTCTTATGCCGAAAGACACATCAGATGTTGCCAAACTATTAAATACAATTTGTTTAGATGATGCTATAGAGGATGAAAAACTCAACAGGAAATGGGTGTTCATTTCGCTTCTGTGGCTTTGGGTTAACAAAGAAAAATATAAAAACCCGCTTGATGAGGTGGAGAAAATTTATGCGGATTTTGATTACCCAATTCAAATAGAGAGCTTTGTACAATATATGCCACCAACTGATGGACCACATCCTACACAATACACCGGTCAGGAAAACATTGAACGACTCTTGGGTAATTGGAAAAAGTATTTACAGATGGAGTCACTGACATTTGAATTTAAGAAACTAATGGTTGACAATGACTTTAATTGACTCAGTCAGCACGGAGACTATGGACTGATGCCGTATCATATAAGCGATGGCATAACCTGACTTGTTACTGCATTTCTGTTAATAATTGATCTGATAAAAGCACCACTAATATGATTAATGAACATGATGTTGTTATAGCAGAAAGAGATTTATCCAAAGCTGTATCGAAAGGTTGTCGGGGTGCCGTCGTGATGATTTATCAAACTCCATCCTTAGCATATGAAGTTGAATTTATTGATGAAAAAGGTGACGCGTTGGATGTAATTACTGTTCTTCCTAGGGATATTAAAGTTATCTCGCCCTGAATAAGTCAGTAAGTAGCCCCACCATAGCCTGGTGGGGTCTTTTGCCTTATTCATACTGACTCAAGCGCCAACTTAGCCACAACGCCCTGAAGAAATGCCATGACCTCTTGCTGTTCTTTCTGTGGTAGTTGCGTGGTTTTATTCAGCACTTTCATCAATGGCGTTTCCGTTGGGCGAGTGGTAATGACCAGACAACCCGGCATCACGCGCACATCCAGCGGTGTGCCAGTGGTAAACCCGGCTTCCTCCATCCAGTGGCCGTTCAGGCGCAGGCTGGCGCTTCGGGTGTAGCGCTTAGTTATGTTTGTCTTTCTGTCGTAATGGCGAATGCTGACGTAGCTGACGCTCATACGGCGTAGCGGCTTAGAGATACCGTTATTTTTGTCTGCATCGGAAACCGGTTTCGCTCTACGGATGCCTTTGTTCTGCAAGCCGTAACGGTCATATTTGCGTACTGGATCGTGCTTTTCTGAAATATCAGGCAAAGCGGTTGAATCTGTTTGGGCGATAGTCACTTCTGGCTTATGATTTTGGTCAGCCATATTCAACTCCTTACTAGTTGTTTGTGGTCAGCGGTATGAAAGTGTTGGTGCACTTTCATGCCGCGCTCTTTAATAATCTGAATTTATGATTTCTTTATTTTCCTGTTGCAACCTAAAGCTTCTTTAAGTTCGCTCATTATACCGTACTGAATAAAAGCACAGTCCTTTATAAATAAGCAATGTTCAGAAATGCGAGGCTGCTTCAGGAAATAGTTTCATTTTATGCATGTGTTGCATATTAGACGTTCTTCTAATGCGTTTTCGTATTCAGGGCGGCAATAATCTCCCCCAGTCGGCGGTAACGGCTGCACTGACTGCACTTGCAGGTGGCGGGAATATGGTTGCTGCACTGGCTGGCGCCTCCGCACCCGAGTTGGCGCATTTGCTGAAAGAACCGACGTCAGACGATCCAGCCGTTAACGCTATCGCCCACGCTATTTTGGGTGGAGCTATAGCAGCTCTTCAGGGGAAGAGTGCTGCTGCAGGCGCTGTGGGTGCGGCTACGGGTGAGCTGATGGCAAGAGCCATCGCAGAAATTTATTACCCTGGCGTGAAACTGTCAGACCTGTCAGAAGACCAGAAGCAAACAATCAGTTCTCTGGCGAGTGTTTCAGCAGGCATTGCAGGCGGTCTTGCTGGTGGAAACACGGCTGGAGCGGTTACCGGAGCGGCTGCCGGGAAGAATGCAGTTGAGAATAACTCGCTGAGCTTCGGGATGGGCATGGACAATATTATTGCGGTTAACGCAGCATGGAATCAGTATGCGGTGGACAATAATCTGACACCGGAAGAAACACAGGCCGGACTTAATAGGATCGCGAATGGCGATCTGCCAGCAGGGCAGGCTCCGGCAACTGGTTAAATTACGGCTTGGGGGGCAGGTGCGACGACAGTTGTAGCACCTGTTCTGTTGCCAGCTACAGCAACGGTAGGAAGTGTTAGTGGAGCAGGTGCAATTGGTGGTTCGGCTAATGTATTTAATCAGTTGAACCGCGGAGGAGCATTCAGTGTCACCGATGCGCTTATAGCTACGGGTATCAGCGGACTAACTCAGGGTAAAGGGTTCTGGTTTACTGAAGTTGCAAGCATTACTGGTGCGTATGCAGGGGCTAAGTTGCAGGGGAAAGATGCTACAGCCCCGACGATCGGAGCAGGATTAGGAACTCTCGGTGGTGCCACTATAGGGAAAGGTGTGGAACGACTGCAAAATATAACACCTCAGTTTAATATACTTAATCTTACAGGAGCTGTAGCTGAATCTGCAGGTTCTGAATACCTTGGCAGTTCTGCACAGAATTTAGCTGAAAAAGTACAGCAAAAATTGGATAAAAAGAGTGATGAAGAATAGAAAGATTAAGCTCTTATTATTATTAGTTACATCATGGGTCATTGGCTTGTTCATGGTTCTTGTCGGTGGTCGGTTTCTGATAGCTCTCGCATCCTATTTTTTAGTTGGTGATTTTGACTTTGGCCAAAATGACCTAATTAGAGGAATTGAAATATCAATCGGATGTGGAGCGCTCATTGGCGTGGGACAATGTCTCATGTCGAAAGAGAAACCTGCCTCACCTTCAGATCTTAGGTGAAACCCTCATACCCCGCTTTGAAGTGGTCAACAAAAACTGGCCACTGCGTTAGAGTTTTCTAGTATCGATTTTCCGATTCGTTTGGTGGTAACCCACCGTTATATTCGTGCGGCTTGAGTGCACTGTAATATCCAACGATATAGTCCGTTATTGCGTGAGTTGCATCGCTGAAGCTTACGAAACCCGTCACCATCATACAGCTGGTAATCGGCATCTTTAGGTTTGGCGGCTTTGATTTCCGTATCGGTGAACGGCTTGGTTTTTTGCCATGGGGAGTCTCCATGCGTTTAGGCCAAACGGAAACGCTATAGCTTTTCGTTGGGCCTATCAATGGGCCTAAAAGCTTCGGATTTAATGAGTTGGCTTCAGTCTTCCCAGGACAAACTCAAGGCACAAAAAAGCCCGCAGGCTTGCGCCGTGCGGGCTTTCAGGACTTCATATCAGGCTCTGGTGACCATCAACAAAGGATTTTGGTGGGCTTCTACAACGAAGCCATACGTAACCATTCGCCTTTAGATGTAGAACCTCGTTTTGTGTTTAGTAATTGAAGTTCCGCGTTATTAAGTCGGACACTGACACAGTGTGTTCGCAATGATCGTGGGATGATATTGGATTGATTCATAAAAATTCCTTTTATTAGATTGATTACTCATTCCATGTGTAATAACTTATGTATAATAAGTTATAAATAAAATTCAATGAAATGTGATACTGAAATCTATTATAAGGAGAGAGAATGTATTTAATGATGCCTTTGCATATGCACATAGACTATGGTTTTGGTGCAACAGCAGAGCAGTTTAAAGAATCAGCAGATATATTATCGGCTTCTGAATACGTTAAAGATTTAGGTATGCCAGTCAATTATCTTAGACGACATGCAATCGAACTTTACCTAAAATCTTTAATTTATGTTTTGCACCGAAATTTTAAAATCCCATTCAGTAGTGGTGGTACTCTTGAAAAACCAAAGATTAAAGTGCTTGGAAAGGATTATGAACTAGAAAACATGCATGACATCAGATTATTAACCATATATTTAATCGGTCAGCACAATAAGTTAATACCTTGTTTTTTTCAGTTAGGAATAGGTGGAATTGAAAAGGATATTTTAGATAAGATCAATAAGATAAACTCCATTGATTCTAAGAGTACTTTTTTTCGTTATCCTAAAACGGGAGATCACATACAGGATATGAGAAAGTCATCTGTAAGGCAAAAAAGTACGGAAGATATTATAAACGCGATGAACAAAAAAGAAGGGAAGTATGTGAAGGCTTTGCTATTAGTTGATGGCGAGGATAACATAGTTGACTCATTTGACATTGATGTAGATGTATTTCCAGATTTAAATAAAAATCTTATATATCTATGTGATTATTTTCATGATCTTCATGCGGCATATAGATTGGGTATATGTAAGGGCAGGTGATTATATTTTTATTTCCATAGATAAATTTGTATGAAAAACATTTCCTTTTCAATCGTAGATCAGAAAAGCAAGGCAACTCAGAGAAGCGGAGCTTCGGAGAGTTAGCCCTTGCTTATATTTAGAGGGAGTATTGACTTTGAGATTGAAATTGCTATAACTGTATTTAGTAATAATAAGGAGGGTATATGAAGATGAATCGCCACGGATAATTTAGACACTTCCGAGCCGTTGATAATACTGGTTTTCATATTCTGCCGGGGACATCTGATCACTAGAGCCATGCCGACGCTTACTGTTATAAAACATTTCGATGTAATCAAAAATATCGCTGCGGGCTTCTTCCCGCGTTCCGTAGATCTTTTTCTTATCCGTTCGCGTTTCAGCAACTGGAAAAAGCTTTCTGCAACCACATTATCGTGGCAGTTACCGCGACGGCTCATACTGCCCTCCAGGCCGTGTGATTTCAGGAACGACTGCCACTCACGGCTTGTGCACTGACTGCCCTGATCCGAATGAACCAGGACCTGTTTTTGGGGATCACGCCGCCATACAGCCATCAGCAGCGCGTTCAGGACAATGTCCTTCGTCATCCGGGATTGCATTGACCAACCGATAATTTTGTGTGAGAACAGATCAACAACCACGGCAAGATACAGCCAGCCTTCGTGGGTCCTGATATAGGTTATGTCCGTTACCCAACGCTCATCCGGAGCATCCGGATTGAACTGTCGCTGGAGCCTGTTAGGCGACACGATACTGGCCTCGCCTTTACGTGCCCGCGGGTTCCGGTATCCAACCTGAGCCTTTATCCCGACACATTTCATCAGTCGCCAGGCTCTGTTGACTCCGCACTGTTGCCCGCAGTCCCGCAGATCCAGATGGATCTTGCGATAACCATAAACGCATCCCGATTCCAGCCAGAACTGTTTAATCTGTCCTGTCAGTCTCAGATCTACCTGATGGCGTTGTGAATGCGGCTGCTGAAGCCAGGCGTAAAAGCCACTGTGATGAACATCCAGCACCCGACAGAGCAGGCGAACAGGCCAGCAACAGGTGTTGTCACTGATAAAGGCGTACCTCAGTCGGACAGCTTTGCGAAGTACGCCGCGGCTTTTTTTAATATGTCCCGTTCGTCGGTAACCCGCTTCAGCTCTTTTGGAGAAGGCGGATCTCGGCCTGAGCATCTGACTGTTCTTTATTCGTGGAAGAATCCGGACCGTACTTCTTTATCCAGGCGTAAAGGCTGTGGGTGTTGATATCGAGGCGTGTTGCAACGCTGGAAACAGAATAACCACGATCAACAACCTGTTTGACTGCTTCAATTTTAAACTCTTCGGGATAACGCTTACCGCTCATGGGCACCTCTCTTTAAGTCATCTTAAATGACTCTGAGGTGTCTGTTAAACCTGTGGCTATTCAGAGTTTACGCGCATCAGAAAGCGAGACGGCAGGGTAGGCACCGAAGCTCTGTTTGGTTCGCTGTTTGGTCAAAGGTCGGTAGTAGCGGAACTGCCAGAGCTTACTACCACTGGACTTGATTAATAGTGTAAGCCCGTTGCCGTCATACAGCTTATCATCGGTATCTTTAGGTTTGGCGGCTTTGATTTCCGTATCGGTGAACGGCTTGGTTTTTTGCCATGGGGAGTCTCCATGCGTTTAGGCCAAACGGAAACGCTATAGCTTTTCGTTGGGCCTATCAATGGGCCTAAAAGCTTCGGATTTAATGAGTTGGCTTCAGTCTTCCCAGGACAAATTCAAGGCACAAAAAAGCCCACAGGGCTTGCGCCGTGCGGGCTTTCAGGACTTCATATCAGGCTCTGGTGACCATCAACAAAGAATTTTGGTGGAGCTGGCGGGAGTTGAACCCGCGTCCGAAATTTCTACATCCTCGGTACTACATGCTTAGTCAGTCTTTACATTCGCCTGGCACCTGCGGATTGACACGCCACTACCAGACTAGCCTGATTAGTTTTAGCACTTCAGCCCCAGGCAGGACATCCATGCGATCTCTTTTGGGTTTGACCTCTCTTTATCCCCGTCTTAAGAGCGGAAGCTAGGGAGAGAGGGCTCAGAGCAGGTTATTAAGCTGCTAAAGCGTAGTTTTCGTCGTTTGCGACTATTTTTTTGCGGCTTTTTACGAGGCAAACCGCCCCTCGGCATGCACCTTGGGTTTCGCAAATCCCGTCGAATCCAGAATCAGCCCCAATGTGTTCAGTCAGTATAACAGACCTGGCCCCTGTAATTCTACCGCTATCAGGGGCCTGAGTGCTCACTTAACGCTCACGTAGCGCTTCTTTTGCGCGATTGAACGGTTTTATCAGGTAATCCATGATGGTTTTTTCGCCGGTTTTGATATCGACGCTGGCCACCATCCCTGGGGATATCGAAAACTTATGCCCTTTTTTATTCACCAGGTAGTCCTGATGGGTACGGATAAACACCCGGTAGTAAACCACTTCAGGCTTCACTTTATCCTGAATGGTGTCCGGCGATATGGTTTCAACTTCCCCCTCCAGACCGCCGTAGATGGCGTAGTCGTAGGCGGTGATTTTCACCAGCGCCCGCTGTCCGGGGTGGATAAACGCAATGTCGCGCGGTGAGAGGCGGGCTTCTATCAGCAGATGATCGTCCACCGGCACGATCTCCATAAGATCGCCATTGGGCGGGATCACCCCGCCGATGGTGGTGACCTGGATGTTTTTGACGATCCCGCGCATTGGCGATTTTACCGTCAGGCGGGTGACGGAATCCTCACGCCCTTTCAGCACGGAGGAGAGCATGTCCACGTCGGCGTTGGCTTTCGACAGCTCCTCGCGCGCCTGCACGTAATACTGTGAACGCAGGTCGGTTATCTTCAGGCCCAGATCGCTTCTCTCCCTTTGCAGCCGAAGCACCTCTACATGGCTTGCGGCACCGCTTTTCTCCAGCCGGGAGGTGATGGCCAGCTCTTTATTGACCGAATCCAGCGCGTCCTGCAGCTCGGCCTGGGAATCGATAAGCTGTGCGCGACGGGTTTTGTACAGCCGGGTCTCGGAGGCCAGTAGATCGGGCCAGGCGTTCAGTGAAGCCGGAAACTTGAGCGGCAGATCGTTCACTTCGGCATACAGGCGCGTACTGGAAGCCAGCGAGGCGCGGTATTTCGCCGCACTTTCACCCACGTTTGATTCAGAACGTGTCGGATCGAGTTTGGCGACGATCTGGCCGGCCAGCACTTCGTCACCTTCATGCACCATCATCTCGGTGAGGATCCCGCCGTCGAGCGATTGTAAAACCTGTTCGCGGGAGCTGGGGATGACCTTCCCGGTGCCGGTCGAGACTTCGTCCAGCGTGCCGAAATAGGCCCAGGTGCCCAGCAGGACAAACAAGACGCCGGACAGTAAAACGATCGTGCTGGCACCGGAAAATTCCCCTTCCCGGCGGATGTCCAGATCGTCCATGGCGATATCATGCTGACTGGTTTTCATTGTTCCACCCCCGTCCGTTGACCGTGGTCTGTGTGCGGCTGTTGTTCATCGCCTGCGCTTTCGGGGCATCCATGACCAGTTGACCTTCTTTCAGCACCACAATGCGATCCACCAGTTCGAGCATCGGGACGCGGTGGGTCGCCACCACCAGAGTGCGATTGCCCAGCCATTGCCCCAGGCGCTGAATAAATTCGTGTTCGGTGTGTTCGTCGAGCGAGGCGCTGGGCTCATCCAGCAGGACGATGTTTGGGGAGCGCAGCAGCATGCGTGCCAGTAAAATGGCCTGCCGCTGCCCACCGGACAGGCCGTTACCGCCTTCCATTATCGGGTGATCCAGCCCTTTCGGCAGGCGTCTGACGAAACTCTCGGCACCGCAGATTTCCAGCACATCAAAAATCGCCTCATCGGTGGCATGCGGTGCGCCAAGGGTCAGGTTTTCGCGCAGGGTGCCGAAAAACAGGCGGGCATTCTGGCTGAGAAAACCAATATTTCGCCGCAGATCGGCCATGTCGATTTGCGGCATGCTGAGGTTGTCGAGACGCAGATCGCCGTTAACCATCTCAATGCCCCCGGCCAGCGCCTGCAGGAGGGTCGATTTCCCGGCGCCGTTGCGCCCGAGCAGCGCGACGCGTTCACCGGGCAGAATTTCCAGGCGGGAGATCCGCAGCGGCAGACGCTGATCTTCAGGGTGATAGCGGAAGTGGGCGTTCTCAAAAATATAGTGGCCGTGGAAAATTTCCTGGTGCACCAGCGTTTCGTCGCGCTGGGTTTCGGTCGGCAGCTGCATGATGCTGTCGAGGCCCATTTTGGCCGCCTTCGTCTGCTGCCAGCGGGCCAGCACGCCGCACAGACCGGCCATTGGGGCAATCATCCGCGACGCCAGCATTGACGCGGCGACCACGGAACCGGTGGTCAGGTCGCCGTCGATAACCAGCGGCGCACCAAACAGGATCACCGCCGCATAGACCAGGCTCTGTACAGACATGCCCCAGCCAATCAGCCCCTGGGTCAGCTTGCGGGTGCGCAAACCGGACTCACCGGTAATGCGGATGTAGCTATTCCACTGTTGCAGAAAGCGGTTTTCCGCCTGCATCAGCTTGATGTCTTCCAGCCCCTGTACGCTCTCCACCAGCACCGCATTGCGCAGGGTGGACTCGTGCGCGGCCTGGTTGGCAAGGATCGCCAGTTTTTTCTGCATCAGGATCCCGGGCAGCACCATCAGTACGGCAGCGACCGGGGCGATCCACGCCAGCTGTGGTGCGATGATCGCCAGAACCGCCACGAACAAAATAAAGAACGGCAGATCCACCAGCGTCGACAGCGTTGAAGAGGTGATCATCTCGCGAATTTGTTCCAGCTCGCGCAGCTGCGAAATGAAGCTGCCCGTGGAGCGGGGCACCGCGCTGTTGCGCAGGCGCAGCGCGTGGCTGAACACCCGATCGGAAATGCGCATATCGGCCCGTTTCCCCATCACATCCATAATGTGGGTGCGCGCCTCACGCAGAAGAAAACCGAAAATCACAGACAGCAGCACCCCCGTCGCCAGCACGTACAGGGTCGGGTAAGACTGCGCCGGGATCACCCGGTCGTACACCTGCATCGAAAAGATGATCCCCCCGAGCGACAGTACGTTGACCAGAAACGCGGCGATCATGACCGGGAAATAGGGACGGATATCCTGGATAACCAGCTCCCTCATCCAGTCCGGACTGAAGCGGGAGATATAGGCGTCGACGCGGCTGTCTTTGAGCGCCGACAGTGGGCGCAGTGCCGCCACGTATTTGACGTTAGACAGCAGTTCGCTGGCCGGGACCCGGTTGCTCTCGGTATCGCCATCAACCAAAAATACGTCGACGGCATCGTCGCCGTTGAAGTGTTCTATCACCGCCAGCTGACCGTCGTTTAGCTCGGCCACAACCGGCAGGCGCCACTGGCTAAAGGCGTGCTCGGTGATGGTCAACTGATGAAACGACAGCCCGGCCTGGCGGCACAGCTGCGTAAGCGCAGGCGTGCGGTTTTTCCCCTTGAACCACGGGGCGTTTGCCTGAATGCTACCCGGCGAACACACCACGCGATAGTGTGCGGCAATGTGACCGATGGCCAGCGCCCAGTTACTGAGGGCGTGGTCGCTTATCAATTCTTCAACAGGAGGAGCGGCACGGGTCATGGCTGGATCTCCACAGACTGGATGCTGCGATTATTTAGGCCAAAAGCCTGGCGCAACGTGCCGGTGTTATACAGGCAGTCGAGCTGGAGCTGATGGAGCTGACTCTGGGTTGAGAGTTCCGAAAAGCGCGCCTGATACACTTCCTGTTCGGCGTTTAACACGTCCAGTAACGGGCGAGAGCCCAGATCGAGATACTGCTGCTGATAGAGTTCGCGGGTGCGTTCGCTGAGCTGCTGCTGACGACGCAGAATTTGCAGAGAGCTTGCCAGATTGAGCGCCTGGCTGCGGGCTTCCAGCAGTTTTTGCCGGACGTCGAGTCGGGTGCGCTGGATGGTCGACTGCGCGGATTCAACCGCATGGCTTGCGGCATCGCGCCGCGCGGTCAGTCCGCCCCCCTGATAGATGGGCATTTCCACTTTTACCCAGGTCGAATACTGGGTTCGGTCTAACACTTCGTGGCTGGGGTATTTATCGTTGAGGTAGTGCTGGACCGACGGTTCGAGCGATATCGTCGGCGTCATCTGCGCATTGGCGTACTCCAGATTGGCCTGTGCCGCGTTGGCCTGCGCCCATGCCGCCAGTACCGCAGGCACCAGCCGGTCATCCGGTTTTGCCAACATGCAGCTTTGCTCAAGTTTGGCCGGAAACTCACTGCTGATCCCATTCAGTGTTTTCCACCCGAGCAATGTCATCAGCGTGGCCTGCGCGCTGTCGAGACTGGCCTGATACTGAACCAGCTGAGCGCGAGCCGATTCGATACGCGCGTTGGTCTGAACCACATCGGACTGCGATGTGGCACCTTCATCATTTCGCTGCTGGGTGAGTTTGCCAATGCTGTTCAGGGCATTGAGCTGATCGCCCGCGGCGTCCACCATCTGCTGCCAGGTTTGCACCTGCACCATCGCCACTGCCGTATCGTGAGCGACAGTATCGATGCTGATCAGCACATTGGCCTGCTCCTGCGCGGCACCGGCGGTTTCGGCTTTCACCTGGCTTGCCACTTTGCCGAAGTCATACAGCATCTGCGACAGCGACAGAACCAGCGAAGGGCTGTAGCCGCTATCGGTGTAGTTATTGCTGTACCCGTTGTTCATGCCTGCGCTGACCTGCGGGTAGTATTTCGATTTAGCGACGTCAATCTGGCTGTTTTGCGAAAGCAGTTTGCCAATCGCCTCATGGATAGCCGGGTGCCAGTTTACGGCGCGGCTGACGGCGTTGTTCAGCGTCAGCACCCCCGGTACCGCATTGCTTAAGGGAAGTTCGGCGGCAGAACCATCGAGCGAGGGCAGGGCCTGCTCGCTGGACAGTCCTTCAGAACTGATAGTTTGTGGCTCATCTTCAGCATACACCTGGACAGAACAGAGGTGGAATGCCAGCAACAATGCGACAGGCGCTCTTCTTCCCATATTGTATCCCTTTCAAAAGTCACTCTATTTTTTGCCTGAGCCAGAAGCCCAGGGCACTTTGCTGACAAAGCAGGAATCAGCGGCGTTTCCGGCTTTGTGGTCATCAGCTGAAATCACTGTTTTTATTGGGTAACGCCTTTCTTTTTGGTGCCTGAACACGGCATCCGTTCACCCCCGGGCTTTCCGCCCGGGGGGGCATCCACTAGCCGGTAATAATGCTGTTCTGCTGCAGGAGCTCCGTTAAGCTGGTGTGGACATTGTCCAGGGTGATTAAGGTGGTGGAATGGAACGTTGACCCCGTGCCATCACGGTCGATAGAAATCACCGTGTTGGCGCCGCTGGTGGTGACCTGCACGAAGTTACCGAGCGTTGAGGCCTGATGATCCCACCCGGTCAACAGCTGGCTGATATCGATTTTGTCGCCCTGCTGGATAGTGAAGTTAGTCCATTCGTCGTTCCCGTTACCGCCGGTGGCATCGGCATTGTTCAGAAGGTGATAAATCATGGTGTCGCCGTAGGCTGAACCGGTGACGACATCGTGCTGATCGGTACTCACCATCTGCGGATTCATGTTGATGGTCAGGGTGGCGGTGTCGGTATGGCCGTTTTTGTCATTCAGCGTGTAACTGAAGGTCTCCTTGCTGGTCATCGTTGACAGGGCGATGTTGCTGTTCAGGGTATAGGTGTAGGAACCGTCGAGGTTAAACTGCAGGGTCCCGTACTGCCCCTGAACGGTGGCGGAGCTGGTGCTGCCTGCCGGATCCAGTGTCGCCGTACTGCTACTCACGCCGGTGATCGTTAGCGTGGTGTGAACGGTGTTGAGCTGATCCATCGCCCCTGCGGCATCGGTACCGTCAAACATATTGCCGTGCACGCTGCTGCTGCTGGTTTCAAAGGTATCCAGATGCGATGTGGTACCGGTCAGCGTTGGGGTGATGGTGATGGTGCCTAACGCGATGCCGCTAAGGTTACCGGTGAAGGAGACGGTGTAGTGCCCGGCATTCAGCTCCAACCCGTTCAGCGGCACGGTCACGCTATTGCTCAGCAGACTGATAGACCCCGCCGGAATGGTGCCGGAATAGAGCACATTGCCATTCTCAATAATCGAATAGGTAATGCTCAAGCCGCCCAGCGACACCAACGAGGTGATTTTGAACGTCAGTGAGGCGTTCAGAATGGCGTTGTTGCCGGTGACGTCAAAGCTGCCGCTGCCGTTGCCGCTCAGGTTCAGGGTAGGAATACTTGCCGAGCCCAGCGCCGGGCTGGTGTAGGCAATCGAATCCTGAACCGTACTGACCGTCATGACCGCGCTGGTGTCGTTGACCGCGTCCAGCGTGTGCGGCGTTGGCGTGATGTTCAGGGAAGCGCTGTCCGTATCGCCATTGGCCGCTTTGACGGTATAGACGAAGCTGTCCGGCGTGCTGATGCTGTCGGCACCGACGCCGCTTTTCAGGGTGTAGGTGTAGTTGCCTTTGGCATCAATGGTCAGCGTCCCGTAGTGCCCGTTGATGGTGGTGGTTCCGGTGGCGGAAACGGCCACGCCGTTCACGACGGTGATCACGGCATCCGTTGGGAGCACATCGTTACTCAGCACATTGCCGGTGGTGCTGGCGGTCATGCTGTCGACGGCGTAGGTGTGATCCTGCAGGATGTTCAGGGTGTAGCCGGTCAGCACCGTCAGTCCGCTGGCGGTGTTAAGCAGGAACAGGTAGTCCCCACCGCCCAGCGTCAGGGTCAACTGGCTGGACTGGCCGCCGAGCAGCGGGGCGGTGAGCCAGCCTTTTTGTGACTGATACAGCTCGTACTGCTGGGTCGCCGTGTTAAAGCGGTAGATGTAGAGGTCGAAGGTGGAAGCAATCGCCACGCCGCCGACGGAAGACTGCAGCGTCATGGTGCGGGTGGTCCCGTCCTGGATATCAAACTTAATCGGGTTGGTCAGGTTGGCAAGCACATTCAGGCTCAGCACGCTGCCCAGGCCTACGCCCACCACGGTATAGCCCGACTGTGACGAGGCGCCATTGTTGACCGCCATCACATCGGTGTTGAACACCAGTGATGCACTGTCGTCTGCGGTGACCACGGAACTGGCGGGTGGCGTCGGACCGAGCGTCACCACCAGCTGCGCGGAGTCACTGGTTACCCCATTCGAGATGGTGTAGGTGAAGCTGTCTTTATGCCCGATAACCCCGGCAGAAGTGTTGGTCAGGGTATAGCTGTAGCTACCGTCCGGATTGATATGCAGGGTGCCGTACAGCCCGGTGATGGTCGCACCGCCTGCGCCAACCGCCGTTGTGACACCGCTGGCATTGGTCACCTGCGTCACCACCGTACCGGTCGGCGCGTTATCGACACCTTTGGTCGGGTCGACATCGGTTATCACATTGCCCGTTTCCTGCGTTGGCCCGCTAAGGGTGCCTGCGCTGGTCTGATGAACGTCCACCGCCAGGTTGGTGTAAGAGCCGGTAGCAAGCAGGCTGGTGTTGTAGGTCAGGACCCGATACTGGCCGCCGCTCAGCCCTGTCAGGTTCAGCACCAGACCGCTGCCGGTCAGCGTCAGCAGGGTGGCAAAGTTGCCGACCCCGGTGTCGATAAAGCTGGTCCATGAACCGCTGGCGCTATCATATTTCTGCACCACGATCTGTTGGGTGGAGAGCAGAGACAGCACAATGCCGGTGGCGGCAGCGTCAATCGTGACATCGCCAGAACCGCCGTTGGCGATAGTGAATTGCACCGCCGCCGTGTTGTTGCCCAACACCGATGCCACGTTGCCCAGCGCATTCACCAGCACGATACCGTAATCCGTGTAGTGCTGATTGCTGGTGGTCGCGGTGCTGGTGAGCGCCAGGTTGGTGATATTGTCACTGGCCGACAGCTGTAGCACTGGCGCGGTCACGCTGTTGCTACCGGAGGTATTCCCCGCCTGGTCCGTCGCGGTGGCGAAGATTTTTTGGCCTTCAATTTCACGAACCGGTAGCGTCAGGCTCCAGCTGCCGTTACTGCCGGTGGTGGTGGTCAGCGTACCTGCGCCACCTGGCAGCGTGATGGTAATGGTGCTGTTGGCTTCGGCGGTGCCGCTCAGGGTTCCGCCATCGGCACTGATAGCGATGGTTGGCGTTGACGGCGCGGTAGTGTCAATAATGACGCTTATCGACGACGACGGGCTGCCGGTCCCATTGGCATTTGTCGCCGTAGCGGTAAACGCATGGCTGCCTTCAGTCATATTGCTGGTCGGTGTGTACGTCCAGACGCCGCTGGCATTGGCGGTGGTTGTCCCCAGGAACGCGCCGTTGTTATAGATAGTGACGGTTGCGTTGGCCTGCGCCGTGCCGTTCAGCGTTGGCGTTGGATCGTTGGTCAGCTGTCCGTTGGTGAGCGTCCCCGTGTACAGCGCGACGTCGTCCATGACGCTGGTGATGGCTGGCGCGTCCGGCACACGAGTATCCGGTGCGGTGAAGTTGACTGACACGCCAACGTTACCCGCTCTGTCCTGCGCGAAGGCCAGCAAGGTTTGGCCGATGGTCTGTGCAGGTGAAAGGGTGACGGTAAAGGCCCCGGTCCCGTCGGCCGTTGCCGTGCCCAAAACTGTCCCTGTACTGCTGGTGATCGTGACGGTGCTGTTAGCCTCTGCGCTGCCGGTGACGCGTGTCCCGGTGCCGTTCATGGCAAGCCCTGTCACCGCACCCGGCGGGATCGTATCCACAATGATCGTGGCCGCCGCCGAGGTTGGGCTGAGGTTACCTGCCGCGTCCGTGGAGGTGACGGTAAAGCTGTGATTCCCCTGCGACAGGGCGACCGTTGGTGTCCAGTTCCAGGTACCGGTACCGCTGGCGGTCAGGGTGGTGAGTAGCGTTGACCCGTCGTAGATCCTCACCGTGCTGTTGGCTTCTGCCGTACCGTTCAGCGTTGGGTTAGCATCGTTGGTGTACTGACCATTGCCGACATTGCCCACAATATTCGGTATATCGTCCACGATGCTGGTGATCGCTGGCGTCACTGGCGCGGTCGCGTCCACCATCACCACAAAGCCGGCGGTCGGCGGACTCACATTACCCGCGGCATCGGTGGCGGTGACGGTCAGGGTGTGTGAACCGTCGGTCAGTGCGCTGCCCGGCGTGAAGGTCCAGTTTCCGCCAGTGGCCACCGTGGTCCCCAGCAGGGTAGAGCCGTCATACACGCTGATGGTGCTGCCTGCTTCGGCGGTTCCGGTCAGCGTCGGCGTATTGTCGTTGGTGAGCTGGCCGTTGGTCAGCGGGCCAACGGCGCCACCGGGCACATCATCAGCCACGGTGAGCACAACCGGCATCCCCGGCGCGACGGTATCAATGGTGACGTTGAACGCCTGCGATGCACCGCTGACGTTACCCGCCGTATCCGTCGACGTGGCAGTGAACGCATGCGGCCCATCACCCAGCGTGATGGTAGTGACAGTCCACTTGCCCGAACCATCTGCAGTGGTGGTCCCGACAAGCGTCGGGCCATCGTAGATTTTGACCGTAGACCCCGCTTCCGCAGTACCGGAAAGCGTCGGGGTTTTGTCATTGGTGCTGCCACCGGATACCACGGATCCCACCACCGGGGCGACATCATCGTTCAGCAGGGTGATCACTGGCGTCAGCGGTGCCAGGGAGTCGACCACAAAGGTGACGATGTTCGACGGTGAGCTAATATTGCCTGCCGCATCGGCGGCGGTGGCGCTCAGAATGTGGTTCCCCTGCGTTAAATCTGCCGTTGGGGTGTACGTCCACACACCGCTGCTGTTGGCGGTCACCGTCGTCAGCAGGCTGCCGTTGTCATACAGGCTGATCCTGGCATTGGCGTCGCTGGTGCCGCTGATCGCAGGACGCGTATCGTCGGTAATGCTGCCGTTGCTCAGGTTGCCGGTGAGGGTTCCCTGATCGTCAAACACCGTGGTGATGACCGGCGCATTTGGCGCAGTGATATCGATGGTAAAGGTGCGTACATCCGAGGCCGGTCCGGTGTTACCGGCGGCATCCGTTGCTGTGGCGGTGATGTTCCAGGTGGTGGCGGCCAACGCCGTTGTTGGGGTGAACGACCAGTTGCCTTGTGGATTAACGGTCGTGGTCCCCAGCAGCGTAGCGCCGTTATACAGGGTGATGGTGGTACCCGCTTCGCCCGTTCCGCTGATGACAGGATGGGTTTCGTTGGTGAACCCGCCATTGTCGACAACGCCAACCACCGGCGCGGTATTATCGACGACGGAGGTGATGGCCGGTGCGAGCGGCGCAGTGGCATCAACGGTCACGGTAAAGCCGGTGGTGGTCCCACTGCTGTTGCCTGCGGGATCGTTGGCGTACAGGGTGAACGTGTGTTTGCCATCAAGCAGCGGGGTGGTCGGCGTCCAGGTCCAGACGCCAGTGCCGTCAACCAGTGCGGTGCCGACAGGCAGATTATCCACGCGGATCGTTATCGTGGAACCTGCTTCTCCATGACCATTCAGCGTTGGCGTATTGTCGTTGGTAAGCTGTCCGTTGATCAGCGCCCCGACATTGGCTGGCTGATCGTCCATCACGCTGTTCAGGATCGGCATGGCGGGTGGCAGGGTATCGACGGTGATCAGGTAAGCCTGTGAAGGCGCGCTGGTGTTACCCGCCGGATCGGTGGCAGTGACCGTCAGATTATGGCTGCCATCCGCAAGCGTAGTGCCCGCCGGGAAGGTAAAGCTCCAGCTGCCGCCGATGCTGGTTGCGGTGCCAATCAGTGAGCCATTGTCATACACGTTGACGGTGCTACCGTCCTCCGCAGTTCCGCTGAGAACCGGGTGGTTATCATTGGTCGGCTGGCCAGGATTGACCACAACAGCCGGGAGTGTGGTGTCGTTGGTGACGGCCGCGATCGTCGGTGCAGACGGTGCGAGAGCATCCACCACCAGCTTAAAATCACCGGAGGACGGCCCGGTATTGCCCGCGGCATCTGTCGCCTGAGCGGTGAAAATATGCGTGGTGCTGCCGATATCGCTGGTTGGCGTAAAGCTCCAGGCACCGCTGCCGTCGGCGACGGTCGTCCCGATTTTCACGCCATTATCGAAGATAGTGATCGTCGCATTATTTTCACTGGTGCCATTCAGCGTTGGCCGCGTGTCGTTGGTCAGCGCGCCATCGGTCAGCGTACCGATGTGTGGCTGAACGTCATCGTAGGCATTCGTGATGTCTGGTGCTGATGGCGCACTGCGATCGATGGTGAGGGTGAACGGTGCGGATACCCCGCTATCGCCAAACGTGTTGTGGGCAAAGACGGTGAACGTATAGGTTTGTTCCAGGAGCGCAGGGGAAGGCGTATAGCTCCATGTGCCACTGGCGGTGGCGGTGACGGTGGCAACATCAACACCGCCGATCAAAATATGAACCTCGACGCCGGGATCCGCCGTACCGCTCAGCGTTGGTGTGGTGTCGTCGGTGCTGCCGCCAGACGTGACGGCGCCGGTGACCGGGCCGACATTATCATCAACCAGGGTAATGACCGGTACGTTCGGGAACTGCGTGACGTTGAACGCCGGGAAGTGCAGGCCGCTACTCTGATTGCCCGCCAGATCCTGAGCGATAGCGATAAGATCCTGCCCGTTTTGCTGAGGCGCTGTCAGCGTAAGGGTAAAGGCACCCGAGCCGTCTGCATGCCCTGTCCCCAGCACGTTGCCGTTGTCATCTTTGATGATCACCGTCGAGTTAGCTTCCGCGCTGCCGCTGATCGTAAGGCCATCTGACTGCACAGCAGAAATCGTCGGGTTATTCGGCGCGGTGATATCCACGGTGATCGACACCGCAGCGGTCGGCTGACTTTCCCGATTCGCAAAATCTCTCTCGGTAAACGTGAAGCTGTGCGTGGTTTCCGAAAGCGTTGGCGTCAGGAACGACCATTGACCATTGGTCACCGTTGCCGTGCCGATTGGCGAGCCGTTATCGTAGATAACGACCGTGGTGCCGTTCTGGGCCGTCCCGGAGATAGCCAACTGCTGGTCATCGGTAGACATTCCACTGCTCAGGTCACCCTGAATCACGCCCACGTTATCGGCGATATGCGTGACCACCGGCGGTAAAAGCACCGAGGTATCGATGGCGAGGGTAAAGGCATCGGATGGCCCGCTGACGTTACCGGCTTTATCGGTGGCCGTTGCCGTGAAACTGTACGGACCATCCGGTAGGTTTTGGGTAATCGGCAGCGACCAGTGTCCGGTGCTGTCGGCGGTGGTGACACCGAGGGTGACGTTGCCGTAGGTCACGGTAATCGTGCTGTAGGCTTCCGCTCTCCCGGTCAGTTGCGGCGTGTTATCGCTGGTGAGACCGCCGCTGTTGATATTCACCGGCGCCCCGACATCATCTACCGCGTAATCGATCAACGGTGCTGACGGCGCCGCGGTATCAATGGTGAAGCCAACCGCCGCAGATGGACCGCTGGTATTGCCCGCAATATCCGTTTCCGTGGTGGTGATGGAGTAGGTGGCCTGCGCTAAATTTCCGGGTGTGAAGGTCCAGTTGCCGCTTTCATTAACGGTGGTCGTCCCGAGCACGCTTGCACCGTTGTAAATCGTGATGGTGCTCCCCACTTCCCCTGTGCCGCTGAAGGTCGGCGTGGTGTCGTTGGTTGAGCCTCCATTCGTAATATAGCCAACGACAGGCAGCACGTTATCTGCCACCAGCGGTGCAGCTGGCGTTGCTGGCGCGACGGTATCTATGTCGATCGAGAAGTTACTGGAAGGGGGGCTGACGTTCCCCGCCGTATCGGTCGACGTGGCGGTGATAACATTCAGACCCTCTCCGAATCCGGTCCCGGGCTGGAAGCTCCATTTCCCCTGGGCATCGACCAGCGCGGAACCCAGATAATCGCCATTGTCATACAGCTTAATGGTCGTGCCAGCTTCGGCGGTGCCTTTCAGCAGCGGCTCAGTCTGATTGGTGATGCTGCCGTTGGCCAACAGCACATCATGTCCACTGACCTGAATGGTGGCGGAAATGACCTGCGGTGCGATCGGCGCAGTGGCATCGACCAGCAGCGGATAGTTAACTGCGCCACTGACGTTGCCTGCGGCATCGGTGGCGAAGGCTCTGAGATTATTCGGGCCATCCGTCAGCGCAACCGTCAGCGTAAAGGTCCAGTTTCCGCTACTGTCGGCGGTGGTAGTCCCGATGATGTTGCCATTGTCTGAAAGCGTGATGACCGCGTTGGCATCAGCCTTCCCGATAATGTGCGGTTTGGTTTCGTTGGTGAGCGCGCCGTAACCGATGGCGTCACCGCCGGCAGTCGTGACGCTGATAATGGTAGGCGTTGCTGGGAAGTCGGTCTCCAGCGTAAAGGTCCAGGGCGAAGACGTGGACGAGGTGTTGCCATAGCTGTCACTGGCGTTGACGGTCAGCGAATGCAAACTCCCCTCGAGCGCCGGGGAGATGGTCCAGCTCCAGGTACCGGAGGCGCTGACGGTGATGTCGGCCAGTAGATTACCGTTGTCGAACAGATGCACGACGCTGCCCGGCTGGCCTGAACCACTGACTGTTGGGGTACTGTCATTGGTGAGTCCGCCGTTGGCCACCGGGCCAATGATGCCTGGCGCATCGTCATACACCAGGGTAATTGTGGGCGCCTGCGGGGCAACGGTATCGACCAAAATGGTCCAGGGGACGGAAGTACTGACATTACCCGCCGCGTCCGCAGACGTGACGGTGAACTGATGGCTGCCTTCGGACAGCGCAGTACCTGGGGTAAACGTCCAGTGTCCGGCAGAGTCAAACGTTGCCAGTCCTAAATAACTCCCGTTGTCATACACTTTAACCGTGGTACCCGCCTCGGCCGTACCGGAAAGGGTGGGCTTCGAGTCGTTGGTGGTGTGCCCGTTCAGAACGGTGCCAACGATCCCCGGGACGTCATCATACACATCGAGGATCACCGGAATGGCTGGCGGAGTGGTATCCGGTGCCGTCGCATAACCGGGCAGGCTGGTGTTGCCTGACAAATCGGTCGCGGTGGCAGAAAGAATTTCACCGTTGTCCTGGGCCGGGGAGAGCGCAATGGTGAACTGTCCATCAGAGCCCGCTTTGCCCGTACCAATCACGTGACCCTCTGGGTCTTTCACCGAAATAGTGCTACCCGCTTCCGCATGGCCCGTCAGCTGTGTGCCTGCGGCATTGACCAGCAGATGATCGGGTGCATCCGGCGGGGTAATGTCCGGGGCCACCACGCCTGAAGGCAGGCTCTTGTTGTGTGCGGCATCTTCCGCAACGGCAAACAGGCCCTGACCATTGAGCTGTGGCGAATTAAGGGAGGCGATAAAGTTACCGCTGGAATTGGTGAGGCCGGTACCTAACACATTGCCATTGCTGTCGGTAATGGTGACCAGGCTGCCTGCTTCAGCATGGCCGGTCACGAACAGGCCATCGGCAGTCACCGCTAACCCGGTGGGTGCTGCAGGTGGCGTGATATCCGGCGCAATCACGTTTTCCGGCATTCCCACGTTGGCCGCTCTGTCAGTCACGCTGACGGTCAGGGATTCACCGTTGGTTTTCGGCGAGCTCAGGGTGATGGAGAAATTACCGTTCTGATCGGCTGTGCCGGTGCCTAACTGGGTGCCGAAGCTGTCTTTGACAATGACGGTGCTGCCCGCTTCCGTCGTGCCCGTCAGGGTTTGTCCTTGATTGATCACCTGAAGATGATCGAGGATCGGGATTTGGGTGTCCACATCGATGGAAAACGACGTGGAAGGGCCGCTGACGCCGATACCGTTATTTTGCGTGGCGGTGAAGATATGGTCGCCATCCATCAACGGAGGGATGGGGGTGAACGTCCAGTTGCCGCTGCTGTCAGCCTGAACAACGGGAAAAAGCGGTGTCCCGTTATCGCTGACGGTAATGAAGGCATTCGGCTCCGCGGTGCCGCTAAGCGTTGGCGTGGTGTCATTGGTGTAGCCGCCGCTGGCGATACTTCCGGTGGCCGGTGCGACGTCATCGTTCACGCTGACGATAACCGGCTGTGGGGGGTAACCGGAATCAGAACCCATGAAATCAGTAGGGTGCCCGACGTTACCTGCGACATCCTGAATCCGCGCCTCCAGCGGTTCGCTGTGTGTCTGGGCCGGATTCAGGGTGATAGTGAAGCTCCCATCGTCCTTCACCACCGTAGAACCCAACAGAACATTGCCGCTGCCGTAGATGGATACCGTGCTGCCCGCCTCGGCGTTCCCGGTGACAGTGGTGCCGTCATAGGAGATGGTGGAAATAATCGGAGGATTGGGCGGCGTGACGTCCACGGTGAAGGTCGGTGCCGTGGTGATGGCACTGACATTACCGGCCAGGTCCGTCTGGGTGAGTGTAATCGTATGCGTGGTTTCGCTGAGCGCCTGTGACGGCGTAAAGCTCCAGTTGCCGCTGGCATCTACTGTGGTGGTACCAATGACCGTTTGCCCGTCGTAGAAGGTGACGGTATCCCCGGCTTCCCCTTTCCCGGAGAACGTCGGTTTAGCATCATCGGTTATCGCACCGTTTTGCAGGTTACCGACAATGGGGCCCACATCGTCAGTGACGGCTTGTAGCTGCGGCGCGTCTGGCGCGGTGGTATCAATATGCAGCGTGAAGTGAGAAGACTCGAGGCTGTTGCCTTTAATATTGTAAGCAATGGCGGTAAACGCGTAGGCACCGTCGGCCAGCGGGCTGGTGATCGTAAAGCTCCAGTTACCGTCGCTGCCGACCACGGTGGTCCCAATCTGGTGTCCGTTTTCGAAAATATGAACGGTACTGCCTGCGGTGCCGGTCCCTTTCAGGAGCGGCGTATTATCGCTGGTGTACTGATTGTTGGTCAGCGGGGTGGGTATAGACGTGTGTTCGTCGAATGCGCTGGTGATGACCGGTGTTTCCGGCAGATCGACATTAGGTGCCGTCACGGAGGCCGGAGGACTTGTATTACCCGCTTTATCAGTGGCATCGACACTCAAATGTTCGCCGCTGATTTGCGGATTGGAAAGCGTGACGCTGAAGTTACCGTCGTTGTCAGCGGTGCCTTTGCCCAGCACATTGCCATTGGCGTCTTTGACCTCAACGGTGCTGCCGGCTTCGGCTTTGCCGGTGACCGTGGTGCCGTCAGGTGAGACCACCAGATTGGTCGGTGCGCCCGGCGGGGTGGTGTCTTTAGGGTCTGCAGGATCGGTCGAGCCGTTCCCACTGGTATTACTTCCACTGCCAGAAACGCTGCCGTTTCCACTGCCGTTCCCGCTGCTATTGCTGTCACTGCTGTGGTGGTCTGAGCCACCGCCGCCGCCACCACCGCCGCCGCCAGCGGCAAGCCCGATACCGGCGGCAACTGCGACACCCCCCAGTACCCATGGCCAGATAGCTCCGCCCTCGGAATGACCATCGGCGATCATAAAGGCATCAAAATTCTCAATCTGCTGGAAATGCAGCGCGCTGCCAGGATCCTGTACCCACCACAGCGCTCCCTGGCTATCTTCCAAAACCAGGTGGCTGGTCCCCTGCGAGGTTTCGTAGAAGTTTTTGATCGTAATGGTTTCGCCCGAATGCAGCCTGATCACCATGTCCTGCCCGGTTCTTGTGATTGAGGCAATATCCGAGCGCTCAAGCTGAAGCTTCACAACAGAGGGGGCGGAAAGGGTCACTTCAGATGCCTGAACATTGCTGGTGACGCCGGTCAATTCAGAAATGATAGAAACAGGATGCATGGTTATCACTCCATTCAAAGAAAGTGTTGTTACCGTTTTTTTGTAGGCAAGGTGAACCTCACGCGATAAAACGGACTTCCGCAGTTAATGCCTTAAATGGGTGGAGCCTTATCTTAAATTTTAAGCGAGCGAATCCGTTGCCCGTGAAAGCTGTGAAAGAATAGTGAGTAAACAGTTTTCGGTAATAATGTGTCGGGTGCTAAAAACCCCTGTTTTATAGTGGTTTATTTTTATTCATGCGCTAATCATGATATAGACAGGAAAAAAAGAATGCGCAAATTAAGCAGCAGTTACATAACATTAAGTCAGAATGAATTTCTTCAGCGATTCACTGAAGCTCCTCCGACCACATAAAAGAAGAGTTTGGCTTTGGGGAATATTTCATGGAGGCAACGTGATGAATTATATTGTGATTTTTATTCACAGCGGATAGCTGGGCATGAAGGTTTTTTCTGAGAATGATTACCATCATTAATTAAAGACAGGGTGGATAAATGTGATGGGTATCTTGTTTTCGTTGGGCAGCTTATAAGAAAGCGGTAATTTACTGTTTGGTTTTATTAAACGCTTAATACCTGGATAATTAGAAGGGCGCCTACATGATATATTCTTTAGTCGAGGGTGTAGGGCAGACAATATATTTTAAAAATGGCCTTGGCCCTTTGAAGGGAATAAAGAGAAGTGAGCGGGAAAATGTCAGAATGTTCCAGCAGTGATGCACTGCTGGAATAATTTGGCTTAAGGGCGGGATTAGCGTCCGGCGTGTTTCATAATACGGGCTTTATCCACCTGCCATTCACGGTCTTTGGCATCATTACGCTTATCGTGCTGTTTCTTCCCTTTGGCGACGCCAATTTTCACTTTGCACCAGGCATTTTTCCAGTACAGCGACAGGGCAAGCACCGTATAGCCATCACGACTTACGCTCCCGAACAGCGAATCGAGTTCACGCTGGTTGAGCAGCAGTTTACGCGTGCGGGTGGGATCGCAAACGTAGTGTGATGACGCCACGGCCAGCGGGGTAAAGTTGGCACCAAACAGGAATGCTTCGCCATCTTTGAAGATAACGTAGCTGTCGCCAATGTTGGCTTTTCCCGCGCGCAGAGACTTCACTTCCCAGCCTTGCAGGGAGAGACCCGCTTCGAATTCTTCTTCAATAAAATATTCGTGGCGGGCGCGTTTATTCAGCGCGATGGTGGCTGATCCAGGTTTGTGGGTTTTCTTCTTAGTCATAGTATCCTGAAGTCATCTTTTCTGTACCTTGCCTCAATGCTTCCCGCGAGGCGCAATGGCCTATCTTAGCACGAGTTGTGGCACAGCGTTTTTTTTAACAGGGGATAAATGATATTATTTGTGCCAGAACAGTGAGTGGAAATAGCCATGCCTCAGATTAGTCGTACTGCACTTGTCCCCTACAGTGCGCAGCAGATGTACCAACTCGTAAATGATGTGGATGCTTACCCCGATTTTTTGCCAGGCTGCACCGGAAGTCGGGTGCTTGAGACCGGTCCGTCGCAAATGACCGCGGCAGTGGACGTCTCCAAAGCGGGGATCAGTAAGACATTTACGACGCGTAATACGCTGACCGATAACCAGAGCATCCTGATGCATCTGGTGGATGGCCCGTTTAAGAAGCTGATTGGCGGCTGGAAATTTACGCCGTTAAGCGGTGACGCCTGCAAAATCGAGTTTCACCTCGACTTCGAGTTCACCAACAAACTGATCGAAATGGCCTTTGGTCGTATCTTCAAAGAACTGGCGTCCAACATGGTGCAGGCGTTCACGACTCGTGCAAAAGAGGTTTACCGTGTCGGTTAAGATTTCGGTGGAAGTGGTGTATGCGCTGCCGGAAAAGCAGTATCTGCAAAAAGTCTCGCTGGAAGAAGGGGCGACGGTCGAACAGGCGATTGCCGCCAGTGGCTTAACCCGACTTCGCGCGGATATCGACCTCAGTCAGAATAAGGTCGGCATCTGGAGCAGGGCCGTGAAATTACAGGACACGGTACACGACGGCGATCGTGTGGAAATCTACCGACCGCTGATTGCTGACCCGAAAGCACTGCGCCGCCAGCGGGCAGAGAAAAGCGGAAAATAGTTTGGCTGGCGGAAGGGAACGTTCACGTCGGTGACGTTGGCTGAGGGCAACGCAGAAAACTTTCCAGGATGACAGGCACAAAAAAAGCGCTCAGAGAGCGCTTTTTTCACATCCGCGAGAACAACTTAGTTGGTCAGCGCAGGTTTGTTGTCGATGTTTGTCAGCACACCGCTGCTGTTAAAGGTCAGCGTCAGCGTCTGCTGCGTCACTTTCTCATGACCAGGCTGCTGGCGGAACACGTAGAACCAGGTGTTGCTCCCGAAGGGATCGGACATCATCGGGGTACCCAGAGCATAGGCAACCTGCTGTTGCGTCATGCCGACACGAATTTTTGCAACATCGTTAGGGGCCAGATAGTTACCCTGGTTGATGTCAGGACGGTAAACCACTCGTTCCAGAGTGGAACAGCCTGCGGTCAACATCAGAAGAACCGCTGCGGCAGCAGTCAGCATTTTACAGCGCATAGTGATTTCATTCCTTTTCGGGCCTGAGCAGTTCACGGCTCAATTGTAATTTGACGATGATAATAGACCTTTCATCACATTAAAACCTTTCTACCTATCATCTTTCAAGCTGCAGATGCGTTGGCTGCCCTGTGACTCGGCTCATCCATGGACTCGCCACTGTTGGGGTCACTCCAGCCACTGACTTAAGCAAGTGACTGGGGATCCCCAGCTTTGCCGCTTGATTCGGCCAGTGGCCTCACCCATCAGGGCCAGCGCAAGCACTGTTCAAAACACGCGGTGTTTTGTCATGCAACTCGAAATCTAATGGGTCTAAGGCCTGGTCTGTTGGCGTTTTTTTGTTGTGAACTGAGACTCTCAGATTGCGAAAAAGTTTATGCCGCCAGCAACTCTTTGGCGTTCGCCAGGGTGTTACGGGTGACTTCACTGCCGCCGAGCAGGCGAGCCAGTTCCTGTAAACGGGCGCGTTTATCCAGCGGCCGCATGTGAGTTTCCGTCATTTCACCGTCGGTTTC
Organism: Enterobacteriaceae bacterium RIT691; assembly: GCA_009668205.1. GTDB lineage: Bacteria > Pseudomonadota > Gammaproteobacteria > Enterobacterales > Enterobacteriaceae > Scandinavium. The sequence goes on along the minus strand of WJYM01000014.1, from coordinate 24,646 downwards.
TTTGCTGACGTAGAAATGATGATGCCCACAGCCAGCGACCTGAGGCAGGTGAGTCACACACATCACCTGGGTCGAATCGCCCAACTGGCGTAACAGGCGACCAACAACAGCCGCGGTAGGGCCACTGATCCCGACGTCCACTTCGTCGAAAATCAGCGCTGGGGTTTCCATTTTCTGCGCGGTGATCACCTGGATTGCCAGCGCAATACGAGAGAGCTCACCCCCAGAGGCAACCTTGGCGATAGGCTGCATTGGCTGACCTGGGTTGGTGGTGACGCGGAACTCAATGCGGTCAGCGCCTTCTGCAGTCAGATGGTTCTCTTCAAATTTCACGTCGATAGTGAACAGGCCGTGTGGCATTGAGAGAGTATGCATGCTCGCGGTAATCAGGCCTGCCAGCTCATTGGCGCTGGCAACGCGTAAGGCGTGCAATTGCTCGGCAGTGGCCAGCGCCTGCTGATGATGCTTACTCACGGCAAGGCTTAAGGTTTCCAGCGAATCCGCCTGGTCATCGAGCAGCTGTTGTTCATCGAGCAAAGACTGATAAAACGCGGGTAGCTCTTCCGGGCTGACCTGATGTTTGCGGGCGAGAGAAATCTGGCGAGAAATACGCTGTTCCAGCTCGAAGAGGCGGTTAGGATCGAGATCCAGCCTGTCGCAGTAATGACGTAGCTCATCGCTGGCTTCGGTAAGCTGGATAGTCGCCTCCTCCAGCATGTCCAGTACGCTAGTGAGTTTGCTGTCCATACCGGCAAGTTCTGTCACTAATTGACGGGCGGCATAAAGCTGGCTTTGCAGATTGGCGTCTTCGCCATCAGCCATTAGCGTCAACGCCTGCTGACTGGTGCTGATTAACTGACCACTGTTTGCCAGACGCTTGTACTCTTCATCAATTTGTTCAAATTCGCCCGGCAGTGGCTGAAATTCATTCAGCTCTTTCAATTGGTATTGCAACAGTTCAGCACGAGCGAGACGTTCCTGGCTTTGTTGCTGATGCTGAGCCAGAGAGCGGCAGCTTTGATGCCACTGACGATAGCGATCTGCCATTTGCAGGGTCAGTTCACCTTCACCGGTATAACCGTCGAGCAGGGATTTCTGATGCTCAGCTTTCACCAACTGCTGGTGGGCGTGCTGACCGTGAATTTGAATCAGCAACTGACCCAGTTCTCGCAGTTGTGACAGCGGTACCGCCGTGCCGTTGATAAAACCGCGGGAACGGCCGTCGCTGCTAATGACACGACGCAGTAAGCACTCGCGTCCGTCTTCCAACTGGTTGGCTTCCAGCCAGCGCTGGGCGGCAGGGGTATCTTTGAGGGCGAAACGGGCGCAAAGATCGGCACGGCTGGCACCGGCACGAACCATATCGCCTTCTGCACGCCCTCCCAGGCACAACCCGAGGGCATCAATTGCAATGGATTTACCGGCCCCGGTCTCGCCGGTAATGGCCGTCATGCCGCTATGAAAATCGATTTCAAGTTCGCGAACGATTGCAAAATTGCTGATGGTCAGTTGTGCCAGCATTGTCGTCTTCCTGTATGAAAAACCATAACTGTGTTTACATACAGTATAAACTGGTTTTTTATACAGTAAAGAGACTAAGTCGAAATCAGAACAATTTTTTTGACCAGCCGAGTTTAGAGCTCAACGTATTGAAATAGCTGTAATCTTTAGGGTGAATAAGATTCAGGTGGTAGTCACAGCGGCGAATCAGGACATCTTCACCTTCCTGGATGGGGAGGGCTATCTGGCTGTCACAGCTAATTTCCAGGTCATTGCGCGGATGGGCAAAGCGCAGGCGAATGGTGCTGCTACTATTGATCACCAGCGGGCGGGCAGAGAGCGTGTGCGGGAACATAGGGACCAGCGTAATGGCATCCAGAGAAGGGGTGAGAATCGGCCCCCCGGCGGAAAGCGAATAGGCGGTTGACCCCGTCGGCGTGGAGATGATCAGGCCATCTGAACGCTGAGAAAACGCAAAGACTTCATCGATATAGACTTCAAATTCGATCATGTGCGCGACCTTGCCCGGGTGGAGCACCACTTCGTTGATCGCGGTGCTGATCCGCTTCTGGCAATCCCGCTGGCACACCTGTGCTTCCAGCAGAAAGCGCTTCTCGGTGATATAGTGTCCTTCAAGGACATCGGCCAATTGCTGTTGCGCGTTATCCGGATCGAGATCGGTAAGAAAACCCAGGTTTCCACGGTTGATCCCGATAACTTTGATATCGTAGCGGGCCAGTGTTCTTGCGGCCCCCAGCATATTACCATCGCCGCCGACGACAACGGCGAGGTCTGCTTTTTGACCGATATCGGCCAGTGTGCCTGTCGTTACATTTTTCAGCTGCAGCTCACGGGCAATTTGTTGTTCAACAATCACATCGTAGCCTTTGGTGCACAGCCAGCGATAGAGCATTTCATGTGTGGTCAACGCGGTAGGATGGCGGGGATGGCCGACAATACCGATACACTTGAAATGATTGTTCATTTTCTGGAGGTCCTTGTGCCGAATGAATGATGACAATATGCCTGCTTCCCTTGAAACCCGCAGCGCGATCCCCATAATAAGCGAAGTCAGCGAATGAATACCAAAAAACGCGGAGAAATTCATGAGTAGTAAAGAACAGAAAACGCCTGAGGGGCAAGCCCCGGAAGAAACTATCAAGGACCAGCACGAAGAGGTAGAGGCCGTGGAGCCTGATGCTTCTGCTGAGCAGGTGGATCCGCGCGATGAGAAAATTGCGAATCTGGAAGCTCAGTTAGAGGAAGCTCAGACCCGCGAGCGCGAAAGCGTGCTGCGTGTGAAGGCTGAAATGGAAAACCTGCGCCGCCGTACCGAGCAGGATGTCGAAAAGGCGCATAAGTTTGCCCTGGAAAAATTCGTCAACGATCTGCTGCCTGTTATCGACAGCCTCGATCGCGCGCTGGAAGTGGCTGATAAAGCTAACCCGGACATGGCGGCAATGGTGGAAGGCATCGAGCTGACGCTGAAATCCATGCTCGACGTGGTGCGTAAGTACGGTGTGGAAGTGGTTGGCGACATCAACGTGCCAATGGATCCGAATGTGCATCAGGCCATTGCCATGGTTGAGTCAGAAGAGATTGCACCGGGTAACGTGCTGATGGTGATGCAGAAGGGTTACACCCTGAACGGTCGTACCATCCGTGCGGCGATGGTCTCTGTCGCGAAAGCGAAAGGCTAACCTGTCCTGATAGTGCCGGGCGGCGCTGCGCTGGCCCGGCACTGCTGTTTTACTCTGCCACGCTTTCCCGCAATGATTTCACCGGCACCACTTTCACCTGCTTAATCATATTGTCCTGTACGTCGAGAATATCGATATCGTACTGGCTGATACGCACGCGTGTGCCAATCGCCGGGATCTCTTCCAGTGCTTCCAGAATCACGCCGTTAATGGTGCGCGCGTCATCTTCCGGGAAATGCCAGTTGAAGGCTTTGTTCAGTTCGCGCACGTTGGCGGTGCCGTCGATGATCACCGAACCGTCGTTTTGCGGGGTGACTTCTTCTGCCAGCGAAGGCGACATCGAGGTGGTGAAGTCACCGACTATCTCTTCCAGAATATCTTCAACCGTTACCAGCCCTTGAATGTCGCCGTACTCGTCCACCACCAGGCCGACTTTCTTTTTATTGCGCTGGAATTTCACCAGTTGGGTGCTGAGCGGCGTGCCTTCCGGGACGTAGTAAATTTCATCCGCCGCACGCAGCATCACCTCTTTGGTGAACTCTTTTTTCTCGGTCATCAGGCGATAGGCTTCGCGCACGCGCAGCATGCTCATCGCATCATCCAGTGAATCGCGGTACAGCACGATGCGCCCGTGCGGAGAGTGCGTCAGCTGACGCACAATGGATTTCCAGTCGTCATTGATATCAATCCCGACGATTTCATTGCGCGGTACCATGATGTCGTTGACGCTGACTTTTTCGAGGTCCAGCACTGAGAGCAGCATGTCCTGATTACGTCGGGAAATTTGCGAGCGTGATTCGTTCACGATGGTACGTAATTCATCTTTGCTGAGTGCGCTGCTGATAGAGGTTTCGGTTTTAATGCCCATCATGCGCATCAGAATGCGGGTGATGGTGTTAAGTAGCCATACCAGCGGCATCATCAGCACCTGCAGCGGTGCCAGCAGAAAACTGCTTGGATAGGCGACTTTTTCCGGGTACAGCGCAGCAATGGTTTTCGGTAACACTTCGGCAAACACTAGTACGACAAACGTCAGAACGCCGGTGGCAATCGCGACGCCCGCATCGCCGTAGAGACGCATGCCGACGATCGTGCCCAGTGCGGAAGCCAGAATATTGACTAGGTTGTTGCCGATCAGCACCAGGCTAATCAGACGGTCGGGCTTGCGCAGCAGCTTTTCAACACGCTTCGCGGCGCTGTTGCCCTGTTTTGCCATATGACGCAGCTTGTAGCGGTTGAGCGTCATCATCCCGGTTTCCGAACCGGAGAAGTAGGCAGAAACGATCACCATGACGATTAGTGTGACGATAAGCGTCGTGGTTGAGATATGTTCCAACGGAGATTCCTTTAAGTCTTAGCTGACAAACTGCTGCAGGACGCGGCTGCCAAAGTAAGCCAGCGTCAGCAATCCTGCGCCAGCCATGTTAAACCAGACCACGCGACGTCCGCGCCAGCCTTCATGATAGTGACCCCATAACAACACGATATAGACAAACCAGGCGATGATGGAAAGCACCGCTTTATCAATATTTTCGACGCTGAACAGATTGTGCAGATAGAACAAGCCGGTGCACAGGGTCAGGGTGAGCAGCACCACGCCCACCTGGGTGATGTGAAACATTTTGCGCTCAATGCTCATCAGCGGGGGCATTTCACTGCTGAAAGCGAGCTTTTTATTCTTCAGCTGATAGTCAATCCATGCCAGCTGCAGGGCATAAAGGGCGGCAATAATCAGCGTTGCGTAGGCAAACAGTGACAGCCCAATGTGCACCATCATGCCCGGTGTGGCTTCCAGATGGGTGATGAACTCGTTGGGCATAAACGTTGCGAAGGCGAGGTTTATCAGCGCAAAGGTGTAGACAATCGGCAGCAGCAGCCAGCCCCGATTGCGGGAGGCGACAATAGTCATCACCGTACAAATCATCAGGCTAACCAATGAACCGACATTCAACAGGCTGAGATTTTGCCCTGTGTCGCCACCGGGGAGAATCCGCGCTTCCAGCGCAAAGGCATGGCAGATAAGCGCAATCACCGCGGAGAGAATGGCCATGCGTCGCCAGCCACTGTTTTTTTGCAGCAGGGCAGGAATGATCAGCGCAAGGCTGATGGAGTAGGCGACAAGTGCGAGCAGTGCAAAAACAGGCATATAGAAGTTAATGTCGGCATGGTTGAAAGAGAAGCAGTATAACGTTACGTGACGCATGCTCCAACCGTTGCATCACAACTCGTGCGCTGTCGTGTTATACTGCGGCGAAATTCTGTGTCTGTGTCGCTCAGCGCGACCGAACGTTTCCACCTCAGGCGAGAGACAATGTTTGATAATTTAACTGACCGTCTGTCACGTACGCTGCGCAACATCAGCGGTCGCGGACGCCTTACCGAAGAAAATATTAAAGAGACGCTGCGCGAAGTTCGCATGGCGCTGCTTGAAGCCGACGTGGCGCTGCCGGTCGTGCGTGATTTCATCAACCGCGTAAAAGAGAGCGCGGTGGGGCATGAAGTCAACAAGAGCCTGACCCCAGGTCAGGAATTCGTCAAAATCGTCCGCAATGAACTGGTGTCGGCGATGGGCGAAGAGAACCAGGTGCTTAACCTTGCCGCTCAGCCGCCTGCCGTGGTGCTGATGGCGGGCCTGCAGGGTGCCGGTAAAACCACCAGCGTGGGTAAACTCGGTAAGTTCCTGCGTGAAAAGCACAAAAAGAAAGTGCTGGTCGTTTCTGCCGACGTCTATCGCCCGGCGGCGATCAAACAGCTGGAAACGCTGGCCGAACAGGTTGGTGTTGATTTCTTCCCGTCGGATGTGGCGCAGAAGCCTGTCGACATCGTTAACGCCGCGTTGAAAGAAGCGAAGCTGAAATTCTACGACGTGCTGCTGGTGGATACCGCCGGTCGTCTGCACGTTGACGAAGCGATGATGGACGAAATCAAGCAGGTCCATGCTTCTATCAATCCGGTTGAAACCCTGTTCGTTGTCGATGCGATGACCGGTCAGGATGCGGCGAATACCGCGAAAGCGTTTAACGAAGCGCTGCCGCTGACTGGCGTCGTGCTGACCAAAGTGGACGGTGATGCCCGCGGCGGTGCGGCGCTTTCCATTCGCCACATTACCGGTAAGCCGATTAAATTCCTCGGCGTCGGCGAGAAAACCGAAGCGCTGGAGCCGTTCCACCCGGATCGTATTGCCTCCCGTATTCTTGGCATGGGCGACGTGCTGTCACTCATCGAAGATATCGAAAGCAAAGTTGACCGCGCGCAGGCTGAAAAACTGGCGAACAAACTCAAGAAGGGCGACGGGTTTGACCTGACCGACTTTCTTGATCAGCTTCGCCAGATGAAAAACATGGGCGGTATGGCCAGCCTGATGGGCAAACTGCCGGGCATGGGGCAAATCCCTGACAACGTAAAAGCACAGATGGATGACAAGGTGCTGGTGCGTATGGAAGCGATCATTAACTCCATGACCTTCAAAGAACGTGCGCATCCTGAAATCATCAAAGGTTCGCGCAAACGCCGTATCGCCGCAGGTTGCGGGATGCAGGTGCAGGATGTTAACCGCCTTCTGAAACAGTTCGACGACATGCAGCGCATGATGAAGAAAATGAAGAAAGGCGGGATGGCTAAAATGATGCGCGGCATGAAAGGGATGATGCCTCCGGGCTTCCCAGGTCGCTAATTCGCTTTAGCGATTGCTTTTTGCGCCGAAATGAGTAAAATTTTCGGGCTTTTAATATAACACCGGGCTCCGTCCCTCGATGGGGCCCGGTGTTTTATTCACACAAGAGGATGTTATGGTAACTATTCGTTTAGCACGTCACGGCGCAAAAAAGCGTCCGTTCTACCAGGTTGTTGTTACTGACAGCCGTAATGCACGCAACGGTCGCTTCATCGAGCGCGTTGGTTTCTTCAACCCACTGGCAAGCGGTGCAGAAGAAGAAACTCGTCTGGATCTGGATCGTGTCGCTCACTGGGTTGGCCTGGGCGCGACTGTTTCCGATCGCGTTGCTACGCTGATCAAAGCAGCAAACAAAGCAGCTTAATCTGTCACGGTGGTCATGATGAGCAAGCAACTCGCCGCAAAAGCACCTGTTGAACCGATTGTTGTCGGCAAGATGGGCTCTTCCTACGGTATTCGTGGTTGGCTCAGAGTGTTTTCTTCCACCGAAGACGCTGAAAGCATTTTTGACTATCAGCCCTGGTTTATCCAGAAGGCGGGTCAGTGGCAGACTGTTGAGCTGGAAAGCTGGCGTCACCACAATCAGGATCTGGTCATCAAGCTGAAAGGCATTGAAGATCGGGATGCCGCGAATCTGCTGACCAATTGCGAAATTGTCGTGGATTCCTCGCAGCTGCCTGCGCTGGACGATGGCACTTATTACTGGAAAGACCTTATGGGCTGCCAGGTAGTGACCTCGGAAGGCTATGACCTCGGTAAAGTCATCGATATGATGGAAACCGGGTCTAATGACGTTCTCGTCATTAAGGCAAACCTGAAAGATGCATTTGGCATCAAGGAGCGGTTGGTTCCGTTCCTCGATGGACAGGTTATCAAGAAAGTCGATCTCACTACTCAAACCATTGAAGTAGATTGGGATCCTGGTTTTTAAAACCTCCGGGTTACGAGTAAAAGTCGATGTCATGGGGATTGGCTGATGTTTATTGGTGTAGTTAGCCTGTTTCCAGAGATGTTTCGTGCGATTACCGACTACGGGGTAACTGGCCGGGCCGTAAAAAATGGCCTGCTGAACATTCAGAGCTGGAGTCCGCGTGATTTCGCTCATGACCGGCACCGTACCGTGGATTCACGTCCTTTCGGCGGCGGACCGGGGATGTTGATGATGGTGCAACCCTTGCGGGATGCCATTCATGCAGCAAAAGCCGCGGCGGGTGAAGGCGCAAAGGTGATTTATCTTTCACCTCAGGGACGCAAGCTTGATCAAGCAGGCGTCAGCGAACTGGCTACCAGTGAGAAGTTGATTCTGGTGTGCGGTCGCTACGAAGGGATAGATGAGCGCGTAATTCAAACCGAAATAGACGAAGAATGGTCTATCGGCGATTACGTTCTCAGCGGTGGTGAGTTACCAGCAATGACGCTGATTGACTCGGTCTCCCGGTTTATTCCGGGTGTTCTGGGACATGAAGCATCAGCGACGGAAGATTCCTTTGCTGATGGATTACTGGACTGTCCACACTATACTCGACCTGAAGTGTTGGAAGGGATGACTGTCCCGGCAGTATTACTGTCAGGCAATCATGCCGAGATACGTCGCTGGCGTTTGAAACAGTCGCTGGGCCGGACCTGGCTGAGAAGACCTGAACTTTTGGAAAACCTGGCTCTGACTGAAGAGCAAGCAAGGTTGCTGGCGGAGTTCCAACGGGAACACGCGCAACAGCAACATAAACATGATGGTGAGGCGTAAGCCCCCAAATATCAGTTTACCCAGGATAAGAGATTAAATTATGAGCAACATTATCAAGCAAATTGAACAAGAGCAGATGAAGCAGGACGTACCTTCCTTCCGTCCGGGCGATACCGTGGAAGTGAAAGTATGGGTTGTTGAAGGTTCCAAAAAACGTCTGCAGGCATTCGAGGGCGTGGTTATCGCTATCCGTAACCGCGGTCTGCACTCTGCATTCACTGTTCGTAAAATTTCCAACGGCGAAGGTGTTGAGCGTGTATTCCAGACTCACTCACCAGTTGTAGACAGCATTGCTGTTAAACGTCGTGGTGCCGTTCGTAAAGCTAAACTGTACTACCTGCGTGAGCGTACCGGTAAGTCAGCTCGTATCAAAGAGCGTCTTGGCGCTTAAGCAACATCCGTGTTGAAAAGGGCTGGCCGAAAGGCTGGCCCTTTTTCATTTCCGCAGTTCAGATTGTTAACGTCTCAGCCATAAATCATTTACAATGCCCGCCAGTTTGGGGGGAAGATGGCAGAGATTCGGTGTTATCACAGTCACAGTAAGCGCATCGCGGCCTGGTTCGCGCTGTTTGCTATTGCATTGATTATTGTGGCGCCGCTGATCTCTGTTTCGCTGCAAAAAGACCCGATGAGTGCGATGCCAGGCATGATGCATCACCAGATGCCAATGCCGGACAATGAGCATAACGGGCACCCGTCCGGGATAATGCCCGTCGACCATGCCGAAGCCTGTGGTTACTGTGTACTGCTGGCTCATGTGCCTGTACTGATACTGTCGCTTGTCATGCTGGTTTGCGCACTGCTGTTGCGTGTTCACCTGCGCCCGCAGCGGCCTGTGGCTCAGCTCTGGCACTATTTCCCCTGGCTCTCTCCCGACCCGCGCGCCCCGCCGCGGTAGTCTGCTTTTACCTGCTAACACCTAAAAATGGGCGCTGAAGCGCCACGCTATCTGTTTGCTTTCAAATAGGAAAAGTATGACTACCTGCACCCCTCGCGCAGCCTGGATAACCCTGCTGCGCCGTCTTCATTTCGCTGTCGGTCTGTTTATCGGACCGTTTATTTTTGTCGCGGCGTTGACCGGTACGCTCTACGTGGCCACGCCACAGCTGGAAAATCTTATTTATCGTGCGGCATTAACGGCACAGCCCGACGGTACGCCTCATTCTCTGGCGGAACAAATCGCAGTAGCCGAGCAGGCCTCCGGTGGAAAGCTGGGGCTTTATGCCGTGCGGCCCTCACTCACTATGGGGGAAACGACCCGTGTGATGTTCAGTGACCCCGCGCTGGGGGAGTCGGAAACCCGGGCGCTGTTTATCGATCCGGTAACCCTCGCGGTAAAGGGCGATATGACCGTTTATGGCACCAGCGGGATTTTACCGCTGCGTCAGTGGATTGATTATGCCCATCGCTCGCTGCTGCTTGGCAATGTGGGGCGGCTTTACAGTGAACTGGCGGCTTCCTGGATGTGGTTTGCGGCGTGTGGCGGGATCGTGCTGTGGTTTTACAGCCGCCCTAAGCGCCGGATTCATAACCGCGTGCAGAATACCCGTCGCTGGCATGTGTCGCTCGGCTGGTTGCTGCTGGCGGGCATGCTGCTGTTTTCAGCAACGGGACTCACCTGGTCCCAGTGGGCGGGAGGCAATGTTGACAGGCTGCGCGCGGCATTCAACTGGCTTACGCCGCAGCTGAATACCCAGCTCGATGGCCCAATGATGATACAGGACCCTCACGCAGAGCATCACGGTGCAATGGCAATGGCAATGGAAATGACGATGCCAATGCCAGCGGAACGGGGGCAGTTTGATGATGTCCTGCATTTGGCCCAGCGAGCAGGAATTGATGCGCATAAGGTTGAAATCCGCCCGGCAAACACGCCAGGCAAGGCCTGGACGGTAACCGAGATTGATCGACGCTGGCCGACGCAGGTGGACGGGGTGGCTATCGACGCAAACCGAATGCAGGTGGTGGATCGCACCCGTTTTGCCGATTTTCCGCTGATGGCGAAACTCACCCGCTGGGGGGTGGATTTCCACATGGGGTTGCTGTTTGGGGTGGTCAATCAACTGCTGCTGATGGCTTTTGGCCTCGCGCTTTGCGTGATGATTGTGATGGGCTATCGGCTGTGGTGGATCCGCCGCCCATCGCCTGCGAAATACAATCCGTTGATGACGCTGACGCAAAGCTGGTGTGACCTGCCGTTGAGCGGGCGGTTAACGACGCTGGTCGCAGCGAGTCTGCTGGGAATGGCGATGCCGGTACTGGGTGCCAGCCTGCTGATATTTATGCTGATTGACGTACTGCGCTGGCGCATGGCTGGCGCAGTATCCGTCATACCGTCAGCAGAATAATAATCAGGGCGCGCTGATGACGATGGTGACCCGACGGTTCTCCGCGCGACCCTGTGAAGTACTGTTGCTGGCAACCGGGTATTTTTTCCCGAGCCCGCGAGTAGTGAGGTTGGTGCGTGGAATATGCGCGCCTTCCGCCCAGGCATCGGCGACACGGTCTGCACGCTTAAGCGACAGCGCTTCGTTATAGCCGTCTTCCCCGTAGTTATCGGTGTGCCCATCCATGCGGGCATGCTTCAGCCCGGTCGCGGCGAGCTGCGCGGCCATTTTCTGAATCTGCTGGCGGCTGTCGTCTTTCAACTGAGAGTCATTCGTGGCAAACAGGATTTTATCTGAAAGGCCCAGCGACCAGTCACCGTTAGTCTCACTAAAGCCGCAGGCTTTCATTTCGGACATCTGTTCCGGCGTGAATTTCCCCTGTGGCGCCTGACATCCAGCCAGCACAAGTGCAGAGAGGATAATCGGGGCAATGAAACGCTTTAACATGCTGAATTCCTTATGGTCTATGACTCTGTTTTTATCCGCTGATTTTTCATCAGGTACATGTTTTGATCGGCCTGCTCCAGCAGCGTCTCCACGGTGCTATGTTCCCAGGAAAGCGCATAACCAATACTCAGCGTAAACGCTGTGGTCTGTCCGTTTCGCATATCTGTCGGGTGGCTGAACTGCTGCGCCACCCCGGTGCAAATACGTTGCACCTGCGCCTCACTGCTGACCTCCATCAGGATCATGGCGAACTCATCGCCGCCAAGACGGTAGGCCTGGTGCTGCTTGCCGCCAAATCCGGCCAGGCGGGCTGCGGTTTCTATTAGTACGCAATCGCCGGCAGCATGGCCGAAGGTGTCGTTGATCTCTTTGAAGTCATCGCCATCAAGAAAGAGCAGGGCAGAGGAGTCCCGTGTTTTAGGATCGTTCATCAGAGCCTGAAGCCGGGTGCGGAACAGTGCCCGATTGGGTAATCCGGTCAGTGCATCGTGCATGGCAGAGCGCAGCAGCTGATCGTTTTTTGCCTGCAGCGTTTGCTGCCACTGTTCCATGTCATTCAACAGGCTATTGAAATCCTGGGCGAAGCGATGAAACTCTTCAATTTTCTCCTCCGGGACGCGGCGGGAAAAATTACGGTTGGTGCGCACATCGTGGGCAACATCGGCAATGTTCTGCAGTGCGTTAACCACGCCAGCATGCAGCTGACGAGAAATGACCATCGCTGCGGCAGTGGCCAGCAAAATGCAGGTAGTCAGCACCCCAAGTGAGGTCCAGATAAAATGGCCAATCAGACTGTCGCGCGCGGTCAGCCTGATTTGGCCAATCACTTCGCCGTTGTGCATTACCGGCTGGGTGGCGGGTTTAGGAAACAGCCAGTGGCTGAGCATCAGGTTGAAGCGTTCACTGCTGGCGGCGCTTTCGTAAGCCCAATGGGCAAAGGGTCTGTTGCCCCGGTCAAAGACATCGGCCTGCGCAAACTGCCCCTGCTTACCCAGCGCTGCCAGCGTATCTGTCGCTGCAGTTTCATCGCCAAACACCAGCGCGGCTTCAATGCTATGACTCAGGGTTGCGCCGGTCAGCTCAAGATTTTTTTGCGCATACTGTTTCAGGCTCACCACGGAAACCGCACTGAGCATCAGCCAGATCAGGGTCATGGTGATGACGATACTGATGGTGTTGATGCGTCGTAAGGTTCTCTTAAACGTAGGGCGATGCGTGGTCGCGAGTGCCTTATTCATGTTTTTTATTCCGGGCAAGCATTAACACATCCGGGTTGACCCGTACGCCACTGCGGGAAAGGGCGTCGAGGTTGACGGAAAAGGTCACGCGGGAAGCATTCATCTGCAGGCAAAATGCGCTGCCCACTACGCAGTCAGGGTTTTGCTCGCTGATGGTCAGCAGCGGCTGCTGGAAATGATTAATGATATTCTGCTGCTGCTCTGCGGATTCGCGACCAAAATAGAGGGCATTACACCGCGCTGAAAATGCTTCCTGTTCGTTCTGTACAATGACGGTTTTATACCCCGCAGATGCAGGGGAAAATGCGCTAACGTATGACGACGTGGCGAAGACGCAGAGGACGGGAGGGCCGTTGAGCGTTGGCCAACGGGTATAGCTGACTATCCCGGAAACAATATCGCGAACAGCGTTATCCTGGCCGCCGGAGGCAGCAAATGCGGGAACATCCATTGAGAGGAAAAGCAGTGTCGCGAGTAGTCGACACACCAAACGTAGCCACCGGGTGCTCACCTGAAACCGCCATGCATCCAGAGAAGAGATAGCCAAAAGAATTGTATGAATATTAACATTATTCTTACAGTGAGTCATTAGCCACGATAATGGATTAGCCGTGACCAGAGGTGGGGAATTGCTGGTGTACGAGTCTTAACGGAAACTCGTGGATTGCGCGCCTTCTTTTGCTCCTGCATTCCAGGCCTCCCGGAGTGCGGCGGCATTCGCTTTACTGTCACACCCTTCGGGGAACATTTTACCGGTCACGCCCCAGCCATACAGCAGATGAGCCTGGCAGATATCCTCCAGACCCACGGCATAACCCTTAAGGTACGCTGTTTGGTCTACCTTCGGGTCTTCAAGGTCGCGGGCCAGGGTCTGCTCGCTTCTGGCGGATATACCGCTTCGGCCATCATCAATCCCTTCGCCGTACCAATCGGTCTTGCCTTTTGGGACGTCGGCATACGGATCCAGCTTACAGCCGCTTAATAACAGCAGTACCAGTGCGCACAGAACAGGCTTCATAAGCTCCTCCGGGTCAGTTCTTTCAGCATAGCGCAGCCGCAATCAATCGCGAGTGTATTGTATTGTTTACGGTGTTGTTGAAAATAAATGCGCCAAACAGGGGTGTTGTAAAGATAAATTTACGGATTATGGATTGAAAACTTTACTTGATGTGTTATTGTAAACCTATCCTCAGTGAGGACATCCATTATCGCAAACGAGTCATACAGGTAGCCACCATGCAAAAAGACGCGCTGAACAACGTACATATCGCCGACGAACATGTCCTGATCACTCCTGAAGTGCTGAAAGCGGAATTCCCGTTGACGGCAGAGCAGGAAGCTCAGATTGCTGAATCACGCCAGACCATCTCCAACATCATTGCCGGACGCGATCCTCGTCTGCTGGTGGTCTGTGGGCCGTGCTCGATTCACGATCCGGAAGCTGCAATAGAATATGCTCGTCGATTTAAAGCCCTTGCCGCAGAGGTCAGCGATAGCCTCTACCTTGTGATGCGCGTCTATTTTGAAAAACCACGTACTACCGTGGGTTGGAAAGGCCTGATTAACGATCCGCACATGGATGGCTCGTTTGATGTTGAAGGCGGTCTAAAAATTGCCCGTCGTCTGCTGGTGGAGCTGGTCAGCATGGGCCTGCCGCTGGCAACCGAAGCGCTGGATCCAAACAGCCCGCAATACCTGGGCGATCTGTTCAGCTGGTCCGCGATTGGTGCGCGTACGACCGAATCTCAGACTCACCGCGAGATGGCTTCGGGTCTTTCTATGCCTGTTGGCTTTAAAAATGGTACCGACGGTAGCCTGGCAACAGCGATCAACGCCATGCGTGCCGCGGCTATGCCGCATCGCTTTGTGGGTATCAACCAGGCCGGTCAGGTTTGCCTGCTGCAGACCCAGGGCAACCCGGATGGCCATGTGATCCTGCGTGGCGGTAAAGCACCGAACTACAGCCCGGCAGACGTCGCACAGTGTGAAAAAGAGATGGAACAGGCGGGACTGAAGCCATCGCTGATGGTAGATTGCAGTCATGGTAATTCCAATAAAGACTACCGCCGTCAGTCTGCCGTGGCAGAATCTGTGGTTGCCCAAATCAAAGATGGCAACCGCTCCATTATCGGGCTGATGATTGAAAGTAACATTCACGAAGGCAATCAGTCTTCCGAACAGCCGCGCTGCGACATGAAGTACGGCGTTTCGGTCACGGATGCCTGCATTAGCTGGGAAACGACGGACGCATTGCTGCGCGAGCTCGATAAGGACCTGCGCGGTCAGCTGAAAGCACGTCTGGCGTAAGAGGAATTTATGGTTGCTGAACTGACCGCCCTGCGCGATCAAATAGATGAAGTGGATAAGGCGCTGCTGGGACTGCTGGCGCGCCGTCTGGAGCTGGTTGCTGAAGTTGGGGAAGTCAAAAGCAAATACGGCTTACCTATTTATGTGCCAGAGCGAGAGGCGTCAATGCTGGCGTCTCGTCGTCAGGAAGCCGCCTCGCTAGGCGTTCCCCCCGATCTGATTGAGGACGTTTTGCGTCGGGTTATGCGCGAGTCATACTCCAGCGAAAACGACAAAGGCTTTAAAACCCTTTGCCCGCAGCTGCGCCCGGTGGTGATTGTGGGCGGCGGCGGTCAGATGGGGCGACTGTTTGAAAAGATGCTCACGCTGTCTGGCTACCAGGTGCGAATTCTTGAGAAGGATGACTGGTCGCGGGCGGAAGAGATGGTCGCGGATGCTGGGATGGTGATTGTCAGCGTCCCGATTCACGTGACGGCGCAGATTATCGAAAAGCTGCCAAAACTGCCAGCGGACTGCATTCTTGTCGATTTGGCCTCGGTCAAAGCCGTGCCGCTGCAGGCGATGCTGGCAGTGCATAATGGCCCTGTGCTGGGTCTGCACCCGATGTTCGGCCCGGACAGCGGTAGCCTGGCGAAACAGGTTGTCGTGTACTGCGACGGACGCCAGCCGGAAGCGTACCAGTGGCTGTTGGAACAGATTCAGGTCTGGGGTGCGCGTTTGCACCGCATCAGCGCGGTAGAGCACGACCAGAATATGGCGTTTATTCAGGCGCTGCGCCACTTTGCGACCTTTGCCTACGGTCTACATCTGGCCGAAGAGAACGTTCAGCTTGAGCAACTGCTGGCGCTGTCGTCGCCAATTTATCGGCTTGAGCTGGCAATGGTTGGACGCCTGTTTGCGCAGGACCCACAGCTTTATGCTGACATCATTATGTCTTCGCAAAGCAATCTGGCGCTGATTAAGCGCTACTACAAACGCTTTGGTGAAGCCATTGGGCTGCTGGAGCAGGGCGATAAGCAGGCGTTTATCGACAGCTTCCGTAAAGTAGAGCACTGGTTTGGCGATTATGCCCAGCGCTTCCAGAATGAGAGCCGGACGCTGTTACGCCAGGCCAACGACAGCCGACAATAGAAAATCTGTTTATACTCAAAAGCCAGAGGGGAAACCCGCTGGCTTTTTTTACAGGGAAACGATCATGGCACAACCTGAAGTGTTGTTTGATTATACCGGTCATCTGCCGGAATGCCCGACCTGGAGCGAGGCCGAACAGGCGCTGTACTGGGCCGATATCCTTGAGTATGAGATTCACCGTTACGACCTGAACAGCGGCGAGCACCAGGTCCTGCAATTTCCCGAAGAAGTGGGCTGTTTTGCGCTGCGGGAAAAGGGGGGATTTATCGTTGCACTGCGCAACGCCATCTGGCTCAGCGATAAGCATGGTCTGCTGATCCGAAAAATCTGCGATAACCCCAGCAATCCTGAACTGGCCCGCTTCAACGACGGCGGTACCGATCGGGACGGACGCTTTTATGCCGGAACCTTCTGGGGGCCGGGTGATTATAATGGGGCGCTGCTGGTGCGGGTGGATAACGACCTCAAACCGAAAGTCATCCAGTGCGATATCCAGGGTGCAAACGGGCTGGCCTTTAGCGAAGATAAACAATGGATGTACACCTCGGATACGCCAAACGGTGTTATCTGGCGCACGCCGCTGGATGAACAGGGTGAACTGGGCAAGCGCGAGGTTTTCCATCAGTTCGCACCGGGCGAAGGGATCCCTGACGGCGCGGCTATCGATGAAGAAGGGTGTTACTGGAGTGCGCTGTTTGATGGCTGGCGGGTGGTACGTTTCTCCCCGGAAGGCCTGATTCTGGAGGAGCATCGCTTGCCGGTGCGTTGTCCGACGATGGTATGCTTTGGTGGCCCGGACATGAAGACGTTGTTCATCACCACCACCCGCGAAAATATGAGCGCCGAAGAGGTGCGACACTATCCACTCTCCGGTGCCATCTTCACCCTACCGGTTAGCGTGGCAGGGATGAAGAAGCTTCCTTTCAGCGGTGGTTAAGCCGGATCGACCGGCACCACGTTTTCACTCGGATAGCAGCCCAGCACTTTCATGGAGCGCGTGATTTCACCCAACTCCTTCAGGGCCTTGCGCATGGCCGTCGATTCCAGGTTGGCCTGAATGTCCAGATAAAACATCTCTTCCCACGGATTACCGTAAATCGGGCGTGACTCGAGTTTGGTCATGATCAGATTGTGGTTACGTAACACCAGCAGGGCTTCTACCAGCGCACCTGCCTGTTGACCCGTTGCCATCAACAGTGTGGTTTTTGCCGGAACCTGATCGGAGACGTTGATGGCTTTACGCGCCAGAACCACAAAGCGGGTAATGTTCTGCGTCTGATTCGCCAGATTGCGTTCCAGAACCTGCAGGCCATACAGACCGCCACCGGCTTCGCTGCCGAGAGCCGCCACGTGTGGAGAGTTGGCTTCGGCCACTTTTTCCATCGCAGCGGAGGTGCTTTCGGTGTACTCAATTTTCCAGTGCGGGTAGCGATTAAGGAACTGGCTGCACTGTTGGAACGGCTGCGGGTGGCTGTAGACCGTTTCAATCTTATCGAGATCGGTCGAGCCGGAGACCAGCACGCAATGGTCGATAGGGATAGTCATCTCACCGACGATGAACAGGGTGGTATGCTGCAGCAGATCGTAAACGTCGTTAATGGCGCCTGAGCTGGTGTTTTCAATCGGTACCACGGCGTAATCCGCCTGGCCGGTTTCCACCTGATTAAAGATGTCTGAGAATTTAGCGCAGCCGCTTTCGATAAACTGTTCAAAATGACGGGCTGCGTACTGACGGGCCGCCAGATGTGAGTACGACCCTTTCGGGCCGAGGAACGCTACGCGAGCAGAATGCGGATTAATTTTATTCAGATGCTGTTGCACCAACGCCTGCTGGGTCAGCACCGAGTCTTCAATAATCAGTTGGAACAGGCGGGTAATGTAGTGCGCATCCAGATGATGTGTTTTGCCCAGCGCGATCAGGCGCTCAAGCAGATCACGCTCCCTGTCGATATCACGCACCGGACGATGAGACAGAAGTTTGGCCTGGCCGACTTCTACCGCAAGCCCCCGACGCTCAGCCAGCAGCGCCAGCAATTTTTCGTCCAGAGCGCTTATCTTATCGCGCAGAGCCAGTAACGGATTTTCCGCAGTCATAATGTCGCCTTTCTTGTTTGCAATAAAAAAGGCCCCCCGGTGTGGGAGGCCTTGTTGTTCGTCTTCGCATTCTTTATCACACGACGAATTGCCTCCCAATCAGGGGAAGGTAAAAAAGAATGCGAAGAAGAACGGAACAGTTTTCATCAGGGTTTCCTTAAAACAGTACAGGTAAAGTAACCGTACTGTTTTCGCGCTGTCAACCGCAAAAACGCACGACCATCAAAAACGCGCCAATAGGGCACACGGAAGGGAGGATAAACTCCAATCGTGACTCAGGCAGGAAGATATCACTGGTGTCGACAGCGTGATAAATCACGCGTTTTCGTTTGATTTCAGAAACTAAAAACGCGCCCGGAGGCGCGTTGGATTAACACAGTTGTAAGGATTACTCTTGTTCAACGAAGTTGACGTCTTTCACCGATGCGTTGGCGCGACGTGCTTCCCCTTTGTGTTGCACTTTATTGAGCTGCCTTTCCAGCTTGTTGATCAATTCGTTAATGGCTGTGTACATATCTTCGTGACGAGCGCTCGCAACCAGATGTCCGTTCGGGGTATTCATGGTTGCATCCGCAACAAAGCCCTGTGGCTCTTTGGACAAAATGATGTGCGGATTAATGAGTTGGGTTTGCCATTTATCCAGTTTGGCTAGACGGTCGGTGACATGCTGGCGAATTGCCGGAGTAATTTCCATTTGTTTACTGGTAATGTTCATTGTCATAAATTTTACCTCTTGTCTTTCCCGTCTTGGTGAATCCAGCATACCTTTCCTGATGTCAAAATGTGTGATGTGGATCACGTTATTTTGTCACTTTTTGTCAACCAATGGGTTTTGTGAGGCAGGACAGGAACGGGCGATTTTTTACTTGAGGAATGGCAAAAAGAGAGCCATAGTTGATGGGATGACCTGGAGCTAAACCGCTTCAGCTTATAACGAAATGCATAAAAAAATGGCAGCCATTTGGGCTGCCATTTTTGTTATCAGAATCTTCAGAGCAGGGCATCAGCCGCTGGTCTTGCTACCGTTGGAGGCGATGATTTTCGCGACTTTATCTGCCTGAGCGGTCATCTGCATTTCGCGGTAAGCGCGTTCCATTTTTGGTAACGCATCGCGGGTTGCCTGAGTATCAGGGAAGTTACGCAGCATATCTTCGGTCCGGTTTACCACCGCAACCCAGGCGCCACGGTCGGTGTAGTAATCCACGACCGACAGTTCATACTTCGCCAGACGATCTTTCAGGAATACCATGCGTTTGTAGGCATCGGACGCGTACTGGCTTTGCGGATAGCCGCGAACCAGTTTGGAGAAGTCGTTGAAAGCATCGCGAGCATGTTGAGGATCGCGGTCAGAGCGGTCAACACCAAAGAAGCCCTGCAGCGCACTGTCATCAAGCGCCATGTTCGTCAGGCCACGCATATAGATGACGTAGTCAATGTTTGGATGCGTAGGGTTCAGGCGCATGAAGCGGTCGATAGCAGCCTGAGCAAGCGGCAGATCGGCATTTTTGTAGTACGCATAAATCAGATCAAGCTGTACCTGCTGAGAATACGGACCAAACGGATAGCGGTTATCCAGCGCTTCCAGTTGCGTTATCGCCTGTTTCCAGTTACCGTCCTGCAACTTTTGTTGAGCAGTCGCGTAGATTTCATTTGGCGGGCTATCAGGCACCTCTTCCTTAGAACCAGAGCAACCCGCCAAAGCCAGGCTCAGTGTGGCAAGGGCCACCAGGTATTTCATGCGCGTCATGACGTTTTGACTTTCCTCAGAATGTTTATGCGGGAGATTATCATTCCTGCTCCCGATTAAGACCAGCTACAATAGCACACTATATTATACGGCGAAGCCGTAAAACCCAACGTTAAACGAAGAAGCTGTCTATGGCACAACTTGTACAACTCACCGCAATGGTGTCCGAAAAACAACTAGGTCAACGCTTAGATCAGGCTTTGGCCGAAATGTTCCCGGATTATTCACGTTCTCGCATAAAAGAGTGGATTCTTGACCAGCGAGTGCAGGTCAACGGCGTTATCTGCGATAAGCCGAAAGAGAAAGTTTTGGGTGGCGAACGCGTTGCTATCAATGCTGAAATTGAAGAAGAAGCGCGCTTTGAGCCGCAGGATATCCCGCTGACCATCGTCTATGAAGATGACGATATCCTGGTGATCAATAAGCCGCGCGATCTGGTGGTTCACCCTGGTGCCGGCAATCCGGACGGGACTATCCTGAACGCGCTGCTGCACTATTATCCACCGATCGTCGACGTGCCGCGTGCTGGCATCGTGCATCGTCTGGATAAAGACACCACCGGACTGATGGTGGTGGCGAAAACGGTTCCGGCCCAGACTCGTCTGGTTGAATCGCTGCAATTGCGTGAAATTACCCGTGAATACGAAGCCGTGGCTATCGGTCATATGACTGCGGGCGGGACTGTCGAGGAACCGATCAGTCGTCACCCAACCAAACGCACCCATATGTCCGTTCACCCAATGGGTAAACCGGCGGTGACTCACTACCGTATTATGGAGCACTTCCGTATTCACACGCGTCTGCGTCTGCGTCTGGAAACCGGGCGTACTCACCAGATCCGTGTGCACATGGCGCATATCACTCATCCGCTGGTGGGCGATCAACTGTACGGTGGCCGTCCTCGTCCACCAAAAGGGGCATCGGAAGCGTTCATTAACGCCCTGCGCAAATTCGACCGTCAGGCTCTGCACGCGACAATGCTGCGTCTGTATCACCCAATTACCGGGATTCAGATGGAATGGCATGCGCCAATTCCGCAGGATATGGTCGATCTGATCGCCGCAATGCGCGCTGATTTCGAAGAACATAAGGATGATGTTGCCTGGTTATGACCAAGATTATCGTTCCCCAGTGGCCGATGCCTGAGGGTGTCGGCGCGTGCAGTTCCACGCGTGTCGGTGGCGTCAGTTTGCCACCCTATGACTCTCTGAACCTCGGCGCTCACTGTGGCGATGATTTTGCTCAGGTAGAAGAGAACCGCCGTCGCTATTATGACGCTGCAGCTTTACCTTCCCGTCCGGTGTGGCTCGAGCAGGTGCACGGCACTGCCGTGCTGACGCTGACGGGCGGCGAGTACGCCAGCAAACGTGCCGATGCGTCATACAGTAATAAGCGCGGTCTGGTTTGTGCCGTCATGACGGCCGACTGCCTGCCGGTATTGTTCTGCAATAAGGCCGGGACAGAAGTGGCTGCGGCCCATGCTGGCTGGCGTGGCTTATGCGAGGGCGTGCTGGAGGCTACCGTAGCGAATTTCCAGGACAAGCCGGAAAATATTCTGGCGTGGCTTGGTCCCGCGATTGGCCCGCAGGCGTTTGAGGTTGGTCCGGAAGTTCGCGAAGCCTTCATGTCGAAAGACGTCAACGCCGATCGCGCATTTCGTCCTGTGGGCGAAAAATACTATGCTGATATTTACCAACTTGCGCGCCAGCGTCTGGCAAATCTTGGCATTGAACAGGTTTACGGTGGCGACCGCTGTACGCTAAGCGAAAAGGATGATTTTTTCTCTTATCGACGCGATCGGACCACGGGGCGTATGGCAAGTTTGATCTGGCTGATATAACCTAAAGAATCAAGACGATCCAGAAGGCTGACTTATTTTTCACATAGTTCAGGTCTCTAACCTTGAATAATTGAGGGATGACCTCATTTAATCTCCAGTAGCAAAATTGACCTGTTATGGGAGGAGTTATGCGTCTGGATCGTCTTACCAATAAATTCCAGCTTGCTCTCGCCGATGCCCAGTCTCTCGCACTTGGGCACGACAACCAATTCATCGAACCTCTTCACTTAATGAGCGCACTTCTGAATCAGGAAGGCGGTTCGGTACGTCCATTATTAACCTCTGCTGGCGTTAACGCCGGACAGCTTCGTACGGCTATCGATCAGGCTCTGAGCCGTTTACCGCAGGTGGAGGGCACCGGTGGTGATGTGCAGCCATCCCAGGATCTGGTGCGGGTGCTGAATCTTTGCGACAAGCTGGCGCAAAAAAGAAATGACAACTTTATCTCGTCAGAGCTCTTCGTTCTGGCGGCGCTTGAATCACGCGGCACGCTGACCGACCTGTTAAAAACCGCCGGAGCAACAACCGCCAACGTGACTCAGGCGATTGAACAAATGCGCGGAGGTGAAAGCGTGAACGACCAGGGAGCCGAAGACCAACGTCAGGCTTTGAAAAAATACACACTCGATCTGACTGAGCGCGCCGAACAGGGCAAACTCGATCCGGTCATTGGCCGTGATGAAGAGATTCGTCGCACCATTCAGGTGTTACAGCGTCGCACCAAAAATAACCCAGTGTTGATTGGTGAACCCGGCGTCGGTAAAACCGCCATTGTTGAAGGCCTGGCGCAGCGTATTGTGAATGGCGAGGTGCCGGAAGGCCTGAAGGGCCGTCGCGTACTGGCGCTGGACATGGGCGCGCTGGTGGCGGGTGCCAAATACCGTGGTGAATTCGAAGAACGTCTGAAAGGCGTGCTGAGCGATCTCGCCAAACAGGAAGGCAACGTCATTCTGTTTATCGACGAATTGCACACGATGGTGGGTGCCGGTAAAGCCGACGGCGCGATGGATGCCGGGAATATGCTTAAACCAGCGCTGGCACGTGGTGAATTGCACTGCGTCGGCGCGACGACGCTCGATGAGTACCGTCAATATATAGAGAAAGATGCCGCGCTGGAGCGTCGATTCCAGAAAGTGTTTGTGGCGGAACCTTCAGTAGAAGACACCATCGCAATCCTGCGTGGTCTGAAAGAACGCTATGAACTGCATCACCACGTACAAATCACCGACCCGGCGATTGTGGCAGCGGCAACGCTTTCTCATCGCTATATTGCCGACAGACAACTGCCGGATAAAGCCATCGACTTAATCGATGAGGCTGCCTCCAGCATTCGTATGCAGATTGACTCGAAGCCGGAAGAACTGGACAGACTCGACCGCCGCATCATTCAGCTCAAGCTGGAACAACAGGCGCTGAAGAAAGAGTCTGATGAGGCGAGCCTGAAGCGTCTGGATATGCTTAATGATGAGCTGGACGATAAAGAGCGTCAGTATTCTGAGCTGGAAGAAGAGTGGAAAGCGGAAAAAGCGTCGCTCTCTGGCACTCAGACCATCAAAGCCGAACTCGAGCAGGCGAAGATTGCTATCGAACAGGCTCGTCGCGTAGGCGATCTGGCACGAATGTCTGAACTGCAGTACGGCAAAATTCCGGAACTGGAAAAACAGCTGGCTTCCGCGACGCAGTCTGAAGGCAAAACTATGCGCCTGTTGAAAAACCGCGTGACGGACGTTGAAATCGCGGACGTGCTGGCGCGCTGGACAGGTATTCCGGTGGCAAGAATGCTGGAAGGCGAGCGCGACAAGCTGCTGCGTATGGAGCAGCAGTTGCACGGCCGCGTGATTGGGCAGAATGAAGCGGTTGAAGCCGTCTCGAATGCCATTCGCCGTAGCCGTGCAGGGTTGTCTGACCCGAATCGTCCGATTGGTTCATTCCTGTTCCTCGGGCCGACCGGGGTCGGTAAAACAGAACTGTGCAAAGCACTGGCTAACTTTATGTTCGACAGCGACGACGCCATGGTGCGCATCGACATGTCGGAATTTATGGAGAAACACTCCGTTTCTCGTTTGGTTGGTGCGCCTCCGGGATATGTTGGCTATGAAGAAGGTGGCTACCTGACTGAAGCGGTCCGTCGTCGTCCTTATTCCGTCATCCTGTTGGATGAGGTTGAAAAGGCCCACCCGGATGTGTTCAACATTCTTCTGCAGGTGTTGGACGATGGTCGTCTGACCGACGGGCAGGGCAGAACGGTTGATTTCCGTAATACTGTGGTGATCATGACCTCGAATCTGGGTTCGGATTTGATTCAGGAACGTTTCGGCGAGCTGGATTACGGTCACATGAAGGATTTGGTGTTGGGTGTCGTCAGCCACAGCTTCCGTCCGGAATTCATTAACCGTATTGATGAAGTGGTGGTGTTCCATCCTTTGGGAGAAAAACACATTGCTTCTATTGCCCGTATACAGCTGCAGCGGTTGTACAAGCGTCTCGAAGACCGGGGTTATGACGTTCATATCGATGACGATGCACTGAAGCTGCTTAGCGAGAACGGCTACGATCCGGTTTATGGTGCACGCCCACTGAAACGGGCTATCCAGCAGCAGATTGAGAACCCGTTGGCTCAGCAAATCCTTTCCGGTGAGCTGATTCCTGGGAAAACTATCCGCCTGATGGTCAAAGATGACCATATTGTGGCAGTGCAGTAAGTCACAAAAGAAAGAAAAAACGAGCCCTCTGGGCTCGTTTTTGTTTAAAAACCAGGCGAAACTTACTCTTTTAAAGCGCTTTTGCCTGGAAAGTGAGCGGTTGATAAGTTTTTTCGAATTTAAGCTTGTCACCTCC
>WJYM01000013.1 GCA_009668205.1 Enterobacteriaceae bacterium RIT691 | reverse complement strand
CTTCTGAGACGTTGACAAGCGCTGTTTGCAAAAAACTTTTCAACCGTCTCTTTTTTGCTCAAATGAGCATTAAACACCCAGCTTTTCGAGCCTTTCGAAGCCATAGCGCTGCAAAACGGGGAATAATTGCTCAGTTTCCACCGTCTTCGCCATGCAATAAGCAATATTCGCGTCGGCAGATTTTGCATCCGGCGCTTCATGTTCCAGCAGCCAGGCAGTACGCCGTGCGATTGCAGCCCCGGAATCTATCAGGCGGGTTCCTTCTGGCAGCACCTGCAACAACTCTTCCTGTAATAGAGGGAAGTGGGTGCAGCCCAGCACAACAGTATCTGGTGGCTCTTGCATTCTCAGCCACGGGCGCAGAATGCGACGCAGCTCGTCGAGCGGGACGGCTTCTCCGTGCAGTTTCGCTTCCGCCAACACCACCAGCTCCGCCGACCCCAGCATTTCAATCTGGCATTCGTTAGCAAAACGTTCGATCAGCTCATGCGTATAAGGACGCTTCACCGTGCCACGGGTTGCAAGCAGACCGACCACCCCATTCGCCGTCAGGCGAGCGGCGGGTTTTATTGCAGGCACTACGCCCACAACCGGGAAGGCAAACTTTTCGCGTAAAGCAGGAAGTGAGACGGTACTCGCGGTGTTACAGGCAATCACGGCAAGCGCCAGTGGATAATGAGCCTGAACAGCAGTCACAATCTCAAGGACACGCTCAACAATGAACGCTTCACTCTTTTCCCCATAAGGAAAGGCAACGTTATCGAAAGCGTAGATGTAGTGGAGATCCGGCAGCAGGTGCCGAATCTCATCATAAACCGACAACCCACCGACCCCGGAATCAAATACCAGGACGGTGGGACGTGGATCAGAAGGTGTAGCTGCCAGACAAGGTGTATTCCCGTCCTGCAGTTTCGTAGCCATAAACTGTCTCGTAATCTTTATCGAACAGGTTGGCTATTTTACCACGAACTGTGAGGTGAGAGGTGACCGGATATGCAACGGCAAGATCCCACAGGCTGACCCCACCCATTTTAACGGTCTGGTAGGTAGAGAAGTCCGTATCATAGCGAGAGCCGAGATACTGGTAAGTCACTCCCCAGTCGAAATCATACACCTGCCAGTCAAGCTGGTATTTCACCTGCTGTTTAGCACGACGCAGCAGTAGCTCATTGGTCTGAGCATCGCGGGCGTCGAGGTAGTCATAGGAAACAGTATGCGCCAATGGTCCTGTATCGAACGATGCTGTCGCTTCAACACCTTTAATCCGTGCTTTGCCAACGTTGTAATATTGGTTGAGGTGGCTGTCGTAATCGATCAGGTTATCAACGTCGTTACGATAGCCAGACACACGCCAGTTCACGCCTGCCGTTAAACCTTCAAACGCGCCTTCCCACTGTTTGCTTTCTTCCGGATCGAGATCTTTGTTGCCATAGAAACCGTAAAGCTGCCCCAGGTTTGGCGCTTTAAACGCAGTACCGTAGGAGGCCACGAAGCGATAGCCATCGTAGAACTCCCAACCCGCGCTGCCCTGCCAGGTGCCATGGTTGCCAAACTGCGAGTTATCATCGCCGCGAGCCGCGCCTTCAAAGGTGAAATCGCCAAATTTCTGCAGCCCAGTCAGATAAATACCGGTATTACGGATATCGTAGCCATTCGTTACATAGCTGGTACCCGGTTCAGTGCTCTGTTTCTGCCAGTCCACCCCGGCGCCAATATTGCCGTGACCCACGTCCACGGAGTTGGCCCATTGCAGATTATATTGCTCAACCTCATCCAGCGTTGCCGTGGAATCATAGCGGCCCAGATTGGGATCGTAGTTGTAATCTTTGCTGTGGCTATAACTGGAGGTCAACTGTGAATGGAAGATGTCGTGATTAAAACGCACGCCCGCATCCCAGGTCTGGCTGTAGAGCTGGCGAGTATCGACGGTGGAATACGGGCTGGAATAGCCATCGTAGGCTGTACGGTTGTCGTAACCATAGCCACGCATAAATGCGCTCCACTCGTCGGAGAAATTATGCTCCAACGCGCCATACAGCGTTTTACTCATGAATCCATCGCGATCCGGCTGGGCGACACCACCGGTATTGCCCTCCGCCACGACATCATAACCCTTGGTATAGGTGTAATCCCCGGCCAGCGTCACACGGGTATTCTCACCCAGTTTCTGCTGCGTGCTGCCGTTGTAGGTTTGATAGCCGTTGGAGCCAACGCCTGCATTCAGCGTCGTGCCATCTTTTTCGCGGGTTGTAATGATATTAACGACGCCGCCAATCGCATCGGATCCATACACCGCAGAACGAGGGCCGCGGATATATTCGATACGCTGAACGAGGCTAATCGGGAACTGACTTAAATCGGAAGAGCCGCTGACGCCCGCCTGGTTCAGGCGTATGCCATCCACCAATACCAGCACGTGGCTGGAATTGGTACCACGAATAAACATTGATGAATTTTGCCCAAGCCCCCCATTTTGCGCGATATCGACACCAGGTAAGCGACGCATCACGTCAAGAACGGATTGAGATTGCCAGTGGTCGATATCTTCACGGGTCACGACACTGACCGGAGCCAGAACGGTATTAACAGGTTGTTCAAAGCGATTTGCCGAAACCACCATCGTGTCTGAGGCATCATCCTGCGCCCAGCCAGAAAAAGCTGTGACGGAGAGCGCCGTCAGCAGCGAAGCTTTTTTAATCATTGTTAAAGCATCCAATATATAAGACGGATGCCGCTGGGCTCATTACTACTCGCGATAATGAGGATCCGTTGCGACGTACTCCGGCAGGTCTTCGGGCTAGGTGGCGTGTTGTGGATGATGACTTCCCGCTTTTACACAGTGTCTGCATGTTCATCCCGCCAATCTTTACCGCTGCGCGTCAGCTCCAGATTCACACTGGATTCCCTTTTATCTCACAGGGCCGGAAACAAGATGCTACATTCAGTTACATACAGATGTCCAGACTGCTATCAACCGTCCCAATGGTTATCCGGGGCTGGACATCCCGTGCGCATTCCCTACAATCCCCGCGTATTCACTCTATTCAGGAAGCATCATGACCCCCGAACACCTGCCGACAGAACAGTACGAGGCCCAGCTGGCGGAGAAAGTCGTCCGTCTGCAAAGTATGATGGCGCCCCATAACGCACCCGTGCCGGAGGTGTTTCGCTCGCCAAAAAGTCATTACCGGATGCGCGCCGAGTTTCGTATGTGGCACGACGGGGACGACCTGTACCCAATCATTTTTGACCAGCAGACCAAACAGCGCATTCGCGTCGATACATTCCCGGCGGCGAGCGAGCTTATCAATGCGCTGATGAAAGCCGTGCTGGCTGGCGTAAAAGCCGAGAAAACGCTGCGTCATAAGCTGTTCCAGATTGACTACCTCACCACCATGAGCAACCAGGCCATTGTCACTCTGCTTTATCATAAGAAGCTGGATGAGGAATGGCAGGAAGCGGCGACGAAACTGCGTGATGCACTGCGTGCCGCCAATCTGAATGTGCACCTGATTGGCCGTGCGACGAAAACCAAAATCACGCTGGATCAGGATTTTGTTGATGAGCGCCTGCCGGTAGGTGGCCGTGAAATGATCTATCGCCAGGTGGAGAACAGCTTCACCCAGCCGAATGCGGCGATGAACATTCAGATGCTCGAATGGGCGCTGGATGCCACGAAGGATTCAAAAGGTGACCTGCTGGAGCTGTACTGCGGCAACGGCAACTTCTCACTGGCACTGGCACGTAATTTCGACCGCGTCCTGGCAACGGAAATCGCCAAACCGTCGGTTGCAGCGGCGCAATACAATATTGCCGCTAACCACATTGATAATGTGCAGATTATTCGGATGTCGGCAGAAGAATTTACTCAGGCGATGAACGGCGTGCGTGAATTTAATCGCTTGCAGGGTATCGATCTGAAGAGCTATCAGTGTGAGACGATTTTTGTCGATCCCCCGCGCAGCGGTCTGGATAGCGAAACCGAGAAGATGGTGCAGGCGTATCCGCGCATTCTCTATATTTCCTGCAACCCGGAAACACTGTGTAAGAATCTGGAAACGCTGGGTCAAACGCATAACGTTGAACGCCTGGCGCTGTTTGATCAGTTCCCGTACACCCATCATATGGAGTGTGGGGTCTGGCTGACGAAGAAATGATGTTTTTGTAGAGCAGGTAAGCGAAGCGCCACCTGCCGAAAATGCCGGGTGGCGGCAACGCCTTACCCGGCCTACAAGTCACAAATTATTCCGCGATTTCCGTCTTGCGGTTACGCATCTTAAAGCCAATCCAGAACACCATCGCTACCGACAATACGGCTGGGAAGAAGTTAGAGCCGATGTCTGGATACTCTGCGCGAACCACGGTGCTGTAGACGAGTACACCAAGAATAAAGCAAGCTGCTGCAATCCCTGGCAACCCGACGGGCATCGTGCGGTTTTGATAGCGCTGATGCAGACAGTAAACCGTCAGCACCAGCGAGATAAGAGGAAATACCGTGAAGGGGACGATGGAGCTAAACAGCGCCGCAAATGTCCCGTTTATGGATAAACCAGCGATCAGCGCCAGCAACAACGTACCTCTGTCTTGACCTGTCTGTTTCATTGCTCGTCCTTCACCTTATTCGGAATGATGTGTCATCTTCTCTTGTTCACGGCGATACCAGTAATACGCGCCTTTGGAGATCATCCTCAGCTGCAGTACCAGTCGCTCTTCTAATTGCCGGCGCTGTTCAAGGCCGACATCCAGTGCCTCCGCACCTGCACTGAAGACGATGGTGACCATCGCTTCGGCTTGCGCTTCTGTGAAGGCGCGCGGCATATGGTTTTCGATTTCGAGATAGTCGGCAAGTTCCGCAATGAAGTGCTGAATTTCGCGGGCAACGGCGGCACGAAAAGCCGCAGAAGTGCCAGAACGTTCACGCAGCAGCAAGCGAAATGCGTTCGGATTATTACCGATAAACTCCATAAAGGTGGAAACTGAGGTGCGAATAACGCTGCCACCTTTTGCAATACGTTGACGGGCCTGGCGCATCAGCTGACGCAGCATCAGGCCGCTCTCATCCACCATGGTTAAGCCGAGCTCATCCACATCGCGGAAATGGCGATAAAAGGAGGTTGGCGCAATTCCCGCTTCACGTGCGACTTCGCGCAAACTTAGGCTGGCAAAACTTCGTTCTGCACTCAGTTGACTGAATGCAGCTTCTACCAGCGAACGCCGGGTCTTTTCTTTTTGTTGCGCTCTAACGCCCATCACGATGTCTGAATCCTTCCATCTGCCTTGTCTGGCACTATACCAGAGATTCAAACTAATCGTTTTACGGTGCTTTGTGAATGATTGTTTACGTGCGGTTTGTGCTCTGTTGCAGGAAAAAAGCACAACGATAATTGGGTTATCCCGGCTTTGATGTTACTATTCTGTTGCTTTTATGTATAAGAACAGGTAAGCCTTACCATGCCACACACCTACGATTATGATGCAATAGTAATTGGTTCTGGCCCTGGCGGCGAAGGTGCCGCGATGGGGCTGGTTAAGCTAGGAGCCCGCGTCGCCGTTATTGAGCGCTACCATAACGTTGGCGGCGGTTGCACCCACTGGGGAACCATTCCCTCAAAAGCGCTTCGCCACGCCGTCAGCCGCATTATCGAATTCAACCAGAATCCTCTCTACAGCGACCACTCCCGACTCCTTCGTTCCTCGTTCTCCGATATTCTTAATCATGCCGACAGCGTGATTAACCAGCAGACGCGGATGCGACAAGGGTTCTACGAGCGTAACCACTGCGAAATTCTGCAGGGCAACGCCCACTTTATTGATGAACACACGATTGCGTTGGAGTGTCACGACGGCTCAGTGGAAACCATCACCGCCGAGAAGTTCGTGATTGCCTGCGGTTCACGTCCGTATCGCCCTGATGATGTCGATTTTTCCCATCCGCGCGTTTACGACAGCGACTCGATCCTGAGCCTCCATCATGAACCCCGCCACGTCATCATTTACGGCGCTGGGGTGATTGGCTGCGAATATGCGTCTATCTTCCGCGGAATGGAGGTCAAAGTTGATTTGATCAACACCCGTGACCGCCTGCTGGCATTCCTCGATCAGGAGATGTCCGACTCGCTGTCGTACCACTTCTGGAACAGCGGCGTGGTGATTCGTCACAACGAAGAGTACGAGAAAATCGAAGGCATGGATGACGGGGTGATCATGCACCTGAAGTCCGGCAAAAAGCTGAAAGCCGACTGCCTGCTGTATGCCAACGGCCGTACCGGGAATACCGACTCACTGGCGCTGGAAAACATCGGCCTGCAAACCGACAGCCGCGGTCAGCTGAAAGTGAACAGCATGTACCAGACCGCCATCCCGCATATCTACGCGGTGGGCGATGTGATTGGCTACCCAAGCCTGGCATCAGCGGCTTACGATCAGGGTCGCATCGCCGCACAGGCCATGGTGAAAGGCGAAGCGACAGCGCACCTGATTGAAGATATCCCAACGGGGATCTACACCATTCCTGAAATCAGTTCAGTCGGGAAAACAGAGCAGCAGCTGACGGCAATGAAAGTGCCTTACGAAGTGGGTCGCGCGCAATTTAAGCATCTTGCGCGGGCGCAAATCGTGGGCATGAACGTGGGCACCCTGAAGATCCTGTTCCATCGGGAGACGAAGGAGATCCTCGGCATTCACTGCTTCGGTGAGCGCGCGGCCGAAATTATTCACATCGGCCAGGCGATAATGGAGCAAAAAGGCGGTGGCAACACCATCGAGTACTTTGTTAACACCACCTTTAACTACCCGACCATGGCAGAAGCCTACCGGGTAGCTGCGCTGAATGGCTTAAACCGCCTGTTTTAACGGCTTATCAAAGTGGCCATCCATCTGCGTACGGATGGCCTCTGCCAGCTGCTCATAGCGGCTGCGCAGCGGAGAACCCGGACGATAAACCAAGCCCACCGTGCGGCGAGGCTCAGGCTTAATACACGGCACATACACCACACCATCGCGTTTACGCTCTGGTGGAACTGACAGTGCCGGTAACAGCGTGATTCCGCTGCCGGCGGCCACCATATTGCGCAATGTTTCCAGACTGGTTGCCCGGAAGTGGGTATCTTCGTCTGCACCCGCTTCAAAACAGAAGCCCATTGCCTGATCGCGCAGACAGTGCCCGTCTTCCAGCATCAGCAGTTTTTCACCCGCCAAATCAGACATCGGCACGCGGTCGCGGTTGGCCCATGGATGATCTTCATAAATTGCCAGCATCATTGGCTCGTCGAACAGCGGCACCTCAATAAAGGCTTCACTCTCTTTGACCAGCGCCAGAATGACACAGTCGAGCTTGCCGCTGTCGAGTTGCGCCAGCAGCTGATGCGTCTGGGCTTCATGCAGATACATTTCGAGTTTCGGGAACGTTTGGTGCAGCATCGGAATGATGTGCGGCAACAGGTAAGGGCCCACGGTTGGGATCAGGCCAATGTGCAACGGCCCTGACATGGTTTCGCCCTGCTGACTTGCCATCTCCTTGAGCACTTTGACCTCACGCAGTACCGTACGCGCCTGATCCACCAGCAGTAATCCTGCCTGGGTGAACAGCACTTTACGGCTGGTGCGCTCCAGCAGCATCACGCCAAGCTCATCTTCCAGCTTGCGGATCTGCCCACTTAACGTCGGCTGGCTGACGTGGCAGGAGTCCGCCGCGCGGCGAAAATGGCGGTGCTCGGCTAACGCTACCAGGTATTCAAGATCACGAATATTCATTATTCATCCTCCAACGCCACGATAGTTCATGGCGATAGATAGCATAGCAACGAACGATTATCCCTATCAAGCACTCTGGTCAATAATAGTTCACAGAAACGAGGCGGTACCTCACTAACCCTTGAAGCCACTGACCTCAGTTGTTTTCTCTCTGATACTAATAATGAAAGCCAACGTGAACTTTGCGGACCCCGTGGTCCGCTTTTTTTTGCATAAAAAAAGCCGGGCGATAAGCCAGGCTCTGTTTTTGTAGGCCGGATAAGCAAAGCGCCATCCGGCCGTTTCCCCGGCGGCGCTCTGCTTGCCGGGGCTACAGAATTTACCCTAAGCGGCTGCGGGCATCTGAAATGGCCTGCGCGACCTGTTTCGGCGATACGCCACCTTTCGCAGCACGCTTATCCAGACACGACTGCAGCGACAGAATCGGATAAACATCCTCGCCAATCACCGCGCTAAACTTCTGCAGATCCGAAAGAGGCAAATCTTCCAATGGTTTCCCCTGACGAATGGCTTCCACCACCGCTTCACCGACAATGTGGTGCGCTTCGCGGAACGGTACGCCTTTGGCGACCAGATAATCCGCCAGTTCTGTAGAGTTGGCATAACCCTGCTGCGCCGCTTCCTGACAGCGAGGACGCTTCACCTGAATACCGTCCAGCACCAGCGCCCCCATATGCAGGCAATCAAGCCAGGTGTCGAGCGCGTCGAACAGCCCTTCTTTGTCTTCCTGCATATCTTTGTTGTACGCCAGCGGCAGGCCTTTCAGGGTCATCATCATGCCCGTCAGTGCACCCTGCACACGGCCACATTTGCCACGAATCAGCTCCAGCGCATCCGGGTTTTTCTTCTGCGGCATCAGGGAAGAGCCTGACGTCACGCGATCAGAAAGCTCAACAAAGCCTGCTTCACCAGAGTTAAAGAAAATCAAATCTTCGGCGAAGCGTGAAAGGTGAACCATACCGATGGATGCATTCGACAGCAGTTCCAGCACATGGTCACGGTCAGAAACGCTGTCGAGGCTGTTACGGGTCGCGGAAGCAAAGCCCAACCAGCCAGCCAGCTGTTCACGGTCGATTTCATATGCCGTTCCCGCCAGCGCACCACAGCCCAGCGGACTGACGTCCAGGCGCTTAAAGGTATCCTGCAAACGACTTTCATCGCGGGCCAGCATCTCAACATAGGCCAGGCACCAGTGAGCAAACGTCACCGGCTGCGCGCGCTGGAGATGGGTATAGCCCGGCATTACCGCATCCTGATTGTTCTGCGCGGTCTCCACCAGCGCACTTTGCAACTGGCGATTAGCGTTCAGCAGTTCGCCGATGGTCTCTTTGCACCACAGCTTGAGATCGGTCGCGACCTGATCGTTACGGCTGCGGCCGGTGTGCAACTTCTTGCCCAACTGGCCGACTTTGTCGATAAGCTTACCTTCCACCCAGCTGTGAATGTCTTCGGCATCGCTTTCGAGGATTTGCTGTGGATTGGCACGAACCTCTTCCAGCAGATTCCCCAACGCCTCTTCCAGCTGCTGCTGCTCTTCAGCCGTCAGCACGCCGACAGTCACCAGCGCTTTAGACCAGGACACAGAGCCAACGATATCCTGCTCCGCCAGGCGATAGTCAAAGCGCAAAGAGTCGTTGAACTGTTTGAACCGTTGATCCGCTGCCTGTGTAAAACGCCCGCCCCAAAGTGCCATAACATGCATCCTTATTAATCTGTTTTTTGCCGGATGGCGCTACGCTTATCCGGCCTACGGTGTTTACCGTAATAACATCATCGTCTTTGTAGGCCCGGCAAGCGATGCGCCGCCGGGCATGAAATATTACGCCAGAATACGTGTGCCAATCGGCGTGCCGTTAAACAACGACGGCAGCTGCTCGGCATGACGCCACGAGGCGATATCTACCGGGCGGCCCAGCGTGCGGGCAGCATCCAGCGCCGCATTCACTTTGACGATCATCCCGTCAGTAATAATGCCCTGATCGATCAGCTGCTCCGCTTTCGCCGCGGTCATCTCTGCAATGCGCTGGCCTTTGCCGTCCAGAATGCCGCTGACGTCAGAAAGCAGAATCAAATCTGCACCCAGCGTTGCCGCCAGCGCGGTAGCCGCCTGATCGGCGTTCACGTTCATCAGTTGGCCTTCTTCGGTCACGCCGATGGAACTCACCACGGGCAGGAAACCGCCTTCCAGCAGCGTATTAATCAGTTTTGGCGAACCCGGCTGCGCCAATCCAACGTGACCCAGTTCTTCATCGAGCTGGGAAACTTTCACGCTGTCACCGTCGCCGAGATACAAACCGACAGACGCAATATGGTGCTTCTTCGCCCACGCCAGCAGCGTTTTGTTGGCTGTTCCCGCCAGCGCACCAGTGATGATGTCAATTTGATCGGCAGGCGTAACGCGCAGACCGTTTCTCTTTTTCACCGGCAGATTGAGCCCTTTCATCAGCTCATCCACCACGCAGCCGCCGCCGTGAACAATCACCAGCGGGCGCTTGTGCTCAGCGCGGTAGTTCACCAGCGCGGTAAACAGGCGCTCCAGCGCTTCTTCGCTGTCCAGCAGTACACCACCGAGTTTGATAATTAATGGATTCATCATCGCGCCTGTTTTCCGTTAAAGAAGAGACTGGGTTTCGGCAAAGCCAAAACGAATGTTTGCGCACTGCATGGCCTGAGCCGCTGCGCCTTTCAGCAGGTTATCTTCTGCGGCCACCACAATCAGATGCTCGCCCTGCACGGCAAAACCAATATCGCAGAATGGCAAATAGACCACGTTTTTCAGCGCCGGAACACCATTGTCATACAGGCGCACCAGCGGTTTGTGGGCATATGCCTGATTGAAAACGTCAGCCACCTGCTCACGGGTCACGCCCGCTTTCAGACGGCAGGTGATGGTTTCCAGAATACCGCGTTTGAAGTTACCCAAATGTGGCGTGAAAATCACGTCTGTGCCCAGGTGGGTGGTAATTTCAGGATGATGGCGATGGTTAAACACGCCGTACGGCTGCAGGCTCACTTCACAGAAGCTATTCGAGATAGCCGCTTTGCGCCCTGCTCCGCTTACGCCACTGGTGGCGTTGATCACCGGCCATTGTGAAAGATCCAACAGCCCGGCATCGATCAGCGGTTTAAGTGAAAGCTGCGCGGCCGTTGGATAACAGCCCGGGACCGCAATCAGATTGGCTTCTTTGATTTGATCGCCACTCCACTCCGCCAGGCCGTACACCGCCTGTTCAAGCAGCTGGGGGTGCTGGTGAGTAAAGCCGTAATATTTCTGATAAAAATCAGCATCGTTGACGCGAAATGCGCCGGAGAGGTCGAACACGACACAGCCAGCGTCCAGGAATTGCGGCGCAAGATCGTGACTCACTTCATGCGCGGTCGCCAGGAACACCACGTCCACACCCGCGCTAAATTCGCGAATATCGGACATCGGCTGCAGCGGCAAATCGACAATGCCTTTCAGCTGCGGATGCAGGTCAGAGATTAACTTTCCGGCATCATTGCTTTGCGCTGAGACGGTCAAAGCGGTTATGTTCATGTGCGGATGACGATTTACGTAATTCACCAGCTCAGCGCCCGCATAACCGCTAGCGCCTACAATCAGCGTATTCAACATCGGGTTCCTTTATGCTCAACGATAATGTATTTTTATTCACTAATACTGCATGAATATTGATACTATCACGACCTAAGGTGTGTCAACAATGAAAAACAATTTACCGCCATTTATCGAGATTTACCGCGCATTGATCGCCACACCCTCCATCAGCGCCACCGAAGAATCCCTGGATCAGAGCAATGAAGGTTTAATCAATCTGCTGGCTGACTGGTTCGCCACGCTGGGCTTCAAAGTGGAGATCCAACCGGTCCCGGGCACACGCCATAAATTCAATATGCTGGCCAGCACCGGAGAAGGCGCTGGCGGGCTTCTGCTGACAGGTCACACCGATACCGTGCCGTTCGACGATGGCCGTTGGACACGGGATCCGTTTACCCTCACCGAGCACGATAACAAGCTTTACGGCCTCGGCACCGCCGACATGAAAGGCTTCTTCGCCTTTATTCTCGATGCCCTGCGTGACGTCGACGTGACGCAGCTGAAAAAGCCACTCTACATTCTGGCGACTGCCGATGAAGAGACCAGCATGGCAGGCGCACGCTATTTCTCAGAATCCACGACCCTGCGCCCGGACTGCGCCATCATCGGCGAGCCGACATCACTGCAGCCCGTGCGTGCGCACAAAGGCCATATCTCGAACGCCATCCGCGTGCTGGGTCAGTCCGGACACTCGAGCGATCCGGATCGCGGTGTGAATGCCATTGAACTGATGCACGACGCCATTGGCCGAATTATGCAGCTGCGTGATTCGCTGAAAGAGCGCTATCGCTATGATGCATTCGCCGTGCCGTACCCAACGCTCAACCTTGGGGCAATTCACGGCGGTGATGCTTCAAACCGCATCTGCGCCTGCTGCGAACTGCACATGGACATCCGCCCGCTCCCGGGCATGACGCTTGACGATCTCAACGGCCTGCTTAACGAAGCGTTGGCCCCCGTCAGTGAAAGATGGCCGGGCCGCCTGACCGTTTCCGAACTGCATCCCCCTATCCCGGGCTACGCCTGCCCGCCGGATCATCAGCTGGTTGAAGTGGTGGAAAAGCTGCTCGGCACGAAAACCGAAGTGGTGAACTACTGCACAGAAGCACCGTACATTCAGACGCTGTGCCCTACGCTGGTACTGGGTCCAGGTTCGATTAATCAGGCCCACCAGCCGGATGAGTTCCTCGAAACCCGCTTTATCAAGCCAACGCGCGAACTGATTACTCAGGTTGTGCATCATTTTTGCTGGCACTGATTTGACAAAACAATGCCCGGTGGCGCAAAGCTTACCGGGCCTACTCCCCCTTTACCCCTTGTGGGCCGGGCAAACGAAGTGCCGACCGGCATAAGTGATCTCATTCACATTTTCATAAGTAACGCTTATCTCACTGCCGCTGAGTTAAATTTGGCAAATTGCCTGCATTTATTCGTTTGCTGAACCGATTTCGCAGCAATTGACGTAGGGTGTTTTACGTGGCTTTATAAAGTGAAGACGAGAAAAAACCGAATACCATGTCCGAACGATTTCGCATTGCAGTGAAGCGGTCTGATTGCGGCTGCGCGAAATCCAGGGACATACATAAATGAGATGGGGTGTCTGGGGTTTATGAACGAACAATATTCCGCTTTGCGCAGTAATGTCAGTATGCTCGGTAAGGTGTTAGGGGAAACCATCAAGGATGCCCTTGGCGAGAACATTCTTGATCGCGTTGAAACCATTCGTAAGTTGTCAAAATCCTCCCGTGCAGGCAATGAAGCCAATCGCCAGGAGCTGCTCACCACGTTACAGAATCTCTCTAACGATGAGCTACTGCCGGTGGCCCGCGCGTTCAGCCAGTTTCTGAATCTGGCCAATACCGCCGAGCAGTATCACAGTATTTCGCCAAACGGCGAAGCAGCCAGCAACCCGGAAGTGATTGCCCGCACGCTGCGTAAACTCAAAGACCAACCCAATCTCAACGAAGCCACCATCAAAAAAGCCGTGGAAACGCTGTCGCTGGAGCTGGTGCTGACGGCTCACCCAACAGAAATTACACGCCGCACGCTTATCCACAAAATGGTGGAAGTGAACAACTGCCTTAAGCAGTTGGATAACAAAGAGATTGCCGACTACGAGCAGCACCAGCTGATGCGCCGTCTGCGCCAGCTGATTGCGCAGTCCTGGCATACCGATGAAATTCGTAAGCATCGCCCAAGCCCGGTGGATGAAGCCAAATGGGGCTTTGCGGTGGTGGAAAACAGCCTGTGGGAAGGCGTGCCCAACTACCTGCGCGAGCTGAACGAGCAGCTGGAAGAAAACCTGGGCTATCAACTGCCGGTGGATTTCGTGCCTGTGCGCTTCACCTCGTGGATGGGCGGCGATCGTGACGGCAACCCGAACGTCACCGCCGACATCACCCGCACCGTGCTGCTGCTGGGTCGCTGGAAAGCGACCGACCTGTTCCTCAAAGATATTCAACTGCTGATTTCCGAGCTGTCGATGGTGGAATGCACCGACGAGCTGCGTGAATACGTCGGCGAAGCGGGTGCCGCAGAACCTTACCGTTACCTGCTGAAAACCCTGCGTAGCCAGCTGATGGCAACCCAGGCATGGCTGGAAGCGCGCCTGAAAGGTGAAAAGCTGCCGAAACCTGCAGGCTTGCTCACCCAAAACGAGCAGCTGTGGGAACCCCTGCACGCTTGCTACAAGTCACTCCAGGCCTGCGGGATGGGTATCATTGCCAACGGCGAGCTGCTTGATACCCTGCGTCGCGTGAAGTGTTTTGGCGTGCCGCTGGTGCGTATCGACGTACGCCAGGAAAGCACCCGCCATACTGAAGCGCTGGGTGAACTGACGCGCTATCTCGGTATCGGCGATTACGAAAGCTGGTCAGAAGCCGACAAACAGGCGTTCCTGATCCGCGAACTGAACTCCAAGCGTCCGCTGCTGCCACGCCAGTGGGAGCCGAGCAACGAAACGCGCGAAGTGCTGGACACCTGTAAGGTTATCGCCGAAGCGCCGAAAGGTTCCGTTGCGGCTTACGTTATCTCCATGGCGAAAACGCCGTCTGACGTGCTGGCGGTCCACCTGCTGCTGAAGGAAGCCGGAATCGGCTTCGCGCTGCCGGTCGCGCCGCTGTTTGAAACGCTGGATGACCTCAACAATGCCGACGATGTGATGACGCAGCTGTTGAACATCGACTGGTATCGCGGCTTTATCCAGGGCAAGCAGATGGTGATGATTGGCTATTCCGACTCCGCAAAAGACGCGGGCGTAATGGCAGCATCCTGGGCGCAATATCAGGCACAGGATGCGCTGATCAAAACCTGCGAGAAAGCGGGCATCGAGCTGACCCTGTTCCACGGTCGCGGCGGTTCTATTGGTCGCGGTGGCGCACCTGCGCACGCGGCTCTGCTCTCCCAGCCGCCGGGCAGCCTGAAGGGTGGCCTGCGCGTGACCGAACAGGGCGAGATGATCCGCTTTAAGTATGGTCTGCCGGAAGTGACCATCAGCAGCCTGTCGCTTTACACCAGCGCGATTCTGGAAGCGAACCTGCTGCCACCACCGGAGCCGAAGCCAGAATGGCGTCACATCATGGGCGAACTGTCCGCTATCTCCTGCGAGATGTATCGCGGCTACGTGCGTGAAAATAAAGATTTCGTTCCTTACTTCCGCTCCGCAACACCTGAGCAGGAGCTCGGCAAACTGCCGCTGGGTTCTCGCCCTGCGAAGCGTCGTCCAACCGGCGGCGTGGAATCCCTGCGTGCGATTCCGTGGATCTTCGCCTGGACGCAAAACCGCCTGATGCTACCAGCCTGGCTGGGTGCGGGTGCGGCGCTGCAGAAAGTGGTGGAAGACGGCAAACAGAGCGAACTGGAAACCATGTGCCGCGACTGGCCGTTCTTCTCGACCCGTCTGGGCATGCTGGAGATGGTCTTCGCCAAAGCCGACCTGTGGCTGGCGGAATATTACGATCAGCGTCTGGTGAAAAAAGAGCTGTGGCCGCTGGGTGCCGAGCTGCGCGAGCTGTTGGAAGCGGACATCAAAGTTGTTCTGGATATCGCCAACGATTCACATCTGATGGCCGACTTGCCGTGGATTGCTGAGTCCATTCAGTTGCGTAACGTCTACACCGACCCGCTGAACGTGCTGCAGGCCGAACTGCTGCACCGCTCTCGTCTGGCAGAGGAAGAAGGCAAAGAGCCGGACCCACGTGTCGAACAGGCGCTGATGGTCACCATCGCAGGTGTTGCGGCAGGTATGCGTAATACGGGTTAATGTTGCAGAATTGCCGGGCGGCACGTTGTTTGCCCGGCCTACAAAAGCCGTAGGTCGGGTAAGCGCAGCGCCACCCGACGGTTCAAAACAAAAATCCCCGCTCGAAAGCGGGGATTTTTTTACGTCTGAGACAGGCTTACTGCAGGTCGAAGCGATCCAGATTCATCACTTTCACCCATGCCGCCACGAAGTCTTTCACGAACTTCTCTTTGGCATCGCTGCAGGCATACACTTCTGCCAGCGCTCGCAGTACGGCGTTTGAGCCAAACACCAGGTCTGCACGGGTCGCGGTGTGTTTCACTTCACCGCTCTGACGGCAGCGCCCTTCGAACAGCTCTTTGGACTCGTCTGTGGCTTTCCACTCAGTACGCATATCCAGCAGATTCACGAAGAAATCGTTGCTGAGCACGCCTTCACGATCGGTGAACACGCCAGCTTTACCGCCGTCAAAGTTAGCCCCAAGCACACGCAAACCACCGACCAGCACGGTCAGCTCTGGCGCAGTCAGCGTCAGTTGTTGGGCTTTATCGATCAGCAGCGACTCCGTGGTCGCGGCATCAATACGCGCACGGTAGTTACGGAAACCATCAGCAGCAGGCTCCATCAGATTGAACATCTCGACGTCAGTCTGATCCTGGCTCGCATCCACACGGCCTGGGATAAACGGCACGCGAACGCTGCTACCCGCGGCTTCGGCAGCCTGTTCAATACCCACCACGCCCGCCAGCACAATAATATCGGCAAGCGATGCCTTACCAGAGGCTTTCTGAATGGCTTCCAGCGCCGGCAGCGCTTTCGCCGCCATGGCGTTCACATCCCAGCCGCGCTGTGGTGCAAGCGCCAGGCGAGCACCGTTAGCCCCACCCCGCTTATCACCGCCGCGGAAGGTAGAAGCCGATGCCCAGGCCACAGAAACCAGCTCGCTTACGGACAAACCGGAACGCGCGATTTCTGCTTTCAGGTGGTCGATATCTGCCGGCGTCGGGCTGTACGTCGCATTCGGCAACGGATCCTGCCAAATCAGATCTTCTTTTGGCACTTCCGGGCCGATGTAACGCGCTTTTGGCCCCATATCACGGTGGGTCAGTTTGAACCACACGCGGGCAAAGGCTTCGTTAAAGGCCTGCGGATCGTTGAGGAAACGACGGGAAATTTTCTCGAAGTCCGGATCGAAACGCAGCGTCAGGTCGGTAACCAACATGGTTGGCTTGCGTTTCTTCGACGGATCGAACGGATCGGGGATCATGTCTGGTCCATCGACCGCTTCAAACTGGATCGCACCTGCCGGGCTGCGGGTCTGAACCCACTCGTATTTGAACAGGTTCTCGAAGAAGTAGTTGCTCCACTGGGTTGGCGTCTGAGTCCACACCACTTCCAGACCCGAGGTGATGGCGTCCGCGCCGACACCGCTGCCGTGGGTGCTGGCCCAACCGAGGCCCTGGGATTCAATCGGTGCAGCTTCAGGATCGGCACCCACATGAGTCGCTTCTGCGGCACCGTGGGTTTTACCCAGCGTGTGTCCCCCGGCGATCAATGCGACGGTCTCTTCGTCGTTCATGCCCATGTTGCCGAAAGTAGCACGGATGGCGGCGGCGGCAGACAGCGGTTCACCGCTGGCATTTGGCCCTTCCGGATTCACGTAAATCAGCCCCATTTCGGTGGCGGCCAGTGGACGTTTAGCCAGTTCTTCCGGATTACGGTGTTTCAGCCAGGTGGTTTCGTCGCCCCAGTTCACATCCAGATCCGGTTCCCACACGTCTTCACGCCCGGCACCAAAACCAAAAGTGCGGAAGCCGGAGTTTTCCAACGCCACGTTACCGGC
This sequence comes from Enterobacteriaceae bacterium RIT691, assembly GCA_009668205.1. GTDB lineage: Bacteria > Pseudomonadota > Gammaproteobacteria > Enterobacterales > Enterobacteriaceae > Scandinavium. Next base: position 96,770 of record WJYM01000013.1, on the reverse strand, counting down.
AAGGATAAAGAGGTCAGCCCAGGAGATTTTCTGGCCGTATTTTTGCTTGATAGGCCACAGCAGACGGCGGGCTTTATCGAGGCTGACGTTGTCCGGCCAGGAGTTGAGCGGCGCAAAGCGCTGCTGCCCGCGTCCCGCGCCACCACGGCCATCAACGGAACGATAGGTCCCTGCGCCGTGCCACGCCATGCGGATGAACAGACCGGCATAGTTGCCCCAGTCAGCAGGCCACCAGGGCTGAGAATCGGTTAACAGGGCTTTCAGATCGCCCTTCAGTGCAGAGTAGTCGAGTTTGCTGAATTCTTTGCGGTAATCAAATTCTTCGCCCAACGGGTTAGAACGATTGGAGTGCTGATTGAGGAGATCGACGCGAAGTTGTTTTGGCCACCAGTCACGGCTGCTGGTTCCTGCGCCTGCGCTTTCGTCATGGCTGCCCTGATGAAACGGGCATTTTCCTGCCGACGGATTGTGATCGTTTTCTTGATTGCTCATCTTCCTGCTCCCTTCACTGTTTTAATACCAGGATATACAGCTCTGCAGATTAGTTATAGATGAAAAAATCTACAGATTTGATAGTTGTTTCCTTCTGGCCATGAACACCATACCAAATGTTGTTCATAGAAATGTCGACGAGTCCGTAAACTTTCACCAATAAGCCTGAATTATGCAGGGAAATAAGGTCAATGATCTGTCAGCGTTTTTTCGTAAATCATTCAGGAAACACGAAGTCATGGAACAGACCGACAGCAACATCGTCTGAAAGGCTGGCGGCCATCAAACGATTAAAAAATGAAGATATTCCGACACCCGGCACGGCGGTTTGTAGCGCCTCGCAAGGATTGCAGGAACGACACGCTCCGCAGGGTGTGCAGCCATCACCCTTCCCTTAGACGTAGCGCAACAAATGCTCGGTACGCCCGCAGTACAGTCAGCTATTGAGAAGTTTGAGCAGGACTGGAAGAACGCATTTGGCAATCTCAACGTTAAGGAGTGATGTATGGACAGGATTATTCAATCGCCAGGCAAATATATCCAGGGTGCAGATGTTCTCACCCGCCTCGGTGACTATCTCAAGCCAATGGCTGAACGCTGGCTCATCGTGGGCGATAAATTTGTGCTCGGTTTTGCAGAGAAGACGCTGCGCAAAAGTATCGAAGAGAGCGGATTAACGGCAGATATCGTACCGTTTAACGGCGAATGCTCGCAAAACGAAATCAACCGCTTACGTGACATCGCGGTCAGCGCCAAATGCCAGGCCGTGCTGGGCATTGGCGGAGGCAAAACGCTGGATACCGCGAAAGCGCTGGCGCATTTCATGAATGTGCCCGTCGCCATCGCGCCCACCATTGCCTCAACCGATGCCCCCTGCAGTGCGCTTTCCGTTATTTATACCGACGAAGGCGAATTCGACAGATACCTGATGCTTCCACACAACCCAAATCTGGTGATTGTCGACACCAAAGTCGTGGCTGGTGCGCCTGCACGTTTGCTGGCGGCGGGCATTGGTGATGCGCTGGCAACCTGGTTTGAAGCACGTGCTTGTTCACGCAGTGGCGCAACCACCATGGCAGGCGGGCGCTGCACTCAGGCCGCGCTGGCACTGGCGGAACTGTGCTACAACACGCTGCTGGAAGAAGGCGAAAAAGCCATGATGGCGGCGGAGAAACATGTGGTGACGCTGGCGCTTGAGCGTGTGATTGAAGCGAACACCTATCTCAGCGGCGTCGGCTTTGAAAGCGGCGGCCTGGCGGCGGCTCACGCGGTGCATAACGGTTTAACCGCCATTCCGGATGCGCACCATTACTATCACGGCGAAAAAGTCGCGTTCGGTACGCTCACGCAACTGGTGCTGGAAAACGCGCCGCAGGAAGAGCTCGAAACCGTCGCCGCACTTTGCTACGCCATCGGCCTGCCAATCACGCTGGCACAGTTGGATATTCAGGATGAGGTGCAGGAAAAAATGCGCATTGTGGCGCAAGCGGCGTGCGCCCCGGGTGAAACCATCCACAACATGCCGGGTGGGGTAACCGTTGACCAGGTTTATGCGGCACTGCTTGTCGCCGATAAGTTCGGCCAGCAGTGTTTACTGCACTGGGAATAATGTTCTGATTGCCGGGCGGCGCTGCGCTGGCACCGGCCTACACAGGTTCGTAGGTCGGGTTAGCGCAGCGCCACCCGACATTTTTTTGAGTTATACCGCAGGACGCACACCCAGCGTGTGACAAATGGCGTAACTCATCTCGGCGCGGTTCAGGGTGTAGAAGTGGAAATCTTTCACGCCTTCGCGACTGAGGATTTTCACCATGTCCATCGCGATATTCGCGCCCACCAGCTTGCGGGTTTCGGCATCGTCATCCAGCCCTTCATACATCTTGGCCATCCAGGTCGGGATGCGCACGTTGGTCATGTCAGCAAATTTCTTCGCCTGTTTGAAGTTAGAAACCGGCAGGATGCCCGGAATGATTTCGACGTCGATACCGGTTGCCGCACAGCGATCGCGGAAGCGAAGATAGCTTTCCACATCAAAGAAGAACTGCGTAATCGCGCGGCTTGCGCCAGCATCGACCTTACGTTTCAGGTTGAGCAGATCGGCCTGTGCGCTTTTCGCTTCCGGGTGCACTTCCGGATAGGCCGCCACAGAGATATCAAAGTCGGCCACTTCTTTCAGCAGGCCAACCAGATCGGCGGCATACATGTCTGGCTTACCGCTGCCTGGTGGCAGATCGCCACGCAGCGCCACGATATGGCGAATGCCGTTGTTCCAGTAATCCTGGGCAATGGCGCGCAGTTCATCACGGCTGGCATCGATGCAGGTCAGGTGCGGAGCAGCTTCAAGCCCGGTGCGGTCTTTAATTCCTTTGATGATGCTGTGTGTACGATCGCGCTCACCCGAATTCGCGCCATAGGTGACGGAGACGAATTTCGGCTTCAGACTGCTAAGTCTGTCGATAGAGGCCCACAGGGTCTGCTCCATTTCACTGGTGCGCGGCGGGAAAAACTCAAAGGAAACGTTAATCCGGCCTTCAACCTCTGCCAGGCTCTGATTCAGGGCTTCCCGCTGGTTGGCGTGAAAAAAGCTCATACCTTACCTCTGTCTGTCGCTTTGATGTCTGATGTTTGTTGTTGTGTGAACTTCTATACGTTTAGACGTCCAGATGTAAAAATGACGGAAAAGCGTGAGGACGTCAACAGAAAAAACAGCAGAAAGAGTGAGGAATGTTCAGCGAAGGTGAAAAATGCTCATGATCGGGGGAAGGTGCGGCCTGATGCCCTCTCCCCCGGCCCCTCTCCCACAGGGCAAGGGGAGAAACAGAGTTTCCTCTCCCTTGAGGGAGAGTGGGCCATTTATTCCCTCGCCCCTTTGGGGAGAGGGTTAGGGTGAGGGGAAAGACTACAGCAGCTGTGCCAGACGGTTGATATCCGACTGAATCGCCCCGGCGGTCACATCACGACCCGCTCCCGGGCCACGGATCACCAGGGGATTATCGCGATACCAACGGCTTTCAATCGCGAAGACGTTATCGCATGGCAGCAGCGCCGCCAGCGGATGCTCCGGACGCACAGCCTCGACACCCACACGCGCTTTACCATTCGCGTCGAAACGCGCGACATAGCGCAGCACCAGACCCATTTCCTGCGCGGCTTCCAGTCGCTGAATCATCTGCTCGTTCAGCTCATCACCGTTTTCAAAGAAGTGATCGATAGACCCTTCTTCGCAGTGCGACGGCACCAGCGACTCCACCCGCACCTGATCCGGCTCAATGTCGTAACCCGCTTCACGGGCAAGGATCACCAATTTACGCATGACGTCTTTCCCGGACAGATCAACACGTGGGTCTGGCTCCGTCAGCCCTTGCTGCCAGGCCTGATCGACTAAATCAGTAAACGGCACGGTGCCGTCAAATTGCAGGAACAGCCAGGAAAGCGTGCCAGAGAAAATCCCGCTGATCGCCAGGATAGAATCCCCGCTCTCGCGCAGATCGCGCACAGTATGGTTAACCGGCAATCCTGCGCCTACCGTGGCGTTGTACAGCCAGCGGCGATTGGTTTTCTCAAAGGCATCATGGATTTGGCGATATTTATCGCTGCTGCTGGCACCGGCCAGTTTATTGGCGCTGATCACGTGGAAACCGTGGCTGGCAAAATCCAGATACTGGTCGGCCAGCTGCTCACTGGCGGTCACGTCGAGCACCACTAAATCATCATAGGGATGCGCGCGCATCCACAGGAACAGCGATTCTTCATCCTGCTCAACCGCTTCGTCGTTGAAAAACGCCAATGCGCGGCTGGCGTCCAACCCTTCGTAGTTCAACAGGCTGCGGCGGCTATCCACCACGCCTGCCAGCACAAATTCAAAACCGGTGCGGGCCGAGAGCGTGCTCTGCTCACGGGCAAACAGTTCCAGCCAGCGGGAACCGATATTACCTTTGCCAAACAACACCAGGCCAATGCGCTTTTCCGCACGGAACAACGACTGATGCAGACCCTGAATCAGGCTTTCGGTTGGACCGGTACGCAAAACCGCCACCAGGCTGATGCCTTCTTCCGACTGCCAGGTGAATTCCACCGGCTGTCCTTTCAACTGCTGCCAAAAACGGTGGCAGTGCAGCGGGTTACGCGTGACGCCCGCCCCCACCATCGCCACCAGCGCCAGGCCCTGACGCAGGCGCAGTTCGCCCGGCAGACCGGCTTCGTCCAGCAGCTTCAGCGCGCTGTCCGCCACTTCGGCGGTGTAGCAGAATTGCAGCAGATGGCGGTCGGTGTGTACCCCTACGGCCAGCGGACGCACCTGAGAACGCTTGAGGATCAGGTCTACCTCTTTGTGCGCCAGTTTGAAATCCTGCCCGGCGGGGACCAAAAACTCAATCAGACACACGTCATCATGGCTGGTCACAATGCGTGCACCGGTGCCGGAAGCCAGCACACGTTCAATGCGGGTTGACCCCTGATCTGGGGTGTAGCTGCAACGCAGCTGTAAATCGATATCGCTGCCGGAAACCGGCTGCAGGGTACGGGCATGCAGAACCGGTGCGGCCAGACGCGCCAACTCACTCGCTTCATCCAGACGCAGCAGCGGTAAAAGGCAGGCGTCTTTGACTTTGCGCGGATCGGCGCTGTAAACACCGGCCACATCGCTCCAGATAGTGACGCGGGAGACGCCCGCCAACGCACCAATTTGCGTTGCAGAGTAGTCGGAGCCGTTACGCCCAAGCAGCACGGTTTCACCGCGGTTATCGCGGCTGATAAACCCGGTCACCACCAGACGTTTGTCAGGATGCTGCGTCAGCAGTTGCTGCAGCAACGGGAAGGAGAGGCCTTCATCAACCTGTGGCTGAGCGGCGCGCTCGGCTCGCAAAAACGTGCGGGCATCAAGCCAGGCGGCTTCCATACCCTGCTGTTGCAGAACCGCGGCCATCAGGCGAGCAGACCACACTTCACCGTGGCCCACCACTTCGGCATACACCGCATCGGTGATGCCTGCGTCGAGCAGAGTCGCCAGGCGTTCCAGATCCTGAATGAAAGTCGCAATCAGGCCATCAGCCACTTCCGCAGGCAGCAGTCCGGTCATCAGCTCAATCTGATAACGGCGCAGTGCCTGCTGGACCTGATGCGCAGAGAGACGGTCGGTCTGGCTGAGCTTCAGCCAGCTGATCAACTGGTTAGTGGTGCTGCCTGCGGCGGAAACGACCATCATGTCGTCAGGCTGCGAGTGCTCAGCCATAATACCTGCCACACGCAGGTAACATTTCACATCCGCCAGACTACTGCCACCAAACTTATGCAGTTGACGACCCTTCGTCCCTGCCTGCGCTATCACACTCATGATTACCCCTCGTTTGCTGCCCGGAACCCATTTTCCAGGTCGGCAATTAAATCTTCACTGTCTTCAATACCGGTTGAAATACGCAGCAGCGTTTCAGAGATCCCTGCCGCTGCACGAGCTTCTGGCGCCATACCCGCATGGGTCATGGTCGCTGCGTGAGAAATCAGGCTCTCTACGCCACCTAACGATTCAGCGAGCGTAAACAACGACAGCCCGCTTAAGAAACGACGTAGCGTGTTTTCATCACCATCCAGTTCAAAACTGAGCATTGCGCCAAAGCCTTTCTGCTGACGGGCGGCAATCTCATGGCCCTGGTTTTCCGGCAGAGAAGGATGATACAGCTTTTTCACCAGCGGTTGTTTGCGAAGAAACTCAACAATGGCCGTCGCGTTGCGCTGCGCGGCGTCCATACGCGGGCTGAGGGTGCGTAATCCGCGCAGCAGCAGGTAGCTATCAAACGCGCCGCCCGTTACGCCAATATTATTCGCCCACCATGCAAGCTCGGTGACAGTTTCGGGATCTTTTGCAATAACCACTCCCGCCACCACATCGGAGTGCCCGTTGAGGTATTTAGTACAGGAGTGAAGAACCAGATCGGCCCCCAGCGCCAGCGGGTTTTGCAACGCCGGGCTCAGGAAGGTGTTATCCACCACGCTCACCGCGCCCGCAGCACGGGCCAGTTCACAGATTTTCGCGATATCCACCACGCGCAACAGCGGGTTGCTCGGGCTTTCAACCAGCACCAGCTTTGGTTTTTCCGCCAGCGCCGCTTTCAGTGCCTCTTCATTCCCCTGATCGACAAACTTCACCCGGTAACAGCCGCGTTTTGCCAGGCTGTCAAACAGACGATAGCTGCCGCCATAGCAGTCATGTGGCGCGACCAGCAGGTCACCCGGCTTCAGGAAAACGGTGGTCACCAGATGAATAGCAGACATCCCGGTGTTGGTGAGAACGGCGCCTGCGCCCCCTTCCAGTTCCGCCAGCGCACGCTGCACGACATCACGCGTCGGGTTACCGCGACGGGAATAATCATGGGCACGGGGTTCATTAAATCCGGTGAAGTTATAGGTGCTGGAGAGGTGAATCGGGGGGACAACGCAGCCATATTGCTCGTCATCATTTAACCCGCTACGCACTGCGATGGTGGCTTGTTTACGCGTCATGGTGAATCGTTCCTGGCTTTAGCGATGAAAAGTCAGGCCCCAGAGTAACCACTGCCACAATAGACGTCAATACATCTGGACATCTAAACTTCTTTGCGTATAGATTGAGCAATCGGGAAATAGCCGTTAAAATTATATGCATTAGCGCACATCCACAGCGCCTTTGCTGGTGTCATGGTCACATCGCTAAGGTAAACTGTGCGGGATTATGGTCGGGCGAGCGCTCAGACCTTTTATTAATGATTAGAGGAAAGGTATCTCATGGCTGAATGGAGCGGCGAATATATCAGCCCCTACGCTGAGCACGGTAAGAAGAGTGAGCAGGTTAAAAAAATTACGGTGTCCATTCCTCTGAAGGTGTTGAAAATTCTCACCGACGAACGCACCCGTCGCCAGGTCAACAACCTGCGCCACGCCACTAACAGCGAACTGCTGTGCGAAGCCTTCCTGCATGCCTTCACCGGACAGCCACTGCCGAACGATGAAGATCTGCGTAAAGAGCGTAGTGACGAAATCCCGGAAGAGGCGAAGATTATCATGCGTGAGCTGGGCATCGACCCGGATACGTGGGAATACTAAGCCGACGAGCACTGCTGTTCAGTCCCGCTGAGCGAACTCAGCGGGACTCATTCTTAGAAGTTATAACCCAACCCGACACGATATCTCGTCTGGCGGTCGTCGGTGGTGGTAGTGTTATAGCCTGATGACACATTACCGACTTCAACAAACGGCACCCACGAATCAATATTATAGGCGATGCGGAAATTATATTCGTAGTCTTCTTTTTTGTTGTTATACAGGTTCTCGTTATCGGCAAACTTATAAATACCGTTGAGTTCAAACATCCAGTTATCGATGTTATAACCCAACCATGCCTCTGGGCGATAAACCGTACGATCATCTTTTCCATCGGCATTACGCCGCGTATATTCTGTCCGGTAGCGGAAGGCTGTCCACCAGCTGTCATTAATAGTGTACTGCACGCGAAGATAAGGTTTGTATATCGCCATATCATCGCCCATTTCGACGGCAATGCCGGGCTGCCAGATAAATCCTTGCCAGGTAAATTGATAGCTTGCCGTGTATTCGTTACTGTTCGCTTCCATGTTATTAAGCGCATCATTAGATTGCGCGTTATCAGAACGCGAGACCGCTTCTACCGCCACGCCAAAGCCAGTTCCAAAGCGGTGTGACATGTACACACGATCATAATTACGCCCGTCGTCGTAATATTCGTGTCGGTAATCAACATACCCCGCCTGGGCGGCACAAGAGATAAGTGGAACCAGTAATAATGCACGCGTGAATTTCATTATATTCCCTCAGAGAACGGTTTTAATTACCCATTGCGTCGCAATCCATGTCCGGAAAAGGACTACTCGCGAGATGAACAGACAGTGAATTAAAAACGGTGTCATTCACCCCGAACTCTATTTAGGGAAACCGAGGCACACCTTTGTTATTCTGCCGTTAAAAAAGCAAAACTGGCAGAATAGGAAAGATGTTAAGGATCGTTATCGCAACTGGAATAATACTATTGCTGAGGAAGCGCGTTTAATTTCTGAGAATATATTGGTTTTAATAAAGAAGTAACAGGAACGCGTAATATTATTTCGGACACAAAAAAACCGCCCGTAGGCGGTTTTTTCTGGCAACAAGAGAACTTATTTTGCGCCTGGGATGCTGAAACGCTTGTTGAAGCGGTCAACACGGCCACCGGTAGCAACGTCACGCTGCTTGCCAGTGTAGAACGGGTGGCATTTGCCGCACACGTCCAGGTTCAGATCGTGACCAACGGTAGAGTTGATCTTGATGATGTTACCGCAAGAACAAGTTGCAGTAACTTCTGCGTAATTTGGGTGAATACCTTTTTTCATGGGAAACCTCTGTGTAAGGCCGCGTCGCTCTTCCAGCCCTAACGCCAGACACCACGCGAAGTTAAAGTTAATCTTTGATGGCTGAAGTGCACACCAAAGGCGGCGAATCATACAGAATTTAACCAGGGGTTGCAATCTGATCCGCGCTCCCTGAACAACAATGTGTATACTAACCCACCCTTTTTCAAGCCAGGAAGAGCTGATGCCCGTCGCACACGTTGCCCTGCCCGTTCCGCTTCCCCGCACCTTTGACTATCTGCTGCCTGAAAGCATGAGTGCCAAAGCCGGGTGTCGCGTTCGCGTGCCGTTTGGCAAAACCCAGGAGCGCATGGGGATCGTGGTATCGGTCAGCGATGAAAGTGAACTGCCGCTGGGTGAGCTGAAAAGTGTGGTGGAAGTGCTGGATGAAGAACCGGTGTACACCCCGACCGTCTGGCGCATGCTGCTGTGGGCAGCCGATTATTACCACCATCCGATTGGCGACGTATTGTTCCATGCCCTGCCGATTCTGCTGCGGCAGGGAAAGCCGGCCAGCGCCACACCGCTCTGGTACTGGTTCGCGACCGAACAGGGTCACGCTGTCGATATCAGCACGTTGAAAAGATCGGCTAAACAGCAGCAGGCTCTGGCCGCGCTTCGACAAGGAAAAATCTGGCGTCATCAGGTCGCGGAGCTGGAATTTAACGACGCGGCGCTTCAGGGGCTGCGCAAAAAAGGCTACAGCGAACTGGCCAGTGAAGCCCCGGCCCTGACCGACTGGCGCGAGGGCTACGCGGTAACAGGCGAGCGTTTACGCCTGAACACCGAGCAGGCCACCGCGGTGGGTGCTATCCACAGCGCTTCGGGTAAATTCGCCACCTGGCTGCTGGCGGGCGTCACCGGCTCAGGGAAAACGGAAGTGTACCTGAGCGTGCTGGAAAACGTGCTGGCACAAGGCAAGCAGGCGCTGGTGATGGTGCCGGAAATCGGCCTTACCCCGCAAACCATCGCCCGTTTTCGTGAACGTTTTAACGCCCCGGTGGAGGTTCTGCACTCCGCCCTGAATGACAGCGAACGCCTTTCTGTGTGGCTGAAAGCGAAAAACGGCGAAGCGGCAATTATCATCGGCACCCGCTCCTCCTTATTTACGCCGTTCAAAAATCTGGGCGTCATCGTCATCGACGAGGAGCACGACAGCTCTTATAAGCAGCAGGAAGGCTGGCGCTATCACGCCCGTGATTTAGCCGTATGGCGCGCGCACAACGAGCAGATCCCCATTATCCTCGGTTCGGCCACGCCCGCGCTGGAAACCCTGCACAATGTTCGTCAGGGAAAATACCATCAGTTAACGCTGACCCGGCGCGCAGGCAATGCCCGCCCGGCGAACCAGCACGTGCTGGATCTCAAAAGCCAACAGCTGCAGGCCGGTCTTTCCCCGGCGCTGATCGGCCGGATGCGCCAGCATTTGCAGGCCGATAACCAGGTCATTCTGTTCCTTAACCGTCGTGGCTTTGCACCCGCGCTGTTGTGCCATGAGTGCGGCTGGATTGCCGAATGCCCGCGCTGCGACAGCTATTACACGTTGCATCAGAATCAGCGCCATCTTCGCTGCCACCACTGCGACAGTCAGCGCCCGATCCCACGCCAGTGCCCTTCCTGTGGCTCCACTCATCTGGTGCCCGTGGGATTAGGCACAGAGCAGCTTGAAGAAGCCTTATCTCCGATGTTCCCGAACGTCCCCATTTCACGTATCGACCGCGATACCACCAGCCGCAAAGGCGCGCTGGAGCAGTATCTGGCCGAAGTGCATCGCGGAGGCGCCCGGATTTTGATTGGCACCCAAATGCTGGCCAAAGGCCACCACTTCCCGGATGTGACGCTGGTTGCCCTCCTGGATGTTGACGGGGCGCTCTTCTCTGCCGATTTCCGCTCCGCAGAGCGTTTTGCCCAGCTCTACACCCAGGTATCAGGACGTGCCGGTCGCGCAGGAAAGCAAGGTGAAGTGATTTTGCAAACTCACCATCCGGAACACCCACTGCTCCAGACGTTGCTGCATCAGGGCTATGATGCCTTTGCCCAGCAGGCGCTGGCCGAACGTCAGACCCTGCAGCTGCCGCCATGGACCAGCCACGTCCTGATTCGTGCAGAAGATCACAATAATCAGGATGCGCCGCTGTTTTTACAGCAGCTGCGCAATCTGCTTCAGGCAAGCCCGGTGGCGGATGACAAGCTGTGGCTGCTGGGCCCAGTGCCAGCCTTAGCCCCTAAACGCGGCGGGCGCTGGCGCTGGCAGATAATCCTGCAACACCCGTCACGCCTGCGTTTACAACACGTGGTCAGCGGTGCGATGGCGCTGGTGAATACCCTTCCCGCATCACGAAAAGTGAAATGGGTGCTGGATGTCGATCCGATCGAAGGCTAACGCCCTGAGCTGCGAGGCAGATCGAAAAATTTAGCATCTGTCACACTTTTCATGAAAATTCTGTAACTCCCTGTACTTACTCTCTGATAAAAAAGAGGCTGTTGTCAGAGACAGCGGAAGTCTCTGCCCTGTCAGTGAGGAGAACCCAGGTGAAGTCCAAAAAAGAGGTTGCTGCAGCAACCATGAAGGATGTGGCTCAGAAAGCGAATGTCTCAACGGCAACCGTTTCCCGGGCTTTGATGAACCCCGATAAAGTGTCGCAATCCACCCGCAATAAAGTAGAGAAAGCTGCACTGGAGGTGGGGTATTTTCCTCAGTCGCTGGGACGCAATAACCGTCGTAACGAATCGAAGACCATTCTGGTGATTGTGCCGGACATCTGCGATCCCTTCTTCGGTGAAATCATCCGCGGCATTGAAATTACCGCCGCTGAGCAGGGCTATCTGGTGCTGATTGGCGACTGCGCTCATCAGAATCAGCAGGAAAAAACCTTCATCGACCTGATCATCACCAAACAAATCGACGGCATGCTGCTTTTGGGTTCCCGCCTGCCGTTTGACGCCAGCATCGAAGAGCAACGGAATTTGCCGCCGATGGTGATGGCCAACGAATTCGCCCCTGAGTTGGAACTGCCGACGGTTCATATCGACAACCTCACTGCCGCCTTTAACGCCGTAAACTATCTGCACGAACTCGGTCATCAACGTATTGGCTGTATTGCCGGGCCGGAAGAGATGCCGCTGTGCCACTATCGTCTGCAGGGTTACGTTCAGGCGCTGCGCCGCTGCGGCATTACCGTTGACCCGCATTACATTGCCCGAGGTAATTTCACCTATGAAGCCGGTGCCAATGCGTTAGAGCAGCTGCTGGCTCTGCCAAAACCACCCACCGCTATTTTCTGTCATAGCGATATCATGGCACTCGGTGCGCTGTCGCTGGCCAAACGTCGCGGCCTGAAAGTGCCGGACGACCTGTCGATCATTGGCTTCGATAACATCTCGCTGGCGAAGTTCTGCGATCCCCCGCTGACCACGATTTCCCAACCGCGTTTCGATATTGGCCGGGAAGCGATGCTGCTGCTGCTCGACCAGCTCAATGGTCAGAATGTGAGCAGCGGTTCGCGTCTGCTGGACTGTGAACTGGTGCTTCGCGGAAGTACGGCAAAAAATAAGCCATAAACTAAATGGCTTTCGGACTAGCGCGTCTGGTCAAAGCCCCGTCGCTTAAGTAACATGGCGGGCTGACGAACGAATAAATACAGCGAAACGATAGTGGCACAACGAGATTATGTACGCCGCAGCCAACCGGCTCCTTCGCGGCGCAAAACGGGTCCATCAAGGAAGTCACGGAAGAAGCAAAGTAGCTTTCCTGCTGTCTCACCAGCAATGGTCGCTATTGCTGCGGCTGTGCTGGTCGCCTTTATCGGTGGTCTGTACTTCATTACCCATCATAAAAAAGAAGAAGCGGATGCCCTGCAGGGGCGCCAGGTGACGGGCAACGGTCTGCCACCAAAACCGGAAGAGCGCTGGCGCTATATCAAAGAGCTGGAAAGCCGCCAGCCGGGCGTTCGTGCGCCAACCGAACCGTCGGCAGGCGGTGAAGTGCAGAACGCCAATCAGCTGACCGACGAACAGCGCCAGCTTTTAGCACAGATGCAGGCCGACATGCGTCAGCAGCCAACGCAGCTGACGGAAGTGCCGTGGAACGAACAAACGCCGGCGCAGCGCCAGCAAACGCTGCAACGCCAGCGCCTGGCTCAGCAGCAGGCACAGCAACAGGTTCAACAGCAGCCAGCACAGCAGTGGTCACAATCGCAGCCGGTGCAGGCACCGCGGACGCAGCCGAAAGCCGCAGAGCAGCCGCGTCAGACCACGCAGCAGAAGCAGACATCTCAGCAGGCTTATCAGGATTTGCTGCAGACTCCGGCACACACAACCGCTCAGTCGAAACCTGCTGCCCCGGTCACGCGTGAAACTGAACCGGCAAAACAGGCCGATGATCGCCGCTGGATGATTCAGTGCGGTTCGTTCAAAGGTGCAGACCAGGCCGAAACCGTTCGCGCCCAGTTGGCATTTGAAGGATTTGCGTCACATATCACCACCAACAACGGCTGGAATCGCGTTGTGATTGGCCCGGTAAAAGGCAAAGCCACAGCGGATGACACCATCTCGCGCCTGAAAGTCGCCGGTCACACAAACTGCATTCGTCTTTCCGTTGGGGGTTGAAACCCCTAAAACACCCCCCATCTATACCTGTATTCTGCCCCGCACACCGTGCGGGGCCTGTATTCTGCTTTACACCCAGGGGGTCCGCTCGTGACAACAATAGTTAGTGTTCGCCGTAACGGTCATGTCGTTATCGCAGGTGATGGTCAGGCAACGCTTGGCAATACCGTGATGAAAGGCAACGTGAAAAAAGTTCGCCGTTTATACAACGACAAAGTGATCGCCGGCTTTGCAGGCGGCACTGCGGATGCCTTCACGCTGTTTGAGCTGTTTGAGCGCAAGCTGGAAATGCATCAGGGCCATTTGGTGAAAGCCGCGGTTGAGCTGGCCAAAGACTGGCGCACCGACCGCATGCTGCGCAAACTCGAAGCGCTGTTGGCCGTGGCCGATGAAAACGCCTCTCTCATCATCACCGGGAACGGTGACGTTGTGCAGCCAGAAAACGATTTGATTGCCATTGGCTCCGGCGGCCCGTACGCCCAGGCCGCAGCCCGTGCGCTGCTGGAAAACACCGAGCTCAGCGCTCGTGAAATTGCGGAAAAAGCGTTAGGTATTGCAGGCGATATCTGCATCTACACCAACCATTTCCACACCATCGAAGAATTACCTTCTAAAGCGTAAGGATCTCCTATGTCTGAAATGACCCCACGCGAGATTGTCAGCGAACTCGACAAACACATTATCGGCCAGGACGCAGCGAAGCGTTCGGTGGCTATCGCGCTGCGTAACCGCTGGCGCCGTATGCAGCTCGACGAAGAGCTGCGTCACGAAGTGACCCCGAAAAACATTCTGATGATCGGCCCAACCGGCGTCGGTAAAACCGAAATCGCCCGTCGTCTGGCGAAGCTTGCCAACGCGCCGTTCATCAAAGTGGAAGCCACTAAGTTCACCGAAGTCGGCTATGTTGGTAAAGAAGTGGATTCTATCATCCGCGATCTGACCGATGCCGCAGTGAAAATGGTCCGTATGCAGTCCATCGACAAATATCGCTATCGCGCCGAAGAACTGGCGGAAGAGCGTATTCTCGACGTGCTGATCCCACCGGCCAAAAATAACTGGGGCCAGGCTGAACAGCCGCAGGAACCTTCTGCTGCCCGTCAGGCATTCCGTAAAAAACTGCGTGAAGGCCAGTTGGACGACAAAGAGATTGAAATTGATGTGGCTGCTGCGCCAATGAACGTTGAAATCATGACCCCGCCGGGCATGGAAGAGATGACCAGCCAGCTGCAGTCCATGTTCCAGAATCTGGGCGGCCAGAAGCAGAAACCGCGCAAGCTGAAAATCAAAGACGCGCTGAAGCTGCTGATTGAAGAAGAAGCCGCGAAGCTGGTAAACCCGGAAGAGCTGAAACAAGACGCTATTGAGGCGGTTGAGCAGCACGGCATTGTGTTTATCGATGAGATCGACAAAATCTGTAAACGCGGCGGAAACTCCTCTGGCCCGGATGTCTCCCGTGAAGGCGTTCAGCGCGATCTGCTGCCGCTGGTGGAAGGCTGTACCGTCTCTACCAAGCACGGCATGGTCAAAACGGATCACATTCTGTTTATCGCTTCCGGCGCATTCCAGGTTGCCAGCCCGTCAGACCTTATCCCGGAATTGCAGGGTCGTCTGCCAATTCGCGTTGAGCTGAAAGCGCTGACCACCCACGACTTCGAGCGTATTCTGACTGAGCCAAATGCCTCTGTGACCGTACAGTACAAAGCGCTGATGGGCACCGAAGGCGTGAATATTGAGTTCACCGACGACGGTATCAAGCGCATCGCCGAAGCGGCCTGGCAGGTGAACGAAACCACCGAGAACATCGGGGCGCGCCGCCTGCACACCGTGCTGGAACGCCTGATGGAAGACATCTCCTATGACGCCAGCGAACGTCAGGGCGAATCCTTTACCATTAACGCAGAATATGTGAGCAATCATCTGGATGCGTTGGTGGCAGATGAAGATCTTAGCCGTTTTATCCTATAATCCAGCTAATTGCATTTTCATCACCGTTGATGGGGGCTCTTGGCCCCCATTTTTATTGGCTAAAAACTATGACTGAACTCAGCCGTACCCAGGCCTGGCTCGAAAGCCTGCGCCCAAAAACCTTACCGTTGGCTTTTGCCGCCATTGTTGTCGGCACTGCTCTGGCCTGGTGGCAGGGGCACTTTAATCCTCTGGTGGCGATTCTGGCGCTGCTCACCGCGGGCTTGCTCCAGATCCTCTCCAATCTGGCCAATGACTATGGCGACGCCGTCAAAGGCAGCGACAAACCGGACCGCATCGGGCCATTGCGCGGCATGCAGAAAGGCGTCATTACCCAGGAGCAGATGAAACGTGCGCTGATCATTACCGTCACGTTGATTTGCCTCTCCGGGATAGCACTGCTAAGCACCTCCTCCCAGACAACGGAAGATTTTATTGGCTTTATGGTACTGGGTGCCGTGTCGATTATCGCCGCCATCACCTACACCGTGGGAACCCGTCCTTACGGCTACATTGGCCTTGGCGATATCTCGGTGCTGATGTTTTTTGGCTGGCTTAGCGTCATGGGCAGTTGGTATTTGCAGACGCACACGCTGGAAATGATCACCTTTCTTCCGGCGACGGCCTGCGGCCTGTTAGCCACTGCGGTGCTGAACATCAACAACCTGCGCGACATCAACAGCGATCGCGAAAATGGCAAAAACACGCTGGCCGTACGTCTGGGCCCGGTGGTTGCCCGCCGCTACCACGCTTGCCTGCTGATGGGCGCGCTACTGTGCCTGGCGCTGTTTAACCTGCTGGCGCTGCACAGCCTGTGGGGCTGGCTGTTCATTCTGGCAACGCCCCTGCTGGTGAAACAGGCACGCTTTGTCGCGACGCATCATGACCCCGTCGATATGCGTCCTATGCTTGAACGCACCGTAAAAGGCGCCCTGCTCACTAACCTGTTGTTTGTGGTTGGGATCGTGCTGAGCCGTGCGTTCGCTTAACTGACAAATATCAATTAACAATTGATGATTTTGCCAACAATGCGATTACCACGATATACTGAAAAAACTCGCAGCAACTGAGCGTTAAACCCATGAAATACGATACATCCGAGCTTTGCGACATCTACCAGGAAGATGTCAATGTCGTTGAACCGCTGTTCTCCAACTTTGGTGGACGGTCGTCGTTTGGTGGACAAATTATCACGGTGAAATGTTTCGAGGATAACGGGTTGCTGTACGATATGCTCGAACAGAACGGACGCGGGCGCATTCTGGTCGTGGACGGCGGCGGTTCTGTCCGTCGCGCCCTGATCGATGCCGATCTCGCGAAACTGGCCCTGCAAAACGAGTGGGAAGGCCTTGTGGTCTACGGCGCAGTGCGTCAGGTCGACGATCTGGAAGAGCTGGATATCGGCATTCAGGCTATGGCTGCCATTCCGGTGGGTGCATCAGGTGAAGGTATTGGCGAAAGCGACGTGCGCGTGAATTTCGGCGGCGTAACGTTCTTCTCCGGCGATCACCTGTATGCCGATAACACCGGCATTATCCTCTCGGAAGACGCACTCGATATTGAGTAACCGCTGAGCGTTCCGCATAAAAAAGCCTTCTCACAGAGAAGGCTTTTTCGTTTCTACAGGCTTACTGAATTTTGCCGAGGAAATCGCGTTTGCCCAGCGGTACACCGGCCTGACGCAGGATGCCGTAAGCGGTGGTCGTGTGGAAAAAGAAATTCGGTACGGCGAACTGGAATACGTAGCTGCTGGCGGTGAAATGCAGCTGATGCTCACGCGCCTGGACCAGAATCGGACGCGCGTCGTCCCCTGCCAGCGTCGAATCTTCGACGCTTTTCAGGAAAGCCACGGTCGCGGCAATACGTTCCTGTAACTGCACAAAGGTGCTTTCGTTATCTTCGTTCACCGGTGCTTCAACGTCTGCCAGACGCGCAATCGCCCGCTTGGCCATATCGCAGGCGACCTGTACCTGGCGTTTTAGGGGGAACATATCGTCCGCCAGTTTCGCTTCAAGCAGCGCCTCTTCCTGCTTGCCCTGCTCCTTTGCCCACTCTGCGCTTTTTTGCAGAACGGCATCCAGGCTGACCAGCCCATGAATAAACTGCGCTTTGGTTTCGCTATACAGTGACATTGTCAATTTCCTCAATGATTACAAACAGGTATCGGATATTTTTTTGATCTGCAAACCCACTGAGAGTAACCCCGCCCTGCGGCAAAAGAAAGCGCTTAATGTGCGCGGAAAAAACCCGATTTGCGCATAAAAAAAGTCCGTAATCCCGGAAGGATTACGGACCTGATTATCAATACTGGTCGAGCGCTATCAGTAGAGCTTTTTCGCGCATTCCAGCAGATCGGTTTTGAACGGACGCTTCATGTTTTCGATAGCGTCGATGATGTCGTGATGCACCAGCTTCTCGTTCTGGATACCCACACAACGACCGCCCTCACCTGCCAGCAGCAGATCGATAGCGTACGCACCCATACGGGACGCCAGAATACGGTCGTAAGGGCATGGGGAACCGCCACGCTGAATGTGACCCAGTACGGTTGCACGGGTTTCACGCTTGGTTTCGGTTTCGATGTATTTCGCCAGTTCGTCGACATCACACATGTGTTCGGTGATAGCAACGATCGCGTGTTTCTTACCTTTAGCGATGCCTGCTTTGATTTCGGCAACGAGGTCTTCACGGCTGAACTCAACTTCTGGAACTACCACGAACTCACAGCCGCCAGCGATGGCTGCCGCCAGGGTCAGGTCGCCGCAGTAACGGCCCATCACTTCAACGATGGAGATACGCTGGTGAGAAGAAGAGGTGTCACGCAGGCGGTCAATCGCTTCAACCACGGTACCCAGTGCAGTGAAGTAGCCAATGGTGTAATCAGTGCCTTTGATGTCGTTATCAATGGTGCCTGGCAGACCGATGCATGGGAAGCCCATTTCAGTCAGACGCTTCGCGCCCATATAAGAACCGTCACCACCGATAACAACCAGCGCGTCAAGGCCGCGCTTTTTCATGTTCTCGATAGCCACTTCACGGATATGCTCTTCGCGGAATTCCGGGAAACGCGCAGAACCGAGGAAAGTGCCGCCGCGGTTGATCATGTCAGACACGCTGTAACGGTCGAGCTGAACCATGCGATCTTCATACAGACCGAGGTAGCCATCATAAACGCCAAAAATTTCCAGACCTTCTGACAGTGCTGCACGCACAACACCACGGATGGCTGCGTTCATGCCCGGAGCATCACCGCCGCTTGTCAACACACCGATTTTCTTAATCATGACTACCTCTGAACTTAGGAATACTAAAAATAATTCTTTTGCCTGAAGCGCCCCCGAAAGGGAGTGAACGACACTATGAGAGATAGTATAACAGGCGCTTCTTGCTGAATTGATTCAGGTCAGGCCAAATGGCGGTAATTTAGACAAAAAATGCCGATCCGACCCACATTTTACAACGAATTACGAAAGTCCAAAAAGCCCTGCCGTCCCATCGGGACCACCGAGCACGGATCCTGATGAATAATCACATCAGAGCCCGGAAAGCGTAGCAATATCGCCTGCTCGACCTGTTCAGCCACTAAATGCGCCTGAACCAGAGGCAGATTATCTTCCATTTCCAAATGGATCTGAATAAAGCGGGTCGGCCCTGACTGCCGCGTTCGAAGATCGTGCGCACCGCTCACACCCGGCCAGGTGCTGACGATGTTAATAATTTCCTGCCGTTCAGCATCAGGTAAGGCTCTGTCGAGTAGCGACTGAACCGCTTCATACCCCATGCGCAAAGCACTATACAAAATATAGATGCCAATCCCCAAGGCAAACAACGCATCGGCACGATGCCAGCCGTACCAGGCTAACGCCAGCGCCACCAGGATGGCCCCGTTCATCATAACATCAGACTGATAATGTAGCATATCGGCCCGCACCGCCTGGCTTTGCGTCTTACGTACCACCCAGCGCTGGAAGGTCACCAGAACTATCGTACTGATAAGCGCAATCACCGTCACCACCATCCCGACGCCCGGTTCGCGCATCGGTTCCGGGTTCACCAGGTTCTGAATCCCCGTCAGGAACAAAAACAGCGCCGAGCCGGAAATAAACATGCTTTGCGCCAACGCAGCCAGCGATTCCGCTTTGCCATGGCCAAACGTATGCTCTTCGTCGGCGGGCTGCAGCGAATAACGCACCACCAACAGGTTAGTCAGCGAGGCAGCAATATCCACCAGGGAATCCACCAAGGCTGCCAGAATACTGACCGACCCGGTGTACCACCACGCAAAAATTTTGATCAAAAGTAACACCGACGCCATCACCGTGGCGGCGAGCGCAGCACGACTGACTAATCGGCCATAGGTTTGATTCATAAACACTCCCGTCTTTTTATGCGGGTAGTATAGCGGAATGTGAAGTGAGTCAGCGCCCGGAAAACAGGCAAAAAAAACCCCCTCATCATGAGGGGGAAGACAGGGATGGTGTCTATGGCAAGGAAAACAGGGTTTACTGGTTACTACGGGTATTACTACTGCTAAACAACAATGACGTTGAGCCTTGCTGCATCCGTGCAACCTCACGCAGCTGATCTAACCGGTGCTGGTGATTCTCATTCAAAACCGCTTGTTGCTCAGGGGTTAGCAGGTGATACATCTGGTTGCGGACCCTGGCCATTTCGACCTGTCGGGCAACCTGTTCCTGCGCCATCTTTTCTGCCTGAGCGTGAACGGCGGTTTCGTCAAATTTTTCTGCGGTGACAAGCTTATGCATTGTCTCCATTTCGCTAACATTAACAGGGGGCTGTTGGCGCCTCGCCTGTTGCATAAGATCCCGCATCTGTTGACGCTGATGTTCGGTTAAACTTATGCCGTCAAACATATGGCTCTGACTGCTGCTCTGCGTTGCCCCGTCTGACGGGTGCCAGTTAACGCCGGTAACGACTTCAGCAGCCTGGCTATTCGCACTTAGCGCCAGCGTTGAGGCCATGACGGCAGCGATAACATTGCGCATCACTTGCTCCCAGAAACTTTTGTTTCGCGATTCAACGAGAGACAGTCTACGATTCAGGCTGCAAACATGCGTCAGGGGGTGTAAAACAACGTAAAGTCATGGATTAGCGAGCCTTGATGACGTAATTTCTGCCTCGGAGGTATTTAACGAATGAATAAAATCCTGTTAGTTGATGATGACCGGGAGCTCACCTCCCTGTTAAAGGAGTTGCTCGACATGGAAGGCTTCAACGTGCTGGTTGCCCACGATGGGGAACAGGCACTGGCGCTTCTGGATGACAGCATCGACCTGCTTTTGCTCGACGTAATGATGCCGAAGAAAAACGGTATCGACACCCTTAAAGAGCTTCGTCAGACACACCAGACCCCGGTCATTATGTTGACCGCACGCGGCAGCGAGCTGGATCGCGTTCTCGGCCTTGAGCTGGGCGCAGACGACTATCTGCCAAAACCGTTTAACGACCGCGAACTGGTCGCACGTATTCGCGCCATTCTGCGCCGTTCCCACTGGAGCGAGCAGCAGCAAACCAGCGATACCAGTTCGCCGACGCTGGAAGTGGACTCTCTGAGCCTGAATCCTGGGCGTCAGGAAGCGAGCTTTGATGGTTCAACGCTGGAGTTGACCGGCACAGAGTTCACCCTGCTGTATTTGCTGGCACAGCATCTCGGCCAGGTTGTTTCTCGTGAACATCTGAGCCAGGAAGTGTTAGGTAAACGCTTAACGCCGTTTGACCGCGCTATCGATATGCACATTTCCAACCTGCGCCGT
Organism: Enterobacteriaceae bacterium RIT691; assembly: GCA_009668205.1. Classification (GTDB taxonomy): domain Bacteria; phylum Pseudomonadota; class Gammaproteobacteria; order Enterobacterales; family Enterobacteriaceae; genus Scandinavium. The sequence continues at coordinate 75,541 of WJYM01000013.1, read as the reverse complement.
AAGCTGCCGGAGCGGAAAGATGGCCATCCATGGTTTAAAACCCTGCGTGGACGCGGTTATCTGATGGTGTCCGCTTCATGATAGGAAGTTTGACCGCTCGCATCTTTGCCATTTTCTGGTTAACCCTGGCACTGGTGCTGATGCTGGTACTGATGTTACCCAAGCTCGATTCACGCCAGATGACTGAATTGCTGGACAGCGAACAGCGTCAGGGGCTGATGATTGAGCAACACGTCGAAGCCGAACTGGCGAACGATCCGCCCAATGATTTGATGTGGTGGCGTCGGCTGTTTCGCGCCATCGACAAATGGGCACCTCCGGGACAACGCCTGCTGCTGGTGACCAGCGAAGGCCGCGTGATCGGCGCAGAACGCAACGAAATGCAGATCATTCGTAACTTTATCGGCCAGTCCGATAACTCGGATCATCCGCAAAAAAAACGCTATGGACGGCTCGAAATGGTAGGGCCGTTCTCCGTTCGTGACGGAGAAGACAACTACCAGCTGTATCTGATTCGTCCGGCAAATACCTCGCAGTCTGACTTCATCAACCTGCTGTTTGACCGCCCGCTGCTGCTGCTGATTGTCACCATGCTGGTGAGTTCACCGCTGCTGTTATGGCTGGCATGGAGCCTCGCAAAACCGGCTCGTAAGCTGAAAAACGCCGCGGATGAAGTGGCGCAGGGCAATTTGCGACAGCATCCTGAGCTTGAGTCCGGGCCGCAGGAGTTTCTGGCTGCCGGCTCCAGCTTTAACCAGATGGTGACGGCGCTGGAAAGGATGATGACCGCCAATCAGCGACTGCTGTCGGATATCTCCCACGAACTGCGCACCCCGCTCACTCGTCTGCAGTTGGGTACCGCCCTGCTGCGCCGTCGCACGGGTGAAAGCAAAGAGCTGGAACGCATTGAAACGGAAGCGCATCGTCTGGACAGCATGATTAACGATCTGCTGGTGATGTCGCGCAATCAGGCGAAAAACGCCCTGGTGAGCGAAACGCTGAAAGCGAACCAACTCTGGGGCGAAGTGCTGGACAACGCCGCCTTTGAAGCGGAGCAGGTGGGGAAATCGTTCACCGTGGAATACCCGCCGGGCCCGTGGCCGCTGTACGGTAACCCGAACGCGCTGGAAAGTGCATTTGAGAATATCGTGCGTAACGCCCTGCGCTACTCGCATACCAAAATATCGGTGAGTTTCTCGGTCGATAAGGACGGTATCACCATTAACGTGGATGACGACGGTCCGGGCGTCAGCCCTGAAGACAGAGAGCAGATTTTCCGTCCGTTTTATCGTACCGACGAAGCGCGCGATCGCGAATCCGGCGGCACGGGACTGGGGCTGGCCATTGTCGAAACCGCCATTCAGCAGCATCGCGGCTGGGTGAAGGCCGACGACAGCCCGCTCGGGGGTCTGCGCTTAACGATGTGGCTGCCGCTGTATAAGCGGAATTGACGTTCTTACCCTCACCCCGGCCCTCTCCCTGAAAGGGAGAGGGAGCAAACCATTCCCTCGCCCCTTTGGGGAGAGGGTTAGGGTGAGGGGAAAACCTTACTTCCCCCACAGCCGCCGTGAATTATCCTCAATCTGCCCCTTAATCCGCCGTTTTTGCATGGTGCGAGTCCAGCTCACCGACAGCCCGGCGGCTGACAGCAAACGGTGATACTGCTCGTCATCGAACGGCAGATGCCACGCAATCGCCGCCGCGTCATACACCGACACATCACTCAGACGCGAAATCAGCGCCAGCGGTTGCTCGCTGGACACCTTCCCGGCACCGATCACCCGATACAGCCAGCCGACTTTGCCGCTGTTCTGCATTTGGGAAGACATATCGCTGATGCCAAAATGATAATTCAGCTTGAAGCAGGGCGAACGCGGCTGCGTGACCTGAATCAACGCCTCGCCCCAGCGAAAGATATCGCCGATATAGACGTTTTTCTCGGTCAGCCCTTCGGTTGACAGATTCTCGCCAAACGCCGGAGCACAGAACAACTCAGCCTGTTCAGGAAAGGCTCTCGCCCACTCGGCGTAATGCTCACGCGGGTAATGGCACAGCGCGCGGTCCGGGCCACCGTGAATTTTCTTCTCTGCCTGTTCATCGCCGACCAGGCCCAGCTCAGTCAGCTCAAGCTCGCCCTCAACCTGCAATTTTGCAATCGCACTTGGGCGGCTGCCTTCGTACTCGCTGACTCGCCCTCTAAACACATCTACCGGATAATGCATCTTCCCTTCTCCTGCCTCATCGCTTTAGCCCCTATTTTTGCACGTTAACTGCGCAAAATGCGACATGCGTAGACCTGTTCACGAAGGATTCATGGTATCCATGAATGAAATTGAAACACCATTTCACTATAAGGAGTCAACGACGTGACCAGCTCATCCCCTTTCGCAGGCGTGTGGTGCCCTTCGATTACCCCCATGGACAGTGAAGGACAACCTGATTTCAACGGCCTCGCCAGCCATCTTGCGCGCCTGACCGACGCCCGCATCGACGTGATTCTGCTGATGGGCAGCATTGGCGAATTTGCTTCGTTTTCGCTTGAGGAGCGCCTGACGCTGATTCGAGAGGCACGCGCAATGTCGCCGCTGACGATGGTTGCTAACGTCTCTTCAACTTGCCTCAGCGATGTCTGTCGGATGGCTCAGGCAGCCCACGACGCCGGTTATGAGGCGGTTATGGTACTTCCGCCCTATTATTACGGCCAGACGCCCCAGCAGGTGCTCAGCTACTTCCGGGAAATAGGCGCGAAGGTGGCGGGCAAATGGTTTGCTTACAACTTTCCGGCCCGAACCGGTTGCGATATCACGCCAGAGATTGCCGCGAAGCTGGCCGCAGAATTTCCGCAGTTTGCGGGGATTAAGGATACCGTGGACTGTCAGTCTCACACCCGCAACATGATCCTGGCGACCCAGGTAGTACGCAGCGATTTTGCCGTGCTTTCGGGCTATGACGAATACTTCATTCCCAACCTGATGGCCGGGGGTGCAGGCGTGATTTCAGGTCTGAACAATGTGATGCCTGAACTGTTTGTCCAGGCGCGTGAGGCATGGAAACAAGGCGATCTGCAGACGCTCATCCGTGCTCAGCAAGCCATCGGGCAGTTCATGGCGATTTACGCCATTGGCGATGACTTCGTGACGACGATTAAAACCGTCGTCTCCCGAAAGTTCGGCTATTGCACGCCAGTATCGCGTAACGCTGGCGGCGTACTCACTGCCGAACAGCTCAGTCAGGTCGATAAGCAGTTTGATATTCACTAACGCAAAAGGGCCTCATTCGAGGCCCTTGTTTTATCTCAACCGTGCTATTTCACGGTGTGGCGAACATCAATCTCAATCGCCGCCGACTTCACTTTGCGTGACCAAATTGAGGTGATGATCGGCACCAGAATCGACGTGACGATAACGGAGGTGGCGACCAGAGACGTTGCCGCAGGCGCCATGGGTTTGAAGGCCGGTACCATTTCTGCAATCAGCACCGGCGTGGCCACGGCGGCACCCGCCGAGCTGGAAGCCGCAATGCCCGCCGTTCCATCACCACCGCCAATCAGCTTATCGGCAATAATCAACGGTATACCGGTGACCACAATCACTGCCAGACCCAGGAAAATGCCGAGCAGGCCGGTCTGCGCAATGACGCTTAAATCGATGGTGTTGCCGAGGGCAAAGGCAAAGAAAGGAATAAGGGTTTGCACTGCTTTACCGAAAAATTCTCGCAGCTCCGGATCGAGGTTACCCAGCAGAAAGCCCACCAGGAACGGCAACACTGCGCCGACAAACACGTGCGGTTCAAAAGAGGCAATGCCTGCGGTACCGAGAATAATCATCGTCATCAGCGGCCCGGATTCCAGCGACATCAGGACAAATGCCCCCGCCTCTTCCTTGGTGCCATACTGCTGCATGATGGACGCGTACAGCCCACCGTTGGTCATATCCATGCACGCCACCAGCGCCAGCGTGGACAACCCAGCGAAGAACCCGGCTTCAACCCCGTGTTCAGGAATAATGCGTGATGCAATGGCGGCGACAACCCACGCCACCGCAATTTTGGTCACGACCAGCGTGCCAGATTTACGCAGCACCGTCCCGGTCGCGCTGAGCTTGATGGAAGCGCCCATGCAGAAAAACCAGACGGCAAGAATCGGGACAGTGCCGGTAATCATCCCGTTGGTGAACGAACCAAAATACTTGCCCGCATCCGGTGAAAAGGTGTGGCACAACGCGCCCAAAAACAGAGGGACCAGCATCATGCCGCCAGGAATTTTTTCTATCGCTCGTTTAATTTGCATGTCCAACACCACCCCTAGTGACTTGTTGTAACTGCCAGTTTTTCACTGGCTTTTTGAACGTAAGGCCGCGTCATCTCAGCGTCGCGGCACGCCAACAATAGTCCTAACGAAGGGTGATAACAGTGATCACGCAAACAAATTAAAACGTCATTTCATATTTATGGGATCAATGTTTCTAATTTTGATGCTTGTCACATCCTGACGTTCAGGCATAAAAAAACCCCGCTGAGCTCAGCAGGGTTTTGTTTGCCCGGAGGCAACGACAGGCGTCAGTTCGCCTTATTTTTTCGCTGCAAAACGTGCAGCCGCTTCGTCCCAGTTCACTACATCCCAGAAGGCTTTGATGTAGTCCGGACGACGGTTCTGGAACTTCAGGTAGTAAGCGTGTTCCCACACGTCCAGACCCAGGATTGGGAAACCGGAGGTGCCAGAAATGGCTTCACCCATCAGTGGGGAATCCTGGTTAGCGGTAGAAACGACAGCCAGTTTGCCGTCTTTCAGTACCAGCCACGCCCAGCCAGAGCCGAAGCGAGTTGCCGCTGCTTTCTCGAACTCTTCTTTGAATTTCTCAACGGAGCCGAAGGTGCTTTCGATAGCCGCTTTCAGGTCGCCCTGCAGGGTGGTGCCGGTTTTCAGGCCTTTCCAGAACAGGCTGTGGTTAGCGTGGCCGCCTGCGTTGTTACGCAGTGGGCCTTTTTTGTCTGCTGGCAGCTGATCCAGTTTGGTGATCAGTTCTTCAACCGGCAGGTTAGCGAACTCTGGCAGGCTTTCCAGCGCCGCGTTGGCATTGTTCACATAAGCCTGGTGGTGTTTAGAGTGATGGATTTCCATCGTCTGCTTGTCAAAGTGCGGCTCCAGAGCATCGTACGCGTACGGCAGGGATGGCAGTGTATAACTCATTTTCATCTCCATTTATTATCGGGCGGCAGAGGTGTTAACGCCGCGTAAGCAGTTGGTTCATTATAGTTATTTAAATGATATTGAAAATGCTTATCAATGCCGTAGTTTTAATAAGGTTATAACAATTCTGTATGTCGCTGATTTGTGAGGCTGCTCAAGGGGAACACGCGCTTTTTGCCAGGTCTGGGCTTTCCGCGGCAACGGTCTGAAGGTTAATCAAGTGGCTAATTTTTACACTCACCACCTCAGATGAATGATTCATCGATGTAAAAGGTTGAGGTTAATAAATGAGCCACGCGATTACGATGGGTATCTTTTGGCATTTGATAGGCGCCGCCAGTGCTGCCTGTTTCTATGCCCCGTTCAAACAAGTCAAAAACTGGTCCTGGGAAACCATGTGGTCCATTGGCGGTATTGTCTCCTGGCTGATTCTGCCATGGGCCATCAGCGCCAGTCTGCTGCCGGATTTCTGGGCCTATTACGGTTCGTTCAGTGCCTCCACGCTCCTGCCGGTCTTCTTGTTCGGTGCGATGTGGGGGATCGGCAATATCAACTACGGTTTGACCATGCGCTATCTCGGCATGTCGATGGGCATCGGGATTGCGATTGGCATTACGCTGATTGTTGGCACCCTGATGACGCCAATCCTTAACGGTGAGTTTCACGTGCTGGTCGGTACCGAAGGCGGGCGTATGACGCTGCTCGGCGTGCTGGTTGCCGTCGTTGGCGTGGGCATTGTGACGCGCGCAGGGCAGCTCAAAGAACGCAAAATGGGCATTAAGGCGGAAGAGTTCAACCTGAAGAAAGGCCTGGTGCTGGCCGTCATGTGCGGGATTTTCTCTGCGGGTATGTCTTTTGCGATGAACGCCGCGAAGCCAATGCATGAAGCCGCGGCGGCGCTTGGGGTAGATCCCCTGTATGTGGCGCTGCCGAGCTATGTGGTGATTATGGGCGGTGGCGCGGTGATCAACCTCGGCTTCTGCTTTATTCGTCTGGCAACCAAGTCGACTCTGTCAGTAAAAGCCGACTTCTCGCTGGCAAAACGCATGATCATCGGCAATATCCTGTTCTCCGCGCTGGCGGGTCTGATGTGGTATCTGCAGTTCTTCTTCTACGCCTGGGGTCACGCCAGCATTCCGGCGCAGTATGACTACATGAGCTGGATGCTGCACATGAGCTTCTACGTGCTGTGCGGCGGTCTGGTTGGGCTTATCATGAAAGAGTGGAACAACGCGGGCCGCCGTCCGGTGGGCGTTCTCAGCCTCGGCTGCGTGGTGATTATTATCGCGGCGAATATCGTGGGTTTAGGCATGGCGAACTGACGAATCAAGCCGCCGTTTTATTACGATGACGCCACTGGCCTGGCGTCATCCCCACTTCCCGGTTAAACACCACCGAAAAGTAGTTACTGTCCTCAAAGCCGCAGTGCATCGCAATTTCCCCGATCATCAATTCTGAGTGCTGGAGCAGATACTGCGCGTGGCAGATGCGCAGCTGGCGCAGGTAGTGGTTGATGGTCATTCCCGTCTGGCTGCGAAACTGCTGGCGCAGCGTGCGTTCGCTACAGCCCTGCTGCTCGCAGAACGTATCGAGCATGAACGGTTTATTCAGGCTGCCCGCCAGCGCCGTAAGCAGTTTATCGAGCAGCGCTTCACTTTCGGTGGCCGCCAGATTGTCGGTGGCGTAGCGATGGCGACGCAGCGTCACCACCAGCTGGGCAAACAGCAGCTCCGACATCTCATTGGTATACTGCCCCGGTTTATTACACTCCTGTTCCAGCGCGGTGATCACCTGCCGGGCCTGCGTCATCCCGTTGCTGCCAATACGCCAGTGCGGTGCCCAGGTAGTACCGTTCAGGCCTGGAATATGGGCAGGCCAGTCGAGATTCAGCTTAAAGCGATCCGGACAGTAAATAATATTCTGTAAAACCAGATCGTTAACCGAAGCATAAGAGTGCTTGTCTTCCGCGCGGATATAAAACAGATCACCGCGCGTAATGCGATACGGGCGATCGTTGAGGATATGCAGCCCGTTTCCGCGCCAGACCAATACCAGCTCGCAAAACTCGTGCGTATGCTCAGCAAACACATTTTGCGGGTAGCGATCGGCCACGGCCACCGCCTGTTGCGGTGACGCGAAGAAATCAGCTTTACGAAGGACGAGCGGAGCGGACACAGCGTAGCCTCAAACAACGGATAACCTATTATTATTAGCTGCTTTTCCCCCAAAAAACGGTGACTGGCTTCGCGTTACTGCAGCAGGGTATCGCGGCCCTGACGAATCTCGCGGGGCGACCAGTTGAACTCCCGGCGAAACAGCGTCGAAAAGTGGTTACTGTCGCCAAAACCGCAGCGAAAAGCGATGTCAGTAACGCTTTCATCGCTATGACGTAACAAATGCCGGGCCTTGGTCAGGCGCAGGCGATTCAGGTAGCGCTGCGGCGTTAACCCGGTGTGCTGTTTTAACTGACGATGCAGCGTGCGCAGCGACAGCGAAAAACGTTCAGCAACGCCTTCCCAGCACACATCTTCCGCAAAGTAATCTTCCAGCCAGGCCATCAGCAGGTTCAGTCGCGCATCGTTGTTGGTGGCCTCTTCCGTCAGGCTGCCATTACGCAGTTGCACCAGCAGCTGCATAAAAAGGATCTCCCGGTTGGCTATCGCCGGCAGATCGTTCGCATCACCTAACGCTTCCATCTGTTGAACCAGCGTGCGCACCTGCTGTAACACCGACTGATTCACCCGCCAGTGCGACGGATAAACGCCATCCTGCTCCTGCGGCAGCAGCTTTTGCAGACCGGAAAGAAATTGAAAGGCATCCGGAGAGCGGTACAGCACATTGGTCAGGCAGAGGTTGTCGGTGTGTTCATACAGATGGCGATCGTGATCGCGCACAAAGCACACGGAACCCCCGGAGATCGTATACGGCTGGCCGTTAAAAACGTGGATCCCCGTGCCGTGTTCAACGATAACAATCTCATGAAAATCATGATGATGCTCAGGGAATGCCGATTGTGGTAGCCGCGGCTCGATAGCCACCGGCGCTTGCCCTGACGGGAAGAAATCCACACTGTGCAATACGGTCATCACGGCCCCCACTAAATGAGAAATATTATCAGGATAATAATCAGCGCCCGGCAATCTCACCTTGAATTTTTGACCGTAAACCTCGCAAACCCTGCCCGTTTTTCAAGAAACGACAGGAAAAATCAGGAAATGCGTTCAGCGTCACACCCGCATGAAACGGGATGATTACTGGAAATTGTGAAGCCTCTCACGTTCACCTTTGCTTTCTTGCCAGCCCCCTTTTTCGGCTGTCAGTGGCAAGAAGGTAGCCAACGCGGCGGTGTCCCAGACTGTCTGTAATGACTATCAGAAGGACCCTGCCATGAGTTTTCGCCATTGTGTAGCGGTGGATTTAGGCGCCTCCAGCGGACGCGTGATGCTGGCCAGTTATGACCGCACCAAACGGACGCTGGCGCTGAGAGAAATTCACCGTTTTATGAATACGTTACAGAAAGTGGACGGCAGCGACTGCTGGGATCTCGACAGCCTGGAAGCTGAAATCCGCTGTGGTCTCAGAAAAGTCTGCGATGAAGGCATTCTGATCGACAGCATCGGCATCGATACCTGGGGCGTGGATTATGTGCTGCTCAACAAAGAGGGCCAGCGCGTCGGTTTACCCATTTCTTATCGCGATAGCCGCACGCAGGGCGTCATGCAGCGCGCTGAGTTACAGCTTGGGCGCGCGGAAATCTATCGCCGCAGCGGCATCCAGTTTTTACCGTTCAACACGCTTTATCAGTTCCGCGCCCTGGCTGAGCACCAACCGAACGATGTCGCCCACGTGGCCCACGCCCTGATGATCCCCGACTACTTCAGCTATCGCCTGACCGGGAAAATGAACTGGGAATACACCAACACCACCACCACCCAAATGGTCAATATCAACACCGATAACTGGGATGACGACCTGTTGAATTGGGCAGGCGCTTCGCGTGATTGGTTCGGCACACCAACGCATCCCGGCAATGTGATTGGCCATTGGATTTGCCCGCTTGGTAATCAAATCCCCGTGGTGGCTGTTGCCAGTCACGATACGGCAAGCGCCGTTATTGCTTCCCCACTGGCAGACAAACATGCGGCCTACCTCTCTTCAGGTACCTGGTCGCTAATGGGATTTGAAAGCAAAACGCCGTGTACCAGTGATATCGCGCTGGCAAATAACATCACCAACGAAGGCGGTGCAGAAGGCCGCTATCGGGTGCTGAAAAATATTATGGGGTTGTGGCTGTTACAGCGCGTGCTGAAAGAGCAAAGCGTCACCGATCTCGCGGCGCTGATTGCGCGTACCGAGGCAATCCCTGCCTGCACGTATGTCATCAACCCGAACGATGACCGCTTCATCAATCCGCAGGACATGAGCGCGGAAATTCAGGCGGCCTGCCGTGAAAGCCACCAGCCGGAACCCAAAAGCGCGGCTGAGCTGGCTCGCTGCATTTTCGACAGCCTCGCGCTGCTGTATGCCCGCGTGCTGCATGAGCTTGCTGACCTCCACGGTCAGTCCTTCTCACAGCTGCATATTGTCGGTGGCGGCTGCCAGAACGCCCTTCTCAACCAGCTGTGTGCTGACGCCTGCGGCATCACCGTCGTCGCCGGGCCGATTGAAGCCTCGACGCTTGGCAATATCGGCGTGCAGCTGATGACGCTTGATGAACTGAAAGATGTCGTTGATTTCCGCAAGGTGGTCCGGGATACCCACAACCTGATCACCTTCACCCCGAATACGAACAGTGAAATTGGCCGCCATGTTGCGCAATTTCAGTCACAACAGACAAAGGAGCTTTGCGCATGACCACTCAACTAGAACAAGCCTGGGAACTGGCAAAACAGCGTTATGCCACCGTCGGTGTCGACGTCGAAGAGGCATTGCGCCAGCTCGATCGCCTGCCTGTCTCGATGCACTGCTGGCAGGGTGATGACGTTGCCGGGTTTGAAAATCCAGGCGGTGCGCTGACGGGTGGCATTCAGGCAACCGGTAACTATCCGGGAAAAGCACGTAACGCGACGGAGCTGCGTGCCGATCTGGAACAAGCGCTGAGCCTGATCCCCGGACCAAAACGCCTCAATCTGCACGCCATCTATCTGGAATCCGACAAGCCAGTTGGCCGCGATGAAATCAAACCAGAACACTTTAAAAACTGGGTCGAGTGGGCAAAAACCAACAAGCTGGGCCTCGATTTCAACCCGTCCTGTTTTTCGCATCCGAACAGCGCCGATGGCTTTACGCTGGCCCACGCCAACGACGACATCCGCCAGTTCTGGATCGATCACGTTAAAGCCAGTCGTCGCGTCTCGGCGTATTTCGGTGAGCAATTAGGCACGCCATCGGTGATGAACATCTGGATCCCGGATGGCATGAAAGACCTGACCGTTGACCGCCTGGCACCACGTCAGCGCCTGTTGAGCGCGCTCGATGAAATCATCAGCGAGAAACTGAACCCGGCCCACCACATTGATGCTGTGGAAAGCAAACTGTTCGGCATCGGTGCGGAAAGCTACACCGTCGGTTCCAATGAGTTCTATATGGGTTACGCCACCAGCCGCCAGACCGCGCTGTGCCTGGATGCAGGCCATTTCCACCCAACGGAAGTTATCTCCGACAAAATCTCCAGCGCGATGCTGTTTGTGCCACGCCTGCTGCTGCACGTCAGCCGCCCGGTGCGTTGGGACAGCGATCACGTCGTGCTACTGGATGACGAAACACAGGCTATCGCGAGCGAGATCATTCGACATGACCTGTTCGACCGCGTGCATATCGGCCTCGACTTCTTTGATGCCTCCATTAACCGCATCGCGGCGTGGGTGATTGGCACGCGCAACATGAAAAAAGCCCTGCTGCGTGCCCTGCTGGAACCAACAGCAGAACTGCGCCAGCTGGAGCTGGAGGGTGATTACACCGCGCGTCTGGCGCTGCTCGAGGAGCAGAAGTCCCTGCCGTGGCAGGCCATCTGGGAAATGTATTGCCAGCGCCACGATACGCCCGTAGGCAGCCAGTGGCTGAACAACGTGCGGGCTTACGAGAAAGACGTTTTAGTGAAGCGCGGGTAATTCCACCCTCTCCCTATTGGAGAGGGGAATCTTATTAGTAGGCCGGGTTAGCGCAGCGCCACCCGGCAACTTGAAGGAAAGAATGACAATGCAGACCATTACCGACTCCTGGTTCGTCCAGGGCATGATCAAAGCCACCACCGACGCCTGGTTGAAAGGCTGGGATGAACGCAACGGCGGCAACCTGACCTTACGCCTGGACGCCGCCGACATCGCCCCGTTCAGCGCCGATTTCCACGCCAAGCCGCGCTATATCGAGCTGAGCCAGCCAATGCCGCTGCTGGCAAACACCGCGTTTATCGTCACCGGCTCCGGTAAATTCTTCCGCAACGTGCAGCTCGATCCTGCGGCAAACCTGGGCGTAGTGAAAGTCGACAGTGACGGTGCGGGCTACCACATTCTTTGGGGGCTGACTCACGAAGCGGTGCCGACCTCGGAACTGCCAGCGCACTTCCTTTCCCATTGCGAGCGCATCAAGGCGACCAACGGCAAGGATCGGGTGATCATGCACTGCCACGCCACCAACCTGATCGCCCTGACCTATGTGCTGGAAAACAACACCGATCTCATCACCCGCAAACTGTGGGAAGGCAGCACCGAATGTCTGGTAGTGTTCCCGGACGGTGTCGGTATTCTGCCGTGGATGGTACCGGGCACTGACGAAATCGGTCAGGCGACCGCCATCGAAATGCAGCAGCACTCTCTTGTGCTGTGGCCATTCCATGGCGTATTCGGCAGCGGTCCGACGTTGGATGAGGCCTTTGGCCTGATCGACACCGCCGAAAAATCCGCCGAGGTGCTGGTCAAAGTCTATTCGATGGGCGGCATGAAACAGACCATCACCCGGGAAGAACTGATTGCCCTTGGCAAACGCTTTGGGGTAACGCCGATGGCATCAGCATTAGCACTTTATTAATCGCATTTTCATAACAACATCGCGCCCCGCTCACTTTTGTGAGACGGGGCGAACTTACACCTGCAATCCCTACAACTAACTCTAAGTGGAGTAAAAGCAATGAAAATAAAAACCAGCTTGATCCTCACCGTTGCCGCTCTGGCGTTGTCCGGTTCTGCTTTAGCTGAAGTTAAAATCGCCCTGGTCGCCAAGTCACTGGGAAATGGATTCTTCGAGGCAGCCAACGTCGGTGCGCAGGAGGCGGCAAAAGAGTTAGGTGACGTGAAGGTCATTTATACCGGCCCCACCACAACCACGGCAGAAGCCCAGATCGAAGTACTGAACGGATTGATCGCTCAGGGTGTGGATGCGATCGCCATCTCTGCCAACGATCCGGACGCGCTGGTCCCGGTGCTGAAAAAAGCCATGCAGCGTGGGATCAAAGTGGTTTCCTGGGATTCCGGCGTGGCTCAGCCTGGCCGTCAGATCCACCTGAATCCTTCCAATAACGCGCTGATCGGCGAAACCAACGTGAAGCTTGCCGCCGATGCGTTGAAAGCGCTGAACGTCGAAAAAGGGGATGTCGCTATCCTCAGCGCCACCCCAACCTCCACTAACCAGAACACCTGGATTGCGGAGATGAAAAAGGTGCTGCCACAGTATCCGTCTATCAATCTGGTGACGGTGGCCTATGGCGACGACCTGTCGGATAAAAGCTACCGCGAAGCGGTCGGGCTGCTGAAAACCTATCCGGATCTGAAGGTTATCGTTTCTCCGTCGTCTGTCGGTATTGTCGCAGCGGCACAGGCGGTAAAGGATCAGGGCAAAATCGGCAAAGTGTATGTGACTGGCCTGGGGCTGCCGTCTGAAATGGCGGGCGCCATTAAATCCGGTGCCAGCAAAAGCTTCGCCATCTGGAACCCGATCGACCTGGGCTATGCGGCAACGTATTTAGCGGACGATCTGGTGAAAGGCACCGCCACGAAGTCAGAGGCGAGCATGGGTAAACTCGGCAAAGTCACGCTCGATGCCGACGGCAGCGGCGCGATGGCTAAGCCGTTCGTTTACGATGCGAGCAACATTGATAAGTTCTCCAAAATTTTCTGATCCCAATACCCTCACCCCGGCCCTCTCCCTGGAAGGGAGAGGGAGCAAATCATTCCCTCGCCCCATTTGGGGAGAGGGTTAGGGTGAGGGGAATCTAACGGAGAACTCTCATGACTGACTCCACCCCACTGCTTCAGCTCACGGGCGTCAGCAAGTTCTTTCCAGGCGTTCGCGCGCTGGAGAACGTGCAGCTCAGCCTGTGGCCCGGCAAAGTTACCGCGCTGATTGGCGAAAACGGTGCCGGAAAATCGACGCTGGTGAAAGTGATGACCGGCATTTATCAGCCCGATGGCGGCGATATTCTTTACAAGGCGATCCCCATTCAGCTGCCGACGCCGGAATCAGCGCATAAAGTCGGGATCACCGCTATTCATCAGGAAACCGTGCTGTTCGACGAACTGTCGGTCACGGAAAACATTTTTGTTGGCCAGTACCTCTACAAAGGTTGGCTTAAAAAACTCGACTGGCCGGAAATGCACCGCCGGGCGCAGGCGCTACTGGCCCGCCTTGAGGTGCAAATCGATCCGCGTGCGACGCTGAAAACCCTGAGCATTGCCCAGCGTCATATGGTGGCGATTGCCCGTGCACTCTCTTTCGACGCACAGGTCGTGATTCTGGATGAACCCACCGCAGCGCTTTCTCAGCATGAAATTCTGGAGTTTTATCAGATTGTTGAACGCCTGAAGCAGGACGGCAAAGCGATCCTGTTTATCTCCCACAAGTTCGATGAAATCTTCGAACTGGCCGATCACTACACCATTTTACGCGACGGTGCCTTTGTCGGTGCCGGTGATATCCACGACATCACCGAAGAAAAAATGGTGGCGATGATGGTCGGCCGCGCTATCACCCAGACTTTCCCAAAAGTGACCTGCGAACCGGGAGAAACGGTGCTGGAGGTGAAAAACCTCTGCCATCCCACGGAGTTTGCTCATATCAATTTCAGCCTGCGCAAAGGTGAAATCCTTGGGTTCTATGGCCTGGTGGGCGCCGGACGCACGGAATTGATGCAGGCGTTGTCCGGCGTGACGCGCCCTTCTGCGGGTGACATCGTCCTCAACGGGCAGTCGATGCAGTTCCACCAACCTGCCGATGCCATTCACGCGGGCATCGTCTGTGTACCCGAAGAACGGCAAAAACAGGGAGCCATTATCGCCCTGCCCATCGCCCAGAACATCAGCCTGCCGCAGCTGGGCAAGCTGAACCCGAATGGCATTTTGCATGACGATCGCGAATGGCAGTTGGCGGACGATTACGCCAAACGGCTACAGGTCAAAGCCTTCAGCTGGCGTCAGCCTGTCGAGACACTTTCCGGGGGGAATCAGCAGAAAGTGGTGATCGGCAAATGGCTTGCCACGCATCCGGAGGTGATCATCCTCGATGAACCCACCAAAGGCATCGATATCGGCTCTAAAGCCGCCGTGCACCGTTTTATGTCAGAGCTGGTGTCGCAAGGGCTGGCGGTGATCATGGTGTCGTCTGAACTGCCGGAAGTGATGGGCATGGCGGATCGTATCATCGTGATGCACGAAGGGCTGATGGTGGCGGAATATCGCGCGGGTGAAGCGACGGCAGAAGTGATCGTCAGTGCCGCCAGCGGCGCCGGGAGGGAAGCCGCATGATGCAGCAACTGCTAAAAAATCGCGAAGCCCTGCTCGCGGCGGTGATTGTGCTGCTGGTGCTGGCCATTGGCAGCCGCACACCGTCGTTTATTGCACCGGGTAATTTGGTGGAGATGTTTAACGACACCTCGATTCTGATCATCCTCGCGCTTGGCCAGATGATGGTGCTGCTGACCAAAGGCATCGATCTGTCGATGGCGGCTAACCTGGCGCTCAGCGGGATGATCGTCGCGCTGATTAACTTCCACCACCCGGATCTGCCGGTGTTCGTCCTGCTGGTCCTGGCGACGCTGCTCGGGCTGCTGATGGGCATCATTAACGGCCTGCTGGTCTGGAAGCTGGGAATCCCGGCCATTGTGGTCACGCTCGGCACCATGAGCATTTACCGCGGCATCATTTTTCTGCTCTCCGACGGCGGCTGGGTCAACGCCAACCAGATGAGTCCGGCGTTTCTCGGCCTGCCCCGCGCTCTGGTATTGGGCGTTCCGGTCCTGAGCTGGTTTGCCATCGCCGCCCTGTTGGTGGTGGGCTATTTCCTGCGCTACAGCCGCACGGGGCGCTCGCTCTACACCGCTGGCGGTAACGCCACCGCCGCGTACTACACCGGGATCAACGCCGGAAAAATGCAGTTCATCAGCTTCTGTCTTTCCGGTGCTCTGGCGGGCTTTTGCGGCTATCTGTGGATTTCTCGCTTTGCGGTCGCCTATGTCGACGTGGCGAATGGCTTTGAGCTGCAGGTGGTGGCGGCCTGCGTCATCGGCGGCATCAGCACCATGGGGGGCACCGGGCGCGTACTGGGCTGTTTGTTTGGCGCGCTTTTCCTTGGCGTTATCAACAACGCATTGCCGGTGATCGGCATTTCCCCGTTCTGGCAGATGGCTATCTCCGGTGCGGTGATTGTGATTGCGGTGGTGCTCAACGAGCGCAGTAACAAGCGTAAAGGTCGTCTCATCCTGCGTGATGCGACGCTGGCCCGACAGAAACAGGCGGTGAGCCCATGAACAAAATGCTGACGTCTGAAGCCGTGCAACAGACATCGCCCAAACCCTCTATCTTCCGACGGCTGGCCTGTTGGGAAGGCTTTCTACTGGCCGTCACGCTGGCGGTGTTTGTGGTGAATGCTTTTGCTTCACCCTACTTCCTCAACATCTGGAACCTGTCGGATGCCACGTTCAACTTCACCGAAAAAGCGATCATCGTGTTGCCGATGGCAATGCTGATTATTGCCCGTGAGATTGACCTGTCGGTCGCGGCGATTATCGCCCTGAGCTCTACCGCGATGGGCTTTTGCGCCGCAGCGGGTATGGATACCCCCGTTCTGGTGCTCGTGGGTCTTGGCGTAGGCGTGCTCTGTGGGTTACTCAACGGGCTGTTGGTGACACGGCTTAACCTGTCATCGATTGTGATAACCATCGGCACCATGAGTCTGTTCCGCGGCATCTCTTACATACTGCTCGGCGATCAGGCGCTGAATCAGTATCCGGCGAGTTTCGCCTGGTTCGGCCAGGGCTACGTCTGGCAGGCACTGTCGTTTGAATTTGCACTGTTCATTGTGCTGGCGGGGGCCTTCACTTTTCTGCTGCACAAAACCAACTTTGGTCGCCGCACCTTTGCCATCGGCAACAACCCGACCGGCGCCTGGTATTCCGGTATTAACGTCAAACGTCACAATTTGATTTTATTCGTGCTGGTAGGGTTGATGGCAGGCCTTGCCGCCGTGCTATTGACCTCACGCCTGGGCAGCACGCGCCCAACGATTGCGCTGGGATGGGAGCTCTCGGTGGTGACGATGGCGGTGCTCGGCGGCGTCAATATTCTCGGCGGCTCCGGCAGCATGACCGGCGTGATTATCGCCGCGTTTCTGATGGGGCTGGTCACCTTCGGACTGAGTCTGCTCAACGTCCCGGGTATCGTGATGTCGATAATCATTGGCGCCATGCTGATCGTGGTGATTTCACTGCCGATTATCACTCGCCGGATCATGCAACGAAGACGGATCTAATGCCGGGTGGCCCCGCGTTTACCCGGCCTACGAGGTTGTAGGCCAGGCAAGCGCAGCGCCGCCGGGCAGGAAAAATCAACAATGTTAAGGAGAATACGTATGAGCTTTATGTTGGCACTTCCAAAAATTAGCCTGCACGGCGCAGGGGCTATCAGCGATATGGTCAAACTGGTTTCAGGCAAGCAATGGGGTAAGGCCCTGATCGTGACTGACGGCCAACTGGTCAAAATGGGGCTTCTCGATAGCCTGTTTACCGCGCTGGACCAGCACCAGATGTCATATCACCTTTTTGATGAAGTCTTTCCTAATCCCACGGAAGCCTTAGTGCAGCAGGGTTATCAGGCCTATCGCGATGCCGAGTGCGATTACATCATCGCCTTCGGCGGCGGCAGCCCGATAGACACCGCGAAGGCCGTGAAAATTCTCACCGCCAACCCTGGCCCCTCAACAAACTATTCCGGCGTCGGCAAAGTGAAAAATCCGGGCGTACCGCTGGTGGCGATCAACACCACCGCGGGCACCGCAGCGGAAATGACCAGTAACGCGGTCATCATTGACAGCGAGCGCCAGGTCAAAGAAGTGATTATCGACTCAAACATTATCCCGGATATTGCCGTGGACGATGCCAGCGTGATGCTCGATATCCCTGCCTCGGTGACCGCGGCAACAGGGATGGATGCGTTAACGCATGCCATCGAAGCCTACGTATCCGTGGGTGCGCACCCTCTGACCGATGCCAACGCGCTGGAAGCCATCCGTCTGATCAGCCTCTGGCTGCCGAAAGCCGTGGAGAATGGCCACAATCTGGAAGCCCGTGAGCAAATGGCTTTTGGTCAGTATCTTGCAGGTATGGCCTTCAACAGCGCTGGGTTAGGACTGGTTCATGCGCTAGCGCATCAGCCCGGTGCCACGCACAACCTGCCGCACGGCGTGTGCAACGCCATCCTGCTGCCGATCATCGAAAACTTTAACCGTCCGAATGCCGTCGCCCGTTTTGCCCGTGTGGCACAGGCCATGGGCGTGGATACTCGCGGGATGAGCGATGAAGCGGCGAGCATGTCTGCCATTCAGGCTATCCGGGATTTGAGCACCCAGGTCGGGATTCCTTCTGGCTTTAGCCAGCTCGGCGTGACCAAAGCGGATATCGAAGGCTGGCTGGACAAAGCCCTCGCCGATCCTTGCGCGCCATGTAACCCACGCACCGCCAGCCGCGACGAAGTGCGCGAACTCTACCTGGAGGCTTTATGATCCGCAAAGCGTTTGTTATGCAGGTGCATCCGCACACGCACGACGAATATGAGCGCCGCCATAACCCAATCTGGCCGGAGCTGGAATCGGTGCTTAAAGACCACGGCGCGCACCATTACGCCATCTATCTGGATAAAGCGCGGAACCTGCTGTTCGCCACGGTAGAGATTGAATCGGAAGAGCGCTGGAATGCTGTCGCCAGCACCGATGTCTGCCAACGCTGGTGGAAATACATGGGGGAAGTGATGCCGTCCAATCCGGATAACAGCCCGGTAAGTAGCGAACTGAAAGAAGTGTTTTATCTGGAGTAACTTTCACGGTCCTCTGCTGCGAAGGCGGCAGAGGACAATATTTTACTGGCCATATTATCCAGTCGGGTTTTTACCTTCTCCCAACCCGGCATCACTTGATTCATCAGACGATAAAAACGTTCACTGTGATTATGTTCCGCAATGTGGCAAAGCTCGTGCAGGATGACGTAATCAATGCATTCTACAGGAGCCTTAACAAGGTATGGATTCAGGGTAATCCTCCCCGCTGGCGAGCAGCTTCCCCATTGCGTCTTCATTGCCAGAAGGCGTAACGATGGCAACGTCTCAACCCATAAAGCCTGATCGATCATAACATTGAGCCTGCGAGTAAAAACCTCTTTTGCCCTCTGCCTGTACCACTTATCCAGCATCTGACTGACGACTTCCGGGTCACGTTGGCGAACAACAATCTCCAGCCTACCGCGCAGGAGCTTTACGCGCGGAATCTCATCGCTGCTTTCCAGAATCTTGAGCATATGCTGCTTGCCCAGGTAATAATGGCTTTCGCCGCTGATAAAGCGACGAGGAGTGATGTGCTCCAGTTGCTGGCGAAATTCACGCAGCTGCAACCAAATCCAGCGGGCACGTTGCTTGACCGCCCGCATCACCTCTTCATCACTGGCAGAGTACGGAGCAGCCACCTGAATACGGCAATCAGGATGGACTTTTATCAGCACGCGTGACGTCTGGCTTTGCCGCCCCACACGCTCAAAACAGATAGGCTCATCGCCATACCAGAAAAAATGGTTCAGGCGTTTAGCCTGAACCACCGTACGAGGAATTCTGACACTCATCTTTCCTCCTTAAACGCCGCTTAACCCTACGCGCGTAATTTGCACCACCTGCTCCACAATATTTTTGGCCTGAACCATACCGCCGCCAATCCCCTTACACTCCATAAACATCAATGGCAGCAGCTTCTTGCGGATCTCTGCTTCGATGTTCTGTGGATTAATGGAATTTTCTGCCACCGACTGATTCACTATATCGTCTAACCGGAAGGCTAATTTGCTCCATTTTTCCTGCACTTGCTCATCGGCAAGATCAAACACCTGCGGCAACGTTTTCTTAAACACGCCGTAATAAGCCTGAGCGTGATGGTTGCCGTTAAAAACATCCGGAATGCTGTCTAACGCTCGGCTTTTTACCTTTTGTTCAAACTCGCTAAACAGTAAGTATTCTTTCAAAGGATGATCGAACAGGCTTTCCGCTTCCTCTATCGCTTTTTTGAGCAACCAGGAGAAGGCTTCCTGAGCGTACGGATCGTCACCCAATTCCTGCTCAATCATTTTGGTTACGCGCGTTTTAATGATATCCGTTTCATTACGAGTTTTATCATCAGACCAGGCTTCAGGAGGCATCTCTTTGCCCATTTTATTCACTTCATACACTCCGCCAGGCTCACGGACTTCAACACCCACGACATGCTTATCCAGTAACTTTTTGACGCTTTCGGCAAACTGATCGTAGTCAACCGTTTCACCAGCATCCTGCTTCGCTACCTGGCGTAGGCTCGACATCTCTTTCAGCGTTATTTTGTAATGCTGCCGGTCATCTTCAGTAAAGCGCTTATCTTCGAAGAAAGTGGCAGACTGCAGCGCAACTTTCAGGCAGCTGGCGAACTCGGTCAGGGCCTGGTAGAAGTCATCTCTGGTCTTCAGATTGATATCCACCAGCTCGCCATCGCGTTCTTCCATTTTGGGTACCAGCGCCTGACGCATTTGCTCATGGTCGTGCTTGTTCTTAACGTCTTTAAAGATGTCCCACAGGGCTTTATACAACACCGGCAGACGCTTATATTCACTGCTCATCGCATGATAAAGCCCGGTAATATCATTAATGTCGTAGCCGCCCTGGGTGCGTGACGCCAGATCCTGATACTGCGCAATAGTTGTATCGAGCTCCGGTAACACGCCGCGGTAATCAATCAGCAAACCAAACTTTTTATCCGGATGCAGACGGTTCACCCTGGCAATGGCCTGAATCAGGTTATGGCCTTTTAGGGGTTTATCGATATACAGAACGGTATTTTTCGGCTCATCAAAACCGGTCAGCAGCTTATCAACCACGATCAATATTTTCAGTTTGTCATCATGGGCAAAACGTTCCACTAACTGACGGGTATATTTCGTTTCATCCAGCGAGCCGACATTTTTTTTCCACCACTGGCTAATCTCAGGCATCGACTCAACGTCAGTGTCCGTGTTGCCCTCACGTGTATCCGGCGGGCTCATGACCACTGCCGTTTCAAATAACCCAACTTCATCAAGGTATTTTTTGTATTTGATGGCAGAAGCCTTGCTGTCACAGGCTAATTGCCCCTTGAGGTTATCTTCGATGTGCTGTGAAAAATGTTCCGCAATATCTTCCGCAATCAGGCGTATACGATCATCAACCCGATAAATCGGACCTTTTTTGGCATATTTACGCTTGAGGTCGGCAATTTGCTCATAGCTCAATCCCGTTGTAATACGCTCAAAACCTTTGTCTACCGCACGTTCATTAGTGTCGAGATCGGGCTTGCGTTCCTCATACAACAAAGGCGTCACCGTGCCGTCATCCACCGCTCGTTGCATGGTATAGGCGTGCACAATGGGGCCAAATTTGTTGGTGGTTTTGTCATCCTTCAACAGCGGAGTACCGGTAAACGCCACATAGGCCGCATTCGGCAGCGCCTGCTGCATACGGATATTGTTTTCTCCGCCCTGGCTACGGTGCCCCTCATCGATCAACACAATGATATCGGCGCTGGTATTCACGCATTCAGGCAGGCGAGTGGCGGTATTAAATTTGTTGATCAGCGAGAAAATAATGCGCTCAGTTCCGCTACCAATTTGCTCCGCGAGCCGCACGCCGGTGGTGGCCATTGCCAGTTTGCGATCGTTCTTTCCGGCCAGTTCGCCACCAGAGGCAAAAGTATTGCTGAGCTGAGTTTCCAGGTCGGTTCGGTCTGTCACCACCACAATCCGACACTGTTTTAATCCGTCGACCATTAACAGGGCGCGGCTCAACATCACCATGGTGAACGATTTTCCTGACCCGGTGGTATGCCAGATAACGCCGCCCTCACGCCCGCCATCCGGTCGTTTGGTGCTGATGCGTTCAATCAGGCGTTTAATACCGAAAACCTGCTGGTAACGAGCCACAATTTTGCCGACTTTCGTATCGAAGAGGGTAAAGAGGCGAGTCATCTCCAGAAGGCGAGTGGGGGAAAGCAGGCTGATGAGTAACCTGTCCTGCCCGGAAACCGCCAGCTCACCGCCGGCTCGCCAGGTTTTGTACCAGATCAGATCGTCAGCGGCGCGTTCAGCAAACAGTGCATCGACGCGCTCAGGCGGCAGGACGCTATTTTTTAG
Organism: Enterobacteriaceae bacterium RIT691; assembly: GCA_009668205.1. Taxonomy (GTDB): domain Bacteria; phylum Pseudomonadota; class Gammaproteobacteria; order Enterobacterales; family Enterobacteriaceae; genus Scandinavium. Next base: position 53,702 of record WJYM01000013.1, on the reverse strand, counting down.
CGCATACATGGCAGCATCGGATATATCTTCCTCCCGCCAGGCCGCCCAGAATTTTTGCGGTGTGCCGCAGGTGCCATAACGTCCGTCTATACCGTTAATGGACAGCAAAAGTTGGCTATAGGCAAACAGTCGCGGAATTTCATCCACCTGCTGATTACGCAAACTTTGTGAAATTCCAGCGTCGATCGTCGGCCCCTTGCTGCTGTGGTTATCGGGACGTTTTGCCTCAATCACCGCCAGAGGGATACCATTCACAAAGCAAACAATATCAGGGCGGCGTACACCAACACCTGAGGCCCGGGTAACCGTAAACTCATCGGTAAACAAGAAACTGTTGTTGGCTTCATCCTGCCAGTCGATCAGCTCCACGGTGGTGCTGACCTTTTTCCCGTCAACAAATTCGGTGACAGAAATGCCGTACAGCAGATGGTTATACAGCTTTTCGTTAGCCGTGCTCAGCCCTTCGTTCAGCGCCGGGCTGCAGATTTCGTGGATCAGAGTATCGATAGACTTCTCTGACAGCGGATAATCCTGACCCGCAAAGGTAAAGCGGCGTTTCATCAGCTGTCGACGTAATTCGGTGCGAAGCACCACGTCGTCGGCCTTACCATTGCGGGCCATCAGCGCCTGAGCAGGCGTCAGATAAGACCAGCCCAGCTGGTTCAGTAAAACCAGAGCCGGATACTTCGCGCTGTAGGCTTCCTGAAATTTCGGGGGCAGCTGGTTCATGTGATCAGTCCTTTTTTAGGTTCAAACGTTTTTCGAGTTGCTCCAGCTGTTCCAGCTCAATACGATCCCTTTCCTTTGCATCAAACGATTTTCTTTGTTTATCAAACGTCTCATAGCATTCGTGTACCAGTGATTTCATCTGCTCACGGCTAACGGTACCGCGATGGTTCAGTAGCGGCTGTTCGTTGAACGCCATGAATTTGTCGATGAACTGACGCCAGTCAGCGAGCTTAAGGTGCTGTTTTTTCTTTGCCCGGAATTCCGCAAACTCGAAGAACATGGAAGCCAGCCGGTTGAGGCTGTCCAGCTCATCCTCATTGAGGTAATTTTTGGCGATAACCACATCGGCTTTACGAACCCGTTCGCCTTTAAAGCTCAGCAAATTCATATTGGCTTTCGTCGCGTCGGCACGCTGCACCACGAGTTCCGCAGCGGTAAAGCCCGTCACCGCAAAGAACAATTTGTTCTGCACTTCGGCAAATAGGAGGCCCGTGTCTTTTTCGTTGGCCCGATAGTCTTCAGAGAGCGTAAAAAGATCGCGGATTTTTTGATAAAAGCGCAGCTCCGAAGAGCGGATGTCACGGATACGCTCCAGCAGCTCATCAAAGTAATCCCATTTCGGGTCTTTGAGGCGTTCATCGTCCATGGCGAAGCCTTTAAGCATATATTCGCCCAGCGTACGCGTGGCCCACTGGCGGAACTGAGTGCCGCGCGAAGAACGAACCCGATATCCCACCGCAATGATCATCGGTAACGCATAAAGCAATGTCAGATACTCTTTTCCATCCGATCCAGTTGTAAACTTGCGGTTTACAACTGCCTCCTCAGCCAGCTCCCCGTCTGCGATCACACCTTTTACGTGCTTGCCGATATTCTGCTTGCTGGTCTGGTAAAGCTCACCCATTTCCAGCTGTGTGAGCCACACCTGCCCGCCCAGTTCGCGCAGGACAAACTGAGATTCGCCGTCTTCAGAGGTGTAGAGGATCAGATCGTTATCAGACATTCTTCGTTCCTTGAGTTACAGCGCCACGCGCCGCTTGCCGGTTAATAACTGCTGCATCAGCGCCTGTTTTTCCTGCTTTAACGCTGCCAGTTTTTGCTGGTAGAGTTCGATTTCTCTATCGGCGGCGGTCAGGATTCTGGCTATTTCCTGTTGTTCTTTTAACGTTGATGGAATATATATTTCAATTCCCCGTAAATCTGAAAGGCCAATGCGTTTTCTGGTAGATCCTGTACTTTTCTCAATGGCCTTTTTACGAAAATCCTTATGGCAAATTACATAATGGATGAATGCAGTGTCATACTTGCTTTGATCAACAGACAATCTGATACCGTCTGATGCCATCAGGTATCTTTCAGAAAAAATAGGGATAATGGCAGCCCTAGCAACAGGATCACCCATTTTTGAAATTATTATATCATTCGGGAAAATATTACAACCATGCAACTCATCTGCTTTTTCTTTAGAAGTATAAATTTTGTAGTCATCTATGAAAAAACCATCTCCGATATTTTGAAGCTGAAGAATCCTTATACCAGAATCAGTATAATCACTACTTTTAAGGTCTGAACCAAAAGGTCCGCCTGTGAATGAATATTGTTCTTTTTTTGCCACATCCACTAATTTAACAAAAAGCCACTTACTGCTACAGCCTAACACTCGCTTATTGCCACTAAGTGTTACCTGCATCAATGTCTTTTTTTGCTGCTGGCATTTTTCAATCAACTTCTCTGTAACAGAAATAGCCTTATCCCAACAGCGAATCACTTCATTAATTTTTTCCTGTTCGACCAAGGGAGGAAAAACACAACTGAGACAATGAACATTATTACGATTCAGTGTTGGTACAGAAGAAGCCTCATCAAAACGTTCAAGGTTCAGTGCTTCAATAAAATGCTTTACGTACTCAACTGAATTACTTTTAAAATCTTTTACCCATAATGTCGTATCATGCGGCCAAAAATCTTCCTCTATTAAGTAAACAGGCCCTACGCTTCCTTTTCGTCCGGTGACAACTCCTGGACCACGAACTTTCATCTCATTATGAAAATACGCCAAACCTGAGGAAGAATAGACTGGAATATGACCATTAACAGACTGTTTCTTAGTTAGATCAAAACCCCTTTGCAGAATTAAGAAGTCTGAAACTTTCCCAGCGTTCCACCCCTCCGGAACCTTACTCATAACCCAGCTCCTTCAGGTACCCCGCCATCTCCACTTCCAGGGCGTCTAATTCTTTTTTCAGCTCGAGGCGCTCGGCGCGCACCGCCATCAGGTCGATCTCTTCTTCTTCTTCGAAGGTGTCGACATAGCGCGGAATATTCAGGTTGTAGTCGTTGTCACGGATCTCCTGCAGGGTGGCGAGGTGGGCATATTTCTCCACGTTGTCGCCGTTGCGGTAGGTCTTGACGATTTTGGCGATATTCTCGGCACTCAGCTGGTTCTGGTTTTTGCCGGAGGTAAATTCACGGCTGGCGTCGATAAACAGAACATTGTCGTCCACCTTCTCTTTCTTGAAGATAAGGATCGCCGCCGGAATGCCGGTGCCGAAGAACAGTTTTTCCGGCAGGCCGATCACCGCATCCAGCAGGTTTTCTTCAATCAGCTTCTCGCGAATTTTGCCTTCCGATGAGCCACGGAACAGCACACCGTGCGGCACCACCACGCCCATGCGGCCTGTTTTCGGCTTCAGCGTGTCAATCATGTGCAGAATAAAGGCGTAATCGCCTTTGGTTTTTGGCGGTATGCCGCGGGTGAAACGTGCGAATTGATCTTTCGCTGCCTCTTCATGACCCCATTTGTCGAGGCTGAACGGCGGGTTCGCGGTGACGATATCAAACATCATCAGGTGGCCGTTTTTATCGCGCAGCTTCGGGTTGCGAATGGTATCGCCCCACTCGATTTTATGGTTGTCTTCACCGTGCAGGAACATGTTCATCTTGGCAAAGGACCAGGTGGAGCCAATCGCTTCCTGTCCGTACAGCGCATAGCTTTTGCTGTTGTGGTTGTCGCGAACTTTACGGCCACATTTCATCAACAGCGAGGCCGAGCCACACGCCGGGTCACAAATGGTATCGCCCGGCTGTGGGTCCAAAAGTTCTGCCAGCAGATCGGACACTTCCGGAGGGGTATAGAACTCACCGGCTTTTTGCCCACCGCTGGCGGCAAAGTTTTTAATCAGGTATTCGTAACCGTTGCCAATCACATCCAGCGAACCCACACGGCTTGGCTTGAGGTTCAGTTCCGGCTTTGCAAAATCTTCCAGCACCTGGCGCAGAATAGTGTTCTTTTGGACTTCTTCACCGAGTTTATCGGTATTGAACGAAATATCCTGGAACACGCTTTTGCCGGAGTCTTTCAGCTTGGTGCCGTTGGCTTCTTCAATCGCGTGCAGCGCCTGGTCAATGCGCTCCCCGTTTTTCGGTTCATAACGACGTTTGTGCAGCTCATAGAAACTCGCTTCTGGCGGCAGAACAAAACGTTCGTTTTTCATCATCTCGTGGATCAGATCCGGCTCGTCGCCGTACTCTTTTTTATAGTTATCGTAGTGATCCTGCCAGACGTCGGAGATGTACTTCAGGAACAACATGGTGAGGATAAAATCACGATAGGTGTCCGGGCTGATAGTGCCACGGAAGGTATCGCACACGGACCACAGGGCCTTGTTGATGCTGTCCTGGTTTACTTTTTCACTCATGAGAATCGTGTCCTTATTCATGCGTCAAACCCGACGCTAAACCACAGGCAATGGCGGCAAGCATTTGCTCACCATTGGCAATTAACTGTTCCGCAGCCCGCCGCTCTTTCGCGACTGTGCTGGCTAAAGCAGTGATGATGCGTTGTTGCTCGATGTCGGGGAGCACTATCTCCACCTCTTCCAGCACCGTACGGCGAATGCTTTTTGTCAGAGTACCTTCTGCGCTTTGCTCAAAGTAACGCTGGCACTTCACCTGGTTTAACCACCAGACGAGATACTCCGGCAGGACGCCAGCACGATTAACGCTGACGACATAAAAATGGGGGGCTGCCAGCACGATACTTTTGGGGCAATCCTCCCCCACCAGAACCGCATAGTTACGGTTTCCCCGCGCGGCAACCAAAATATCCCCTACAGAAAGACCTTCCGGTTGACGGCTATTGTTAAGGGCGGTCTTTACGCAATGCTCCCACTGGATTTCACCTTGTGGTGAGACGTCTTTCATCTGGACAACGCGAACCTCACCCTCGGGCAACGATGGGATTTTCCCTCGAAACGGGTACCCTGCAGAGACGGTTGCCATTTTTTTTAGTAAGGTTTTTTTCACTCACGCACTCCATTTCATCAGCGATGATGCAGAAATAATGAATTCTGGTTAGCTATAAGTCAAACAGTTTATTTGCTTCATTGGCATTGACGCAAAAAATGAGTGGCCGAGAAAGCTGAATGAAAGAAGGGTTTTGAAATACAGGAGTGGCAGTTCATGGGGCGCTAAAGATGGTGGCTTTGACAGGAAAACCCGGCAGTACTGCCGGGCATGCCTGGTGCATCAGAAATAATATTTAAACCGCACACGCCCACCGTAGCGATCGTCGTTGCTGTCGGCACTGCTGTCGCCCTGCAATTTCGACCAGTACGCGCCGAGATAAATATTAAAGTTCTGCATATCCATTACGTTAGGGATTTGATAGGACGCGTGAACGGTGTGGATGTCGTAGGTGCCGGCATCTTTAAACCAGCAGTCGTCGTCGCAGCTGACGCCCGCATACTCATCCACTTCGTTGTGCGCATAGATGTAGCCCAGCTCGAAGCGGTGCCACAGGGCATTCACCCCGGAGCTGAAATCCGTTTCGTTAGTGGCATCGAGGTAGGCCGTGTTGAGGTTAACCACGACGCCATCTTCCGGGTCATTTTTCAGGCCGTTCCAGGTCATCGTCATGCCATAACCCGTTCTGTCGGACTGATCGACAAAGTTGCCGTGCTCATCGTAATACCCATAGGCATTGTGGACGAGGTTACTTTCCATCGCCGCCGCCACGGAAAAGGCACCTTCACTCCAGGAGATAATTGGACGTACATACGCCACGTTTTTCTCCTGCTCCATATTGCGCCCGTGGTAGTTACGGTCGTTGTACAGCGAAGTTCCGTCTTCCAGCAGCGTGTTCAGTTCGAAATACCAGTTACCTACCTGCTTGCTCATCAGGAAGTTACCGCCGTCATCCGAACGGCCACGGCCCTCTTTCATCATGTAAATATAGCCATGACCGTCGCTGTAGAGGTCATTGGCGGTATTGCCGGAGTGCTCGACAAAGGTATCCTGGTTAAGCGGGAACATGTCATAGGCTTCAAAACGCCCCACTTTAATTTTCCAGTCATTCTCCTGGCCGAAGAAGAAAACGGCATCATCAAGATTCATGTGCCCGGTCATATCCGCCAGCGGCTGGGCGGAAAAACCGGCGAAATAGCCGTTCTGTAATTTTCGCATTCCGTCAAAGCCTAACAGGATGCGGCCATTTAAATCCCAGCGTTCATTGCTCTGATCCTGGTTAACAATAATGGAGCCCTTTCGGCTTTCCGCATCCATATTGAATTCCACATCACCGTAAACTTTCAGGTCGCCATACCCTGAAAGCGATAACGCGGGCGCAGTGGCGTTTTTCTTCGTTTCTTCTTTCGCCGTCTCGTTGCTCACCACGACGCGCTCCTGCACTTCTTTGATCTCCTGGCGATCGGTGAGCTGCTGGGCCTTTAACACCTGAACTTCCCGCTCGGCAGACTGGGCCCTGTTTTCCGCAGAGATAAGCCTCTCCTCAAGCAGCTGCAAGCGCTGCTCCACGGTGAGGGGAGATGATTTTGCACCAGCAAAATGCGTCGTCAGCAATACGCCCATCGCGACAGCTATTGTCGTTTTATTCATATGCAGATTTCCTTGAGGCAATAAAAAATGCAGGAATGAATTCCCGTCATGAATATATATTTGCGATGAATGCTATTTATAATAATTATTAGCAAGACAGCGTATGAGCACCGGAAAAATGGCGTAGTGCTCAGCCGTCAGGCAGCGAAAGAATAAAGCCTGAAGATATTATGATTAACTGCCGGGGAGTGGAATAAGAAATAAACAACAGCGTGAGCGAGATAACACCCGTTGATTTTAACTATATAATAAACCAATCGTTCATTGAAAAAACCGCCCTTATTATTGAGGGCGGTTATTATTAATTTTGCTCAGCCACCAAAATGGCCTGGGTATCCGCTTCCAGCGCTTTGAAAACGTGTTCCCTGTCGGCGGGATAACAAATGTAATCCCCTTCGTTAAGTTCTTCTGGTGCTTCCGTCAGCCCGACCAACGCGCGCCCCTGCGTCACAATAATATGTTCCACAGAACCTGGCGGATGCGGTTGAGAAATACGGTCAGCGCCAGGCTGAGTCATCAACAGATAGATATCACGTCGCGCGCCAGGCGGACAGGTGGCGAGTAACGTCGCCTGGTAGTTGGCCTGCTCAGCGACCACTTTCGTCCCTTCACCGCGGCGAATCACCTGAGTGGTCGCGGTCTGCGGTTCCAGCAGACGAGCAAAAGGGATATCGAGCGCCACGCACAGCGACCACAGCGTTTCCAGGCTAGGATTACCGTTGCCTGCTTCAAGCTGCGACAGTGTCGATTTGGCGATCCCGGCACGGCGGGCAATTTCCGCCAGTGAAAGCCCGGTTCGCTGGCGTTCGCGCACAAGACTTTTGGCGATCACGCTGATTGGCTGTGTCATACACGGCTCCGTAATTTTTCAAACAACTTATAAATCGAACGAATCGTTCGACTTGAAAAACGATTCAACAGTGTTCATTATAATGGATAATCGTTCGTTATGGCTAAAATTGTATGTTCAGACACCATTTCGCCTGCCTGAAAGGCGACACCATCAAAGCAATCTTCCTGGTCTGCGTCGCGGTCGGCGTCGTTGGCGTGTCCTACGGCTCTCTGGCGATGTCGTGGGGTTTTCCACTGTGGGTTCCCCTGGCGTTGTCCACGCTGGTTTTGGCCGGTGCATCCGAGTTTATGTTTATCGGCATCATTGCCAGCGGCGGTAATCCTTTAGCCGCAGCCGCAGCCGGCCTGCTGGTCAACGCGCGTCATATTCCCTTTGGCGTCGCGGTCCGTGAACTGGTCGGCAAACGCGCCGCCAGCCTGATTGGTTGCCACATCATGAATGATGAAAGCGTGGTATTTGGGATGTCGCAACCGACGCCGGAACAGCGCAAAGCCGCCTACTGGCTCTGCGGGAGCGGCGTGGCCATTCTCTGGCCCCTTGGCGTGTTACTGGGGAGCGGCGTGGGCAAACTTTTGCCTTCACCAGAGACCATCGGCCTGGATGCCGTGTTTCCGGCGATTTTGCTGGCGCTGGTGATCCCGGCCTTTAAAAAGCGCACCACGCTGATTCGCGCCATGACCGGTGCCGTTATCTCTCTGGCTTCTGTTCCCTTTACGCCCGCGGGCGTACCGGTTCTGCTGTCGCTGTTAGGTCTTTTTGCGAGGAAGAAATGATGGGCGAAACATTATGGATTATTGCTGGCATCGCCGTGTTATCCGCTGGCACCTACCTGATGCGCTTCGGCGGGGCAAAACTCGGCAATAAGCTTGCCCTGTCTGAACGTTCGCAGGCCATGCTCAATGATGCCGCCACCACCCTGCTGTTCGCCGTCGCCTTAGCGGCTACGTTCTTTGAAGGCAGTCATTTTGCCGGCAGTGCCCGAGTGATCGGCGTTGCCGTCGCGGTATTTCTTGCCTGGCGCAAGATCCCACTGATTGTGGTGATCATAGCCGCGGCAGTGGTTACGGCACTGCTGCGACTGGCGGGTCTACCCTGATCCGTTCTTTTTCCCCTGAGCAACTGTATGAAGGTCCACTGCCGCAAAAAAGTGTGTTTCACGCCACACTATTTCCTCTCAGTTAAAGGACATATTGTCATTTCCGGCTGACATATTGCTGCTCAGCACTCTCTTTATTCACCGTTACTATCAACAGGTATTTCTTCTGTGGAGTAACGTCATGTCTGTCATCACCCCCGACTGCATTAACCTGAATCTCAGCGGTAATACCCGCTATTCCATTTTAAAAGCGCTGGCAGAAATGGCGTTTATGCGCGGATTCGTCAGCGATAAGAGCCTGTTTCTGCAGACGTTGCTAAAGCGCGAGAACCTACATTCCACCGGTTTTGGATCCGGCATCGCCGTACCGCACGGTAAAAACAGCTGCATCAAGCACCCCTTTGTTCTGTTTGCCCGTAAATCTGAAGGCGTTGACTGGCAAGCCGCCGATGGCGAGCCGGTGAACTGCTGGATTTGCATCGGCGTTCCGCAGGAAGGGGAAGAGAACCAGGTGAAAATGATTGGCGCACTGTGCCGCAAAATCATCCACGCCGACTTTATCCACCAGCTGCACACTGGCGATACCCACCACATTCTCAGCCAGCTGAATCAGACGCTCAGCGAGTAAAAGGAACCTTTTATGGAATCGTCATTACGCGTTGTTGCCATAACCAACTGCCCGGCGGGGATAGCGCACACGTATATGGTGGCCGAAGCGCTGGAGCAAAAAGGCCGTGCGCTGGGCCATACCGTTCGCGTGGAAACGCAGGGCTCAAGCGGCGTTGAAAACCGCCTGACGGATGCAGAAATTGCGGCCGCAGATTACGTGATTCTCGCCACCGGGCGCGGAGTCAGCAATGAAGACCGGCTGCGCTTCGTCGGTAAAAAAGTGTTTGAAATTCCGATTTCGCAGGCGCTGAAAATTATCGATCAGATTTTCCCGCAATTACCGACACAGTCGCAGACGTTTGTTGCTGATAACAACCTGAAGCTGGGTAAACAGGATGTGGCTCAGGGCAGCGTCATGAGTCATCTGATGGCCGGGGTTTCCGCCGCGCTGCCTTTCGTGATTGGCGGCGGTATCCTGGTCGCCATTGCCAACATGTTGGTGCAAATGGGGTTGCCCTACACCGATATGAGCAAAGGCGCGCCATCCTTTACCTGGATTGTAGAATCTATCGGCTATCTCGGTTTCACCTTCATGATCCCGATTATGGGGGCCTATATCGCCTCGTCGATCGCGGATAAACCGGCTTTCGCCCCGGCGTTTTTGGTCTGCTATCTGGCCAACGATAAAGGCCTGCTCGGCACGCAGTCCGGTGCCGGTTTTCTTGGCGCCGTGGTGTTAGGCCTGGCGATTGGCTATTTCGTGCTGTGGTTCCGCAAAGTACGGCTCGGCAAAGCGCTGCAACCGCTGCTGGGCTCCATGCTAATCCCGTTCGTGACGCTGCTGGTCTTCGGTGTGTTGACCTGGTACCTCGTCGGACCGTTTATGTCCGATCTGATGAGCGGTCTGCTGCATTTCCTCAATACCATCCCACCGTCAATGAAGCTTGGCGCAGCGTTCCTGGTCGGTGCGATGCTGGCTTTCGACATGGGCGGCCCGATCAACAAAACGGCGTGGTTCTTCTGTTTCTCACTGCTCGAAAAACATATTTATGACTGGTATGCGATTGTCGGGGTGGTGGCGCTGATGCCACCGATGGCGGCAGGCATTGCCACTTACATAGCCCCTAAGTTATTTACCCAGCAGGAAAAAAGTGCGGCCAGCAGCGCCATTGTGGTGGGCGCAACCGTGGCAACCGAACCGGCTATTCCGTACGCGCTGGCGGCACCACTGCCGATGATCACCGCCAATACCCTGAGCGGTGGCATTACCGGAATGTTAGTGATTGCCTTTGGTATTAAACGCCTGGCCCCCGGACTGGGTGTTTTCGACCCATTGATTGGCCTGATGTCGCCGGTGGGCTCGTTCTACCTGGTGCTGGCGATCGGTCTCGCCATGAACATCTCTTTGATTATCATACTGAAAGGCCTTTGGCTGAAGCGAAAAACCGCGAAACAGGAACTCGCCCATGAACAACGAACTGCTTAGAACGCTTTGCAATGCCACCGCCGTGAGCGGCGATGAACAGGAAGTTCGCGACATACTGATTCGCACCCTCGAAAGCAGCGCCGATGAGATTGGCTTCGACGGTCTGGGCAGTTTTATCGCTCGTAAGGGGCATCATGGCCCTAAAGTTGCCATCGTCGGGCATATGGATGAAGTGGGTTTCATGGTCAGCCACATCAGTGACGAGGGTTTTCTTCGCTTTGCCACCATTGGGGGGTGGTGGAGCCAGTCGATGCTCAACCACCGCGTAACACTGCGCACCCGCGCCGGGAAACATGTGCCGGGCGTCATCGGTTCTATTGCACCGCATGCGTTGAGTGATAAACAAAAGCAGCAACCGGTCGATGTTGACGACATGTTTATCGATATTGGCGCGAACTGTCGGGAAGATGTGGAAAACATGGGTATCTGCATCGGTGACTTCATTAGCCCGGAAGGCAACTATGCGCATTGGGGAACGGACAAAATAGTCGCCAAAGCGCTCGATAACCGTGTGGGCTGCGCCCTGATGGCCGAACTGTTTCAGTCCGTCAACAATCCGGAGATAACTCTTTACGGCGTCGCAAGCGTGGAAGAAGAAGTGGGGCTACGCGGCGCACAAACGTCGGCCGAATCCATCAAGCCCGACCTGGTGATCGTGTTGGATACCGCCGTGGCGGGTGATGTGCCTGGCATTGATAAGGTGAAATTTCCGCTCAAGCTCGGCAGCGGTCCTGCCGCGATGCTGTTCGATAAACGCTATTTCCCGAATCAAAAACTGACGGCATTGCTGAAAACCTGCGCCGCGCAAACCGAGAATCCGCTGCAGTTCTGCATCATGAAAACCGGGGCCACGGACGGCGGTCGCTATAACGTCATGGGGGGAGGCCGTCCGGTGCTGGCGCTGTGTCTGCCCACCCGCTATCTGCATGCCAATAACTCAATGATTTCTGAAAAAGACTACGACGCGCTGTTTTCGATGGTTCAACGGCTTTTGCAGCAGTTGAATAGTGATACGGTATCGGCACTTCGGGATTTCAGGTGACTTAAGGATGCTCAACGACCGCCAGCTCGCCCTTCTGGAAAAACTGGAACACCAGCCCTGCACGCTTGCGGAGCTGGCGCAGCAGGCTGGCGTTTCTGGGCGGACCATCTCACGAGATATTGATTACCTGAATTTCACGCTCAGCGGTCGGGCTCGGGTCATTAATCAGGGAAGCGCGGGTGTACAGCTGGAAATCCTCGACAGAAAGCATTATTTCCAGTTTTTACAGCGCCATGATAACGACGACCAGCTGCTGGCGCTGCTCCTGCTCAACGGTTTTACCACCCGTCTCCAGTTGGCCGACACGCTGAACCTTCCGGAGACGATGATTGCGGATAAGCTGGTTAAACTTCGCCAACGCTATGAAAAAGTGTTTACTGTCTCCGGCCGCCCCGGCGTGGGGTATTTCATTGATGAGCCCGAACAGCGGCAAATCCTGATCCTTGCCAATCTGCTAAAAAAAGACCCTTTCATCTCCCCGCTCACTGGCTTTAACTATTCCGCCTTCGAGCGGATCACCGCGTCCATCGCCTCTCTACAGGCGTGGCCCACTATTCATCGTGACTATATTGTCAGCGTGATCCTCGCCGTCTGGGCAATGCGGAATTTGCTGCGCGGTGGCTTACGCACAACAGAAGAGCATGACATTGCGCAGCGTATTGAAGCGGCCGGTTTTTACTTCAGCGAAAAAGCGCTAAGTATGCTGATTTCGCTGCTCGATGAGCTGCAGGCTCAGGCCACGCGCATTAATCAGACCTTGATTCAGCAGTTGCTCAGCGAAACCTTGTCAGCGCACCCTGGCGGTATCCTGGATGCCCAACTGCTGGAAGATTTAACCGGACATGTGACCCGGTGCGCGGCGTCACCGGTGTGGGTGGCTGAGAGCCGCCAGGGCAGCATGAACAACCTGAAAGCCGCCTGGCCTGTGGCGTTCGATATGAGCATCCGTTTTATTGCTTTACTGCGCGCGCAGCTGGGGATTGTTATCTCAGACAGCGACCTGATAGGTCTCTACTTTGCCTGTGCACTGGAGCGGCACCAGACGGATCGGCAGCCGGTGATCCTCCTGGCGGAGCAGCAGGCCATTGCCACCATCAACAAGCTCGCCATTGAGCGTGACGTGCTGAACTGCCGGGTGCATATTGCCCAAACCCTCGCCGGGCTTAAGGAGATGCTGGAGGAAATAGCGCCCGTCTGCATTATCAATAACAGCCATCTGCTTCTCGAGGACCATCACGGTAGCGTGCTGAATATTCGCAACATCATTACCCCTTCCGGCATTGAACAGATCAAAGATTTTCTCGATACGGTATTTATCCGCCAGAACCTGGCGCATTTTTTTCCGCTGGAGGGCAGCTTTCACGATGACAATCACCCCAAAGAGAGCTGGCTGGAGATTTGTGCCAGAGTGAGCCAGCGGCTGGTCATGGAGGGAAGACTGACGGCGGATGAAGCCTGGCGTATTTGCCAGCGCGAACAGGAAGGCGAAAATCTGATCGTCAACCACCTGGCGATACCGCACTGCTGGAGTGAAAAAGAGCGTTCTTTCCGTGGTTTTTTTGTCACGCTCTCGCATCCGCTGACGGTCAACCATGAGCCGGTCAGCCATCTTCTGATTGCCTGTGCCAGCGCCTCGGCCAGACATGAGCTGAAGATTTTTAGCTATCTTGCACGAACGCTGTATAAGCACTTACCGGGGAAAATTGCAGGACTACGGGGAGCGGCGGATTTCGTGGCGTTACTGCGGGAATGAACCTGCCCCAGGCTCAAATACAACCCGGGGCAGCGGCAGTAATCTTATTTATTCAGTTCGGCGGTCATGTGAACGCGGTTACCGGTGAAAGCCTGAGTAATCTTGTAAGAAGACGCACCCGCTTCCTGAGCCTGGGCTGCAATTTTGGCTTCAGCACCGTCCATCGTGGTGGAGGAAGCGGTCACAGTCTGACCTGCGAAAGAAGCGAATGAAGTAGCCAGAGCGATAACTGCAACAAAAGTTTTGATGCTTTTCATGATAGTAACCCTTCGATTAAGTTGTTTTGATAAGGCACCGTGCCTTGATGAGATAAATAATAGGCTCGGTGACGCACAACGAAAAGCGGAAGGTTTTGCTTACGTCATTCAATTTTTTTGATTAAAAATCAGGCACCCAATAAACGCTGCGGATGGGTGTAAATCGTGGCCCTGCCCGGCTTGCAGAATCCCACCAGCGTCAGGTTACAGCGCTCAGCCACTTCCACAGCGAGCGTCGTGGCGGCAGAGACAGCAAACATGATTTCGACACCACACATCGCGGCTTTCTGCACCATTTCATAACTGGCACGGCTGGACACCAGCACCGCGCCCTGATGCCACACGTTTTCAACCGCACGTTTGCCCAGCAGCTTATCGAGCGCCACGTGGCGGCCAACGTCTTCAAGCCCACCTGCCAGCTTACCGTCCGGCATCACCCACGCAGCGGCGTGAGTGCAGCCCGTCATGCGGCCCACCGGCTGAACGTCATTCAGGTGTTCCAGCGCAAGATCGAGGTATTTCAGACTGAAGGTCTGGGAGAAAGGCAGCGGCGTGACCGGGCGGCCAACGTCGTTGAGCTGTTCCACCCCGCAGACACCGCAGCCGGTGCGCCCGGCCAGCGCCCGGCGTCGCGCCTTCAGCGCCATGAAGCGACGGCTGGAAAGCTCTATTCGCACTTCCAGCCCGTTACACACCTGCACGACGTCCATACCGTAGATTTCCGTTCGGCTGTCGATAATCCCTTCGGATAAGGAAAATCCAACGGCAAAGAGGTCGAGATCTTTAGGCGTCGCCATCATCACCACATGGGAAATGCCGTTGTACACCAGCGCCACGGGGACTTCCTCAGCCAGGTAATCCTGCCGATCGTGCTGTAAATCCTGGCGATGCCAAAGGCTGACCTGGCGCATTCCAGTGAGTTCACTCACATTTTCATCCTGTGTTGATGATTTTCTGTTCACTTCGCATTAACCGTATTGGAACAAACGTACATAACATGTGGTATTCTGAAGGCATACCCCTCCAGGAAAGAGGGGGATTACCCCTAATTCTGAACCTTTGCGGCATCGACCGCAAAGGTTAATAACAATCCATCCCCTTAGCGGTTTAGGTATTGAATGGCGACGGGGAAGCAATGTCGAAACAAGGAGTGACCCATGCAGGTCAGCAGAAGGCAGTTCTTTAAGATCTGCGCTGGCGGTATGGCAGGCACAACGGCAGCGGCACTCGGGTTTGCCCCGGGCGTAGCGCTGGCGGAAACGCGGCAGTACAAGCTGCTGCGCACCCGTGAAACCCGTAACACCTGCACATATTGTTCTGTCGGTTGTGGGCTGTTGATGTACAGCCTCGGCGATGGAGCTAAAAACGCCAAAGCATCTATCTTCCACATCGAAGGTGACCCGGACCATCCGGTCAACCGCGGTGCGCTTTGCCCGAAAGGGGCCGGTCTGGTGGATTTCATTCACTCCGAAAGCCGCCTGAAATATCCTGAATACCGTGCACCTGGCTCCGATAAATGGCAGCAAATCAGCTGGGACGACGCGTTCGATCGCATCGCCAAACTGATGAAAGCCGACCGTGACGCCAACTTCATTGCACAAAACGCCGAAGGCACCACCGTTAACCGCTGGCTCTCCACCGGGATGTTGTGTGCGTCTGCCTCCAGTAACGAAACCGGCTATTTAACCCAGAAATTCTCCCGTGCGCTCGGCATGCTCGCGGTAGACAACCAGGCACGCGTCTGACACGGACCAACGGTAGCAAGTCTTGCTCCAACATTTGGTCGCGGTGCGATGACCAACCACTGGGTGGATATTAAGAACGCCAACCTCGTTGTGGTGATGGGCGGTAACGCTGCTGAAGCGCATCCGGTCGGATTCCGCTGGGCGATGGAAGCCAAAATCCATAACGGCGCCAAACTTATCGTTATCGATCCGCGCTTTACGCGTACGGCATCGGTGGCGGATTTCTACACGCCAATTCGTTCCGGTACGGACATCACCTTCCTGTCTGGCGTTATCCTGTATCTGCTGAACAACGAAAAAATTAACCGCGAGTACACCGAGGCGTACACCAACGCCAGCCTGATCGTACGTGAAGATTACGCGTTCGAAGATGGCCTGTTCTCAGGTTATGACGCCGAGCACCGTAAATACGATAAAACCAGCTGGAACTACGAGCTGGATGAAAACGGTCATGCCAAACGCGATACCACTCTCACACATCCACGCTGCGTATGGAATTTGATGAAGCAGCACGTTTCCCGCTACACGCCGGAAATGGTTGAGAAAATCTGTGGTACGCCGAAGGCCGACTTCCTGAAAGTCTGCGAGTACATCGCTGAAACCAGCGCCCACGACAAAACCGCGTCGTTCCTGTACGCGCTGGGCTGGACGCAGCACTCCGTCGGCGCGCAGAACATCCGCACCATGGCGATGATCCAGCTGCTGCTCGGCAATATGGGCATGGCAGGCGGCGGCGTGAACGCCCTGCGCGGCCACTCCAACATTCAGGGTCTGACCGATATCGGCCTGCTGTCACAAAGCCTGCCGGGCTACATGACGCTGCCAAGCGAGAAACAAACGGACTTGCAAACCTACCTGACCGCCAACACGCCAAAACCGTTGCTGGAAGGCCAGGTGAACTACTGGGGCAACTATCCGAAGTTCTTTGTGTCGATGATGAAATCCTTCTACGGCGATAAAGCAACGGCAGAAAACAGCTGGGGCTTTGACTGGTTGCCGAAGTGGGACAAAGGCTACGACGTATTGCAGTACTTCGAGATGATGTCGCAGGGCAAGGTGAACGGCTATCTCTGCCAGGGCTTTAACCCGGTGGCGTCGTTCCCGAACAAAAACAAGATTGTGGCCTCCCTGTCGAAGCTGAAGTTCCTGGTCACCATTGACCCGCTGAACACCGAAACCTCGACCTTCTGGCAGAACCACGGCGAATCGAACGACGTTGATCCGTCGAAGATCCAGACCGAGGTATTCCGTCTGCCGTCCACCTGCTTCGCCGAAGAGAACGGTTCTATCGTCAACTCCGGCCGCTGGCTGCAGTGGCACTGGAAAGGTGCTGACGCCCCAGGCATCGCCAAAACCGACGGCGAAATTCTGGCGGGCATTTTCATGCGCATGCGTGAGATGTATACCAAAGACGGCGGTCCAGTGCCTGAGCCGGTGCTCAACATGACGTGGAACTACTCCACGCCAGATGAGCCTGCTTCAGAAGAAGTGGCGATGGAGAGTAACGGTAAAGCGCTGGCCGATATTACCGACCCGGCAACGGGCGCCGTTATCGTCAAAAAAGGCCAACAGCTCAGCTCGTTTGCCCAGCTGCGCGACGACGGCACCACCGCCAGCGGCTGCTGGATTTTCGCCGGAAGCTGGACGCCGGACGGCAACCAGATGGCGCGTCGCGATAACGCGGACCCATCGGGCCTCGGCAACACGCTCGGCTGGGCGTGGGCGTGGCCGCTCAACCGCCGCATTCTGTATAACCGTGCATCCGCTGACCCGCAGGGTAAACCGTGGGATCCGAAACGCCAGTTGCTGAAATGGGACGGCGCGAAATGGGGCGGCGTGGACATTCCTGATTACAGTGCCGCCGCACCGGGCACCGATGTTGGGCCGTTCATCATGCAGCCGGAAGGGATGGGTCGCCTGTTTGCTATCGATAAGATGGCAGAAGGGCCGTTCCCGGAGCACTACGAGCCGTTTGAAACGCCGCTCGGCACCAACCCACTGCATCCCAACGTTATCTCGAACCCGGCCGCACGCGTGTTCAAAGACGATATGGACGCAATGGGTAAAGCCGATAAGTTCCCGTATGTCGGCACCACTTACCGTCTGACCGAGCACTTCCACTACTGGACCAAACACGCGCTGCTCAATGCCATCGCGCAGCCGGAGCAGTTTGTGGAAATTGGCGAGAAGCTCGCTAACAAGCTGGGCATCGGCCATGGCGATACGGTGAAAGTCTCCTCCAACCGCGGCTACATCAAGGCCAAGGCGGTGGTGACCAAACGTATCCGCACGCTGAAAGTCGACGGCAAGGACATTGATACCATTGGGATCCCGATTCACTGGGGCTATGAGGGCGTGGCGAAGAAAGGCTTTATCGCCAATACGTTGACGCCGTTTGTCGGTGATGCCAACACTCAAACGCCGGAGTTTAAATCCTTCCTCGTGAACGTGGAAAAGGTGTAACGGAGACGACTTATGGCTTATCAATCGCAAGATATCATCCGTCGTTCCGCTACTAACGGCCTGACGCCTCCGCCGGAGGCGCGAGACCACCAGCAGGAAGTGGCGAAACTCATCGACGTCACCACCTGTATCGGCTGTAAGGCTTGTCAGGTGGCCTGTTCGGAGTGGAACGACATCCGCGATGAAATCGGCAGTAACGTTGGCGTTTACGACAATCCCGCCGACTTGACCGCCAAATCCTGGACGGTGATGCGTTTTTCAGAAGTGGAGCAGAACGACAAGCTGGAATGGCTCATCCGCAAGGATGGCTGTATGCACTGCGCCGACCCGGGTTGCCTGAAAGCGTGCCCGTCGGAAGGGGCGATCATTCAGTATGCCAACGGCATCGTCGACTTCCAGTCTGAGCAGTGCATTGGCTGCGGTTACTGCATCGCGGGCTGTCCGTTCGACGTGCCGCGCCTGAACCCGGAAGACAACCGCGTCTACAAATGTACGCTGTGCGTAGACCGTGTCACCGTGGGCCAGGAACCGGCGTGCGTGAAAACCTGCCCGACCGGCGCTATCCATTTCGGTTCGAAAGAGGACATGAAAACCCTGGCAGGCGAACGCGTTGCCGAGCTGAAAACGCGCGGTTATGACAACGCGGGGCTGTATGACCCAGCCGGTGTTGGCGGTACTCACGTGATGTATGTTCTACACCATGCCGACAAGCCGAATCTGTATCACGGCCTGCCGGAGAACCCGCAAATCAGCCAGACGGTTAAATTCTGGAAAGGTGTCTGGAAACCGCTTGCCGCCGTGGGCTTCGCGGCTACCTTTGCAGCCAGTATCTTCCACTATATCGGGGTCGGGCCAAACCGCGCCGATGAGGAAGAAGATAATCTGCATGAAGAGAAAGACGAGGTGCGCAAATGAAACGTCGTGACACCATCGTGCGCTACACCGCACCGGAACGCATCAACCACTGGGTCACCGCCTTCTGCTTCATGCTGGCGGCAATAAGCGGGCTGGGCTTTTTCTTCCCATCCTTTAACTGGCTGATGCATATTCTGGGTACACCGCAGCTGGCGCGTATTCTGCACCCCTTTGTCGGGGTGGTGATGTTCGCGTCGTTCA
Organism: Enterobacteriaceae bacterium RIT691; assembly: GCA_009668205.1. Taxonomy (GTDB): domain Bacteria; phylum Pseudomonadota; class Gammaproteobacteria; order Enterobacterales; family Enterobacteriaceae; genus Scandinavium. The sequence continues at coordinate 34,658 of WJYM01000013.1, read as the reverse complement.
TCATCATGTTTTTCCGCTACTGGCATCACAACCTGATTAATCGGGATGACATCTTCTGGGCGAAGAATATCCGTAAGATCGTCGTCAACGAGGAAGTGGGTGACACCGGGCGCTATAATTTCGGTCAGAAATGCGTGTTCTGGGCCGCGATTATCTTGCTGGTCCTGCTGCTGGTGAGCGGAGTGATTATCTGGCGACCGTACTTTGCGCCAGCGTTCTCCATTCCGATTATCCGCATTGCGCTGATGCTGCATTCATTTGCCGCAGTCGCGTTAATTGTGGTTATTATGGTGCATATCTACGCCGCCCTATGGGTGAAAGGCACCATTACCGCGATGGTGGAAGGCTGGGTCACCAGCAGCTGGGCAAAGAAACATCACCCGCGCTGGTACCGTGAGGTTCGCCAGAAACAGGAAAAATCGACCGAATGAGTATTCGCATAATCCCGCAAGATGAACTGGGGAGTAGCGAGAAACGCACGGCGGAAACCATTCCGCCGTTATTATTCCCGCGACTGAAACACCTCTATCACCGCCGTGCTGAGCGCCTGCGCCAGCTGGCGGAAGAAAACCCATTGGGTGATTTCCTGCGCTTTGCCGCGCTGATCGCCCACGCGCAGGAAGTGGTGCTTTACGACCATCCACTGCAAATGGATTTGACCGCGCGTATCAAAGAAGCCGCAGCACAAGGCAAGCCGCCGCTGGATATTCACACGCTACCGCGAGACAAACACTGGCAGAAACTGCTGCAATCGCTGATTGCCGAGCTGAAACCAGAAATGAGTGGCCCCGCTCTGGCCGTGATTGAAAACCTGGAAAAGGCTTCCGATCTGGAGTTAGAAGAGATGGCGAATGCGCTGTTTGCGTCTAACTTTGCTGCCGTCAGCAGCGATAAAGCGCCCTTCATTTGGGCGGCGCTGTCGCTCTACTGGGCGCAGATGGCCAACCTTATTCCAGGCAAAGCCCGCGCTGAATATGGCGAGCATCGTCAGTTCTGCCCGGTGTGCGGCTCAATGCCGGTCTCCAGCGTGGTTCAGATTGGCACCACTCAGGGGCTGCGTTATCTGCACTGCAATCTGTGTGAATCCGAATGGCACGTGGTGCGCGTGAAGTGCAGCAACTGCGAGCAAAGCCGCGATTTACACTACTGGTCTCTGGACAACGAGCAGGCCTCCATCAAGGCCGAAAGCTGCGGTGACTGCGGCACTTACCTGAAAATTCTCTATCAGGAAAAAGACCCGAACGTTGAGCCCGTAGCGGATGACCTCGCCTCACTGGTGCTGGACGCACGCATGGAACAAGAGGGCTTTGCCCGCAGTTCCATCAACCCGTTCCTGTTCCCTGGTGAAGGGGAGTAGTGTTCTGATAACCGGGTGCAGCCGTGCCCGGTTTATTAGATAAAACCGTCTGCTCCCCCTGCAGTGGTCCATCTCCATTCTCTTCTCTCCTTGTTCATTTTCCCCACAACATACAGCCAATAAAAAACCGCGTTAAAGTAGATTTTTTAGTTTATTGCCGTTTTGCGTACTGCTTTCCAGAATCGAACGCTTCTCTGTTTTTCGGGTTTCTCTCTGTAAAAATCCAGGGTATAACGCTGTACATTCATACAGTCAACAGGGAAAGAAAATGGCGCTGGAACACGGCATCGCAAAGCTGGTAAAAGAGTTCATTAAGGCAGGAAAGCCCTCTGTACGAAATCAACGCATTGATGACCGGCGTAAGGGCTATGTCGCGAGTGCGACGCTGGCCGGCGAGACAGAAACCCGCGTGCAGGTGAATGACATAACGCTTGAAGGAATGCGTTTCAGAGTGGTCTCACCCCTTGGCGTATCCGGCCCCTTACCCGCCGTCATTTACTACCACGGCGGTTGCTTCGTCAGCGGCGGTTTCGCAACGCACGACAAGCAATTACGGCAGCTGGCGTATTTCAGTCAGTGTCATGTGATTGCCGTGCAGTACCGACTCGCGCCCGAAAACATCTGGCCAGCCGCCCATGACGATGCCGAAACGGGTGCCAACATCATTTGGCGCAACGCCAGTCGGTTTAACATTGATCCTGAGTGCATAACGCTTGCAGGGGACAGCGCTGGCGGGCATCTGGCACTGGTCACTGCGCTGCGGCTGAAAGCTGAAAATCTCTGGTTACCCGCGCAGCTCATTCTGATCTATCCCATGCTTGACGCAACCGCGAGTTTTAAAAGCTACGCGCGTAACGGCGAAGATTACATCATCACGCGTGACACGCTACTCAGCGGTTATGAAATGTATCTGGAGGAGCTTTCACTCACCCATCCGGAAGCCAGTCCGTTGTGGCGGGAAGATTTCAATGGCCTGCCGCCAGTGCATGTGATCACGGCGGAATACGACCCATTGTGCGATGAAGGCAAAGCGCTACACCGTTACATGCTGAATCAAGGGGTTGCATGCACGCACCAACATTATCTGGGCGTGATCCATGGCTTCTTTCAATTGGCGGGAGTCAGCCGTGCTGCCCTCGAGGTTATCAGGGATGTTGCGCGGCGCATCAACATCCCAAAGTAGGCAGGATCACTCTTCCTCGTTCCCACCTTCTTCCAGTGGACCGAAAGGTTTTGCGGGTAACACGATGAAAATACCTTCAAAAATGGCGCCCGAGGTTTCATCACCGAACAGCTCAACCTGCAGCTGAACCCTGGCTTTACGGCCGCGCGCCAGACGGTCGAGGTCACCACTGAGTGAACCGAGATCGGCGATAGCACTGGGCTTACCGCTGATCGGGCTGCTGTAGCGGATATGCGCATCGGCGAGGATGATCGTGCCGCCCAAGTGACGCTCGCGCAACATCAGCCAAATCAAGCCCCAGCCGGTTAACGTCGCAAGGGAGAAAAGGCTGCCAGCAAACAGCGTGTTATGTGGGTTCTGGTTGCCGATTTCAGGCATAGTGGTGATAAATTTCTGCCCGGTGTACTGCTGGATACGCACACCCATTTTCTCGCTAAGGGGAATGTGTTCGTACCAGGCCTGCTGTAGCTGTCCACACCAGTCACCGCGATGAAGAATGTCATCCAGCGTCGCAACAGGCTTAATCATCAAAAAGTGGCGCACCGGCGTGGTTTGCGGGGTGGTGATTTCCCCTTGATTAATGAATCCCAGCTTGGCAAAAAACTCGACGGCATCTTCGCGGGCGCTACAGGTAACCCTTTTTACGCCTTCCTGACGCGCCACGGACTCCAGGGTCATCGCCATCAGCGTGCCCAGCCCTTTGTCCTGCACTGCAGGATCCACCGCCATAAAGCGAATAGACGCTTCATTATCGGCATTGATGTATAAGCGTCCGACAGCCACCAGGTTGCCTGCTTCATCCATCACCATCTGATGGTGCGCCATGGCATCCCAGGCATCGCGCTCAGACCCCTTCGGCTGATGCAGCGGCTTACGCAGCATCTCCCAGCGGAACTGGTAATAACGCTCTAACTCTTCTTCCGTTTGCGGTACCCGAAGATGATACATAGAGGAGCTCTCTTTTATGGCCCGTGCCCAGCCAGCATGAAGGCTGTTCATACCTGTAACCAGAAGGTCACGGGACCGTCATTGACCAGTGATACCTGCATATCGGCGGCAAAGCGCCCCGTCTGGGTATGCATCTCCTGCAGGCGGCAGCGCTCTACAAAGTATTCATACAGGGCTTCGGCACGTTCAGGGGCCGCACCGCGTGAGAAACCGGGGCGCATGCCGCGCTCGGTATCGGCAGCCAGCGTAAACTGCGAAACGACCAGCACGCTGCCACCAGCCTGCTGAACGTTAAGATTCATTTTGCCATCGGCATCGCTAAAAATACGGTAGCCGAGCACACGTTCGCACAGGCGATTCGCTTTCTGCTCGTCATCTTCTTTTTCGACACCCAATAACACCAAAAGTCCCTGGCCAATTTCTCCCGTTACCTCACCCTCCACGGCGACGCTGGCACGGGTTACGCGCTGAATTAATGCAATCATGGTTGTTCGTCTTCTTCCTGGCGTGCGGCGAGTTTGAGTTTACGGTATTCCCCGAGAGTGACAGTTATTTCGGCGCCAAGCAAGACGATACACCACGTCCAGTAAACCCAGACAAACAAAATGGGGATAACGGAGAGCACGCCATAAATCAATTGATAAGACGGAAACGTGGTGATGTAGAGCGCAAAGCCTTTCTTGCCAAGCTCGAACAGCAATGCAGCAATCAGTGCCCCGACCACGGCATCACGATTAAGCACTCGCGTCGTCGGCACGATGCTGTAAAGCAACCAAAACGAAATCCAGGAAAGCAGCAGCGGAAAGATTCGCAGCACATTATCGATGACGCCGTTAAGTTCACTGGCCCAACGCAGCGACAGCAAATACGAGCTTATCGCCAGGCTCGCGCCCGCCAGTAACGGCCCAAGCGTGAGGATCATCCAGTAGACCGCAAAAGAGTACACTTTCGGCCGCACCCGCTTGCTCCGCCATATCGCATTGAGTGCACTATCAATGGCATACATCAGCAACAGCGCGGTGACGATCAGCCCACAGGCGCCGACGGCGGTCATTTTGTTGGAGTTAGCCACGAACTGTTCGATGTAACGCTGAATCACATCGCCGGTGGCGGGCAGAAAGTTAGCAAACACGAAATGACGCAACGTCACACTGACGTCAGAAAACATCGGAAAAGCGGCGAACAGGGCGAAAATGACCGCGATCAACGGGACTAAGGAGAGTAACGACACATACGCCAGATTGCCGGCCAGTGTCGTCATGTTGTCTTCATCAATTCGCCGCCAGAGAAGTTTCAGCCAGGCAATCAACGGTCCGGCACAATGGGCGACTTTTTGATGAACGGTTTTTAACATAGCTGCTTCGCGAAATATTTTGGAATGGTCTCTTTTCCGGTCACCAAAATACTGGTGATCCCGAGCTGTTTAGCCCCTTCTATATTATCGCTATTGTCGTCGAAAAAGACCGTATCCTCGGCAGAAAAACCTTCCGCCTCCAGCACCTGCTGATAAATACGCGCCTCTGGTTTACGCATTCCCATCTCCTGGGAAAGGTAAATATGGTCCGCCGCTTCGCGAACATCCGGATATTCGTCCGGCCAGAAGGTCGTATGTAAGCGGTTGGTATTTGATAACACCACGACGCGATGCCCCTGCTCACGCAGCTTATGCATCAGGGTAATCACTTCCGGGCGCAGGCCGACAAAAATGGCCTGCCAGCCGTGAGAAAACTGCTCATAGCTGAGCGAGAGATCCATTTCGTGACACAAGGCTTGAGCGAAGGCTTCATCGGTAATTTCACCCCGCTCATGCTGATGAAACGCCTCACCCATGACGAATTTCTGCTTTAGCGTCGCCAGCGGCACACGGCTGAAATCACTCCATGCGCCAAACACCCGGTTAAAGTCGATGTCGACAATCACATTACCTAAATCAAAGATATAGAGCATGATCCTCTCCTTTTGCGTCATGGAAAAATAACTGTAGCGGGAAAGGACTGATTTGACTACCGGGATAACTGTGCAGAAAACGAGGCTGCTGCATTGCATTCCTGCTGAGCGGCTACACCCAGCAGGAATGATGAAAGGGATCAGGCATCAGCGCTGCCGTCATCGCCGAGGCTCACTTTCACCACCTCGACCTGATTGGCCTTAAGCAGGTTATGTAAAGCTGTGCCCGGGACTTCATCGGTAAACAAAGCAGTCATTTGGCTGACGTTTCCAATCTCTACTGCGGCCGACGCGTGATATTTGGTGTGATCGGCAGCCAGCAGCAGGTGACGAGAATGCGCCATCATCGCTTGTGCCACGCTGGCTTCATTCACATCGAATTCCAGTAAAGTGCCATCACTTTCAATGGCGCCAACGCTGGTCACCAGATAATCAGCCCGAAAGCCCGAAACAAACGCAGTGGCTGCCGGACCGATAATTCCGCCATTGTGCGCACGCAGCGTGCCGCCTGGCACCATCACCTCAAAGCGGGGATTCTTATAAAGAATATGGGCCACGCGCAGACTGTTAGTGATGATTCGCAGATGATTATGGTTTAGCAGCGCCCGCGCGACATGCTCAACGGTGGTGCCAATGGTGATGAAAATGGTTGAGCCGTCCGGAATAAAATCGGCAATCGCCTCTGCGATCGCCTTTTTCTCTTCCGTCCATGAGACTTCGCGCTGCTCAAACGCCGTGTTTACCACGCTGGACGCGCGCCCGGCACCGCCGTGGTGACGCGTGATCAAACCTTGCTCGCTTAGCTTACGAATATCGCGACGCACCGTTTGCGTGGACACATCCAGCAGTTGAGCCAGTTCATCAATGTTCATGTAGCCACGATCGGCAATTAACGTCAGTAACTGGTCGTGGCGCGGATTACCGGTCAGTTCGGTAAGGCTCATAGGCTGTCCTCTGAATCCCATCTCGTCCCGCATTCTATACATAAAGTGACAAAAAAGAGCGGGTTTGATCACAGTCAGGGATACCTGCCCGACCACCAGGACGTGTACATTTCAGCGCCGCAACGGCACTGGCAAAGCGAATCGCCTCTGCGCCCGCTACGCCCTGAGCCAGACTGAAAGCAAAAGCGCCGTGGAACACATCGCCCGCGCCAGTGGTGTCCACGACATCCACAGCAAAGCCCGACTGGTGGACAATGTCTTGATTCTCAAGCCAGAAACAGCCTTCCGACCCGTTGGTCACATAGACATGTCCATTTGTGAGCGTTTGCGATTGTTTCAAGCCGATCATCAAATCCTGCTCACCGCTCATGCGCCGTAAACCCGGGGCGGAAAACACCGCATGGTCGCTGAGGCTGACCAGATTGGAAATGTCCTGCGGAGTAATGTCACCATCCAGCACGGTTGTCACATTGGCCTGACGCGCGAGGGTAAATGCTTTCTTGGTACCGTCATGCCAGCGGACATCCGCCAGCACCACATCCCACTGGCTGAAGTCGATGTCGTCCAACCAACTGGCGTCCATCAGCAAGTCTGGGCTTGGATAATTCACAATGATGCGTTCACCCTGGGCATCGACCACGATGGCAGATTGTGATGACCGGGCGTTCTGGAAACGCTTTGTATAACGCGTGCTTACCCCATAAGACTCCAGCTCCTGCAACAGGCTGGTTCCCGTATCGTCGTCTCCCACACGACCGATAAAATCTACCTGCGCCCCCAGTTTTGCCGCAGCCACAGCGGCCGTCGCTGCCGGGCCGCCGCCTACTTCCCGATAATTATTTGCCACATATTTTCCCCCTTCCGTGGGCAACTCCCCGACGTAATAGAGTCTGTCCATCACGGCAATTCCGACACAAGCAATGCGAATCATGGTTTTTCCTTCCTCGTTAAACCCTGCCGCCATTTTAATTAGGCCAATTGTTTAAAAAGTGACGGCTGTCAATTTTTTGACCATAAATTACAAATACGATCAAAAACAGACAACACAAACGCGCAATTTATGACAAAACATGACACAGAATCAGGAGAACAGTATGTCACTCATCGCATTTATCGGGCTCGGGCAAATGGGAGCACCCATGGCGAGCAACCTGCTTAAACAGGGGCATTCACTGCGAGTGTATGACGTTAACCCGCAGGCCGTGCAGGCGCTGGAAGCTAAAGGCGCTCAAGGCGTGGCAACACCTGCACAAGCCGTTCAGGACGCTGAGTTTGTGATAACCATGCTGCCAAACGGCGACCTGGTTCGGGCCGTGCTTTTCGGCGAAAACGGCGTTTGCGAGGGGCTTTCCCCACAGGCGCTGGTGATTGATATGTCCACTATCCATCCGCTGCAAACCGACAAGCTGATTGCAGAAATGGGCGAACGTGGCTTCAGCATGATGGACGTGCCCGTTGGGCGCACCTCTGACAACGCGGTCTCCGGCACGCTGTTATTGCTGGCGGGCGGTACGCAAGAACAGGTGGAACGCGCCACGCCAGTACTGATGGCCATGGGCAACGAACTGATTAACGCAGGCGGCCCGGGCATGGGCATACGCGTGAAGCTTATCAACAACTACATGAGCATCGCCCTGAACGCGCTTTCGGCTGAAGCCGCGGTGCTGTGCGAATCCCTGGGCCTGGATCTGAACGTCGCCCTGAAAGTCATGAGCGGCACCGCCGCTGGCAAAGGCCACTTCACCACCACCTGGCCAAACAAGGTCCTGAAAGGCGATCTTTCTCCGGCGTTTATGATCGACCTGGCCCACAAAGATCTGGGCATCGCCCTTGATGTTGCCAATCAACTGCATGTGCCAATGCCGCTCGGCGCAGCCTCTCGCGAAGTTTACAGCCAGGCTCGGGCTGCTGGGCGGGGTCGCGAAGACTGGTCCGCCATTCTTGAACAAGTCCGCGTCAGCGCAGGGCTTCGCACCTCAAATTCATGTATCAACAAGGAATGATGTTATGACGCAGTACACCCTGAAAGAGATCACCCGTCCTTCCGGCGGTTTTGCCATGCTTGCCGTCGATCAGCGTGAGGCCATGCGTTCTATGTTCTCCGCTGCAGGCGTAAAAATGCCGGTCACCGACCAGCACCTGACTGATTTCAAAGTGAACGCGGCAAAAATTCTGTCGCCGTTTGCCTCCGCCATTCTGCTCGATCAGCAGTTCTGTTACCGCCAGGTCGTTGAGCAACAGGCCGTCGCCAAAAGCTGCGCGATGATCGTCGCCGCCGATGCGTTTATTCCCGGCAACGGCATTCCTGTCGACAGCGTGGTCATCGACCACAACATCAATGCGCAGGCCGTGAAGCGCGATGGGGCAAAAGCGCTGAAGCTGCTGGTGCTGTGGCGCAGTGACGAAGATCCGCAGCAGCGCCTGCAAATGGTCCACGAGTTTAATCAGCTTTGTCACAGCAATGGCCTGCTGAGCATTATCGAGCCGGTGGTTCGCCCGCCGCGCCAGGGAAACAACTTTGACCGTGAGCAGGCGATTATCAACGCGGCAAAAGAACTCGGTGACAGCGGAGCCGATCTCTACAAAGGCGAAATGCCGCTGTACGGCAAAGGCACCCAGCAGGAGCTGTTGTCCGCCGCGCAAAAGCTGAGTGACCAGATAAACATGCCGTGGGTCATTCTCTCCTCCGGCGTGGATGACAAACTCTTCCCGCGCGCCGTTCGCGTGGCTATGCAGGCTGGCGCTTCCGGCTTCCTCGCCGGGCGTGCGGTGTGGTCATCCGTGGTTGGGCTGCCGGATACCGACCTGATGCTGAGCGATATTTCTGCTCCGAAATTGCAACGTTTAGGCGACATCGTCGACGAAATGATGGCCCGCCGCTAATAAAAGGACATTCCGATGAAATGGTTTAACACCCTGAGCCACAACCGCTGGCTCGAGCAGGAAACGGACAGAATTTTTGCTTTCGGTAAGAACGCTGCCGTGCCGACGGGCTTCGGCTGGCTCGGCAATAACGGCCAGGTCAGAACCGATATGGGAACTCACCTGTGGATCACCGCCCGCATGCTGCACACCTATTCGGTTGCCGCAGGCATGGGTCGCCCCGGCGCTTACGCGCTGGTTGAGCACGGCATCAACGCCCTGAACGGCGCGCTGCGCGACAAAAAATACGGCGGCTGGTACGCCTGCGTAAACGATGAAGGCGTCGTCGATGCCTCAAAACAGGGTTATCAACACTTCTTCGTGCTGTTAGGCGCCGCAAGCGCTGTTACCACCGGACACCCTGCCGCACGCCAGCTGCTGGATGAGACCATCGAGATTATCGAGAAGTATTTCTGGAGCGAAGAAGAGCAGATGTGTCTGGAGTCCTGGGATGAGGCCTTCAGCAAAACCGAAGACTACCGCGGCGGCAACGCCAACATGCACGCGGTGGAAGCGTTTCTGATTGTTTATGACGTGACCCACGACCGCAAATGGCTGGATCGCGCACTGCGCGTGGCGTCGGTGATTATTCACGACGTGGCTCGCAAGAGTGAGTATCGCGTGAACGAGCATTTCGACACGAACTGGAACCCGATCCGCGATTACAACAAAGACAACCCAGCGCACCGCTTCCGCGCTTACGGCGGCACGCCGGGTCACTGGATTGAGTGGGGTCGCCTGATGCTGCACCTGCGCGCGGCGCTGGAGGCCCGCTTCGAAACACCACCGGAATGGCTGCTGGAAGATGCCAAAGGCTTGTTCCATGCCACCATCCGCGACGCATGGGCACCCGATGGCGCAGACGGCATTGTTTACACCGTCGGCTGGGATGGTAAACCGATTGTGCGTGAACGCGTACGCTGGCCGATTGTGGAAGCGATGGGCACCGCTTACGCGCTGTGGACCGTAACCGGCGAAGCGCAGTACGAAACCTGGTATCAGACCTGGTGGGAGTACTGCATCAAATACCTGATGGACTATGAAAACGGCTCGTGGTGGCAGGAGCTCGACACTAATAACGAGGTCACGACCAAAGTCTGGGACGGCAAGCAGGATATTTATCATCTGCTGCATTGTCTGGTGATCCCACGTCTGCCGCTGGCTCCGGGGCTCGCGCCCGCTGTTGCCGCCGGATTGCTCGACAGCCTGGCAAAATAAGGCGAGGGATTAAGCATGCATAAGAGCGGGACGACCCTAGCGCTTCATGCGGGTGAATATCAGGCACAGATTGTCACGGTAGGCGCGGGTCTGGCTTCGCTCACTCATCGTGGCCGCCATGTGGTTATCCCGCATCCCCCTGAAGCCATGCCTCTGGCGCATTTGGGAAAGGTGTTAATTCCATGGCCTAACCGCATTGCTAACGGCAGCTATCAGCATGAAGGGGTGACATTAACGCCAGCGATCAACGATCGCGCCGGGAATGCCGCTATTCACGGACTGCTGGCATGGCAGAACTGGCAGATTGTTGAGCAGTCCACTTCGCACGTGAAGCTCTCTGCTTTTCTGCCACCGACCTATGGCTACCCTTTTATGCTTGCCGCCGAAGTCACTTATCGGCTTGATGAACAGACGGGTCTGAGTGCCCGTATTGGGAGTAAAAATATCGGTGATGCCACTGCGCCTTATGGCGCAGGGGTTCACCCCTATCTGACCTGCAATCTGCAAAGCGTTGATGGCTGTGAGCTTCGCCTGCCCGCCAGCAAAATCTTCGATGTGGCCACCAGCCGCTACTACACAGACAAAACGCTCGATTTCCAGCAGACCCGAATTATCGGCACCATCTGTATCGACAACACCTTTAATGTGCTGCAGCACGACGCCCCCTGGGAAGTCCGTTTGGTGCATCCGCAGACGGCGATGTCTGTCTGGCTGCGTTCTGAGCAGCCGTGGATACAAATTTATTCCGGTGAAAAGCTGCAGCGCAGAGGCCTTGCCGTCGAGCCGATGAGCTGCCCGCCTGATGCGTTCAACTCCGGCATTGACAGGCTCTGGCTTGCGCCCGGCGATACCCATGTTTTGCGTTTTGACATTGGCAGTGAATAACGAAAAAAAGAAGAAATCCTTACCCTACAACGGAGGTCACAATGGCTTCGCAATACCCTGCACTGCATCTTGCTGCGCTCGACGACGGGTTTACGCTGTCGTTTGAAGAACGTCTTATTTTACGTCATACCCACCAGTCGCCCTGCCTGTGGATTGGCGCTGGCGAGGCGGATATCGACATGTTTCGCGGTAACTTCAGCATCAAAGACAAGCTGAACGAAAAGATTGCCCTCACCGAAGCCACCGTGGTGAAACAAAGCGCGGGCTGGGCAATTCATTTTTCTCGCGGGGATGCGGCAAACGCTACGCTCACTGTCGGGCTGGACGATAACGGTCGCCTGCTGCTCAAACTGCACAACGATGACGCCAGCCATAACCGAATCTGGTTGCGGTTGGCCGCCCAACCTGAAGATCATATATACGGCTGCGGCGAACAGTTCTCTTATTTCGATCTGCGCGGCAAACCGTTCCCGCTGTGGACCAGCGAACAGGGCGTGGGCCGCAATAAGAAAACCCATGTCACCTGGCTTGCCGACTGCAAAGAAAATGCTGGCGGCGACTATTACTGGACCTTCTTCCCGCAGCCGACGTTTGTCAGCACCCAGAAGTATTACTGCCATGTCGATAATAGTGGCTACATGAATTTCGACTTCAGCAATCCCGACTTTCACGAACTGGCCTTCTGGGAGGATAACGCCACACTGCGCTTCGAATGTGCACCAACGTACATCGATCTGTTGGAAAAACTCACAGCTTTACTTGGCCGCCAGCCAGAACTTCCCGATTGGGTGTATGACGGCGTGACGCTTGGCGTTCAGGGCGGGACGGAAATCTGTCAGCAAAAGCTCGACGCTATGCGCCAGGGCGGCGTGAAAGTGAACGGTATCTGGGCGCAGGACTGGTCCGGCATTCGCATGACTTCTTTCGGCAAGCGGGTGATGTGGAACTGGAAGTGGGATAGCGAACTCTACCCTCAACTCGACGAACGTATCGCCCAGTGGAAACGGGAAGGCGTGCAATACCTCACCTACATCAACCCGTATGTCGCCAGCGATCGTGATTTGTGTGAGGAAGCGGCGAAGCAGGGCTATCTGACCAAAGACGCGCACGGCAAGGATTATCACGTTGAGTTTGGCGAGTTCTACGCAGGTGTCGTCGACCTGACCAACCCCAAAGCCTACGACTGGTACAAAGGCGTCATCAAACAAAATCTTGTCGCGCTGGGCTGCGGTGGCTGGATGGCGGATTTTGGCGAGTATCTGCCAACCGACACTTATCTGCATAACGGCGTGAGCGCAGAAATCATGCATAACGCCTGGCCTGCGCTGTGGGCGAAGTGCAACTACGAAGCGCTGGAAGAAACCGGCAAGCTGGGCGAAATCCTGTTCTTTATGCGCGCGGGCTACACCGGCAGCCAGAAGCATTCCCTGATGATGTGGGCTGGCGATCAGAACGTGGACTGGAGCCTCGACGATGGCCTTGCATCCGTCGTTCCGGCCGCACTGTCTCTGGCAATGACCGGGCATGGTTTGCATCACAGCGACATTGGCGGCTATACCACGCTGTTCGACATGAAACGCAGCAAAGAGCTGCTGCTTCGCTGGTGTGATTTCAGCGCCTTTACGCCAATGATGCGCACCCACGAAGGCAACCGCCCTGGCGATAATTGGCAATTCGACAGCGATGCAGAAACCATCGCCCACTTCGCACGCATGACCTCGGTGTTCACAGCGCTGAAACCCTACATCAAAGATGCCGTCGCGCAGAACGCGAAAAGAGGTTTGCCGGTGATGCGCCCGCTGTTCCTGCATTACGAAGAGGACGCTCGCACCTACGACCTTAAATACGAGTATCTGTTTGGTCGCGATCTGCTTGTCGCCCCGGTTTATGAACAAGGCCGCAGCGACTGGACACTGTACCTGCCGCAGGAAAAATGGATACACGCCTGGACGGGCGAAGAGTATTCCGGCGGCGAAGTAACGGTAGCCGCACCGCTCGGCCAGCCGCCCGTTTTTTATCGTGCCGAGAGTGAGTGGAGCGCTTTGTTCGCCTCACTGCGTCAGAAAAGCGCTTCCTGAGACAAGGACCGACTATGGACTTTTTCACTCTGTTTACGCCCGATGGCATCCCGTTGGATTACGGCGTGATCGCTATCGTCATTGCCATCATGTTTATGTACACCTTTGTGGGAATTTGCGCCGGTTTCGGCGGCGCGCTCACCACCATGCCACTGGTCACTCTGCTGCTGCCGTTGAAAATGGCCGCGCCGATGTCGGTAATCGTTGGCACGGCGACGGCGCTGTATGCCACCTGGCTGTCTCGAAAGGAGACGAACTGGAAATCCGCGTTGGTGCTGATTCTGTTCTCCTTCGCAGGCATTCCGGTGGGGATTTACGCCCTGTCTTATTTGCCCGATCACATCATGAAAATTGGGCTGGGCGGTTTTTTAATCCTCTATTCCTTTTACAGCCTGTTTATTCCGCGTTTGCCCGTTTACGACAAAAACTGGATTGCCATGCCCATTGGCGTCATCGCAGGGGCATTAGGCTCCGCCTTCTCCACTAACGGGCCGCCGGTGGTCATTTACGGCATGCTGCGAAATCTGGCTCCCGCCGCGTTTCGCGGTACCCTGAATGCCTTCTTCACCGCCAACAACATCGCCATTATCGGCGGGTTGGCCACCAGCGGCATTCTGACAATATCGACCGTCAAGCTGGTGCTGTTCTGCGTCCCGACCATGATTCTGGGTTCACTTGTGGGCCAGTACGTGCATAAGCGAATCTCAGTGAAAGTCTTTCGGGTGATGGTTTTTCTGCTGCTGATTGCTTCCGGCGCGATGCTAATCAAAGGCGCGACGGGGATTTCCGCTCTTATGGCTTTGGCTCCGGCATTTGGTTTACTGCTGGTTCTGCACCTGCTCTTTGGCAAGAAAGTCGCCGCGATTCGTGCAGCGAGTGAAGCCTGATGGAGAATGCATCATGACTGAACATCACCACGATCCGGCCCGTTTACGCCTGCCTTTCAGAGAAAAAGTGGCGTACGGAATGGGGGACTTAGGCTCTAATATCCTGCTGGATATCGGTACTCTCTATCTGTTGAAGTTCTACACCGATGTGCTGGGGCTTCCCGGCACTTATGGCGGAATTATCTTTCTGGTCGCGAAGTTCTTTACTGCCTTCACCGATATGGGCACCGGGATCATGCTCGACTCCCGCAGAAAGATTGGCCCGAAAGGTAAGTTCCGGCCCTTCGTGCTGTATGCCGCATTTCCGGTCACGCTGCTGGCTATCGCCAATTTTGTCGGTACGCCTTTTGAAATTACCGGCAAAACGGTCATCGCAACGCTGTTGTTCATGCTCTATGGCCTGGTATTCAGCATGATGAATTGCTCGTATGGTGCGATGGTGCCTGCTATCACCAAGAATCCTGATGAGCGTGCTTCGCTGGCCGCCTGGCGTCAGGGTGGCGCAACCCTTGGCCTGTTGTTATGTACCGTCGGTTTTGTGCCGGTCATGAATCTTATCGAGGGAAGCCCGCAGCGCGGCTACATTTTCGCTGCCACGCTGTTTTCACTGTGCGGTCTGCTCTGCATGTGGGGCTGCTACTCGGGCGTCAAAGAGCGGTATGTCGAAGTGCCGGTGACGCAAGCCACGCAGAAACCAGGATTGTTGCAGTCGTTCCGGGCCATCGCAGGAAACCGCCCGCTGTTTATCCTGTGCATCGCCAATCTTTGTACGTTGGGTGCCTTCAACGTCAAACTCGCCATTCAGGTCTATTACACCCAGTACGTGCTCAATGACCCGATCCTGCTTTCGTGGATGGGCTTTTTCAGCATGGGTTGCATTTTTATTGGCGTGTTCCTGATGCCAGCCGCGGTACGGCGATTCGGCAAGAAAAAAGTCTACATCGGCGGGCTGCTGATTTGGGTGGCGGGTGATTTGCTCAACTATCAGTTTGGTGGCGGTTCCGTCAGTTTTGTCGCGTTCTCTTGCCTGGCCTTTTTTGGTTCTGCCTTCGTCAACAGCCTTAACTGGGCGTTGGTGTCCGACACGGTGGAATACGGTGAGTGGCGAACCGGCGTGCGCTCTGAGGGCACGGTTTATACCGGCTTCACGTTCTTTCGTAAGGTGTCACAAGCCCTGGCTGGTTTTTTCCCAGGCTGGATGCTGACGCAAATTGGCTATGTGCCGAATGTGGTGCAGTCCACCAGCACGGTGGAAGGATTGCGGGAACTGATCTTCATCTGGCCGTGCGCGCTGGCGGTGATCACCATCGTGGCGATGGGCTGTTTTTATAATCTCAACGAAAAGCTGTATGTCCGCATCGTTGAAGAGATAGAAGCGCGTAAACAGCCTACTGAACAACATTGAGGAGCGATGATGTCTGCTCATGATCCGCTTACGCTCAAACTGAGTCTGCGTGAGAAATGTGCCTACGGTATCGGCGATGTAGGGTCAAACCTTATGCTGAGCATCGGCACGCTGTACCTGCTGAAGTTCTATACCGACCAGTTAGGGCTGCCCGCCTTTTACGGAGGCGTTATCTTTCTGGTGGCGAAGTTTTTTACCGCCTTCACCGATATGCTGACCGGCGTCCTGCTGGATTCGCGCCGTAACATTGATGCCAGAGGGAAATTCCGGCCCTTTATTCTGTATGCCTCGCTACCGGTAGCGCTGATTTCATCGGCTCAATTCCTGGCCAATGACTTCAGCCTGACCTTGAAAACCGCCATTGCCACCGTGCTGTTTATGCTGTTTGGCCTGTTCTACAGCCTGATGAACTGTTCTTATGGCGCCATGGTCCCGGCCATCACCAAAAATTCGCACGAGCGAGCGCATCTGGCTGCCTGGCGGCAGGGTGGCGCGACGCTGGGCCTGCTGTTGTGTACCGTCGGGTTTATGCCCATTCAGGCACTGTTCAGCGCAAAACCGTCGCTGGGTTATCTGGTGGCGGCCCTGCTTTTCTCAACGGGTGGTCTGTTCTGCATGTGGTGGTGCTATAGCGGCGTGAAGGAGCGTTATGTCGAGAATGTGCCGGACCACCACAAGCCCAGCATCATAAAGTCATTTTGCGCTATCTTCCGCAACCCGCCGCTGCTGGTCCTGTGTATCGCCAACCTTTGTACGCTGGCGGCCTTCAACATTAAGCTTGCGATTCAGGTCTATTACACCCAATACGTCCTCAATGATGTTCATCTGTTGTCCTGGATGGGCTTTTTCAGCATGGGCTGCATTCTGGTGGGCGTATTTCTTGTGCCGGGAGCCGTGAAACGCTTTGGCAAAAAGCAGGTTTATCTCGGCGGTTTGCTGTTATGGGCTGTAGGAGATGTGCTTAATTTCGTATGGGGAAACAGCTCTGTGCTGTTTGTTACCTTCTCCTGCATGGCCTTCTTTGGCACCGCGTTTGTGAACAGTCTCAACTGGGCGCTGGTGCCCGACACTGTCGATTATGGCGAGTGGAGAACCGGCATTCGCACAGAGGGCTCTGTTTATACGGGATATACTTTCTCACGCAAAATCTCAGCGGCTCTCGCGGGTTTTCTGCCCGGTATTATGTTGACCCAAATTGGCTATGTGCCAAACGTCGTTCAAAGTGCTGGGACGTTATTGGGTTTGCGGCAACTCATTTTTCTGTGGCCGTGCGCACTGGCGATAATGGCCGCGCTGACGATGGGACTCTTCTATAAGCTGAATGAAGAGCGCTTTGCTTTTATCATTGCGGAAATAGGGAAACGGAAAAAACCGCTGACCGATCCTTTGGTTATGGCTGAAAACAGCAAAGAGCACGTCGCCGTGAGCTAATGTCCTTGCCCGGCGGCACTTCGTTTGCGCGGGCCTACAAAGCAATAAAAAAGCCGCTGAAATCAGCGGCTTTTTTCATTCAGATTAAAAAATTAATCGTCTTTAGGACCACGAGAAGCGCGTTTACGGTCGTTCTCGGTCAGGTGACGTTTACGGATACGGACAGAAGTCGGGGTCACTTCTACCAGTTCGTCGTCATCGATGAACTCCAGAGCTTGCTCCAGGGTCATTTTCTGAGCCGGTACCAGCGTGGTTGCTTCATCAGTACCGGAAGCACGCATGTTGGTCAGTTTCTTACCGGTCAGGCAGTTTACAGTCAGGTCGTTAGAACGGCTGTGAATACCGATGATCTGGCCTTCGTAAACTTCTGCACCGTGGCCCAGGAACAGCTTACCGCGGTCCTGCAGGCTGAACAGTGCGAACGCAACTGCTTTACCCTGGCCGTTGGAAATCAGTACGCCGTTCTGACGCTGACCCACGTCGCCCGGACGAACGTCGTCGTAGTGGCTGAAGGTGGAGTACAGCAGACCGGTACCTGAAGTCATGGTCATGAATTCGTTACGGAAGCCGATCAGACCACGGCTTGGGATCACGTAGTCGAGACGTACGCGGCCCTTTCCGTCTGGATTCATGTTTTTCAGGTCGCCTTTACGCTCACCCAGAGCCTGCATCACGGAACCCTGATGCTGCTCTTCAACGTCCAGAGTCACGTTTTCGAATGGCTCTTGTTTACGGCCATCGATTTCGCGGAAGATAACTTTCGGACGGGAAACCGCCATTTCGAAACCTTCACGACGCATGTTTTCGATGAGAACAGACAGGTGCAGCTCACCACGACCGGAAACACGGAACGCATCCGCATCTTCAGTTTCTTCAACACGCAGCGCAACGTTGTGCACCAGCTCTTTGTTCAGGCGGTCAAGGATCTGACGGGAGGTAACGTATTTACCTTCTTTACCACAGAACGGAGAGGTGTTGACGTTGAAGAACATGGTCACGGTAGGTTCATCAACAGACAGCGCTGGCAGCGCTTCAACCGCCTGCGGGTCGCAGATGGTGTCAGAGATGTTCAGTTCGCCCAGACCGGTGATCGCGATGATGTCGCCCGCTTCTGCCACGTCGCTCTCGATACGCTCAAGACCCAGGTGAGTCAGGACTTTACCGACTTTACCGTTACGGGTTTTGCCTTCGCTATCGACGATAGTAACCTGCTGGTTCGGCTTCACTTTACCGCGCTTGATGCGGCCGATGCCGATGACGCCAACGTAGTTGTTGTAGTCGAGCTGGGAGATCTGCATCTGCAGAGTGCCTTCCAGGTCAACGTTTGGCGCAGGAACGCGGTCAACGATGGTCTGATACAGCGGGGTCATGTCTTCCGCCATATCTTCGTGATCCAGACCTGCAATACCGTTCAGCGCAGACGCGTAAACGATAGGGAAGTCGAGCTGCTCGTCGGTAGCGTCGAGGTTAACGAACAGGTCAAATACCTGATCAACAACCCAGTCAGGACGCGCGCCAGGACGGTCAACTTTGTTGATAACAACAATTGGCTTCAGGCCATGAGCGAACGCTTTCTTGGTGACGAAGCGCGTCTGCGGCATTGGGCCATCCATTGCGTCAACGACCAGCAGCACGGAATCGACCATGGACATTACACGTTCAACTTCACCACCGAAGTCGGCGTGCCCTGGGGTATCAACGATGTTGATACGGTAGTCATTCCACTTGATAGCGGTGTTTTTAGCGAGGATGGTAATCCCACGCTCTTTCTCCAAATCGTTGGAGTCCATCACGCGTTCTTGTGCTTCAGTACGAGCGTCGAACGTACCGGATTGTTGCAGCAACTTATCAACCAGGGTCGTTTTACCATGGTCTACGTGCGCGATGATGGCGATATTACGCAGATTTTCGATCACAACTTTGCCTCAGGCATTAGAAATAGCGCGTTATTGTACACGGATTAATCGCAGTACAAAACAGGATCACAGACATCCCCCGCAAACAAGTATTGCAGAGATGCTTTGTGATCGCTTTCACGGAGAGTAAAAAAGGGATCATAACGCAAATTGCACCAAATCAGTGCTCATTGTTCACACACGAGCACTATTTTGGTGCAAGATATCCATTATGGTGCAGCCCTTTTGCACTGTGGTGCGCATCATAACGCCTTTTAGGGGGCATTTAAAAGTTGGCACAGTTTTCGCTTTATCTTTTTCAAGGCAACAACGCCACATTACGCAGTGCCAAGAATCGTTCGTTACCACGACGACAATGACCAATCTGGAGAGTTAAGTATGTCCGCTGAACACGTTTTGACGATGCTGAACGAACATGAAGTGAAGTTTGTCGATCTGCGCTTCACCGATACCAAAGGTAAAGAACAGCACGTCACAATTCCTGCTCATCAGGTAAACGCCGAATTCTTTGAAGAAGGCAAAATGTTTGACGGCTCATCCATTGGTGGCTGGAAAGGCATTAACGAATCCGACATGGTGCTGATGCCTGACGCGACCACTGCGCTCATTGACCCGTTCTTCGAAGAATCTACGCTGATCATCCGTTGCGATATTCTTGAACCAGGCACGCTGCAAGGTTACGACCGTGACCCACGCTCTATCGCTAAGCGCGCTGAAGAGTATCTGCGCTCTACCGGCATCGCAGACACCGTTCTGTTCGGGCCAGAGCCAGAGTTCTTCCTGTTCGACGACATTCGTTTTGGTGCGACCACTTCCGGTTCTCACGTTGCTATCGATGATATCGAAGGCGCATGGAACTCCTCCACCAAGTACGAAGGCGGCAACAAAGGCCACCGTCCTGCGGTTAAAGGCGGTTACTTCCCGGTTCCTCCGGTCGATTCTTCACAGGACATCCGTTCTACCATGTGTCTGATCATGGAAGAGATGGGCCTGGTTGTTGAAGCTCACCACCATGAAGTTGCGACGGCTGGCCAGAACGAAATCGCCACCCGTTTCAACACCATGACCAAAAAAGCGGACGAAATTCAGATTTACAAATACGTTGTTCACAACGTCGCACACCGCTTCGGTAAAACCGCTACCTTCATGCCAAAACCAATGTTTGGTGACAACGGTTCCGGTATGCACTGCCACATGTCCCTGTCCAAGAACGGCGTAAACCTGTTCTCCGGTGACAAATATGCGGGTCTGTCTGAGCAGGCGCTGTACTACATCGGCGGTGTTATCAAGCACGCTAAAGCGATCAACGCCCTGGCAAACCCAACCACCAACTCCTACAAGCGTCTGGTCCCGGGTTATGAAGCCCCTGTTATGCTGGCTTACTCTGCCCGTAACCGCTCTGCTTCTATCCGTATCCCAGTGGTGGCTTCTCCGAAAGCGCGTCGTATCGAAGTTCGCTTCCCGGATCCAGCAGCTAACCCATACCTGTGTTTCGCAGCGCTGCTGATGGCGGGTCTTGACGGTATCAAGAACAAGATCCACCCAGGCGAAGCGATGGACAAAAACCTGTATGACCTGCCGCCAGAAGAAGCGAAAGAGATCCCACAGGTTGCTGGCTCTCTGGAAGAAGCACTGAACTGCCTGAGCGAAGACCGCGAGTTCCTGACCGCAGGCGGCGTGTTCACTGATGAAGCTATCGACGCTTACATCGCGCTGCGTATTGAAGAAAACGACCGCGTGCGCATGACTCCGCATCCGGTAGAGTTCGAGCTGTACTACAGCGTTTAAATGCTATTCCTGTGGCCTTCTCCTCCCTTATGAAGGCCCAGTACTGTTTTTTTGTTGCCGTGGAAACTTTCAGCCCATCTTCGGATGGGCTTTTTTCTCCAGCAACAGTCTGATTTCAGGCGCTTATCGGTTACAAACCGCTATAATGCACTAAATTGGTGCACACCTTTCAGGAGACTGCTGTATGGCAACAGGCGTGCTGCCCGATGCTGGGCAGATCCTCAATTCTTTAATCAACAGCATCTTACTGGTCGATGACGAGCTGGCGATTCATTACGCCAATCCGTCAGCGCAACAGCTGCTCGCTCAGAGCTCGCGTAAACTATTCGGTACACCGCTGCCGGAACTGTTGAGTTATTTTTCGCTGAATCTCGGCCTGATGCACGAAAGTCTACAGGCGGGCCAGGGCTTTACCGATAACGAAGTGACGCTGGTCATCGATGGTCGTTCACATATTCTCTCCGTCACCGCTCAACGGCTGCCTGACGGCCTGATTCTGCTGGAGATGGCCCCAATGGATAACCAGCGTCGTCTGAGCCAGGAGCAGCTCCAGCACGCACAGCAGGTGGCGGCACGCGATTTGGTGCGCGGTCTGGCACATGAGATCAAGAACCCACTGGGCGGCCTGCGTGGGGCGGCACAGCTGCTGAGCAAAGCGCTGCCTGATCCATCGCTGTTGGAATATACCAAGGTGATCATTGAACAGGCTGATCGCCTGCGCAATCTGGTGGACAGGCTATTGGGTCCACAGCAACCGGGAATGCACGTCACCGAAAGCATTCACAAAGTCGCCGAGCGCGTAGTGAAGCTGGTGTCGATGGAACTGCCCGACAACGTGCGACTGACGAGAGATTACGACCCCAGCCTGCCGGAACTGCCACACGATCCCGACCAGATTGAGCAGGTTCTGCTGAATATCGTGCGCAATGCGCTGCAGGCACTGGGGCCAGAAGGCGGTGAAATTGTCCTGCGTACCCGCACGGCATTTCAGCTGACGCTGCACGGCATGCGTTATCGCCTGGCCGCAAGAATTGATGTGGAAGATAACGGCCCAGGCATTCCTTCACATCTGCAGGACACGCTGTTTTATCCGATGGTCAGCGGCCGCGAAGGCGGTACCGGGCTTGGGTTATCCATCGCCCGAAATCTGATCGACCAACACTCCGGTAAAATTGAGTTCACCAGTTGGCCGGGCCATACCGAATTTTCGGTTTACCTGCCTATTCGGAAATAGAGGTGCATTTTATGCAACGCGGGATAGTCTGGATCGTTGATGACGATAGCTCCATCCGTTGGGTGCTGGAACGTGCACTCACCGGGGCAGGATTGACCTGCACCACTTTTGAAAGCGGCAGCGAAGTGCTGGACGCGTTGGCAAGCAAAACGCCGGACGTTCTGCTGTCCGACATTCGCATGCCAGGCATGGATGGCTTAGCGCTGCTCAAGCAGATTAAACAGCGTCATCCTATGCTTCCGGTCATCATAATGACCGCTCATTCCGATTTGGATGCGGCCGTCAGCGCCTATCAGCAGGGCGCGTTTGATTATCTGCCAAAACCGTTTGATATCGATGAGGCTGTCGCGCTGGTTGAACGTGCCATCAGCCACTATCAGGAGCAGCAGCAGCCGCGAAACGTGCCGGTATTCGGCCCAACCACCGACATCATCGGTGAAGCGCCAGCGATGCAGGACGTTTTCCGTATTATTGGTCGTCTGTCGCGTTCCTCTATCAGCGTGCTGATTAACGGCGAGTCCGGGACGGGGAAAGAGCTGGTCGCGCATGCGCTGCATCGCCATAGCCCACGCGCGAAAGCGCCTTTCATCGCACTCAACATGGCGGCTATTCCAAAAGACCTGATTGAATCAGAGCTGTTTGGCCATGAAAAAGGCGCGTTCACCGGCGCCAATACCATTCGTCAGGGGCGCTTTGAACAAGCCGACGGCGGGACGCTGTTTTTAGATGAAATCGGTGATATGCCGCTGGACGTGCAAACCCGTCTGCTGCGCGTGCTGGCTGATGGGCAATTTTATCGTGTTGGCGGCTATGCACCGGTGAAAGTGGATGTGCGCATTATCGCCGCAACCCACCAGAATCTTGAACTGCGCGTGCAGGAAGGCAAATTCCGTGAGGATTTGTTCCATCGCCTGAACGTCATTCGTGTACATTTACCGCCGCTGCGCGAGCGCCGCGAAGACATTCCACGTCTTGCCCGTCATTTCCTGCAGGATGCCGCTCGTGAACTGGGCGTTGAGGCCAAACAGCTGCACGCGGAAACAGAAGCGGCATTGACGCGTCTGGCATGGCCGGGCAACGTTCGCCAACTGGAAAATACCTGTCGCTGGCTCACCGTCATGGCCGCAGGCCAGGAAGTATTGATTCAGGATCTGCCCGCTGAACTGTTCGAAAGTACGGTTCCGGACAGCCCTTCTCATATCCTGCCAGACAACTGGGCGACACTGTTGGCGCAGTGGGCCGATCGCGCACTCCGTTCCGGTCATCAAAATCTGTTGTCTGAGGCTCAGCCGGAGATGGAACGCACGCTGCTCACTACCGCATTGCGTCATACTCAGGGGCACAAGCAGGAAGCGGCGCGTTTGCTGGGCTGGGGGCGAAATACCCTGACGCGCAAACTGAAAGAATTGGGGATGGAGTAGAACGTTATGCCCGGCGGCACTTCGTTTGCCGGGCCTACAGATTCGAGTAGCCCCGGTAAGCGCTAGCGCCACCGGGGAACAGCATTAAATCACGCGAGAGAACTGTTGTAAGCGTGCCTTCTGACGCAAATACGTGTCGAAGCACATGCAGATATTACGGATCAGCAAGCGCCCTTTCCCTGTGACCTGAATGCCCTTCTCATTGACGTCCACCAGCCCATCTTTGGCCAGCGGCGCAAGCAGCTTTAAATCCTCGGCAAAATAGTCCGCGAAATCGACATCCCACGCCTTTTCAACATCAGCAAAATCGAGTCGGAAATTACAGATTAGTGACTTAATGACGTCACGACGAATGCAATCGTCTTGCGTCAGTGCAATCCCTCGCCATAGCGCGTTGCCGCTCTCATCGACCTGCTGATAATAGCGCTTAAGCTCTTTCTGATTCTGCGCGTAGCAGTCACCTATCATGCTGATCGCTGAAACACCCAGCCCCAGCAGATCGCTGTCGCCCTGAGTCGTGTAGCCCTGGAAGTTGCGATGCAGGACACCTTCGCGCTGTGCAACCGCCAGCTCGTCATCCGGGCGAGCAAAGTGATCCATGCCGATAAACTGATAGCCAGCCTGCGTCAGTGAAGTGATGGTTTCCTGCAGAATATCGAGCTTCTGCTGCGCGGAGGGCAAATCAGCATCTTTGATTTTGCGCTGTGCCGCAAACAGCGTTGGCAGGTGCGCATAGTTAAAGACGCTGAGCCTGTCCGGATTCAATTCCGCCACACGGCTGAGCGTGAAGGCAAAGCTTTCCGGGGTTTGCTTCGGCAGACCGTAGATCAGGTCAATATTAGTGGAGGTGAAGCCAATCTCGCGGGCGTGATTGAGCAGCGCAAAGATAAACGCTTCATCCTGCTCGCGGTTTACGAGACGCTGAACGTCTTTATTGAAGTCCTGAACCCCCATACTCAGGCGGTTGAAGCCTTCACTGCGCAGGTGATCCAAAACATCGAGTTCGATTTCACGCGGATCGACTTCAATCGAAATTTCCGCGTCAGCAGAAAAATCAAAATGTCCCCGCAGCAACTGCATCAGACGGCTGATCTGCGCTTTATTCAGATACGTTGGCGTTCCCCCGCCCCAGTGCAGCTGGCTGACTTTACGTCCGGCAAACAGCGGCGAGCGGTGCAGGATTTCCTGCTCAAGCGCATCAAGGTATTGATCGGCTTTGTGCTGCTGGCGAGTCACAATTTTATTGCAGCCGCAGAAATAACAGAGCTTATGGCAAAACGGGATGTGGACGTACAGCGAAAGCGGACGTTCAGGGTAACGGGCTACGGCCTGACGAAAATCCGTTTCCGTGAAGACTTCAGAAAACTCTAGCGCGGTGGGGTATGAGGTGTAACGCGGCCCAGAGTAGTTGTATTTCTGGATCAGGGCCAAATCCCAGTCGATTAACTGCTCAGACATGCTTACTCCTTCCGGTGATATCGCGAACGGCGACGGCGTGCCGGCTTATCCTGTCTTACGATAAGCCGGTTGCGCAGCCATTGTTGACGCCGCGACAACCGTCGTAGTTTAACGAATAACCACCCCAGATAACATACAACCACAAGGGTTATAAGCAGGACGGGCAGTCCGAGTGGGTGCAAACGTTAGTTTCCGCCTCGCAGCAGACGCATCATGTCCTCTTTGCCTTCCTCTTCTTCTTCGTCTTCTTCATCGTCGTCGTAGGAAAGGCCCAGTTGCTGCATCAGCTCGTCAATACGATCCAGTTTGGCATCAACCCAGGTTTGCTCATCTGCGCTGAGGGCTTCACCCTCTTCCAGACGTTCCAGCAGCGCATCCAGGCGCTCATCATTTTCCAGTAAATCCAGCTCAGCCTGCGGTGAAAGCATAGGTTTCTCGCTCTTCGGTTTGTGCTGCCTTGTCACCGGACGCTCAGTCGCGGCCAGTGGGATCGGAGTTTTACTGCCAATGCGCGGATCTTTTTGCTGGCCCTGTTTTCTGCCAGCGGCATTTGCCTCACCGCCGTTCGCGCGGCTGCCAGCAGCGTGACCACGATGCTTCTTATCGCGTTTACGATCGCGCGCTTCCTGATTCAGTTCTTCACGCGTTTTACGACGTGCTTTACCAGTAGTTTTGCTACGCGGTGCGGATGTTGGTTTTTTCATGATGAGAAATCTTAGGTTATTTTCTTTAGTATAGAATTGAGCCGGAATCTAGCAGAAAGCAGACAAAGAAAAAAGGCGACAGAGTAATCTGTCGCCTTTTTCTTGACTCACAACCCTTAACGGGTCACACATTCCGTGTATGCCACCAACCAGCCCTGTCTTTCCCTTGGCACTCAACAACACTCCGTGTCGTCATCCTTATCCTTTTACAACGTCTCCGGACGCTTGCCTCCTGGCAATCCTTTGTCTTCGCCTCCTGGCGTTCCTGACCCTCGTCCTGAGTTCTTATCCTTTCCGGCACCCTGCCTGATGGGGGCTACTTTACCTTGTTCAGCTGAACAGACAAGCAACCATTTATTAAAAAACTGAAGTTTCGGATTAATACTAAAACATAAGCTGTTGTTTTTTATTAGTTCAGTTAAAAAAGCACCTGCACTTATTCCGAAAAGTCGTAAAAGAACGATGGCAAATGTCTCACAGACCTCAGGGTTAATACTTACAACTGTAGAGCGGGACTAACGTCGCTTTTGCCATTGTTCAGGTATACTCCCCCGCATAGCAGGAATTTATGGAGACGACCCTTTGAAGAATCTGAACTATCAACAGACGCATTTTGTCCTCAGTGCGCCTGATATTCGCCACTTACCCTCCGACACCGGTATTGAAGTGGCTTTTGCTGGCCGTTCCAACGCGGGTAAATCAAGCGCCCTGAATACATTAACGGGCCAGAAAAGCCTGGCGCGTATTTCCAAGACACCTGGCCGTACACAGCTCATCAACTTGTTTGAAGTTGTTGAGGGGAAACGCGTTGTCGATTTACCGGGCTATGGTTACGCCCAGGTACCGGAAGAAATGAAGTTAAAGTGGCAGCGTGCGTTGGGTGAATATTTGGAAAAACGCCTGTGCCTGAAAGGCCTGGTCGTCCTGATGGACATCCGCCATCCCTTGAAAGATCTCGATCAGCAAATGATTGAGTGGGCCGTTCACAGTAATATTGAAGTACTGGTATTGCTGACCAAGGCCGACAAACTGGCAAGCGGCGCGCGTAAATCACAGCTGAATATGGTGCGTGAAGCCGTGCTGGCCTTTGATGGGGATATTCAGGTGGAAGCGTTTTCTTCGCTGAAGAAAATTGGTGTCGATAAACTCCGTCAGAAGCTGGATACCTGGTACAGCGAAATTGCGCCGCAGGAAGAAGAAGAGAGCGAAGCGTAAAGCCAATCAGGATGGTGACAGCAGATAATAGCGCGGCTCAGGTCGCGCTTTTTTATTTCTTTCGCGCAATAAAAAACGCCCCAGTCATTACTGACTGGGGCGGCTAAATATTCAGCCAAATCCGATTACGTGAAGTAAAAGGTCTGAAAGATAGAACATCTTACCTCTGTACCCTACGAGAATAACTCTACTCTTTTTTTCGCAGCCCACAAAGCACTTTTTGTAGTTTTTTTTCACTTTTTACATAGCTAATTCCGATGGCTATCACAAAAATCGATAAGTAATGTTGCTTACTTACAAAAATAGCCACGTAAATTCCGAGCGTCAAAAGCGCTATTTCGCGTAGCGCTTTTGCCCCTGCCAGACACTTAGTGTGCCTGATCCCAGTTAAGCCCACTCCCTACTTCCACCAGCAATGGCACATCCAGCTTCATACTGTTTTCCATCAGTTCATGAATGTTCTTCGATACCGCGTCGAGATCGTCTTTATGCACCTCAAACACCAGTTCATCGTGTACCTGCATGATCATGCGCACGCGTGGCTTCTCCGTTTCCAGCCAGTTGTCGACGGCTATCATCGCACGCTTGATGATGTCTGCCGCCGTACCCTGCATAGGGGCGTTAATCGCCGCACGCTCTGCACCCGCACGAAGTGCAGCGTTGCTGGATTTAATCCCCGGCAGATAAAGGCGACGGCCTTCCAGAGTTTCAACATATCCCTGCTCTTTTGCCTGCGCGCGGGTACGTTCCATATATTCAAGAACGCCCGGGTAACGCTCGAAGTAAAGATCCATATATTTCTGAGACTCTTTACGCGGAATATTCAGCTGGCGTGACAAACCAAACGCGCTCATCCCGTAAATAAGGCCAAAGTTAATGGCCTTCGCGCTACGACGCTGCTCGTTGCTAACGTTTTCCAACGGTACACCAAACACTTCAGCAGCCGTGGCACGGTGAATATCTTTGCCTTCTGCAAAGGCTGTTAATAAGCCTTTATCACGGGATAAATGCGCCATAATGCGCAATTCAATTTGCGAATAGTCAGCAGAAACAATCAGATAATCTTCTGGCGCAATGAACGCCTGGCGAATACGGCGACCTTCTTCATTACGAACCGGAATGTTTTGCAGGTTCGGATCGGTAGAAGACAGGCGCCCTGTTGCGGCGACGGCCTGATGATAGGACGTGTGCACCCGACCCGTTTTCGGATTGATCATCAGCGGCAGCTTGTCGGTATACGTCGATTTCAGCTTGGCCAAACCACGATACTCGAGGATGACTTTTGGTAACGGATAATCGAGAGCCAGCTCTTCCAGCACTTCTTCCGACGTTGACGGCGCACCACCCGGCGTTTTCTTCAGCGGCTTAATACCCTGCTTTTCAAACAGGATGGTCTGCAACTGTTTCGGAGACGACAGGTTGAACGCCTCACCGGCAATCTCATGAGCCTTTTGCTCGAGCTCCACCAGACGCGTGGCGAGCTCCGCAGAATGATTGTGCAGCACATCCGGGTCGATGTTGACCCCGGTACGCTCCACGCGAGACAGCACCGTCACCAGCGGCATTTCGATATTGCGGAAGACGTTCAGCGGGCCTTCGTTCTTCTGCAATTTTGGCCACATTTTCAGATGCAACTGCAGCGTGACATCTGCATCTTCTGCGGCATAGCGCCCTGCTTCTTCCAACGCAATCTGGTTAAAGGTGAGCTGATTTTTCCCCTTACCGGCGATCTCTTCGAAGGTAATGGTTTTATGCTTCAGCCAGCGATCGGAGAGGCTGTCCATGTCGTGACGCCCGGCCACGCTGTCCAGCGTGTAGGATTCCAGCATGGTATCAAAGGCAATACCGCGCAGCTCGATGTCATAGTTCGCCAGAATGCCACGATCGTATTTCAGGTTCTGCCCGACTTTCAGGCACTTTTCATCTTCCAGCAGCGGTTTTAAAAGTTCCAGCACGCGCTCACGGGAGAGTTGTTCCGGCGCATCGAGATAATCATGGGCGACCGGTACATAGGCGGCTTCACCGGGTTCAACAGCGAAAGAGAGGCCGACCATATTGGCAGAGATGTTGTCGAGGCTGTCGGTTTCCGTATCAAAGGCAAACACCGGCGCTTTTTTCAGTTTCTCGATCCACTGCTTGAGCGTGTCTTCATCAAGAATAGTGACATAGTTGTCGGCCGAGAGCGCTGTGGCAGGTTCTTCAATTTCATCTTCTACCGCTGCGGCGTTGGCTTCAGGTTTGGCGGCCGGTTTGGCACCTTTAGCCTGCATCCATTTCCCGGCTTCCACGTCGGTTATCCAGCGCTTGAATTCATACTGCTTAAACAGGTTCAGCAGCTCATCGGCGGCCGGCGGCTGCACTTCCAGCTGCTCGCAGGTCAGCTCCAGTTCGACGTCGGTTTTAATGGTCGCAAGCTTATAGGAGAGATACGCCATCTCTTTGTTCTGCTCGAGCTTCGCGGCCATGGTTTTTGCCCCACGGAAGGTGAGACCGGCGATTTTTTCCGGCTCGGCATAGAGCGTATCCAGCCCGCCTAACCCTTGTAGCAGCGCCTGTGCGGTTTTCTCCCCCACGCCCGGTACACCAGGGATGTTATCGGAGGAGTCTCCCATCAGCGCCAGGAAGTCGATGATAAGCTCCGGTGGCACGCCGTATTTGGTGACCACCTCTTCCGGCCCAAGCACGGTGTTGGTCATCGTGTTAATCAGCGTGATAGCTGGCGTCACCAGCTGGGCCATGTCTTTATCACCGGTACTGATCAGTACCGGACGGCCTGCTTTTTCCGCTTCTCGCGCCAGTGTGCCGATAACGTCATCCGCTTCTACGCCGGAGACGGCAAGCAGCGGTAATCCCATGGCTTTAACCATCGCATGCAATGGTTCAATCTGCGCACGCAGATCGTCAGGCATCGGTGGACGATGGGATTTGTAGTCTTCAAACAGTTCGTCACGGAAGGTTTTACCTTTGGCATCAAAGACCACCGCCGCATGGGTTGGCTGATATTGCAGGATCAAACTGCGCAGCATATTCAGCACGCCATACATCGCACCTGTTGGATTCCCGGCACTGTTGGTCAGCGGAGGAAACGCATGATATGCGCGATAAAGATATGAGGAGCCATCAACCAGGATGAGGGGGTTTTCTTGGATCTGAACCATAATTTCCGAGCCTGTTTATCAGATTAGGGGTAAAGGATGCCACAGACAGGACAAAAACATGAGTTTTTCGCGGTCATTGCGGTAAAAGATTTGCGGATCCTCGGGATCGACCGCAAACCCGCCATTGTGGATAACTTTGTGCATAGAATTGTTATGACGCATAAACCCGATCTATCCCTGAAACAATGATAATAAATAATCTTTATTTTTCAGCTAATTAACTAAAGACAAGGCTATCTTCCACTCCACTGGTGACAATTTGTACCATGTGGATATTGCTATTGTTTATTTTTCAGATCTGGTAGGACCCGTCATTGGGTGTGATTTCTGGTAAAATCAGCGCCTTGTGCCTGTGTAACCCGCGCTTTATACAATTAACTATCTGAATAAATTGATTATGTCGAGATTACTCGCTGCGATAACGCTGCCACTGAGTATCGCCCTAACTATCGTTGTCACGATACTTTGCTCCGTGCCTATTATTGTGGCCGGACTCATCAAGCTTTTGCTTCCCATTCCTGCGGTGTGGCGCTCAATCTCAGCGTTTTGCAACCTGATGATGTACTGCTGGTGTTCTGGCCTTGCTTTGCTGTTAAACCTGAATCCCTGGTTGAAGTGGGATGTGGAAGGCCTGGAAGGTCTGAACAAGAAAAACTGGTATCTGCTTATCTGTAATCACCATAGCTGGGCAGACATCGTCGTGCTGTGTGTACTGTTCCGTAAGCATATCCCCATGAACAAGTATTTCCTGAAACAGCAGCTCGCCTGGGTGCCGTTTATTGGCCTGGCCTGTTGGGCGTTGGATATGCCTTTTATGCGCCGCTATTCAAGAAGCTACCTGATTCGTCATCCGGAGCGCCGCGGTAAAGATGTCGAAACCACGCGCCGCTCCTGTGAGAAATTCCGTACACATCCAACGACGATAGTTAACTTTGTCGAAGGCTCTCGCTTTACGGAAGAGAAGCGAGCGGAGACGCGTTCTCCTTATAAAAACCTACTGCCGCCAAAGGCTGCGGGCATCGCCATGGCGCTGAATGTCTTAGGCAGTCAATTCGACAAATTGCTCGACGTGACGCTTTGTTACCCGGAAAACGATCGGTCACCGTTTTTCGATATGCTGAGTGGCAAACTGAGCCGTATCGTGGTGCGCATCAATTTAGTTCCCGTTGCCGATGAGCTACACGGGGATTACGTCAGTGATAAGGGCTTTAAGCGGAGTTTCCAGCTCTGGCTGAACAACCTGTGGGTGGAAAAAGATACCCTGATTGAAGAGATTAAATCGGGAAACTATAAATAAAAAAGCCCCACTGTTTAGTGAGGCTCAGAGAAGAACGCCGGTCAAAGACCGGCGTTTTTTTATTTTTTCTCAACCAGCTGTTTCACGGTATCAGCATACTGCTGAACGAAAACATCCATATTGCTGGTATCCATACCCTGCGGATTCAGCTGGTATTTACCGTTCACGAAGATTGCCGGAACACCCTGCAGCTGCAGATCTGCTGCTGCTTTTTCCTGCTGTGCCACAAGGGATTTCACCACAAAGCTGTTCCAGGCCGCGTCATACTCTTCCGGCTTCACGCCTGCGCTCACAAACACCTGACGAATATCCGCAACAGTCTGAACAGTCTGCGTTTTCTGTACGGCTTCAAACATTGGAGAGGTGATTTTATCTTCCACACCCAGCGCCATGGCCACGGCCCACGCCTGAGTCAGGTCTTTACCCAATGGGCCAAGGAACTCAACGTGGTATTTAGTCATTTTGGTGCCTTCTGGCAGCTTTTTCTTCACGTTATCGGAAACGTGCAGAACCTGCTCAAACTCATAGCAGTGCGGGCAATAGAAGGAGAAGAACTCCAGAACCTGCGGTTCGCCAGCCACTGGCTTCTCAAGCGTGGTGTACTGCTTACCATCGGTGATCTGCGCCGCTGATGCGCTGAATGCCAAAACCATACCTGCCAGCGCCAGCAAAATCTTTTTCATTGTTTACTCTCTCCTGAAAATTTCTGTTAATACATTGGCGTTAATTGTAATGGGGGCTCCTGAAGAACCCTGACTTGTTCTAAAAACATAGCAGTCTGCCTGCGCCAGTTATCTTCCCCGGTAAGCCAGGGGAAATTCACCGGAAACGCAGGATCTTCCCAGCGGCGGATTATCCATGCCAGGTAATAAACCATACGCATAGCACGTAGCGGTTCAATTAAAGCAAGCTCAGCCGTATCAAAAGTGCTGAACTCTTCATAAGCTTCAAGGACGATATCAAGCTGCATGCGGCGTTCAGCGTTATCGCCATGCAACAACATCCACAAGTCCTGAACAGCCGGGCCACTGCGTGAATCATCCAAATCAACAAAGAGCGGGCCGTCTCGCCAGAGAATATTGCCGGCATGGCAGTCACCGTGAAGTCTCAGCATTGCGGAACGGCTGTGCCATTGTTGCATCACAGCATCGATAAGCTTATCTGCCGCGGCCAGAAAATCTGCCTTGAGTGAAGAAGGAATAAGCAGGGTCGTTTCAAAAACCTGACGAGGTTCCTGCAGGTACTCTTTCACCCCGATAGCGGGGCGATGGCTGAATGTTTTCTTACGTCCGGTCTGATGGAGGCGACCAAGGTAACGGCCAACCCACTCAATTTGATCCAGATTATCAGGTTCAAACTGGCGCCCACCGACACTCGGAAAAACAGCAAAGGAAAAGCCCTGCTGGTTCAGCAAGGTCTTGCCATCAAAGGCGATGGGAGCGGCCACTGGAACATCATCGGACAGCAATTCGAGAGCAAACTGATGCTCTTCCAGAATTTGCTCTGCCGACCAACGCTGCGGTCTGTAGAACTTCACGACGAAACGACGTCTGTCTTCATCCTGAAATTGCCAGACACGGTTCTCATAGCTGTTGAGAGGTGTCAGACCCGAATCCACCCGAATACCCTGATCAAACAGGGCATCCACGATGGTATCCGGGTGGAGTGTCTGGAAAGTAAAAGCCTTATCGTTCATCCGATTATCCGGAAATTGCTGCGAATAATTCAGAATATCATTTCACAGCCTTTTCGGTGGTTTCAATTACAAGCTTTTACTCTTTAATCACGCCGCGAGCGCGAAGCAGCGCCGTTTTAAAGTCTTCCTCATAGTCTTTCTGAATCCCTGGGATCACCGCATCTTTCGCGGAATCGCGCATCTTCAGATGATAAATCAGGATATCATCGGAAAGATCGGCCAGTTCGCCGTCAAAACCTGACTCCTGCGCCAGTTTCTGTAAGAATTGCATCAGATTCAGCTCTGGCTCTTTTTGCCAGGCGGGCTGGAGGAGTTCAATCACTTCGTTCAGTCGTTTACATTTCATCTATTTTTGCTCCTTACGCTTTACCGTCACACGGTAGCAGGGTCAAACCCACATGAAAAGAGGCGATATTCGTGAATCAATATCATGGGATCACTGGCGTTGTGCTGGCAGGAGGTAAGGCCAGCCGGATGGGTGGAAAGGATAAGGGATTACAGGAACTTAATGGTATTCCTCTCTGGGTACATGTGGCGAAGGCACTTGCAGTCCAGACCGATTCTCTGGCGATCAGCGCTAATCGCTCTCTTCCCGTTTACCGTGAAAGCGGTTATCCCGTGATTCAGGATAGTCTCAATGATTATCCTGGCCCGTTAGCGGGAATGCTTGCTGTACTCCAGCAAACAGACAGCGAGTGGTATCTTTTTTGCCCCTGCGATACGCCCTTCATCCCCGCATGTTTAAGCGAGCGTTTTGTACAGCAAAAAGGGGATGCGGTTGCCGTTTGGGCACATGATGGGGACAGAGACCATCCTGCTGTCGTGCTGCTCAATCGGGTCATTCTCCCCGATTTGGAAAATTATCTGGCGGCGGGTGAGCGGCGTGTCATGCTTTTTTTACGCCAGATAGGCGGCCATCCGGTTGATTTTAGTGATGTGAAATCCGCTTTCATCAATGTAAATACAGAAGAAGAATTGCAGCACATGCAGGAGAAACCATGATCCCGGTTCTGGCGATTGCTGCCTGGAGTGGCACAGGGAAAACGACGTTACTAAAAGCGCTTATCCCAGAACTTTGTTCCCGAGGCTTACGTCCGGGTCTCATCAAACACACCCATCATAAAATGGACGTGGATACACCGGGTAAAGACAGTTACGAACTCCGCAAGGCCGGGGCATCACAAACCATTGTTGCCAGTTCCCAGCGTTGGGCGTTAATGACTGAAACGCCGGAAGAGAAGCCGTTGGATCTGAATTATCTCGTCGGCCGGATGGATCATTCAGCACTGGATCTGGTGTTGGTGGAAGGGTTTAAACACGAAGCCGTTCCTAAAATTTTGCTGTTCAGGGCAGGCTCTGGTCATCAGGCAGAAGAATTAGTGTTAGATGAGCATGTGGTTGCTGTCGCCAGTGATATCGCGCTTGATGTAAATCTCTCTTTATTAGATCTCAATAACATCAAACAGATAGCTGATTTTATTGAAAGCTGGATCCAGCGGAAATAGACATTCTCTGACGGATACTGCACCTGAGCTCACAGTCTCTAACGCAAAAAGGCCATCCGCG
>WJYM01000012.1 GCA_009668205.1 Enterobacteriaceae bacterium RIT691 | reverse complement strand
CCAGGTCGCGAAACCCGGGGCTCAGTCGTCTACAGCCGGAATCAGTTGATGACGAGCGTATTGATGATGCTTTCTGCTTCAGACTGCGCTTTCTGCTGATCGTCAGCAGGCAGGGTGATTTGCAGCGTCAGCAGCTTGTCGTCGACTTTGCCCAGCAGTACGGAAGAGTACGCGGTCTGGCCTTTGGCCGAGATGATGCTGTCGAGCTGCTGCAGGGTGTGGCCTTTCAGTTCGATGGATTTGTTGGTCACCACCTGAAGCTGCGGGTCACGGCTGCGCTGCTGGCCTTCCAGACGCTGTGCCAGTAAGCCCAGGTCTTCATTGGTGTTATCGCCAACGATCACGATCACCGCTTTCTGGCCGGTCGCATCAGAATAGACGTGCATGTTGTTGGCCTGCGTGCCGAGCTTACCGCTCTGATCGGTCATGCCAGCGGGCAGCGAGAAGCTGAGCTTGCCATCAAGCAGGCTGACTGGCTGTGCTGCGGTACTGCTTTCCGCGGCGGCACCCTGTGCAGGGGTTTTGCTGTCGCTGTTATCACAGGCAGCAAGTCCCATCACCAGCAGGCCAATACCGACATATTTAACCATATTGCGCATTGACATCTTCCTTTCGATAAACGGCCATTAATGGCTGATCCGCCTAGCTTATCACAATCCGTGAAATGAACGGTTAACCGTGCTGAAATGCCGGGATTTCAGATTTGTCTGCCAGCCTTTTCAACAGCATATTGAGCAGCACGCCGTACATCGGCAGGAAGAACACGATGCTGATGAGCACCTTAAAGCTGTAATCCACCAGCGCGATTTCCTGCCAGTGGCTCGCCATAAACGGATCCGGGCTGCGCCAGAAAGCGATAAAGAAGAACGCGACGGTGTCGCTGACGTTGCCAAACAGCGTCGAGGCGGTTGGCGCGAGCCACCAACGGCGGTTCTGACGCAGACGGTTAAAGACGTGAACGTCAAGGATTTGCCCCAGCGCATAGGCCATGAAGCTGGCGGCGGCGATACGCGCCACGAACAGATTGAAGTGACCCAATGCCGCAAAACCCTGCCACTCGCCCATGTAAAACAGCGAGGAAATCACGTAGGAGATCAGCAGCGCAGGGGCCATCACCGCGAAGATAATCTTGCGGGCCAGCGGCGCGCCGAAAATACGCACGGTTAAATCGGTGGCGAGGAAAATAAACGGAAAGCTGAACGCGCCCCAGGTGGTATGGAAACCAAAAATGGAGACTGGCAGCTGCACCAGGTAGTTACTGGAGGTGATCACCAGCAGATGAAAAAGCGAAAGCCAGAACAACGCTTTCATGCGCTGTGCTTGAGATAAAGACGTCATATTGTGACCTTTTTAGTGGTTGGGGTGAGGGAACCCAAATTGCCCTGGATAATTCGAGTTGCAGCCAACGCACCTGCGGCTTGAAGTATGACGGGCATAAAAACCGCCGCATCATACTGCGTTTTATGCGCATTGCAACGGCTAATTTTCACGCAACCGTTAACCTGCCTTGCGTCACAGAAAAGTGCGGGTAAACTAAGGCGGATTTTTTGACTGACCGAGTGAATAATGAGCGATTTGTTTTCTACCGCTGACCACACCCTGGATGCCCAAGGTCTGCGCTGCCCGGAGCCGGTAATGATGGTGCGTAAAACCGTGCGCAATATGCCCGTGGGCGAAACGCTGCTGATTGTCGCCGACGATCCGGCCACAACCCGCGACATCCCGGGATTCTGCCGCTTTATGGAGCACGAGCTTATTGCCCAGCAAATCGACTCGCTGCCCTATCAGTATCTGATCCGTAAGGGTCACTGAGCCTGCGGTAAGCCGTTGCCCTCTCCCTTTAGGAGAGGGACGTGTGATGCGCCTGCTGCACGCTTTCGCTACTTCCTTTGCAATAAGCGCAAAGCATTTGCCGTAACCAGTACCGTCGCCCCGGTATCTGCCAGCACGGCCAGCCACAGGCCGGTCATACCGAGCAGCGTTGTCACCAGGAAAATCCCTTTCAGACCCAGCGCTATCGCGATGTTCTGGCGGATATTGGCGTGTGTCGCGCGAGCCAGCGCAATCATCTGCGCCAGTCCTGTCAGACGGTTGCCCGTTAGCGCGGCATCTGCGGTTTCCAGTGCGACGTCGGTGCCACTGCCCATGGCGATACCCAGGGTAGCCGCTTTCATCGCCGGTGCATCGTTGATGCCGTCACCCACCATCGCCAGCGGCGATTTAGCATTCAGGGCGCTGACTTCGGCAACTTTATCTTCCGGCAGCAGTCCGGCGCGGAATTCCAGCCCCAGCTCTCCGGCGATCGCGGCGGCAGCTCTTGGATTATCCCCGGTCAGGATTATCCCCTGAACGCCGAGTTGATGCAGAGCCTCGACGGCTTCCCGGGCATCGTCACGCAGCGTATCCTGCAGCGCAATAATCCCCAGCAGCGTCTCGTCACGGACCACCAGTACCACGGTTTGCCCTTTGCTTTCCAACTGATGGATTTGGTCGGCATAGCTTACCGCCGCGAATTTTCCGGCGGCGCAAATCAGCACCCGCTGACCTTCCACAAACGCCTCGATGCCTGAACCGGCCAGCGCGCGCTGATGGGTGGCAACGGGTAATGGGAGCGCACGGTTCTGCGCTTCCTGCACAATTGCCTGCGCCAACGGATGGCTCGATCCCTGCTCAACCGCGGCCGTCAGCGCCAGCAGCGTATTTTCATCCACGTCATGGGTGGCGATAACGGACGTCACGCGGGGTTTACCCACGGTCAGCGTTCCCGTTTTATCAAATGCCACCTGACGCACCTGGCCCAGCTGCTCAAGTGCAGCACCGCCTTTGATCAACGCACCGCGACGGGCAGCAGCAGCCAGTCCGGAGGTAATGGCGGCAGGCGTGGAAATCACCAGCGCACACGGACAGCCAATCAGCAGCAGCGTTAGCCCTTTGTAGATCCACGGTAGCCAGGCGGCGGTGAAGAACAGCGGCGGCACAACGGCGACCAGCAGGGCTACCAACATGATCGCCGGGGTATAAATCCGGCTGAAGCGATCGATAAACCGCTCGATGGGCGCACGGCGCTCGTCGGCTTCCTCAATCAGCTTCAAGATGCGGTCAATGGCGCTGTCGCCCGGTTCGGACACTACCGTCAGTTTAACCAGACGATCCACGCTGGTGGCGCCTGCAGCGACCCGCTCTCCGGCACTGCGATCGACCGGTACCGATTCACCGGTTAATGCGCTTTCATCAAAGCTGGCAAAAGTGGAGAGCAGCGTGCAGTCAGCGGGCAGACGTCCACCTGCGGCGACTTCAATCACATCACCCGGACGCAAATCGCGCTGGGCCACGGTTTCCCGCTCGCCGTTACGCAGACGGACAGCGGTTTCGGGTTTCAGCGCCATCAATGCGCTAACGCCTTTGCGTGCCCGGCTTGCCGCCCAGCCCTCAAGTCTTTCACCAATCAGGAACAGCAGCAGCACCATGGCGGCTTCAGCGGTGGCCCCGATAAACAGCGCGCCCAACGCGGCGACGCTCATCAGGGTTTCAATGGCGAACCAGCTGCCACTTTTCATCAACCGTAGCGCCTGGCGGGCAATCGGGAACAGACCAATCAGCGTGGTGGCGATAAACGCCAGTTGCCCGGCAGGATGGTTAAGCTGCTCCAGACCCCAGCTGAGCATCATCATGACAATCAGGGCAATCAGCGGCAGATTTTCCCGCCATGCGGATTGGGCTTCTTCCTGCGGCGCATCTTCCGGGCGAAGGGTGTAACCCGCGGCGCTGACGGCTTTTTCGATTTGTGGACGAATGTCGGTATCCGCCGTGACGACCAGCTTTTCGGTGGAAAACAGTACCTGGACGTTGTTGACGCCATGCACCTGGCGAGCGGCGTTTTCCACTTTACGGGCGCAGGCGGCGCAGTCCATCCCGCTGACGTTCCAGCTAAAACGGGTGCCTGATACGGCTTCTGGCACGGCTTCGCTTTCCGCGCAGCCGCCGTCGCAGCAGCACGTTTCCTGTGGTTCACTGGTGGCGGGGGAAAATCTCAGCGTGGAGAATTTCGGGATGTTGTGGCGATCAGATTCTGGCGATGACATGGCATCCTCCGGCTAATGATAATTTGTCTCATTAACCGAAGGATACACTCTGGAGTCGACTCCAGAGTCAAGGGGATTTAAAGATACAGTGCGCGGACAATGAGAAAATGTCCGGCGAAGTAGCAGGCGGACGCAATAGCGCTATCGGCGCGGAAGCGGCGACGGTAGTGGCTGCCAAGCCAGACAATGTTGCTGACCAGCAGCAGTGCCGCACCCAGGAAGCTGGACAGCGCGGTATCAACAGGGCGGAAGAACCACAGTTCCCCGGCAAGCCACACCATCACCAGCGTCATGGCGATAAATGTGCAGACCGGCAGGCGGAGCTCCTCAAGGCGTGACCAGATGACGGCAATCAGGACCGCACCGATGATCAGCAGCGCGAGCGGCAGCGGCCAGAAGAACGACAGCGTCATTTGGCTGGCAAACCAGATGGTGTAGAGCAGATGCGACAGGAAAAAGGCGCCAATAGCGTAAAGCTGGCGTTCACGCGACAGCAGCGTCAGAGCGTCTCCCGCCAGCGACGCGCACAGACCTGCCAGCACCAGATAGCTGATGGCGTTAAACATCGGGGCCTGCCAGGCGAGCAACAGCAGCAGGACAAGGGTTAGGGGTTTAAAGACCCAGCGTTGCCAGGTGGGTCCACGATAGGACGCATCCACGTACAACCAGCCGGACAAACAGACTGCAATGAAAGACCAAAGCATAGTAAATCCTTGTATTGTCTGATAAGCACTCTCTGATTCAGTGTAGTGGTGCGGGCAGGTCGATGGCAATGGCGTTAAAGGCACGGTATCCTGATTTCCGCCGAATCTTAGGGATTAGTCCGATGAGTAAAATGCCTGTCTTATTGGTGGTCGTGGTAGCGATCATCGTCATTGCCGCCTCGTTTCGTTTTGTGCAGCAGCGCCGTGAAAAGATGGACAACGACGCCGCCCCGTTGCTGCAAAAGCCGGTGATCGTGAGCAATAAACGAGAGAAAGTGATTAACGACCGCCGTTCGCGTCAGCAAATTGTGGCGCCAGCCGGAAGCGATATGCGCTATGAAGTGAGCTTTAAGCCGCAAAACGGCGGGCTGGAAGTGACCTTCCGTGTGGAAGAAAAAGAGTATCACCAGCTAACCGTCGGTGATAAAGGCACCTTGAGTTACAAGGGTTCGCAGTTCGTTGAGTTCAAAGCGGAATAATTTTGCCGGGCGGCACATTCGTTTGCCCGGCCTACGGGTTTTGTCGGCCGGATAAGCGTCATCCGGCAATCAGGCACCACAACGTTACTTTTTCTTCGGCGTCAGCTTCTTCTGCCACACCAGCAGTTCAAACACGCCAAACAGGAAGATACGGATCTGCTCGCTGCGGGTCATCTGCGGGCCGTCTTTTGGCAGCGTCGATTTCAGCAGCGCCATCTGCATGCCGTGCATCAGCACCATAAAAATCAGCGCGACGTTGACGAAAATGTTCAGCGGTTTTGGAAACGGGTGTACCAGATTCAGCACCAGAAACGCCCAGACGCACAGCATCAGCAGGCGACCTAAATTAAGCAACATCGTTTTCTCCTTGTGCTTCACGGTGGTAGAGGCGATAGGCCACCTGGCCTGCCACTTTTTCGCGGTGCAATTCCCAGTGCATCGGCACCGGCGGTAGGCCATTTTCCACTTCGCTTTCGACGTAAATCAGCGCTTCATCCGCCAGCCAGCCGTTTTTTTCCAGCAGGCTCAGCGTTTCTTCCAGCAACCCCTTACGGAAGGGCGGGTCGATAAACACCACATCGTGCGGGGTACCTGGCTGAGCAAGGTACGTCAGCGTATTGGTATTCACGACTTTTGCGTTGCCCGCTTTTAGCGTCGCGAGATTTTTTTGCAGCTGCTGCGCAACGTGGCGTTCCATCTCCAGCAGCGTCGTGTTTCCGGCATAACGTGACAGCGCTTCGAGGCCCAAGGCCCCGCTTCCTGCGAAACAGTCAAGGCAACGGGCATCGACCATATGCGGCGCAAGCCAGTTAAACAGGGTTTCGCGCACCCTGTCGGTGGTAGGGCGCAGGCCCGGACTGTCCGGGACCGGAAGCTTACGGCCCCGCCATTGCCCGCCAATAATGCGGATTTGGCCGCTGCCGGTGTGATTTGGTTTTTTCATAGCGATACTCTGCTCAGTGCTGGATTACGCTTCAAGGCGGTGATGCGCGAGAAGTTAAGTGATAGACTATTTCATCATTTTTTTAGCTTCCATGTACATAGCGGTGACGCGGTGCCGGGAATCAACAGCGAAAGTGTGGTCGCAAATGGCAAAAGATAAAAAACGAGGCTTTTTCTCCTGGCTGGGTTTTGGTCAGAAAGAGCAGGAACAGCCGCAGCAGGAAGTCGAACAGCCGCAAACAGATGTAGCGCAAGCGCCCGTCGAGCCTGTTGTTGAAACGGTCTCTGAACAGATTGCTGAGCCTGCGGCTGAACAGCCTGTACACAGCGAAGAAGAGATTAACGCCTTTGCCGACGACGTGGTTGACGTGACTGCAGACGTGGCCGAGCGTGAAAAACCACAGCCTGTGGAACCGGTCGTCGCGGCAGCAGTCGAACCTGAGCCTGTTGAAATCAGCGAACCTGTCGTTGAGGAAGCGGTTGCGGCTCCTGAGCCAGACGCTGACGTTCACCCGCCGGTGGAAGAGGTTGTCGGCGAAATCGAGCATGAAACACTGCCGCTGCCGGAAGACGTCGCGGAAGAAGAGCCCGCGGCTGTTATTGAAGAAGACGTGGTTGCCGCGCATGAACACGGGGTGGTTGAAGACGAACCCGTTGAAGAGCCTGCAGTTCAGGACGCTGTCGCAGAAGAAGATGAACTGACCGACGAAGCGCTGGAAGCCCTGGCGCTGGCGGCAGCTGACGACACCGAAACCGAAACGGATGCGGAAGAAGCGGCCTCGGAAGAGACTGTCCAGGAGCAAGAGAAGCCAACCAAAGAAGGGTTCTTCGCTCGCCTCAAACGTAGCCTGCTGAAAACCAAACAGAATCTGGGTTCCGGATTTATCAGTCTGTTCCGCGGCAAGAAAATCGATGATGATCTGTTTGAAGAGCTGGAAGAGCAGCTGCTGATTGCCGACGTCGGTGTGGATACCACCCGGAAAATCATCGCCAATCTGACCGAAGGTGCAAGCCGCAAACAGCTGCGTGATGCCGAAGCGCTGTACGGTCTGCTGAAAGACGAAATGGGCGAGATCCTCGCAAAAGTCGACGAACCGCTTAATATTGAAGACAAAACCCCGTTTGTTATCCTGATGGTCGGCGTGAATGGCGTGGGCAAAACCACCACCATTGGCAAGCTGGCACGTCAGTTTGAGCAGCAGGGTAAATCGGTAATGCTGGCGGCGGGCGATACCTTCCGTGCGGCCGCGGTTGAGCAACTGCAGGTCTGGGGCCAGCGTAACAATATTCCGGTTATCGCTCAGCACACCGGTGCGGATTCCGCTTCGGTGATTTTCGATGCCATCCAGGCGGCGAAAGCGCGTAACGTTGACGTGCTGATCGCCGACACCGCAGGGCGTTTGCAGAACAAGTCGCACCTGATGGAAGAGCTGAAGAAAATTGTCCGTGTCATGAAGAAGCTGGACGAAGACGCACCGCATGAAATCATGCTGACCCTCGACGCCAGCACCGGACAGAATGCCATCAGCCAGGCGAAACTGTTCCATGAAGCCGTTGGGCTGACCGGCATTACGTTGACTAAACTGGATGGGACTGCCAAGGGTGGCGTGATCTTCTCTATCGCCGATCAGTTCGGCATTCCGATCCGCTACATTGGCGTCGGCGAACGTATCGAAGACTTACGTCCGTTCAAATCGGACGATTTTATTGAGGCACTTTTTGCCCGAGAGGATTAACAATGATTCGCTTTGAACAAGTCAGCAAAGCCTATCTCGGTGGGAGACAAGCGCTGCAGGGGATTAACTTCCAGCTGCAGCCGGGCGAGATGGCATTTCTGACCGGCCATTCCGGCGCGGGGAAAAGCACCCTGCTCAAGCTCATTTGCGGTATTGAGCGCCCGAGCACCGGCAAAATCTGGTTCAGCGGCCATGACATCAGCCGCCTGAAAAACCGTGAGGTGCCTTTCCTGCGCCGCCAGATTGGCATGATTTTCCAGGATCACCATCTGCTGATGGACCGCACGGTGTTCGATAACGTGGCGATCCCGTTGATTATTGCGGGCGCCAGCGTGGATGACATTCGTCGTCGTGTGTCGGCCGCACTGGATAAGGTCGGCCTGCTCGACAAAGCGAAAAACTTCCCTATTCAGCTCTCCGGCGGTGAACAGCAGCGTGTGGGCATCGCCCGAGCGGTGGTGAACAAGCCTGCGGTACTGCTGGCGGATGAACCGACAGGGAACCTCGATGAAGCGCTGTCGGAAGGCATCCTGCGTCTGTTTGAAGAGTTCAACCGCGTTGGGGTGACGGTACTGATGGCCACGCACGATATGAGCCTGATTTCCAGCCGCTCCTACCGCATGCTGACCCTCAGCGACGGCCATTTGCACGGAGGCTATGGTGAATAAACGCGAAGCGATGAATCAGATTCGCCAGTTTGGCAGTCGCTTTGATCGACTGCGCAATTCGGCGAGCGGTGGCGGGAACGGCGGAGGCAATTCGCCGAAGCGCCAGAAAGGCGCGCCGAAACCCAATTCCCGTAAAACCAACGTGTTCAATGAGCAGGTGCGTTATGCCTTCCACGGCGCGTTGCAGGATCTGAAAAGCAAACCGCTGGCGACATTCCTGACGGTGATGGTCATTGCCATCTCCCTCACGCTGCCAAGCGTCTGCTACATGGTGTACAAGAACGTGAACACCGCGGCGTCACAGTATTACCCTTCGCCGCAGATCACGGTCTATCTCGAGAAAACGCTGGATGATGACACCGCCGCGAAAGTGGTGGGGCAACTGCAGGCCGAGCAGGGCGTCGACAAGGTAAATTATCTGT
Organism: Enterobacteriaceae bacterium RIT691; assembly: GCA_009668205.1. Lineage (GTDB taxonomy): Bacteria > Pseudomonadota > Gammaproteobacteria > Enterobacterales > Enterobacteriaceae > Scandinavium. The sequence continues at coordinate 109,659 of WJYM01000012.1, read as the reverse complement.
CACGCGAAGATGCGCTGGGTGAGTTCCGCAACTGGTCTGGCTTTGGCGGGGCGTTGGATATGCTGGAAGAGAACCCGCTGCCTGCCGTGGCTGTCGTTATCCCGAAACTGGATTTCCAGGGCACCGACTCCCTGAACACCCTGCGCGATCGCGTGGCGAAGATTCAGGGCGTAAACGAAGTGCGAATGGATGACAGCTGGTTTGCGCGTCTCTCTTCCATTACCGGGCTGGTGGGCCGCGTGGCCGCGATGATCGGTGTGCTGATGATTGCCGCGGTATTCCTCGTTATCGGCAACAGTGTGCGTCTGAGCATCTTTGCCCGCCGTGACACCATCAACGTGCAGAAGCTGATTGGCGCAACGGATGGCTTTATTCTGCGCCCGTTCCTCTACGGTGGGGCATTGCTCGGTTTCTCTGGCGCATTTTTGTCGCTGATCCTTTCCGAGATTCTGGTGCTGCGCTTATCGTCCGCGGTGACCGAAGTGGCCAAGGTCTTTGGTACCCAGTTTGAACTCAGTGGCTTAGGCCTTGATGAGTGTCTGCTGATGCTGATTGTCTGCTCGATGATTGGCTGGATTGCGGCCTGGCTGGCGACTGTTCAACATTTACGCCACTTTACGCCAGAGTAATAAAAGTCTGATATACTCTCTTCCTGCTCCTGTTCACAGGAAGAGAGTTTTTCCCGTCCCCCTTCCTGTCCGCAACAAAGACCGTCGTGATGTCACATTTTGTGCGTAATCTATTCACAGCATTGCATGGAACTTGTGGATAACATCACGGTCTGATAAAAGTGTGAATGCTAACCTCGTTGCTCAAAATTTCTGGCATGCTTGTTGCCTCTAAGAGGGACGAAGCAGCAGAAGAGAAAGAATTGAGAGGATTTGAATGACCAAAGATATGCAAACTTTAGCTTTAGCCCCTGTTGGCAACCTGGAGTCTTACATCCGGGCGGCAAACGCATGGCCGATGTTGACGGCTGATGAAGAACGGGCATTGGCGGAAAAGCTGCATTACCAGGGCGATCTGGAAGCAGCGAAAACGCTGATCCTGTCTCACCTGCGCTTTGTTGTTCACGTTGCTCGTAACTACTCAGGCTATGGCCTGCCGCAGGCGGATCTGATTCAGGAAGGTAACATCGGCCTGATGAAAGCCGTACGCCGCTTCAACCCGGAAGTGGGTGTGCGCCTGGTTTCCTTCGCCGTGCACTGGATCAAGGCTGAAATTCATGAATACGTCCTGCGTAACTGGCGTATCGTGAAAGTCGCGACCACCAAAGCACAACGCAAACTGTTCTTTAATCTGCGTAAAACCAAGCAGCGTCTGGGCTGGTTTAATCAGGATGAAGTGGAAATGGTTGCACGCGAGCTGGGCGTTACCAGCAAAGACGTGCGTGAGATGGAATCGCGAATGTCCGCACAGGACATGGCGTTCGATATGTCATCTGACGATGACTCAGAAAGCCATTCCGTCGCACCGGTACTCTATCTGCAGGATAAGTCGTCCAACTTTGCCGACGGCATCGAAGACGATAACTGGGAAGAGCAGGCGGCTAACAAGCTGACCGACGCGATGCAGGGCCTGGACGAGCGTAGCCAGGACATTATCCGCGCCCGCTGGCTGGACGAAGACAACAAGTCCACGCTGCAGGAGCTGGCCGACCGCTACGGTGTTTCCGCAGAACGTGTGCGCCAGCTTGAAAAGAACGCGATGAAAAAACTGCGTATGGCGATTGAAGCCTAAAACCTAAAACCTAAAACCTTTGCCCGGTGGCGCTGACGCTTACCGGGCCTACAAGTCAGGTCGTAGGTCGGGTCAGGCGCAGCCGCCACCCGACGTTCATGAAAAGCCCGAAGGTTTATCCTGTCGGGCTTTCGTTTTTTATACACCCCATCAGCACCTTAAACGCACTTTCCATCTCTTCCTCACGCATCGCCGCAAAGCCCATCAGCAAACCTCGCTGAGACGCTGCATTCAGGTAATAGCGCGACAGCGGACGCACCAGCACCCCTTTTTCATTGGCCGCTTTAGCCAACGCTACGTCATCACACGTTGAATCCAGCTTCAGGACCAAATGCAGCCCGGCGTTATCGTTGTATTCGCTGAGCGCCTCTTTGCCCAGATAATCGCTAATCAGCCCCGCCAGCTTTTGGCGGCGGCGGGCATACAACAGACGCATCCGGCGGATATGGGCGGTGTAATGCCCTTCACGAATAAACTGCGCCAGCGCCTCCTGATCGAGCAGTCTCCCACTGCGGTAAAGCTCTGCGTGTGCGCTGCGCAATGCCTGAGCCAGCGGGCGGGGCAACACCACATAGCCCAGACGCATACCCGGCCACATCGTTTTACTGAACGTGCCGATGTAAATGACGGGCGCATCCTCCACCAGGCCTTGCAGCGCCGGTATCGGCTGGCCCGAAAAGCGAAACTCACTGTCGTAATCGTCTTCCACTATCCAGCTACCGGTCTGTTTCGCCAATGCCAGCAGTCGCTGGCGGCGTTCCAGACTCATCACACAGCCCAAGGGATATTGATGCGAAGGCGTCACAAAAATCAGCCTCGGCGGCGCATTGCCCGCTTCAGGCGGGTTCATTCCGCTGAGATCGACATCGACGGACTGTAGCTGAACGCCGTTCATTTGCAGCACGTTGCGAATGCCCCAATAGGCGGGTTCTTCAATCCAGGCGCGGTCACCGGGATTGCACAGCATGCGCGATACTAAATCGATAGCCTGATGGATCCCTTCGGTGATCAGGATCTGGTCCGGCGAGCAGCGCACCGAGCGGGCGACGCGCAGATACTCCATCAGCGCTTGTTGCAGGGCCTGGCTGCCGCCGGAGGGACTGTAAGAGAGCTGCATCGCCTGCGGTTTGCGGCTGACGCGGGTGTGGATTTTACGCAGCAGGGCGTGAGGAAATTCATTCACATCCGGCACGCCGGGCAGAAAAGCTCCCCACTGACGAGGGCTGGCGCTGCTGTGCGCTAACAAGGCCTGGCCGCGCTCGGAGAAACTGACGCTGCGCGAGTCACTGCTGTGCTCTTCATGGCCGCCAGAAGCGAACAGCAGCGCATCCGGCACGGTTTTCGCCACAAAAGTCCCGCTGCCGGAACGGGAAACAATGTAGCCCTCCGCCAGAAGCTGCTCGTACACCGTCAGCACCGTGTTGCGTGAAAGCTTTAGCTGGCTGGCGAGATCGCGCGAGGGCGGCAGGCGGCTCTGGGGTGGCAGGCTGCCGTCCAGAATGGACAGGCGTACGGTGTTGTAGAGCTTTTTGTGCAGCTTGTCGTCCGATTGCTCTTCCAGACGCAGCTGCAGGAGATCACACACTAAAGAACGCAATTGGATCCCTCAATTAATCAAAACTGGTACTCGATTATAGGACCGCTCAGGCAGTAAAACACTCATATTGTTTCGAAGTTGTTAACTAAAACGAATCTGTGATGGGGTAGGTCGATGAAAAATAATGAACTGAATCAGCGCCGCTTACAGGCGACACCGCGTGGCATTGGCGTGATGTGTGGCTTCTATGCCGAAAAAGCAGAAAACGCGACCGTGTGGGATGTGGAAGGGAACGAAGTTATCGACTTCGCCGCGGGTATCGCGGTGCTGAACACCGGTCATCGCCATCCGAAACTTGTTGCTGCGGTTGAAAAGCAGCTGCAGGCGTTTACCCACACGGCGTACCAGATTGTTCCTTACGAAAGCTATGTTTCGCTGGCAGAGCGCATTAACGAGCGCGTGCCGGTAGAGGGTCCTGCCAAGACCGCTTTCTTCTCTACGGGCGCTGAAGCTGTAGAGAACGCGGTGAAAATCGCGCGTGCTTACACCAAACGTCCAGGTTTAATTACCTTCGGCGGTGGCTTCCACGGTCGTACCTTTATGACCATGGCGCTGACCGGCAAAGTGGCCCCTTACAAAATTGGCTTCGGTCCGTTCCCGGGTTCCGTGTATCACGGCCAGTACCCGAACGCGGCGCACGGTGTCACTACCGAAGACGCGCTGAAAAGCCTCGACCGTATTTTCAAAGCCGATATCGCTGCGGATCAGGTGGCAGCGATTATCCTCGAGCCAGTACAGGGTGAAGGCGGCTTCAACGTCGCTCCGCCAGAGTTCATGCAGGCGCTGCGCAAGCTGTGTGATACCCACGGTATTCTGCTGATTGCCGATGAAGTGCAGACCGGTTTTGCCCGTACCGGCAAGCTGTTCGCGATGGAACACTACGACGTTAAGCCTGATCTGATGACCATGGCGAAAAGTCTGGCCGGTGGCATGCCGCTCTCTGCGGTTGCAGGACGCGCGGAAGTGATGGATGCGCCAGCACCGGGTGGTCTGGGCGGTACTTATGCCGGTAACCCGCTGGCCGTCGCTGCGGCACATGCCGTGCTGGATATCATCGACGAAGAGAAACTGTGCTCACGCGCAGCAGAACTGGGTCATCATCTGGTGGAAGTGCTGAACAATGCCAAAGCCGACTGCCCGCACATTGTTGATGTGCGCGCTCAGGGCTCGATGGTCGCTGTAGAATTTAACGATCCGCAAACCGGTGCGCCATCGCCTGAGTTCACCAAACAGGTGCAGGAAAAAGCGCTGAAAGAAGGCCTGCTACTGCTAAGCTGTGGCGTCTACGGCAACGTTATTCGATTCCTTTACCCTCTGACTATTCCTGAAGCCCAGTTCCGCAAGGCCCTGGAAATTATTCGCCGCTCCCTTAGCCATTAATGTCTTCGCCGACATCTTCAGCCGCTCATATGAGCGGCTTTTTTGTCACGTTTTTGTTACATAACCCCTAAATTTCTGGTTCCAAAAGCAAAAAAATCGGGTATGTTTTTAGCAGAGTATGCTGCAAAGGCGCGGGCAGCAGACCAAAAAATGACATAAAGCGCTTAATAACAACATCACAACAAAAGCAATCACCATAACAATGGGGAATATCAGGATGAACATGAAGGGCAAAGCATTACTGGCAGGATGTATCGCGCTGGCGTTCAGCACAATGGCACAGGCCGATATTAAAGTGGCCGTTGTCGGCGCAATGTCCGGTCCGGTAGCGCAGTATGGCGATCAGGAGTTTACCGGCGCTGAGCAAGCGGTTGCCGACATTAACGCTAAAGGCGGTATCAAAGGCGAAAAACTCGCTATCGTAAAATATGACGACGCCTGCGACCCGAAACAGGCCGTTGCGGTGGCGAACAAAGTGGTTAACGACGGCATTAAATATGTTATCGGCCACCTCTGCTCCTCTTCTACTCAGCCTGCGTCTGATATCTACGAAGACGAAGGCATTCTGATGATCACCCCGGCGGCAACGGCACCTGAACTGACCGCGCGCGGTTACAAGCTGACGCTGCGTACCACCGGTCTGGACTCCGATCAGGGCCCAACCGCGGCAAAATACATTCTCAGCACCGTGAAGCCGAAGCGCATCGCGATTGTGCATGACAAACAGCAGTACGGCGAAGGCCTGGCCCGCTCCGTTCAGGATGCGTTGAAAGGTAAAGCCAACGTGGTGTTCTTCGACGGCATCACCGCAGGCGAGAAAGACTTCTCTACCCTGGTCGCACGTCTGAAGAAAGAGAATATCGACTTCGTTTACTATGGCGGCTATCACCCGGAAATGGGGCAGATCCTGCGCCAGGCGCGTGCAGCCGGTCTGAAAACCCAGTTTATGGGACCAGAAGGTGTCGCGAACGTATCGCTGTCTAACATTGCGGGCGAATCTGCTGAAGGTCTGCTGGTGACTAAGCCGAAGAACTACGATCAGGTTCCGGCGAACAAACCTGTTGTTGATGCGATCAAGGCGAAGAAAGAAGATCCAAGCGGTGCATTCGTGTGGACGACTTACGCTGCGCTGCAGTCCCTGTCTGCGGGCCTGAACCAGAGTGACGACCCGGCGAAGATCGCTGAGTGGCTGAAAGCCAATAAAGTCGATACCGTCATGGGCCCACTGTCATGGGATCAGAAAGGCGACCTGAAAGGCTTTGAGTTCGGCGTCTTTACCTGGCACGCCAACGGCACTGCGACCGACGCAAAATAATTTTTCCCGGCGCCTTTCACGCTGCAGGTGCGTTGGCTGCATTCAATAACCCCGGTCACTTACTTAAGTAAGCTCCCGGGGATTATCGAATTTGCCGCCTTCCTGCAACGCGAAATTCTTGGGAAAAGTGCAGATTATAAAACTGGCCCGAAAAGTGTTCACTGCATCGGGCCTGGTTTTCTCCCTCTCCCCTCGGGAGAGGGCCGGGGAGAGGGCCGGGGAGAGGGGGCAGGCGACGCCAGCTACCGCTTCTCCCAGCCACTTCCCATAGCAGAAAATCCTACTGCCTGCATAAATGCCGTCATTTCGTCCTTATCCTCAACCCCCGTATCGGCCATCCACCAGGTTTTCATGTCAGGATTGCTGCGCAGCACCTCTTCCATAAGGTACAGACCCACGCCGCGACGGCGGGTGATTTCTCTGACACGCAGTGAACTCAGCGTGGCCTGTGCGTCTTTTACCGTTACGCGCACCGCGCCGAGCAGACGTTCGTTAAAACGTGCGGCGTAAATGTGATGCGCTTCATCCATCTGGAGTGATGACGCCGTGAATTCCGGCCAGATCTTGCCTAAATCAATGATGTCCTGCTCGCTGAGCGCCGTCAGCCTGATGATGGTCAGTTTCATGTGAAGCTATCCGCGAAAAAAGTTGCCCTGAGTGTATCGAATTTTGTGACTTCGCGATTTCTATTTTAACGCTGAATGACAGCCGATTCGTTTTCATCCATTTCTCAGACTAGAGGAATGCGTCATGGATCGAAAAATAAGCAGGATTTTAACCTAATGGGCAGTGATTTATTCGGCTCTTTGTACCCTTATTTTATGCTGAAAACTGTGGTTTTTTTTGTTTGATTCTGTCTGAATACAGAATATTATCTTTGCTTAATCGACTGAAATATAGAGGTTTTAGTCGTAGTATTCACAAAATGCAACGCTAAACAATTAAAGAGACTGGTAAAAATAGCGTAGTGCATTAAAAGTACAGAATGCTTTTTAACCAAAAAAATACAAAATTTATACAAACAACATCACGAACGGGGATTGGAAGATGAAACGGAATGCAAAAACATTGATTGCAGGAATTGTTGCACTGGCGATGTCGCAGTCTGCTTTCGCAAAAGACATTAAAGTGGCCGTCATTGGCGCGATGTCTGGCCCGGTTGCACAGTGGGGCGACATGGAGTTCAACGGTGCTCGCCAGGCTATCAAAGACATTAATGAAAAAGGCGGCATCAAGGGTGACAAACTGGTGGCCGTAGAATATGACGATGCCTGCGACCCGAAACAGGCCGTTGCCGTTGCCAACAAAGTGGTTAACGAAGGCATCAAGTACGTTATCGGTCACCTCTGCTCCTCTTCGACTCAGCCTGCGTCTGATATCTACGAAGACGAAGGCATTCTGATGATCACCCCAGGCGCGACCAACCCGGAACTGACCCAGCGTGGCTATCAGTACATCATGCGTACCGCAGGTCTTGATTCCTCGCAGGGGCCGACCGCGGCGAAATACATCGTTGAGAAAGTGAAGCCGCAGCGCATCGCCATCATTCATGACAAACAGCAGTATGGCGAAGGCCTGGCGCGTTCCGTACAGGACGGCCTGAAGAAAGCGGGTGCCAACGTGGTGTTCTTCGACGGCATTACCGCGGGCGAGAAAGATTTCTCTGCGCTGGTGGCGCGTCTGCAGAAAGAAAATATCGACTTCGTTTACTACGGTGGCTACTACCCGGAAATGGGGCAGATCCTGCGTCAGGCGCGTTCCGTTGGCCTGAAAACCCAGTTCATGGGACCGGAAGGCGTGGGCAACGCTTCGCTGTCTAACATCGCGGGTAAAGCGGGTGAAGGCCTGCTGGTGACCATGCCAAAACGCTATGACCAGGATCCGGCCAACAAAGGCATTGTGGATGAGCTGAAAGCCGAGAAGAAAGATCCAAGTGGCCCGTACGTCTGGATCACGTATGCCGCCGTGCAGTCTCTGGCGACCGCCATGGAGCGTACCGGCAGCCAGGATCCTCAGGCGTTGATTAAAGACTTGAAAGCTAACGGTGCTAAAACCGTGATTGGGCCGCTGAACTGGGATGAAAAAGGCGATCTGAAGGGATTTGAGTTTGGTGTCTTCCAGTGGCACGCGGACGGGTCCTCCACCGTAGCCAAATAATAAGATCTCACCGCCCGTTTACCTGCCGGGCGGTTATAAGAAAAGGTTACTTTATGTCTGAGCAGTTCTTATATTTTCTCCAGCAGATGTTTAACGGCGTCACGCTGGGCAGCACCTACGCGCTGATCGCCATCGGTTACACCATGGTGTATGGCATTATCGGGATGATTAACTTCGCCCACGGCGAGGTGTACATGATCGGCAGCTATGTGTCGTTTATGATCATCGCTGCCCTGATGATGATGGGCATCGACACCAGCTGGCTGTTGGTTGCCGCCGGGTTTGTCGGTGCGATTGTCATCGCCAGCGCCTACGGCTGGAGCATCGAACGCGTGGCTTACCGCCCGGTGCGTAGCTCCAAACGCCTGATTGCGCTGATCTCCGCTATCGGGATGTCTATCTTCCTGCAAAACTACGTCAGCCTGACGGAAGGCTCGCGCGACATCGCGCTGCCGAGCCTGTTCAACGGCCAGTGGATTGTGGGCGCAAGCGAGAACTTCTCCGCCTCCATCACCACCATGCAGCTGGTTATCTGGATTGTGACGTTTGTGGCGATGCTGGCGCTGACGCTGTTTATCCGTTATTCCCGCATGGGGCGCGCCTGTCGTGCCTGCGCTGAAGATCTGAAAATGGCGAGTCTGCTCGGCATCAATACCGACCGCGTTATCGCACTGACGTTTGTTATCGGTGCGGCAATGGCGGCGGTTGCGGGCGTGCTGCTCGGTCAGTTCTACGGCGTTATCAATCCGTACATCGGCTTTATGGCCGGGATGAAAGCCTTTACCGCGGCGGTTCTCGGCGGGATCGGCAGTATTCCTGGCGCGATGCTCGGCGGCCTGATTCTGGGCATCGCTGAAGCACTCTCTTCTGCCTACCTGAGTACCGAGTACAAAGACGTGGTGTCGTTTGCCCTGCTGATTGTGGTGCTGCTGGTGATGCCGACCGGGATCCTGGGTCGTCCGGAGGTAGAAAAAGTATGAAACCGATGCATTTTGCGATGGCGCTGCTCTCCGCCGCCATGTTCTTCGTGCTGGCTGGCGTCTTCATGGGTGTTCAGCTGGAATTGAGCGGTACCAAACTGGTGGTTGATACCGCCGCTGATATCCGCTGGCAGTGGATTTTCATTGGTACCGCGGTGGTCTTTTTCTTCCAGATGCTGCGTCCACTGTTCCAGAAGGGGCTGAAAAGCGTCACCGGGCCGAAGTTTGTGATGCCGGCGATTGATGGCTCGACCGTGAAGCAGAAGCTGTTCCTGATTGCTCTGCTGGTGATCGCCGTGGCGTGGCCATTTATGGTGTCTCGCGGCACCGTGGATATCGCTACGCTCACGATGATCTACATCATTCTGGGTCTCGGTCTGAACGTGGTGGTGGGGCTTTCTGGTCTGCTGGTTCTGGGCTACGGCGGTTTCTACGCGATTGGTGCGTACACCTTTGCGCTGCTGAACCACTATTACGGGCTGGGCTTCTGGACCTGTCTGCCGCTGGCGGGCCTGGTGTCAGCGGCTGCCGGTTTCCTGCTGGGCTTCCCGGTGCTGCGTCTGCGCGGTGACTATCTGGCGATCGTGACCCTCGGTTTCGGCGAAATTGTGCGTATTCTGCTGCTGAACAATACCGAAGTGACTGGCGGTCCGAACGGCATTAGCCAGATCCCGAAACCCACGCTGTTTGGTCTGGAGTTCAGCCGTACTGCGCGTGAAGGCGGATGGGACACCTTCAGCAACTTCTTCCACGTGAAATACGATCCGAACGACCGCGTGATTTTCCTCTATCTGGTGGCGCTGTTGCTGGTGGTGCTGACACTGTTTGTGATCAACCGTCTGCTGCGCATGCCGCTGGGCCGTGCCTGGGAAGCGCTGCGTGAAGATGAAATCGCCTGCCGTTCTCTGGGCCTGAGCCCAACGCGTATCAAGCTGACTGCCTTTACTATCAGCGCCGCGTTTGCAGGCTTTGCCGGGACGCTGTTTGCCGCTCGTCAGGGCTTCGTTAGCCCGGAATCGTTCACCTTCGCCGAATCGGCGTTCGTGCTGGCGATTGTGGTGCTGGGCGGCATGGGGTCGCAGTTCGCCGTTATCCTGGCCGCCGTCTTGCTGGTGGTATCCCGCGAGATGATGCGTGATTTCAACGAGTACAGCATGCTGATGCTCGGTGCATTGATGGTTCTGATGATGATCTGGCGTCCACAAGGCTTGCTGCCGATGACCCGTCCACAGCTGAAACTGAAAAACGGACAGACCAAAGGAGAGCAGGCATGAGTCAGCCATTATTATCCGTAAACGGTTTGATGATGCGTTTTGGCGGCCTGCTGGCAGTCAACAACGTAAATCTGGAACTGCATCCACAGGAAATCGTCTCGCTGATTGGCCCCAATGGCGCGGGTAAAACCACCGTATTCAACTGCCTGACTGGTTTCTACAAGCCGACGGGCGGCACGATTATGCTGGGTGACAAGCACCTTGAAGGCCTGCCAGGCCAGCAAATCGCCCAGATGGGCGTGGTACGCACCTTCCAACATGTGCGTTTGTTCCGTGAAATGACGGTGATAGAAAACCTGCTGGTGGCGCAACACCAGCAGCTGAAAACCGGTGTGTTCTCCGGGCTGCTGAAAACCCCGGCGTTTCGCAGAGCGCAGAGTGAAGCGCTGGACAGGGCGGCGACCTGGCTTGAGCGTATTGGTCTTCTGCAGCACGCCAACCGGCAGGCGAGCAACCTGGCGTACGGTGACCAGCGTCGTCTGGAAATCGCCCGCTGCATGGTGACGCAACCGGAAATCCTGATGCTCGACGAACCGGCAGCAGGCCTGAACCCGAAAGAGACCAAAGAGCTGGATGAGCTGATCGCTGAACTGCGCAGCCACCACAACACCACCATCCTGCTGATTGAACACGACATGAAGCTGGTGATGGGGATTTCAGACCGTATCTACGTGGTGAATCAGGGCACTCCGCTGGCGAACGGTACGCCGGAAGAGATCCGCAATAACCCTGACGTTATTCGAGCATATTTGGGCGAGGCATAAGATGGATAAAGTGATGTTGTCATTTGACAAAGTCAGCGCCCACTACGGCAAAATTCAGGCGCTGCACGACGTCAGCCTGCACATCAATCAGGGTGAAATCGTTACCCTGATTGGTGCCAACGGCGCGGGGAAAACCACCCTGCTCGGCACGCTGTGCGGCGACCCGCGGGCGACCAGCGGGCGCGTGACCTTTGATGGCAAAGATATTACCGACTGGCAGACCGCAAAAATTATGCGGGAAGCCGTGGCGATTGTGCCGGAAGGGCGCCGCGTGTTCTCACGCATGACCGTGGAAGAAAACCTGGCCATGGGCGGTTTCTTTACCGCCCGCAGCGAGTATCAGGATCGCATTAAGTGGGTGTACGAACTTTTCCCGCGTCTGTGGGAGCGTCGTATTCAGCGTGCAGGCACCATGTCCGGTGGTGAACAACAGATGCTGGCGATTGGTCGTGCGCTGATGAGCCAGCCGCGCCTGCTGCTGCTGGATGAGCCGTCGCTGGGTCTGGCGCCGATTATCATTCAGCAGATTTTCGACACCATCGAGCAACTGCGTAAAGAAGGGATGACCATCTTCCTTGTCGAGCAGAACGCCAACCAGGCGCTAAAGCTCGCCGACCGCGGCTATGTGCTGGAAAACGGCCATGTGGTGCTGGAAGATACCGGCGATGCCCTGCTGGCTAACGAGGCGGTTCGCAGCGCCTATTTAGGGGGCTAGGTAAACAGCAAAACCTTCTCTACGGAGAAGGTTTTTAGTATTTGCACCCTCTCCCCGTGGGAGAGGGCCGGGGTGAGGGCATCAGACCGCACAGCCCCTTTTCCCCTCACCCTAACCCTCTCCCCAAAGGGGCGAGGGGATAATCCGGTTTTCGCCCTCTCCCCGTGGGAGAGGGCACCAGACCGCACCGATTAATTGTCACCATTCCATCACCCCTCTGAAGCCTGGCTGTCACCGCCTCGTCATTTAACAGTTATTTTTCTGTCATTCGCGCATGTCATGTTACCTCGCGAGCATAAAACGCGTGATTTCGCGCATCCGGCACAAAAAGAGAGATAACCGAATGACATCTTTACGACACACCGCTCTGGCCATCACTCTGGGTTTGGCTTTTACCTCTCAGGCGATGGCAGTGACCACCATTCCGTTCTGGCATTCCATGGAAGGGGAATTAGGCAAAGAAGTTGACTCCCTGGCGCAGCGTTTCAACGATGCGCATCCGGATTACAAAATTGTGCCGGTCTATAAAGGCAACTACGAACAGAGCCTGGCGGCAGGGATCGCTGCCTTCCGCACCGGTAATGCGCCGGCGCTTTTGCAGGTCTATGAAGTCGGTACCGCGACGATGATGGCCTCGAAAGCCATCAAGCCCGTGTACGAAGTCTTTACCGATGCAGGCATCAAATTCGATGAATCGCAGTTCGTGCCCACGGTTTCCGGTTACTACACCGACTCCAAAACCGGGCACCTGCTGAGCCAGCCGTTTAACAGCTCCACCCCGGTGCTGTACTACAACAAAGACGCGTTCAAAAAAGCCGGATTAAACCCGGAGCAGCCGCCGAAAACCTGGCAGGACCTGGCGGAGTACACCGCCAAACTTAAAGCGGCAGGCATGAAGTGCGGCTACGCCAGCGGCTGGCAGGGTTGGATCCAACTGGAAAACTTCAGCGCCTGGAACGGTCTGCCGTTCGCCTCTAAAAACAACGGCTTTGACGGCACTGACGCGGTGCTGGAATTCAATAAGCCGGAGCAGGTGAAGCACATCGCCATGCTGGAGGAGTTGAACAAGAAGGGCGATTTCAGCTACTTCGGGCGTAAAGACGAATCTACCGAGAAGTTTTACAACGGCGACTGTGCGATCACCACCGCGTCGTCTGGCTCACTGGCTGATATTCGCCAGTACGCCAAATTCAATTACGGCGTCGGCATGATGCCGTATGACGCTGATGCCAAAGGTGCGCCGCAGAACGCCATCATCGGCGGGGCGAGCCTGTGGGTCATGCAGGGCAAAGATAAGGACACCTACAAAGGCGTGGCGGAGTTCCTCGACTTCCTGACCAAACCGGAAATCGCCGCCGAATGGCACCAGAAAACGGGCTACCTGCCGATCACCAAAGCGGCCTATGACCTGACCCGTCAGCAGGGCTTCTACGACAAAAACCCGGGTGCGGATATCGCCACGCGTCAGATGCTGAACAAGCCACCGTTGCCGTTCACCAAAGGGCTGCGTCTGGGCAATATGCCGCAGATCCGCACCATTGTTGATGAAGAACTGGAATCGGTGTGGACCGGCAAGAAAACCCCGCAGCAGGCGCTGGATGCCGCTGTAGAGCGTGGGAACCAGCTGCTGCGTCGCTTTGAGAAATCAACGAAGTCTTAATCCAGTTTCACCCTCTCCCTAACCCTCTCCCTCAGGGAGAGGGGATTTCTTTTCTCCCTCTCCTTGGGGGAGAGGGCCGGGGAGAGGGGGAACCACGTGCACTTTGCTTCAATCAGGAAAGATCATCGCAATGTCATCCTCCCGTCCGGTATTTCGCTCGCGCTGGCTGCCTTATTTACTGGTGGCCCCGCAGCTTCTGATTACCGTTATCTTCTTTATCTGGCCTGCGGGCGAAGCGCTGTGGTATTCACTACAGAGCGTTGATCCGTTTGGGCTTTCCAGCGAATTTGTGGGGCTGGATAACTTTATCGCTCTGTTCCACGACAGCTACTACCTTGATGCCTTCTGGACCACCATGAAGTTCAGCGGTCTGGTGACGGTGAGCGGTCTGCTGGTGTCACTGTTCTTCGCCGCGCTGGTCGACTACGTGGTGCGCGGCAGCCGACTCTATCAAACGCTGATGCTGCTGCCGTACGCCGTCGCGCCCGCCATTGCCGCCGTGCTGTGGATTTTCCTCTTCAACCCGGGGCGCGGGCTGATAACGCACTGGCTGGAGCTGATGGGCTACAGCTGGAATCACGCGCAGAACAGCGGTCAGGCGATGTTCCTGGTGGTGTTCGCCTCGGTCTGGAAGCAGATTAGTTACAACTTTCTGTTCTTCTTCGCCGCGCTGCAGTCCATTCCTCGGTCGCTGGTAGAAGCCGCTGCCATCGATGGCGCGGGCCCGGTGCGCCGCTTCTTCGCTATCGCGCTGCCGCTGATCGCCCCGGTGAGCTTTTTCCTGCTGGTGGTCAATCTGGTGTACGCCTTTTTCGATACCTTCCCGGTTATCGACGCTGCCACCGCAGGCGGCCCGGTGCAGGCGACGACCACGCTTATCTACAAAATTTACCGCGAAGGCTTTGCCGGACTGGATCTCTCCGCGTCCGCTGCGCAGTCGGTGGTGCTGATGTTCCTCGTCATCCTTCTGACGGTGGTTCAGTTCCGCTACGTGGAAAGTAAGGTGCGCTATCAATGATTGAACATCGTCGCGGGCTGACCTGGTTCAGCCACATTATGTTGATTCTGGGGATTGCGGTGATCCTGTTCCCGCTGTACGTCGCCTTTGTGGCCGCAACGCTGGATGACAAAGCCGTGTTCGCCACGCCAATGACGCTGATCCCAGGTTCGCACCTGCTGGAAAACATGAAAACCATCTGGCTGCAGGGCGTGGGGGCAAACAGTGCGCCATTCTGGCTGATGCTGCTCAACAGCTTTGTGATGGCGCTGACGATAACCGTCGGCAAAATCGCGGTGTCGATGCTGTCGGCGTTTGCCATCGTCTGGTTCCGTTTTCCCCTGCGTAATCTGTTCTTCTGGATGATTTTTATCACCCTGATGCTGCCGGTCGAGGTGCGTATTTTCCCAACGGTAGAAGTGATCGCCAATCTTAAATTGCTCGACAGCTACACCGGGCTGACGCTGCCGTTGATGGCGTCTGCCACCGCTACGTTCCTGTTTCGTCAGTTCTTTATGACGCTGCCGGACGAGCTGATGGAAGCGGCGCGTATCGACGGCGCTTCGCCGATGCGCTTTTTCCGTGACATCGTCCTGCCGCTCTCGAAAACCAACCTTGCGGCGCTGTTCGTCATCACCTTCATCTACGGCTGGAACCAGTATCTGTGGCCGCTGCTGATTGTGACGGACGTACATCTCGGCACCGCCGTGGCGGGGATTAAGGGCATGATCGCTACTGGCGAAGGCACCACGGCGTGGAACCAGGTGATGGCGGCGATGCTGCTGACCCTGATCCCGCCCGTTATTATCGTTTTAGCCATGCAGCGCGCGTTCGTGCGTGGTTTAGTGGACAGTGAGAAATAGGATGGCGGGTTTAAAATTACAGGCAGTAACCAAGAGCTGGGACAACGGAAAAACGCAGGTAATTCAGCCGCTGACGCTCGATGTCTCCGACGGTGAATTTATCGTGATGGTGGGGCCGTCGGGCTGCGGGAAATCAACGCTGCTGCGCATGGTTGCCGGGCTGGAACGCGTGTCGAGTGGCGATATCTGGATTGACCGCCAGCGCGTGACCGAGCTGGAGCCGAAGGAGCGCGGCATCGCAATGGTGTTCCAGAACTATGCGCTTTATCCGCACATGAGCGTGGAAGAGAACATGGCCTGGGGTCTGAAGATTCGCGGTATGGGCAAAGGGCATATCGCCGAAAAGGTGAAAGAGGCGGCGCGAATTCTGGAGCTGGATGCGCTGCTCAAGCGTCGTCCGCGTGAGCTTTCCGGTGGCCAGCGTCAGCGCGTGGCAATGGGGCGGGCGATTGTGCGTGACCCGGCAGTGTTCCTGTTTGATGAACCGCTCTCTAACCTTGATGCCAAGCTGCGTGTGCAGATGCGTCTTGAGCTGCAGCAGCTGCATCGTCGTCTGAACACCACGTCGCTGTACGTCACCCACGATCAGGTCGAGGCGATGACGCTTGCCCAGCGTGTGATGGTGATGAACAAAGGGATTGCTGAGCAAATCGGCACGCCGGTGGAAGTCTATGAAAAGCCCGCCACCCGCTTTGTGGCGAGCTTTATCGGCAGCCCGGCGATGAATCTGCTCGACGGACACGTGAGCGTGTCGGGCACCCATTTCGAACTGGCGAGCGGCATGGCGCTGCCGTTGAATTGGCAATATCGCGGTTATGCCGGGCGCAGGATGACGCTGGGTATCCGCCCGGAGCATATTGCGCTAAGCTCGCAGGCTGAAGGTGGCGTACCGCTGGTGATGGATACGCTGGAAATTTTGGGTGCAGATAACCTCGCGCATGGCCGCTGGGGAGAGCAGAAAATGGTGGTGCGTTTGCCGCATCAGCAGCGCCCGCTGGCGGGCAGCACGCTGTGGCTGCATCTGCCGGAAAATCATCTGCACCTGTTTGATGGCGAAACAGGACAACGAGTATGAGCAACTGGCCTTATCCACGGATTGTCGCCCATCGCGGTGGCGGAAAATGGGCACCGGAAAACACGCTGGCGGCCATTGATATGGGCGCGCGTTTTGGTCACAGCATGATTGAATTTGACGCCAAGCTGTCCAAAGACGGGCAAATCTTCCTGCTGCATGACGATAACCTCGAGCGCACCAGCAACGGCTGGGGCGTGGCGGGGGAGCTGCGCTGGGATGAACTGCTGAAAGTGGACGCCGGAAGCTGGTTCAGTAGCCAGTTCAAAGGCGAGCCGCTGCCGCTGCTTTCAGAGGTGGCCGCGCGCTGCCGTCAGCACGGCATGATGGCGAATATCGAAATCAAACCGACCACCGGCAGCGGGCCGCTGACGGGGAAAACGGTGGCGCTGGCGGCACGTGAGCTGTGGGCTGATATGACGCCACCGCTGCTGTCATCGTTTGAAATTGATGCACTGGAAGCCGCGCAGGCGGCGGTGCCTGAGTTGCCGCGTGGGCTGTTACTGGACGAATGGCGTGAAGACTGGCAGGCGCTGACCACCCGCCTTGGCTGTGTGTCGATTCATCTTAATCACAGGCTGTTGGATGAGGCTCGGGTGCAGCAATTAAAGGCGGCAGGGCTGCATATCCTCGTGTATACCGTCAACAAACCCCAGCGGGCAGCAGAACTGCTCAACTGGGGTGTCGACTGCATCTGTACCGATGCGATTGACCTCATCGGCCCGGACTTCCACGGTTAGCGGGAAAGGGGCTGTGGATTGGATGGCGTACTCAGCAGGTCGCCATTCTGCGTTTGCGGCAGCATGTGCTGCTGCGAACTGTTCAGCATACTGTCGTTATTCCCGCCGCTCAGCATCCCGCCGTTGACGTTGGGCAGAACCTGTTCCCCCGGCTGGGAATTCAGGACCCGCTGCTGATTATTGCTCATCTGGGTTTGCAGATGCTGCTGTTGAAGCTGCGTCTGATTCTGCACCTGCTGATTGAGCATCCCTTTCTGCTGTATCTGCTGAGACTGCATTTGCGACTGCATCCGCTGCTGACTCGGGATGACATACCCGGGTTGATTCGGGTTGTTCGTGGGGTTTAGTGGCTGTGCGAGTGCGGCAACGGGCACAAGCGCCGCAAGCAATAAGAACCTTTTCATACTTTCCTCCTCCCCTTCAGGGGCTCCTTTAAGTTTACCCCGAATTGGCCATAGCGATGATTTTTTAGGAATTGTGAACCAGGCTTAAGCGGGAGCATAAATCCTTTCACCTGGAGAATCATAATGTTTAAGACCCGTTTTTGGCGCGGGGCGGCGATCGCTGCTCTGCTGGCAGGAGGCAGTTTTACCGTGGCGGCGACACCACCGCCCGTATCGGCCCCGCCGGTTTCCACTTCTTCTCTTCCCGCATCGCCCGCTGCTGCGCCACCGGTTTCTTACGGTGTTGAGGAAGATGTGTTCCATCCGGTTCGTGCGAAGCAGGGGATGGTGGCCTCGGTGGATGCCACGGCCACAAAAGTCGGGGTAGAAATACTGCGGGAAGGCGGTAATGCGGTGGATGCCGCGGTGGCTGTGGGCTATGCGCTGGCGGTCACGCATCCGCAGGCAGGGAACCTGGGCGGCGGTGGCTTTATGCTGCTGCGTACCAAAGACGGGAAAACCACGGCGATCGATTTCCGTGAAATGGCTCCCGAGCAGGCCACCCGCGATATGTTCCTCGACGATCAGGGCAACCCTGACAGCAAAAAATCCCTGACCTCACATCTGGCTTCCGGTACGCCGGGCACGGTGGCAGGTTTCTCCCTGGCGTTGAAAGAGTACGGCACCCTGCCGCTCAACAAAGTCGTGCGTCCGGCAATCAAACTGGCGAAAGACGGTTTTGTGGTGAACGATGCGCTGGCCGATGACCTGAAAACCTACGGCAGCGAGGTCATTCCCAATCATGAGAACAGCAAAGCCATTTTCTGGAAAGACGGCGAGCCGCTGAAAAAGGGCGATAAGCTGGTACAGGCAAACCTTGCGAAAAGCCTGGAGATGATTGCCGAAAACGGGCCGGATGCGTTCTATAAAGGGGCGATTGCCGATCAGATTGCCGATGAAATGAAAAAGAACGGCGGCCTGATGACCAAAGAAGATCTGGCAAATTACCAAGCGGTGGAGCGCACGCCCATCAGCGGTGATTATCGCGGGTATCAGGTTTACTCCATGCCGCCGCCGTCCTCCGGCGGGATCCATATCGTGGAAATCCTCAATATTCTGGAAAACTTCGATATGCACAAATACGGCTTTGGCAGCGCCGATGCGATGCACATCATGGCTGAAGCCGAGAAACACGCCTATGCCGACCGCTCGGAATACCTCGGCGATCCGGATTTTGTGAAGGTGCCGTGGCAGGCGCTGACCAACAAAGCCTACGCTAAATCCATTGCGGAGGGGATTGATATCAACAAAGCCAAGCCGTCGAGTGAAATTCGCCCGGGGAAACTCGCGCCGTATGAAAGTAATCAGACCACCCACTTCTCGGTGGTGGATAAAGACGGCAATGCGGTGGCGGTGACCTATACGCTCAACACGGTCTTTGGCACCGGCATCGTGGCGGGTAACACCGGCATTCTGATGAACAATGAAATGGACGATTTCTCTGCCAAGCCTGGCGTGCCAAACGTGTATGGGCTGGTGGGCGGGGATGCCAACGCGGTAGGGCCGAAAAAACGGCCTCTGTCGTCGATGTCGCCGACCATTGTGGTGAAAGACGGTAAAACCTGGCTGGTGACCGGCAGCCCGGGGGGAAGCCGAATTATCACAACTGTGCTGCAAATGGTGGTCAACACCATCGACTTTGGGATGAATGTCGCCGAAGCGACCAATGCGCCGCGCTTCCATCACCAGTGGCTGCCGGATGAGCTGCGAGTGGAGAAGGGCTTTAGCCCGGACACGTTGAAGCTGCTGACGGATAAAGGTCAGAAGGTGGCGGTGAAGGAAGCGATGGGCAGCACTCAGAGCATTATGGTCGGGCCTGATGGCGCGCTGTACGGCGCTTCCGATCCGCGTTCCGTGGATGATTTAACGGCGGGGTACTGATTCCTGCTTGATTGCCGGGCGGCACTGCGTTTGCCCGGCCTACGAAATTGTAGGCCGGATAAGCGTTAGCGCCATCCGGCAAAGTCAGTTAATGCGATTTCATCCGCGCCATATAGTAAGCATCCACATACTCACCGTTACGCAGCCCATAGTTTTTGCCGGTGCCTTCAATTTCAAAACCGTGCTTGCGATACACCGCAACCGCAGACGCGTTATCGACAAACACCGTTAATTCAATGCGATCCACTCGCAGCCAGTTGTCGCACATCTCGGTCATGGTTTCCATCAACTTGCTGGCGACGCCACGGTTCTGCCATTGCGCACCCACGCAAATACCAAAGTCCGCAACATGGCTGCGGCGGGGGCGCTGCGCAACGGCAATGGAGAGGTGGCCGACCACAATCTCATCAATGCAGGCGACGAGCTGTTTGACGCCGGGACTGTCCTTTAGCCTTTCCTGCCACATCTGTTCTGAGGGATGAGGAACCTGTAGCGTGTTGTGGTACACCTCTGGCTGAGCGTGGATCTGGCGGATGGCTTCGTAATCTTTCGGTTCAGCGTGGCGTATCACTATCTCACTCATTCCTCTTCTCCTGTGTTTTCCCCGTCATCGTTCGGGTTATTGATGTCCCTTTAACCCTCTCTGAATTGGAAAACGTCGTCAACTGCTGTTTTTGACAAAAAGGAGTAGACAAGTGCGAATGATAATGATTATTATTGCCGTGCGTTCAGGGAGACCCCACACGGAATACCTGAAAGCACGACATTGCTCACATTGCTTCCAGTATTATTTTGTAGCCAGCCTAGCGCTGGCTTTTTTTTTGCCTGAATTATTTGACGCCGTAGCGGCGTTGGCTGCGCTCACTTACCCCAGTCACTTACTGGAGTAAGCTCCAGGGGATAAGCTCCCTTGCCGCCTTGCTACGACGCCAACTCATTCGGGCAAACGTGCTGTGGTAGTCCGTGGGAGAGGGTTGGGGTGAGGGCACCAGACCGCACAAGGTAAAAGCAAAACGGCAACCTCTGGTTGTCGTTTTTAGTGTCTGCTCCCTCTCTCTGTGGGAGAGGGTTGGGGTGAGGGCACCAGATCGCACAAGGTAAAAGCAAAACGGCAACCTCTGGTTGTCGTTTTTAGTGTCTGCTCCCTCTCCCCGTGGGAGAGGGCTGGGGTGAGGGCACCAGACCGCACAATTGTTTGCCCGGCGGCGCTTCGCTTGCGCGGGCCTACCCAAATGCTATGGTAGTCGGCAGCAACCTTAACAAGGACTGAGCCATGACCCTACATTGTGCATTTATTGGTTTCGGAAAGAGCACCACTCGCTATCACCTTCCTTACGTGCTTAACCGCAAAGACAGCTGGCATGTCGCGCATATCTACCGCCGCAGCGCGAAGCCGGAAGAGCAGCATCCGCAGTATCAGCATATCCATTTCACCAGCGATCTTGATGAAGTCCTGAACGATCCTCAGGTGAAGCTCGTGGTGGTGTGTACACACGCCGACAGCCATTTCGACTATGCGAAGCGCGCGCTCGAAGCGGGTAAAAACGTGCTGGTGGAAAAGCCCTTCACGCCGACCCTGACGGAAGCCAAAGCGTTGTTCACCCTGGCGAAAGAGAAAGGGCTGACGGTCACGCCATACCAAAACCGTCGCTTCGACTCCTGTTTCCTGACGGCAAAGAAAGTCATTGAGAGCGGTAAGCTCGGCGGGCTGGTTGAAATTGAAAGCCATTTCGACATGTACCGCCCGGTGGCGGAAACCAAACCCGGGCTGCCGCAGGATGGCGCATTCTATGGTTTGGGCGTGCACACCATGGATCAGATTATCTCGCTGTTTGGTCGCCCGGATCAGGTCGCCTACGACATTCGCAGCGTGCGTAATAAAGCCAATCCGGACGATACCTTCGAAGCACAGCTGTTTTATGGCGACCTGAAAGCGACCGTCAAAACCAGCCATCTGGTGAAAATCGACTACCCGAAATTTATCGTTCACGGCACCAAAGGTTCGTATCTGAAATACGGCATCGACCAGCAGGAAACCAGCCTTAAGGCCAATATCATGCCGGGCGAACCCGGTTTTGGCGCGGACAGCAGCATCGGTCAATTAGAGTATGTAAACGACGACGGTGTGACGGTACGCGAAGCTATTGAACCGGAGGTGGGCGACTATGGCCGCGTTTATGATTCGCTGTACGAAACGCTGACCACCGGCGCGCCGAATTACGTCAAGGAATCTGAAGTTCTTACCAACATGGAGATCCTCGAACGCGGCTTTGAACGGCCTTCTCCTTCCGTCATAACCCTCGAGAAATAAGCGGATTTGGCTCCTCTGCTGTTGTTCATAAATTTTGAACAGAGGAGTCAATTTTCACCCTCTATCATCCTGAACGGTTCGGGTCCACACTAAGTCCATCGAAACGAACACGGGGTGAACATCATGATCTACTTACGCAAAGCAAATGAGCGCGGCCATGCGAATCACGGTTGGCTGGACTCCTGGCATACTTTCTCTTTCGCGAACTATTACGATGCGAATTTCATGGGCTTTTCCGCACTGCGCGTCATTAACGATGACGTGATTGATGCCGGGCAGGGCTTCGGCACTCACCCGCATAAAGACATGGAAATTCTGACCTATGTGCTGGAAGGCGCCGTTGAGCACCAGGACAGCATGGGCAACAAAGAGCAGGTGCCCGCCGGTGAATTCCAGATTATGAGCGCCGGGACCGGTGTTCGTCACTCGGAGTACAACCCGAGCAAAACGGAGAAACTTCACCTGTACCAAATCTGGATCATTCCAGAAGAAACCGGCATCACGCCTCGCTACGAACAGCGTCGCTTTGACGCCGCCCAGGGCAAACAGCTGGTGCTGTCGCCGGATGCGCGTGACGGTTCGCTGAAGGTTTACCAGGACATGGAGCTGTACCGCTGGGCGATGGCGAAAGACGAACAGTCTGTTCACCAGATTGCCGCTGACCGCCGCGTGTGGATTCAGGTAGTGAAAGGCGAAGTCTCTATCAACGGCACCAAAGCCACCACGGCCGATGGTCTGGCGATTTGGGATGAGCAGGCTCTGTCCGTTCATGCCGACAGCGAAGCGGAAATTCTGCTGTTCGACCTGCCACCGGTATGATCCTGATTAAATAAATCGCAGAACCTTCCCGTGAAAGCGGGAAGGTTTTTGTGCGTCCATGGTAAACTGATGAAATGTTTCCCCCTTTATCACCCGCTGGACGATGAAAAAGAAAAGACCCGTACTTCAGGATGTGGCCGATCGCGTCGGCGTGACCAAAATGACGGTCAGCCGTTTTCTGCGCAACCCGGAACAAGTGTCCATTGCGCTGCGTGGCAAAATCGCCGCCGCCCTTGATGAACTGGGTTACATTCCCAATCGCGCGCCCGATATTCTCTCTAATGCCACCAGTCGCGCGATTGGCGTCCTGCTACCGTCCTTAACCAACCAGGTGTTCGCCGAAGTGCTGAAAGGCATTGAAAGCGTGACGGATGCCTACGGTTATCAGGCGATGCTCGCCCACTATGGCTACAAACCGGAAATGGAAGAAGAGCGTCTGGAATCGATGCTCTCCTGGAACATTGACGGTTTAATTCTTTCTGAGCGAAACCACACCGCGCGTACCCGCAAAATGATTGAAGTGGCCGGCATTCCGGTGGTGGAACTGATGGACAGCCAGTCGCCGTGCATTGATATCGCGGTGGGGTTCGATAACTTTGAAGCCGCCCGCCAGATGACGGCCACTATCATTTCCCGCGGCCACCGCCATATCGCCTACCTTGGCGCGCGTCTTGATGAGCGAACCATCATCAAACAGAAAGGCTACGAGCAGGCCATGCGCGATGCGGGCCTGACACCCTACAGCATGATGGTGGAGCAATCTTCGTCGTACTCCTCCGGTATTGAACTGATGCGCCAGGCGCGTCGCGAGTATCCGGAGCTGGACGGCATCTTCTGTACTAACGATGACCTCGCGGTCGGCGCGGCGTTTGAATGTCAGCGTCTGGGACTGAAAATTCCGGATGACATGGCGATTGCCGGTTTCCACGGCCATGATATCGGTCAGGTGATGGAGCCGCGTCTGGCGAGCGTGCTCACGCCGCGTGAACGCATGGGGCGAATTGGGGCTGAACGCCTGCTGGCACGCATCCGTGGTGAAATAGTTACGCCGAAGATGTTAGATTTAGGTTTCACATTGTCACCGGGCGGATCGATCTAGCCTGCCAAGTTTGAAGTAGATCACACAACACAGTTTCTCGTCCGACGGGTTATTGCTTCTCCACGGATCCAGCAGGACAATGTTACCGTTAACAGTTACCCGTAACATTTCTGAGGAGCTACCGTTGAGCACGACTAACCATGATCACCATGTCTACGTTCTGATGGGCGTCTCTGGCAGCGGTAAATCCGCGGTCGCCAGTGAAGTGGCGTATCGACTGCATGCCGCGTTTCTTGATGGTGACTTCCTCCATCCGCGCCGCAATATCGTCAAAATGTCTTCCGGCGAACCGCTGAACGACGACGACCGCAAACCGTGGCTTCAGGCCCTGAACGACGCCGCTTTCGCGATGCAGCGCACCAATAAAGTGTCGCTTATCGTCTGTTCTGCGCTGAAAAAGAGCTATCGCGATCTGCTGCGCGAAGGCAATCCTAACCTTTCTTTCATCTACATGAAGGGCGATTTCGCGGTTATTGAAAACCGTCTGAAAGCGCGCAAAGGTCATTTCTTCAAAACGCAAATGCTGGTCACCCAGTTCGAAACCCTGGAAGAACCGGGCGTCAACGAACCCGACGTGCTGGTGGTGGACATTGATCAGCCGCTGAACGGTGTGGTGGCCAGTACCATTGAGTTAATCAACAAAGGCAGTCAGCAGTGAGTACATTAACGCTGGTGTTAACGGCAGTGGGCTCGGTCTTGCTGCTGCTGTTTTTAGTCATGAAAGCGCGCATGCACGCCTTCGTCGCTTTGATGGTGGTGTCAATTGGCGCAGGGCTGTTCTCCGGGATGCCGCTCGATAAAATTGCCGATACCATGCAAAAAGGGATGGGCGGCACGCTGGGCTTTCTGGCGATAGTCGTCGCGCTGGGCGCGATGTTTGGCAAAATTCTGCATGAAACCGGGGCCGTCGATCAGATTGCCGTGAAGATGCTGAAATCGTTCGGCCACAGCCGGGCGCACTATGCGATTGGCCTCGCCGGGCTGATTTGTGCGCTGCCGCTGTTCTTTGAAGTGGCGATTGTCCTGCTGATAAGCGTCGCGTTCTCGATGGCGCGCCATACCGGGACCAATCTGGTCAAACTGGTTATCCCTCTGTTTGCGGGCGTTGCCGCCGCCGCGGCGTTCCTGCTGCCGGGGCCAGCACCGATGCTGTTGGCTTCGCAGATGCACGCTGATTTTGGTTGGATGATCCTGATTGGCCTGTGCGCGGCAATCCCGGGAATGATTATTGCCGGACCGCTGTGGGGTAATTTCATCAGCCGCCACGTCGAATTGCACATTCCTGCTGATATCTCCGAACCGCATCTGGGCGAAGGCAAAATGCCGTCCTTTGGCTTCAGCCTGGCGCTGATCCTGCTGCCGCTCGTGCTGGTCGGCCTGAAAACCATCGCCGCGCACTTTGTGCCGGTCGGTTCACGTGCCTATGAGTGGTTTGAGTTTATTGGCCACCCCTTCACCGCGATTCTGGTGGCCTGTCTGGTCGCTATATACGGTCTGGCGATGCGTCAGGGGATGCCAAAAGATCGCGTTATGGAAATCTGCGGCGCGGCGCTACAGCCAGCGGGGATTATTCTGCTGGTGATCGGTGCCGGTGGCGTGTTCAAGCAGGTGCTGGTGGATTCCGGCGTCGGCCCGGCATTGGGCGAAGCGCTGACCGGTATGGGCCTGCCTATTGCCATTACCTGCTTTGTGCTGGCGGCTGCAGTACGCATCATTCAGGGTTCGGCAACCGTAGCCTGTCTGACGGCAGTAGGCCTGGTCATGCCGGTGATTGAACAACTGAACTACAGTGGCGCGCAGATGGCGGCGTTGTCTATCTGTATCGCGGGTGGATCGATTGTGGTGAGTCACGTGAACGACGCCGGTTTCTGGCTGTTCGGTAAGTTTACCGGTGCTACCGAAGCACAAACGCTGAAAACCTGGACGCTGATGGAAACCATTCTGGGGACCGTGGGCGCGATTGTCGGGATGATTGCGTTTGAGTTGCTGAGCTAAGGCGTTTCCCCCTCTCCCTAACCCTCTCCCACAGGGAGAGGGAACCGATTGGCGAACGTTTTGGTTTTACCTTGTGCGGTCTGGTGCCCTCACCCCAACCCTCTCCCACGGGGAGAGGGTGCAGACACTAAAAACGGCAACCCGAAGGTTGCCGTTTTGCGTTTACCTAGCCTTTCATCCATACCCGAATGCCATCCAGGAACATCTGCGTTGCCAGCATCACCAGAATCAGCCCCATCAGGCGCTCCAGCGCGTTCACGCCTTTCTCGCCCAGCAGACGCAAGAACAAGCCAGATTGCAGCAGAATTGCCACCGTACCGCCCCAGGCGAGCATCAGCGCGATGACCAGATGCCCCATCTGATTCGGATACTGGTGGGATAACAGCATCAGGGTCGCCAGCAAAGAGGGTCCGGCCACCAGAGGAATGGCTAGCGGCACAATAAAAGGCTCTTCACCCACCGGTAAACCACTGCTGCTTCCTTCCGCACTCGGGAAAATCATCTTGATGGCTATCAGGAATAAAATAATGCCGCCCGAAATAGACACGGTCTCCGCGCTAAGATTCAGGAACCCCAAAATCCGCTCTCCGGCGAAGAGGAAAATGAGCATTATCAGGAGTGCGATTAATAGCTCACGTATCATGATCGCCCTGCGGCGCTTGGGTTCGGTGTGTTTGAGCACCGACATAAAAATGGGCAGATTTCCTAAAGGATCCATAATCAGGATCAACAAAACGGCCGCAGAAAGAATTTCACTCATTACATAGTTCCCTGATAATTGCCCTTCACGCTTTACGCAGATACACAGCGTAAATAAGTTGCTTTACTTAATGATTACCCATCATTGATTTTTTTCACTTGCGACTTTGGCTGCATTTTGTAATGTGAGGGATGTTCCGGTTTCATGGTTGAAAACCGGCTCAGCACAACAGCACACATCTCTGCAGGAACACACGCTATGAAAAATGTTGGTTTTATCGGCTGGCGCGGCATGGTCGGCTCTGTACTCATGCAACGCATGGTAGAAGAGCGTGATTTCGACGCTATCCGCCCGGTTTTCTTCTCCACCTCTCAGTTGGGTCAGGCTGCGCCTGCATTTGGTTCCCACAGCGGGGGAACGCTTCAGGACGCATTCGATCTGGAGGCGTTGAAAGCGCTCGACATTATTGTCACCTGTCAGGGCGGCGATTATACCAACGAAATCTATCCGAAGCTGCGTGAAAGCGGCTGGCAGGGCTACTGGATTGACGCTGCCTCCTCGCTGCGCATGAAAGATGATGCCATTATTATTCTCGACCCGGTTAACCAGGACGTGATCACCGATGGCCTGAACAACGGCGTGAAGACCTTTGTCGGCGGCAACTGTACCGTCAGCCTGATGCTGATGTCTCTCGGCGGCCTGTTTGCCAACGATCTGGTGGAGTGGGTCTCGGTTGCCACTTATCAGGCGGCTTCCGGCGGCGGTGCTCGCCATATGCGCGAGCTGCTGAGCCAGATGGGCGGCCTGCATAACTACGTGGCGGACGAGCTGGCGAACCCGGCTTCTGCGATCCTGGATATCGAACGTAAAGTCACTCAGTTGACGCGTAGCGGCGATCTGCCAGTGGATAACTTTGGCGTACCGCTGGCGGGCAGCCTGATCCCATGGATCGACAAACAGCTCGATAACGGCCAGACCCGCGAAGAGTGGAAAGGCCAGGCAGAGACCAACAAAATTCTTGGCGCACAGAGCATCATTCCTGTTGATGGTCTCTGTGTGCGTATCGGTGCACTGCGCTGCCACAGCCAGGCGTTCACCCTCAAACTGAAGAAAGATGTCTCGATTCCGACCGTTGAAGAACTGCTTGCGGCGCACAACCCGTGGGCCAAAGTGGTGCCAAACGACAGAGACATCACTATGCGCGAACTGACGCCGGCGGCCGTGACGGGCACGTTGACCACCCCGGTCGGACGCTTGCGTAAACTGAATATGGGGCCGGAGTTCCTCTCCGCCTTCACCGTTGGCGATCAGCTCCTCTGGGGCGCGGCCGAACCATTGCGCCGCATGTTGCGACAACTCGCGTAGCAAAATGAAGAAAGGGGTGCTGAGTCACCCCTTTTTTACGCCTGTCACTTTATACGTAGAACAAGGAGTAAATACGTATGCATCAATTTTTACCAGGAGTCAGATAAAGCCTTGGCTATGCTTTAAGGGAGAGGTTTTCCCTGACGGTAGGATGGCGCAATAAAGGAAGCACCATTTGCAGCGCCATTCGGGTCATACAAGTCGCTACAGAGAATCGACACAGCGACACCTATAACAGGATGAATAGCATGTCCGATCGTATTGAGAGAGACGTGATTAATGCGCTAATTGCCGGCCATTTTGCGGACCCATTTTCCGTGCTTGGTATGCACTCGACCGACGCGGGGCTCGAAGTCCGCGCACTGTTACCTGACGCGACCGAAGTGTGGGTCATCGAGCCAAAAACCGGGCGTAAAGTCGGCATGCTCGATTGCCTGGATTCACGCGGTTTCTTTAGCGGTGTTATGCCGCGCCGTAAAAATCCCTTTCGCTATCAATTGGCGGTGACCTGGCACGGCCAGCAGAACCTGATTGACGATCCCTATCGTTTTGGCCCGTTGTTACAGGAGATGGATGCCTGGCTGCTGTCGGAAGGGAAGCACCTGCGTCCTTATGAAACGCTGGGCGCGCATGCCGATACGATGGACGGCGTCACGGGAACGCGTTTTTCCGTTTGGGCACCCAACGCGCGTCGGGTGTCGGTGGTCGGACAGTTCAACTATTGGGATGGCCGCCGCCACCCGATGCGTTTGCAAAAGGAATCGGGCATCTGGGAGCTGTTTATCCCCGGTGCGCACAACGGCCAGCTGTACAAATTTGAAATGATCGACGCCCACGGCAAGCTGCGTATCAAAGCGGATCCGTATGCCTTCGAGGCGCAGATGCGCCCGGAAACGGCTTCGCTGATTTGCGGCCTGCCAGACAAAGTGGAGCAGCCGGAATCGCGCAAGCGGGCCAACCGTTTTGATGCGCCGATTTCCATCTATGAAGTCCATCTGGGCTCATGGCGCCGCCATACCGACAACAACTTCTGGCTGAGCTACCGCGAACTGGCAGACCAACTGGTACCGTACGCGAAGTGGATGGGCTTCACCCATCTTGAGCTGCTGCCGATTAACGAACACCCTTTCGACGGCAGCTGGGGCTACCAGCCAACGGGGCTTTATGCGCCAACGCGGCGTTTTGGCACCCGTGAAGATTTTCGCTATTTCATCAATGCTGCGCACAATGCCGGACTGAACGTGATCCTCGACTGGGTGCCGGGGCATTTCCCGTCGGACGATTTTGCGCTGGCGAAATTCGACGGTACCGAACTCTTCGAGCATAGCGATCCCCGGGAAGGGTATCACCAGGACTGGAACACCCTGATTTACAACTACGGGCGTCGTGAAGTGCAAAACTATCTGGTGGGCAACGCCCTCTACTGGATTGAGCGCTTTGGTATTGATGCGCTGCGCGTCGATGCCGTGGCTTCGATGATTTACCGCGACTACAGCCGTAAAGCGGGCGAGTGGATCCCCAACGAACACGGCGGACGTGAGAACTTAGAGGCGATTGAATTCTTGCGGAGCACCAATCGTATTCTCGGCGAACAGGTGCCGGGGGCGGTAAGCATGGCGGAGGAGTCAACGGACTTTCCGGGGGTGTCTCGTCCACCGGACATGGGCGGTCTCGGCTTCTGGTACAAGTGGAACCTCGGCTGGATGCACGACACCCTCGACTATTTCAAGCTCGACCCGGTTTATCGCAAGCATCACCACGACAAGCTGACGTTCGGGATGCTCTATAACGGCACTGAGAACTTCGTGCTGCCGCTGTCGCACGATGAAGTGGTGCATGGCAAAAAATCCATTCTGGACCGTATGCCGGGCGACGCGTGGCAGAAGTTCGCCAACCTGCGCGCCTACTACGGCTGGCTGTATGCCTTCCCGGGCAAAAAGCTGCTGTTCATGGGGAATGAGTTTGCTCAGGGGCGCGAATGGAACCACGACGCCAGCCTTGACTGGCACCTGCTGGACGGTGGCGACAACTGGCACCACGGCGTGCAGCGCCTGGTGAGAGACCTGAACCATACCTATCGCCAGCATAAAGCAATGCACGAGCTGGATTACGACGCGTATGGCTTCGAATGGCTGGTGGTGGACGACCACGAGCGTTCGGTGTTCGTCTTCGTGCGCCGCGACAGTCAGGGCAACGAAATCATCGTTGCCAGCAACTTTACCCCCGTCCCGCGTCATGATTACCGTTTCGGTATTAATCAGCCGGGCCGCTGGCGTGAAACCCTGAATACCGACTCCATGCACTATCACGGGAGTAACGCGGGTAACGGCGGAACGGTGCACAGTGATGAGATAACCAGTCACGGTCGTCAGCACTCCCTTTCCCTCACGCTGCCGCCGCTTTCCACTATCTGGCTGGTGCGGGAGGGCGAATGAGCAAACTCACGGCAGGCAAACCCACTCCGCTTGGCGCGAGCTATGACGGGCAGGGCGTGAACTTCACGCTCTTTTCCGCGCATGCTCAACGGGTTGAACTCTGTGTGTTTGATAAGCACGGCAACGAATACCGTGAAGATTTTCCGAGCCGTACGGGAGACATCTGGCACGGCTATCTGCCGAAGGCCCGCCCGGGGCTGCGTTATGGGTTCCGCGTTCATGGTCCTTGGGACCCGCAGCAGGGGCACCGTTTTAATCCGGCCAAACTGTTGCTCGACCCGTGCGCTCATCGTGTGGACGGAAAGGCGCAGGACGATCCGATTTTGCACGGCGGCCATGACCAGCCGGATGAGCGTGATAGCGCAAGCGTCGCACCGCGTTCCGTGGTAGTGGATTTGCACTACGACTGGGAAAACGATGCCCTTCCGCGCACACCGTGGGGCAAGACGGTTATCTACGAAGCGCACGTCAAAGGGCTGACCTATCTGCATCCGGGCATTCCCAAAGAGATTGCCGGGACGTATCAGGCGCTGGCCCATCCGCTGATGATTGCTTATTTTCAGAAGTTGGGCATTACGGCACTGGAGCTGCTGCCGGTGGCGCATTTTGCCAGTGAACCGCGGTTGCAGCGCCTCGGGCTTTCCAACTATTGGGGCTATAACCCGCTGGCGCTGTTTGCCGTGGAGCCGGGCTATGCCACGTCCGAGGAGAACGCGCTAACGGAATTTCGTGATGCGGTGAAGGCGCTGCACGCGGCAGGCATCGAAGTCATTCTGGACATCGTGCTCAACCATAGCGCGGAGGTGGATCTGGATGGCCCGACCTTCTCCCTGCGCGGAATTGATAACCGTAGCTATTATTGGATAAGAGACGACGGCGATTACCACAACTGGACCGGCTGCGGAAACACCCTGAATCTCAGCACCCCGGGCTCAGTGGAATATGCCCGTCAGTGCCTGCGTTTCTGGGTCGATGAGTGTCATGTGGATGGTTTCCGCTTTGACCTTGCGCCGGTGATGGGACGCACGCCGACGTTTCGCCCTGATGCGCCGTTGTTTGAGGCGATCAAAAACGACCCGCATCTTTCCCGGGTGAAGCTGATTGCCGAACCCTGGGATATCGGTGATGGCGGTTATCAGGTCGGCAACTTTCCACCGCTGTTTGCCGAGTGGAACGATCAGTTTCGCGATGCCAGTCGGCGCTTCTGGTTGCAGCAAAACCTGTCGCTCGCTGAATTCGCGCGACGCTTTGCCGCCTCCAGCGATGTTTTCCAGCATAGCGGACGTTTGCCGTCAGCCTCCGTCAATCTGACGACGGCTCATGACGGTTTTACGTTGCAGGACTGCGTCTGTTTCAATCAGAAACACAATGAGGCGAACGGCGAAGAAAACCGCGACGGCACTAACAATAACCATAGTTATAACCATGGTATAGAAGGTTTAGACGGCAGTCTCGACGTGACTGAACGGCGGCGCGCCAGCGTCCATGCCCTGATGGCAACGCTGCTTTTATCACAGGGGACCCCGATGCTGCTGGCCGGTGACGAACACGGCCACAGTCAGCATGGCAATAATAACGCCTACTGTCAGGACAATGAGCTGGCCTGGCTCGATTGGAGCAACGCCAATGCTGGCCTGACGGCATTTACCGCGGCACTCATTCATCTGCGCCAACAGATCCCGGCACTGACCGAAGATCGCTGGTGGCAGGAGGGAGATGGCCGCGTGGTTTGGCTTAATAAGGATGCGCAAACCTTGAGCGCCGAGGAGTGGCAGCAGGGGATCCCAAAAATGCAGATTTTGCTTTCGGATGCCTGGCTCATCACCCTCAATGGCACTCAGGATGTTGCCGATATTGTTTTACCCGTAGGGGAGTGGCGTGCCATTCCTCCATTCGCCGGAGAGGATAATCCGGTCACCCTGGCTGTCTGGCATGGGCCCGCGCACGGAGTGTGCGTATTCGAAAAGGTCCGCTCGTGAATAAGAGCGAAAAAAGGAGTTAATCATGGTTAGACTTGAAAAGAACGATCCTCTGATGCTCGCCCGTCAACTGCCGATGAAAGCAGTGGCGCTGATCCTCGCCGGTGGGCGCGGAACCCGACTCAAAGATTTGACCATTAAGCGGGCAAAACCTGCGGTGCACTTTGGTGGCAAATTCCGCATCATCGACTTCGCGTTATCTAACTGCATTAACTCGGGGATCCGCCGTATTGGCGTGATCACTCAGTACCAGTCGCATACTCTGGTGCAGCATATTCAGCGCGGGTGGTCATTCTTCAGTGAAGAGATGAACGAATTTGTCGATCTGCTGCCTGCGCAACAGCGCGTCAGCGGTGAAAACTGGTATCGCGGTACGGCAGATGCGGTCACGCAAAACCTCGACATCATTCGCCGCTACAAAGCGGAATACGTGGTGATTCTGGCGGGTGACCATATCTACAAACAGGACTACTCGCGCATGCTCATCGATCATGCCGAAAAAGGCGCACGTTGCACCGTAGCCTGCATGCCTGTGCCCGTTGCTGAGGCAACAGCCTTTGGGGTGATGGCGGTGGACGCCGAAGACAAAATTGTCGAGTTTGTAGAAAAACCGGCAACGCCGCCGACCATGCCGGGTGATGACACAAAATCCCTCGCCAGTATGGGCATCTATATCTTTGATGCTGATTATCTTTATGAGCTGCTGGAGCAGGACGACAACGACGAAAATTCCAGCCATGATTTCGGCAAAGATATCATCCCGAAAATTGTGAAAGCTGGCACGGCGTATGCACATCCTTTCCCGTTGTCCTGCGTGCAGTCCGATCCTACCGCAGAGCCGTACTGGCGCGATGTGGGAACGCTGGAAGCGTACTGGAAAGCCAACCTCGATCTGGCCTCTGTGACACCAGAGCTGGATATGTATGACCAGGACTGGCCAATTCGCACCCATATGGAATCGCTGCCGCCGGCCAAATTTGTGCAGGACCGTTCGGGCAGCCATGGTATGACGCTGAACTCGCTGGTTTCCGGCGGTTGCATCATCTCAGGCTCCGTGGTGGTGCAGTCGGTGTTGTTCCCGCGCGTGCGGATAAATTCGTTTTGTAACATAGATTCGTCAGTGTTATTGCCGGACGTCTGGATTGGACGTTCGTGCCGCCTGCGTCGCTGTGTGATTGATCGCGCCTGCGTGATCCCGGAAGGCATGGTGATTGGGGAAAATGCGGAAGAGGACGCCCGTCGTTTTTACCGCTCAGAAGAAGGCATTGTACTGGTTACGCGGGAAATGCTGCGTAAGTTGCAGGTCAAACAGGAGCGATAATGCAGGTTTTACACGTATGTTCAGAGATGTTCCCGTTGCTGAAAACCGGCGGTCTGGCAGATGTGATTGGCGCGTTGCCCGCGGCACAAATTGCCGATGGTGTGGATACGCGCGTGCTGCTGCCGGCTTTTCCGGATATCCGCCGCGGCGTGACGGACGCACAGGTAGTGACCCGTCGCGATACTTTTGCCGGACGTATTACGCTGTTGTTTGGTCGTTTTAACGGCGTGGGCATCTATCTGATTGATGCCCCACATCTTTATGAGCGTCCCGGCAGTCCGTATCACGACACCAACCAGTTTGCCTATACGGACAACATTCTGCGTTTTGCCCTGCTCGGTTGGGTCGGCGCGGAGATGGCCAGTGGATTGGATCCGTTCTGGCGCCCGGACGTGGTGCACGCGCACGACTGGCATGCAGGGCTCGCCCCGGCGTATCTTGCAGCGCGCGGCCGCCCGGCAAAATCAGTGTTCACCGTGCACAACCTGGCCTACCAGGGCATGTTCTACGCGCACCACATGAATGATATCGATCTGCCGTGGTCGTTCTACAACATGCACGGGTTGGAGTTTAACGGGCAGATTTCTTTCCTGAAAGCCGGGTTGTATTACGCCGATCACATCACCGCCGTCAGCCCAACCTACGCGCGGGAAATCACCGAACCGCAGTTTGCCTACGGGATGGAAGGGCTGTTGCGCCAGCGCCATCAGGAAGGGCGACTGTCGGGGATCCTCAACGGTGTTGATGATCACATCTGGAGCCCGGAAAACGATCTGCTGCTGGCCTCGCGTTATACCCGCGATCAGCTTGAAGATAAGGCGGAGAACAAACGCCAGCTGCAAATTGCCATGGGGCTGAAGGTCAACGACAAAGCGCCACTGTTTGCGGTGGTGAGCCGTCTGACCAGCCAGAAGGGGTTGGATTTAGTCCTGGAAGCTCTGCCGGGCTTACTGGAGCAGGGCGGCCAGCTTGCGCTATTGGGCGCGGGCGATCCGGTGTTGCAGGAAGGTTTCCTTGCCGCGGCCGCCGAGCATCCGGGTCAGGT
Organism: Enterobacteriaceae bacterium RIT691; assembly: GCA_009668205.1. Classification (GTDB taxonomy): domain Bacteria; phylum Pseudomonadota; class Gammaproteobacteria; order Enterobacterales; family Enterobacteriaceae; genus Scandinavium. The sequence continues at coordinate 75,012 of WJYM01000012.1, read as the reverse complement.
TGGCGTGCAGATTGGTTATCACGAAGCCTTCTCGCACCGCATCATGGGGGGCGCGGATGTGATTCTGGTGCCCAGCCGTTTCGAGCCCTGCGGGCTCACCCAGCTGTACGGTCTTAAATACGGTACCCTGCCGCTGGTGCGTCGTACCGGCGGTCTGGCGGATACGGTGTCCGACAGCTCGCTGGAAAATCTGGCCGATGGTATCGCCAGTGGATTTGTGTTCGAAGACAGTAATGCCTGGTCGCTGCTGAGAGCGATTCGGCGTGCTTTCGTATTGTGGTCGCGCCCATCGCTTTGGCGCTACGTTCAGCGCCAGGCCATGAGCATGGATTTTAGCTGGCAAGTCGCGGCGACGTCCTACCGCGAGCTTTATCAACGCTTGATGTAATCACAGGAACCCTGTCTATGAATGCACCTTTTACGTACGCATCGCCGACACTCAGCGTTGAGGCACTGAAACACTCTATTGCCTACAAGCTGATGTTCATCATCGGGAAAGATCCGGCGATCGCCAACAAGCACGAATGGCTGAACGCCACGCTGTTTGCCGTCCGCGATCGCCTTGTCGAACGCTGGCTACGTTCCAACCGCGCTCAGTTATCGCAGGAAGGACGCCAGGTCTACTACCTGTCGATGGAGTTTCTGATTGGCCGCACCCTTTCCAATGCCCTCTTGTCACTCGGTATTTATGAGGACGTGAAAAACGCGCTGGAAGGGATGGGGCTTGAACTTGAAGAGCTGATTGACGAAGAGAATGATCCGGGTTTGGGCAACGGGGGGCTGGGGCGTCTGGCGGCGTGTTTCCTCGATTCGCTGGCCACCCTTGGCCTGCCGGGCCGGGGCTACGGTATCCGTTATGACTACGGTATGTTCAAACAAAATATCGTGGACGGTCGGCAGAAAGAATCGCCGGATTACTGGCTGGAATACGGTAACCCGTGGGAATTCAAGCGGCACAATACCCGCTATAAAGTGCGTTTTGGTGGCCGTATCCAACAGGAAGGTAAAAAAAGTCACTGGGTAGAAACCGAAGAGATCCTGGCGGTTGCCTACGATCAAATCATTCCCGGTTATGACACCGACGCCACCAACACGCTACGTCTGTGGAATGCGCAGGCGAGCAGCGAAATCAACCTGGGTAAATTCAACCAGGGCGACTACTTTGCGGCGGTGGAAGATAAAAACCACTCTGAGAACGTCTCCCGTGTGCTGTACCCGGATGATTCCACGTACTCCGGCCGCGAGCTGCGTCTGCGCCAGGAATATTTCCTCGTTTCCTCGACGGTGCAGGATATTCTCAGCCGCCATTTCCAGCTGCATAAGACCTACAACAACCTGGCGGCGAAAATTGCGATTCACCTCAATGACACCCACCCGGTGTTGTCGATTCCGGAGCTGATGCGTCTGCTGATTGATGAGCATAAGTTCAGCTGGGATGAGGCGTTTGAGGTGACCTGTCAGGTCTTCTCCTACACCAACCATACGTTGATGAGCGAAGCGCTGGAAACCTGGCCGGTGGATATGCTCGGCAAAATCCTGCCGCGTCATCTGCAAATCATTTTTGAGATCAACGACTACTTCCTGAAAACACTGCAGGAACAGTACCCGAACGACACCGGGCTGCTGAGCCGCTGTTCGATCATTGATGAATCCAACGGGCGCCGCGTGCGTATGGCGTGGCTGGCGGTGGTGATAAGTCATAAGGTCAACGGTGTGTCAGAGCTGCACTCCAACCTGATGGTGCAGTCGCTGTTTGCGGATTTCGCGAAGATTTTCCCGATGCGCTTCACCAACGTCACCAACGGTGTCACGCCGCGCCGCTGGCTGGCGCTGGCGAACCCGCCGCTCTCAGGCGTGCTGGATGAACATATTGGCCGTACCTGGCGCACCGATCTGAGCCAGCTCAGCGAGCTGGAACAGCATCTGGATTACCCGCAGGTGAATCAGGCGGTGCATCACGCCAAGCTGGAAAACAAAAAGCGTCTGGCGGAGTACATCGCTCAGCAACTGAACGTGGTGGTGAGTCCGAAATCGCTGTTTGATGTGCAGATCAAACGTATCCACGAGTACAAACGTCAGCTGATGAACGTGCTGCATGTGATCACCCGCTACAACCGGATTAAGGCCGACCCAACGGCCGAGTGGGTGCCGCGTGTGAACATCTTCGCCGGTAAAGCGGCGTCGGCGTACTACATGGCAAAACACATTATCCATTTGATCAACGACGTGGCGAAGGTGATCAACAACGATCCGCAGATTGGCGATAAGCTGAAAGTGGTGTTTATCCCGAACTACAGTGTCAGTCTGGCACAGCTGATCATTCCGGCAGCCGATCTCTCCGAACAGATTTCGCTGGCGGGCACCGAGGCTTCCGGTACCAGCAACATGAAGTTTGCCCTGAACGGCGCGCTGACCATCGGCACGCTGGACGGCGCGAACGTCGAAATGCTGGAACACGTGGGCGATGAAAATATCTTTATCTTTGGTAACACCGCGGAAGAGGTCGAAGCGCTGCGTGCGAAAGGCTACAAGCCGCGTGATTACTACGATCAGGATGAAGAACTGCATCAGGTGCTGACGCAAATTGCGACCGGCGTGTTTAATCCGGAAGAACCTGGCCGCTATCGTGACCTGGTGGATTCGTTGATTAACTTTGGCGATCACTATCAGGTTCTGGCGGATTTCCGCAGCTATGTGGATTGCCAGGATAAAGTGGACGAGCTGTACCGCAATCCGGAGGAGTGGACCACCAAAGCGATGCGTAATATCGCCAACATGGGCTACTTCTCGTCAGACAGGACCATTCAGGAGTATGCGGACCATATCTGGCATATCGATCCGGTAAGGTTATAAGCATAAAAAAGCCGGGTGGCGGCTTTCGCCTGACCCGGCCTACGGTGCGTGTTAGTTCTGTAGGCCCGGTCAGCGCAGCGCCACCGGGCATCAACATTACGACGCTAAATCCAGTTCACGCTTTCCCACGTTTTGTACCAGCCATTGTGCAACACGAGATTGTTCTTCGGCATTCAACCACATGCCCTGTTTAGTGCGGCGCCAGATAGCATCATCCAGACGGCGTACCCATTCGTGTTCCACCAGATAGCGCAGTTCAGCTTCGTAAAACTCATGACCAAAATGCTCGCCTAAATCGGCAATCTCTTTCGCGTCACCCAGCATCCACTCACTGTTGCTGCCGTAAGTACGGGCGAAGTGGCGTGCCATCCCTTCGCTGATAAACGGATAGCGGCGGCGCAGTTTTGCCGCGTAATCGTCGCGGTCACCGGCAATATCACCGCCGGGTAACTGTGTCCCTTTGGTCCACGCCGGGCCGATGCCTTTATAGTACGGCGTCAGTTTTTCCAGCGCATGTTCTGCCAGCTTACGGTAGGTCGTCAGCTTGCCGCCAAATACTGAAAGCAGCGGGGCCTGACCGTTTACATCATGAATATCGAGTGTGTAATCGCGGGTGATGGCCTGCGGTGAATCTGATTCGTCGTCGCACAGCGGGCGGGCGCCGGAGTAAGTCCAGACGATATCATCCCGACCGAGCTGTTTTTTAAAGTGCGCGTTATGCACTTTCAGCAGGTAGTTAATTTCGCTCTCGTCAATTTCGACATTCTTCGGATCGCCTTTGTACTCCACGTCGGTGGTGCCGATAATCGAAAACTCGTCCATCCACGGGATGACAAACACGATGCGCTTATCTTCGTTTTGCAGAATGTACGCTTGCTTCTGAGTGTGTACGCGCGGCACCACGATGTGGCTGCCTTTGATCAGGCGAATGCCGTACGGTGACGGCAGGTGCATGCCATCGTCGAAGAATTGTTTCACCCATGGACCTGTGGCGTTAACCAGTCCGCGAGCCTGCCAGCTGAATTTCTCGCCGGTATCGATATCTTCTGCTTCAACAATCCACAGGCCGTTTTCGCGGCGTGCAGAGGTGGCGCGGGTGCGTGTCAGCACTTCGCCGCCTTTCTTCACCACCATCTGTGCGTTCGCCAGAACCAGACGGGCGTCATCCACCCAGCAGTCAGAATATTCGAAACCGCGCACAATTTCCGGCTTCAGGACTGACTCTGCGCCAAAACGCAACCCGGTGGAGCTTGGCAGGCTGGTGCGTTTGCCTAAATGGTCGTACATAAACAGACCGATGCGAATCATCCATGCCGGGCGAAGATGCGGGCGATGCGGTAAACGAAAGCGCATCGGGAAGGCAATGTGAGGTGCCATCTTCAACAGCACTTCACGTTCAGCGAGCGCCTCACTGACCAAACGGAATTCGTAGTGTTCCAGGTAGCGCAGACCGCCATGGATCAGTTTAGAGCTGGCGCTTGAGGTTGCACAGGCCAGATCCTGAGCCTCCAGCATCAGTACGGATAATCCGCGTCCTGCGGCATCTGCCGCGATACCGGCACCGTTGATGCCACCGCCTATCACAATCAGATCTTTGGTTTCCATGCTGCGCCCTCGTGCACTTTCGTTAAAGCTCATAAATGTTCGTTATCGCTCAATATAGCAAACAAACGCGCAATTGGTAACATCAAAAAAACATTTCAGAGTGATGTGCGTAACAAATTAGCGTTTAACTACCGTGAGGACGTACACTTGGCGGTAAAATGTTTCCCCTCTCCCTAACCCTCTCCCGTGGGGAGAGGGAACTGCCCGGTGCGGGTTTTACTCCCTCTCCCTGAGGGAGAGGGCAGGGGAGAGGGGGAAAACTTATGCGACCGACAATGAACAAAAGAGAGCACCATGGATCAGTTTGAATGTATCAACGTAGAAGAAGCGCACCAGAAACTGCAGCAGGGGCTGGCGGTGATGGTGGATATCCGCGATCCACAGAGCTATGCAATGGGTCACACGCCGGACGCTTTTCATCTGACGAATGACACGCTGGGCGCGTTTATGCGCGATACCGATTTCGAAACACCGGTGATGGTGATGTGTTATCACGGCAACAGCAGCAAAGGGGCGGCTCAGTACCTGCTGCAACAGGGCTACGACCAGGTGTACAGCGTGGACGGCGGTTTTGATGCCTGGCATCGCCATTTTCCGGCCGAAGTGGTACACGGAAGCTAAGACGGTATACTGTCTTCTTTTGTGTGGAATAAGCGACGCTCCGTATGTTGATGATTACCTCTTTTAGTAACCCGCGAGTCGCCCAGGCGTTTGTTGACTACATGGCAACGCAGGGCGTTATTCTGACGATTCAACAGCATACGCAAACCGATGTCTGGCTGGCCGACGAAAGCCAGGCGTCTCGTGTGCACAATGAGCTGGCGCGCTTCCTGGAGGATCCTGCCGACCCGCGGTATCTCGCGGCAAGCTGGCAATCTGGCCATACCAACAGCGGCCTGCAGTATCGTCGTTTTCCGTTTATCGATACCCTCAAAAGCAACGCCGGACCTTTGACCTGGCTCATCATGATCGCCTGTATTCTGGTGTTTATTGTGATGAATGTTATCGGCGATCAGGCGGTGATGATTTGGCTCGCCTGGCCGTACGATCCGTCACAGCAGTTTGAATTGTGGCGCTATTTCAGCCATGCCTTCATGCATTTCTCGCTGATGCATATCCTCTTTAACCTGCTGTGGTGGTGGTATCTTGGCGGGATGGTGGAAAAACGTATCGGCAGCGGAAAATTGCTGGTGATTACGGTCATAAGCGCGCTGCTGAGTGGGTTTATTCAGCATAAATTCAGCGGCCCGTGGTTCGGCGGCTTGTCTGGCGTGGTGTATGCGCTGATGGGTTATGCCTGGCTGCGCGGTGAGCGGGATCCGCAAAGCGGTATTTTCCTGCAACGCGGGCTGATTATCTTCTCATTGCTGTGGCTGATTGTGGGTTGGCTCGACCTGTTTGGGATGTCGATTGCGAATGGCGCCCACGTCACCGGGCTGGTAGTTGGGTTGGCAATGGCGTTTGCTGATACGCAGAATGTGCGGAAACGAACATAATTTTTCCAGGGATCTTTCATGAAACAAACACAACGTCATGACGCGATTATTGAGCTGGTAAAAAAGCAGGGTTATGTCAGTACGGAAGAGCTGGTGGAGCAATTTTCCGTCAGCCCACAAACGATTCGTCGTGACCTTAACGATCTGGCCGAGCAGCAGATGATCCTTCGCCACCACGGTGGTGCGGCACTGCCGTCCAGCTCGGTCAACACCTCCTGGCAGGATCGCAAGGCGACGCAGGCGGCGGAAAAAGAGCGTATTGCCCGTAAAGTGGCAAGCCAGATCCCGAACGGATCTGCGCTGTTTATTGATATCGGCACCACGCCGGAAGCGGTGGCCCATGCGCTGCTGAATCACTCGGATTTACGCATCGTCACCAACAACCTGAACGTGGCGAACACGCTGATGGCGAAAGAGGATTTTCGCGTGATTCTGGCGGGCGGCGAGTTACGCAGCCGCGACGGTGGCATTATTGGTGAAGCGACGCTCGATTTTATCTCTCAGTTCCGTCTCGATTACGGCATTCTCGGGATCAGCGGTATCGATACTGATGGCTCACTGCTGGAGTTTGACTACCACGAAGTACGGACCAAACGCGCGATCATTGAAAACTCACGCCACGTCATGCTGGTGGTGGATCACTCGAAGTTTGGCCGTAACGCGATGGTGAACATGGGAAGCATCAGCCTGGTGGATGCGGTCTACACCGACGCAATGCCGCCTGCGGGCGTGATGCAGGTGATTGCCGAGAATAACATTCAGCTGGAGTTGTGCTGATTTTAGTTCAGAGTCGCCTGTTTCCCCTCTCCCAAGGGGAGAGGGAAAATGGTCAGTGCTATTTTTTGCTCCCTCTCCCTGTGGGAGAGGGTTGGGGAGAGGGCATCAGGCCGCACAAACCTTACACCCCATACCCCATCATTTTCAGCAGCTTCTGCGCGTGGTGAACGGCATCCTGGCGGTGCGCTACGCCCAATTTCTGATACAGATTGCGGATATGCGTCTTGATGGTCGTGGCGGCGACATCCAGCTCCCCGGCGATTTGTTCATTACTGTAGCCTGAATAAATCAGCCCAAGCACCTGCCACTCTCGCTGAGTCAGAGGACTGGTACGGATAAGCTCCGGTACTTCAGGGTGGTTAAGCAGACGTTCAACGAAGTTCTCGTCGAAGTGAGCAAATTTATGCCTGTGGTGCTGGTTGATTTCGCGCAGGATACGCTGGGCGCGATGCTGTTCCAGTTCCGGCAGCGTGTTGAGTTGAAGAAGCTGGCGCAGCTGCTGGGCCATGGCTTCTCCTTCAATCACGAAATGGCTGATAAACCCGGTACGATTGGCCAGCGCCAGGGCTTCCATCAGCACGCGCTGAGCATCGTTCTTCCGATTCGCCTGCCAGTAAAGCTGATTGAGCAGCAGCAGGTTGCGGTTGAGATCGCTCATCAGGCGCAGGCTGCGCGCATTCTCATTTAATTCGTCCAGTACGATTTCTGCCGATTCCACTTCCCCCAACAGAATCTGCGCGCGGGCAATATTGCGCCACTGGCTCTGCAGGAAATGGTTATTGGCAAATTCAGGTTTTGGCGTCTGACGCAGCCAGTTGGCGGCCGCTTTCTTGTCATTGGTCATCTGCCAGTAAATCACGCGAACCTTGTCGGCATTGGACACCCAATCGCTATGGTACTGGCCATTTCCCAACAGATTTTCCAGACGATTCAGATGATTGCGGGCGTTGTCCAGATTTCCGCGCGCCAGTGAGCTTTGCGCCAGCAGGGCCACACATTGCAACTGCTGCTGAGGCTGATAGTTCGCGAGGACTTCCATTCCGTGGCGGGCGCTCATTTCGGCTTCATCCAGGCGTGCCCATGCCCACAGCAACTGAGAGCGAATGCGCAGCAGAAATTCATGCATAGGCAGCTGTTCGAGATGCTGTTCACGAATGAGCTGGAATGATTTTTCCTGGGCTTCCCAGGCCGCCTGCAAAAAACCCTGAGCGAACAGAATTTCACCCTGCTGAATCAGGCTCCACAGCGCGTAATGCCAGACTTCATGACGGCGCGCCATCTGTTCTGTTTGCTGCATCACCGCCAGCGACTTACTGAGTTTTCCCTGGCAGTGGAGGACTTCGCCATGAACTGAGGTCGCCACGATACGGCTGTAATAACTGGCGAGCGGCAAATTTTCCAGTGCAATCATGGCCAGGCGTTCAGCCTCCCCAGGATTGCCGTCATTAATGGCCACCTGCGCGCGCAGTGCGTTGAAATCCGCATGCAGGGCGGCATCCATTTCGCTGCTCATCTCTTCTTCTGCGCGGGCCAGCAGGGTGTTCACTTCGCTATAACGATGCTGGCTCTGCATCAGCCAGGCTTGCAGCAGTACCAGACGTGGATTTTCCAGCAGGCTCTCCCACGGCAGCGCGGCCATAGACTCTTCGAGCAGTGCCAGCTCGCTGTGATGGAACAAACCCCATGCGTGGTTCAGCAGGATGTCACGCAGCATGACCGCATCACCGGCCGACAGGGCGTGATGGATGGCTTCACTGGGAAAACCCTGCGCCATCCAGCTTTCCGCCGCGGCCCGGTGAATGTCCGGGAGCTCGGTCGCCAGTTCCCACTGGCAGCGCTGACGCAGGAAACTGCCAAACAGGGGGTGGTAACTGAACCATTCACCTGAATTGTCCATTCGCTGCAGGAACAGGCCCTGCCGTTCAATCTCTTCGAGACGCATCTGTCCGTTTTCCTCACCGGTGACGCGCACAATCAGCGAGTCGTTCATTGAACGCAGCAGCGAACTTTTCAGCAGGAAATTGCGGGTGTTGAGATCGACGCTGTCGAGGACTTCATCCACCAGGTAGTCGGACAGGTGGCTGGCATTGATGCCCGACAGACGTCGCGCGGAATGATGGGCGGCGCTGTTGTTCTGACGGGCAGAAAGGGCGATGAGCTGTAATGCAGTGGCCCAGCCAGCCACGTGGTCGCACATTTTACTGCTTTCAGCGGCTTCAATGGGCGAGGTCAGGCGGCAGTCAAAAAACTGCTTCGCTTCCTGATGGTTAAATGCCAGCTGTTGGCTGCCAATTTCCAACAGCTGATCGCGTACGCGCAGATTGGCGATCCCAAGCTGAGGCAGATTGCGCGACAGCACCACCATCGTCATATTTTCCGGCTGATGACGCAGGAAAAAACGCATTGCGTCATGGATAACCGGGTTACTGATCAGATGATAATCGTCAATCACCAGCAGCAGCGGGCGCTGCCAGGCATTGAGTTCAATAAACAGCTGGGCAAACAGTGAAGTGAGGCTCGCATACTGGCGCTTTTGCACCATCGTTTCGCTGGCCACGCAGTGACCGCCGGTCGCCTGTTGGATGGCGGCAATCAGATAGCTGGCAAAACGCTCCTGCTGGTTGTCTCCGTCGTCCAGAGAGAACCAGCCAAGATCGTTTTTCCCTGCTGCCCACTGTGAAATGAGCGTGGTCTTACCATAGCCCGCAGGGCTTGTGATCAGCGCAAGACGGTAATTGTTCGCGCCGGAAAGTTTCGCCAGCAGTCGCTCGCGAACCACGGTGTGTTCGAGACGGACAGGACGACTTAATTTTGACGGAATCAACATAACGTTATCACTTCACTGTGAGAGTAAGAGGGAGTTTGTTTTTTTCGCGCTTCGTAATTAATGCGTATTTAAGGTCGGACAATTGGCTATGTATTGCAAGTTATGTCCGAATCTTATGTCCGTGAATTTGCACTGTGTCACAAATATTAACGTAGCCTAAACGGCCGGACTGAAACCGGTGCCAGTGTGCATGGAGACTGGCTTTGTTCGAAAGTGGAAAATGAGGTAAAAGCGAAAATTTGGCGATGAGACCTTTCTTGAAAGTTATAAAAATAGGCTTGAATATGTCGGGGAATAATAATGGCGAAAGTGCCACGGTGCGGAATTATTATTACACGTAAGTAATCATTTCTGCGGTGAGATATATTTGGCAAAACGTTCGTTCAATTTCCGCAACATTCTGAGCGTAAAACTAAGCAGAACCGCCGCAAGCGGCTAACGTTATAGTGGCGAAGATCACACTTTTCGCTCATCCCTGCTACTCCTCCCCGGCTAATCCCCCGCGGGATGAGGACGTTGTCTGGGTTGCCAGGCACACTAGCGCCAACGTTTTAGCTAACAGGATTGGATCCTTATGTCACAGCCAACCTTCAATAAAGATCAGTTTCAGGCTGCGCTGACGCGTCAGTGGCAGCGTTATGGACTACACGCGGCGAACGAAATGACGCAGCACCAGTGGTGGCAAGCCGTGAGCGGCGCGCTGGCAGAAATGCTGTCAGCACAACCGCTGGCTAAACCTGCGAAAGACCAGCGCCACGTTAACTATATCTCCATGGAATTTCTGATTGGCCGTCTGACCGGCAACAACCTGCTGAACCTGGGCTGGTATCAGGACGTCAGCGACGTGCTGCAGGGGCATGATGTCTCCCTGACGGACCTGCTGGAAGAAGAGGTCGACCCGGGTCTGGGCAATGGCGGATTGGGGCGTTTGGCCGCCTGTTTCCTTGATTCTATGGCGACGGTGGGCCAGGCGGGCATTGGCTATGGTCTTAACTACCAGTACGGCCTGTTCCGTCAGTCTTTCGCCGATGGGCAACAGATGGAAGCACCGGACGACTGGCACCGCAACACGTATCCGTGGTTCCGCCATAACGAAGCGCTGGATGTGCAGGTGAACATCGGTGGTAAAGTGGTGAAAGGGCATTGGGAACCGGCGTTCACGATGGTGGGCCAGGCCTGGGATTTACCGGTATTAGGCTATCGCAACGGCGTGGCGCAGCCGCTGCGTCTGTGGCAGGCGACGCATGCACATCCGTTCAACCTGACGAAATTCAACGATGGCGATTTCCTGCGTGCCGAGCAGCAGGGCATTGACGCAGAAAAGCTGACCAAAGTGCTTTATCCGAATGACAATCATCTGGCGGGCAAAAAGCTGCGCCTGATGCAGCAGTATTTCCAGTGCGCCTGTTCTGTGGCCGATATTCTGCGTCGTCACCACAAAGCAGGGCGCAAGCTGGCAGAGCTGCCGAAGTTTGAAGTTATCCAGCTGAACGATACGCACCCGACTATCGCTATCCCGGAACTGCTGCGCGTGCTGCTTGATGAACACCAGATGAGCTGGGACGACGCCTGGGCTATCACCAGCAAAACCTTCGCCTATACCAACCACACCCTGATGCCGGAAGCGTTGGAGTGCTGGGATGAGAAGCTGGTGAAAGCGTTGCTGCCGCGTCACATGCAAATCATCAACGAAATCAACACCCGCTTTAAAGCGCTGGTCGACAAAACCTGGCCGGGTAATGACGCGGTCTGGGCGAAGTTGGCCGTCGTCCATAACAAGCAGGTGCGCATGGCGAACATGTGCGTGGTGAGCGGCTTTGCCGTGAACGGTGTGGCGGCGCTGCACTCTGACCTGGTGGTGAAGGATCTGTTCCCGGAATATCACCAGCTGTGGCCGAACAAATTCCACAACGTCACCAACGGCATCACCCCGCGTCGCTGGATTAAGCAATGCAACCCGGCGCTGGCTGCGCTGCTCGACAAGAGCCTGAAGAAAGAGTGGGCCAACGATCTGGACCAGCTGATTACGCTGGAAAAATACGCCGACGATGCGAAATTCCGCAAAGTCTATCGCGACATTAAACGAGCGAATAAAGAGCGTCTGGCGGCGTTCGTGAAGCATCGCACCGGCATTGAGATTAACCCGGCGGCAATTTTCGATATTCAAATCAAACGACTGCACGAGTACAAACGTCAGCACCTGAACCTGCTGCACATTCTCGCGCTGTACAAAGAGATCCGTGAAAATCCGCAGGCCGACCGTGTCCCACGCGTGTTCCTGTTCGGGGCGAAGGCGGCACCGGGCTACTATCTGGCGAAGAACATCATTTTTGCCATCAACAAAGTGGCGGAAGCGGTCAACAACGACCCGAAAGTCGGCGACAAGCTGAAAGTGGTATTCCTGCCGGACTACTGCGTGTCGGCGGCTGAAATGCTGATCCCGGCGGCGGATGTCTCAGAACAGATTTCTACCGCGGGTAAGGAAGCATCGGGTACCGGCAACATGAAGCTGGCGCTGAACGGTGCGCTGACCGTGGGCACCCTGGATGGGGCGAACGTAGAGATCGCCGAGAAAGTTGGCGATGAGAACATCTTTATCTTCGGCCACACCGTCGAAGAAGTGAAAGCCATCAAAGCCAAAGGCTACGACCCGCTGAAGTGGCGTAAGAAAGACAAAGTGCTGGATGCGGTGCTGAAAGAGCTGGAAAGCGGCAAGTACAGTGATGGCGATAAGCATGCCTTCGACCAGATGCTGCACAGCATGGGCAAGCAGGGTGGCGATCCTTATCTGGTGATGGCCGATTTCGCCGCCTACGTGGAAGCGCAGAAGCGGGTGGATGAGCTGTACCGCGATCAGGAGGCCTGGACTCGCGCGGCCATTCTGAATACTGCGCGCTGCGGGATGTTCAGCTCGGATCGTTCGATTCGCGATTATCAAAGCCGTATCTGGCAGGCAAAACGCTAAGGGAGCGCAATGGAGAGCAAACGTCTGGACACGGCCGCACAGGCGGCGGGCATCAGCCTTAGCTACATCAATGCCCACGGCAAACCGCAATCAATAGGTGCAGAGACCAAGCGACGTTTGCTCGATGCCATGCATCACGACGTTGCGGCCGGCAAAGTGGCCGTGACGCCGGTACCGAATGTGCTGGTCTTCACGCAGGGCAAGAAGATGGCGCTGCCGGTGGAAGGGAGCGGCGAATATCACTGGATGCTGACGACCGAAGAGGGGGCTCAGCATCAGGGCAAGGTCAGTGCCAGTAAGGCGCTAAACCTGCCCGCACGGCTGCCGGAGGGCTATCACACGCTGACGTTAACTCAGGCTGAGCTGCGTTGGCACTGTCGGGTGATCGTCGCACCTGAGCGCTGCTATGAGCCTCAGGCGCTGAAACAGGGTGAAAAGCTGTGGGGCAGCTGCGTGCAGCTTTATACCCTGCGTTCAGAGAACAATTGGGGGATCGGAGACTTTGGCGATCTGAAAGCGATGCTGCCAGAAATTGCGACCCGCGGCGGGGCATTTATCGGGCTGAATCCGATTCATGCGCTCTATCCGGCGAACCCGGAAAGCGCCAGCCCGTACAGTCCTTCCTCACGCCGTTGGCTTAACGTGATTTATATCGATGTAAATGCCATCGATGATTTTAAGCACAGTAAAGAGGCGCAGGCGTGGTGGCAGCTGCCCACGACGCAGCAGGCACTGCAATCGGCGCGCAATGCCGAGTGGGTTGATTACGCAACCGTCACGGCGCTAAAAATGGCGGCCTTGAGAATGGCCTGGAAAGGCTTCTCAGCGCGCGACGATGACCAGATGGCCGCCTTCCGCCAGTTCGCGCTCAATGAAGGCGAAAGCCTTTACTGGCAGGCCGCGTTCGATGCACTGCACGCTTATCAGGTGAAAGAAGATGAGATGCGCTGGGGCTGGCCCGCCTGGCCGGAAGCGTATCGGGACATCGAAAGCCCGGAAGTGAAAGCATTCTGTCAGCAGCATGCCAACGAAGTGGATTTCTTCCTCTGGCTGCAATGGCTGGCTTACTGCCAGTTCGCGGCGTGTTGGAATGTCTGTCAGCAGCATGAGATGCCGATTGGTCTCTATCGCGATCTGGCGGTGGGTGTTGCTGAAGGCGGGTCAGAAACCTGGTGCGACCGTGAGCTGTACTGTCTGAAAGCCTCCGTCGGGGCGCCGCCGGACATCCTCGGGCCGCTGGGGCAGAACTGGGGCTTACCGCCGATGGATCCACATATCATCGCCGCGCGTGCCTATGAACCGTTTATCGAGCTGTTGCGTGCCAATATGCAAAACTGCGGTGCGCTGCGCATTGACCACGTAATGTCGGTGCTGCGTTTGTGGTGGATCCCGTACGGTGAAACGGCAGATCACGGCGCTTACGTGCATTACCCGGTGGACGATCTGCTGTCAATTCTGGCGCTGGAAAGCAAGCGCCATCAGTGCATGGTGATCGGCGAAGATCTCGGGACGGTGCCGGTCGAGATTGTCGGCAAGCTGCGCAAAAGCGGGGTTTATTCCTACAAAGTCCTGTACTTCGAAAGTGACCATGAAAAGACCTTCCGTGCGCCAACAGCGTATCCGGAACAGTCGATGGCGGTGGCGACAACCCATGACCTGCCAACACTGCGCGGCTACTGGGAAAGCGGAGATTTGACGCTCGGTAAAACGCTTGGCCTGTATCCGGATGAGGTCATCCTGCGCGGACTGTATGAGGACCGCGAGCTGGCGAAGCAGGGGCTGTTGGATGCGTTACATCAACATGGCTGTCTGCCTAAACGGACAGGGCATAAGGCGTCACTGATGAGCATGACCCGCACGCTGAATCGCGGTATGCAGCGCTACATCGCCGACAGCAACAGTGCTCTGTTAGGGCTTCAGCCGGAAGACTGGCTGGATATGGCGGGTCCGGTAAATATTCCCGGCACCAGCTACCAGTACAAAAACTGGCGGCGCAAGCTGTCCACGTCGTTAGAAGCGATGTTCGCGGATGACGCGGTGAACAAGCTGATTAAGGATTTGGATAAGCGGCGGAAAGCGGCGAGGAAGTAAGTTTTACCCTCACCCTAACCCTCTCCCTGAAAGGGAGAGGGAACCGACCAGCGCCAGTTGACGAAGCCGGGTTTCTCCCTCGCCCCTTTGGGGAGAGGGTCGGGGTGAGGGGAACAGCAAATCAGTAGTAAGAGTGCTCACCACGTTGGTGTTCGGTCAGGTCGCGAACGCCTTTCAGCTCTGGGAATTCGTTCAGCAGCTGCTTCTCGATCCCTTCTTTCAGCGTCACGTCCACCATGGAACAGCCGTTACAGCCGCCGCCGAATTGCAGAATAGCGAAGCCTTCGTCGGTGATTTCCATCAGCGATACGCGACCGCCGTGGCCTGCGAGCTGCGGGTTAACCGTCGACTGCAGCATGTACTCTACGCGCTCCATCAGCGGGGCATCGTCAGAGACTTTACGCATTTTGGCGTTTGGCGCTTTCAGCGTCAGCTGAGACCCTAACTGATCGGTCACGAAGTCGATTTCCGCATCGTCAAGATACGGCGCGCTCAGCTCATCGACATACGCGGTCAGCAGGTCAAATTTCAGGGCTGTGTCACTGGCTTCCACCGCATCCGGCGGGCAGTAAGAAACGCCGCATTCAGCGTTCGGGGTGCCAGGGTTAATCACAAATACGCGGATTTGCGTCCCTTCTTCCTGATTTGCCAGCAGTTTGGCAAAGTGCGCTTGTGCAGAATCGGAAATACGGATCATAGCATTGGCCTAATAGTTGACTACTTTAGTCGGTTATAATACGCCCATCACAGAGGGTCTACAAGGTGCGACACAGGCACCATACCTGAACCGACGCCGCACCGTTTTGCAAAAGCAGGCGGGAAAGTCCGGCAACGGTCGCTCCGGTCGTGACGACATCGTCCACGAGGGCGATATGGAGTCCGTCGACCGGAAAATCAAGCTGGAAGGCATTTTTCAGGTTCTGTTTACGCAGTCTGGCGGAGAGGTGATGCTGCGCCGCCGTCGGCCGGATGCGGCGCAGGGCGTCAGGCTGATAACGTACGTTTAACCAGCGGGCCAGCGGGCGGCACAACAAATCCGCCTGATTGAAACCGCGTCGCCAGTGGCGGCGTTGCCACAGCGGGACCGACACCAGCAGGTCTGGCACGTTATCCAGCAGGGTTTGCCGGAGTCTCAGTAGCAGCAACCGGGCCAGGGTTTTCGCCAGTTCTGGTCGGTTGTTGAACTTCCAGCTTTTCACCAGCGTCGCCAAAGGGGCGATGTAATCATTCACCGCGACTAACTGCAGCCATGGCGGTTCATGTTGCAGACATCGACCGCAGATGTGGCGCTGGCTGGCTGCCGGTAAGCCACACTGCGGGCAGAGCGATACCGTTGCGAGTACAGCCCGGGTGCAACAGGAGCAAAGACCCCAGTGAGCCAGCGCCAGAGGCATTTGACATAGCCAACATAAGCCATGGGCTGTTAGCATATTTCCTCTCCCCTATTGAGCAAAAAAAGGAACAGTAACGGATGAACGACATCTGGTGGCAAACCAAAGGCGAAGGGAATTGTCAGCTTGTGCTGCTGCACGGATGGGGGCTGAATGCCGAGGTGTGGGATGGCATCGTACCGGAACTCAGCTCGCAGTTTACGCTTCATCTTGTTGATCTGCCTGGCTTCGGGCGCAGCCAGGGATTTGGGGCGATGTCGCTGGAAGAGATGACGCGTCTGGTGCTGGCAAAAGCGCCTGAAAAAGCGGTGTGGCTTGGATGGAGTTTAGGCGGGTTAGTGGCGAGCTTTGCGGCGCTGACGGCACCAGAGCGTGTACAGGCTCTGATCACGGTGGCGTCCTCACCCTGCTTTACGGCACAGGACGATTGGCCTGGGATCAAACCGGATGTGCTGTCAGGCTTTCAGCAGCAGCTGAGTGAGGATTTTCAGCGCACCGTGGAGCGTTTCCTGGCACTTCAGACGATGGGGACGGAAAGCGCACGCCAGGATGCCCGGAAGCTGAAAAGCGCCGTGCTTTCCCTGCCAATGCCGACGGTGGACGTGCTTAACGGTGGGCTGGAAATCCTGAAAACCACCGATCTGCGTGAGGCCTTAACCTCAGTGGCAATGCCTTGCCTGAGACTGTATGGGCAGCTTGATGGCCTGGTGCCGCGCAAGATTGTGCCCGTGCTGGATGCGTACTGGCCTGCAAGCCAATCTCATATTTTCCCTAAAGCGGCACATGCCCCATTCATCTCTCATCCGGCGGCGTTTTGTCAGATAATCTCGCAGGCAATGCAGGCGATTATCTGAATATTAAGGCAAACCGGCGCAAGATGTTTTGCCACGGCTATACTCTTTAAGCCGCTGCGATTTCTTCGCGCAGCGTCCACATAAAAAGGTCATATGGAGAGTACGGCTATGAAAATTGCTTCAGGTATTGTTGCGGCACTGGTTATGGGTTCCCTTTCATTCGGCGCATTTGCGGCCAAAGAGATCCAGAAAGACGAAGTTGCGAAGATGCACCTGACCAAAATTGGTTCGGTGACCACTTCACGCACCACTTCTCCTATGGATGCGAAGAAAGATCTGTCGAAAAAGGCGGATGAAAAGGGCGGGAAATATTTTGTGGTTATCGCTGGTGAGAAGAACGAGAAAAACGTTCACGCTAACGCTGACGTCTACAAATAAATGTAAAAAGCGGGCTCAGTGCCCGCTTTCTCTTGCTGAATTACTGCAACATCCACCATTCTCGCAAACAGGCTTTGCCTTCCGGGCAGCTTTTGCAACTGCCTGACAGACACCCATCCGCCTCTTCCTGCACGCGCTTCGCTTTGCCCATCGCTTCAAGGCGCATCAGCATGGCATCAATCATCGGCTGCGGAGTCTTTAGCGCCTGGCTGAGCTGATGCGCTTCCATCCGCCCTTGCAGTGCCAGCATATCCCGCAGTTGAATCAGTGAGGCCATTGCGTGCTCCTTAGTGGCAGTCGCCAGCCGGGCTATTGCAGCAGTTTGCCGCGGTTTTTCGCGTAGCCAGCAGATTCACATTCACCCGACTGCGGGCGCGACGCAGCAGCGTCATCACCAGGACGTTAAACAGCACCACGGCAACAATGCAGATCAAACTGTAACGTGGGTGCTGCTGGAAGCTTGCCACCTGGTAAAACACGGTGGCCAGCGAATAGGCGATATTCAGCCCCCACAGGATGGAGAAGCCCATCCAGCCGCGGCTGGATTCGCGGGAGATGGCACCCATCACCGAGATGCAAGGAATGTAGAGCAGAACGAAAATCAGGTAGCTGTAGGCGGCGGCCGCGCTGCCGAATTTGCTGCTCATCACGCCCATCGCACCCGTTGCCATTTCGCCGTCGCCTTTGCTGGCTTCAATCGGGTTCGCCAGCACGCTCAGACTGAAGGTGTCTTTCAGGCTCTGCCAGGTTTCTCCAACGGCGCCACCCAGTTCATCAAGCAGGTTAAACTCCGCAGGATTGAACGCTTCCTGCTGGATATTTTCGGCGGTGTAGAGCGTATTCAGCGTGCCAACCACCACTTCTTTCGCCATCGCCCCGGTGAAGAGCCCCACGGTGGCCTGCCAGTTGTCTTCATGCACACCAATCGGTTTGAACAGCGGGGTAATCACACGGCTGACGGACGCCAGCGCGGAGTCGTTGATATTGTCAGTGGCATTACCGCTGAGGGTAAAGCTGTTCAGCGCGCTGAGGAACACGCTGACAATCACAATCACTTTACCGGCGCGCAGGACGAAGCCTTTCAGGCGCTGCCAGGTCTGGATAATCAGGCTTTTCAGGTGCGGAACGTGATACACCGGCAGCTCCATCACGAACGGTGACGCTTCGCCGCGCATGATGGTGTGCTTGAGCATGAGTCCGGTGAGGATAGCCATCACGATGCCGAGTACGTACAGCGAGAAGACGGCGAGCGCGCCTTCCTGACCGAAGAAGGCCGCAGCGAAAACCGCAAAGATAGCCAGGCGAGCACCGCAGGACATAAACGGTGCCATCATGATGGTCATCAGGCGTTCACGAGGCGCATCCAGAGTACGTGCGCCCATGACCGACGGCACGTTGCAGCCGAAGCCGACAATCAGTGGCACGAACGATTTGCCTGGCAGACCCAAAGACTGCATGAGTCGGTCCATCACAAACGCCGCGCGAGCCATGTAACCGGAGTCCTCAAGGAAGGAGAGGAACAGGTACATCATGCCGATTTGCGGCACCAGCGGCAGCACGGTGTTGATCCCGCCACCGATCCCCTGGGCGAGGAAAATGGTCAGCCAGTCCGGGAAGTGCAGCGTGGCACCCAGCCATTGAATGCCATGAATAAAGATAGCGACAGAACCCGCATCGAAAATGGGCTGCAGCGCACCGCCGATGTTGATCGCCAGCAGGAACATCAGGTACATGACGAACAGGAAAATCGGCAGGCCGAGGAAACGGTTGAGAATGACTTTATCGACGGCGGTCGTGAAACGGCTTGGCTCCGCCGTCAGGGTGTTGCTCACGGCATCGCAAATCGCGGCGATGGCCTGATAGCGCGCGTCAGCGATATGCAGCGCCGGATCGTCCATTTCTTCGTTAAGACGCGCGACGGCAGCAGCCAGATTGTCAGCCGCGTTACCCGCGTACTCGCGGCTGTAGATATCGCCTTCCAGCATTTGCAGGCCGAGCCAGCGGCGCTGCTTCAGCGGCATGTCTGACGAAATGGCCTGCGCCAGCCCATCCGCTTCCTTCAGCAGGGGCTGCGCATAATGTACCAGTTCGATATTGTCGTTGGCCTTTTGCTGGTCCAGTGCGGTTTTCAGGGCTTCAATTCCGCGAGCGCGAGTCGACACCAGGGGAATAACCGGGCAACCCAGACGTTTTGCCAGGGCGTCGACATCAATGCGGATCTTTTGCTTTTCAGCAATGTCGAGCATGTTCAGCGCCACGACGCAGGGAATACCCAGTTCCAGCAGCTGCAGGGTCAGATAAAGGTTACGCTCAAGGTTTGACGCATCGACCACGTTGATCAGCAGGTCCGCATCGCCGCTCAGAATGTAATGGCAGGCAATCTGCTCATCCAGCGACGTTTGTGAAGAGATGGTGGTCAGCGAGTAGGTGCCAGGCAGGTCGACCAGCGTGACGCGGTTGTCGGTGGTCGTGAACTGACCTTCTTTGCGCTCAACGGTTACGCCAGACCAGTTCCCCACGCGCTGACGAGCGCCGGTTAACTGATTAAATAAGGTCGTCTTCCCGGAATTGGGATTGCCAATTAAGCCAATGGTTAAATTCTTCATATTACAGAACTCGCTGTGTCTGGCGGGAATTAACGGATGAGCGCTTCAATTTCAATTAACGCCAGGTCTTTTTTACGCAAAACAAGGCTGACCCGACGGGTTTCAATATGCACAGGATCACCCAGTGGGGCGACGCGAACCACATGAAATGAAGAACCCGGCAGCATGCCGAGCGAAAGTAATTTCTGTCGGTAAGCCGGGCTGATATCGCGCGAGAACCCGGTGATCTTCCACATACTGTCAGGAGTGAATTGCATAAGACCTGCTTTTTCGCTAACCGAAAATCGCTTCATACACCTTAAGCAGCGTACGAAACCAACGTGATGTACAGAGGAGAAGGATAAAATATCAACAGTAACGATGGTAATGAGAATGGTTTCGTTTTTCAATCCATAAAACGGTCAAAAAGGAGGAATCCGTGCTTAATTCACCCGATTTTGACGCCGCGCAATATTTATCACGCGCATCATTGTTTGCGAATTATTGCTAATGTGAATGAAATGAAAATAAAAGCGATAATATTTCAGTGAAGGGTGAAAATTAATGTTGTCTTAAGCAAGAAGAAGGCCCTCCCGAAATAAGAGGGCCAAAATGATGCTGAATTACTTTTTCTTAAACGCGGCAGACAGCGCATCCATCATCGCGCTGTTTCCGGCAGGCTGTGCTTCACGACCGCGTGGCTTGGCGGCTTTGGCAGCCGGACGGTTGTTTTGCTCACGCCCGCCGCCGCTGCCACGACGCGAATTCGTGTCGCCAGGTTGTTCGTCCAGACGCATGGTCAGCGCGATACGCTTACGCTGCAGATCCACTTCCAGCACTTTGACCTTCACGATATCGCCGGCTTTCACCACGGTGTGCGGGTCTTCAACGAACTTGTCCGCCAGTGAAGAAATATGCACCAGACCGTCCTGATGCACGCCGATATCAACAAACGCGCCGAAGTTGGTGACGTTGGTGACAGCGCCTTCCAGCACCATACCTGGCAGCAGGTCATTCAGGGTTTCCACGCCGTCAGCAAACTGCGCGGTTTTGAACTCCGGACGCGGGTCACGGCCCGGTTTTTCCAGCTCTTTGATGATGTCGGTGACGGTTGGCAGACCAAAACGCTCGTCGGTGAAATCCACGGCTTTGATGTTACGCAGCTCGCTTCCGTTGCCCATCAGGTCTTTCAGCGCCTGCTGAGTGGCGGCCAGAATGCGCTCGACCACCGGATAGGCTTCCGGGTGAACGGTAGAGGCGTCCAGCGGGTTATCGCCGTGGTTGATGCGCAGGAAGCCCGCACACTGCTCGAAGGCTTTTGGCCCCAGACGGCTGACTTTCAGCAGTTGCTGACGGTTCTGGAATTGGCCGTTTTCATCACGCCAGGTGACGATGTTCTGCGCCATCATGCGCGTCAGTCCTGCCACGCGGGTCAGCAGCGGAACGGAAGCGGTATTAAGGTCAACACCGACGGCGTTCACGCAGTCTTCGACGACGGCGTCCAGTTTACGCGCCAGCTGAGTCTGGCTGACGTCGTGCTGATACTGGCCCACGCCGATGGATTTTGGATCGATTTTCACCAGCTCTGCCAGCGGATCCTGCAAGCGACGGGCGATAGACACCGCGCCACGAATGGAAACGTCGAGATCCGGGAACTCCAGCGCTGCCAGTTCGGACGCAGAGTAAACAGAAGCGCCAGCTTCGCTGACGATCACTTTCTGCGCCGTGACTTTCGGGAACTGTTTCTGCACGTCGAGGAAGAAACGCTCAGTCTCACGCGAAGCCGTGCCGTTACCAATTGCCACCAGTTCAACATTGTGCTTCTCGCACAGCGCCGCCACGGCGACGGCGGCTTTCGCGGCCTGGCCGGTATGCGGATAAATGGTGTCGGTGGCAACCAGCTTGCCGGTGCCATCCACCACGGCCACTTTCACGCCGGTACGCAGACCCGGATCGAGACCCATGGTGGCGCGCAGGCCAGCGGGTGCTGCCATCAGCAGATCGTGCAGATTACGGGCGAAGACGTTAATCGCCTCGTCTTCCGCACGTTCACGCACGGTGCCCATCAGTTCGGTTTCAAGGTGCATCAGCACCTTGATGCGCCACGTCCAGCTCACTACGCCTTTACGCCAGCTGTCTGCGGGGGCGTTGTTCAGGCGCAGGCCAAGGTGATCGATGATTATCTGCTCGCAATGGCTCTCTTTCGGTGGCTCATCGAACTGGGGATCGGCGTTCAGGGAAAGCTGAAGCACACCTTCATTGCGACCGCGGAACATGGCCAATGCACGGTGTGAAGGCGTAGTGGCGATGGGCTCATGGTGATCGAAGTAGTCGCGGAATTTCGCGCCTTCTTCCTCTTTGCCGCTGACGACGACCGCCACCAGATGGGCGTTTTTCCACAGGTAATTACGTACTTTTGCCAGCAGTTGAGCGTCTTCGGCAAAGCGTTCCATCAGAATATAGCGGGCGCCATCGAGGGCGGCTTTGGTGTCCGCCACGCCGTTGTCAGCGTTGATAAATTTGGCGGCTTCCGTTTCCGGATCGTGCGACGGCTCGTTCCACAGTAAATCGGCCAGCGGCTCAAGACCTGCTTCAATCGCGATTTGCCCGCGGGTGCGGCGTTTAGGTTTATAAGGGAGATAGAGGTCTTCGAGTTCCGTTTTGCTCAGCGTGCCGTTGATGGCTTTCGCCAGCGCGTCGCTCAGCTTGCCCTGGTCATCGATGGATTTCAGGATAGTTTGACGACGGTCTTCCAGTTCGCGCAGATAGCCAAGACGGGTCTCCAGATTACGCAGCTGGGTGTCGTCCAGACCGCCGGTGACTTCCTTACGATAACGTGCAATAAACGGCACGGTGTTCCCTTCATCAAGCAGACGAACGGCAGCTTCTACCTGTTCGTTTCTGGCCTGAAGTTCACCCGCAATAATGCGGCAGAGCGAATCATTGTTCATGGCTATATTTCATCTGGTGGAGTGAAAAACAGGGGATAGTTATACGGACTGGCCAGAGAAATTTCCAGCCGTCCGTGGTTCAATCGGAGAGTTCCGGGCGAGTTACTTCACGTACTCAATCTCGTTGACGTACCAGGTCGCTTCGCCTCCCGGCGTCTGAACCAGGGCAAGATCGCCGACTTCTTTTTTCAGCAGCGCCCGGGCCATCGGCGAATCAATCGAGATGTAATCTTTGCGGCCAAAGATCTCGTCATAGCCGACGATGCGAAAGCGTTTCAGATCGCCGTCGTCGTTTTCAATTTCCACCCATGCGCCGAAGAACACTTTGCCTTCCTGCTGCGGGGAGTAATCGACAATTTTAAGGTTTTCCAGACACTTGGTCAGGTAGCGCACCCGGCGGTCAATTTCGCGCAGGCGCTTTTTGTTGTACTGGTAATCGGCGTTTTCGCTGCGATCGCCAAGGCTTGCCGCCCAGGTCACTTTTTTGGTGACTTCCGGACGCTCTTCCCGCCAGAGGGTATCCAGCTCTTTTTTTAATTTCTCAAACCCTTCACGGGTGATTAGCGGCGTTCTCATAGTAATGCTACCTTCTGACTACCTGGTTCAGAGCACATTTTGCCTCACAGAATATCCTTATTGGCGAAAAAATGGTTTTCTGTGATGAAATGTACAGATAAGCTGCTGTTAAATATGCTTTGTAACAATTTCGGCTAGAATTTATACCAGATTTAGCTGGAGCCGGGCGTAGGCTTTTTTGAGAATACGCACTCTGATTGTTGCGAACCTTCTGGGAGTTAAAAATCAATGCAAGAGAATTATAAGATTCTTGTTGTGGATGACGACATGCGCCTTCGTGCGCTGCTTGAGCGTTATCTGACCGAGCAAGGCTTCCAGGTTCGAAGCGTAGCCAACGCCGAACAGATGGACAGACTGCTGACCCGTGAATCCTTCCACCTGATGGTACTGGATTTAATGCTGCCTGGCGAAGACGGTCTCTCTATCTGTCGTCGCCTGCGTAGCCAGAGCAACCCGATGCCGATCATTATGGTGACGGCGAAAGGGGAAGAAGTTGACCGTATCGTGGGCCTGGAAATCGGTGCCGACGACTATATTCCAAAACCGTTCAACCCGCGTGAACTGCTGGCGCGTATTCGTGCCGTGCTGCGTCGTCAGGCGAATGAGCTGCCTGGCGCGCCGTCTCAGGAAGAAGCGGTGATTGCCTTTGGTAAGTTTAAGCTGAACCTCGGTACCCGCGAAATGTTCCGTGAAGATGAGCCAATGCCTTTGACCAGCGGTGAGTTCGCGGTGCTGAAAGCGTTGGTCAGCCATCCGCGCGAACCGCTGTCTCGCGATAAGCTGATGAACCTGGCGCGTGGCCGTGAATATTCTGCAATGGAACGCTCCATCGACGTCCAGATTTCCCGTCTGCGCCGCATGGTAGAAGAAGATCCAGCGCATCCACGTTACATTCAGACCGTATGGGGTCTGGGCTACGTCTTTGTGCCGGACGGTTCTAAAGCATGAGGCGAATGCGCTTCTCACCACGAAGTTCATTTGCCCGTACGCTGCTTCTCATCGTCACCTTGCTGTTCGTCAGCCTGGTGACGACCTATCTTGTGGTGCTGAACTTCGCGATCCTGCCGAGCCTTCAGCAGTTCAATAAGGTCCTGGCTTACGAAGTCCGTATGCTGATGACCGATAAGTTGCAGCTTGAAGACGGCACCCAGCTCGTGGTGCCGCCTGCATTTCGTCGTGAGATTTACCGCGAGCTTGGCATTTCGCTCTATTCCGATGAAGCCGCGGAAGATGCCGGGCTGCGCTGGGCGCAGCATTACGAATTCTTAAGCCAGCAGATGGCACAGCAGCTGGGTGGCCCAACGGAAGTGCGCGTTGAGGTGAACAAAAGCTCGCCGGTGGTGTGGCTGAAAACCTGGCTGTCGCCCAACATCTGGGTACGCGTTCCGCTGACCGAAATTCATCAGGGCGACTTCTCGCCGCTGTTCCGCTATACCCTGGCGATAATGCTGTTGGCGATAGGCGGCGCATGGCTGTTTATCCGCATACAGAACCGACCCTTGGTTGATCTTGAACACGCCGCCCTGCAGGTGGGTAAAGGCATTATTCCACCGCCTCTGCGCGAGTATGGTGCTTCGGAAGTGCGTTCCGTGACCCGCGCCTTCAACCACATGGCGGCCGGGGTGAAACAACTGGCGGACGACCGTACGTTGCTGATGGCCGGCGTCAGTCATGATTTGCGCACACCGCTGACCCGTATTCGTCTGGCGACGGAAATGATGGGCGAAGAAGACGGCTATCTCGCGGAGTCCATTAACAAGGACATCGAAGAGTGTAATGCCATCATCGAGCAGTTCATCGACTATCTGCGTACCGGACAGGAGATGCCGATGGAGCTTGGCGATCTCAATTCGGTACTTGGCGAAGTCGTCGCGGCGGAAAGTGGCTACGAACGTGAGATTGAAACCGAGATGCAGGACGGGGAAATTCCCGTGCGCATGCATCCGCTCTCCATTAAGCGTGCGGTGGCCAACATGGTGGTGAACGCTGCCCGTTACGGCAATGGCTGGATCAAAGTCAGCAGCGGCAGTGAGCCAAATCGCGTGTGGTTCCAGGTGGAAGATGATGGTCCGGGCATTAAGCCTGAGCAGCGCAAACACCTGTTCCAGCCGTTTGTACGCGGCGACAGCGCGCGCAGCACCAGCGGCACGGGCCTTGGCCTCGCCATTGTGCAGCGTATTATCGACAACCATAACGGTATGCTGGAGATAGACACCAGCGAACGGGGTGGATTGTTGATTCGTGCGTGGCTGCCAGTGCCGGTGGTTCGGACTGCTGGCACGAAAGAAAGCTAAAAAAATGCCCGGTGGCGGCTTCGCCTTACCGGGCCTACCTGTTTTGTAGCCCCGGTAAGCGGAGCGTCACCGGGGGACAGTGCGGCCTGATGCCCTCACCCCTCTCCCACGGGTAGAGGGAGCAATTCAAAATCCGCACCGTATAGTTCCCTCGCCCCTCTGGGGAGAGGGGTAGGGTGAGGGGAAAGGCGGCAAATACTAAAAACCTTCTCCGAAGAGAAGGTTTTGCTGTTTACCTTGGTCCTGCTTCAACCAGCGCCGCACCCGCCGGGGTGTCGGTGTACTTCTCGAAGTTTTCCACAAACAGTTTCGCCAGCGCCTGCGCTTTCTCCTGCCACTGTTCCGGGGAGGCGTAGGTATTACGCGGATCCAGAATGTGGGTGTCCACGCCCGGCAGCTCGGTTGGGATTTGCAGATCAAACATCGGCAGGGTGAAGGTTTCCGCGTTATCCAGTGAGCCATCGAGGATCGCATCGATAATGGCGCGGGTATCTTTAATCGAGATGCGCTTGCCGGTGCCGTTCCAGCCGGTGTTGACCAGATAAGCCTGGGCGCCCGCTGCCTGCATGCGTTTCACCAACACTTCTGCGTACTGGGTTGGGTGCAGCGACAGGAATGCCGCACCAAAACAGGCAGAGAAGGTCGGCGTGGGTTCAGTCACACCGCGCTCGGTGCCTGCCAGTTTGGCGGTAAAGCCAGACAAGAAGTGGTACTGAGTCTGGTTTGCCGTCAGACGGGACACCGGCGGCAGCACGCCAAACGCATCGGCGGTCAGGAAAATGACCTTCGTGGCATGCCCGGCTTTGGAGACCGGCTTAACGATGTTCTCGATATGCTCGATCGGATAGGAAACACGGGTGTTTTCCGTTTTAGAGGCATCATCAAAATCGATGCTGCCATCGGGGCGCACGGTGACGTTTTCCAGCAGCGCATCGCGACGGATGGCATGGAAAATATCAGGCTCCGCTTCTTCAGACAGACGGATGGTTTTCGCGTAGCAGCCGCCTTCGAAGTTAAACACGCCGTCGTCGTCCCAGCCGTGCTCATCATCGCCAATCAGGCGGCGCTTTGGATCGGTGGAGAGTGTGGTTTTACCGGTGCCAGACAGGCCGAAGAACACCGCCACATCCCCTTTTTCGCCGACGTTTGCCGAGCAGTGCATGGAGGCGATGCCTTTCAGTGGCAGCAGGTAGTTCATGATAGAGAACATGCCTTTCTTCATCTCACCGCCGTACCAGGTGCCACCGATGAGCTGCATGCGCTCTGTCAGGTTAAAGGCGACAAAGTTCTCGGAATTAAGCCCTTGTTCCTGCCACTGCGGGTTCGTGCATTTTGCCCCGTTCATCACCACAAAATCAGGTTTGAAGGTGGCAAGCTCTTCGTCCGTCGGACGAATGAACATGTTTTTGACGAAATGCGCCTGCCAGGCCACTTCGGTGATAAAGCGCACGCACAGACGGGTGTCGGCGTTCGCGCCACAGTAAGCATCGATAATAAACAGGCGCTTACCGGACAGTTGTTCGGTTACGAGGCCTTTGAGGTGCTGCCAGGTTTCCACGGAAAGAGGTTTGTTGTCGTTCTTGCCGTTGCCCTTATCAGACCACCAGACGGTATCACGGGTGGTGTCATCACGAACGATGTACTTATCTTTCGGCGAGCGGCCGGTGAAGATGCCGGTATCGACATTGATAGCGCCAAGTTCCGTCAATACACCACGCTCGTACCCTTCCAGATTGGGGCTGAGCTCTTCCTCAAACAACGTATCGTAGCTGGGGTTGTAGACGATTTCCTGGGCGTCGTTGATGCCATAAGCCTGGAGATCCTGCGGGGTAAGACCATTAACACGCATATCACTGCTCCTTAGCCAATATGTACTGCTAATCATTGTAGGGTTTTTCTGAGGATTTTGACCGCGACCAGGCTCATAGATTTGCGTATCCGGACTCTCGTCAAACTAACGGAAAACACGGTGACTCCTGTCACGAAGCGAGACAGATTATGGCAGGAAACGCTTTCGATTGGGGGGAAATGTTCTTAAACGGTTAACAAATGGTTTAATGAACTGAGGGAATGTGAATGTAATCGCATTCCTGAAAGAAAGTTACGAAACAGTTACAGTAAAAATCGATTCACTTCTCGAGGTAAAAAGCAAAACGGCAACCTCTGGTTGCCGTTTTTTAGTGTTTGCTCCCTCTCCCCGTGGGAGAGGGTCGGGGTGAGGGCATCAGGCTGCTCTACACTTTCCCCTCACCCTAACCCTCTCCCCAAAGGGGCGAGGGAATAGTACGGTGCGGGTTATGAATTTCTCCCTCTCCCCAAAGGGGCGAGGGAACTGTACAGTGCGGGTTATGAATTTCTCCCTCTCCCCGTGGGAGAGGGCCGGGGTGAGGGCATCAGACCGCACCGATCCCGAGCGAACAGGATCAATGTACCTGGGGATCTGCCGGAGAAGCGTTGTTACGGATCTCGGCGATATCCATAGAGTTGAACACATAGTGGCTACCGCAGTAGTCACAATGCATATCGATTTCGCCATCTTCCGCCAGGATGCTATCCACTTCTTCATCCGGCAGGGTCTTCAGCGCGCCAGCGCAGCGTTCACGGGAGCAGGTGCATTTAAACTCTACATTCTGCGGCTCGTAAACCGTCACTTCTTCTTCGTGATACAGGCGCCAAAGCACGTCGTTGGCAGGCAGGGTGAACAACTCTTCCGCTTTGATGGTGTCGGTCAGGGTCGCCAGATGCTCGAAATCTTCCGCCTGAGCGTTTTGCGCTGGCATCACCTGCAGCAGAATACCGCCTGCCGCGATTTTACCTTCGTGCTCACCGGTACGGATGATCAGACGTGTCGGCAGCTGCTCGGAGCGCATGAAGTAATCTTCCAGGCAGGCCGCCAGCGTATCGCCTTCCAGCGCCACGACGCCCTGATAGCGTTCGCCTTCTTCAGGTGCAATGGTAATGACCAGATGGCCGTTACCCACCAGCGTTTTCAGATCGGCATCGGCAGGAATGTCACCCTGGACACGAGCTACACCGCGCAGCTGTTGGTGGTTGTTGCCGTTGATCACCGCCAGCGTCATCGGGCCATCGCCCTGCAGCTGAACGGTGATATCACCAGAAAACTTCAGCGTCGCCGTCAGCAGGCTGGTGGCAACCAGCAATTCTGCCAGTACGTTTTTCACCGGCTGCGGGTAGGTGTGGTTAGCCAGCACCTGCTCCAGCGTTTCAGAAACGGTCACCAGCTCGCCGCGGACGGCCACGTTTTCAAACAGATAGCGGTGTAATTGATCGTGTTGAATCATCTTTTTCTCTCTTAAGGGGACGATTACTCGTTGTCCCCGTGTTTAAATCTCATCAGGTCGCGGCGCTCTTTTTTATCAGGGCGACGATCGGGGTGAGGCATGGTCAGCGCATTTAATTTACGTGCCACTGCCATTTTCTCCCGTTTATCAATGCTCTCCGCGGTTTCTTCATAGAGCAGGACGGCTTCAGCCGCTGGACGCCGCTGCTCAGTAATGCCTTTGACGATCACCGTGCGTTCTTCGTTACCCTGACGCAGCGTGAGCGTGGCGTTCATTTCCATCACTTTACTCGGCTTGCTGCGCTGGCCGTTGTAATGCACTTTGCCGCCTTCAATCATTTCACGGGCAACGGCGCGGGTTTTGTAAAAGCGGGCTGCCCAAAGCCATTTATCCAGTCTTACGGCCTCAGCAGGCTTCTCTTTCATGGTTGTTCCTTCACAGGATCCCAGGGATCAGGCGACGATAATCATTCAGAGCCGGGTGGCGTTGATACTGCTTTTCCGCCACGCTGGAATCCGGATTGGTGACCCCGAGGCAGTAGCGGATACCAAACTTCGCTGCGGCATCGAGGATCGGCTCGCTGTCATCGATGAACAGCGTTTTGTGAGCATCCAGGGTGGTTTCTTTCGCCACGGCCTGCCACAGGCGCTGATCTTCTTTCGGATAACCAAATGTGTGGGTGGAAAGTAATAAATCAAGGTGTGAAGCCAGACCCGTATGTTCCAGCTTCACCGCCAGGTTGTGCGGATGAGCATTGGTGAGCAGGATCCGTCGCTTTCCACAGGCCTTCAGCGCATCAAGAAAAGGAACAGTGTCTTCACGCAGGGTAGCGCGAGGACCTTGTGCCGTCGTCATGGCGCAGATATCCAGACCCAGACGCTCGCTCCAGTAATCCAGACAGTACCAGTTTAGCGTATGCTGCACCGCGTGATACTCCTGGCGTATCCGTTGATGGGCTTCCTCAACGGAAAAACCATTTTGTGCGGCATAGGTTTCAGGAACCAATTTGAGCCAGAAGTGTGAGTCGAAGGCGAGATCGAGGAGCGTGCCGTCCATATCCAACAGAACGGTATCAACCTCCTGCCAGGCGATATCAAAATGCATAGTGCGTCTCCAGCCAGAAGAATGCGCGACAGGGTATCACACCGGTCGCGCTTGCGGGAGCAGGGTGCGTTAGCGGTCTGAGCTATCCTGATGCAGCACCTGAGGTGAAGGGATGAGCACCGGATTCAGGCAGCTTTCGTAATATTTCTGGATTTCCGCCATGCGCATGCGCTGGCGATGGTAGCGGCGTATGGCCTGCAGCCCATTCCAGGCCGCACAGAGCAGCATCGCCAGCATCAGTAGCGTTGTGCTGATGTAGCGCCACAAGCCGGAGTGGTCCGGGATGCGGTGCAGATTGATGTGTTTGGTCCCGTTGGCATCGATATAAAGATTAGTGACAATCCCTTCGGCGGTGAACGGCGTGTGCATCAGCATCGCCGCCAGACGCTGAAACTGGCTCCATTGCTCATGGGCCGGGTAATCATAGAGCGAAATGGCGGGCCAGGGCTGAGAAACCAGGTCGCTGCCTTCGTCGCTGGCAATCAAGAAACCGCCCGGCGCAGGACTGTTTAAGGCCTGCGCGGCACGTGAGGTTTCACGCATCACGAAAGGGGCGGTTGAGGTCGTCACCAGATTATCCAGTGATTCGGCGCTCACCGGACGTAGCAGCACGTTCACGCCATCCAGTTTGCCTGAGCTCGCCTTTTTGGTCAGCGCCTCCCAGTCCCGGGTATTCCCCAGGTTGACCAGCGCATTTTTGAGGCGAACACAATCATCTTCCGTTGCACAGAGATCCTGCGTTTTCAGCACGATATCCGCGAAATCATCTAACAGTACCATCCCGGATTTCTGAATCGCTGAACGCAGCGCCGGGCTGACACGGGAGCTGTCCTCCGCCGACGGGTGAAGCTGACGATTGACGGCCTGCATCAGCGCAGTGGCTTTCGTCACAATGTCGGATTCCGGCAGCGGCAACGGTGGAGCATCATTCCAGATGATCTGCGAGCAGTCGAAGGGCATAAACGGGGAGCTTTCCTGAGCAGACCAGGTCCCTGCCGAATGAATGTTGCACATCCCGGTACCGGAGAGATGCAGCGTATCCCCCACGCGCACGCCCGCTTTATCGAGCTGGCTCACCGTAGTAGCTTCGATAGTCTGAGCGCCTTTCAGCCATGACAGCGTAAATTTGAAGGGCATGCCGAGCGGGACGCTGATCCACAGCATGAGGGCAATCAGCAGAGCGCCACCGGCAATGATCGCGCTGCGCAGCCAGTGCTGTAACGGGAAGTTCTTCACTTCATCGTGCAGGGATAAAAAACGGCCCTGGCGCACGACGTGGCGATCCAGATAAATATCAATATCGGTTTGCTGACCGAGATCCTGGGCAATATAGGGCTGCCAGTGGCGAGGATAAATCAGGTCGATGATGCCAAGAGAAATATTATTGATTTGTTCATGGTCATTCTCGCCAAACAGCCCCCAGCGCTTTGGTGTACCGCGCAGGCAGTGAATTTCGCGTAACGAGGTTTTAGATGGCGGTGCGAAAAGCCCCCACAGGCCAAAGCCCAACAGCAGAACGGCGCCACCGGTGACCCACGGCAAAAACACCTCAGGCACCATCAGGGCGAAGAAGAACAGCAAAAAGGCACTGACAATCAGCACCGCTTCGCGCAGGCCGTCAGGACGACTCAGCGCATACTCTTCATGCGTTTCCTGACGAATATTCAGCAGCTCAATCTGCTCGCTTTCTTCGCCGCGGATGGAGGCCTGCGTCACGGAGGTATGCTCAAGCGCATACCCATGGGCTTCCTGCTTGTGATCGCGCAGAGTATGGCCATTGAGTGAAATGACCAGCGGCAGGGAATCGGTGTGAATCAGTTCGACTTCGTTCTCATCATTGATGTACTGCTCCCAAAAGGGCGGCAGGTGAATCTCTACGGAGTCGAGAAAATAGCGCCACTTATTCGGATCGTCGGTGGTGATGCCATAGCGGGTGATAGAACGCGTCACAGCGTAGACAACGTTGCTGTGGGCGTTGAGCGTCAGCGGGGCTGTGGCTACGCTGGCACCAGACGCGGGAACAGCCAGCACCCGGCTCAGGCCATCAAGGTAGCTATCAATGGCTGCTCGTTCGTCGCTGCTGAGCTTCCGCGTCGTTGCACCGCCAAAGGCGTGCAGCCGGGGAAGGCGACCGTGCTGTGAACGCTGGCGATAAAACCACCCGGCAAGCAATGCGCAGGCCAGCATAGCAGCGAGGAGAATCAAAAAGGTGCCCATGCTTTTCCCATCATACAGATTCTTACAGGTTTCGTTGTTTGCCCATCTAAACAGAACGTGAGCCCGTAGTTAGTTATCGGCACGTATCACCCGGAACTTGAAAGATAAATGACTTTCTGATGCAACTTTTGAGCATATCAGAGGTCAACGCAAGCGAATATCAGCAAATTCTCAAATCCCTTGCAACCTCTTGACTTTTTGATTAAAAAAGTGACTGATGCTGAAAGTTATGCGAATGTAAATACATAGCGCCAGGAATTGCCTAAACTGTGCGGCATGTCGCACAATTACTCTGTTATCACAGCAAACTCAGGTCACCATGGATAAACCATTAACAAAACCCACGCTTCATAAAGTTGAAACAGTTGCCCGTTCCAGACTCTTTACCGTGGAAAGTGTGGATCTGGAATTCAGCAACGGCGAGCGTCGGGTCTATGAAAGAATGCGTCCCTCCACGCGTGAAGCGGTGATGATTGTACCGATTGTTGACGATCATCTGATTCTTATCCGCGAGTACGCTGTCGGCACTGAATCTTATGAGCTGGGTTTTTCTAAAGGGCTGATTGACCCTGGCGAAAGTGAAATGGAAGCGGCAAATCGCGAGCTAAAAGAAGAAGTCGGATTTGGGGCGCATCAGCTTACTTTTTTGAAGAAGCTGAGCATGGCGCCGTCCTACTTCTCCAGCAAAATGAACATCATCGTGGCGGAAGACCTTTACCCGGAATCGTTGCCTGGCGATGAGCCAGAGCCGTTGCCGCAGGTGCGCTGGCCGCTGACGAATCTGATGGCGTTGCTCGAAGAGCCGGACTTCAATGAAGCCCGTAATGTGAGCGCGCTGTTTTTGGTGCGGGAGTGGTTGAGAGAGCAGGGACGTTTGTAGCGGCCTGATGCCCTTTCCCCGACCCTCTTCCCACAGGACGAGGGAGCAAATACAACAACGGCAACCCGAGGGTTGCCGTTTTGCTTTTACCTTAGAACAGCTCGTGCGTTTCGCCGTTATCAATCAGCGTGGTGCCCACTTCATGCACCGCCTGCTGCGTTGGCTGCGTGCCGTCGATAAAGAACTCTTCCCGGCTGTTGCCGCCGCTGGCCAACTGGCCGGTGGCACGATCAATGTTGACCGTCACGACACCCTGTGGCGGCGTGAACGGCTGTTCCGGTACGCCTTCCAGTACGGTTTTCATGAACGCATCCCAGGCAGGCTGCGCGCTCTTGGCACCGCCTTCATATCCGGAAATCTGATCTTTAATCGCCCCGGAAGCGCTGGTACGGCCCAGATCCCGGCGATGATCGTCAAAGCCAATCCACACGGACGTGACCACCCCAGGACCGTAACCGGAGAACCAGGCATCTTTCGAGCTGTTGGTGGTCCCGGTTTTGCCGCCGATATCATGACGCTTCAGGTCACGGCCTGCACGCCAGCCAGTACCCTGCCAGCCTGGTTCGCCGAAGATATTGGTATTCAGGGCGCTCTTGATAAGGAAGGAGAGCGGGGTGCTTATCACATGCGGCGCATATTCCTGAGTACCACTTCGGGCAACCAGCGCCTGATTAGCCTGTTCAAGATTTGGCATTGGCACCGAGTTGTTCTGCGGCGTCTGCGAAGTGGCGACGGATTCCACATCGTTGTTTTCCAGCACGTTGGATTTTGGCGTATCGCCGTAGATAACCGGGATGTCGCAATCGGCGCAGGCGATTTTAGGTTTTGCTTCAAACACCACATTGCCGTTATCCACCTCAATCTTGCTGATGTAGTACGGGTCAATCAGGAAGCCACCGTTAGCCATCACCGAGTAACCGCGTGCGACCTGCATGGGTGTAAAGGAGGCAGAGCCGAGCGCCAGGGATTCCGTGCGCACAATGTTGTCAGAAGGGAAGCCGAAGCGCTGCAGATATTCTGCGGCATAATCAACGCCCATCGCGCGCATTGCACGAACCATCACCACGTTTTTGGACTGGCCCAGCCCCTGACGAAGTCGAATCGGACCCGCATATTCTGGCGGGGAGTTTTTCGGGCTCCAGTCGGTACCGGCACCCGCATCCCAGCGTGAAATTGGCACGTCGTTCAGGATACTGGCCAGCGTCAGACCTTTATCCATCGCCGCGGTATACAGGAAAGGCTTAATGTTGGAGCCGACCTGGCGAAGCGCCTGCGTGGCGCGGTTAAACTTGCTCTGGTTGAAATCAAAACCACCGACCAGCGCGATCACCGCACCGTTATGGGGATTCAAAGACACCAGCGCGGAGTTCACGTCAGGGACCTGCGCCAGCCACCAGCTATTATCAACCTGGCGGATCCAAATCTGCTGACCTGCCTGAACCACATCGGTCACTTTGCGCGGTGTAGGGCCTTGCTGGGTATCAGAGCGATACTGACGCGCCCAACGCATCCCTTCCATGTTCAGTGACACTGCGCTGCCATCTGCCGTCAGCACGGTGGCTTCCTGGGCTGTGGCGGTGGTCACCACCGCAGGCTCAAGCGGCCCGTAGGTTGGCAGGTTTTTCAGGCTGTCAGTGATCTTTTTGCTATCCCACGGCGTTTCACCGATTTTCCACAGCACGTTTGCCGGGCCGCGGTAGCCGTGGCGCATGTCGTAATCCATGACGTTATTACGTAAGGCTGTCTGAGCGGCTAACTGATCTTTACGGGTGATAGTGGTGTAGATGCGGTAGCCATCTTCATACGCTTTTTCACCGTACTTCTGATACATGTCCTGGCGAACCATCTCAGAGAGATACGGCGCAGAGAAGGCAATCTCAGGCGCGTGATAGCTGGCGTCAATCGCCTGGCGGCTGGCATCATCGTACTGTGCCTGAGTGATGTAATTTTCACTCAGCATACGTGACAGCACCACGTTGCGACGCGCCGTTGCACGATCCATGGAGTACAGCGGGTTAAACGTAGACGGTGCTTTTGGCAGGCCTGCAATCACGGCCATTTCACTCAGCGTCAACTGATCCACTGATTTGCCGAAATAGACCTGTGCTGCAGAACCCACGCCGTAGGCGCGGTAGCCGAGATAAATTTTGTTCAGGTACAGCTCAAGAATTTCATCTTTATTCAGCATCTGTTCGATGCGAATGGCCAGGAACGCTTCTTTAATTTTACGCGTCAGCGTCTTTTCCGGGCTGAGGAAGAAGTTACGTGCCAACTGTTGAGTAATGGTACTCGCCCCCTGAGAGGCGTGGCCGGAGAACAACGCAATACTTGCGGCACGGAAGATACCCACGGGGTCAATGCCATGGTGCTCATAGAAGCGGCTGTCTTCCGTTGCAATGAAAGCTTTCACCAGCAGAGGTGGCATTTGGTTGAGAGTCACAGGGATGCGGCGTTTTTCACCGTACTGGGCGATTAACTCGCCTTCGGCGCTATAGATCTGCATTGGAACCTGCAGACGCACGTCTCTGAGTGTCGCCACGTCGGGCAACTGGGGCTCAATATACTTGTAGAGGCCATAGATCGAGCCTGCTCCCAGCAGAATGCAACAGACTGCAAGGATGAATAAATACTTTACGAACTTCACCGGAGATTTCCCATTAAGTGGCAATTGGGCAGTTTATAAACAAACGCGCGGTAGTATAAAGGCAAGCCAGAAGCATTGATATAGCCGGAATGGTTTGATGGATAAGGAGATCGTAAGAATGGCTTACAGCTACTGGCGGGTGGGCGTGCATTTCCAGCCTACCGAGATTGTCTGCGTGGCGCTGCAAAAGACGCGTTTTGGCCGGGCGTTGCGACGGTGGTGGCAGTTGCCTGTGCCGCCGGATGCAACCGAATCGGAGTACGTCATTCAGCTTAGGCGTCTGCGGTGTGAATTGCCGCGCTACCACAGGCTGGCGGTGGCTTTGCCTGCCGCTGAAACGTTACAAAAACAGCTGCCCATACCGCAGTTGTCATTGAGGGAAAGCGAACAGCTCGAATGGATAACTAGCGCCATTGCGCAGCAATTGGAAATGCCTGCTCAGGCACTGGCTTTCGACTACCGCGAGACTGAAACGAATAGTTACAGCGTGACCGCCGCCAGGCGCAGAGATGTTGAGCGTCTGGAAAAGAGAATGGCAGAGGCAGGGCTGAATTTATACACAATCACCCCCGATGCCTGCGCATTGCAACATTTTCTCCCCTGGCTTGCGCCGGAACAGCCAGGCCTCCGTTGGCACAATGGCGAGCAGTGGCTGTGGGCGACCCGAAGTGCCTGGGGTTGTAGCCCGGAGCCAGACCCCGCGCTGCTCCTTTGCACCACGCTTTCCACACCCGGCGCCGTATTTAATCCCTGGTTCCCTCTCTATCAACTGCAGCCCCCTATGCCGGAGAAAGGGGACGCCTTTGCCATCGCGCTGGCGCTGGCATTGGGAGCAGACTGACATGCCGGATACCGTGAATTTACGCGAATGGCGTGCGACTCGACGTCGGGGATGTTGGCACTTCTGGTTGCTGCTGTTTATCGGGCTGTGGCTGGTCACCCTGATGCTGATAGCAACAGGATGGCAGTCCGGCAAGCAACGCCAGGCGTGGCAGGCGCTGCTGAGGGTGAGCAACCACTCCCTTTTACAGGCGCTGGAGCAGCGTGAACCGCAACTGCGCGCTGAGCACCAGCAATGGCTGGCGGCAGCAAAGCGAAAACAGCAGCGGGAGACAACGCAGCGTTGGCAATCCACCCTCGCTACGCTTGCCTCGCGAATGCCGGAACAGGCGTGGCTGACAGAACTGCAATGGCAGGGAGACACCTTTGCGCTGTCGGGGTTGAGCCGACGCTTTATCGCGCTTTCAGCGCTGGATGATGCCCTCAGGCAACTCCCGGGGTTTCTCTCCGTGACGCCCGGTGCGATTAAGCAAGATGAGCAAGGGCGTTGGCAGTTCAGCTACCAGCTCAAAGCGGGAGAGTCCTATGTCTCCTCTCGCTGAACGTTGGTGCGATCTATCACCCTCGTTTCGTACCGGGATCTGGCTGGGGATGCTGTTGTTTACTGGCGCACTCTGGCACTTCAGTGTGCCGGCGGTGGAAAAGACAGCACCCCCGACAGGCTTGCAGGCTCAGTGGCGAAAACTGCTGTCGCTGAGGGTGGATCAAAAAGTCCCTCCATCTCAAACGATAAAGCCGTTTTCCGCAATGGCATTCCAGACAGAAGGCAGTGCGGTGAGGAGCTGGCACCCTGTTTCTGCGGGTGGCGAACTCGTGCTGCAGCTTCAATGGGCGACGCTGTTGCGCCTTTTTCCTTTACTGGCAGAACAGAACATGAGGATCACGGGCTTCAGTATCCTGCCTGAACAGCATGATCTGCAGATGAAGCTGCAGCTGGAGATCATTTCGGATGAGTAGCTGGCGAGCAGCGTTGTTGCTGATACTTCCGTGGGCACTGGGCATGCGCGACCCCTTTCTCCCGCCCGAAGACACGTGCTCGGTATCCCAGCTTGAACTCTGGCATTACCGGGGCTGGGTAAAGAGTGGCGACCAGTTTTTTGGGCTGACTGTTGATCCGTCAGGTCAATGGCGGCGGGTTAAGCAGGGCGAATCGATAGGGACGAACTGGACGGTCACAGCCATTGAACCGCAGCAAATGGTGCTGACCTTAGGTGCACAGTGTAATCCTTCGCAGTGGCGCTGGATAAAAGAAGGGAAGAAAAATGAGTCGAAGGATGCTTCTGTTGTTGATAACGCTGATGAGCAGCGCTACCGCCAAGGATAAACCCGTTTCGCTGACGGTCGATGATGTTCCTGTGGCACAGGTTTTACAGATGCTGGCCGGTCTAGGGGCGCGTAATATGGTGATTGCGTCGGACGTCAGCGGACAAATCTCTCTCCAGCTGACAGGCATGCCGTGGGGACAGGCACTACAAACTGTTCTCAGCAGCGCCGGGCTGGTACAGGAAACACAGGGCAATGTGCTGTTTGTGCACAGCCGCGCGTGGCTGGCCGATAAGCAGGCTCAAAATGATGCGGCGCGACAAAAGCGCCAGCTGAATCTGCCGCTCAAAGGGCAGAGCGTCAGTCTTCACTATGCCGATGCGGCTGAGCTGGCTAAAGCTGGAGAGACATTACTGAGTGCCAGAGGCTCGCTAACCGTCGACAAACGAACCAATCGCCTGCTGATCCGTGATGACGAGCAGCACCTGTCGCAGCTGGTTGCCTGGGCGGCTGAGATGGATTTACCCGTTGGGCAGGTCGAGTTGCTTGCGCATATTGTCACGATGAGTGAGAAAAGCCTGCGCGAACTTGGCGTGAAATGGAATCTTGCGGAGGCTGAAGGGAGCACGGGGGCCGGGCAAATCACCACGCTGACCAGCGATCTCTCGGTTGCCAATGCGACCACCACGGTTGGATTTAATATAGGTAAAATCAGCGGCCGTCTGCTGGCGCTAGAGCTTTCTGCGCTGGAACAGAAGCAGCAGCTGGAGATTATCGCCAGCCCACATTTGCTGGCGTCACATCTCCAGCCTGCCAGTATTAAGCAGGGAAGTGAAATTCCTTATCAGGTCTCCAGTGGGGCAAGCGGTGCGACGTCTGTCGAGTTTAAAGAGGCCGTTCTGGGGATGGAAGTCACACCAACGGTGCTTCAGTCGAACCGGGTTCGTCTGAAACTGAAGATTACTGAGGACATGCCGGGGCAGGTTTTGCAGCAGGCCGATGGCGAAGTTTTGGCTATCGACAAACAGGAAATCGAGACGCAGGTGGAAGTGAAAAGCGGTGAAACGCTGGCATTAGGCGGTATCTTCTCGCAAAAGAACAAGACCACCCGCGACAGCATTCCCTTCCTTGGCGATATTCCTGGAATCGGGCAATTGTTCCGAAATGACGGGAAAGACCGCGAGCGTCGGGAGTTAGTGGTGTTCATTACGCCACGCATTATTTCTGTGCAATAAAGGTTTTACCATCAGGCTTTTTCTTACTGAACACGTTTCAGGTGTTTGACGTGAAGCCGGATTTAGCATACAAGGAGTACCGATTTGAGAGTCGGTGCCCCGCGAAATCCGGTGATGATTAGAGTTGCCAAACCTGCCGGAGTATTGAGATAATTTTCAGTCTGACTCTCGCACATATCGCTTATGAGGTTTCAGTTCATGCCCGGCGTCGCCAGATGTCTGCGTCGCGGGTTTATTTTAACGAAATAGTCTTAGTAATACCGAAAAAATGGCAGAGAAACGCAATATCTTTCTGGTTGGGCCTATGGGTGCCGGCAAAAGCACTATTGGGCGCCAGTTAGCTCAACAGCTCAACATGGAATTCTACGATTCTGATCACGAGATTGAGAAACGCACTGGCGCTGACGTGGGCTGGGTCTTCGATGTCGAAGGCGAAGAAGGTTTCCGTGACCGTGAAGAAAAAATCATCAACGAGTTGACGGAAAAACAGGGTATTGTGCTGGCTACTGGCGGCGGCTCTGTGAAATCCCGTGAAACGCGCAATCGCCTCTCCGCCCGCGGTGTCGTTGTGTATTTGGAAACAACGATCGAAAAACAGCTGGCTCGCACGCAGCGCGATAAAAAGCGCCCACTGCTGCAGGTTGAGACGCCTCCACGTGAAGTTCTGGAAGCGCTGGCCGGTGAGCGTAATCCTTTATACGAAGAAATTGCCGATGTCACCATCCGCACTGACGATCAGAGCGCGAAAGTCGTGGCAAACCAGATTATACATATGCTGGAAACTAACTGATTCTGGTCAGTGCTACGCGATAACGTTCAGGCTGCATCGCGGCGGCAACGGCGTGAACGCTTGCTGGCATTTGCCAGCAACCGGGGCGCAAAAGCTACCGATGTCAGAGGCAGCAGGAAGGTGAGCGTATCAGTCGCCAGTCAACGCAAGTAACCAAGGTGGATGTCGCGTTATGGAGAGGCTCACAGTAACTCTCGGGGAACGTAGTTACCCGATTGCCATCGCGGCTGGTTTGTTTAACGAGCCAGCTTCCTTCCTGCCACTGAAATCTGGCGACCAGGCGATGTTGGTCACCAACGAAACGCTGGCACCTGTCTATCTGGACAAGGTGCGTTCTGTGCTGGAACAAGCCGGTGTGAAGGTGGATAGCGTGATCATCCCGGATGGCGAGCAGTACAAAACGCTGGCCGTGATGGACACCGTATTTACCGCCTTACTGCAGAAGCCGCATGGTCGCGACACCACACTGATAGCCTTGGGCGGCGGTGTGGTGGGCGATCTTACCGGTTTTGCCGCCGCGAGCTACCAGCGCGGTGTGCGTTTCATCCAGGTTCCAACGACGCTATTGTCTCAGGTCGACTCCTCTGTCGGCGGGAAAACGGCGGTCAACCATCCGCTGGGGAAAAACATGATCGGCGCCTTCTGGCAGCCGGTGAGTGTGGTGGTGGATTTGGATTGTCTGAAAACGCTGCCTGCCCGTGAGCTCTCCTCTGGTCTTGCTGAAGTCATTAAGTACGGCATCATTCTGGATGCAGACTTCTTCTCCTGGCTTGAAAATAATATTGATGCGCTGATGGCTCTTGATGAGAAAGCCATGGCTTATTGCATTCGTCGTTGCTGTGAGCTGAAAGCTGAAGTTGTTGCCGCGGACGAGCGGGAAACGGGCTTACGTGCTTTACTGAATCTGGGGCACACCTTTGGCCACGCTATCGAAGCTGAAATGGGCTACGGTAACTGGTTGCATGGTGAAGCGGTCGCCGCCGGTATGGTGATGGCGGCACATGCTTCGGCTCGTCTTGGTCAGTTTGCAGCAGAAGATACGCAGCGTATCATTGCGTTACTTAAACGGGCGAACTTGCCTGTTTCCGGTCCGCGTGAAATGCCAGCGGAGGCTTATCTTCCGCATATGATGCGGGATAAAAAAGTCCTCGCGGGCGAAATGCGCCT
Organism: Enterobacteriaceae bacterium RIT691; assembly: GCA_009668205.1. Classification (GTDB taxonomy): domain Bacteria; phylum Pseudomonadota; class Gammaproteobacteria; order Enterobacterales; family Enterobacteriaceae; genus Scandinavium. The sequence goes on along the minus strand of WJYM01000012.1, from coordinate 33,927 downwards.
GGTTTTGCCTTTAGCAATTGGCAAAAGTGAAGTGCGCGGCGGTGTTGCGCACGATGTGGTTGTTGGCGCGATTGCTGATTGTCAGCAGGCGTAACTAATAAGAAAGGTCATGCCGCGAGAGCGGCTTTAACTTCAGGTGATGTGCATTGTTGTTGGCATAAGCCTTTTTAGTGGGGTGTTAAATGGATGATTTTAAACCAGAAGACGAGCTGAAACCCGATCCCAGCGATCGTCGTGCTGGTCGTTCACGTCAGTCAGCCGATCGCGAAAGCGATCCGCAGATTAACTTTGATGATCTCGATATCGAAGCCGATGAGCCTCGCCAGACGCGTACCCGCAGGGTCCGTGAAGAGCAAGAGGAACGTCAGGAACGCGAAGAGCGCGTTGCTCGTGAGGAAGAAGAGTACTACGAGCCCGAAGAGGAAGTGGACGAAGACGAAGAGATGGAACAGCCTGTAGAGCGCCGTCCTCGTAAACGTAAAAAAGTGCCTGCGCGTAAACCTGCATCCCGTCAGTACATCATGATGGGTCTGGGGATTTTGGTACTGCTGGTGCTGATTATCGGTATTGGCTCTGCGCTGAAAGCCCCTTCGTCGTCGACGGATGAAGCCTCTAATGCGCCGAAGAGCATCTCTTTAGGTGACAATGGTGCCGCAGCCGACCAGGCTAACGGTGCACAGCCTGCGCCTGGAACCGTTCAACCTGCCGGCAATCAGCAGCAGGATGTTTCTCTGCCGCCAATCGCGTCTACCCCGACCCAGGGTCAGGACAGTGCTGCGCCGCAAGGCCAGCAGCGTGTAGAAGTGCAGGGCGACCTGAACAATGCACTGACTCAGCAGCAGGGGCAGATTGATGGTGCCGTGGCCAATTCCACGCTGCCAACAGAACCAGCAACGGTAGCGCCAGTACGTGGTGGCAGCACCCGTCCTGCAGCAACCAACACCGCTGAAGCCGCGCCAGCTGCAACGCCGCGTCCTGAGCGTAAGCACACGGTCATTGAGCCGAAACCTCAGGCAACGGCCAAAACAACTGCGCCGAAGCCAGTAGCGGCAGAACCGAAAGCCACCGCAACGGCCTCAACCGCTGCACCGGTGAAATCGACTGCACCAGCGGCTGAAACCGCTAAACCTGCTGCAACCACTACGGCGAAGCCGGTAGTGACTGCATCTCCGGCAACCGCGGCGGCAGCGACTGCAGCAGCGACAGCGGCGAAAGAGTCTGGTGATGTTGGTTCTCTGAAATCTGCGCCGGGTAACCACTACACCCTGCAGCTCAGCAGCTCGTCGAACTACGACAACCTGAACAACTGGGCGAAGAAAGAGAACATTCAGAAATACGTGGTTTATCAGACCTCCCGTAACGGCCAGCCATGGTACGTACTGGTGAGCGGTCTGTATGCCTCTAAGGATGAAGCGAAAAACGCTGTGGCCACGCTGCCAGCAGACGTTCAGGCGAAAAATCCATGGGCGAAACCACTGCATCAGGTTCAGTCTGACCTGAAGCAGTAGCAGTACATGACACAACGCCTTCAGTCTGCACTCGCGGGCTGAAGGCGCAGTGTTTTTAAGCGCAGAATGCTGCAGGAGCCTTTTCTCCTCAGCCGGGGAAAGTGTAAGCAGTCAGACAGCATGAAAAAGAATCGCGCTTTTTTAAAATGGGCAGGGGGAAAATACCCGCTGCTCGGAGATATTGAAAAACATCTGCCGGATGGTGAATGTTTGATCGAGCCCTTCGTTGGGGCTGGTTCCGTGTTCCTCAATACCGATTATTCCCACTATATTCTCGCCGATATCAATAACGATCTGATTGATCTCTATAACATCGTCAAAACACGTACTGCCGAGTACATCAGTGCGTCCAGCGCGATGTTTATCCCGGATAATAATAATGCCGACAACTACTACCGTTTTCGGGCCGAGTTCAATCGCTGCAAAGAACCGCTGCGTCGCGCAGTGCTGTTTTTGTATCTGAATCGCCATGGCTACAATGGGCTGTGCCGATACAACCTGAAAGGCGAGTTTAACGTTCCGTTTGGCCGTTATAAGAAACCGTATTTCCCGGAAGCCGAACTGAACCATTTTGCGCTGAAGGCGCAGCGTGCCGAATTCCATTGCCTCTCCTACGAGGCCTGTATGGAGATGGCCGATAGCAACTCGGTGGTTTATTGCGATCCGCCGTACGCGCCGCTATCGCCAACCGCGAATTTTACCGCCTATCACACCAACAGCTTCAGCCCGCGCGAGCAGGCCCACCTGGCTGAGATGGCGGAAAAACTGGTCAGTAAGCGGATACCAGTGTTAATTTCGAACCACGACACGCCGGATACCCGTGAGTGGTATAAAGCAGCACAGCATTACCAGGTTAAAGTGCGCCGTAGCATCAGCAGCAACGGCGGTACGCGTAAAAAGGTGGATGAACTGCTGGCGCTCTACAGCCCGGTCGCCCCATAAACGTTTTCAAGGAGATGCGAATGAAACAGTATTTGATTGCCCCTTCGATTCTGTCGGCCGACTTTGCCCGTTTGGGTGAAGACACAGCGAAAGCGCTGGCGGCGGGTGGCGACGTCGTTCACTTTGACGTAATGGATAACCACTACGTACCTAACCTGACGATGGGCCCGATGGTGCTCAAATCTCTGCGTAATTACGGCATCACCGCGCCGATTGATGTGCATCTGATGGTGAAACCGGTGGATCGCATCATCCCTGATTTTGCTGCCGCAGGTGCCAGTATTATCACCTTCCATCCGGAAGCGTCCGAGCACGTGGACCGCTCTTTGCAACTGATCAAAGAGCACGGCTGTAAAGCCGGTCTGGTGCTTAACCCGGCCACGCCGTTGAGCTATCTGGACCACGTGATGGACAAGCTCGATGTGATTCTGCTGATGTCCGTCAACCCGGGCTTCGGCGGTCAGTCCTTTATTCCTCACACGCTTGATAAGCTGCGCGAAGTGCGTCGCCGCATTGATGCGTCAGGGCGTGATATCCGACTGGAAGTGGACGGTGGCGTGAAGGCCGCGAATATCCGTGAGATTGCCGCTGCAGGCGCCGATATGTTTGTGGCTGGCTCGGCCATTTTTGACCAGCCGGACTACAAGAAAGTGATTGATGACATGCGCAGTGAACTGGCAAAGGTAAGTCATGAGTAAATTAGAGTTGATTCGGGGCGTAGCCTTTGACCTCGACGGCACGCTGGTCGACAGTGCGCCAGGTTTAACCGCCGCGGTCGATAGCGCCTTGTATGCGCTGGAACTGCCAACGGCAGGCGAAGAGCGCGTTATCACCTGGATTGGTAACGGCGCCGATGTTCTGATGGAGCGTGCGCTGAAATGGGCGCGTCAGGAACGTGCCTCGCTGCGTTCCCAGCAGGGTAAGCCTTCCGTTGATCATGCGGATATTCCTCAGGAAGAGCAGCTCCGTGTCCTGCGTAAACTGTTTGATCGGTACTATGCGGAATTCGCTGAAGAAGGGAGCTATCTGTTCCCGGCGGTTGCTGAGACCTTAAGCGCGCTGCATGCCAAAGGGCTGCCGCTGGCGCTGGTGACCAACAAGCCAACACCGTTTGTCGCACCTATCCTTGAAGCCTTAGATATCGCGAAGTACTTCTCTGTCGTGGTTGGCGGTGATGACGTGCAAAATAAAAAGCCGCATCCTGAACCGCTGCTGCTGGTGGCAGAAAAACTCACTCTTGCCCCTGCCGAGCTGCTTTTTGTTGGCGATTCTCGTAACGACATACTTGCCGCACAGGCGGCAGGTTGCTGCTCCGTGGGCCTGACCTACGGCTATAACTATGGCGAATCGGTTGCCGACAGCAATCCGGATTTCGTCTACGACCGTTTTAACGACTTGTTGCCCGCGCTCGGGCTCCCGCACAGTGACATTCAGGAAGTGAAAAATGACTAAGCCCATCGTATTTAGTGGCGCACAGCCGTCCGGTGAATTAACCATTGGTAACTACATGGGTGCGCTGCGTCAGTGGGTAAACATGCAGGATGACTATCACTGCATCTATTGCATCGTTGACCTGCATGCCATCACTGCTCGTCAGGATCCAGAGAAACTGCGTAAAGCGACGTTGGATACCCTCGCGTTGTATCTGGCCTGTGGTATCGACCCGGAAAAGAGCACGATTTTCGTGCAGTCTCACGTACCAGAGCATGCACAGCTGGGCTGGGCGCTGAACTGCTATACCTATTTCGGTGAGCTGAGCCGCATGACTCAGTTCAAAGACAAATCCGCGCGCTACGCCGAGAACATCAACGCTGGTTTGTTTGATTATCCGGTGCTGATGGCGGCAGATATCCTGCTGTATCAGACCAACCAGGTGCCGGTGGGCGAAGACCAGAAGCAGCATCTGGAGCTGAGCCGCGACATCGCCCAGCGTTTCAATGCGCTGTATGGCGACGTCTTCAAAGTGCCTGAGCCGTTCATTCCAAAATCCGGCGCACGCGTCATGTCGCTGCTGGAACCGACTAAAAAGATGTCCAAGTCGGACGATAACCGCAACAACGTGATCGGCCTGCTGGAAGATCCAAAATCGGTGGTGAAGAAGATCAAACGTGCGATGACCGACGGTGACGAGCCGCCTGTCGTGCGCTACGACGTGCAGAACAAAGCGGGCGTTTCCAACCTGCTGGATATCCTTTCCGGTGTTACCGGGCAGAGTATTCCTGAGCTGGAGCAGCACTTCGAAGGCAAAATGTATGGTCATCTGAAAGGCGAAGTGGCGGACGCAGTTTCCGGCATGCTCAGTGACCTTCAGGAGCGTTATCACCGTTTCCGCAACGATGAAGAACTGCTGCGCCAGATTATGCGCGACGGCGCACAGAAAGCGAGCGCTCAGGCCGCAGAAACATTGAAAGCGGTGTACGAAGCGATTGGTTTTGTGGCTAAGCCGTAAAGCCCGGCGGCGCTTTGTTTGCGCGGGCCTACGGGGATTTTTGTAGGCCGGATAAGCGCAGCGCCATCCGGCAATAAAGAAAGGCGGGAATTCCCGCCTTTTTGCTTTTAGTGATTTGAGAACCAGTTCAGCTTGTCGCGCAGTGCCACGACGCTTCCCACGATGATCAATGCCGGGCTGGCAACCTGCTGCGCCAGTTCTGCAAGCGCCTCCAGCGTCCCGCTGACGACGCGCTGTGTCACCGCCGTGCCGTTTTCCACCAGTGCTACTGGCGTATCCACAGCCATCCCATGCTCACGTAATTTCTCGCTGATAGTGGCGGCCTGATTCAGGCCCATATAGAACACCAGCGTCTGTTTTTCTGCCGCCAGATTATGCCAGTCCAACTCGCCGCCCGTTTTCAGGTGGCCCGTTACCAGGCGTACGCTTTGGGCGTAATCACGGTGAGTCAGCGGGATCCCGGCATAAGCCGAACAGCCTGACGCTGCCGTGATACCCGGCACCACAGAGAACGGAATACCGGCATTGCACAGCGTTTCCAGCTCTTCGCCGCCGCGGCCAAAGATAAATGGATCGCCGCCTTTGAGGCGCACCACACGCTTTCCTTTCTGCGCTTCGCGCAGCAGGATCTGGTTTATTTCTTCCTGCGGCACGCAGTGATACCCGGCGCGTTTGCCGACAAACACGCGATCGGCATCGCGGCGTACCAGGTTCATGATGTCATCTGACACCAGGCGGTCATAGACCACGATATCCGCCTGCTGAATCTGTTGCAGACCTTTCAGGGTGAGCAATCCGGCATCACCCGGCCCGGCACCGACCAGCACCACTTCACCGCGATTATCCAACGGTTCGCTGAGCAATTGTTCAGTGGTGGCTTCGATGGCCTGGCTATCCTGGTTTGCCAGCGACTGCGTGAGGCGGTCGTTGACGAACAGTTTTTCCCAGAAGCGACGGCGCTCGCCAACGGTTGCGAACCGTTTTTTCACTCGTGCGCGAAGCTGGCCCGCGTAGTGGGCAACCTGGCCTAAATGCTGCGGCAGCAGAGATTCCAGCTTTTCACGCAGCAGGCGCGCAAGCACTGGCGAGGTTCCACCAGAAGAAACGGCAACCATCAGCGGTGAACGGTCGATGATTGACGGCATGATAAAACTGGCCTGCTGCGGCGCATCCACGACGTTACAGAAGATACGGCGCTTTTCGGCTTCGGCACTGACGCGGGCATTGACCACATCATCATCGGTAGCAGCGATAGCCAGCCAGCACTCATCAAGCAGCGTTGCATCAAATTCCCCTTCCACCAACCTCAGCATGCCTTCCTGCGCCCATACGCGGAACTGCGGGGCGAAGTCGAGGGCGTTAACCGTCAGCTTTGCACCCGCGTCGAGCAGCAGACGGGCCTTGCGTTCGGCGACGTCACCGCCGCCGACGAGCAGGCAGTCGCGATTTTTCAGCTGGCAGAAAATGGGTAAGTGATCCATGGGCGTCTCGCAGATTGGAAGGGGGAAAACAACTCCGGCGGCAGAACGCCGCCGGAAGGGTCATCAGGCTTTCAATTGTACCTGACCGTCTTTCACGCGTACCTCAAAATGTGCAACGGAGTGACTTTCATCTTCCATGCACAGGCCATCGCTGAGGCGGAAGCGCTGCTTTTTCAGCGGACTGGCGACCCACAGCTCGCCGTTGTGCTCGGCGATAAGGCCGCGTGACAGCACGCTTGAGCCGAAGAACGGGTCAACGTTGCTGATAGCGAACACCTGCTCGTCATGACGCGGGCGGAAAATGGCGACCTGCTGCTGGCCGAGCAGGGCGCAGACGCCGGTTTGCGGCAGGATGGCTTCGATGTTGCAGATATCTACCCACTGGCTCATACGTTTTCCTCCACCAGAGTAACCGGGATGCGCTCATACGGCGTCGCCGGGCGATGCTGTTGACGTTCAGGCACGACTTGTACGTTCGGATCACGCTGCTGGCTGTTCACGAAGTGCTTGAAGCGTGCCTGGGCCGCTGGGTTGTTGACGGTTTCAGTCCATTCGCAGGCAAATTCTGCGCGCAGACGAGCGATTTCTTCTTCCAGGTGATCGTTCAGGCCGAGTTTATCGTCGATGATCACGGCTTTCAGGTAGTCGATACCGCCTTCCATGTTATCGAGCCATGGCGCGGTACGGGTCAATTTGTCTGCCGTGCGGATGTAGAACATCATGAAGCGATCGAGGTATTTGATCAGCGTATCGTGGTCGAGGTCTGCGGCCAGCAAATCGGCATGGCGTGGTTTCATGCCGCCGTTGCCGCAGACGTACAGGTTCCAGCCTTTTTCTGTGGCGATGATGCCCACATCTTTACCCTGTGCTTCCGCACATTCACGGGTACAGCCAGACACACCAAACTTCATCTTGTGCGGCGTACGGATGCCTTTGTAGCGGTTTTCCAGCTCTACGCCGAAGCCCACGCTGTCGCCCACGCCGTAACGGCACCAGGTGCTGCCGACGCAGGTTTTCGCCATACGCAGTGCTTTGGCGTACGCGTGACCTGTTTCGAAGCCTGCTTCAATCAGCTGACGCCAGATTTCCGGCAGGTCGTCTTTCTGTGCACCGAACAAGCCAATACGCTGAGAACCGGTGATTTTGGTGTACAGGTTGAACTGCTGCGCAACGCGTCCCACGACCATCAGCTCATCCGGCGTGATTTCACCGCCAGCGGAACGTGGGATCACCGAGTAGGTGCCATCTTTCTGCAGGTTAGCGAGGAAGTTGTCGTTGGTATCCTGCAGCGGCGTGTGCTCTGGTTTCAGCACATATTCATTCCAGCAGGAGGCCAGCAGAGAGCCAACGGTCGGTTTACAGACTTCACAGCCGTAACCTTTACCGTATTTCTCCAGCAGTTCGTCGAAGGATTTGATACCTTCCACGCGAATCAGGTGATACAGCTCCTGGCGGGAGAAAGCGAAGTGCTCACACAGGTTGTTGTTGACTTCAATACCCTGTTTTGACAGTTCAGCATTGAGGACCTGAGTGACCAGCGGGATACAGCCGCCGCAGCCGGTACCGGCTTTGGTCTCTGCTTTTAGCGCCGCCACGGTGTGACAACCTTTGTTGATGGCGCTCACCAGATCGCCTTTGGTCACATCGAAGCAGGAGCAAATCTGCGCGCTGTCCGGCAGTTTATCCACGCCGATAGCCGGTTTACCGCTTGCCGCATGTGCAGGCAGGATCAGGGAATCCGGGTTTTCTGGCAGCTCGATGGCGTTCAGTACCAGCTGCAGCAAGTTGCCGTAGTCGCTGGTGTCGCCGACCAGAACGGCACCGAGCAGAGTTTTGTTGTCCTGGCTTACGATCAGACGTTTGTAGACTTCTTTGCTTTCGTCGAGATAGACGTAGCTGCGTGCGCCAGGGGTACGGCCATGCGCATCGCCAATGCCACCCACGTCAACGCCGAGCAGTTTCAGTTTGGCACTCATATCTGCGCCTTCGAACGCGTTCTGCGTGCCCAGGATATGATCGGCAGTCACCTGCGCCATTTTGTAGCCAGGCGCCACCAGGCCGTAAACGCGGTTGTTCCAGCTGGCGCATTCGCCGATGGCGTAGATGTCCGGGTCGGAGGTTTGGCAGCTGTCATTGACCATGATCCCGCCACGCTGACCGGTTGCCAGACCGCATTGGGTTGCCAGTTTGTCGCGTGGGCGAATGCCGGTGGAGAAGACGATGAAGTCGATTTCCAGCTCGCTACCGTCGGCAAAGCGCATGGTTTTACGCGCTTCGGTGCCTTCCTGAACGATCTCTTTGGTGTTCTTGCTGGTGTGCACTCGCACGCCCATGCTTTCGATTTTGCGCTTCAGCTGGTCGCCGCCCATAGGGTCGAGCTGTTCAGCCATCAGCATTGGGGCAAATTCAATAACGTGTGTTTCAACGCCGAGGTTTTTCAGCGCGCCAGCGGCTTCCAGACCCAGCAGACCGCCGCCGACAACCGCACCGCGTTTGCTGCGACGGGCGCAGGCTTCAATCGCGTTCAGGTCTTCGATAGTCCGGTAAACAAAGCAATCCTGCGTTTCAGAGCCTTTGATCGGCGGGATCCACGGATAGGAGCCGGTTGCCATGATCAGTTTGTCATAAAACACGGAACGACCCGCGCTTGAGTGAATCACCTTTTCCTTGCGGTTAATGGTGATGGCGCGTTCGCCAATCAGAACTTTAACGCCGTGTTTCTCATAAAAGCCTTCGCGCACCAGCGAAAGTTCTTCCGCCGTGTGGTGAGAGAAGTATGATGAGAGGTGGACACGGTCGTAGGCGATACGGGGTTCTTCACAGAAGACGGTAATGTCAAACTGATCCGCTGGCGCTTTATCAAGGAGATCCTCAATAAAACGGTGGCCGACCATGCCGTTACCGATAATTGCGAGTCTGACTTTGCTCATTTTTGCCTCGATTTCTTTTCTATTACCGCCTACCTTAACGATTCAGCATGGTGACTTATTGATGTGAATCAAATTCGCCCCTTCCTACCCCCTAAGTGGTATGCATTTGATTTGTCAGTATTTTTATAAGTTGCGGAAATGTCTGGCTTTTCTGATGTGATGAAATAATGTACAAAAAGTGCGAGATTTAGCCTACAAATGAAAAGGTCATCCGCGCACGGCGCTTTGGGAGATAAAGCATGAGTAGTACACCACTATGGTTGATCGAGAATGTCCGTTTGCCCGGGCGCGAGGGTTTATGGCAGTTGGGGATTGAAGATGGCCGCTTCCAGTCAGTTACCCCTATGGGGGAAACTCGTCACGAGAGTCTGGAGGTCCTTAATGCACGGGGTGGGCTGGCACTTCCGCCGTTTATTGAGCCGCATATCCACCTGGATACCACCCAGACCGCCGGGGAGCCAAACTGGAATCAGTCCGGTACGCTTTTTGAAGGGATAGAGCGCTGGGCAGAGCGCAAAGCGCTACTGACCCATGAGGATGTGAAAGCCAGGGCCTGGAAGACCCTGAAGTGGCAAATTGCCAACGGCATTCAGTTTGTGCGCACCCACGTGGATGTTTCAGACCCGACCCTTACTGCGCTGAAAGCCATGCTCGAAGTGAAAGCAGAGGTCGCTCCGTGGGTTGAGTTGCAGATTGTCGCCTTTCCACAGGAGGGAATTCTCTCTTATCCCGATGGCGCGGCTCTGCTGGAAAAAGCGCTACAGCTTGGCGCGGACGTGGTCGGGGCCATACCCCATTTTGAATTTACTCGCGAGTATGGGGTTGAATCCCTGCATATTGCCTTTGCGCTGGCGAAGAAATATGACCGGCCTGTAGATATCCACTGCGACGAAATTGACGACGAGCAGTCACGCTTCGTCGAGACGGTCGCCGCACTGGCGCTGAAAGAGAATATGGGGGCACGCGTCACCGCCAGTCATACTACGGCGATGCACTCCTATAACGGCGCGTACACCTCGCGCCTGTTCCGTTTGTTGAAGATGTCAGGCATCAACTTTGTCGCTAATCCGCTGGTGAATATTCACCTGCAGGGGCGGTTTGATGATTACCCGAAACGTCGCGGTATCACCCGGGTAAAAGAGTTGCTGGAGGCGGGTATTAACGTGTGCTTCGGGCATGATGATGTCTTTGACCCGTGGTACCCGCTGGGGACCGGCAACATGCTGCAGGTACTGCATATGGGATTACATGTCTGCCAAATGATGGGCTATCAGCAAATCAACGACGGGCTGAATCTGATCACCCATAACAGCGCCAGAACCTTTGGCGTAGAGGATTACGGCATTGAGGTTGGGAAAACGGCCAACCTGATTATTCTGCCTGCGGAAAATGGTTTTGAGGCCGTGCGCTGTCAGGTACCGGTTCGTTGGTCAATTCGTCAGGGCAGGGTGATTGCGACAACGCAGCTGGCGCAAACCTGGGTGCAGATGGATAACGGCGGGGAAGAGGTCTTCTTTACAAGAAATAGCCCCTTTAGCGATCGCAAAGGGGCTTAATTCGCATTTTAGTGATTCGCTGCCGCGCTGTGCTGGCGGTGGCGACTCACAAAGCCCAGCGCGAAGCACATCACAAATACCACGGCATAGAGGCCATTAGCGGTATGCAGCGCGGCAATCGGGCCGCTGTGCGCCACGATAGGACCGGTGACCACGAAGGTCAGCATGGTACCGATGGTGCCGCAGGTCAGGACAAAGTTCACCAGCTTCGGTGACGCAACCTTCGTCTGCAGGGAACCCAGAGTGATGATGGAGGTATAGATCGCGCTCGAGCAGAAGCCCAGCGTCAGGATGAACCACGGCATGTGTTCCGGAGAACCGGTGATGAACAGATACATCAGCACCGTTGCCAGACCCGCCAGCACGGTCAGGATGCGCTGCAGATCGAAGAAACGCAGAATGAAGCTGAACGCCCACATGCCAAACATATAAGACATCCAGAAGTCGCTGACCAGCTGACCCGCATCGCCCAGACTCATGCCCAGCCCTTTCGCGTATTCCGGCACCCAGGAAATAAAGCCTAACTGACCGAGGATGTAGCAAAGTGCGGCCACGGCGAGGAACAGGACGCCAATACCCCATTTCTCTTTGACTACCGGTTCGCTGCTCTGCTCTGCTTTTTTGCCCAGCACCGGGAATTCACAGCCGAAGGTCAGCAGGAAAATGGCGACGTAGACCAGACCAATACAGGCATAAACCCAGTACCACTCAATAGTACGTGCCAGAAGGTAAGCGGCCAGCATCGGGAAGATCATCCCGGCCATGCTGAAGAAGGAGTCGGTGAACAGCAGACGTGCACCGCGCTGACGGCCTTCATACATGTGGGTGATCAGGAAGGTACCAATCGACATGGTGATCCCGCTGACCAGACCCAGTACGAACATGGATGCGGAGAACACCGTCAGGCTGTGACCGAGCATTAATCCGGCAACCGCAAGCAGCATCAGGATAAAGCCAAAGCGCAGCTGGGTTTTCAGCGGCACAATTTCCATCAGCCAGGCGTTCAGGAAGATGGAGATAAGAATACCGGCATTGAGGAACGTGAAGGTGTTACTCATGCTGGAAACGGGAAGATGGAAATAATCGGCAATATTGCCCATCACCATGCCGGTGACGATCACCAGCGCCCCGGTCAGGGCGTAGGAGAAGAAGCTTATCCATGTGAGCTTGATGCGGTTGCTGTTAGTCATGTCTGGCCTGTGAATAGAACTGTAAAACGCATTGACAATGCGAGCGGTGCACAGATTTTATGCATTAGTGTGACGGAGGCAAATGTTTATTCTGAAAACATGGAAATTAGTCTGCTATTGTCGTGGTATTGGTCACATTATGGTGGGCGGGCAAAAAAAATCCGCTACGTTACAACTGTTTCTGATAAGTAAACTTAAGTAAAAGGCTGGTCTGTGTGCCGATCGCCTTTTAGAATCAAGCGATTCGCTTTCTTCACCGTTCCCGTTTAAGGAATTCACATGCTCAAATCTACCCTGGCTGCCGTGGCGGCTGTATTTGCACTCTCGGCGATTTCTTCGTCTGCGCTGGCAGCTAAAGCCGACCCGCATGTTCTGCTCACCACGTCCGCCGGTAATATTGAGCTGGAACTGAACAGCGCAAAAGCGCCTGTTTCCGTGGAAAACTTCGTTAACTATGTGAACAACGGTTTCTACAACAACACCACGTTCCACCGCGTGATCCCGGGCTTTATGATTCAGGGCGGCGGTTTCACCGAGCAGATGCAGCAGAAACAGCCTAATCCGCCAATCAAAAACGAAGCCGATAACGGTCTGCGTAACACGCGTGGGACGATTTCCATGGCGCGTACCGCAGATAAAGATAGCGCAACCAGCCAGTTCTTCATCAACGTGGCCGATAATGCCTTCCTTGACCACGGCCAGCGTGACTTTGGCTATGCCGTCTTTGGTAAAGTCGTGAAAGGGATGGACGTGGCCGACAAGATTTCTCAAGTGGCTTCCCACGATGTTGGGCCATACCAGAATGTGCCAGCAAAACCGATAGTTATCCTTTCTGCGAAAGTCCTGCCGTAATCTATCCCCACGCGGGCTTTCGGGTCCGCGTCAGTCTGGCCTCTCAGCGTAACCTGAAATTGCTGCTTATACTTGTGGCAAACGGGAAACCGTCAGGGAGGTCCAGATGAAAAAGCTCACCGATAAGCAAAAATCCCACCTCTGGGAGAAAACCCGTAATGCCAATTTTCAGGCCAGTCGTCGCCTGGAAGGGGTAGACACGCCGTTAGTGACCCTTGATGCCACGCAGGCAAAAGATCGCCTTGAGGCGCTGCGGAGGCACTATGAGCGATAAGATGGGTGACGACCGCGATCCTTATTTGTATCCCGGGCTGAATGTGATGCGGAATAAACTGGGCATCCACCAGATGCAGCGGTTGGAGCAGGCGGCGTACGAGCTGACCTCCCTGCGGGCGGCAACCCTGGTGCTTGGCCCGGCACGTCGTGGCTTGCCTTATCTGTGTGCCATTCATCACGAGCTCTATCAGGATGTGTTTGACTGGGCGGGAAAATACCGTGAAGTCGATATTTATCAGGGCGATACGCCGTTCTGCCATTTTGCGTGGATTGAAAAAGAGGGCAATGCTCTGATGCGCGATTTGGAAGAAGAGGATTGGCTCAGCGGGTTGCCGCGTGAGGCCTTTATCGCCCGCCTTGCTCACTACTACTGCGAAATCAATATGCTGCACCCATTCCGTTTAGGCAATGGGCTGGCGCAACGGATCTTCTTTGAACAGTTGGCCATCCACGCGGGCTATGTGCTGAGCTGGCAGGATATCGCGCCGGAAAGCTGGAGCCAGGCCAATCAGAGCGGCGCGATGGGCGATTTGCAGCCCTTAATCGGTCTGTTCACTAAAGTGGTAAGCGAAGCCCAGGAAACTGAGTAGAATAGCGCGGTTTGCTGTCACCGGAGCCGCCATGATCCTGCTTATTGATAACTATGATTCGTTTACCTGGAATCTCTACCAGTACTTTTGCGAGCTCGGCGCCGAGGTCGTAGTGAAGCGCAATGATGAAATCAGCCTGAACGACATCGCGCAGCTCTCTCCGGCTAAAATCGTTATCTCGCCTGGCCCCTGCACGCCGAGTGAGTCAGGCATTTCTCTGGCAGTTATCCAACATTACGCCGGTCAGCTGCCGATTCTCGGCGTCTGCCTTGGCCATCAGGCTATCGCTCAGGTGTTTGGCGCAACCATTGTGCGCGCCGCGAAAGTGATGCACGGCAAAACCTCTCCCATTACGCATAATGGCGGCGGCGTGTTTCTCGGTCTGAATAATCCACTGACCGTCACCCGCTATCATTCTCTGGTTATCGATCCCCCGACGTTGCCCGACTGTTTCGAGGTTACCGCTCGCAGTGACACTGACGAAATTATGGGGATCCGCCATCGCCACTGGGATCTGGAAGGCGTGCAGTTCCACCCGGAAAGTATCCTCAGTGAACAGGGACATCAGCTGCTGGAAAATTTCCTCCGTCGTTAATTCGCCTTGCCATGAAGTGATTTATTATGCATATTTCGTGATTATATTTTCATAATCATGGTGTGTGAGGGCGACATGGCGAGTGAGCAGACGGCAATTACCCGGGCGACGTTTGATGAAGTGATTTTACCCATCTATTCTCCGGCGGAATTTATTCCGGTGAAGGGAAAGGGCAGCCGCATCTGGGATCAACAGGGGAAAGAGTATGTTGATTTTGCGGGTGGCATTGCGGTCACGGCATTAGGGCATTGTCATCCTGCGCTGGTTGATGCGCTGAAAACGCAGGGTGAAACGCTGTGGCATATCAGTAACGTATTCACCAACGAACCGGCGCTGCGCCTGGGGCGTAAGCTGGTGGCGTCCACTTTTGCCGAGCGCGTGGTGTTCATGAACTCTGGCACCGAAGCCAACGAAACCGCGTTTAAGCTGGCGCGTTATTACGCTTCCACTCGTCATAGTCCCTACAAAACCAAAATTATTGCCTTCCATAATGCGTTCCACGGTCGTTCGCTGTTTACCGTTTCCGTGGGTGGCCAACCGAAGTATTCCGACGGTTTTGGTCCGAAGCCCGCCGATATTATTCATGTTCCCTTTAACGATCTGCACGCTGTGAAAGCGGTGATGGACGATCACACCTGCGCGGTGGTGGTTGAACCTGTGCAGGGCGAAGGTGGCGTGACGGCGGCGACGCCAGCGTTCCTCAAAGGGCTGCGTGAACTGTGCGATGAGCATCAGGCGCTGCTGGTGTTCGATGAAGTACAGTGCGGCATGGGGCGAACCGGTTCGCTGTTTGCCTATATGAATTACGGCGTGACGCCGGACATTCTCACCAGTGCGAAAGCGTTAGGGGGCGGTTTCCCGGTGAGCGTAATGCTGACCACCGAAGAGATTGCCAGCGCGTTCCACGTCGGCTCGCATGGTTCAACATATGGCGGAAACCCGCTGGCCTGTGCCGTTGCGGGTGCTGCGTTTGATATTATTAATACCCCGGAAGTGCTCGACGGTGTGAGCGTGAAGCGTCAACAGTTCGTTCAGCATCTGCAGAACATTGACGCAGAGTTCGATGTGTTCAGCGATGTGCGCGGCATGGGTCTGCTGATTGGCGCAGAGCTAAAGCCGCAGTACAAAGGCCGTGCCCGTGATTTCCTGCATGCCGCCGCCAACGAAGGCGTGATGGTGCTGAATGCCGGACCGGATGTGATGCGTTTTGCGCCATCGCTGGTGGTGGAAAGTGCGGATATCGACGAAGGCATGACGCGCTTTGCAACGGCCGTGAAGAAGATCGTAGGCTAATTTTTTCCCGGCCGACGAGAGGTGAACCTTCAGTCGGCCTGCGCAAGCGAAGCGCCGCCAGGCAGCGTTTTTTAAGCCCGGCGTTTTAACCAAATCCCGTGATGCGGGCGCTGACGCCAGGCCACCGACGAAATGGTGTGCATCGTGTTCAGGTGCCCCAGAATCCGCTGTAAATGCTGTTCCACGGTGCTTAACGGCCCGTGGGCCAGTGTCTCCTGAGACTCCATAATATTCGCATCACCGCTGCCGCCTGGCTCGTCATACTCTAAACGCTGCTGGCAGCGTTGCAGGGCAATTTCACAGGACTGCAAATAGCGTTGCGCTAAATCCTCGGTCAGCATGTTGTGCTCGCGTGCCAGCGTTGTCATCGCATTAATGTGCTCGACGATAAACTGGCTATGCGTCACCCACAGCTTCATATCCGCCAGATAATGGGCGTTAAACCCCGGTTCCTGCATTGCCTGATTGAGTGAATTGAACAAGGCATTGTGCGCCTGATTCACTTTCATGCGCTGATAAGCCAGTGCGGGTGCCTGCGGATCGCTGCTGAGGAGCATCCTGATGGCGTCCTGATCGGCTTCCAGCGCCTGCTGGGCATTTTTGCGCAGCAGTCCGCTCTGCCATTGTGGCCATAGCCAGACCATGCCGCCAAACGCGATAAGACAGCCAATCAGCGTATCGGCAAGCCTCGCCATGATGAACTGCTCGCCGTTCAGCGTCAGCAACTGGATGGTGTATACCGCCGTCACGGTAAAGCCCACCGTGGCCCAGCCGTAGCTCTTACGGATAATCAGGTAACTCACCAGGGTGATAACCAGCATTGCTGCCAGCGCATAACCTTCCGGGGCATGGAAGTGGAGCGTGACCCCCGCAATGATAAGCCCCGCCAGGGTGCCTGCTGCACGGTGAAAAATCCTGACTCGGGTGGCGCCATAGCCGTTTTGCGTGACCAACAGAATTGTCATCAGGATCCAGTAAGGCTTTGGCAAATGCAGGGCGGCACCCATCAGGCTGGCGATGCTCAGCATCACGCTAATCCGCGCGGCATTTCTCAGCGCTGGGGATTTCAGCGACAGATAGCTTTTCAGCGCCGGAATGAGCGGCAAACGCTTCTGGTTATCCGCCATCAGATTGCGGGGATAGAGTGGCCGCTGTGTACGCAAAACGTGAGCGATGCGGCCAAAATGCCAGACGCAGAACTGACCGACAGGGTTATCCGGATGCTGTCTGGCGATTTTTTCCAGCGCACCAATCTGCTTGTCCATCGTAAAGCGCTGGGGGAAGCGGTGGTAGAGAATGTCATCTGCCAGCACCCGCAGTCGTGCGGCGATGGTCTGGGCATTCCAGCGGATCACGGCTTCCGCGTGGCTGCGTTCCACCAGTTTCTGCACTTCGGCTGGCTGATGCAGGCTGACGGAAATATGCTCCTGTAAATCGAGACCCATCTGGAAGGCACGCAGCAGGCGCTTGTAATCGTGATTGTTGTTGGCGGCCAGCATGTGCAACTGCTGATAACACTGGCTGATCAGATCGACTGCTTTCTGCTGACGCGCCAGTAAAGGCGGCAGCGATTTTTCGGGGTCGGTGTGCTGGGTCAGCAGCGTGTACTTGGCTTCGCAATACTCTGCCAACTGGCGATAAAGCAGGCTCAGGGATTCCCGCAGCGGCTGCTCGCGCCACATCCAGAACCAAAACCAGTTGAATAAGCCATACCACAATGTGCCGAGCGCGTAGATCAGCAGCGGCTCCCAGACCGGCATATTGCCCGCGAGACTCAGGGTGAAAATTGAGGCAATCAGCGAGGCGGGCAACAGGCGCGCATGCAGTGAACTGAGTTCAGCCGTCACGCCCAGCGTCATCGCCAGCACGGTAAGGATCAGAGGAAGCGGCAGGGCATGCGCCAGTAGCAGCTGAACGGCAAGGCTACAGCCTGCGAACAGGGAACCACCGATAATCAGGCGCTTGAAAAAGCGTTTGTGTGGCGTATCCAGACCCGCAATGTTGCAACAGGCAGGGACTAACGAAAAGAGCAGGCCGTATTTGAGATAACCCAGCACCAGGCCGATAGCCACGGGCGTACACAACACCAGGGTTTGCCGCAGTGCGTAGTTAATTTCCGGGTGATAAATGAGCCTGCGCCACATAAACGGTAGAGACAAAAACGGCGTTACACGTCATCCTTCAGGCTGCCTCTGCGTTGGCTGCCTTCTTTCACCCCAGTCACTTACTCGGGTAAGCTCCTGGGGTTTTTCTCAGTTGCCGCCTTGATGCAACCTGAATGATGGTGTGTATTTTTTGAAGCAATACGCCGTTTAACGAGCTTAGCGGGTGCCGTAGACCACGATAGTTTTACCGTGGGCGGAGATCAGGTTCTGATCTTCGAGCATTTTCAGAATACGGCCCACGGTTTCACGGGAGCAGCCCACGATCTGACCGATTTCCTGACGGGTAATTTTGATTTGCATACCGTCCGGGTGGGTCATCGCGTCAGGCTGTTTCGCCAGGTTCAGCAGCGTTTGTGCAATACGGCCCGTCACGTCGAGGAACGCGAGGTTGCCGACTTTCTCAGAGGTCACCTGAAGACGGCGCGCCATCTGAGAAGAGAGACGCATCAGAATATCCGGGTTTACCTGGATCAGCTGACGGAATTTTTTATAAGAGATTTCAGCCACTTCACAAGCCGTCTTCGCACGAACCCAGGCGCTACGCTCCTGGCCTTCTTCAAACAGGCCAAGCTCACCGATGAAATCGCCCTGGTTCAGGTAAGAGAGGATCATCTCTTTCCCTTCTTCATCCTTGATGAGTACTGCAACAGAGCCTTTCACGATGTAATACAACGTCTCAGCTTTTTCACCCTGGTGAATCAGCGTGCTCTTCGATGGGTACTTATGAATATGGCAATGAGACAAGAACCATTCAAGGGTAGGGTCTGTTTGCGGTTTGCCAAGCACCATGCGCGGTTATCCTCTGTTATAAGCTGTCTCCAACGGCAGACACGACACTGCCGCTGGCTTTGCAATCGTATCCTTCCCTGTGCCTGGGAAGTCGGCTGTCGAATTATGCCGCAGCCTGTAATGTTGTCCTCTGCATACATGCAGTACTTCAAGGTATTACTGTAGCATCCCGTCTGTTTTAGCATAGCTTTTGCTGCGTGTCTCCTGGTGTCTCGCTTCAGCATGATGCACGTCGCCTTCCGTTGCGAGATTTGTTATGTGCGCGTAATCTGTAAGAAAAATTGCAACTCTGGAGTTACATCTATGCAAGCACGTGTGAAATGGGTTGAGGGGTTAACCTTCCTGGGCGAGTCTGCTTCCGGCCACCAAATTCTGATGGATGGCAACTCGGGTGATAAAGCACCCAGCCCAATGGAAATGGTGCTGATGGCCGCCGGCGGTTGCAGCGCAATCGACGTGGTATCGATTCTGCAAAAAGGGCGTCACGACGTGCAGGACTGCGAAGTGAAGCTGACGTCAGAGCGTCGTGAAGAAGCGCCGCGTCTGTTTACGCACATTAATCTGCACTTCATCGTGACCGGAAAAGATCTTAAAGAAGCGGCGGTTTCCCGTGCGGTGGACCTGTCTGCAGAGAAGTATTGCTCTGTGGCGCTGATGCTGGAGAAAGCGGCGAAAATCACCCACTCTTTTGAGGTGGTTGACGCTTAGTGTCAGATGCCCGGTGGCGCGAGGCTTACCGGGCCTACGTTGTTTTTGTAGGCGGGTGCAAGCGCAGTGCCGCCCGGCAAACTTGTGCGGCCCCACGGGGAGAGGGAGTAAACACTAAAAACCTTCTCATAAGAGAAGGTTTTGCCGTTTACCTCCGGGCATCCATTAACCGCTCGACCAGCGGTGTCATAATCAACTCCATCGCCAGCCCCATTTTCCCGCCCGGCACCACTAATGTATTCATGTGAGAAATGAACGAGCCGTGTAGCATCGCCAGCAGCCAGGGGAAATCGATATCGCCCAGGTTCTGGAAATGGATCACCACGAAACTCTCATCCAGCGACGGAATGCCTTTGGCCGCAAACGGGTTTGAGGTATCGACCGTCGGTACCCGCTGGAAGTTGATATGGGTGCGCGAAAACTGCGGGGTGATGTAGTTGATGTAGTCTTCCATCGAACGGACGACCGAATCCATCACCGCTTCCCGCGAATGGCCGCGCTCGCTGGTATCCCGGGTCAGTTTCTGGATCCATTCAAGGTTAACAATCGGTACCACGCCAACCAGCAAATCGACATGCCTGGCCACGTCCTGCTGCGGTGTGACCACACCGCCGTGCAGACCTTCATAAAAAAGCACGTCAGTGGGTTCGGGTAAGGACTGCCATGGCGTAAAGGTGCCTGGCACCTGATTCCAGGGCACCGCTTCATCGTAGGTGTGCAGGTACTTGCGTGATTTACCGCTGCCGCTTTGCCCATAGGTGCTAAAGGTTTGTTCAAGCAGGCTGAAGTCGTTGGCATCCGGGCCGAAATAGCTGATGTGGCGCCCCATATCCCGCGCTTTGCGGATAGCCATGTCCATTTCAGGTCGGGTATAGCGATGAAAACTGTCGCCTTCTACTTCGGCGGCGCTGAGATTCAACTGAGCAAAGATTTTACGAAAGGCGAGGCTGGTGGTGGTGGTACCTGCGCCGCTGGAGCCGGTTACGGCAATCACCGGATGTTTGGCTGACATGGGTAACAACTCCCTGACTAAGCATAAGCAATTGTTTTGAGTATAGTCAGCCGTGGAATTGGGTACGGGGCATAAAGTTTACCGTCTCGTGCAGTTCAGACCACACCAGTACGACTTCCCCGCTTTGCAATTGTTGTTTAACGTCGGCGACTTTATCCTCAAGTGAACGTTCATGTTCACCATAATCGGTGCCTTCGCGCAACACAAAGCTTTCAATCAGATTTTCCAGCGTTTCGGGAGGCAGATCCTGCCAGGGGATAATCATGCGACGCTCCCCAGGAAACGGGTCAGCCAGTCCGGGATGCGTTTTTCAAGCCACATTTCCGGATGACGCAGGGTGCCGCCGACAAAGCCCACGTGCCCGCCATACTCCGTCAGCTGATACTGAATGTTGTTCGGCAGTTCTTCCTGCGCCGGAATGGAGTGGTGATCCATAAAAGGATCGTCTTTGGCGTGGATGATCAGCGTCGGTTTGGTTATCTGGCTTAACACCGGCATTGCGCTGCACTGACGGTAATAGTCAATGGCATCAGCAAAGCCGTGGATTTTCGAGGTGATAAGATCGTCGAATTCGCGAATACGGCGCACGCTTTTCAGGCGCTTGAGATCGACCGGCAGCGTACCCGGATAGGCTTTCAATTTGCGTGAAGCATTGGCTTTGAGCAGGTTCAGCAGATAGCGCTGATAAACGCGTGAGAAGCCTTTATCAATATGATAGCTACAGGCTTCAAGCATAAACGGCGCGGAGACAATCACCGCAGCATCCAACGGTGTGCTATCCCCCTCTTTGGCCAGAAGGCAACCGAGCATATTCCCACCCAATGAATACCCGACCGCAGCGGTAGGCGCATCGCCATACTCGCGCTTCAGCCAGGAGAGGAACCAGGTACCATCTTCCGTTTCACCGGAATGATAAATACGGTCATTACGGTTTGGTTCACCGCTGCAGCCACGAAAATGCATCACCACGCCCAGCCAGCCGCGCTGTTGCGCCGCATGAATCAGGCCGTGAGCGTAAGGGCTGTACAGGCTGCCTTCGAGACCATGAAAAACCACCAGACGCGGTTTGTGACGAGCCTGATTGGGGTCTTCGCTCCACGCCAGATCGATAAAATCGCCATCCGGAAGCTCAAGACGCTGCCAGTGCGGCGTGAACTGCACTTTACGGCGGATAAGACGCGGCAGCATGGTCTGCAGATGGCAGTTGCTGACGCCCTTCATCGGCACAAAAGTGTCGCGCTCTTCAGGTGGGACTTCGAACTCTACTGGGGTGATTTGGGCCATACCATTACGCTATTGTCGTGAAAAACCTGTCTACTATACCGTCACAAATATTTCGTGTTTGTGAAAATGAGGCGCTGTACGCCTCATGTTGAACTTATTCAGTCTTCCTGGAGCATTTGTTCCAGTTGTTCCTGCGCATCCAGCCACGCCATTTCGCACTCTTCCAGACCTGATTTCGCCATGGCCTGTTGCTGCAGGCATTCGGTCAGTTCCGTTTTGCGGGACTGATCGTAAAGCCCGCTGTCGCCCAGCTTTTCTTCAGCACTCGCCAGCTTCGCATTAAGCTTCTCCATCTCTTTTTCCAGACGGGTAATCTCTTTGCGGAGCGGTTGTGTCAGCGTGCGGAGTTCGGCTTCACGACGCTTCTGGTCCTTACGGGCCTGAGCGCTGTTCGCGTTATCTTTCGGCGCGTCGTCAGACTGGTTTTCCTGCTTTTGCAGGTCGCTCAGCCATTGCTGGTAGTCCTCCAGATCGCCATCAAACGCCTCCACTTTCGCATCGTGAACCAGATAGAGGTCGTCGGTGGTGGAACGCAGCAGGTGACGGTCGTGCGAGACGACAACCAGCGCACCTTCGAATTCAATCAGCGCTTCGGTCAGCGCCTGGCGCATGTCGAGGTCAAGGTGGTTGGTCGGTTCATCAAGCAGCAGCAGGTTCGGGCGCTGCCAGACAATCAGCGCCAGCACCAGACGGGCTTTCTCGCCACCGGAGAAACGGCGTGTCTCTTCGCTGACCTTGTCACCCTGGAAGCCGAAACCGCCGAGATAATCTCGCAGTTGCTGTTCCAGCACCTGTGGAGCCAGTCGCGCAAGATGCTGTAACGGTGATTCATCGGCGCGTAAAAATTCCAGCTGGTGCTGCGCGAAGTAGCCGAGCTTAATGCCTTTCGCGAGGCCAATCTC
Source organism: Enterobacteriaceae bacterium RIT691 (assembly GCA_009668205.1). GTDB lineage: Bacteria > Pseudomonadota > Gammaproteobacteria > Enterobacterales > Enterobacteriaceae > Scandinavium. Next base: position 11,405 of record WJYM01000012.1, on the reverse strand, counting down.
ACCGCTTTGTGGCGCCAGTTCACCCGCCAACAGCTTGATGAGCGTTGATTTACCCGCGCCGTTTCGCCCTAACAGACCGATACGTGAACCCGGAACCAGGTTGAGCTTAATAGAATCAAGGATAGTGCGATCGCCGTAACCTGCGCTCACTTTTTCCATCTTCAGCAGCGGGTTTGGCAGGCTCTCCGGTTCGCGGAAGCTGAAGTGGAACGGGTTATCGACGTGCGCCGGGGCAATCAGCTCCATTCGTTCCAGCATTTTCACGCGGCTCTGCGCCTGCTTAGCTTTCGACGCTTTCGCTTTAAAGCGGTCGATAAAGCTTTGCAGATGCGCCACTTTTAGCTGCTGGCTTTCATACATCGACTGCTGCTGAGACAGGCGCGTGGCGCGCTGGATCTCAAACGAAGAGTAGTTGCCGGTGTACTCAAACATCGACTGCTGTTCGATGTGAATGATTTTACCGACCACCGGATCGAGGAAATCGCGGTCGTGGGAAATCAGGATCAGCGTACCCGGATAACTTTTCAGCCATTTCTCAAGCCAGATGACGGCATCCAGATCGAGGTGGTTAGTCGGTTCATCGAGCAGCAGCAAATCGGAGCGGCAAATCAGCGCCTGCGCCAGGTTGAGGCGCATTCGCCAGCCACCGGAAAAATCGCTGGTAGGGCGTTCAAGCTGTTCATTGCTGAAACCCAGACCGTGCAGCAGGCTGGAGGCGCGGGAGCGGATAGTCCAGGCGTCAATGGCGTCCAGCTTACCGTGTACGGTGGCGATGGCGTGGCCATCGTTACGCTCGTTAGCGTCATTCAGCTGTGCTTCAAGCTGACGATACTCGCGATCGCCATCAATCACATAGTCGAGAGCGGGCTGGGGGAGTGCCGGTGTTTCCTGGTTTACCCAGGCGAGCTGCCAGTTGCCGGGATAGGTAAAGCTCCCGCCATCGGCGCTTATCTCGTTCTTTAACAGCGACAGCAGCGTGGATTTGCCGCAGCCGTTTTTTCCCACCAGACCGACTTTTTGCCCGGGGTTAATAGTGGCTGTGGCGTTATCCAGCAGGACACGCACGCCGCGACGAATTTGTAACGAGGAGAAAACAATCATAAGGCGCCGTATGTTCTGACTATGTTAAATTGTCATTATGGTAATGTAGTGTTGTGACGAAATGCGACACAGGGCGGCAATGGTAGCCCAAAACTACAATTCAAAACTACAACGATAGACAAAAGCACTCAGGTATTACTGGCGACAGTGCCGGGTGATGGCCTGTCTTCCTTACCGGGAGGGGAATGATGTCAGAGACAGCAAAAGTGTTGCTGCTGTATGCCCATCCGGAATCTCAGGACTCGGTGGCGAACCGGGTTTTGCTTAAACCGGCTCAACAGCTTGAAAACGTTACGGTGCACGATCTCTACGCGCACTATCCGGATTTTTTTATCGATATCCCACACGAACAAAAGTTATTGCAGGAACACGACGTGATTGTGTTTCAGCATCCACTGTATACCTACAGTTGCCCGGCTTTACTGAAAGAGTGGCTGGACCGCGTGCTGAGCCGCGAGTTTGCCAGTGGTCCTGGTGGGAATCAGCTGGCGGGAAAGTATTGGCGGAGTGTTATCACCACCGGTGAGCCGGAGAGTGCCTATCGTCATGACTCCCTGAATCGTTACTCGATGAGCGACATTTTACGCCCATTCGAACTGACGGCTGCGCTGTGCCGCATGCACTGGATGAATCCGATTATTGTTTACTGGGCACGTCGTCAACCGCCGGACGAATTGGCCAGTCATGCCAAAGCGTACGGTGAGTGGCTGGCGAATCCTATCGCACCGGGAGGTCGCTAATGGAAGGCTCAGATTTACTGTTAGCCGGTGTCCTGTTCCTGTTTGCGGCAGTCGCGGCGGTGCCATTAGCCTCCCGCATTGGCATTGGCCCGGTGCTGGGCTATTTGCTGGCTGGCATTGCTATTGGCCCCTGGGGGCTCGGCTTTATCAGCGACGTGGACGAAATCCTGCACTTCTCGGAACTTGGCGTCGTGTTCCTGATGTTCATCATCGGGCTAGAACTGAATCCGGCGAAACTCTGGCGACTACGACGTTCTATCTTTGGCGTGGGGGCCGCACAGGTCCTGATCAGCGCGGCGCTGTTGACCGGCTTGCTGATGTTCACCAACTTCTCATGGCAGGCGGCGGTGATTGGCGGTCTTGGCCTGGCAATGTCCTCAACCGCAATGGCATTGCAACTGATGCGCGAAAAGGGGATGAACCGCAGTGAAGCCGGGCAGCTGGGTTTTTCAGTCCTGCTGTTCCAGGATTTGGCCGTGATCCCCGCGCTGGCACTGGTGCCGTTGCTGGCGGGGTCCGGTGATGAGCATCCTGACTGGATAAAACTAGGCCTTAAAGTGCTGGCCTTTGCCGGAATGCTGATTGGCGGACGCTATCTCCTGCGACCGGTGTTCCGCTTTATTGCCGGTTCTGGCGTGCGTGAAGTGTTCACCGCCGCCACGCTGCTGTTAGTGCTTGGCTCTGCACTGTTTATGGATGCACTGGGGCTGTCGATGGCGCTCGGGACGTTTATCGCGGGTGTGCTGCTGGCGGAAAGCGAATACCGCCATGAACTGGAAATCGCCATTGAGCCCTTCAAGGGTCTGCTGCTGGGCCTGTTCTTTATCTCTGTAGGAATGGCGCTGAATCTGGGCGTTCTGTATACCCATCTGCTGTGGGTGGTCGGCAGCGTTCTGATTCTGGTGGCGGTAAAGTCGTTGGTGCTTTACGCCCTCGCCAGAATTTATGGCCTGCGCAGCTCGGAACGGATGCAGTTTGCTGGCGTGCTGAGCCAGGGGGGAGAATTCGCCTTTGTGCTGTTTTCTACCGCCTCTTCGCAACGACTGTTCCATCACGATCAGATGGCGCTGCTGTTGGTCACGGTAACGCTGTCGATGATGACCACCCCGCTGGTGATGAAGCTGGTCGACAAGTCTTTGTCCCGGCGCTTCAACGATCCGGAGGAAGAGGGGGAAGTGCCGTGGGTGGAAAACGACAAGCCGCAGGTGATTGTGGTTGGCTTTGGGCGCTTCGGCCAGGTGATTGGGCGTCTGCTGATGGCCAACAAAATGCGGATTACGGTGCTGGAGCGAGATATCAGCGTGGTGAACCTGATGCGCAAGTATGGCTACAAGGTTTATTACGGCGATGCCACCCAAATTGAGCTGCTGAGATCGGCCGGGGCGGAAGACGCTGAGTCGATAGTCATTACCTGTAACGCGCCGGAAGATACGATGAAGCTGGTGGAAATCTGTCATCAGTACTTTCCGCATTTGCATATTCTGGCCCGTGCTCGTGGACGTGTGGAAGCGCACGAACTTTTGCAGGCAGGTGTGAAACAATTCTCGCGTGAGACGTTTTCCAGTGCGCTTGAACTTGGGCGTAAAGCGCTGATTACGCTGGGTATGCATCCGCATCAGGCGCATCGTGCACAGCAGCATTTCCGCCGACTGGACATGCGCATGCTTCGTGAACTGATGCCGGTGCATACCGATACGCAGCAAATTTCCCGCGTGCGGGAAGCCCGACGCGAGCTGGAAGAGATTTTTCAACGTGAAATGCAGCAGGAACGGCGTCAGTTGGATGGCTGGGACGAATTTGAATAGAAGGTGAAACATGGCAGTGCGTAAACGTTTTATCGCCGGTGCAAAATGTCCGGCATGTCAGGAACAGGATTCGATGGCCATGTGGCGTGAAAACAATGTCGATATTGTTGAATGCGTTAAGTGCGGACACCAGATGCGAGAGGCCGATAAGCAGGCTCGCGAGCACGTGCGTAAAGACGAGCAGGTGATTGGTATTTTTCACCCAGAGTAGCGATCCCCGCCGTCTTTTTTTAAGCTAAGGGGTACACGGGTGCAGAATTCCGCTACAATCTGCGCCACTATTCTTCCCATGCTCAGGAGATATCATGAAAGTAGCAAAAGACCTGGTGGTCAGCCTGGCCTATCAGGTACGTACAGAAGACGGTGTATTGGTTGATGAGTCTCCGGTAAGCGCGCCGCTCGACTACCTGCATGGTCACGGTTCCCTGATCTCTGGCCTGGAAACGGCGCTGGAAGGTCACGAAGCAGGCGATAAGTTTGACGTTGAAGTTGGCGCAAACGACGCTTACGGTCAGTATGATGAAAACCTGGTACAGCGCGTACCGAAAGACGTCTTCATGGGCGTTGACGAGCTGCAGGTTGGCATGCGTTTCCTGGCGGAAACTGACCAGGGTCCAGTTCCGGTTGAAATCACCGAAGTTGAAGACGACCACGTTGTGGTTGACGGCAACCACATGCTGGCTGGCCAGAACCTGAAATTCCACGTTGAAGTGGTTGCGCTGCGTGAAGCGACTGAAGAAGAACTGGCTCACGGCCACGTTCACGGTGCTCACGATCATCACCATGACCACGATCACGACCACGACGGTTGCTGCGGCGGTCACGGCCACGATCACGGTCATGACCACGCGGGTAAAGTCGGTTGTGGCGGTAACGGCGGTTGCGGTTGCCACTGATGGGCAAGCCTTAGGGCAATGCGCCAAAGAAAAAAGCGGGGAAACCCGCTTTTTTTACGCCTGTGTGTTGCCCACTCAGTAGTGGGGCGGTGGTGTCTCTTCGGACTGGGAGGCAATGTGTGACGGTTGGCTGGCTTTGAGCTTCTCGACCATCAAACGCAAGTTATCGCGCATTTTCGCCATTTCGATCTCGTGCGCAGTAACCGTACGGTTCAGATCTTCAATGGTAATTTCCTGAAAGGCCAGTCGGCTTTCCAGTTCTTCCAGGCGCGCCTCAAGGGTTGTCTCGCTCATTTCCTACCTCTTTATTGCTTTTGGACCGAATTTTACGGGACTTTTCCTGGTTACGCAGCCAATAAGCCGGGTAAGGAAACTAATTTACACAAAAAGAGTCTGAATTTATCCGAGTTTACGTCGCGTCTGTATGTAGATTTCTTCTGCAACGCTTTATAGTACGCTACTCATTTACGTTAACCCTGGGGTGAGAGAAATGCCCCGGCCCTGGAGAAATGGATGAAATCACTGTTTAAAGTAACGCTTCTGGCGACTACGATGGCCGTTGCCCTGAATGCCCCGCTGGCTTTCGCTGCTGATGCTGCTGCACCGGCTGCGGCTGACGCTGCTGCAAAAGCGGCACCTGCGCCTCTGAACGCGGCATTCAAAAACGACGATCAGCAATCCGCTTATGCACTGGGTGCATCGCTGGGTCGTTACATGGAAAATTCCCTGAAAGAACAGGAAAAACTGGGCATTAAACTGGACAAAGCTGAGCTGATCGCTGGCGTTCAGGACGCATTTGCAGATAAGAGCAAACTGTCTGACCAGGAAATTGAGCAGACTCTGCAGTCTTTCGAAACCCGCGTGAAGACCGCCGCTCAGCAGAAGATGGAAAAAGACGCTGCTGACAACGAAACCAAAGGCAAAGCCTACCGCGACGCCTTCGCTAAAGAGAAGGGCGTGAAAACGTCTTCTACGGGTCTGCTGTACAAAGTAGAGAAAGAAGGTACAGGTGACGCACCAAAAGACAGCGATACCGTAGTCGTGAACTACAAAGGTACGCTGATCGACGGTAAAGAGTTTGATAACTCTTACACCCGTGGTGAACCTCTCTCTTTCCGTCTGGACGGCGTTATCCCTGGCTGGACTGAAGGTCTGAAAAACGTGAAGAAGGGCGGCAAAATCAAGCTGGTTATCCCACCGGCACTGGCCTACGGTAAAGCCGGCGTTCCGGGTATTCCTGCGAACTCCACGCTGGTCTTTGAGGTTGAGCTGCTCGATATCAAACCAGCCGCTAAAGCTGATGCCGCGCCAGCCGCACCGGCAGACGACAAAGCTGCTGCTGACAGCAGCAAAAAGTAAGTTCACAGAAGCCGCCGCCCAATTGGGCGGCGGTTTTTTATTGGGCGCAATATAATTAAGACTGGAAAGCGCCTGATGCGCGTATTACTTTAGATGCCTCAAATTTGATGATGATAATGAGCCTGCCCTGACAACCTAACGACAGGCTCCTGAAAAGGAGTGCTTTTTTTCATGTCCAGGTCGCTTTTAACCAACGAAACCAGTGAACTAGATTTGCTGGATCAACGTCCTTTCGACCAGCACGATTTCGATATCCTGAAATCCTATGAAGCGGTAGTGGACGGGTTAGCGATGCTCATTGGCTCTCACTGCGAAATCGTGCTGCACTCCCTGCAGGATCTCAAATGTTCTGCCATCCGTATTGCCAACGGTGAACACACCGGCCGTCAGATTGGTTCCCCGATTACCGACTTAGCGCTGCGCATGCTTCATGATATGACGGGTGCCGACAGTAGCGTGTCGAAGTGCTACTTCACTCGCGCGAAAAGCGGTGTATTGATGAAATCTGTCACCATTGCTATTCGCAACCGCGATCAGCGAGTCATCGGGTTGTTGTGTATCAACATGAACCTGGATGTGCCGTTCTCGCAAATCATGAATACCTTTATTCCGCCTGAAACGCCGGAAGTGAATTCTCAGGTAAACTTTGCTTCTTCCGTCGAAGACCTGGTGACCCAAACGCTGGAATTCACTATCGAAGAGGTCAATGCCGATCGTAACGTTTCCAACAATGCGAAAAATCGTCAGATTGTCCTGAATCTCTACGAGAAAGGGATTTTCGACATCAAGGATGCCATTAACCAGGTTGCCGACAGGTTGAACATCTCCAAGCACACCGTGTATCTCTACATTCGTCAGTTCAAAAGTGGCGACTTCCAGGGGCAGGAGAAGTAATGCGTTTTGCCCTGTTGGTCACGGGCCCGGCGTACGGTACTCAGCAGGCCAGTAGCGCATGGCAGTTCGCTAATGCGTTGCTTGCTGAAGGCCACGAGCTCATCAGCATCTTTTTTTATCGCGAAGGTGTGCACAACGCGAATCAACTGACCGCGCCTGCGGGTGACGAATTCGATTTGGTCCGCGCGTGGCAAATCTTGCACGCTGACCATAACATTGCACTGCATATTTGTGTCGCTGCGGCGTTACGCCGGGGTGTCACGGATGAAACTGAGGCGCAGCAGCTGGGGCTTGCGGGTTTTAACCTGCAGCCGGGCTTCACGCTCAGCGGTCTTGGGGCATTGGCCGAAGCGTCATTAACCTGTGACAGATTGGTACAATTTTGATGAATCGTGTGGCTTTTGTTTTTATGAGTGCGCCGCACGGTAGCGCGGCGGGCAGGGAAGGTCTCGATGCTTTGCTGGCCACGTCAGCGCTGACGGAAGAGATTGGGGTATTCTTTATTGGCGATGGCGTTTTGCAGCTTCTCAGCGACCAAAAGCCTGCCGGGATACTGGCACGGGACTATATCCCGGCGTTCAAGCTCATGGCGCTGTACGACATCGAAGAGTGCTGGGTTTGTGCCGCGTCTTTACGTGAGCGGGGGATAGAAACCCCTTCCTTTATTATTGAGCCAGAGATTCTGCAGCCGGGCGCGCTGCGCCAGAAACTCGATGCTTATGATGTCGTGATGCGATTCTGAGGTAACGATGCTGCATACTCTTAGCCATTCCCCCTGGAATCATGACATCAGCGCGCCACTCCGTTTGGTCTGTGCTGGCGACGATTTATTGCTGCTTTCTGATGGTGTCATCGCGGCGCTGGAAGGCAGCCGCTTCCTTGAAGTTCTCCATTCCGCCCCCATAACAGTCTACGCGCTAAAAGAAGACATTGACGCTCGCGGCCTGTGCGGTCAAATTTCGAGCAGTGTCGTCAGGGTTAGCTATACTGACTTCGTCAGACTAGCGGTCAAACACGACGGGCAATTTGCCTGGTAGTGCAGAGATCGTTGTATATTTCTTGACACCTTTTCGGCGTGGCCCTAAAATTTCGCGTCCTCATATTATATGAGGCGATTTATTACGTGTTTACGAAGCAAAAGCTAAAACCAGGAGCTATTTAATGGCAACAGTTAACCAGCTGGTTCGCAAACCACGCTCACGCAAAGTTGCAAAAAGCAACGTGCCTGCGCTGGAAGCCTGCCCGCAGAAACGTGGTGTATGTACCCGTGTATATACCACCACCCCTAAAAAACCAAACTCCGCACTGCGTAAAGTATGTCGTGTTCGTTTGACTAACGGTTTTGAAGTGACTTCCTACATCGGTGGTGAAGGTCACAACCTGCAGGAACACTCCGTGATCCTGATCCGTGGCGGTCGTGTTAAAGACCTTCCGGGTGTTCGTTACCACACCGTTCGTGGTGCGCTTGACTGTTCCGGTGTTAAAGACCGTAAGCAGGCTCGCTCCAAGTACGGCGTGAAGCGTCCTAAGGCTTAATGGTATTCCGTTAAGTAAGGCCAAACTGATTTATCTTAATGTCACACTCAACTTATTGAGTTTTGGACAATCCTGAATTAACAACGGAGTATTCCCATGCCACGTCGTCGCGTTATTGGTCAGCGTAAAATTCTTCCAGATCCTAAGTTCGGATCAGAACTGCTGGCAAAATTCGTCAACATCCTGATGGTAGATGGTAAAAAATCTACTGCAGAAGCAATCGTATACAGCGCGCTGGAGACCCTGGCTCAGCGTTCTGGCAAAAATGAACTGGAAGCTTTCGAAGTCGCTCTGGACAACGTCCGTCCGACCGTCGAAGTTAAGTCCCGCCGTGTAGGTGGTTCTACTTATCAGGTTCCAGTTGAAGTTCGTCCGGTTCGTCGTAATGCCCTGGCAATGCGTTGGATCGTTGAAGCTGCTCGTAAACGCGGTGATAAATCTATGGCCCTGCGTCTGGCGAACGAACTCACTGATGCTGCAGACAACAAAGGTACTGCAGTTAAGAAACGTGAAGACGTTCACCGTATGGCAGAAGCCAACAAGGCGTTCGCTCACTACCGTTGGTAATCCCTTCGGAGTGTTAGTCACCAGGCGGGCGCTTCAGGTAAGCCGCCCGCTCTGGGTTACTTAATCTGAACGTCTCAAGAAATAAACGAGGAATCAAATGGCTCGTACAACACCCATCGCACGCTATCGTAACATCGGTATCAGTGCGCACATCGACGCCGGTAAAACCACGACTACCGAACGTATTCTGTTCTACACCGGTGTAAACCACAAAATCGGTGAAGTTCATGACGGTGCCGCTACCATGGACTGGATGGAGCAGGAGCAGGAGCGTGGTATCACCATTACCTCCGCAGCGACTACTGCATTCTGGTCTGGTATGGCGAAGCAGTATGAACCGCATCGCGTAAACATCATTGACACCCCGGGCCACGTTGACTTCACCATCGAAGTAGAACGTTCCATGCGTGTTCTTGACGGTGCGGTAATGGTTTACTGCGCAGTTGGTGGTGTTCAGCCACAGTCTGAAACCGTATGGCGTCAGGCTAACAAATACAAAGTTCCACGCATCGCGTTCGTTAACAAAATGGACCGTATGGGTGCTAACTTCCTGAAAGTTGTTGGTCAGATCAAATCCCGTCTGGGCGCGAACCCTGTTCCGCTGCAGCTGGCGATTGGTGCTGAAGAAGGTTTCACCGGTGTTATCGACCTGGTGAAAATGAAAGCCATCAACTGGAACGATGCTGATCAGGGCGTTACCTTCGAATACGAAGATATCCCGGCTGATATGCAGGACCTGGCTGACGAATGGCACCAGAACCTGATCGAATCCGCTGCGGAAGCGTCTGAAGAGCTGATGGAAAAATACCTGGGCGGCGAAGAGCTGACCGAGGAAGAAATCAAAGTTGCTCTGCGTCAGCGCGTTCTGAACAACGAAATCATCCTGGTAACCTGTGGTTCTGCATTTAAGAACAAAGGTGTTCAGGCGATGCTGGATGCGGTAATCGATTACCTGCCAGCACCAACTGACGTACCTGCTATCAACGGTATGCTGGACGACGGTAAAGATACCCCGTCTGAGCGTCACGCTAGCGATGAAGAGCCGTTTGCTGCTCTGGCATTCAAAATTGCTACCGACCCGTTCGTAGGTAACCTGACCTTCTTCCGTGTTTACTCCGGTGTGGTTAACTCTGGCGATACCGTTTACAACCCGGTTAAATCGGCTCGTGAGCGTTTCGGTCGTATCGTTCAGATGCACGCTAACAAACGTGAAGAGATCAAAGAAGTTCGCGCGGGCGACATCGCAGCAGCGATCGGCCTGAAAGACGTGACTACAGGTGACACCATCTGTGATCCGGACAACGTGATCATTCTTGAGCGTATGGAATTCCCAGAGCCGGTAATCTCCATCGCCGTAGAGCCGAAAACCAAAGCTGACCAGGAAAAAATGGGTCTGGCTCTGGGTCGTCTGGCGAAAGAAGATCCATCATTCCGCGTATGGACTGATGAAGAATCTAACCAGACCATCATCGCTGGTATGGGTGAACTGCACCTCGACATCATCGTTGACCGTATGAAGCGTGAATTCAACGTTGAAGCGAACGTCGGTAAACCTCAGGTTGCTTACCGCGAAGCGATTCGTGCGAAAGTTACCGATATCGAAGGTAAACACGCCAAGCAGTCTGGTGGTCGTGGTCAGTACGGTCATGTTGTTATCGACATGTACCCACTGGAGCCGGGCTCAAATCCGAAAGGTTACGAGTTCGTCAACGACATCAAAGGTGGTGTAATTCCTGGTGAATTCATCCCTGCCGTTGATAAAGGCATCCAGGAGCAGCTGAAAGCTGGTCCTCTGGCCGGTTACCCGGTTGTTGACATGGGTGTTCGTCTGCACTTCGGTTCTTACCATGACGTTGACTCCTCTGAGCTGGCGTTTAAACTGGCCGCTTCTATCGCCTTTAAAGATGGCTTTAAGAAAGCGAAACCAGTTCTGCTTGAACCAATCATGAAGGTTGAAGTAGAGACTCCAGAAGAGAACACCGGTGATGTTATCGGTGACCTTAGCCGTCGTCGTGGTCAGCTGAAAGGTCAGGAATCTAACGCTACTGGCGTTCAGATTCACGCTGAAGTTCCGCTGTCTGAAATGTTCGGATATGCAACTCAGCTGCGCTCACTGACCAAAGGTCGTGCTTCTTACTCCATGGAGTTCCTGAAGTATGACGATGCGCCGAACAATGTTGCTCAGGCCGTTATCGAAGCTCGTGGCAAATAAGCCATAAGTTAAAAACTAATGTCCCGTGCTCTCTCCTTGAGGGGAGAGCACTATAGTAAGGAATATAGCCGTGTCTAAAGAAAAATTTGAACGTACAAAACCGCACGTTAACGTTGGTACTATCGGCCACGTTGACCACGGTAAAACTACCCTGACTGCTGCAATCACCACCGTTCTGGCTAAAACCTACGGCGGTTCTGCTCGTGCATTCGACCAGATCGATAACGCACCAGAAGAAAAAGCTCGTGGTATCACCATCAACACTTCCCACGTTGAATATGACACCCCGACTCGT
>WJYM01000011.1 GCA_009668205.1 Enterobacteriaceae bacterium RIT691 | reverse complement strand
TTAGGGTGAGGGTAATCAGACAGCTCAACCGTCAAAAAGCAAAACAGCTGCACCCCAGCACGCCCCAGAATGCCTGGTCATCTGACACCGGAATGCCTGACTGCCTCGCGATATCGTGGGCATGCCCGTGCACGCCGCAGCTGCCGATACACTGGTGCATCTGCACTACCGCGCCCACCTTCGCTGCGGCTGGCGGGGCTGAACGGTAATGGCCCGGCACTTTCACCACCGGTGACCAGTCGGGCACCACGGGGATCGCAGGCGGGGCCAGCGGGGTGAAGTGACCGGCCGCATACACCACTTTGCCATCGACAATCGTCAGCACCGACTCAATGCCTTTGATCTCTTCTTCCGGCACGCGGAAATAGTCTTTCGACAGCACCACCAGATCCGCCAGTTGGTCTTTCTCAATGCGCCCTTTTTTGCCTTGCTCACTGGAGAACCACGCGCTGCCTGCGGTCCACAGTTCCAACGCCACGTCGCGCGGCAGACGGTTGTTATCGTCGTACATTGACAGCCCACCGACCGTACGTCCGGAGACCAGCCAGTACAGCGCCGTCCACGGGTTGTAGCTCGCCACGCGGGTTGCGTCGGTTCCCAGCCCAACGGGCACCTCCAGCTCAAGCATTTTCGCCACCGGCGGCGTATGTTTCACCGCCTCTTTGCCGTAGCGGTCGACAAAATACTCGCCCTGGAACGCCATACGGTGCTGTACCGCAATCCCGCCCCCCAGCGCTTTCACACGCTCAATATTGCGCTCGGTGATGGTTTCGGCATGGTCAAAGAACCAGTGCAGGCCGTTGAACGGGATATCGCGATTCACCTTCTCGAAGACGTCCAGCATCCGGCTAATCGATTCGTCATAGGTGGCATGCAGGCGGAACGGCCAGCGATGCTCCACCAGATGACGGACCACGCGTTCCAGTTCATCCTCCATCCCCTGCGGCAAATCCGGGCGCGGCTGCAGAAAATCTTCGAAATCCGCGGCGGAAAAGACCAGCATTTCCCCTGCGCCGTTCGCACGATAGAAATCGGTCCCCTGCCCTGGTTTCAACATATCGGTCCAGCGCTCGAAATCATCCAGCTCCTGTTTCGGCCTTTGGGTAAAGAGGTTGTAGGCAATGCGCACCGTCATCTGGTTTTTGGCGTGCAGCTCGTCAATTACCTGATAATCTTCCGGGTAGTTCTGGAAACCGCCGCCTGCGTCAATGGCGCTGGTCAGCCCTAATCTGTTCAGCTCGCGCATAAACTGGCGGGTGGAATTGACCTGCATCTCAAGCGGCAGCTTCGGCCCTTTCGCGAGGGTAGAGTAGAGGATCATGGCGTTCGGTTTGGCCACCAGCATCCCCGTTGGGTTGCCGTTACTGTCGCGGACAATTTCACCACCGGCAGGATCCGGCGTCTCTTTGGTGTAGCCCACCGCTTTCAGCGCAGCGCGGTTGAGCAAAGCCCGGTCGTAAAGATGCAGCACAAACACCGGCGTATCCGGGGCCGCTTCGTTCAGCTCTTCATTGGTTGGCATCCGCCGTTCGGCAAACTGGAATTCGCTCCAGCCGCCCACTACGCGCACCCACTGCGGTGACGGCGTGCGATCGGCCTGATCTTTCAGCATTCGCAGCGCATCCGCCAAAGACGGAACGCCTTCCCAGCGCAGCTCAAGGTTGTAGTTCAACCCGCCGCGAATCAGGTGCAGATGCGAGTCGTTCAGGCCGGGGATCACCGTGTGGCCTTTCAGATCAACAACCTGCGTGCCATTTTCGGCATAGCTCATTATCCGATCGTGAGTCCCGGTGGCTAAGATTTTGCCGTTGGCTATCGCCACGGCTTCAGCCAGCGGGTTTTGCCTGTCCAGGGTATGAATTTGCCCATGGGTCAGGATCAAAGTGGCATGTTGAGACATTTCAGGCTCCTCAGACCGGCTCAGGCTTTTTTCAGCCAGCCGGCAAAAATTCGGGTGACGATGGGCATCCACAGCCAGACCACCAGCGCCACAACGCAGGCATCATTGATAAAGTGCAGCAGCAGCGAGCCTTTCAGCCCAGGAAAGAGCGTACCGGAGATCAACGGCACCAGATTGGTACTGGGAAAAATGACCAACAGGGTTATCAGAAACTGTTTCCAGCGTTTGGGCTGGCGCACATGAGGCGCTGGCGGAGTGAACCAAAAAGCCGCTTCGGTGCGCACTTCTGTGTGGTCGCCTTCCATCAGCAGCGGCGTAATCTCTTCCACCAGCTGCTTGCGGGTTTCTGATTGCGTCCAGCCGTAGAGGTGTTCGAGCGTGTCAAACCGAATAATGATATTCCACATGCCCTGCCCGTCCGTCGGACGAATGACATTCGCCCCAAGATGACCGGGAGAGTCCGCGGCAACCGGCATGATTTTACCGAGCCACGCTTCATACTCGCTGCTGTCTTCCGGGCGCAGCGCGTGGGTGATCACCAGCGTCACATGTTTTTGTTGCGTCATGGCGGAGGATTCCTTGCGATCGCAAAAAAGCGGGCCGCAGCCCGCCATCGGCCTTACGCTTTACGTTCAGGTGCACCATGAACCAGCGTGTAGGCGTAATCCACACCCATGCCATAGGCACCGCTGTGCTCACGTACCAGATCCATCACGGCATCGTAGGTGCCTTTGCGTGACCAGTCGCGCTGGTACTCAAGCAGCACCTGTTGCCAGGTCACCGGTACTGCGCCCGCCTGCACCATGCGGTCAATCGCCCGTTCGTGCGCATCCACCGACGTGCCGCCAGACGTATCGGTCACCACGTAAACTTCAAAGCCCTCATCCAGTGCCATCAGCGCCGGGAAGGTCAGACACACTTCGGTCCACAGGGCAGAAATGATCAGTTTTTTACGCCCGGTGGCTTTTACCGCTTCAACAAACGCGGCGTCTTCCCAGGAGTTCATTGACGTACGTTCAATCGGTTTGACATCGGGATGCACCGCCAGTAATTCCGGCCAGATATATCCACTAAAACTTTTGGTTTCGACAGAGGTATAAATCACCGGCACATTAAATATTTTCCCGGCTTTCGCCAGTGCGACGGTATTATTCTTTAGCGATTGTCGGTCAATATTCGCCACGCCAAAGGACATTTGCGGCTGATGATCAATGAAAATAAGTGCAGAGTTTTGTGGATCAATAAGTTCCCGAATAGACATATCACACCTTCTTAATCAATAAGTTAAAAGGCAACGGCCGAAGACCGTTGTCAGCAGGTGGATCCTGACGGAGAAAGCCAAATCAGTATAGCCGGAAATTTTTAATGACTTATTAAAGAAATTTTTCCTATTTATTACCAAACACTTGAGAATATATTTTGCGCAACAGTGGTTGCTCCTCTGAATTATTATCAGGCTTAGTCAAAAAAATGCGATCGTGCGTTCTAATTTATTCACTGGCGCTAAACCCCCGCTTGCGGGAGAATTTTATTATTGTTTCATCAGACTCCTTTTGCCTATGCGCCTGAATCTTGAGGTTTTACTGATCCTTGATGCCCTGGATAAACAGGGATCCTTTGCCACAGCCGCCGAATCGCTGTTTAAGACCCCTGCCGCGCTCAGCTACATGATCCAAAAACTGGAGAGCGATCTGAACATCACCTTGTTGGATCGCTCCGGGCATCGCGCAAAATTCACCGATACCGGGCGGATGATGCTGGAAAAAGGCCGTCTGCTGCTGGCGGCGGCAAAAGATCTGGAAAAACAGGCGGTGCAAGTGCAATCCGGGTGGGAAAAAGAGCTCTCGATTGCGCTGGATGCCTCTTTTCCCTTCGCCGTTTTATTGCCGCTTATTGAAGCGTTTCATGCCCTGAACCGGCAAACCCGGCTGAACTTTACTCACCACACCCTGGCAGGCTCCTGGGAAGAACTGACCCACCACGGCGCAGATATGATCCTCGGCGCGATTAACGAACCACCGACCTCCGGAGCCTGGTCTTACAAAATGCTCGGGACGCTGAACAACGTCTTTGTGGTCGCGCCTTCACACCCGCTGGCAGCGATACAGCAGCCGCTCGATAACGATACGCTTTGCCTGCACAGGGCGGTGGTGATAAGCGACAGCGCCCGCCAGTGTCAGCCCATCAACAGCAACCTGATGGATGAGCAGCCGCAGATTCGCGTCGATGATTTCCACTCTAAGGTGATGCTGCTGCGGGGCGGAATGGGCTGCGGTTTTCTGCCGCGCCATATTGCTCAGCCCTGGCTGACCAGCGGAGAGTTAATAGAAAAAAACGTGATGTCGTTTCGCGAAAAGGATGTCGCGTATATGGCCTGGCGTAATCACAGCGATGGCCTGGCGCAGCGCTGGTGGCGTGAAGCACTGCTCACCAACGACACGCTCAGCCAGCTATACCGTTAATTGCCCATCCAAATGGAAGCCGAAATGGCCGGAAGCGTCAGCACATCATCCACCAACGTGCCCTTACCTTCCTTGAGATACCACTCTTTCACCTTCAGCAGCGGATCGGCTTCCAGCACCACTTCACACGGCTCACCCCGGTTAATGGCCACCAGCACGCGCTGCTGTTTCAGCACACGAACAAACACCACCACGTTGTCTTCTGCGTACAGCACCTGACAGCCGCCGTGACGTAAAGCCAGCGTGCCGGTGCGCAGCTTCGCCAGACGCTGATACAGCGCAAACAGTCCCGCATCCTGCTTCTCTTTTTCCCACGGGAACGGTTTGCGGCAGAACGGATCGTTGTTACCGTCCAACCCCACTTCGTCGCCGTAATAAATACACGGCACGCCGGGCCAGGTAAACAGCCAGACCACCGCCAGCGGCAGACGAGCCACATCCTTGCCAAGCAGGGATTTAAAGCGTGCGGTGTCGTGGCTGTCGAGCTGGTTAAACATCCTCAACTGCTGCTGATGCGACAAACCAGCGCGATAGTTATCCATCCACGCCATGCAGGTTTGTGCGTCAATCATTTGCGGATCGTAGGAAATATCGGTATTCGCCAGGAAGCCCCACAGCGGGAACGTGAAACCGCGATAGTTCATCGCCGCATCTTCCGCATCAGCCTGCAGCCACTGACGCGCATCGCCAAAATGCTCACCCAGAATATAGGCTCCCGGCTGTGTCTCTTTCGCCGCTTTGGCGATCCCGGCAATATGCTGGAGATTATTCCGCGCGCCACCCGCCTCGCCGAGCATGTGAACCACGTCCAGCCGCCAGCCGTCCATTCCCCACGGCGCTTTCAGCCAGTGGCGCACGATGCTGTCTTCGCCGCGATAGATCTCGTTGATTAACGTTTCTGAGCTGAAATCTAACTTCGGCAGGCTGGCGTAACCCAGCCAGTCCAGCGCACGCCCTTCTTCAGAAAAACTGTACCAGTCTCGCCAGTGGGAAGACGGATTATGGCAGGCGCCGTCAGTGCCGCGATTGTGTCTGTCGAACCAACCGTGAGAGTCGCCGCTGTGGTTAAACACACCGTCGAGAATCAGCTTCATGCCTTCGCGACGCGTAGTGTGACGCAGCCGCAGCAGCGCCTGATCGCCGCCAAACTGCGGATCGACGTGGCGATAATCTTCGGTGTCGTATTTGTGTACGCTTGGCGCAACAAAGACCGGGTTGAGGTACAGCGCGGTGACGCCCAGCTTTTTCAGGTACGGCAGCTTTTCGTTGATCCCATCCAGATCGCCACCGTAAAAGGTGGATCCGCCCGCTTCCGCCGTCAGAGGATCGTTCCAGTCGCGCAGCACAATATCGCGCCCGGCGGCATGGTGATAATAGACGTTATCCTGTTCGGCAGAGCGCGGCTCGCTGCGGGCAAATCTGTCCGGGAAAATCTGATAGAAGATCTGATCGGCCACCCACTGCGGACCGCTGTCGGGCAGATCGACCGCAAACTGCTCCAGGCGGGCGGGTGGAAAACGACTAAATCCCTGCGGCGTATACCAGCGCTGGCGGTTTTCCCACAGCAGCTTAAAGCTATAACGGCGGCGAGGCTGGCCGTTGCTCAGCGCAATTTCCGCCCGCCAGGCGGTGATACCCGGATGCGGTTCGCTGCGCAAACGATGCATCGGTAGCGCTATCTCTTCGTTATCTTCTTCCGCCCGCAGCGTCACGCGCAGCGGTGGCGTTTCGCCACTTAACCACAGCGTGATCGCCAACCGGTCCTGCTGCAGTTTAATGAACGGTGCAACAGGCAGATGCCATGCCTTCAACATCATCATTCCCCTTTGCTCAAAATGCCTTCACCTTGCCACAGTCAAATGACGTACAACTCATCATTATGGCGTTATTTGGGGGAGGATAAAGGGGGAGGAGATCAGCGCAACGAGCACCGCTGCGCTGAAAAGTGACTGATTAAGGCTTGATCGCGATGACGTAGACTGTTTGCTGCCCGTTAACCTTCAGCTCTTTAGCGATGTTCTCGCGCACCAGCGCACGCAGGTCATTTCTGGCCGTATTGTCTGATATTCCCAGCTTTTCACTCATTTCCGCGGCGGTAACGCGTTGATCCGCTTCGGCCAGCATAATATTCACCAGCGTGACCTGCCGCTGGGTGAGGCGAGCCAGCGCCCCGGAGTCGAAAAGCAGGCGATCGACACAAGCCCGACGTCTCACGAGGGTGTCGATATGCTCGTAGAAGATATCCAGCGCCCGGCGGATAATATTTCCCTGATATTCAATAAAGTACGTCAAATCCATGCCGTCGGTTTCGGTGAACTGATAGCTGTGGGCGTATTTCACCGGGGCGGCATACAGCAGGCTGCTGATAGAAATATAGCGAAATGCCTCATAGCCATTTTTCAGCATAAACCAATAAAACAGCGCCCGACTGGTGCGCCCGTTGCCGTCCCTGAACGGATGCTCATCGGCAATCATAAAGTGGAGGATACAGGCACGAATCAGAGGGTGGACATAGCGGCTCTCACCGTCGTTAACCCACGCACAAACCTGCCTGAGGCGATCCGTAATCTGCGCGGCGGGTGGCGGCTGATGAACGATATTGCCGTCGTAATCTGCGATCACGATATCGTCGGTGGCCCGAAACTCGCCAGGCGTGTATTTGGCATCATCAATGCCGCCCATCCCCACGGCGTGAAAGTGCCGGATCAAACTGACGCTCAGCGGTTGATGAAGATTTTCAGAGATCTCCGCCATCAGCCGCGCGTTGCCGACGATCATTTGCTCGCTCTCGTTCCGTGGCTTACGTCCGGTCTTCAACATATTAAGCGCCACCAGCGTGGTGGTATTGGCGCCCTCAAGCTGTGAACTGGTGATCGCCTCTTCAAACTGTAACTGGCTCAGCGCCGCCCCGATGCCCTGCAACCGCGTTTGCTGTTCGTTGAGCGCCTGCGCGGTGGTGTACTTATCCACCTGCTCGCAGATTTCAGCCAGTGATGACGTGTTGTTAAACCCGGCCTGCTGGCCCCGGGCACTCTTATAGTCAATAAACTGCATCGCCGCGTTACGGGCACGACGGGTGAAGCTCCATGCCAGAGCAGGATCATCTTTTTTTTCAACGCGATACTGAAACTTATCCCACGGCAAATAGCGGCCTTTGCCGTCCACCAGCCGGGCATAGTGTTGATAGTGTTCATGCTGTTCACCCGTGATGTGACTCAAGGGGAGCAGTGTGGGAGGGGATTTAAGCGCCATGCAAACTATCTCAAAAATCACGAATATTGAGCTAGTTTAGCCTAAGCTGAGGGAGAGTCAACGCGATATCAGAGTATAGAATGGCGTCCCGGCGAGGCGCTTTTAAATCGGCGGCGAACATCCACACCAGCTCACACAGCAGGACTTTCAGAAAGGGATTGTCATTAGAAGTGCTCCAACAAAGTATTTCAAAATACCGCCTGCGGAGAGGTCAAACTCACGGGTGGCGGTTCCGGGCGGGGTTGACCTTACCAGTCTTGTTGGCAACCGGCGCGTCTTGCGACGCCCCCGCCCGGCCCGCCATTGTAGCGTAGCCGTACGTACGACACAAAGCGGCGCAAAAGCGCCAAACGTGTCGCCAACAAGAGTGGATTCAGGAGGTCAATCCCGACACCTGATTTTGCAGGTGCGAGGAGAGAATACGCCAATCCCACAAACGGTGAAGGGCTATTTTCTGAAGGAGGGTCTCGTTTTGAGATGTAATTCCGAAGAGAAATTACAGACGAGCAAAAGACTTAAAGCAAGAAAACCCGGCAGCCCTACGGCTACCGGGAAAACCGATTACTGCGCGAAGGCCCGCTGACGGTCGCGGCGGACTTTAAACTGCCAGCCAATCAGCAGCAGGACAATCCACGCGAAGCCCACGTAAAGGGAAATGCGGGTATCAGGATGCCAGCCGATCAGCGCAATGATGAAGACCAGGAAGATCAGGCCAACCATCGTGGTGAAGACGCCGCCCGGCACTTTGAATTTTAGCGCTTTCACTTCTTCTGGCGACAGACGGCGGCGGAAGGCAATCTGTGACAGCAGGATCATGATCCACACCCATACGGTGGCGAATGTTGCGAGGGACGCAATCACCAGGAATATGTTTTCCGGCATGATGTAGTTCAGGTAAACCGCCAGCAGCAGCGCCACGGTCATCACCGCCACGGTCACCCACGGCACACCGCGACGTGACGTCTTCGCAAAAATCTTCGGCGCACTGCCCTGCTCGGCCATGCCGTGCAGCATACGACCCACGCCAAAGACATCGGAGTTAATCGCCGACAGTGACGCAGTCAGCACCACAAAATTAAGGATTGTGGCCGCTGCGGCAATGCCCAGATGCTGGAAGGTCAGCACAAACGGGCTGCCGTTGGTGCCCACCTGGTTCCATGGATAGATGGACATGATCACAAACAGGGTGCCCACATAGAACACCAGGATACGCATCGGGACAGAGTTGATGGCGCGTGGAATCGATTTCTCAGGGTCTTTCGCTTCACCGGCGGTAATCCCGATGATTTCAATCCCGCCGTAGGCGAACATCACCATCTGCAAGGACATCACCATGCCGAGCCAGCCGTTGCTGAAGAAGCCGCCGTTACTCCACAGGTTATGGATGCCCGTTGGCTGCCCGCCGTTGCCGATACCCCAAATAATGATGCCGAAACCGGCTGCAATCATCACGATAATGGTGGCGACTTTGAAGAAGGAGAACCAAAACTCCAGTTCACCGAACACCTTCACGCTCATCAGGTTGATGGAGCAGATGATCAGCACCACGCTCAGCACCCAGATCCAATGCGGTACGGTCGGGAACCAGACGCCCATATAAATGCCGAATGCCGTCACATCGGCGATCGCCACGATCAGAATTTCAAAACAGTATGTCCAGCCGGTGATATACCCCGCCAGAGGGCCAAGGTTATCCTGCGCATAGCGTGAAAAAGAGCTGGCAGACGGGTTGTGTACCGACATTTCGCCCAGTGCACGCATGATGATATACGCCGCTACGCCACCAATCATGTAGGCCAGCAGGACGCTGGGACCGGCCATTTTGATGGCGTCTGCCGAGCCATAAAAAAGACCGGTGCCGATGGCCGAACCGAGGGCCATAAAGCGGATGTGACGGGTACTTAGCCCGCGTTTTAGCTTGTTCTCTGATTCCATTAATTCCACTGCCTTAACAAAAAACAAAACCACGGAGCCTTAAGCCCCGTGGTTAACTTCAACTCCTGAAACGCGAATTAATGCGCGCTGGAGGTCACCTGACGGCCTGCTGCGCGATCCCAGCCAATGGCCAGTACGGCCGCCACAATTGTCGGCATCAACCATGCCAGACCTTGCTGTGCCAGCGGCAGATGAGCGGTCCAGCCCGGCAGAATATCTGCAAAGGCTGACGCTTTAATACCGTCCAGCAGACCGAACACCAGGCTGATGAACATCGCCGGCGCAATCACGCGGGACGAATTATGCCACCAACTGCGGGTAAAACTTAATACCACGAGTGCGATACACGGTGGATAAATGGCGGTAAGCACTGGAATCGATACCTGAATCAGGTGGCTCAGGCCCAGATTGGACACCACCATCGAGAACAGACCGAGAATAAAGACCAGCGCACGGTAAGAGAGCGGCAGGTACTGAGAGAAGAACTCGGCACAGGCGGTAGTCAGGCCAACCGCCGTCACCATACAGGCGATGAAGATCAGCGCTGCCAGCAGGAAGCTGCCCGCACCACCGAAAGTATGCTGGACATAAGCGTGCAGGATAGCAGCGCCATTCGCATTCTGATCGACAAGTGATGCACTGTCTGAACCCAGACGGAACAGTGCCAGATACAGCAGCATCAGGCCCACGCCCGCCATCAGGCCAGCCCAGACGGTATAGCGCGTCAGCAGACGGGCTTCCGTCACACCACGGGAACGCGCAGCGTTAACGATAACAATACCGAATACCATCGCACCCAGCGTATCCATCGTCAGATAGCCGTTCACGAAGCCGTTCGAGAAAGCGGCCGTCTGGTAAGCATCCAGTGCATGGCTGATTGAGCCTGCAGGCCACATCAGGGCAGCAACAGCCAGAATAATCAGCGCGACAATTTTCAGCGGAGCCAGGAAGTTGCCCACGGTATCCAGCAGTTTGCCCGGATAGAGGGAAACCAGGATCACCAACGCAAAATAGATGACGCTGTAAATCAGCAGCGGCAGCGGGCCGTCACCGGTCAGCGGAGCAATGCCCACTTCAAAAGAGACGGTCGCGGTACGCGGGGTCGCAAACAGGGGACCCACCGCCAGATAGCACACCACTGCCAGCAGAATACCGGCCACTTTACCAATGGGGGTGCTGAGGCTGTCCACGCCGCCGCCGACTTTTGCCAGCGCAACGATGGTCAGAACAGGCAGGCCCACCGCGGTTATCAGAAAGCCAAACGCCGCAGTCCAGACGTGTTCGCCGGCCTGCAAACCCACCATAGGAGGGAAAATGATGTTGCCTGCGCCAACGAACAACGCAAAGGTCATAAAGCCCAGGGCGATAATATCGCGAGATTTTAACTGATGGGTCATAAACTCTTTAACTGCCTGTGGATGTGGTGTTGAAAATCAAAAAATTGTCGCGCTACTTTCTGCGGAACAGAACAACGGCAATGGCGTAGTCACTAGTGGGATATGCTCCCGATATTTGCGTGGAGAGATATTGTTATTGGGTAACCACACAAAAGCAGTCAGAGTGCGACTGCAATGGGGCCAATTTAAACGCTTATAACGTTTTAAAGCAACATGGGATCGCAAAACCAGAGTTTTATAGCGGTTTGAATTTGAGGAATAGAACATTTAACCAGTTATAGGAAAAAGCGCTGGCTTATCATTCGAACAAAAAAGCAACAGGCGCGCGATAATTATTCGGCGTTTCGTCAACCGGAAAGAAAAAAGACCGGTTTACACCGGTCTTTGTCAATCCAGAATGACACCCGCGTCATCAGGCGCTTTTTTTGGCAATTAAACGTTCCGGCAGCAGGAAACTGAAGCGCGTGATTTTGCCTGGGGTGCTTTCGATATCCAGCCGGCTTTCGTGATGGTTCACGGCGTGTTTCACAATCGCCAGCCCCAGCCCACTGCCGCCGGTCTGGCGTGAACGGGCTTTATCAACGCGATAGAACCGTTCGGTCAGGCGGGGAATATGCTCTGCCGCAATGCCCGGTCCGTTATCTTCCACGCTGAACAGCGCGCCGTGCGGAGCGCGCTGCCAGCGCACCGTGATCTCGGTTCCGGCTGGCGTGTGATTCACCGCGTTATAGACCAGATTCGACATCGCACTGCGCAGCTGTTCTTCGCTCCCCAGAACCTGCAAAGCGTCATCAATCTCAAAATGCAGGGCATGCTTTTTCTGACTGAGGGTCTGCGCTTCCCGCTCCACAACCCGCAGCATCATCGGGACATCAATTTTTTCATTCAGCGCCGCCAGCGGTGCCGCTTCAATTTTAGACAGCGTGAGCAGTTGGCGGACCAGCGCTTCCATACGCTGTGTTTGTTCGCGCATGGTATGCAGGGCTTTCTCGCGCGGCGCGCCTTCCAGCGTCTGCTCCTGCATCATCTCCAGATAGCCCTGCAGCACGGTCAGCGGTGTGCGCAGCTCGTGGCTGACGTTGGCAAAGAAATTACGCCTCGCCCCTTCCAGCTGGTGCATCTGGGTGACATCACGCGCCACCAGCAGCAGCTGTTTTTCGCTGTAGGGCATCACGCGAATTTCCAGATGTCGCCCGGTGTTAAGCACCAGATTCAACGGTTTACTGAAGTCGCGGGATTTGAGATAGCGGGAGAATTCCGGATAACGCAGCAGGTTGAGGATGTTCTGTCCATTATCATCCGGCCAGCGCAGATGCAGCATCTGCTGAGCCAGCCCGTTACACCAGAACATTGCGCCTTCTTCGGTGATCAGCACAACGGCATCCGGCAGCGATTCGGCTCCGCTACGAAAGCGTTTAATCAGGCTCCCCAGCTCGCGGCGGCGCTTTTTATTACGCATCTGCATCTGATGCAGACCATACAGCAACGGTTCCCAGCTTCCGCGTCCAGGCGGCGGTGTCATACTTCTGTCCACCCACAGCCACCAGGAAAGGCGCAGCAGATTCCAGAAATGCCAGATAAGCAGTCCGGTCACTGCCGCCAGTAAAAACCAGGGCAGATGACCTACCATGGCCCCGAGGATCAGGGCCGGGATACAACAGAGGATCAGCTCAAAAACCAGCCTTTTCCATGACAGCCGTTCCAGCACGGGTCACACTCCAGTCAATAATCAGAAACGGGCAGAGAAACGGTAGCCCGTGCCGCGGACGGTTTGCACCATCCGGTCGTGACCGCTGTGTTCCAGCGCTTTACGCAGGCGACGGATGTGTACATCCACCGTCCGGTCTTCTACATATACGTTAGTGCCCCAAACGTTGTTCAGCAGCTGTTCGCGGCTGTAAACACGCTCCGGGTGCGTCATAAAGAAATGCAGCAGCTTGAATTCCGTTGGCCCCATGTCCAGCGGGTTCTCGCCGGTCATCACACGATGTGAGGAAGGGTCGAGGCTCAGGCCCTGCATTTCAATCACTTCTTCGACCGCCATTGGCGAAATACGCCGCATCACGGCTTTTATGCGCGCCACCAGCTCTTTCGGAGAGAACGGCTTGGTGATGTAGTCATCCGCGCCGGTTTCCAGTCCACGCACCCGGTCCTCTTCTTCCCCACGCGCCGTCAGCATCACCACCGGAATATCACGGGTCAGCGCTTCACGCTTCAGATGTTTGATAAACTGAATACCGGAGCCGCCCGGCAGCATCCAGTCCAGCAGCACCAGATCCGGCCAGGGTTCATTAAGCTGCGTCACGGCACTGTCAAAATCTTCTGCTTCTACCGGCTGAAAACCATTTTGCTCCAGGACGAAGCACACCATTTCGCGGATCGGTGCTTCATCTTCAACGACCAGAATACGTCTCGCCATCATTTGTCCCGTGTTATACCCGTCATATTTCACGCTGCAGGCATGTTGCCTTCACCTTGAATTATTTAGGGTATGTTAATTAGTTGTATGCAATGCGGCGCTAGTATGCGTCAGTTTTATGACAGATTTATGATAGCGATTTTTTCGATTATGACACCGATTTCCTGCTGCCATCGCCCTGTTATCGTTAAATGTTTATACTTGCAGCCTCGCTTTCACGCCACGGACCGATAATGCGCCTCCTACACACCTCTGACTGGCATCTCGGCCAGAATTTTTACAGCAAAAGCCGGGCTGCCGAGCATGAATCCTTTCTCGACTGGCTGCTTGAAACCGCGGAAGCCCAGCGGGTGGACGCCATTATTGCGGCTGGCGATATTTTTGATACCGGCTCGCCGCCAAGCTACGCCCGCGAGCTGTATAACCGCTTTGTCGTCAAACTTCAGCAAACCGGCTGTCAGTTGATTGTGCTGGCGGGTAACCATGACTCGGTGGCGACGCTCAATGAATCGCGGGATATTTTGGCCTTCCTGAATACCCTGGTGGTCGCGGGCAGCGGCACGCCGCCTTGTGTCATGAATCAGCGTGACGGGACACCCGGCGCTATCCTATGCCCGGTGCCTTTTTTGCGCCCGCGCGATGTCATCGTTAGCCAGGCTGGCGCGACGGCAGGTGAAAAGCAGCAGCATTTATTACAGGCGATCACGGACTATTATCAGCAGCAGTACAGCCAGGCCTGCGAACTGCGCGGCGACCGCCCGTTGCCCATTATTGCCACCGGCCATTTGACTACGGTGGGAGCCAGTAAAAGTGACGCCGTACGTGACATTTATATCGGCACGCTGGACGCTTTCCCGGCACAAAATTTCCCCCCTGCGGACTACATCGCCCTCGGGCACATTCACCGTGCGCAAAAGATTGGCGGTACGGAGCATATCCGCTACTGCGGTTCCCCGATATCCCTGAGTTTTGATGAAACCGGCAAGGCGAAATCCGTTAACCTGGTGACGTTCTGCGAGGGAAAACTGGCAGACGTCACGCCGCTGGAGGTGCCGATTACGCAGCCGCTGGCGGTGTTGAAAGGGGATTTCGCCAGCATCAGCACGCAGCTCGAACAGTGGCGTGAGGCCGACGCGACAACCCCCGTCTGGCTGGATATTGAGATCACCAGTGAAGAATACCTGCACGATATTCAGCGCAAAATTCAGGCGCTGACGGACGATTTGCCCGTCGACGTGCTGCTGGTCCGCCGCAGCCGCGAGCAGCGCGAACGGATTATGGCCAGCGAGCAGCGTGAAACGCTCAGCGAGCTAAAAGTCGAAGAGGTGTTTGAACGCCGCCTGGCGCTGGAAGCACTCGAACCGCCGCAGCAGCAAAGACTACAGCAGCTGTTCAGTGAAACCCTGCACGCCCTTTCGAGCGAGGAGCAGCCATGAAAATTTTAAGTCTGCGGCTGAAAAACCTGAACTCGCTGAAAGGCGAATGGAAAATTGATTTCACCCGCGAGCCGTTCGCCAGCAACGGGCTGTTCGCGATCACTGGCCCAACGGGGGCGGGTAAAACCACCCTGCTGGATGCCATTTGCCTTGCGCTGTACCACGAAACGCCGCGCCTGAGCACGCTATCCCAGTCACAAAACGACCTGATGACCCGCGATACCGCAGAGTGTCTGGCAGAAGTCGAATTTGAAGTGAAAGGCATTGCTTATCGCGCGTTCTGGAGCCAGAACCGCGCACGCAACCAGCCAGACGGTAATTTGCAAGCCCCCCGCGTCGAACTCGCCCGCTGCGATACCGGTGAGATCCTCGCCGAAAAGGTAAAAGATAAGCTGGATCTGACGGCGTCACTGACCGGCCTGGACTACGGACGCTTCACGCGCTCGATGATGCTTTCCCAGGGCCAATTTGCGGCGTTTCTTAACGCCAAGCCAAAGGAGCGCGCGGAGCTGCTCGAAGAGCTGACCGGCACGGAAATCTACGGTCAGATTTCGGCGATGGTGTTTGAAAAACATAAAGAAGCCAAAACGGATCTGGAAAAGCGCCAGGCGCAGGCTTCCGGGATGGTGTTGCTCAACGAGGAACAGCTCCAGGCCTTGCATCAGCGTTTGCAGGCACTTACTGACGAAGAAAAACGACAGCAGAGCGAACAGCTGCGTGCGCAGAACGGGTTACAGTGGCTAAACCGTGACGCTGAAATGCGCGAGGCGTTGAAGAACACGCAGGCCGCGCTCAGCAGCGCACAGCAAGCGCTCACCGAAGCGCAGCCTAAACTGGCGACCCTGGCGCTGGCCCAGCCGGCCGACAAACTTCGCCCACTTTGGGTGCGTGTTGAAGACCAGCAGGCAACGCTGACGCAAACCCATCGTCAGGTAGAAGAAGTAAATACTCGCTTACAGAGCCAACTGGCGCTACGCCTGCGGCTGCGGCTGAGCGCCGAGGCCAAATACCACCAGCTGACGAGCACTCAGAAGACCCTGAACGATTGGCTGACCGCAAACGAACGCTTTCGTTTACAAGGCCGCGAACTGGCTGGCTGGCGTGCCTCATTCCAGCAGCAGGCCCGTGACGTCGCACAGTTGCAGACCCTGACCCAGCGCGAGACAGCGCTGGCCCGCCAGTTGGCCGCGCTGCCTGTCAGCACGCTGACGCTGGAAGACACAGAGGTCGAATCAGCGCTCGAACGTCACAACGCCGCACGGCCGTTGCGCCAGCAATTGACTGCTTTGCATGGCCGCTTTCAGCCGTTGGGTAAACGCCGCCAGCAGCTCCAGACGCAGCGTCTCCAGCGCCAGCAGGAGTGTGAAAAAGGCGAAGCCGAGCTTAGCGCCCTGCGCCTGCGCTATAAAGAAAAACTCCAGCAGTTCAATGACCTGAAAACACTCTGCGAGCAGGAAAAAATCATCGCCCAACTCAGCGATGAACGCGCCCGCCTGCAACCTGGCTGCGCCTGCCCGCTGTGCGGTGCGACAGAACATCCGGCGGTTGCCGAATATCAGGCATTAAAGCCCGGAGTGAACGAAGCGCGTCGCGATCTGCTTGAAAAAGAAGTGAAGCAGTTAGGTGAAACCGGCGCCGCGCAGCGAGGACAGCTGGATGCGCTGACAAAACAACAGCAGGCCGATCAGACCGAGCTGGTGTCACTGGCAGAGCAGGAGCAAGCGCTCACCTCACAGTGGGAAAACGCCACGTCTGCACTGCAGATTTCGCTCACGCCGGAAGAGGACATCAGCCTTTGGCTGAATGAACAGGATAGTTTCGAACAGCAGCTTTATCAGCATCGCCAGCGTCTGGCGCTGCAAAAACAGCAGCAGGAGCTGGCGACGCAGTGCCGCACCCTGGCGGGCGAAACAGCCGAGCGACAAAAGGCACTGGGCGAAGCGCTGTCAACGTTCAGCCTGACGTTACCGGAGGCAGGCGCAGAGAACGCGTGGCTTAGCGAGCGTGAAGCAGAAAGCCAGCAGTGGCAGTCACAAACGGATCAACGTCAGGCCATAGAGCAACAACTCACGCAACTTCAGCCGCTGCTGGATACCCTTCCACAGGAAACCGCCACCGCGGCCTTTGAACCTGTTTCTCTCGAAGGATGGCAGCAGCTTCATCACGACTGCGTCTCGCTGCAAAGCCAGTGGCACACCCTGCAACAGCAGCAAACTCAGACGGAGAACACGCTACGGACGGTACAACAGGAGTTTGAGGCCGCGCTGAGCGCCAGCCAATTTGCCGACCGGGAGGCGTTCCTTGCCGCGCTGCTTGATGATGAGAGCCGTCGCCATCTGGAGCAGCTAAAACAGCAGTTGGAAAGCCAGCTTCAGCAACAGCAGGCGCTGGCAAGCCAGGCGCAAAGCGCGCTGATCGGCCACCAGCAGCTGAAGCCGACAGATTTGCCGCAGACGCCCGACCGTGAGCAACTCCAGCAACAGCTCACCCTGCTCACTCAACAACTGCGTGAGAACAGTGCCGCCCAGGGAGAAATTCGTCAGCAGCAGAAACAGGATGCGGAGAATCGTCAGCAGCAGCAATCGCTGATGGCAGAGATCGCCGCCGCCACCCAAACCCTGGAAGACTGGAGCTGGCTGAACGCGCTGATCGGGTCCAAAGAAGGCGATAAATTCCGTAAGTTTGCGCAGGGTCTGACGCTCGACAATCTGGTGTGGTTGGCTAACGAGCAGCTCAGCCGTCTGCATGGACGTTATCTGCTTAAACGTAAAGCCAGCGAAGCGCTGGAACTGGAAGTGATGGATACCTGGCAGGCTGATGCCGTGCGGGATACCCGTACGCTCTCAGGGGGCGAAAGTTTCCTCGTCAGCCTTGCGCTGGCGCTGGCGCTTTCCGATTTGGTGAGCCACAAAACACGAATTGATTCGTTATTCCTCGACGAAGGTTTTGGCACCCTGGACAGCGAAACGCTGGATACCGCGCTGGATGCGTTGGATGCACTCAACGCCAGCGGCAAAGTGATTGGCGTCATTAGCCACGTGGACGCGATGAAAGAGCGGATCCCCGTACAGATTAAAGTGAAGAAAATAAATGGACTGGGTTACAGCAAGCTCGATAAGCGTTTTGCGGTTGAGCCCAGGTAGCAGGATCGTCAATACCTAAGCGGCCTTAAGCTATTGCCTGAAGGTGGGGATTTCCTTCAGGCTACGCGTTTAGGGGTTGTCTTCCCGACCCACCGCATCAGAACTTATCGGCAGGCAGAATGAAAAAGGTGATTTTATCTCTGGCTCTGGGCACCTTCGGGCTGGGGATGGCCGAGTTTGGCATCATGGGCGTCTTAACCGAGCTGTCGCGTGACGCGGGGATCTCCATTCCCGCCGCCGGGCACATGATCTCCTGGTACGCATTGGGCGTGGTGATCGGTGCGCCCATTATCGCACTGGTTTCCAATCACTTTTCACTAAAGCGCATCATGCTGTTTCTGGTCGCCCTGTGCATTGTGGGGAACGCGCTGTTTACGGTTTCCACCTCTTATCCCCTGTTGGCGATTGCCAGACTGGTGTCCGGTTTTCCGCACGGTGCTTTTTTTGGCGTAGGCGCGATTATTTTGTCAAAACTGGCTCCGCCGGGAAAAGTCACCGCCGCCGTCGCTGGTATGATCTCCGGCATGACGGTAGCCAATCTGCTGGGCGTCCCGCTCGGGACCTGGCTCAGTCAAACCCTGAACTGGCGCTACACCTTTTTACTGATTGCCGTGTTCGACGTCGCCGTGCTGATTTCGGTGATGTTGTGGATCCCCAACATTGCCGATAGCGCGAAACGCAAACTGCGTGAGCAATTTCAGTTTCTTAAATCGCCTGCCCCCTGGTTGATCTTCTCCGCCACAATGTTTGGCAACGCGGGCGTGTTCGCCTGGTTCAGCTATATCAAGCCGTTTATGATTTCGCTCTCGGGCTTCTCCGAGGGGATCATGACGTTCATTATGATGCTGGCGGGTCTGGGCATGGTGTCCGGCAATCTGCTGAGCGCTCGCCTGTCCGGGAAATGCACGCCGCTGAGTATCGCCATCGTCACCGATCTCACCATTGTGATTGCGCTGATGCTGCTGTTTTTCTTTGCACAGGTGCCCGCCGCGGCGTTGGTTCTGGCGTTTATCTGCTGTGCCGGTCTGTTTGCCCTTTCCGCACCGCTGCAAATTCTGCTGCTGCAGAATGCCAAAGGGGGTGAGCTTCTGGGCGCGGCGGGAGGACAAATTGCGTTCAATCTCGGGAGTGCCGTGGGCGCTTACTGTGGGGGAATGATGCTGACAGCCGGTCTGGCCTATAACTACGTCACGCTGCCTGCCGCCCTGCTGTCGTTCTCCGCGATGTCGTCGCTGCTGATTTATGCGCGGGTGACACAAAAAACGGTGCAGATAGCGCCTGCAACCTGAAAACCAACGCCCTCATTGAGCTAACAATGAGGGCGTTGAGATTAGAGTGGCCAGAGCCACGCTGCGCCGCGAACGCCGCTGGAATCCCCGTGGACGGCTTTGCGGATCGGCGTTTCGCATTCACCGCCAAAGACAAAGTTTTTCACCAGCCCGGGGACCGTTTTATACAGCCTCTCCACATTACTCATGCCACCGCCCAACACAATCACATCCGGGTCGAGAATATTGACCACGTGCGCCAACGATTTGGCCAGGCGTAGCTCATAGCGGCCGATCGCGAGCTCAGCGACAGGATCCTGTTCTTCGACTAACCGCATAATTTCACTGCCTTTCAGCGGATGACCGCTCAGGCGGTGGTAGTCCGTGGCGAAGCCCGTTCCGGAAATGAAGGTTTCGAGGCAACCCTGCTTTCCGCAGTAACACGGCACTTCGGCGCGGTAGCGAAGCTCATCTTCGTCCATCCACGGTAAAGGATTGTGTCCCCACTCGCCCGCCGTACCGTTCCCCCCGATGTGGGAGCGGCCATCAAAGGCAATACCTGCCCCACAGCCCGTACCGATAATCACCGCAAACACGGTATGCGCCCCGGCGGCTGCGCCATCGATGGCTTCAGAAACCGCCAGACAATTGGCATCATTTGCCAGACGCACTTCCCGATTCAGCCGTTTGCTCAGGTCTTTATCGAACGGCTGCCCGTTGAGCCACGTGGAGTTAGCATTTTTTACCACCCCGGTATAGGGCGAAATCGAACCCGGGATCCCCATCCCGACGGTACCGGTTTGCCCGGTCTCTTTTTCCGCCATCGCGACAAGCGTCGCTATCGTTTCGATGGTCTGATGATAATCATCGCGCGGCGTCGGCAGACGATGGCGAAACAACTGCTCACCCTGATCACTGAGTGCAATGACCTCTGTTTTGGTACCGCCCAGATCAATTCCTATTCGCACAGACGCCCCCTGTTCCGGATTAACAATGCAAGCATAACGACAATTCGTTATTATGCCCGCTGAATTTAACGACAAAGCCGTGGAAATTATCATGCTGTGGTTCAAAAATTTAATGGTTTACCGTCTTAGCCGCGACATTTCTTTGCGTGCCGATGAGATGGAAAAACAGTTAGCCTCACTGGCGTTTACCCCTTGCGGCAGCCAGGATATGGCCAAAACCGGTTGGGTACCGCCGATGGGGTCGCACAGCGATGCTTTCACCCACGAAGCGAATGGTCAGATCCTGCTTTGCGCGCGCAAAGAAGAAAAAATTCTGCCTTCACCGGTTATCAAGCAGGCGCTGGAAGCCAAGATCTTAAAGCTGGAGGCCGATCAGGGACGCAAGCTTAAGAAGACGGAAAAAGATGCGCTGAAAGATGAAGTGCTGCACTCGCTGCTGCCGCGTGCTTTCAGCCGTTTCAGCCAGACGATGCTGTGGATAGACACCGTGAACGGGTTGATTATGGTCGACTGCGCCAGTGCGAAAAAAGGGGAAGATACCCTCGCCCTGCTGCGTAAAACCCTCGGATCGCTGCCGGTCGTTCCTTTGGCGCTGGAAAATCCCATTGAGCTGACGCTGACCGAGTGGGTGCGTTCCGGTAACGTTGCCCAGAGCTTCCAGTTGCTTGATGAAGCCGAGCTTAAAGCGATTCTGGAAGACGGCGGCGTTATCCGTGCGAAGAAGCAGGATCTGGTGAGCGACGAAATCGCCGTGCACATCGAAGCGGGTAAAGTCGTGACCAAGCTGGCGCTCGACTGGCAGCAGCGCATTCAGTTTATGATTTGTGATGATGCGTCAATCAAACGCCTGAAGTTCTGCGATGAACTGCGCGATCAGAATGAAGACATTGAGCGTGAGAATTACGATCAGCGCTTCGACGCCGACTTTATCCTGATGACCGGTGAACTGGCCGCGCTGATAGCGAGTCTGGTGGAAGGTCTGGGCGGCGAAGCTCAGCGCTAACTCGCAGAGTCTGTGTGCGACCGATGAGTGCGATGTCCTGATTGTCGTATTTTGATTTTGTAGGCCGGATAGGGCAAAAGCCACATCCGGCAATAAAACGTCAATCGGCATGACTCAGCCTTCCCCTGTGGGAAGGCTTTTTTATTTCAGGTAGCGGCAAAGATAAGAGGTAGGTTCAGCCACCTGCAGATGGAATTCGCTGTGACCCGGTACGTTAAAGGCCTGTCCGGCGGTGTACGTTTTCCACTCGGTTTCGCCAGCCTGTAAAACATGCAGCGCTCCGCTGACGACCGTCATCTCTTCCGGCTGTGCGGTACTGAACGTGTACTCGCCTTCCGCCATCACGCCGACGCTGGCGCGGCCAGTACTGCTGCTGGTAAAACCGATGGATTTCACTTTCCCGTCAAAGTATTCATTGCTTTGAAGCATAACTGGCCCTTATTGGTGTTGTTGTGGTGTACAACCCAATATAGGGGGCGTGACAGCAGGCTGTCACGCAAAAAATCAGTTAAACCAGCAGCTCTGCTGCCAGCCTGGCAACCAGTCCATTCGACAACAATACGGGGACATCCAGCGCTTTTTGCAATACATCGCGATGATGTTGATGGAAACCAAGGCTGTCGAGCATCAACACATCCGCGCCTTCTCCCAGCAGTTGCTGCCCGGCGGAAATTAATTCGTCGTCATTGTCATCGACGGGGTTTGCCAACGCATAATGCGGGGTGTTTTGCAGCGTCTGCCATTTCGAGCGCTGAAGCTTCATCAGCTCAGGAACCGGCACAATGACCCCCACCTGATGCCCGTCGACAATCGAGCTCACCAGCGGCGGGATAATGCGTTGCGGTTCAATAAGAATGGCATTCCGGGCGACCAAACCGCTGATCGGTGCGGTGCTCATCAGTAAAATGACGTCATAATCCTGATTGTCCAGAACTTCCACCAGCGCCTGTAAATCACGCTCAATCTTTTGCTGGGAGAGTTCAGCGAGCCGATTATCGCTGAGGAGGGCAATAAGAACGTCGTCACCAGGACTCACCGCGTACGCTTCCATTACCGCTTCGCGAGTCATGTTACCCAGTAGACTGACGTGGGTGATTTGATCTTCCCTGATGTGCTCCGTCAATAACGGCATTACCTCGCGCAGCGGAACGACACCGATGCTGAGGATGGCCAAAGTCGCACTCATGTTATTTACCTTCTTTTACTACTGCCACTGCTTCATTACAGGCCTACAGCAAAATACCAGCCCCCTGGATGGCTGAAAAACAACCGTTCAGAAGCGTAGCAGTTACCGTCCGGCGTTGTTTGTAAAGATTCCAGATGATTCCAACGTACTCCAGTAATATCTGAATGTTAACTTTTTATTAACAATGAGTTTAGCTAAAAAGTGTGATTTACGCCCGCTGAAAGCGGACGTTGCGCAACCTGCGTGCTGCATCACGATTTTCCGGGGTCTTCATAGCGCCGTTTCGCATCTAACGCTTCGGCCTGGGTAGGGTGTTCACTGATCAGCGAGTCGGGTTTTGGATGGTCGGCACGAAGTTCATACCAGGTGACAGCCTGGCCCGGCGCGCCTTTTTCGACGGCGGCAATCCGGGCTTCACGCGGGTAAGGGGCATTCGATGGCATAGCTCTTCCTCTTTAGGGTCAGAGCTATAAGTATAGAGCTTACCCGGCGGTTGCCGAATTGACCTGGGGACGCGACACGTGGCTGGCGTTAATGGCGGCAAGAATTTGCGCAACAACGTCATCCGGATCGCAGGCGGCGTCGACCACATGGTGGGCCGTTTCGCGGTACAAGGCATCACGCTGTGCCAGCACCTCACGCACCTCTTCGGCAATCGGCTTTCCGGTCAACGTCGGACGCTGTGAAGCCTCAGGGGTGATTTCCAGCCGTCCGGCTAAAACGGTAGCCGGGGCTTTCAGGTAAATCACGATCCCGTTATTTTGCAGATATTCACGATTGACGGGCGCAAGAATAATGCCACCACCGGTCGCAATGACCGTTTGCGGAGCCACCACGGACTGCAGCGTTTGTGTTTCGCGCATACGGAAAGCGGGCCAGCCTTCCTGTGCCACGATATCCGCAATACTTTTTTCAGCACGCTGCTGCAAAACTTGATCGGTATCGAGAAACGCATACTGGCAGGCGGCGGCCAGTCGCTGACCGACCGTTGTTTTCCCACAGCCACGGGCGCCAATAAGAAAAATAGGCTCTGTTATCACCAGAAAATCCCCCTGCCAGCGCAGTGTTGTGGGTCATGCGTTTGAACGAGCGATAATATCATCAAACTAGTACGCAAGTAAGTGTAAAATAAAAGTTACACCGATAACATAGCGCTCTCGCTGTCATTCTATATTACAGCCAGCCGCTATCATTAGGGTGTAAAGAAAAGATGTCATTCTGTGTTGCGGCAACCTTACATGAAAGCAAGCGGCTTTGACAACCCCTGCCCGGCTGCAATCGGTAACACATTTATGCACAGCTTTACGTAGAGAATATTTACTACGCCATTGTTTCAGACAAACTAATCAGTGAATCGGATGTATTACTGAGGAACGACCCATGCAATCTGAAGAGCAACGCCTTATCGATGGACTTTTTTCACGACTGAAACAGGCCGAGGAGCAAAGCGCGCCGCGCGATGCTAACGCCGAGGGCGTGATTGCGCAACATATTCAGGCTCAACCTGCCGCGCCGTATTATATGGCTCAGACGATCCTGATTCAGGAAGCGGCCATTAAACAGCTTAATGAACGCGCGCAGGCGCTGGAAAGCGAAGTCGCCCAGCTACAGGCCAACAAACCCAACAGCGGGGGCTTTCTGGCCGGGCTGTTTGGCGGTAATCAGCCACAGGCGCGAGTGAATGACCCCATTCCTGGCGCACAAAACTACGGACGCGCTTACGCGCCTCAACCTGGCTACAACGCCCCACAGGCGCAGAATTATGCGGCGGGTCGAAGCGGCGGCGGGTTTATGGCAGGCGCACTGCAAACTGCAGCCGGCGTGGCGGGTGGCGTGGTGCTCGGCAATATGTTGATGAACATGTTTTCCGGTACCCATCCTCAGGACATCGTCAATATCATTGAAGAGCCGCCGCTCCCGGCCGCCGACGAACTCACCCCGGCAGCAGACTCGTCATTTTTACCTGACGACGGCAGTAACGACTACGCCAACGCTCAGGACAATTCGGACTGGAATAACGACGATTTCAGCAACGACGACTTTGGTGGCGATGACGACAGCTGGGTTTAGCCCTGCGCACGTTTGACGGCCAGCAGCCATTTGTCGAGCTCCGCGGCGAACTGCTGGCGATCCCGCTGAGATAACGTATCCGGGCCACCGGTCTGAATGCCGCTGGCCCGCAACGTATCCATGAAATCTCGCATGGTCAGGCGCTCACGGATAGTGGCCTCACTGTAACGCTCGCCACGCGGATTTAACGCCGCCCCGCCCTTTGCCAGCACTTCCGCGGCCAGCGGAATATCGGCGGTGATCACCAGATCGCCAGGTTCACACTGGCGCACAATTTCGTTATCCGCCACGTCAAAACCTGAGGGCACCCGTAACGCGCGGATAAAACGCGAAGGCGGCACACGCAGGCTCTGGTTGGCGACCAGCGTGACCTGCGTTTGCGTTCTGTCTGCAGCGCGAAACAGGATTTCTTTAATCACATTCGGACACGCATCCGCATCCACCCAAATCGCCATACTGACTCCTGATCAATTAACTGAGGTCCTGTGACCTGCTTTCTCCTTTCGACAAAGCCACAAGATGATAAGCTAATACGCATTATCAAAAAACGCTGAGAGAGAGACATAATGGATAAGAAAATCGGTTTCATCGGCTGCGGTAATATGGGCAAGGCCATTCTCGGTGGTTTGATCGCCAGCGGTCAGGTGCAGCCCACCCAGATTTGGGTGTATACCCCATCGCCGGATAAAGTCGCGGCCCTGCACGAGAAGTATGGCATCAATGTGTCGCAAAGCGCCCAGGAAGTGGCTCAGGTGTCCGATATCGTCTTCGGTGCAGTCAAGCCTGGGATCATGACCAAAGTGCTGAGCGACGTGGCTTCCAGCTTCAACAAAGACACCCTGGTGGTTTCTATCGCTGCGGGCGTGACGCTGGAACAGCTCGCACGTGCGCTCGGCCACGATCGCAAAATTGTTCGCGCCATGCCGAATACGCCCTCGCTGGTCAATGCAGGCATGACGTCCATTACGCCTAATGCGCTGGTCAACACCGAAGAAATTGCCGATGTTGTCAGCATCTTCCGCAGTTTTGGTGAAGCAGAAGTGATTGCCGAGCCGATGATTCACCCGGTGGTTGGGGTGAGTGGATCTGCGCCCGCGTATGTGTTTATGTTTATCGAAGCGATGGCCGATGCCGCCGTTTTGGGAGGAATGCCGCGCGCGCAGGCCTACAAATTCGCCGCTCAGGCCGTCATGGGCTCTGCGAAAATGGTGCTGGAAACCGGTATGCATCCGGGTGAGCTGAAAGATATGGTGTGCTCACCGGGCGGTACGACCATTGAGGCCGTGCGAGTGCTGGAAGAGAAAGGCTTCCGCTCAGCGGTCATTGAAGCGATGGTCAGCTGCATGGCAAAATCAGAGGCGCTGAGCAAATCCTGATAAAAGGGGTGAGTTGCGACGACAGCTCACCCACATTTTCCTGTGATTACCCTGTTTTCTTCAGGCAGGAACTCATAAATTTATTACGATCGTCACCTTTCAGCGCCTTCTGGCTCGCCGTGGCATTACAGTCCTTCATCTTTTGCTGCTGCGGCGTCAGGCTTTTTTCCTGCGGCGTTGAGCTGCTGTTTTTCAGGCAGTCGCTCATGTAGGTTTTTCTGGCATCACCTTTCAGCGTTTTGGCCGTAGCCTGCTGATTACACGTGGTCATACGCTGTTGTTGCGGGGTTTGCGTTTTTTCTGCCGCTCCCACCGTTGTGAGAAACACCAGGCCAAACAGTAGAGTCACCAGTAATGTTATTTTCATTGCACCATCCTTCTGTGAGGGGATCTCTGTAAGTCTGGTCGCTGATGCAAAAAAAACCACTTTCAGAGAAGAAAAAGCCCAACGGCCTTCTGGAATACAATGACAATACGCAGAGAAACAGTGACGGCGGCCGATATACTGCCGCCGGTATGACGACATCCGGATTAATTACGCGGATGCCGTAGTAGCTTTTTTATATATCCACGTAATAGCTCGCTGTCCTTTTCGCTGACCTGATGCTCAGGTTTTACCGCGTCCAGGGCAGACTCAATATCGGTAATCAGGGCCAACTGTTCCGGTTCACGCATATGACGTAATAGTGCGGTGACGACGATTTCCAGCGCTTCAACCTGAACCACTAACTCTTTGGATTCTTCTTCTTTTTCCGCAAGCTTAACCAATAATTCTGCAATCAGATTTTTCATCGAGAAACGTCCTTTTGAGCAAGTCTGAGACAGTAGCACCGAGACTCCGCAATGCTTCATCGGTATATGCAGTATTTTATATATTCTGATTTATGCAAATAAAATTGGCAGCGAAACGTTTCTTTCGCAATTAGCAGAAAAAAAAGCGGAATAATGATATCCCGCCTTTGGTCCTCGCACGTTAATTTATCGCTCGCTGTTGTTGTCGGCGCAGCATTATTGCCAACTGAACAAGGTTAATCAGCACCACAATCGCTGTCGCGACAAATACCCAGCGAAATCCTGCCATCGCGGAAACAGAAGCGCCAATCAGCGGACCCGCCACATTACCCAGATACATAAACGACTGGTTATAACCAAAAATGCGTCCGGTAACCTGATCGCTGGCATATTTCAGCAACAGCGTCTGCACCGCTGGCAGCATGGCCCCATCGGCAAAGCCCAGCAGGAAACGCAGAACGCCCAGCTGGAACGGCGTGGTCACAAAGGACATGGCGAAGAACATGATCACCGCACAAAACAGCGTCGCCAGCAGGATGCGCTGGGTCCCGATTCTGTCGCCCAGCTTGCCCAACCTTGGGGCTGAAA
This sequence comes from Enterobacteriaceae bacterium RIT691, assembly GCA_009668205.1. Taxonomy (GTDB): domain Bacteria; phylum Pseudomonadota; class Gammaproteobacteria; order Enterobacterales; family Enterobacteriaceae; genus Scandinavium. The sequence goes on along the minus strand of WJYM01000011.1, from coordinate 100,948 downwards.
TCAGCGCAGAAACCCCGGGGACGGCGGCAATCATCCCGGCAAGGAAGGCGATATTATTACTCTCTGGCGCCATGGATTTAATAAACAGCGCAAGGATGGGCCCGATCGATCCATTACAAAGCTGGATAACCAGGGTGGTGAAAAACAAACTGATGACCAAACCCGGCGCAGTCAGTGAGGCAAACACATCTTTGCCGCTCAGCCTGTCCGCTTTGCTGACCTGGGGCCTTACGCCTTCTTTGATTAAAAAAAGCGTGACCAGGAAGCTGACCGTCAACAAAATGGCGGTGATGAAGAACACCGCTCGCAGCCCGACGTGATCCGCCAGGAAGCCCCCCAGCAGCGGGCCGCCAATCACACCGCTAATCTGCGCGGTGGAGAGGGTGCTAAGCGCCCATCCGCTGCGTTCGCGTGGCACCTGAGAGGCCACCAGCGCCATCGCATTAGGGATATAACCGGACGTCAGCCCCATTACCGCACGCAGGATGAAAAGCTGCCAGACGTTGGTGGCAAACGCCTGCAGCAGGATCGCAATCGCCATCCCCAGCGACGCGCGCAGCAGCATCAGCTTACGCCCTTTACGGTCTGCCAGGCTTCCCCACATCGGTGAGACAATCGCCGACACCAGGAACGTGACGCTAAAGGTCAGCCCGGACCACATCGACAGCGCTTCGTGCGATGTCACCCCCAGTTGGGCAACATACAGCGGCAAAAACGGTAAGATTTGGCTGATGGCAAGGCCGGTAAAAAAGCAGCCAAACCAGACGGAAATGAGATTAACTTTCCAGGATTCCATAACTCGACATTATCATTTTTTTCAACACGTAATGCCCAGCATAGCAAGACGCCACCCGCCACGTGCGGCGAGAGGTGCGCTATGGGTGAGTTTGGTGTTTTATTTTCCCGCCATCCATTTGTGTGATAAATATCACGAAATAAGCCCTGCTGTGCAGAGGGTTTCACTCCAGGGCACGGCCTGGTCTGGGCTCCGCAAATAAAGCGCCTGTGCCTTATCTGACGTGCTATGGTATCGGCTTTGGATTTTCGTTGGATGATTAAACAAATGGCTAAGTTGCGGGTTGGGGTCGTTTTTGGTGGCAAATCGGCTGAGCATGAAGTCTCTTTGCAGTCGGCAAAGAACATTGTTGAAGCGCTGGATACATCACGTTTTGATGCGGTGCTGCTCGGGATTGATAAACAGGGTCAGTGGCATATCAACGATGCCAGTAATTACCTGCTGAACGCGCATGATCCTGCCCGTATTGCCCTTCGCCCCTCAAAGATTACCCTCGCGCAGATCCCCGGCAAATCGTCGGAACAACTGATTAACGCCGAAAGCGGTGAACCGCTGGCGGCCATTGACGTCATTTTCCCGATTGTGCACGGCACGCTCGGCGAGGATGGTTCGCTCCAGGGCCTGCTGCGAATGGCTAATTTGCCGTTTGTCGGCTCTGATGTGCTGAGTTCTGCCGCCTGTATGGACAAAGACGTGACGAAGCGCCTGCTGCGCGATGCAGGCCTGGCCATTGCGCCTTTTGTCACCCTCACCCGCGCTAACCGCAGCACGTTCCCGTTTGCTGAGGTGAAGGCAAAACTGGGTCTGCCGCTGTTCGTTAAGCCCGCGAATCAGGGCTCTTCCGTGGGCGTCAGCAAGGTGAAAACTGAAGAAGAGTACCAGCGCGCCGTCGCACTGGCTTTCGAGTTTGACCACAAAGTGGTGGTGGAAACCGGGATTGTGGGACGTGAAATTGAATGTGCGGTCCTGGGCAATGACGAGCCACAGGCCAGCACCTGTGGCGAGATCGTTCTTAACAGCGAGTTTTACGCCTACGACACCAAATACATTGATGATAATGGTGCGAAAGTGGTGGTGCCTGCCGCGATCGACCCGGCGGTGAACGATAAAATTCGTCAGGTCGCCATTGAGGCCTATCAGGCGTTAGGCTGCAGCGGAATGGCGCGCGTTGACGTGTTCCTGACGGCGGAAAATGAAGTCATCATTAATGAAATCAACACGCTGCCTGGTTTTACCAATATCAGCATGTATCCGAAACTGTGGCAGGCCAGCGGTCTGGATTACACCAGCCTGATCACCCGTCTGATTGAGCTGGCGATTGAGCGCCATCAGGCAGGCATGGCGCTGAAAACGTCGATGAGCGAGTAATCATGCAGGGCCGGGTTGCCGCAAGGGCACCCGGTCAGGCTTCTGAACGCGCTTTTTCCTCTACCGAACGGCGACGAATAACAAAGCCTGCCAGCCAAAAACTGATAACCCAGGTCACCAGCCCAACGGCATAGCTCTGCCAGCCTTTGGCATCAAATCCCAACAGCCCGATGACGCCGTTAAGAATAAAAACCAGACCAATGGCAAACGCATAATAGTGCCAGTCGCGGCGAATTTTATCAGGCAGTTTCATAACCACTCCGCAAATGAAAAATGTATCTTCGCACACTCCTGCCATAGCGTCTGCGGAGTAGTTTGCAAATTTTTAACATCATCCCGTTTTAGTTCTTCCGGACTTTGTGACGCAGAGCGGAAAAGCACACTTTCAGAGCATTCCTTAACGTAAATTACCACGAATCTGATATTGACAGAGGGCATCCGGTGTCAGACTCAAACGGTAATTCTGACACGGGTCAGAACCAGAAAGTTCGACAGGATTAGCATGACGCAGTTTCGGGAGGTCTTAATGGCTGATTTCACCCTGACTAAACCCCTTATCTCAGGCAAAAAAGGGATTCCTTCGCGCAGAGGGAACATCGGTTATGCGCTGTTCGTTCTGTTCTGCTTTTGGGTGGGCGCTCAGGTGCTTACCGCAGTGGTTCACGCACCTGCTGTATGGGAACATCTCATGCCGCTGCCGGATCCTGGCCGTCCTCATATTGAAATGGGGTTGGCAGTCGGCACCCTGTTTGGCCTGATCCCCTTCCTCGCAGGCTGTGCCGTTGTGGGTATCGTGGCCTTTGTGATACGTATTCGCCGTTACTTCTGACGCTGGGACATACACGCCGCCCGGCGCTCATCCACGCGTTTTGCAAACCACGCGGTGGTGAGGTTACGGGTGATTTTCGGGCTATCCAGTTGGATGCCTGGCAGCATTTCCCTCGGTAACGCTTTTCCCGCTTTCGCTTCAGCAATCCTGTAGACGCCTTTATAAAGCGCGGTCTCTTCGAAGGCCTGGCTGTCGCCTTTTTGCAGCTGCTGGTGAATGTCGCGGTTGCTGAGGGAAAGCTTTGACGCCAATTTCTGCACCGCCAGCTCGGTTTTACCCGGCTCGTCGCTGTCATAGCGAATCACATCACCATCCAGCGCCAGCTTCACACCGCTGGCTTTGCTGACGGCGTTCTGGAACGCCGCGTTGCGGCTGGCATACCAACCCGCATTGAAATCAGCAAACCGATACAGAGGCTCGGTGTAGCTCACCGGATAATTCAGCAGATGGTAAGTGCCAAACCACACGCCGCCCCGCAGAGAAAACACCTCCTGACGCACGGTGCCTTCCATTTTCCATGGATAGCCGCGCTGGTGCGCTTCGGCAAAAGCAATACTCACCTGCATCGGACCGCCGGTGTGCACAGGATTAAGAGAGCCAAACAGCGTCTGCCCCATCGGCACCATGCCAATGAAATCATCAAAAATCGCGCTCAGCTGCTTTTCCGTTTTTACCTTATCCAGGCGGTCACTGTAGGATTGGCCATTCGGAGAGGTTAGCTTCAGCGCGGTATGCACCAGAAACAGCGGCACGTGCAGGTTTCCTGCCCGACGATCAATCTCCTGCCAGGCAATTTTGCTTAAGCCGGGCACAACCGGGTCAGCCTGATAGTTGGATTCCTGCTGTGCCACAGCCAGCACCGAACAGACGTTTTCCTCTGTCGGTGCCAGTTTTTGGCTTTCAAACGCCCTGGCAATGCTCTGCGCCCACTCGTCTCTGTCTTTGACGCTGGCCGGCATCTTTTGCTTTACCACCGTGGCGACATCCAGCGGTTTTTCACCTTCCTTCAGTACCGGTTTCTGACTGCTGCACCCTGCCAGAATCATTCCGGCAAGGAGCGTCAGCGATGTGGATACCTTGCGCGTTGTCGTTGTCGCCATGGTGCTTCCCTGTATTAGCTAAAAGATTGCGTCACTTCCTGCTCTGGCGCGTTGTCCAGTTCGCGTTCGAAACTGCGCAGACGTTTGTAGATGGACATCAGCTCCACCAGCGTGGTCCAGGAGCTAATCAGATACTGGAAGGAGCCACGTACCTGGCCGAAAACGTTGGTAATTTGTGTCATCAGGCCCAGCGTGATTGTCCCGGCAACAATGGATGGGAACAACAGGAACAACCCGAAAACGTTGTCCACCTGCAGGTAGAGAATGCGCGCAATGTTGAAATACATGTAGTGGAAATAGAGGCGGAAATAGTTTTGGCGCACGGCGCTGAACAGCTCTCGTACCGTCGGTGGCGTGGCGCGAGAAGCATCATCTTCGCCATAAACCAGCTCTTTACGGTAGGCGGCTTCGACACGCTGGTTTTTAAAGTTCAGCCCCGGCAGTTTGATCCCAACCACTGCCAGCAGCCCGGTTCCCAGCAGTGACCAGACGATCGCGGCAATCACCAACCCGTACGGTAAATGACCGACAATCGGCAAATCAGGAACATGTGCTGACAGTGAGACCAGCACAGGCAGGAAGGCGATCAACGTCATGATGGCATTGATAAAGCTGACGCCCATATCCTCAAGCGTGGTGGCAAAGCGCATGGTGTCTTCCTGCACACGCTGCGCGGCGCCTTCGATATGACGCAGATGTTGCCAGTGCGTCATATAATGTTCGTTCATCGCGGTACGCCAGCGGAACACATAATGGCTGACAAAAAAGTTATTCATGACACCAATGACGACGGCAATCAGCGCAATGCCCAGGAACACGCCCACCTCGTGGTAGAACTGTCCAATGCTGACCTTGTGCGGTGAAGAGAGCGCGGTCTGGATCAGGTCATAGAACGGGGCATACCAGGCGTTGACCGCCACGCCGACCTCAACCAGAAACCAGGTTACAAAAACAATCAGCGCGGTACCGAGAATTGACCAGTACTGCCAGCGATGCGGGCTGTAAATGAACCAGAAGAGGGCAAAAGCACACACGCAAAAGGCGTAGAAGGCATAGAAAACCAGGTAGTCCAGCGACCAGAAGCGAGCGGCGCTAATGGGGATATCACCTGAAGCGCCCGCCAAATGAAGCAGCCATTGACCACCCCCGACCTGCCAAAAAATAACGGCAATCAGTGCCCATAGCGCAGCCGACAGGAAAAAGGGCCCCGGCTTAGGGAAAAAAGACTTAAACATAACTGCTCTCCTGCTGATTTTTATCGTTTTGAGGTTGCTGTGTACCACGAACATCATCGCGGCAACCACCGCGACAAAAAAGATGATGCTTAACCAGACCGTACAGTCAGACCGGCGAGCCAGGGCTTAGTTCGTCAACCATTGTGTCACAATTGTTTCGACGGGTTTCACGCTGACCGGATTGCCTGGCACCGTGAGGTTTTCCCAGACGTCGTTGTAATGGGCAATAAGCGTCGAGGCCAGTGCCGCTGGCCGGTTCGCCGTGGTGTGCGCATCGCTGGCGACCGTAATGGCGAACCCTTTGCTGGCCCCCACTTTCAGAGTGGTATCGACACAATAATCCGTCGCACATCCACACATCACAAAACTGCGGATATTGTTGTCCGCCAGCACACGTTCCAGCTCGGTTTTATAGAAAGCATCACAGGCGGTCTTTGTCACATAGAGTGCATTCTCAGGCTGTTCAAGTTCTGGCAACAGCGCAAAACCTTCACTGCCCTCTTCCAGCCCTCCCGACTCGCTGTGTTGGATAAAGATAACCTGCCCGGCGGCGCGGATGAGTCGGTTCACTTGCGCGACACACTCTTGCTGCTGCTGACGTGGCGTTGCGAAGACGCCATTTTGCATATCCACCACCATAACAACACGCTTATCCACCATGAATAACTCCGTAACTGTTTGTCCGCACAGAGAGTATCTTACGCGCGAGTTCACAAAAGCGCGTAAAGGATTGCAGAAAAAATTGTCATGTTTACCCGCCGTTACGCTTTTCTTGCAGAAATCTCATCTAAAGGCGCTTTGCAAGCGGCCGTTTAATAGTATAAATACGCATGAACCTTTCATTTCAATTCACGGATGCTTTCCTTGAAACGTAGTCTGCTTCTTATCGCAGCGCTGTATGCTGCTTCGCTGCCTGTTGCTCAGGCCGCGCAATCCTCGCCGGATCCTGTTTTTGCTTCTGATATCGTCGATCGTTTCGCCAATCATATCTATTACGGCAGTGGGGCTACCGGGATGGCTCTGGTCGTGATTGATGGGAATCAGCGCGTGTTTCGTAGCTTTGGTGAAACCCGGCCGGGCAGCAATGTGCATCCGCAGCTCGACTCTGTCATTCGAATTGCCTCTCTCAGCAAACTGATGACCAGTGAGATGCTCGTGAAATTGCTGGATCAGGGGGTGGTGAAACTCAACGACCCGCTGAGTAAATATGCACCGCCTGGCGCCAGCGTTCCGAGCTTCCAGGGAACGCCGATTACCCTGGTCAATCTGGCGACCCACACCAGCAGCCTGCCGCGCGAACAGCCCGGCGGCGCCGCACATCGCCCCGTGTTCACCTGGCCTACCCATAATCAGCGCTGGAACTGGCTCACCACGGCGACACTGAAAACAACCCCAGGCACGCAGGCGGCATACTCAAATCTGGCGTTCGATTTATTGGCAGATGCGTTAAGTACGGCGGCAGGTAAACCTTACCCGCAGCTGTTTGAAGAGCAGATCACTCGCCCGCTGGGCATGAAGGACACCACGTTTACCCCATCTCCGGATCAGTGCCAGCGCCTGATGGTGGCGGAAAAAGGGGCCAGCCCTTGTGATAACACTCTGGCCGCCATCGGCAGCGGCGGCGTTTACTCAACGCCTGGCGATATGATGCGCTGGATGCAGCAGTTCCTTTCCTCCGATTTCTACACCCGCAATCAGCAGGCGGATCGGATGCAGACGCTTATCTACAAACGTACTCAGTTGACCCGGGTTATCGGTATGGATGTGCCAGGAAAAGCGGATGCATTAGGCATGGGCTGGGTCTATATGGCGCCGAAAAATGGCCGTCCGGGCATCATTCAAAAAACGGGCGGTGGCGGCGGTTTCATTACCTATATGGCCATGATCCCGCAGCATAATATCGGTGCATTTGTCGTGGTGACGCGCTCGCCACTCACGCGTTTTGCCAATATGAGTGACGGGGTGAATGAGTTGGTTAGCGAACTCAGCGGCAATAAACCGTTGGTCGTGCCAGCGTCCTGATCTCAGTACTCCAGGGGCAAACGGTTGACCGCAATCAGTTTGCCCTTGTCCATTTCAATGTACTTCCCTGCCCGCAGTGCCGCCAGTACCTCAGCGATGACTGAACGCGAGATATGCGTGCGCTGCTGGATATAGTTCATGACACCAATCCTGGCTCTCAGCGTTGGCTCCCACTTGGCCATACTTTGCAACGTCGCCCTGATCTGGCTGTACGAACCTTTTCCAATCAATTGGATGTCTCGAAGTTCCAGCATCCGAAAAAGCCAACTGACCCAGTTAAAAGCCTCACGCCACAATTGGTGGCCCGTGAGCAGATCGGCGCAATGCTGAACATCCAACTGATAAAACTCACCGGCCGCAAGCGCCGTGATCTGGTAATTCTCCTCACCGGGATAGAACACGCCAGGCAGACCGATAATCATGGGCGCCGGGCAAATCGAGACCAACAACTCTTCCTGCGAACGCGCAATTTTGATCGTTCCCTTACGGATAATGGTGACTTTAGGTGACCCCAGGTTCAGGAGAAGCTTATCGCGAGGAGCAAATGAGAGTGTTGGTACAGCAGTAGAAAAACAGTTATCCAATACAGCAAAGTCAGATAAGGGTTTTACGCCAAACATACGATCGTCACATCCTGTGTCAGTATCGTGTCAAAAAAAGCAGGGAACATCGTTCCCTGCCCGAGCTGGATTACCAGGTGTATTTCACACCCACGTTTGCACTCCAGTCCTGGTCAACGTCGCCGCCACCCAGGTAGTTTGCATCGGTATAGGCACTAAACTTCTTGGTGAAGTTAAACTGCGCACCAGCACCTACGCGAACCGCAGAACCTTTAACGCCGTTATCGATGTTGTCACCATTAACTGTCGCATCGTTACTCGCGTCATCATAGACATACGCCAGCGTGAAGTGCGGAGTTAACGACTGATCCTGGCTATAAGTGAAGGTATAACCGGTGTCGACACCCAGTTCATAACGCATGCTGTCATAGGACTGACCGTCCATGCGCATTTCGTTACTCAGACGGTAATCGTCGCCAGACTGGAACAGCCCGGAAACAGCACCGTACGGCGTCACGTAGCCTGCTGCGTTATATTTCCAGTCATAACCCAGTTTCAGACCAAAGCCCCAGGCATCCGTCGTGGTATTACCATCAACATACTGGCCATCACTCATGGTCGCAGACAGATCGCTGTCGAAGCGGCTGTAGCTTAAGTTACCATCGAGGAAGACGTTGTTGTCCCAGCGAGCAGAAGAGTAGAGGTAAGCAGACTGGCTATCCTGATCTACCTGGCCGGAACGATCGCTCATGTCCCCTTTCGCCAGGGCAATCGCACCACCGACGACCCACTTGGCATAATTTCCATCAATCTGCGTATCCAGACCGACCATCACGCCGTTAACGTCCTGATCGTAACTGATCACACCGTTATCGCCGTTGAAGTTACCGCCAAAGTAGCTCATCCAGACGCCACCGTTATCCACCATACCGTGGCGGGCATTGGTCAGACGGTTACCCAGTGTATCCTGTTGCAGATTCCAGATATTGGTGTTGGCAGACGGGATGCTGAGCGCCATATTGGCGTAATCCGTCAGCTCACGCTGCTGCAGAACCACGGTATCGCCAACCTGCTCAGCCTGATAGGTGTAGGCCCCGAGATCGGCCTTGTTTGCGGCAGAGAAGGTCGCCGTCGTATCGGCATTGTCATCATAGACACGAATCAGTTCGTTGCCTTTATAAGCGTCAACGGAACCTGCACCCGTGGCATCACCAATGCGCACTTTATAATTACCTGAAACATCACCGTTAACCGCCAGGTGGCCATCAGAATTCATCGCCACAACGCCGTAACCGTAGTTGGACTGCGACTGATCATTGGTGTGACCGTTAATCATGTCACCGTTCAGCACAAAATCGCGGCTGTCGAGGTTAAAGGTCCCCCCGTTGGTCAGTTGCAGATTAGCGGTGTCCAGCTGACCCAAACCGAGGTTCAGCTGAGCATTGCTATCAATGTTCACGGTGTTCGCGTACAGCTCGGCCGTTTCTTCGGTCAGGCTCAGCGTACTGCTGTTGTTCAGGTTAACGCTATCCGTTGCCACTGCACCGTCGTCGCCAATACGCATGTCTGAACCGTTATCCAGCGTAATGCTGTCGGCAACCAGCTGAGAGCTTTCAACGTTGACCTGGGAGCCATTGTTGACCAGAAGGTCGTCAATCATTGAGCTTTTACGGGTATCCCACTCCGAACCGTGATCGAGGGTTACGTTGAAGATTCCGCTCTGATAAACCTCATTACCCACGACATGGCCATTTTCATCAAAGGCGGTATTGTCGTCATTGACACCGTAGGTAGACGTTGGCCACAAGCTGTTAGGCGCAATATCATACAGCGTGGCCGTTGCATCTGTTCCAGGAGCAGAGCTGTCCATCACACCGTCGCCATCTGAATCGACCTGGTGCACCGACATTGCGGCACCCACCCACTTGCTGCCGTTATCCAGCGTCAGGTCCAGACGATCGGTACCATCCCAGCCGTTGGTGTCAGGCGTTGCGTCGGTATCGCGGTAAGAGTCCGCACCGTTCGGGAAGAAGTTCTCATCAAAGTTGCTGGAGAACACCACATCACCGGTCAGCGTGGAGTTATTGAACGTCGCGGTGGTCTGCATGGCGTTGTCGGCTGCAGGATTAGCAATGACGGCCAGTGCGACATCGTCTGCCGTCACTTTATTCGCATAATCACTGGCATTACCGGTACGACCATACCAGCCTTCCGTACCTTCATCACTCAAGGAACCTGACGTGACGCTAGAATCGTTAACAACGATAGTGTTGTTAAACACTTCGCCGCTGTTTACACCGGTTGTAACAGTATTATCGTCAACATCTTGCCATTCATAACCCTGAGCCAGCGTGATACCGGCAACGTGAGAGTTATTCTGGATAGACAGATCCACTTCCTGGTCCAGCGTAATTGCCGTGCCCAGATTATAAGTATCGACAACATGAGTATCAGCAGTACCGTCAGTATAGGTACCGTTGTAGGTATAATGCTCATAATTATCGTCAATTGTTGAATTATCGACAGTTAATGCCAGTCGATCATAAACATAACCGTCGGTACTGCGGTTATCACAGTCTTCCGTCATACACTGTGATGTAATCATTCCATGAATAGTCGAATTGCTGATCGTCAGACTATTAGGGTTGGTATTTGATGAAAGGCCATCATCAAGATAATACGTTGAAATGACACCATTAACGACAGAGTTATTAATGACAGGGTAAATATCACCGTTATAAATACTATCAGTACCGTAATTATTCCAGCCTGCATATCCCTGATAGTAGACGCCATCGGCCGTGGTCGAGTCGTTGTAGTGAACAAAAGTATTATAGGTTGAGTTAGAAATATCTGTGCTGGCATTAGCCTGAGAAGCGATTGCTAATGCGCAAGCCACAGCTAATTGTGATACGACAAGTTTATTTTTCCACGAGTGCATTCGTCATCCCTCCTCAGGGACGTAATTACGTTGATCCATCAATACAAATTTATTTTGCAGAGGAATTATGCTTTCGTGTCCTGTAGTAGTTCAATTAATCTCTTAGAAAAGTATGGATACGGACAAACCCTCAAAGTAAAAACCGAGAAAAGGGCGCGGCATCTCATTTAATTTCACAGCACTCATTACAATAACAAATAAAGCATGACCAACTCATATTTAATATCATATTAATTCATTTATTAAACAACCGAGAATGATTAATTAAATATATAAATAAGGACGACTGCTGCCATAAACGGCGAAACACATAACCACCACTTTCGTGAAACATTGAATCCATAAATCAGGTAAACTTCAGAAAGTGTCCCATTAATATCAGGCCTATCATGACAGATTTGATCGCTCGTCCCCGCCGTCTGCGCAAATCCCCTGCGCTGCGCGCTATGTTTGAAGAGACATCACTGACCCTTAACGATCTGGTGTTGCCTATCTTTGTTGAAGAAGAGATTGATGACTATAAGGCTATCGAAGCGATGCCTGGCGTCATGCGTATCCCGGAAAAGCACCTTGCCCGGGAAATCGAACGCATTGCCAATGCCGGTATTCGATCGGTCATGACCTTCGGCATCTCTCATCATACGGATGCCACCGGCAGCGACGCATGGAAAGAAGAGGGTCTGGTGGCGCGGATGTCGCGGATCTGCAAGCAGACGGTCCCGGAAATGATCGTCATGTCTGACACCTGTTTCTGTGAGTACACCTCGCACGGGCACTGCGGCGTGCTGTGTGAACACGGTGTGGATAATGACGCTACCCTGGAAAATCTTGGCAAACAGGCGGTGATCGCCGCAGCGGCTGGCGCAGACTTTATTGCCCCTTCAGCGGCAATGGATGGTCAGGTGCAGGCGATTCGTCAGGCGCTGGATGCCGCCGGGTTTACCGATACTGCCATCATGTCTTACTCCACCAAATTCGCGTCTTCCTTCTATGGCCCGTTCCGTGAGGCCGCCGGTACTGCGCTGAAAGGCGACCGTAAAACCTATCAGATGAACCCACTGAACCGCCGCGAAGCGATCCGTGAATCGCTGCTCGACGAAGCTCAGGGCGCGGATTGCCTGATGGTGAAACCTGCGGGTGCCTATCTTGATATCCTGCGGGATATCCGTGAACGTACCGAACTCCCCCTTGGCGCCTATCAGGTCAGCGGCGAGTATGCGATGATCAAATTCGCGGCTCAGGCAGGTGCTATAGATGAAGAAAAAGTCGTTCTGGAAAGTCTTGGCGCGATCAAACGCGCAGGCGCAGATCTGATCTTCAGCTACTTCGCCCTGGATCTGGCAGAGAAGAAAATTCTGCGCTAAATCCTCTCCCGGCAGGCGCCGTCTGCCGGGCTTCTTCCCCAAAACATCATCTCGTTGACACGCTAACGTCACGCCGCGCCCCTACCTTCGTCATCAGGACGAAAAAAGGAGCCGTTATGTTCAGTCTCGACAATGTCCTCGATGATCTCTGGCCTCAGGCCAAACCCGCGCCCTGGCAAAAGCAGCTGCTAAGAAAGCTGTTCTATGAGCAAGAGTTTCAACAGTTTGCGGCCAGTCACTCCCACCTGCGTGGGCTGGATATGGTGGAACAGGTGCTGGAACATCTGCACATTCGCTGTGAAATTGCGCCACGCGAGCTGGAAAATATTCCTGAACAAGGTCCCGTCATCATTATCGCCAACCACCCTACGGGCACGCTCGACGGACTGGCGCTGCTGTATGCGGTTTCACGGGTGCGCCGTGATGTGAAAGTCGTGACCAACCGGATGTTGAACCACCTTGAGCCCCTAAGCCCGCTGTTCATTCCTGTCGATAACCTCAATGGCCGTACGCCGAAATCGTCGCTGACCTTGATGGAGCAACAGCTTCAACAGGGCGGCGCATTAATATTTTTCCCGGCGGGTGAAGTGTCGAGAATGACCCGCAAAGGCATTGCCGACGGGCACTGGCACCCGGGATTTATCCGGCTCGCCGAAAAATTCCGCGCCCCGCTGTTACCCGCCTTTGTGCATGCGAAGAATAGCCCGCTGTTTTATGCCTGCGCCGCGCTCTCTCCTACGCTGTCGCTGTTATTGCTGATGCAGCAGATGTTCCGTCGCCGCCACTCCAGCCTGCCGATGACGCTGGGCGAACGCATTCCGTGGGAAAGCTGGCACACGCCGCAGCTCTCCCATCGCGAGCAGGCCAAACGTTGCCGCCAGCATGTGCAATTATTGGGGAAAGGGCTACCGGGAAAATTCAGGACGGAGAGCGCTATCGCTCACGCGGAAGACAGAGCCGCACTTCGCCGGGAGCTTGCACAGGCAGAATGCCTTGGCACAACGCCCGACGGTAAAATGATTTATCTGTGGCAGCGAAAAGATTTCAACGGCGATGCGGTGCTGCTCCGGGAGTTGGGTCGGCTGCGCGAAATTGCCTTCCGCGCAGTGGGTGAAGGTAGCGGGAAGCGCCGCGATACCGACAGCTATGATGACGACTATCTGCACCTGATTCTGTGGGACGAAGCGGATCTTGAGATTGTCGGCGCGTATCGCTTTATGCCGGGTGCCCCGCAGCTCAAAAAACGCGGTGTTGACGGTTTTTACAGCTACAGTCTGTTTCACTACGACGACAAAATGCAGGATATTCTGCAGCAGGGGATTGAGCTCGGCCGGAGTTTTATTCAGCCCCGCTATTGGGGTCGTCGCGGTCTGGATTATCTCTGGTCCGGAATTGGTGCCTATCTGGCACGCTATCCGCACTACCGCTATCTGTTTGGTCCGGTCTCCATTTCAGGCGGGTTACCTCCCGCAGCGCGAGATCTGTTGGTCGCCTTTTACCGGCTCTGGTTCCCGGCCCTTCATCCTCTGGCCCACTCCCGCAGCCCTTACCCCGCATCGCTACCGGAAGCCCTCGCACAGTTCGGCGGGGAAGACTACACCGAGGATCTGACCCGCCTGAAATCCTTGCTCAACAACCTGGGATGCGCCATTCCCCCTCTGTACAAGCAGTACTCCGAACTGTGTGAGCCGGGCGGGGTGCAGTTTATCGATTTCGGCAACGATCCGGCGTTTAATCACTGCGTGGATGGGCTGGTGCTGGTTGATTTAACGCGGCTGAAAGCAAATCGCTATGAGCGCTATATCGGCACGCATCGGTAAGTGCAGCCTGTGATTGCCGGATGCGCTGTGGCTTATCCGGCCGATACCCGGTATGGCCTGATAAAACGCGCTGGCGTTGCATCAGGCCATCCCTTCAGGATGCGCGGTAGAAAGGCTTATCCCCGAGGATCGTCGCGCGATGCATGATCCTGCGCTGTGGCAGATAATCCGCATTCGCATAATGTTGCGTCACACGGTTATCCCAAATCGCCACATCGCCCTCCTGCCAGCGCCAGCGCACCTGAAACTCAGGTTTTGTTATGTGGGCGAACAGAAAGCCCAACAGCGCTTCGCTCTCTTTGGCGGTGAGACCGACAATACGGGTGGTGAATCCTTCGTTGACAAACAGCGCCTGCCTGCCCGTGACCGGATGTGTGCGTACCACCGGATGTGTCAGCGGAGGATGCTTGGCCACGGCGTCCAGCCAGCGCTGATGCTCTGATTCAGACCCAAGATGCTTATGTTCAGGGAAGGATTTACGGAAATCATGCTCCGCCTGTAGCCCACTGAGCAGCGTTTTCAGCGGCGCTGACAGTGCTTCATACGCCGCAACCCCGCTGGTCCATAGCGTATCCCCGCCGCTGTCCGGCAGCTGTTTTGCCGCCAGAATCGCCCCGGCGGGCGGCGTGGCAATAAAGGTCACATCGGTGTGCCAGTTGTCGTTATCCGGCGGGTTATCGTTATGGGTATCCAGAACGATTACCTCCTCGACGCCTTCCGCATGCGGGTACACAGGATGAATGTGCAAATCACCAAAGCGCAACGCCAGCCCGCGCTGCTGCTGCGGCGTTATCTCCTGCCCGCGCAGAAACACCACCTGATGGCACAGGAGCGCATGATAAAGCTGTTCAAACTGGTTGTCGCTTAACGGACGGTTCAGCGCGACGCCAGAAACCTGTGCACCAATATGTGGCCCCAGCGGGCTAATGTTCAGACGTTCACTCATGCTATTTCTCCATGCCACGGCGTCAGGCGGCGCTGCAATGCCCGCAGACTCATCTCTAAAATGAAAGCGATAATGGCAATCACCGCGATCCCAGCCAGCACCACGTCGGTGGCCAGAAACTCACCGGCAGATTGCACCATAAATCCTAATCCGCGGGTGGCAGCAATGAGTTCTGCAGCCACCAGCGTCGACCAGCCCACGCCCAGCCCAATCCGCAGTCCGGTGAGAATGTCCGGGAATGCGCCGGGTAAAATCACAAACCACAGAATCTGCGATCGGCTGGCGCCCAGCGATTGTGCTGCACGGATCCGCACCTGCTGTACGCTCTTAACGCCCGCCAGCGCAGACATCGCGACCGGGGCAAAGATAGCGAGGTAGATCAGCAGGATCTTGGAGGTTTCACCAATACCGAACCAGATAACCATTAACGGCAGATAAGCTAACGGTGGGATCGGGCGATAGAGCTCGATTAACGGATCGAAAATCCCTCTTACGGTTGGGCTCAGTCCCATCGCGATCCCCACCGGAATGCCGATCGCCACCGCCGCCAACAGCGCCACGAGGATCCGCGCCAGGCTCGCCGTCAGGTGTTGCCACAGCGTGGCATCCATAAAGCCTTCAGGCCCGGCGATGGTCAGCAGTTTATGCAGCACCTGTCCCGGCGGCGGTAAAAAAAGCGGAGCAACCAGCTGTAACGCCGCGATAGCCCACCACAGCGCCAACAGCACGGCCAGCGTGGTCATGCTCAGCGTCAGCTGGCGTGACAGCGGCCAGTGGAAGCGAAACGTCCGGCGACGAGGTTTATCGTTCGCGACAATGCTCATGAGAAAGCCTCCCGATGTTCAAAGACACGCTGAAGCACGTATTCACGCTGCCGGATAAACTGTGGATCGGATTTAATGCTGCGGCAGGGTTCTCCGGCCACGAAGCGGCGGGCAAAATCGAGAGACAGACGTTCGGTCACCCGCCCGGGTCCCGGGGAAAGTAGCACCAGGTCAGTCGCCATAAACACCGCTTCTTCAATATCATGAGTGATGAGCAGGACCTGCTTTCCGGTTTCATGCCACAGACGCAACAGCAACGTCTGCATCTGTTCACGGGTGAACGCGTCCAGCGCGCCGAAAGGTTCATCTAACAATAACAGCTGCGGATCGGCCGCCAGCGCGCGGGCGATGCCGACACGCTGACGCTGCCCGCCAGAGAGCTGCCAGATAAAGCGCTTTTCCGCTCCCTCAAGCCCCACTTTTCTCAGCATCTGACGCGCCGTTGCCAGCCGTTGGGCTTTCTCCACGCCCGCCATTTGCAGCCCAAAAGCGACGTTATCCTGCACATTGCGCCACGGTAACAATCCTTCGCTCTGAAACACCACGCCGCGCTCTGCACCCGGCCCACGCACAGGCTGTCCGTTCAGGGTGATGCTGCCAGCCTGATACGGCACAAACCCGGCAATCAGGTTGAGCAGCGTGGTTTTACCGCAGCCAGAAGGGCCCAGCACCACCAGCAGCTCATGGCGATCTACGCTGAGGGAAATATCATTCAGCACCGGCTTGCCGCCGTAATCCGCATTCAGATGGCTTATCTGCAGCATGGTGGCCCCCTTTACTTCACGAATTTGTCGGTCACGTACTGGCTATAGTCTGCCGCCACGGCGGGCACTTTCCCCTGCTCTTTCAGGAACTGGGCGGTATCCACAATCGCCTTGTTGACCGGACCGTTGAGCTGCTCAGCCTGCTGTGTGGCGGTCAGGTAAGTATTTCCCTTCACCAGCCCCGGGACGTCGCCTTCCGGCACACCACTCAGTTTTGCCAGCTTCTGCACATTCGCCTGCTGCTGCAGCCAGCTGTCAGGGTTATCAATATAAGGACGCTGTGCCTCAATGGCGCTGCGGGCGAAGGCTTTCACCACTTCCGGGTGCTGGGCCGCAAAATCTTTGCGCACCACCCAGACATCCAGCGTTGGCGAGCCCCACTGCCCGACCTTGGCCGAATCGGTCAGCACGGTACCGTCTTTCTCCAGTTCATTTACCGCAGGCGCCCAGACATAAGCACCGTCTATATCACCGCGCTGCCAGGCGGCAATAATTGCAGGGGGCTGGAGGTTCACAATCTGCACCTGACCGGGCTTTATCCCCCAGTGCTTGAGCGCGGCAAGCAGGCTGTAATGCGTGGTGGAAATGAAGGGGACGGCGATGCGTTTGCCGATCAAATCTTCAGGTTTGCTGATGTTTTTCTTCACCACCAGCGCCTCAGAGTTGCCCAGTTGGGACGCTAACAGGAACACCTCAATCGGTACCTGTTGGCTGGCGGCCACGGCAAGCGGGCTTGAACCAATATTGCCAATCTGCACATCGCCGGAAGCCAGTGCGCGCACCACGCTTGCGCCGCTGTCGAATTTACGCCAGTCAACGGTGGCGCCACTGGCTTTGGCAAACGTGTTGTCAGCCTGCGCCACTTTGGCCGGCTCTGCGGACGTCTGATACGCCACGGTCACCGTGACCGCCTGCGCCTGGAAAGTGAAGAAGGCCAATGCGGCCAGCAATGAGAAGTGCGATGTGCGTACCATGATGTCTGCTCCCTTGAGGTGATGGGCGCAGTATTTCCGGCAGCACGATTTTGATAAAGGAATTAAAACGTCTGGCTAATACCGATCTGTTTTTAGAAAAAAACCGGCAAAGCTTAGTGAATTCCCTCCTGATGCCATCGCTTATCTGACGAGGGTCAGTTTCCCACGGGGACGCGAAAGCACGGGATATTGGTTGGTTATCAGAAACAGAAAGGGTCGCCAGGCCATGGTGTTCTCCATCAGGTCTTTCTTTCAGCATGTCTGCAGACCGGACGCGCTTCCTTCAGCCAAACGCCTGATATTCCCCGACCTCTTCACCCATTCGTCTGATGGGTGGCGTGATAATCCACATAAGTAATATGTAAATTTTGATGAACATATTTTTAACACAAATTATGACTTAGCGTGCAGACGATCCCATTGGCTAATCCTTGCCCAACCAACATAATTCACCACCTTTAAATTAACCACTGAAATAAACAACCACCAACATGAGCGAGGCGCAGATGTCTCGCCGCAAGGATTGCACGCATGCAAAAGAAATCTCTCGCGATGCTGATTCAGACAGCATTACTGACTGGGATAACCAGTACCTCTGCCCTCGCCGCAGAATGCCTAACCACCCAGAACGTTACCGAGTGTCAGGGCGCAGGCTCTGTCAACCGAAGCCTGGGCGACGGACGTTTGACCAACGATGCCACCATCAACGTCCAGCCTGACACCACGCTGGATGGCGGAAATGCGCCAGCCATCAGTCTGAATGATAAAAACACCATTACCGTGAATGGTACTGTGCAAAATACCGCCGGACCCGGCGCTGCCGGTTTGCTAAATGCGGGGGCCAACACCATCGAAGTGGTGTCGAACAGTACCATCACCATCAACCAGGGTGGCAAAGTGCTGGCCAACGGGACCTCCGGCAATGCTGAGGCCATTAACGTGATGGGGTTTGGCAATACGATCGTTAACCACGGCACTATTCAGTCAAGCGGCAACTCCGCGGCCCTGTGGTTTGAGGATGACGAGGGCCGCTATGGCCCGCCAACGGTGAAAAACCGGGTGGAGAACTACGGCGTGATCGCCCGTGGTACGGAAGAAAGCAGCACCGCACCGGTGTTTGGCACCAGCTCCCGCAGCGGCGGCGCCGGGATTGTTTTCGTCAACCATAGCAACAGTAAAGTAATAGGCAGCCTCTCTTTTGGCCGTGGCGATGACGACCTCGAGTTTTATAGCAACTCGCTGGTCACCGGCAATATCAACGGCGGCGGCGGCGTAAACCGCCTGACGCTGAACGGCGCAACGAATTCGCGGGATGCGCTGCGCGGCGATATTTCCAACTTCAGTACCCTGACCAAGAATGGTGAGGGTCGTTGGGATGTCACAGGGACGCTGAACGGCTTTACCGTCGTGAGCGTCAATCAGGGAACGCTCGGACTCTCGGGTGACAATACCCGTTATACCGGGCAACTGGTGATCAACCCGGAAGGCAACAACGATGCCACGGCCACCGTTGAAGCCCCGGCCCGCAGCCTGCCTACCCGTGCCGGTAATAACACCAACAACGTGGTGAATAACGGTATCCTGCGCTTTACCCAGGATAAAGATGAAAGCTACGTTGGGCAAATCACCGGCAGCGGTCAGGTGATCAAAACCGGCGAAGGCACCCTGAGCCTGGCGCCTCAGGAGAGTTCGGGTAACCTCTGGAGCGGGGGAACAACGATCGAACAAGGCGCTATCGCCCTCAGCAAGGATAATCAATTAGGGGCCGCGACCGGCGCGTTGACCTTCGATGGCGGCGGCGTGATCCTGGGTGAAGCACTGGATCTGGCACAAAGCCGTACCCTGACCGTCACGAACAACAACGGCTTTATTGATACGCAAGGCCACAACACCACCGTTGCCCAATCCATTAACGGCACTGGCGAACTGAGCAAACGGGGCGAAGGCATGCTGAACCTCACCGGCAGCAGCAGCGATCGCTGGAACGCACGGGTAGAGCAAGGTGTGTTCAATGTTGATGGCGCGATGACGGGGAATGTCGTGGTGCAGGACGGGGCATGGCTCACCGGGAACGGCCAGGTAGGTAGCACCACCCTCGAACAGGGTTCAACTCTGATTGTTGGTAGTGTCGCCGATCAGAATGCCGCCGGGCCGCGTCAGTTCACGGTCAATGGCAGCTTAAAAAATAATGGCACGCTTCAGCTGTACAAAGAAAATGACAGCACGCTAAGTAACCGCCTGCAGGTTAATGGCGACTACCACGGCGGTGAAGGCAGCCAGCTGCTGATGAACACGCTGCTGGCGGGTGACAATGCGCCATCGGATCTGTTGGCGATAGCCGGCAGCACCAGCGGAGAAACCCGCGTCAGCATCAGTAATGTCGGCGGCTTCGGCGAGCAGGCGCTCAACGGCATTAAGGTGATTGACGTGCAGGGCAATTCCTCGGCAACGGCATTTACCCAAAATGGCCGCATCACCGCCGGTGCGTTTGATTACTTCCTGACGCAAAAAGGGAAGAACTGGTATTTAACCAACACGGTGGAAGAACCGGAGCCGCCTGTGGTTGATCCAACACCACCGGTAGAGAAGCCAGAGCCGCCGGTCGTTGATCCGACACCGCCGGTGGAAAAACCTGAACCGCCTACACCAAAGCCTGACTTTAAAGGCCCGAAAGCGTACCGCCCTGAAATTGGCGGCTATCTGGCCAACCTGCAGGCCGCCAACACGATGTTCACCCTGACGCTCGACGACCGTGAAGGCGGGACGGAGTATTTCGATCCTGTGAGCGGCGAGATAAAGAAAACGGCCATGTGGCTACGTCAGGAAGGTGGGCATAACCGCTTCTCCGCCGGAGACGGTCAGTTAAAAACCCAGGCTAACCGCTACGTGGTCCAGTTAGGGGGGGAAGTGGCGAACGGAAGCGTCAATGGCCTCGATCGTTGGGATATCGGCGTCATGGGCGGCTACGCGAATCAGCAGGCCAACACCCACTCCAACCTGACGGGTTACAAAGCAAGCTCCAGCATCGATGGCTATAGCGCAGGTTTGTACGCCACCTGGTTCGAAAATGCCGGATCCAAAACGGGCTGGTACGCCGACAGCTGGGCGCTGTATAACTGGTTCGATAACTCGTTGAGCAGCCCGAATCAGTCCAGCGAAAACTGGAAAAGCCGGGGTCTCACCGCCTCACTGGAAGCGGGACATATTTCTCAGTTGGCCCAGTACAGCCGTACGGCGCTGTATGTTCAGCCGCAGGCTCAGGCTATCTGGATGGGCGTGAAGAGCAATAGCGATCTGATCGACCAGAATGGCACCCGTGTGCAGGACGTCAACAACGGCAATATTCAGACTCGCCTTGGCGTGCGTTTATATCTGAAGGGACATTCACACCTTGATGATGACAAACAGCGCGAGTTCAAGCCTTACGTGGAAGCCAACTGGTTGCACAATACCGAACGTTTTGGCGTGCGAATGAATGGCGATACCGTGTCGGTTGACGGTGCGCGAAACATTGCCCAACTGAAACTCGGCGTTCAGGGGCAGCTCACGCCTTCGCTGAACCTGTGGGGCGGTACAGCCGTACAGATAGGTGACAACAGCTATAGCGACACCTCCGCAATGCTGGGTCTGAAGTATCGTTTTTAATTATTGCAAACGCCTTCTGCACAGAAGGCGTTTATTTCCCCGCCTTCTAAATTTATTTAAAAATAACCCATCGCAATCCAGAATTAAATTTCACACAATATAACAACGCAGAAACAAAATTTATCTTTGAATACTGCAATGTTTGCCCATTTTTTTATTTTATGGTTCCCTGTGCGCTGAATAATTCTTTAGTGTTAAAAAACCACACTATTTACCTTTGCTTCCTGGAGCTTTTATCATGACTCTGGACTATGTTGCGTTGGCAATACTGATCCTGGTGATTCTTCTTCTGTTCTACGGCGTTATCGTGGTTCACGATATTCCTTATGAGATTGCAAAAAAACGCAATCACCCTCATCAGGATGCCATCCATTATGCGGGCTGGGTAAGCCTGTTCACGCTGCATGTGCTTTGGCCGTTTCTGTGGATCTGGGCCACGTTGTGGCAGGAAGATCGTGGCTGGGGTATGCAAAGAGTCGCTGAAGATCAGCGCGATATGCATCATCAGATGAACCAGCTGCTGACTCAGGTTGAATCATTAAAAGCCGAGATCGGCGAGATTAAAAAAGCCAATAACATCGCAGCTAATACGACTCAGGAGGCAAAATAATGGAAACTTTATTGCTGCTGACCTATACAGCGTTATGCGTTGTCATTTTTAAAGTCTTCCGTATTCCGCTCAATAAATGGTCCGTGCCAACCGCTATTTTAGGTGGCGTCGTGTTCATTAGCCTGGTTATTCTGGCGATGAACTACAACTGTCCGTTTAGCGAAGACGGTAAGCAGGCTTACCGTACGGTACCGATTGTTTCTCAGGTGCGTGGTCGCGTCACTGAAGTGGCCGTGAAACCCAACACGCCGCTGAACAAAGGGGATGTGCTGTTCCGCATCGACCCGACGCCATTCCAGGCGAAAGTTGACGATCTGCGTGCCAAAATCAAGCAAGCCAGCCAGGATGCGCTCTCCCTGGACTCCAGCTTCAATCAGGCAAAAGCTGACCTGACAAAAGCCGTGGCCGATCGCGATAAAGCGCAACGTGAATACGCTCGCTATTCCGAAGGCCATGCGAAAGGTGCTTTCTCCGACCAGATGGTCGATACCCGACTGCAGACCTATAAAGCAGCCGAAGCCGCTGTTGCCGCCGCACAAGCTCAGGTGGTGCATGCTCAGAACGATCTGAACTCCGTGATCAACGGTCAGAATGCCCAAGTCGCTTCGCTGATGGCGCAGCTGCGTAAAGCCGAGTTTAAGCTGGACGGCACAGTCGTTCGTGCCCCTTCCGCGGGTTACGTCAGCATGGTCGGTCTGCGTGAGGGCACCATGTCCACCGCGCTGGGCCTGGCACCAGTGATGACGTTCGTCCCTGTGGATGAAAACACCAAAAACACGTATGTCGTGGCCTATCGTCAGAACGCCGCGCTGCGTCTGAAAGAGGGTTACAAAGCTGAACTGATGTTCCCTTCTATTCCGGGTACCGTGTTTGAGGGTGAAGTCGCTCAGGTTCTGCCAGCTATTGGTGAAAGCCAGTTCCAGGGCCAGGGCCGACTGATGACCACTGCCGATGTTGCCAATCAGGGCCGCATCCTGGTCACCATCAAAGCCACTGACCCGCGTCTGGCGGATTACTCGCTGCCGCAAGGGACCCAGGTCGAGGCGGCCATCTACTCTGGTCACCTGAAAGAAGTGTCTATTATTCGTAAGATCCTGCTGCGCATGAGCAGCTGGGAAAACTACGTGTACCTCGATCACTAATCCCCTTCTTTCCCTTGCGCGCAAGGGAATGAAATCAGCACTGAAGAAGGAATAGCCTCGCGCTGTTCCTTCTTTTTTTTTGCTTACATCAGCGCAGAGAAGTCAGCAGGCAGAGAATTACTGAGGTGCGCTGTCAGGCAATCCGCAAATCTTGTCACGACCGGTATTTTTCGCCCGGTACAGCTCTGCATCGGCCTCTGACAGCATCTCGCTCAATGCCCGGTTCCAGCCGGAGGCCACGCCAAAGCTGGCAGTGATGCTGAAAGTTTCACCCTGTGGACCGGTAAACTGCAACTTGCGGATCTCGTTCTGAATACGGGTGGTATAGCCCGTGATGTCTTCATGCCCTGGCGTGCGGAACATCACCGCAAATTCTTCTCCCCCAAGACGACCAATCACATCGCCCGGACGGCTGTATTTTTTCAACGTCACGGCCAGCTTAATCAACACCTGGTCACCAACAGGATGGCCCCAGGTATCGTTAATGGATTTAAAACGATCGACATCCATCATGATAAGCCAGGCAGGAGAATCCTGATTCGCCTGCTGTAATAGCTCACCGGCGAGGGTATCGAACGCCCTGCGATTGAACAGGCGCGTCAGGGGATCTTCGTCTGACTGGCGCTGGAGTTTTTTACTCAGGCGGGTCTGTTCGCGAAGCCGATTCCCGAGCGTCCCCAGCGATGAGAAGAGTTCCTGAACCTCCTCGGTCGTGCTGCCATCGCCGAGAGTCTCATTGTGCTGACCGGCAATAATCCCAGTGGCGATTTGGTTTAGCCGCAAAATAGGCTGAAGCACACGGGAGCGAATATAGAAAATGAGTCCCATGGTCAGCAGGCAGAGTAACGCCAGGATAATCACCACCAGCACCAGATGGAATAACGCTTCCTTTTCAGCATTGAGATAGTGCTTTTTCACCCCGGCCAGGTAGGTATCGAGTAAATCATCAAAGGTGCTAAGGCTGGCGTGATAGCGCGCCGCAAATTGATCGGCATCGATGCTGAAAGGGACCCCCTGCTTACTTTCGTTCATCAGGGTATTAATGAGCTCTGCACCCTCTTCCTGATACTGCTTATGGGTACTTTTGAGCAGGTCACGGAAGTCGTTCAGGTAGCCCGACTCATCGCCCTGCGTGTCCAATAACCACCACAACACATTGATGCGTTCTATTCCACGGCTGAGATCTTCAATGCCCTCAATGGTGATCGGCGTTTTCGTGAATAACGGAATCAACAAATGCGCCCCAAGACGGCCGGTGGCATCTCTGAGCTCGCCTAACGCCTGAGCACGCAGAATCGGCCCCAGCGCAGCAGGTTCCATGAGCAAAAACTCTCTGGTATGTCGGAACATCGCTTCATGATAAAAATCGGTCGCCGACAGCATGGCATCAATGGCCTGCTGAGCGTTGCCAAGTTCTTTTATTCCGGCGCTCCGGTACCTGTCCACAACGTCGCGCGAGCGACCAAGCTGCTCAGTTGTGGCCGCTAACAGTGTCGGTGAAAGAAGATGTTCAGGCATCTTCGCCAGATCGTTGTCCGTTAAACGGCGACTGGCTTCCAGTGCCTGCCAGGCCTTAGCCTTTGATGAGGGCGCGCTCAGTACCAGCTCATTGGCAAAGGCACGCTCACTGGCCAGATCGTTTGACACCTGAAGCGCAAGGTAAAAATGATCGAACTGGATAACGTCAGAACGCGCCGTTTTCCATGCGTCCCATGAGCCAGACAGCAGCCACCAGGAAAGAATCGTTGTCAGCGCGATGGTCGCCGCCGCCGATCCCCACAGATAACGCAGCACATTGGAAGGAGAGGATGCCTTTAGTTTTTTATTCATTATATAAGCAGGCCATCGTAGGTCACTCAGGAAGCGTCTAAAGAGTGATAGTCTATCGCAGTCGTTATCCCTCAGACCAGTCGTCAGCAGGAATCAGGATGATTCCTGCAATCTGCCTCTCATTAAGCACGCCTTTGGGTCAATGCCGGGACCTGGAGGGGCTAAATTCGCTCACCGCAGCCCTCGGGTTATCCCATTAAAGGTAAATTAACGAAAAGAATATTTTTCGCCCTTATTTTTCTGATTCAATTCCCCCTACGGTACACGGTTAGGTTGGGGTAATTATCAGGTCAGGCTCATTTGACAGGGGATCCTACATCCGATACCGTAATAAAAACCCACACAGCCAGGAGGGCTAAACTATCTCTCATCGTCCTGATATTTTTACTTCCTCACCGCACTTTCCGTGTTGCAAGTTCCCTTTCACAAATTCAATTTTACTTTCTTAAAATTATTAAATCGAAGAAATGGAGCTGCCGCGATAATATGAAAATTGTCCTTCTTTTAAGTCTGATGACTTTATTGGTGCATACCCCAGCCTTTGCTGCCACCGCCATGCACCTGTCCTGCTCGTTGCGAAAAAACGTGGTCATTTCGAGATTTGGCTACCAGCTCAGTACCATGAAATGGGCGAGTCAGTTTCAGATCGCCTCCGGTGAAAAAAAGGCCCGGACAAAACAAAATACGCCATATGTGGTGACCCATTTCCGCAACGGTGACAGCTTTGTGGAATTCCCCACTAAACATCTTTTCTATCTGTTTTATAACAATAATGATATTCCTGACCGGTGTTATGAGGACGCGGCTTACACGTATACGACGACCCTCCTTCCGCGGGTGAAATCATAAAAAAGCCCCAAATTGGGGCTTTTCTTTTTCACGATACTTTACTGATTAACACCGGCACGCTCTTATACGCGGGTGTCATACTCTCTTCATCATAGGCATCCAGCGACAGCAGGATATTTGCCTCAGGCAAATAGGCCGCCACCGAATGGGTAGCCATCGACACAATGTGCACCGTCTGGTTCAGCATCACCCGCCCATCGCGGGTGTCACCATTGGCTTCCAACGCCACGATATTGACCACATCCCCCTGCTGAAGATGTCGCTTATCAGCTTCCTGCTGGCTCAGGAAAATCACATCCCGACGCCCTGTCACACCGCGATAGCGGTCATTCATACCGTAAATCGTGGTGTTGTACTGATCGTGGCTGCGGATGGTCGCCAGCACCAGATGATCCGCCGGTAAACCGCGGTCATCAATGGCCTCGGTGGTACAAGGGATAAACGTGGCTTTCCCCGTTGCCGTACGATACACCCCACGGGATGCCGGGTTATCCAGGCGGAAACCACCGGCTTTCTCAATTCGCTGATTAAATTCGCGGAACTCTGGGAACACGGCTTCAATATTGTCGCGGATCAGGCTGTAGTCAGCCGTCATCTCTTCCCATTTCACCGGGCTGGCAGGTAGCGTCGCACGCGCTAAGCCCGCAACGATGGCGGGTTCGGACTTCAGCCACGGCGAAGCCGGTTTGAGTGAGCCGGTAGAAGCGTGAACCATGCTCATTGAATCTTCTACCGTCACCGACTGCACGCCGCTCAGCTGCACATCACGTTCGGTTCGCCCCAGCGTCGGGAAGAGATAGCTATTTTTTCCCGCCAGCAGGTGCGAACGGTTGAGTTTTGTCGCGACATGGACCTGGAGATCCAGGCTGCGCATCGCCGGGAAGGTGCGCTGTGGGTCGGGCATGGCCACCGCCAGATTGCCGCCCATGCAGATCAGCGCGCGGGACTCCTGACGCTCAATCGCCCTGATGCTGTCGACAGAAGAGTGGCCATGTTTACGCGGCACTTTGATTTTGAAGTGTTTCTCAAGACGGAGGTTAAACGCTTCATCCGGCGCTTCATTAATGCCCACGCTGCGGTCACCCTGCACGTTGGAGTGGCCGCGCAACGGACAAATCCCCGCCCCTTCACGCCCCATATTGCCCCGCAGCAGCAGCAGGTTGATGAGCTGCTGTACGTTCTGAGTTCCGTTACGGTGTTGCGTGATCCCCAGACCGTAGCAGATGATGACGCGCTGATGGCGGGCATACAGGCTGGCAAAACCGGCGATCTCTTCCTGGCTCATCCCGGCACCTTGCTCAATGTCGTCCCAATGGAGGCGCTGAAGACTGTCCACCAGCGCACCAAAGCCGCTGGTTTGGCTGTCGATAAAGGCCTGATCGAGCACCGGGGAAGCCTTATTCGCCAACCGATGCTCATGCAGTTCAAGGAGCGACTTCATCACGCCGCGGAAGAACCAGGCATCGCCGCCGATGCGGATCTGATAGTGATCGCGAGAAATTTCGGTGTAGCCACCGGTTAGCATATCCGTAGGCGACTGCGGGAAACTGAAGCGCTCAAGCCCTCGTTCACGCAGCGGATTGACGGAGACAATTTTGCCGCCACGGGCCGCCACTTCACGCAGCGTCGACAGCATGCGTGGATGGTTGGTACCCGGGTTGTGCCCCACGCAAATCACCAGGTCTGCCGCTTCAAAATCGCTTAATTCTACGGTTCCTTTGCCGATGCCAATTGACGCGCCTAATCCTGCCCCGGTCGGGCTGTGGCACATATTGGAACAATCAGGGAAGTTATTGGTGCCGTACTCACGTGCATAGAGCTGGTACAAGAAGGCCGCTTCGTTCGAGGTCCGTCCGGACGTATAGAACTCGACCTGATCGGGCTGCAGCTGGCGCAATACCCCGCCGATTTCAGCGAATGCCGTCGCCCACGCCACCGGCTGCCAGGTATCGGTGACGATGTCGTACTTCATCGGGTGCGTCAGACGGCCATGATTTTCCAGCTCATAATCGCTCTGTTCCCAGAGGACGTTTAACGGATGGGCGGCAAAAAATTCCGGCGAGGCCTTCTTCGAGGTGGTTTCCCACGATACGGCCTTCACACCGTTTTCACACAGTTCCATCGGCGAGCGGTGTTCCGGATCCGGCCAGGCACAGCCCGGGCAGTCGAACCCCTTGTCCTGATTCATTTTGAACATCGCAATCGTATCTCTGACCGGAGCCTTTTGCGTTAATACATGGGCGGCGCTGGACATTACCGCGCCCCATCCACCTGCGGCCCCATCATAATTACTGAGATTCTGTTTGTTGTTTTTCATCACTGCTTCCACTCAAAATTCATTAATAAACAGCCGACAGGCGTTGCGTGAAACAAAATAAATCCGCCCATGATTCATTCATCATGAGTAATTAACACTAATTCGTTTCGTCACTTATTTAAGACTTAAGGAGTAGCCCCTGTGGGGTAATTAAAATAGACTCCGTGCAACACGGATAAATTTAAAAACCGTCACTGTCGGTCATTATTACCAGTACAGATATTCCTGCCATGAAATCATTTATCGTGAGGATACGCGAAAGTACATTCATAAGTTGCTGATAAGAATGCGTTTCCCGTTAGCATTGCGAATATCTTTTTGCAAAGCCTCACCGTCCCTCGTATTGATGCCAGACGGCATCTCATCAAGCACAAACCGTCGTACGTAGGGTCCCATAATCTGGACTATGCTGTATCATCAATGACTTATGACAATCAGCATCGCTCTACTGCATGCAGCAAGGTAAGTTACATCGTATCGCGATATAATTTCAACAAATGGGCAATTTAAAAAGGGGTAGAGGGAATATGACAGAGACTGATTACGCCGCACTGGCAGACTTCAGGGCGACACTCAGGCAATTTCTGGTTTTCAGCGAGCAGGAGGCGAAGAAATCAGGCTTAACGCCGCAGCAACATCAGGCATTGCTGGTGATTAAAGGAAATCCGCCGGGCCATACCACCATTGGTTTTCTGGCAGAACGTCTGATTTTGCAGCCCCACAGTACGTCTGGATTGGTGAAACGTCTTGAGGAGCTCGACCTGGTCTGTCGACTTGAGAGTGAAGACCAGCGGAAAGCCCCGCTGTCGCTGACCGACAAAGCCGAAAAGATCCTCGCCACCCTGTCGTCTACTCACCTCGATGAGCTGCGCAGACTCGGGCCATTACTGTCTGAATTGGTGGATCGGTTTAATGAAAAGTGAATCAACAGGCGCTTCCCGGCGTTAGTCACCGCGGGTGATTGGCCATTTACTGTTCTGGATAACGGTACGATAACCATCGTTATCAACAAATGTGCGCCCATTGATGTCCCAGTACGGATTAAATGCGCTGACCAAACGAAAACCTGCTGCCACCATCCTTGCACATACCTGCTCCCATTCGACGGGATCCGGATAATACAAAACCAGTAAATCTTCCGCCGTCTGCAAAGGCTTAACCGGATGGCGTAGGCAGGTCGTTAACTCCATATGCCATTGCAACCCCTCTCGCCCCAGCATCGTTCCGCTAAAGCCATCGTGATCGGTAAAATCGGCCACCTTCTGCAGGGATAACCCCTGGATATAGGCGCGTGAAGAAAGCTCAAGATTGCTGACAGGGCGAGCGATACGCATATGGACAAATGACATCATGAAGACCTCGTAGGAGTGATACTTCAATCTAAACCCAACCAAAGGAATGACTTGCCCATGCGTGCGGTTGATATGAGAGCATCGACCACAAATACAGAATGGATTTCTCCCGCTTTCCCCTCTTCGTCGCCCTGTCCCAGGCCGCGTCTTTTGCTGCACTGATAACGTTAGTTGTTACTTTATTGTTCTATCTTTGTGATTGATATTTGAATTTCACGCACCAAATTTGTGCATTTTTTCGCCCGCTTCTACGCTGATCATTCACCTGATCTTTCCTCACGGCCCGTGAGCACGGCTTTTCTGCGGCTCAAGGGAAACATGGCACAGCTCGTGCTTTGTTAGTCAGGTAACAGCAGAAGCAGAAATGAGAGCAAGCTGTCATTGAGGCGACCATGAGCGAAAACGCAGAACTGTTCAGAAAGATTGAAGCGGCTTTTAGCCTGCTCACTCCCAGTGAAAAGCGCATCGGCGCCTGGCTGCTGAGCCATCGCGATCATATTCCTTTTGAGACGGCTGACAGCATCGCGCAGGCGACGGGGACCAGCGGAATTACCGTGGGACGCTATCTGCGTAAGCTCGGTTACCGCAATCTGGATGACGTCAAAAACAGCCTCAAAGATCACTCCGCTCCGCCCTACCGCCACTGGGGAGTGACCGATCGTCTGAACTCCTGGGAACAGCACCAGCAGCAACCGGATCGCGAAAACCTGTCATTACAGATGGAGCTGGACGCTATCCGCTTCGTTTACCAACTCGCTCAGAGCGAAACCTTCCTGCGCATCAGCCAACGCATCGCCCAGGCTGAGGCAATTGTGGTGGTAGGGATCCAGTCCACACGCGGGATTGCGAATACCTTTTACAGTCACCTCGAATACCTGCGGCCCCGGGTGGTGTACGCCGACGGCAGTTCTGGCAGCTGGCTGGAGTCGATGAACTCGGAATATCGCGACCCTTATATTGTGCTGACGGATACCCGTGCCTATTCAATTGCTGCGCGCCAGTTTTGCCGGGTGGCAACGGCTCGCCAGCTCCCGATGGCGCTGATCACCGACATCTGGTGTCCGTGGGCGCGCGATTACGCTTTGGATTTACTGCAGGTCAAAACCGACACCGGCCACTTCTGGGATTCCCTGGCCCCGGTGAGTTGTCTTTTCAATCTGTTGCTGTCGGCGGTTGTGGAACAGCTTGGGCCTGCACTGGCGGCCCGTCTGGCACATAACCGCCAGCTGCAGCAGGAATTTGGGCAGTTTGAACGTTAATCAGGCAGGAAAGATGAAATGAGTGAGCAACAACCGCTGGTCGATATCGCCGCCCGTTTTCCTGGGCTGAAGATAGATTTGAAATATGCCACTGCTGACAACATTACCGGGCACCCCATTTACAGCGAAGCACGCTGCCTGCTGCACCCGGATGCTGCGCGCGCACTGGCGAAAAGCATTGCCATTGCCGAGGTGGCCGGGCTGACGCTGCTGGTGCTGGACGCCTATCGTCCGCAGCAGGCACAAGCAGTGCTGTGGGAAGCCTGTCCGAACCCGGAGTACGTGGTACCGGCCTCGCGGGGATCGAACCACAGTCGTGGCACCGCCATCGACGTCACCCTGCTCGACGACCAGGGAAACGAACTCGATATGGGCACGGCGTTTGATGAGATGGATGTGCTTTCCCACCCTTATCACCCCGATGTTCCGCTCACCGCGCAACGTCATCGTCTGCTGCTGAACGCCATTATGTTCGGCGGCGGTTTTGTCGGTATCACCAGCGAATGGTGGCATTTCGAAGTCCCGGGGGCGGCCGATTATCCGCTTATTAACGATCTATTCACCTGTATATCTTCAGATAAGAGTGACGGAGTATTGCCATGAAAATGACCCACACAGCTGCTTTTCGTGTTCGCCCCCTGCTGCTCGCCCTGGCACTCGCTGCCTTTGCCCATCCCGCGCTGTCCGCGGTGCCAAAAGACATGCTGGTGATCGGCAAAGCCGCCGATCCGCAAACTCTTGATCCAGCCGTGACCATTGATAACAACGACTGGACCGTGACCTACCCCGCCTATCAGCGACTGGTGAAATACAAAACCGACAACGGTAAAGGATCGACGGATGTGGAAGGCGATCTGGCGCAGAAATGGCAGGCCTCTGACGATGGCAAAGTCTGGACCTTCACGCTGAATAACGATGCCAAATTCGATGACGGCACCCCGGTCACCGCTGATGCCGTGAAGCTCTCCTTCGAGCGCCTGCTGCGTATTAAACAAGGGCCTTCGGAAGCGTTCCCGTCCGATCTGAAAATCGACGTGGTCGACCCGACGACCGTGCGCTTCACCCTGAGCGAACCTTTTGCGCCGTTCCTGCATACCCTTGCCAATGACGGCGCATCGATAATCAACCCGACCGTGCTGAAAGCCAACGCCGCCGATGATGCCCGTGCTTATCTGGCTGAGCACACCGCAGGTTCCGGGGCGTTCAAACTTGATCGCTGGCAAAAAGGCCAGCAGCTGGTGCTGGTGCCGAATCCACACTTTAGCGGGGCAAAACCGGCGTTTAAACGCGTCAACGTGAAGATCATCGGCGAAAGTGCCGCCCGCCGTCTGCAGTTGACCAAAGGGGATGTGGATATCGCCGATGCCCTGCCGGTCGATCAGTTTGCCGCGCTGAAAACCGAGAACAAAGTGGCCGTGTACGACTACCCGGCCCTGCGCGTGACCTATCTGTACCTCAATAACAGCAAAGCGCCGATGGATCAGGTTGATCTGCGCCGCGCCGTCTCCTGGGCGACGGATTATCAGGGCATGGTGAAAGGGATCCTCGGCGGTAATGGCAAGCAAATGCGCGGCCCGATCCCGGAAGGCATGTGGGGCTTTGATGCCAACGCCATGCAGTACACCTTCGATCCTGACAAGGCCAAAGCCGCTCTGGATAAAGTCACCAACAAGCCGTCGACGCTGACATTCCTCTATTCCGACAACGATCCGAACTGGGAGCCGATCGCCCTCTCGACGCAGGCGAATCTGCAAAAGCTTGGGATCAGCGTCAAGCTGGAAAAACTGGCCAACGCCACCATGCGTGAACGCATCGGCAAAGGGGATTACGACATCGCCATCGGCAACTGGAGCCCTGATTTCGCCGATCCGTACATGTTCATGAACTACTGGTTCGAGTCGGACAAAAAAGGCCTGCCGGGGAACCGCTCGTTCTACAGCAATCCGCAGGTCGATGCGTTGCTGAAGAAAGCCGTCTCCACCACCGACCAGGCGGAACGGACCACGGATTACCAGCAGGCACAGAAAACGGTGATTGATGAAGCCGCCTACGTCTATCTGTTCCAGAAAAACTACCAGGTCGGGATGAACAAAGACGTGAAAGGCTACGTGTTCAATCCGATGCTGGAGCAGATCTTCAACATTGCTGAGATGCATAAGTAACTTTCACAGGATGCCGGGCCGTTGGCCCGGCAGAGGGCGTCAAGATGAGTGTCTGGAGCATCCTACGTCAGCGCTGCTGGGGGCTGATTCTGGTGGTTATCGGCGTTTGCGTGATCACCTTTATTATTTCGCACCTGATCCCCGGCGATCCGGCGCGACTGCTGGCCGGCGAACGAGCCAGCGACGAGATTGTGCGCCATATCCGTCAACAGCTAGGGCTGGATCTCCCGCTGTGGCAGCAGTTTGGCCGCTACGTGACCGCACTCGCGCACGGCGATCTTGGCACCTCTATCCGTACCGGACGTCCGGTGCTGGAAGACCTGAAAACGTTTTTCCCGGCCACGCTGGAACTGGCGGTCTGTGCGCTGTTTATCGCGCTGGTCGTGGGCGTGCCGCTGGGTGTGCTGTCGGCGGTCTACCGCAATCGCTGGACCGATCATCTGGTCCGTCTGATGGCACTAACCGGCATTTCTACCCCCGCATTCTGGCTGGGGCTGGGGGTGATCGTGCTGTTTTACGGCAAGCTGAACCTGCTGCCGGGCAGCGGTCGGCTTGACGACTGGCTGGATCCACCCGCCCACGTGACGGGGTTCTATCTGATTGATTCCCTGCTGGCGGGCGATCCGGATGCGTTCTTCAACGCCCTGCAGCACCTTATTCTGCCTGCCATGACCCTCGCCTTTGTCCACGTCGGGATTGTCGCCCGCCAGATTCGTTCCGCCATGCTGGAACAGCTGAGTGAAGACTATGTCCGTACCGCGCTGGCAAGCGGGTTAGGTAAATTCACCATTGTGATTCGCTACGCCCTGCCGAATGCGCTGATCCCGTCCGTCACGGTACTCGGGCTGGCGCTTGGCGATTTACTGTATGGCGCAGTGCTGACCGAAACCGTGTTTTCCTGGCCCGGCATGGGCGCCTACGTCGTGACCTCCATTCAGGCCCTCGATTTCCCGGCGGTAATGGGCTTTGCCATCGTCGTCTCGTTTGCTTACGTGCTGGTTAACCTGGCCGTGGATCTGCTCTATTTGTGGATTGATCCCCGCGTCGGACGAGGAGAAAAACAATGATGCTGACCGAGGAAAACCCTGTGGTGCCGGTGCCGAAAAAGAGCGCGACGTTTATCTGGAAACGCCGCCTGTGGCTACTGAGTCGCAGCCCGCTAACGCTGATTGGCGGCGGGATCATGCTGTTGATGCTGCTGCTGATGATCTTCTCACCGTGGCTGGTGCCACACGATCCGAATGCTATCGACCTCTCGGCCCGCTTGCAGGCACCCTCGCTGGTACACTGGTTCGGTACTGACGAAGTGGGTCGCGATCTTTTTAGCCGGGTCCTGATTGGCAGCCAGCAGTCCGTCGCCGCGGGGCTTGCGGTGGTGTTGATTGCCGGGATCAGCGGCTCGCTGCTAGGCTGTCTTTCCGGCATCTTAGGCGGCCACAGTGACGCCCTGATTATGCGGGTGATGGACATTATGCTGTCCATTCCCTCGCTGGTTCTGACCATGGCGCTGGCGGCAGCGCTCGGGCCGAGCCTGTTTAATGCCATGCTGGCGATTGCCATCGTGCGCATCCCTTTCTATGTGCGCCTCGCGCGCGGCCAGACGCTGGTGGTGCGTCAGCACACCTTCGTTGAAGCCTCCGTCACCTTTGGGGCCTCCCGCTGGCATCTGATCAGCTGGCATATTCTGCGTAACGCTCTGCCGCCGCTGGTGGTGCAGGCCTCGCTGGATATTGGCAGCGCGATCCTGATGGCGGCAACGCTCGGGTTTATCGGGCTCGGCGCTCAGCAGCCCACGGCGGAATGGGGTGCGATGGTGGCCAATGGGCGTAACTATGTGCTCGATCAGTGGTGGTACTGCGCCTTTCCTGGTGCCGCGATCCTGATAACCGCCGTCGGTTTTAATCTGTTTGGCGATGGGATCCAGGATCTGCTGGATCCCAAATCAGGAGGACGTCAGTGATGAACGAACGGGTGTTAACCATCGACGGCCTCCGTTTGAGCTTCCCGCTGTATCAGGGGGAAGCCAGGGTGCTGAATGCCGTCTCGCTGCACGTCAATCGCGGGGAAATTGTCGGCGTGGTCGGAGAATCCGGCTCCGGCAAATCGGTCACGGCTATGGTCGCCATGCGCCTGCTGCCACCCGACAGTTACCGCATTCACGGCGGCTGCATCGATCTGCTTGGCAACAATATGCTGAGTGCCAGCGAAAAAACCCTGCACACCCTGCGCGGAAAAAGGGTCGCGATGATTTTTCAGGAGCCGATGACCGCACTCAACCCAACGCGTCGCATTGGCAAACAAATGGTGGACGTCATTCGCCAACATCGCCCGCTGTCCGTTCGGGAAGCCCGGGCGCACGCTGCCACGCTGCTCACGGACATGCAGATTGCCGATCCGCTTCAGGTTATGGATCGCTATCCGTTTGAACTCTCTGGCGGGATGCGCCAGCGGGTGATGATCGCGCTGGCGTTCTCCTGCTATCCCGATTTATTGATCGCCGACGAACCCACCACGGCACTCGACGTCACCGTCCAGCGCCAGGTATTGAGACTGCTGAAGCAAAAAGCCAAGGCCACGGGCACGGCAGTGCTGTTTATCAGCCACGATATGGCCGTGATCGCCCAACTGTGCGACAGGTTATATGTAATGTACGCGGGTTCGGTTATCGAAAGCGGCGAAACCCACGCCCTGCTGCAACATCCTCATCACCCTTACACTCAGGGTCTGCTGAACAGCGCACCAGAGAGCCGCGCACCGCGTTCCCGTCTGCCGTCCATTCCCGGCACGGTGCCGAACCTGGCCAATTTGCCAGCCGGCTGCGCTTTCCGCGAACGCTGTTTTGCCGCCGGAGAAGCCTGTGGCAACGTACCGCCGTTACGCCCCCTTGAAGAGAGCGAACGCGCAATCGCCTGCTGGTATCCACAACCGGAGCGTACCCATGTCTGAGAATTTGCTTGAACTGACCGATGTCCATCTGGCATTCCCTTCACGGCGCAACTGGTTCGGCAAGGTCACGGAACAGGTTCATGCGCTCAACGGCCTGGACTTGACCGTGCGCAGAGGGGAAACCCTCGGCATCGTGGGTGAGTCGGGCTGTGGAAAAAGCACGTTAGCCAAACTGCTGATGGGCATGCTGCGCCCTGGCAGCGGGCAGCTCGATCGTTCCCGACTGCCGACTGAGCGAGCCGGTGGCGGAATGCAGATGGTATTTCAGGATCCGCTCTCGTCACTCGACCCGCGACTCCCCGTCTGGCGCATCATCACCGAACCGGTGTGGATTGCCTCGCGGCCCAGTGAAAAAGCCCGGCGCGCGTTAGCGGAAACATTAGCCCAGCAGGTGGGCGTGCGCCCGGAATACCTCGATCGCCCACCGCATGCCTTTTCCGGCGGGCAACGACAGCGTATCGCTATCGCTCGTGCGCTGTCGGCACAACCGGATATCATCGTGCTCGATGAGCCCACTTCCGCACTCGATATTTCCGTGCAGGCGCAAATCCTCAACCTGCTGGTGACGCTGCAACAGCAGCAGAACCTGACCTATATCCTGATCTCGCATAATGTCTCGGTGGTCCGGCATATGAGCGATCGGGTGGCCGTGATGTATCTCGGCCAGGTGGTGGAAATGGGCGACACTGCGGACGTGCTCGGCTCCCCCGCCCATCCCTACACCCGCTTGTTGATGGAGTCAGTGCCGCGCATTGATACGTCCCTTGGCGACGCGCCACAAAACACCGAGCTGCCCGGCAATCGCCATCTCCCCACAGGCTGTTATTTCCGCGAGCGCTGCCCATGGGCAGAACCCGCGTGCAGTGAGCCACAGCCGCTGCAGCCCCTGAAAGACAACCACGCCGCACGTTGCTGGAAAGCGGAGCAGATTATTGCGACAGGTGGAATTGGCCTGCCCTTCTCCGGTAACTGAAAGCGATCAAACGCCAAAAAACGCAATTGGATCCTTCCTTTAATCAAAATTGGTACTCGATTGCGGGGTTTCCTGGGAGATAAAACTATGCCCTGTTGTAAAAATGTTAATAACGATTATTGGCATAAATGATGAGGCACGGTTCGGCGTAGCTACCTGATATCCATCTCATTCTCACTACCGATCTCCCACAAAGGAACATCTCATTTTGAGTAATGTAGACGAATTAAATACCTACCAAGAGAACACTCCGCAAAACAGGGAATTAAAGGGGGGTCTTAAATCCCGCCACCTGACCATGATGTCAATCGCCGGTGTTATTGGTGGTGCCCTGTTTGTCGGTTCAGGTAAAACCATCGCTCTCGCCGGACCGGCCGCTATTCTCGCCTACCTTGGGGGTGGGATTCTGGTGGTACTGGTGATGAGGATGCTCGGTGAAATGGCGGTTGCTCAGCCTGATACGGGCTCATTCTCCACCTACGCAGATCGCGCTATTGGCCGCTGGGCAGGTTTTACTATCGGTTGGCTCTACTGGTATTTCTGGGCACTGCTGATGGGCTGGGAAGCGTATGTTGCGGGGACTATTCTGCACAGCTGGTTCCCGATGGTGCCGGGGTGGGGCTTTGCGCTGATTGTCACCCTTTCACTCATTGCGGTGAATTTTATGAATGTGCGCAGCTACGGTGAGTTCGAGTTCTGGTTCGCCTTGATTAAGGTGGTGGCGATCGTCCTCTTTATCACGATAGGGTGCCTTGCGGTTGTTCACCTGTGGCCGTGGGGCAATACCTCAGGATGGTCGCATCTCACCTCCACCGGCGGGTTCGCCCCTAATGGCGGTAAATCGGTTGTGGTTGCCCTGCTGGGAGTGATGTTCGCCTTCCTCGGTGCCGAAATTGTCACCGTTGCCGCCGCCGAGTCAGCCAACCCCGATAAGGAAATCATCAAAACCACCAAATCCGTCATCTGGCGTGTCTGCCTGTTCTATATCGGATCGATATTTATCGTGGTGGCACTGGTTCCGTGGAATGATCCGCGCCTGGGAGATTCCACCTGGGGCTCTTACCGTGTTGCGCTGGACGCATTAGGGATCCCTTACACCGGCCTGATTGTTAACTTCATCGTCCTTACTTCTGTTTGCAGTTGCTTCAATTCGGCGCTGTACACTACTTCACGGATGCTCCACTCCATGGCCCGCCGGGGTGATGCCCACCGTGTCATGCAGATTACCGGCAGGACCACGGGCACACCGTGGGTGGGCGTGCTGGTTTCCAGTATATTTGCTCTGCTGGCCGTCGTTCTTTCTGCCCTGCAGTGGATGGATATTTATGATGTGCTGATGCAGGCCACCGGAACTATCGCGCTGCTGGTGTATCTGGTTATCGCCTTCTCCCAATTGCGCATGCGACGCAAGCTTGAAGCGGAAGGTAAACACATCCGGCTGCGGGTCTGGCTGTTTCCCTGGCTGACCTACGCGGTGATCATTTTGATCATCGGCGCGTTCATCGTCATGCTCTGGGAAGGAACCTATTTTAACGAGGTGGTGTACACCCTGCTGCTGGCAACGGTTATCGTGGCAATGGGGATGATTGCGCAGAAATTTAATATCGGTGCGCAAAGCCGACAGGGTTAACAGCGCGGATAAATACCCACTGACCTTGCGGTCAGTGGGCCTGTTTCAGATAGGGTTTTTGCGGTCAGAAAATCTACGTAAGCCGTGCATATCAGACGCCGTCTGAATTTGCGTCGGGCTGGAGAAAAAGTCAGTCTGAGAGTAAAACTTCCGACATTACTCACTGAGCGTTGACTCTCATTCTGGGGATAGGTCACCTCCACAATAGGGGGTGTTTATGCAGGGATAAAAAAACCCGCCGAAGCGGGTCTGAAGTTTACCAATAATATGCCCTCGCGTATCGTTTCCTTAAAGTAGTCCTGATCGCCCTTCCACCCGCGATACTCCGCATTTTATCACGATGATAATTCCCGCGTTGGATAGCAATCCGATTCTTTATATTATTAGAATTTCAATTAAGAAGATAATCTGAATAGTTGCTGGCAGCAACAAGGGTTATTTAATTCCCTCCCTGTTTCGGTGGCAATGCGCTATCAATTAAAAAATGAAAACACATTCCTCCCCGTTAAATATAAATTGTGGAATAAAAATCTGCGAACGAATTCTTTGACACGATGAGACGGGTCGACAGAAGAGGGGAACAGGCTAGGATAAAAAACCCCTTCATTATCAAATTTACCTTAAGTTTTATTGGCACTAACTGGAAAAATATAGAAGATATACTGAAACAGATTGTCATGAGTAAAAAAATGGAATAGGGTGAAGGCAATCCAATTTTAAATTACGGTGAGATTGAGAAGTTATTATGCTTCTCTCTTTGTGAGAATGGCATTTTTCTGGATGCCAAATAATCAGCTGGGGATGTTATAACCTTCCCCGCCTCACCCGCTCTAAACAGATTAAACCAACTCATTGATTCACAACATTTAATTAAAAGACACCATCTGATTAACTGAACTCACTTCGGGCAGATGATAAGTCTTTTTTACTCAAATGCTTTTAACTTAGCATTCTAAAACACACTATCCGACCATTACATCCATGGTCTGTGATGGATAGACCTTCCGCGTCAAATGCACGGACAGGAGTGCATTAATTATTTTCAGCGCAATCTGCACGATAAAGTTTTTTGGAATCATTGGGGTTTTCTTTCATCGTAACTATTACGTTTTTTAAATCAATTAATAAAGGTAAACATATGAATAAGAATTTTTATCGACTTTTATTTAGTAAAGCACGTGGAATGTTGATCGCTGTTCCAGAATACGCAACATCCTGTGTGAATAAATCCAGCCGGGCGACCCCTAAACGGGTTGGAAAACAAAGTGCTCCCTCCTCTCATCCGCCACCAAAACGAAGCATCATCGCACTTAGCGTACTCGCCAGTCTTGGTTTATTAACCCTGCAGTCTTCGTTTGCGAGTACCGTGGTTAATGGCACTCCTGATCCTGATGGGGTATTGACTATCGAAAAGGGGTATGTGTTTAACAGTGGTAGTGGCGGAGATGATTTCATTGGTTCTACGGTCGGCTCAAACGGCACGGTAAATGTTAACGGGACATGGCTGAGTAGTGCGAATGTCGTCCGTGTCGGTGTGTCAGGAAACGGAAGCGTGAATATCTCTGACGGAGGGACTTTTACTGCGCAAAATTATCTCTATCTCGGCGTTAACGCGGGTTCATCCGGCACAGCATCTGTCGACGGCTCAGGCTCAAGCCTGACGGCTGATAATATTTCTCTCGGGCGATGGGCAGGGGCCACAGGGGAACTGGATATCCAAAATGGAGGCCTGGTCACCACGCGGTCAATTTTTGCGGGATACGAGAGCTCCGGAGCGAAAATCCGGATACTGAACGGTGGGCAGCTGGTTTCTGACACAGGCGCGGTGGGTTATACCACCTCAGATTCGTCAGGTGATGTCACTGTCGACGGTGAGGGGTCGAGCTGGATAAACAAAAGTGTCCTTGCCGTAGGCCAGGCTGGCATAGGCAAACTCACTATCACCAACAGCGGTACTGTCTCCGTACAAGATAATCTTACCCTGGGCGGCTCTTATAAAAAGCCGGATGGTTCTCTTTTAAATGGTTCAGGGAACCTCACTATCTCAAATAACGGCAGCCTCTCTGTCGCTAACACGCTCACGATGGCGTATCTAACAGGGAGTCGTGCGACGGCCACTGTCTCGGACAAAGGGCAGCTGAACGCTAATGAGCTTGATGTTGGGACATGGGGTACCGGGACCGTCAACGTCTCAAAGGGTGGCAAGGTCGCCATAGATAACATCCTCAATGTGGGTATGGGTGACGGGGGTAACGGAACAATCAACGTTTTGAACGGTGGGCAGCTCGTCTCTGGCGCGGCATATTTAGCGCATCCTTATTTGGGCGCGTCTGGCACAGTCGTTGTTGACGGTCAGGGCTCAACCTGGACAAACCAGG
This sequence comes from Enterobacteriaceae bacterium RIT691, assembly GCA_009668205.1. Lineage (GTDB taxonomy): Bacteria > Pseudomonadota > Gammaproteobacteria > Enterobacterales > Enterobacteriaceae > Scandinavium. The sequence goes on along the minus strand of WJYM01000011.1, from coordinate 60,312 downwards.
GTAATCTTGATATCGGGAATGATGGCGCAGGTAAACTCTCCCTCTCAAATGGCGGGTATGTCACTACTGGCAGTATGATCGTCGGTAACGGTGGCAATGTGGATATCGGCTCGGGTTCAACGCTGAAAGCGCGCACGGTAAACCTGGCTGATAAAGCCGTAATGACGGTGAACCAAAGTAGCCTGGAAACCTATTCCGGGCAGTTATTCAACGCGGCCAGCGACGGGACCACCACAGACAGCCACGGTTTCAATACTACCGGTGCAAAGATTGCATTTAATAACAGCCAGCTCATCCTGGATGATGCCGCGTACACCCTGGGCTATGCAGACTCGGTGAATCGTCTGCTTTTCGCGGGTAATAACGCGCATAACACTCTGGTCTTCATTGGTAATCTCTCAGGAGATCTGGGCGATGCGCCAAATACTATGTTACTTGAAACAGCCGCCCAGTCTGGCCTCATGAGCTCAGACACTATCCTGGCGCAGGTCACCATCGAAGCACATACCCCAACGGTAACTGTCGGGGACGCTCTGACACCAAACGGACTGGGGGTTGCCAGCATCCGGATTACTGACACCAGTTCTGCGCCTGCGGTCGCGGTTACCCAGGGCCAGAAACTGGTGCTAACCGGGGCTCGCGACGGTACCCTTGTCAGCGCGGCAGCACCGGTCAGTATTCGCGTTGATACGGGTTCCACCCTGCAGCTGGGTGTCGCAGGAGTGACGAATCAGCCTGCGACAACCCTGACAGGCAGTATCGCCAGCACCGGCGGCGCAGTGGTAGTGGATGCGGGTAATACCTCCATTTCCGGTGGCGTGAACGCCAACAGCCATTCCTCCGTGGATATTCACTCCGGGGCAACGCTGGCTTCTGATGTGGCGCTAAAAGAGAGTGCTATGCGCGTCGCCGGCAGCCTTAACACCGGCACCCTGACCGCAGACCACGACACCGCCATCACCGTAGGCGATACGGGCCATGCGGGTATCCTGACGGCGGTTAACGCCGACCTTAACGGCGCAAGTCTGTATATCGATCCGGCCTGGCAGCCAGGCGTGGGCATCGAAGGAGCCTCGCAGGTAGCGCTCGGCGGGGAGACCATCAATGGCCGTATTACGACAGGCCAGAACGCCCTGCTGGTGCTGGGCGACGTCTCTACAGACCGAGCGAAGGCGTTGTTTGCCGACTCCGGCCTCAGTTGGGGCCCTAACGGCGTCACCGCCGCCGCCGCTGTCCTTGCCCCGCAGACCCTGTCCTCCAATGGCGGACTGTGGGTTGACGGCTCCTTGACCACCGATTCGGGCGCAATCGCCAGTCAGGCCACCTTTGCCAACAACTCGCTGTTGATCGTTGACGGCGCAGCCGCCAGCGGCGGTAACGCGGCGCTGACCTCGTCCGGCGGCACGCTTAAAGTGGCAGACCAGGGAAAACTGTATATCGCGGATGCGAAGGCGGGTCAGCGCTACACCATCACCCGGGGCTTTGCCACCAGCGATGTGGCGGCGAACGGCTGGAACTGGAACAGCGGCAATCTGGTGCTGAACAAACTGCTCAATGCCACCCAGGATAACAGCAATGGGACTATCACCTTCACCACTTCCGTGGAGAAAGCGGCTAAGGCCTTACCGGGCGTAGTGCTGCCTGAGACGCTGGATACGATGGTGGGCAATTCCCTGAACGCCACTAACAGCCCGAATGCCGGTATCCGTTACCTGTCACAGGTGCTGGATGCGCCACAGCTTAGCGATAAGGACGTGGTCAGAACCCTGAACAGTGCGGCTCAGATAGCGGTGCTGGGCGGCGTGCAGAGCAACATGCTGTCCACCGGTCAGGCGGCCACTGACGCCGTGGTGGAACACAACTCCATCGTCAACCACGCGCTGGGTGAAGACGGCAAAACCTCTGACGTCTGGGTGAACGTGCTGTACAGCAATCAACAGTCCAGCGACCAGAACATCGGCTCCATGAGTTACGGCCATGATACCGATTACTATGGCCTGATTGTGGGCGGCGATGTGACCCGCGACCTGAGCGTTGGCCAGCTGCGCAGCGGTGGTGCCTTCCACGCCGGTAACGGTGACACGAACGCCAACGGCGACAGCGTGGCCACCAAAAATGACTTCAACTTCTTTGGTGCCACCTGGTATGAGAACTGGCGTAAGGCGGACCTGAACATCACCGGCGACCTGGGTTATTCTGCCAGTAATAACGACCTGCAGCAGAACGGCCTGAAAAGTTCGGTGGATGCGAACCTGCTGACCGCCGGTATCACTGGGGAATACCTGTTCAGCACTGACGTAATGGATATCACCCCGTACGTGGGCGTGCGTTATAACCAGCTGACCACCGACGGCTTTGCGACAAAAAATTCTGCCGGAGAGAAAGTATTCAGCACCGAAACTGAACGTCAAAACCTGTGGCAGTTCCCGGTCGGGGTGCGTCTGAACAAAACCTTCACCCTGAGCAGCGGCTGGACAATCAGTCCACAGGCCGACCTCGCGGTCGTGCCGGTCACGGGTGATACCGACAGTACCTCCCGCGTCAGCGCCTACGGCGTGAACGCTTCCGATGTGATTGTCACCCCGGTGTTTGATAGCACTGCCTTCGACGGCCAAGTAGGTGTGAAGGCGCAGCAGCGCAATATCACGTGGGGACTGAACTACCGTGTGGCAGCCTCCGAGCATATGACCGACCAGGGTGTGGTGGCGTCCTTCAAATACGCCTTCTGATAACCTCCACAGGTTCAGTCGCCTCCGGGACGGCTGAACCCGGACAAAATCAAGCCGGGATTATTCCCGGCTATTTTGTGCAAAATAAAAAAAGAGCCTGCACGGGTGACCTGCCCCCAGAAGAAACTTCTGCGTCGATTGTCGGCCACCACGCTTTGATAATGTGGTGTATCAGGCACACATAAGAGATCGCTGGCAAACGCTATACCCTGCAAAACAAGTACGCCAGTAAGTACGCGAGAACAAAGTTAGTGGGGTTTTGAAAATGAGGGATGGTAACTGCTTGATTTAACTGGTGCGATAAGAGGAACAAAACCAACAGCATAAAGACATTGATTTTCAATCACTTTATTTTATTCGATCTTTTAGCATACCCCCATAAGTACCCCCAGATGTCAGTATGTCACACAGTTCTTTTTTTTAGTGGCGTTCAAAAGTATCAGGTATCAGCCTTGATATCTGAAATCATTCCTGTGGCATCCAAGGCTACTACTGTGTCGAATTCATGTTCACACGTTCATTCGGCCGCCAAAGATTTCATCGGGTGCATTAAAGTGGTTATTGCTGAGTTGCTCTACAAAGAGTTTGCTTCATCATCTTGTTTACTTAGGGGCCAGGGGCATATCCCCAGCCAAAAATGAGCGGATCGCACTGTCGATTATCTCGCGAGTGAGCACCGGCTCTTCCACGATGATTTGTAAACCAATGCCGCTACGATAGTCAGATTGAATGAGATAGCCAGGAGTAACTACAGGCGGATTGTCGCGCATGACTTCGGCCAAGCGTTTATCAATGTAGTCGAAATAGGTTAATCCACCGAATTGAGGATAAGAAACGCGGGTACGTTCTACCATCGTATGGCTAACCACCTTCCCTTTCGCATTGTAGTTTGGTGTTGTATCCATGCGGGCTTCATCTTCCTGCTGGTTTTGGCTCAACATGGCATGAGCTTCTTCAAACACCAGATTTTCCACAATATCCGCACGCGCTACGTCAATGGTAATGATCTCCGCATTCCAGTACACATCTGGCGAATTACCCAAGAATAAAACATCGCTCCAGGTCCACATCCAACCCGCAGCAATGACCTCTGCATTTTCAGAATCGCAATCATCATAATGCAGCCCTCCGCAGCGGTGACGCTCGCGGTGGATCAGATTCTTGACGTGTTGTGTCCGGGCACGACGCCGACGGCGGGAAAGAGTATTAAATGGTTTGTTTCTGCGGATCATGGTTCACTCTGCGCGTGCTCGCTGGGAGGAATCCAGCCGCACAGTTTAGCTAATGGGAATAAGGAAATCTACTTGCTAACAAGAGGGCAAAAAGTATGGGGGCTTGGGCAATATGCTGCATATCATTAATGTGCAGGGACGAAGTCAATGTGTTCATAGACACGCGAATAAAAATCTATCTAGATGTCGAAAACTTATTACCGTACCTCAAGCTCACGGGTAATAGCCGTTGGCTGGCCCTCAACCATCAAGTCATACCAACGAACCTGCATTATATTGATTTGCACAGAGTGCGTCTTCGCACGTAAGCAGCCAGTTAAGCATCCCACCGAGATTTGGATCTACGTCATGAGCGCACGTTAATAGTTTTAGAAATCAAGCTAATTAGCTTGATATCTCTTAACTGAAGGGATATGGAGCCGCAGAAATAAATGAAGACAAGGCAGTATGCGCAAAAATCTATCTTCGGTCTGGAAGCAATCTTCGAACAGTCCCGCAACAATGTTAGTGAACTTGAACAGCTGTTGAGCGAGCTGACCTTTCGCAACACTGCCAAGGCGCGGACGCTGACGTCTAAAATCGAGCAATCTCTAACTGCACTTAGCGACCGCAGCGAGGTCGCCATGTCGGCTTCCAACCTATCAACATGTAATCCCGATTCGGCGTCCATACAATTTTCTCAAGCTGTGCCCCACAGTGCACCTGCAGCTGTAGAGCAACTGCAACCGAAGGATATCCCAGACACTGCCATGCGACAGCAATTCGACAAAGGCCAAATTGATCGAGGTCCACTCCCATCTTTTCTCCGTCAGATAAGGCGAATGATGCGCGAGCAATACTGGCAGCATGGACAGCCCTCGAAGCACTGTCGCCTCAAGGTTATAAACGCCCAGAGGATATGGCAACCGACGACCGCTCCAGGGTTGCTCTATTGGAGCGAGGTGTTCCATGGGGACCAAATGCCCGCAGCAAGCCCAGTTATAAGCTTTATTTCGAGGTCGTCCTCGGCTCCATCGCTCTCGACAAGGCGACGGACGAGCTGCGGGAAGAAGCCCGCGTGTTCCTGCGTGAGCTGATCATCAAACTGGGGCTGTCGGCGCTGATGGTGACGCACGATCAGAATGAGGCGATGGCGATTTCTGACCGCATCCTGCTGCTCAACAACGGCAAAATCGAGCAACAACCGTCTGCACGGCAAAATTACCGAAGTGCGCGACGGCAAAGCGCGCATCAAAGGCAGCGGCTGGTCGCTGTGGGGCAAAGCCGCCGAGGGCGTGCAAAGCGGCCAGGAAGGCACGGCGGTGATCCGCGTCGAACGCGTGGCGTTAGTCGACGGGCCTGGGGAAAATCAGTTCGAACTGCCGCTACTGACCAGCATGTATCTCGGCGATCGCTGGGAATACCTGTTCAGGACAATCGGCGATGATTTCGTGATCCGCGCTTATGGCACTGAGGTGCGTGACCCGCAGCATTGCCACCTGGCATTACCGGAAAATCATGTCTGGATTTTCCCGAAAGGGTGATGGCGAAAGGGAGCGGTAATGCCGCTCCCTTATCCGGTAAGTCCATCCATCAATGCTTCTCAAAGCACGTGGAGACAGGCGAATTTTTATACCCGGCAAGTATTCGCCCGCCCTCGGTTCTGAACAGGTAGATTCTGGCATGAAAGCCGGATTCAGCGAGGGGGTCAATGTAGCGCCCCCAGTGTGCGTCGGTAGGCTCCGGCCCGGCAATACGGAAGGATTTCACCGTGCGCACATTCAGGGAATCCGGTCGCATCGTCCAGTCAGTTTCAACAGTACGGTTAACCAGCACGCTTTCCGGGTTACCTTTATCAGGGATCATTTTGAGTTTTGCCATGTAAAAATGTTCATCGCCACGGCTGTGAGTAAACCACCTGGCTTCACTTATCACCACACGGTCTGCTTCATCATAAACAAACATCGTCTCAGCAGCGCAATTACCGGACGTTAGCTTGAGAGAATAAGGTGCGACAAACCACCCGGCAAAAAAAGCCAGAACAGCGCCGACCAAAGCATAAAAGAACATCTTCATGAATGCAGTTTTCCCAAAATAGTCAGGCTTCGACATTTCGCCCCTTCGTCGTCAATCGGCGCGTTGCAATACATCGTAAATACATAAGCATTAAGCACACCGTTGATATAGATATAGCGGCTATCCGATGTGGGAAGGTTTTCTCTGGCTAACCAATAAGACGTACGATCGATAACACTATTGACTTCTTTGTTATTGACCCATGACGCAACAAAAAAATTACGCCCTTTGTCTTCTCGCATCACGCTGTATTTAATGGGCGTAATTAATCCGCTGAATCGATAATAAAAACCAACAGATCCACAAATCAGGATAATACCCAGCAACATGCTGGCCCTTCTCCAGTTGATATGTGGAATTATCACCGACCGCGTGGCCTTTTTATTTAATACCGGCTGCAGGTTCTCAGGTGAACGCTGCTCTGCCGTTTCCTCTTCTATGACGGTTTCTTCCTGACCAGCCTGCTCAAGAATAATCACACCCGGTCTGAGTAAATAACCGGCTTTGCCCCTGGTCTGAAGGATGTCATCATTGACACCCAGCTCGCCCAGACTACGCCTCAGTCGAAAAACAGTCTGCCTGACAGTGGCATCCGATACGATAATCCCCCGGCTTCCCCAGCAGTCACGCGTAAACGTTTCACGCGAGATAAGTTGCCCCTCGTTGAGGCAAAAATAGACTAAACAACGTCGTCCTTGTTCCGTCAGAGTAATCTGTTTTTCATCAGTACTCAGCACACCCGTCTCAGGAGAAAAAATCAGCTTCTGTGTCATATATTCCGTCGCACAATCAAGAGAGGATCAATTTAGCTCGTTCTTCTCGGGGCTATTTTGCATCGCGGAAAATAGGATTATTCCGCAGTAACAATCGTTACACGCCAATGTAACGATTGCTTGAAATTACCATAACTTATTGATTGTATTATTAAACATATGTAACGCTGTGACAAGTGTGTTTCATCTGTCTCAGCGTATTGTCAGAACGATATCTGGTTCCTAGTATAGGCTCCATTGACATATCAGGCGGGCAAAACAAAGCGCCGTCATTATTTGCTGAAGGCGTAGCGGTCTGTCTCACCCACAGAATTTCCGGCCACTAACAGGCAGTACATGTCAGCCCTAAATCAAACATGAAGCCGGAGTCACCGATGAACACAGTGTCCACCACAGCCCGCCAGTTTAATGCCGCGGTGATCAGTAAAAGTGAGCTTTTCACCCTGGGGATACGCCAGATCCTGCGTAATCAATTGGGGGCTGCCTCTGTTTGCATTTTTTCTGCACCGGAAAAGTTAGGTATGGTTCATGCTTCAGGACAGGAGAGCATCGATATCGTCATTATTGATGATGACGCCCTGAGCCGTGGGAAAGCGCCATATCATTGGCTCAACTCTTTTGAAGGCCTTAAACAGGCAGGAATTATTATCCTTTCAGGCTCCTACAGTCTGGCTGAAGTCACAGAAAAACTGCGCAAAGGGGCCAAAGCGTGTGTGGGAAAGCACATGCCCCTTGAATTATTACATGAAGCGATAACGAGTGTTCTTAATGGGGAATGTTGGGTTGAAGAAGACCTTCGACATCATTATTCACTCCCGGACAAACGGCGATATGGCGGCGTGATGATACCCGAAATAGTGCAGTTCAATATCCTTACTGCCGCAGAGAAAACCGTTATTCGAAAATTATTGCAGGGAATGACTGTCACTGATATCGCGAACAAAACTTGCCGGAGTGTAAAAACCATCAGCAGTCAGAAACAGTCTGCAATGCGAAAACTACAGGTTAACTCTATCGTGGAGCTATATCGCACATTTAGCAAAGTTGCTGCTAACTGATACATCACCCCGTCGATTAACAAGCCTTAAAATTAACTAAAACACACAGGTGAGAGATTAATAAAGACATTACTTTCATCCTCTAAATAATATCTCAATCATATTTAAATACCGGTATCGGTAATACAAACAACATGCGTTTTATTTCAGCGCGGCCAGCGTTTACGCATGCCTAAAATTAACCACAGAGGTAACTCTATGAAAAGAAATCTGACAACGTTAAGTGCGCTTTCAGTCTGTATATCGATGGCCGTGAATGCCCATGCGAATACGGTCGCTGGACCGTCGCTTTTTTCTGAAAAACCAACAGAACAAACCTGCCCCACAGGTGAACTGACCGCGGAACAACTCAGCACATTACCAGAGCGTTGCAACGTTCCCGCTGAACACGGCCAGTTAATGAAATGGGTCACTGAAAATCCAGGGATCAGCGCAGCCGCTACGGCAGCGATGGTCGGCGTGGTGGCACTTGCAGCCTCGGCTGGCGGTGGTTCTGGTTCCAGCGGCGGTTCAAAGGGCGGCTCTGGTGCCGGTTCCGGGGGCGGTTCAGGCGAAGGCTCGGAAGGCGGTTCCGGTGGTGGCTCTGAAGAGGGTCCCGGTGATGGTTCCGATGGCGGTTCCGATGGTGGATCTGATGGTGGATCTGATGGTGGATCTGAAGGAGGTCCTGGTGACGGCTCGGAAGGTGGGTCAGGTGAAGAAGAGATAAAAAATCCGATTGATGAGTACAACGACTGGGATAAAGGCAACGTCATTATCGGTGACGGCCAGGAGAACAACCTCGAAGACAACCAGTCAGTGGGCAACGGTCAGGTCGGTAACCTGATTGGCGGCGATGGGACCAGTAATAATCTTGGCGGCGATACCGAAGTCAGCGACGGCGGTAAAGGCAACGTGATTATCGGCGACGACACCGCGACCGTGATCGGTGGGGAAACCATCGTCGGCGGTGAGGGTTCCGTCGGTACTGAGGTTGAAGGGGATAATGCGCAAATCATTAAAGACGGCGATACCGACGTCAGCAATGGCGGCACCGGCACGATTGTACGCGGTGATAACGGTTCCGTCGAAAATAACGGAGATACCCAGGTCGGCGGCGAAGGCTCTGTCGGTGTTGTCATCGAAGGTGATAACGGTGCCGTCAGCCAGAAAGGCGATCTGGTGGTTTCTGATGGTGCGACCGGCGTCGATCTGCGCGGCGATAACGGCAGCGTGGCGCTGGAAGGCAATGTGCAGATTGGTGAAGGGGCGACCGGCGTCAGGCTGGAAGGCGACAACGCGGTAGTGCGTAACAGCGGCGATATTACCGTTCAGGGTGCTGGCGCAACGGGTCTGAATATCCTGTCGAACGGTGCCACTTTGACGAATACCGGTACGATCACCGTCCGCGATGAAGCGACCGGCGTCGTCCTGGCAGGCGATCGTTTCACCACCACTCTCGATGGTAACCTGCTGGTGGATGCCGGGGAAAAACGTAATTCGGCTACAGGCGTCAATATTAGCGGAAATAATGGAACACTGAATATTACCGGTAATGTTGAAGTACGCGATGTGTTGATGACCGTGGCAGGTGTGCGTTCCATGATGACCGGTGTGTTAGTCAGCGGTGATGCGAACACGGTGAATATCGATGGTGCGGTATCATTGCGCTATGAAGGTGATTCTAATTCCAGACCGGATGGAGCAAGTAATAGAAAAGGGGTATCCGTTAGTGGTAGTAATAATAATGTTAATATTTCCGGTGGATTAAACTTTGAGTATAAAACACCATTATCGCCTCAACGACACGGCTACTTTACCGTCCTGAATGTTGATGGCAGCAACCATAGCATTAACTTAGGCGGGGAGTCCAAAGCTCATGCTGATGGCCCTTTAGGCGTTGGCCCTCGTAACTTTGGCTATATTGTTCTTACCGGGCAAGGCAACTCTCTGACCCTGGATAAAACTTTTAACCTGACCTTTAACATGATCGGGGGGCTCTCTGGTAGTGGAAGCCCAGCCTCAAATTTTCAAGCTCTTATCAGAACACGCGGGACAGAGAATATCATTGAAAACAACGGTTCAATTCAGATTGATCGTGGTGGTGCAATCGCTATTCACGCAGAATCCGGTGCAACCGTTATTAATAATGGAACAATAGCCTACAATCCAAATAAAATTAGAGATGCCGGAATAAACATATTGCTCGCAATTTACAATAGCACGTTACTGAATCAGAAAAATGGTATTATCGATATCATTTCAACTCAAAGTAAATACAACGTAGGTTTTACAAGTAATGAAAACATTTTTATTAACAGCTCATCTGCCCTTCACGGCATTTCCGCTTCAAACGCGTCGATATTGAACAAAGGCAGTATTAATGTGGCAGGTCAATACGCCTACGGCATCGTAGGCGGCAATAATGCGATTATTGAAAACCAGGGCCTGATGACCCTGAATTCAATGTCAAACGATCTGGATGAGAATGGTAACATATTAAGGGAAACAGGCCTGGTTAGCTCTGCCACTAACTATCAGCGTGGTTTTGCTATCCTGGCGAACAGTGCCAGCACGGTTGCCACGAATAGCGGTGAAATTCGGGTACACAATGCCGGAATGGGAATGGTGGCCAACAATGGTACGGTCTGGAACCAGGGTACCATTAACCTAACCGCTGATAATCCTGCCGCGGATGCCCTCTATGCGATGGTAGCCTTGGGCAACGGTACCGCCATTAACGATATCGACGGCGTGATCAATATCGACACCGATAAAGGCTTCGCTTTTTACACATCCGGCAACGGCAAAATCATTAACCGTGGCACGGTAAACTTTGGTGGACTGCCGATCAGCGGTGAAGACGATCGTTTCGGTTCGCCAGAATATAATGGAGAGGTTGATTTCGACACCTCCGTGCTCAGTCTTGCCGGTGAAACAAAGCAGATCTCATCCTCACGCCCTGAAGCTATCTGGTACATGACAGATTATGTCAGCAGCTCAGGTGCGGTCACCGCAGATAGCGCCCTCACCTTCCGCGGCACCCTGCATAATGCTGGCTCCTTTGAGAACAACGCCGTTCTGAGCGCTAAAGATCTGTTGAACGAAGGCGACCTCAACAATACGGAAACCCTGTCGACGACCGCGCTGTACAACCGTGGAACCCTGAACAGCAGCGGCATCATCAAAACCAGCAAAGTGCTCAATGACGGGGTTCTGACCGCAAATACGCTCTCGGCGAATTCTTTAGGCAACCATTTTGTTAACAACGGCACCATGACGGGCACTCAGGACGGTGCTCCGGTACTCAAAAACTTCACGTTCTGGAATGCTGATGGTGCAACGATCACCAATACTGGGCAGGCTATTGCAGGAGGTACAGGCGTTAACAACGCGCTGTGGCTGGCGCAGTCTACCAATCTGAACGCGCGCATCTTCAACTACGGCGACATGATTGCCACCAACGGCTATAGCGCCATCGCCACCGAGGGTGCGAACGGCAATAGCAATGGTGCCTGGGTCTACAACATGGAAAGCGGTCGCATCATAGGGACCAACCCACTGAAACCGCTGGTTAACCTCGGCCGTTCTTACAATTTCTACAACGCCGGTGAAATCACAGTTAAAGGCGACAATGCCATCGCGGTGTCAACTTTAGAGGGCACCGGGTATACGACCAGGGTTGTCAATGCAGGAACAATAAATATCGGTACGCAGGAAGGCATGGCAGATGGCAGTAACGGCACCGGCCTGACCGGTATTCGGGCGAACAGCAATGCGGCGGTGATCAACAACACCAAGGAGGGCGTGATTAACGTCTATGCCAATGACTCCTTTGCTTTTGCCCGTAGCAGCGGCGGAACCGCAGCCCAGATCATCAACAATGGCGAAGTTAACCTGCTGTGTGAAAGCGGCTGCGGCCTGGTGGCGAACGGTGGAAGCCTGACAACAGGAGAAGATCTTGTTGTCCCTGATCCGGTAGCGTTGCCAGTTATTACTCCTCCAGTAGCCCCTGGCACACCGGCTAAGGGGTCAGCGGAAGGTGTGAAAAACGGCATCATGACCGTTTCCGGCTATACGGTTGGCACCAACAGCGACGGAAGTGCCGGTAAGCTTTCAGCACTCAACCTGAGCTTTGGTGAAGGCGTGAAGGTAGACACCGGTTTCACACAAGGTACCGCCTCCAAATCCGTAGTGTTTAACGACGTATTTAAGGCACAAAGCTTCAGCGGTGAAGAGAACATTCGCTCCGAAAGCGTCGTCTGGAAGGCTGACACGCAGAAAAATGCCCAGGGCAATCTCGATGTGGTCATGACCAAAAAAGAGTATGCCGAACTGGCTGATTCCCGCGTAGGCGGCATTGCTTCAGCACTGGATCAGGGTTACACCAACAACGCGCTGTTCAATAGCCTGAATGTCAGCACGGTGTCGGCGCTGAACGGTGCGCTGAAACAGCTCTCCGGGGCTCAGGCAACGGGGCTGAATAAAGAAGCCCGCACCTTAGGCCAGCGCTTTACGATGCTGGCAGAGACATCACCGGTTACCACGCCAACAGGATTGTCGTTTAATGTTATCGCCAAAGGCGACAAACGCGCCGAAATGGACAACAAAGTCACTTACGACATGCTGGCGCTGCGTCAACAATTTGACAGCGGTTTCGGCACCCTTGCGGCTACTTACGGAATGGCCCGCCTGAGCGGAAGCGGCGGTAACGACAGTACCCGAGCCGGCGACAACGGCCTGACGGGAGGATACAGCCAGTTCTTTGGCCTGGAGCACCGTTTACCCTTTGGCGAAGGCAACAGCTGGGACAACAGCCTGCGAGCCGATCTGCATACACTCGACAGCCGCCGTCACCTGAGCTTTGAAGGGGTGAACCGCATCGCCAGTGCCAGTGGTAAACAGCAGCACCTGGAGTTCCGCAGTGAAGGGTCGAAAAAGCTTGAAGTGCGTGAAGGCTTAACGGTTTCGCCATTCGTGGGCGCGAAGCTTCGTCACCACATCATCAGTGGCTATCAGGAACGTGGGGCTGGCTCGTTTAACCTGAGCATGAACAGCTACAGCGAAACGGCAGTCGATGCGGTAGCCGGCCTGCGGATGAACTATGCCGGCGCAAACGGCTGGAGCGCACAGGCTTCTCTTGAAGCAGGTCCAAATCTGAGCTTTAGCCAGAGCGAGCGTAAAGCGAGCCTGCAGGGCCTGAAAGGACAGCAGTTTGCCGTCAATGACGGTAAAAAAGCAGGCGACCTGAACAACAAAGCGATGGCTGGCATCAAGTATCAAACGGAGAAAACCTCTTTTGGTATGAACACATTCCACTGGAAGGAAGACGGTGCAGCCGATAAGGGCCTGATGTTCAACGTCACGCGACACTTCTAAATCAACACTCATCGGGGGCTGAGCCCCCGATAATCTGGAATGAACACCATGACATTTTTAACCCGAGCCGCCGTCGTTGTGCTGATGGCAAGCCTGCTGTCTGCCTGTAATCAGGAGAAAACCAATATGATTGCCTTTATTAATATGGACGAACTGCTGGCTGAATCTGGCCTTTTATCTCAGGAAAACGCTCATATGCAGTTGGTCAAAGCCGCGCTGGAGAATGGCGCGAAAATCGCAGAATCGCGTTACCCCGAACTCAGCCCAGAGAAAGCAGAGGCGGCGAAGCAGAGCGATACGCAGGCGCTCCAGCTTCAGTGGCAAAGCGAGCAGATTAGCGCGCGTAACGCGATTCTTCATGAGGTGAAAGACAAAGCGATTGCGTTGCAGAAAGAAAAGCAGCTGACGGCAATCCTGTCGTCGAATGAAGCATTAGCTTTAGATAAAAAAAGCGATCTGACATCCATACTGGCAGAACAGCTTAAGAGCAGCCATGTGATTTTTGGCGATCTGCCGCAGGTGAGCTTGAAGGATGGGAAGGAGATTCGATGATATTTAAATGGGACAATAGGAACCAAACCAACAGCGTAAAGACATTGATTTTTAATCAATTTATTTTATTCGATCTTTTAGCATACCCCTATAAGTACCCCCAGATACTGGTACGCCGGATGTAAGTACAGCTTAAAACCATGGGCTATCAAGACAATTGGCTCTGGTTTTACCCTCTAAGTTCTAGTTCACTACATTCAGGTCTTTTTTTTAGTAGTACAAAAAAGTATCAGGTATCAGCCCTTATAACTGAAATAATTCCCTCTAGTCGTCGACGTAAGCTGACCACCGCTTTAGAGTTTTCCAATATAGATGTGGCTTGCTCCCTGTTGATGGTAACCTAGCCTTTCAAATATTCTTTTTTTTACATATATTTTTTGATGTAAGACTTCTACGCATGCTCACAAGAGCCATCATCCAAAAGACATTATCGACTACACAGCCTCCGCTCCGGTTAAGTCAATAGCTCACCTTTCATTAACTTCGTCTGACCACTACAGTGCTTGTAGAATCAATCTAGCGGTAATCAAGACTACCGCTTCCTACAAACCAATTAAATATCTGCAATTTGAAGGCAACCCATACAAAGTTACATCATTAAATTAGGGCTATCTTTTTGAGGGGTGTGGGATAAGGGCTTCGCGCTCTCCGTCCTTTGCATGCTCACCCGCGAACCATTCGTAATGAACATTATTGATGATTGATACCGGCGGTTCTTTATTCTCAATAACTATGATCTGTAAGGTATCTGGAAATTGAGTCAGTGAATGCCAGAAGCCTTCCTCAATACCAGCCGATATGGGTTCATCGGAACCCGATACCGTAGCGGCTGCTTTCTTTTTATAACTTGTCAGCGGTGAATCAATCACGACCAGACCAGGATGTGGATGTCCTTTTTTGATACAATACTTCAGTAATCCTATGATGAAAGCTGAATAAAGAATGGCACGAACACCTTTACCGTGAGACTGACGAGGTTGTCCATCAACAATGATGTCATACTCTTTTTCATTAAATGAAACGTTAGGCTCGGTACCCCATTTCCAGTCTTTCAAAACAGTTTCAATTTCTCTGCAAAGTTCAGCCAGCGCATGGGTAGATAACCCCTCCCACTCAAGCCGTGGTTGGGTGCTGTTCTCAAGAAGTATTTCTATATCCTCTTGATGTTTGAGTAATTCAAGCCACCGCTGACGATCAATCAACTCGGCGTCCCTCTCGGCTCGCTGCTCAATAGCTAAATCCAGGTTTTCTTTGGAAAGTACAAGAAGAGGCTCAAAAGTATGTTTTATCTGGTTCTTCATTCCATCTAAGCTTTCTTGTGACTTACTTCTTTCTATATTCAGAACTTCTTTTCTTCGCTCAAGATCACCCATCGCTTTTTGCAGGTCTTCAAGGTATCCATGAATTTTTGCAGCTTCAGCTAAAGAAGACCGTCGGACTTCATCACAGTTCATTAGTTTTTTAGCGTTCTCACTGTGTGGGTGTGGTAAATTTTGGCCACAGAGAGAACAAGGAACTTCCTGAAGTGAAGTGAAGTAGTGAGAACCTTCGGAAAGAAAATCCAGACGTTTCAGGTCGGAATGGTAACGTTCTTTGAGTAGGCTGTATCTTGATTGGATTTCAGCTACCCCCATTAACTGGGATTCTATTTTTAACGTTAACGCTGTCTCTCTTTTTATTCCCTCATGCAAGTCAGAAATAGCAGCAGTGGCCCTCTCAACCTTATCAATAGCTTGGGCGATTAATTGCTCAGATAAATCATCTGCTGAGGCCGTGAATGGAAAATTAGGCAGACAATTTGAAAAACGTTCATCAAGTGGTCGAATAAAATCCTGTATGAATTCGAGCTTCGCCATCAACCTTGCCCTTACAATTTCAGGCTTTTCTTCTACGGCAACGCCATCATCATCGTGCCCGGAAAGCATGTACGAAAACATGCGCTTACGGACCGTATCGTCATAACCAGAACGTCCCGTTACTGGCGAGTATTCGTCGATGATGGATACTTCATCCACCAAAAATATAGGAGCCAGCGTTCGAATCGAAAAACGTTGCGTTTCGCCACGAGCATTCTTGCGAAGCTTCGCCTCTTTGATCCCCGCAAAAGGGAAAAGTATGGACGTAACGTCTGGTCCCTTACTCGTTCCTTTGCGCACAGGGGCAATTGTTTTACCTTCTTCATGGATGTCTTGAATAGCGACATCATGTGCCTCTAATTTTCCACCCTCTAAATCGCGCTTGAGCGTTAAGACCCCCTCTTTGTCATTTTCGAATTCAACATAAAGAGAGGTGTAATCGGTGGCCACTTTCAGTTTTTTTTTGAGTTTTTCGGCACCAAGGATGTAGTCAAGGCAACTAACAAGGTAACTTTTCCCAGTATCGGATTCCCCTGCTAGAATATTCGCACCCTTATAGAAATCCACATAAGCGTCTTGAACGCCGTTTCCGCGTAAAAGTATTTTTCTTATACGTAGCATTTTATAAATCCAGTAAGTCTATAGCGGTCAATCTGTCGAATTCAGAACCCCATTGCCCCACGTTCTGAGATATGTATGAAGCAAGTTCTTCATCTGTGTATTCGCAGAACTGCTTTGTGATCCAGAAGGCACGTTCTGCAAGCTCTTTTGCATACTGTGACTTTAAAAGCTGCACAAACCTTCCTGTTAACTCGGAAGCCTGATATAAAATCCCTTCGGCAGCAAAGACAACCTTAATCAATTCTCTTGATAGCATTAAATGCAGCCCGGCCTGAATTGCGCTTCGCTTAACAAGAAGCTCTGTTCCCCGATGAGGAACTGCTGGGTGAAGGCTTTTGGGGCCCCCAGCTACGTCACTGGTATGCACAAGAAGGTAGTCATACGAAACTACCCTTTGTAGGTCCATTGCTACATTTTCCGCTGCAGATAATATGAACAGCGCTCGAAACCCATACTCTAGCGGAGTGTTGAAAGGTCTTTGTTCAAAGTTTCCTTCAGCTACTGGCATTTCGCTCATGGATTGCACCAATTAATCAAGTTAGTATTGGCTAGTTGATGGCACATACCTTCACGATCCTTACTCGTTACATGAATGGCAAGTGGGTGCGCACCAAGTTGCAGTGTCTGAGCGGCCTTAACGGTATTTTTTAACCGAACGAGTGGAGTCCCTGTCAGCTCCGAGGTGTAGTGATAAAGACCGTCATCAAACTCTACGAGTAGAGAATTAAAAAACTCTTGATTTGCCATCTGATCCCTAGCGAGTTCTTTCAGTCCTTCCGAGCAATAAAAAGTTATTCGAGACCGTTCAAAGAGTTTTACATGGCCGATATTTGATTGAAAATCAACTAAATCTTGCACCTTGGTTTTGATATCGTCGCTGATAACTGAAAAGAGTTGTTCAATATAAACAGTCTCTATGGGAGCCACAGATGATGGTGGTTTCGCTGGTGGATCCCGCTCAATCAACGGTGCACCAAACACCATAAGATGAAAAGAGGTTTTACTGTGCTCAGCAAGAATATCAACAGGCTGTTTTGCATGAAAAATACTAAAATCAAACTCTTTAATATATGTTTCAAGTTCAGGGGTTAAGTCAATGCTATGTTTCGATGTAATTGGCTTTGAAAAAGTTGCCCACCCGGATAACATTTCTTTTTTGAGTTTTGTTGGATCATCTAGGAGGTCTTGGAATGGCGATGTTACCCCTTTGTGTGTAACAAAATGGTATTCAGTAGGTACTGAATAGTCCTTGATAAAAGTATAATAAAGAACTTTTGCAATTTCGATGCCTGCCTTAGAAAGGCCTAAATTGGCATCATAATGTTTGCATTGATATAAGTGCCATCTTCGAGGAACAGCATCCGATGAATCAAGCCATACGACAATATCTCGGCCTTTATCTCCCGCCCCGCCACGTTGTTGTACTTCGTTGACATATTGCTGACCAGCTAAGTATTCAGAGGCCCATTCGAGAGTAAACCTTTCAAATTCGGCGGCACTAAACTGTGCCAGACGATCCAGGGGATCTATTGGAAGCCCCACACCTAACCCAAGCAGACGAGCGTTGACACCCGGCCAAGTTGTAGGAGCAGAAAGTCCGCTAAGCATCGAATTTGAATTCTGTCTCGTCTTCTCTACCACCACGACCTCCATGGAGAAGTGATAATAAGTTTTTAGTTTTTAAATTCTTTTTCAAAATCTAACACAGTTCCCTAGGAAAGTAATCGATTAGGATTCAACACTCCACACAAAGCCGAAGCTTAACCTGCATAGGTTTAAGAGGCATCCTTGAGAAGCTTGAAATTGTTTGAACGAGGTCACATAAGCTGTAAACATTATCCCGAAGAATTTATAACTTGAAACAGTCAAACAAGCTCTTGACCGTGTACCAGGATCATGACCTGCTGGGAAATAGTCTTGTGTCCGGTGCATCAATCAGGATGAACATGCCATTTGCTGGTGTGCTGGCATCAAAGTCGTCTCAGGTTTTACCTAAGAGCACCATACTGCGAGGGTCCAATGCATTAAAGGTAAAACGTGCGCTAAATGGGATCATGAGTTCACGCAACAGATACCTGCCCTGGGGCCATCCGGACTAGCCTGGCACGAGCAGCAGTGAAAGCCCATGTCCGGCCACGAAGACATGGAGAACGGTTACATCGGTATCGATATAAATATTACAAAACGTCTACCCAAGTCAGGGTTCCAACCATGGCAGAGACGGAGTCACTCAGGGGAGAGAACTTCGTAAGATCGAGTGCGATCATAAATAATTTCCTATATGTTCCAACTGCATAATGGATTGCACAGACCTGAGATACTCTGCGGCATACCACGGTTTCGTTGTGTCCGTTTATAAAAGGTCTAAGATAAGGCACGGAGAGCAGTTGGCGATCCTGCACCGTTAACATGGCTCTCCTCACTATTGATGTAGAGCGCGCCTTCGCTGGCGAGAAAGTTAATAGCCACCACCACTTCTGATGGCTGGCTGATGCGATGGGCTGGTATGACCTTTACAAGAAACTACACATTGAATGCGCTGTTGTCACCGTTTGAGTCCTGTCCAGCCAGGCCGATAAGAATGTCCTCTGAGGAGGCCAGAATATCGGTTTCAATCACGCCCGACACAACCGGGTTTGCGATGATACCGCATTTCCCGAGATCAGCAGCGAGAGGGCAGCTCATACCTTCCTGGCCTGCTTTGTATGTGTCATAAGGTAGAAATTTGTGTACCACCAACGGACAAGGCTGCAGCTTATCTATGCCAATCCATGATGGAAATACTGAATGAAGAGGCCGCAGGTTAGGGCCTGGAGGATTTTATGGACATAACTAATTTAATCAAAAAGCTTAAAGAAGCCAAAACTATAGACTCACTGGTAGGTGAATTTACTTTTATCCAGCAAATAGGCGAAGGTGGTAACAGTAACGTCTGTCTCTACAAAAAAAATGACATTGAATTTGCCATCAAATTTTTTTCTAAGGGGATTGATGACAGCGCAAAGACAAAAAGATTCATAGACGAATATTTTGGAATGGCACAAATCCCATCTCATCCTAATATTGCTGAATACCTTCACTTAGATACTACTACACTTCATGATGAAAGTTATCTTATAATCATTATGAAACGTTACGCAACAACACTTAAAGGAACGCTCGAGGGTGAAGATGACAAATCTATTTATGCCAAAAAATTAGAACTCCTTTATACTGACCTTTTGAAAGCGATTGAACACCTACACGTAAATGGTATTATTCACCGTGACATAAAGCCCCAAAACATTTTGATTGACGGTAAAACCGGCCATTATGTTCTTTCTGACTTTGGAATTTCTAAATTCGACCCTGAGAGCTTCGCAAAAGAAGCCGAAACGCGGGCAGGAGATCGTCTAGCAAATTATCGTTACTGTTCGCCAGAACAGCGGGGCAAGGGGTTTCTGGCGACAATTTCTAGTGATCTATACTCTTTCGCTCAAGTCATACAGGAGTATGCAACCGGCGATATAAATCATGGCGGTGGAAGAACGCCAGTTAAATTTCAAGATATTGAATTCCTGAAAATTGTGGATAAGGTTATTAATAGATGCCTTATGCATAAACCAGAGGAAAGATTCGATAATGTCGATGAATTAAGAAAGTTCATGCATGAAGAAAGTGATAAATATAAGCGACATTTGCAATACTTAGAAAAACAGAAGTACGCAACTGATTCGTGGAACTATCTTTATAAACTGAACGAAGCCATTTCTAAAGGATTTCCAACTATAAAAACGTTTGGTGAAATCACCGAGCCTGCTAAAATGGTTCGTTTCTTTAATTGCATAGATGCAACAATTCAAAGTGAAGAGCATAAAGATAATCTATGGTTGATTGATTCTGGAGGTGGAGACCTTAACTACTTTGGGGCAAAGCACATCAGCGGAAATGAATTTGAAATCAATTACGGGGGTTTTTTATATCAGTCTCGCATAAGAAAAATTTTGGTTCACCGTAGTGATGGAAGCATATATAAACATTATTTTATTGTCTTAGTCGAGGCTATGGAGCCTTTCGAATATGATGATATCGCTGACCTGAGTGTAAAAAAAGCTAGAGAATACTATCCAAAAAAGGTCGATCACACGGTTATGTGGGAAGATCATAATTTAGATCCTGATGATACAGAAAATATGTATATTGAAATTGAAGGCGCTGTTTATGAAAACAACAGAGATTCATTTAGAATGATGCATCGTTACGTTGCTACTGAAGCACTTTTCGTGTCACCGAGAGATGTATTCGGGTACGGCGTCAATGTCAATGACAACGTCAAACTGCTTCTGGAAAAATGCATTAGGGAGAACACTCTCAGCGTAGAGGCCAATCGTCAATTCTGGAAGAGAGCGGGTTGGCATTACGCTAACTGGATCAGCTCCAATATCTAAGTACACTAAAAGGGTGGCTAACTGCTACCCTAATGTTTGAAGAGGCGCATGGGTTATTCTTTCTACAGAAATTCAGCCGCAGCGGCCTAAGATTTAGCCCGCGCGCAAGCGCTCGATACACTGGCTGAAGACGTACAGAGCGCCCCTATAACTAACGAATTATAGCAATTTGCATTACCTACTAAATGCCTATGGAAAATGGTAACAGTAAATGAGTTAGTTGGTGGAGTGCCACGCAGATAGTGAGAAATTCATTTTATGCACCAGTGACACGAACAAACCACACAGCAAGTTTCTGTATAAAATTCCTACGCTGGTGACGTTCAACTTCTTGAGCGCGGATTTGCTCCTGTTCCTTTTGTCTCTGATTGGTTAGCAGCGTCGGATTTCTCTGCATAAATTCTCGGTAGGCTGATTCGGCGACGAGGGCATCACCTGTAATAGCGACAGCGGTAGTCTTGAAGCTTGCCGCCCTCGATCTGAAATCTCTGGCCGATTTCGTGATGCGAGAGACTTGAGACTGCTTAAGTGCAGATTGGAGCCTGTTTGCCTGAACAAATATCTCCATCAATTCTGCCCTATCGTCAGCAGGAAACATCCAGCCTAAATGCCCATTACCTTGCAGATAAAAATCATAGTTGGCGTACCGCTGCGATAGCTTCTTAACCTTACCTGCAAATTCATTTTCTACCGCGGCTAACGCAACGAGCGTTTTCGTCGGCTTTGCAGCGGACTCTTCTGGGCCTGCCAGCAAGCCCTGTTCACTTCTCAGCCTTTGAAGAACCTTCCCGAGTGATTTCACATCACTGGCCATAGCATCAATTGAGTCAGACATCTGCTGCGCATGAGTGTTGTGGAGCGATAGCCACCTTTCGTAATCCGTAACGTCAGCACACGATGCGAAGAGTATCTTTTCACCACTATACATTTGGGAGTAACGCAGGAAGATTTTTACCGATAATTCGCAAGCTCTACAATAGCGCTGAAAACGGGAACTCTGTAACCGGCTTACCATCACATCGGAAAACAGCTGGCACTGAATTTCATCCCAAAGCTCCCCATCCTGTGTTTCAATTACTGGAACGGGAAAGTCACTTTCTCTCTTTCGTATTTCATCAAAATATTGTTGCCTGACGTGCAAAATCCCGCAAAAAGCTGCTGTAGTTATTTTCATCATAAATAATTGGTCTTTTTAATATGCTGCAAATATGCAGCATCGAATAATGCCATTACAACTCGCTCACTCTTAATTGAGGGAGTGTCTCCTCATGATCAAGGGATTAGCCAAGCGTCGGAAGATCTTCCAATACTACCAGAATAATCGATCAAACTCTGTTTCATCTGGCTGCCTGTGAATGAGCATTAGCCGCTTAAGACCATAGAACTCCTTCACCAACCTTTCGTGGCTCAATATCCGGTCATGCCCTGCGGTAATCTGATAACACTCCTCAAGCGCCCAGGCTCCCAATTTTCGCCAGAACGCAGTATTAACCGGAATAAGCTGAACATCGTAGGTTTTCAGTTGGTAGGCTACAAATGCCTGTGGTAATTCACCTATCGCATTCTGATGCTGAAAATCATACGACCGCCAGACCCGCAAACGAACCTGATCTGGTTTCGGGTACCACCAGGCTATCAGATATGCAGTGCAATGCTCACCAGACGGAGCATCAAGATACACTACATTTCGATGAGTATCTGTGCGCTTCAATAACTGATATCCAACCGGGACTCCGTATCCTTCCAGAGCATAATCTTCATATTTCCTAATCAAGATAGTCTCCCTCAGGCTCTGGCCAGTGCTTCCTCAACCTGATCTATTCTCCCCAGAATGCCCGAACAGGCGTAAGGGAAAAGCTCCAGTGACTGCCGCAGCTCTGTTTCGCTGCTGACCTCCCGAAGATAAGGTTTTTCTTCGCGATCAAACAAAATGAGTACCACACCAGATCGCCTTTTCAACCGCCTGGCCATGCATTCCCAGTACTCAAGATCGTCACGGTAATTGATAACGATGCATTCAGTCCGCAATACCCATTCCATAAAGGCCGTTTGAGTTCCATGTGGACACTTACGTTCGGACTGGTAATCCTGCCAGGCATGAATTTTCAATGCTGTGGGTAATTTTGGAATAAAGGTGTCAACTTGTCTCATATCGAACCGGCAGACAATTTGCGGTTCGTCCCCAAGATTGACCAATGCAAACTGGCTACCATCTGTGCGCATATACCATTGTCGCCAGGCTACGGTATCTATCCCAGGGATTTGAATTTCATACACGCCTCTTTTAAAAAATTCTGTGGCTTCATCCACCAGCGCTCTTTTTCTGAGTTCATTTAATTCCATGTAAGACTCTTTTTGCCTGTTGTCCCTTTTTATCTATACAGGCTAAAAACCTTACACACCAGGGGATTTTATATATTTTAAAATGGCTCCATTCCATATATGGAACGAATGATGACGCATATTTGAATCATTTACCCTGTGACATCACTTATAAGGTAAAAATAAAACAAGAAGAAAAAAACCGTTGTATTTAGTCCAGTAAATATAAACGTAGAAGGTGTGGTTCAGTCGGGTCAGTTGGATTAACCCCTGAAGACATTGCTATTACTGGCATTTGTTGAACCACATTAGAGCTGGGTCTGTGGTTCAACATCAGGTCCCTGTAGTTCATCACCTTCTGGAAAGTTGGTTCAATCACGCCATAGTTGGTTCCGTGTGGTTCAGTTTTTCGACGTAAATGCCCGTGGGGCATAGGCATCAGAAAGTGATACCGACGAACCAACTGAACCACAACCCTCAATGTCAGAGTCTCACGTAGATAATCTTACTTCTCCGGCCGAAACCTGATTTCAAAGACACGCGCTTGTCTGCCATTAACACGAGGGGATTTCTTCATATATCCCCTGTCGATTGTCGGAAGGATCAGCATCCCGGCTTCAATCAACACCTCACAAACTTGCTTGTAATTGAATCCCTTCGCCATCTCGTTTTTGAATGTTTCAGGAAAGACATAAAAAGTCAGTGAGTCGTCCTCATGATTTCCCCTTTGCCTGTAGCCCGCTAATTCCCTGATTGGCAACGCGGCAGGGTCGAACGGTATTGGCGCAAATCGGCTAAGTCCATAAGTATTCAGGAATGCTTCCACCTGCTCGATAATTTGCTCTCGTTCTTTATTTCCAGAACCAAAAGCATCCAGCCATGCGTCATAACAGTGTCGAACTGCCTCAATACATGCCTTTTCACTCCAGCCCGTAAGCGTTCGACTAAGCAGCAGAGCCGCTTCAAGGATCGCAAACCTGGAACCCACTCGGTGTACTTGCTCGCCATGTTCAGCAGGGATTTGGTTACGCCAGCGCAGTTCACATTCGCGAACAACATCAATCGCCTCCTGCTGGTGGTCAACTAACCATTTGATCCACTCTCGACCAGCTGCCCCATAGCTGTTTTGATAGCCACTTTTCAGTGCGTCGGCGTGTTGCTTCCCATTATCATATTCATGGAAGCAATTGGTCTTACTCAACGGGATATTGAGCAATCGTACAAGTTGGCCAGCTTTCGTCTTATGCCCCGCCGCCGAAATGAAGGTTTCAAGATCCATCTCCCCAGTGCTAATGGCAACTGTTCTCCAGCGCTTAAGGTCACGGTTCCCTCCTTCTTTAGCACCCTGCAGTTTACCCACGCCGTTGAACAGCGCGTAGGCACTTTGAGACACACTAGCCGGGTCAGATCCTTGGCCAACTTCATCCAGTGGCATCAGGCCATCATTATGTGCAGAGGCTTCATTAGCCAGACCCAGCGAGGTCCCATACCACGTAAGCCGCAGAAGATCAGGGCTGCCATACAAACTGCTGGCCACATTCGCCGTAGTGGTCTTGCCTGCACTGGACTGGGCATAGAAATGAAGACCAAATCCATCAGCTCCACATGGACCAAGAAGTGGTGCGGCAAAGGCAGCGCCGATGGCTGTCATCATGCAATGATTTCCCTCTGCCAAATGTGCAACATCTCTACGCCAACTTTCAATCGTCCCTTTGCAGGTATATCCAGAGGTTGTAGAGCTACGCCCGCTAAATAAAACCGGAGTTTCCGGAGAGCCGATTATCTCCCCGTCCGCCATGATATAGGCACCATGCTGCCACCCAGTGGCATGGGATATAAGCCAAAGTTTTTCTGGGTAATTGCGCTGGAGCCAGTCAGCCAGCGTCGCACGCAAACCACTTTTTGCTGTGATGTTAGCCCCACCTTTTTTCAGCACCCTCCATCCTTCCTTTTCGCCAATATCAGCTAAAGGGATCGCTTTGGTGGTCGGCGAATCCGAGCCAAAAGCAGTCCAGCGGATAATCAGATACAGATCGTTTCCATCAGTACCTATTCCAACGACCTCCATTGGAGAGGATAACCAACTTTCCTGGAGGGTGATTTCGCCGCTGTCTTTGTCCACCTTGGGCACCACCCAGAAAATGCCATCCTGACGAGACTCAACGCGAGCTTTAAGTGGATCATGTTCGAAGGGACGGATTTCAGTCTCTCCAGCAAGTCCAGAGGCAGTTAACATTGCGTTCGACTGATACTGCACAACGGAATCATTGAAATCAGCAGAAGCTTTATCAAGCCCAAACCGCTGGTGGTAATCATTCCAGTCAGCTTTGTAATCCACTGGCGGGAGAGCTATCCACCCCTCTACAGCTGCAGCGGCTTTTTCCGCAGCGGCTAACCCGACATTAGGCTGCTCCTCGCCCTGCCAGTCGTTATCAGCTGCGATGATGATTCGACTGTTCGGGTACTTGCGACGCATAGCCTGCGCTACAGGTGTCAAATTTCCGGCATCCAGACCCACTACGACCATGGAATCTGGCTGCATGAGTTGGACAGATAACCCCGTTGCCAGCCCCTCGCAAACGACAATGTCACTACCCACATCAGCGGTACTCAGAGCGTGCCATGCCCCCCTTTTGGCTGACCCTGGCAGAAGCTTTTTTTCGCCGCTTATTGTGATGGACTGAGCGGCCACTACGCTTTCAGTCTCATTCACCAGAGGAAGCAGCAGCGTACCATCAGGGAGCAACAGAAAACGCCCATCATTCAGCCCCTTCGCGGCCAGGTACTGGCTTTGTCCAGGCAGGGCTTTCGCAACCATTACTTGGTATTTCGACGTAAAATGCTGGCGACGGATTTCAGTTTCCTGCTGTTCCTTTTGCCGGTAATACGCTATTCCATCCGCACGAGAGCGATTGGCATGATTCAGCACAGAAGCGACCTGGTTCGCAGCCTCTGTCGCGCTAACCTGGTGCGCCTTTTGGACTAAATCGAGCCCGTCACCCGCCCCACATTGATTACAGATATGTGCGCCACAGCCTTTATCGTCAAATCGGAAGCGGTCTTTACCACCGCAGACCGGACAGGCCGAATGTTTACTTGGAGAACCTGGCACTTTAATGCCAAGGCTTTGCAACACGAACGGCCATTGCCCCGAAGCTGCCTGAACCACCTCCCGGATGTTATCGATACTACGCATTTTTCACCCCTACATTTCCACGGTTGAGGGATGCGTTCACAGCGTGTGATTTGATTCCCGGGAGATAGATACCGTTGCGGGACTCTTCGATGCGTTGATCGATCCAGTCATCGATTTCGCTCTCAACAAAGGCGATAGCGCGAGTACCGATCTTCACGGCAGAAGGAAAACGCTGCTGACTCATCAGGCGATAGATCCAGGCCTTGCTGTAGCCGGTGCGACGTTGTACTTCGGGTAAGCGGATAAATGATTGAGACATAATGGACTCCAATAGTCGTTAAGCTAACTGGAGTCATTTCAAACAATTGGGCACATCAATTCCACGGTTCTACGACGCAGAGTATGTAGTCTGCGTCGTAGACTACATACTCTAATCACTATGACTTTTTAGTCTTGTTGCGGTTGTCACTCAACTGTAGCCATCTGCACACCGTTGTTATCTCATAGTAAAAGCCCAACCCCTCGAGCCATAACTTGTAATGCTTAGCTCCTGCCGCCGTGCTTCTGAAATTTTGGCTATTCGCCTCCCATTCTTTAGTCACTAACTGTGCCGCTTCTCTATTTTTAACATGCCGCGCCACATTGGCTTTCTGTGTCGATGCTTTTTTCTCCATTTTATAGATAGCCGTAGAATCAGCTAACGAAGCAACTTCAACTGTCAGTGCGGCTATTCTTTCTTCAGATGCCTGTAGTGCCAGTTCATGCTCAACTCTCGATTCGGCTTCGCGGGCATAGCAAATAGCTTTCATCGACTTCATTGCAGGCTGAACGAAACATTTCACTTCTTTCAGATTTACAGTGGTATCCATTTTTTCCCCATTTGCTGGGATGAAAAACACGGCCTCCTCCACAAGTAAAAGTGCCAGAGCGGCAAAATATTCAGAAGGCTCAGCATCTACAAATCCTTCAACGGATTCGTTATCAGCA
Source organism: Enterobacteriaceae bacterium RIT691 (assembly GCA_009668205.1). Classification (GTDB taxonomy): domain Bacteria; phylum Pseudomonadota; class Gammaproteobacteria; order Enterobacterales; family Enterobacteriaceae; genus Scandinavium. The sequence continues at coordinate 33,206 of WJYM01000011.1, read as the reverse complement.
AACCACTCGATGATTTCAGTGAGCACTTCAACATCATCCAGGTCATCATCACCCGACAGGTTAAGCTCACTTTCATCACCGACAAATTCAAGAAACTCGCCATATCGGTTATGACGAAGTGCGAAAGGATAGAGGTCTGGCCCTTCGTCCTCTTCTTCTCCCCAATGATGTTCTGCTAAGCGAGCTCTGGCTTCGACTTCTAACCGTTGCTTCTCTTTCTCGCGCTCTTCCTGCCAGTAGATGTCGATCAGATCCATCATCAACTTTTGTACATGGATAACTTGCGAGTTTGTTCTTCTGTTGCGCTTTAGAAGCCAACGGGCACGGCTAGTGATCTTGTTCAAGTCCCGAATGGGGGAAGACGGTACGGAAAAATCTAAAGGGAGAGATTGTTGTTCGGACATGACTACGCCAACTTCGCCTCTTCTTCAAGGAGGCTATACCCACCCGTAGAGGCAATCGGGTATCTACTGTGGCATAGCCCTGTGATTTATGCATCTACAGTAGTCTACTCCTTTCTGGTTAAACTACTTATCCGAGCAGCTATGCTGACTTTCCGAACTTGCCATGGACAAGATTTCCATTCTGCTCAAGGCTATCCATATAATCCGCATACCACTGCAACATCTCCCTGCGGCCATCCAGATACTGAGCGTGGTTATAGGTTCCACGAATGGAGTTTTTATCGACATGTGCCAGCTGGGTTTCAATCCACGCTGTGTTGTAACCCTGCTCGTGGAGAATAGTGCTCATGGTATGCCTAAAGCCGTGGCCAGTTACACGACCAGTGTAACCAATGCGCTTAAACACCTGATTGATACTTGCTTCACTCATGGTCTTTCGTGGGTCATTACGCCCTGGAAACATCAGAGGGTAACGCCCCGTCATTTCGCGGATGCGCGCAATGATGGCCAGTACCTGTCTTGATAAAGGCACAATATGCGGGCGACGCATCTTCATACGTTCCGCCGGGATGATCCATACAGCAGATTCTGTATCAATTTCTTGCCATGTAGCACCTCGTAGTTCACCCGTTCTCACACCGGTGAGAATCAGCAAGCGCGCGGCCAAAACAACTAAAATACTGCCCGAGTACTGAGAAAGTGACTCGAAAAATGCTGGCAGCTCAGAGGTATTCAGGAAGGGATAATGGTTGGACTCATGCCCTTGCATGGCGCTAGTGAGATCGGGGGCTGGATTGTATTCAGCCCGGCCAGTCACAATTGCATAGCGGAAAACTTCACCGCAACGCTGCCTGACTTTTTTTGCCTTCTCAGTCGCTCCCCTGCTTTCCATACGGCGAAGCACATTCAGCAGTTCGAGTGGCTTGATATCTGCAATAGGCTTTTTGCCGATGAAAGGGAACACATCTTTATTAAACGCCTCCATAATGTCCGAAGCATATCCTTCAGACCATTTGTAAAGCTTGCTGGCATGCCATTCACAAGCAATTTCCTGAAAGGTGTTCCTGACACTGGCCTCTCGGGCGAGTTTCTCTTCTCGCTTCGCGACATTGGGGTCAATCCCACCAGCAATACCCCTTTTGGCTTCTTCACGTTTAGCTCGCGCCTCAGCCAGAGTAGTCTCAGGATAAACTCCCAGTGCCAATATATTTTCTTTACCTGCAACACGATACTTAAGACGCCAGTATCTTGAGCCATTGGGGCTGACCAAAAGGTAAAGCCCACCACCATCAGCAAGTTTGTAGGGTTTATCTTTTGGCTTTGCGGTATCAACCTGGCGGGCATTAAGTTTCACTGGGGGTATCTCCATAAGACCGAACAGCACATACCCCCAAATGTACCCCCAAGTGCATGTGGATTTTGGGGTATGCCAGTAGACGTCAGAATACACTCGAGAGCTGGAATATGCAGATTATAAGGGGTTTCAGTGAACTTGAATAGACTTTGAGAGATGCTTGAATGGTGCCGATAATAGGAGTCGAACCTACGACCTTCGCATTACGAATGCGCTGCTCTACCAACTGAGCTATATCGGCCCTGAGAGGGATACTGCGGGAAAAAGCTTAAAACTCTGCGGGTGATGCGTCAATGGCCTTATGAATCAATCGCCTATTTTTGCATCACCCGTGTTCATTTACGCACGAATCGTATCATCACCGAAGCCGATCCACTTGTAGGTGGTCAGCGCTTCAAGGCCCATCGGACCGCGGGCGTGCAGTTTTTGTGTGCTAACCGCGACTTCAGCGCCAAGGCCAAACTGTGCACCATCGGTGAAGCGCGTTGAGGCGTTCACATAGACGGCGGATGAATCCACTTCATTGATAAAGCGGTTGGCATTGCTCAGCGTGCGGGTCAGGATAGCGTCGGAGTGCTGGGTACCGTGCTGGCGAATGTGCTCAATCGCACCGTCCAGGCCGTCCACCAGCTTCACGTTCAGATCCAGCGACAGAAACTCATCGTCGTACTCTTGCGCTTTCACCGCCACCACGGTTGCCGGGCCGTTTTGCAGTTGTGCCAACGCGTTAGCGTCGGCATGCAGCGTAACACCGCTTTCGGCCATCTGCTTACTCAGCGCGGGCAGGAAACTTTCGGCAATCGCCTGATGCACTAACAGCGTTTCGACGGTGTTACAGGTGCTTGGACGCTGGGTTTTGGCATTGACGATGATCTTAAGCGCCGGTTCAAACTGTGCAGTATCATCCACATAGATATGGCATACGCCGATACCGCCGGTGATGACCGGGATCGTCGACTGCTCACGGCACAGCTTATGCAGGCCTGCGCCACCGCGCGGGATCAGCATGTCGATGTATTTATCCATGCGCAGCATTTCGTTGACCAGCGCGCGGTCCGGGCTTTCGATTGCCTGCACTGCCCCCGCCGGCAGACCACACTCTTCCAGCGCCTGCTGAATCACTTTCACGGTTGCCGCATTGGTGCGCCACGTCTCTTTACCCCCACGCAGAATGGCCGCATTGCCCGTTTTCAGGCACAAAGAAGCCACATCCACGGTAACGTTAGGGCGAGCTTCATAAATCACACCCACCACACCCAGCGGCACACGGCGGCGTTCAATGCGCAGGCCGCTGTCCAGCAGGCCGCCGTCAATCACCTGCCCTACCGGGTCGGCAAGATTACAGACCTGACGTACGTCATCGGCGATGCTTTTTAAGCGAGCTGGCGTCAGCGCCAGGCGGTCCAGCAACGCGTCGGTGAGGCCATTGGTCCGGGCTTCGGCCAGGTCTTCTGCGTTCGCACGAAGAATGGTTTCCTGTTGAGCTTCCAGATAATCGGCAATTTTTTCCAGTACCTGGTTTTTCTCACGCGCGGAAAGCTGCGCAAGCTTGTAGGAGGCCGCTTTGGCAGCGATGCCCATTTGTTCCAGCATTGAAAGCTCCTTAGCGGGTGATCATGTCGTCGCGGTGAACGGCCACCGGGCCATATTCATAGCCAAGAATGGCGTCGATTTGCTGCGAGTGCTGGCCGGCGATACGGCGCAGTGCGTCGCTGTTGTAGCGCGAAACGCCATGAGCAATGTCACGCCCGTCGAGATTACGGATACGGATTACTTCACCACGGGAGAAGTTACCTGTCACGCTTTTAATCCCTTTTGGAAGCAATGAGCTCCCTTTTTCCAAAATAGCGACAACCGCACCTTCGTCTACGGTGATTTCACCCGCTGGCGGAGCCCCGAAGATCCAACGTTTACGGGTCTCCAGCGGCGAGGTCTGCGCGTGGAAGCGAGTGCCTACGGCAACTCCGTCCATCACATCCCCAATCACGCCCGGACGATTGCCCGCCGCGATGATGGTGTCGATGCCCGCACGGCAGGCAACGTCTGCCGCCTGCAGTTTGGTGCCCATGCCTCCGGTGCCTAAACCGGAAACGCTGTCACCGGCAATGGCGCGCAGCGCATCGTCAATTCCGTGCACATCCTGAATCAGCCTGGCTTCTGGGTTGTTACGTGGGTCGGCGGTAAATAACCCCTGCTGATCGGTCAACAACAGCAGTTTATCGGCACCGGCAAGGATCGCGGCCAGCGCAGAGAGGTTGTCATTATCGCCGACTTTAATTTCTGCAGTGGCAACGGCGTCGTTTTCATTAATGACTGGAACGATGTGGTTATCCAGCAGCGCGCGCAGCGTATCGCGGGCATTGAGGAAACGTTCTCTGTCTTCCATATCGGCGCGGGTCAGCAACATCTGCCCGACGTGAATCCCATAGATGGAGAACAGCTGTTCCCAGAGTTGGATCAGGCGGCTTTGTCCAACCGCAGCAAGCAGCTGTTTAGACGCAATAGTGGCAGGCAGTTCGGGGTAGCCAAGATGTTCGCGTCCCGCGGCAATCGCCCCGGAAGTGACAATCACAATACGATGCCCAGCAGCGTGCAACTGTGCGCACTGGCGCACCAACTCAACGATGTGGGCGCGATTAAGGCGGCGCGAGCCCCCGGTTAAAACACTGGTACCCAGCTTAATGACCAGCGTCTGACTGTCACTCATGTTTCTCTGCCATTCAATGATTAGGAAAAAGACGTTGTAACAGGACTCAGGGCGCTTGCCAACTCCCTGAACGGGTTGCAGCGCACTTTGTTGCGCGGGATCAGGAAGCGTAGCGGCAGGAAATGACTTTTTTATGACAGAAACAGATAAATACAGATTTTTAAAATTATTCTTACATTGTCATAAAACTTTCATTTCCCAGAGTTACAACCCTTCCTGTTTTTTAAACGGCAAGTTGCCAAATTACAGCGCGTATATATCAGGGTTAAAAATGAAAAAGAGCACACTGGCATTAATGGTACTGGGCGTAATGTCTTCCACCGCAGCACAGGCCGCAGAAATTTATAATAAAGACGGCAATAAACTGGATCTGTATGGTCGCGTTAAAGCTGAACACTACATGAGCGACAACGATGCCGTTGATGGCGATCAGTCTTATATTCGTATGGGCTTCAAAGGCCAGACCCAAATTAATGATCAACTGACCGGCTTTGGTCAGTGGGAATATCAGGTTGCCGCCAACAAAGTGGAAGGTGACCCGAATGCCGCCAAAACCCGTCTGGCGTTTGCTGGCCTGAAAGCCGGTGACATCGGTTCTTTCGATTACGGTCGTAACTACGGGATTCTGTATAACGTCGCAGCGTATACCGATATGATCCCAGAGTTCGGTGATGACTCCTTCGTAAAAACCGATAACTTCATGACCGGCCGTGGTAACGGTATGGCGACCTACCGCAACAACAACTTCTTCGGCCTGGTCGATGGCCTGAAGCTGGCGCTGCAGTATCAGGGCAAGAACGAGAACGACTCGCGTGTCACCAGCAAAGCTAACGGTGACGGCTTCGGTTCCTCTCTGAGCTATGACTTTGGTGATTCCGGCTTTACCCTGGGCGCGGCTTACTCTAATTCCAACCGTACCCTGAATCAGCAGGACAGCAGCTTCGGTAAAGGGACTGACGCTGAAGCCTGGACCACCGGCTTCAAATACGATGCAAACAGCGTGTACCTCGCGGCGATTTACGCAGAAACCCGCAACATGACGCCTATTTCAGGCACCGCGTCCATTAACGGTGTGAATACCAAAGTCAGCGGTTTTGCGAATAAAAACCAGGCAATGGAATTCGTGGCGCAATATCAATTTGATTTTGGTCTGCGTCCGTCCATCGGCTATGTCCAGTCTAAAGGTAAGGATATTGAGGGCGTGGGCGATGCGGATCTGGTGAAGTATATCGACGTGGCCGCCACCTATTACTTCAACAAAAACATGTCAGCGTTTGTTGATTATAAAATCAACCAGCTGTCTGACGACAATAAACTGGCTCTGAACAATGACGATGTCGTTGCATTAGGCCTGGTTTATCAGTTCTGATTTTCCACAGCGTTAAAAAAACCCTCTTTATTGAGGGTTTTTTTTTATTATTAGTTAAAGAGGTTCAGGCGACAGGCCGGACAACGCCAAAACCGTATCCGGCACTAAGACAACGTTTTAAGGTTTTCAGGCAGACAATCTTACTGGCTGAACAACGTCCTCCGCGGGCTCCAGGGCCAGATTGAAGGTTTTCAGTAACTCACGCGCCCGCTCGTGAAATTCACGCAGCGTGTGCTCGAGTCGATCCGACACTTCTTGATCCTTGATGGCCATCTGCTGCCAGACGCCTTCTTTGTCGAACAGGCCAAACTGGTAGCTGTAGGTAAAACGCTTTTCCTGCGCTTCCATTTCCAGCCACCAGCCCCAAAACTCGCGCTTTTCCGGTGCCGGTTTGACATTGACGCACACAGCCAGGCAATCGAAAAAGAAGCGATTATCTTCGCACTGCTCTTCCCGGATGTAGGGGCCAAGAGCAGTGAATTTCTTGATCAGTTTACTTTTCAGGTGTCCACTCGGTAACGTCATTGCGATCTCCTTTAGTGATGCAACTGTTTTACCAAATCAATAGAATTTAGCAATCCATTAACCAATTCTATGGTTGATCCACCCGGCAATTTCTTTCAACGCCTTGTCAAAATTACGATATACCGGTTTAAACGGGATCTTCATCAGCTTGCCATCGGCAGATGACGAAGTGATTAAACGCGATTCCTCTTCCGGGCTAAACGGATCATTTTCCCAATAACCGGAAAGCATCGGGGTCGGACAGCGACGCCCCAGCAGCCCCTGGGTTTTTAACGAGTAGCGATTGAGCTCTACGCGTAGCGCATCGTCAGAGGCATCGTGCATCCCCATTCGCGAAGCCAGCACGTCGAGATACATTTCCGGTACCTGACCCTGACGCAGCGGGTCGTTCAGCAGAGAATGCACCACAGGCCCAAGGCACGCGACGGCTTTCAGGCGAGATGACTCGAGGTAAGCCAGCCGGACGGCGACGTTCGCGCCGAAACGGAAACCAAAAGCGGCGACTCTGGTGTGATCCACCCACGGAATATTCGGTAGCGATTTCAGCACCTGCTGATGCAGGAAACTGGAGTCCTGGGTCAGCTTCCATTTTGACGAGAAGCCAATCGACGGCATATCCAGCGTCAGCATCGCAATGCCCAGCGGGGCGAAGTACTTTTCATACAGCGTATAGTTGTCGCTCTGCAGCGCGTCCAGCCCGCCACAAATGAGGACCGTCGGGAAAGGTCCGTTACCCGGTGGCATATGCAAAAAACCGCTGACAGAAGCACCGCCTGGAATGGTGAACTCCAGTTCACGCATCGAACCTGGCAGACGCTGAGCCGCTTCTTCATAGGCACGATTCGCCAGCGCCTGAGCCTGATCGGCAAGCTCATCGCCTTTCAGGTGCGGATAGGCCGCAATACTGTAGAGCTGTGAGGCATGCAGCCAGTGGCGACCACTGAGCAGATCGTTCTGCTCCTGCCCGGCCTTTTGTTGCCAAAGCATCGCCTGTTTCGCCCATTCGTAGGTCCAGTTACCGCCGCGATAGCCGACAACCGTGTCATAGAGATCTTCGTCAGTACGTTCCGCGGTACTCATCACTATCCGTGCCTGGACATCGAGGATCTCCTGAGGAGAGATACCTCGCCAGATCCACATCAGACGGTTAATCATTCGGTACCAGTGAGGCACAGAGCTTCCGTCGAGTGCGGATTGCACTGAGGGCGGGTTGCCCGGGTTAAATCGGCGCACCAGCGTCGAGGTTTCCGGGTGCTTAAAACGGGGTTTGAAGAGAACTTCACTGAGGTTGGCTTCGGGCATCGCATAGACTCCATGAATACGACATGGTGTCTATTGTAACCCGCCTGCGCCTAAAAAGGACAACGCCCGGTTATACCGGGCGTTGAAGAAAATTGAATATTCGAGAATTTCTTCTCACAGGTAGGCGGCAAGTTTATGAATCCCCAGGAGCTTACTCAAGTAAGTGACTGGGGGGAAATAAACGCAGACAACACCCCTGTGGGCAGAAAGACGATGAATATTTTAGCGACCAGAGATTGGCGGTACGAACACCACGCCCATATCCCACGGCTGCTCAATCCAGGTATCCTGCGGGATGTCGATCACGTAGTCATCCACCAGCGGCTGACCGGCAGGCTTAGCGAAGATGGTGACGAAATGCGCTTTTGGATACATTTCACGGATAGCCACTGCGGTACCGCCGGTATCAACCAGATCGTCAATAACGATGAAACCTTCGCCATCGCCTTCGGCACGTTTCAGGACTTTCAGCTCACGCTGGTTGTCGTGGTCGTAGCTGGAAATGCAGACAGTGTCCACATGACGAATACCCAGTTCACGGGCCAGCAGAGCGCCAGGTACCAGGCCTCCACGGCTAACGGCAATAATGCCTTTCCACTGTTCGGACGGCATCAGGCGCGCGGCCAGTTTGCGTGCATGGATCTGCAACATGTCCCAGGTAACGACGTATTTTTCGCTCATGTGATTGTATCCCAGCCTGTAAAACGGCTTAAAAAATGTTCGGGGTGATTCCAGGTTGCGCGAGATTATAGAGATCTGGCGCACTAAAAACCAGTGTTTAACCGCCTCGCCGGGAGTTTTTGCGCCTGCCGTACTCCCAGAGCTGACAGAAAGTGGTATTCTCAGGGGCATCTCGCACGTCAGGCCATTTGCCTGATTGTCATTGCTAACCCATTTCCTGCAAGCCACTTTTGCAGGAGCCGTAAGGAGACTTACCGTGTCTGAACTGTCTCAATTATCCCCGCAGCCGCTGTGGGATATTTTTGCCAAAATCTGCTCTATTCCTCATCCGTCCTATCACGAAGAACAGCTTGCCGAATACATCATGGGCTGGGCGAAGGAAAAAGGTCTGCACGCAGAGCGCGACCAGGTGGGTAACATCCTGATCCGTAAAGGCGCGACCAAAGGCATGGAAAATCGCAAGCCGGTTGTGATGCAGGCTCACCTGGACATGGTGCCGCAGAAAAACAACGACACCGTGCATGACTTCACCAAAGACCCTATTCAGCCTTATATCGATGGCGAGTGGATTAAAGCTCGCGGCACCACGCTTGGCGCGGATAACGGCATCGGTATGGCCTCTGCACTGGCCGTTCTGGCGGATGACAGCGTTGAGCATGGTCCTCTGGAAGTGCTGCTGACCATGACCGAAGAAGCGGGCATGGATGGCGCATTTGGTCTTCAGCCAAACTGGCTGCAGGCCGATATCCTGATCAACACCGACTCAGAAGAAGAAGGTGAGATCTACATGGGTTGCGCAGGCGGTATTGATTTTATCACCACTCTGCCGCTGTCTCGTGAAGCGATCCCGGCGGGTTTTGAAAGCTTCAAGCTGACCCTGAAAGGCCTGAAAGGCGGCCACTCTGGCGGCGACATTCACCTGGGCCTGGGTAACGCTAACAAACTGCTGGCACGTTTCCTGGCAGGCCATGCGGCCGAGCTGGATCTGCGTCTGGTCGATTTCAACGGCGGCACGCTGCGTAACGCTATCCCGCGTGAAGCGTTCACCACCGTTGCGGTGCCTGCGGCAAAAGCAGAAACCCTGAAAGCGCTGGCGGAAAAATATCAGGCTATCCTGAAAAACGAGCTGGAAGCAAAAGAGAAGAACCTGATCGTGGTACTTGAATCCGTGACCGCCGATAAAGCGGCGTTGACGGCACAGTCTCGCGACAGTTTCATTCAGTTGCTGAATGCCACCCCGAATGGCGTGATCCGCAATTCCGACGTGGCGAAAGGCGTAGTAGAAACCTCCCTGAACGTCGGTGTGGTCACCATGCACGACGACAACGTGGAAATCATCTGCCTGATCCGTAGCCTTATCGACAGCGGTAAAGACTACGTGGTGAGCATGCTGGAATCACTGGGTAAAATGGCTGGCGCTCAGACCGCACCGAAAGGCGGCTACCCGGGCTGGCAGCCAGACGCCAACTCCCCGGTCATGCACCTGGTGCGTGAAACCTATCAGCGTCTGTTCGACAAAACCCCGAACATCCAGATTATCCACGCAGGTCTGGAATGCGGGCTGTTCAAGAAGCCGTATCCAAACATGGACATGGTTTCCATCGGCCCAACCATTACCGGTCCTCACTCTCCGGATGAGCAGGTTCATATCGAAAGCGTCGGTCAATACTGGACGCTGCTGACTGAACTGCTGAAAGCTATTCCTGCGAAGTAATTTGCTGTCAGATGCCCGGTGGCGCAAGCTTACCGGGCCTACAAAATACGGCAGCCAGGCCGGGTCAGGCGAAGCCGCCACCCGGTTTTTTTTTACCGCTTCACAATCCCAAAACCAGCTGCCGTTCGAGCTGCGGATCAAGCAATGTCACGTGCAGCCCAACCAGCCTGACGCCGCGCCCGCCTCTTCTCTCCTGCCAGGCTTTAAACGCCGTCGCGATTAAATCGTCTTTATTCAGTTTTGGCCAAACGTGTTCCTGGGTGGTCTGCTGGAAATCATTGAACTTGAGCTTTACCCCCTGACGGGCAATCAGCAAATCGGGTTTCACCTTCCCCAAACGACGTTCCAGTTCCGGATAGAGCTGATGGGTGATAATCGCCTCACAGTCAGCCCATTCATGAATATCTTCTGCCAGCGTACGTTCAACGCCTATCGATTTGCGCAGGCGTTCATTGTTGACATCACGCTCGTCGATGCCGTTGCTACGCTCCCACAGCACACGGCCAAACTTACCAAAACGTTTGAGCAACATTGCCAGATCGCTGTTTTGTACATCTTCGCAGGTACGTAGCCCCATACTTTCAAGCTTCGCAGCCGAGACTTTCCCCACGCCCGGGATTTTGGCCAGAGAGAGAGTTTTGATAAAGCCTGGAACCTCATCAGGCGTGATGACGTATTGCCCGTTGGGCTTGTTGAGATCGGAGGCAATTTTGGCCAGGAACTTCACGGGTGCGACACCCGCAGATGCGGTGAGGTTGATCTCTTTTTCAATGGTCTGGCGAATTTCCTGCGCCATCAGCGTGGCGGAGCCGTGACAATGCAGACTGTCCGTGACATCAAGATAGGCTTCATCGAGCGAGAGCGGTTCAATAAGCGAGGTGTAGCGGGAGAAGATTTCGCGAATATGGAGAGACGCTTCTTTGTAGGCGTCAAACCGCCCCGGGAGTAGCGTCAGGTGCGGGCAGAGCTTCAATGCCGTGACCGTCGGCATTGCGCTGCGAACACCAAACTTTCGCGCAGGATAGTTGGCCGTGCTGATCACCCCACGCTGAACCCGGCTTCCGCCGATGGCAATTGGAATGTCGCGCAGGGCTGGATTATCCCGCATTTCAACCGCGGCAAAAAAACAGTCCATATCCACATGGATAATTTTGCGCATACTCACCCCTTACCAGATACTGGTTAAGTATACAGTAAAATAATGTGCAATGAGAAGTGTGGGGATTTAGTGCGGTCTGATGCCCTCTCCCCCGACCCCTCTCCCACAGGGCGAGGGGAGAAGAATGAGCACCGAACGGTTCCCTCTCCCTGAGGGAGAGGGTTAGGGAGAGGGGGAACTACAGGATTCGGTTTTGCTGACGCTGCGCCTCGCGTGCCATCCTTTTTTTCCGCGCGTCGCACGGCTCCGGACAGTCACAGACTTTCTCAAGCCCGAGCGAAGTGATCCCGCCGCAGCTCCCCTGAATGCTTTTCCGCTTCACCAGATAGCCCAGCGACATCCCAAGGATAACCAACACAAACACCGCGAAGGTGGCCAGAAATACCGTCAACATCATCAGCCTCCAAAGTCATCGAGCATGATGTTTTCATCCTCAACGCCCAGATCTTTCAGCATACGGATCACTGCAGCATTCATCACCGGCGGCCCACACATGTAGAACTCACAGTCCTCCGGTGCCGCGTGGTTTTTCAGGTAGTTTTCATACAACACGTTGTGAATAAACCCGGTATGTCCTGTCCAGTTATCTTCCGGCTGCGGGTCGGAGAGCGCCACGTGGAAGGTGAAGTTCGGGTTCTCACGCGCCAGTTGCTCAAACTCGTCGTCATAGAACATTTCACGCAGGGAGCGAGCGCCGTACCAGAAGCTGATTTTACGTTTGCTGCCCAGACGCTTGAGCTGGTCGAAAATGTGCGAACGCATTGGCGCCATTCCCGCACCACCGCCAATAAACACCATCTCTGCATCCGTGTCTTTGGCAAAGAACTCGCCAAACGGCCCGGAGATCGTCACTTTATCGCCCGCTTTCAGCGACCAGATATAAGAAGACATAATGCCCGGCGGCACATCCGGCGCTGACGGTGGCGGTGTGGCGATACGGACGTTAAGCATGATAATGCCCTTCTCATCCGGGTAGTTCGCCATCGAGTACGCACGCAGCGTCGGCTCGTTCACCTCAGAGACATAGCGGAACAGGTTGAATTTGTCCCAATCGCCACGGTACTCGTCCGGTACGTCGAAATCGGCATAGGCCACTTTATGCGACGGGCACTCAATCTGAATATAGCCGCCCGCACGGAAGGGCACGCTTTCCCCTTCCGGGATAGCAAGCTTGAGTTCTTTGATGAAAGTGGCTTTGTTATCGTTAGAGATAACCTCACACTCCCATTTTTTGACGCCGAAAATCTCTTCCGGTAGCTCGATTTTCATGTCCTGACGCACCGCCACCTGGCACGCCAGACGACAGCCCTCTTTCGCTTCACGTTTGGTGATATGTGAGAGCTCCGTTGGCAGGATATCGCCACCGCCCTCTTTCACCGTCACGCGACACTGACCACAGGAGCCACCGCCGCCGCAGGCTGAAGAGACAAAGATCCCATTGCTGGACAAGGTGTTCAGCAGCTTGTCACCAGCCGGGGTGCGGATTTGTTTGTCTGCTTCGTTGTTGATCTCAATAACCACATCGCCGGAGTTCACCAGCTTCGCGCGCGCCGCAAGGATCAGCAGCGACAGCGCCAGTACAATCAGCGTGAACATCACCACGCCAAGGATAATTTCCATCTGTTACGCCCTTATAGCTGCACGCCGGAGAACGACATAAAGCCCAGTGCCATGAGTCCGGTGGTGATAAAGGTGATCCCTAAGCCGCGCAATCCTGCGGGCACGTTGGCATACTTCATTTTCTCGCGGATCCCAGCCATCGCCACGATCGCCAGCATCCAGCCGATACCCGATCCAAAGCCATACACCACGGATTCCGGGAAGTTGTAATCGCGCTGAACCATGAAGGAAACGCCGCCAAAAATGGCGCAGTTCACCGCGATCAGCGGCAGGAAAATCCCCAGCGCGTTGTACAGCGACGGGAAATACTTATCGAGGATCATCTCGAGGATCTGTACCAGCGCGGCGATAACCCCGATAAAGGTGATGAAATTAAGGAAGCTAAGATCAACCCCTTCGACCAGCGCACCATCGCGCAGCACCAGGTTATAGATAAGGTTGTTTACCGGAACAGAGATCCCCAGCACCACGGTTACCGCGATGCCAAGACCAAAAGCGGTGGACACTTTCTTCGACACCGCAAGGAACGTACACATGCCAAGGAAGAACGCCAACGCCATGTTTTCTACAAACACCGCTCGGACAAACAGACTGATGTAATGAGCCATAATCGGTTACTCCTTCTCCTGCTGTTCCGGCTTCCAGCTACGCAGCGCCCAGATCAGCAGACCGATAATGAAAAATGCGCTCGGGGCGAGCAGGAACAGGCCATTCGGCTGATACCAGCCGCCGTTCTGCACGGTTTGCAGTACGGTGATACCAAACAGTTTGCCGCTACCGATGAGTTCACGCAGGAAGCCAACAATCATCAGGATCGCGCCGTAGCCCAGACCGTTGCCGATGCCGTCCATAAAGCTCGCCAGCGGCGGTGACTTCATGGCATAGGCTTCTGCACGGCCCATTACGATACAGTTAGTGATGATCAGACCAACAAACACCGACAGCTGTTTGGAGGTTTCATACGCGAAGGCGCGCAGCAGTTGATCAACCACGATAACCAGAGACGCGATGATCGCCATCTGCACAATAATGCGTACACTGTTTGGGATGTGATGGCGGATCATCGAGATAAACATGCTGGAAAACGCCGTCACCAGCGTTACCGCGAGGGTCATCACGAAAGCCGTTTCAAGCTTGGTGGTCACCGCCAGCGCCGAGCACACGCCGAGCACCTGCAGGGCAATCGGGTTATTGGCAATCAGCGGTCCCACCAGCACCCGTTTTACTTCTTTCATATCACCGAGTTCAGCCATTGTTCAGGCCTCCTTCACGAATCTGCTTCAGGAAGGGACCGAAGCCCTGCTCCCCCATCCAGAAATCAAAGCTATGCTGCACGCCGTTTGAGGTCAGTGTGGCACCAGAAAGCCCGTCAACCGCGTAGCCATCGTTCTGATGCGCGCCGCCTTTAACGACCTTCAGTGCCGGCATGCCGTTGTCATCGAGCACTTTCTTGCCGATGAACTGCTTACGCCAGGCCGGGTTTTCCACTTCCCCACCTAACCCCGGGGTTTCCCCCTGATCATAATAGGTGATGCCTTTCACCGTGCGCCCGTCGGTATCAAGCGCTACGAAGGCATACATCATCGACCACAGGCCGTTGCCGTAAATCGGCAGCACCACTTCCTGAATCTTTTTCTGCGCATCTTTAACGAGGTAGATTTCCACCACGTTGCTGCGCCGCTTGATGCCCGCCGGATCCTGATTGGCTTCCAGCTGAGTGCTCTGTGCCGGATCTTTCAGCGCCAGCCCCTGGTTAAACGCCCCAGGGTCTTTGTCCAGCAGCTCACCGCTCTTTAAATCCAGTAGACGCGGCGTGATACGTTCGGCGTAAACAGAGGCCACTTCATCCTGCTTCATCTCTGGCTGCATCAGCCCAGCGACGGACAAAATATTACGCTGTTTATCCAGCGCCTTTTGCTCCTGCTGACGGGACTTGAGTCCCACCGCCGAGCCGGCCACCACTATCGAGCAAACCAGGCAAAGCACCAGCACCACCAGCAGCGTTTTACCGATGCTATCGTTACTTTTTACTTCAGCCACGCGACTTCCTCCGCTTGATGTTGGCCTGCACCACCAGATAATCGAACAACGGTGCAAAGAGGTTGGCGAACAGAATCGCCAGCATCATCCCTTCCGGATAAGCCGGGTTGACCACGCGGATCAGCACGCACATCGCGCCGATTAACGCGCCGTAAGCCCATTTCCCTTTATCCGTAAACGACGCCGAAACAGGGTCGGTCGCCATAAACAACATGCCAAAAGCAAATCCGCCCAGCACCAGATGCCAGTACCACGGCATGGCGAACATTGGGTTAGTGGCGGAACCGAGCAGGTTAAACAGCGTAGCTACGGCAATCATCCCGATCATCACGCCAGCGACGATACGCCATGAGGCAACGCGACCGAAAATGATGATAGCGCCGCCAATCAGCAGCATCAGGGTAGAGACTTCACCGATCGAACCTGGAATCTTGCCGAGGAAGGCATCCAGCCAGGTCACTGGCTGACCCGTTGCGACGTTGACCAGCGCTTCACCCCCGTGGCTCGCCCATTGAGAGAGCGGGGTTGCGCCAGAAAAACCATCGGCAGCGGTCCACACCAGATCACCGGAAATCTGTGCCGGATAGGCAAAGAACAGGAATGCACGCCCCGCCAGTGCCGGGTTAAGGAAGTTACGCCCGGTCCCCCCGAAAATTTCTTTGCCGATAACCACGCCGAAGCTGATGCCCAGCGCAGCCTGCCACAGCGGCAGAGTTGGCGGAACAATCAACGCGAACAGTATGGAGGTCACGAAGAAGCCTTCGTTAATTTCGTGTTTGCGCACGATAGCAAACACCACCTCCCAGAAACCGCCGACGATAAACACGGTGATATAGATTGGCAGGAAGAAGACTGCCCCCAATCCCATCATGCTCAACCAGCCCGCGTCCGGGCCAAAATTCACCCCGAGCGCTTGCGCTACGCTGTAATGCCAGTGGCTGGCAATCACCTGCTGCAGCTCCGCCGCGCCGTACAGCTTGTGCAGGGCGGGAATGGTTTGCAGACCGACGTTGTACATCCCCCAGAACATGGCTGGGAATACTGCCAACCACACCAGAATCATCATACGCTTGAGGTCAATGGCATCACGGACGTGAGACGCCCCTTTGGTCACCAAACCTGGCGTGTAGAAGATGGTTGCTGCGGCTTCATACAGCGGGTAATACTTTTCAAGCTTGCCGCCATGGGTAAAGTGCGGCTCAATTTTTTCCAGCAGATTTTTCAGGCCCATTACTTATCCTTCCTGCTCAATGCGGGTTAACACTTCGCGCAGCACCGGGCCGTACTCGTACTTCGCCGGGCAGACGTAAGTGCAAAGCGCCAAATCTTCTTCATCCAGTTCCAGACAACCCAGCGCTTGTGCGCTGTCGCTATCTCCAGCCAGCAAATCACGCAGCAGCATGGTTGGCAGGATATCCAGCGGCATGACGCGTTCGTAGTTGCCGATTGGCACCATCGCTCGCTCACCCCCGTTGGTGTCGGTTGAGAAACTGAACAGTTTATTCTTCAGGAAATGCCCAAGCGTGGTGCGGGTGATGGAGAATTTCTCTTTCCCCGGCATCACCCAGCCTAACAGCTCTTTCTCACGACCTTCTTTCACCACGCTCACCTGCAGGTGATAACGGCCAAGGAAAGCATGTGGCCCTTGCGCGTGCGTGCCGCTCAGTACGGAGCCGGAGATTACGCGATTTTCACCTTCAGCCAGTTCACCCGCAGTCAGCTCGTCGAGGCTGGCCCCGAGAAGCGTGCGCACCAGACGGGGGGTTTTCACCTGTGGACCCGCCAGCGCAACGACTCGCTCGCTCCACAATTCACCGTCAACAAACAGCTTACCGATGGCAATCACATCCTGATAATTCAGATGCCAGACCTGCTTCGTCAGGCTGACGGGTTCGAGGAAGTGGATATGCGTGCCCGGCAGTCCCGCAGGATGCGGCCCGGCAAATTCATTAAAGGTGACTTGCCCACCAGAATGGCCGCCCAGCTTGCCGCCGCTGGCCTGGCAAACGTGGACTTTACCTTCCGTCAGGCGCGTTAACACCGTGAGTCCGGCGTTGAAGGCGTCGCGGTGTTGATAGATGATCGGCTGCGGATCGGCAGCCAGCGGCTGGGTATCCATCGCAGTGACGAAAATGGCGGCAGGCACGCTGCCCGGCGTCGGCGTTTTGCTGAAAGGACGGGTGCGCAGGCTGGTCCACAGTCCGGATTCCAGCAGTTGCTGCTCAACGTGCTCACGCTTAAGCGTTGCCAGCTCCGCCTTTTCAACGCGTGGGAAGCTTACCGCTTCATCACCGCCTATCTCGATAACCACCGATTGCAGCACGCGACGCTCGCCGCGGTTAATCGCACTGATGGTGCCACTGGCAGGCGCAGTAAAGCGAACGCCGGGATTTTTTTTGTCCTCAAACAGCAACTGCCCTTTGAGCACCCGGTCGCCTTCCTGGACCGCCATTGAGGGGCGCATGCCGATATAGTCGTCGCCAAGCACGGCAACGTGCTTCACTTTCGTGCCCTCGTCAATGTGCTGCGACGGTGCGCCAGCGATGGGCAGATTGAGCCCTTTTGTGATTTTAATCATGTCGTTAGCAGGTATCCGTAAACGTTACTGTCACTAAACCCAGCGTAGTAATAAAGGAAAGCCAGAAAGGAAAAACCGGTGCCAGTGTACGCTGCTGGCGGCAGTACGATGAGAGTAAAGCATCCTTTCTTAACCTGGTCGTGAGACAGGCGGGAGTTTACAGGAACAAACCAGGGAGTGCAGCAACTGTGCGGCTTGCAGGTCAGTATTTGCGAGCAAATGCGCAAAGTTCTGACTGTTTATGCGCCTGAAATGGTTTATAAGATAAAAGTAATTTGTAAACACAGCCGTCCGGACTTGCGAAAAACTTTGGTGATGCTAATGTGAGCGCACCTAATCGAGACAATTCTGATTTCGGTTTTAATTTGGCCGCCCCGGCCTTTCCTCACCGCTTTATCAAGGAACATGTAGTATGCGCAAAATCGCATTGTTACTTGCGATGCTGTTGATCCCGTGCATTTCGTTTGCCGGTTTGCTTAGCAGTAACAGCTCGACCACCCCGGTCAGCAAAGAATATAAACAGCAGCTAATGGGCTCACCCGTTTATATTCAAATATTTAAAGAAGAGCGCACTCTTGATCTTTATGTGAAGATGGGTGAGAAATACCAGCTGCTCGATAGCTACAAAATCTGTAACTATTCCGGCGGCCTGGGTCCAAAACAGCGTCAGGGCGATTTCAAATCCCCGGAAGGCTTCTACAACGTCGCCCGCAGCCAGCTCAAGCCCGATAGCCGTTTCTATAAAGCCATTAATATTGGTTTTCCAAACGCCTACGATCAGGCACATGGCTATGAAGGGAAATACCTGATGATTCACGGCGCCTGCGTGTCAATTGGCTGTTACGCCATGACCGACACCGGCATTGATGAAATCTTCCAGTTTGTTACCGGCGCGCTGGTATTTGGTCAGTCAAACGTCCAGGTCAGCATCTATCCTTTCCGCATGACCGATGCCAACATGGAACGCCATAAGTACTCTTACTACCGTGACTTCTGGTCACAGCTGAAGCCAGGCTACGACTACTTTGAGCAGACGCACAAGCCGCCAATGGTGTCAGTGCAAAACGGACGTTATGTTGTCAGCAAGCCACTCAGCCACGAAGTCGTGCATCCTCAGCTGGCGTCAAACTACACGGTTCCCGAGGCAAAATAATGCCCACTCACCTGGCGCTATCCTGTGCCAGGTTTCGTTGCCCGTTAACGGCTGCGTAGCAATCACGGTGACCACATCGTTGGGTGTGGTCTCTCGCTGAAAATCAATCTCCACATCCTGATCAAGCAATGTTGCCACGCCAAAGGGGGCGCGTCGGGTTATCCAGTGCAGATTCGTCGAGCAGTACGCCATCACATAGCGCCCATCCGACAACAGCATGTTGAAGACCCCTTTCTCCCTTAATTCCGCCGCCAGCGTAGCAATATACTTAAAGACACCCGTCATATTGCCCGGCGTTCGTGGATAGCGGGTGGTGAGTTTGTGCAATAACCAGCAGAACGCTTTTTCGCTGTCGGTTTCACCCACCGGACGAAACTGGCCGGTCTCCAGCGTTTTGTAACCCGTCAGCTGTCCATTGTGCGCATAAGTCCAGTTACGGCCCCAGAGCTCACGAGTAAAGGGATGGGTATTTTCCAGCGCCACTTCCCCACGATTCGCCTGGCGAATATGCGCGATGACCGAGCAGGACTTGATGGGATATTCCTGGACCAGGCGGGCTATCGGTGACTGGTAGCTGGGCTGAGGATCTTTAAACGTGCGGCAACCTTTACCTTCATAGAAGGTGATACCCCAACCGTCTTTATGAGGCCCGGTGCCTCCCCCGCGCTGAACCAGCCCGGTAAAACTAAAGCAGATATCGGTTGGCACATTGGCGCTCATCCCGAGCAGTTCGCACATAATTCACCTCTTGCACTTTCAGGCAGTGCCGGGTGGCGCGTCGCTTACCCGGCCTACAACGTCATCGCGAGCAAATTCACCCAGGCCGGGCCAACGCAGTGGCGCCCGGCGATACCGGTAGGCAAAGCGCCCACCGGCATAACATCATTACGCTTTGACCATCTCTTTTTCGATAAGCATGATCAGAATGTGGATAACTTTAATGTGGATCTCTTGAATGCGATCGGCAAAACCGAAATGCGGAACACGAATTTCTACATCTGCGGAACCCGCCATTTTGCCGCCGTCTTTCCCGGTCAGCGTAATCACCTTCATGCCCTGCGCGCGTGCCGCTTCGATAGCCTTGATAACGTTCGCTGAATTGCCGGAAGTGGAAATCCCCAGCAGCACGTCGCCTGAACGACCGACGGATTCAACGTAACGAGAGAAGATATAGTCATAACCGAAATCGTTGCTGACGCAGGAGATGTGGCTGACATCGGAAATCGCAATCGCCGGATAGCCCGGGCGATTTTCACGGTAGCGACCCGTCAACTCTTCGGCAAAGTGCATGGCGTCACAATGGGAACCGCCATTACCGCAGGAGAGCACTTTACCGCCCGCCTTGAAGCTGTCTGCCAGCAGCACTGCCGCGCGCTGGATCGCGTGGATGTTCGCTTCGTCAGCCAGAAAATTAGTCAGTGTTTCAGCCGCTTCATTGAGTTCGTTACGAATCAAATCCTGGTACATGAGGATAGTCCTTCCGCTTTGATTATTGACCTCAGCAGTGTAACGGATAGCGGGTAAAGCGAGAAGCCTTCCCCTCTGCTAACACCGGCGGTTTTGTTTTTCCGTGCCCCTGAAAGCGGCAACAGTGTGAGCTGCGTTGTAATTATTTTGTAAACACATTGATAAAGAAAATAACATCAACTACAACCATATCATCACAAGTGGTCAGACCTCCTACAAGCAAGGGAGCATTTCTTTATGATGATTTTGAGTATTGTTGCAACCATTACCCTACTCGGTGTGCTGTTCTATCACCGCGTAAGCCTGCTGCTCAGTAGCCTTATCCTGCTGGTCTGGACCGGGGCGCTGGCCGCTGCCGGTCTGTGGAATATCTGGCTGCTGGTGCCGCTGGCAATCATTCTGCTGCCGTTCAATCTGACACCGATGCGTAAGTCACTGATCTCCGCACCGGTTTTCCGTGCCTTCAGCAAAGTGATGCCACCCATGTCCCGCACGGAAAAAGAAGCAATCGATGCAGGAACCACATGGTGGGAAGGCGATCTGTTCCAGGGAAATCCTGACTGGAAAAAACTGCACAACTACCCACAGCCTCACCTGACGGCGGAAGAACAAGCCTTTATTGATGGTCCGGTAGAAGAAGCCTGCCGTATGGCGAATGACTTCCAGATTACCCACGAAATGGCCGATCTGCCGCCAGAGCTGTGGGCGTATCTGAAAGAACACCGCTTCTTCGCGATGATTATCAAAAAAGAGTACGGTGGCCTGGAATTCTCTGCTTATGCACAGTCCCGTGTCCTGCAGAAGCTCTCTGGCGTATCCGGTATTCTGGCTATCACCGTGGGTGTACCCAACTCTTTAGGCCCGGGTGAGCTGTTGCAGCACTACGGCACTGATGAGCAGAAAAATCACTATCTGCCACGTCTGGCACGCGGACAGGAAATCCCTTGTTTCGCACTGACCAGCCCGGAAGCAGGTTCTGATGCGGGTGCTATTCCTGATACCGGTGTGGTGTGCATGGGTGAGTGGCAAGGCGAGCAAATGCTCGGCATGCGTCTGACCTGGAACAAACGCTACATCACCCTGGCCCCTATCGCCACCGTACTGGGTCTGGCCTTTAAACTCTCGGATCCGGACAAACTGCTCGGCGGCGACGAAGATCTGGGCATTACCTGTGCGCTGATCCCAACGAACACCCCAGGCGTGGAAATTGGCCGTCGCCACTTCCCACTTAACGTGCCGTTCCAGAACGGTCCTACCCGTGGCCAGGATATCTTCGTACCGATCGATTTCATCATCGGCGGGCCTAAAATGGCCGGTCAGGGCTGGCGCATGCTGGTGGAATGTCTCTCCGTGGGTCGTGGCATTACACTGCCATCAAACTCTACGGGCGGCGTGAAATCCGTGGCAATGGCAACCGGTGCCTATGCGCACATTCGCCGTCAGTTCAAAATCTCTATCGGTAAGATGGAAGGGATTGAAGAACCTCTGGCACGTATCGCGGGTAACGCCTATGTGATGGATGCTGCGGCGTCACTGATTACCTACGGCATCATGCTCGGCGAGAAACCTGCTGTGCTGTCAGCCATCGTGAAATACCACTGTACTCACCGCGGTCAGCAGTCGATTGTTGATGCCATGGATATCGCTGGTGGTAAGGGGATTATGCTCGGTGAAGGTAACTTCCTGGCGCGTGCCTATCAGGGTGCTCCCATCGCGATTACCGTTGAAGGCGCCAACATTCTGACCCGTAGCATGATGATCTTCGGCCAGGGCGCAATCCGCTGCCATCCTTATGTGCTTGAAGAAATGGCGGCGTCACAGAGCAAAGATCTGAACGCCTTCGACCAATTGCTGTTTAAACACATCGGCCACGTTGGAAGCAACAAAGTCCGCAGCTTCTGGCTCGGCCTGACGCGCGGTCTGACCAGTAGCACCCCAACAAATGATGCGACTCGCCGTTACTACCAGCATTTGAACCGTTTGAGCGCCAACCTTGCCCTGCTGTCTGACGTGTCGATGGCGGTACTGGGCGGTAGCCTGAAGCGTCGCGAGCGTATCTCTGCCCGTCTTGGTGATGTGCTGAGCCAGCTGTATCTCGCCTCTGCGGTGCTGAAACGCTATGACGATGAAGGACGTAATGAAGCGGATCTTCCGCTGGTTCACTGGGGGGTTCAGGATGCTTTGCATCAGGCTGAACAGGCGATTGATGACCTGCTGCGTAACTTCCCGAATGGCTTTGTTGCGGGTGTCATGCGTCTGGTGATTTTCCCTACCGGCCGTCACTACACGGCGCCATCGGATAAACTGGATCACGCGGTCGCGAAGATTCTTCAAACGCCAAGTGCCACCCGTTCACGCATCGGTCGCGGTCAGTATCTGACGCCAAGCGAGCACAATCCGGTGGGTCTTCTGGAAGCCGCATTGGTTGACGTCATGGCGGCAGATCCTATCCACCAGCGTATCTGCAAAGAAATCGGTAAGAACCTGCCGTTCACCCGTCTGGATGAGCTGGCCCGTAACGCCCTGGCGAAAGGTCTGATTGACCAGGATGAAGCGGCCATTCTGACTAAAGCGGAAGAGAGCCGTCTGCGTAGCATCAACGTTGACGACTTCGAGCCGGAAGAGCTGGCGACAAAGCCCGTAAAGGTGCCAGAGAAAGTTCGCAAGATTGAAGCTGCGTAAGCGGGTTCATTAACAACAAGGCCGGGCAATGACCCGGCCAGAAAATCACATCACGTGTTCATACCCAAAGCGGAGATTCTCTCCGCTTTTTTTATCAAAATGTTACAAAGCCACTTCACGTCCTGATAAGGTAGTAGAGTGATCTTTATACCGATACTCAGGAGCTAAAGACTGTGCCCAACCTGAAAATAACACTGTTGCAACAACCATTGGTGTGGATGGATGGCCCTGCCAACCTGCGCCATTTTGACCGTCAGCTGGAACAACTCCGTGGGCGGGACATCATTGTGTTGCCGGAGATGTTCACTACCGGTTTCGCGATGGAAGCAGCAAAGGAATCTTTGCCAGAAAGTGACGTGATTGCCTGGATGCGTGAAAAAGCCAACCAGACCGAGGCGTTGGTTGCGGGCAGTGCTGCGCTACAAACGGAGCGGGGCCCGGTAAACCGTTTTCTGCTGGTTGAGCCAGAGGGCAACGTTCACTTTTACGACAAACGCCATCTGTTCCGCATGGCGGATGAACATCATCACTATGAAGCAGGTAATGAACGGGTCATTTTTGAATGGCGCGGCTGGCGGATCCTGCCGCTGGTCTGCTACGACCTGAGGTTCCCGGTATGGTCACGCAACCGGAATGATTACGATTTGGCGTTATACGTCGCGAACTGGCCAGCCCCTCGCTCGCTGCACTGGCAGGCGCTGCTGACAGCGCGCGCGATTGAAAACCAGGCTTACGTCGCAGGCTGTAACCGCGTAGGTACCGATGGCAACGGCCATCACTACCGTGGTGATAGCCGGGTTATCAACCCACAGGGCGAAATCATAGCAACAGCAGAAGCTCACCAGGCAACCCGCATTGAAGCGGAGCTGTCGCTCACGGCGTTAAGAGAGTATCGCGAGAAGTTTCCTGCCTGGCAGGATGCAGATCCGTTCAGCCTGAAGTAACCGCACTGCCCTTCTGACCGGGGGCAGAAAATTGACCCAGGCCAGAAACGACGAAAGCCTGAATCATTGCTGATTCAGGCTTTCTGAATAGTGGCGGAACGGACGGGACTCGAACCCGCGACCCCCTGCGTGACAGGCAGGTATTCTAACCGACTGAACTACCGCTCCACTGTTCCCTTGGGAACGCAGCGAATATTACGGATTCCCTGATTCTGCGTCAACGCTTTTTCTTCACTTATGAATCGTTTGCTGCAAAAATCGCCCATCTGATGATTTTCACAGCATGTCACTCACTTCAGGCGCGCCAGAGACAGCTCCCGCCTTTCTTTTGCACTAAATCAAGACGTGATTCATGGGCTGCCAGCTCCTCGTCCGTCGCAGAAATGACCTTCAGGCGACTTGCGGCACGCACTACGCGTTGAATGCCAGTATTTTGCTGCTGGCTCTCCCCTTCCATCGCAAACGTCATTGACGTCTGCCCGCCGGTCATTAACAAGTAAACGTCAGCAAGGATCTGGCTATCGAGTAATGCCCCGTGCAGCGTACGTTTGCTGTTGTCTATTTCATAGCGGGAACACAACGCATCCAGGCTGTTACGTTTCCCCGGGTACATTTTACGCGCCAGCGCCAGGCTATCGGTGACCTTACAAAAAGTATTGGTCTTGGCGATTCCCCGGTTGAGCTTCGCAAACTCATAATCCATAAAACCGATATCAAACGGTGCGTTATGAATGACGAGCTCGGCCCCCTGGATGTATTCAATAAAATCATCAGCGATATCGGCAAAGGTCGGTTTATCAAGCAGGAACTCATCCGCAATCCCATGAACGCCGAATGCTTCAGGATCCACCAGCCGGTCTGGTTTCAGATAGACATGGAAGTTGTTGCCGGTCAGACGGCGGTTGATCACTTCTACGGCACCGATCTCAATGATCTTATGCCCTTCGTAGTGTGCGCCAATCTGGTTCATACCCGTCGTTTCGGTATCGAGGACGATCTGTCGGGTAATTGCAGTGCTCATATCGCTCATTTATGTCAGACTTACCGTTTACGTCGATTTCAATTATAGGAAGTCTACCAGAGATGCTTAAACAGGTAGAAATTTTCACCGATGGTTCTTGCCTCGGTAACCCAGGACCCGGTGGCTATGGCGCAATCCTGCGCTACGGCAAACATGAAAAAACGTTCAGTGAAGGCTATCACCTGACGACCAACAATCGCATGGAGATGATGGCTGCCATCATGGCGCTGGAAGCGCTAAAAGAACATTGCGAGATCGTGCTCAGTACCGACAGTCAGTATGTTCGTCAGGGGATCACCCAGTGGATCCATAACTGGAAAAAGCGCGGCTGGAAAACGGCGGACAAAAAGCCGGTGAAAAATGTCGACCTCTGGCAGCGCCTGGACGCGGCGCTGAGCCAGCATGAAATTCAGTGGAAATGGGTGAAGGGCCACGCCGGTCATCCGGAAAACGAACGGTGTGATGAACTGGCTCGCGCGGCGGCAATGAATCCCACGCAGGATGACACCGGCTACAAGCCAGAAAGCTAATCCTGAGGTTTACGATACTGCCGCGTAGCCCCTACAGCCGGACGAAGCTGTGTTTTCGCTTTGCTCTGGCGCATCGGGTTCAGGGTCAAGGGAACGGTGCGTTTGCGGGCAACGATCACCTGCAAACAGCCCAGTGCGGGCAAATGAGTCGTTAATAATCGCCCGCCCTGTCGACGCCAGGGGAGCACCTGAAAACGGCTCTGGTGCAGCACTTCAAAGTTTAACAGCCCCAGCCAGTCAAGTTGACGCATCAAACCGAACATGCGGCTATTATAAGGGACGCGATTTCGCAGAACCGGCACCAGCTTGCGCAGCCCCATCAGGCTGACCGGATTGAAGGTCGTCAGAATCAGCCAGCCGTCATCAATCAGCACCCGGTCAGCTTCCCGCAATAAACGATGGGGATCCTGACACCAGGGCAGCGTGTGAGCCAGCAGGCAGGCATCCACCGACTTCTCGGCAAAAGGCAGATGAAGCGGGTCGGCCTTCACCTGGAGAGGACTTCCCTCCAGAGAAACATTGACCTGATGAGAGATAGCGCACGCATCAGTATTGATTTCCGCGCTTAAATTACCAATCTTAAGCAAATGAAAACCATACAGTTTTGAAAGCCAGGGTTTTAACTGGAGTTCCAGTGCTTCACGGTAATATTCGCCCCAGGGCATTTCAGCCCAGTGGCCTGGTGCTGTGACTGTCAGAGGTATCCTTGCCGGTTTCATCACAACCTTCCGCCATATTGAGAGAGGTAATCCATGAATCTTAACAGTATTCCTGCCTTTACGGACAATTACATCTGGGTGCTTAGTCAAGATAACGGCCAGTGTCTGATTGTCGATCCGGGCGAAGCGGCCCCCGTTCTTAAGGCTGTGCAGGAGAATCAGTGGCAGCCGGTCGCTATTTTACTGACCCATCACCATCACGATCACGTTGGCGGCGTAAAAGAACTCCGGGAGTCATTTCCGGGTCTGGTGGTGTATGGCCCGGAAGAGACACAAGATAAAGGAGCCACTCACATCGTCAGAGAAGGCGATCGGGTCGATGTTTTGGGATGCGAATTTTCTGTAATTGCTACCCCAGGTCACACTTCCGGTCACGTTTGCTTCTTTAGCGATCCTTACTTATTTTCTGGCGATACTTTATTTTCCGGTGGCTGCGGACGGCTGTTCGAAGGCACACCAACCCAGATGTATCAATCACTTAAGAAAATAACCGCACTGCCCGATCACACGATAATTTGTTGCGCGCATGAGTATACATTAGCAAATATGAAGTTTTCGCTGAGTATCTTGCCCGACGATCCTGCAGTAAATGATTACTTCAGTGAAGTTAATGAGTTACGAGCTAAAAACCAAAAAACACTGCCCGTAATTCTGAAAAATGAGCGCAAAATAAATTTATTTCTTCGAACTGATGACATTGATTTAATTGAAAAAATATCAGAAGAAACAAATTTGCAACAACCTGAACAACGATTTGCATGGTTAAGGTCAAAGAAAGACGACTTCTAAAATCTCTGTGTTGCCTTTTTAAATTTTCGCCGTTATGATCGCTCGTCTTTTAAGCAACTATTGACCACACACATGAAGGCACGAGCGATTTTACTCGCCTCTGTCCTGCTTGTTGGGTGCCAGGCCAATCAGGGTGGTAACGTCCAGCAGCACGCACAGAGCCTTTCTGCGGCTAGTCAAGGGGAAGCAGGGAAGTTTGCAAGTTCAGCGCGATGGATGGACGATGGGACGTCTTTCGCGCAGGATCAGGACTTGTGGGCCTCTATTGGCGACGAGCTAAAGATGGGAATTCCGGAAAACAACCGGATTCGAGAACAGAAACAGAAGTATTTACGTAATAAGAGCTATCTCCACGATGTAACTTTACGGGCAGAGCCGTATATGTACTGGATAGCAGGGCAAGTTAAGAAACGTAACATGCCCATGGAACTGGTACTACTACCCATAGTGGAGAGCGCTTTTGACCCCCATGCAACGTCTGGCGCCAATGCCGCAGGCATCTGGCAGATCATTCCGAGCACAGGGCGCAATTATGGATTAAAACAGACCCGGGCGTATGACGCGCGTCGTGACGTGGTGGCCTCTACTACGGCAGCTCTCGACATGATGCAGCGTCTGAATACCATGTTTGACGGCGACTGGTTGTTAACGGTTGCAGCGTACAACAGCGGTGAAGGCCGGGTGATGAAGGCAATCAAGGCGAACAAATCGCGTGGGAAACCTACCGATTTCTGGTCGCTGTCATTGCCTCAGGAAACCAAGGTTTACGTACCTAAAATGCTGGCGTTGAGTGATATTCTCAAAAACAGCAAACGTTATGGTGTTCAACTGCCATCGGCAGACGAAAGCCGTGCGTTGGCTCGCGTCCGTCTGGATAACCCAGTCGACGTGAAGCAGGTTGCGGATATGGCCGGTATTTCTGTCACTAAGCTGAAGGCATTCAACGCCGGTGTGAAAGGGTCTACCCTTGGCGCCAGCGGGCCAAAGTACGTGATGATACCGCAGAAGCATGCAGAGCAGCTGCGTGAGTCTCTGGCGTCTGGCGACATCGCCGCGGTCCAGCCGACGCTGGTTGCTGACAACACGCCGATGACCAGCCGTAGCTACAAGGTGCGTTCAGGTGACACACTTTCAGGCATCGCGGCTCGCCTTGGCGTAACGTCGAAAGACCTGCAGCAGTGGAATTCACTGCGCGGTGCTCAGCTGAAAGTAGGCCAGAACCTGGCGGTTGGTGCGGGTGCAAGTGCATCACGTCTTGCGAAAAACAGCGATAGCATTACCTATCGCGTGCGTAAGGGTGATTCGTTGTCGAGCATCGCTAAACGCCATGGCGTCAATATCAATGACGTTGTGCGCTGGAACAGCGATACCGAGAATCTGCAGCCTGGCGACCAGCTGACGCTGTATGTGAAAAACAGCGACAGACCGGACTCCTGATAAATCCCTTTAACGAAAAAGGCACCGTTCCCCGGTGCCTTTTTTATTTATGCCGTCTTATGTTTACCTACGCGAACTTATGCGCTTCCGCCATGATGGTATCGCTGGTAAACGATCCCTCTTCCTGCAGCTCGAAGTAGCGCTTCACGTCCAGTGAAGCACTGTCCTGATAGAGACGAATGGCTTCACACAGCGCTGCGGGTGTTCTCATTCTTGCCACCCAGCTGCTGAACTCCAGCGGAAGACGGTCGGTTACCACATTCTGCGTAACCAGCCCTGCCTCGTTAATCATCGCCAGCCACTCGCCGCTTGAATAGTTCCGCACATGTGAGGTGTCCCGCAACGCTTCTACCGTCTGCAGCCAGATATCCCGCAACGGATGGCCTGGCGACATCACATCCATAATGATAAAGATGCCACCCGGCTTCAGCACACGTTTGACCTCCCGCAGCGCCTGCCCGACATCATGCCAGTGGTGAGCGGAGTAGCGGCTGATAACGATGTCATAGCTCGCTTCTTCGAAAGGTAAAATCTCCGCATAGCCCTGACAGGTGATTATGTTGTTCAGGCCTTTCTCTTTTGCCGCCTGATTAACAACGTCGAGCATTTGCGCGGATAAATCATAGGCGGTTACCTGTGCGACGTTGCCTGCGGCGACGAAGCTGGCATGCCCTGCCCCACACCCCATATCGAGAACAGTCGCTTGCGGAAATGCGCTCAGACGTTCCGCCAGACGCTGTAAATCGCGCCCTGACGCATGTACCGCGCTGGTTAAATAGGCACTTGCCTGCGAGCCAAACTGCTTATCAACGTTGTTGTGGTGCGTGTTTGTTGTCATTGTATTGTCCTTCGGTTGATTGAAAAATAAAGGGCAGCACGCTGCATGCACAGGTCTGCCCCACGGCAGACCTGACTTACCTTTATCGCTCAGGTTTGCCGGGACTGAATTCTACTAGTAGAGGATTATGATCGGACGCACGAGTCACCAATACGGAGGCTTCATGAACGTTCAGACCACGGTAGAACACAAAATCGAGAGGCCGACCAAACGCACGACGGCGCTGATCGTCAGTGAAGCGGACTTCGCGCAGAGACATCTCGCGCGCAAAGCGGTAAAGCGCATTCATACGTGGACGGCTCCACGCATTGAAATCACCGGCCATGATGATTGGCCCATTATGGTGAGCAATCTGATCGCCAATCGGCAGCAGCTGCTTACTGTAGACATCCACCCCCAGGCTGAAATTCACCGCGTGAATATTCACAACCATTAACAGGCGTGAATCAGGTAACGGATACACCGTCACCAATGCAGATTTTGCTAAGCGCAAAATAGGCTCACGTTCACGTAACGGGCAGCAATAAACCGGATGCGCTGACGAAAGCGTCATGACACCTGAAGGATTCTGTGGCAGGACGAAAGCCGGGACCTGGTCTGCGGCCAGATAGTTAGTCGTCGCAAAACGCACCAGTTCCGGCGTCGTTTGCGCTTCCTGCAGTAATACGAGGTGGGCATCCTTACCGAAATTCTTCAGCACCGATAACCATTCAGCCCGCTTCTGTTTGAAGATATTCCACACCAGAACGCGAATATTCTCTTCACTGCTGAGCGGTGCACCTGCAGGCAGAGCCTTGCCAATAGTCGCGAACGACCCGGGAGGAAGGATCCTCTCGGCCGGTTGTCCGGCAACATAACGCATGGCATAGGTATTCTTTCGCACTTTCGGTTTCTGACCTCATAACAGAAAAACCACCCTGCCATCGCAAGGGGGTTCTTCTGTTATAGGGATTTTTACTTACAGTTTCAACGCCATTTTCCAGAAAGAGACATTCTGCTGTTAAGCATTAGTCCGTCACCGCTTTTGCTGGTGTATCAAGACGTCCGCTGATTCCTATCAGCAGAAATGCCGCCATCACGATTACCGCACCAATCCACGGCGTCTGTGCTAAACCGTAATGCTCAACCGTCTGAC
This sequence comes from Enterobacteriaceae bacterium RIT691, assembly GCA_009668205.1. Lineage (GTDB taxonomy): Bacteria > Pseudomonadota > Gammaproteobacteria > Enterobacterales > Enterobacteriaceae > Scandinavium. Next base: position 3,038 of record WJYM01000011.1, on the reverse strand, counting down.
CACCAATAATGGAGCCGAGCGCAATGCCGACATTGAATGCGGCGATGTTCAGCCCGGAAGCCACATCAACCGCTGACGGTGTATACAGCTCCGCTTTCTGGACAACATAAACCTGCAGGCCCGGTACGTTCCCGAAGGCAAAAATCCCCATCACCAACACCGTGGCCAGCGCAGCGTATTGGAGCGATGCTGTAAACTGGAAGACCAACAGCAAAACAACAAGGGCTGCAAAAATCACTTTTAATGCCGGGACTGCTCCGTGTTTATCAGCCAGCTTTCCGCCCCAAATATTACCGATCGCCACAGAGACACCGTAACCCAGCAGGATCCAACTCACGGCACTCGGTGAGAAACCGGCAAGGTTTTGCATCATAGGCGCAAGGAAAGTGAAAGCCGTGAAAACACCGCCGTAGCCCAGCGCGGTGATCGCGTAGATGATCAATAAGCGCGGATGGGTCAGCACCTGAAGTTGTTCACGTAACGTCGCGGTGGCGCGTTGTGGGATGTTATTTGGCACAAGGATCGTACTTGCGATCAGCGCAATAACCCCTAACAACGACACGGCAAGGAAGGTTTCTCGCCAGCCAAAATGTTGGCCGATAAAGGTCCCCAGCGGCACGCCAGTCACCAGTGCGACGGTCAGACCACCAAACATAATGGCAATTGCAGAGGCCGCCTTTTCTTTCGGGACCAGGCTTGTCGCAATAGTAGAGCCAATCGAGAAAAACACACCATGTGCCAGGCCGGTTAACAGACGGGCAATCACCAACGTGCTATAGCCAGGAGCCTGCCATGCCAGCAGGTTACCCGCAGTGAACAACACCATCAGGGCTAACAGCAGTTGTTTACGTGGCATGCGGCCCGTCAAAGCGGTCAGAACGGGGGCGCCAATTGCAACGCCCAGCGCATAAATAGAGACCAGAAGCCCCGCAGAAGGTAAAGAGACAGAAAGTTGTTCGGCAATGGTGGGGACCAGACCCACAATCACAAACTCGGTCGTGCCAATTGCGAAGGCACTGATCGTCAGGGCAAGTAGCGCCAGTGGCATAATTTACTCCGTATCATCAGGATTAAGATGACATGCAGTATGCGCGGATGCTTAAATAACAAAAACCGTCAAAATCTCAATAGAATTTTGCACCAGGAGCAACAATGAGAGCCACATCCGAAGAAATTGCCATTTTTGTCGCCGTCGTGGAAAGCGGGAGCTTCAGCCGCGCAGCCGAGCAGTTGAATCAGGCAAATTCCGCGGTGAGCCGGGCGGTTAAGAAACTCGAATCCAAGCTGGGCGTGAGTCTGTTGAACCGCACAACACGCCAACTCAGCCTGACTGAAGAAGGTGAGCGATATTTTCGCCGGATGCAGGGCGTGCTCCAGGAAATGGCGGCGGCTGAAAATGAGCTTATGGAAGCCCGCCATACGCCGCGTGGGCTGTTACGGATAGATGCCGCTACGCCGGTGATTTTGCATTACTTGATGCCACTGATCGCCCCTTTTCGCGAGCGCTATCCAGAGATAACACTCTCACTGGTCTCCTCCGAAACCTTCATCAATCTGATTGAACGTAAAGTGGATGTGGCGATCCGTGCCGGCACGCTAACCGACTCAAGTCTGCGCGCTCGCCCATTGTTTAGCAGCTATCGCAAGATTATCGCGTCACCGGACTATATCGCCCGATACGGTAAACCTGAAACCGTGGAAGAGCTTAAACAGCATCAGTGCCTCGGGTTTACCGAGCCGCTGTCACTGAATACCTGGCCAATTTCCTGCTGTGATGGGCAACTGCATGAGGTGACGTCCGCTATCTCATCAAACAGCGGGGAAACACTTAAACAGCTCTGTCTGAGCGGTAACGGTATCGCCTGTCTGTCGGACTTTATGGTGAATAACGAAATTGCCAATGGGGAATTTGTTGAGCTGTTGGCCGAGAAAAGGCTACCGGTGGAGATGCCCTTCAGCGCCGTCTATTACAGCGATCGTGCGGTAAGTACCCGAATTCGCGCCTTTATTGATTTTCTTAGCGAGCATGAGTCATTTCGCCAGAAATAAATCAGGGGCATTTTGCCCCTGATTTACGTTATCAGTCCCAGTCTGGTGCCAGACCTTCCGGGCTGACCAGACGGTCATTGCACTCAAGTGCTGCAATCGCACTTTTGTCTTCCGCATCCAGCACCAGGCTCAGTGCTTTCAGGTTACTTTCCAGATTTTCCCGCTTGGTGGAAGAAGGGATCACCGCATAACCTTCGCCCATTGCCCATGCCAGAATCACCTGTGCAGCGGTGGCATTATGTTTATCAGCAATGCGATTAATCACTTCATCTTTCAGTGCCTTACCATAAGCCAGGGTCATGTAAGAGGTCACGTGGATACCGTTATCTTTCGCCCAGTCAGCCACTTTACGGTTTTGCAGATACGGTGAAAGCTCAATCTGATTGGTGGCAATATTTTCAGCGCCAACCGCAGCAATGGCCTTTTCCATCAGTGGGATAGTGAAGTTGGAGATACCAATCCGGCGAGCCAAACCCTGCTCTTTTGCTTCCAGTAAAGCCTGCATGAATTCTGCAACAGACACTGCATCATTCGGCGACGGCCAGTGGATCAGCGCGAGATCAACGTAGTCGGTGCGCAGCTTTTTCAGACTCTCTTTCAGGCTTGGGATGAGCTTCTCTTTGCTCAGATTCTCTGTCCAAATCTTCGTGGTGATAAACAGTTCGCTACGGGCAACGCCGCTCTCTGCGATAGCCTGCCCGACAGCGGCTTCATTGTCATAAATCTGAGCAGTATCAATCGCGCGGTACCCCAGCTCAAGGGCAGTCTTTACAGAAGCAATAACCACGTCGTCTTTGAGACGGAAGGTACCTAAACCAAATGCAGGGATTGTCATGTGTTCCTCTTTAATCACTTTATGTGTGTTATCAGAGGATTATCGGGTGTCCTGGCGGGGAGAAAAAGAGTTAAAAATGCAGAGGATTTTTGCAATTCTGGCAATAATGCCGAATTTTGGGCAAAAGAAAAAGCCCTGAGCAAATGCTCAGGGC
>WJYM01000010.1 GCA_009668205.1 Enterobacteriaceae bacterium RIT691 | reverse complement strand
CAGAGGTTGTTGAATTTTTTCAGCAATAGCCAATGGCTTATTAATAAACAAGCAAATTACACCTATACATTTTATTTTAAAACACCAAGCACGTCAATAAAAAAATGGGTTGAGCGTATTCTCAATGGTGCAAAAGAGAGCGCTAATGTAGATGGAAGTAAGTCTAATGATGGTCAATATGGTATTGATTTGAATTTTTTCCCAAATATCTTTGATGATTTTGAAGTTAGCTTTAGATCTATTTTTCAAAATCTTGTGATGAGGAATATTTTTAGTTTTATTAAAATGTTCCCATCTCTTCGTATAGGTAATTCTGAATATACAAATGCATTTTGTTTATATTTTATTGAAAAAAATTTCTTTCAAGAAGGATTGACATGCGATATATTTGTCGAGTGTTTTGTTGAGTTCAATCAGATGTGGGAAAGCCAATCAAAAGCACGTAGTTATAATTTTGATATTCAATATGCTCAGTTTTTATGCCAACGATTTTTTGATTCCATGCGCACCATTTCAGAAATAACCTGTGCAGCAGTTGATAGAAGGTATTTAAAAAATGGAGATGCATTTAGTACTAATGATTATAATTCAATAATTTCCATGCTTGACGGTTTGTCATCGCTCCACCCTGGTTTAGCTAGCAATTTTAAATATGGGTGGGAGGGATTTAGCACTGGCGAATTTGCAAAGCTTAATATATTTTCTTCGCTTTTCAATATAATACAGGAGGGAGGGGGGAAAGGTTTAATAGTGATTGATGAAATAGACCTATTTCTGCATCCAGAATGGCAGAGAACATTAATAAGTGAGTTGATATCATTTTACAATGATTATAAAAATGTGTCAGACTTACAGTTTATAATAACTACACACTCACCTCTTATCATCGGTGATTTGTTACCAGAGGATATAATTTCTTTATATATTAACGATGATGGCATTCCAGAAAGAATGGAATCTTTTGGGTTCGGTACTGAAATTACCGATGCCTATGTTTCTGGGATGCATATAAAATCAACCTTTGGTGAGCATTCAAGGAAGAAATTAGTTGAATTGATTGATAAGAAAGTCACCAATGATTTAGATGCGAACGATAAATTGCTTGCTGCAAAAATATCAAATAAAGAATTAAAAAAGAGATTGCTTGATGATTAAATTCAATTATAAATTGAATAAAAATTTTACTAAGAAAATTGATCACGATTTTATTTTGAGTTCTATGTTGATTTCTGCTGAAAAAGTAAAGAACGAATGTTGTCAACAAGATTATAAAAACGCTAATTTTCTGATAAAACTTTTAACACTAGCGAACTTAAGGAAGTTAGTTTTCTGTAAACCAGAGTTTTTTTCTCATTGGGTTGGTCTAATATATAATAATTTACCTATACTGGCAGATAGATATCATCAGGAATTAATTTTTAAAAATGCCAATGTTGATTATAATTTAATTAATTTAAATGCAAATAGTGCTCAAGTTAAAGCGAGGATAATTGAGTACGGCTCATATTTGCTTGTGGAATTAAGTCGATTATATTTCATATACGATTCAAAGATAAGTCGTTATTTATTTAATGAATTACGCAAAGAGATGACAGTGGCAAGTGTAAAAAAAACCTTGCGCCAAATGAAGCTTCTGAGCGAGGGGAATAGCAAAATTCTATCAAATAAAAAATCAGCCCCGCATATAGTTTACCCGCTGTGGGTAAATTCGTTTCAAAACATTTTTGATTATAAAAAGCTAAGTACAAAATTTGGCTATGAACTGGTCAAAGCCAGTGGCTTGAGGGTTTGTCCATATTGTAATGCAGAAACAATTAGAACGATTGATGGTATTAAAAAGCATAGGCCAGATATAGACCATTTTTTACCAAAATCAAAATATCCATTTTTTGCAGCATCTATTTTTAATTTTATACCAGCAGGAAGTGCTTGTAATCGTTCATTTAAAGGAAGTGTAGATGTTTTAACTGGTTATATTCATCCTCTGATTACTGGAATTGACGATGTAAAGTTATTTGATTTCAATTATGATATGATTAATTCATGTGTGCAAATTAACATCAATGATATTGATTGTTTCGATAATAATAGAAAATTATTTGAAATTGACGCTGTTTACCAAGACCCCTCCTATAAGGAAATTTACCTTTCAACACGTAAGCAATATAAAATATTAAAGGATGCAAAGCCAGATGAAAATATTTTTAATGATAAGGATCTAATGGATACTTATTTTTACACAAATAAAACGAATCAAAATAGAGTTAACATGAAATTTGAGCGCGAAGTACTTTCTGATGTTATAGAACATGTTGAGAATAGAAGGTAAGCATATTATATCTAGAAGGTATGCTGCTTGGTTGTGAACTGACATTTTGTAGATAATCTGCAGGGTAACATCATGAATTATAAACCAATGATTAGTGCTCGGTCTTTTTTAATTTTACCGAGAGGTTCATCTGCCATGAAAAAGACTCGCTACGCCTATCAGAACAAGCAGGGGTGAAACTGCTGTGTGGCTGACATGATTTATCGATACACAACACTCGAATGAAGTTTCAGTGTGGCGACGAAGCTATTGCATTGATTGATATGAATGGCAACGTTTAATATTCATATGCCTGTGGTAGTCTCAGCCCGGAACAATTTGAAAACCAGTATTATCAACGGCTCGGAAGTGTCTAGATTACCCGTGGCGATTCACATCTGCTGTCTGGACAATTGGGGTAGCAATTTAAGGTATCTGCTATCAGCGTTATGGTGTACTAAAGGCTAGTCTTCACTTTGGGACAGGGAGGAAGTTGCTGATGGTTGCTGAAATGCATTACGGAAGGAGGGTCGCTGGCAGGTGAGCAATGTTCACATAATAAGCAAATAGAAGCTTACATTACGAGCTAATTTGCTACGACTAATACCGCAACAACTGCTGTTTACTGAGATGTTGCGTAAGGGCAATACATTGTAGGCACGATACAGCAGGGTAAGGTGAAGAAAACGGACCGCCGCCTTATCCCATAAGGGCTGACTGAAAGTGGAGCACTATTCCCCGCAGCTATTTAGCGCATCAAAGAATTTTATCCAGTTGTATCAAGCGAAGTAGCTCTCATCGAACGTTGCCGTAAAATAGTTGCATAGTCTTCCAGCGTTTGGTTCCATATCATCAACCTGAACTGTCTTAAGATAAATGTGTAATTGGGGAATCATGACAAGAGACACCAAACGTGGCTGCGCATTAGTTAGCGCCTTAAAATCTGATGTGATAGTCGATCTGAGCAAGGAATACGCCGAGCTTGGTATTGACTTTTTGATTGAATCAAATGCACTTGAATCTATCCCTTTTGTAAGCACTGCGGTTGGCCTATACAAAGCCGCCAGCTCTGTTAGAGATCAGCTATTTACAGAAAAGGTTATTCGTTTCCTCACTCACTTCTCCGACTTGTCTGATGCTGAGCGGATTAATATGACCGAAAGACTGAATGAAGACGATAAGTTCGCTGGCAGGGCTGGCGCAAGGCTGATTGAAATCATCGAGCGGATGGAAAGTGAAAATAAGCCTGAAGTTGCGGCTGAGTTCCTCAAGGCATTTGCGCGGGAAGAGATTGACTTTAATGTTCTTCGGCGTTTGCTGATTGCTCTTGAACGTATTCCTTCATTTGATATCGGAGAGTTAACGGCATTTATAGCCATTACTCCTGATCAACCAGTGGAAATGGATGAGGCTTTTTTAGACGGTCTGGTTAACGCTGGATTGGGAAAGAGCAACAGGGCGTGGAAAAGCATAGTTGTTCCTACAGAGTTATGTATGACCTTTGTGAGTGCAGGAAAGTTATAAGCCCCTAGCTCAATCTTATGCAAACATGAAGCCGGTTATTCCTGATTACGGCTGGATCATATTCGGGGTCAGGGTCATTTTTGACTGCGTTGTTACGAGATAAGTTGAGACTTTATGAAATGAAAAATCCACGCAAAGGCGTGGATTTTCGTGATGCTGAAGAGCGGAACGCGAATCAGACGTTGAACAGGAAGTTCATCACATCGCCATCTTTCACGATGTAGTCTTTCCCTTCTGCACGCATTTTACCGGCTTCTTTCGCGCCTTGTTCACCTTTGTAGGTGATGAAGTCTTCGAAAGCGATGGTCTGCGCGCGGATAAAGCCTTTTTCGAAATCGGTGTGGATTTTACCGGCTGCCTGTGGTGCGGTGGCGCCAACAGGGATGGTCCACGCACGAACTTCTTTCACGCCTGCGGTGAAGTAGGTTTGCAGATTCAGCAGCTCGTAACCTGCGCGGATAACGCGGTTCAGACCCGGCTCTTCCAGACCCAGCTCGGCCATGAACTCGTCACGGTCAGCATCGTCCAGTTCGGCGATATCAGATTCAACGGCCGCACAAACAGCAACCACCACTGAGCCTTCGGCCGCGGCGATTTCGCGCACTTTGTCGAGGTATGGGTTGTTCTCAAAGCCGTCTTCGTTGACGTTAGCGATATACATGGTTGGCTTCAGGGTCAGGAAGCTCAGATATTTGATCGCGGCTTTATCTTCGTCAGTCAGGTTTTTCAGCGCGCGCAGCATGCCCGCGTTTTCCAGCTGTGGCAGACATTTTTCCAGCGCAGCTTGCTCGGCTTTCGCGTCTTTATCGCCACCTTTGGCTTTTTTCTGCACACGGTGCAGAGCGCGTTCACAGGTGTCGAGGTCAGACAGCGCCAGCTCGGTGTTGATAACGTCAATATCATCAGCCGGATCAACTTTGTTATTCACGTGGATGATGTTGTCGTTTTCGAAGCAGCGAACCACGTGGCCGATGGCTTCGGTTTCGCGGATATTGGTCAGGAACTGGTTGCCCAGGCCTTCACCTTTGGATGCGCCTTTAACCAGACCGGCGATGTCGACGAATTCCATGGTGGTAGGCAGGATACGCTGCGGCTTCACGATTTCAGCCAGTGCATCCAGACGCGGATCGGGCATAGGCACGACACCGGTGTTCGGCTCAATGGTACAGAACGGGAAGTTAGCCGCTTCGATACCGGCTTTGGTGAGCGCGTTGAACAGGGTGGATTTGCCGACGTTAGGCAGGCCGACGATACCGCATTTAAATCCCATGATGTAAATCACCTTAATCTTTGGTAATCAACCTGTTAGCTTTAACAGATTGCAGAAAAGTAAACAACTTCGCCTATTATACACGGCGCAGGGCGTAATTGCCGCCCGCGGTGGCATTATTGTGCTTTAAAAGCGTGTAAGCGATTGGTCGCTTTGGTCAGACCGTCTTTCAGCCACACTTCTGTACAGCGTGCCGCTTCGTCCACCGCGTCGTCTATCAGCTTCTGTTCCGACGCCGGGGGTTTGCCAAGCACAAAACCGACAACTTTATTTTTATCGCCCGGATGACCAATTCCCACGCGTAAACGGTGAAAATTCGGGTTATTGCCAAGCTTGCTGATGATGTCTTTCAGACCGTTATGCCCGCCATGCCCGCCGCCTAGCTTGAATTTCGCCACGCCTGGCGGCAAATCCAGCTCATCGTGGGCCACCAGAATTTCATCAGGTGCGATGCGGAAGAACGTCGCCATGGCGGCAACCGATTTCCCACTGAGGTTCATAAAGGTGGTCGGCACCAACAGACGCACATCTTCACCGTTGAGAATAATGCGCGAGGTATAGCCGAAAAACTTGCTCTCTTCACGCAGCGGCGCGCGAAAACGCTCCGCCAGTAAATCTACATACCATGCCCCAGCGTTATGACGCGTTGCGGCATATTCAGCCCCCGGATTCGCGAGGCCGACAATCAGTTTGATCGTCACGTTTTCGTCCTGTGTGAGTCGATAGCTGGCGCGTAGTGTACTGTAATCGCTGCGCCAGACAAAATTCTGCAAGCCAGGCGGGGCAGATGCAGGTAGTTGCTGCGTTGAACCATTAGAATTTCATATAGTTCAGCCGGTTATTTGTAAAGTTTTGTTGCTCAGATGTGCGTAATTGTGATCGCTTCCGCACTTAATGCCAAAGGTGTTGTCTATACTTTACACACAAGGACCAGGGATATTCCCTGTCAACCCAGGTTCCGGAGGTGACATATGAAACGCAGAAACGCTTCACGACTCGGTAACGTGCTTATGGGTTTAGGGTTAGTTGTCATGGTCGTGGGAGTCGGTTACTCCATTTTAAACCAGCTTCCACAACTTAACCTGCCGCAGTTCTTCGCGCACGGTGCCGTGTTGAGTATTTTCCTTGGTGCCGTTCTTTGGTTGGCCGGGGCTCGCGTCAGCGGTCACGAACAGGTCAGCGACAGATACTGGTGGGTTCGCCATTACGACAAGCGCTGCCGTCGCGACAGTCACCGACACAGCTAATATGAGATTGCTCCCTCAGGAGCGATAAAGATTACAGACAAAGTCCTGGCCGTAAGGCCGGGACTTTCCTTTATATAGCGCAGGACAAACCAAAGGGATTATTCAAATAACTGACGGTGCAGTGTTTTAATCGCGCTGTCAGCCGCCTCGCCAGGCACCAGCAAGCAAAGGTTATTGCTTGAGGCACCGTGGCAGACCATTCGCACCGCATGCTCTTCAAGCCGGGCATACACCTCTTTGCACACGTCTGTACCCTGCGCCAGCTGGTTTCCGACCAGCGTGATTAACGCCAGCCCGGTTTCCACTTCGATACGACAGTAAGAGGACAACGCGGTGAATAAGGATGTCGTCAGGCCTGGAGTATCGCCGCAGGTCGCATTGGTTGTATCCAGCGCCAGCGCAATGCTGGTTTCGGCGGTGGTCACCAAATCTGCGGCAACGCCGTGTTGAGATAAAAGGGTAAAGATCTGCGCCAGGAAATGGCAGGACGGCTGCGCTTCCAGACTGTGCAAACGCAGCAGCGTCTGCTTACGACGCACGGTGACCGCGCGATAACGTGGCGGATCCTCCGTGAAGCGACAGACCAGTGTCCCCCCGGCGGCGGTGTCCTTGCTGGAGCCGACAAAAACGGGAATGTTTTTACGCATAGCCGGCAGTAGCGTTGCCGGGTGGAGAACTTTCGCGCCGTAGGCCGCCATGTCGCTGGCTTCGGTAAACGAAATGAGATCAATACGCTTCGCCTCAGGGGCGATGCGTGGATCCGTGGTGTAGATACCCGCAACGTCTGTCCAGATATCCACCCGCGCGGCGTGAAGCGCTTCGCCCAGCAGAGAGGCAGTATAATCGCTACCGCCACGACCCAGGGTGGTGGTTTGCCCATCCTGGTCACGGCCAATAAACCCCTGGGTAATGACGATCTCTTGTTCTATGCGCGGACGCAGATGCGTCTCGGCAAGCTCAGTCAGGGTGGCAATTTGCGGTTCTGCACAGCCATAGCGGGAGTCAGTACGGATAACCCGGCGAGCGTCAAACCAGCTGGTTTCCGCGTTTTGCTCACGCAAAACTTCGCTGAAAAGCAAGCTGGACATTAACTCACCATGGCTGACCAGCTCATCGCTGAGCGCAGTCGACGGGCGTATCTCCGCCATTTGTGCCAGATGGGCAAGATTATCAAGGAGCGTATCGATTTCCCTGCGGATGACCAAAGGCTGCTTCAGGCAGGAAATGATGTTGTACTGGATGGCGCGTAAGGTCTCAAGCTTGTCGATTCTCTGAGCGTTTTCAAGACCTTCAGCAAGTTCAACCAGCAGGTTGGTGACGCCCGCTGACGCAGACAGCACGACTAAACGAACGTTTTGATCGGCAAGAACAATTCTGGCACTGCGGCTCATTGCCTCAAAATCAGCAACGCTGGTGCCGCCAAACTTAGCAACGATAAAATGCGGATAAATGCGAGTCATAACAATCTCATATCAGGGCGCCATACACGATGGCTAGAAAATTTTCATTCCCGGCATAAGGGCGATATTCGCCCTTACGAAACGTTCGCCCGCGAACATTTCTGATGACAACCCAGGAAACATTCCTGTTGTCGATAACGTGTCTTGCCTGTACGCGTTACCGGATGATGCGCATGACTTTTTATTTACAGAGCCTGTAAATAAGCGCGCCATAGTATTGGATTTATCTTTGTTAATCGACTTTTTTATTTTATTACGCCTGAATAAGCGCAACGCCAGATTATACCTAAAACACCATATCTTTTACGGTTAAGTGTCGTGAATAAGAATCAGGCAAGAAAAATCTTATTGCTATCAATATATTGAATTTTGTATGTCCACCTGTGGCCATTTAAGTCAAATCGTAACTTGTTTTCGACGAGTTGCTGGGTGTGTGAATCATGCTATCCATTGATTTATATAATAAAAACTATGCTTGCCAACGCTGAAAAATAAATGATTGAGTCCATGATTAAAACAACATATATTAGCCGCGTTTTTTATGGCCTCTCTTTTAACAATTGATTCAATCAGGCGTTAATCAATGTCTGGTTGTAGGAGTGATATGATGACGGATAAAGTCCGTATTAATACTTTGAATACCCATTCATTACCTCAGAGCAATGATGCCTTTTTAGCAAGACAGGCTGAGTTTGAATCTAATGTCAGAAGCTATCCGCGTAAACTGCCGCTGGCCATTGCCAAAGCGCAGGGCGTCTGGATAACCGACGTAGAAAATAATCAATATCTTGATTGCCTTGCCGGTGCCGGTACCCTGGCGCTGGGTCATAATCATCCTGACGTGCTTCAGAGCATTCAAAGTGTCATCACTAGCGGCTTACCGTTACATACGCTCGACCTTACCACGCCACTCAAAGACGAATTCTCCGCATATTTGCTTTCGCTATTGCCAGGCCACGGCAAAGAGTATTGCCTGCAGTTTACCGGCCCGTCTGGCGCTGATGCTGTCGAAGCGGCCATCAAGCTTGCGAAAAAAGCAACCGGGCGCTCCAGCATTATCAGTTTCTCCGGCGGCTACCATGGGATGACCCACGGCGCGTTGTCCGTAACCGGAAATCTGTCTCCAAAAGAAGCCGTCAGCAACATGATGGCGGAAGTGCAGTTTATGCCTTATCCGAACCAGTACCGTTGCCCGCTGGGTATCGGCGGTGACGCAGGCGTGAAGGCGCTGAGCTACTACTTTGAAAACCTGATCAACGATGTTGAAAGCGGCGTGCGCAAACCGGCTGCGGTTATCCTCGAAGCGGTTCAGGGCGAGGGTGGTGTCAATCCGGCCCCGGTTGAGTGGCTACAGCGTATCCGCAAAGTGACGCAGGAACACGGCATTCTGCTGATCCTCGATGAGGTGCAGGCTGGCTTTGCGCGTACCGGTAAGCTGTTCGCCTTCGAACACGCGGGCATCGAACCCGATATTATTGTGATGTCCAAAGCGGTGGGCGGCGGTCTGCCACTGGCTGTTCTGGGCATCAAAAAGCAGTTTGACGCATGGGCGCCAGGCCACCATACCGGCACCTTCCGCGGCAACCAGCTGGCGATGGCCACCGGCCTCACCACGCTGAAAATCCTCAAAGAAGACAAGATTGCCGACAAAGTCGCCGCCCAGGGCGAATGGCTGAAAGGTAAACTTGCCACGCTGCAAAAACGCTACCCGGTGATTGGCCAGGTACGCGGTCTGGGCCTGATGATCGGCATCGAGATTGTGAAACCAAATGAAGCTCAGGATCATATGGGCTGCTATCCGGCCGACGGCGATCTTTCCGCACTGCTGCAGAAAAAATGCTTTGAATCAGGACTGATTCTGGAGCGTGGTGGCCGCCACGGCTGTGTTCTGCGTCTGCTGCCTTCGCTGCTGATTACCAACGCCGAACTGGACGTGTTCCTCGATAAATTTGAGCAGGCTTTGCTGGGCGCTGGCGTTAAGCCGGTTTAAACGGAGTTGAATGGCATGTCAGACGTAAACCCGATCCTGTCCGGTTCAGCGCAGAGTATTGCGGCTTATCAGGACGCTATCGAGCAGAGCACCAAAGCGGTCGTTGAATGGTTAAAACAGCCTGAGATGTATCAGGGCAAAACCGTTGAACAGCTGCGCGAGCGTATTCAACTTGATTTTACGGCTCAGGGCCTGGGTAACCAGGCCGCGATTGAGCGTGCGGTTGAGTATTTCCTTAAAGACAGCCTGTTGGTCCATCACGCGCAGTGCGTGGCGCATCTTCACTGCCCAAGCCTGGTGATAAGCCAGGCCGCGGAAGTGCTGATCAATGCCACCAACCAGAGCATGGATTCCTGGGATCAAAGTCCGTCGGCGACCATCATCGAGATCAAGCTGATTGAATGGCTGCGTGAACAGGTGGGCTACCCGGTGGGCGATGCGGGCGTCTTTACCAGCGGCGGCACGCAGAGTAACCTGATGGGCCTGATGCTGGCGCGCGACGCTTTCTTTGCGCGTCAGGGTCACTCCGTCCAGCAGAACGGTTTAACCGGCGATCTCAGTAAGATCAAAGTGTTCTGCTCTGACAGCGCGCACTTCTCGGTGCAGAAAAATATGGCGCTGATGGGGTTGGGCTATCGTTCCGTCACTCAGGTGAAAACCGATGCGTTCTCGCGGATGGATGTGGACGATCTGAAGGCCAAACTGGCCGAAGCGAAAGCCAACGGCGAGCAGGTGATGGCGATTGTCGCGACCGCCGGGACGACAGACGCGGGTGCTATCGACCCGCTGGCCGAAATTGCTGCGCTGGCTGCTGAACAGCAGATCTGGATGCACGTTGATGCGGCATGGGGCGGGGCGTTGTTGCTGTCTGAGAAGTATCGCCATTTCCTCGATGGACTGGAGCTGGCGGATTCCGTCACCCTCGACTTCCATAAGCAGTTCTTCCAGACCATCAGCTGCGGGGCCTTCCTGCTGAAAGACGCTCGCCATTACGAGTTGATGCGTTATCAGGCGGCTTATCTGAACTCCGATTTTGACGAAGAGCACGGTGTTCCGAACCTGGTGTCGAAATCGCTGCAGACCACGCGTCGCTTTGACGCGCTGAAGCTGTGGATGGGTCTTGAAGCGCTGGGTAAAAAGCAGTACGCCGAAATCATTGATAACGGTGTGACGCTGGCGCGTGATGTCGCGCAGTACGTGGAAGCCCAGCCTGAACTGGAATTGGTCATGCAGCCACAGCTGGCAAGCGTGCTGTTCCGTTACCGTCCGCAAGCCGGTGATGCGGCGTTTGTCGCACTGCTGAACCAGCGGGTGGGTGACGTCCTGTTGGCCTCTGGTAGTGCCAATGTGGGCGTGACGGAAGCCGATGGCTTAACCTGTCTGAAGCTCACGCTGCTGAATCCGACGGTGTGCCTGGAGGATATTAAAATCCTGCTGGCCAGCGTGAAAGCAACAGCGCGGCAACTGCTGAGCGCATAACGCCCCCGAATGATGCGGTCATAAAAACGGCTCCTGCAAAGGGAGCCGTTTTTTTATCGGATATCCGCCAGTGCGGCTTCGCGATTCGGGTAAAATGCCAGCCGTCCGGGGAGGGGTTGAACGCCCGCGCGTGCCAGCGTGCGCAAGGGCTGGAATTCCAGATTCGACACCCTCAGTTCACAGCCGTCCGGCAGTTTACTGACGAAACGCTGGAAAGCATCAAGGCCACCGGCATCCAGCACCGGCACGGCATCCCATTTCATCACCACGATTCGCTTTCCTTCGAGCCGTTTTTCGAGCTCCATAAAGACGCTTTCTGCGGCAGCGAAAAACAGAGGACCGATCACCCGAACCACCAGCACGTCTTCGGGTACGGTCACGTTGACGGGAGCCAGACGGGTCATCCGGGCAATTCGGCGCATAAACAGCAGTGAGGCCAGAACTATGCCGACGCTGATGGCGATCACCATATCGAACAGCACCGTCAGCGACATGCAGATCAGCATCACGACAATGTCGTCCTTCGGCGCATGACGCAGCAGATTAACGACTTTATGCGCTTCACTCATATTCCATGCCACCATCAACAGCAGCGCGGCCATCGCCGACAGCGGCAGCCAGGAGAGCAGGGGAGCCAGCACCAACAGCGCCATGATAACCAGTACGGCATGAATGACGGCGGAGACCGGCGAGGTGGCACCGGCACGAACGTTGGCGGCGGAGCGTGCAATCGCCGCGGTAGCGGTAATGCCGCCGAAGAACGGCGCCACCATATTCCCAAGACCCTGGCCAATCAGCTCATTGTTGGCTTTATGTCGGGTGCCGGTCATGCCATCAAGCACCACCGCACAGAGCAGAGACTCAATCGCGCCCAGCATCGCCATGGAAAAGGCCGCGGGGAGCAAGGCCTGTAGCGATGACCAGCTCAGCGTAAAGCTGGAACCCGGCATATCCCAGGGAAGTACCAGCTGTGGGAGCAGCTGAGGGATGCCATTCCCCTGACTGCCATCGCTCAGCACATAGTGGAACTGCGAGCCAATCGTTGCCACGTGGCCGCCGAGCAGATTCACCACTCCCATCACCGCGCAGCCCGCCAGTAAGGCAGGCAGATGGCCCGGCAGGCGCAGACCCAGCCGCGGCCAGAAGATCAGCACCGCCAGCGTCACTATTCCGATGGCTGCATCGCCAGGATTCAGCGTCGGCAGCGCCATCGCCAGTGCGCCCACTTTCTGCCAGTAATGTTCCGGCATGTGCGTTATCTGCAGGCCAAGGAAATCCTTAATCTGCATGGTCGCGATGGTGATCCCGATCCCCGAGGTAAAGCCGAGCGTCACGGAAATCGGGATGTACTCAATCAGTCGGCCAAAGCGGGCAAGACCGAAGAGGATCAGGAATACGCCAGACATCAGGGTCGCGACGAGCAGCCCGGCAAGACCGAACTGTTGGGAAACAGGGTAGAGGATCACCACAAAGGCAGCGGTCGGCCCGGAAACGCTGAAACGGGAGCCGCCGGTGAGGGCGATGATTATCCCGGCAACGGCGGAAGTATAAAGGCCATACTGCGGGGCAACGCCGCTGCCAATTGCCAGCGCCATCGCCAGCGGGATGGCGATGATCCCGACGGTTATCCCGGCGATGAGATCGCGGGTGAAGCGGTTAACGGTGTATTTTTCTTTCCAGCAGGCGTCGATGAGGGCGCGGAACGGCATGATGTCTGCGAGTGTGTTTCGGTTCACAGGGGTCTTCATCCATGAGCGCATCATTTGTTTTATAGATAACAAATGAAGGAGGCATTAGTCATACAAATAGGTGGTGGAAATAAAAAAACCCGCCGCAGCGGGTTTTCGTTGCGAGTTCGATTAATGCTCGAACATAGCAGAGATGGATTCTTCGTTGCTGATACGACGAATCGCTTCGGCCAGCATGCCTGACAGGGTCAGGGTGCGCACGTTTGGCAGCGCTTTGATCTCATCCGACAGCGGGATGGTATCGCAGACGATCACTTCGTCAATGACGGAGTTGCGCAGGTTGCTTGCCGCATTGCCAGAGAAAATCGGGTGAGTGGCGTAAGCGAATACGCGTTTAGCACCACGCTCTTTCAGCGCTTCGGCAGCTTTGCACAGAGTGCCGCCGGTGTCGATCATGTCATCAACCAGCACACAGTCACGACCGGAAACGTCACCGATGATGTGCATCACCTGAGAAACGTTCGCGCGCGGACGGCGTTTGTCGATGATAGCCATGTCGGTATCGTTCAGCAGCTTAGCAATAGCGCGGGCACGCACTACGCCGCCGATATCTGGAGAAACCACGATTGGGTTGTCCAGCTTCAGCTGCAGCATGTCTTCCAGCAGGATTGGGCTGCCGAAGACGTTGTCTACCGGTACGTCGAAGAAGCCCTGGATCTGTTCAGCATGCAGGTCAACGGTCAGTACACGGTCAACGCCGACGCTGGACAGGAAGTCAGCGACAACTTTGGCAGTGATTGGCACACGAGCAGAACGTACGCGACGGTCCTGACGGGCATAGCCAAAGTAAGGGATAACGGCGGTGATACGGCCTGCAGAAGCGCGGCGCAGGGCATCGACCATCACAACCAATTCCATCAGGTTGTCGTTGGTTGGGGCACAAGTGGACTGGATGATGAAAATATCACCACCGCGTACGTTTTCGTTGATTTGTACGCTGACTTCGCCGTCGCTAAAACGACCTACAGCGGCGTCGCCAAGAGAAGTGTACAGGCGGTTGGCAATACGTTGTGCTAGTTCCGGGGTGGCGTTACCAGCAAAAAGCTTCATATCAGGCACGAGAAAAACCTCAGGCATGCGTCCAGTGGTGGATGAAAGTGCCAAAAACTGTGCGGGCCAGGCGCATTTCATCCAGGCGGTGTATTAATGAGCACGATGCAACGTCTGGAACGAGGTGACGTTGTCACCGAAACTCGGCTGCCCCTTCTAAGGTCTGCAGCAGCGGTGACGTATTGACACCGCGGGCAATAAAGCCCTGCAGCCATTCCGGGGCTTGTTCAAGCACCTGGCGGGCAGCGGATTCGGTGTCAAATTCAGCAAACACACAGGCCCCTGTGCCGGTCAGGCGCGACGGGGCGTATTCTAACAGCCAGGAAAGCGCCGCATCAACCTTACGAAAACGTTTTCTTGCGATAACCTCGCAATCGTTGCTGAATTCACAGTTTAGTAACGTTTCAATTGACCTGTGTGGCGAATTTCTCGGCAGTTCTGGATCGTTGAAGATGACAGGCGTGGGAATGCTCTCCCCAGGATGGGCGACGAGGTACCATTTTTCCGGTACGGTGACGGGGGTGAGCACCTCACCAACGCCTTCCGCAAAGGCAGCATGCCCGCGCACGAATACCGGAACATCTGCGCCCAGCGTCAGACCGATTGCCGCGAGTTCATCCACGGACAATCCACAGTGCCATAAATGATTGAGTGCAACCAGCACCGTCGCGGCATTGGAGGAACCGCCGCCCAGACCGCCGCCCATCGGCAGCTGCTTGTCGATGCTGATGTCGGCACCTGCATTCTCCAACAGTCGCCCGCTGTCTGCTGCGGTTTTCATCAACAGCCGCGCCGCACGCACGATCAGATTATCTTCATCGGGCACGCCTTCAACGGGCGTCAGCAACCGCAGCTGACCGTCCTGGCGCACGTCAATGGTGAGCGTGTCGCCGTAATCAAGAAACTGAAAGAGCGTCTGCAGCGTGTGATAACCATCAGCACGCTGGCCGGTGATATAAAGAAACAGATTCAGTTTTGCCGGTGATGGCCAACGGAGACTCATTTAACGATCCAGCTATCCATTTTCAGTTTAATGCGCTCGCTGCCTTCGGTCAGCTCCATGTTGCTCGGCAGAGAGGGTTTACTGTCGCTGTCGTAACCGCTGTACACCACTTTCCAGGTTTTCCCGTTCTCGGTGTAATTCAGCTCGCTCAGACGCGCCTTATCGTCAAGCCTGTAATCGGTGGCTTCGCCCGGCAGACCGAGGATCCACTGACGCAGGCTGTTGAGCGGGATAGGCATACCGGTCAACTGACTGATCATCTGCTCGGCATCGGTGGAGGTGTAGGATTTACCTTTATTGTCGATAAGCGTCACGCTGTCCGCCTGTGCGGTCAGGGAAAGCTCGGTGCTGCCGAGAGGGTTAGTCAGCAGCAGGCGATAGTTATCTTTGCCGGTTTGCTGCCAGAAGAAGCGGGCATACACCTTTTGATTGTCAGACAGGAACGCGAAAGCGCCGCGGGTCTGATATTGACTCAGTTGGCGAACTTCCTGCTGATGTTGCTGCCACTGCGGAGAGTCCGGGCTTTTGCCTGGGCCTTTTGGCGCATTGATGGAGCAGGCGGTCAGTACCAGCGCCGCCAGCGGCATCAGGCGTAATACGTGGGTCAGCTTCATTGAAAATCCTTGAGAGTCATAACAGTTATCACTCTCCATGCTAGCGCCACCTGCGGGCAGCGTCTACGTTCAAGTTGTCCCAAATCATTATATTACCGATGGCTCCGAAAGGTGACCGTCTCTTTTATTGACCTTGCGCATCCTGTATGATGCGCTCAGACTAACCATATCAACGCTGGTACTACTCCTGCATCCATGACGCTTCTGGCACTAGGCATTAACCACAAAACAGCTCCGGTCGCTCTGCGAGAACGCGTGACGTTTTCGCCGGATTCGCTCGACCAGGCGCTGGAAAGCTTGCTCTCCCAGCCGATGGTGCAGGGCGGTGTGGTGCTGTCGACGTGCAACCGCACGGAGCTTTACCTGAGCGTGGAAGAACAGGAAAACCTGCAGGAGTCGCTGATTCACTGGCTGTGTGATTATCACCAGCTTAATGAAGAAGACCTGCGTAAAAGCCTGTACTGGCATCAGGACAACGACGCGGTCAGCCATCTGATGCGCGTGGCAAGCGGTCTGGATTCGCTGATCCTCGGCGAACCGCAGATTCTGGGGCAGGTGAAAAAAGCCTTTGCCGACTCCAGCCGTGGGCACCTTAACGTCAGTGAACTGGAACGCATGTTCCAGAAATCGTTCTCGGTGGCCAAGCGTGTGCGTACCGAAACGGATATCGGCGCCAGCGCGGTCTCCGTGGCGTTTGCGGCCTGTACGCTGGCGCGTCAAATCTTTGAATCCCTTTCATCGGTCACCGTGCTGCTGGTCGGCGCAGGGGAAACTATCGAGCTGGTCGCCCGCCATTTACGCGAACACCGCGTTAAAAAAATGCTGATTGCTAACCGTACGCGTGAGCGAGCCCAGGTGCTGGCAGAAGAAGTCGGCGCGGAAGTTATCGCCCTGAGCGACGTCGATGAACGTTTGAAAGAAGCGGATATCATTATCAGCTCTACCGCCAGCCCGCTGCCAATTATTGGTAAAGGGATGGTGGAGCGTGCGCTTAAGGCGCGTCGGAATCAGCCGATGCTGCTGGTGGATATTGCCGTACCGCGCGACGTCGAGCCCGAAGTGGGTAAGCTTGCTAACGCTTATCTCTACAGCGTTGACGATCTGCAAAACATCATTCAGCACAATCTGGCGCAGCGTAAAGCCGCGGCCCAGCAGGCCGAAACGATAGTGGAGCAGGAAACCAGCGAATTTATGGCCTGGCTGCGCGCGCAAAGCGTCAGCGAGACCATTCGTGAATATCGCTCGCAGGCGGACGAGGTGCGCGATGAGCTCACCGCGCGTGCGCTTGCCGCGCTGCAACAAGGCGGAGACGCCGAAGCCATTATGCAGGATCTGGCGCGCAAGCTGACCAATCGCCTGATCCACGCACCAACCAAATCTCTTCAGCAGGCTGCCCGTGACGGGGACGATGAACGCCTGAATATTCTGCGCGACAGCCTCGGGCTGGAATAGCGCTGCTCTCTCATATTCTTATTACAGGGTGAATTACACGCCTATGAAGCCGTCTATTGTTGCCAAACTGGAAGCGCTGCACGAGCGCCATGAAGAAGTTCAGGCGCTGCTGGGTGATGCCGCAACTATCGCCGATCAAGAGCGTTTTCGTGCGCTTTCAAAAGAGTACGCGCAGCTGAGCGACGTTGCGAAATGTTTTACCGACTGGCGACAGGTGCAGGAAGACATCGAAACCGCGCAGATGATGCTCGACGATCCGGAAATGCGCGAAATGGCGCAGGAAGAACTGCAGGAAGCGAAAGCCAAAAGCGAACAGCTGGAACAGGATCTTCAGGTGCTGTTGCTGCCAAAAGATCCGGATGACGAACGCAGTGCGTTTGTTGAAATTCGCGCAGGAACCGGCGGTGACGAAGCCGCGCTGTTCGCCGGCGATCTGTTCCGTATGTACAGCCGTTACGCGGAGTCCCGCCGCTGGCGCGTAGAAATCATGAGTGCCAACGAAGGTGAACACGGCGGCTTTAAAGAAGTCATCGCCAAAATCAGCGGTGACGGCGTTTACGGCCGCCTGAAATTTGAATCCGGTGGACATCGCGTTCAGCGCGTTCCGGCAACGGAATCTCAGGGGCGTATTCATACCTCAGCGTGCACCGTGGCCGTGATGCCAGAGCTGCCGGAAGCGGAACTGCCGGATATTAACCCGGCCGATCTGCGTATCGATACGTTCCGTTCTTCCGGTGCCGGTGGTCAGCACGTTAACACCACGGACTCCGCTATTCGTATTACCCACTTGCCTACCGGCATTGTGGTGGAGTGCCAGGACGAACGTTCGCAGCATAAGAACAAAGCCAAAGCGCTGTCGGTGCTGGGTGCACGTATTCATGCGGCGGAAATGGCGAAACGTCATGAAGCGGAAGCGTCCACGCGTCGTAACCTGCTCGGCAGTGGCGATCGTAGCGACCGTAACCGGACCTACAACTTCCCGCAGGGTCGCGTAACCGACCATCGTATCAACCTGACGCTGTACCGTCTGGATGAAACCATGGAAGGCAAACTGGATTCGCTGATTGAACCGATCGTCCAGGAATATCAGGCCGATCAGCTGGCGGCGCTGTCCGATCAAGAATGATGACCTTTAAACAGTGGCTGATGCGGGCGATAAGCCAGCTCACGGCGAGCGAGAGTCCAAGGCGTGATGCCGAGATTTTGCTGGAGTTTGTTAGCGGAAAATCGCGGACGTACATTCTGGCTTTTGATGAAACGGCGCTGTCCGTTGAGCAACTCGCCACGCTGGATACGCTGCTGGCGCGCCGTGCAAACGGTGAACCGGTGGCGCATCTGGTCGGGATGCGTGAGTTCTGGTCATTGCCGCTGTTTGTTTCCCCTGTCACGCTGATCCCGCGTCCTGATACGGAATGTCTGGTGGAACAGGCGCTGGCGCGCTTGCCAACCGACGCCTGCACCATTCTGGATTTAGGCACCGGGACCGGCGCAATTGCGCTGGCGCTGGCCAGCGAGCGTCCGGATTGCGCGGTAACGGCCGTGGATTTTGTCGCGGATGCTGTGGCGCTGGCGACGCGTAACGCGGAAAATCTGGCTATCGCGAATATCACTGTCCTGCAGAGTAACTGGTTCAGTGCGCTGGACGGGAAAACGTTCGGCATGATTGTCAGCAATCCGCCGTACATCGATGAGCAGGATCCGCATCTGGCGCAGGGCGATGTCCGCTTTGAGCCGAAAACTGCGCTGGTGGCAGCGCAGGAAGGGCTTGCTGACTTGGCACATATTGTCCGTGAAGGGCGAGGTTTTCTCGAACCTGGCGGCTGGATGTTGCTGGAACATGGCTGGACGCAGGGCGAAGCCGTTCGTCAGCTCTTTACCGATGCTGGCTATTTACAAGTGGAAACGTGCCGTGACTACGGTGGAAACGAGCGACTGACGCTTGGAAGACGCAATGCTGACTGAGCGCGCGTTTAGCGTTACTATTAGCATCATTTTGAAGATATCTGGCTGTCAATCGACAGCCCGCAGTTGGGGTAGGCATGAGGTCATTAGCGGATTTTGAATTTAACAAAGCACCTTTGTGCGACGGGATGATCCTTATCTCCGAACTTATCCGCGACGAGTTTCCTGCACAGTTTGTTATCGACGAACTGGAACAACTGGTCAGTCAGGCGCGGGAAGAGATCAGTCCTTCCTGGAGTGAAACCCGTCAGATTGAGCGCTTAATTGAACTCTTTTACGGCGAATGGGGATTCAGTGCCTCTCGCGGCGTTTATCGCTTGTCGGATGCGTTGTGGCTCGACAAGGTGCTGAAAAACCGTGAAGGCAGCGCGGTTTCACTGGGCGCCATCATGCTGTGGATTGCCCGTCAACTGTCGCTGCCGATGATGCCGGTGATTTTTCCCACTCAGCTGTTGCTGCGTGCCGATATCGACACCGGGGAAATGTGGTTTATCAACCCGTTTACCGGCGACACGCTGGATGAACATACGCTGGAAGTCTGGCTGAAAGGGAATATCAGCCCGGTCGCTGAGCTGTTTAATGAGGACCTGGACGAAGCGGATAATAGCGAAGTCATTCGCAAACTGCTCGATACCCTCAAGTCGGCGCTGATGGAAGAGCGGCAGATGGAGCTGGCCCTGCGCGCCAGTGAAGCGCTGCTGCAGTTTAATCCGGAGGATCCGTATGAGATTCGCGATCGTGGCCTGATTTATGCCCAGCTTGAGTGTGAACACGTTGCCCTCACCGACCTGAGCTATTTTGTTGAACAGTGCCCGGAAGATCCTATCAGCGAAATTATTCGCGCGCAGATCAACACCATTGCGCACAAGCACATTACCTTGCATTAACCGGAAAGACTCCGATTAACCCCTGATAAGGCGATTTTATGAAACAAAAAGTGGTTAGCATTGGCGATATCAACGTCGCAAACGACCTGCCGTTCGTACTGTTTGGCGGTATGAACGTGCTGGAATCACGCGATCTCGCGATGCGTATCTGTGAGCACTACGTGACCGTGACGCAGAAACTGGGCATCCCGTACGTGTTCAAAGCCTCTTTTGACAAAGCTAACCGTTCTTCCATCAAGTCCTACCGTGGGCCAGGTCTGGAAGAAGGGATGAAGATTTTCCAGGAACTGAAGCAGACCTTCGGCGTGAAAATCATCACCGACGTGCATGAAGCCTCTCAGGCACAGCCTGTGGCTGACGTGGTTGACGTTATCCAGCTGCCCGCATTCCTCGCACGCCAGACCGATCTGGTGGAAGCGATGGCGAAAACCGGCGCGGTGATCAACGTGAAGAAACCTCAGTTCGTCAGCCCGGGCCAGATGGGTAACATCGTTGATAAATTCGCTGAAGGCGGCAACGACAAAGTTATCCTGTGCGATCGTGGTACGCAGTTCGGTTATGACAACCTGATTGTCGACATGCTGGGCTTCAGCGTGATGAAGGCCGTTTCCGGCAACTCTCCAGTGATTTTCGACGTGACCCACGCGCTGCAGTGCCGCGACCCGTTTGGCGCTGCGTCAAGCGGCCGTCGTGCTCAGGTGACCGAACTGGCACGCGCCGGTATGGCAACAGGCATTGCCGGTCTGTTCATTGAAGCGCACCCGGATCCAGAAAACGCGAAATGCGATGGCCCATCTGCGCTGCCGCTCGCCAAGCTTGAGCAGTTCCTGACCCAGATTAAAGCGATTGACGATCTGGTGAAGAACTTCGACGAGCTGGATACCAGCAAGTAATCTTCTCTTTAGAAAGTAAAAAACCCGCGAAATAAAAGCAAAACGGCAACTTCAGGTTGCCGTTTTTTATGTGTGCTCCCTCTCCCTGTGGGAGAGGGCCGGGGTGAGGGCATCAAACCGCACAGGGTAAAAGCAAAACGGCAACCTCGGTTGCCGTTTTTAGTGTCTGCTCCCTCTCCCTGTGGGAGAGGGCTGGGGTGAGGGCATCAGGCCGCACAAATCAAGCAAAAATCGTCATCAGGTACGCGACAAACAGCGCCAGATGCGCCGACCCGTTTAGCACATTGGTGCGTCCCGTTGAGAACGAAATATGGCACAGCACCAGCGAGGCCACCATCACAATCATCTCCGGGGCACCCAGCGCGAAGTGCAGCTCATTGCCCGTCGCCCAGGCGATCAGCGTCACCACCGGCACGGTCAGGGAAATGGTCGCCAGCACCGAACCGAAGAACAGGTTCATGGCCCGCTGCACCTGATTGCTCAGCACGGCTTTCAGCGCACCCAGACCTTCCGGAGAGAGGATCAGCAGAGCGACCAGGAAACCGGTGAAGGCTACCGGGGCATTCAGGGTGGTCAGCAGCGCTTCGAGCGGGTTGGCATTCATTTTGGTGACGGCAATAACCGCAATCAGATGCACGATCAGCCAAACCGCATGCCAAAGGCTGCTGTGGGCAGACGGTTTGCCGTGATGCGGGTCATCGTCGTCAGACTCATCTTCATGCTCATACACAAACAGACTTTGGTGCGTTTTCGTCTGGATAAGCAGGAACACGCCGTACATGGCGGCGGAAATCAGCGCCACCAGCAGAGCCTGTGCGGTAGTAAAGTTCGCACCCGGCAGCGCCATGGGGAACACCAGCACGATAATCGCCAGAGGGAAAAGGGCAATCAGATACTGTTTGATGCCAAACAGGTTCATATACTGAGTGGCAAACTTGCGTCCGCCGAGCAGCAAAGAGAACCCGACCAGGCCGCCGGTGACAATCATGATGATGGAATAAAGCGTGTCGCGCATCAGCGTAGGGGCAGCATCCCCGGTCGCCATTAATGCGGAAATCAGACTCACTTCAAGGATAACCACTGAAAGGCTCAAAATTAATGAACCGTAGGGCTCACCGAGGCGGTGGGCCAGCACATCCGCATGGCGAACCACGCTGAAAGCACTACTCAGAATACCAACGAGGGCCAGAAGGTTAATACCGATAATCACTGGCAGTGACGAACTGTGGCCGAAAAAGGCCAGCACCGCCAGTGCCACTACCGGGAAAATAAGGGTCGTCTCCTTGTGGCGGGTTTTTACCGCCTCATGTGCGTTGCTCATGAACCATCTCCATTTCTGCAGGTTTTATAATTATAGATAACATAAGCCAATAAAATAACAGACATGAGGATCATCTTAGCCCACTTTTACTGAATTTTACGTCTGTCATGCTATCCCATCGTTAAGCAGGTTAAATTCTCAGTTTTGTTTTATTTTCGTTTATATTACAGGGTATTGTTTTAATAATTTATTCACTTTTCCCTCTGGTTTGCAGAATCCCCCATCCGTAGTCAAACTTAATGCTTTATGCCCGCGGGGGAGTGACTATGCCTTACAAAAGCATTGAAGCGTTGCCGGACAGCGTTCGGCACGTCCTGCCGAAACATGCGCAGGCGATCTACCATGAGGCGTTCAATAGTGCATGGGAACAGTATAAGCACAAAGAGGATCGCCGGGATGATGCCGGTCGGGAGGAGACGGCACATAAAGTCGCGTGGGCGGCGGTAAAGAATAGCTATGAAAAAGGTGATGATGACAAGTGGCATAAAAAGACGTGAATTGAAGTGCTTATTGGCGATGAAATAAAGTATTCGTTTTTTTATTGCTTATTGCGCATCTGTTGCCTTGCAAGCGGCCCGTACATTGCATATTGTCAGAGAAAGCTGAACGTTATTTCAGCAATTCAACGGAAAGAGTTTCATTGCAGGGAAGTATGCAGTGGCGGAGGTTAAAAGTGTTAACGCGTGATTTCTTGCTGAAAGCCGATTGCAAAACGGCCTTTGGTGCAATCGAGGAATCGCTACTCTGGTCGCCAGAACAACGTGCCGCTTCCCTTGCTGCCACGCTTGCCTGTCGTCCGGATGATGGCCCGGTATGGATATTTGGTTACGGTTCGCTGATGTGGAACCCGGCGCTGGATTACAGTGAATCCTGTACCGGGACGCTGGGCGGCTGGCACCGTGCTTTTTGTTTACGCCTGACGGCGGGTCGCGGCAGCGCCTGCCAGCCGGGTCGGATGCTTGCCCTAAAAGAGGGCGGGCGCACCACGGGAGTGGCCTACAGGCTCCGGGACTGTGCGCTGGAAGAGGAGCTAACGCTGCTCTGGAAGCGCGAAATGATCACCGGCTGCTATCTTCCCACGTGGTGCAAGCTGGCGTTAGATGACGGTCGTACCGTCAATGCGCTGGTGTTCATTATGGATCCTCGTCATCCGTTGTATGAGTCCGATACCAGCGTCCAGGTCATTGCACCACTGATTGCGACCGCCAGTGGACCGCTGGGGACCAATGCGCAATATCTGTTTTCGTTGGATCAGGAGCTGCAAAAGCTCGGTATGCGGGATGATTGTCTGGACGAGCTGGTGAGCAACGTGCGCCAGTTACTGAATGGTGAGAGTCTGCCACGCATTGCCTGATGCCCCATTGAAAAGCCCGGTAAATAAACCGGGCTTTTGCGTTATCAGGCAGGGACGTAGCTAATCGAATGTTCCAGCGACTGGCTATGCGTGTCGATGAGTACGTTCCAGGTGCCGCTGTAGGGCACGCTCAGATAGGCATGCTCGCGGTTTTGTACGCTCAGGATGTCTGTCTGCCTGTCGCTGGCCAACTTCTTCGCACTCATTAAATGAATGTGGCAGCGCTCAGAGCACCGTACCACCACCGTATCCCCACCAAATAACGTCAGACTCGCTTTTACCATTGCCATGCTGTTTTCCCCGTCACCGTCAGCCAATGCACTCCGTGCCACTCGTTCCTGCGTGATGTTGTTCACAATTCACTCATGGCATAACACCAAATGGGGGACGCACCGATGCTGATTTTGATCAAATAATGCGGTAACGATTCAACAATCGTGACAATCTGCCTGAAACCATTCAGCCGACGCGTTGTTTATCAGTCAAAAACGCGTCGGCAGGAGATTAAATGCGGAAATGACCCGCGGTGGTAGCAAGGTCACCCGCCTGGCTCTGTAGCGCACCGGCTGCCGCGGCAGACTCCACCACCAGTTCGGCGTTCTGTTGCACCATACGGTCAAGATGGATAACCGCATGGTTAATCTCCTGAATGCCCTGCATTTGTTCACTGCTGGCAATGCTGATTTCGCGCATGATCCCCGACACGTTGCCAATGTTGGCCACGATTTCCTCCATGCTTTCACCGGCAAGGCGAACATAATGCGAGCCGTTAGCCACGCTTTCGGTCGTGGAGTCGATCAGCGTTTTGATCTCTTTGGCGGCCTGAGCGCTACGACTTGCCAGGTTACGCACTTCTCCGGCCACCACGGCAAATCCACGTCCTTGTTCACCCGCACGAGCGGCTTCGACAGAGGCGTTGAGCGCCAGAATGTTCGTCTGGAAGGCAATGCCGTCAATCACGCTGGTGATATCACCAATTTTGGCGGAGGCGGTTTCAATGGCCTGCATGGTTTCAATGGCGCTGGACACCACTTCACCACCTTTAGAGGCGACGCGGGTGGCTTTTTCCGTCTGGGCGTTGGCGGCCGTTGCGGATTCGGTAGACTGCGCCACAGAGGCCGTAATCTGCTCAACCGCGCTGGCCGTTTCACGCAGGCTGGAGGCCGCCTGTTCGGTCCGGGCGGAGAGATCGCGGTTGCCCGCGGCAATCTCCTGGGCGGCGGTCTGCACCGAAGAGGTGGCATCGCGCAGCTGCAGCATCACTTGTGCCAGCTTTTTGCTGAAAAGATTAAAGGCGTTAGCGATTTGCGACACTTCATCTTTACCGTCTTCCGGCAGACGCTGGGAGAGATCGTTGGTACCGTTGCCGATGGCAAGCATCGCATCGCGGATCGTCAGCAGGCGCTTAAGCATTCTGGCGACTAGCAGGTGCACCACCAGGCCACCAATCAGGACCAGGACGATCAGCGCAATCGCAGAGGTTTTCAACAGCGCATTCAGACCGGAAGTGGCATCACCGTGGTCGAGCGCAACCACCAGCAGCCAATGGGTGCCGGCAATCGGCGTCGCGGAGAAAATTTTCTCGCTGTTGCCAAGGGTGCCGGAAACGGCCTCACCGGAGGTCAGCGTTTTGAACGTGACGCCAGAAATGGCTTCGTTAAAGGGCTTAAGGGTCAGTGCCGGATTGTTAGCGGCAATCACGCTCCCGTCGCTGTTCAGCAGCAGACCGCTACTGGCAGGCGTTGGGTGAATTTCGCGGACGTTCGCCACCACGCTGTCCATTGTCACGTCTCCGGCAACGACGGCTTTCAGTTCGCCGTTGTCTTTTACCGGCACCGCAAAGGTGACCACCAGTTTCCCGGTTCCGGTATCGACGTAAGGCGCAGTGACAATGGGCGCGTCATCATGAACGGCCTGCTGGTACCAGGGACGAACGGTGGGATCGTAATCGGTGGGAACGCCCGTTGGGTCAGAGAATTTGGCGGTTTTGCTGGCGTAGCCGACATAGACGTTGCTGAAGCCTCCGGCTTTTGCCATTTGCAGGAATTGCGGTACCGGATCGTCAGTCAGGGCGACTTTCTCAAGCGACGAAATCATGGTGGTTTTGCTGCTGACCCAATCCGAAATGGCCATACCATGGCTGGTTCGGGTGCTGACCAGCATGTCTCGCTGGGATTGCTGATTGTCGCGGCGGGTGACCTGATAGTTAATGATGGTGTTGAGAAGCAAAGCGATCGCCAGACATCCGGCGGTCGCAGTGATGATGCGTGTACGAATAGAACGAAACATATTATTTTCCTGCTGTGTTGTTTGGCTTGCATATCGGCAACCCCAACAGGAACTTGATGCTGAAACCGGGTACATAAGAAAAAACACTTTATCAGGGTGTTTTACTTTAAAACGTTAATACCTTGTCAGCGTCCAGCGTCCACTCAGCCAGTTCAACCAGCGTGCCGATCTCCACGCCATCCGCCAGCGGAAGGCCGGAAATACCGCGCCCGTCTGCGCAGGTTTTACACAGCCTGACCGGCACGTTCTGTGCGGTCAGGATCTCCAGCATTTGCTGGATGTTATAGCCCTCGGCGGGCTTTTGCCCCTTCAGGCCCGCAGTGACGGCATCGGACATCAGGAATAGCTTCAGTTCCACCGCCTCTTTTTCGCGCAGGGCAATGGCCAAACGCAGGCTGTTAAACAGCGATTCGCTGCCGTAGGCCGCGCCGTTGGCGATAATCACAATACGTTGCATCTCTACTCCCAAAAATAGTTCGGTAAAACAGTATGGTATGTCATTGCAGAGACGGCGCCAAAAGCTATTGTCCGAAACGACCAATCAATCCCGCTGCCGCAAGCTGGTGGCCGTTCAGTTTCGCAAATAAGTCTTCTCGCGTAAGCCCGGCGGGAAGGGTGGGAGGAAGGTCGGTCGCAATCAGCGTAAAGGTGTAGTGATGCGCGCCGGTGCCAGGAGGCGGGCACGGGCCATACCAGCTTGCGGTTCCGGGGGTATTTTTGCCCCCGGTAAACCCTTTGCCATCCCGCAGCGCATCCGGTGCGAAGCCCGTTGTTGACGGTGAGATGTTATAGGCCACCAGATGGGTCACACCCAGCCCTTTGTTCCCTTCAGGGTCATGCACAATCAGCGCCAGGCTTTGCGTTTGCGCAGGGGCGTTGCTCCAGACCAGCGGCGGGGAGTTATTTTTGCCGGTGCAGTTGGCGTTTTGTGGATTGTTCCCTGCATATTTCTGGTCGAGCAGGGCGTTGTCGGCAAACGCCGCAGACTGCAGGATGAAAAGCTCACTGGCCGTGACCGCAGAAGTACTAAAAAGCAGGACAGCGCCGGTAACGAGGTAAAGAGGTGGACGCATAAGGGCAACTCCACAGGAGGGGTGGTTTAAATGTAGTCAATGTTTAAGGATATTCCTGAAAACCGCGCTGAGGCTGAAACCGACGGTCAAACTCGTTACACTAGGAGTAACCGTGATTAATTTATGGATTTTGCTGAGGAACCCCCCTTCGTTTTGACTGCTCTACCTGTACGTCCTCGCTGGTTGTTGTTACTGCTCTTGCCCCTGGCAGGCGGTGCTTTAGGTGCCCGCCAGACCTTCACTGAACAAGCTGAACATCCCTTTGATCCCCCTGCGGTGGCATTGCCCGATCTCGGCATGGCCGATGACAGTCACGACACCGAAAAGCATCTGGCCGAAATGATCAAGTCGTTTGGCGAAGCCAGTATGCAGGATGACGGGCTGGATACCGGCGATCAGGCGAAACTGTTTGCGCTGAAAAAACTGAGCAGTGAGATTAACAGCGAGGTTAACCAACAGCTCGATACCTGGCTTTCGCCTTGGGGAAATGCGACGGCGGAGTTCATGGTGGACGGTCAGGGCAATTTCACCGGCAGCCACGGCAGCTGGTTTGTGCCGCTGGAGGATAACAATCGCTATCTGACCTGGAGCCAGGTGGGATTCAGTCAGCAGGACGACGGTATGGTCAGCAATCTCGGCGTGGGTCAGCGCTGGATTGTCGGCGACTGGCTGCTGGGATATAACGCATTTTACGATGCGATGCTCAGTGAAAGCTTGCAGCGTGGCGGCCTTGGAATGGAAGCCTGGGGCGAATACCTGCGTTTATCGGCTAATTACTATCAACCGCTTAACAGCTGGCGAAATGACAGCGATACCCAGATGGTGCGTCTGGCCCGGGGGTATGATTTCACCGCGAAAGCCAGGCTGCCGTTTTATCGCTTTATCAATACCAGCGTAAGCTTTGAACAATACTTTGGCGATAGCGTCGACCTGTTTCACTCCGGGACCGGATATCACAACCCGATGGCCGTTTCGTTAGGACTGGACTACACCCCGATACCGTTGGTGACGTTTACCGCTCTGCATAAGCAGGGTGAAAACGGGGTCAGCCAGAATAACCTGGGTCTCAAACTCAACTATCGCTTTGGCGTGCCGCTTAAAAAACAGATTGAATCCAGTGAGGTGGCGGCCTTTACGTCCCTGCGCGGTAGCCGCTATGACAGCCCGGAAAGAACTAACCTGCCGGTCATGGAATATCGTCAGCGGAAAACGCTGTCCGTCTTTTTGGCGACCCCGCCGTGGGATTTAAAACCGGGTGAAACCGTGGCGCTGAAACTGCAGGTCCGTAGCCAGGAGAAGATCCGCTCATTAAGCTGGCAGGGCGATTCTCAGGTGCTGAGTCTGACACCGCCGGTCGATCGCAGCAGCCCCGATGGCTGGACGGTCATTATGCCGGCCTGGGATTTCACCGAAGGGGCAAGCAATCGCTGGCATCTTTCGGTCGTGGTGGAAGATGAGAAAGGGCAGAAGGTGTCGTCGAACGAGATTACATTGGTGCTGACGGAGCCGCTAGTGAGTATACCGGCGGCGGCGCCAGGTTCGCAGTGGATGCCTTAGAAAATACGGTCCTGATGGACCCAAACGGCGGCTTCCACGCGGGATTTCAGTTTCATTTTCTTCAGCATGTGCTTCACGTGCACTTTCACGGTGCTCTCGGTGATGTCGAGACGACGGGCAATCATCTTGTTCGGCAGGCCCTGGGCAATCAGCTTCAGAATGTCGCGCTCGCGCGGCGTAAGCTGGTTGACGTCACGATCGGAGGTGGCACGGTTAGCCCGCAGACTGGCCGCCAGGACCGGCGTCAGCGCTTCGCTTAACACCATTTCACCTGCAGCGGCCTGCTGCAACGATTTCAGCAAATCTTCTGGTTCCATGTCTTTCAGCAGATAGCCATCGGCACCGCGCTTAAGGGCGGTCACGACATCTTCCTCATGGTTCGAGACGCTGAACACCACAATGCGGCCAGAGAGCGACTTCTCGCGCAGCTTATCCAGCGTTTCCAGGCCATTCATCCCCGGCATGTTGAGGTCGAGCAGGATAAGATCCGGGTCAAGAGATTCCGCGAGTTCAATGCCCTGTTCGCCATTGCTGGCTTCACCTACCACCTGAATGTCAGGGGCCATGCTGATGAGCTGTTTTACGCCGGTACGCAGCATGGGATGATCGTCAATTAGCAGGATAGTGGCACGTTCCTGATTACTCATGGATTTCTCCTTCGGGTTGAGGAAGCGGTTTTTCAGGAATAAAAGTAACAACAACTTCGGTACCGCCGCATTCGCGGCGTTTCACCTGGCAATCTCCTCGCAGGCTCTGAGCCCTGTCGCGCATGATAATTAAACCATAGTGGTTGGTGCGCTCGGCGTGATCCGGTACGCCTTTGCCATTGTCGGCTACAATGAGCC
Organism: Enterobacteriaceae bacterium RIT691; assembly: GCA_009668205.1. Taxonomy (GTDB): domain Bacteria; phylum Pseudomonadota; class Gammaproteobacteria; order Enterobacterales; family Enterobacteriaceae; genus Scandinavium. The sequence goes on along the minus strand of WJYM01000010.1, from coordinate 125,723 downwards.
GGACCTGATTGTCATTCTGCGTCACCGAAACGGTAACTTCCGTCGCTTCAGAATGTTTGAGTGCGTTGCTGAGCGCTTCACGGGCAATCTGCAATGCATGGATCGCCTGATGAGAAGGGACAAAACGCGGTGGAAGCTGGTAATCCAGCTTAACGGTGAAACCAAAACGAGAGCTGTATTCTTCACAGCTCCCTTCCAGCGCCGGGCGCAGGCCCGGCTCCGTTAACTGGAGGCGGAACGTGGTCAGCAGCTCGCGCAGCTGCGCCCACGAGGTATTCAGTTCATTGCGCATCTGGCCTAATAACTGGCGACTGGCGTCAGGCAAGTGTTCGCCCTGCATTTGCAGACAGCTGACCTGCATTTTCATACATGACAGCGACTGTGCAATGGAGTCATGCAGTTCGCGGGCAATGGTGGCGCGTTCCTCCATGACGATCAGCTGCTGCTGACGTTCCTGATTTCGGTCGATGGCAAACGTGGCGGTGAGCTGCTCGACCAGCGTGTCCACCAGTTGCTGTTGATCGTGGCTCAAATCACGCCCCACCGGGAGCGTCGCCAGCAAAATACCGTACTGGGTATGCCCATCGGTCAGCCGCCATTTCAGCGTGATCCCCCCGGATGGCAGAGCAGACAGATCCCGCGGACACAGATAACAGTTTCTTTCATCGCACGAGATTTTTGACTGACAGCTAAATTCCTGATGGTTTTCCTCGTCTTCCAGGTCATAGACGCGCACTTCGATATCGCGCAGCTGCGTCAGACCCTGTAAGCCGTTCAGCACGGGAGAGATACGCTCACACAGAGGAACCTGTGAATGCAGCCGACGATTGGCCTGCCAGAGGAACGCCAGAATCTCATTTTTCTGCTCAAGGTTGGCGGTTTTTTCCTGCACGCGCTGTTCCAGCACGGCATAGCTCTCCGCCAGCTCTTTGGACATATTATTCAGCGCCATCCCGAGCGTCGCCATTTCGTTTCGACCGCTGATCGTCGCGCGCTGGCCGAAGTCGCGACGGCTGACGGCGCGAGCCATGTTGAGCAACTGCTCCCACGGATGCAGAAAGCGGGCGCGCAGCCACACCACCGTAAACAGCAGCAATAACGCCATGCAGATGGCCATAATCCGATGTACCCACACCACATGGCGAATACGTTGCTCTGTCGTATGGTCGAAAGAGGTGACCAGTTGGTCTATCCCGTTAACAAAACCGGCGACCTCCGCTTGCAGGGGCTGTGGATTCTGCGCGGCGGACATATCCGGCAACAGCCGGGTTTGCCAATATTTCTGAAGTTCTTCCAGCTGCTGCAGCTGTCCGTCACGACGCGCCGCATCAATCAGCTCTTTGCTCATGACGGTCGTGTTCATTGCCTCGACCAGCGTGTTGTCGTCCGGGCGCAACGGGATTGCGGCTAACAGGCGATAGCTCTGCATGCGAATCGAGCCCGCTTTGTTGATGGCATGGGCGCTGCCCTGAATGCCGTACACCAGGCGCGAAGAGATAGCCATGCCGGTCACACCGATGGCGGTGGACAGCAAAACAATCAGCGCCAGTTGATTGACCAGCGTCAGCGGGGTAAAAAGACGTTTAAACATTGAAGACATGGCTCCTGACCTGGATGCAATCCGGGAGTGTCACTATTCTCGGATATCACCTGGAGTATACCCATACCTATAAAGGATTACTCCTTATTTGCCAGTGAGGGTAAGCAGAGGGCTGGCAAGCGGAATAACCCTATAACCCGCGTGATAAATCACACTTTTCTGAGCGATACTATCTACTCATTTGGGGTGATGCTGTTTTTTTGAGCAATATTATGTTCTCTTATCCTTTGATTTACATCAACTTACCCACGCGCATAAACCCTATGGTGGCGGCAGATTAATTCCAATATCAGAGGTTCATATGAGTCAAGCTTCCGCACCGGAAAAGGAAAAAGGCGCCGTCATCACTGACTGGCGCCCTGAAGACCCGGCTTTTTGGCAAACCCGTGGGCACCGCGTTGCCCGTCGTAATCTGTGGATTTCCGTTCCTTGTCTGCTGCTGGCGTTCTGCGTCTGGATGTTATTCAGTGCGGTAGCCGTCAACCTCAATAAAGTCGGTTTTAACTTCACCACCGATCAGCTGTTTATGCTGACCGCACTGCCTGCGCTGTCAGGGGCGCTGTTGCGCGTACCCTACGCGTTTATGGTGCCGGTCTTTGGCGGCCGCCGCTGGACCGCATTCAGCACCGGGATCATGATTGTGCCTTGCGTATGGCTTGGCTTTGCGGTGCAGGATCCGACGACGCCGTTTAGCGTGTTTGTGACCATTGCGCTGCTGTGCGGTTTCGCCGGTGCCAACTTTGCCTCGAGCATGGCCAACATCAGCTTCTTCTTCCCGAAAGCGAAGCAGGGCGGTGCCTTGGGTCTGAACGGCGGTTTGGGCAACATGGGCGTGAGCGTGATGCAGCTGGTTGCTCCGCTGGTCATCTCCCTCTCTGTCTTCGCGATGTTTGGTGGTCAGGGTGTGGCGCAGCCGGATGGCTCCTCGCTGTTCCTTGAGAATGCCGCATGGATTTGGGTGCCTTTCCTGATCATTTTCACCCTCGCAGCCTGGTTTGGCATGAACGACCTGTCAGCGTCCAAAGCGTCCCTGAGCGAACAGCTGCCGGTGCTTAAGCGTGGCCATCTGTGGATCATGGCGGTGCTGTATCTGGCGACCTTCGGCTCGTTCATCGGTTTCTCTGCCGGCTTTGCGATGCTGTCCAAGACTCAGTTCCCGGACGTACAGATCCTGCATTTTGCCTTCTTTGGCCCGTTCATCGGCGCGCTGGCACGTTCACTGGGTGGTGGTATTTCTGACCGTCTGGGTGGGACTCGCGTTACGCTGATTAACTTTATTGCGATGGCGGTGTTCTCTGCGCTGCTGTTCCTGACGCTGCCAACGGACGGTCAGGGCGGTAACTTCATCGCCTTCTTCGCCGTCTTTATGGGACTGTTCCTGACGGCCGGTCTGGGTAGTGCGTCGACGTTCCAGATGATCTCGGTGATTTTCCGTAAGCTGACGATGGACAGAGTCAAAGCGAAGGGCGGTTCTGAAGAGCAGGCGCTGCGTGAAGCGGCTACAGATACTGCAGCAGCACTGGGCTTTATCTCCGCCATTGGTGCTATCGGCGGTTTCTTTATCCCGAAATCTTTTGGTATTTCGCTGGAAATGACCGGTTCCCCGGCGGGCGCAATGAAAGTATTCCTCGTGTTCTATATTGCCTGTGTGATCATCACCTGGGCAGTTTACGGGCGTAAAACAAAAAAGTAAGTGTGACTTTTTGATTATCAGGCGCGAGTTAATCGCGCCTTTTTTTTGCCCCGAATTCAGGGTATCGCCTTACCCGCCATTAATCCTAACTGATGATATGCCTCCCACTGCGCTTCGTCGAAAAACTGATCCCCCGTGGTTTGCTGCGGGAAATCAGAATGCCGTTGGGCGTACCCCACGGTCGCCAGACTCATTTCCTCAAGCAGATGCGGTTTCACAATAATCAGGTCTCCTGTTTTTTCCGGTTGAATGCCGACGGCCGGATAATGCAGGGTGGCGAGAATTAAGGGTGCGCCCGTTTTCGTTTTTTTGAGCGCCTCTAATGAAGTAAAACGCGGATCGGTAACGACCGGGAACGTAATATCAATGGCCATATCGATTTTGGCTTTTCGTACCAGATTTTCTAAATCGTCGAAAATGAAGTCGGGATCGGCACCGCAGTCGGCGACCACAATGGTATCCACTCGCCGTTTAAGCAGCGGATAAACGGCCGTATTTTCAAAATGACCACCGTCAGACAAATACCAGTAGTCATTCGATAATCCGGGAAAGCGGGCAAACATTTCGGCGAACAAATAACAGAGCTTATTCTTTGAGGCCCTGGAGTGACGTTTTCGGTCATGCCCTAACTGTTGGCTCCAAAAGCCCAATCGTCCTCCCAGTAAAAAGAGGAGAAAGGATAATCCCGGTGCCGTTTGCGATCCCATGCCGGTGGCCGCCGCCGCACCCGAAATGGCCAGCCATCGTGATAGTCGGGTGGTCTGCAGAAGGGTATTTTCCTCCGGCTTGCGCATCCCCGTCTCTGCGCCACAGGGGCCAATCGTTAGCGCCACGCCTTTGCGATCGGCGTTATAAACACCGCTTCGGTCGTCTACGGTCTGGTTGATGCAGCAGGTGATCAAATGCAGAGGGCCGCCGTACCGATGAGGGGTATAGCGCTTCATTTCTATATCGTCACCGACCATCGGCGCGGTCACTTCTTTAATGCCCTCCATCGCGCCTTTTTCGCGGGCTGAGAGTGGCGGAGCGTTGAAACGAAAGTGCGTTGCGTTGGTGGCAGAGTGGTAATTGCCCACGGAAATCCACGCACGTTCGATGCGTGCCCGGTAGAAATTATGTAATGAACTGAGGTTGAGAAAACCGATGATGACGTTCTTTCTGCACATCAGCCAAAGTAGCAGGGCGGAGGCGATGCCTGGCAGGACCGGAAAATAGACGCTCCATGTTTCACCGTGCGCGGACAGTTCATGCATCAGGCTAATCGTGGCGGCATAAATGCTAATGAGCGCAAGGGCCATCACCACATAACCCAACAGATTGCCGGTGTGCGTCAGGCTGACGGCGTACAGTTTCTTTTTTGCGGCGAGTGTGCCGATCAGGCGCTTCAGCGGTTTGATCTCCCACAGGCTGCGCAGCAGGGCCAGTAAGGTCGGCGGTAAAACATAGCGCAGGCTGCCGTCTCCCTGTCTCTGGTAAAAGTGATACAGCGCGTAACCTACCTGATGAACAATCCACAGTAACAGAACGGCCAGCGCGACGAGCAGACAGACGCAGGTGGCGTGAGTCAACTGCAGTCGTAACTGTGAAATGTCGGCACTTTTTTTGTGCAGGCAGCACACCATGCCGGCCATACATAGCGCGGAAAACCCCAACAGCAAATCAATCGGGATCAGGCGAACAAGCGCGAAAAGCATAAGGATGCTCAGCGAGCCTAAGGTCAGGTAAACGATGAGGCGCTGCCGATGGGTAAACAGCCAGTACCCCAGAGCCAGTAATGCGGCGTACGTCAGAGGGAGTAAAACGGCCCAGTGAAACTGCCAGTGCAGGCAGTGGGGATCGCAGGTGTAGGGACGGTTAAGCCAGAAGGCCAGCGCAGCAACGAGCAGGCATGTCATGGTCACGAGGACCAGCGCGGGAAAAAAGGAACGCAGGATTTGCGTCAGGGCCAGCGAAAGATCCTCGATCCCCGCCGGGGTCAGATAACGTCCGTTTTTCCTGAGCCAGGAGAGCAAAATGGTGTTGTCGCTGGCGAGACCCTGTTCGACCGCCTGCGCGGGAGTATGTTCATCGTAGAGCCTGCCCAACATGCCGCCGAGATAGCCGCCGCCTGAAACTGTCGACAGGTAATCATAGCGGGTCAGCTTCCCGTTTTTGGCTAACGCGCGCACTAAGCCCAGGCAAAACGTCGCACTTCGGATCCCGCCACCCGACAGGGCGAGAGCCTGGATTTTGTCCGCTGGCGTGAGCATTTCGCGTCCACGACGTCGGGCGATGGCGAGCCGCTCAGCGGCGTAATCATCGCTCTCCACTTCGGTCTTGTTCAGAGACATTCTGACCTCACTCTGTTTCGACATCCTTTTCTCAACTGTAGAAGAAAGTCAGTACTTTCAACGCCATTCTTTTGGGTCGACCTGCCATGTGGACGTACCCCTTAATAACTACGGCGGGGTTAGGTTGCAGGGCAACTGTGCTTATTTTTAAGATATCTATTAAATATCAGTAGGTTAAAAAATAAAATTAACTACCCCTTTGGGGGTATTTGTGCGGTTTTCGCGCATGTGCATCGCCATTCAGCTTGATCGCCATCAATTCCCATCGCCTTTCAGGCAGTTACTTTCGCTGCAATTCTATTGTTGCAATGTCGATTTATCAGAGAGCCGGAAGGCTCCGTACAGGAGAAACCCGATGAGCAAATTTCTGGACCGGTTTCGCTACTTCAAACAGAAGGGCGAAACCTTTGCCGATGGGCACGGTCAGGTTCTGGAGACCAACAGGGACTGGGAAGATGGGTACCGCCAGCGCTGGCAGCACGATAAAGTCGTGCGTTCTACCCATGGCGTAAACTGCACCGGATCGTGCAGTTGGAAAATCTACGTCAAAAATGGTCTGGTCACCTGGGAAACCCAGCAGACGGACTACCCGCGTACCCGTCCGGACCTGCCGAACCATGAACCTCGCGGCTGCCCGCGTGGTGCAAGCTACTCCTGGTATCTCTACAGCGCAAACCGCCTGAAATATCCTCTGATGCGCAAACGCCTGATGAAAATGTGGCGTGAAGCGAAGCTTAAACACACCGATCCGGTTGATGCCTGGGCGTCGATCATTGAAGACAGCGATAAGGCGAAAAGCTTTAAGCAGGCGCGTGGTCGCGGTGGCTTCGTGCGTTCTTCCTGGCAGGAAGTGAATGAGCTGATTGCAGCGTCGAACGTTTATACGGTTAAAACCTACGGCCCGGACCGCGTGGCAGGCTTCTCGCCGATCCCGGCAATGTCGATGGTGTCCTATGCCGCAGGTGCGCGTTACCTGTCGCTGATCGGCGGTACGCCGCTGAGCTTCTACGACTGGTATTGCGATCTGCCACCGGCATCACCGCAAACCTGGGGTGAGCAGACCGACGTGCCGGAATCTGCCGACTGGTATAACTCCTCTTACATTCTGGCCTGGGGCTCTAACGTGCCGCAGACCCGTACGCCGGATGCGCATTTCTTTACCGAAGTTCGCTACAAGGGCACCAAGACGGTTGCGATCACGCCGGACTACGCCGAAATCGCCAAACTGTGCGACCTGTGGCTGGCACCGAAGCAGGGCACCGATGCCGCAATGGCGCTGGCGATGGGCCACGTGATGCTGCGCGAGTTCCACCTGGATAAACCAAGCCAGTACTTCACCGACTACGTGCGTCGTTATACCGACATGCCAATGCTGGTGGCGCTGGAAGAACGTGAAGGTTACTACGCCGCGGGTCGTATGCTGCGTGCGTCGGATCTGGTCGATTCACTGGGCCAGGAAAATAACCCGGAATGGAAAACCGTTGCCTTCAATGAAGACGGCGAGATGACCGTACCTAATGGCTCCATCGGCTTCCGTTGGGGTGATAAAGGTAAGTGGAACCTCGAGCAGCGCGACGGGAAGAGCGGTGAAGACGTTCAACTGCGCCTCTCGATGCTGGGTAGCCATGACGATATCGCAGAAGTGGGCTTCCCTTACTTTGGCGGCGAAGGCACCGAGCACTTCAACAAAGTGGAGCTGGAAAACATCCTGCTGCACAAACTGCCGGTAAAACGCCTGCAGATGGCCGATGGCTCCACGCAGCTGGTCACCACCGTTTATGACCTGACCATGGCCAACTACGGCCTGGAACGCGGTCTGGGCGATGAAAACTGCGCTAACAGCTATGACGAAGTGAAAGCGTACACCCCGGCCTGGGCAGAGCAGATCACCGGTGTTTCCCGTGCGCAGATTATCCGTATTGCGCGTGAATTTGCAGACAACGCCGATAAAACTCACGGTCGCTCGATGATCATCGTCGGCGCGGGCCTGAACCACTGGTACCACCTCGATATGAACTATCGCGGTATTATCAATATGCTTATCTTCTGCGGCTGTGTCGGTCAGAGCGGCGGCGGTTGGGCGCACTATGTGGGTCAGGAAAAACTGCGTCCACAAACCGGTTGGACGCCACTGGCGTTTGCGCTGGACTGGAACCGTCCACCGCGTCACATGAACAGCACCTCGTGGTTCTATAACCACTCCAGCCAGTGGCGCTATGAAACCGTCACCGCGCAGGAGCTGCTGTCGCCGCTGGCGGATAAATCCCGCTACACCGGGCACCTGCTGGACTTCAACGTGCGTGCTGAACGCATGGGCTGGCTGCCGTCGGCACCACAGCTGGGGACCAACCCTCTGACCATTGCGGCAGAAGCGGAAAAAGCCGGTCTGTCCGCCGTGGATTACACCGTGAAATCCCTGAAAGACGGCTCGATGCACTTTGCCTCAGAGCGTCCGGATAACGGTAAAAACCACCCGCGCAACCTGTTCATCTGGCGTTCAAACCTGCTGGGCTCCTCCGGTAAAGGTCACGAATACATGCTGAAGTACCTGCTGGGTACCGAGCATGGCATTCAGGGCGCAGACCTCGGTGTACAGGGCGGCATGAAGCCGGAAGAAGTGGAGTGGCAGGACAACGGCCTCGACGGCAAACTGGATCTGGTGGTGACGCTGGACTTCCGTCTGTCGAGCACCTGTCTGTTCTCTGACATCGTGCTGCCAACGGCGACCTGGTATGAAAAAGACGACATGAATACCTCGGATATGCATCCGTTTATTCACCCGCTGTCTGCCGCCGTTGACCCGGCATGGGAATCAAAAAGCGACTGGAATATTTATAAAGATATCGCCAAGCGCTTCTCTGAGCTGTGCGAAGGCCATCTGGGCAAAGAAACCGACGTGGTCACGCTGCCAATCCAGCACGATTCCCCGGCGGAAATGGCACAGCCGTTTGACGTTAAAGACTGGAAGAAGGGCGAATGCGACCTGATCCCAGGCAAAACCGCGCCGCACATCATCACCGTTGAGCGTGATTATCCCGCGACCTACGAACGTTTCACGTCCGTCGGCCCGCTGCTGGAGAAAATCGGTAACGGCGGTAAAGGCATCGCGTGGAATACCGATAGCGAAGTCGAACTGCTGCGTCAACTGAACTACACCAAGGCGGATGGCCCGGCCAAAGGCCAACCGAAGATTGACACCGCCATTGATGCCGCGGAGATGATCCTCACGCTGGCACCGGAAACCAACGGTCAGGTGGCTGTGAAAGCGTGGGCGGCGTTAAGTGAAATTACGGGCCGTGACCATAAGCATCTGGCGCTGAACAAAGAAGACGAAAAGATCCGCTTCCGCGATATTCAGGCACAGCCGCGTAAAATTATCTCCAGCCCGACCTGGTCAGGCCTGGAAGATGAACACGTTTCTTATAACGCGGGCTACACCAACGTTCACGAGCTTATCCCATGGCGTACGCTGTCCGGTCGCCAGCAGCTGTATCAGGATCACCAGTGGATGCGTGATTTCGGTGAAAGCCTGTTGGTTTACCGTCCCCCTATCGACACCCGTTCGGTGAAAGAGGTGATGGGCCAGAAATCCAACGGCAATCCGGAGAAGGCGCTGAACTTCCTGACGCCGCACCAGAAATGGGGTATTCACTCGACCTACAGTGACAACCTGCTGATGCTGACGCTCGGCCGTGGTGGCCCCATTGTGTGGATGAGCGAAACGGATGCGAAAGAGTTGGGTATTGCTGATAACGACTGGATTGAAGTCTTTAACAGCAACGGTTCCCTGACGGCGCGTGCGGTAGTGAGCCAGCGTGTCCCTGCAGGGATGACCATGATGTATCACGCGCAGGAACGTATCGTGAACATTCCAGGTTCTGAGATTACCAGCCAGCGCGGCGGGATCCATAACTCGGTCACCCGTATTACCCCGAAACCGACGCACATGATCGGCGGCTATGCGCAGTTGGCATACGGCTTTAACTACTATGGCACCGTGGGCTCTAACCGCGATGAGTTCGTTGTAGTGCGTAAGATGAAGAACATTGACTGGTTAGACGGCGAAGGGTGTGACCAGGTACAGGAGAGCGTAAAATGAAAATTCGTTCACAAGTCGGCATGGTGCTGAACCTCGATAAATGTATCGGCTGTCACACCTGCTCAGTCACCTGTAAAAACGTCTGGACCAGCCGTGAAGGGGTGGAGTACGCGTGGTTTAACAACGTGGAAACCAAACCAGGCACCGGCTACCCAACCGACTGGGAAAACCAGGAGAAGTGGAAGGGCGGCTGGATCCGTAAAATCAACGGTAAGCTGGTCCCGCGCATGGGCAATAAAGCCCTGCTGCTGGGTAAAATCTTTGCTAACCCGCATCTGCCGGGTATCGATGATTACTACGAGCCGTTTGATTTCGATTATCAGACGCTGCACAAAGCCGGTGAAAGTAAACACCAGCCGATTGCCCGTCCTCGCTCGCTGATCACCGGTCAGCGCATGGACAAAATCACCAAAGGACCGAACTGGGAAGACGATCTGGGTGGGGAGTTCTCAAAGCTCTCCCAGGATAAAAACTTCGAAAACGTGCAGAAAGCAATGTACGGCCAGTTCGAAAACACCTTCATGATGTACATGCCACGCCTGTGTGAGCACTGCCTGAATCCGGCTTGCGTCGCCACCTGCCCGAGCGGTGCGATTTACAAGCGTGAAGAAGACGGCATCGTGCTTATCGATCAGGATAAGTGCCGCGGCTGGCGTATGTGCATCACCGGTTGCCCGTACAAAAAGATCTACTTCAACTGGAAGAGCGGTAAATCCGAGAAGTGCATCTTCTGCTACCCGCGTATTGAAGCGGGTCAGCCGACCGTGTGTTCTGAAACCTGCGTGGGCCGTATTCGCTACCTCGGCGTGCTGCTGTATGACGCGGATCAGATTGAACAGGCGGCAAGCACCGAGAACGAGAACGATCTGTATCAGCGCCAGCTGGACGTGTTCCTCGATCCGAACGATCCGAACGTGATCGAGCAGGCGCTGAAAGATGGCGTACCGCAAAGCGTGATTGACGCTGCACAGCAGTCGCCGGTCTACAAAATGGCGATGGACTGGAAGCTGGCGCTGCCGCTGCACCCGGAATACCGTACGCTGCCGATGGTCTGGTATGTGCCACCGCTGTCACCAATTCAGTCTGCTGCTGATGCCGGTGAAATCGGTAGCAATGGCATTCTGCCTGACGTTGAGAGCCTGCGTATCCCGGTTCAGTACCTGGCAAACATGCTGACTGCGGGCGATACCGCACCGGTACTGCGCGCACTGAAGCGTATGCTGGCAATGCGCCACTACAAGCGTGCTGAAACCGTTGAGGGTGTGGTGGACACTACCGCGCTTGACGAAGTCGGTCTGACGGAAGCCCAGGCACAGGAAATGTACCGCTACCTGGCTATCGCGAACTACGAAGATCGTTTCGTGGTACCGAGCAGCCACCGCGAGCTGGCGCGTGAAGCCTTCCCTGAGAAGAGCGGCTGCGGCTTTACCTTCGGCGACGGTTGCCACGGTTCCGACAGCAAATTCAACCTGTTCAACAGCAAGCGTATTGATGCGGTTGATGTGACCAGCAAAACGGGGTCTCAGTCATGAAAGAACTGCTGATTATCTCCCGCTTGCTGGAGTATCCGGATGCTGCCTTATGGCAGCATCATCAGGAAGTTCAGGACGTGCTGGCGGAATCGGACATTCTGGCGAAGGACGATATCCAGAGTCTGTGCGGTTTCGTGACAGAACTGACGGCGCAGGACGTCCTTGACGTGCAGGCAGCCTACAGCGAGCAGTTCGACCGCGGTCGCGCGACCTCACTGTTGCTGTTTGAACACGTGCATGGCGAATCCCGCGATCGCGGCCAGGCAATGGTTGATCTGATGGCGCAGTACGAACAGCACGGCCTGGAACTCGACAGCCGTGAGCTGCCGGACCACCTGCCGCTGTACCTCGAATATCTGGCACAGCTGCCGCGTGAAGACGCGCTGGGTGGATTGCAGGATGTGGCGCCGATTCTGGCGCTGCTGAGCGCACGCCTGCAGCAGCGTGAAAACCGCTACGCCGTGTTGTTCGACGTGCTGCTGAAGCTGGCCAGCACCGAGATCGACAAGGCGAAAGTGGCAGAAAAAATTGCTGAGGAAGCCCGCGATGACACCCCGCAGGCGCTGGATGCGGTCTGGGAAGAAGAGCAGGTGAAATTCTTTGCCGACCAGGGATGCGCGGAGTCTGACATCACCGCGCATCAGCGTCGTTTCGCCGGTGCGGTAGCGCCGCAGTACCTGAATATCTCTACTGGAGGAGAGCGCGAATGCAATTCCTGAATATGTTCTTCTTTGACATCTACCCGTATATCGCGGGTTCGGTGTTCCTGATTGGCAGCTGGCTGCGTTACGACTACGGTCAGTATACCTGGGGTTCACACTCCAGCCAGATGCTGGATCGTAAAGGGATGAACATGGCCTCTAACCTGTTCCATCTCGGGATCCTCGGCGTCATCTTCGGCCATGCTTTCGGGATGCTGACCCCGCACTGGATGTATGAAGCGTGGCTGCCCCTGGCCGTGAAGCAGAAAATGGCCATGTTCGGCGGCGGCGCCGCGGGCCTGATGTGTCTGGTGGGTGGGGTGATGCTGCTTAAGCGTCGCCTGTTCAACCCGCGTATCCGTGCGACGACCACGCGCGGGGATATCCTGATCATGGCGCTGCTGGTTATCCAGTGTGCGCTGGGTCTGCTGACCATTCCTTTCTCTGCTCAGCATATGGACGGCAGCGAAATGATGAAACTGGTGCACTGGGCGCAGTCTGTCGTCACCTTCCACGGTGGCGCGTCGGCTTACCTCGACGGTGTGGCGTTCGTCTACCGCGTGCATCTGGTGCTGGGAATGAGCCTGTTCCTGCTGTTCCCGTTCTCCCGTCTGGTGCATGTCTGGAGCGCGCCGGTCGAGTACCTGACGCGCAAATACCAGGTGGTTCGCGCCCGTCGCTAATTACGGTGTTTTCTCTTCAAGGCCCTGCATCTGCGGGGCCTTTTTCTTTGTTCCCCAGCCAAGATTATTTCCCGCCGCCGCCAGCAGAATCAATACGCCACCGGCCATCTGAGTGGCACTCAACGTATGTCCAAACACCACGCCATCCACCACGATCGCGACCAGCGGATAGATAAAGGAGAGTGAACCAATCACGGGCGTTGGCAGCTTCTGAATCGCGCTGTACAGCAGTTGATACATGAAGCCAGTGTGGACAATCCCCAGCGTTAGCACTATCCCCCATGGAAAATCGCCAGAGAGGTGGGTGAAATGGGCAAGGGGAAGCAGCATCACAACACCGGTAATGACCTGAATGAAGGCAATGTGCTGCGCAGGCATCGGGTGAAGCCTGCGGGCAATCATCGCCGTCAGCGCGTAGAAAAATGCCGCCCCCAGCGCCAGGGTTACCCCTGCAATGACGTTGCTTTGCGTGCCATGAAGTTCCGCCGACAGCAGGATGACCACGCCGACAAACGCCAGTAGCAGCCAGCCCCATTTAACGAGCGCGACTTTCTCTCCCAGCAGCATCCCCATGAGCACCAGCATGAAAGGCTGGGTGTTGTAGACCACCGTCGACATACCGATAGAAATGCGCTCATAGGCGGCAAACAGCAGCAGCCAGTTGATAACCAGCGCGACGCCGCCAGCGATGGCCAGCAGCAACGTGAAGCGTGTTAACCGGCTAAAGGGCTGTTTACTGAGTCGGATAAAGATGAACAGCGTCATCGCCCCAATCACACAGCGCCAGAACACCACATCAATCACCGGTAAGCCAGATAGCAGAACAAAAGCGCCGATAGAGCCGGAAATAAGCATCGCCAGGCTCATTTGCCCGATGCCGGTTTTGAATTCATGCATAGAAACCTCCGCAGTCAGTGGCTCTATTGTGGGAAATTAATCGGCGCTGTTATATGGTTGTTATAAGGCTGAATGCACAATTCTCATTTATTAATAAGGTGAAAGTGATGGAGTTCCTGCTTGATCATATCGACCGGGCGATTGTGGCCTGTCTGGTTAAGGATGCCCGGGTTTCGCTAAAAGTGTTAAGTGCGGAGGTTGGCTTAACCTCACCCAGCACCGCAGAGCGGTTGAAACGGCTGGAAGAGCGGGGGGTCATTGAAGGGTACAGCGCAAGCGTCAACCTGAAGGCATTGGGTTACACCCTGCAGGCGTTGGTGCGGGTGAAACCGCTGCCGGGGATGTTGCTCAAGGTGGAAAAATATCTGCAGGCAATGCCGGAATGTATCGAGTGTGACAAAGTCACCGGCGAGGATTGTTTCGTGGCCCGACTGGTGGTGAAGGATATTGCGCAGTTAGATACGCTGTTAGATGGCCTTTCGGAGTATGCGCAGTCGAACACCTCGATTGTGAAGAGTTCGCCTGTCGGAAGACGGTTGCCCGGGGTTTAAATACGTGCGGTGGCCGATTGCCAGGTGGCGGCTTTGCCTTACCTGGCCTACAACGGCTTGCGATATTTTTGGTTTTTTTTGTTTTTTGTAGCCCTGGTAAGCGAAGCGTCACCGGGGAAAATTTGGTGGGGAATTCTTCCCGCACGGAAAACTATGTAATTTTGGTGTCGACAGGGAATTCGGTGCTGAATGCAAGATGGTGGCGGGGGAAGGATTACTCGGCGCAAGCGCCTCGCCCTTCGGGTCGTTGCCTTTGGCAACGCTTTCTCACTGCGTTCGAATCGAACCTTCAGTCGAAGCTTCTCATCCTTCCCTGTGCAGAGAAAAATGTGGCTTTGGTATCGAACAGGAGCTTGGTGCTAAATAAGAGATGGTGGCGGGGGAAGGATTACTCGGCGCAAGCGCCTCGCCCTGCGGGTCGTTGCCTTTGGCAACGCTTTCTCACTGCGTTCGAATCGAACCTAGTCGAAGCTTCTCATCCTTCCCGCACGGGAAACTATGTAATTTTGGTGTCGACAGGGAATTCGGTGCTGAATGCAAGATGGTGGCGGGGGAAGGATTACTCGGCGCAAGCGCCTCGCCCTTCGGGTCGTTGCCTTTGGCAACGCTTTCTCACTGCGTTCGAATCGAACCTTAGTCGAAGCTTCTCATCCTTCCCTGTGCAGAGAAAAATGTGGCTTTGGTATCGAGCAGGAGCTTGGTGCTGAATGCAAGATGGTGGCGGGGGAAGGATTCGAACCTTCGAAGTCGATGACGGCAGATTTACAGTCTGCTCCCTTTGGCCGCTCGGGAACCCCGCCAGGGGTGTGATGCTTATTTTGACGAGTAAACTCGTTTGAAGATGGTGGTGGGGGAAGGATTCGAACCTTCGAAGTCGATGACGGCAGATTTACAGTCTGCTCCCTTTGGCCGCTCGGGAACCCCACCACGGGGTAATGCTTTTACTGGCCTGCTCCTTGCGGGAGCGGGGCGCATCATATCAAATGACACGCCGCTGTAAAGACTTCCTTTCAGGAAAATGAATCGTTTGCGTACTTTTTACACGTAACGTTCAAAAGCACAGCTTCTCTCTTCCCTTACAGGATAATGGTTCGGTTGCCGTAGACAAATACCCGTTGGGCCAGCACCTGATAGAGCGCCCGGCTTAATACGTTTTTCTCAACGTCTCTCCCGGCACGCATCATATCTTCTGCCGTGTAGGTGTGATCGACGTGGATAACGTCCTGCATGATGATTGGCCCTTCATCAAGGTTATCGTTCACGTAATGGGCCGTTGCGCCGATAATCTTCACGCCGCGTTCATAGGCCTGATGGTAAGGGCGCGCACCAATGAAGGCAGGCAGGAATGAGTGGTGAATATTGATAATTTTGTTCGGGAAACGGGCGACGAAAGACGGGGTCAGCACACGCATATATTTCGCCAGCACTACATAGTCGGGCTGATGGGCTTCAATCGCATCGGCCATCAGCATATCGTGCTCTTCACGGCTGTGACCTTCATGGCTGACCAGCTCGAACGGCACGTCAAAACGCTCAACCAGCGGGCGCAGCGTTTCATGGTTACCGATGACCGCGGCGATGTCGACATCCAGCCCGCCGTAGTTGGCTTTCATTAACAAGTCACCCAGGCAGTGCGCTTCTTTAGTCACCAGGATAACCACGCGGCGACGGCCTGCCGGTGTCAACTCGCGAACGGAGCCTTCCGGTAACGCGCTGTCGAGATCGGCCAGCAGCGTGGAGTCATTGAAAATGCCTTCCAGCTCGGTACGCATAAAGAAGCGGCCGGTACGATGATCAACAAACTCGTTGTTCTGCACGATGTTCAGCTCGTGCTTGTAACAGATGTTGGTAATGCGTGCGATCAGCCCTTTTTGGTCAGGGCAGATAGTGCGTAACACTTTGCGTTGTAATGAGTGCATTGCGGGGGAAATCCTGTTGAGGTGTTTGCTGTCTCTGTGTGGTGGCCTTATTGGCCACAGCACTTTTTAAATTTTTTACCCGACCCGCAGGGGCAAGGGTCGTTGCGGCCAATCAGTGGACGTGTACCATCAATATAATACCATTGTCCATTTTCTTTTAAGAATCTTGAACGCTCAATGAGGGCACTGCTCTTGCTATGTTCATGAAAACGGGCGACGAAGCTGACAAAGCCTTCGTCAGGAGATTGCCCTTGATCGGCGGCAAAGAGGGTCAATCCGAGCCACTCGGTATGCTCGAAGCTGGCGGCCAAATCCTGACGGAAAGTTTGGGCGTTGCAGGAGGGATGCCAGGTCCTCACCAGATAGTCGGCATCTTTCTTCACAAAGGCGGTGTAGCGCGAACGCATTAGCTGTGAAGGGGTTGGGGCAGACTCTGCGCCAGACAGATATCGCTGGCAACATAGGCTATACTCCAGAGCGCTGCCACAAGGGCAAAGTGAATGCATGACTGCGTTCCCGTTGAACAGTAAAAAGAGGCGCTAAGCGCCGGGCAGCAATTATGTTAACTGAGCAGTGGCAATGTTGCTACGCTGGGAGTAAGGATCAGTAGCGGCAGGATGAGAAAGCTAAAAGTAGGATTGGCCCTGGGATCTGGTGCGGCACGTGGGTGGTCACACATTGGCGTGATTAAAGCACTGCAAAAAATGGGCATTGAAATTGATATTGTGGCGGGCTGTTCCATCGGTTCCCTGGTCGGCGCTGCGTACGCCTGCGAACGACTGCCGGTGCTGGAAAAATGGGTCTGCTCCTTCAGTTCCTGGGATGTGCTGCGTCTGATGGACCTCTCCTGGCGAAGAGGCGGACTTCTGCGTGGGGAGCGTGTCTTTAGCCAGTTCCGTGAGCTGATCCCCTTCAATGACATTGAAGCCTGTCCGCGTCGCTTTGCTTCTGTGGCAACTAATCTCAGTACCGGGCGTGAACTCTGGTTCACCGAAGGTGATCTGCATTTGGCCGTGCGTGCCTCCTGCAGTATTCCCGGTTTACTGTCCCCCGTAAGACACAATGGCTATTGGCTGGTGGACGGCGCAGTGGTGAATCCTGTGCCTGTTTCACTGACCCGTGCCCTTGGCGCCGACATTGTCATCGCTGTCGATTTGCAACACGATGCACATTTAATGCAGCAGGATCTGCTGTCAGTGAACCTTCATCCCGACTCAGAGTCTGCAGACAAGAGTGACTCGCTCAACTGGCATGAGCGCTTCCGGGCGCGGCTGGGGAGAATGACGTCACGTCGTACGGCGAATACACCGACAGCAATGGAGATCATGACGACCTCAATACAGGTGCTGGAAAACCGATTAAAACGTAACCGAATGGCGGGTGACCCTCCTGACATCCTGTTGCAACCTTTTTGCCCACAGATCTCGACCCTGGATTTCCATCGGGCCCCGGCAGCGATTGCGGCCGGACAGTTGGCCGTTGAGAAAAAAATGGATGAGCTTTTGCCGCTGGTGCGTACGGCAGGCTAGGGCAATTTTCGATTACTTCAGCAAAATCTGACAGGCGACAGGTTGAATAGCGTGCCACTATTTACTTATTGTCAGCCAGGGGAGACATCATGACGCAGCCATTGGCGGGAAAACAGATCCTGATTGTTGAAGACGAGCCCGTTTTCCGTTCCGTACTGGAATCCTGGCTCGCGTCGATGGGCGCTGAAACGACGCTTGCCGGAGACGGCATCGATGCCATGGAGAAAATGTCCAGGCTGCAGCCAGACCTGATGATTTGCGACATTGCGATGCCCAGAATGAATGGATTAAAGCTGGTCGAATTTCTGCGCAGCCAGGGTAATCAGCTGCCGATCCTTGTGATTTCGGCCACCGAAAACATGGGTGACATTGCGAAAGCGTTACGTCTTGGGGTTCAGGATGTGTTACTGAAACCGGTCAAGGATGTCAATCGACTGCGGGAAGCGGTTTTTTCGTGTCTCTATCCAACAATGTTCAATTCCCGGGTGGAAGAAGAAGAGCGCCTGTTTGAAGACTGGGATGCGTTGGTCAGTAATCCTTCCGCGGCGGCAAAATTATTGCAGGAATTACAGCCTCCGGTTCAGCAAACCATTTCACACTGTCGAATAAATTATCGTCAATTGGTCTCAGCAGATAAGCCGGGCCTGGTGCTGGATATTGCACCGCTGTCGGATAAAGACCTTGCCTTTTATTGTCTTGACGTCACCCGGGCGGGTGAGAATGGCGTACTGGCGGCATTACTGCTCAGGGCGTTATTTAACGGCTTACTTCAGGAGCAGCTGGCCCACGAAGGGCAGCGTTTACCTGAATTGGGCAGTTTGCTAAAACAGGTCAATCAATTACTGCGTCAGGCCAATCTGCCGGGCCAGTTTCCACTGCTGGTGGGGTATTACCATAGCGGAATTAAAAATTTGATTCTGGTCTCTGCCGGCCTTAATGGCACCCTAAACACGGGCGATCATCAGATTCAAATTAACAATGGCGTGCCGCTGGGAACATTGGGTGACACCTATCTGAACCAAATCAGCCAGCGCAGTGATTCATGGCAGTGCCAAATTTGGGGTGCGGGTGGGCGTTTACGCTTAATGTTGTCTGCCGAATGAGCAAATAGTCGCATTAATGGATATAGCTGTCACCGCTTTCAGACGGTGGTGGTACTATCGACAGGATTTGTGCGTAAAATCCTAATTCAAGGTTAACAGGTCCTTTTCAGACCAGAATGAGACATCGGTACTGGTATACTGGACCTGTGAAATATAAACGAATGCGTTCAAAGTTTGAACAATCCAGGAGATTTCAATGGCTGCACTAAATTCAAAAGTCACTAAGGCAGTTATCCCGGTAGCCGGATTAGGCACCAGGATGCTGCCTGCAACGAAAGCAATTCCGAAGGAAATGCTGCCGTTGGTTGATAAGCCATTAATTCAGTATGTTGTTAATGAGTGTATTGCCGCTGGCATTACCGAAATTGTCCTCGTGACCCACTCTTCGAAAAACTCGATCGAAAACCATTTCGATACCAGTTTTGAACTGGAAGCGATGCTGGAAAAACGCGTTAAGCGTCAGCTGCTGGAAGAGGTTCAGTCTATTTGCCCACCGCACGTGACTATCATGCAGGTGCGTCAGGGGCTGGCAAAAGGTCTGGGTCATGCCGTGCTGTGTGCTCGCCCAGTCGTGGGTAACGAACCTGTCGCGGTTATTCTGCCAGATGTGATTCTGGATGAATATGAATCCAATCTTTCCAGCGATAACCTGGCTGAAATGATGAAGCGCTTTGACGAAACGGGCGCCAGCCAGATCATGGTTGAGCCGGTTGAAGACGTTACCGCTTACGGTGTGGTTGATTGCAAAGGCGAAACGCTGAACCCAGGCGACAGCGTGCCAATGGTTGGCGTGGTTGAGAAGCCGAAAGCCAATGTAGCACCGTCTAACCTCGCTGTGGTGGGTCGTTATGTTCTGAGCGCGGAAATCTGGCCGCTGCTGGAAAAAACACCGCCAGGCGCAGGTGATGAGATTCAGCTGACCGACGCTATCGACATGCTGATCGAGAAAGAGACCGTTGAAGCTTACCATATGAAAGGTAAGAGCCACGACTGCGGTAATAAACTGGGTTACATGCGTGCTTTCGTTGAATATGGTGTACGCCATAAATCACTGGGCGCTGACTTTAAAGCCTGGCTGGAAGAGGTTGTTGGCAAGTAATTTGACCTGCTGACAGCATAACCGGGGTCCCGAAATGGCCCCGGTTTTTTTATGTCTGCCGTTAACTGCTTTAAAACCAGGCACTGAGCAGAAATGAATTGTATTAATTTTGGATAAAAAAAATCCCGCCGCAGCGGGATTTTTACAACTCAGCAGATTAGATCAGGAAATCGTCCAGAGATTTACCCTGCTCATCCATTGCTTTTTTGATGACGGCTGGCGTACGGCCCTGGCCGGTCCAGGTTTTGGTTTCGCCATTTTCATCAACATAGCTATATTTAGCCGGGCGTGCAGCACGTTTAGATTTCGCACCAGACTTATTAGCAGCAGCCATGCTGTTCAGCAGTTCATTAGGATCGATGCCGTCAGCGATCAGCATTTCACGGTACTGTTGCAGTTTACGAGTGCGCTCTTCAACTTCAGCAGCGGCTGCGTTTTCTTCTTCGCGGCGCTCGTTAACAACAACTTCTAATTTTTCCAGCATTTCTTCAAGCGTTTCCAGAGTACATTCTCTTGCCTGCGCACGAAGAGTACGGATGTTGTTCAAAATTTTAAGTGCTTCGCTCATTTTGGTAATCTCAAACTTATATTGTGGGGTGGTTTGTTGAGGTAATAATAGAGCGATAATTTCATATGTGCAATAGGCCTGATTGTAAGGAATTCAAAATAACAGGTTATTTCTTGCTGTTATTAATACAGGAAAGTTAAAAATTACGTGCTGGTTCACATCCTGTGCGCTTATTGTCTGAGCATTGTCATAAGAACACCCTGACAAAGTATGCCTTTTTTGATTGCCGTTCTGCGGGTATATATCTGTGGTTCACTAATATAAGCCGTTAGTATTAGTCGGAAGATTACCCGCGGGCGGGGGGTATTTGCCAGAATCGGAATCATCTTCTGCCGAAACACTTTCTCACTTCCTTTGCCAGAATGCGCTGAGATTATAGGGGGTTAACGATGAAACCGTTAACGGGGAAAGACATCCTATCTATATGTTATTATAGATAAGTAACTCTTAATATTTACTGATGATGGCAAGCTGAGTCTGCAGGCCCGGGCACGGAAATCCCGAGGAAATATGGTACACTTCGTGCCGTTAAAATCACGAAGAGCGGAGTGTAGCCTCAAATGGCACAACTTTATTTTTACTACTCTGCAATGAACGCAGGGAAGTCTACAGCACTGTTGCAGTCCTCTTACAATTATCAGGAGCGCGGGATGCGTTCGCTGGTGTATACCGCAGAAATAGACGATCGCTTTGGCAGCGGAAAGGTGAGCTCACGTATTGGCTTGTCGTCTCCGGCAAAGCTCTACAATCAGCAGACCTCGCTGTTCAAAGAGATAGCCGCTGAGCACGCGAGAGCGCCACTGCACTGCGTCCTGGTGGATGAAAGCCAGTTCCTGACGCGTCATCAGGTGCATGAGCTCTCTGAGGTCGTGGATGAACTGGATATTCCTGTGCTGTGCTATGGCCTGCGGACAGACTTTCGTGGTGAGCTCTTTGTGGGAAGCCAATATTTACTGGCATGGTCAGATAAGCTGGTCGAATTAAAAACGATTTGCTTCTGCGGTCGTAAGGCCAGCATGGTGCTGCGCCTGGACCAGGAAGGGCGTCCGTATAATGAAGGTGAGCAGGTGGTCATTGGCGGTAATGAACGCTATGTCTCCGTGTGCCGGAAACACTATAAGGAAGCGCTGCAGGTAGGGTCATTGACGGTGATTCAACAGCGCGTGAGAGGCAGTGCAGAAGACTGACTCTTTTTGACCTGTTTTACGCGCATAAAAAAACCCGCCATTTGGCGGGTTTTTTATTGACTGTCAATTAAGCGGTTTTCTTCGCTTTTTTGTCAGCTTTAGCAGGAGCGGCTGCTTTCGCTTCACCTTCGGAGAACTCGTTACCGTAGTAAGTATCCATCAGGATCTGTTTCAGTTCAGAGATCAGCGGGTAACGCGGGTTAGCGCCGGTGCACTGGTCGTCAAACGCATCTTCAGACAGTTTGTCAACGTGTGCCAGGAAGTCAGCTTCCTGAACGCCAGCTTCGCGGATGGACTTAGGAATACCCAGTTCAGCCTTGATGCTGTCCAGCCATGCCAGCAGTTTCTCGATTTTCGCAGCAGTACGGTCGCTGGAAGAGGTCAGACCCAGATGGTCAGCGATCTCTGCATAACGACGACGAGCCTGCGGACGGTCGTACTGACTGAAAGCAGTCTGCTTGGTTGGGTTATCGTTCGCGTTGTAACGAATAACGTTGCTGATCAGCAGGGCGTTCGCCAGACCGTGAGGAATGTGGAACTGAGAGCCCAGCTTGTGCGCCATGGAGTGACATACACCCAGGAAGGCGTTAGCAAACGCGATACCGGCGATGGTCGCTGCACTGTGAACGCGTTCACGCGCTACCGGGTTCTTAGAACCTTCATGGTAAGACGCTGGCAGGTTTTCTTTCAGCAGTTTAAGCGCCTGCAGAGCCTGACCGTCAGAGAACTCAGATGCCAGTACAGAAACGTAAGCTTCCAGAGCGTGAGTGACTGCATCCAGACCACCGAACGCACACAGTGACTTAGGCATTTCCATCACGAGGTTAGCATCAACGATAGCCACGTCTGGAGTCAGCGCATAGTCAGCCAGTGGATATTTCTGACCCGTTGCATCGTCGGTCACAACGGCAAACGGTGTCACTTCAGAACCGGTACCGGAAGTGGTGGTGACGGCGATCATCTTCGCTTTCACGCCCATTTTCGGGAACTTGTAGATACGTTTACGGATGTCCATAAAGCGCAGCGCCAGTTCTTCGAAGTGAGTTTCCGGATGCTCGTACATCACCCACATGATTTTCGCAGCGTCCATTGGGGAACCGCCGCCCAGCGCGATAATTACGTCTGGTTTGAAGGATTTGGCAAGCTCAGCGCCTTTGCGAACGATGGTCAGCGTAGGGTCAGCTTCAACTTCGAAGAAGACTTCGGTTTCGACACCGCCAGCTTTCAGAACAGAAGTGATCTGGTCTGCGTAGCCGTTGTTGAACAGGAAACGGTCAGTCACGATCAGCGCACGTTTGTGGCCATCGGTAATCACTTCATCCAGCGCGATTGGCAGTGAGCCACGACGGAAGTAGATAGATTTCGGAAGTTTGTGCCACAACATGTTTTCAGCTCGCTTAGCAACGGTTTTCTTGTTGATCAGGTGCTTAGGACCAACGTTTTCAGAGATGGAGTTACCACCCCATGAACCACAACCCAGAGTCAGGGAAGGTGCGAGTTTAAAGTTATAGAGGTCACCGATACCACCCTGAGAAGCCGGGGTGTTGATCAGGATACGCGCAGTTTTCATCTTGTCGCCGAAGAACTTAACGCGCTCTGGCTGGTTGTCCTGGTCAGTATACAGGCAAGAGGTATGACCGATACCGCCCATTTCTACCAGTTTCTCAGCTTTAACCACAGCATCTTCGAAGTTCTTGGCACGGTACATTGCCAGCGTCGGAGACAGTTTTTCGTGAGCAAACGGCTCGGATTCGTCAACGGTGGTTACTTCGCCGATCAGAATTTTGGTGTCTGCTGGTACGGTGAAGCCTGCCAGTTCTGCAATTTTGGTTGCTGGCTGGCCAACGATAGCTGCGTTCAGACCGCCATTTTTCAGGATGATGTCCTGAACCGCTTTCAGCTCTTTACCCTGCAGCATGTAGCCGCCGTGGGAAGCGAAACGCTCGCGTACTGCGGCATAAGCAGAGTCAACCACGATAACAGACTGCTCAGAAGCACAGATTACGCCGTTATCGAAGGTTTTGGACATCAGGATGGAAGCGACAACGCGTTTAACGTCAGCGGTTTCATCAACCACAACCGGGGTGTTACCGGCACCAACACCGATAGCAGGTTTACCGGAGCTGTAGGCAGCTTTAACCATGCCTGGGCCACCGGTCGCCAGAATCATGTTGATATCTGGGTGGTGCATCAGGGCATTAGACAGCTCAACGGACGGCTGGTCGATCCAACCAATCAGATCTTTCGGTGCGCCCGCAGCAATAGCAGCTTGCAGTACGATGTCAGCCGCTTTGTTGGTTGCGTCTTTCGCACGTGGATGCGGAGAGAAGATGATTGCGTTGCGAGTCTTCAGGCTGATCAGCGATTTGAAGATAGCGGTAGACGTTGGGTTGGTGGTAGGAACGATACCGCAAATAATACCGATAGGCTCAGCGATAGTGATGGTCCCGAAGGTGTCATCAGTGTCGAGGATCCCACAGGTTTTTTCATCTTTATAGGCGTTGTAGATATACTCAGAAGCAAAGTGGTTTTTGATCACTTTATCTTCAACGATACCCATACCGGATTCGGCTACAGCCAGTTTCGCGAGAGGGATTCGAGCATCTGCAGCAGCCAGTGCGGCAGCGCGGAAGATTTTATCAACCTGTTCTTGGGTGAAGTTGGCATATTCACGCTGGGCTTTTTTCACTCGTTCAACGAGTGCGTTCAGTTCAGCGACATTAGTAACAGCCATAATGCTCTCCTGGATAATGTTAAACTTTTTTAGTAAATCAGCTGTACGACTAGTCAGTATAGACAGGCCGCCAGCGGCTTGCGTAAGTACAATAAAACCAACAGGTTGCTTACGACCTTTTGATCCACTGATTTACTAAAAGAGCCTTGCCATTACGCCCTTAGAGGTGCCGGGCTACTCCCTGGTGCGATATCAAGATTACCCACTTCTGAGTACAAATTACGTGATCTAAATCAAGATTACACCAAGCTGACACCTTTCAGCAGGCCACTTTTAGGGGGTTGTATCAAGTGTTAAAAGATCGTACTTATGGAGCAGGTTAACAGTAGCATAATTTATACAACTGCATAACAACTTGTATTGGTAGCGTTTTTAGCGAGATTTGTGGTGAAGAATAGCGTTAAACAGCGTATCTTCAGCGCGGTTTTCATGATTACTGTACGTCAACTACTACATTTGATGAGGGCGCGGGGTTACCGTGATTCAATCGCTGTTCGATTTTCCAACCTATATTAAATTTTTTATCGGCTTGTTTGCATTGGTGAACCCGGTGGGCATCATCCCGGTGTTTATCAGTATGACCAGCTATCAGACCGCGGTAGCGCGGAATAAAACCAACCTGACGGCGAACCTGTCTGTCGCGATTATTCTGTGGACGTCACTCTTCCTGGGAGACGGCATCCTGCAACTGTTTGGCATTTCCATCGACTCTTTCCGTATCGCGGGTGGGATCCTGGTGGTGACTATCGCGATGTCGATGATCAGCGGGAAGCTCGGCGAAGATAAGCAGAACAAACAAGAGAAGTCGGAAACGTCGATCCGCGAGAGTGTGGGTGTCGTCCCGTTGGCTCTGCCTTTAATGGCAGGTCCTGGCGCGATAAGCTCGACGATTGTCTGGGGGACCCGTTATCACAGCATTGCCCACCTGATTGGCTTTTCGGTGGCAATTGCGCTGTTTGCGGCCTGCTGTTGGGGGTTATTTCGCATTGCGCCCTGGCTGGTTCGCCTGTTGGGTCAGACAGGGATCAACGTGATCACCCGTATTATGGGTCTGTTGTTGATGGCGCTCGGTATTGAATTTATCGTTGCCGGGATCAAGTCCATCTTCCCAGGGCTGTTGGCCTGATCCGCGAAGAGAACGGGCCTGTCCCGTTCTCTCTTTATCATTAGTAAAACATATCAAAAAATTTGAATTTCCCGCCCGTCATAATCCCTCGCTGTATTCCATTGTTTTCATAATAATCAATCAATTATCTATTCCCGGCGATGATAGTCGCAGAGGCAACAATGTTATTTCATTAACATGATACTCTTACGCTTGCCGTCGGATAATCGAAATGATATTAGTATTTTCAACGAACACGCAGAGTAATGTGCTAAATAATAACCAAGCGTTAAATTTTTGTATGAAAAACAGTCGTCGCCGTTGCCGTAGGCACGCTGAGGGAGACGGTTTTCACAATGTCATGATAAATAAACAGTATTTTTTGTCGGCGGCGGCAGGTTTGTGATGATTCATTCAAAACTGCGCTGACAAAAGAGAATTGGTTAACAAATTTGCAAATTGTATTGGCGGGCGAGAAATGCATTTGATACTTTCCGCCGAGGCATTTCGCCACACAAAACACGGAGATGAGAATAATTTTCAAATGAATCTCCTGGCGCAAAAGGCACAGTGGTTATCCCGACAGGGGGGATGACCTAAAGAATCGACGTAAGGTTGCCGAATAAAGAGCGACCGTAATAAAAAAGTCGGTGATAGCACGCAGTAAACCACTCGACAGACGCTTTCACTCCTGCGCTGTACGGGGAACCCTTCGGGGACAAAACAGGCTGACGAAAAGTCGGTAATTATAATGAGCGGAGTATCAACACAATGTCCATCATCACAAAAAAAAGCCTCATCGCAGCAGGCGTATTAGCTGCACTTATCGCAGGAAATGCAATGGCTGCAGACGTTCCTGCGGGCGTTAAATTGGCAGATAAACAGACTATGATCCGTAACAATGGCGCGGAACCACAGTCTTTAGATCCGAACAAAATCGAAGGTGTTCCGGAAGCTAACGTTAGCCGCGATCTGTTTGAAGGCCTGCTGATTACCTCTACCAAAGACGGTCACCCGATTCCTGGCGTGGCGGAAAGCTGGGATAACAAAGATTTTAAAGTCTGGACCTTCCATCTGCGTAAAGACGCTAAATGGTCCAACGGCGAGCCGGTAACGGCGCAAGATTTCGTGTATAGCTGGCAGCGTCTGGTAGATCCGAAAACGGCATCTCCGTATGCGAGCTATCCGCAGTACGGCCATATCCTCAATGTGGATGAAATCATTGAAGGCAAAAAACCGACCTCCGATCTCGGCGTGAAAGCCATCGACGACCATACTCTGGAAGTCACCCTGAGCGAGCCGGTACCGTATTTCTATAAATTGCTGGTTAACCCGGCAATGTCTCCGGTTAATAAAACTGCGATCGAAAAATTTGGTGAAAAATGGACTCAGCCTGCCAATATCGTCACCAACGGCGCATATAAGCTGAAAGACTGGGTGGTCAACGAGCGCATCGTTATGGAGCGCAACACCAATTACTGGGATAACAAAGACACGGTTATCGATCAGATTACCTATCTGCCTATTTCTTCTGAAGTCACCGACGTAAACCGCTACCGCAGCGGCGAAATCGACATGACCTATAACAACTTGCCGATTGAGCTGTTCCAGAAGCTGAAAAAAGAAATTCCAACCGAAGTTCACGTTGATCCGTACCTGTGTACTTACTACTACGAAATCAACAACCAGAAAGCACCGTTTACCGATGCCCGCGTTCGTACCGCGCTGAAACTTGGCCTGGATCGCGACATCATCACCAATAAAGTGAAAGCCCAGGGCGATCTGCCTGCGTACGGCTACACCCCACCTTATACCGATGGTGCGAAGCTGACCGAACCTGACTGGTTCAAACTGACCCAGGAACAGCGTAACGCCGAAGCGAAAAAACTGCTGGCAGAAGCGGGCTATACCCCGGATAAGCCACTGACTTTCAGCCTGCTGTATAACACCTCCGATCTGCACAAGAAACTGGCTATCGCCGCCGCGTCTATCTGGAAGAAAAACCTCGGCGTGGACGTGAAGCTGGTGAATCAGGAGTGGAAAACCTTCCTCGATACCCGTCATCAGGGTACCTATGACGTTGCGCGTGCCGGCTGGTGTGCGGACTACAACGAACCAACGTCGTTCCTGAATACCATGCTGTCTGACAGCTCCATGAACACCGCGCACTATAAGAGCCCGGCGTTTGATGCGATCATGAAGCAGACGCTGCAGGTGTCCGATGAAGCGCAGCGTGTGGCGCTGTATGACAAAGCAGAGCAGCAGCTGGGCAAAGACTCAGCCATTGTTCCGGTCTATTACTACGTCAACGCCCGTCTGGTGAAACCGTGGGTGGGTGGCTATACCGGTAAAGACCCGATGGACAACATCTACACCAAAGATCTGTACATCATTAAGCACTAATGGCAATCCGTGGGGCGGCGCATTGGGCCGCCTCACTGTGTCTTATTTCATCGCACTATCACATGAGTGTTCAGCCAAGCTGATTGCAGTCATGTAAAGGCACACGCCAGAAGGTACAGGCAATGTTGAAATTTATTTTACGTCGCTGTCTGGAAGCAATTCCGACGCTCTTTATCCTGATTACCATTTCCTTCTTTATGATGCGACTGGCACCGGGGAGTCCATTTACCGGTGAACGTACGCTGCCGCCTGAAGTCATGGCGAATATTGAAGCCAAATATCACCTCAACGATCCGATAAGCGTTCAGTACTTCAATTATTTGAAGCAGCTGGCCCATGGCGATTTCGGACCGTCATTCAAATATAAAGATTATTCCGTGAACGATCTGGTTGCTGCCAGCTTCCCGGTCTCAGCGAAGTTAGGTTTTGCGGCCTTCTTCCTGGCGGTCATTCTTGGCGTAAGCGCCGGTGTAATTGCCGCGCTCAAGCAGAACACAAAATGGGATTACGCCGTGATGGGGGTGGCGATGACCGGGGTGGTTATCCCGAGCTTCGTGGTTGCACCGTTACTGGTGATGGTTTTTGCCATCACGCTGCACTGGTTGCCGGGCGGTGGCTGGAACGGCGGGGCGCTGAAGTTTATGATCCTGCCGATGGTGGCGCTTTCTCTGGCCTACATCGCCAGTATCGCGCGTATTACCCGTGGCTCGATGATTGAAGTGCTGCACTCCAACTTTATTCGTACGGCTCGCGCAAAAGGCCTGCCGATGCGCCGCATCATTTTCCGTCACGCGTTGAAACCTGCGTTGCTGCCTGTGCTTTCTTATATGGGTCCGGCATTCGTAGGGATTATCACCGGTTCGATGGTGATTGAAACCATTTATGGTTTACCGGGCATCGGGCAGCTGTTCGTCAATGGCGCGCTGAACCGCGACTATTCTTTGGTTCTGAGCCTGACTATTCTGGTTGGTGCGCTGACCATTCTGTTTAACGCGATTGTTGACGTGCTGTATGCCGTTATCGATCCGAAAATCCGTTACTGACACTGGAGTTCGCCATGATGTTGAGTAAGAAAAACAGCGAGGCGCTGGAAAACTTCAGTGAAAAACTGGACGTCGAAGGCCGTAGCCTTTGGCAGGATGCCCGCCGTCGCTTTATGCATAACCGCGCCGCGGTAGCCAGCCTCTGTGTACTGGTGGTGATTGCGTTGTTCGTAACGCTTGCACCGATGCTGTCACAGTTCAGCTACTACGATACGGACTGGGGCATGATGTCGAGTGCGCCGGATATGGCTTCCAGCCACTATTTTGGTACTGACTCCTCCGGACGCGATCTGTTGGTCCGTGTTGCCATTGGTGGCCGTATTTCACTGATGGTCGGGATTGCCGCAGCGCTGGTCGCCGTGGTGCTGGGGACGCTCTACGGTTCACTGTCCGGTTATCTGGGCGGTAAAGTGGACTCGGTGATGATGCGTCTGCTGGAGATCCTCAACTCCTTCCCGTTCATGTTCTTCGTTATCCTGCTGGTGACCTTCTTCGGTCAGAACATCCTGCTGATTTTTGTGGCGATAGGGATGGTCTCCTGGCTGGATATGGCGCGTATCGTGCGTGGTCAGACCCTGAGCCTCAAGCGTAAAGAGTTTATTGAAGCGGCACAGGTCGGTGGTGTCTCTACCGCCAGCATTGTGGTGCGTCATATCGTGCCTAACGTGCTGGGTGTGGTGGTGGTATATGCCTCACTGCTGGTGCCAAGCATGATCCTGTTTGAATCATTCCTGAGCTTCCTCGGTCTGGGTACCCAGGAGCCGCTCAGCAGCTGGGGCGCATTACTGAGTGATGGCGCTAACTCCATGGAAGTGTCTCCGTGGCTGCTGCTGTTCCCGGCAGGTTTCCTGGTGGTAACCCTGTTCTGTTTCAACTTTATCGGCGATGGCTTGCGTGATGCCCTCGACCCGAAAGACCGCTAAGGAGTGATGCCATGAGTACGATAGAAGTGGCGAATGCCCCGCAGCAGCAAAAAAATGGTCTGCTGTTAGATGTAAAAGACCTGCGCGTGACCTTCGGTACGCCGGATGGTGACGTTACTGCTGTTAACGACCTCAACTTTAGCCTGAAGGCCGGGGAGACGCTGGGTATTGTCGGCGAATCCGGTTCCGGTAAATCCCAGACGGCCTTTGCGCTGATGGGCCTGCTGGCTTCAAACGGTCGCATTGGCGGCGTGGCGAATTTTAACGGTCGTCAGATCCTCAATCTGCCGGAGAAAGAGCTCAACAAGCTGCGCGCCGAACAGATCTCCATGATTTTCCAGGATCCGATGACCTCGCTGAACCCGTATATGCGCGTTGGCGAGCAGCTGATGGAAGTGCTGATGCTGCACAAAGGCATGAGCAAGGCCGAAGCGTTTGAAGAGTCCGTGAAAATGCTCGACGCGGTGAAGATGCCGGAAGCGCGTAAGCGTATGCGGATGTTCCCGCACGAATTCTCCGGCGGTATGCGCCAGCGTGTGATGATTGCGATGGCGCTGCTGTGTCGGCCAAAACTGCTGATTGCGGATGAACCTACCACTGCGCTGGACGTCACCGTTCAGGCGCAAATCATGACCCTGCTTAATGAGCTCAAACGCGAGTTCAACACCGCTATCATCATGATCACCCACGACCTTGGCGTGGTTGCCGGGATCTGTGACAAAGTGCTGGTGATGTATGCCGGGCGTACCATGGAATACGGCAACGCTCGCGATGTGTTCTATCATCCGGCGCATCCTTACTCGATGGGGCTGCTGAATGCCGTTCCGCGTCTTGATGCGGAAGGGGAAGCACTGCTGACCATCCCAGGTAACCCACCAAACCTGATGCGTCTGCCAAAAGGTTGTCCGTTCCAGCCGCGTTGTCCGCACGCGATGGAGATTTGCAACAGCGCTCCGCCTCTGGAGGCGTTTGCGCCTGGCCGTTTACGCGCCTGCTTTAAACCGGTAGGGGATCTGGTATGAATGCCGTGACTGAAGAAAGAAAAGTACTGCTCGAAATTGCCGACCTGAAGGTGCATTTCGATATTAAAGACGGCAAACAGTGGTTCTGGCAGCCGTCAAAAACCCTGAAAGCGGTCGATGGCGTCACCCTGCGTCTGTACGAAGGTGAAACCTTAGGCGTGGTCGGGGAGTCCGGTTGCGGAAAATCCACCTTTGCGCGTGCCATTATCGGTCTGGTCAAAGCCACCGAAGGTAAAGTGGCCTGGCTTGGCAAAGATTTGCTGGGTATGAAACCGGATGAATGGCGTGCCGTGCGCAGCGATATTCAGATGATTTTCCAGGATCCGCTGGCTTCGCTGAACCCGCGCATGAACATCGGCGATATTATTGCCGAGCCGCTGAGGACGTATCATCCGAATATGCCGCGTCAGGAAGTGCGTGACCGCGTAAAAGCGATGATGATGAAGGTGGGCCTGCTGCCAAACCTGGTGAACCGCTACCCACATGAGTTTTCTGGCGGTCAGTGCCAGCGTATCGGTATTGCGCGCGCGCTCATTCTCGAGCCGAAGCTGATTATCTGTGATGAGCCGGTTTCCGCGCTGGACGTGTCTATCCAGGCGCAGGTGGTGAACCTGCTGCAGAAGCTGCAGCGTGAAATGGGGCTGTCGCTGATCTTCATCGCCCACGACCTGGCAGTCGTGAAACACATCTCCGATCGTGTGCTGGTGATGTATCTGGGCCACGCGGTGGAGCTCGGTACCTACGACGAGGTGTACCACAACCCGTTGCATCCTTACACCAAAGCGCTGATGTCGGCGGTGCCCATCCCTGACCCGGATCTGGAGAAGAATAAAACCATCCAGCTGTTGGAAGGGGAACTGCCGTCGCCGATTAACCCGCCGTCTGGCTGTGTGTTCCGTACCCGTTGCCCCATTGCAGGGCCGGAGTGCGCGAAAACACGTCCGGTACTGGAGGGCAGCTTCCGCCACGCGGTTTCCTGTCTAAAGGTTGACCCGCTATAATTCAGAGGGCTGACAATTGTCAGCCCTTTTTTTATTGTGAGGCAACTGTGTCTGACGCTCCATCCTCGTTACGCCATCGGCTCTACCATTTTTTATTTGACCAGCGGACCCGTTCCGGGCGGCGCGTAGAGATATTCTGCGGGGCTTTTGCGCTCTTTAGCGTGGCGATCATTTTTATCGAATCGGGCTTCGGCACCCAATATCATCCCACCTATGAACAATGGCGTGTTTTTCTTGGGCTGGAAATCTTCGTTACGCTGGTCTTCACCATTGAATATTTTCTGAGAGTGCTGACCTGGCCCAATCCCGCGAAATATGTCTTCAGTTTTTGGGGGATCCTCGACCTCATCACGGCACTGCCGCTGTATGTCATGTGGCTATGGCCGGAGCTCGGGGTGACTTATATTTTCCTCTGGCGGGCATTACGCACGATCCGCGTATTAAGAGTGCTGAAACTGCTGCGCTTTATGCCGTCGCTGAATATTTTTTGGGTGGCGATTGTCGGTGCCCGCCATCAGCTGATGGTGTTTTATTTCCTGATAGCGATTGTGATGGTGGTGTTTGGCGGGCTGATGTATGGCATTGAAGGGCCACAAAACGGGTTCACTTCGTTAAGTACGTCTGTTTACTGGGCTATCGTCACCGCGACAACGGTGGGGTACGGAGACATCGCGCCACATACTGCACTTGGGCGCATCGTGGCTTCAGTGCTGATATTGATTGGCTATTCCGTTATTGCGATCCCAACGGGGTTAATAACAACCCAAATGAGCAACGAATATCAGAATCGCCGCCAGGCACGCGCCTGCCCAAATTGCCAGTTCGTAGGGAAGGACAGAGAGGCAAAGTTTTGCAGCTCATGCGGAACAGAGCTTCCCCACAGACATTAAAAAAGGCCGCTAATGCGGCCTTTAACTGAGAGTGATGCTATTCGCGCCACAGAATATGGCAGATTTTATGATCTTTCTCGCGGCACAGCAGCACGCGGGCAAAGATATCGTTGATTTCACCGCCGTCCGTCTCGGCCAGACCAATCACCACTTCGGCGAAGAAGTCCGGGTTGAGGTCGAAATCGACGTGTTCCTGCCAATCTTCTGCCGGGTCAAACAGCTCGGCACCCCCACGCTCTTCAAACTGCAGATTGAACAGAATGATATCGGCAGGGTCGAGGTTATCACCCGCCAGTTCCAGAAAAATATCGTAGGCCTGTTCAAGCGTTTCGTCTTCGGTCAGACGATTATTTAAATCCATATCCATGATGACACCCTGATTCTCAGCTGATGGGCACGTTTTACAGCAACGGACTGAAGAAGTAAAACAGTCGCTCGGCAACCCGCTGCCAGAGTGGTCGTTTTGCCCACAATTTGGCATCCAGCAGTCGCGAACGGGAGATGTAATCGTCCTGAACGGCGGCTAAGTCACCGCCAAACCCAACGTCATCAATCGCCAGGGTTATCTCAAAATTCAGCCACAGGCTACGCATATCCAGATTCACCGTGCCGACCAGGCTCAGTTCACCATCCACCAGTACGCTCTTGGTGTGCAGCAGACCGCCTTCGAACTGGTAAATTTTCACGCCTGCCGCCAGCAGTTCCGCAAAGAATGCCCGACTGGCCCAACCGACAAGCACCGAGTCATTCTTGCGCGGCATAATGATGCTGACATCCACACCGCGCTGTGCCGCAGTACAGATGGCGTGCAGCAAATCGTCGCTCGGCACGAAGTAGGGGGTGGTCATAATCAGGTATTCACGTGCAGAATACGCTGCCGTTAACAATGCCTGGTGGATCAGGTCTTCAGGAAAACCTGGCCCGGAGGCAATGGTGTGAATGGTGTGCCCGCTGGCCTCTTCAAACGGCATGATATTGTTCTCCGGCGGCGGAGGCAGAATGCGCTTGCCGGTTTCAATCTCCCAGTCGCAGGAGTAAACAATGCCCATCGAGGTGGCAATAGGGCCTTCCATACGCGCCATCAGATCGACCCACTGGCCAACGCCCGCTTCCTGTTTGAAGAAACGCGGATCCACCATGTTCATACTGCCGGTGTAGGCAATATAGTTATCGATCATCACCATTTTGCGATGCTGGCGTAAATCCATGCGGCGCAGAAACACACGCATCAGATTCACTTTCAGCGCTTCAACCACTTCAATCCCCGCGTTACGCATCATGGCGGCCCAGGGGCTGCGGAAAAACGCGACGCTGCCTGCCGAGTCCAGCATCAGACGGCAGTGCACCCCGCGACGCGCCGCCGCCATCAGTGATTCCGCCACCTGATCGGCCATCCCGCCAGGTTGCCAGATATAGAAGACCATCTCGATATTATGCCGGGCGAGCTGGATATCACGGATTAACGCCTGCATCACGTCGTCGGATTCGGTCAGCAGCTGCAGCTGATTCCCTTTTACGCCCGCAATGCCCTGACGGCGCTCGCACAGTTTGAATAGCGAGCTCGCGACCGGACTGTTCGATTCGGCAAAGATATGGTTACAGGCTTTCAAATCGTTGAGCCACTTGGCGGTTGAAGGCCACATGGCACGTGCGCGCTCGGCTCGACGTTTTCCCAAGTGCAGCTCTCCGACCGAAAGATAGGCGATGATCCCGACCAGTGGCAGAATATAAATGATCAGCAACCATGCCATCGCTGAAGGTACTGCACGGCGTTTCATCAGGATGCGCAATGTCACACCCGCGATCAACAACCAGTACCCCAGAATGACCAGCCAACTCACCACGGTGTAGAAGGTTGTCATAAAAAATCCTTTTGAAAGCCAGTTGTTATGAGTTTACGCATCCGGATCCATCTGGCAAATAAAAACAGGGGGCAAAAGCGCTGGTCAGCGGGGGACAAGCGTTTATAATGTGCGCTCTTTCATCCCAGAGATGTTGCAATGAAGCGTAGCAGAAATGAAGTGGGGCGCTGGCGGATGCAGAGACAGGTCAATCGTCGCAAGGCGCGTTGGCTGGAAGCGCAGTCGCGTCGGAATATCCGCATCCACTCAATCAGAAAGTGTCTGGTCAGCCGGCAGCGCAATTCCCTGCTGTTTGCCATTTACGAATTCTGATAAATCAGGGCACCGCATGCGGTGCCCGTTATTTTTTGTGCGCGCAAAAATCAAAACACTTTTTTGTAGGGGCGAACTTTCACATTGCCATACACGCCAGCGGCAACGTACGGGTCAGCGTCTGCCCACGCCTGTGCCGCTTCCTGAGATTCAAATTCCGCAATGACCGTTGAACCGCTAAAACCGGCAGCACCGGGATCATTACTGTCCACCGCGGGCATCGGGCCCGCCGTCAACAGGCGGCCTTCATCATGCAGCAGTTGCAAACGTGCCAGGTGAGCAGGGCGGACGGACAAACGTTTTTCCAGTGAGTCGGCGACATCTTCAGCATAAATCACATAAAGCACGGGCACAGCTCCTTAATGATCAAATGTCGAAACACGGTATTGGAAAGCGCCGGGGACTGCAATGCAAAGATCTTTCGACATCCCATTCCAGGCTGTGGCTGTATTTTATTTCAGCAACAGGGACAGAAAGTTGACCCTGGATAAGATGGCTTATTGAATATGATTGCTATTTGCATTTAAAATCGGGGCATCATTTTTCAACCGCCGTGACTATGACTTCAATGACCCTTGATTTACCTCGCCGTTTTCCCTGGCCTACGCTGCTGTCTGTGGTTATCCATGGTGCCGTGGTGGCGGGACTGCTTTATACCTCGGTACATCAGGTTATTGAACTGCCCGCACCGGCCCAGCCGATTACGGTAACGATGGTCGCGCCAGCCGATCTCGAACCCCCTCAGGCTGTACAGCCGCCGCCTGAGCCGGTTGTTGAACCCGAACCGGAGCCTGAACCGATTCCGGAACCGCCGAAAGAGGCGCCGGTGGTTATCCACAAACCTGAGCCAAAGCCGAAGCCAAAGCCGAAACCAAAGGTAGAGAAAAAGGTGGAGCAACCGAAGCGCCAGCCGGTGGAGCCCCGTCAGACATCACCCGTGGAAAGTACAGCCACCCAGAGCCGTCCAATGACCAGCACTGCGCCGGTGGCCAGTAAACCGACCGCCGTTGCGCCTTCCGGCCCAAGAGCGGTCAGCCGTGGTGAGCCACAATACCCTGCGCGAGCTTATGCGCTGCGTATTGAGGGGAAAGTCCGCGTGAAGTTCGATGTCACTGCTGACGGGCGTGTGGATAATGTCGAAATTCTTTCCGCACAACCGTCCAACATGTTCGAGCGCGAAGTGAAGACCGCGATGCGTAAGTGGCGCTACGAACCGGGCAAACCTGGCAATGGGCTTATCATGAATTTTGTGTTCAACATGAAAGGCATTCAGGTGAATTGATTCCCGGGTTACCAGAATCAAGAAGCCCCGCATCGGCGGGGCTTTTTTTATGCGGCGAGTACCCGCTCCAGCGCTTTTTGCGCGGTCAGCAGATGTGGACCGCCAAACAGAATCGCGCGATTAAGCAGGGTATACAGCTGGTACACCGGCTGGCGTTCAAGAAAATCATTCGGTAGCGGTGAAACAGACTGGTAACCGTCGTAGATTTGCGGCGGTTGTTCCGGGTGGAGCGGCAGCATGGCCAGGTCGCACTCTCTGTCGCCCCAATAGCATGCCGGGTCGAAAATATACGGACCCTCAGGTCCCAGTGCGCAGTTCCCTGACCACAAATCACCGTGTAACAAAGAAGGTTGTGGCTGATGAGCGCTCAGGCGCTGGTGGATGTGTTCAACAATGGTGTCAATGTTACCAAACTCCAGCCCTTTTTCTGCGGCCAGCTCAAGCTGCCAGCCAATACGCTGCTCCGCAAAGAAGGTAGACCAGCGGCGCTGCCAGGCGTTGGGCTGAGGCGTGGTGGACAGGTCGTTATCGAAATCCAGGCCAAACTGCGGCTGATCGCTCCATTGATGCAGACGCGCCAGCTGCTGTCCCAGCAGAAAGGCGTTGTGGGCATCCAGCGGGCGGGGTGGCAGATAGTCCATGACCACAAAGCTGTAATCACGGTCGCTGCCTACGGCATAGACATCCGGCACGCTGACGGTGCCGCTGCGTGACAACAGTTCCAACTGATCGGCTTCGGCCGTGAAGATAGGTAACAGCTCTCGCTCATCGCACTTCACGAAGTAATCCTGACCGCTGACGCGCAGATGCCAGGCCGCGTGGATTTCTCCGCCAGGCAGTTCGTTACGCAGCTCGATTACACCGTCTCCGTGCTCTTTCAACAGGCTACAGATTGCTTGCCACATGCTCTCTCTCCCCATGTTTTCTGCCAGATCATAACGTTAGCGCAAAAATGCGATGGAAAAACTCGAACTGACGCACAACTGTACGTTTTAAAAGGTTACGGGGCCGCGTTTTCCGCAAGCCAGTGTTCAAAAGTGGCGACGCTAACCTCGGCTTCCCGGCCCAGCGCCGATTGTGCCAGACCGGCGGTTAGCGCGATGACGTCATCATGACTCAGCGGGCTCACCAGACCAAAGGTGTTGGTGCCCAGTTCATGAAGTTTACCGTCATCATCGGTCAGCGTCAGCGTGAAGCCCGCGCGCGTGAGATGATTGGTCAGTTCATTAAGCTCGGTCAGCGCCTGTTCATGGAAGCTGACGGTAACCACGTAGCGTGTGATGTCGTTGCTCATCGATCACCTCGTTGTTATCCATGGAGTTTTGATAGCATAGCCGATAACCGTGATTTGGCGACTCCCGCAGCGTCCGGCGCGGGAGTCACACTCAGTGTTGACACAGATACGTATAAATTTTTTGCGTGTTTTCCAGTGAACACAAACGGGTGCCCTGATTCAGCGTGGCCGCGCTGCCCGCCGCGACGCCAAAACGCACCATCTCCTGCAATTCCGCGCCCTCAGCAAGCTTCAGGGTCATCGCGCCGACCATACTGTCACCAGCCCCCACGGTGCTTTGACTTTTCACCGGCGGGGGAACCACCTGAATGGCACCCTCAGCATCGACGCCCAGCGCACCCTGTGGACCCAGGGAAACCACCACCCGTCGTGCTTTTCCACTGCGCACGATGTCTTCGGCCGCTTTTCGCACATCATCCGGCTGCGTTAAATCCCGTTTGACCAGCGCGCTGAGCTCTTTCTGATTGGGCTTCACCAATTCGATATTGCCCACCTCCAGTGCCGCGGTTAGGGCTTCGCCAGAGCTGTCGACAACGCAGCGGATCTCGTTAGCCTGCGCGCGTTTTATCAGGGTAGTCAGTTGCTCAAGGCGAATACCTGGCGGCAGGCTACCGCTCACCACCAGGATAGAACCCGGCTCAATGCTCAGGACTTTCTCTTCAAGACGCTGAAACTCGTCGGCACTGAGTCTTGCGCCAGGCATCACAAAGCGGTACTGCTCGCCGCGGGTGGAGACATGAACATGCAGATTTTGACGCGTCCAGTCCTGGGCAGACACAGCCTGGACGAGCACTTGCTCTTCCGCCAGAAGGGACACTAAATGCTCACCGGTCGCACCGCCCGCCGGGAAAATCGCAGTGGCTTTTCCGCCGAGAAAATTGATCGCGCGGGCAACATTAATGCCGCCTCCGCCAGGCTCAAAGATGGGTGACGTACAGCGCAGTTTTCCTTCTGGATAAATCTGAGGCGTCAGTGTGGCACTGTCGAGCGAAGGAGCCAGGGTGAGCGTATAGATTTTAATCATTCCATTACCTCCATTTATGACCTCAAAGGGCACCCGCGAGAGGGACTGAGGTAATCCTGGCATCTAAAAAGCGGTTAAGAAAGTGATAAGGGTATGATTTTTCGAAAATTTACATTTAAATTAAGGCGGCTATCCATATGAAATAAAACGCCTTTTGAGAGCGTTCTTATTCAAAAAATGAAAGAAGAATTCATTGCTATGTTAATCGAGCCTTTTTATAATTTGTTACCTTTCTTAGGACCGTCTGTCATTGATCCTCGCGAAAGTTTCCGAGACCGTAACGGTCTCTTTTTTTGTTGTACGGACTCTTAAATAAATGAAGCTTTTCAAGACAGTACCCGCAGTCGTTGTGCTGACGGGCGGGCTTTTTGCGTCACTGCACGCACTGGCTGATAATACCGTTTTTACTGTCATGGATGACCCATCCACAGCGAAGAAACCGTTTGAAGGTAAAGTCAACGCGGGTTACCTGGCACAGTCTGGCAATACTAAAAGTTCCTCTCTGACCGCCGATTCCACGTTAACCTGGTACGGCGATACAACAGCATGGTCGCTGTGGGGAAATGCCAGCAACACCTCTTCTAACGATCAGCGTTCTTCTGAAACCTATCAGGTTGGCGGACGTTCTCGTTACAATATGACCGATTACGACTACCTGTTTGGGCAGGCAAGTTGGTTGACTGACCGTTTTAACGGCTACCGTCAGCGCGATGTGTTCACCACGGGTTATGGTCGTCAGATCTATAACGGACCGGTGCACAGCCTGCGTTTTGAATTCGGTCCAGGCGTTCGTTACGATGAGTACACTGACGGTGAGACCAAAACTCAACCGCTGGGTTACGCATCGGGGACATACGCCTGGCAGATGACGGATACCACGAGATTCACCCAAGGGGTTTCCGTGTTTGGTGCTGATGACACCACCGTCAACTCAGAGACGGCACTGGACGTGGCCATCAACGAGCACTTTGGTTTAAAAGTTGCTTATAACCTGACCTGGAACTCCGAGCCGCCATCATCGGCGCCGGAACATACCGATCGCCGTACCACGGTGACGCTGGGTTATAAGATGTAAAGCGAGGAGCCGGAGCAATCCGGCTTTTTTGTGCCTTAAAAAAGGTGAGCAAGCCAGGGCAGGCCGAGTGCGCCCGGAGCCAGAATGGCAAAGGACCACAGCATAGCGGACGTTGCATTGGCGAATTGAAATTTCGCCGCGGGCAGGGTGCAAATTCCGGCAATCAGCGGAACCACAGCGCGTAACGGGCCGAAGAAACGGCCAATAAAGACTCCCCATACTCCCCAACGTTCAAAAAAAGCGTGCCCACGTTGTATCAGCTGCGGGTTGCGCGATAACGGCCAGGCGGCCGTAACGCGATAGCTGTAGTGATAACCCAGCCACCAGGAAAGCCAGTCTCCGGCAAAAGCGCCTGCTGTTGCGGCAAGCCAAACCGGAAAGAACGATAGTTCGCTTTCGCCGATCAGTGCGCCAGTCGCCAGTAAAATGACCGTGGCCGGGAGGAGCAAAGAGAGAAACGCCAGCGACTCCCCGAACGCTAACAGAAAAATCACGCCCAGTGCCAGATGCGGGTGCAGGCTGATATAATCCGTGACGGTGTGTACCCACGCAGAAAAGTCCATTTTCGTCTCCTTGTGTAAAACGGTATAACAGTGATACACCGACTGACCTTAACAAAAGGCGAACAACCACGAGATGCCCACCATGACGCAGGCCCTTCAGATTGATTTAAACAGCGATTCAGGCGAGAGCTACGGTCAGTGGTCGATGGGCGATGATGCTGCGATCCTGCCGTTGGTGAGCAGCGCGAATATTGCCTGCGGATTTCATGCGGGTTCCCCTGCCGCACTCCTGACCACACTGCGAACGGCAAAACAGCTGAATGTCGCTGTTGGGGCGCACGTCGCCTATCCCGATCTGATGGGCTTTGGTCGACGAAACATGGACATAGCCAGCGACGAGTTAACCGCCGATGTGATTTACCAGATAGGCGCGTTACAGGCACTGGCAAAAGCGGCGGAAACAGTGGTGAGCTATGTCAAACCCCATGGGGCGCTTTATAACACCATCGCAACCAATGAGAGGCAGGCCAGGGCGGTGATTGAAGCCATCTTAGCGGTCGATAGCCGATTGGCGCTGGTGGCACTGGCGGGTTCGCCATTGATCGATTGGGCAAAAGCCGCGGGCCTGCACACCGTCGCGGAGGCTTTCGCCGACCGGGCTTACCACGCAGATGGCATGCTGGTGTCACGCCGTGAGGAAGGGGCCGTTTTACACGACCCGCAGCAGGTGGCAGAACGCGTCGTGCAGATGATTATCCACGGTGGCGTGCAGTCTATCGAGGGAACGTTCACGCCGATTCAGGCTGATTCAATTTGCCTGCATGGCGACAGTCCGGGGGCGGTGGCGATGGCGCGGGCCGTTCGTCAGCGTCTGGATGCAGAGGGGATTCGGGTACAATCTTTTGGCGTGCGAGCGTAATGCACCGCTCAGCGTGAAAAAAGAAAAGGGCGCTTAAAGCGCCCTTGACAGTTTAGCCAGCCAGCAACTGAGCCTGAATGTCATTGCCCGAAGGGCGCTGATAAATTCGCAGGCCAAACTGTTCGATAACGGCATAGATGTGATCGAAGATGTCAGCCTGAATGCTTTCATATTCCAGCCAGACGACCGTATTGGTAAAGGCGTAAATCTCCAGCGGCAGACCTTCTGAACTCGGTGCAAGCTGGCGCACCATCAGCGTCATATCATTACGCAATTTCGGATGCTGCTGCAGGTACTCTGTCAGCCAGGCACGGAATGCGCCGATATTGGTCATTCCTTCACCGTTCAGCACATCATTGGCCATTTTCAGCTGCCGCTCTTCAAACCAGGCTTTCAGCATCGGCGTCTGATTCAGACGCTGTTGCTCTTCCGGCGAGATAAAGTGAATGCTGGTGCTGTCGATGAAGATGCTGCGTTTGATGCGACGGCCACCGGAAGCAGACATATAGCTCCAGTTTTTGAAGGCGTCAGAGACCAGCGCATAGGTCGGGATGGTGGTGATGGTGTTATCCCAGTTCTGCACTTTCACCGTGGTCAGACCGATATCAATCACGTTGCCATCCGCACCGTATTTTGGCATCTCCAGCCAGTCACCCATGTGCAGCATGGTATTGGCGGAAAGCTGGATCCCGGCGACCAGACCAAGCAAAGGGTCTTTAAACACCAACATCAGCACGGCGGCCATCGCACCCAAACCACTGAACAGAATGGCTGGTGACTTACCAATCAGCAGGGAAATCATCAGAATCGCGACGATGGAGGCCGCAACCAGCTTCACGCCCTGGATAATCCCGCGCAACGGAAGCTGGCTGGCAATTTTGTACTGATGAGAAATCTTATGCGCCACATCCAGCGCAGAGAAGAACGAAAGCAGGGCGAACAGCAGGATCCACATCTGGGCACAAATGCTGATCAGCATCCCGACATGGCTACCGGCTTTCAGACACATGACCAGCTGGAAGTTAAGCAGAACTCCTTCAAAGGTCATCGCAATGCGATGGAAAATTTTGCTCTGCGTGAAGCTTTTCAGCCAAAGCGTATCGCGCGACGCCGCGTGCTTTTCAATGGTACGCAGGACAACACGATGCAGAATAAAATGCACCAGCAGGGTGATAACAATGAGGTAGCCGAACACCATCAGCATCGAGGATGGATGATTCAGATCGATACCATATTGCTGAAGGAGGGTCAGAAGTTCGCGCATGGAGTGCTCCCGTCAAAAAACGGGCATAATCGTGAAAAAGTGCGGCTTCGGCAATTGCCATACAGTCTTTAAATAAATTTACAAACGGAAAGGCGGACTTTTAACACCACGCCAAGACGTGTAGTATGTGCGGGTACTTAACTGCATTTATCGGTAAGACTGAAAGCAACCTGTTGTTCAGACGTCTGTTTCCGCAGAGTGAAGCGCGATACCCGATAAGCCCTGCCGTTAACTTTTCAAAATCAATTTTGTATGTGTTCTTTCGTGTGGGACACCACTGCAAATAAGGATATAACATGCCTGTAATTACTCTTCCTGATGGCAGCCAACGCCATTTCGACCATGC
This sequence comes from Enterobacteriaceae bacterium RIT691, assembly GCA_009668205.1. Classification (GTDB taxonomy): domain Bacteria; phylum Pseudomonadota; class Gammaproteobacteria; order Enterobacterales; family Enterobacteriaceae; genus Scandinavium. The sequence continues at coordinate 83,230 of WJYM01000010.1, read as the reverse complement.
TGTCACTCCTATGGATGTTGCCCTGGATATCGGTCCTGGCCTGGCGAAAGCTACTATTGCTGGCCGCGTTGACGGCGAGCTGGTCGATGCCAGCGATCTGATTGAACAGGACGCAAAGCTGTCGCTGATCACCGTAAAAGACGAAGAAGGTCTGGAGATCATTCGTCACTCCTGTGCGCACCTGCTGGGACACGCGATCAAACAGCTGTGGCCACACACCAAAATGGCCATCGGTCCGGTCATTGATAACGGTTTCTACTACGACGTTGACCTCGACCATACCCTGACTCAGGAAGATATCGACGCCCTCGAAAAGCGTATGCACGAGCTGGCTGAGAAGAACTACGATGTCATCAAGAAAAAAGTAAGCTGGCACGAAGCGCGTGAAACCTTCGTTCAGCGCGGTGAGACGTATAAAGTCTCCATTCTTGATGAAAACATCGCGCATGATGACAAGCCTGGCTTGTATCATCACGAAGAATACGTCGACATGTGCCGTGGTCCGCACGTGCCGAACATGCGTTTCTGCCATCACTTCAAGCTGATGAAAACCGCAGGCGCCTATTGGCGTGGCGACAGCAACAACAAAATGTTGCAGCGCATCTACGGGACTGCTTGGGGTGATAAAAAAGCGCTGAATGCGCATCTTCTGCGTCTGGAAGAAGCGTCTAAGCGTGATCATCGCCGCATTGGTAAGCAGCTCGACCTGTATCATATGCAGGAAGAAGCGCCAGGTATGGTATTCTGGCATAACGATGGCTGGACTATCTTCCGTGAACTGGAAACCTTCGTGCGCTCTAAGCTCAAGGAATACCAGTACCAGGAAGTGAAAGGTCCGTTCATGATGGACCGCGTGCTGTGGGAAAAAACCGGGCACTGGGACAACTACAAAGATGCGATGTTCACCACCTCTTCGGAGAATCGTGAATACTGCATCAAGCCAATGAACTGCCCAGGCCACGTGCAGATCTTCAATCAGGGTCTGAAATCCTACCGCGACCTGCCGCTACGTATGGCAGAGTTCGGCAGCTGCCACCGTAACGAGCCGTCAGGCGCGCTGCATGGCCTGATGCGCGTTCGTGGTTTTACCCAGGATGACGCACATATCTTCTGTACTGAAGAACAGGTTCGTGATGAAGTTAACGCCTGTATCCGTATGGTCTATGATATGTACAGCACTTTTGGCTTCGAGAAAATCGTGGTCAAGCTGTCCACCCGTCCGGAAAAACGCATCGGTAGTGATGAGATGTGGGATCGTGCGGAAGCCGATCTGGCCGTGGCGCTGGAAGAAAATAACATCCCATTTGAATATCAACTGGGTGAGGGCGCATTCTACGGCCCTAAAATTGAATTTACCCTGTATGACTGCCTCGATCGTGCTTGGCAGTGCGGAACAGTACAGCTGGACTTCTCCCTGCCGCAGCGTCTGAGCGCCTCTTACGTAGGCGAAAGCAACGAGCGTCAGGTACCGGTGATGATTCACCGTGCCATTCTGGGCTCCATCGAACGTTTCATCGGTATTTTGACCGAAGAGTTCGCTGGATTCTTCCCAACCTGGTTGGCACCGGTGCAGGTCGTGGTGATGAATATCACCGATTCACAGTCTGATTACGTTAACGAATTGACCCGCAAACTACAAAATGCAGGCATTCGAGTAAAAGCAGACTTGAGAAATGAGAAGATTGGCTTTAAAATCCGCGAGCACACTTTACGTCGTGTCCCTTATATGTTGGTTTGTGGCGACAAAGAGGTTGAGGCCGGCAAAGTTGCTGTGCGCACCCGTCGCGGAAAAGACCTGGGTAGCATGGGCGTAGAGGAAGTGATTGAGAAGCTGCTACTAGAGATCCGTAGCCGCAGTCTTCAACAACTGGAGGAATAAGGTATTAAAGGCGGAAAACGAGTTCAAACGGCACGTCCGAATCGTATCAATGGCGAGATTCGCGCCCAGGAAGTTCGCTTAACTGGTCTGGAAGGCGAGCAGCTGGGTATTGTGAGTCTGAGAGAAGCTATCGAGAAAGCTGAAGAAGCTGGCGTCGATTTAGTTGAAATCAGCCCTAACGCCGAGCCGCCAGTTTGTCGCATTATGGACTACGGCAAGTTCCTGTATGAGAAGAGTAAATCGACTAAGGAACAGAAGAAGAAACAAAAAGTTATCCAGGTTAAGGAAATTAAATTCCGTCCTGGTACCGACGATGGCGATTACCAGGTAAAACTCCGCAGCCTGGTACGCTTTCTGGAAGAGGGTGATAAAGCTAAGATCACACTGCGTTTCCGCGGTCGTGAGATGGCTCACCAGCAGATCGGTATGGAAGTGCTCACGCGCGTCCGTGACGATCTGAGTGAACTGGCAGTGGTCGAATCCTTCCCAACGAAGATCGAAGGCCGCCAGATGATCATGGTGCTCGCTCCGAAGAAGAAACAGTAAGGCCTTCAAGTAGCATTGACCGTGGGGCTCTCGGGTCCCACAGTCTTTGTTCGCCTACGTTTCATTTTTTAACAATGCGAAGTGGAAGTTATTAAAATGCCTAAAATTAAGACCGTACGCGGTGCTGCTAAGCGCTTCAAAAAAACCGGTGGTGGTGGATTTAAGCGTAAGCACGCAAACCTGCGTCATATTCTGACCAAAAAATCGACTAAGCGTAAACGTCACCTGCGTCCAAAAGGCCTTGTTTCTAAAGGCGATCTGGGTCTGGTAATCGCGTGCCTGCCGTACGCATAAGCCGTTAACGTTTAATTTTTTTACTAAGAATATAGATACAGGAGAGCACATATGGCTCGCGTAAAACGTGGTGTAATTGCACGTGCACGTCACAAGAAAATTTTGAAACAAGCTAAAGGCTACTACGGTGCGCGTTCACGCGTATACCGCGTTGCCTTCCAGGCTGTTATCAAAGCAGGTCAGTACGCTTACCGTGACCGTCGTCAACGTAAGCGTCAGTTCCGTCAACTGTGGATTGCGCGTATCAACGCAGCAGCACGTCAGAACGGTATTTCTTACAGCAAATTCATCAACGGCCTGAAAAAAGCCTCTGTTGAAATCGACCGTAAGATCCTGGCTGACATCGCCGTATTCGACAAAGTAGCGTTCACCGCTCTGGTCGAAAAAGCGAAATCAGCACTGGCATAAGCCAGTTGAAGAGGGAGGCTTGCCTCCCTCTTTTCGTTTCAGAAACACTGATAACGTTGACTTTTCAGCGTGAAAACTTTTCAATAAGTCCTTCACAGACCTTTCAGACAAGGTAACGCAAGCATGAATGCTGCTATTTTCCGCTTCTTTTTTTACTTTAGCACCTGAACTCAGGGGGCTAGCGCGTGAAAGAAGAAACGGAAAACAGCGCCAGAAGCCTCCCCAGGGAGGCTTTTTTTGTCTCTGCCGTTGATGAAAATCGCTAAATAACGAGGAAAACCATGTCACATCTCGCAGAATTGGTTGCCAGCGCCAGGGCAGCCATCAATGAAGCTCAGGATGTTACCGCACTGGATAACGTGCGCGTTGAGTATCTGGGCAAGAAAGGGCACCTGACCCTTCAGATGACGACCCTGCGCGATCTGCCGGCGGAAGAACGTCCGGCCGCCGGTGCGGTCATTAACGACGCGAAAGAGCAGGTTCAGCAGGCGTTGAACGCGCGTAAAGCTGATTTAGAAAGCGCCGTGCTGAATGCCCGTCTGGCTGCAGAAACCATTGACGTTTCTCTGCCGGGTCGCCGTATTGAAACCGGAGGCCTGCACCCGGTCACCCGTACCATCGACCGCATTGAAAGTTTCTTCGGTGAGCTCGGCTTTACCGTCGCGACAGGGCCGGAAATCGAAGATGACTATCATAACTTCGACGCTCTGAACATTCCGGGTCACCACCCGGCACGCGCTGACCACGACACTTTCTGGTTTGATGCCACCCGCCTGCTGCGTACACAGACTTCTGGCGTGCAGATCCGCACCATGAAAGATCAGCAGCCGCCTATCCGTATCATCGCGCCGGGTCGTGTCTATCGTAACGACTACGATCAGACGCACACCCCAATGTTCCATCAGATGGAAGGCCTGATTGTTGATACCAACATCAGCTTCACCAATCTGAAAGGCACGCTGCACGACTTCCTGCGTAACTTCTTTGAAGAAGATCTGCAGATTCGCTTCCGTCCTTCCTATTTCCCGTTCACCGAACCGTCTGCTGAAGTGGATGTGATGGGTAAAAACGGCAAATGGCTGGAAGTGCTGGGCTGCGGTATGGTCCACCCGAATGTACTGCGTAATGTCGGCATCGATCCGGAAGTTTACTCCGGCTTTGCGTTCGGTATGGGCATGGAGCGTCTGACCATGCTGCGTTACGGCGTCACCGATCTGCGTGCATTCTTCGAAAACGATCTGCGTTTCCTCAAACAGTTTAAATAAGGGCAGGACAGAACAATGAAATTCAGTGAACTGTGGTTACGCGAATGGGTTAACCCGGCTATCGACAGCGAAGCGCTGTCTGGCCAAATCACCATGGCAGGTCTGGAAGTTGACGGCGTTGAGCCGGTTGCTGGCGTCTTTAACGGCGTGGTGGTAGGTGAAGTTGTTGAATGCGGTCAGCACCCGAATGCCGACAAACTGCGCGTCACAAAAGTGAACGTCGGCGGCGAACGTCTGCTGGATATCGTCTGTGGTGCGCCAAACTGCCGTCTGGGCCTGAAAGTGGCCGTGGCCACCATCGGTGCGGTGCTGCCGGGCGATTTCAAAATTAAAGCGGCCAAGCTGCGCGGTGAGCCGTCTGAAGGGATGCTGTGCTCTTTCTCTGAGCTCGGTATTTCCGACGATCATAGCGGTATCATCGAACTGCCAGCGGATGCACCACTGGGCACCGATATTCGCGAATACCTGAAGCTCGACGATAACACTATCGAAATCAGCGTCACGCCTAACCGCGCTGACTGCCTGGGCATTATTGGGGTAGCGCGTGATGTTGCGGTGCTGAACCAGCAGCCGCTGGTTGAACCAGAGATGGCGCCAGTCGCGGCAACCATCAATGACACCTTCCCAATCAACGTTGAAGCGGCAGACGCTTGTCCACGTTATCTGGGTCGTGTGGTGAAAGGCATCAATGTTAAAGCGGCAACCCCACTGTGGATGAAGGAAAAACTGCGTCGTTGCGGTATTCGTTCCATCGATGCTGTGGTTGACGTCACCAACTATGTCCTGCTGGAACTCGGCCAGCCTATGCACGCTTTCGATCTGGACCGTGTAGACGGTGGGATTGTGGTACGCATGGCGAAAGAGGGTGAAACCCTGGTGCTGTTGGATGGCAACGAAGCCAAACTGAGCGCAGACACGCTGGTGATTGCTGATCGCAGTAGAGCACTGGCCATGGGCGGCATCTTCGGCGGCGAGCATTCCGGTGTGAATGATGAAACGCAGAACGTGCTGCTGGAATGCGCCTTCTTCAATCCACTCTCCATTACGGGTCGTGCGCGCCGTCAGGGTCTGCACACCGATGCTTCTCACCGCTATGAGCGTGGCGTCGATCCTGCGCTGCAGTACAAAGCGATGGAACGTGCTACCCGTCTGCTTATCGATATCTGCGGCGGCGAAGCGGGCCCGGTTATCGATGTGACGAACGAAGCCACGCTGCCTAAGCGTGCCACCATCACGCTGCGTCGCAGCAAGCTGGATCGTCTGATTGGTCATCACATTGCCGATGAGCAGGTTAGCGATATCCTGCGTCGTCTGGGCTGTGAAGTGACCGAAGGTCAGGATCAGTGGCAGGCCGTTGCGCCAAGCTGGCGTTTCGATATGGAAATCGAAGAAGACCTGGTGGAAGAAGTGGCTCGCGTTTACGGCTACAACAATATCCCTGATGCGCCGGTTCAGGCGGGTCTGATCATGGGCAGCCATAAAGAAGCCAACCTGTCCCTCAAGCGTGTGAAAACCATGCTGAATGACAAAGGCTATCAGGAAGTGATTACCTACAGCTTCGTGGATCCTAAAGTTCAGCAGCTGATTCACCCAGGTGAAGAAGCGCTGATCCTGCCAAGCCCAATCTCCAGCGAAATGTCCGCCATGCGTCTGTCCCTGTGGACGGGCCTGCTCGGCACCGTGGTCTATAACCAGAACCGCCAGCAGAGCCGCGTGCGTATCTTTGAAAGCGGCCTGCGTTTTGTGCCGGACACTCAGGCTCCTCTGGGTATTCGTCAGGATGTGATGCTGAGCGGCGTTATCTGCGGTAACCGCTACGAAGAGCACTGGAATCTGGCGAAAGAGACAGTTGATTTCTATGATTTAAAAGGCGATCTCGAATCAGTGTTGGATTTGACCGGTAAGCTGGGCGACATCCAGTTCAAAGCCGAAGCTAACCCAGCGCTGCATCCGGGGCAGTCCGCCGCGATTTATCTGAAAGGTGAACGCGTTGGTTTCATTGGGGTTGTTCATCCAGAGCTGGAACGTAAACTGGATCTCAACGGTCGCACTGTGGTCTTTGAACTGGAGTGGAACAAGCTCGCAGACCGCGTGGTGCCTCAGGCGAAAGACGTTTCACGCTATCCTGCGAACCGTCGCGACATCGCTGTGCTGGTGGCGGAAAACGTCCCGGCAGCAGATATTCTCGCAGAGTGTAAGAAAGTTGGCGTAAATCATGTAGTTGGCGTAAACTTGTTTGATGTGTACCGCGGTAAGGGTGTTGCGGAGGGGTATAAGAGCCTCGCCATCAGCCTGATCCTCCAGGATACCAGCCGTACACTCGAAGAAGAGGATATTGCCGCTACCGTCGCCAACTGTGTAGAGGCATTAAAAGAGCGATTCCAGGCCTCATTGAGGGATTGAACCTATGGCGCTTACAAAAGCTGAAATGTCAGAATATCTGTTTGATAAGCTTGGGCTTAGCAAACGGGATGCCAAAGAACTGGTAGAGCTGTTTTTCGAAGAGATCCGTCGCGCTCTTGAGAACGGTGAGCAGGTAAAACTCTCTGGTTTTGGTAACTTCGATTTGCGCGATAAAAATCAACGCCCCGGGCGCAACCCGAAAACGGGCGAAGATATTCCCATTACAGCCCGGCGCGTGGTGACCTTCAGACCCGGCCAGAAGTTAAAAAGCCGAGTCGAAAACGCTTCGCCCAAAGAAGAGTAATTTCTGATTAACCAAAAAGGCCGCTCTGCGGCCTTTTTTCTTTTCTGTTACGCTCAGACACAATAAAATCAGTTACTTCAGACACTCATTTCGAGAACCCATGCAGACACTCGTCCAACGACAGCAGCAGCGAAACCAGCGGTGGCTTGGCGCATTACTGCTTCTGCTCCTGCTTACCGTATTTATCAGTCTGTGTGCCGGCGAGCAATGGCTGTTCCCCGCCGACTGGCTGACGCCGCGCGGTGAGCTATTTGTTTGGCAAATTCGCCTGCCGCGCACGCTGGCGGTGGTGCTGGTGGGGGCGGCGTTGGCTGTCTCCGGGGCAATCATGCAGGCGTTGTTTGAAAACCCGCTGGCAGAACCTGGTTTGCTCGGCGTGTCGAACGGCGCAGGCGTAGGCCTGATTGCGGCCGTTTTCCTCGGAAAGGGGCTGTTGCCGGAATGGGCATTAGGGTTAAGCGCCATTGCCGGCGCGTTAATGATCACCTTTATTTTGCTGCGCTTTGCTCGTCGCCATCTTTCTACCAGCCGTCTGTTGCTGGCAGGCGTGGCGCTGGGCATTATTTGTAGTGCCCTGATGACCTGGGCTGTCTATTTCTCCACGTCCTTTGATTTGCGCCAACTGATGTACTGGATGATGGGCGGATTTGGAGGCGTCGACTGGCATCAGGCGTGGCTGATGATCGTGCTGCTGCCCGCAATTCTGTGGGTTTGTCTGCAATCTGATGCACTTAATTTGTTGTCACTGGGCGAAACGTCAGCCCGCCAGTTAGGGCTACCGCTTTGGCTGTGGCGACGTTTGCTGGTGCTGGCAACGGGCTGGCTGGTGGGCGTCAGCGTGGCGCTGGCAGGGGCGATTGGTTTTATCGGCCTGGTTATCCCTCATCTGCTGCGGCTGTGTGGCCTGAGCGATCACCGCGTGCTGCTTCCTGCTTGTGTGCTGGCAGGGGGAGCTACGTTACTGTGCGCGGATATCATCGCCCGGCTGGCGCTGGCTTCCGCTGAGCTGCCGATTGGTGTGGTCACCGCCACACTAGGCGCACCTGTCTTTATCTGGCTATTATTGAAAGCTGGCCGCTGAGTGCCGGCTAAAAACCCAAGAGGACGCTATGCAACACGACATCTTAACTACCCAGGTCACCACGATTGAGGGTGAAAACGTCAGTCTGGAAAAATACAAAGGCAACGTACTGTTGATGGTCAACGTTGCTTCACAGTGCGGCCTGACGCCGCAATATGAGCAGCTGGAAAATCTCCAGAAAGCCTGGGAAGCTCAGGGCTTTCAGGTGATGGGCTTCCCGTGCAATCAGTTTCTGGGTCAGGAGCCAGGGAGCGAAGAAGAGATTAAAACCTTCTGCAGCACCACTTATGGCGTCACTTTCCCGATGTTCAGCAAAATTGACGTCAACGGCGAACACCGCCACCCGCTGTATCAGAAGCTGACCCACATTGCGCCAGTCGCCGTCGCCCCCGAAAACAGCGGGTTCTATGAGCGTATGGCCAGCAAAGGTCGCGCGCCGAAGGAGAAGGGCGACATCCTGTGGAATTTTGAAAAATTCCTGATTGGTCGCGATGGCGCCGTTATTCAGCGTTTCTCGCCGGACATGACGCCGGAAGATCCGCAGATTGTGGATGCTATCAAACAGGCGTTGGCTAAGTAATCATGCCATTGATGCAGCTTCAGGCCGTTGAAGAGCGCGGGCGGGTACAGTCGATGAGCGCAGAAGTATCGCCTGGCGACATTCTGCACCTTGTCGGGCCGAATGGCGCAGGGAAAAGTACGCTGCTGGCAAGAATGGCCGGACTGAGCCTGGGCAAAGGCGACATCCTCTTTGAGGGGCGTTCGCTCACGCATTGGCCGGCATCGGAGCTGTCTCGCCACCGCGCTTACCTGACACAGCACCAGACGCCACCGTTTGCCATGCCCGTCTGGCATTACCTGACGCTGCATCAGCATGATAAAACGCAACACTCACTGCTGCACGACGTTGCGCGCAAGCTTGGCCTGGAGGATAAGCTGGCACGCCCGGTAAATCAGCTCTCCGGCGGCGAATGGCAGCGCGTGCGTCTTGCGGCCGTAATATTACAGGTTCATCCGCAGGGCAATCCGCAAGGGCAGCTGCTCCTTCTGGATGAACCGATGAACAGCCTTGACGTCGCGCAGCAGAGCGCGCTGGATAAACTGCTCATGGAACTTCATCAACAGGGGATGACGATAGTGATGAGCAGCCACGATCTGAATCATACGCTGCGCTTTGCCAGCCAGACGTGGTTGATGCAGCAGGGAAAACTCCTCGCCAGCGGCAAAACATCGCACGTTTTGACGACCGAAAATCTGACGGCTGCGTATCATATGCCTTTCAAAATGCTGACAACTGAAGAGATGCCGATCCTGATTTCTGCGCCATAATTCGCGGGACAGTTGCAAGTTCTCAGTTCCACAGGCTAAATTATTTCTATAAAAAACTCAGAGGAAACGCCAGGATATGCGTCCCTTTATTTTGTTAGTGGTGGCATTCATTTTAGCAGGGTGTAGTAGCCATCGTGCGCCGCCACCCAATCCACGTCTGGCTGATTCCATTACCGTCATTGCTAATCTTAACGATCAGCTGGCGAATTGGCGCGGCACGCCTTATCGTTACGGCGGTACCACCCGCGGGGGCGTTGACTGTTCGGCCTTCGTGATGATGACATTCCGCGACAAATTCGAAATGCAGTTGCCAAGAGACACCAAACATCAGGCGAGGATCGGCACTGAAATCGACAAAGATGATTTATTACCTGGCGATTTGGTCTTCTTTAAAACCGGTTCTGGTAACAGTGGATTACACGTCGGGATCTACGATACCGACAACCAGTTTATTCACGCGTCTACCAGCCAGGGAGTCACCCGCTCGTCGCTGGATAATGTCTACTGGAGTAAAAACTTCTGGCAGGCCCGAAGGATTTAACGCAAATTTTTAAAGGGCCTCCGGGCCCTTTCTATTTTTAAAATAATAAATAGATTAAATCTGTAAAATAATTATTGTTTGTCATCTCATTCGCTTAGGAAGCTGCTGATTGTGTGATTGTACAAATATGGATTACAATCATCATTAATCAACAGGCAAAGGAATTTCAGACATAAAAGGGACGAATGAAATTAATTGTATTGAAATCAAAGATTTTCTTTTCTACTGACACCGTACAGTGGCGACCAGGGATAGCTTTTAAACTGGAGTGGGTGCCATGATTGTCTCACTGGATAAAGCCTATCGTTCGGAATTGCTATTCCTCCCTGCCAAAAATGGCAGGGATCGACTTATCGGACTTGAAATCATCGCCCATTTCGTCGGGGCAGAGGATGCCGTCCGCACCCCAAGCAGCCTGGTGCTTTCCCGGCTGAGCCCTGAACAGGAAGTATTATTGTTTGAGGAAAAACTCCAGCTCCTCGAATCCTGTCAGATCTTTTTTATCCAACAGCAATTAATTGCCTGGGTTAATATTACCCCTGCGATTGCTATGGCTCTGGCAGAAAGAAAAACACTCGCACAATGGGCCAGACGATTTTCCTTTCTGGAATTAACCGTCACTGAAAATTATCCTGGTCTGTCACACGCTGATGAAACGCATTTACTGTATCAACTTGCCCAGCAATTTCCGCTAATGCTGGCAAATTTTGGCGCGGGCGATACCACCCCTCAGGCGGTGTTTAGTGGATTGTTTACCCGGGTGATGCTGGATAAAAACTTTATTCAGCAGCAGGCGCCTTATCTCTCATTTGATCCCTTTATGCGAGCCATCGCCGCACAGGTAAAGCCTTGCTGTGAGTCGATGCTGGCGGCAGGGGTAGATTCGCAGGCCCTGCTTGAGCGCCTGGAACCCTGGGAATTTAGCGCCTATCAGGGCGCGCTCTGGCCTGCGGTCGACACCGCCTCACTGACCTCACTGGTACAGGAATAACCCTGTAAGCTGCCCGTATTTATTCGCGCATTCAGGCACTACACTAGAGACAGGAGGAACCATGACCCTGTCTTTTACCCATCACTGGCGCGATGAGCTGCCAGGTTTTTATACCGAGCTGTCTCCCACGCCGCTGAATAATGCCCGTTTGATTTGGCATAACGCATCGTTGGCGATGGAGTTAGCCCTTCCCGCTGAACTTTTCACACCGGCACAAGGTGCGGGTGTGTGGGGCGGGGAGTCACTGTTACCGGGCATGCAGCCGTTGGCACAGGTCTACAGCGGTCATCAGTTTGGCATGTGGGCCGGACAGCTGGGCGATGGCCGAGGGATCCTGTTGGGCGAACAGCAGCTTGCCGACGGACGTCGCTATGACTGGCATCTCAAGGGGGCCGGGTTGACGCCTTACTCCCGGATGGGCGACGGGCGCGCGGTGCTGCGCTCTACGTTACGCGAAAGCCTGGCGTCGGAAGCGATGCACGCATTAGGCATACCGAGCACCCGGGCGCTCTCTGTGGTGACCAGCGACACGCCGGTCTATCGGGAAACGGTGGAACAGGGCGCGATGCTGATGCGTCTGGCGGAAAGCCATGTCCGTTTCGGTCATTTTGAGCATTTCTATTACCGGCGTGAGCCTGAAAAGGTGCAACAGCTGGCCGATTACGTGATCCGTCACCACTGGCCGCATCTGCAGCAGGAAGACGATCGCTACGGGCGGTGGTTCCGTGACGTTGTCACTAAGACCGCACAAATGATTGCTCGCTGGCAGACGGTGGGCTTTGCTCATGGGGTGATGAACACTGACAATATGTCGATTCTTGGGCTGACCATGGATTACGGCCCGTTTGGATTCCTCGATGATTTCCAGCCGGGATTCATCTGTAATCACTCCGATCATCAGGGGCGTTACAGCTTCGAGAATCAGCCTGCCGTCGGATTGTGGAATCTGCAACGCCTGGCGCAGACGCTGTCGCCGTTTATGGCCGTGGATGTACTCAATGGTGCGCTGGAGGGCTATCAGGAAGCGTTGCTGCTGGAATACGGTAAGCGAATGCGGGCAAAACTGGGTCTGTTCACTGAAGACAAAGGCGATAATGACCTGCTCAACGGGCTCTTCAGCCTGATGGAGCGTGAAGGTAGCGACTACACCCGAACGTTCCGTATGCTCAGTGAAACGGAGCAGGGCACGGCCACGTCTCCATTGCGGGATGAGTTTATCGACAGGGCCTCGTTCGACCAGTGGTTCAGCGCTTATCGCTCGCGTCTGCAACAGGAACAGATTGACGATGCCCAGCGACAGCAAAGCATGAAGCAGATAAACCCGGCTATAGTGCTGCGTAACTGGTTGGCGCAACGGGCGATTGAACAGGCAGAACGCGGCGAGTACGACGAGTTCTGCCGCCTGCATGAAGCCTTGCGCACGCCGTTTGCCGATCGCAGTGATGACTATACCAGCCGCCCGCCTGAATGGGGCAAGCGGCTGGAAGTTAGTTGCTCAAGCTAATCACGGTGCCAGAAAAACCTGTGGGGTAGGCTGCTGCGGATGCTGGCCGATATGCACATCAGCGCCGTACCAGCGGCCTAGCGTATCGGCCTGCAGCACATGGGCAGCGCTACCCTGAGCCACCACTTCGCCCTGATGCAGCAGCAACAGCCTGTCAGCCCAAAGCGCGGCCAGGTTGAGATCGTGCAAAACAGCGCAGACATGCAGTTGACCGGAGGTGGTCAGCTGTTTGAGCAGGCGCAGCAGATGCTGCTGGTGGTAAAGATCGAGTGCCGACGTCGGTTCATCCAGGAACAGCCAGCCCCGGGGGGCATCGTCGACCCAAAGCTGGGCCAGCGCGCGCGCCAGCTGAACGCGCTGCTGCTCACCGCCTGAGAGGGTGTTGTATTTTCGCCCCCACAGCGGTGTGCAGCCGGTTAAAGCCGCGACCTGCAACGCAATGTGCCCGTCGCGCGGCGTTTCCCAGGGCGCCCGGCCCATCGCAATGACGGTTTCAACGGGCCAGTCAAAGCCGAGCTGGCTTTGCTGGCGCATCACGGCGCGCTGGCGTGAAAGCGCCTGCGGCGACCAGTCGCTCAGGGCTTTACCCTGCAGTCGGCAATCACCGCTGTCTGCCTTCAGATAGCCGGTTAACAAACGCAACAGGGTAGATTTTCCTGCGCCGTTCGGGCCAATCAGGGCCACCAGTTCTCCGGGATTTAGCTCGAGGGTGATGTTGCGAAGCACCGGGGAATAGCCCAGATTCGAGGCCTGTAAGGTGTTATCCATGCTGCCCACCCTGACGAAAAATCAACCATAAAAACCATGGCGCACCCAACAGGCTGGTGAGCAGCCCCACCGGCATTTCCGCTGGGGAAACCAGCGTGCGAGCCAGCGTGTCCGCCACCAACAGCAGAATAGCGCCGACCAGCACAGATCCCGGGATGACGGCACGATGATCCGCCCCGAGCCACATCCGCAGCAGATGCGGTACAACGAGGCCGATAAAGCCAATCACGCCGCTGATGGCAACGGCGCTGGCCACCAGCAATGCGCTGCACATCAGCAGGCGGCGTTGGATCTGACGCACGTTCACCCCGAGGTAATGCGCTTCCTCATCGCCAAGCTGGAGCAGATTGAGGTGTTTTGCCTGCCGCCAGATGACGACAACCGTAGGGAGCATCAGCGATGCCGTGGCCAGCAGCGTTGACCACTGAGCCTGCCCAAGGCTACCCATCCCCCAAAGCGAAAGCTGTCGCAGCTGAGCATCATTACTGAGCCACGAAAGCACACCCACCGCCGCCCCGCAGAGCGCGTTAATGGCAATCCCCACCAACAACAGGCGGGAGAGCGAATTATCATGACGCTGGCTGAGGATAAAAATCACCGTTGTCACCGCCAGGCTGCCAACAAAAGCGGCGAGCATGGGGGCGTACAGCATCAACACCAGCGGCAGGGAAAAGGGCAAAACCACCCACAGCGCCACGGCCAGTGCCGCACCGCTGCTGATCCCTAACAAGCCAGGGTCGGCTAACGGGTTGCGGAACAAACCCTGCATCACGCAGCCCGCCAGCGCCAGCGATCCGCCAATCGTCAGCGCCAGCAGCACACGCGGCAGGCGAATGGTGAACCAGATTTGGCGCAGCGCGCTGTCGCCATGCCATAGCACGTCGAGGGGCAGCTTCAGCGCGCCAAACGTCGTGGCACCCAGCGTGAGTAGCAGTAGCAGCGCCAACAGTGAACACAGTGAGCGAAAGACCAACGGCGTCATCAGGGTAACCGCTCCGCTTTATCGCGTAACTGGCGGATAGCCTCCGGCGTACGGACGCTGAAGCCCAGCAGCGCCATATCATCCACCTGCAAAACCTGTTGGTGGCGACCGGCCGGTGTTTGAACCAGCCCTGGCAATTTCCAGAGGTTCGCTTCTCCTCCCATGCTTTTCACCCCCTCAGCGGAGATAACCACCAGATCGGGCTGGCTGGCAATCACGCCTTCCTGGGACAGCGGCTGATAGCGAGTGAAACCCTGCATCGCGTTTTGCAGCCCGGCAGCCCGGATCGCCGAATCGGCACCCGTTTGCTGGCCTGCAGCCATGGCGTTCATACCGCCGTGGCTGAGGATAAACAGCACGCGTTTGTTCAGCGGTGTTGTCGGCAGTGCCGCCAATTGTGCTTTCATCTGCGCCCGCAGTTTTTCCCCTTCAGGTTGCTTGTGCAGCGCCTCAGCCACGATCCGCACTTTTTCATCCATCACGCTGACATCATTGCTGCCGGGGATGGTCACCACAGTAACGCCGTTCTGTTCCACCTGGCTGAGGGCGAGAGAAGGTTGCGCCTGGATACTGGCCAGCACGGTGGTAGGGCGAGTCGCCAGGATCCCTTCTGCATTCAGCTGACGTAAGTACCCCACGTCCGGCAGTTTTAACGCTTCCGGCGGCCACTGGCTGGTGCTGTCCCGGGCAACGAGGGCGCTTTGCGCCCCCAGTGCATAGACAATCTCCGTCACGTCACCGCCCAGCGTGACCACCTTTTGTGCTGCAGCGCCTGCAACGAAGGGCAGGGCGGCGATGAGTGCGACGAGCGTTCTCATGCAGCCAGCCCTTTGGCGATCAGTTGCTCAACCTGGGCACGCCACTGCACTTGTTCCGATTCTCCCTCAGTGCGCTGACCGTACAGCTGGGCAATCTGCGTGCCGTCAGCAGCAAAAAGCTCAAGGCTGGTGACGTGACCGTCGGCGGTCGGCTTGCGGGTGACCCACGCTTCGGCAATGGTGTCTTCTCGCAGATGCAGGGTGAATGCCGGATTAAAGATGTTGAGCCAGCCTTTCATCGGCACCACTTTTTCCACGACACCCGTGAAGATTTGCACGCAGCCACGGTTGCCAACGAACACCATAATTTCGTTAGCGTCCTGCTGAGCCTGGTTGAGCAGTTGGGCTACGGCATGGTTATCCACCTGATAGGCCAGATCGTCGCCCACTAAACGGAAAGCCTGCTGACGGCTCAGGTTATGGCGTTTCAGCAGAGTAAAGAACTGATGCACGTCGGTCATGGCGCGCCATTCGCTATCAATCTGTGCTGATTCAACCTGGCTCGCAGCGGGCGCGGCTTCTGCCTCTTTCAACACCAGCTCGGTATTTTCAGCATGAATGAAGCGGGTCAACAGGTCGCCCCAGGCGGCCATGTCAGTGTGCTCCGTGGTGTAGACCTTCAGCAACGCATCGCCCTGGTGGTCGAAGAACTGAATGCTCTGGCGCTCACCGCGTGCGCTGGTTTCGCTGAGATGGAATGCGCAGGCCCACTGACCGAGGAACAGACGCAAGTCCAGCGCGCGTGGATTGAGCACCAGGCCGGCATGTCCGCTCAGATGTTGGTTGGCGAAACGGCCAACCTGCTCGTGGACGGCATATTCGTTGCGGCAGATACACTTCACGTCACCAACGGATTCGAGCGCCGCCAGGATCTCACGGATTTCGCCCTTCAGCCGCCAGGCATCATGGCCCACGCGGCTCCAGGTCAGCTGTGCTTCGGGAATATGCATCATTGCGGCGATGTCGCGCGCGTATTTGCCCGGATTTTCTTCTTTTAAGGCCAGCCAGCGTGTGTAGAGATTCATTGTCATTTCCTTTCTTCTTCCAGAAAAATGCCCCGGCGCACCGGGGCGGGGGATTACCACTGATAACTCACGAAAATTTTACCGTTGCGGCCATCCTGAGGGATGCCCTGCGGCGAGTAATACTGTTTGTCGAAGGCGTTGCCGAAGACCAGCGAGGTGGTCAGCCCGCTCCATGACTGTTGGCCTTTATAGCTGACGTAGAAGTCGTTCACGCCGTAGCCTGCCTGCGGGGTGGCGCTGATGTTTTTTGTGTCTTCAGCGAAAGTACCGACCCAGCCCACGGAAACACCGCTGTGTGCGACCGGTACGTCAAGACGTGAGGTCACGGTATCCGGGTTGATGCTGGTCAGCCAGTTGCCGGTGTCGGTGTCTTTTCCGCGGGTGCGGTTGTACGCCACGTCGAGACTGAAGAATTCGGTGCTGTATTTGCTCATCACGTCCCAGCCCCAGATTTTGGCATTGGGCACGTTGATAGAGGTGGTAGACGCCGCGGCGAAGTCGACGGAGGTCGTGATGTAGTCTTTGGCGTTGGTGTCAAAGTAGCTGGCCTTGAACTCCAGACCGTCGTTGGCCATCAGCAGATCGTCAAAGCGCAGACCGAAACCATACTCCTGAGTTTCATTGGTTTCCGGGCGCAGGTTAGGGTTCGGCACCCAATAGTTGGTGTAGAAGCGGCCAATCGAGAAATGTTTGGCATCGTTATACATCTCACCCATGGTCGGTGCGCGGAACGCCTGGGCGTAAGAGCCAAACAGCATCAGCCAGTCGGTCGGGCTGATGGTCATGCCCGCACGGGAAGACCATTTATCAGCATCGACGTCTTCGTAACCCTCGCTGCTACCGCGATAGTTGTCATAACGGGTCCCGGCCAACAGCGTCACCGGCAGGTCGCGCAGGGTTATCTCATCCTGCAGCCAGCCGGAGCTGAAATTGATACGCGCATCCGGGAAACCGGTGGTCATGCCACCTGGCGCTTGTTCCTGGCGGTAGTACTCGCCACCATAGGTCAGCAGATGAGAGGCCACGCTGTCGGCAAACAGGCGAGTGCGGTTTTCCGCTTTTGCGCCTTCGGTGGTCTGTTTACGGAATTCGCCGCTGTCATCCAGATTCTGCGCGTTGATGCGCACTTCAGACCAGTAGCCTTTCACCTCGGCATTCAGCCAGTCGTTGCCTTCAGGCGCAATGTTATAGGTTACCTGCGCGTCACGCTGAATGGTGGAGCGGTCGGTCATCGGGTTGCTACTCTCAGACGCTTCAGGCGTTTGCGGGTTTTTCGGCTCCTGAGCGGCGTTGTTGTAATAGCGCAGAGAACCGCTCAGTTTTTGCGCCGGGTCGATTTTCCAGCTGCCTTTGGCAAGGAAGTTGCTGATGCTTTCATCATTCGGCGCGGTAAAACCATCGCTCTGTTTCAGATCGCCACGGTCGCGGCTGGACCAGGACACAATTCCGTCGAGCGTGTCTGTGCGACCAAAGGCACTGGCACCCATACCAAGGCTGTGATCGCCGGTACCGCCGGTGCCAAAGACGCGGTAGCCGCTATTCTGGTTGGCGCCGAGTAAATCAGCGGCATCCACGGTGTCATAAGAGATAACGCCGCCGAGCGCACCGCTGCCATAAAGCAGGGCGGAAGGGCCGCGAACCACTTCGATACGCTTAATGAGCGCCGGGTCGAGGAAGGTGCTGTTGAGGTGGCCGGTATCGGTGCCCTGGCGAATACCATCGACCAGCACCAGAACGCCACGACGATCGTAACCGCGCAGATTAACATCCTGACCGTTCGTGCGGCCGGTGCCGTCAATGGTCAGACCCGGGACCTGGCGCAGCATGTCAGCCGCAGAGCTGGCGGTCTGGCCTTCAGGGGTTGTGGCGTCAATGACGGTGACCATCATCGGCGCTTCAAAGGCGCTGCGCTCGTTACCGGTTGCGGTAACGGTCATTTGTTCTGAGGCAGCGATTGCCGGGGAAGCGATAGCGCCGAAAACAGCCAGAGCGACCAGCGATGGGCGCAACGACGCGGAATGCAGGTGTAGCATGCAACTCTCCATAAAAGGTGAAAAGCGCTGGCTGCCTCGGCATCGATCCTGGGTGGCTGGCGAAGTGTTTTTAGGTAATGCGTTATTTTGTCAGGATAAGTTTTCCGGCATGTGTCTGCCGTAACAGATAGTACTGGCCATCATGTTCAATGATGACTCGCCCTTCGGCGCCCAGCAGGGTTTTGCTGCTGACCCGACGATCGTCAGGCTGCGGATGCGGTTTGGTGTGGGTTTTACCCGGCGCGGCAGTGTTGTCCAGAGATGTCATAATGTTAAAGATAGTAATAAAAGTAACAATGATAATCATTATCAATAAATCAAAAAGTTCGGCAAGCCCTTTTGTGAAAAATATGTGACTGGATCAAATAATGGAGGTAAACCGCAAAACCTTCACTTCGTGAAGGTTTTTAGTGTTTGCTCCCTCTCCACGTGGGAGAGGGTTGGGGAGAGGGCATCAGACCGCACAGGGGAGTTGTAGGTCGGGTAAGCGAAAGCGCCACCCGACAAAACAATAAACTCAGAAGCGGCTGTCCACCGCCGCGGCCAGTTTCTCCAGCAGCAGTTCACTGTCTTCCCAACTCAGGCAAGGATCGGTTATCGACTGACCGTAGGTAAGCGGTTGGCCGGACACAATTTTTTGCGTCCCTTCGCGCAGGAAGCTTTCCGCCATAATCCCGGCGATAGCGGTTGAACCGTTGCGGATCTGTTCGCAAAT
Organism: Enterobacteriaceae bacterium RIT691; assembly: GCA_009668205.1. GTDB lineage: Bacteria > Pseudomonadota > Gammaproteobacteria > Enterobacterales > Enterobacteriaceae > Scandinavium. The sequence goes on along the minus strand of WJYM01000010.1, from coordinate 64,344 downwards.
ATCGTCGCAAACGTCGAGCTGACGGCGATGCTGCTTCTGGCAGTTGCCATGGCTGAAGTCCACCACCAGGTGTTCAGGCAGGTCAAACTCGTGCAGCGTGTCGCAGGCCGCAGCCAGATCCGCGGCATGATAATTTGGCTTCTTCCCACCGCGCATGATGATATGACCGTACGGATTGCCGCTGGTCTGGTAAATCGTCATCTGACCGGTTTTATCCGGAGACAGGAACATATGGCTGGCGCGCGCCGCACGAATCGCATCAACCGCGATACGGGTATTGCCGTCGGTGCCGTTTTTGAAGCCCACCGGACAGGAGAGCGCAGAGGCCATCTCGCGGTGGATTTGGCTCTCGGTGGTACGGGCACCAATCGCGCCCCAGCTGATCAAATCGGCGATAAATTGCCCGGTCACCATATCCAAAAATTCGGTGGCCGTAGGGACGCCCAGCTCATTGACCTGCAGCAGGAGTTTGCGTGCCAGCTCAATGCCGTGATTGACGCGGTAGCTGCCGTTGAGATCCGGATCGGAAATCAGGCCTTTCCAGCCCACAACGGTACGTGGCTTTTCGAAATAGGTGCGCATCACGATTTCAAGACGCGACTGGTGCTTTTCACGCAGGGTTTGCAGGCGACGAGCGTAATCCACTGCCGCGTCCAGATCGTGAATGGAGCAGGGGCCCATCACCACCAAAAGACGTTTATCTTCACCGTTAAGAATTTTTTCAATGCGACGGCGGGAAGCGGTCACATGGTTTGCGACTTCAGCGGAAACCGGGTGACGCTGCGCCAGTTCAGCAGGCGTCACGAGGCTGTCGATGCGCGCCGAACGCAGTTCATCAGTTTTGTTCATCAGGATTCTCAGAATGTGGTTGCTTCAGCGGCTCAATGCCGGAAGTGATGCGCATCACCTTAAACCAATCCCTGTTTTATTCAAGGCAGAATGTGACGCACATCTTATTACGGCGTAAATCTTATCGCATTTTGTCGCATTGTACTAGTGTATTAGTACATGCGGCGACTGAGACCCATAATGTCGAGGATTTTGGTGGCGATCTCTTCGACCGAGTAGTTGGTGCTGTTCAGCCAGGGGATCTGGTTTTTACGGTACAGGGCTTCGACTTCGGTGACTTCCATGCGGCACTGGCGCATCGAGGCATAACGACTGTTTTCACGGCGTTCTTCGCGTATGGCTGCCAGGCGTTCCGGATTGATGGTCAGCCCGAAGAGCTTGTGCTGTAACGGTTTGAGGGCGGCCGGAAGCACCAGGTTATCCATATCGTCGGCGATAAACGGATAGTTTGCCGCACGGATACCAAATTGCATGGCCAGATACAGGCTGGTGGGGGTTTTTCCACAGCGTGAAACACCGAGCAGGATCACCTGCGCCTGATCGAGATTACGCAGTGAAACGCCGTCATCATGCGCCAGAGTGTAGTCAATGGCCGCGATACGGGCATCATATTTGGTGAGATTGCCCGGCGTCAGACCATGGGTGCGATGGGCAATTGGCGTAGGATCCAGTTTCAGTTCCTGCTGGAGCGGGGCCACCAGCGCCTGAACGATATCCTGGCAAAAGCCTTCGCTCTGCAAAATGATGGTGCGGATTTCAGGCAGCACAATGGAATAGAACACCAGCGGGCGAACGCCGCTTTGCTGAAAAATGGCGTCAATTTGCTCTTTAACCGCTTTTGCCCGGCTTTCGGTTTCGACAAACGGCAGCGTGATACTGTTGACCGAAACGGGGAACTGTGACATCACCGCATGCCCGAGCACTTCGGCGGTAATGGCAGTGCCATCAGAAATATAGAAGACATGGCGATCGACAGCATTATCCATTTTGACCATCCGGTAAGAGTAAGTTAATTCGCTGAAGCTTCAGTTTATTTTAATCATATCCCGGCGACAATGGTCTTATTTTTATATCTGAAAGGGTGTTTTCATTTTTAATGAAAACAGGATTTCATTTTTTCATGCTGGCTGTGACTGCGGTCATTTTCGGTGGGAGTCCTGATGAATCATGGGTTTATAACATTGGGGGGAACTGTCTTAAAAAAAGAGAAAATAATTTGCTTGAACGATTCACCTTTTTTACCGCGCGGTGAACTGTGGCAGGATAAATAACGACGCCAGTCACGCTTCTGGCACTTTTCTTAATTACTGAAAGGATTGTTTCAATGTCTGACAATGCTCTGGTGCTGTGGTACAACCAACTCGGCATGAATGATGTAGACAGCGTGGGGGGCAAAAATGCCTCTCTGGGTGAAATGATTACAAATCTGTCCGATCTGGGCGTGTCTGTCCCGAACGGTTTTGCCACCACGGCTGATGCCTTCAATCAGTTCCTCGACCAGAGCGGGGTGAACCAGCGTATTTATGAACTGCTGGATCACACCGATATTGATGACGTGACCGCCCTGGCGAAAGCTGGCGCGCAAATCCGTCAATGGATTATCGACACGCCTTTCCAGCCAGAGCTGGAGCAGGCGATTCACCAGGCGTATAACCAGCTGTCTGCCGATGATGCCGAAGCGTCGTTTGCCGTACGCTCCTCGGCCACAGCCGAAGACATGCCAGATGCGTCTTTTGCCGGACAGCAGGAAACGTTTCTCAACGTTCAGGGCTACGATGCGGTGCTGGTGGCGGTGAAGCATGTGTTTGCTTCCCTGTTTAACGACCGCGCCATCTCCTACCGTGTGCACCAGGGCTACGATCACCGTGGCGTTGCGCTCTCCGCAGGCGTGCAGCGGATGGTGCGCTCTGACCTGGCCTCGTCCGGCGTGATGTTCTCCATCGATACCGAATCAGGTTTTGACCAGGTGGTGTTTATCACCTCAGCCTTCGGTCTGGGTGAAATGGTGGTGCAGGGCGCAGTGAACCCGGATGAGTTCTATGTGCATAAGCCTACGCTTGCCGCTAATCGCCCCTCGATTGTGCGCCGGACCATGGGGTCGAAGAAAATCCGGATGGTCTATGCGCCAACCCAGGAGCACGGCAAACAGGTGCGTATCGAAGATGTCCCGCAGGCCGACCGCGACCGCTTCTCGTTGACTGACGACGAAGTGCAGGAACTGGCGAAACAGGCAGTGCAGATTGAAAAACACTACGGTCGCCCGATGGATATCGAGTGGGCCAAAGACGGTCACACCGGGAAACTGTTCATCGTCCAGGCGCGCCCGGAAACCGTGCGTTCACGCGGTCAGGTGATGGAACGCTACACCCTGCATGCGCACGGCAAAATTATTGCCGAAGGCCGTGCCATCGGTCATCGCATCGGTGCGGGTCCGGTGAAAGTTATCCATGACATCAGCGAAATGAACCGTATCGAGCCAGGCGACGTGCTGGTCACCGACATGACCGACCCGGACTGGGAACCGATCATGAAGAAAGCGGCGGCCATTGTCACCAACCGCGGCGGGCGTACCTGTCACGCGGCCATCATCGCCCGCGAACTGGGGATCCCGGCGGTCGTGGGCTGCGGTGATGCCACCGAGCGCATGACGGAAGATGAGAAAGTCACCGTCTCCTGCGCGGAAGGCGACACGGGCTACGTGTATGCCGATATGCTCGATTTCAGCGTGAAAAGTTCCAGCGTCGATACCATGCCGGATCTGCCGCTGAAAATCATGATGAACGTCGGTAACCCGGATCGTGCTTTTGATTTCGCCTGTCTGCCGAACGAAGGTGTGGGTCTGGCGCGTCTGGAATTTATCATCAACCGCATGATTGGCGTGCACCCGCGCGCGCTGCTGGAATTCGACGATCAGGACGCGAAGCTGCAAAATGAGATCCGCGAAATGATGAAAGGCTATGACTCGCCGAAAGAGTTCTATGTCGGTCGTCTGACGGAAGGGATCGCGACGTTAGGCGCGGCTTTCTACCCGAAACGGGTGATTGTGCGTCTGTCTGACTTCAAATCGAATGAATACGCCAACCTGGTGGGCGGCGAGCGTTACGAGCCAGAAGAAGAAAACCCAATGCTGGGCTTCCGTGGGGCAGGCCGTTATGTCTCCGAAAGCTTCCGCGATTGCTTTGCGCTTGAGTGCGACGCGGTGAAACGCGTGCGTAACGACATGGGGCTGACCAACGTGGAAATCATGATCCCGTTCGTGCGTACCGTTGACCAGGCGAAAGCGGTGGTGGACGAGCTGGCGCGTCAGGGGCTGAAGCGCGGTGAAAACGGGCTTAAGATCATCATGATGTGCGAAATCCCGTCTAACGCCCTGCTGGCGGAGCAGTTCCTCGAGCATTTCGACGGCTTCTCTATTGGCTCTAATGACATGACCCAGCTGGCGCTCGGTCTGGATCGCGATTCCGGCGTGGTCTCTGAGCTGTTCGATGAACGCAACGACGCGGTGAAAGCGCTGCTGTCGATGGCGATTCGGGCTGCGAAGAAACAGGGTAAATACGTCGGCATCTGCGGACAGGGTCCGTCCGACCACGAAGATTTCGCCGCCTGGCTGATGGAAGAAGGGATCGATAGTCTGTCTCTCAACCCGGACACCGTGGTGCAGACGTGGCTGAGCCTTGCTGAACTCAACAAATAATCCTGACAACATCCCCGGCACCATCCGGGGATTTTTTTGCCCTGCGTTCAGGGAGTTGAGTCCGATCACACTCCGGGCAAAAAACAAAAAATCATAAATCCGCTGGTTAATTCTGCAATTGTCCGCCGCCCGCGCCTTTCCAATACTGAGTGACAGCGTTTTACCTTCACTGCACTCAGGAGCTCAAAATGACCGCAATCTATCAAGATGCACAGCGTCCCGTTGCCGAACGCGTGGCCGACCTGCTGGCGCGCATGACCCCGGAAGAGAAGTTTGCTCAAATGCATGCGTACTGGCTGGTACTTTCAGAGCAGGGCGATCATCGCGAGCGCGCAGACATGAGTGACGAATTTGCTGGCGTATCAGGCCAGACTTCGCTGCAGGACCGCCTGAAGCTGGGTGTCGGGCAAATCACTCGCCCGCTGGGCACCCACATTGTTGATGCCCGAACCGGCGTGCGAGGCGCCAACCGCCTTCAGAAAATGCTGATGGAAGAAACGCGTCTGGGTATCCCGGCGCTGTTTCATGAAGAGTGTCTGGTGGGGCTGCTGTGTAAAGACGCAACGCTATTTCCGTCATCGCTGAACTACGGCTCGACATGGGATCCTGAGCTTATCCGTCACGCCGCGGAATGCATCGGTGAAGAGGCCCGTTCCACCGGTTGTCATCAGGGCTTAGCACCCGTGCTGGATGTCTCACGCGATGTGCGCTGGGGGCGTACCGAGGAAACCTTTGGTGAAGATCCGTGGCTGGTGGGCGTGATGGCCTGTGCGTATGTAGACGGATTGCAGGGGAAAAAGCGCGATCTTCTGGCGACGCTGAAGCATTACGTCGGCCACTCGTTCAGCGAAGGGGCGCGCAACCATGCGCCGGTCCATCTCGGGTTCTGCGAACTGAATGACACCTTCTTGCTGCCGTTTGAAATGGCGGTAAAACTGTCCAACGCGGGTTCGGTCATGCCTGCCTATCACGATATCGACAATCAACCGGGTCACAGTGACTATTTCCTGTTAACCGACATTCTGCGTGAAAAATGGGGATTCGACGGCATTGTGGTCGCCGATTATGGCGGCGTTAGCCTGTTGCATCAGCACCACGGGGTTTCCCATGATGCGGCAGAATCCGCCGCGCTGGCCTTTAATGCCGGGCTGGACGTGGAACTGCCAAAGGACGACTGCGCCCGACATTTGAGTGACGCGGTGGAGCGCGGGCTGATAACCATGGCAAAAGTCGATGAGATTGTCGCGCGTACGCTGAAGGAAAAATTCCGTCTCGGGCTGTTTGAACACCCCTACACCGATGAAAACGCTACCGAACTGCAAAGCGCGAAAACACGCCAGGCCGCGCGGGATGTCGCGACTCGCTCACTGACACTACTGGAAAATGACGGCATCCTGCCACTTCAGGGGAAACCGCGCATCGCCGTTATTGGGCCAACGGCGGACGATCCGCTGGCTTTGCTCAGCGGCTACAGCTTCCCGGTGCATCTGATTATCAGCGATATGCTGGAAGAAACCTCACAGGTCATCACACCGCTGGCGGCGTTACGTCAGCAGTTGGGGGAAGCGCAGGTCAGTTACGCCAAAGGCTGTCACATCATCGAAAAAAGAATGGCAGGCGCGCCGGTCTTCCCGGGGGACAGCAGCGGTAAACCCATGCAGCAGTCACCGGTGTCGCTTGATACTTCGCTGATCCCTGAGGCCGTGAGCGTGGCAGAGCAGAGTGACGCCGTCGTGGTGTGCGTGGGCGATTTGGCGGGGTTGTTCCAGAGCGGTACGGTCGGGGAAGGGTCGGATACGGACTCTCTGAATTTGCCGGGCGTGCAGCAACAGCTGCTTGAGGCGCTGGTGGCCACAGGAAAACCGGTGATTGTGGTAATGACCGGAGGCCGCCCTTATCACCTTCAGGGGCTGGAAGAAAAAGTGGCCGCATTGCTCATGGCCTGGGCCCCAGGACAGGAGGGCGGTTGGGCTATTGCCGATGTGCTGACCGGGCGGGCTGAACCGCAAGGGCGGCTGGTCGTCAGCGTACCTAAAAGTGCAGGTGCGATGCCGTACTACTACAACCACAAGCTGAAAAGTGGCGGCACGCCGTATGCCTTCCATTTCGGCAGCCGCTATCCGTTTGGCTATGGTCAGGGCTGGGGAAAATTCAGCCTCAGTGCAGCAACGCTTTTGGCCTCAGAGGTCTCTATGGCGGGGGATATTCACGTCAGAGTGGCGGTAACGAACGAAGGGAAAAAACGTGGCAGTGAAGTGGTGCAGCTGTATGTGCACGACAAAGTCGCCTCGATGGTTCGCCCGGTGCAGGAACTGAAAGCCTTCCAGCGGGTGACGCTGGAGCCCGGTGAGTCCGCAACGCTGACATTCCACCTTCCCGTGGAGATGCTGAATTTCACCGCCCGTAATGGCAAGCGCGTGGTTGAACCCGGCGAGTTTGAGCTCATGCTGGGTCTGTCTTCACAAGATATTCGCAGCACCGTGGTGGCGAAAGTCTGTGGTGAGACGTATGAACTGCCGAAGCAATGGCGGATGATGAGCCAGTGTGACGTGAAAAAATAGATAAAAAAAAGCCCAACGTGGGAGTTGGGCAAAGACTACACACAGCAATTCGTTGTTTCACTCAGGGGATTTCCATGCTTATAAATCAAGGTGTTGATTTATAACCTTGAGCTAATAGTAGGCATGGACGATTTTTGCGTCGATCAGATTGCTCTTAATCGTTAAAAAAAGGTAAAGAATTTGCAGGATTGAAGCTGAAAACGCGGCGGTAAGGGGGAAGGGACGCGGAAAAAATGCTCGCAAACATTAACATTGCTTAAGTATAAGGCCCCGGAGGTTCATGACTTCCGGGGCGGATTACCTTAGTTATCCAGCTTGTTGTGGCTGGCTTCTAACTCTTCGAGCTCTTCCAGCACCGCATCGGGATCCTGAGACGGCGGTGGGACTTCACGGACCCAGGCATCGAACAGACGCCAGGAGACGGCCAGTAGTACCGGACCGATAAACAGACCAATCATCCCGAAGGCTATCAGGCCGCCGATAACGCCGGACAGAATCAGCACCATCGGTAAATCGGCCCCCATGCGAATCAGCATTGGACGGATAAAGTTATCCATGGTGCCCACGACAGCACTCCAGACCAGTAATACGGTGCCCCAGGTGGTGTCGCCAGACCAGTACAGCCAAATGATGCAGGGGATTAAAACGATCAGCGGCCCCAGTTGCACCAGGCAGGAGAAGATCATCACCACCGTCAGAATTGTCGCATAAGGCACGCCGGAAATGGCCAGGCCGATGCCGCCGAGCACCGCCTGAGTCAGCGCCGTAACCACAACGCCCAATGCCACTGCGCGAATCGCCTGGCCTGCCAGCAGCACCGCGGCATCGCCGCGTTTTGAGGCCAGTCGGGTGGCAAAATAGCGCACGCCGAACGCGACTTTTTCACCCTGCCAGTACAGCAGGGCGCTGAACAGCAGCATCAGACCACAGTGCATCATAAAGCGGCCGATGTGCGCCGCCTGGCCCACAAACCAGGTGGTTGTGGTTCCGATGTACGGTTTGACCTTCGCCATAATGGCCGTGCCACCCATGTCCAGCAGGCCGTGCCAACCCGCATAGAGCTTCGAGCCCACCCACGGGATACTGTTAAGCCAGCCGAAGTCGGGAAGCGTCAGATTGCCGGTGGTAATGGCATGAACCAGCGGGGTACTGCCGTCAACCAGGCTATTGACCAGTAACGCAATAGGAATAACAAACAGCAAAAACAGCAATAGCGTCATCGCCAGCACCGCCAGCGAGCGACGGCCAAAGAGCAGGCGCTGAAGTTTGATTAACACGGGCCAGGTGGCGATCACCACGGTTGAGGCCCAGGCAAATCCCAGGATGAACGGTTGTACAATCCACAAACACGCCACAATCATGAGGCTTAAAAACAGCACCGACAGCAGGATCTGCGGCAAATCACGGGGCCGATGAACGGTTGCCATACATTTTGTACCTTAGTTAATACGCTCACGATGAGCGTAGGGAGTAAATCCATTTACTAACAATAATATCAACAATTTCACGATCGCGAACGTTGCAAATTCCCATAAGCGTAGGCCGAAAAAATGTGATACAACCATGAGTTGATACGCAAACGATAAAATATCGATAACACAACCATCCATAACATAGTCAGGCAGGGTCTCGAGCGTCATGATCCCACAAATTTCTCAGGCACCCGGCGTCGTTCAACTGGTGCTGAATTTTTTGCAGGCACTGGAGCAACAAGGGTTTACCGGCGATACCGCCACACGTTACGCCGACAGGCTAACGATGGCCACCGATAACAGTATTTACCAGCTTCTCCCCGATGCCGTGGTTTTTCCCCGTTCAACGGCCGATGTCGCGCTGTTGGCGCGCATTGCCGATGAAGAGCGTTTTCGGTCTCTGATTTTTACCCCTCGCGGTGGCGGCACCGGGACCAACGGTCAGGCGCTGAATCAGGGCATCATTATCGATCTTTCCCGCCACATGAACCGCATCATTGAGATCAACCCGGAAGAAGGGTGGGTGCGGGTCGAAGCCGGGGTCATCAAAGATCAGCTCAATCAGTTCCTGAAGCCGTACGGCTACTTTTTTGCCCCGGAGCTTTCAACCAGCAACCGCGCCACGTTGGGCGGGATGATCAACACCGATGCGTCGGGTCAGGGTTCACTGGTCTATGGCAAAACCTCCGACCATATTCTTGGCGTTCGCGCGATTCTGCTCGGCGGCGATATTCTTGATACGCAGCCTGTCCCTGTCGCATTAGCGGAAACGCTGGCGAAGGAGCAGTCGGCGACGGGCCGTATCTATCGCACCGTTTACGAACGCTGCAAAGAAAACCGTCAGCTGGTAATCGATAAATTCCCCAAACTGAATCGGTTCCTCACCGGCTACGACTTACGTCACGTGTTCAATGACGAGATGACCCACTTTGACCTGACTCGGGTGCTGACCGGGTCCGAAGGGACGCTGGCTTTTATTACCGAAGCGCGGTTGGATATCACCCGTCTGCCAAAAGTACGCCGACTGGTCAACGTGAAGTATGACTCGTTTGATTCCGCGCTGCGTAACGCACCCTTTATGGTGGAAGCCCGCGCGCTGTCGGTGGAAACCGTCGATTCAAAAGTGCTGAATCTGGCCCGTGAAGATATCGTCTGGCATTCAGTCAGCGAATTGATAACCGATGTCCCGGATAAAGAGATGCTGGGCCTCAATATCGTTGAATTCGCTGGCGACGATGAAGCGCTGATTGAACATCAGGTCAGCGATCTCTGCCTGCGCCTGGATGCTCTGATAGCCAACGCTGAAGGCGGGGTGATTGGCTGGCAGCTTTGCACTGAGCTCGACGGTATTGAACGCATCTACGCCATGCGCAAAAAAGCCGTTGGCTTGCTGGGCAATGCAAAAGGGGCGGCGAAACCGATCCCGTTTGCCGAGGATACCTGCGTTCCCCCCGAGCATCTGGCCGATTACATTGCCGAATTCCGCGCGCTACTCGACGATCATGGGCTGAGCTACGGTATGTTCGGGCACGTCGATGCCGGGGTTCTGCACGTGCGCCCGGCGTTGGATATGTGCGATCCGCAGCAGGAGATCCTGATGAAACAGATCTCGGATGAGGTGGTTGCGCTGACCGCAAAATACGGCGGTCTGCTGTGGGGAGAGCACGGTAAAGGTTTCCGCGCCGAATACAGCCCGGACTTCTTTGGCGAACAGCTGTACGGTGAACTGCGTAAAGTGAAGGCTGTTTTTGATCCGCTTAACCGCCTGAACCCTGGCAAGATTTGCCCGCCTGAAGGCGTGGATGCACCGATGATGAAAGTGGATGCCGTCAAGCGAGGCACCTACGATAGACAAATTCCTGTGTCGGTTCGTTCCTCCTGGCGTGGTGCCATGGAGTGTAACGGCAACGGCCTGTGTTTCAACTTCGACGCCAAAAGCCCGATGTGTCCGTCAATGAAGGTCACCAGCAACCGTATCCACTCACCGAAAGGGCGTGCGACGCTGGTGCGTGAATGGCTGCGACTTCTGGCCGATCGTGGTGTTGATCCACTGCAGCTCGAGAAAGAGCTACCGGAAAAACGCGCCAGTCTGCGCTCGCTGGTCGAACGTACTCGCAACAGCTGGCATGCCAGCAAAGGCGAATATGATTTCTCTCACGAGGTGAAAGAGGCGATGTCGGGCTGTCTGGCCTGTAAAGCCTGTTCGACGCAGTGTCCGATTAAAATCGATGTGCCGGAATTCCGTTCGCGCTTCCTGCAGCTTTATCACACCCGCTACCTGCGCCCGTTGCGAGACCATGTCGTCGCGACGGTCGAAAGCTATGCGCCACTGATGGCGCGCGCGCCAAAGACCTTTAACTTCTTTATCAGTCAGCCGTGGGTGCGAAGTCTGTCGCAGAAGCATATCGGGATGATCGATTTGCCGCTGTTGTCCACCCCTTCGTTGCAGCAGCAACTGGTGGGGCACCGCTCTGCAAACCTGACGCTCGAGCAGATTGAAGCGCTCAGCGCCGAGCAAAAAAGTAAACTGGTGCTGGTGGTGCAGGATCCGTTTACCAGCTATTACGATGCACAGGTGGTGGCCGATTTTGTCCGTTTAGCCGAGCGCGTAGGCTATCAGCCGGTTGTGCTGCCGTTCTCGCCTAACGGCAAGGCGCAACACATCAAAGGTTTCCTGACGCGGTTTGCGAAAACGGCGCAGAAAACCGCGGACTTCCTCAATCGCGTGGCCGCGCTCGGCGTCCCGATGGTCGGGGTCGATCCTGCGCTGGTGCTGTGTTATCGCGACGAATACAAGCAAACGCTGGGGGATAAGCGCGGTGATTTCCAGGTGCAGCTGGTGCATGAATGGTTGCCGAAAGCGCTTAGCACTACGACGGCCAGAGAGGTCAGCGGCGAAGCCTGGTACCTGTTTGGTCATTGCACGGAAGTGACGGCGCTGCCGATGGCGACGAAACAGTGGGCTGACATCTTTGCGCATTTTGGCGCAAAACTCGAAAACGTGAACGTGGGCTGCTGCGGTATGGCGGGCACCTACGGGCATGAAGTGAAAAATCACGAAAACTCACTCGGCATTTATGCGCTCTCCTGGCAGCAGGCGATGCAGCGTCTGCCGCGTAACCGCTGCCTGGCGACGGGTTATTCCTGCCGCAGCCAGGTTAAACGTGTGGAAGGCAACGGCGCTCGCCATCCGTTACAGGCCTTACTGGAGATAATGGGATGATTTGGAAACGAACGCTGACGCTCGAAAACCTCAATGCGATGAATGAAGGCAATATGGTGGGTTTGCTCGACATTCGTTTCGACAAAATAGGGGACGAGACGCTGGAAGCGACCATGCCGGTGGACAGCCGGACGCATCAGCCTTTTGGGCTGTTACACGGCGGAGCCTCCGTGGTGTTGGCAGAAACGCTGGGATCGGTGGCAGGCTATCTGTGCACCGAAGGTGAGCAGCGAGTGGTCGGCGTTGAAGTGAACGCCAACCATCTTCGGTCGGTGCGCAGCGGCAGGGTGCGGGGCATTTGCCGGGCCCTGCATGCGGGACGCCGACATCAGGTCTGGCAAATAGACATTTATGACGAGCAGGACAAATTGTGCTGTTCTTCGAGACTGACGACGGCCATCGTTTAGATTAACTGAATGAAAACAACCTCGCCAAAGCACCCTGTCAGGGTGCTTTTTTCCATAATCTCTGACGATTTGGCTTAATTAAGCGCGTAAACAGGAGCAATAATCCTTAGCGCATTAATTATTTACCCTCGAAGATCGGAATATTCCCGTTTTATTAATGAACAGTTAATCTGAGCTTCAGATTAATTCACTATCTTTTTCTTAAGGGATGTAGCATTCTGCGATATGCAGTTAACCCGTTAGTAACGGATATGCTATTGCCTCTTTTTACTGGACTCGATTTGCCAGGCGATTACCGGCTAATTGCTCAAAAAATGACACTCGGGTTCCGTCAGAGTTCAATATGTATCGCTTAAAGATTGATGATTTTGTTCGTTTTTTCCTTATGCGTTACTGGTTTTTATAGATACAGGAATTAACGATGGCAAAAGCTTTCGATACATCGCTGTTGCACCCCCGCAACTGGATGACCTGGACTGGGCTCGGCGTGCTTTGGCTGCTGGTTCAGCTTCCTTACCCTCTGCTGTATATCATTGGTTCTTCTCTCGGCCGTGCGGCCCGCCCTTTTTTGAAAAGAAGAGAAAAGATTGCGTCAAGAAATCTTACGCTCTGTTTTCCTGAAATGAATGAGCAGGCTAAAGAGAAATTAATTGAGCAGAATTTTATTTCTCTCGGAATGGGATTAATTGAAACCGGCATGGCGTGGTTTTGGAGCGATGCGCGGGTCAGAAAATGGTTTGAGGTTGAAGGGTATGACAATTTAACCAAGGCGCTGGCCGAAAATAAAGGCGTCATGGTGGTCGGCGTCCACTTCATGTCGCTGGAATTAGGTGGCAGAACGATGGGGCTGTGTCGCCCAATGATGGCGACCTACCGACCGCACAATAGCCCGCTGATGGAGTGGGTGCAGACTAAAGGTCGCCTCCGCTCGAATAAAGCGATGATTGATCGCCGCAATCTGCGTGGCCTGGTCAGTGCATTAAAAGACAAAGAAGCCGTATGGTTTGCGCCCGATCAGGACTACGGCCCGAAAGGCAGCGTGTTTGCCCCGTTTTTCTCTGTGCCACAAGCCGCCACAACCAACGGGACCTACGTGCTCTCGCGTTTATCGGGTGCCAGCCTGCTAACTATCACTATGGTTCGTAAGGCAAATAACCGTGGATACACGCTGCATATCAGTGAAGCGCTGACGGACTACCCGATTGAAGATGAAATCAAAGCCGCGACCTATATGAACAAAGTGATCGAAAAAGAGATCCTGCGTGCACCGGAGCAATATCTTTGGGTACACCGTCGTTTCAAAACCCGCCCGGCAGGGGAAGCTTCGCTGTACTAACAATGCTTTTGTAGAGCAAATAACAACCTAAACCCGTGATATTGATTACGGGTTTTTTATTTCCCCGCTTTTGCAACACACGCCTTCGATTGTCCTATCCTATAAATAGGTATTTTCTATACATCTTACGTTTGCTACCGCAAGCGCAGTTCATCTCTCATAAACCCTAATCTCATCAAATAATTAGTTCATTTCGATCCCGGCAGATAAGGAGATGAACTGGGTCTATGCTTATAAAACAAGCAAAAAGAGCCTGGCTACGTGAATGTCCCTTCTGGCAAGGGGTTGAAATGAGAATGGTTATCACTAACATATAGTCATACCATGATGGTTTTTAACGCATAAGGTGGACCTATGGATTTGCAATCAGAAACCTTCAATCCTGCCGACTATAGCTGGCGCGGGATCAGCATGACGCCAGAAGCGGCGGCGCATGTTCGCGAGCTCGCGCAGAAGCAGCACGTGCTGGGGCTGCGGCTGGCGGTGAAAACCTCCGGCTGTGCAGGCTTCGCTTACGTGCTGGATACGGTCACTGAACCCAGGTCAGACGATCTGTTGTTTGAGACCGAAGGCGCGAAGGTGTGGGTGCCGTTGCAGGCGATGCCGTTTATTGATGGCACCGAAGTGGATTATGTCCGTGAAGGACTTAACCAGATTTTCAAATTCCACAACCCGAAAGCGCAGCACGAGTGTGGCTGTGGTGAAAGTTTTGGGGTGCAGGCGGAGTAACTATGTCACGTAATACTGATACGACAGATGAGGTCAAAACCTGGACCGGCGGCCCGCTGAACTACAAAGAAGGGTTCTTCACCCAGCTGCAGACCGATGAACTGGCGAAAGGGATCAACGAAGAGGTGGTGCGCGCTATTTCGGCGAAGCGCAACGAACCTGCGTGGATGCTTGAGTTTCGCCTGAACGCGTTTCACGCGTGGCAGGAAATGGAAGAGCCGCACTGGCTGAAAGCCCACTACGACAAACTGAATTATCAGGACTACAGCTACTACTCGGCACCGTCCTGTGGCAACTGTGATGTAACCTGTGCCTCAGAGCCGGGGGCCGTTCAGCAAACCGGAGCCAATGCATTTTTAAGTGAGGAAGTGGAAGCAGCGTTTAATCAGCTTGGGGTGCCGGTACGGGAAGGGCGTGAAGTCGCGGTGGATGCTATCTTTGACTCGGTTTCCGTGGCCACAACCTACCGCGAAAAATTGGCGGAACAGGGGATTATTTTTTGTTCTTTCGGCGAGGCCATTCACGATCACCCGGAACTGGTCCAGAAATATCTGGGGACCGTGGTCCCGGGGAATGACAACTTCTTTGCCGCGTTAAATGCTGCCGTGGCGTCTGATGGCACGTTTATCTATGTGCCGAAAGGCGTGCGTTGTCCGATGGAGCTTTCCACTTATTTCCGCATCAATGCCGAAAAGACCGGGCAATTTGAGCGCACTATTCTGGTGGCGGATGAGGGCAGCTACGTCAGCTATATCGAAGGGTGCTCGGCACCGGTGCGCGACAGCTATCAGCTGCATGCGGCGGTCGTTGAGGTGATCATCCATAAAGATGCCGAAGTGAAATACTCGACGGTACAAAACTGGTTCCCTGGCGATAACAATACCGGCGGCATCCTCAACTTCGTCACCAAGCGTGCGTTATGTGAAGGCGAGAACAGTAAGATGTCGTGGACGCAGTCGGAAACAGGTTCCGCTATCACGTGGAAATACCCGAGCTGCATTCTGCGCGGCGATAACTCGATTGGTGAGTTCTTCTCGGTGGCGCTGACCAGCGGTCACCAGCAGGCCGATACCGGCACCAAAATGATCCACATCGGCAAAAACACCAAATCGACCATCATATCGAAGGGCATTTCGGCGGGGAAAAGCCAGAACAGCTATCGCGGCTTAGTGAAAATCATGCCTACAGCGACCAATGCCCGTAATTACACCCAGTGTGACTCGATGCTGATTGGTGCGGACTGCGGCGCACATACGTTCCCGTATGTGGAATGCCGCAACAACACGGCCCAGCTCGAGCACGAAGCGACAACGTCACGTATTGGTGAGGATCAGCTGTTCTACTGCCTGCAGCGCGGGATCAGCGAAGATGATGCCATCTCAATGATTGTGAACGGTTTCTGTAAAGATGTGTTCTCAGAGCTTCCGTTGGAATTTGCCGTAGAAGCACAAAAACTGCTGGCGATCAGCCTCGAACACAGCGTCGGTTAAGGAGTAAGGAACATCCATGTTAAGCATCAACAATTTACAGGTAGCGGTAGAAGACAAAGAGATCCTGCGCGGCTTGAGCCTTGAGGTTCGCCCGGGAGAAGTGCATGCCATTATGGGGCCGAACGGCTCGGGGAAAAGTACGCTTTCCGCCACTCTCGCCGGTCGTGAAGATTATGAAGTGACGGGCGGCAGCGTGGCGTTTAAAGGCAAAGATCTGTTGGCGCTGGCACCGGAAGACCGTGCCGGGGAAGGCATCTTTATGGCCTTCCAGTATCCGGTAGAAATCCCGGGCGTCAGCAATCAATTTTTCCTGCAAACCGCCCTCAACGCGGTGCGCGGCTATCGGGGTCAGGAGCCTCTCGATCGCTTCGATTTTCAGGATTTGATGGAAGAGAAAATCAAACTGCTGAAGATGCCTGAAGATTTGCTGACCCGCTCGGTGAACGTTGGTTTTTCCGGGGGGGAGAAAAAGCGTAACGATATTCTGCAAATGGCAGTACTGGAGCCGGAGCTGTGCATTCTCGATGAATCAGACTCCGGGCTGGACATTGACGCGCTGAAAATTGTCGCGGACGGGGTTAATGCCCTGCGCAACGGTCAGCGCGCCTTTATTATCGTTACCCACTACCAGCGTATTCTGGACTACATCAAGCCAGATTATGTGCATGTGTTATATCAGGGGCGGATTGTGAAATCCGGTGATTTTACCCTGGTTAAACAGCTGGAGGAGCAAGGCTATGGCTGGCTTACCGAACAGCAGTAACGCATTGCAACAATGGCATCACCTGTTCGAGGCCCAGGGCCATGTGCGTACGCCGCAGGCCGAACAGCACCTGCAGCAGATGCTGCGGCTTGGACTGCCGACGCGCAAACAGGAAAACTGGAAATACACGCCGCTGGACGGTCTGCTAAACCAGCGGTTTGTTGCCGCAGAGGATGACATCAGCGCGGAGCAGTGCGCCGCCCTGGCCCTGCCGATGGATGCGCTGAGGCTGGTCTTCGTCAACGGGCAATATCGTGCCGCGCTGAGCGATGCGCTGAGCCACAGCGGCTATAGCGTGGTGGTGGATACGGCATATGAAGCCCTTCCTGCGCCCGTTCAGCCTGATGTGTTCCTGCATCTGACCGAAAGCCTGGCGCAAACCGTCACGCAGATTCACGTGGCGCGGAATCAACGCCCGGCTAAACCGCTGTTGCTGATGCATATCACTCAGGGCTCCGCGGGTGACGAGATGAACACCGCGCACTATCGCCATCATCTTGTGCTTGAACAAGGGGCGGAAGCCACCGTCATCGAACACTATGCCAGCCTTAATGAAAACCGGCATTTCACCGGTTCGCGCCTCACCATGCAGGTAGCAGACAATGCACACCTGCAGCACATCAAGCTGGCGTTTGAAAATCCGCAGAGCTACCACTTTGCGCATAACGACATTCAGCTGGGTCAGGATGCCAGCGCTCACAGCCACAGTTTCCTGCTGGGTGGGGCGGTATTGCGCCATAACACCAGTACGCAGCTGAACGGTGAAAATACCACGCTGCGCATCAACAGCCTGGCGATGCCGGTGAAAAACGAAGTGTGTGACAGCCGGACGTGGCTCGAGCACAACCAGGGCTACTGCAACAGCCGCCAGCTGCATAAAACCATCGTCAGTGATAAAGGCCGGGCGGTGTTCAATGGGCTGATTAACGTGGCGAAACACGCAATCAAAACCGATGGTCAGATGACCAACAATAATTTGCTGCTCGGACGGCTCGCGGAAGTGGACACCAAACCGCAGCTCGAGATCTATGCCGATGATGTGAAGTGCAGCCACGGTGCGACGGTGGGCCGTATCGATGATGAACAGCTGTTTTATCTGCGTTCGCGCGGGATAGCGCAACAGGCCGCGCAGCAGATGATTATCTATGCTTTTGCCGCCGAACTGACCGAGGCGCTCGGGGATGAAGCAATCAGGCAGCAGGTGTTGGCGCGTATTGGCCAGCGGCTGCCGGGAGGAAGCGCATGACATTTTCCATCGACCGGGTACGCGCGGATTTTCCGGTGCTGACCCGTGAGGTTCATGGCCAGCCGCTGGTGTATCTGGACAGCGCCGCCAGCGCGCAGAAACCCAATGCGGTCATTGACGCTGAGGCGGAGTTTTATCGCCATGGCTACGCCGCCGTACACCGAGGTATTCATACCCTGAGCGCGGAAGCCACGGCGCGGATGGAACAGGTGCGCCAGCAGGCGTCCGCTTTCCTGCATGCCCGCTCGGCGGAAGAAATGGTTTTTGTCCGTGGCACCACCGAAGGCATTAACCTGGTGGCCAATAGCTGGGGCACCCGCAACGTCGGCAAGGGCGACAACATTATCATCAGCCAGATGGAGCACCATGCGAATATTGTGCCCTGGCAGATGCTGTGCACACGCACGGGGGCGGAATTACGGGTTATCCCGCTCAACCCGGACGGCACATTGCAGCACGACAAAGTACCCGGATTATTTGATAGCAACACCAGACTACTGGCGATCACCCAGGTCTCTAATGTGCTGGGAACGGAAAACCCGGTAAAAGCGCTGGCGGCGCTTGCGCATCAGCACGGTGCAAAAGTGCTGGTGGATGGCGCTCAGGCGGTGATGCATCATGCCGTGGACGTGCAGGATCTGGATTGCGATTTTTATGTGTTCTCTGCGCATAAGCTGTATGGCCCGACGGGGATCGGCGTGCTGTACGTCAAAGAAGCCATTTTGCAGGACATGCCGCCATGGGAAGGGGGCGGTTCGATGATTGCCACGGTCAGCCTGACGGAAGGCACCACCTGGGCCAAAGCACCGTGGCGGTTTGAAGCGGGAACGCCAAATACCGGGGGCATCATCGCGCTGGGCGCTGCGCTGGATTATATCGCCAGTCTGGGCCTGGATCAGATTGCCGAATATGAACAGACGCTGATGCATTACGCGCTGGCAGAACTGGCAACCGTGCCGGATCTCACCCTCTATGGTCCTGAGAAGCGACTCGGCGTGGTGGCATTTAATTTGGGTAAGCACCATGCCTATGACGTGGGCAGTTTTCTTGATAACTACGGTATCGCGGTACGTACCGGGCATCACTGCGCGATGCCACTGATGGCATTCTACCAGGTGCCTGCCATGTGTCGTGCCTCACTGGCGATGTACAACACCACCGAAGAGGTGGACAGGCTGGTGGCCGGGTTGAAACGTATTCATCGTCTTTTAGGCTGACAGGGAGGCGCTATGGCGGTATTACCGGATAAAGATAAACTCTTGCGCAACTTTTCACGTTGCGCAAACTGGGAAGAAAAATACCTTTATATTATTGAGCTGGGCCAGCGCTTAGCGCCGCTCAGCGAGGAGGCGCATAGTCCCCGGAACATTATTCAGGGCTGCCAGAGTCAGGTGTGGATAGTGATGCAGCGCAACGCCGACGGGCGCATTGAACTGCAGGGTGACAGCGATGCCGCCATTGTTAAGGGCCTGATTGCGATTGTGTTTATTCTCTATCATCAGATGACCGCCCAAGACATCGTTGCGTTTGATGTGCGCCCCTGGTTTGAAAAAATGGCATTGACGCAACACCTCACGCCCTCGCGTTCGCAGGGGCTCGAAGCCATGATCCGTGCAATTCGCACGCAGGCTCTCAGTTTTAGCTAAACTAAAGGTACAGCTTTCATTCTGTTAGGCGAGGCGGGGACTCTGCCTCGTTGGTCGTTCAGCGTTCTGGCGTCCTGTCAGTGAATAAAAGGGAAACTCAGATATGAAACGCGCGTCTCTTATTACACTTACGCTCTTAGGTGCGCTTGGCGCCTCACAGGTTGCCATGGCGGTTGACTACACTCTGCCTTCAGACGGTAGCCGTCTGGTTGGGCAAAACCAGACCTACACGGTGCAGGAGGGTGATAACAGTCTGCAAACCATAGCCCGGCGTTTTGATACCGCGGCGATGATTATTCTCGAAGCCAACAATGCCATTGCGCCGATACCGAAACCCGGTACGCAGGTGGTTATCCCTCTTCAACTGCTGCTGCCCGATGTTCCCCGCGAAGGGATTGTGGTGAATCTCGCCGAGCTCCGGCTGTATTACTTCCCGCCAGACGGGAAAAGCGTACAGGTTTACCCGTTAGGCATCGGTCAGTTAGGGCTGGAAACGCCGGAAATGACCACCCGTGTCGGGCAGAAGATCCCAAACCCGACCTGGACGCCAACTGCGGGCATTCGCCAGCGTTCACTGGAGAAAGGGGTGACGCTGCCTCCGGTGGTGCCTGCTGGGCCTAATAATCCTCTGGGGCGCTTCGCATTGCGTCTGGCCTTTGGTAATGGCGAATACCTGATTCACGGTACCAATGCACAAAACAGCGTGGGGCTGCGCGTAAGTTCAGGCTGTATGCGTATGTTTACCGATGACATTGCAGCGCTGTTTGCGCAGGTCCGGGTAGGGACGCCGGTGCGAGTTATTAATCAACCGGTGAAATACGCGATTGAGCCTAATGGCGCACGCTATATTGAAGTCCATCGTCCGCTGTCTCAGAGCGAAATGCAGAACACGCAAACCATGAGCTACACGCTGCCGGTGGGTTACAGCACTTTTGCCAGTGATAAAGGGACAGATAAGGCGATGGTGGAGAAAGCGATGTACCGTCGTGCGGGTATTCCGGTGGTGGTCTCGTCAGGCGCAACGCCAACGGTGACAGGAGCGTCTTCGGTGCTTTCGGTACAAAATGGTACGCCAGCAACGAGCAATGAAACACAGGTGACGCAATAGGCGGGAAGGGGGCGGTAACAACGTCTCCTTAAATTGCAGGCAAAAAAAATGGCGCACGAGGCGCCATTTTTATTACAGGTACTCTTACTTACGGTAAGAGTGAGCCTGGTTGTCCAGACGCTGGTTAGCGCGAGCTGCGTCATCTTTAGCAGCCTGAACGTCAGAACGCATTGCGTTCACGTCGTTGGACAGCTGGTCAACTTTAGCGTTCAGAGTCTGAACGTCAGAAGACAGCTGATCGATTTTAGCATTGCTGGAGCAACCTGCCAGCAGAGTAGAACCCAGGATTACCGCGCCCAGTACCAGTTTAGTACGATTCATTATTAATACCCTCTAGATTGAGTTAATCTCCATGTAGCGTTACAAGTATTACACAAAGTTTTTTAGGTTGAGAATATTTTTTGATGCAAAAACACTTATTTTTGATCGTTCGCTCAAAGAAACACCGAACTGGCACGGTAAAAACAAAAAAGAGTGAGAAAACAGCGGGGTTTAATCGGATTCATCTTAAATAAGCTTAAGTTAAATAGCGAATTCCGATTTGATTTTTTAATAATCCTGGCTAAAAGCAGGAATAAAAAAAGCGCCACGAGGGCGCTTTTTAAGCAAATGAACAAAACGGGGAATAATTACAGCACGTGAACAGAGGCTGTGTTTGTGGTTCCGCTTGGTACCAGGGCACCGGAAACCATCACCACAACGTCACCTTTCTGAGCCAGACCACGGTCAACCAGCTCCAGAGCCACTTCTTTACCCAGACGGTAGAAATCATCCGTTGAGGCGATTTCTTTCACCAGATGTGGGATAACGCCTTTGCTGAGGACCAGCTGACGCGCGGTCAGTTCGTTGGTGGTCAGCGCCAGAATGGTGGCATCCGGGAAGTATTTACGGATAGCGCGAGCAGATTTACCGCCCTGAGTCGCGACCACAATCAGTGGGGCTTCCAGTTTTTCTGCCGTTTCAACGGCACCGCGGCACACTGCTTCGGTGATACGCAATTTACGGCTGTCGTTGTTGTAATCCAGACGGCTGGTCATCACACGGTCAGTACGCTCGCAAATGGTTGCCATGATGGTCACGGCTTCCAGTGGGTATTTCCCTTTCGCGGATTCACCAGACAGCATAACTGCGTCAGTACCGTCGAGGATGGCGTTAGCAACGTCGCCTGCTTCAGCGCGGGTTGGACGTGGGTTTTTGATCATGGAGTCCAGCATCTGGGTCGCAGTGATAACCACTTTACGCGCGCGGACGCATTTTTCGATGATCATCTTCTGCGCGAAGATAACTTCTTCAACCGGGATCTCAACGCCCATATCGCCACGAGCAACCATGATGCCATCAGACGCTTCGAGGATTTCGTCGAAGTTGTTCAGGCCTTCCTGGTTTTCGATTTTGGAGATGATTTGGATGTTTTCGCCACCGTGGGCCTTCAGGTGCTCACGAATTTCAACAACATCAGAACGCTTACGGATGAAGGACGCCGCAACGAAGTCAACGCCTTGCTCGCAGCCGAAGATCAGATCCTGTTTGTCTTTCTCAGCCAGTGCTGGCAGTGCGATGGAAACGCCTGGCAGGTTAACGCCTTTGTTTTCACCGAGGTCGCCGTTGTTCAGCACCTTACAAACCACGTTGTTGCCTTCGATAGCCGTCACTTCCAGACCGATCAGACCATCGTCAACCAGAACGGTGTTGCCCACTTTCAGGTCGTTAGTGAAGCCTTCGTAGGTCACTGCAACGATTTCATTGTTGCCGACAACAGATTTGTCAGTCGTGAAGGTGAAGGTCTGGCCTGCTTTCAGAGAGACGTCGTTACCGCCTTCCAGCTTGATGGTACGGATTTCCGGACCTTTGGTATCCAGCAGGATAGCGGCTTTCTTGCCGGTCTTGCTCATCACGTTGCGCAAGTTCTGGATACGCTGACCGTGCTCGGCATAGTCACCGTGGGAGAAGTTCAGACGCATTACGTTCATGCCGGCGTCCAGCATTTTGGTCAGCATCTCTTCAGATTCGGTTTTTGGACCGATAGTACAAACGATTTTGGTCTTTTTCATGAAAGTCTTAGTCTTTAAGTTGAGAAGGATAGGGGAATCTCGAGTCGCGGGCGCACTGCCGCGAATTCAAACCTGTATTACAAAAGCTGCGATGCCACGAGTTAAGGATAGGTGACATCAAATAAGCGTGCAGAGGAAAGTGAGCCTGGGTTTCAGCTTCGGGGAAAGGAGCAAGTTTTGAGCTATTTTTTGTGCAGTCCAATGCGCTGAAACCATTCAAGAAAGAATCGGGGCATATTATACGAGGTTACGGGTAAAAAAGTAAATGAAAACGCTGTTTCAGAATTAGATGATAGTGTTTAACAAAAACACTACCGGGCGCGCCATGAATGTTAACAACATTGCACAGGGACAGGGCGGCAGAATCAGGCTATTATCACTAATAAATTGATTATCAAGTGGTTATCAGGAGTGAGGGATGGGCAATCAAAGCAAAGACGAAGCGCTGTATCAGGAGATGTGTCGCGTAGTGGGCAAAGTGGTGCTGGAGATGCGTGATCTGGGCCAGGAGCCAAAACATATCGTGATTGCGGGCGTGTTGCGCACCTCATTGGCGAATAAAAAAATCAAACGCAGTGAACTGACCGAAGAAGCCATGGGGCGTGTGATTACCGCGCTGGCCGGGCAGTAAATTTGCTCATGACGCTGCCCCTCTCTGTTTTTGCTGCCGGAAGCCTGAAAAGCGCGTTTACCCCGCTTTGTCAGCGTTTCAGCGCTGTCAGCGGTGTGCCCGTTGCGCTGACGTTTGGCCCGGCCGGGCTGCTGCGTGAACGGATCGAAGCCGGTGAGCGTTGTGATCTGTTTGCCTCCGCAAACACGGCGCATCCCCAGACGTTACGCAATAAGGGACTTACGCTTGCGACGCATACCTTTGCCTTTAACCAGTTGAATTTAACCGTGCGGAAAACCCCGGCAACGGAAAAGGCCGATTGGCTTAGCCTGCTGGCGGATCCTGGACTGCGGCTGGGCACTTCGACACCGGGTTGCGATCCGTCCGGCGATTATACCTGGGCGCTGTTTGATAAAATTGAGCAACGTTACCCGCAGATAAAGCTGAAGGCGCGGGCGGCGATGCTGGTCGGGGGTCGTGATACGCTGACGGTTCCGCCGGGCCAGATAGCCAGTGCCTGGCTTATCCGTCACCATCTCACGGACCTGTTTATCGGTTACGCGCATTACGCAAAGGCGCTGACCGCCGCTGACGATCTGCGTATTCTCGCCATTCCTGAGGTTTATAACCCGCGCTGTGAGTATCAGCTGGCACTGCTCACGACGGGCGCTGAATCGCTGGCCGACTTCATCCTGGCGGCAGAAGGGCAAACATTTTTGCGGGAAGCGGGTTTTTTAACGGCGAAGACGGAATAGCGGTACCACCACGGGTGGCGTGCTTTCGTGCAGCGTCACCATTCTGGTCGTCACACCATACGCCTGCTGAAGATGATCTTCAGTGACCACTTCCCGTGTTTTCCCCGCCAGCCACTGGCCTTCGGGCAGCAGCATCAGCGTGTGGCTGGCAATCTGTAACGCATGGGTAGGATCGTGCGTGGTAAACAGCACGCTGCGATTCTGACGGAATGCCAGATCGCTTATCAGCTGCAGTACCACCTGCTGGTTCGCCAAATCCAGGGCCGAGCAGGGTTCATCCAGCAAAATATTCTGACTCCCGCTGACCAACGCCCGGGCAATCATCACCAGCTGCTGTTGTCCCCCGGAAAGCCTGGTGAACGTCTTTTGTGCCAACGATGAAATCGCGAGTTGCGCAAGCGCGTTATTGACGGCACGAAGATCGTCCGCTGAAGGCTGGGAAAAAAGGGCAACGTTGCGCGCTCGCCCCATCAAGACCACGTCAAGCACCCGCCAGGCAAACGCCGGGCGAAAGCTCTGCGGTACGATGCTGACCCCATTTTCGGCCGTCATCTCCCCGCCCAGTACCGGCAACACGCCCGTGAGGGTATCCAACAGCGTACTTTTACCCCGACCGTTCGCCCCCAGAATGGCCCAAATTTCACCGGGTTTGCAGATAAAACTCAGAGGCGCAAACAGCGGGGACGTGTGGCCATAAAGCAGCCCGTTAGCGGTAAGAGAAGGGGTACTCACTGAGGGCTCCTGCGGCTGGTGTAAATCAGCAGAAAGGTAAAGACCGGGGCGCCCAGAAGGGCAGTAATAATACCGATAGGGATCTCAGCCGCGGTCAGGGTTCTTGCCAAATCATCCACCACCATCATAAAACTGCCGCCGAGCCAGAAGGCGGTGGGCAGCAGGCGACGGTGATCGGCACCTACCAGTAAACGCGCCAGGTGGGGAATAACCAGACCGACCCAGGCGATGCTGCCGCTCACCGCAACCTGCGCCGCCACAAGCAGCGCACAGCAGACCAGCACGCAGCGGCGCAGCGGGGTGACCGCAACGCCAAGTGAGCGTGCGTCTTTGGCATCAAGTGACAGCAAATTAATACGCCAGCGCAGGGCAAACAGCAGCAGGCTCGCCAGCAGCACCGGCAGGGCGGCAATGGCCACTTTTTGCCAGTTGGCGGTGGCAAAACTCCCCAGCAGCCAAAACACAATGTTAGGCAGCGTCTCTTCGGTATCTGCCAGATACTGCATCAGGCTGACCAGCGCCGCAAAAAATCCACTGAGAATGATCCCCGAAAGGATCAGTACCAGTGTGTTTTCTCGCCCCTGTAACGAGGCTATCAGGTAGATGAGTCCCAGCGCCCCCAGACCACAGGCGAAGGTGGAGCCCATCATCATCCACGGACTCAGTCCCAGCAAAATCGCCAGCGTGCCGCCGAAAGCGGCACCCGAAGTCACCCCGATGATGTGCGGATCGACCAGCGGATTGCGAAAGACGCCCTGCAGAGTGGAACCGCTCAGCCCCAGCGCTGCACCGGCCAGAAACGCCAGCGTGATCCGGGGTAAGCGGACCGTCCAGACTATCTGGCTGGCAATGTCCTGGCCGTTGAAGGGATGGGCAAGTTGGTGGATAACCGTCATCACCGGGAGCTGATATTGACCCAGACAAAGCGACGCCAGAACCAACAGCAGCGACAGGGCAATCAGCAGCATTTGCAGCAGCTGAAAACGACGGTCAGCGTGCATCAGAGGTCCAGTTTACGCGGTAAAAACGCTGGTAGAAGTCCTGCGCCTGTGCGTCTACGTCCACGTTGTCGTAACGGTCGGGGTAGAGTTTTTTTGCCATCCACAGTTCACCGAGCGCCAGGGCTTCCGGCATCGGATAGCCCCAGGCCTTGGCATATTCGGGCATCAGCCACACGCGATGGTGCTTCACTGCATTAATACTCTGCCAGTGGGGATCGGTTTCAATCTCTTTCACCACCTCGGGATAGCGATCCTGCACAAAAATGACGTCAGGGTTCCATTGCAGCACCTGTTCGAGTGAAACCTGACGGGCACCCTTAACCGTTGCCGCCGCCACATTCAGCGCACCAGCGTGCTCCATCATCAGCCCGGTATATTTGCCGGAGCCATAGGTATTGAGATCCGGATTCGCCATATAGACGCGAACTTTTTTCGCCTGCGCAATATCCGCCACCGGCGCGTTAGCCTTTTCCCGGGCGCTGAAGGTATAGCGAATCAGTGTCTCAGCTTCCGTTTTGCGATCCACTACCTCGCCAATCAGGCGGATACCCTGCTTGAGACCGTTATCGTAGGCCTGCTCTTCATTGGCCATGGTCGGGTTCATCTTATTTTTTTCACTGGCGGCATCATCGCGCAGTGAGACCGCGACAACAGGAATGCCCGCGTTCTGGATCTGCTGAATCATTTGTTCCGGCGCGTAGTTGGCGACGAACACCACCTGAGGGTGTAACGCCAACAGGCTTTCAATATTGGCCTGGGTGAGGTCACCGGGCATGGGCAGGGTGGTTATCTTCGGCATAAAACGGGCAAACTGCGGTCCCAGCTGCTTTTTCCAACTACTCAATACCCCAACAATGTCGTCCTGGGCATTCAGTTGCACCAGCAAATTCAGGGTCTGATGCTGGAGGACCACCACACGAGAGACATGGTCCGGGAGGGTAACCTGACGACCCAGTTGGTCAGTCACGGTACGGTCTGCATGAGCGGCAGAAACGGAGAGCAGAGCGCCACAGGCAAACGCGGTGCTGAAGAAGATACGGTGTAGTGTCGGCATGACATCGCTCTCATTTAAGGGGAAAAACGTTGTGCATTAAAATATATAACGCACGGTGATGCAAACACGGATAACGCGCTGCCCTCGTTAGCGTCGATAAAGCCAGAAACCGGAAACAGGTATAACCAGTCGTTATAACGATACAGACATATTGCATATGTGAAATTGTGAGTGTATTTTTATGCACATTAAATGCATAAAAAGGTGATGATATGTTGGGTAAATGGATGAAGGTCTGCTGTCTGACGGCCGCACTGGCAGCCAGTGCACACGCTGCAGCAGAGACTTACGTGGTGGGGGCAGGCGGAACCTATCGCCCGTTCGAATATGAAAACAATCAAAAACAGCTGGAAGGTTTTGATATTGATGTGATTAAGGCGATCGCCAAAGCGGAAAACTTTGACATCAAGCTGGTCAACACCCCGTGGGAAGGTATCTTCGCAACCCTGAATTCCGGCGACCGCGACATCATTATTTCCGGGATAACGATCACCGATAAGCGTAAGCAAATGGTGGATTTCAGCGCCCCTTACTTCCCGGCAGAACAGGCCATTGTGGTGCCACAATCGTCCAGCGTAAGCTCACTGGCGTCTCTGAAAGACGCGAAGGTTGGGGTCGTGAACTCCAGTACGGGTGATATCGTGGTGTCGGATGTGTTAGGAAAAAACAGCACGGCTATTAAGCGTTTTGATAACACGCCGCTGATGCTGCAGGAGCTGTTTGAAGACGGCGTAAGTGCGGCTGTCGGCGACGTTGGGGTGGTGAAATATTATATCAAACAACATCCGGATAAGCAGTTTAAGCTGGTGTCGGATGCAAAATTTGAACGCCAGTACTTCGGCATTGCGGTAGCAAAAGGCAACACTGCACTCCTGAATAAACTGAATGCCGGCCTGAAGAAAATCGTGGCCGATGGCACTTACGCCAAAATCTACCAGACCTGGTTTGATAACGACGTGCCGACGCTGCCTGCACAATAATGATTTTTCATTCATCTTCACGGCGATCGTGGATCTCACGGTCGCCGTTCTTTTTCAGGGATAAAGTATGACAGGATTCCGCTGGGAAATTATTGAGGAATACGGCCCACTGTTTGTGGACGGCGCGATAATGACCCTTAAATGTACCGTTATCTGCGTGATCCTCGGCACGCTGTGGGGCCTGACGCTCGGACTCGGGCGAATGGCAAAAGCAGAACACGGGCCCTGGAAATATATCCTGCGCTATCTGGTTCAGTTTCCGGTGCGCTTTTACGTCAGTGCTTTTCGCGGGACGCCGCTGTTTGTGCAGATCATGGTGGTCCATTTTGCGTTGGTGCCGCTGTTCATCAACCCCCGCGACGGTCTGTTCGTTACCCACGGCATCATGAGCAGCGATTTTGCCCGCGAACTGCGCTCAAACTACGGCGCCTTTTTATCCTGCATCGTGGCCATCACCCTAAATGCCGGGGCTTACGTCTCAGAAATCTTCCGCGCCGGGATCCAGTCCATCGACAAAGGGCAAATGGAAGCGTCGCGCGCGCTGGGTATGCCATGGTGGAAAACCATGCGTAAGGTGATTTTACCGCAGGCTTTCCGTCGCATTCTGCCGCCGCTTGGCAACAATGCGATTGCCATCGTGAAAGACTCCTCGCTGGCTTCGGCCATTGGGCTGGCCGATCTGGCCTATGCGGCCCGTACCGTATCCGGAGCCTATGCCACCTATTGGGAACCCTACCTGACAATTTCTGTCGTCTATTGGGTCATTACGTTCGTTCTGGCGCAGTTGGTTAACCGCATGGAAAAGAGGCTCGGTAAAAGTGATTCACATTAAAAATCTGCATAAGTACTTTGGTACCAGCCATGTTTTACGCGGAATTGACTGCGAGATTCAGCCGCAGGAAGTGGTCTGTGTCATTGGCCCCTCCGGCTCCGGAAAAAGCACTTTTCTGCGCTGTATGAATGCGCTGGAGTCGGTCAGTGAAGGCGACGTTGTGGTGAACGGTTTTGCGGTACACGATAAGAAGACCGATCTCAATAAACTGCGTGAAAGTGTAGGGATGGTTTTTCAGCGCTTTAATTTATTCCCGCACATGACGGTGCTGGAGAATTTGCTGATGGCGCCGATGCAGCTGCGGGGTATGACGCGCCCGGAGGCGACCGCATTTGCCGAAAGTTTGTTGGCAAAAGTAGGACTTAGCGACAAGCGGGATGCGTGGCCCTCGAGCCTATCCGGTGGGCAGCAGCAGCGGGTCGCTATTGCCCGCGCTCTGGCGATGAAACCGTCTCTTATGCTGTTTGACGAACCGACGTCAGCCCTCGACCCTGAGCTGGTGGGGGATGTGCTGGAGGTGATGAAGGCGCTGGCCAACGAAGGCATGACGATGGTCATCGTGACCCATGAAATGGGCTTTGCCCGCGAAGTGGCCGACAGGGTCATTTTCATCGATCAAGGCATCATTCAGGAACAGGGGACGCCGGAGCAAATTTTCACTGCGCCGCAAAACCCGCGTACCGCAGCGTTTCTCAGTAAGGTCCTGTAGGAATTCGCTTCCCGGGGTGCCCTCTGGCTTGTCGGATGGGCACCGTTGGTTTACGGTTATACATTACGACAAAAGACGTAGTGATAACCATGAGCTGGTACTCCCGCAAACTTGCCGATATTCCCGGCATCCGACATGTTTTCCTCGATGTTCATGACTCTGCCGTTTTTGATAAAAGCCAGATGGTGGATATCAAACAGGTCCATGGCCCGGAAATCCTGCATTTCACCGATACGCCGCTCGAAAGGCCACACGTCGATGGGGTGGTCACTTCAGTCTCAGGTCAAAAAGTGGGGGTTGCGACGGCCGACTGCTTACCGCTGTTGATGGCGTCGGGTGACGGGCGTGTCATTGCCAGCGTTCACGCCGGTTGGCGAGGAACCGTGCAAGGGGTTATCGAACGCGCGGTCTCCGCATTTGCCGCACAGCAGATAGCGGCTGAAGATATCGTGGTGGCGATTGGCCCACACATCCGGGCATGTTGCTACGAAGTCTCTCCCTCTTTTTACGACGGTTTGCTGCAAGGGCCCGGTGCTGACGCGGTGCGTGAGTACCGGGATCGCCTGTTTTTCTCAGTGCCTCAGCAACCGACGACGAAAAGCGCACGGGCGCAGGCCGCTGACGGTCAGTGGTTTGATCTGCCCGCTTTTTGTCTGATTCAACTTGCGCAGGCGGGCATCGCATCGGGAAATATTGAGGTGCTGGAAAAATGCACCTACTGCACACCGGACGAATTAGGCTCCTATCGCAGACGAACCCATCATCCGGCGACCAAAACTCAGCAAATATCCTGGATTGAGAAAATATAACCAACGTGAGGGCGCATGAGGTTCTGATGATGCGCCGCTGGCGGTACGCTTCCCCTGACAGAGTTCACTGTTAGAAGTAATATTTGCAGAATAAAAAATTAAAAATAATGCGCTAAGGCGTATTAACTTTTTAATGGAAGTGTTTCGTTGGCGTAAAAAAGTCAATTAGCGCCAACAGCGGGCTATTGACGTCATTATTAATTCAAGTGGTGAATCTATATCTGTTGATGAACAGAAAAATTAGCGATCCACTATTGGACCTTAATCATGATTGTAAATCCATTGTTTTCCCTTAATCTGATGAAGTTAATCATTTTCTGAGAATGGATGCTATGAAACAAGGGTCTTTAAAAGACGTTGGGGTTTTCTTATATGAGCCCAGAATGATGTTACGCACATTGGTGACCAGTACTCTTGAGCGTGAAAATCATCGTGTTCAGTCACATCAGATATTACCGACACTCATTCAAAGCATTGGCGAAACAAAGGCGGAAAATAAAGTCCTGTTGCTGGGGGTCGGTGGGGCCGGACATTCAATTTATGAATTATTACGGTTCATTCGACGAGTAAAAACGCTGAAGGTCAAAACGGTGGTCTGGGTTCCAGCGGATTTCCCCTGGATCCGTCGACTGCTGTCGTCACTATACGTCCAGTACGTGGTGTGTGAAAACGATCTGGAAACGACCTTACTGCCAGCCTTAACGCAGGCCATCGCAACGCCTGTGCTCTCCGGGCGAAAAAATCTGGCCGACAGGCACACCCGAGGCATCACGCAGACTGAACTTGATATTTTGCTGCAGTTTGCTTCAGGGCTGAACTCGAAAGAGATGGCAACGCGACGGGAGTGCAGCTACAAAACCATTTTTTCCTGGAAGCATAATCTTTCGGAAGCGTTAGAGCTGGAATCTCATAGTCAGTGGCTTGAACTGTTGACTGAAGTCACTCAGCTTTCTTCGCTTTATCAACAAGGATGATACAATGTCTCGCTTTAATATTACTTATTTTTCACCGAAATCAATTTGGTATCCCGCTCTGGAATTAGGTTTCACTCAGCTGGCGCGAACGAATCCAGGCTGGAGTTATTCCATAAACTTATCTCAGCAAACCGATAGCCTGCCTGATTTATATGTGTTGGATTTAACAACAACCAAAGACGTGTATATCGATTCTTTTCCGGTCATTAATCCCAGAATGTTGCTCCTGGTTCACGCGGCGCAAAAAAAAATGATCGCCCAGATCCTGGCGGAATGTCGTTGTTCCATTCTCTGCGTGGATGAGCATTACTTTAATTTTCGTGACATTGTCGAGTCCTGCATGCGTAACAAACGTTTTTTGAGTCCCTTTATAAAGGAATCCATGACTCAGCAACCTGTCGAGAAAATCGATGTTTGTTTAACTGAATCTGAAATCAAAGTGTTGGACTTTATCCGCTCGGGGAAAAGTGGCGTGGAGATAGCCGAAGCCATGTTCCGTAGCCAGAAAACGGTGAGCAGTCATAAGCGCAATATTATGAAAAAATTCGGCGTTCGTGATGACCTCGGGTTAAAGAGAAAAATCATGGCCATGGATGAAAGTGAGATCAGCTGAATAAAAGGCCACTTAACATGGTCTTTTCTTTTCATGGCCAGGGTGGGGCTGAACTCAGGGAAGCACGGTTAAGGCGCAGCTGATATCCGGAACAAAGGTGTCACAGACCCCCGCAAGACAGAGTTCTACTGAAGGGCAGTCACGGCAGTAACGGGCTGAGAATCGCTGCTCTGAGGCGAAAAGATGAGAAAGACAGCAGAGTAAACAACAATGCAGTAAAGCGAGAAAGCAGAAAGAGAGTGAGGAGTTGCAGCAAAAATGAATGGTGCGTCCGAGTGGACTCGAACCACCGACCCCCACCATGTCAAGGTGGTGCTCTAACCAACTGAGCTACGGACGCACAAAAGAATGGTGCGTTTAATTGGACTCGAACCAACGACCCCCACCATGTCAAGGTGGTGCTCTAACCAACTGAGCTATAAACGCAATGGTGCGTCCGAGTGGACTCGAACCACCGACCCCCACCATGTCAAGGTGGTGCTCTAACCAACTGAGCTACGGACGCACAACGGGGACGAATATTAGCGGCAGGGAGGGGAAGTGGCAAGAGGCAATTGCCACTTTTCTTTCTGTTTTCACTCGATTGCGGAACAACTGCGCAAAATGCTGAGAAAGCAGCCACCTGTGGGCGGCTGCTAACGGTTATCGTGCAGCGCGAGCCAGAATGATGGCTGACGACTGACGTTGCAGGAAACGCATACGCAGCATCATCAGAATGGCCGCAGAGGTCAATCCAATGATGAAGCCCATCCAGAAGCCTGCCGGGCCCATCCGCGGTACCACGAGATCGGTCAGCGCCAGAATGTAGCCACAAGGCAGGCCGAGAACCCAATAGGCGGTAAACGTAATAAAGAAGATAGAACGGGTATCTTTATAGCCGCGCAGAATGCCGCTGCCGATAACCTGGATGGAGTCGGAGATCTGGTACACCGCCGCCAACAGCATCAGGTGAGAGGCCAGCGTGACCACTTCCGGGTTGTCGTTATAAAGCATGGCGATATGCGAACGCAGCGTAACGGTGAAAATCGCCGTCATTACGGCCATACAGACGCCAACGCCCAACCCGGTCCACGCCGCCGTCTGCGCATCGAGCGTCGAGCCCTGACCCAGACGGAAGCCAACACGGATAGTCACGGCAGCGGCCAGCGACATCGGCAGGACAAACATCAGCGAGCTGAAGTTAAGGGCAATCTGGTGTCCGGCAACGTCGATAATCCCCAGTGGTGAGACCAGCAGGGCCACAACCGCAAACAGCGTCACTTCGAAGAACAACGCCAAAGCAATGGGCAGACCGAGCTGCACAAGGCGCTTCATAATCGCGAAGTCAGGTTTGGCGAAGCCTTCGCGCGTGCGGATGTCACGCATAGAGCGGGCATTTTTCACGTAGGAGAGCATGGCGGCAAACATCACCCAGTAAACGGCGGCCGTCGCCACACCACAGCCGACACCGCCCAGTTCCGGCATGCCGAAATGACCATAGATGAAGACGTAGTTAACCGGAATGTTGACCAGCAGGCCAATGAACCCCATCACCATTCCCGGTTTGGTTTTCGCGAGCCCTTCGCACTGGTTACGACACACCTGGAAGCAAAGATAGCCCGGTACACCCCACAGCAGAGCACGCAGATAGCCCACCGCTTTATCGGCTAATAGCGGGTCGATGTTGTGCATGGCATGAATGATATAACCGGCGTTCCACAGCACCACCATCACCAGCACGGAGACGATACCCGCCAGCCAGAAGCCCTGACGGATTTGATAACCAATGCGATCGCGACGACCGGAACCATTCAATTGCGCCACTACAGGGGTCAGGGCCAATAAAAGTCCGTGTCCGAACAAAATTGCCGGCAGCCAGATAGAGGTACCAATTGCGACGGCGGCCATATCGGTGGCGCTATAACCACCGGCCATGACGGTGTCGACGAAGCCCATCGCGGTTTGGGCCACCTGCGCGAGGATGACCGGGATTGCCAGCGAAAGAAGCTGGCGCGCTTCAGTAACGTACTTTTGCACGAGAGTACCTATTTATGTTTGTTATTGTGGAAGAGACTAAAAAAAGCCGCCGTAACTGGCAGCAAAAAGAAAGAGCAGGGGAATTTTCGAATATATTGTAGCGACTCATCGCCATTAAGCCAGTCAAAAAAAGGGGGGAGATGCGGGTGAACTGGTAACCCTGAAAAGCAACTGCTATTGTGCGGGGTATAAAAGGCGGTGATGAGGCCGTCCTCGTAAGCGACAGGAGTTAATGGCATGTTTACTGGTATCGTTCAGGGCACGGCGAGAATCGTGTCTATCGATGAAAAACCAAACTTTCGCACGCATGTGGTTGAAATGCCAACGCATATGCTCGATGGCATCGAAACCGGTGCTTCCGTTGCCCACAACGGCTGCTGCCTCACGGTAACAGAAATCAATGGCAACCTTATCAGCTTCGACTTAATGAAAGAGACCCTGCGTATTACCAACCTGGGGGAGCTGAAAGAAGGGGACGTGGTCAATGTTGAACGCGCGGCCCGTTTCAACGATGAAATTGGCGGACATCTGATGTCTGGTCATATCATGACGACCGCAGATGTAACCAAAATTCTGACCTCTGAGAACAATCGCCAGATCTGGTTTAAAGTGCAGGACTCGCAGCTGATGAAATACATCCTGTACAAAGGATTCATCGGCGTAGACGGGATCAGCCTGACCGTAGGCGAAGTGACGCCGACCCGTTTTTGTGTGCATTTGATTCCGGAGACGCTGGAGCGTACTACGCTGGGTAAAAAGCGTCTTGGCGATAAAGTGAATATCGAAATCGACCCGCAAACGCAGGCCGTTGTTGATACCGTTGAACGCGTGATGGCCGCAAAAGAAGCCGCGGCGCAACAGCCCGACGCTGACGAATAAAAGAATAAAAAACCCCGGCTCGCCGGGGTTTTCAATTCAAACATTAACGGGCGACCCGCAGCCCCCCTTCGGCACCACGAGAAAAAACCACCTGCCAGAGATGAATGTCCCGTGCTCTGAACGCGCCAGCGCAGGCATTCAGGTAATAACAGAACATCCTTTTGAAACGTTCTGAATAGTTATCGGCAATTTCGGGCCAGGTGCTGAGAAAACGTGAGTGCCATGCCATCAGGGTGGTGTCGTAATCTGCGCCAAAGTTGTGCCAGTCTTCCATCACGAAGTGAGGCTCGCTGGCGTCTGCTATCTGGCGCACCGACGGGAGGCAACCGTTCGGGAAGATATACTTGCTGATCCACGGATCGACGTTGTGGTCGGTTTTTTTGGAGCCAATGGTATGCAGCAGAAATAACCCTTCCGGTTTCAAATTTCTATCAACTACGTTGAAGTAGGTGGCGTAGTTTTTCGGCCCCACGTGCTCAAACATGCCGACGGAAACAATCCGGTCGAACTGATCCTGCAAATCCCGATAGTCCTGCAACAGAATTTGCACGTTCAGCCCTTCACAACGCGCCTGAGCAAGCTTCTGCTGTTCGGCAGAGATAGTGACTCCCACCACGCTGACGCCGTAGTTTTTGGCCATATAGTACGCCAGTCCTCCCCAGCCGCAGCCGATATCCAGCACCCGCATCCCGGGTTCCAGTCGCAGTTTCTGGCAGATAAGATCCAGCTTATGCTGTTGTGCCTGCTCCAGATCTTCGGCATCTTTCCAGTAGGCGCAGGAATACTGCATGAACGGGTCGAGCATACGCGTGAACAGGTCATTGCCAAGATCGTAATGCTCTTTGCCGACTATCCAGGCACGTTTTTTACTTTGCAGATTAAACAGACGGGCGCTGGCGATGCGCAGCGTATCTTTCAGATGGTGAGGGAGTTGGCTTTCCAGACCGGCCCGCAGGACTTTCTGGAAGAACATATCCAGACGGTCGCATTCCCACCAACCGTCCATATAACTTTCCCCGAGCCCCAGGGAACCCTCTTGCAAAACACGCTTAAAAAAGAGGGGATTGTTAACCCGAATATCGCTGGGGGCAGGACCATTAATGCCCACACCCGCCCGGCTTAGCAGCTCGCCGACAATGCGCGACCAGTCGTCATCCGGAATACTAACTTCTTCTATACACGATGTACTCATAGCTTCTCCATCACGCGGCTTGTGATCAGAACCTTAAAACAGCGTAGACGCTTTTTTGGGTTATGTGAGAACTCTCACGGCAGTTCCGTGAATTTGCTATCCGACGTAGAAAAGAGGAAGGGAGATAACCCTTGCCGAAAGGCCTTCCTTGGTAAAACGGAGGAGATCCATTCCTCCGTTAATCGCTAATATTTATCGTATTTATCTCATACCGGATCAAGTATAGGCCGCTAAAATCCGTGATTCAATAAAAAATTGATAGCGAGCTAATTACCCTTTATTAACATAATTGCAGGGGCAATCAGGCTTGTGATTCAAGCGTGGTTTGCTCACGCTGGGCGACGTATTGCATCCGGTAGCCACAGCCTGCCAGAACGACAGTGACCAGCATCACGCTGGTGGTCGTCAGCAGCGGTGTCGCAATCAGCGTCGACACCACCAGGCTTGCGACGAAGCAAAGCCCCAACTGCAGCGTATTCTGTAATGCGGCGGCACGACCGGTGGCCTGCGGGAAAGGTTTCAGCGCCTGAGCGACGACGATAGGATAAATGGCACCGTTAGCCATCGCCATAAAGCAGAACGGAATCAGCAGGGTGGTCAGAGAACTGCCTGCGGTCAGGCCCACGGCGAAGGTCGCCCCGACGCTGATGGCGAAGGCTAGTAACAGCCACGGCAGCATCTGTCGTCCCTGCCATTTTTGCAGCGCGGAGCGACAGCCATAACCCCCAATGAGGAACGCAATGGTCTGCGGCACATAGCTCAGGCCAATCACGGTTGGGCCATACCCCATCGCATTGAGAATAAACGGCGAACCCGTAAGCCAGGCGAAGAAACTGGCGGAGCAGGCAGCATAGATCAGGACGTTGCCACGATAATCGCGGGAACGGAGCAGGGCCATAAAGGTTAACGGCGTTTCATCCTGGTGATATTGTTTCACCGGTTTTTTCAGGCGCAGTGCAGGCAGCATCAGCAGCAGCGTAATACCAAACAGCGTGGCAAAAATGGCCTGCCAGTCAAAGTGGTGCAGGATCCAACTGCCCAGCAGCGGTGCCAGCGCCGGAGACAGGCCTACCAGAGGCATGATGGTAGCGAAAATACGGTTGGTACGCTGTGCCGGATAATAATCTGTCACCATCGCCTGCCAGGTCACGGCGGCGGCGCACACGCCCACCGCCTGAATGAAACGCAGCACCAGCAGGGTGGTCGCATCACGGACCCAGAGCATGCCCAGGCAGCCAATAGCGAAGATGAAAAGCCCGGTCAGTAAAACAGGTTTACGGCCATATCGGTCAGAAAGCGGTCCCCACAGCAACTGAGCAAAGGCAAAGCCTGCCAGGAACAGGCTCAGGCTGGCGCTTACCGCCGCGGCCGGGGTCTGTAAATCAGTCTGGATGGCAGCAAAAGCGGGCAGATACATATCGGTTGCCAGAAATCCTAATACGCTCAGGCCAGCCAGCCAGCATAAAAATCCTTTCCCAGGTTGCATAGTGTTCTCTTTTTCATTGCAGGTAGATTGGCTGCAGAGTGTAGGGAGTGCAAACTGGCTTGTGAAACGCTAATATTTGTCGGGTGGGTTCAAAAATTTTGCAGGCAAAACATGTGGTCTGAATATTCACTGGAAGTGGTTGATGCTGTTGCCCGGAATGGCAGCTTTAGCGCAGCGGCCCAGGAGCTACACCGTGTCCCTTCTGCGGTCAGTTACACCGTCAGGCAGTTGGAAGAGTGGCTGGCCGTTCCGCTGTTTGAACGGCGGCACCGTGACGTAGAATTAACCCCGGCAGGGGTCTGGTTTTTGAAAGAAGGGCGCTCTGTTATCAAAAAAATGCAGATCACCCGTCAGCAGTGTCAGCAGATTGCCAACGGCTGGCGCGGCAGTCTGGCCATTGCGGTCGACAATATTGTTCGTCCGGAGCGGACGCGGCAGCTGATTGTTGATTTCTATCGTCATTTCCAGGACGTCGAGCTGTGCGTCTTTCAGGAAGTTTTCAACGGCGTATGGGATGCCCTGTCGGATGGCCGTGTGGAGCTGGCGATTGGTGCGACCCAGGCCATTCCCGTGGGGGGGCGCTACGCCTTTCGCGATATGGGCATGCTGAGCTGGCATTGCGTGGTGGCAAAGCATCATCCTCTCGCGAAGGTGCAGGGGCCACTGAGCGATGACGTGTTGCGCAACTGGCCTTCCCTGGTCCGTGAGGACACTTCCCGCTCATTGCCCAAACGCATCACCTGGCTGTTGGATAACCAAAAGCGGGTCGTGGTACCGGACTGGGAGTCGTCTGCCACCTGCCTGTCTGCGGGATTATGTGTCGGGATGGTCCCTGCGCATTTTGCTCGCCCCTGGCTGGACAATGGGGATTGGGTGGCACTGGAACTGGAAAACCCGTTTCCGGATGCGGCATGCTGCCTGACGTGGCAACAAAACGATATGTCACCGGCATTAAGCTGGCTGCTGGAGTATCTGGGAGACAGTGAGACGTTGAATAAAGAGTGGTTGCAGGAACCGGAGTAATTCCGGTTCCTGAGGCGATTAACGACGATAATCGCGGAAAGGACCGTCAGCCACCGAACGACGTTCGATCAGGCGAGGGTGCACTTCGATGGATTGCGACTCTTCGCGTTTATTGACGATACGGTCCAGCAGCATGTCAAAGGCGGCTTCCCCCAGCGAGTCTTTTGGCTGGTGGATAGTGGTCAACGCTGGCGTGAAGAAGCGGGCGTTGCGCACGTTATCGTAACCAATCACTGAAATATCCTGCGGCACGCGCAGGCCCATTTCGTCTGCGGCACACAGCGCACCCATCGCCATGATGTCACCACCGCAGAACACCGCGGTAGGGCGTGACGGTTGCGCAATAATCTGCTGCATTGCGTTGTAGCCGGAGCCTGGCTCAAAGTCACCCTGCACAATCCAGTTTTCCGGGATTTTAATCTGCGCTTCTTCCATCGCTTTCATAAAGCCCGCCAGACGACCGGCGCCGGTGTTGCGCTCGATAGAGCCCGGGATAGCACCGATATCACGATGACCGCGCTCAATCAGATATCGACCCGCCATGTAGCCGCCCTGGAAGGCATTGTCGATAACGGAATCGGTAAAGTCGGCTTTCGCTTCGCCCCAGTCCATCACCACCATCGGGATATGACGGTATTCTTCAAGCATATCGAGCACCGGCTGCGGGTAGTCGGAGCACATCACCAGCAGGCCATCGACGCGCTTTTGCGCCATCATTGACAGATAGGCGCGCTGCTTATCGAGATTGTTCCAGGCGTTGCCCAGAATCAGGGTATAGCCTTTTTCGAAGCAGCTTTTTTCAACAGACTCAATAATTTCAGCAAAATACGCGGCTTCACTGCTGGTCGCCAGCAGGCCGATCGATTTGGTGTGATTCACCTTCAGGCTACGAGCCACGGCGCTTGGCGAGTAGTGCAGCTCTTTGATCGCCGCCCACACCGCATTACGCGTCTCTTCTGCAACGAAACGCGTTTTGTTAATTACATGTGACACGGTTGTAGTGGAAACGTTTGCGCGCTTCGCTACATCTTTAATTGTTGCCATTCGTTCTCACTCCAGACCCTTTCCATACGTCTGTTCACAGACACGAAAACGTTTGCCTTTACACACCCTTGACACAATTCTTTCAATTGCGGTACGCCGGGAAAATGACACAGGACGACGGGAGGGGGTCAATGGCTGCTACGCTTATAAATAAGCGTGGAATTTTGTCTGATTCTGAGCGAAAGGGAAAGCAAAAAATCGCTATGGGCCTAAAACTTGCAAGATTTTTGTATTTAGTTGTGCAAAAATGAGCAAGCTCACTTTTGGTGTGGGGATTAAAAGGAGAAAAATTGATGAGCACCGATCTTAAACTCTCGCTGATGACCACCGTGATTGCCCTGTCAGTGATTGTCGCTGCGGGTCTGACGGCCGTTCTGCATTGATTTAATTCGAAGGGAGAGCGCTCTCCCTTTGTCCTTCCTCTTCGCGATTATTATCAAATCTGCAAAATTCTTTTGTCATTTCGTTCACTTTCGTTTTTTTGTGATTGATGTCATGCTTTTGACTTCTGATGTCGTCCCCTTTTTCAAAAAGGGTTTACCGGAGTCGTGACATGAAAATCAATTTCCCCCTGCTGGCGTTGGCCATCGGTGCATTTGCTATTGGAACCACGGAGTTCTCTCCAATGGGGCTGCTGCCGGTGATTGCCAAAGGTGTGGATGTCTCCATTCCCGCGGCGGGGATGTTAATCAGTGCTTATGCCATTGGGGTCATGGTCGGCGCACCGCTGATGACGCTGTTGCTCTCCCATCGCGCCCGACGCAATGCGCTGATTTTTCTGATGGCGATTTTTACCCTGGGTAATGTGCTTTCTGCTATCGCCCCGGATTACACCCTGCTGATGCTGTCCCGAATTATCACCAGCCTTAACCACGGTGCGTTCTTCGGCCTGGGGTCGGTGGTTGCCGCAAGCCTGGTACCGAAGCACAAGCAGGCCAGCGCCGTCGCCACCATGTTTATGGGGCTGACCATCGCCAATATTGGCGGTGTGCCGGCAGCGACCTGGTTGGGTGAAACCATTGGCTGGCGGATGTCGTTCCTGGCGACAGCGGGACTTGGGGTCGTGGCGATGGCCAGTCTGTGGTTCTCGTTACCGAAAGGCAGCAGCGGAACGCGCCCGAACGTCAAACAGGAGCTTTCGGTACTGGTGCGTCCGCAGGTGTTGACCGCGCTGTTGACCACGGTGCTGGGGGCAGGGGCGATGTTTACCCTCTATACCTACATTGCGCCAGTGCTGAACAGTATCACCAATGCCTCTCCACTGTTTGTGACGGCAATGCTGGTGCTGATTGGGATCGGCTTCTCACTGGGCAATTATCTGGGTGGCAAGTTTGCTGACCGCTCCGTGACCGGGACGCTGAAGGGCTTTTTACTGTTGCTGATGGCCATCATGCTGGCCATTCCGTGGCTTGCACAAAATGAAGTAGGTGCGGCTGTCAGTATGGTTGTCTGGGGTGCGGCGACGTTTGCGGTGGTCCCTCCGCTGCAGATGCGCGTGATGCGGGTCGCGCACGAAGCGCCGGGGCTCTCATCGTCCGTCAATATTGGCGCGTTCAATCTTGGGAATGCGTTGGGGGCGGCGGCAGGTGGTGCGGTTATCTCCGGCGGACTGGGGTACAGTTTTGTGCCTGTGATGGGGGCGATTATCGCCGGTGTGGCTTTGCTGTTGGTGTTGCTGACCGGGCGTCGTCAGGAAAAAGAGGCTTACGCCAGTCACTGAGTCAAAACGCGGCGGCATGACCGCCGCGCTTTCTATTATGCTGCCAGGTTTTTAGCAACAAATTCCCAGTTTACCAGCGCCCAGAAGTGCTCGAGGTAGTTAGGGCGGGCGTTACGGTAGTCGATGTAGTACGCATGTTCCCATACGTCCACCGTCATCAGCGGGGTCGCATCGGTGGTCAGTGGCGTACCGGCGTTAGAGGTGGAAACAATCGCCAGCTTGCCGTCTTTCTGTTTCACCAGCCACGTCCAGCCTGCACCGAAGTTCTTAATCGCCGCATCAGTAAACTGCGCTTTAAAATCGGCGAAGCTACCAAAGTTCGCGTTAATGGCTGCAGCAACCTCACCGGTTGGCTCGCCGCCCGCATTTGGTGCGAGGCAGTTCCAGTAGAAGGTATGGTTCCAGACCTGAGCGGCGTTGTTGAACACGCCTGCTTCTGAAGAACGCACAATCTCTTCCAGCGTTTTGCCTTCAAAAGCGGTGCCTTTGATCAGGTTGTTCAGGTTGGTCACGTAGGCCTGGTGATGTTTGCCGTAATGGTATTCCAACGTTTCTGCGGAAATGTGTGGCGCCAGGGCGTCTTTTGCATACGGTAATGCAGGTAATTCGAATGACATTGCTTATTCTCCCTATTGTTTTAGTCCTCAATAACCCTGTTATTGAGAAGGGATAGGGTAGCAAATTGAAAGATGAGACAAAAGAGGAACTTACCCTGCCGTGAATTTGGCAGGGCAGGGATCAGCGGATCGTTTTAGGGGTCATTACCCGGCGTGCACCCACGTAGTGGTCTGCCCAGTAATCTTCACTTAATGAGGTGATTTGAATATCGCGTCCGGTACGTGGCGACTGAATAAACTTGCCGTTACCCACATACACGCCAACATGATCGGCCGTCCCGCGACCACGGGTGCGGAAGAAGACCAGATCGCCACTTTGCAGCTCACCACGGTCAACAGAGCGGGCATCACGCAGGTGATACATTTCGTTCGCGGTACGCGGAATACGGAATTTCACCAGATCCTTATAGGCATAATAAACAAGACCGCTGCAGTCAAACCCGGTACGTGGCGAAGTGCCTCCCCAACGGTACGGTTTACCCAGTTGTCCCATCAATTTATTCATCGCCGTTTTTTGCGCTTTCTGTACCCGGGCCTTATGGGCGCTGGCAATCGTCACAGGCTGAGCGTCTTCGGTGACGCATTTCTTATGACCTTTACGCACGGTACATTTCTGTAGGGCTTTCGCCGAGGCGGTTTTTAATGCTGGGCTGTGGGTGCGGCGGGCTGATGCGGTTTTACTGGCGGATGATGATTTATTCTTCTGCGCCGTTGTTTTGGCTTTAACAGTGCTGCTTTTCTTTTTACTGGTGGTTTTGGTCGTTGTTTTTGATTTACTGCCGGAGGTTTTCTTTTTACGGTCAGCTTTTGCCTGGTGAGACTTAGGCGACGCAGAGCTACGCGCCTGTTCAGACGCATGGGCCAAAGGCGTAATAGACAACGACGTAAACAGCAAAGCACAGAGCGTGATCGAAACCTTATTTATCCGCGCCACTGAGCAGTCCTCTGTTAGTCAGGCAAACAGTCATGCCTGGGTATGATTGACAAAACGCATCGATTCTAAAGCATAAAAACACAAATTGTTAATACCCTTTTTGTATCTGATGCCCTGTTTCGTTAGCGACTGCAAAAAAATGCGTCAACGCAGACACAACATGCTCGGAAAATGCTCAAGATAAAGACGGGCTTGCCGATAAAGACACATTTTTAAGGCAACTTCAGCACGGCGAAGGTAAAATACATTTGAGTGAACAAAATGTTATTTTCTGACACCGTCGGTTAGCGTTACACTGACTGACTACAGTCATAAAAAAGAAGTTAAGGAAGCAAGACCATGAGCACGACTCTTGAGAAAATCCAAACCCAAATCGCTGAAAACCCAATCCTTCTGTATATGAAGGGTTCCCCGAAGCTGCCGAGCTGCGGTTTCTCTGCTCAGGCAGTCCAGGCGCTTTCTGCCTGCGGCGAACGCTTTGCTTACGTTGACATCCTGCAGAACCCGGACATTCGTGCCGAGCTGCCAAAATATGCAAACTGGCCAACGTTCCCACAGCTGTGGGTTGACGGTGAGCTGGTTGGCGGCTGTGACATCCTGATTGAAATGTATCAGCGTGGTGAACTGCAGCAGCTGATCAAAGAAACTGCGGCGAAGTACAAAGACGACGAGCAGGCGGCAGAATAAATTTTTGCCCGGCAATAAAAAACGGCTGGCCCGCAAGGTGACCGGCCGTTTTTTTATTGTGGTTACTGATAGTTAATCTTTAACACCAGGTCCTTACTAAAGGGGCCGGTCTCGATCTCTTTGCCCGGATTTTTCGACAGCTTCGCCGTATAGTTGTGGGTGATCGTACTGTTGCTGCCCTCAGGATAGTAGGTGGCGAAAGGGTAGTAGGTGTTCATCAGAAGGTCTTCGCCCAGCGATTCATCGCGAATCTGCATGAGCAGCCCGTTGCCCATATCAACATGGCTGGGATCGTAAAGATCGTCGGTGTTAAAGCTCAGGGTGACATCAAACTGCTCTGAGCACTCGGCGGTGGCATCACGGATGGTTGAGATGCTAAAGGGCGCTTTCTGTGAGATGACATTCACATTACTGACCTGGCCAAAATCCACCGTCTGATTTTCCGGGAATATTTTAATATCTACACCACAATCGAGAAAATGAACGTGGTCCAGTCCATCAATGATGTAATGCAGGTTTTTTTCATTGGACAGATTAGCGCCTGCTTTGCCATCGAACTGCAATACGTTAACCGTGCCGAAGTTATAAACGGCGTCGGGATCGGCTGGAAAAGATTTCAGCTTTACATATAAGCGGAAACGGGCGGGGAAGGTGATACTTTTCTGCACTGTGCTGCCATTGCAGACAGGATCGTGCCAGATACCCTCGTAATATGCCTCGTATTTATCCAGACACATGCCGGTATCAATGCCCTCATCAATGCCCTCATGATCCACGCCGTTATAAGTGACGCCAAAAGTGAAATAGGGATTATTAAGCATGTCAGGACTGTTTTTTGCCGTCAGTTTAATCCACGCGAAGACATTTTCTGACTGGTCGGCTTTGCTCCAACCTGTCGCATTATCGCAATAAACGGTCACGTTAAAATCTGAGCTTTCCCATATTTTGCTGCCGGGTACCGCGTTAGACGGCACCGTGAAGCTGGGCAACTGGCTGGTGACGGACGTCTGTCCATTGGCAACATCTTTGAAGCATAAAACCGCCCATGAAGATGAAGACGCCAGCAGCAGTAATGAGCACAGCAGCGCAAGAAGTGTCTTCATCACTTATCCTTTTTCGCGGGTTCGCTGCGACAAACCGGCTGGACGGACGTGCAGGTCACTTTAAACATGTTTAAACCGCCGTAGTCCCCGATATACCCAACCTGAAAGGTGGCGGGTATATTTTTTATCGCTGAACTGCTTTGCTCAAAGGGAGGGATCATAAAGCCCTTCGTGCCAGGGAAAAGTGTATTACCGTCAGTCCCGATATACCCTACGGTAATGTGATAAGGGGTACCATTTTTAATCGCGATGCCAGAGGCCGTACGCGAAATGGCCACTTTATCCATTGCCATCGCCTGGCCTTCTTTCACCACAATCGCTTTAGGTCGCCAGAACAATTTCAAACGGCTTTGCATGGCCAACTGCATGACATTTTTTTGTTGCGTCCGGGGGGGGATTTCTCGCATGTTGTAGTAAAAAAGAGACTCTCTGTCCGTCGGCAATTGTTTAAGTGTGGGTTGTCCCATCAGACGAACCTGACTCTGTTCCCCGGGTTCGAGACGTAATAACGGAGGAAGAGGAGAGACATAATTTCGTGTCTTTTGCCCTTGGCTATCTTCAACCCATGACTGCGCCAGATAGGGTTGGGTTTTGCTCTG
This sequence comes from Enterobacteriaceae bacterium RIT691, assembly GCA_009668205.1. Classification (GTDB taxonomy): domain Bacteria; phylum Pseudomonadota; class Gammaproteobacteria; order Enterobacterales; family Enterobacteriaceae; genus Scandinavium. The sequence continues at coordinate 19,400 of WJYM01000010.1, read as the reverse complement.
ATTGATTAACTTTATGGTGATGCTCTTATCCGTTTCATTGAAGATAATACGCGTTCTGTCCGGTGATACCGTTGCATTTGCCACAGAGCAAACGCTGAGTAAACCTAAAAGTCCTTTCAACAAAAATGTAGGTTTCATCTGATTCTTCCTGAATTAGTTTACTGTTTTACAAGGTAAAATAAGGGTCTGATCGTCGGTGTTACTGTGATTCGGTGGTGATATCTCACAGGTGTTCTCGCCCCACTGAAGACGCAATTTGCTGTCCTCCTGGATCCCACTGAGATACACATAACCGTCGTCTGCCACGAGGCCGACATCCTTGCCGCTGGCGCTGTCCACCACGGTCACGCCCAGAGGAGGGAAACGGCCATTTGCCAGTCTGACAACGCCGACTATCTGATAACCCTGTGTGGTATCCAGTTTCACATAGCCGATGGCCCCTTCGGTCAGGGTGGTGTTAAACACGGAGTTATTAATATCGATACCGTCGGGTAATTTATCGCTGTCAACCCGGACCGTGGAGGTGGTGTAATTGCTGACCGAGTTGGTCACCGCAACACCCATCATATTCGTCACACTGCGTCGGTCACTCAGCGGAACACCGGCGATGCCATCGGTGTCGACCATCATGCGGGCATTGTTGCCGTTGGCGTTATCGTGAAGCGCCATGCCGTGACGTGTGGCGGTGAATGAACCATTCCAGCCAGCCGTCAATGAGCGATATTCACTGGGCTGTACGCTGCCGTTAACGCTCAAACGACCGTAGGGAGAGTAATGTTGGTAGCTGCCACGAAACGTGGGCTCGGCATTACGAAAATCACTTTCGTCGCCAGCCGCTGAAATATTCCAGCTGTTATCACGATCGGAAGAATCATAATAAGAGACCGTTTGGGAGAGACTGTCGCTGCCATTTTTCTGCATGCTCCAGGACAGGCTCCGGCTTTGCTCCAGCGGGATTGAAAACGACAGATAGTACTGCATTTCTTCTTTGTCATCCCACGTCGAGCGGCCAACGGACAAGGAAGAAGAGATACCTTTGAAACGGCTAATATCAAAGTTACGGCTAACCGATACCGTATAATTGGTGCTGGCAGAGTCGTCCCAGTAGGTATTCCGGGTCAGGTTGAGATAGGCATTGGTCGCCAGCGGTTCAAAATACTGGTTGAATGACATCACATAGCTTTCTTTCTGATTGTTCGTCGAATCATCACCGCTGCGCGCCGACAGATACTCACTCATACTGATGAAGTCTTGGTCTGAGAAACGATACCCGGCAAAAGTGACCTGACTTCCCGTTGATTCAAACCGTTTGGCGTAGTTCACGCGGTAGCTGTAGCCGCGCTGTTTTTCATCATTATTGTTATCAACCCCACGCAGAGTGGCCTGCGCCTGTGTCACATCGAAGGACAGTGAGCCAAAGCTGTTAAGGTTAAAACCGAGTCCGCCAGTTGCCGCCTGGTAATCATCCGCGGTCAGCAAGGCACCGCCGTAAAGTGAGGTATTGCTCGTCCAGCCCCAGGAAAATTCACCTGTCCAGAACATCGGGTTATTGACGTCATTACGGCCAACCGAGGTCGGTTTCCCCGTCGAGGTCTTGTAACGCACCTGGTCTTTGCGCGTCAGAAAAGGAATGGAGGATGAACCGACCTGGAAGGTGTTTTTCCGGCCATCTTCTTCTTCGACGGTCACATCCAATTGGCCTTGAAAGGTGTCACCGATATCGGCAATGTTGAAGGGGCCCGGCGGCACCGTAGTCTGGTAGACCATGCGTCCATTCTGGGTCACCGTAACTTTGGCGTTGGTCTGGGCTATCCCGCTAATTTGCGGGGCGTATCCCTGTAAATCTGGCGGCAGCATGTTGTCATCGCTTTCCAGCGACGCACCCGTGAAATGAAACGTATCATAGAGATCTGAATTCAGATCGTACTGGCCGAGCGCCAGTTTCGAGGCGATAGAGGGGATAGGGCGAAACAGATACGTACGGTCCAGGCCGCTATTGCTGCCAGTTGAATGGCTATCTACATAGGATTTGTCGTACTGATAATCGGAGCGCAGACGCCAGGCCCCAAGGTTAAAACCCAGCGTGCCGTAGGAGCTGACACTTTGGTTTTTGTCCCCGTCGTTTGGGGCGTACTGGCTGGCATACACGTTGTAATCAAGGATCATTCCGGCAATGCCGTCATCCCAGAACTCTGGCGGCGTCCAGTTAGTCGCCTGATATTTCATCCATGCCTGCGGGGCCACCACGGTAACCACCATGTCGGCTTTATCGAGGCGGACAACAAGTTCAGGTTTAGCGGAGAGATCAAGACATCCCTTTTCGCTGGGTGACTGCAGCGATTGAATAAAGTCATCTGCAAACCCGAAAAGCAGCAGATCCTTCTTTGTCAGACAGATTTGCGAACCACTTTCGTTATCGGCTTTAATCCACTCGACTGACCATGAATTCGGTAATTTCTTTTTGTTGATTTCTACCTGCACCACGTATACCCCCGGTGGGATATAGCCTTTCTTTTCAAACTGACTCAGGTCGATGTTTTCTTTATCGTCAGCATCGATCATGCCAGTATTGAATTCAACCGCCCATGTTGGTGAGATTGAAATGGCGGTGACAATAACAGGAAAAAGGGCGTATTTTATTAAATGAAGTAGCTTTTTTAATTTTGTTATTTTGCATGCGCTATTCATTACTGACTATTCTCTTAATAAACAACCTAAAAGCCGGTGAACGTTCACCGGCTAGAATCACAAAATATTCGGACTTAAGTGATTAGTTGTAAGCCAGAACGTAGTTAACGTCAGTGGTTACGTTACCCGGTGTGGCGGTTTTTTCTGGGGATTCCATACGTGCTTTAAAGCTCAGAACCTGATAAGAGCTATCCGGTGCAAGGGTGATTTCCTGAGCAGTGCCCATGACCACATTTGCATTACCTTCAGTCAACAAACGTACGCTAACGTCTGTAGCACCGCCATAGTTGCCTTCAGAGGTGTTTTTCAGCAGGTTAGTTGTTGAGTCTGCATTGGCTGAGGTAAAGGTCACTTCAGCTTTGGTGATTGCCCCTAAGGTACAGTCCTGCAGGTGAATGTTGACATCAACCGGCAGAGAATATTTATCACCGTTCAGTGCGGTATCGGCCACTTCACCTAAGTTAATCGTCTGATCTTCGTCACCCGGCGCAATTGAGCATGGTGCAGAGATGACTATCCCTTCAAATGAAATTTTACCGTGGCCTTCATCGGCAGCAGAAACATTAAACGCAGCGGCCGAAAGAAGAGTGGCAGTGGCGACTGCCAGCAGTGTCTTATTTAACATTGAATATAATCCTTTATAATAAATAAATGGAATGCCCAATGCTGGAGTAAGGTTTGGTTCACCTTCCAGTAGGATTGAGTTCTGCAATATAAAAGGCATCGTCAAAAAAGATTAATCCCTTTACATTGCCGTAGAACCTTAACATAGAGAGAAAGGCCTGTTGTATTAGTGAGACTGAATAAGTTAGTAAGAGAAACAGAAATTATTCAGAGAGGAAATACTGCAAAGGAGGGGTATTGATCTAATCGGGGGGATTTGTTACACGTCGGCGTGAAATAATCCGGGCTTGCGCAAGGTCTATAAAAAAAGGCTCATGATGCGCATGAACCCTTTAAACCCACGTTAGTTAACCGTCATCGGTTATTCGCTTTCTGCCACCGGCAGCGGCCAGCCACCCAGGCGTTTCCAGCGGTTAACGATTTCGCAAAACAGCTGTGCCGTTTGTTCGGTATCGTAAAGCGCTGAGTGCGCTTTATTGCCGTCAAATTCCATCCCCGCGGTAATGCAGGCTTTGGATAAGACGGTCTGACCCAGCGCCAGACCGCTCAGCGCCGCGGTATCAAACGTCACGAAGGGATGGAACGGGTTGCGTTTGAGGCCCGCACGTTCGGCGGCTGCCATCATGAAGCTGTGATCGAACGTGGCGTTATGGGCCACCATGATCGCACGATTGCAGTCCTGGTCTTTCATGCCTTTGCGCACTTCTTTGAAAATGGCGTGCAGCGCATCATACTCACTGACGGCACCACGCTCTGGATCGTTAGGGTTGATGCCATTAAAGGCCAACGCTTCTGGCACCAGATTCGCCCCTTCAAACGGGTCAACGTGAAAATGCAGCGTACTGTCTGGCATTAACCAGCCTTCCTCATCCATCTTTAACGTCACGGCGGCAACTTCGAGCAGCGCATCTGTTTTGGCGTTAAAGCCTGCTGTTTCTACATCAATGACCACAGGATAAAAACCACGGAAACGGTCGCACAGTGCATTACGTTGAGCGTTGTCGGACATCAGGATCTCTTAGACTGGAAAAAATGAGCGCGCATTATGGCAAATTTTACCAGAAGTTGCAGTAAAAGGAGGGCGTAAAAAAGGGTGCCGTAGCACCCTGATTATCCGCTAACCGGGATCAGCGACCCAGGCCTTTGCCTGCGTCTTTCTCTTCGATCAGCTCAATTTTGTAGCCATCCGGATCTTCCACAAACGCAATAACCGTGGTGCCACCTTTAACCGGACCGGCTTCGCGAGTCACATTGCCGCCGTTGCTACGGATACGCTCACAGGCTTCTGCGGCATTCTCCACGCTCAGGGCGATGTGGCCATAGGCGGTGCCCAGCTCATAGCTGTCGACATCCCAGTTGTAGGTCAGTTCAATCACGGCTTCTTCCGTTTCCGGACCATAACCCACAAACGCCAGTGAGTATTTGTACTCCGGGTTTTCACTGGTGCGCAGCAGTTTCATGCCCAGCACGTTCGTGTAAAACTCGATAGAGCGTTGCAGATTGCCAACACGCAACATGGTGTGAAGTAAACGCATTCTCTTCCCCTTAAAGTGTTGTTTATAAACCAGGACGGTCAGTATAGCGGCTGAAAGCAGCCGCTATCAACGCAGGTTTAGAGAGTCGGATAATCCGTATAACCTTCAGCACCGCCGCCGTAGAAGCTTTCAGGGCGCTGTGGGTTAAGTTCTGCTTTACGCTCCAGACGTGCAACCAGGTCCGGGTTGGCAATGTAGGCACGACCAAAGGCAACGGCATCAATCAGGCCTTTCTCAATCAAATCTTCGGCTTTTTCTGGGGTGTACGCACCCGCACCGATGATCGGGCCATGGAAACGTTCACGCACTTTGCGACGGAAGGCTTCGGTATAAGGCTGACCACCGGCCCAGTCTGGCTCAGACATGTGCAGATAGGCGATACCGCGTTTGCCCAGTTCTTCAATCAGATACAGCGCGTCGGCTTCTTCATTCGGGCCGTTGTCGGTGTTCTGGAAGGAACCGATAGGGGAGACGCGAATACCGATACGGTCGGCGCTCCACTCTTTGCTGACGGCATCCACCACTTCCAGTACCAGACGGGCACGGTTTTCAATGCTGCCACCGTACTGATCGGTACGCTGGTTTGCGCTTGGGGAGAGGAACTGGTGCAGCAGATAGCCATGTGCAGAGTGCAGTTCAACCAGATCAAAACCCGCTTCACGGGCGTTGGCCACGGCCTGGCGGAAATCGTTAACGATGCCCGGGATCTCTTCCGTTTCCAGCGCACGTGGCAGCGACGTGTCTTCGCGAGTCGCGTTGCCGTTGGCATCACGCAGAGAAGTACGGGTTCCGGCGCTCAGCGCAGAAGGGGCGACCGGTGCCTGGCCGCCTGGCTGCAGGCTGGTGTGTGAAATACGACCGGTGTGCCACAGCTGAACGGCGATATGACCGTTTTCAGCATGAACGCCATCGGTGATTTTTTTCCATGCGGCAATCTGCTCTGGGCTGTGCAGACCAGGCGCGCCCGCATAGCCTTTGGCCTGGGCTGAAATCTGAGTGGCCTCGGAGATAATCAGGCCTGAGCTTGCGCGCTGGCGATAGTATTCACCCATCAGCGGCGTAGGGATATCGCCAGGTTCAATGCTGCGCAGACGGGTCAGTGGCGCCATCAGCACACGGTTGGGTGCAGTAATTGCGCCAACCTTTAGCGGGGTAAACAGTTTTTGTTGTGACATCGATAACTCCTGAGTAGACCGGTCGTCTAGAATTGGGTGAAATAAAAAGCGCCTTAGCGAACAGGCGCTGCAATCATGGTTTTTGCATGCTCAAGCGCGCTTTCCAGCGGCGTGGCACTGCGAGAAATTTTGGCCTGAAGATTGGCGCCCAACCAGAGAGAGTAGAGCACTTCAGCCTGGGTATGGGCATCGCCCTGGAAGGTTAAACTGCCTTCTTTACGGCCTTCTTCCAGCGCCTGCTTCAGCAGGGCGATAATCTGACTCGCCCCTTTGTTCATCTCCGTGCGCATGTCTTCAGAGAGATCGCACACTTCGGCGGAGAGTTTTACCGTCAGACAGCCGCTAATCACACCCTGCTGCGAAAACTGATTCAGCGTGTGCTGATAATAAGCCAGCAGGCGGTCACGATAGTTGCCGACACCCTGCGCAAAATGCTCTGCCAGGCGGAAGTGATACCCTTCGAAGTGGCGCTCAAGCATGGCCACGCCAAACGCTTCCTTAGAACGGAAGTAGTGGTAAAACGAACCTTTCGGCACTTCTGCCGTTTTCAGCAGTTCGCTTAACCCCATTCCGGTAAAACCGCGGTGCATACACAGCTGCTCACCGGTCGTGAGGATATGTTCGCGGGTATCGTGTTCAGCATGTCTGTTCATGGGGCAAACTGTAGTAGACCGATTGGTCTAATGCAAGCGAATTATGATTCTGGTTGCAGGATAAGCATTCTCAGGCTTCAATGAGAGTATCTTACCGACAGGGGGCCTTGTGGCAGAACAACTGGAGTTTTTCCCGGTACAGAGCCCGTGCCGGGGGATTTGTCAGTCTGACGAGCGTGGCTATTGCCGCGGCTGCATGCGCAGTCGGGATGAGCGCTTTCAGTGGCAAGCCATGAGCGATACGCAAAAACAGGAGGTGCTGCGCCTCTGTCGTCAGCGCCTGCTGCGCAAAATCCGCGCAAACAAACTTCAGGAATCGGAAGATCCGCAGCAACCCTCACTTTTTTGACGCCAAATGTGCGTATACTCGATGAAATTTTTTTATTGAGGACGTTTTATGGTTCAGCGTATTACTCTCGCGCCAAATGGCCCGGAATTCTCTCGCTTTGTGATGGGCTACTGGCGCCTGATGGACTGGAACATGTCCGCGCAGCAGCTGGTCGGCTTTATTGAAGAGCATCTTGACCTGGGTGTGACCACCGTCGATCATGCGGATATTTATGGTGGCTACCTGTGCGAAGCCGCTTTCGGTGAAGCCATGAAGCTCGCACCGCATCTCCGTTCTCGTATGGAAGTGGTGAGTAAGTGTGGCATCGCGACCACCGCGAAGCCTGAGCATGCCATCGGCCACTACATTACTGACCGCGACCATATCGTACGCAGCGCCGAACAGTCGCTGAAAAACCTGGCTATCGACAATCTGGATTTGTTGCTGATCCACCGTCCGGACCCGCTGATGGATGCCGATGAAGTCGCTGAAGCGTTCACAGAACTGCACCAGAGCGGCAAAGTGTGTCATTTCGGTGTCTCTAACTTTACGCCAGCGCAATTCTCTCTGCTGCAGTCCCGCCTGCCGTTTACCCTGGCAACGAATCAGGTTGAGCTTTCTCCTGTCCATCAGCCACTGCTGCTCGATGGCACGCTCGATCAGCTGCAACAGCTGCGCATTCGTCCAATGGCGTGGTCCTGCCTCGGCGGCGGTAGCCTGTTTAATGACGAGAGCTATCAGCCGCTGCGTGATGAGCTGGCGAAAGTGGCTCAGGAACTGAATGCTGAGAGCATCGAGCAGGTGGTGTATGCCTGGGTGATGCGTCTACCGTCACAGCCGCTGCCAATTATCGGCTCAGGCAAAATTGAGCGCGTACGTTCTGCGATCCGGGCTGAATCGCTGGAGATGACCCGTCAGCAATGGTTCCGTATCCGTAAAGCCGCGCTGGGTTACGACGTACCGTAATACGCATTACTCTGACTTTTCCGTCAAAAAAGTGCCCCTGGTTTAGACTTATCAGGGGCACTTTTTTTTGGAGGTCATATGCAACGCGTCACTCTGGCCATATTAACGCTTGCTGTCTCAAGTAGCGTTTGGGCCGCAAGTACTGAAGTTGAAATGAATTTGGTCACTTCACAGGCCGTCGGGCAATCCATCGGCAAAGTCAGTATTACCGAAACCGACAAAGGGCTGGAGTTTGCGCCCGATCTGAAAGCACTTCCCCCCGGCGAGCACGGTTTTCACATCCATGCCAATGGCAGTTGTCAGCCGGAGATGATAGACGGCAAAGCCACGGCGGCGGGTTCTGCGGGCGGGCATTTTGATCCTCAACACACCGGCAAACATGAAGGCCCAACCGGCGCCGGGCATTTAGGTGACCTGCCGGTGCTGGTGGTCAATCAAGAGGGTAAGGCGACGCAGCCGGTCTTGGCGCCACGTCTGAAAACCTTGAAAGAGATTGAGGGTAAAGCCCTGATGATTCACGTAGGCGGCGATAACATGTCCGATCAGCCAAAACCCTTAGGGGGTGGTGGCGTACGCTTTGCCTGCGGCGTGATTAAATAGCTTTTTCCTCGAGGGTGCCAGCTTCTGGTGCCTGTTCCAGCTGCGATAACGAGCAGTGCAAACGCCAGATTATCGCCGCCAGCTCTCTGGCGGCGGGTTGGTGGTGATGTCCCAGTGCTTCGTAAATCCTCTGCAACTCTTTTAACGCCGAGGTAAGTGGACGCTGTTGGACGCCGCGCTCACTCATCACATCGCGTAGCAAAGAAATACACAGATCCCGGACCTGGACCAGCGGATCCGAACGGCTTTGCCAATCCCTGAGCTGCCAGACCACATGTGAACAGTTCAGCAACACCACGCCCCAGCGCAGCAACCAGCGGCGGGCCAGGGCATCCTGGCTATTGCTGAGCTGGCTGATGTAGTGATACACCAGCGATTCAAATTCGTGTTCACTCTGCTGCGGATGACGACTCAACTGATCGACGAAGTGACGCCGTAACGCATGAATGTGACGGCGACTTTTCCGGGCATCAGAACCGGGTTTGAGAACCGCAAAGGCCAGCCAGGCGAGGCCGACACCCAGAATTTTTGCCAGGTTATCGTTCAGGAAACTGCCAAAATCGAACACGGCCGGGTCGGAGACTGAAATGAACGAGCCCATGAAGACAATCAACTGACCCCACAGTCCGGCGAATTTCGGCATTTGGAGCTTCAGCAGCTGCATGGTGACAATCAGCGGCAACAAAAACAGCAGGAATTGCCACAGGTCGCTGACCTGAACCATCAGCCCAAACTTCACCACGAAGCTGAATACGCACAGCAGCAATAGCGTTCGCAGCAGCAAAGTCAGTGAGCTGAACGGGGAAGGTGAAATGGAGTAAAGCACGCAGCAGATAGCCGCCAGCGTCAGGGCCGCAGGGCCTGAACTCCACTGGGTGTTAATCGCCCAGGCACCAACCCCAATCAGCGCACAAAATGCGCGCAGGCCGTTCAACAGGGCTTCAGCATGGTCTGTTCGACGAGCCAGCGCGGGTGCCTTCGGCACGGCAAACTCAGTGATGGCTGACGCATTTTCCAGCCGCTGCAGCCAGCGGCTGGAGGTCAGATACACCCGGCAAAAATAGCGCAGTCGGCTCCAAAAAGCATGGTGACGGAAGTCGAGCGGATCCTGAGGTGCGAGCGGCGCAATAATTCGTGCGACGGTGTACGCGCTGGCCTGTGGTTTCGCCAGTTCGGCAAACAGCGCTTCCAGCACGGCTCCGGTCTGGGCGGGTGGGGAAGGCCAGTTCATCAGCATCCGTCGCAGGCTGGAAATGACGCTGGTCAGACGTAACTGCTGATGCAGGAGATAGTTCAGCAGACTGTTCTGGCGACGAAAGCGGTAGTGGCTCCAGAAGGCCTGGATCCTTAGCAGGTTCATGGTCAGGATCTGGCCGATGACGCTCTCATGCGCCGTACGGATGGCATCACTGTTTTCCGGTTGCCACAGCATGCTGGCGTGTTCGAGGATGCGCGCATGCATTTTTTTCAGGGCCGTCAGCAGCGCCGTCCCATCGGAGGTGCTGGGCAGGATCATCATCATCAACGCCCCGCAGAGGATCCCCAGAATGACCTCACAGACGCGCGCCTGAGCGATATCCCAAAGCTGGGTGGCATCAACCAGATTCACCAGAGGAAAGGCAATGATCGCGCAGGTGTAACCCGCAAGCTGAAATGCATAGGCGACGTTGTTGGTATACATTGCGCAGGCCCAGGTACACAGGGCAATCCACGCCGACATGCTGAACAGAAACAGCCACGGGTCAGTCAGGGTATGACCGGCAATCAGGATAGCGGCACAGGCACCCAGCAAACTCCCTGCAATACGCCCCAGACTTTTACTGATAACGCCGCCGACGGTCGGAAAACTGACCACCGCAGCGGATGTCATCGCCCAGTAGGGCTCATCCAGATTGAGGTAATAGGCGAAACTGAGCGCCACACACATGGCAATACCATTGCGCAGTGCATAACGCCATTGGGGGCGCGTCGCTTTCACCCACGGAAGTGAGCGCCAGTTGAGTGCCTGCAGCGTCATGGATTAGCCGCCAATCGACACGGTACAGGTGGTCCCCGAAACCAGAATCGCATCGTCGGGAAGCTTATCGAACTCAATGCGTACCGGGACGCGTTGCGCCAGGCGAACCCACGGAATCGTCGGTTTCACGTCCGGAACCAGCGAGCCTTCACCCCCAACGCTCTGATCGGAAATGGCGCGCCCGATGCTGGATACGTGACCCTGTAACGTATTGCCGTTACTGTACAGTACGATCGAGGCTTTATCGCCAGGCTTGATGTAGCGGAGTTTGGTCTCCTCAAAGTAACCGACGACGTAAAACGATTGGCTATCCACCAGAGCAAAAACGGGGCGCCCCACGGAGGCATAATCGCCGGTGCGGGTGGAGAGGTTGTTCACCCAGCCATCCACCGGCGCTTTGACCACGGTTTGCGTCAGTTGCCACTGTGCGTGGGCCAGGGCCGCCTTGGCGGCTTCCACGCTGGCACCGGCTGCTGCGAGGCTGGCCTTGGCGGCGGCGGCGCTGGCCTGCGCCGTTTGCAGAGCACTGTTGACGGTGTCGAGATCTTCTGAAGAGATGAAATTCTTCGGCAGGTTGCGGCGGCGGTCGGCTTCACGGCGTGCTTTTTCCATATCAGCCTGCACTTTGTTGAGCTCGGAAAGCGCTTTTGCCTTATCGGATTCGGCTTTTGCTTGCTGGGCTTCCGCGTTCATCACCGCGATGTGGAACGGGGTATCGTCCAGACGAAAAAGCACATCACCCGCTTTAACATGCTGGTTATCTTGAATATTCAGTTCGGTGATACTGCCTGATACCTGTGGCGTAATGCTGACCTGTTCCGCGCGAACTTTCCCGTCGCGGGTCCAGGGTGACTGCATGTAGTAGTTCCAGACCAGCCACACGGCAATCAGCGCCACCGCTGCAACCAGCAGAGTGGAAAAATATTTGAGTTTTTTCATGACGTTATTATTACCACCCGGCAATCAATATCAGAGAAAGGCACACGGCCAGCGCAAACAAAGACAGGTCCATCAGTAATGGATGCCAGACGTCGCCTGCGTACATCCAGTCACGCAGCTGGCGGTGGGCTATCAGCCAGATGAAAAAGCCTAACAGCACCGCTTTAAACAGTGGGGGGAAGTAGATGGACGCCCCGACGATCAGGTCCTGGAGGGGGAGTCCGGTGGTGTTAAACGTCAGATTCAAGAGCAAAAATCCTTTGCGAATACGGTGTTACTGATTAAAAGTAGCAAAAAAATCAACAATCAGTATAAGTGTAAATCATTGTGTCAGTCCGTGTGGCCGTGGCAATACATTTGTTTTGGTGAATTAAATGCTGCACACTATTCTAAAATCAGTATAATAACTTAGCAAGCTAATTATAAGGAGATGAAATTGGAATCGCCACTGGGTTCTGATCTGGCACGACTGGTGCGAATTTGGCGTGCTCTGATTGACCATCGCCTGAAACCGCTGGAATTGACACAGACGCATTGGGTTACGCTGCATAACATTCATCAGCTGCCGCCTGAACAGTCACAAATTCAACTGGCCAAAGCGATTGGTATCGAGCAACCGTCACTGGTGCGCACCCTCGATCAACTGGAAGAGAAGGGACTGATTTCGCGTCAGACCTGTGCAAACGATCGCCGAGCTAAGCGCATCAAACTGACGGAGAAAGCCGAGCCGCTCATTGATGAAATGGAAACAGTGATTCGTAAAACCCGGGGGGAAATCCTTGCCGGTATCTCCGAGGAAGAACTGGCATTACTGCTTGGGTTAATTCGCAAACTTGAGCAGAATATCAACGAGCTGCAAGCCAAAGACTGATGTCATCAAATAAGGCCCTGAATTCAGGGCCTTACTTTTATCCAGGTCTCACACCCTACGGTTTCTTTGACGGTGTGCTTTCCGTGGAAATCAATACAGTACCTTCCTCAATCTTCACGGTGCAGCCACGGTTTCACCGGGAACGATCGCCGGGCTTACCTGTGCTTCAGCAGGTTTGTGCCAGGCGACGACGCGATTTCGCCCGCTCTCTTTCGCCTGATACATCGCTTCATCGGCCCGCTGCACCCAGAGCTCTGGAGAAAGCTCCGGTTGGCATGCGGTGTAGACGCCCATACTGATGGTGACTCTCTCCGGCAGTTGACCCTCACTGTTATGTTCATCGTGGCTGGACAGGGTTTTGCGAATGCGCTCGGCAATGGCCAGAGCGGTATCCGCATCGGTGCCACTTAGCATCAGTGCAAACTCCTCACCGCCAATACGTGCAGCGATATCCTCATTGCGCACCGCGTCCTGGAGGACTCTCGCGGCAAACTGAATCACTTTGTCGCCCTGTAAATGACCATAGGAATCGTTAATTCGCTTGAAGTGGTCAAGGTCGCAAACCACGACCGACACGGGTGTGGCAGGAGAGACTTTGGTCATCTGCTGTTTCAGAGTGTCGTAAAAGTAGCTGCGATTGAACAGACGCGTCATGGGGTCGCGAATCGAATTCTGATAAGAGTTTTGGTATTTCGTGTTGGACTCACGGTACAACGTGAACACATCGCAAAGCAGAACAAAAATCAGAAACAGCGTGGCGCTGGTTTCGAAAAGTCGGGACTGATACCAGCCAAACCCGTCGATGAAAACGTCAGGCCACAGCAGGAAAAGGGTAAAGATATAAAAGGCACAGAAAAAGTAACCGCTGTACCAGAAAATATTACGCAATTTGGTTATGGCTAACATGATGCCTAATGTTAAGCACCAGCAAAGCATCAATCCGACGACCAGATATTGCTGCCACAGGTCACTGACCTTTCTGGTCATGTTATCAATTAACCGCATATGCATACCCGGGTAATGGCTGGCGTAAAGCCAGGAAAGTACCAGGATAAACAGCGTGAAGCCGGCAATTAAGCTAAGAATAACAATGTGATTGCGCAATGTATGTATTTTGCTGTGACGATAGTGGTATAGAACTATTGATGTGATGAATAATACTGACATCAGTACGTTGCGGAAGAAATAGTAAATCAGCGCGTCGTTATAGTTAACGCGGCTAATCGACGTGCAGAGCAGCCAGTCTGAGTAGCTGCTGAGCGTCCCCAGCATCAGCACGGCAGAGCCGCCAAAGGCACAGGCAATGGCCATTAAATAAAGACGATGGTTATCACAGAGATACTTCATCACCATAAAGCTGGCGATCAGGATATGAAACACCATTAAGAAAATGGTCATCACCGGAAAAAGCGCTGGCGCCATGGTAGTCATATGACGAATGATCTGGCTTGATAAAACGTACAAGATGCCAATAACCAAAAAACAAACGATGAAAAAAATGAACAAGCGGTTATAAGGGAACGATTTTTTTGCGTGCATCAAAAAGTCCTGAGTGCGGTATTGCAAAGAGCAGCACCAAAAGGGCAGGCATTTGGCCTGGACTGCGTTAGTGTAATTCTGGACTTATTTGTAAAAGTTGCGCGTGCGCAAATAACAAATCGTCAATGCGTAGTGTTTATTGAAGGTGTGTAAATATATCGAAATAAACGTGAAGAAAAGGAGAGCGTGCGGCGAAAGCGAAGAAAGTGTGTGGTCATCAAAGACCACACACCGGGTAATTTTAGCGAGGGGACACGGTGACCTGGCTGCCGTTGCTGGCCATCACGACGCGCTGACCCGCAGCAAACTGGGTATCACCCTGTTTCTGCACCACCATGATGGTGTTGCCATCATCTTTACGGATTTCCAGTTCGACACCCTGGGTTTTGTTCATTGCGCCCTGAACACCCTGGCCCGCAACGCCACCGGCGACAGCACCTGCCGCAGTGGCCAGTGAACGACCGGTACCGCCGCCAATGGTATTGCCCAGGAAGCCGCCTAATACCGCACCGCCGATAGCGCCGACGACGTTACTGTCATCCCCACCCTGAATTTGCACCGGGCGTACGTGGACAATGGTCCCGTAGTTTACATTTTGAACCTGCTTGGCTTCGGATGCGGAGTAAACGTCTCCGGACAGGCCGCTGTTGTTGACACAACCGGCAAGCGATAAACCAATCATTGAAACGGCCAATACACGTAACATCATTTATGAATCTCCTGTTCATCGAGAAACGCTCTTGAGAGCATCCTTACCCCGCATTATATGGCATTTATTCAACGGAGGTCATACCTTCTGCGCGGTTAGGGCAAAAATTCTAATCGCTCAGCCCTTAACCAACCCTAAACGGCAGCACAGGGATTTAGAGAGAAGCGTTCGGTCGCACTTTTTCTGTCCGATTGTTAAATAGTATGAGCGGGCCATGGTATTAATAAAGACTTTATGATTCAGTGTGGCTTTTGGTCACCACTAAGGAAGGCGTATGAAATCAGGTCGCTATATTGGCGTTATGTCAGGGACCAGTCTGGATGGCGTGGATGTGGTTCTTGCCGTTATGGACGAGACCCGGGTGGCGCAGCAAGCCAGCCTCTCGTTTCCGATGCCCATTGCCCTCAAAGAGGCTATCCTTGCCGTTTGCCAGGGACAACCGCTGACCCTGTCGCAATACGGTCAGTTGGACAATCGTCTTGGCCACCTGTTTGCCGATGCTGTGCTGGCACTGCTGGCGCAGGAAAACCTGACCGCGAAAGATATCGTGGCCATCGGGTGTCACGGACAAACCGTCTGGCATGAACCCGACAGCGATGCGCCACATACGCTGCAAATCGGTGATAACAACATTATTGCCGCACGCACCGGAATCACCGTGGTGGGAGACTTCCGCCGTCGTGATATGGCGCTGGGTGGGCAAGGGGCACCGCTTGTCCCCGCATTTCATCAGGCGCTGCTCGCCGTTCCTGATGAACGCAGAATTGTGCTTAACATCGGCGGCATTGCGAACCTGTCGATGCTGTATCCGGACCTTCCGGTGAAAGGGCACGATACCGGGCCTGGCAACATGCTGATGGATGCCTGGATCTGGCGTCAGCGTGGGAAGCCCTACGATAAAAACGCGGAGTGGGCCTGCTCGGGTAAAGTGATCCTGCCGCTATTGCAAACCCTGCTGAGCGACCCCTGGTTTGCGTTACCGGCACCGAAAAGCACCGGACGTGAATACTTTAACTACGGTTGGCTGGAACGCCACCTGGCAAACTTCCCGGGCCTTGCCGCTCAGGATGTGATGACCACTCTGACCGAACTCACGGCGGTTACCATCAGCGAGCAGGTGTTGCTGAGCGGCGGCTGTGAGCGTCTGCTGGTGTGTGGCGGCGGGAGTCGCAATCCGCTGTTGATGACGCGCCTGAGCGGACTGTTGCCGGGGACCGAAGTCTCAACCACGGATGAAAACGGCGTCAGCGGTGACGACATGGAAGGGCTGGCCTTCGCCTGGCTTGCATGGCGGACGCTTGCCGGGTTACCGGGGAATTTGCCGTCCGTGACCGGCGCTCGTGAATCCACCGTGCTGGGGGCGATTTATCCCGCCAACCCTTCCCATAATCAGAGTTAACTGACTGAGAGATTCCTCTTTAGCCGATACAATAAAGGCATTAATGGGAGGGCATTTGCCCTCCTGGACCGGGACAGTCTTAAGGCAAGCCAATGAAAAAAATCCTCCTCGCATTTGTACCCCTCATGCTCTCTGGTTGCAGCTATTACAATCAGTTTGTCGAGCAGATGAACACCGATACGCTGAACTATCAGTGTGATGAAAAACCGTTAACCGTTCACCTTAACAATACCCGTCAACAGGTTGATTTCATTTACGATAACCAACAGCGGGTACTCCAGCAGGGAATTTCTGCCTCTGGTACTCGCTATACCGACGGGATTTACGTGTTCTGGTCGAAAGGGGACAGTGCAACCGTCTATAAACGCGATCGTATCGTCCTGAATAACTGTCAGTTACAAAATCCGAAGCAGCGTTGAGATTTTACGGTGGGCGGCGCACAATAAGCGCCACCCAAAGTTAAATGATACTGACGCCATGTCCGATAACGATGACCTGCAGCAAATTGCGCACCTGCGCCGTGAATACACCCGTGGCGGCCTGCGCCGTCACGATCTTCCCGCCGAACCCCTGGCGCTTTTTGAACGTTGGTTAGGGCAGGCCTGTGAGGCCCGACTGGCCGACCCGACCGCCATGGTGGTCGCTACGGTTGATGAAAACGGACAACCGTACCAACGTATTGTTTTGCTGAAACACTATGACGACAAAGGCCTGGTGTTTTATACCAATCTGGGCAGCCGGAAAGCGCAGCAGCTTGAACACAATCCCCGCATCAGCCTGTTGTTCCCCTGGCATAACCTAGAACGTCAGGTGATGGTGACCGGCAAAGCAGAGCGACTCTCCACCCTTGAAGTTCTCAAATACTTCCACAGCCGTCCTCGTGATAGTCAAATTGGTGCCTGGGTCTCAAAACAGTCCAGCCGAATTTCTGCGCGTGGCATTCTTGAAAGTAAGTTCCTCGAACTGAAACAGAAGTTCCAGCAGGGCGAAGTTCCGCTGCCGAGTTTCTGGGGTGGTTTTCGTGTAAGCATTGAGTCGATGGAGTTCTGGCAGGGCGGTGAACATCGTCTGCACGATCGTTTTTTATACCAGCGTGAGAACGACGCCTGGAAAATCGATCGACTGGCGCCGTAATCACCTATTTTGTTGTTTTAAGCGCTGGCACAACACGGGCTGGCGTTTTATTCTATGAACCTTTCGCATCTGGCGAAACGTCGTGTACCGACTAAGGTGCAACCTGTTTTATAGATGGAGACTTTGATGGCGAGCAGTAACCTGATTAAACAATTGCAAGAGCGGGGCCTCGTGGCTCAGGTGACGGACGAGGAAGCGTTAGCAGAGCGACTGGCGCAGGGCCCGATCGCGCTCTATTGCGGCTTCGATCCGACCGCTGACAGCTTGCATTTGGGGCATCTCGTTCCCCTGTTATGCCTGAAACGCTTCCAGGAAGCGGGCCATAAGCCAGTTGCTCTGGTGGGTGGCGCAACCGGTTTGATCGGCGATCCAAGCTTTAAAGCGGCCGAGCGTAAGCTGAACACCGAAGACACCGTTCAGGAGTGGGTGGATAAAATCCGTAAACAGGTGGCGCCGTTCCTCGATTTCGACTGCGGTTACAACAGTGCGATTGCCGCGAACAACTACGACTGGTTTGGCGGCATGAACGTGCTGACCTTCCTGCGCGACATCGGTAAACACTTCTCTGTTAACCAGATGATCAACAAGGAAGCGGTGAAGCAGCGACTGAATCGTGACGATCAAGGCATCTCCTTTACCGAGTTCTCCTACAACCTGCTGCAGGGTTATGACTTTGCCTGTCTGAACAATCTGCACGGCGTCGCGCTGCAGATTGGCGGTTCCGACCAGTGGGGTAACATCACCTCGGGTATCGATCTGACCCGCCGCCTGCACCAGAATCAGGTCTTCGGTCTGACCGTTCCACTGATCACGAAAGCTGACGGTACGAAATTCGGTAAAACCGAAGGTGGCGCGGTATGGCTGGATCCGAAGAAAACCAGCCCGTACAAGTTCTACCAGTTCTGGATTAACACGGCAGATGCCGATGTGTATCGTTTCCTGAAGTTCTTCACCTTCATGGACATTGCTGAAATCAATGCGCTGGAAGAAGAAGACAAGAACAGTGGTAAAGCACCACGCGCCCAGTACGTTCTGGCAGAGCTGGTGACCCGTCTGGTTCACGGCGAAGCTGGCCTGGAAGCGGCAAAACGCATCACCGAAAGCCTGTTCAACGGCACGCTGAGCTCACTGAGCGAAGACGATTTCGCGCAGCTGGCGCAGGATGGCGTACCGATGGTTGAAATGGAGAAAGGCGCCGATCTGATGCAGGCGCTGGTGGATTCTGAACTGCAGCCGTCCCGCGGGCAGGCACGTAAGACCATCGCCTCGAATGCGGTCACCATCAACGGTGAGAAGCAGATTGACCCGGAATACACCTTTGTTGATTCCGACCGTCTGTTTGGTCGCTACACGCTGCTGCGTCGCGGTAAAAAGAACTACTGCCTGGTGTGCTGGAAGTAATTCTCAGCCAGATGCCCGGTGGCGCAAGCTTACCGGGCCTACACAGCCTCGTTTATCGGTGTCTACGTATTTGTAGGCCTGTGCAATCGTAGTGCCGCCAGGCATTTATCCGGGCAAACAAAAGGCCGCATTAGCGGCCTTTTTTACGACGGTAGGAAGCGATTAGCTAATGCCTTCCGCCGCCATGGCCGCTGCAACGCCAGGACGTGCAGCAACACGAGCCATATAGGCATCAATGTTCTTCAGTCCACTCATCTCAAGTTTCACCGCACGTGCCCAACGCAGCACGGTAAACAGATACGCGTCAGCGATAGTAAAGCGATTGCCGCTGATCCACTCGCTCTCTTTCAGCACGGAATCCACATAGCTGAGTTTCTTCTCAAGCAGCGCGCGAACGGTAGGTTTGAAATCTTCAGGGGTGTCTGGACGGAACAGCGGGGTAAAGCCTTTGTGCAGCTCTGTGGCGATGTAATTCAGCCATTCCAGGGTCTTGTAGCGCGTAATGCTGCCGGTTGGTGCCAGAAGCTGGCGGTCAGCTTTGGTGTCGGCAATGTACTGCATGATGGCCACGCCTTCGGTGAGCAGGGTATTGTCATCGAGCAACAGGGCAGGCACCTGACCTTTCGGGTTGACCTGCCAAAAATCTTCACCGTTTTCCAGCAGCTTTTTCGCCAGATCAACGCCAACCAGTGAAAAGTCCATTCCGCTTTCACGCAGAGTAATGTGCGAGGCTAGCGAACAGGCCCCTGGCTTGTAGAACAATTTCATGACGAACTCCTTCAGACGGAAATGTGTCTCTATCCTAGTGTGCCCGCAGATAAA
>WJYM01000001.1 GCA_009668205.1 Enterobacteriaceae bacterium RIT691 | reverse complement strand
AGAAAGGCGGGGGCAATTTATTCCCTCGCCCCTTTGGGGAGAGGGTTAGGGAGAGGGGAATTCCACAGGAGCTAACATGTTCGACACACTCTCGAAAGCCGGAAAATACCTCGGTCAGGCCGCGAAAATGATGATTGGCGTGCCTGACTATGACAACTATGTAGAACACATGCGCCTGACCCATCCGGATCAGACGCCGATGACCTACGAGGCATTTTTCCGCGAACGTCAGGAAGCCCGCTACGGCGGTAAAGGCGGGGCGAAGTGCTGTTAGGCGTTGACGCCGCCATCCACATCCAACCCGGTGCCGGTGATTTGCCCGGCCTGCGGACTGGCAAGGAAGGTGACTGCCGCGGCGATATCCTCCGGCGTGCCGTAATGGCCTAAGGCTATCTGCTTAACCTGCTCCCGTCCTTGTTCACTGTCGGCAGGGTTCATGTCGCTATCGGTGGGGCCGGGATGCACCAGATTGACGGTGATACCGCGCGGACCTAAATCCCTCGCCAGCCCTCGGGTAAACGAATTTAGCGCGGACTTACTCATCGAATACACGGCAATCCCTTCAAACGCGACCCGATTTGCCAGACAGCTGCCGATATTGATAATCCGTCCGCCCTGGCCGAGATGCGACAGCGCCGCCTGGGTCGCCACCACCACCCCGCGAATATTCACCCCAATGACGGCATCAATATCCTCCAGCGACATCGACTCCAGCGGGCCACCGCGCGCGATCCCCGCGTTATTCACCAGAATATCCAGCCCACCGAGGGTTTCCGCCGTTTGATTTACCGCATTCACAATGGCCTGCGCGTTACCGCTGTCTGCCTGAATCGCGTGGCTTTGTCGGCCCAGCGCCTTAATCTCTTCTGCCACCGCCTGCGCTTTGTCCGCCGACTTTTCATACGTGATAACCACATCCGCCCCGGCGTTTGCCAGTGAAAGTGCAATCGCCCGGCCAAGCCCGCGGCTGGCACCGGTAACCAACGCCCGTTTTCCCGTCAAATCGATATGCATAGTTGCCTCGTAACAGTGGAGTGAGAATCTTCATTAGGTATAGAGGGGGAAAATGCCCCGTCAATGGGCGAGAAGGGCGATATTCGCGGTCGCGTTGCGTATCAAAAGGTTAACGCAGCCACCTTTACAAACGCGGCAGCGGTAAAACTCTCTGTTGCTCAATTGTTATGTTTCTGTGTATTATCGTCAGCCTGAAACACGTCTGGATGTCCGGATGGCTAATATCATTTCGCTTTATCTTATGCTTTTTACGCCGTTGTCGTGCTTTGACGACTGTGAAAAAGTCCCTGAATCAACGCGCTTATCCTGGAGGACCACCGATGGCAGTGAACAGCCTTGAGATGCGCGGCATCAGTCTGGCCTTTTCCGGTTTTCATGCGCTTTCTCAGGTGGCGTTTACGCTGGCAGGGGGATCGGTGCATGCGCTGACGGGAGCCAACGGGGCGGGCAAGTCGACGTTGATGGCGGTGCTTTGCGGCACCTATGACCATTACGACGGGGAGATTCTGCTTGACGGTCAACCGGTGAGTATTCGTTCTCCTCGTGACGCGAAACAGCTGGGTATTCACCTGGTGCAGCAGGAAGTGGATGTGGCGCTGGTGCCGGGGCTGTCGATTGCCGAAAACATCATGCTCGATCACCTGGCAAGCCCAGGCTATCGCTTTCGCTGGCAGCAGATCCGCCAGCAGGCACAGGCTGCGCTGGCCCCGCTGGACGTTAAGTTGGATGTCCGTCGTCCTGTGGAAAGCTGCTCGCTGGCGGAAAAACAGCAAATCCTGCTGGCACGGGCACTCTCCCACCACTGCCGTTTTCTGATCCTCGATGAACCTACCGCGCCGCTCGACAGCCATGAAAGCGAGCGGCTGTTTACCGTGGTTCGCCGCCTGCAGGCGCAGGGGATCGGCGTGGTGTTTATCTCCCATCGCATCCATGAACTGAAAACCATTTGCGACACGCTGACGGTGCTGCGCGACGGGCGCTTGATTGAAAGCGGGCCGATGGCGGCGCTGAGCGGCGAGCAGATTGTCGGCAAAATGCTCGGACATGCGCTGACCGATATTTTCCCTCCCCGGCGTCAGGCGCAAAGCGAGGAGATCGTGCTGCAGGTCGACGGGCTGCATGATGAGCATCTGCTGCAGGACATCTCACTGCGGCTGCGTAAAGGCGAAATTCTGGGGATAGCCGGACTGGCAGGGGCCGGGAAAACGGAGCTGTGCAAAGCGCTGTTTGGGGCCAGCAAGAGCCGCGTTGGGCGCGCTGAGCTTAACGGTCAGCCGTGGAAACCGCGTGACCCGGCGGACTCCGTCGCTCGCGGTCTGGCGTTAGTGCCGGAAGAGCGGCGCAAAGAGGGGATTTTCATTGAAGAGCCGGTGGCGATGAATCTGGCGATCAGCGCAGATAACAGCTTTTCCCGCTGGAGTCTGTTTGGTCATCGTCAGGCGTGGCGCTGGGCGGAGGAGGTGATTTCCCGCATCGGTATTCGGGCGAGAGGTCCGGCACAGTCGTTACGTCGTCTTTCCGGCGGTAATCAGCAGAAAGTCGCAATAGGAAAATGGCTGCGCGGCGACGCTAACGTGCTGATTTTTGACGAGCCGACCAAAGGCGTCGATGTTAAAGCAAAAACTGACTTGTTTAACCTGATTGACGGCCTGGCCCGCGAAGGCAAAGGCGTGATTTATGCGTCTGGTGAATTTGCTGAGCTGGTGGGGTTGTGCGACCGCATTTGCGTGCTGTGGGACGGCAAAATTGTGGCAGAAGTGGCGGGCGTCGATGCCCGCGAAGAGACATTACTTTATTACTCCACCGGAGGCGTTACGTCGTGAGCAAGGCCCTGACAGTGAATACGACGGTAACCGGCCGTCAGCAGTTTTTCGATTTTCTTTATAAATGGGGCATGTTGCTCACCGTGGTGGCGCTGATCGCCATTTTCGGCGTTGCGGCGGACAACTTCCTCGATCCGTTCAATATCATCAATATTCTGCGTTCGATTGCCATTGTGACGGTGATCGCCGTCGGGGTCTCCATTTCGCTCACCGTCGGTGGCTTCGATCTTTCCGTGGGGTCAACCGCGTCATTGGCGAACACGCTGGTGATTTCGCTGTTTGTCTGGCACGGCATGGGGACGACGGAGGCCATTGCGCTCACCCTGCTGCTGTGCACGTTGGTGGGGCTGTTTAATGCCTTTCTGATCGTCATTCTGCGTATTCCCGACATGCTCGCGACCCTCGCCAGTCTTTTTGTGGTGCAGGGCGTGGCGGCGACGTACAGCTTCGGCGGTTCGATAACGGAAAACATGGTGTTGCCGAGCGGCGAAATGGCGGAAGGGACGATCCCGGCGGCGTTTGGGCTGCTTGGGCAGGTGCCGACCATCGTCATCATTATGCTGGTGGTGACGGTTGTGGCGCAGCTGGCGCTGTCGTTAACGACGCATGGTCGTCGTATGTACGCTATCGGCGGCAACCCTGAAGCGGCGCGTCTCTCGGGCATTCGCACCACGCGTTACAAGGTGGCGGCTTACGTCACGGCGTCTCTGCTGGCGGGGCTTGGCGGCATTTTGCTGGCTTCGCGCATTGGTTCCTCACAAGTGAATGCGGGCAGCGGCTATCTGATGGATGCGGTCGCGGCGGCGTGGATTGGCTTTTCGCTGGCGGGGTCCGGGAAACCGAATGCCCTTGGAACGCTGGTGGGGGCCGTTATCCTCGGGGTGCTGTCGAATGGACTGGTAATGCTGTCAGTGCCTTATTACGCCATGGACATTATCAAAGGTCTGGTGCTGGCTGGCGCGCTGGCTCTGACCTATTTTCAGCGCCGGACATAACAATAATCAGGGTAAACACAATGAAAAAAATCACACTGTCGCTCATCGCCATGAGCCTGCTGGCCTCTGTCAGTGCGCAGGCTGAAACACCGACGCCTGTTCCGGCTGCCATTGCCAGTCACAGCGGGCCGATTCGCATTGCGGTGATCCGCAACCTGGGATCCGATGACAATACCACCCAGTTTGTTGCCGGGGCGATTCAGGAAGGGAAAAAGCTCGGTTTTAAGGTCAGCGCCTTTTTAAGTAATGGCGATGATGCGAAGTTCCAGGATTTCGTTAACCAGGCCATCAGCCAGAAGTATGACGGGATTATTCTTTCGCAGGGCCGCGATCCGTATTCCACCGCGCTGGTGAAAAAAGCGGTAGAGGCGGGAATCAAAGTGGCGGCCTTTGATACTGCCGTCACGGGCGATATTCCGGGCGTCACGGTTTCCCAGCAGGATGATGCTTCGCTGACGGCGTTGTCATTCGGTCAACTGGTGAAAGACTTCAACGGTCAGGCCAACATCGTCAAGCTGTGGGTGGCGGGATTCCCGCCAATGGAGCGCCGTGAAACCGCCTATAAAGCGCTGCTGAAGCAGAATCCTGGGATTAAAGAGCTGGAGTCCATTGGCGCCGTCTCATCGGATGTACAGGGTGACACCGCGAACAAAGTCGGGGCGATTCTGGCGAAATACCCGAAAGGGAAAATCGATGCTATCTGGGGAACCTGGGATGCGTTTAGCCAGGGGGCTTACAAGGCGCTGAAAGAGAATGGCCGTACGGAAATCAAACTGTATAGCATTGACGTTTCCAACCAGGATCTGCAGCTGATGCGCGAAGCGGGCAGCCCCTGGAAGGTGAGCGTGGCGGTGGATTCCAAACTGATCGGCGCGACGAACGTGCGTTTGATTGCCAACAAGATTGCCGGTGAAACAACGCCTGCGACCTATAGCTTCAAAGCGGCGGCCATTCCACAAGCCGTGCTGGTGGCACAGCCTGGTGCCGTTAACGTCGCGACGCTGGGCAAAATTGTTCCGGGTTGGGGCCAAACTGAGGACTTTATTGCTCCGTGGTTTGCAACCCTCGAAGCAAAAAACAAGCCGTAAAAAAACGCCCGGTGGCTGAGGCTTACCGGGCGATGTTAACCAGCCGGATAAGCGATGCGTATCCGGCAGTATCACAACGCGTTAGCTGAACTGACGCACCCGGGCAATTAATTCATCCACGCTATCAATACGATCGGCCAGCACCACCAGCGCGCGTCCCAGCGTAATGGCATGGCGAAGGCATTCGTGGCGCATGGTGTCGTCTTTGATGGTGTCGATATCCGCGACGTGTGCAAGCCCCACGCTGCGACGAATCAACTCCGCGCCGCAGAATCCAACCGCATCGTGCCAGACCTTTTTGAGGAATACGCAAGCGTAGCCTGGGCTGGCGAGTGCCGCATCGCGAGTGCTTTCCGCTGCCAGCTGCTGGAAACGCTCGGCAAAGGTATTCCACAGCTCCTGAATATCGACCAGTCGCTGCTCGCGGGCCGCCGCGGCATCGCGGATCCCCTGCTGTCCTGGTGCGCCGCAATAGTTCAGCAGCAGGTTACCCACCGCCGTGCCGACGTCAAAACCTATTGGCCCAAAATAGCCAAACTCCGCATCAATCGCCTTCAGGCTACCGTCAGCAACGAAAATCGATCCGCTGTGAATATCCCCGTGTAGCAGGGCTTCAGCCTGAGAGAAGAAGCGGTGTTTCAGTGAGGCAATCGCCAGTTTAAGTTGTGCATCGTCACGCAGGGCAGCCGCATCCGCCTCCAGTTCGGCAGGGTAGTTATTACGCTCGTGGATCTGATACGGATCGTTGAAGAACAGGTCTTCGGTGATTTCGCACATTTCCGGGTTGATAAACTGGGCGACCCTGGCTTTTTTCTCGTGGGGGTGCAGGAAGAAGTCGCTGGTGTGGAATAACGTCTGTGCCAGATAGTGGCCCAGCTGTTGTGCCGCCTGCGGATAATACGCGCCCTGTATCAGCTCGCCACGCCAGATGCGGTGGTCAGAGAGATCTTCCATCACCATCACGGCCAGCTGTGGGTCGAAATGGTGTATTTTCACCGTATGCTGCGGGCTGTGGCGATAATGTTCGACCAGCGTCTGCGCTTCGAGGCGGGCACGATCGAGCGTCAGCGGCCAGGATTCACCCACGCAGCGCACATAGGGCAGCGCCTGTTTGACAATGACCCGGCTCACGCCTTTGTTATCAAAGATTTTGAACACCAGATTGAGGTTGCCGTCGCCCACTTCCTCCGCGGAGACCAGCTCAGAAGGCGTGTCCAGCCCACCAAATTGTTGCGCATAGGCCACAGCATCGTGGGCGGTAAACGTGTAATAGTGCGACATTGCCTCGATCCTCATTCTCTCAAAAACGGAAAGCCAGAAATAAAGCCATTCAGACGTCTATACATCTGTAATTCATCCTGACACAATGTGATACAACAACGCAACAGGGATTTAACGACATGCAGACATTACAGACGACCAGCCTGCGGGTGCAGGATAATCAGCTCTTTATTCTGGATCAGCAGGCCCTACCGCAGGCGTCACGCTGGCTGGAAGCCGATAGCGTGCCTTCGCTCGTGGGGCACATCCACGCGTTGCGGGTGCGCGGCGCACCGTTGATTGGCCTCTCTGCAAGCCTGTTGTTAGCGCTGCTGGCTGAGCGTGGGCTTAATCGCGAAGAACTGCTGCAGGCGCTTGAAACGCTGCGGGCATCACGCCCGACAGCGGTCAATCTGATGAACAATCTCGACCGCATGAAACTCGCCCTGGCGGAAGAAAACATTGTCCCGGCGCTGGTCAAAGAGGCGCTGCGGTTAATCGAAGAAGATAAGCAGCTCTGCGAGCGCATAGCGACGGCCGGAAGCGAGTTGGTGAAACCCGGCAGCCGCTTACTGACGCACTGTAATACGGGTGGGCTGGCAACGGCGGGCGTTGGCACCGCGCTTGGGGTGATCAATTTTGCCCATCAGCAGGGAAAAATTGCGAATGTCTGGGTGGATGAAACGCGTCCGCTGCTGCAGGGCGGAAGGCTGACGGCGTGGGAGCTTGGCGAACTTGGCGTCCCTTATCAACTCATTACCGACTCCATGGCTGCCAGTCTAATGGCGAAAGGGCAGGTGGATGCGGTGTGGGTCGGTGCAGACCGCATTGCGGCTAACGGCGATGTGGCGAACAAAATCGGCACCTACTCGCTGGCCGTGCTGGCGCAATTCCACGGGATTCCGTTTTATGTGGCGGCCCCGCAGACCACATTAGATCCCCACTGTCCGAACGGCGACGCGATCCCCATTGAACAGCGTGCGGCAACCGAAGTGACCGGTGTGGCGGGGAGTTTTGGCGCCGTCCAGTGGGCACCGGAAAATGCGGGTGTCTACAACCCGGCGTTTGATGTGACGCCTGCAGCGCTGATCAGTGGGTGGGTGCTGGATACGGGCGTGGTGCTCCCGGATGCGGTGAAGGCCGGGGCGTTCGCGGCAAAAGCGTAAGTTCTGTTGCCATCCTGCGGGCAACCTGCGCCCGATTCAGGCCAGGGGTAAACCTGGCCTTTGTTGTGCCTGCACATCAGTAAGGTAATCCGACCACGCGATTACGGCCTTCACGCTTCGCGGTATAGAGCGCTCTGTCGGCCTCTGCCATCATGGCCACCAACGAGCCATGCCAGGCGCTCGATAAGCCGAAGCTGGCGGTAATGCTGATGGTCGCATTTTCTTCCGGGTTGACTCTGATGCGCCAGCAGGCATTTTGCAGCGCGCTGACGCGAGCAGCCACGCGCTTCGGATCGCCTTCACAAAACAGTATCGCGAACTCTTCGCCGCCGATTCGGGCCACCACATCTCCGGATTCTACGGACTGGAGCAGCTCATGTCCCAGCTGGGCCAGCACCTTATCGCCGACAGGGTGGCCCCAGGTGTCATTGATATTTTTAAAATGGTCGATATCCAACAGGGCCAGCCAGGCCGGGGAGTCTATACGGGCCTGGCCGATAAGCTTACGCGCAGCGGATTCAAAACCATGGCGATTTAACACCGACGTTAAAGCATCGTGTTCCGCTTTTTGACGGAGGCTCTCGCTACGGGCTTGTTGTGCATCGAAGTTTATTTCAAGTGCATTCAGCGTTTCCTGCAGGGTTTGAATTTCACAATAGCCCTCGTCCACCGGTGACGACGGTGAGTCATTGTCAGCGATAGCCCGGGCCTTTTTGTTCAGGAGCCACAGCGGTTGCAGAATACGTTTCTGGATATAAATCACGCTTGCCAGCGCGAGGCATAAAACAATCACCAGCGTGGAAAGCGTTAAAATAAGGTGCTGTAAAGCATCATATTTTTTCTGAGAGTAACTTTTGCTCAGATTATCAATGTATAAACCCAACAGGTCATTGAAAGTGAACAAACTATTGTGATAACGAATCGCAAAGTCTTCCACTGAGAGCGTATAGGGTTGATTGGTGAGACTGCGGCTTTGGATATAATTAATGAGATCCAGGCCTCTGTTAATAAAGTTATGGCGGGTGATCAACAGTTCCTGATCAAATCGCTGAGACGTTTCGGTTTTATCGCCATGGATAGCCAATATTTTCCATTCACTTTCCATTTTGGTGCGGCGGCGAGTGATGGATATTTTTTCTTCTAATGTTAGCGGTCTGTTGACCAGTAAAGGTATTAATACGGTAGAACCTAATTTTCCTGTTAAATCCCTGAGTTCACCCAGTGATTGGGTTTTTAATATCCCCATGACGGCCATCGGTTCCATTTTAATGAAATCATCCGTCTTGGCAAACACGGTGTGATGATAGTAATTGGTGGCCATCATCATGGTATTAATTGCATCGGCAATGGTGGTCGGGTCTTTACAGGAACGCTGGATGCAATTAGCCACCTTTGCACGTCCTTCCGCCAGCAGTGATATCGATTTTTTAACGGATAGCTCGCTGCGCAATCTCTCCGGCAATTGACGGAAACCCTCATCGGTCATCGCCTGACTACGCTGTAAAGATTGTTGAATATTTTTGTTTTTATTGGCTTTGGAAAAAATAGCTTCATTGGCGAAGCCGCGCTCGTCCGCCAGACGGTTAGAAACAATCAGCACCCGGTGAAATTCTTCAAACTGCTGCAGGCTATTTCTTGCATGTTTATAGTGGGTCCATGAATCTGAAATCAACCACCAGGAGAGTACGGCGGTAAATAAGATAATGAGGGTGGCGAAAAGCGAGAAGTGTCTTAATGTCGTGGAGTGAGTTGGGAAAATTATTTTCATACGCAATTATATCATTTTATCTGAATGTGGCTGTTTCCCAGCCCGGAGCAGAAAGAGAACTGCTTTAATACGACTAGTGGTACTTTATTTGCAAAACAAAACAAATCCGACCAGTTGGTAAGATTTAAAAATAAACATATTAAATGATAAAAAATGAAAAATGTGGGCGTTAACCCTACATAAAACAATGTTAATGCGGCGGGTGATTCATTATTTGAGCGCGATTAGGAAGGAATGCGGGCTTCCTTTTTCGTAAGAAAGAAGCCCACGACATCACGATTAACTCAGGCAGGGGAAACCGTTGGCAATCTCATTTCCCGTGAACTGCGCAATCCAGCCTTCGGGGTTATCGAAAATACGGATGGCGGTAAAATGAGGTTGCGAACCCATATCGAACCAGTGCGGGGTGCCCGCCGGGACTGAAATCAGATCGTTTTTCTCGCACAGCACCTGAAACACCTCGTTGCCGATGTGCAGGCAGAACAGCCCGGCGCCTTCCACGAAAAAGCGCACTTCATCTTCGCCATGCGTATGTTCGTTAAGGAATTTTGCCCGTAGAGCCTCTTTTTGCGGGTTGTCGGCTCTGAGACTAATCACATCCCAGCTTTGGTAACCTTTTTCGGCCACCAGGTTGTCGATGGCATGCTGATAGGCGCTAATGACGGTGTCGGCAGTGGGGGAGCTCCCCAAATCACGATCGGCCTGCCAGCGTTCGAAGCGCACGCCTTTGCTGTTCAGCTGCTGTTGGATTTCGCTTCCGTCGGTGCTGTGCCAGGTGGGCTCGCTGGCGTTGTTGTCGGCATAAATGGTCAGTGCGCTCATGACGGGATTTTCTCCGGATGTATGTTATCGAAACCAGAAACCTGATGATGGTGGCTTGCGCTATCGTCGTCGCCACGGAGTAACTGCACGGTACGAAAACCGGCGTGTTCTGCGGCATCCAACTCCTGGTGAATATCCGACAGGAACAGAATTTGCCCCGCCGGATGTCCCGTTTGCTCCGCAATATTCAAATAGGACTGTGCTTCGCGTTTGGCGCCGACGTGGGTATCAAAGTAGCCGCTAAACAGATGAGTAATATCACCTTCATCGCTGTAGCCAAATAACAGTTTCTGCGCCGCCACCGACCCGGAGGAATAAACGTATAAATCAATACCCTGCTGTTTCCATTTTTCCAGGGCAGGCAAAACATCGGGATACAGGTGGCCGGTAAAGTCGCCGTTGACGTAGCCTTCGCGCCAAATGTGCCCCTGCAGCGCTTTCAGCGACGTCGATTTTCGGTCTTCATCCATAAAGGTGAACAGCGTCTGGATAAGCTCGGCGGTGGTTGCCTCGGGGGCAGAAATCTCTTCTCGCAGAGTCGTGAGATGCGTCTTTACCGGTTCGGCAAACTGTTGTGCATTCACGAATGCAGCCAGACGCTCACGGGCGTAAGGGAACAGCACGTCGTGGACGAAGCGAATATCGCTGGTGGTACCTTCAATATCGGTCACAATGGCGCGGATCATACTTTCTCCAGTTGGCGCAGACGCAGTTCACACTCAAATAAAAACTCCAGACCTTCCAGGTGACGGCGTGCCTCGGCGACATCGCGTCCCCAACAGGTCAGGCCGTGACCGCGTAGCAGAAAGCCATAGCTGAGCGGGCGTTCTGCGGCATAGTGTTCAATGCGGCGGGCGAGCGCGTCAATGTCCTGATCGTTCTCAAAAACCGGGATCGCCACGCGATCGAGATGAGTCGTCTGCCCGCTCAGTGATTTTTGCATTTCGTAGCCGTGCAGGACCAGCTCGGCAGATTTTTCGATGCGCGATAGCACGGTGGCGTTGACGGTATGCACGTGCAACACCGCGCCGGCCTGCGGGAATAAACGGTAGATGAGCGTATGCAGCCCTGTTTCAGCGGAGGGCTTACGGCCAGACGGAGCCTGATTATCGGCAATGCTCACCTGTAAAAAATCACGGCTGGTCAGGGTGCCTTTATCTTTGCCGGATTCGCTGAGCCAGCACCAGTGCGCGTCTTCACGCACGGACATGTTGCCGCCGGTGGCGGGAGCCCAGCCTTTTTCGCCGATCCAGTGACAGGCGGTGACAAGGGCATCGAGTTGCTGGTTTACGGTCATCTTACCTCTCCGGGTGGCCTGATGGTGTTATGTCATTTAGACGTCTATGCGTCTTGATTGCCAAATCTTAACATCGTGTTATAGTGGCTTCAACATCAGTATTACAAACGGTCAACGACGCCATGAGCCATCCCTCTCTGATCCCGCAAAGCAAGCTGCCCCATTTAGGCACCACGATTTTTACCCAGATGAGCGCGCTGGCGCTTGAGCATCAGGCGATTAATCTGTCACAAGGGTTTCCGGATTTTGATGGCCCGGACTATTTGCAGCAGCGTCTGGCCTGGCATGTGGGGCAGGGTGCCAATCAATACGCGCCTATGACCGGCGTGCTGGCATTGCGTGAAGCGATAGCGAGCAAAACGGATGAGCTCTACGGGTATAAACCGGATGCCAATACTGATATCACCGTGACGGCTGGCGCCACGGAAGCGCTGTATGCCGCCATCACCGCACTGGTTCGCCCAGGCGATGAGGTCATTTGTTTTGATCCCAGCTATGACAGCTACGCGCCTGCGGTGGCGCTTTCCGGGGGGATTCTGAAACGCCTCGCACTGCAGCCCCCTTCTTTCCGCGTGGACTGGCAGGCTTTCGCCGATACGCTCAGCGAGCGCACCCGGTTGGTTATTCTTAACACGCCCCACAACCCTTCGGCGACGGTATGGCAAAAAGCGGATTATGCCGCGCTGTGGCAGGCGATTGCGGAACGTGAAATCTATGTGTTGAGCGATGAAGTGTATGAGCATATCTGCTTTGCGCCAGAAGGCCACGCCAGCGTGCTTGCGCATCCTCAGCTACGCGAAAGGGCGGTGGCGGTTTCCTCTTTTGGTAAAACGTTCCATATGACAGGCTGGAAAGTGGGCTACTGTGTTGCCCCTGCGGCCATTAGCGCAGAGCTACGCAAAGTTCATCAGTATCTGACTTTTTCCGTCAACACGCCCGCGCAGCTGGCGATTGCCGATATGCTGCGCAGCGAGCCGCAGCACTACCGTGAATTACCGGATTTCTATCGCGCCCGGCGGGATCTGTTTGTTGCTGCGCTCAGTGAGAGTCGGCTGGAAATCCTGCCTTGCGAAGGCACCTACTTCCTGCTGGCGGACTACAGTGCCATCTCTGACCTGGATGACGTGAGCTTCTGCCAGTGGCTGACAAAAGACGTGGGGGTGGCGGCGATCCCGCTGTCCGTGTTCTGCGCCGATCCTTTCCCGCACAAGTTGATTCGCCTGTGCTTTGCCAAGCAGGAATCGACGCTGCTTGCCGCGGCGGAACGTCTCTGTAAGCTATAGCTATTTCACTGTCCACGCCTGAGAGAACTGACGGTCGGCGAAGAGATCCAGCAGGCCGTTAATTTGCCTCAGGCGCAGCACTTCGTCGGCGTCCATCCCCAACTCTTCACTGATTTTGTTATCACTCCAGCCGAGCTGCGTCAGCTCGCGGACGATCTCCGCCATGGCGTTAATCTGATGGCGTCCTCTGGCCCGATTATGGCGAATGGTGGCGGCCATCCGACCGGAGGCATCGCTGCTGTCAGAGGCGATCACACTGACGGGGAGATACCCTTTGAGCTGTTTCCTGAGCGCGGATTTTGATTTCGCCAACGCGTGTCGGTGAAAGCCATCGACGATTTCATAGCGCTGCTCGCTTTGACCATACACCACCACAGGCTGGGTAAAACCATCGGTTTCCAGTGATTTTTGCAGCAGCCTTTTTTCCGGCGGAGCGACGTTGTTTGGGTTGTAATCGTTCGGCGTGATCTGCTCCTGCTTCACCCACAATACGCAGTCCACGGGCTGATCGCGAAACGGGCTGACCTGATGAAGTGCCTTGCGAAAACGGTTAATTTCGTCAATCCGTTCGGCTTCGGGTAGCGCCTTCAGCCAGGCGACCATATGGTCAATCATTTGCTTTTGCATAAAATTCCCCACTCCTGACGTTTTTTCGCCATCCGTTGGTTATAGCGCTGATAATGTTTGGCCTTCGTCGGGCTGAATGAGAGCATCCTGCACCAGTAGTCGTTATTGAGTAAAACCTTGCAGATACGTCGCCACGAGGGAATATCCTTGGATCCCGTATCGCCCTGCTGGTTATCCGGAATATCCTCCAGCCCCTGTTTCTGATACCAGCGCAAATAGACCGCAATTTTGTTGCGATAGTGCTCGGAGGTGGCTGGAGGCATAGTTTCCAGCAGAAACAGGGCGTAGCTTTTCCAGCTATGGCCTTGCGGTTTTTCGAGCTTGCGATGGCCGTAAAACTGGTTATCGCGACCGGCATAAATCCCACCGCAATGCACGCCGCTGACGCGTTGGCACATAGCTGCCCAACGCTCGGGTTCGAGGACGTGGTACAGCCATAACCCCTGGCGCTGCTCCGGGCCAAACGGTTCGCATATGCGCATATAGCGCAGCGGCACTCCCGCCTGATACATCAGATTGTACAAGGGGTTATAGCTGAACTGCGTGCGGGAAAACCATGTCCAGATATCTGCCGTTTTCCAGTCGTAAATGGGGTAGATGTACCAGGCATGCCCGCCTGGCGAGATGCTGGTCCAGGGTTTGTCGTCGGCAAAGCGCAGTTTGTGCTGGGAGGCGACGGCCAAAAAACGGGTATAGGATTCATCGGCGCGGATCCCGATGGTGACGGCGGCAGGTCGCTTTTGTGAAAACCATTCGGCAAAATCACGGACGAAATGCTCAAACGACATCCCGAGCTGGTAAAACGGGAAAAAGGCCGGGTCGGTGATGGCATCTGCGGGGGGCTCGCGGACCCAGGGGGTATCCGGCTCCCAGCACTGCCAGACGGGGCTGAACTGGGTTAATGCATTGGACGTGGTCAGCGGCAGCGCCACCCAATAAAACGTGTCAATGACGTCGGCATATTCGCGTCGCAATTTTTCACAATGCTCAATGGTGCTACTGAATTGGGCTTCCCAGTCAATAAAAAGAACGCTGAATCTTTTATGCAGCGAGCGTGCTGCCAGCGCCGTTAAATGCAGCATCACCGTAGAATCTTTTCCGCCGGAAAAAGAGACGCAGACCCGGTCAAAGTTGTTGAGCGTCCAGTTAATGCGTTCTGAACTGGCTTCCAGCACGTTCTCGCTTAGCGGGAGTTTATACAATGGCATTCCATGGCCTTCTGGCTGTTAAACACATTGTTTAGATGAACATACAAAAACATTTATTCACGGCATGCGTTGAATGCGCGTTTATCTATTTGTTTTATCTATTTATTGAGTGGAGATATATGTTTGATGATTGATATTAATTCCCAAGATGATGAGTATGGCAGGAAATAAAAAGAGGGAAAGGGTAAGGCAGTCTAAAAATAGCCTTACCGTTATTTTTACTTTTCACCCATCATGGCGTTAAGGTTTTCGGCGTCGGGCAAGCCAACGACCTGTTGGAGCATGTTTTCACGATTGAGGTAATAAATCGCCGGGGTGGCATTGGCACCCAATGCGTCCATTAATTTCTGGTTTTCGTTCAACACCTGCATTTGCGCTGGCGCAACGGAAGCCGGGACGTCAAGTTTGAGTTTCCCACCGGACTGCTCGTAATCATGCCAGGTTTTGGCCGGATCCTGACTGGTCATAATGGCTGCCGCCGTTGCCGGGCTTTCGGGTTTGATAACCCCGACCATCAGGGTGCGCAACTGAACCTTGCCTGACTCAACCCACGGTCGGGCCTGCTGCCAGAACTGTTTGCAATAGGGACAGAAAGGATCGGCAAAGACATAAATGATGGTCGGCGCCGTTTTTTGGCCGTCGAGGATCCAGCTGGCTTTCTCCATTTTCTGCCACAGTTCCCGACCCTGAGGGGCATAAATATCCTTTTGGATCATCTGCTCACTCAGGTTGGTGCCTTTCTCATCATACATATATCCCGAGATAGCCTGTTTCCCGTCCGGGGTCACGTAGATAGTCACGCCCATATCCTGGTATTTGCCGAGATAACCTTTCATCCCGCCTGGCGCATCAAAGGATTTGATAATGGTAATGCCTTGTTTCTCGATGGCTTTTACGGGTGCCGGAAGCTCTTCGGCGCTGACGACCAGCGGCAGCAGTGTCAGCAGGAACGTGAGTTTACGCATAAGCAAATCCTTGTAAAAGAGAGGGATAGGACATCCTGAATGGTACAGCCTATCACAACCATAGATAAGACCCTGGGGTGTTGCAATTGCTCTTCGTTGGCGTGGGTGATGTAATCCGCCTCGCTTACCACCTTTAATCGGGTAGTGTAGAGCGCAACGCGTAGCCAGTCTCACTGGCACTGAATGGCCTTTCGGGCTGTTCAGGTAACGAGGCCACCTGAAAAGGTGGCCTTTTTACGTTCTGCTGTCAATGGCGGTAAACGTCGGGCATTTTCAGTGAAAAGTGGGTTATCTGTAGATTCACGTTTGTTAGCTAACGCTTATTGATTTGATAAAGGAAACGCATTAGCCGAAACGAAACGGGTGGGTTACCTTAGCTTCCAACGAAAACACGGAGGAAGTACAGATGTCTTTAATTAACACCAAAATCAAACCTTTCAAAAACCAGGCTTTCAAAAACGGCGAATTCGTAGAAGTCACTGAGAAAGACACCGAAGGTCGCTGGAGCGTGTTCTTCTTCTATCCTGCTGACTTCACTTTCGTCTGCCCAACCGAACTGGGTGACGTAGCAGACCATTACGATGAACTGCAGAAGCTGGGCGTGGACGTTTACTCTGTTTCTACCGATACCCACTTCACCCATAAAGCATGGCATAGCAGCTCTGACACCATCGCTAAAATCAAATACGCGATGATCGGCGACCCAACTGGCGCGCTGACCCGTAACTTCGACAATATGCGTGAAGATGAAGGCCTTGCCGACCGTGCCACCTTCGTTGTTGACCCACAGGGCATCATTCAGGCCATCGAAGTTACCGCAGAAGGTATCGGCCGTGACGCATCTGACCTGCTGCGCAAAGTGAAAGCCGCTCAGTACGTCGCGTCCCACCCAGGCGAAGTGTGCCCGGCGAAGTGGAAAGAAGGCGAAGCGACGCTGGCTCCTTCCCTGGACCTGGTCGGTAAGATTTAAGCCTTTCAGGCGCTGCGAAGCCGGATGGCGCGATGCTTATCCGGCCTACCCAATAGGCCTACCAGACTGTAGGCCGGGTAAACGCAGTGCCACCCGGCAATAAACGGGTGCAGCCATGCACCCGTATTTCTTCAAACCCCATGATGCAAGCCGCATTCAGGCCGCCCGTAAGGCAGCTTGCATGATGATGTTTTTTAAGCAGGAGATTAATGATGCTCGACACCAACATGAAAACCCAGCTCAAGGCCTATCTTGAGAAACTGACCAAACCTGTTGAGCTGATTGCCACGCTGGATGACAGCGCTAAATCGGCAGAAATCAAGGAACTGCTGGCGGAAATCGCCGAACTCTCACCTCAGGTGACGTTTAAAGAAGACAACAGCCTGGCGGTGCGCAAGCCGTCTTTCCTGATAACCAACCCAGGTTCAACCCAGGGGCCGCGTTTTGCCGGTTCTCCGTTAGGCCACGAGTTTACTTCGCTGGTGCTGGCGCTGCTGTGGACCGGCGGCCATCCGTCGAAAGAAGCGCAGGCGCTGCTGGAGCAAATTCGCGACCTCGACGGTGATTTCGAATTTGAAACCTATTACTCGCTCTCCTGCCATAACTGCCCGGACGTGGTGCAGGCGCTGAACCTGATGGCGGTGCTGAATCCGCGTATTAAGCATACGGCGATTGACGGCGGCGTGTTCCAGAACGAAATCACCGATCGCAACGTGATGGGCGTTCCGGCGGTGTTCATGAACGGTAAAACGTTTGGCCAGGGTCGCATGACGCTGACTGAAATCGTGGCGAAAGTGGATACCGGTGCGGAAAAACGCGCGGCAGAAGAG
Organism: Enterobacteriaceae bacterium RIT691; assembly: GCA_009668205.1. GTDB lineage: Bacteria > Pseudomonadota > Gammaproteobacteria > Enterobacterales > Enterobacteriaceae > Scandinavium. The sequence continues at coordinate 806,060 of WJYM01000001.1, read as the reverse complement.
CTGAACAAACGTGAAGCTTACGATGTGCTGATTGTCGGCTCCGGCCCGGCGGGCGCGGCGGCGGCGGTTTATTCTGCCCGTAAAGGGATTCGTACCGGCCTGATGGGCGAGCGCTTTGGCGGCCAGGTGCTGGATACCGTGGATATCGAAAACTACATTTCAGTGCCAAAAACCGAAGGCCAGAAGTTGGCGGGCGCGCTCAAGCAGCACGTGTCTGACTATGATGTGGATGTTATTGACGCTCAAAGTGCCAGTAAGCTGACGCCAGCGAGCGTAGAAGGCGGCCTGCATCAGATTGAAACTGCGTCGGGTGCCGTGCTGAAAGCGCGCAGCATTATCATTGCGACCGGGGCAAAATGGCGCAACATGAACGTGCCGGGTGAAGATCAGTATCGCACCAAAGGCGTGACCTACTGCCCGCACTGTGATGGCCCGCTGTTTAAAGGCAAGCGTGTGGCGGTGATCGGGGGAGGTAACTCCGGCGTGGAAGCGGCGATTGATCTGGCCGGTATCGTTGAGCACGTCACGCTGCTGGAATTTGCTCCAGAAATGAAAGCCGACCAGGTGCTGCAGGATAAAGTGCGCAGCCTGAAAAACGTCGACATTATTCTCAATGCGCAGACCACAGAAGTGAAGGGCGATGGCAGTAAAGTGACGGGCCTCGACTACCGCGACCGCGTGAGCGGCGATGCGCACCACGTGCCGCTGTCCGGTATTTTCGTGCAGATTGGCCTGCTGCCGAACACCACCTGGCTGGAAGGTGCCATTGAGCGCAACCGGATGGGCGAAATTATGATTGATGCCAAATGCGAAACCAGCGTAAAAGGCGTGTTCGCAGCGGGCGACTGCACTACCGTGCCGTACAAACAGATTATCATTGCAACCGGTGAAGGGGCGAAAGCGTCACTGAGTGCCTTTGACTATCTGATCCGTACGAAAACGGCGTAATATAAAAAAAAGTAAGACTGCACCTGCAATGACAAGAGGCTACCGAAAGGTAGCCTCTTTTTTTATGGCGCGGATTGCGCGGCGGCACTTCGTTTGCACGCGCCTACAAACCGCAACGCATCAGGGCCCGTAGGTCTGTGCAAATTGCGCGACGCCGCCCGGTTTTGTAGGCCTGTGCAAGCGCAGCGCCGCCAGGCAACCCATTCAGCGTACGACCAGCACCGGCACATGAGCGTGGCGAACCACGCTTGACGCATTTGAGCCGAGCAGGTGGGTGGAGATCGATGGATTACGTGAGCCAATCACCACGACATCGGCTTTCAACTCTTCTGCCAGTTCGTTGACCACATCGCGCACGTTGCCCATCAGCACATGCATTTTGATGCGTGAAGGGTCAATGCTGAAGTGCTTAACCATGGTTTTCAGGCGGCTTTCGGCTTCCTGATGCAGATGCTCCTCGAAGCGTCGAAGGTCAGCCGCAAAGCGGCTCATGGTCATACTGGCAGAGCCAGGCAGCACGTGCAGAAGATGAATCACGCCTTCCTGCTGGGCCAAAAACTCGGCATGGCGCACGGCTTTATCACTCAGCGCCATCTCAAAAACATCAACCGGCATAATGATGGTGTTGTACATAAGCTCTCCTCCTTGTGATTGTTGCGTTAATTGAAGCAGATTCAGCGTCTTTTAACTGACAGTCAGGTCGCAAATTCGGGCAGTGAGCGTCTGTGGGAGGGTAAAGTTTTGTCTTAAAGCGCGGAAAGAGGATGTTGATAACATCCTCTGAAAAGCAGAATTCAGCCAGGCTTAACGGTGAAACTCACCGGCGGCTTCGGGCTGATAAATCAGCTCAAGCACTTCGAGGTGCGTGGCGGTGCCGTTCGGTAATTCCCAATGGATGGTCGCGCCCACGCGAAGACCAAGCAGGGCAGCACCGACTGGAGCAAGCACCGACAGCTGTGTCGCGCTGTCAGTCATGGCAACCGGGAAAACCAGGGTGCGCACGCGTTCTTCGTTGTTGCTCAAATCACGGAATCTGACCTGGCTGTTCATGCTCACCACGTCGCGTGGCATCTCCTGCGGAGAGCACATTTGCGCGCGATCCAGCTCTTCATTCAGGGCGCTGGCGACAGGCGAGTTCGCCCACTGTGGTTGCTCAAGCAGCTTATCGATGCGTTCGGCATCCAGCTCGTTAATGATAATGGCGGGTCTGGTCATTGTTTCCTCCATGCTTTTCCAGGTACCTGTTTCCAAAAGAAAACCCTCGTCGTACAAGACGAGGGTTTTGGGGTAAATCCATGATACTGACTGTGGTCAGATCTTTGAAGTGAATTTACTCAATCAGAAGATCAGGCTGCCAATCAGTGCGAACAGGAAGGCGAGGCCGCCAAGCAGCGTTTCCATCACGGTCCAGGTTTTCAGCGTGGTTTTCTCGTCCATTTCGAGGAAACGGCCGACCAGCCAGAAGCCAGAGTCGTTCACGTGTGACAGTACCGTTGCACCGCCCGCAATGGCGATAACGATGAAACACAGGTCGAGCTGACTGATGCCAGTAGTGGCATGAACCATTGGTGCCACCAGCGCAGCCGTGGTGGTCAGTGCGACCGTTGCGGAACCCTGCGCAACACGCAGTGCGGTGGCAATCACGAAGGCGGCAACGATAACCGGCATGCCGGTATCAGACAGCACGCCAGCCAGCGCATCGCCAATGCCGCTGGCACGCAGGACACCACCGAACATCCCGCCGGCACCGGTGACCAGAATGATGCCGCAGATCGGGCCTAACGCGCCGTCGCAGATTTTTTCCAGATGCTTAAGGCTGTGCTGACGGCTGAAGACGGCCAGGGAGAAGAACACGGTGATCAGCAGCGCCACCGGGGTTTTGCCGAGCATACGCAGGAAGTTAACCAGCACGTCCTCTTTCGCCACCCATCCCATCACGACGGCAGTATTCAGCCCCGTTTCGAGGAAAATCAGCACCAGCGGCATCAGCAGAATGGTCAGCACCATGCCGAATGACGGTGGCTTGTGGTTGGCGTCGGCTTCCACTTCACCGAGGAAAGAGGAAGGCAGTTTGATGTCGAATTTCTTACCGGCATACAGACCGTACAGGTAAGCGCCGATATACCAGGTTGGCAGCGCAATAATCAGGCCGACAATCACCAGCAGGCCGATGTTCGCGCCGAGCAACTCGCTGGCGGCAACCGGACCCGGATGTGGCGGAACCAGTGCGTGCATGACGGCGAAGGCACCGGCCGCCGGGAAAGCATATTTCAGCGTAGAGCCACCGAACTGTTTCGCCACGCTGAAGATGATAGGCAGCATCACCACCAGGCCCGCGTCGAAGAAGATCGGGAAGCCGAACAGCAGGGAGGCCACGCCGAGCGCAAAGGGCGCACGGTGCGCACCAAATTTATTGATAAGCGTATCCGCCAGCACTTTGGCCCCGCCAGAAACTTCCAGCAGGCGACCGATCATCGCACCCAGACCGACCAACAGCGCAACGCCCGCAAGCGTGCCGCCAAAGCCGGTAAGCAGGGTGGGAACCACTTTATCAAACGGCACTTTTGTCAGCAGTGCCACCACGATACTGACCAGAGTTAAGGCTAAAAAGGCATGCACTTTAAAGCGCATGATTAAGACCAGCAGGAGAGCAACGGCACCTGCAGCGATGCCGAGTAGCGTTCCTGCGCCGAGTGCGTTCGTAACTTCTGTCATCTTAAAATCCTCTGTGAACATGACAGTAAAGAGGGAGTGATAGCGTGGCGTTATCCCTGCGTTTATCACTGATACCGGTAACATGATACTGGTAACATGGCGGGGGCTGTAAATACGCACCGGGGTATTTATTAGCGCTTTGCGACGGGGTTCAAAGATTAAGAAAATCCTTATCTGCGGGTGAAATTTGATCGATAAACGTGATCGATTTCAAATCTGGCTTATTCTTGATAAGCACCGCTGCGCCCTCTGGCGTCAGCATTTTCAAGAAACAGGAGATCCCATGAGTGGTTACGACACATTGACCCTGAAAGATGGCAGCAGTCTCTATTTCAAAGATTGGGGAAGCGGGCAGCCGGTGGTGTTCAGCCACGGCTGGCCTTTGAGCGCGGATGCATTTGAAGATCAAATGCTGTTCCTGGGATCGAAAGGTTTCCGTGTGATTGCCCACGATCGTCGCGGCCACGGGCGGTCTTCTCAGCCATGGGAAGGGCACCATATGGATCAATATGCGGACGATCTTGCTGAGCTGACGGCGCATCTTAATTTGAAGGATGCGGTCCACGTGGGTCACTCGACCGGAGGGGGGGAAGTGGCGCGCTACATTGGCCGTCATGGTACGGCCCGGGTGGCGAAGGCGGTGTTAATTGGCGCGGTTACGCCGATTATGATCAAAACCGATTTCAATCCGAACGGCGTCCCAAAAGAGGTTTTTGACGGCATCCGAGCCGGCGTCGTCAACGATCGTGGCGCGTTCTTCCATGAGTTGACGATGGCGTTTTATGGCTACAACCGTTCAGGGGCAAACGCGTCTGAAGCGGTACGTAACAGCTTTGTCGCTCAGGGATTACAGGGGTCAATTAAAGCGCTTTACGACTGTATCAAAGCGTTTTCAGAAACGGATTTACGTGAAGACCTTAAACGGATGACGATCCCGACGCTGGTGATCCACGGTGATGATGACCAGATTGTGCCCTTTGAAACCTGTGGCAAAGTGGCGGCGGAAATTCTGCCGCACGCGCAGCTGAAGGTCTATCAGGGCGGTTCACACGGGATCTGTACCACCCATAAACAGCAGATAAGCGACGATTTACTGGCGTTCATTCAGGCATAATCGCGACGCCCGGTACGTGATGTGCCGGGCGTTGCGTCAAGGCGAAACCGCCATCGGTCAGATGAAAGGCTTATTGTCCGGCTTTGTCTATCACGAACTGCTGTCCGCAATTGCCAGGATGCGGCTGGGAGAGCAGAGAACCGTCTTTCAATGGGGCGTTAATGGCCTCTGCTTTGATGGTAATCTGCATTTCGGTCAGATAGGCCGGGTTGCCATTGCAGGTGAGCTTGAAGGCTTTTTCACTGCCGTTACCGAAACTTTTGGCAACCGCGCTATCAAACGCCGCGCGGCTGACGGTTTTGCCGTAGTTATCGGCCAGGAATTTGCCCAGCTCGCTTTGTTTCACCTCACCGTTCAGGCGAACCATGGTGCCGAAGTAAGCATCCGGGTCGAAGCCGAAGCAGACGCCATGCTTGGCGTATTCATAGCGCTCAAGGCACGATTTACCGCCGCTGCCGGGCATCACGTTATTCAGCTTATTGGCCATCTCCAGAGACAGCCCGGTCTCTGCCGCGTTGCATTTACGGCTGGCTTTCACTTCCGGCATGTTAGGGACCGGACGGGTTGCGCAGCCATAGCGCATCCAGCGACGATTATCCACACCGCGGGAAGCAATGGATTTGGGTAAGCCTGGCCACAAACCATGCACGGTCAGAAAATCGGCTTTATTGGCTTCGTCTTTTTGTAAACGGCACTCGTCGGGGGCTTTACGGTTCTTATCTTCCATGCTTTGACAAAAACCGGTTTGCCACGACAGGGCCAGCACATAGCTGTCGAAATCCCCGTATTGTGCGGGTTTAAGCGCATCGGCATAAGTCGCAGTGGCGGGCAGCAGTGAAACCGCCAGCAGGGAAAAATAACGCCAGGTTGCTTTCATCATGGTCAGGTACTTACAGATAGGGGGAATAGCGTTCATTTAACCATAAAAAAGCCGGAAGGGTTTCCCTCTCCGGCATGATTTAACTTAAATTTTCCGTGCCCGTTAGTTCCACATGGCAAGAATTGGCCAGCCCACCAGCAGCAGCATGGCGATGTAGATAACCCCGAAAATGGCCCCCAGACGCCAGTAGTCTTTTGACTTCACATAGCCGCAGCCGTAAATAATGACCCCCGGCCCTGTGGCGTACGGCGTCAGGCAGCCCATGATCCCAATGGACAGCACCAACAGCAGGCAGAGCTGCTCCATGGGGACGCCCGGGATCCCTTTTCCGACGGCCAGGATAACCGGCAGCATTGTTGCGGTATGCGCCGAAAGGCTGGCGAACAGGTAGTGAGCAAAGTAAAACACCAGCACCAGCACGATCACGGTGGCATCGGGTGAAAAACCTTCCAGGTGAGTACTCATGGTGCCCGCGAACCAGTCGATGAACCCTGAGCGGGTCAGACCGTTGGCCATCACCACCAGCGTCGCGAGGTTAACCAGCGTATTCCAGGCGCTGTGATAACGGGTGATTTCTTTCCACGGCACCACATGCAGCGCCAGCATCAGCGAGACGGCCAGCAGCCCAACGGCAGTGGCTTCGATATGTTCACCGCCAAACACCCACAGGCCCAGGCTCAGCAGGACTAGGCCAATCAGCGTGCGCTCTTTTCGGCTTAGTGGCCCCATGCTTTTGAGTTCATCACCGGCCCAGCTGGCAACTTCAGCGCTGTGAGTGACTTCGGGTTTGTACAACACATACGACAGCCAGGGGGCGACGATCAGCAGAATAATGCCAACCGGCAGAAAGCCGAGGAACCATTGCAGCCAGCTGATTTGTACCCCGGCGATTTTGTTGACGAATTCCAGTCCCAGTACATTTGGCGCGGCACCGGTGACAAACATCGATGAGCTAAGGCTGGTACTGATCACCATCATCCACATCAGGTAGCCCCCGATGCGGCGGGAAGAGGGATCGTTGGGGAACGATTGAAACAACGGCGGCAGATTTTTAATTACCGGGAACACGGTTCCGCCGGTTCGGGCGGTATTTGAGGGGGTGAAGGGGGCCAGCAGGATGTCGATAATGACAATCGCGTAGCCCAGCGTCAGGGTGCGTTTGCCCATGAACTTCACCAGAAACAGCGCGATTCGGCGACCAAGCCCGGTGACTTCGTAACCCAACGCGAAGATAAAGGCACCAAACACCAGCCAGACAGTGGTGCTGGAAAAGCCCGCCAGCCCCCATTTTAACGCCTGTGAACCGGCATCAAACGTCGGGTCGGCAAGTTCTTTGGCGTCGAACAGCAGATACTGGCTGCCAATGACGCAAATCGTCACGGCGATGAAACTGATTGCGGTTGCGGGGATCGGTTCAAGGATCATTCCAACAATCATCGCCACGAAAACGGCAAAATAGTGCCAGGCCTGAGGTGGCATACCGTCAGGCACAGGGAGTAAAAACATGATCCCCATGACCGCCAGCGGCGCCAGTAGTTTCCCTACATTTTCTTTGGTTAGTGACATGAGTGACTCTCCGAAACTCATTGAAAGTGATAACGAACATCTGAAAGGTGCGCTAAAAACCATGTGACAATCAGCAGGTCAGCACTCCCGCCAGGGCTGAGATGACGAGTAATGCACTGCCGATCAAATTGCCTGAGCCGCGCCAGATCGGCCCTTTCACGAATACCGCCCTGGGAGAGCAGGCGTTTGGCCTGTTGCTGCAGCCAGAAAAGCCCTTCGCTGCCGCCGCGCGAGGCCACATTGGTATCGCCGTTGTGCGCCATCAGCACCAGCAGGGTGTCGAGTAGCGCCAACTCCGGGTCGCGACCCAGACGCTGCAAGGCAAGGTAATGGGGAAGCGCGTGATCCAGCACCAGCGGGTAGCCCGCTTCCGCCTCTCCGCGCGCGCCGGTGAGCCCGAGCTGGTGATATAAACGTTGCCCGGCGGTGAGCGGCGGCGTGCTGTGACGCAGCTCCGCCGTCGTCAGGCCCTGACACATTGCCGAAACCGTCTGGCATAACGCTGCTGCTGACAGAGGTAACGCGAGTTGGTGAAGGCGACCGAGGGCGGCGCACAACAGCCCAAGGGCAAAAATGCTCCCTTTGTGCGTGTTCACACCCGCGGTTGCGCGAAACATAGCGGCTTCGCAGGCAAGGCCTATCGGGCGCAGCGTCGCAAGCACCGCCACCGGGCTATGCCGGGCGCCCAACGCGCCAGCCTCCATAAAACGTGGAAGCCAGGGACGGACAGCGCTGGCACTGCGGTGAAAATCGTCCAGCGCCATGTCGTGATGCGCACCGTTATTAAAACGATCCACCAGACCTGGTTTTGGCGATAAGTTGACCTCGGTCAGCATGGCGCGCCAGGCAAGCTCACTCCAGGCGTGGGTCAGTGACGCGGGCAGCAGCGGCTCGGACTCAACGGGACATGGCATCAGCAGCATCGATGAGCCTCTCCATTTCGCCGAGCAAATCGGTCAGCGGGTGCGTTCTTCCCCGGGCGCAGCTGGTGGCGCTGTGCTCGCACAGTAAACAGCGTCTTGCGGGGAGAGCAAAATCACGGCGGGACAGGATTTCACCCTCCGGGGTAAGGACGTCGAAATCCCACAGACGCCCTAATGGCAGGCGGGACTCAAGTTCTATCGTGGTCTGCTTCAGCGTCTGAGCGGGAGCGTCGATCGCCAGCAGGGCTTCCGGCCCGGCGGCGGTGGCAATCCTGTTTTGCGCGTAGATAACCCAGCCGGATTGGTCGATCACTCGCTGCAGCGCGGCCCTGCCGTGATTGAAAATGCGCCTCGTCAGCACGCTGTCTTTCACCGGACCCGGTGCGACCACGGTGAAGGAGACTAATGCTGTTCCGTGACGGGTTATCCAGGCTCGCTGTCGTGCCTGTCGGTTATCGCGACAGGCAAGCAGCGTGGACAGGGATACGGGCGCATTCGTCGCCGATGTGAGGTCGAGGCGCATGGCTACTCCTTGACCTGATGCACGACGTCGATCACCGAGCCATCACGGTAACGAACCACGGCCACCACGTTGTCAGTGAAGGCGATGGGCTGAGGTTTGCCGGTCAGCAGCAGGGCGCGATCGCGCAGCCAGTGAATAGACACGACGTTCATACCGGCGTTTTTCAGCCGTTCAGCAATTTCCGGGCGGGCAGGGTTAACCGCGATACCGTGATCTGTCACCAGAACATCCACGCTGGAACCCGGCGTGATGCAGGTCAGCACGTTATCGACAAGCGTAGGGATGCGTCCACGCACCAGCGGAGCGACGATAATCGACAGTGAGGCCGCCACGGCGGTATCGCAGTGACCGCCCGACGCGCCTCGCAGGACGCCATCTGAACCGGTCAGCACATTGACGTTGAAGTGAGTGTCCACTTCAAGTGCGCTCAGCACCACCACATCAAGGCGGTCCACTGAGGCGCCTTTCGAGCCCCAGTTGGCGTACTGATTAGCGCTGATTTCGATATGGTTTGGGTTACGCGCCAGCGATTGTGCGGCAACCCGGTCGAAGCTCTGTACGTCCAACAGCGTGTGGATCAGCCCTTTTTCGTGCAGGTCAACAATGGTCGCGGTGATCCCGCCGAGGGCAAAACCGGCGTGGATCTCCCGACGGCGCATCTTGTCTTCTAAAAAGCGGGTGACCGCCAGCGAAGCACCCCCGGTACCGGTTTGCAGGGAGAACCCTTCCTGGAAATAGCCGGAGTGAGCGATTGCTTCGGCGGCGCTCCGGGCAATCAGCAGCTCGCGAGGGTTTGTGGTCATGCGGGTGGTATCCGCGCCAATTTTATCGGCGTCGCCCACGTGCTCAACCTGTACCACCCAATCAACCTGATCCTGGGCGATACTGGCTTTATGGTGCGGATAGTCCACCAGTGCTTCCGTTAGCAGCACCACCTGGCTTGCGTGCTCGGCGTCCACCTGAGCATAGCCCAGCGAGCCGCAGCAGGCCTGGCCGGTGTAGCCGTTGGCATTGCCGGATTCATCGCTTGCGGGCACGCCAAGAAAGGCGACGTCAATGTTCAGTTCCCCGCTTTCCAGCAAATGCACCCGACCGCCGTGGGAGTGGATGTGTACCGGCTCATTCAGCAGGCCGCGTGAAATTGCCTCGGCCAGCGGCCCGCGTAAACCGGAAGTATAAATCCGGCGGACCACGCCATTGCGAATGTGCTCTACCAGCGGAGCGTGACAGTCGCTAAGTGAACTGGACGCCAGCGTCAGATTTTTGAACCCCATGCGGGCAAGGGCATCCATCACCAGATTGAGGGTCAGGTCACCGCCGCGGTACGCATGATGAAAGGAGAGGGTCATTCCGTCGTGGAAGCCGGAGCGGCGAATGGCCTCCTCCAGGCTGGCGCACAGTTTCTTATGGCGGGGCTTTTGCGTCTGCAAATTCTGCTTTGAACGGTTATGCCAGGCGGGTAGCTGGCTTTCTGCGCGGCTAGTCCAGTGGGACACGCGCGCCTGCCGTTGAGCATCGTCATTATTTTGCGTCATGGAATTTCCTTATTCGTCACGAAGACCTGAAAGTGCGGCACGAGAGAGCAACAGCCGGGCGCGCTCAATGATGGGGCTATCCACCATTTTGCCGTTGAGCGACACGACGCCCCGGCCTTCACACGCGGCGCTTTCCGCCGCTTCAATCACCCGCCTGGCGTGTTCGACCTCCTGGCCGGTGGGTGCATACAGGTTGTGCAACAAATCGATCTGGCGCGGGTTAATCAGCGATTTGCCGTCAAAACCAAGCTGCTTAATGTGTGCGGCCTCCAGCAAAAAACCGGCTTCGTTGTTGGCATCGGAGTAGACGGTGTCAAAGGCCTGAATCCCGGCGGCCCGGGCGGCCTGCAAAATGGAACAGCGGGCAAACAGTAGCTCGGTGCCCTGAGCTGAACGTTCGGTGTGCAGGTTTCTGACATAGTCTTCCGCACCCAGAGCGATACCCATCAGGCGAGGGGAGGCGTGGGCGATAGCCACCGCCTGAGTGATGCCTTGTGCCGATTCAATCGCCGCCAACAGGCCTGTACTGCCTGGTTCGCGGCCGCAGGCTTGTTCAATCCGCAGGATCTCTTTTTCAATGTCGATAACGTCCTGAGCGGTGTCGGTTTTCGGCAGGCGGACAATATCGACACCACCGCGTACCACGGCTTCCAGGTCGTGAAGCCCCCATTCGGAATCGAGAGCATTCACCCGCACGATGGTTTCCACTTCCCGGTAGAGCGGGTGCTGTAACGCGTGGTAAACGATGCGTCGGGCGGCATCTTTTTCCCGCAGCGCCACGGAGTCTTCAAGGTCGAACATCAGGGCATCGGCCGGATAGATAAAGGCATTGCTCACCATCGCGGCGTTTGCGCCGGGGACGAACAGCATGCTGCGGCGGGGACGTGATTTTTGCAGGCGTAACGTGTCACCTGTCATGAGCGCTCCTCCCACGGCAGGGCGGGAATACCCGCCGCACGAGCAAGCAGCGTTTCCATGCGGGCGCGTAAAATGCAGTCCAGTGCGCCTTTGTCATCGACGTTGAGCTGGACCCCGTGAATGTCATAGCGATTGAGGATTTCCAGCAGCGTGGCCCGAATGGCCTCGCCAAACTGTTTTTCAACGCTGCTGTTTATCTGCAGGTCGATGTCCGGGGAAGCGAGCGGCGCGATGCGAATCATCACATCGCCAGACTCCAGTGTGCCTGCGACGGCGGGCTGGATAATGTTCATTTTTCACCTGTTGCGAAAGCGGAGGAAGGGGAGAGAGAAGCGCCTGGTGAACTGCCGCGCTGTGGCATGTTTTTCAGCCATGAAAGGGTGGTGTCGGGCACCAGAGGCGCAATGGCGGAAAATGCTTTTTTCACCAGTAGCTGACGAACCAGGGAGGCGGAAATGGGCACGCCTTCATGGCACAATCGTTCGATTTCCATCAGGGCTATCGGCGGTGAGGCGAGTTCCGCCGTGTTCAGCCAGTAGCGCATGTCGTGGTTGTATTTTGCGGTGACGCTACAGAAGGGTTCCGTGCCGACAAAGCGGTGAGTAATACCCAACGCTGGCGCCAGATACTGACGAAATATTTTGAGATCAATTTCGGTATAGCAGTGATTAATGACGCTCTGTTCTTTAATGAAGTAACAGGGGAACGTAGCGCGGGAAATAATATATTCCGACCCCCGGTGCAGCGTGATTCTGGCGATATCCTGCGTACCCTGTAAAACCAGGTTAAAGCGATCTTCATAAGGGATGCGTGACGTATCTTCTTTTACCAGGAAAATATGCAACCAATCGCACTGTGTGACCGCCTGCTGAATTAAATAGCGATGGCCCAGGGTAAACGGGTTGGCATTCATAATGATGCAGCCAATCTTTTTGCCTTGATGATGAAACTGAGTCAGCGTATTCGCATAACGTTTCAGACGTGTGGCACTGTTTTCCATCAATACCATTATCCCTGGCACCGTGGTCAGGGTGGAAAAACCACATTGCTGGAACAGTGACTCATACTCAGTTTTGGTATAGATAAACAGATGCGTGCACTGCCGCTCGTAGGCCAGGTTAATCAGCTCCGTGGCAAGCTTAAGGGCAATGCCTTCGCCGCGCACCGACTCCGCAATCGCAACGCATTTGATAATATTGCCAGCAATGCCTCCGCAGGCAATAAGACGATCGTGCCTTGAAAGCGTAATGAATATATCGATAGTGGTATCAACACTGAGATCGTTCTCTTGTAGAAAGTGCGATATCTCAGCCATCTTTTTATTTTCTGCGCGTCTGACCCGCGAAAATGCATCCTGGCTAAACATTATTTACCTGTCCCGAAATAGCGCGTGGTGATTAATCCGTGTAAAGAGTGCGGGGATCGTAATCATTCTGCGCACAACGGGTTATGAACTGCTTCACACTATTTTTCCACGTGGCGTGGTTTTAATGGCGCTAATTAAACGTCGGGAAGGAAAGGGGAATTATTGAAATATTCAGAAGCTGAATATAAAACGCGCCTGCCGTCAGGAAGGCGCGCTGGAGAATGACGGCGTTTGCGATCAGTGACCGAGCAGCGCCGCCGCAGAGGAAGGGACCATCAGTTCGGTGGCAACGATCACCACAATCAGGCCGACCAGCACCGGAACAGACGTACGCTTCACCACTTCGAAGGGAGAAATTTTTGCCATCCCGGCGACTGCAACCACGACGCCGGACACCGGTGAAATAGTCCGCCCGAGGTTAGAAGCCTGCAGCATAGGAATGGAGAGGTAGGCCGGATTGATGCCGGAGGAGTGCGCCAGTTTCGGGATCATCTCCACGAAGGCATAAAATGGCGCGTTCCCGGAACCGGTGGTCATCGCCGCCAGCATGGTGAGGGTAACCAGCACCAGCATCAGGATGATACTGGCGGAACCAAACGAGGTGGCGATAGAAATCAGGCTGTTGATAAAGCCGATGGTGCTCAGACCCTGAGCGAACACGCCAGCGGCCACCAACAGCATCACCACGCCAGCAAAAGCATCGGCCATGCCGCGATACGCCACTTCAAGACCGGAGAACACCTTCTGGGTATTAAAGCCGCGGAAGAATTCGAGAATAGCGGCCAACAGCATGCAGATAACCAAAATAGTGATGATGTGCAGCTCTGGACCCCACTTACCGTCAAAAATCAGCACGCCGATAATCGGGGTGAACGGCAGGATGGCATAAAACGACGGGGCGGAGGTAGTGATTTCGCTGACGTCGAGAATTTCGTGGCTGATGTTCTCTTTTTTATCGAGATAGCGCTGCCAGAAAAAGTGCGCAATGGCCATCGCGATAATCGCGGCGATGGAAATCGGCAGCGTGGTTTTAAACGCGAAATCAATCAGGGGCATTTCCGCCGCTTTGGCCGCCAGCACCACGTCACCGGAGGTCGGAGACAAAATAATGGCCGCCGGTGATGCACAGATTGCCGCGGCAGCACCGCGACTGATACCCACGTTGACCATCACCGGGAACAGGGTCGCCATCAGCAGAACGCCAAGGCCGGTTGCGGAGGAAACGGCCAGCGACATCAGACAGGCCACAAAGTAGGCGGCAATCATCAGAATATAAGGCGAGTTGATGTAGCGCAGCGGTTTGGACGCCAGTTTGACCACCATATCGTTCGCGCCGATATGGGTCATGTAGGCGGCAAAACCACACAGCATCATGATCATCATGCCGAGGTCGCCACCACGGCTCATCAGCAGGATCTTAATGTATTCAACAATATCGGTTGCAGAATAGCCGGTGCTGCTGGCGCTTGACGGCAGAATTTTATGCCCCATGACCGCACTGGCAATCAGCAGTGCCAGACCGCCGACGAACAGAACCCCTGTCGCGGAGTATCCTTTAATGATGTAGCGGGCGACGCCCACAATGACGACCACCCCGATGAGGAGCTCAAACAACGTTAGCATGATGGATTCCTGTCTTCCTGCAGCCTAAAAATAATTACACACTGAAAAGTTTTGCAAAAAATGAAGTCTGAAAATGTGCCTAAGAAACGGCCAGCGATTACTGACGGAAATCAATAAATCGTCGCAGATTTACGCTCTTAGCGAGAAACAGAAGCCATCATCACATTATATCTATTTATTTGGTGAATGATTTTGACGGTGATGATGCTGAGATGAAATCAATAAGTTAATGAAGGTGATGGGCTTCAGCGGGAAGTGTAAAGAGTTTAAAAAAAACTACCCGGGGAAAATTTTCGCTGCGTATACTCAGGCGACTTTTTCTCAGCGACAGTGATGATGAACGCAAACTGGACGTATCGCCTGCACTTCTTTAGGCGGCATCTTACGATGCTGCTGGTGGCGTTATGCGTTCTGATTTTACAAAGTCAGCTGGCGATTGCCTCGCACAGCTGTGACTTAAATCCGCTGGGTGACAGCTCTGTGCTTCAGCATGTTAATCACCAGCAGATGTCATCGATGTCGATAACGATGAAAACGCCGCTGTGTGAAAAGCACTGCGTGCCTGAAAGCGCATCGCAAAGCACCGATCATCCACCGGTGCTGGCACTGCCGACAACGGTCAGCCTCGCCGTCGTCTCTGCGCCGTGTGAAGGTGCTGTCACCACGGACTGGACCCTAACCCCTCCCGCAGTAGGGCCGCCGGCAACAATTCGTTTCTGCCGGTTCAGAGAATAGCCCTCCCGATAACTCGCTTAATTTTCAAACTATTAACGATTATCTGGAGAATTTTATGAAAACGCTGCTTTCCTGCGTGCTGGCTGGTGCGCTGTTTGTCTTTACCTCTTCTTCTGCCTTTGCGGTGGAAACCTCACCATCACAAAGTGCCATCGCGCCGACGTATCACGTCAAAGGTGTCATCAAGCGGATTGCGCCTGATGCCTTAACCCTTGCCCATGATGCCGTACCGGAACTGCAATGGCCGCCGATGACCATGCCGTTTGCCCTGGCCAATGACCTCAAACTCCCGCCACTTACCGTCGATGACGCGGTGGATTTCGACGTCCGTCTGATTGATGGCCGTTATGAAATTACCGCACTGACCGTTCGACACTAAGGCGGAAAAAATGAAAAAGCACACGCTGAGCCAGTGGCTCGGCGGGGTGCTGCTCGTGCTGTTTCACGCCTCTGCTTATGCAGAGTCGTGGACGCTCGCGCAGACCCTGACCGCCGCCCGGGACTATTCCGCAGAACTCTCTGCCAGCCGCAACGAAGCCAGTGCGCTGGAATCGATGGCGGACTCTGCCCGTGAGTTACCCGACCCCAAACTGAAATTTGGGATTGAAAATGTGCCCGTACAGGGAGGCGGTGACCATCGCTTTACCCGGGAAGGGATGACGATGCAGAAAGTCGGCATCATGCAGCGCTATGTCAGCGGGGAGAAGCGAGAGCGCAAAGCGCAAACGCTGCTGGCGCAGTCGCAGGGGGTGAATGCGCAGGCACAAACGCTGCTCGCCAACCTCCAGCGTGACACCGCCCAGGCCTGGCTGGAGTTGGCGCTTTCAGAGCAGGCGCTGAGGTCTGCCCGTTCGCTGGTGCAGGAAACTTCGAGCCAGCTTGGGGTACAGAAGGCCAGCGTGGGGGCGGGCTCCTCCGCGCCTGATAGCATTCTGGCACTGCGAATCGCGCTGAGTTCGATGCGCGACAAGGTGACGCTGGCCGAACGGGATGTTCAGCTGGCAGAAGCCCGATTGCTGCAGCTGACCGGTGAGTCGGTGACCGCGGTAAGCGGGCCGATGCCTTCCTGGCAGCGTCTGCCCGCGGATGAGAAAACGCTGCAGGAAGGGATTGCATTGCATCCGGAAGTGGTTGCCGCCGCGCGTCAGGCGAATACCGCCAAAGCACGCTCTTCTGAATCCGCCATCGCCGCGATCCCGGACGTGGATGTTGAAGTCTATTACGCCCATCGAGCCGAGGATTATGACGACATGGCGGGGGTGATGTTTACCGTGGATTTACCGCTGTTCCAGGCGAAGCGGCAGGATAAAGATCATGCCGCGGATGTGTCGCGCACGATGCAGGCAAACGATCAGCTGGCCCTCACCACCCGTGCTCACACGGCACAGCTCAGTTCGCTGATTGCCGAGTATCAATCTGCCCAGACGCTGTGGCTGCGCCAGCGTGATGATGTCCTGCCTCTGCAAAAACAACGCGTTGAGCTACTGAAGGCGCAATACCGCGCCGGGCAATCTGACCTGGCGACGTTACTGTCGGCGCGTCGGGACCTGCTGGATACCACCCTGGCGGTGAGCGAAACCGGAAAAGCCGTCGCCCGCAGTTGGGCCGCAATTCATTACCTGATCCCTCAGGAGACTGCACTGTGAAAAAAGTGATTTTGACCAGCACCGCCATTGCGCTGATTGCCGCCGCTGCGGGCTATTACGCCGGTTCAGCCGCGGAGGTGAAGCCAATGGAGAATGTAAAACCCGCGCGCAAAGTGCTCTATTGGTACGATCCGATGGTCCCTGGACAGCGTTTTGATAAGCCGGGTAAATCTCCCTTTATGGACATGCAGCTTGTGCCACGCTATGCCGATGAAGGAAAGGCGGTCGCTGGCATCAGCATCAGCCCGCAACAGCAGCAGAATCTGGGCATGGTGGTCGAGGCAGCTCAACTGCGTCAGATTACGCCACGGTTTCAGGCATGGGCTTCGGTAACGACAGATGAACGTAGTCTGCAGACGGTGCCTTCACCTGCCAATGGCGTAGTGGAAAAACTGTTTGTTCGTGCAGCGCAGCAGTGGGTGAAGGCGGGCGAGCCGCTGGCACAGCTGTGGATCCCATCCTGGACAACCGCTCAGCAGGAGTATCTCGCCGTCCGTCAGCTGTGTGATGCGGCGCTGACGCGTGCCGCACGGGAAAGGCTGGCGTTGCAGTTTATGCCTGAAGGGGTTATTCGCCAGGTTGAGCGCAGCGGAAAACCGCAAACCCGTCTGACGCTGCGTGCTGAACAGGCTGGCTATGTTGTTAAACTTGATACCCGTGAAGGTGCGCAGGTTGCCGCTACGGCCCCCCTATTTGAACTGGCCAGCCTCGACCCTGTGTGGCTGGTGGTTGATTATCCTCAACGTCAGGCCACATTGCTGAGCGTTGGCAGCGCGGTGGTCGTCTCTTCAGAAAGCTTACCCGGACAACAATTCCATGGACGGGTCAGTGAACTGCTTCCTCAGCTGGACACAGCGACCCGCACGCTTAAAGCCCGGGTGGTGCTGGAAAATCCACATCAGCAACTTAAACCAGGCATGTATGTTCGCGTCGAGGCGGGCAGTACGCCAAACCTGGCGCCGGTTCTGGCCATTCCTGAACAGGCTCTGATTGCCACCGGCAGTCAAAATCGGGTGATCCTTGCCAGCAGCGAAGGGCATTTCCAGGCGGTGAACGTCACGCCAGGCATCACCAGCGATGGCTGGACGGAAATTCGTCGCGGGCTGAAAGAGGGCGATCGGGTGGTGACCTCTGGCCAGTTCCTGATTGATTCCGAAGCCAGTCTGCGCAGCGCGTTGCCGCCGGAGGCCAGCGCTGACCAGCATGACCATCCTTCCAGGGAGGCAAACCAATGATTGCCGCCGTGATTCGTGGCGCTTTGCGCAATCGGCTGCTGGTGATCCTGGCGGCCCTGGGAATGGCCATTTGGGGCATCTGGTCTGTGCAGCGGGCCCCGTTGGACGCGTTACCCGACCTTTCAGATGTTCAGGTCATCATTCGTGCCAGCTATCCGGGGAAAGCGCCGCAGGTCATTGAAGATCAGGTGACCTGGCCGTTGACCACCACCATGCTTTCGGTTCCCGGCGCGAAAACCGTACGGGGTTTTTCCATGTTCGGCGATGCCTATGTCTATGTGTTATTTGAAGATGGCACGGATATCTATTGGGCGCGCTCGCGGGTGCTTGAGTATCTGAGTCAGATTCAGTCGCAGCTCCCGGAAGGGGTGAAGGCCGAGCTGGGGCCGGACGCCACCGGCGTTGGCTGGATTTATGAATACGCGCTGGTGGATAAAACGGGAAAACACAGTCTGGCCGATCTGCGTGCCCTTCAGGACTGGACGCTGAAGTACGAACTGAAAACGGTGCCGAACGTCTCTGAAATCGCAAGCGTTGGTGGCATGGTGCGTCAGTATCAGGTTGTGGTCGACCCCGACAAAATGAGGGCGCTGAACATCACCCATCAACAGATTGTGGCTGCGTTGAAAGCCGCGAACCAGGAGAGCGGTGGCGCGCTGGTTGAGATGGGGGAGGCGGAGTATATGGTTCGCACCACCGGTTATCTCAAGGGCGTGGAGGCGTTCCGTCATGTGGTGATTGCCAGCCGGGAGGGCGTTCCGGTGATGCTTTCCGATGTGGCTCGGGTACAAATGGGGCCAGAAATTCGCCGTGGCGTAGCGGAGCTGAACGGCGAAGGCGAAGTGGCGGGTGGGGTTGTCGTCATGCGCTACGGCAAGAATGCGCTGGAGACGCTGCATGCGGTGAAAGCCAAACTGGCAGAGCTGCAAAAGACGCTGCCGGAAGGGGTCGAGATTGTTCCTGTTTATGACCGCTCAGGGCTGATTGAACATGCTGTTGAAACGCTGACCCACAAGCTCATTGAAGAGTTTATTGTGGTGGCACTGGTCTGCACGTTGTTCCTGTTCCACTTTCGCTCGGCGCTGGTGGCGATCGTCTCTCTGCCGTTGGGGATCCTTGGGGCATTCATTGTCATGCACTATCAGGGGATCAACGCCAACATCATGTCGCTGGGCGGTATCGCCATTGCGATTGGCGCGATGGTCGATGCGGCCATTGTGCTGATCGAAAACATGCACAAGGTGCTGGAACAGTGGCGGCACGATCACCCCGATACCGCGCCAGATTACTGGAAAATTGCGGAAAAGGCCTCCGTGGAAGTGGGCCCCGCGCTGTTTTGCAGCCTGCTGATTATCACCCTGTCGTTTATTCCGATCTTTTCACTGGAAGCGCAGGAAGGGAAAATGTTCGCACCGCTGGCATTTACCAAAACCTGGGCGATGGCCATGTCGGCTGGACTGGGGATCACGCTGGTGCCGGTGCTGATGGGGTATTTTATCAGAGGGAAAATTCCTGATGAGCAGGCAAACCCCCTTAACCGGGTGCTGATTCGCGCTTATGAGCCTCTGCTCGATAAGGTGTTGTCGAGGCCTAAAACCACCGTGGCGTTGGCCTTTGCGCTTTTGGTATTAACGCTCTGGCCGCTCAGTCGGCTGGGCAGTGAGTTTATGCCGCCGCTGGATGAAGGGGATCTGCTGTATATGCCTTCAACCTTACCCGGGATATCGGTGCGTGAAGCCAGCCGTCTGCTGCAGCAAACCGACCGTTTGATCAAAACTATCCCGGAAGTGGCCAGCGTTTTTGGTAAAGCGGGAAGAGCCGACAGCGCGACGGATCCGGCACCGCTGACGATGCTGGAAACCACCATTCACTTTAAGCCACGCGATCAGTGGCGGCCCGGTATGACGACCGCAAAACTGGTTGAGGAACTGGATAAAACGGTGCAGGTTCCGGGAATCGCCAACGTCTGGGTGCCCCCGATTCGCAACCGCCTCGACATGCTGGCGACCGGGATTAAAAGCCCGATCGGTATCAAAGTGAACGGCAATAATCTCGCCGATATTGAACGCGTTGCGCGTGAAATTGAGCGCGTAGTGAAAGAGGTGCCTGGCGTGACATCGGCCCTGGCAGAACGGCTTTCTGGCGGGCGCTATGTCGATATTGCCATCAACCGACAGCAGGCCGCACGTTATGGCGTGTCGGTTGCAGAGTTGCAGTCGCTGGTCAGCACTCTGGTGGGGGGAGAGAACGTTGGACAAACGATTGAAGGGCGCGAGCGCTATCCTATCAATATCCGCTATCCACGCGACCTTCGCGATAATGTCGACAAATTACGCCAGTTACCGGTTTTGACCGCCAATGGCAGCCAGGTGACGCTGGGTGAACTGGCTGACGTGCGTATCAGCGAAGGACCTCCGATGTTAAAAAGTGAGAACGCGCGACTGTCGAACTGGATTTACGTCGATCTGCGCGGTCGCGACCTGAAGTCAGCGGTGGAAGAGATGCAGCAGCGGGTTGCGCAACAGGTTGTTTTACCCCAGGGGGTAACGCTTTCCTGGTCTGGCCAATTTGAATATCTGGAGCGGGCAGCGGCGAAACTTAAAATAGTGCTTCCGGTGACCGTGATGATTATTTTCGTGCTGCTTTGGCTGACTTTTCGCCGTATTTCAGATGTGCTATTGGTGATGGGCACACTGCCTTTCTCGCTGATCGGTGGCGTCTGGCTCCTGTGGCTGTTGGGGTATAATTTATCGGTGGCCAGTGCCGTCGGGTTTATTGCCCTTGCCGGGGTTGCCGCTGAGTTTGGTGTTATTATGGTGCTGTATCTCAATACCGCACTTGAGAAATATCGCGATGCTTCCGGAGAGATAGAAAATACGACGTTACTGCGCGCAATTCATGAAGGTGCGGTGCTGCGTGTCAGGCCAAAAGTGATGACTGTGGCGACGATTATGGCCGGGTTGCTACCCATCATGTGGGGCAGCGGCACCGGGTCGGAGGTCATGAGCCGGATAGCAGCGCCGATGATTGGCGGGATGGTCAGTGCGCCGCTGTTATCGATGTTAGTGATCCCGGCGATATACAAAATGGTGCATCGTCAGGCGCGCAGATAAATTGGCTTATTCGTATTAAAATGGCTGTCCGGAATTAGGGTTAATCCTATATCGGAAGTGCAAAAAGATGTGCAATAAAAGAGCCCAGGGCAGGTGCTTAATTATTTAGCCATACGCCACAGACAAAGAAGGGGAGGGTTATTTACCCTTCTTTGTCAATAAGTTAAATCACAGATTTGGTCATGCTATGACGTTTTGCAAGGAATAATTTACTGTCGTTAAGCTTTTATTAATTTTATGATGGTTATTCTGTTCAGGTAAGAACAATTAAATGGTCATGGTATCGTGTTAAAATTCAATAAATCCTTATTTTTACCTTGGGTATTTTTGCTGCAATGTCTGTTTGCGGTGAACGCACATGCGTCGTTCACCTCCACGGTCAGTGATGCTTATTCCACGTTAAGCGATAACGTTGCGCAAACCTGGCAAGCGCCAGAGCATTACGATCTGTATGTGCCGGCCATCACCTGGCATGCGCGTTTTGCCTACGACAAAGAAAAAACCGACAAATACAACGAGCGCCCATGGGGAGCCGGGTTTGGCCAGTCGCGCTGGGACGAACATGGCAACTGGAACGGTCTGTATCTGATGGTATTTAAAGATTCCTTTAACAAATGGGAACCGATAGCGGGTTACGGCTGGGAGAAAACCTGGCGACCGTTTGCCGATGACAAGTTTCATCTTGGTCTGGGTTACACGCTCGGGGTGACGGCGCGTGATAACTGGAATTACATCCCTCTTCCTGTGGTGCTGCCGTTGGCTTCCGTGGGTTACGGCCCTGCAACGTTCCAGATGACTTACATTCCAGGAACTTATAACAACGGCAACGTTTACTTCGCCTGGCTGCGTTTCCAGTTTTAACGCCAGGAAAGAGGGGCTAATACGAGTCGCTTGGAAAAACAACGACTAACTTCCCGCGTTAATAAAATTTAGCGACATTTATCACTTTTTTGCTAAGTTAAGCTGGACAAAACGCACCACAATTGCTGTACTGTTATCCGACACAGCATTTGTGTCCATTTTCATGTAAAGGTAATATTGATGTCTAAGATTAAAGGTAACGTTAAGTGGTTTAATGAGTCCAAAGGCTTTGGTTTCATTACTCCGGAAGATGGCAGCAAAGATGTATTCGTACACTTCTCTGCAATCCAGTCCAACGGTTTCAAAACTCTGGCTGAAGGTCAGCGTGTAGAGTTCGAAATCACTAACGGTGCCAAAGGCCCATCTGCTGCAAACGTAATGCCTATCTAAGCATTTCGACAGTAGAGTTCAAAACCCGCCTTAGGCGGGTTTTTTTTGGCCTGAACCTAGCGAGCAGCAGAAAAAAGCCACATCGCGGCGGCGGTCATCGCAAACGAACCCAGCAGGTTGATGGCAACATTCAACAACGCCCAGCCAAAACGCCCGTCCTGAAGCAGGAATACCACTTCCGCAGAAAACGTTGAAAAGGTCGTCAGACCGCCGCAAAAACCGGTGGTGATGAGCAATTTCCACATCGGATCAATATGCGCCATCCGGTTGAACCAGGTGAGCCCCGCGCCAATGATAAACGCGCCAAGCAGGTTGGCGGTCAATGTGCCGATGGGGATCGCGTGATGCATCGGATTCAGTTTCATGCCCAGCAGCCAGCGCAATACGCTACCCGTGCCCCCGCCAATAAAAACTGCAAAAAGGATTTGTATCACAGCCATTTCCTGCTATTTCAATAGTAATCAGATTATCTTAACGCCAGACCAGGCTTAAGGTCTACGCTAACACACACCGGAGACATTATGCGCGTTGCTGCAGGACAGTTCGCTGTGACACCCGACTGGCGGCAGAATGCCGAAACCTGCGTCATGCTGATGCAGAGGGCGTGGCACGACAGAGCGGCGCTTCTGGTGCTTCCTGAGGCGTTGCTCGCTCGCGATGACAATGACCCTGATATGTCGGTAAAGTCCGCTCAGCCATTGAATGGCGGCTTTATACAGCGCTTGCTGAAGGAGAGTGGCGAAAACACGCTGACGACGATATTGACCGTTCATGTTCCTACGTCGGAAGGACGGGCAGCCAATACGCTCGTGGTGATTCGCTCAGGTGAGATTATCGCGCAGTATCAAAAGCTTCATCTGTACGACGCGTTTAGCGTCCAGGAGTCGAAGCGGGTGGATGCCGGTCAGGCATTGCCGCCGCTTATCGACGTCGACGGCGTGAAAATTGGATTGATGACCTGCTACGATCTGCGATTCCCGGAAATGGCTCTGGCGCATGCATTGCAGGGCGCTGAAGTGCTGGTGCTGCCAACGGCGTGGGTACGTGGTCCCCTGAAAGAGCATCATTGGTCAACGCTGCTTGCGGCCAGGGCGTTGGACAGCACCTGCTATCTTATCGCCGCGGGGGAGTGTGGGAATAAAAATATTGGGCAAAGCCGGATCGTGGATCCGCTTGGCGTGACCCTGGCAGGTGCGGGCTCCACCCCACAGCTGATTTTTGCTGAGCTGAGCGGTGAGTTTCTGCAGCACGTTCGGGCACAATTACCGGTGATTAAGAATCGTCGCTTTGCGCCACCGCAAATTATGTGATGTTTTTTTAATCAAAGCTTGATTCACCTTGTTACAGATTGCTATTGTGTGCCCTCCCAAAATGACCGTTAATTAGCTACGGTCTTGAGGGCGAGTGTTATTGCCTGTTTTAATGAAGAAGGTATCTATGGGTGAGATTAGTATTACCAAACTGCTGGTGGTTGCCGCACTGATTGTGCTGGTGTTTGGTACCAAGAAACTGCGCACGCTAGGCGGCGACCTGGGCTCGGCTATCAAAGGCTTTAAGAAAGCTATGAATGACGACGAGACCAGCGTGAAGAAAAATGCCGACGACGACGTCCCGGCAGAAAAACTCTCTCATAAAGAGTAAGACATGAACTGAGACGGTTCGCCGTTCTCTTATCAGGTCTACGCATCCCGGTCAGTCAGAGAGACTGCAACACTTGTTGTTGCGGTCTTTTGTTTTTTTTAGCTCTCCGCCAGAAAAAGTTGCAACCAACTGTTTCACCGGCTGGCTTCTTTGCCTCAGGCAAAAAAAAGCCGCAGCACTCAGGCTACGGCTTTTTCTCAATGCGGTACGCTTACTTCACTTCCAGACCTTTGGCCTGCAGGTCAGCGTGATAGGAAGAGCGAACAAACGGGCCACACGCGGCATGGGTGAAGCCCATCGCCATCGCTTCGGCTTTCATCTCTTCAAACTCATCCGGGCTCACATAGCGCTGCACCGGCAAATGGTGACGGCTTGGCTGCAGGTACTGGCCGAGCGTCAGCATGGTGACGCCGTGACGACGCAGATCACGCATCACTTCGATGATTTCGGCATTGGTTTCACCCAAACCGACCATCAGACCTGACTTGGTCGGAATATCCGGATGCGCTTCTTTAAAACGCTCCAGCAGCTTCAGAGACCAGTTATAGTCTGCGCCTGGGCGAACCTGACGGTAGATACGTGGCACGTTTTCCAGGTTGTGGTTAAACACATCTGGCGGCGTCGCGGTCAGGATCTCCAGCGCACGATCCATACGGCCACGGAAGTCAGGCACCAGCGTTTCAATCGTGATGTTCGGGCTCTTCTCACGAATGGCGCTGATACAGTCTGCAAAGTGCTGAGCACCACCGTCGCGCAGATCGTCGCGGTCAACGGAGGTGATAACCACATAGCGCAGCGCCATATCGGCGATGGTCTGGGCCAGTTTCTGTGGCTCGTTGGCATCCGGCGCAACAGGACGGCCGTGGGCCACGTCGCAGAACGGGCAGCGGCGGGTGCAGATGGCACCCAGAATCATGAAGGTCGCGGTACCGTGGTTAAAGCATTCAGCGAGGTTAGGGCAAGAGGCCTCTTCACAAACAGAGTGCAGGCCATTTTTGCGCATCGCGGCTTTGATACCCTGGATACGGGTGGAGTCTGCCGGTAATTTGATTTTCATCCATTCCGGTTTGCGCAGCAGCGCTTCGCGCTCAGTGGCGACATTTTTAACCGGGATAAGGGCCATTTTATCGGCATCGCGGTACTTAACACCGCGTTCCATCACAATGGGTTTACTCATAGCGTGCGTGTTCCAGTTGCGAATTACGAAGGAAAGCGTTTCAATTCAAGGCAATGTTGTATTTATCAACTATTTTTGAATTAGATGGGTGGCAGTATACCATCAATCAGGGTGATAAGCAGCCTGCCAGCCCGGCAATTTGTAAACCAGTTGTTGCCTTCTGTGCTCAACGGAGAAGGGGAGAGGGACGGGGAGTTACCGCGCCTCGCTTTAAAACGCCTGGCGAATTGCCGTGATTACGCTTTGCAGAATAGGATCACGCAGACTGAGCTTGTTGTAATGCAGTGAAAAATCAATGCTTTCTTCCTTTAGCTCTGGGAAATCGACCACTTGTAGCGGCCAGCAGCGGGAGAACATTTCGTAGAAGCGCGAAGGCATCAGCCCGATCAGTTCACTGTTACCGATCAGTGCGGCGATCGTCACAAGGCTGTAACTGCTGAAACTGAATTCCCGCTCTGGCAGGATCTCGTGGATTCGCTTGCGCAGTTCGGAGTTGGTTGTGCCATCCATCATCAGCAGCGTGTAATCATACTGACGCAACGCTTCTGGCGTTGGCGGGGTATTGAGTACCGGGTGTCCTTCGCGGGCGACCAGCACGAGTCTGTCGCTATACAGCACATGATGGCTCAACGCGCGGGCGCTATGAACAGTGCTGTCGATGATCAAATCGGTCTGAAACTGACTCAGCTGCAGGCCAACATCGGTAACCGGGATGTTACGCAGCAGCAGCTGAGGAAATTTCTCTTTTATCGTCTGGTAGATAGCGGGCATAACCACGGCGCCGACCGTCGGCGAAGTGCCAATGGTGATGGTGCGTTGTTTGTCATAGCTTCCCGTCAGATCCAGTGCGCCCAGGATCGATTCCAGTCCCTGGCTGATGTATTCATGCAGATGAGTGGCATAGGCTGTTGGCGTGACTCCCTGACCTTTACGGATAAACAGCGGGTCAGGAAATATGGATCGCAACTTCTGAATAGACTGGCTAATAGCTGAAGGCGTGAGATTCAGAATTTTCGCAGCATTGACGATGCCTTTGTGTACATATACCGCCTCAAAAATGGTCAATAAATTGAGGTCAATATTACGCAAAGTCCGGAAAATTTGCGGTGTATCACTCTCTCGACCTGGGGCTATTCGGCTTTCCGGCTGGTCGTTATATTCCACACTTGTACTCCGTATTCATTCACAATATGAATGATAGTTGAAAATATTTTTATTGTTATTATGCTTTTAAGCGGCTTTTTTGGCGGAGACATGTTTTACTTCACTTCTATCAATGACTTACATCTATGATAGCTGTGTCGTCTCAGTTTGGTCGTGTGTTAACGTTACTGGTAACCGTGACGAAGCTATTCTTTCGCCTGGCGAGGGAAAAAATATAGAAACTTGTGTTTAATGTAAAGGAAAACGAGGGAAAAGGGGCGTGGACCCGACAAAATATCAGGTCCTATGTACGATATATTAAGCTGCAATATATTTATGAGGTGGATTGTTTAGCAATGCTAAAAAATTCGCGACGAGAACGGGGGAGATATTTTCTGGTTTTGCTTCTGCGGCCCAGCACTGCATTTGCGTCATTTCCATTCCCGCATATCCGCAAGGGTTAATGCGCATGAAAGGGGACAAATCCATGGCAACATTCAGCGCCAGCCCGTGAAATGAGCAGCCTTTACGGATACGTAAGCCTAAAGAACAGATTTTCTTTTCACCGACATACACGCCCGGGGCATCTGCACGGGGATGAGAGTCGATGCCATATTCCGCAAGCGTATTCACCACGGTCTGTTCGAGCAGTGTCACCAATTCCCGCACGCCAAGTTTACGGCGCTTTAAATCTAACAGTACGTACATCACCTGCTGCCCTGGCCCGTGGTACGTGACCTGGCCGCCGCGATCGCTTTGGATCACGGGAATGTCGCCGGGTACCAGCACGTGTTCTGCTTTACCTGCCTGGCCCTGAGTAAAGACGGGCTGATGTTCAACCAGCCAGATTTCATCCGGGGTGGTTTCATCACGGCTGTCGGTAAATTCATGCATGGCCTGCGAAATGGGCTCATACGGCTGTACGCCAAGCTGGCGGACTAAAAGGGTATTCAGATCCACAACGACCTCTTTGCGGGAGGGGGAAACAGGGGCAGGAAGTATAACACAGAGCGAAAAGGTGTTGCCCGGAGTGCTCCGGGCAAGGGGAATTACAGCACCATACGGACGATTTCGATATTGCCCAGCTCTTCATAGAGCGTTTCCACCTGCTCAATATGAGTGGCGGTGATGGTGATGGAGACCGAGTGGTAGTTGCCTTTGCTGCTTGGTTTTACCTGCGGGGAGTAGTCACCTGGCGCATGGCGCTGTACCACTTCCACCACCTGGTCAACCAGCTCAGGCTTCGCCAGACCCATCACCTTGTAGGTAAATGAAGTAGGGAATTCAAGCAGTTCGTTAAGTTTGGTTTTCATGTCAGCTCCGGTGGTTTTAAAAAAGACAACTCCCGCGCAGAGCACGGGAGTTGCTATCATATTGCTAAGTATATGGGGATGGAAATCACACTTTCAAGTGCGTCATTTTTAACCAAACCAGTGGTGGAACATTAATTTAATGTAATCAATGATCTTACCGAAGAAGTTGCCTTCAGGAATTTCCTGCAGCACGACCAGCGGGCGCTGTTCGATCGTTTTGCCATCGAGCTGGAAGTTGATGGTCCCCACAACCTGGTTTTTCTGCAGCGGCGCATGCAGCTCGCTGGTGGTCAGCACATAGCTCGCTTTCAGATCTTTCATGCGGCCACGTGGGATAGTCAGGTAGACGTCTTTATCTACGCCCAGAGACGCACGGTCAGTGTCACCAAACCAGGCTGGCTCAGAGGCAAACTCTTTGCCTACTTTCAGCGGGCTCACGGTTTCGAAGAAGCGGAAGCCCCAGGTCAGCAGCTTTTTGCTTTCGGTTTCGCGGCCTTTATAGGTACGTCCGCCCATTACGGCAGACACCAGACGCATCTGACCTTCGGTTGCGGATGCCACCAGGTTATAGCCGGCTTTATCGGTGTGACCCGTCTTGATACCGTCAACGTTCAGGCTGTTATCCCACAGCAGGCCGTTACGGTTCATCTGACGAATGCCGTTAAACGTAAACTCTTTCTCTTTGTAAATGGTGTATTCGTTCGGTACGTCACGGATCAGCGATTGACCGATCAGCGCCATATCACGCGCAGAGCTGTACTGACCATCAGCATCAAGACCATGAACCGTCTGGAAGTGGGTGTTTTTCAGTCCAAGCGCGGTCACGTAGCTGTTCATCAGCCCCACGAACGCATCCTGGCTGCCCGCCACGTAGTCAGCCATTGCTACACAGGCATCGTTACCGGACTGCAGGTTGATGCCGCGGATCAGCTGAGAAACCGGCACCTGCATGCCTGGCTTCAGGAACATCAGAGAAGAGCCTTTGAACACCGGGTTGCCGGTTGCCCACGCGTCGGTACCGACGGTGACCATATCAGACTCTTTGAATTTACCTGCTTTCATGGCCTGACCGATGACGTAGCTGGTCATCATTTTGGTCAGACTCGCCGGGTCACGGCGTTCGTCAGCATTCTGCTCTGCCAGGACTTTGCCTGAGTTGTAATCGATCAGAATGTAGGATTCTGCATCAATTTGTGGGACGCCTGGGATCATGGTTTTGATATTCAGGTCATCGGCGTGGGCTGCGCTGGTCAGCGCCGCAACGGACAGTGCCGTGATAAGTAAACGAGCAGAAAAAGAGGTCTTCATGGTCAGAACAACGACATCCGTGATGGAGTTAAAAAAAGTGCCTAACTATAGCATTTGCAATAAGGTCAGGCATCCTGCAATGCGCGCGAGTTTGTTAATGATTTTTACATCATCGCAGCATTCAGGATGCGCGTTCACTTTAGTTAGCGTGAGTAATAAACGACTGCAGCTGCGCTTCGCTTTGCAGGCGTTGCTGTAGCGTGCTGGCGTCAGATTTGCTGGTAAAAGGTCCGAGCTGAATACGCCAGACGGCCCCATTTTGCGTTACCCGGCCAGGAACAGAAAACTGCTGGCTGAGACGCTGTTGATATTGTTCCGCACGTGCTTTGTCGCTCACTGCGCCAACCTGGACGACATAGCTTCCGTTGGCAGACGCGCTGGTTGTCGTGGTGGCGACTGCGGTTGCAGCCACTGCAGCTGCTGGCGCTACGCTACCCTGAGTCGAACCCGGAGCGGTAACTGGTGCGCCTGGCGTGGTGGCGGGTTGAGCCACAGGCTGCGCAGCAGGTTCGCTGCTCTCCAGCACACCATTGTTAAGCGGCGTTGGTGCGCCGAGGAATCCGCTGCTGTTGACGGGCGCGCCGGTGGCGTCCTGCGGCTGCAGGGTATCATTGCTGATGGGGCGCACGTCGCCCTGAACTGCCTGCGGCTGCGGTGCCGATGATGCGTCGCCCATACCGCCGCTTAAATCAGGACGGGAAGGCAGGGCATAGGTCTGTTTGGCAATGGTGGTACAGTCCGTGCCAGGCCCGGACATGCTACCGTCCTGTGCGACAATAATCGGGTCAATGCGCACTTTGGTGTTGTTCGACGTGTTCAGGCGATCGGCGGCTGAGCGCGAAAGCGAAATGACACGATCGTTCCCATACGGGCCACGGTCATTGATTCGCACGATCAGCATGCGACCGTTTGCCAGGTTAGTGATTCGGGCATAGCTCGGAATGGGCAGCGTTGGATGCGCGGCGGTGAGCTGATTCGGATCAAACGCTTCACCGGAGGCCGTCAGGTTGCTGCCGGGTTCCGAATCATAAATGGCGGCCAGACCCGACTGGCTGAAGCTGGCCGGATCCTGGACAATTTTAAAGTTGTTGCCATCGCGCTGATAATCCTGGTTCACCGAAGGATTCAGAGGCTCATAACGCGGCTCGGCACCACTGATTTCAACCACAGGGCCATTACAGACCGCCGGTTTCGGGGTGCTGACAGTTTGCTGCTGCTGCCCATCATCACTCGAACATGCGGCCAGTAAACTCGCTGCGATACAGATACCAAGCCATTGTTTACGCATCATTGCGCACCCCTTATACGCTTTTTGACAACATTTTTCTGTGGGTGTGTATCGACATTACGATACCAAACCCGGCCATCAGTACGATCAGGGCTGAACCCCCATAGCTCACCAGCGGTAACGGTACGCCAACCACCGGCAGGATCCCACTCACCATACCAATATTTACGAAGACATAAACGAATAAAATCAACATTAAACCGCCGGCCATTACGCGGCCAAAGGTCGTTTGCGCCTGAGCCGCTATCCACAGACCCCGCATAATCAACAGAACATAGAGGGCCAGCAGGACTAAGAAGCCAATAAGGCCAAGCTCTTCAGCGAGTACCGCGAAGATAAAGTCCGTGTGGCGTTCGGGCAGGAATTCCAGCTGCGACTGCGTGCCGTGCAGCCAGCCTTTTCCGCGCAAGCCGCCTGAGCCGATTGCTATCTTAGACTGAATGATGTGGTAGCCCGCGCCCAATGGATCGGTTTCCGGGTCAAGCAGCATCATGACACGCTGACGCTGATAATCATGCATCAGGAAGAACCAGAGAATCGGAATAAACGCGGCAACCATCAGCAGTGCCACGCCAATCAAACGCCAGCTCAGACCGGCCAGGAACAGAACGAACAGGCCTGAAAGGGCAATCAGAATAGAGGTCCCTAAATCCGGCTGTGCCGCAACCAGCAGCGTGGGCAGGAAGATAAGCACCAGGGCAATGGCCGTATTTTTCAGGGTCGGCGGGCAGACATCACGGTTGATGAAGCGAGCCACCATCAGCGGGACGGCGATTTTGGCTATCTCTGAAGGCTGGAATCGGACGACGCCGAGATCCAGCCAGCGCTGTGCACCCTTTGAAATGGCACCAAAGGCATCCACCGCGACCAGCAGGACGATACAAAAGATGTAGAGCCAGGGCGCCCATCCTTCATAAACGCGCGGTGGGATCTGCGCCAGCACCACCATGATGACGACGCCCATCGCGATCTGGCCGATTTTACGTTCCATCATGCCGATATCCTGGCCGCTGGCGCTCCAGATAACCAGCGCGCTGTAGGTCAGCAGGGCCAGCAGGATCAGCAGCATCGTTGGGTCGAGATGGATCTTGTCCCAGAACGATTTTTTGTTCGGATTATCCGTCATGTTTATTGGTCCTCCGTTGCTGATGCTGCCGGGTTTTCCGTCGGCAGCACGGTGTTGTTATCACCGAGCATAATATGGTCAAGGATCTGGCGCATGATCGTGCCAACGGCCGGACCTGCTCCCCCGTTCTCGAGAATTATCGCCACCGCTACCCTTGGGCTATCGTAAGGGGCAAACGCCGTCATCAGCTTGTGGTCACGCAGGCGCTCGGCGATGCGGTGCGCGTTATAGGTTTCATTGGCCTTCAGGCCGAATACCTGCGCAGTACCCGACTTGGCTGCCGCCTTATAAGGCGCATTTGCGAAATATTTATGCGCGGTGCCGTTTGGACGGTTAGCCACGCCGTACATGCCGTTTTTGGCAATTTCCCAATAACCGGAATGCACGTCGCCTACCGGTGCCTCATGCGGCTGCTCCCACGGAACCTGTTTGCCATCTTCCGTGGTGCTTTGCAGCAGATGCGGAACCTTCACAATACCGTCGTTAATCAGGATCATCATCGCTTTGCTCATCTGAACCGGCGTTGCGGTCCAGTAACCCTGGCCGATACCCACCGGGATGGTGTCACCCTGATACCAAGGCTTCTTAAAGCGCTTCAATTTCCATTCGCGGGTTGGCATGTTTCCGGCGCGTTCTTCAGACAGGTCGATCCCGGTATAGTGTCCATAGCCGAATTTGCTCAGCCATTCTGACAGCCTGTCGATGCCCATATCATAGGCCACCTGATAGAAGAAGGTATCCGCGGATTCTTCCAGCGCTTTGGTGACGTCGAGGTGGCCGTGGCCCCATTTTTTCCAGTCGCGATAACGCTTATCGGAGCCTGGCAACTGCCACCAGCCCGGGTCGAACAGGCCGGTATTTTTGGTGATAACGCCTGCGCTGAGCGCTGAAACGGCCACATACGGTTTAACCGTTGAGGCTGGCGGGTAGACACCCTGCGTCGCGCGGTTAATCAGCGGCGTGTTCGGGTCGTTCAGCAACGAGGAATAGTCTTTACTGGAGATACCGTCAACAAACAGGTTCGGGTCATAGCTTGGCATAGATACCAGCGCCAGGATCCCGCCTGAGCGTGGATCGGTCACCACTACAGCCGCACGGCTGCCCGCCAGCAGGGTTTCGATATACTGCTGAAGTTTCAGATCAAGCGTCAGATAAATATCGTGCCCAGCCTGTGGCGGCACTTCTTTCAGCTGACGGATGACACGGCCACGGTTGTTAACTTCAACCTCTTCGTAACCGGTTTGTCCGTGCAACACGTCTTCGTAGTAGCGCTCGATGCCGAGCTTACCGATATCGTGGGTAGACGCGTAGTTCGCCAGCTTGCCTTCTTTGTCCAGGCGGTCCACGTCTTTATCGTTAATTTTTGAGACGTAGCCGATGACGTGAGTCAGGGCAGAGCCGTACGGGTAGTAGCGACGCTTATAGCCTTTGACTTCAACACCCGGGAAGCGGTACTGGTTGACGGCAAAGCGAGCCACCTGCACTTCTGACAGGTTCACTTTGACCGGAATCGACGTAAAGCGATGCGAGCGGGCGCGCTCTTTCTTAAAGTTGACGATGTCCTCGTCGGTGAGGTCCACCACGTTTCGCAGATCGTCTAACGTCTGCTGAAGGTTATCGACCTTTTCAGGCATTAACTCCAGCTGATAAATAGTGCGGTTTAGCGCAAGGGGGGTGCCGTTACGGTCATAAATGATGCCGCGGCTTGGTGGAATGGGTACCAGCTTGATACGGTTTTCGTTAGAACGGGTTTGATAGTCAGTAAAACGAACGATTTGCAGATTATAGAGGTTAACAACCAGCACGCCACTGAGCAGCAAAATACCCGTGAAAGCGACTACCGCCCGGCGCACGAACAGCGCGGACTCAGCCGTATAGTCGCGAAAAGAATTTTGTAATTTCATCCGCTGCTTAATCTAACCTGGTCATCATTACTCACGGTGGTAAGGGTGGTTGGTGGTAATGCTCCACGCCCGATAAAGGCTTTCAGCCACTAACACCCGCACCAGTGGGTGAGGAAGCGTCAGCGCGGAGAGGGACCAACTTTGCTCAGCGGCAGCTTTACAGGCAGGAGATAACCCCTCCGGGCCGCCGATAAGCAGGCTGACATCGCGGCCATCCTGCTTCCAGCGTTCCAACTCAATGGCTAACTGCGGGGTATCCCAAGGGCGACCTGGAATATCCAGCGTCACAATGCGATTTTTGCCGGCGGCCGCCAGCATCAGTTCGCCTTCTTTTTCAAGAATACGTTTGATATCCGCATTTTTACCGCGTTTCCCGGCAGGAATTTCTACCAGCTCGAAGGGCATGTCCTTAGGAAAACGGCGCAGGTACTCAGTGAATCCGGTCTGTACCCAGTCCGGCATTTTGGTCCCTACGGCAATGAGCTGCAACTTCACGCATCAACCCCAGAGCTTTTCCAACTCATACAGGCGACGGCTCTCTTCCTGCATGACGTGGACAATCACATCGCCGAGATCAACGACAACCCAATCAGCCACATTTTCGCCCTCAACGCCGAGCGGCAGCATGCCCGCAGCGCGAGATTCCTGAACAACGTGATCGGCGATGGACATGACGTGGCGAGTGGACGTGCCAGTACAAATGATCATGCAGTCGGTGATACTGGATTTACCCTGAACATCAATCGTGACGATGTCCTGGCCTTTAAGATCGTCGATTTTGTCGATAACAAAATCCTGGAGTGCTTTACCCTGCAAGTTTCCCCCTGGTCAGGTGAAGATTAACAATATGAACAGCCCGTCAGTATACCTGATTCCAGGATGAAATCGGGACAAATGTCACCGGCCGGATGGCACCGGCGGGCTATCATCCCACCCAATGGCTCTGATTGCACCGCCATTTTTGTAAAACAATTTCTGTCAATCAGTGTGGGGGGAGAAGTCTGGCTGCGGAGAATAGCAGCCTTGCCGGGTGTGTCAATGGTCTGACTGGGTGTTGAAGAGGAAAAGGGACAATTCGCAGAAATTACGAGCGGTACAGACCCTGGGCATGAATATACGCCAGCACGGAGGCAGGTAACATCTCGTCACAGGATCCCCCCTTTTGCAGGCGTTCACGGATGAGGGTGGCGGAAATGTTGAACCAGGGGGTTTCGGCCAGATAGATTTTTCCTGCCGGGGCACAGTGCAAATCGTCGGCATTGTGGGTCAGATGACGTTCGAGCCATTGCTGATGCGCTTCTTCTTTCATGGTCATCGGATAGCCAGGGCGACGACAGACCAATAAATGCGCATTCTCAAGGATACTTTCGTAATCGTGCCATGAGGGGAAATTCAGCAGGGAGTCCTGGCCGATAATAAAAGCCAGAGGTTGGGTCGGCCCTTGTTCACTGCGCCATGCTTTGAGGGTTTCAGAGGTGTATGAAGGGGTATCTCTTTGCAGCTCTCGCTCATCCAGCTCAAATAAGGGCTTATCCGCGATGGCAAGTTCCAGCATCGCTTTGCGTTGCGCGCTGGTGGCTTCTGGCTGCGGCCGATGTGGCGGTACATTGTTTGGCATAATGATCACTCGTGACAGGCCAATCAAATTCGCCAGAATCTCTACCGGCTTTAAATGACCATAGTGTACGGGATCAAAAGTACCGCCATACATCGCCTTTAACGCTGTCATATCATCCTTCGAAAAACACATCGGGCAGATTTTTATGGCACAGCAGCAGCGAAAGTCCGTCGAGGTCGTCCCAGACTGACTGCCCGTAATCCTGCTTCAGCGTGAGCTCGGTGCGAGCCAGCAGTGAAACGGCGTGGCGCAGCTGTTCGGCACTCAGGCGATTGAGCGCTTCGGTAAACAGAGGACGACGATTCTGCCAGACGCGATGCTTATCAAACAGCGTACGGAGTGGCGTCGTCGTGGACTGACGTTTCATGTTGACCAGCAGCAACAGTTCGCGTTGCACCGTACGTAGCAAAATGACGGGTTCGCTACCTTCCTGCCGCAGCTGTTGCAGGATATGCAGCGCGCGTTTGCTTTTGCCAGCCAGTAGCGCATCGAGCCAATGGAAAGGCGTAAAGTGCGCGGCGTCATTCACGGCTTGTTCGACGCGAGGCAACGTGAGCTTACCGTCTGGCCACAGCAGCGACAGGCGTTCCAGCGCCTGT
This sequence comes from Enterobacteriaceae bacterium RIT691, assembly GCA_009668205.1. Lineage (GTDB taxonomy): Bacteria > Pseudomonadota > Gammaproteobacteria > Enterobacterales > Enterobacteriaceae > Scandinavium. The sequence goes on along the minus strand of WJYM01000001.1, from coordinate 770,852 downwards.
GCCAGTGCCAGCAGGTTGCCTTCGTAGCAATAACACAGCAGCTGACTTGCCGCTTCGTCGATCTGGATATTGTGCTGTTTGGCTCTGGCCGCCAACCAGCGTGGAAGCTGAGCCTGCTCCGGCGTCTGGCATGCCACCTGCACGGCGCGTTCAGAAATCGCGCCAAACCAGGCCGCATTTTCCTGCGCTTTAGTGAGCTTATTGCCGCGGACGATCAGCAGCAGATCGTCGTGAAGCAGGGCCATCAAGGCCTTGAGCTGTTCGTTAATGGCGACGTTCGGGCCGTTTTCCGGCAGGATCAACATCAGGGTTTGCCGGCTGGCAAACAGACTTCGCTCCTGACTCAGGGAAAACAGGGCGTTCCAGTCCGTGCTGGCATCCAGCGTCACGGAATGATGTTCATCAAAGCCCTGGTTCGAGGCCACGGCGCGGATAGCGTCCTGGCTTTCCTGAAGCAGAAGAGGGTCATTACCGAGGAGTAAATACGCCGCGCGCAGCCCTTCAGAGAGCTGCGCGCGGAGTTGTTCTGGGTACAACCGAATCATCAGTTACCCAGAGTGGTGGAGGTGCGAGTCGAAGCCGGTGCAGTAGACGACGGTTTCGCCGTTTCCGCGGACTCGTCATCCTGGCTCGCCTGCGCATCCGCGACCTTCACGCTTGGAAGTTTGCGGATCAGCTGCTGAGCGGCCTTGTCGTACATCTCCTGAATGATCATGCCTTCTTCGGCATCTTTCGCCAGCGCCTGCTGCGGGTTATCGAAGAACGAACGATACACCTTGGTGCTGATCGGATAGATGTCGTGACCTGGGATCAGCACGGTTGCCGTGGCCGTCATGACCATCTGGTATTCCGCCGTCTGACCATTCTGGAACACGGACGCCGTATCTTTACTGATAGGCGCGCCACCCAGCGTGAACGTTGGAATGTCTTTACGCAGCGAGCTGCCTTCGACAATTTCAATACCGTTCAGGCGTAACTGGCTACGCACCGCACGACTGAGCGGACCGTTAGGATCGCCAGAAATAAAGATCATCTTCTTCATGTTGTCTGGCACCTGCGTGGTACTACGCAGATGCCAGCCACAACCTGCGGTGACAAGCACCGCAAGAGATACCAATAACGTTGTCAGAAATCGCACGCTTCCTCCCGCGCTTAGCCAACGACCAGATTGAGCAGTTTGCCCGGTACGTAAATCACTTTACGCACGGTAACGCCTTCCAGATATTTCGCAACCAGATGTTCCTGGCCTGCGCGCTCACGAACTTGCTCTTCAGTCGCATCCACTGGCACTGTGATTTTACCGCGGACTTTACCGTTAACCTGTACCACAACCAGCGTGGAGTTTTCTACCATCGCTTTCTCATCGGCAACCGGCCACGGTGCGTTGTCCACATCACCTTCGCCACCCAGCGTCTGCCACAGCGTGAAGCTTACGTGTGGGGTGAACGGGTTCAGCATGCGAACCACTGACAGCAGCGCTTCCTGCATCAGGGCGCGATCCTGCTCGCTCTGTGTAGGGGCTTTCGCCAGCTTGTTCATCAGCTCCATGATTGCCGCAATGGCGGTGTTGAAGGTCTGACGGCGGCCGATATCATCGGTCACTTTGGCGATAGTTTTATGTACGTCACGACGCAGCGCCTGCTGATCTTCGTTCAGCGCTTCCGCATTCAGTGCGGCGACCGGACCCGCTGAAGTATGTTCGTAGACCAGTTTCCAGACACGTTTCAGGAAGCGGTTAGCCCCTTCAACGCCAGATTCCTGCCATTCGAGGGTCATATCAGCCGGAGACGCAAACATCATAAACAGACGAACGGTGTCGGCACCGTAGCGTTCAACCATGACCTGAGGGTCGATGCCGTTGTTCTTGGACTTGGACATCTTGCTCATGCCGGTATAAACCAGTTCATGACCTTCGGCGTCTTTCGCCTTCACGATACGGCCTTTTTCGTCGCGCTCAACAATCGCGTCAACCGGTGAAACCCAGTTACGCTCGCCGTTTACGCCAACGTAGTAGAACGCATCCGCAAGTACCATGCCCTGACACAGCAGCTGTTTCGCTGGCTCATCAGAGTTCACCATGCCCGCATCGCGCATCAGCTTGTGGAAGAAGCGGAAATAGAGCAGGTGCATAATGGCGTGTTCGATACCGCCAATGTAGATATCCACCGGCAGCCAGTAGTTCGCTGCGTCGGAATCCAGCATGCCTTCCTGATAGTCCGGGCAGGTGTAGCGTGCGTAGTACCAGGAGGACTCCATAAAGGTGTCGAAGGTATCGGTTTCACGCAGCGCAGGCTGACCGTTGACGGTGGTTTTTGCCCACTCAGGATCGGCTTTGATTGGGCTGGTGATGCCATCCATGACGACGTCTTCCGGCAGGATAACCGGCAGCTGATCTTCTGGCGTTGGCAGCACGGTGCCGTCTTCCAGGGTCACCATTGGGATTGGGGCACCCCAGTAACGCTGACGGGATACGCCCCAGTCGCGCAGACGGAAGTTAATTTTACGCTCACCGACGCCAAGCGCGGCCAGTTTGTCAGCGATAGCGTTGAAGCCCGCTTCAAAGCTCAGGCCATTGAACTCGCCGGAATTGAACAGCGTGCCTTTTTCGGTCAGCGCTTGCTGGGAGAGATCCGGTTCGGAACCGTCAGCGGCAAGAATAACTGGCTTAATGGTTAAACCGTATTTGGTGGCAAACTCGTAGTCGCGCTGATCGTGACCCGGAACGGCCATCACCGCACCTGTGCCATATTCCATCAGGACAAAGTTTGCTGCCCATACCGGGATGGCTTCGCCGGTCAGCGGATGAATCGCTTTAAAGCCGGTATCAACGCCTTTTTTCTCCATCGTCGCCATGTCAGCTTCAGCGACTTTGGTATTGCGGCATTCGTCAACAAACGCCGCCAGAGCCGGGTTGTTCACCGCAGCCTGCTGTGCCAGAGGGTGACCCGCGGCAACGGCCAGGTAGGTGGCACCCATAAAGGTGTCTGGACGCGTGGTGTACACGGTCAGCGTTTGGTCGTCGTTCTCAACGTTGAAGGTGATCTCCACGCCTTCAGAGCGACCGATCCAGTTGCGCTGCATGGTCTTCACGGTGTCCGGCCAGTGATCCAGTTTATCCAGATCGCTCAGCAGTTCATCGGCGTAAGCAGTGATTTTGATAAACCACTGTGGGATCTCTTTACGCTCAACTTTGGTGTCACAACGCCAGCAGCAGCCATCGATAACCTGTTCGTTAGCGAGAACGGTCAGATCGTTCGGGCACCAGTTAACCGCAGAGGTTTTCTTGTAAACGAGGCCTTTTTTATACAGCTCGGTAAAGAACTTCTGTTCCCAGCGGTAGTATTCCGGGGTACAGGTCGCCAGCTCGCGGCTCCAGTCATAACCGAAGCCCAGCATTTTCAGCTGGTTTTTCATGTAGGCGATGTTGTCATACGTCCATGGCGCTGGCGCAGTGTTGTTTTTCACCGCGGCACCTTCAGCCGGCAGGCCGAAAGCATCCCAGCCAATCGGCTGCAGCACGTTTTTACCCAGCATACGCTGGTAACGGGCAATCACATCGCCGATGGTGTAGTTACGCACGTGGCCCATGTGTAGTCGGCCAGAAGGATAGGGGAGCATCGACAGGCAATAGTATTTCTCTTTGCTGTTGTCTTCAGTCACTTCAAATGTGCGCTTCTCGTCCCAGTGTTGCTGGACTTTCGATTCTATCTCTTCCGGGCGGTATTGCTCTTGCATGGCAGCCAGTGGTCCTGTGTTCAATACAGCTACAAACGTAGCCAATGGATGTGGTCAAACAGATCCGCATAGCATAGCCCAAACGCGCACGTCAAAACAGCCTTTAAGACATACGCTATGGGCGTTTATTTACCGACTCTGTGCCCAGGTTGACAAAGCGCGGAACAAATAAGGTCTACTATTAGAGGACGTTAACCCCCCAGGAGATGAAACAATGAACAAGGTTGCTCGATATTATCGTGAACTGGTTACGTCACTCTCGGAGCGTCTGCGCAATGGCGAGCGTGACATTGACGCGTTGGTTGAGCAGGCTCGCGCCAGCGTCAGCCAGACCGGGGAGTTAACCCGAACTGAAATTGAAGAGTTGACCCGGGCAGTGCGCCGCGATCTGGAAGAGTTCGCGGTGAGCTATAGCGAAAGCCAGGATGAGCTAAAAGACAGCGTCTTTTTACGTGTCATTAAAGAGAGCCTCTGGCAGGAGCTGGCGGACATTACCGATAAAACGCAGCTGGAATGGCGCGAAGTGTTTCAGGACTTAAATCATCACGGCGTTTATCACAGCGGCGAAGTGGTGGGTCTGGGGAATCTGGTGTGTGAGAAATGCCATTTTCATCTGCCGGTGTATTCACCGGTGGTGCTGCCTTTATGCCCAAAATGCGGACATGACCAGTTTCAGCGTAAGGCGTTTGAGCCGTGATAAATGCGCCCCTCCAGTAAGGAGGGGCTAGTTTTTGCTCCCTCTCCCCGTGGGAGAGGGCTGGGGTGAGGGCATCAGGCCGCACAAGGTAAAAGCAAAACCTTCTCTTAGGAGAAGGTTTTTAGTGTTTGCTCCCTCTCCCCGTGGGAGAGGGCCGGGGTGAGGGCATCAGGCCGCACAAGGTAAAAGCAAAACCTTCTCTTTGGAGAAGGTTTTTAGTGTTTGCTCCCTCGCCCTGTGGGAGAGGGTTGGGGTGAGGGCATCAGGCCGCAGAGGATTGTCGTAGGCCCGGCATCCTTTTAGTGCAAAATCTTCGCCAGGAAATCCTTCGCCCGCTCAGACTGCGGATTATTGAAGAAATCGTCTTTGTCGGAGTCTTCCACAATCTTGCCTTCATCCATAAAGATAACGCGGTTCGCCACTTTACGGGCAAAGCCCATTTCGTGGGTGACCACCATCATCGTCATCCCTTCGTGCGCCAGTTCTACCATGACGTCCAGCACTTCGTTGATCATCTCAGGATCGAGCGCGGAGGTGGGTTCGTCAAACAGCATTGCGACAGGATCCATACACAGCGCACGGGCAATCGCGACACGCTGTTGCTGACCACCGGAAAGCTGCGCCGGGAATTTATCCGCATGCGCAGAGAGCCCCACGCGTTCCAGCAGCTTTAAGCCCTTCGCACGCGCCGCGGCCTTATCACGCTTAAGCACTTTGACCTGCGCCAGCGTCAGGTTTTCGACAATCGACAAATGAGGAAACAGCTCGAAGTGCTGGAAGACCATGCCGACGTTGGAGCGCAGTTTCGCCAGATCCGTTTTCTTGTCGTTCACTTTGGTGCCGTTGACCAGGATTTCGCCCTGCTGCACCGGCTCCAGGCCATTAACGGTTTTGATAAGCGTCGATTTACCCGAACCGGACGGGCCGCATACCACCACCACTTCGCCTTTTTTTACGCTGGTGGAGCAGTCGGTCAGCACCTGAAAGTGGCCATACCATTTTGAAACATTCTTGAGTGAAATCATGACACGGTCCTTCTCTTCAAATAGGTGACCAACAGCGAAGCGCTTAAACTGATAACAAAATAGACGGCCCCGGCAAACAGGATCATCTCAACCTGAGTTCCGTCGCGCTCGCCAATGGTGGACGCGGTACGGAAGAAGTCTGCAAGGCTCAGGACATACACTAATGATGTATCCTGGAACAGAACGATCCCCTGGGTGAGCAGCAGCGGTACCATCGCACGGAAAGCCTGCGGCAGAATGATGAGCTTCATCGACTGCCAGTGCGTCATGCCCAGCGCCAGCGCCGCATTGCCCTGACCACGAGAAATGCTCTGAATCCCTGCGCGGATAATTTCTGAATAGTACGCCGCTTCAAACATCGAGAAAGCTACCATTGCGGAGACCAGACGAATATCGGTCTTCGGCGAGAGCCCCAACACGTTTTGCAGGAAGCCAGGCACAATCAGATAGAACCACAGCAGCACCATCACCAGCGGAATAGAGCGGAAGACGTTCACATACGCGGTGGCAAACCAGGCAATTGGTTTGAAGCTTGAGAGGCGCATGACGGCCAACAGCGTCCCCCAGACAATGCCGATAACCACGGCGGTCACGGTAATCTTCAGGGTGATAACCAGACCCGCCAGCAAATACGGCATGGACGGGCCAATGGAACTCCAGTCAAAATCGTACATTATTTGCCTCCCATATTGCCCGGCAGGCGAATTTTGCGTTCAACGAGGTTCATCGCCAGCATGATCACGGCGTTGATGAAGACGTAGGCAAGGGTGATGGCGGTAAAGGATTCCCACGCGTGCGCCGAGTAATCCAGTAATTTCCCGGCCTGCGCTGCCATGTCGACCAAACCGATGGTGGAGGCGATGGCCGAGTTTTTCACCAGGTTCATCATCTCGGAGGTCATCGGAGGGACAATCACGCGGTAGGCATTAGGCAGCAGCACATAGCGGTAGGTTTGTGGCAGCGTCAGCCCCATTGCCAGCCCGGCGTTCTTTTGCCCACGGGGTAACGACTGGATAGCCGCACGAACCTGTTCGCACACGCGCGCAGCGGTAAACAAACCCAGGCAGAGCATCGAGGAGACAAAGAACTGAATGTTAGGATCCAGTTCCGACTTAAACCACATGCCGATGTTTTGCGGCAGCAGTTCTGGAATAACCAGATACCAGGTGAAAAACTGAACGATCAGTGGGACGTTACGGAACAGCTCAACGTACAGCGTACCGATGCCGGAAAGGACGCGGTTAGGAACAGTTCGCAGAATGCCGAACAGCGAGCCGACAAGAAACGCAATGATCCAGGCCGTTATCGATAACGCGACGGTGACCTGAAAACCGCTCCACAGCCAGCCCAGATAGGTGGTGTTGCCGAACGGGGCCTGTTGTAAAAAAATACCCCAGTTCCAGTCGATTGACATAAATGAACTCCGAAAAAAAAAGGGTAGCAGCGCTACCCTCGAAGACTGCTAAGGAACCGTTTACACGTCATCCTTCACACTGTCTCTTTGTTGGCTGCCTTCATTCACCCCGGTCACATACTCCTGTATGCTCCCGGGGATTCACTCAGTTGCCGCCGCGATACCGCGCGAATGATATTGTGTAAATTATTTCGTGTTGGCTGGGGAACGACCAGCCCGCATATAGTCTGTCCGTGTTTCCTTGCAATCGAGAGGGCAGGCGAACCCACCCATCGTTGTTTTAATTAGTTGAGCGCTTTATCCGTTGGGGCTTTAAACAGAGCTTTCATGTCATCAGACAGTTCAAAGTTCATGTTCAGGTTTTTCGGTGGGATTGGGTTCTTGAACCATTTATCGAACCACTTCGTCGCTTCGCCAGAGGTCTGCGCCTGAGCGATGGTGTCATCCATCAGCTTCTTGAACTGCGGATCGTCTTTGCGCAGCATGCAGCCGTAGGCTTCTTTAGACTGCGGCGTGCCGACGATTTCCCAGTTGTCTGGTTTCTTCGCCTTAGCACGTTCACCCGCCAGCAGGGCATCATCCATCATAAAGGCCACTGCGCGACCGCTTTCCAGCGTACGGAAGGAGTCACCGTGGTCTTTAGCGCTGATGATGCGCATATCCATTTTCTTCTCGTCGTTGAGCTTATGCAGCAGCACTTCAGACGTTGTACCTGAAGTCACGACGACCGCTTTGCCTTTCAGGTCAGCGAAGTCTTTGATTGCGCCGCCTTTCTGCGTCAGCAGACGGGTGCCGACGACGAAGATAGTGTCAGAGAAGGCTGCCTGTTTCTGGCGCTCGAGGTTGTTGGTTGTAGAACCGCACTCAAAATCGAAGGTGCCGTTCTGTAACAGAGGGATACGGTTCTGTGAAGTAATCGGGATAAGCTTCACCTGCAGATCCGGTTTGTTGAGCTTTTTCTTGATAGCGTCAACGATCGCGTTGGAGTAATCCTGGGAGTAACCCACGACCTGCTGCTGGTTGTCGTAGTACGAGAATGGCACAGAGGATTCACGGTGGCCGACCACAATCACCCCATTTTTGGCGATTTTATCCAGCGTGCTGCCTGCGGCAGGGGCGTCCTCGGCGTGAACGACGCTGGCGGACATTCCCATCACCAGCATGGCTGTGGCCAGTTTACGTAATTGCATATCCAACTCCTTATCGTGGCGCCTCAGGGACGCACGGATACCCATTGTGAGTGTTGTGTTGTTATTGTCTGCCACTTATGTGTGCAGTATTAAGCCTGTTTGTTAGCATTTAGTTTGGCTTAATGTAAAGATTTTGCTGCGTTATTGTTTGTTTTTGCGAAGTGCGCCGCACCGTTTTAAGGCAAAAATGCTCTCTTGCACCGAAAAGGTGCCACCGGTGAACCTTGCTGGTGCGACCGGGTTGCACTCGCGACGTTTTACGCAGCTCACTGAATTAATAAAGCAATTGGCGTGCCAGAAACGGTTTTTGGTGTGGCGTCGGGTGGCGGCTGCGCCTGACCCGACCTACGGGAATAAGGGATGAAAGGTATGTAGGCCCGGCAAGCAGAGCGCCGCCGGGCAGAAAAGAGATGCAGAGGTGCGGTCTGATGCCCTCACCCCAAACCGTCTCCTCAGAGACGGTTTTGCCGTTTACCTCGGCTCATCACCAGTGCAGCAAAACCAAACAGTGCGGTCAGGATCCACAGCGGCCAGTTGCCGGTGCGGGCGTAAGGTGTCAGGCCAGTGGTAGGGGTCACGCTGGTGGTCAGGACATCACGGGTGAACTGCGGGATCATGGCCTGCACGTCGCCGCGTGGCGTGATCACCGCGGTAATGCCGTTGTTGGTGCTACGCAACAGCGGGCGTGCCAGCTCCAGAGCGCGCATACGCGCCATCTGGAAATGCTGCCACGGACCGATAGATTTGCCGAACCACGCATCGTTGGAAATGGTCAGCAGGAAATCGGTATCAGGACGGAAGTTATCACGGACCTGTTCGCCTAAAATGATTTCGTAGCAGATAGCCGGTGTCAGCTTCAGGTTATGTGCCGAGAGCTGAGGCTGCACATACGGACCCCGGCTGAACGAGGACATGGGCAAATCGAAGAAAGGAGCCAGCGGACGCAGAATAGACTCCAGCGGCACAAACTCACCAAACGGCACCAAATGGTTCTTGTTGTAACGATCGGTCGAGTTATAGCTGTACGGATTGTCTTTACCCAGCGTGATGATGGTGTTGTAGGTATCGTAGCGATTCTTCGTATTCAGACGCGCATCGACAACCCCGGTGATAAGCGAGCTGTCTTTGGCCCTGAGCATATCGTCCATCATGCTGAGCAGGCGCTGCTGATTCATCTCCAGGTCCGGAATTGCGGATTCCGGCCAGATAATCAGCTGAGATTTACCCATCACCTTTTCCGTCGCATCCAGGTAGATTTTGAGCGTATTGATAAGCTCTTTTTCATCCCACTTCAGCGACTGCGGAATATTCCCCTGAACCAGCGAGACCTGCGTCGTGCGGTCGGGCAGCAGTTGATACCACTGGATATAACGCAACGGGAACGGCAGGGCAAAAAGCACCACGCCAACCGCCAGCGGACGCCAATTTCGGGTCACCAACGCCAGCACCAGCAGGCCGCTCACGACCATCAGCAGGAAGTTGATCGCTTCCACGCCCATGACAGGTGCCAGGCCTTTCAGCGGTCCGTCAATCTGGCTATAGCCGAACTGTAGCCACGGGAAGCCGGTGAGCACCCAGCCGCGCAGGAACTCGGTGATTTGCCAGATGACCGGTGCGGCAATGGCCACGCGCAGCCAGTGGGTCTTCGGCCACAGGCGCGAAAGCACGCCCGCAAACAACCCGGTATAGAGCGACAGATAAGCGGCTAACAGTACGACTAAGAAGACGTTGACCGGGCCAGGCATGCCGCCAAACTGGGCGATACTGACGTACACCCAGTTGATGCCGGAGCCGAACAGGCCTAAGCCCCAGAAATAGCCAATCCACGCGCTTTGCAGCGGTCGGCGGTTTAAGGTGAGCCCCTGAAGCCCCATGAGCGAAACGATCGCCGCAGGCCAGATGTCGTAGGGGGAGAAAGCCAGCGTACCGCAGGCACCGAAAAGTAGCGCCAGCAGCAGGCGAATGCGCTGGCGTTCAAGCAGAGAGGCAAATGCCATTTAGCGTTGTCGTCCCGTTAAAATTAGTCTTCCAGCGTCGGCTGTGGCGCATCTTCCGGAAGTTTGACATGGACCTGGATGATACGTCGGCTGTCCGCCATCGCAACTTTGAACAGGTAACCATCGATTTCAATGGATTCACCGCGCGCAGGCAAATGCCCGAATGCCTGCATCACCAGGCCACCCATCGTATCCACTTCTTCGTCGCTGTAGTGCGTACCAAAGGTTTCGTTGAAGTCTTCGATAGAGGCCAGCGCACGCACTGTCCAGGTGTGGCGGCTTAATTGACGGAAATCGATGTCGTCTTCTTCATCGTATTCATCCTCAATTTCACCCACGATCAGCTCCAGGATGTCTTCAATGGTCACCAGACCTGAAACACCACCAAACTCATCAATCACAATCGCCATATGGTAGCGCTGGGAACGGAACTCTTTCAGCATGCGGTCCACACGCTTGCTTTCCGGTACCACCACCGCCTGGCGTAACACTTTATCCATGCTGAAGGCTTCGGCATCGCTGCGCATAAACGGCAGCAGGTCCTTAGCCATCAGAATCCCTTCGATGTGATCTTTGTCTTCGCTGATCACCGGGAAGCGCGAGTGGGCAGACTCGATAATGACATCGAGACATTCGTCCAGGCTCTGGTTGCGTTTCAGGGTAATCATTTGCGAGCGGGGGATCATGATGTCGCGGACGCGTTGGTCGGCGATATCCATTACCCCTTCGAGCATGTCACGCGTATCTTCATCGATAAGATCGTTCTGCCCGGAATCACGGATCAGCGCCAGCAGGTCATCACGGTTTTTTGGTTCGCCGTGGAACAGTTGGCTCAGTAAGAGGGAGAAGAATCCCTTTTTGCTGTTTAAGGTGTCGCTACTGTGTGAGTTGTCGTCGCTCATGGCGTCGTTAGGGGTCTCATGTTAGTGAAAAATGTGTCGCCGCGCGTAAACACAGCATCCGGCGACATAAAATACCGCGATGTCAGCAGACGGCGCGGGTTACTCTTTCTCGGCAATGTACGGATCATCATAGCCCAGAGCAAGCATTATCTCCGTTTCCAGGCTCTCCATTTCTTCCGCTTCTTCATCTTCAATATGGTCATAACCCAGCAGATGCAGACTGCCGTGTACAACCATATGCGCCCAGTGTGCTTCCAGCGGTTTGCCTTGTTCTTCCGCTTCACGTTCAACCACCTGGCGGCAGATGATCAAATCACCCAGTAGCGGCATTTCCATGCCTGGCGGTGCTTCAAACGGGAACGAGAGCACGTTGGTGGATTTGTCTTTGCCGCGATAGGTCAGGTTCAGCTCATGGCTTTCGGCTTCATCAACAAGACGAATCGTGACTTCTGACTCTTCCTGAAAGGCCGGAATAGTGGCGTCAAGCCAGCGCTGGAACTGAGATTCCTGCGGCAGGCCGCTTTCGTTTTCACAGGCCAACTGTAAATCTAAAATAACCGAACTCATTTTTGCTCCTGAGCCTGAGAGGCCAGCGCTTCGCGTTTGCGTTCAGCGGCTTCGGCGGCTTTGCGTTTCTGTTCTGCCTCTTCCCAGGCCTCGTAGGCGTTAACGATGCGGGCGACAACCGGATGGCGCACCACATCTTCGCTGTGGAAGAAGTTAAAGCTTATCTCGTCCACTTCTGCCAGCACTTCAATCGCGTGGCGCAGGCCGGACTTCACGTTGCGCGGCAGGTCAATCTGCGTCACGTCACCGGTGATGACCGCTTTGGAGTTGAAGCCAATGCGCGTCAGGAACATCTTCATCTGTTCGATGGTGGTGTTCTGGCTTTCGTCGAGAATAATAAAGGCATCGTTCAGCGTACGGCCACGCATATAGGCCAGCGGGGCGACTTCGATAACGTTACGCTCAATCAGCTTTTCGACTTTTTCGAAGCCGAGCATTTCGAACAACGCGTCATACAGCGGACGCAGATACGGATCCACTTTCTGGCTCAGATCGCCGGGCAGGAAGCCCAGTTTTTCACCGGCTTCGACGGCCGGACGGGTCAGCAGAATACGGCGAATTTCCTGGCGTTCCAGCGCATCAACCGCGGCGGCAACCGCAAGGTAGGTTTTCCCTGTCCCTGCCGGGCCGACGCCGAAGGTGATGTCGTGGTCGAGGATATTGGCGATGTACTGCGCCTGGTTTGGCGTGCGGGGTTTGATAACGCCGCGCTTGGTTTTGATATTGATGGCTTTGCCATAGTCCGGCACGCTGTCCGCACTTTGTTCCAGCACGCGGGCTTCTTTAATCGCCAGATGGATTTGCTCAGGGTCAATATCCTGAGTGTGTCCCCGCATGGGTGCAGTATCCACGTACAGGCTACGCAGGATATCTGCGGCCGCATGCACGCAAATGGCACGTCCGGTGAGTTTGAAATGATTATCGCGGCGGTTGATTTCGATGCCCAGTCGTCGCTCCAGATGTTTGATGTTGTCATCAAACGGGCCACAGAGGCTCAGCAGGCGTTCGTTGTCTGCAGGCTCAAGGGTAATTTCACGCGTTTCTGTATTCAAACTGTTCCTCTTTAACATTTCGCAACGGCGGCCGTGAAGGCGCGCATACAGGAAATTATTCACGCCAGAGATTAAAGGCGCAAGCATTGCAGTAGATGTGGGGGCAGGGCGAGGAAATGCAAGACCCACCTGATGAGGTGGGTCATTGATATTACGGCTGATAAATGCCTACGCCAAGGTCGTTTTCTTTGCGTGTCCGGGCGATGACGGATTCTGGCGATTCGGCCACGCGCAGGCCCATCTCGTCTTCTGTACGTACCACCGTACCGCGCAGCGAGTTGGTATAAACGTCAGTTATCTCGACGTCGACAAATTTACCCACCATGTCCGGCGTACCTTCAAAGTTCACCACACGGTTATTTTCGGTGCGTCCGGTCAGCTCCATGATGCTCTTGCGGGAGGTGCCTTCCACCAGAATACGTTGGGTGGTGCCAATCATGCGACGGCTCCAGGCCATCGCCTGCTGGTTGAGGCGCTCTTGCAGGATGTACAGGCGCTGCTTTTTGTCAGCATCTGGCACATCGTCGACCATGTCTGCGGCTGGCGTCCCCGGGCGGGCAGAGAAGATAAAGCTGTAGCTCACGTCCATATTGACGTCGGCAATCACCTTCATGGTCTTTTCAAAGTCTTCGTTGGTTTCCCCAGGGAAGCCGACGATAAAGTCAGAGCTGATTTGAATGTCTGGGCGTGCGACAAGCAGCTTGCGGATAATCGCTTTATATTCCAGCGCGGTGTGAGTACGCCCCATCAGGTTCAGCACGCGGTCGGAGCCGCTCTGAATCGGCAGGTGCAGGAAACTCACCAGTTCCGGCGTATCACGATAAACATCAATAATGTCATCGGTGAACTCAATAGGGTGGCTGGTGGTAAAGCGAAGACGGTCGATACCGTCGATGGCGGCCACCAGACGCAGCAGTTCGGAGAACGAACCGGTGCTGCCGTCGTAGTTCTCACCGCGCCAGGCATTTACGTTCTGACCGAGCAGGTGAATTTCACGCACGCCCTGCGCCGCCAACTGAGCGACTTCAAACAGAATATCATCAGAGGGACGACTGACTTCCTCACCACGGGTATAGGGCACCACGCAGTAAGTACAGTATTTGTTGCAGCCTTCCATGATGGACACAAAGGCCGTTGGGCCTTCGGCTTTTGGCTCCGGCAGACGGTCGAACTTTTCGATTTCCGGGAAGCTGACGTCAATGATCGGTTTACGGTGATCGCGCATATCCAGAATGGAATTGATCATCTCAGGCAGGCGATGCAGGGTTTGCGGGCCAAAAATAATATCGACGTAATGGGCGCGCTGGCGAATGAGCTTGCCTTCCTGCGAAGCCACACAGCCGCCGATGCCAATGATTACGTTAGGTCTTTTGGCTTTTATGAGTTTCCAGCGCCCCAACTGATGGAACACTTTTTCCTGGGCTTTTTCACGAATAGAACACGTGTTCAGCAGCAGCACGTCTGCTTCCTCGGCATTTTCCGTCAATTGATAGCCGTGGGTGGCATCCAGCAGATCGGCCATCTTTGATGAATCGTATTCGTTCATCTGACAGCCCCAGGTTTTTATATGGAGTTTTTTTGTCATCGACTTAGCTTTGCTCAGGGAATGCAGGGCAGATATTGTAATGCTTTGCGATGAGTGTGACCAGCATGGCCGACGCTTACCCAAAGGCCCGAAAAATCCGGTAAACTTAAGGGATTCAGGTTAAAGGAAAAGTGACCATGAGCAATCAACAGACTGATGTCGCTATTGTAGGCGGCGGGATGGTCGGCGGCGCGCTGGCGCTGGGGCTGGCACAACAGGGCTTTTCGGTTACGGTAATTGAGCAAACGACGCCGCCAGCGTTTGATCCTGCCAGCCAGCCGGATGTGCGGATCTCGGCGATCAGTGCAGCCTCGGTCGGCCTTCTGCGCGGGCTCGGCGTTTGGGAGACGGTTCAGGCGATGCGAACTCATCGCTATCGTCAGCTTGAGACCTGGGAGTGGGAAAGCGCGCACGTGGTATTTAACGCGTCTGAGCTAAAGCTGCCAGAGCTGGGCTACATGGTGGAAAACAATGTCCTGCAGCTGGCGCTATGGCAGGCGCTGGAAGCGCATGACAATGTCGTACTGCGCGTGCCCGCAACGCTTGAAAGCATGCTGCATGGCGCTGAAGGTTATCAGCTAACCTTCACCGACGGGCAGGAAATGCAGGCAAAACTGGTTATCGGTGCCGATGGTGCTAACTCTCAGGTTCGGCAGATGGCGGCCATTGGCGTACATGCCTGGCAGTATCAGCAATCCTGTATGTTGATAACCGTCGAGTGTGAACAAGATCCGGGTGACAGCACCTGGCAGCAATTCACCTCGCACGGGCCGCGTGCGTTTTTACCGCTGTTCGATAACTGGGCTTCACTGGTCTGGTACGATTCGCCCGCCAGAATTCGCCAGCTGCAGGCTTTGTCGATGGCGCAGCTTGAGCAGGAAATTCATCAAACGTTTCCAGCCCGTCTTGGGCGGGTTAAACCTGTTGCGGCGGGAGCCTTTCCACTGACCCGACGTCATGCGCTTCGTTATGTACAGCCAGGATTAGCGCTGGTGGGCGATGCGGCTCACACCATTCATCCGTTGGCAGGGCAGGGCGTAAATCTGGGCTATCGTGATGTGGATGCGTTACTTGACGTGTTGGCGAATGCGCGCAGCCATGGCGAAGCATGGGCGAGCCTGCCGGTGCTCAAGCGTTACCAGACTCGCCGCATGGCAGATAATTACGTGATGCAGTCCGGTATGGACTTGTTCTACGCCAGCTTCAGCAACGACCTCGCGCCGCTGAGAATGCTGCGTAATATCGGCCTGATGGCGGCAGAGCGCGCGGGGGTGTTAAAACGCCAGGCGCTCAAGTATGCGCTAGGGCTCTAGCGCACGACTTACACGACGGAGCACAGTTGGCTTAATGCTGACCGTGCCCGTTTCCCGTCACTGAAGAAGGCCTGATACCAGTGCTGGCCACCGGGTGAGGTTATGGCCTGGATTTCCCATTGCTGTGCATTAATGCTCCGCAACGTCCCTATCGTGGATTTGATTAGCCACAGCAGCAGACAAAAAATGATAGCCACCGCGACGGCTTTGACGCTGAGCCATTCAGTGTCGTGCCATTGTGTCAACAGCATGACCACCGCGACGAGCTGCACGATAAGCCTGGCGCCAAAGCCGCGCAGATAAAACTGCTTCAGGCGCTCCGGCGTGGCGAAACAGGGATTTTGCAGGGTTGAGCGTTGCTCCTGGACAGGAATGCCGTTGACGTAAACCAGCCAGTTTTCACGATCCCGGATAAGCCAGGCATTGCCTGCCTCACTGAGCGTGTGCAGCCGCATGGCGATAATCACGGGGAACGCCAGCCCCATCACCATCAGATAAAAGAGTGGGCTGGACAGGCCAAAGAAGGTCAGTCCCAGACAGAGAAGCGCAGCGAGATAGTACAAGGGGCTATAGAACCACAACGCAGATGTCTGATAGTTCATGCTTTTCATCCAGAAAATAATGAGCTTTAAACATACCGTGGGACTGGAAAGTTGAAAACAAAAAAGCCCGCCGAAGCGAGCTTTTTTGTTTATTGGCTGGGGTGCAGGGATTCGAACCCCGGTATGCTGGTATCAGAAACCAGAGCCTTACCGCTTGGCGACACCCCAATAAATTTTGACTACTGCGATGTAGAGAAAAGTGGCTGGGGTGCAGGGATTCGAACCCCGGTATGCTGGTATCAGAAACCAGAGCCTTACCGCTTGGCGACACCCCATCAGAAATCTTTTCACTTCATACATCGTTTACAACATGGCTGGAGTGCAGGGATTCGAACCCCGGTATGCTGGTATCAGAAACCAGAGCCTTACCGCTTGGCGACACTCCAAGAATTTGGTGGCTACGACGGGATTCGAACCTGTGACCCCATCATTATGAGTGATGTGCTCTAACCAACTGAGCTACGTAGCCTGATTGTACTGCCTTTTCATCGAATGGCTGGGGTACCTGGATTCGAACCAGGGAATGCCGGTATCAAAAACCGGTGCCTTACCGCTTGGCGATACCCCAACAACTGGTACGTCAGATTATCGATGAAAATATGGCTGGGGTACCTGGATTCGAACCAGGGAATGCCGGTATCAAAAACCGGTGCCTTACCGCTTGGCGATACCCCATCCGTGCAACGCTATTTGGGAATGGTGCGGGAGGCGAGACTTGAACTCGCACACCTTGCGGCGCCAGAACCTAAATCTGGTGCGTCTACCAATTTCGCCACTCCCGCAAAAAAAGATGGTGGCTACGACGGGATTCGAACCTGTGACCCCATCATTATGAGTGATGTGCTCTAACCAACTGAGCTACGTAGCCATCTTTTTTTCGCGTTACCTTATCGGCGTTGCGGGGCGCATTATGCGTATTGAGTCTGAGAGCGTCAACCCCTTTTTCGATCAAAATGCCCGGAATGTGATTGTTTGGTTAGGTTGCGAACAGCATGACGGAATAATCGACAAAAATTGATTATTCCGTCTGTTTCCGAGGGGATAAATGAGAACGGACCCCGAAGGGTCCGCGCCATGAATAACCCTTTTGAGGCTACGATTATTTGTAAGCTGACTGGTGAACGCCGACCGCACGACCTGAAGGATCGTTCATGGTTTTAAACGCTTCATCCCATTCAATTGCTTTCGCCGAAGAGCAGGCAACGGATGGACCGCCCGGCACGCATTCTGCTGCGCTTGGCAGCGGGAACAGCTCTTCGAAAATCTCACGGTACAGATACGCTTCTTTCGACGATGGCGTGTTGTATGGGAAGCGGAAGCTTGCGGTTTCCAGCTGTTTGTCCGTAATTTGCTTCGCAGCCACTTCTTTTAAGGTGTCGATCCAGCTGTAGCCTACACCGTCAGAGAACTGTTCTTTCTGACGCCATGCGACGCTGGCCGGCAGGTAGGACTCAAAACACTCGCGCAGAATGTGTTTTTCCATTTTGCCGTTGCCGCACATTTTATCCCGTGGGTTGATGCGCATCGCCACGTCGAGGAATTTCTTGTCGAGGAACGGCACTCGTGCTTCCACGCCCCAGGCAGACATCGCTTTGTTCGCTCGGGCACAGTCAAACATGTGCAGTGCCTGCAACTTACGCACGGTTTCTTCATGCAGCTCTTTGTCGTTTGGCGCTTTATGGAAGTAGAGATAACCACCGAACACTTCATCCGAGCCTTCACCGGAAAGCACCATTTTGATGCCCATCGCTTTGATTTTACGCGACATCAGGTACATCGGCGTGGAGGCGCGAATAGTCGTCACGTCATACGTTTCGATGTGGTAAATCACATCGCGGATGGCGTCCAGGCCTTCCTGCACGGTGAAGTGAATTTCATGGTGCACGGTGCCCAGATGGTTGGCGACTTCCTGTGCGGCTTTCAGGTCTGGTGAACCGTCAAGACCCACGGCGAAGGAGTGCAGCTGCGGCCACCAGGCTTCAGAGCGCTCGTCATCTTCAACACGACGGGCGGCAAATTTTTTGGTGATGGCCGAAATAACCGAGGAGTCCAGACCGCCGGAGAGCAGCACGCCGTAGGGCACATCGGACATCAGGTGGCTCTTCACGGAATCTTCCAGCGCCTGACGCAGCTCGTTTTTGTCGGTGACGTTGTCTTTCACCGCGTCATAGCTGAACCAGTCGCGCTGATAATAAGGACGAATCTCGCCGTCCTGGCTCCACAGGTAGCTGCCTGCCGGGAATTCTTTAATGGTGCGGCACACCGGCACCAGCGCTTTCATTTCAGAAGCCACATACAGGTTGCCGTGTTCGTCGTGCCCCATATACAGCGGGATGATCCCAATGTGATCGCGGCCGATCAGATAAGCATCTTTTTCGCTGTCGTACAGAACAAAGGCAAACATCCCCTGCAGATCGTCAAGGAACTCCGGCCCTTTCTCCTGATACAACGCGAGAATGACCTCACAGTCGGAACCGGTCTGGAAGTGATAACGGTCGCCGTACTCCGCGCGCAGCGCCTGGTGGTTATAGATTTCACCGTTGACGGCCAGCGCATGGGTTTTCTTTTCGTTATACAGCGGCTGAGCACCGGCATTGACGTCGACAATCGACAGACGTTCGTGAGCAAGAATAGCGTTATCGCTGGCGTAAACACCCGACCAGTCCGGGCCGCGATGGCGCATCAGACGAGAGAGCTCAAGCGCTTTTTTACGCAGCTCAACCGCGTCCGTTTTGATATCCAGCACACCGAAAATAGAACACATAGCGACTTCTCCGTTAACCCTGTTGCGTGATGTTGTGTCATTGCATGAGATAAAAAATGCCGTAAAGCAGGCGGGTAAGCAAGGGAATAACGGGGTGAAACGAAAATAGTGCAATGAGGATTAGCGAATAGTGAATAACACGTATCGTTTATGCCTTGTTATTGACGATTCATCATTATTTTTAGGTTTTCATTAGATGCAATCGTGTTTTCTGCCGCTGAAAATAAAAAACCACGTCCTGGGACGTGGTTTGGTGTCAGATAACGTCGATTTCAGCGACGGAAGGGTAAATCCAGGACGGCCGGAACGGCATATCGTCGATATCATCTATCGTGGAAACGCCGGACAACACCAGAATGGTTTCCAGCCCGGCCTGGAAGCCTGCCAGAATATCGGTGCGAAGATTGTCGCCGACGATGACCGTCTGCTCTGAATGCGCCTGCATTTTGTTGAGTGCCGCACGGATAATCCACGGGCTTGGCTTGCCGACCACGAACGGTTTACGCCCGGAAATTTTCTCAATGCCTGCACATAGCGCGCCGCAGGCGGGATAATATCCGCGACCATGGGTGTCCGGGTTGGTGGCGATAAAACGCGCGCCGTTGGCCACGAAGAAAGCGGCCTTGTGCATCATTTCCCAATTAAAGGAACGGGTCTCGCCGACAATCACAAAATCCGGATTCACATCGGTGATGGTGAAGCCTGCTTTATACAGTTCGTGGATCAGCGCGCCTTCGCCCACCACATAGGCTTTTTTCCCTTCCTGACGGCGCAGAAAATCGGCGGTCGCCATCGCAGAGGTGTAAAACACGCTGTCTGGCACCTCAATGCCCGCCGTGGCGAAGCGGTTTGCCAGATCCTGGCCCGTCTGTGAAGGGTAGTTGGTCAGGCAGAGGAACGGCATACCTTTATCCAGCACACGGGCAACAAACTCCGCTGCGCCTGGAACGGCAACGTTATCGTGCATCAGCACGCCGTCAATATCACAAATGATGTTCTTAAGGGTCATGGACTGTCCGACGTCAGAATTCAGGAAAGGCGTTATTATACACATTATCCTCCTGCTCACGTGCGAAGCAGGAGGCGAGGGAAGGATTCAGCCTTCCAGCAGGTGCTGGAGCAGCAAGCCATTAAGCATGGAGCGTTTGACCAGCGCGAAGGCGCCAATGGCCGAACGGTGGTCAAGCGCAGAGCGGACAACAGGGAGGTTCTGGCGGAAAGCTTTCAGGGCCTGAGTATTAATGCAGCCCTCAACAGCAGGCAGCAGCACTTTTTCTGCTTCCGTGATTTCACCGGCAATCACCACCTTCTGTGGATTAAACAGGTTAATGGCAATGGCGATGGTTTTGCCAAGATGACGGCCTACCTGTTCAATGACTTCACTGGCCAGCGGATCGCCTTTATTGGCGGCTTTGCAGATGGTTTTGATGTTGCACTCATCCAGCGAAACTTTGCTCTGATAGCCTTTTTCCAACAGATGGCGAACGCGCTGTTCAATGGCTGCGTTAGCCGCAACGGTTTCCAGACAGCCAAAATTCCCGCAGTGGCAGCGCTCACCCAGCGGGTCAACCTGAATGTGACCGATTTCGCCAACGTTGCCGTTGCGTCCGATAAAGATGCGGCCATTGGAGATGATCCCGGCACCTGTTCCACGGTGAACGCGCACCAGAATAGAGTCTTCACAATCCTGAGTCGCACCAAAGTAGTGCTCGGCAAGGGCCAGGCTGCGGATATCGTGGCCGACGAAACAGGTGACTTTAAAACGTTTTTCCAGCGCGCCGACCAGCCCCCAATTTTCAACCGGGATATGAGGCATGTAGCGAATCACCCCGCTTTCGGGGTCAACAAGCCCCGGCAGGATAACGGAGATGGCAATCAGTTCGCGGATCTTGCGCTGACAGTGCTCTATAAAGGTGGCGATGGTATTGAGCAGTGCGTGCTCAAGGGTTTCCTGCGTGCGTTCCGGCAGCGGGTAATGCTCTTCGGCCACCACTTTGCTGCTCAAATCATAAAGGGTCAGGGTAGTATCATGACGACCGAGACGCACGCCGATGGCGTGAAAATTTCGCGTTTCGGTAATAATAGAGATAGCGCGGCGGCCCCCGGTGGAGGCCTGCTGATCGACTTCTTTGATCAGGCCGCGTTCAATCAGTTGACGCGTGATTTTTGTCACGCTGGCGGGCGCAAGCTGGCTCTGTTCGGCTATCTGGATGCGCGAGATTGGCCCATGTTGGTCAATCAGGCGATAAACAGCCGCACTGTTCAGTTGTTTAACGAGGTCAACATTACCAATTTGAGCTTGTCCGCCTGATGTCATACTTTCACTTACTCTTAAACGACCTCGTTACCATTAACGATGGTCTTAGTGATTTGATAGTCGCGGGTGAACGCGGTCAGGTTTGCCACCATACCCGGGGCAATGCTGCCAAGTTGATTGTCCACGCCCATAGCGCGAGCCGGATACAGAGTTGCCATACGCAGGGTTTCATCCAGCGCGATACCACAGTGTTCCACCAGATTACGTACACCTTCAATCATGGTTAACGCTGAGCCGCTCAGGGTACCGTTTTCATCTACGCACAGTCCGTCACGGTAGTATATTGTTTTACCAGCAAAAATGAACTGTTCAATGTTTGCACCCGCTGGCGCAGTCGCATCGGTCACCAGGCACAGTTTGTCGCCCTTCAGACGTTTGGCGTTACGTACGTTGGCATAGTCCACGTGCAGGCCATCCACAATGATGCCGCAGTAGACGTCGGGTTCATCGAAAATCGCGCCAGCCAGGCCTGGTTCACGGCCGGTAATGTAAGGCATGGCGTTATACAGATGCGTGGCAAACGAAACCCCCGCACGGAAGCCGACCTTCGCTTCTTTCAGCGTAGCGTTAGAGTGGCCTGCCGACACAATGATCCCGGCATCAACCAGACGAGTAATCACCTCGGCGGGAACCATTTCTGGTGCCAGCGTCACTTTGGTGATGACGTCAGCGTTAGCGCAAAGGAAATCCACCAGTTCATGGTCATGCTTTCTGACGTAGTCCGGATTATGGGTGCCTTTTTTAACGATATTCAGCCACGGACCTTCAAGGTGCAGACCCAGTGCCTGATTCGGGTATTTCGCCAGGTATTCACGCATGACGCGGATACCCTGTTTCATCAATTCGTCGCTGGAGGTAATCAGCGTCGGCAGATAGCTGGTGCAGCCTGATTTTTCATTGGCCTTCTGCATAATTTCCAGCGTTTCAACGGTCACCGCATCCGGGCTGTCGTTGAACTGAACGCCGCCGCAGCCATTCAGCTGAACGTCGATAAAACCAGGGGCAAGAATGGCGCCATTTAACGAGCGTTGCTCAATCCCGGATGGCAAGTCGGCCAGTGGACAAAGACGTTCAATCAGACCTTCGGCGATAATGACCGCATGGTCATCCAGAATTTCGTGGCCGGTAAAAATTCGGCCCTGAGTTAGTGCATACATTGACTACGACCCCCGGTTTTCAAAAATGCGACCGCCCCTGCACGCAGGGGCGGGAATTCAATTACAGACCTTTAACGTTTTCGGCTTCTAATTCGTTGAAGTACTTCAGCGTTTTCACTTTCAGCTCCATGGTGGACGGTTCGTCACACACCATGACCGCTTTCGGATGCAGCTGCAGGCAGCTGATGGTCCACATATGGTTAACGTTGCCTTCAACTGCCGCCTGCAGTGCCTGCGCCTTCTGATGGCCCAGCACCAGAATCATCACTTCTTCAGCGTCCAGCAGCGTACCCACGCCCACGGTCAGCGCGAATTTAGGCACCTGAGTCACGTCGCCGTCGAAGAAACGAGAGTTTGCCACGCGGGTGTCATGAGTCAGGGTTTTAATACGGGTACGGGAAGAGAGAGAAGACGCCGGTTCGTTGAACGCGATATGACCGTCGTTGCCTACGCCACCCATGAACAGGTTAATTTTACCGTAGGAACGGATTTTCTCTTCGTACTGACGGCATTCTGCATCGATATCCGGTGCGTTGCCATCCAGCAGATTGATGTTTTCAGCCGGAATATCCACGTGATCGAAGAAATTACGGTGCATAAAGCTGTGGTAGCTCTCTGGGTGCTCTTTCGGCAGGCCAACGTATTCGTCCATATTGAAGGTGACGACGTGTTTGAAGCTAACCTGGCCCGCTTTGTGCATCTCAACCAGTGCTTTGTAAGCAGTGAGAGGAGTACCACCGGTCGGCAGGCCCAGAACAAACGGACGATCCGCCGTGGGTTTAAATGCATTGATGCGATTGACGATGTGGCGGGCAGCCCATTTGCCCACTTGTTCTGCTGTCGCCAGGGGAATCAGTCTCATTGTTCACCTCAGTAGTTAATTTAATAAAAATGATGGCAGATTGGCGCGTACACTCTGTTAAGAGTAACCTGGTTTTGCAGCAAGTGGCGGCAATCCGTCCTGATTTTTCGAATGATAAAATAAGTTTTCGATGTTAGCCAGTCAGGGGAGGGGGTAAATACGATATTTGGTGATAAAAGTCACAAAAAAAGCGCTTTTAATTTGCGAGACGAATTAATTTTTCACACACTCTGAAAGCGAGTGATTCGTTGCTGTGCTGTGAACAGTAGTCAGACTATAAAAAAACGACTTTGGCTTAGACCGGGTCGATCGGGGTCTCATAGGGGGAATAAAAGTGAGTGTTCTAGGCTATTTACAAAAAGTGGGCCGCGCGCTGATGGTGCCGGTAGCCACGCTGCCAGCGGCAGCCATCCTGATGGGGGTCGGTTACTGGATCGATCCGGTAAGTTGGGGTGGTGACAACGCATTAGCGGCATTATTCATTAAATCGGGTTCAGCCATTATCGACAACATGTCCGTGTTGTTTGCGATTGGTGTGGCCTACGGTATGTCCAAAGATAAAGACGGTGCAGCTGCGCTGACCGGCTTTGTCGGTTTCCTTGTTTTAACCACCCTCTGCTCACCAGCAGCGGTAGCGATGATCCAAAAGATCCCGGCGGACCAGGTTCCGGCGGCGTTTGGTAAGATCAGCAACCAGTTCGTGGGTATCCTCGTCGGTATTATCTCTGCGGAACTGTACAACCGCTTCAGCGGCGTTGAGCTGCCGAAAGCGCTGTCGTTCTTCAGCGGCCGTCGTCTGGTGCCAATCCTCACGTCCTTCGTGATGATTGCGGTTGCGTTCATCCTGATGTACGTCTGGCCGGTGATTTTCGACGGTCTGGTCGGCTTCGGTGAACACATCCAGAAACTGGGCTCTGCGGGTGCGGGTATCTATGCCTTCTTCAACCGTCTGCTGATTCCGGTGGGTCTGCACCACGCCCTGAACTCCGTGTTCTGGTTCGACGTTGCAGGCATTAACGATATTCCTAACTTCCTGGGTGGCGCTCAGTCTATCGAAGCCGGTAAAGCGGTTGTCGGTATCACGGGTCGTTATCAGGCAGGCTTCTTCCCAATCATGATGTTCGGTCTGCCAGGTGCCGCACTGGCGATTTACCACTGTGCACGTCCGGAAAACAAAGCGAAAGTGCTCGGTATCATGATGGCGGGTGCATTTGCAGCCTTCTTCACAGGTATCACTGAACCGCTGGAATTCTCCTTCATGTTCGTGGCACCGGTACTGTACTTCATCCACGCTGTGCTGACCGGTATCTCCGTGTTCATCGCTGCCAGCATGCACTGGATTGCGGGCTTCGGCTTCAGCGCCGGTCTGGTGGATATGGTGCTGTCCTCGCGTAACCCGCTGGCGACACACTGGTGGATGCTTATCCCACAAGGTCTGGTGTTCTTCGCCATCTACTACGTGGTATTCCGCTTCACTATCACCAAATTCAACCTGATGACTCCGGGTCGCGAGCTGGCTGTTGCCGGTAGCGAAGAAGATGGTCAGGACACCAATGTGGCCACTGACAAAGAGCAGGATGCTTCCGCACTGGCTCGTCAGTACATCGCTGCGGTGGGCGGTTCTGACAACCTGACCGGTATCGATGCCTGTATCACCCGTCTGCGTCTGAACGTGAAAGACTCTTCTCTGGTGAATGAAGCGCTGGCGAAACGTCTGGGTGCGTCTGGCGTGATTCGCCTGAACAAAACCAGCGTGCAGATCATCGTTGGCTTCGTGGCAGAGAAAATCGCTAACGCAATGAAGACCACGGGTCATGTTGCTGCAGCAGAAGCTGCACCAGCGGTAGCACCGGCTCAGGCCACGGCTAAACCGCAGGCGGTACCTAATGCAGCCGCGACTATCGCCGCACTGGTTTCTCCGGTAACGGGTGATGTGGTTGCGCTGGAGCAGGTTCCTGACGAAGCGTTCGCCAGCAAAGCAGTGGGTGACGGCGTAGCGGTAAAACCGACTGAGAAAACGGTCGTTTCCCCGGCTGCGGGCACCATCGTGAAAATCTTCAACACCAACCACGCGTTCTGCCTGGAAACCGAGAAAGGCGCGGAAATCGTTGTCCACATGGGTATCGATACCGTCGCACTGAACGGCAAGGGCTTTACCCGCCTGGTGGAAGAGGGTGCAGAAGTGACGGCAGGCCAGCCAATCCTGGAAATGGATCTGGACTTCCTGAACGCCAATGCGCGCTCAATGATTAGTCCAGTGGTGTGCAGCAACATCGATGACTTCAGCGGCCTGGTCATCAAGGCCCAGGGTCAGGTTGTCGCTGGCGTAACGCCACTGTACGAGATTAAAGGCAAGTAATCGTTCCTGAGTAAATCTTATGTGCCTTAGCGGCGGGGGATATCCTCCGCCGCTTTTTTATGCGCGAAACGGCGCACATTTTTGCCAGTTACCCTGTTTTGCTTTACATAAAGGTTGTCTCTTCGCCCGGCTTATAAGATCATATGCCGTTATATGTTGTTTACGCCTTGAGGAACCCGCGATGAGTGAGGCTGAAGCCCGCCCGACTAACTTTATTCGCCAGATTATCGATGAAGATCTGGCCAGTGGTAAGCACACGACTGTTCACACCCGTTTTCCGCCTGAGCCGAATGGGTATCTGCACATCGGCCATGCAAAATCTATCTGTCTGAACTTCGGCATTGCTCAGGACTACCAGGGCCAGTGCAACCTGCGTTTCGATGACACCAACCCGGTGAAAGAAGATATCGAGTACGTTGAGTCGATTAAAAATGACGTTGAGTGGTTAGGTTTTCACTGGTCTGGCGATATCCGCTACTCTTCTGACTACTTCGATACGCTGCACCAGTACGCCGTTGAACTGATCAACAAAGGCCTGGCGTATGTCGACGAACTGTCTGCAGACGAAATCCGTGAATATCGCGGCAGCCTGACCGCGCCGGGCAAAAATAGCCCTTACCGCGATCGTAGCGTAGAAGAGAACCTGGCGCTGTTCGAAAAAATGCGTGCCGGTGGCTTCGAAGAAGGCAAAGCCTGTCTGCGTGCTAAAATCGATATGGCCTCGTCGTTCGTCGTGATGCGCGATCCGGTGCTGTACCGCATTAAGTTCGCCGATCACCACCAGACCGGCAGCAAGTGGTGCATCTACCCGATGTACGACTTCACCCACTGCATCAGCGATGCGCTGGAAGGGATCACCCATTCCCTGTGTACGCTGGAGTTCCAGGACAACCGTCGCCTGTACGACTGGGTGCTGGACAACATCTCCATCCCGGTTCACCCGCGTCAGTACGAATTCTCTCGTCTGAACCTGGAATACACCGTGATGTCCAAGCGTAAGCTGAACCTGCTGGTGACCGACAAGCACGTTGAGGGCTGGGATGATCCACGTATGCCGACCATTTCTGGCCTGCGTCGTCGTGGCTATACCGCCGCGTCTATCCGTGAATTCTGTAAGCGTATCGGTGTGACCAAACAGGACAACACCATCGAGATGGCTTCACTGGAATCCTGTATTCGTGAAGATCTGAACGAAAATGCGCCGCGCGCAATGGCTGTTATCGATCCGGTTAAACTGGTCATCGAAAACTACCCGCAGGGCGAAAGCGAAATGGTGGCGATGCCGAACCATCCGAGCAAGCCGGAAATGGGCAGCCGTGATGTGCCATTTAGCGGTGAGATCTGGATCGATCGCGCTGATTTCCGCGAAGAAGCGAACAAACAGTACAAACGTCTGGTGATGGGCAAAGAAGTTCGCCTGCGCAATGCGTATGTGATCAAAGCGGAACGCGTAGAGAAAGATGCGGAAGGCAATATCACCACCATCTTCTGTACTTACGATGCGGAAACCCTGAGCAAAGATCCGGCTGACGGCCGTAAAGTGAAAGGGGTTATCCACTGGGTGAGCGCACAGCACGCACTGCCGATTGAAATCCGTCTGTACGATCGTCTGTTCAGCGTCGCGAACCCTGGCGCAGCCGATGATTTCCTGTCCGTCATCAACCAGGACTCACTGGTGATTAAGCAGGGCTTCGCTGAGCCATCGCTGAAAGCTGCTGAAGCGGCTAAAGCGTATCAGTTCGAACGTGAAGGTTACTTCTGCCTCGACAGCCGCTACAGCAGCGCTGAGAAAGCGGTATTTAACCGTACCGTTGGCCTGCGCGACACCTGGGCGAAAGCAGGCGAATAATTTCCTGCTGGCATAAAAATATAGCACCGCCATTCGCGGTGCTTTTTTTTGTCATTTTCGTGAAGCGAAATAATATCATTTCCATCTAAGTCACCCGGATTTGGTTCTGTTACATTTCTTTCGGCTATTCCCCTAAATCTCACCGAAAAACAGCACTATCACTGCTTCTTGACCTGTCTCAGTAAATTTCCTCTTTGTAACAAAACGCAATCAAATATGTGCGCCCTGTCATAATCTTGCGCATTCGTGCGGAAAAAGGATTGATAATTCGCGTCGCGAAAAATAGTCTAGGAAACGTAGTTTTAGGAGTTTTCTCTCCAGCTACCTTTTTTGCAGTACTTATTTTTTGCTTCTCGCTTTGCGGGGGGCACTTTTAAAAGTCAAAGAGGATATACACATGCGTACGTTCAGTGGCAAACGTAGTACGCTGGCGCTGGCTATTGCCGGTGTGACAGCAATGTCAGGCTTTGTAATGACTCCGGAAGCAAAAGCCGAAGGGTTCATTGATGATTCTTCACTCACCGGCGGGATCTATTACTGGCAGCGCGAGCGTGACCGTAAAGATGTTACCGACGGCGACAAGTACAAAACCAACCTTTCTCACTCCACCTGGAACGCCAACCTCGACTTCCAGTCCGGGTATGCCGCCGATTTCATTGGTATCGATATTGCCGCATTTACTGCCATCGAGATGGCGGAATCCGCAGAAAGTGGTCACCCGAACGAAATAGCCTTCTCCTCCATCAACAAAGCATACGATGAAGACTACTCGGGTGATAAGAGCGGTATCAGCCTGTATAAAGCCGCGGCGAAATTTAAGCTCGGGCCAACCTGGGCGCGTGCGGGTTATATTCAACCGACCGGACAGACCCTGTTAGCGCCGCACTGGAGCTTCATGCCGGGTACCTATCAGGGGGCGGAAGCCGGGGCGAATTTTGACTATGGTGATGCGGGTGCGCTGAGCTTCTCGTACATGTGGACCAACGAATACAAAGCGCCATGGCACCTTGAAACCGACAATTTCTATCAGAACGACAAGAAAACGAAAGTCGATTACCTGCATTCCCTCGGTGCGAAGTATGACTTCAAAAATGACCTCGTGCTGGAGGCCGCATTTGGTCAGGCTGAAGGCTTTATGGATCAGTACTTTGCTAAAGCCAGCTACAAATTTGACGTTGCCGGTTCACCGCTCTCCACCAGCTACCAGTTCTATGGTGCTCGTGACACCGTGAAGAGCAATACCATTAACGATATTTACGATGGTACGGCGTGGTTGCAGGCATTAACCTTCGGCTACAAAGTGGCTGATGTTGTTGACCTGCGCCTCGAAGGGACCTGGGTTAAAGCTGAAGGCCAGCAGGGTTACTTCCTGCAGCGTATGACGCCGACTTACGCCTCTTCAAACGGTCGTCTGGATATCTGGTGGGATAACCGCTCTGACTTCAACGCCAACGGTGAAAAAGCGGTGTTCTTCGGTGGGATGTACGACCTGAAAAACTGGAACCTGCCAGGCTGGGCGGTGGGGGCTTCCTATGTGTACGCATGGGATGCTAAACCGGCAGATTGGATGATCAACAGCTCAGGCCAGAAAGAAAGTATTGCCTCGAACAGCATTAAAGAGTCCTCTTACAGCCTTGATGCGATGTACACCGTTCAGGAAGGTCGTGCCAAAGGGACACTGTTCAAACTGCACTTCACCCAGTACGACAACCACTCTGATATCCCAAGCTGGGGCGGTGGTTACGGCAACATGTTCCAGGATGAGCGCGACGTGAAGTTCATCGTTATCGCACCCTTCACTATCTTCTGATTTGCTGCGCGGCAGGTGCTGAGCCTGCCGCGCTACGCTGAGGCTGTATCATGAAAAAATTGCTTCTCATTGCTATTATGGCGTCCGGGCTGGTGGCCTGTGCGCAATCGCCTGCACCTAAAGAAGACACTAAGCTGAAAGACGCTTACAGCGCATGTATCAACACTGCCGAAGGCAATCCGGATAAGATTCAGGCATGCCAGACGGTGCTGGATGAACTTAAGAAGGACAAGGATCACAAGCAGTTTGCCGATCAGGAGAGCGTGCGCACGCTGGATTATCAGCAGTGTATTCAGGCAACCCGTACCGGTAACGATCAGGCTGTGAAAGCCCGCTGCGACAAGATTTGGCAGGAAATTCGCAGCAGCAATAGCAAGTCATAACCTCTGTAACTCGCCCTGTTATCGCCAATAAAAAAGCCAACCGCAAGGTTGGCTTTTAACGTTCTGGAGGGGAGAGATTATTTCTCTACCGCATCGTGCGCATGTTCGTCTTCGCGGCAATCGCCTTCTGCACAGTGACCGTACAGGTAGAGACTGTGGTTAGTCAGGCGGATACCGTGCTTAGTGGCAATTTCACGCTGACGCGCTTCGATAGAGTCATCGCTGAATTCGATAACTTTACCGCAGTCGAGGCAGATCAGGTGGTCGTGATGATGCTGCTGAGTCAGTTCGAACACGGATTTTCCGCCTTCGAAGTTGTGACGGGTAACGATACCGGCATCATCAAACTGGTTCAGTACGCGGTAGACAGTGGCGAGGCCAATTTCTTCGCCCATATCGATAAGACGTTTATACAGATCTTCCGCGCTGACGTGGTGGTTGTCCGGCTCCTGAAGCACTTCCAGAATTTTCAAACGCGGAAGCGTGACTTTCAGGCCTGCCTTCTTTAATGCGATATTGTTGTCAGTCATGCGGAATCAGTCCTGTTGCTATACGGTACACTTCCCTTCGCGGAAGTATGACTAAGAGTGAAATCAGGAGAATGCGTCTCATTATAGAACTGCTGACCCTAAATGAAAACCGCAATCCCTGAGCAAAGTCTGCTTTTCAAAAGCGAGGCATCATCTGCAAAGTGAAACATCTGACCTCATCAAAACAGCAGACATTGTACAGACATACGCGCAAAAGTTAAAAATTTGTAGCGATTAATATGATTGCTTTTCTCTATTAATTCAAAACAATCTATCGCTAATACGGCGCAACGTTGGGTTACGCCGTCAGAACATCAGGCGTTTTTGATCTCTTCGAGGTGCAGTTCTTCTGAGATTTGTTTTACCCATTTATTGACGCGCTCTGCGGTCAGCTCTGGCTGACGGTCTTCGTCAATAGCCAGACCGACGAAATGGGCATCATCTGCCAGACCTTTGGAGGCTTCAAAATGGTAGCCTGCGGTCGGCCAGTGGCCCACGATAGTCGCGCCACGAGGTTCAATGATGTCACGGATAGTGCCCAGAGCATCACAGAAGTATTCGGCGTAATCTTCCTGGTCACCGCAGCCAAACAGGGCAACCAGTTTGCCGTTGAAGTCTACCTCTTCCAGCGTCGGGAAGAAGTCGTCCCAGTCACACTGTGCTTCACCGTAGTACCAGGTTGGGATACCCAACAGCAGGATATCGAAGCCTTCGAGGTCTTCTTTGCTGCTCTTGGCAATGTCATGTACCTCAGCAACATCTTTACCAAGCTGCTTCTGAATCATCTTAGCGATGTTTTCAGTGTTACCAGTGTCGCTGCCGAAGAAAATGCCTGTGATTGCCATGAGTAAAATAACCTCTTGAAACGTAATGAAATGGTGGTGGAAAGTTGCCCACAGATAAAGGCAATGATAGCAGGAGGTGGAGTACGCGGAAACAGCAATCACGCCGTACTGCACTCTCTGCTACATGAAAGTGACTTTTTGTCGGATTTTCAGACAAGTTCCTGGCCGTGCAGCGCCGCCAGTTGCTGCATCAGCATTTCTTCAATGAGCTCGCTGCGGCTCATGTTTCTGGCGTCTGCCAGTTCATTGAGCGCATCAACAGCGTCGACATTGAGCTTGAGCTCGACACGTTTGAGACCGTTGCTTTTGTCACGCTTAAGCTGGTTACGCTTATTAATACGTAACTGTTCGTCGCGCGAGAGCGGATTGGTTTTCGGCCTTCCCGGGCGACGCTCATTTGCGAACAAATCTAATGTCGTTCGGTCCGTTTGTTCTTTTGCCATGATTCAGAGTGACTTCGGGGAAACAAGCCGCCGGGCAACAGGCCCGGCGCAGATAGCGCGCAATCATACATCAGTGAATCCCACACGCCAACGGCGGGAACCACAATGGTGTGCAGTCGCTCGGATTTTAATCATTCCGCCAGATAGCGACGGATGGCACGCAGAACCGCGTCTGGTTTTTCCGCGTGAACCCAATGCCCGGCACCGGCAATGATATGCGCACGCGCCTGCGGGAATTGTGCCAGCAGATCGTCACGATACTCCGGGGTGACGTAAGGTGAGTTGCCACCGGGAATAAAGAGAGCAGGGCGGTCCCAGGCAGGAATGGTCTGCCAACCGACAATATTGGCGTACTGATCCCAAAGGACCGGCACGTTAAAGCGCCATTCACCCTCAACAAAGGATTTCAGTAAGAACTGAATCACGCCTTCTTCATTAAGGTGGGCACGCATCACGTCGGCAGCCTGTTGGCGCGTCGCAGAACCTGCTTTGGTGACAGCATCAATGGCCGCGAAAATTTCATCGTGTCGACGAACGTGATAATCCACCGGTGCAATATCGATAGCGACCAATTTATCGAGGCGATCTGGCGCCAGTGCGGTAAACGCCATCACCGCTTTTCCGCCCATGGAGTGGCCTATCAGCGTGGCTTTCTCAATGCCATGGGCATTCAGGGTATCCAGCAGATCCTGTGCCATTGCTGCGTAGGTCATTTCAGACGATCGCTCAGAAAGACCGTGGTTACGCATATCAACCTGAAGGATGTCATGGTCGCTGACCAGATCGCGGGCGAGGATCCCTAAGTTATCCAGGCTGCCAAAAAGGCCGTGAACCAGGACGATGGGAGAATTATTGTGCAGGTTTTGTGCAGTTTGCGCTCGGGTATGTAAATTCATGGCAAAGTTCTTTTTTTCGCTTCGTCGGGTTAGGGTATCATGTTGACCATTCTGCCGCCCGGCTGCAACTCTCAGCCATCGTCTGAGTTTTTGCCGACACGCTATCCGCTGTTGGGATTTGACTTTATACTCCCAGCAACTTGTATTCAGAAAGATATCGCACTGGATTAAGATGAAAACAATCGAAGTTGATGACGAACTCTACGGCTACATTGCCAGCCACACCAAGCACATTGGCGAGAGCGCATCCGACATTTTACGGCGCATGCTGAAATTTTCCGCCGTTTCTCCAGCGACGGCCAGCGTAAGCAAAGAAGCCCCGGCTGCTGCCCCTGTTGCCGCACCGGTCAAAAAAGCCACATCCCCGAAAGACAACGTCCGGGCGATGCGTGAGCTGCTGCTTTCTGATGAATATGCCGAGCAGAAAAAGGCGGTTAACCGCTTCATGCTGGTACTGACTACACTCTATACCTTAGACAACAAGGCATTTGCTGAAGCGACGGAGTCACTCCACGGTCGTACGCGCGTCTATTTTGCTGCCGATGAAGCCACATTGTTGAAAAACGGCAACCAGACCAAGCCTAAGCAAGTCCCTGAGACCCCTTACTGGGTTATCACCAATACGAATACCGGTCGTAAATGCAGCATGGTCGAGCACATCATGCAGTCCATGCAGTTCCCTGCGGAACTGATTGAGAAGGTTTGCGGCACCATCTAACCCATGCATCTACCCCTTGCATAAAAAGGACCAGGCAATGGCAACTCATCCCCGTGCAGGTCAACCTGCACAACAGAGTGATTTGATCAACGTCGCTCAACTGACCTCTCAGTACTACGTGCTGAAACCGGAAGTGGGCAACGCAGAGCACGCGGTGAAATTCGGGACCTCCGGCCACCGCGGCAGCGCAGCGCGTCAGAGCTTCAACGAACCGCACATCCTTGCTATCGCGCAGGCGATTGCGGAAGAGCGTGCTAAAAATGGCATCACTGGCCCGTGTTATGTGGGTAAAGACACCCACGCACTGTCAGAGCCCGCGATCATTTCCGTACTGGAAGTGCTGACTGCCAATGGTGTTAATGTGATTGTGCAGGAAAACAACGGCTACACGCCAACCCCTGCCATCTCCAACGCTATCCTGGTTCACAACAAAAAAGGTGGCCCGCAGGCTGACGGCATCGTCATTACGCCATCGCACAATCCGCCGGAAGATGGCGGTATCAAGTACAACCCGCCAAACGGTGGTCCGGCTGATACCAACGTCACCAAAGTGGTGGAAGATCGTGCCAACGCACTGATGGCGGATGGCCTGAAAGGCGTGAAGCGCCTGTCTCTGGATGCAGCTTATGCCTCCGGCCACATTAAAGAACAAGATCTGGTGCAGCCGTTTATCGAAGGGCTGGCAGATATCGTCGATATCAAAGCGATTCAGAAAGCGGGCCTGAAGCTTGGCGTGGATCCGCTCGGTGGCTCCGGGATTGAATACTGGAAACGCATTGCGGAGTTCTACAAGTTGGATCTGACCATCGTGAACGATCACGTTGATCAGACGTTCCGCTTCATGCACCTCGATAAAGATGGCGCGATCCGCATGGACTGCTCCTCTGAGTGTGCGATGGCGGGCCTGCTGGCGCTGCGCGATAAATTCGATCTGGCCTTTGCCAATGACCCGGATTATGACCGTCACGGTATCGTGACCCCGGCGGGTCTGATGAACCCGAACCATTATTTGGCTGTGGCAATCAACTACCTGTTCCAGCATCGCCCACAGTGGGGCAACGATGTTGCGGTAGGTAAAACCCTGGTTTCTTCCGCGATGATTGATCGCGTGGTTGAGGATCTGGGCCGCAAGCTGGTGGAAGTTCCGGTTGGCTTCAAATGGTTTGTCGACGGCCTGTTCGACGGCAGCTTTGGCTTTGGCGGTGAAGAGAGCGCGGGCGCGTCGTTCCTGCGTTTCGACGGTACGCCATGGTCAACCGACAAAGACGGCATCATCATGTGCCTGCTGGCGGCGGAAATCACCGCTGTGACCGGGAAAAACCCGCAGCAGCACTATGACGAACTGGCGGCACGCTTTGGCGCGCCAAGCTACAACCGTCTGCAGGCCGCGGCCACTTCGGCACAGAAAGCGGCACTGTCTAAGCTTTCCCCGGAAATGGTTAGCGCGGATACCCTGGCGGGTGACCCGATCACCGCACGCCTGACCGCAGCCCCAGGCAACGGTGCTTCTATCGGTGGGCTGAAAGTGATGACCAAAAACGGCTGGTTCGCGGCACGTCCGTCAGGCACTGAAGACGCCTACAAAATTTACTGCGAAAGCTTCCTCGGCGCGGAACACCGTAAGCTGATTGAGAAAGAAGCGGTAGAAATTGTCAGCGAAGTGCTGAAAAACGCTTAAGTAAACTGCAAAAACCTTCTCTCTGAGAAGGTTTTTTCGTGTTTTCACCCTCTCCTTGTGGGAGAGGGCTGGGGTGAGGGCATCAGACATCGCTGATTCTTTAACCCGTTTATCTGCGATAAAGGCGCCTGCGGGCGCCTTTTTCTTTTACAGCATAAACCGATAACCAATTCCTGTTTCCGTTAACAGGTGCTGAGGGCGAGCCGGATCCCGTTCCAGCTTCTGCCGCAAATGCCCCATATAAATGCGCAGATAGTGGCTGTGCTCAACGGCGTTCGGTCCCCAGACCTGACTGAGCAGCTGGCGCTGGGTCAACACTTTGCCGTGATTATTCAACAGCACCGCCAGCAGCCGAAACTCAATCGGCGTGAGGTGAATTTCTTCTGCACCGCGCTGAATGCGGCGATTGGCGATATTGACCTGGATATCGGAAAACGTCAGCACGGGCTGATTTTGTTCTGCACCACCGTGGCGTCGCAGTGCCACGCGCAGGCGAGCCTGCAGTTCGCCGATGCCAAAAGGTTTGCTGAGGTAGTCGTCGGCACCCGCGTCCAGTGCGGTGATTTTGTCCGTTTCTTCCACCCGAGCGGAAAGCACAATCACCGGTACCTGGCTCCATTGACGGAAATCGCGGATGAACTCAACGCCGTCGCCGTCCGGCAACCCAAGATCCAGAATGACCAGGTCCGGTTTACGTGTTGCGGCTTCCAGCAATCCTCTTTGCAGCGTGTCGGCTTCGTGCACGCGCAGGCCATCGCTTTCCAGCGCGCTGCGCAGAAAACGGCGAATGGCTTGTTCATCTTCAACGATCAGGACGTTAATCACAGTTCCTCTGGCAGTTCATCCAGTTTGGGTGGGGCTTCCAGCGGCAGCGTCACGATAAAACACGCGCCGCCCTGTGGACGATTCTGCGCGTGCAGTTGACCGCCGTGGACCTCGACAATCGCTTCACAAATTGCCAGCCCAAGACCTACACCTGGAATGGCCGACTCTTTATGGCCTCTGGAGAATTTAGCAAAGATTGCCTGCTCCTGACCAGCAGGGATACCCGGACCGGAATCCCATACTTCCAGCGTCAGCCTGTCTGGTTGACGTTCGGCGGCAATGCCAATGGTCGCGGTGGTGCCGGCATATTTGACGGCGTTCTCCAGCAGGTTAATCAGCACTCGCTCAAACAGCGGACCATCAACGTGGATAAGCGTCAGCGGATCGCCAAGCGACAGCGCAATGTGGCGTCCCCCCAGTCCCGGCTCTAAGGTGCGGATTGCGCTGCCCACCACTTCCTCCAGCGTCAGCCACTCCTTGCGCAGATTAAAGCCGCCGGACTGGATCCGTGCCATATCCAGCAGATTGTTGACCAGTCGGGTGGTATTGAGCACGTGCTGGCGGATTTCGTTGGCCTGAGGGGCATGTTTCGATCCTTCGCTGGCTAAATCCAGGGTCAGGATTTCCGCCTGGCCGAACAGGACGGTGAGCGGAGTACGCAGATCGTGTGACAGCGCGGCCAACAGCGAATTGCGGATACTCTCTCGTTCGCTCGCCAGTCGCGATTGTTCTTCGCTGGTGGTCAGCGCCAGGCGCTCAAGTGCGCTGGCGACCAGTAACGTACAGGTCTCCAGCAGTCGCTGCTGCTCCGGGATCATCAGCTGACGAAGGTTGCCGGGTTCCACAATCACCACACCGTGGGTTTTCTGCGCGGTTTTAAGCGGCAGGATCAGATAAGGCACGCCGGGCAGCGTATCGGTACCCGCTCCCGCAGGTTGGCCTTTATCGTAGCTCCAGCGCGCAATGGCGTCATCCCAGGGCGTGATGTCATTGCCGTGGGTCAGCGTCAGCAGATGGCCTTCATCGTTCGGCAGCAGCACCTGGCTGCGGGCGTGAAAGGTGGAGTGAATAAATTGCTCGCTGGTGCGGGCAATGTCCTGCTGATTACGCCCGGTGGAGAGGGCTTTCGACATCTCGTACAGATGACGAGTGCGCTGTTCACGATAGCGTGCCACGCGGGCCTGATAACGTACGCCAGCAGTAAGATTACCGATAACCAACCCAACGGTCAGCATCACGCCAAACGTCAGCACGTACTGCACATCTGACACCGCCAGCGTGCCGCGTGGCGCGATAAAGAACAAATCGAAGCTGATGACGTTAATCACCGTCGCCAGCACCGAAGGCCAGCGTCCGTAAAACAGGGCGACGATCACCACGCCAAGCAGATAAATCATCACCAGGTTGGCGGCATCAAAGGCCATCAGGAAGTGGCTGGCGAACAGGGTAATAAACGCGCACAACGCCAGCGCGACGATGCAGCCGCGCAGCTGTACACGCCAGCGGTCTAACCAGGGACGATTATCCGAATTGCGCACAGCCGTACTGGTCGCCGTGTCTTCAAGGGCGACAATCACCAAATCCAGATCGGGGGCCCTGCGAGCCAGACGATCGGCGAACGATTCCCGGCTCCACCAGCGGCGCTGAGTACGACGGCCAATGATAATTTTGCCAAGATTATGTTCGCGGGCGTAGCGCAGAATGGCTTTGTCTTCAGCGGGGTCGGACAGCGTGGCGGTTTCAGCCCCTAATTCCTGTGCCAGCCGCAGCGCACTGAGAATATTGCGGCGCTGATGTTCCGGCAGCCGATGCAGGTCAGGCGTTTCGACATACACCGCATGCCAGACGCTGCCAAATTTTGCGGCCAGTCGCGCGGCGGTGCGTACCAGCTTTTCATTGCCGCTGCTGTGACCCACGCACAGTAAAATCGCGTCGCGGGTGTGCCAGACTTTCTCTTCACCCTGGCGATCGCGCCAGGCACGCATTTGATCGTCCACCCGGTCGGCTGTTCGGCGCAGCGCCAGCTCACGTAGGGCAATCAGATTGCCTTTGCGGAAAAAATGCTCAATGGCCCGTTCCGCCTGTCCGGCGATGTACACTTTGCCTTCGTGCAGACGCTGGCGCAGATCGTCCGGTGGCAGATCGACCAGCACCACTTCATCGGCAGAATCGAAAAACGGATCGGGGACCGTTTCGCGCACTTTAATCCCGGTCACGCCGCTGACCACGTCGTTCAGGCTTTCCAGATGCTGCACGTTGACGGTGGTAAAGACGTCGATCCCGGCTTCCAGCAGCTCTTCCACATCCTGCCAGCGCTTCGGGTGGCGGGAACCCGGCGCATTGGTATGCGCCAGTTCATCCATCAGAATCAGGGCCGGACGTCGGGCGAGGGCGGCGTCGAGATCGAACTCTTCGACCTGACGATCGCGATAGTGAATGCGTTTACGCGATTGCGTTGCCAGCCCGGTAAGCTGGGCAGCCGTTTCCTGACGGCCATGGGTTTCCACTACGCCCACCAGGATATCGAGCCCCTGCGCCCGTAAACGCTGCGCCTCGCTGAGCATGGCGTAGGTCTTCCCGACCCCGGCACAGGCGCCAAAAAAGACTTTCAGTTTGCCGCGATGCCAGCCGGAAGATTGTTCCAGCAGGCGGTCGGGATTGGGACGAAAGGGCTCGTCGGTCATGCTTAATCCTTAGGTTGGCCGAGGGCATCCAGCGCCATATTCAGTTCAACAATATTTACCACCGGCTGACCCAGGAAACTGACGGGGAGCTGTTGCGTATGTTCTGCTACCAGCGTCGTCAGGGTTTCCACGGACAGCCCACGCGCTTTTGCCACACGCGGTATCTGCCAGAGCACGGACGGCGGCGTCAGGCTGTAATCCAGGCCACTGGCGGAGCTGGTCACCAACTCGACAGGGACTTTTGTGCCAGCCTGTGGATTATCCTGACGCAGCTGCGCCACCCGCGCGGCCACTTGTTTATCCAGCTCGGGGTTACTGCCCGCCAGGTTGCTGCCGCCGGATGCCTCTGGATTATAGGGGCTATTGGCGGTGGCGGAAGGGCGGCCGTGAAAATATCCCGGGGCGGAAAATTGCTGACCGATCAGACGGGAGCCTTTAATTTCATCTTTTTGCAGGATAAGCGATCCCAGGGCCTGATCTTTGAACCACCATTGTCCAAGGGCGGTCGTCAACAGTGGATAAACGCCACCGGTTATCAGGGTTAAAAAAATCAGCACAACCAGAGCAGGGCGTAACGTCGCCATTTTCATTTCCTCTTAAACCAGGCCGAACAGGGTCAGCAGCAGATCGATAACTTTAATGCCGACAAACGGCACCAACAGGCCACCAAGGCCGTATACCCACAGGTTGCGACGCAGCATCGCCGCCGCCGACAGCGGTTTGTAGCTCACGCCTTTCAGCGCCAGTGGGATCAGGAATACGATGATCAGGGCGTTGAAAATCACCGCGCTCAGAATCGCCGATGCCGGGGAGTGCAGATGCATCACGTTCAGCGCATTGAGCTGCGGATAGGTGGCAGCAAAGGCCGCCGGAATAATGGCGAAATACTTCGCCACGTCGTTGGCGATACTGAAGGTGGTGAGCGACCCGCGGGTCATCAGCATTTGCTTGCCGATATGCACCACTTCAATCAGCTTGGTCGGGTTGGAATCGAGATCCACCATATTGCCCGCTTCTTTCGCCGCCTGGGTGCCTGAGTTCATCGCCACGGCAACGTCTGCTTGTGCCAGAGCGGGCGCATCGTTGGTGCCATCGCCGGTCATCGCCACCAGACGGCCCTCTGCCTGGTACTGGCGGATCAGTGCGAGCTTGGCTTCCGGGGTGGCTTCTGCAAGAAAATCATCCACGCCCGCTTCGGCGGCAATCGCGGCGGCGGTTAAACGGTTATCGCCGGTGATCATCACCGTTTTTATCCCCATTTTGCGCAGCTGGGCGAAACGCTCTTTGATGCCGCCTTTGACGATATCTTTTAGGGCAATCACCCCAAGCACGGTCGCACCTTCCACGACAACCAGCGGTGTTCCCCCAACGCGCGCCACGCTTTCGACCAGCGTATCGATCTGCGGTGGGAAGTGACCGTTATTCGCTTCCACATGGCGACGAATGGCATCGACAGAGCCTTTGCGGATCATCCGGTCGTGAATGTTGATACCGCTCATGCGGGTTTGTGCGGTAAACGGCACAAACGTGGCCTGAAGTTCCTGCACATCCCGGGTGCGCAGGTTGAAGCGCTGTTTTGCCAGAATCACGATGCTGCGGCCTTCCGGCGTTTCATCGGCCAGAGAAGCCAGCTGCGCGGCGTCCGCCAGGGTTTTCTCATCCACGCCCGGCGCCGGTAAAAATTCTGACGCCTGACGGTTGCCGAGGGTAATGGTGCCGGTTTTATCCAGCAGCAATACGTCGACGTCGCCCGCCGCTTCGACCGCGCGCCCGCTGGTGGCAATCACGTTGGCCCCGAGCATCCGGCTCATCCCCGCCACGCCGATGGCAGAGAGCAGGCCGCCGATGGTGGTCGGAATCAAACACACCAGCAGGGCGACCAGCACCGTCACGCTGACCGCGGTGCCGCCATACGCGGAGAACGGCCACAGCGTGGCGGTGGCCAGCAGGAAGACGATAGTCAACGCCACCAGCAGGATAGTCAGTGCAATTTCATTCGGCGTTTTACGACGCTGTGCGCCCTCGACCATCGCAATCATGCGATCGAGGAACGTTTCACCCGGATTGACGCTGCACTGCACCACCAGCCAGTCGGACAGAATTCGCGTCCCGCCGGTCACGGAGGCGAAGTCACCGCCGGACTCACGGATAACCGGCGCGGATTCCCCGGTGATGGCGCTTTCGTCGACGGACGCCCCGCCTTCGATCACTTCTCCATCACAGGGAATGATATCGCCCGCCTGCACCAGCACGATATCGCCTTTGCGCAGATCGTCGGCCGGAACATGATCTATCTGTGCGTCATGTTGCGGGGCGCGCAGTTTGCGGGCGAAAGCGGTTTTCTGAACGCCTTTCAGGCTGTTGGCCTGCGCTTTACTGCGGCCTTCCGCCAGCGCTTCGGCAAAGTTGGCGAACAGCACGGTA
Organism: Enterobacteriaceae bacterium RIT691; assembly: GCA_009668205.1. Classification (GTDB taxonomy): domain Bacteria; phylum Pseudomonadota; class Gammaproteobacteria; order Enterobacterales; family Enterobacteriaceae; genus Scandinavium. The sequence goes on along the minus strand of WJYM01000001.1, from coordinate 730,229 downwards.
AACCACAACCAGACGCTGATGGCGCCGGTGAATCCTGCGCTGCCCGGCATTTTGCCCATCGCCATGGCAACAGTGAGCAGGGTGGTCAGTACACTGCCCAACCAGACGATAAACATCACCGGGTTGTGCCATTGTACGGCTGGACTCAGTTTTTTTACGGCGTCCAACAGAGCCTGACGCACCAGGGCCGGTTCGAAAATTGCCGTTTGCTTGCGACTCATAAAACGTGTCTCCAGCGGTCTTATAAAGAAGAGAGATGTTCAGCCACCGGGCCTAAGGCCAGGGCGGGAATGAAGGTCAGGGCACCGACCAGGATCACGGTACCAATCAACAGGCCAACAAAGAGCGGGCCGCAGGTGGGCAACGTACCCTGGCTGGCGGGCTGGATTTTTTTACTCACCAACGAACCGGCAATCGCCAGCACCGGAACAATCACCCCGAAACGACCGACGAACATGCAGAACGCCAGCAGGCAGTTCCAGAACGGCGTGTTCGCGCTCAGGCCGGCAAAGGCGCTGCCGTTGTTGTTCGCGGCAGAGGAGACGGCATACAGCACTTCGCTGAAGCCATGAATGCCGGGGTTGAACATGCCCGCGCGCCCGGCGGCGGTCATCATCGCCAGCGCCGTGCCGAGCAGTACCAGCGCCGGTGTCACCAGGATTGCCAGGGCGGTCATTTTCATTTCGCGAACGTCGATTTTTTTACCGAGGTATTCCGGGGTACGGCCAATCATCAGCCCGGCGATAAACACCGCCAACAGGACGAAAAGCAGCATCCCGTACAGCCCGGAGCCCACGCCGCCAAACACCACTTCGCCAATCTGCATCAGCCACATCGGCACCATGCCACCGAGTGCGGTGAAAGAGTCGTGCATGGCGTTGACGGCACCGCAGGACGCGGCGGTGGTGATCACCGCAAACAGGCTGCTCTGCAGGATGCCAAAACGGCTCTCTTTGCCTTCCATATTGGCGGCGCTGTCAGCACCCAATTGCAGGAAATGAGGATTGCCATTGAGTTCAGCCCACATCACCACCACCACGCAAATCACGAAAATCACCGTCATCGCCCACAGAATGGCGCGCCCCTGGCGACGATCGTTCACGGCCTCACCAAAGGCGAAACAAAGGGCAGCCGGGATCAGGAAGATCGCCAGCATCTGCACGGCGTTGGTCAGTGCGGTTGGGTTTTCAAACGGATGGCTGGAGTTGGCGTTGAAGAAACCGCCGCCGTTGGTGCCCAGCATTTTGATCGCTTCCTGTGAGGCCACCGGCCCCATCGGCAGCACGCCTTTGACCCCTTCCAGCGATGTGAAGTGTTGATAAGGAAGGAAGTTTTGCAGCGTACCTTGCTGGATCATAAACAGGGCTATCAGCAACGAGAGCGGCACCAGGATCCAGAGCGTAACGCGAACGATATCTTTCCATGCATTGCCGAGCGTCTCGGTGCTGTGACGGGAAAAACCGCGAATCAGCGCGAACACCACGGCAATCCCCGTGGCGGCAGAGAGGAAGTTTTGCACGGCAAGCCCGGCCATCTGGCTGAAGTAGCTGAGGGTACTTTCCCCGCTGTAAGCCTGCCAGTTAGTGTTGCTGACAAAACTCACTGCGGTATTCAGCGCCAGATCCCATGAAAGGCCCGGGAAGTTCTGGGGATTCAGCGGCAGCACGTTCTGGAACATCAGCAGCAGAAACAGCAGGATGAGTCCGGCGATGTTCAGCCACAACACGGCAAACAGATACTGCCGCCAGTTCATCTCCCGATCGGGGATCCCCAGTATTTTCCACAGAGCCGTATCCAGACTCGCCGTGCCTGGCAGTGAGGTATTAGCAATCAGTCTTGCCAACAATGACCCCAACGGACGGGCGAGAATGAACAGCGCCAGCAAGAAACTGGCAATCAGTAAAAACGCCTGCGCAGCCATCAGAAGGCCTCCGCATTGATCAGGGCATAAACCAGATAGCCCAATAACAGGAAAACCAGCACGATGCCGGTCAGCACGCCTGTACTCACAGTCCACCTCCAGGTGTTTAATGATCTGCAGTCACAGTAGGTTTTCCGGTGCAAAGATTTCGCAAAAAACGCAGGTGGGGGTGTAAAAATAATATAAAAAGGACAAAAGCCATTTATTAACTAATGGTTAGTTTTAATTTAACTTTTTTGTAACTTAATTACGGTATGTAATGTAAATAAGCACAAAACAGGCGTAAATAAGTGGTCGGAGGAGTAGTAAAATTACACGCAAAAAGGTACTATTTTAGGCAGATAACATTTACCGGTGAGCGTTACCGGCCATGAAAGGGGAGAGTCATTATGTATAAAGAGTATTCTGCACAAACCGTATTAATGCGTCGCACTTTCGCCGTCGTGGCGGGGGTTGTGGCGTTGCCCGTTATGCTGTTCTGGAAAGATCGCGGGCGTTTTTACAGCTACCTGCACCGTGTCTGGTCGAAAACCAGCGAAAAACCGGTGTGGATGGATCAGGCTGAAAAAGCCACCTGCGATTTCTACTAACAGAACCAGAAGTAAAAAAACCGCCATCGTTAAACGTGGCGGTTTTTTTATGTCCGAAGCAACCCGGTGTTTTTCAGCGTCTGACGTCTACACTTCTTTATATGCCTGAAAGGAGTGAAGATGAGCGAGAAAATCCCTGTAGGCATCAGCGCCTGTTTATTGGGGGAACGCGTCCGCTTTGACGGCGGTCATAAGCGGCTGTCGTTTGCGGTGGATGAGCTTTCTCCGTGGGTGGATTTTGAACCCGTTTGCCCGGAACTGGCGGTTGGATTGCCGGTTCCGCGGCCTGCGCTGCGGCTGGTGAAAGAAAAGCAGGGCAGCCTGCATCTGAAGTTTAGCGACCAACGTGAAGGCGATTTAACCGACGCGATGCGTGATTTCACCCTCAAGCGAATCGCACGTTTCGAAAATCTCTGTGGCTATATCGTCTGTAAAAACTCGCCGAGCTGCGGGATGGAGCGCGTGCGGGTTTACGATGCGGATACCAGCTATAGCCATAAATCCGGACGCGGGATTTATACTGACCTGCTGATGCAGACCTACCCCTGGCTGCCGGTAGAAGAAGATGGGCGATTACAGGATCCCGTGCTTCGTGAGAACTTTGTGGCGCGTATTTACGCGTTGCATGAACTCCATACTCTTCGCGACAGCGGCCTGACGCGCGGCGAGCTGGTGGCTTTTCATAGCCGCTATAAGCTGCTTTTGCTGGCGCATTCGCAGCCGCTTTATCGTGAACTTGGGCGCTTTGTTGCGGGCATTGCAGAGTGGGAATCCCTTGAGTCCTACTTTCTTGAATATCGGCTGCGCCTGATGACGTTGATGTCGCATCCTGCCACACGGCGAAACCACACCAACGTGCTGATGCACGTGCAGGGCTATTTCCGAAACCAGCTAAACAGCCGCCAGCGTCAGGAGCTGGCCGACTTGATCAGCCGCTATCGGCAGGGCACACAGCCTTTGCTTGCACCCGTCACGCTGTTAAAACACTATATGGCTGAATTTCCTGATGCTTATCTGGCGGGACAGCGCTATTTCGATCCCTGGCCAGAAGCATTGCGCTTACGTTACGGACATTAACTGGAGAGTTATGACCACCCATCTGGTCTGGTTCAGGACGGATTTACGCCTGCATGACAATCTGGCGCTTGCCGCTGCCTGCCGCGACAGCAAGGCTTCAGTCATCGCGCTGTTTATCGCCACCCCACAGCAGTGGCAGAAGCACCAAATGGCACCGCGCCAGGCCGCGTATTTGCAGGCCCATCTGAACGCTTTGCAGACGAATCTGGCTGAGAAAAATATCCCGCTGCTGTTTCGTGAAGCGACAGATTTTACCGCAGCCATCGAGACGCTAAAAAGCCTCTGTCACGAGCATCAGGTGACGCATCTTTTTTATAATTATCAGTATGAACTGAATGAGCATCAGCGGGATGTCGCTGTGGAAAAAGTGCTGACCGACGTGGTTTGTCAGGGGTTTGATGACAGCGTGATGTTACCGCCGGGCAGCGTGATGACCGGAAATCAGCAGATGTATAAGGTGTTCACGCCGTTCAAGAATGCGTTTATCCGGCGCTTACAGGAAGGCCTGCCGGAATGTGTCAGAGCGCCCTCCGTTCGGCAACATGACGGGGGAGAAGCATCCTCAGCAATCACCCTTAGCTATCCGCAACAAGCGTTCGATCCGAACTTGTTCCCGGCCGACGAGAAAAACGCCCTCACCCGATTGCGCCATTTTTGTCAGCAGCAGGCGGCGGAATATGAGGACAAGCGCGATTTTCCCGCCCTGGAAGGGACCAGCCGATTGTCAGCCTGCCTGACGCTTGGCGTGCTTTCCCCGCGTCAGTGCCTGCATCGTCTGTTGGCTGAATGCCCTCAGGCACTTGAAGGCGGCGTGGGGGCGGTGTGGCTGAACGAACTTATCTGGCGTGAGTTTTACCGTCATCTGATGACTTACCATCCTGAACTCTGTCGCTACAAACCGTTTATCGGCTGGACGGATAAGGTGACGTGGAAGCGCGACAAGCAGGTGCTGGAGGCCTGGCAGCAGGGAAAAACCGGGTATCCGATCGTCGATGCCGCGATGCGCCAACTCAATACCACAGGCTGGATGCACAACCGCCTGCGGATGATCGTCGCCAGCTTCCTGGTGAAAGATCTGCTGATCGACTGGCGGGAAGGGGAGCGCTATTTCATGTCTCAGCTGGTGGATGGTGATTTGGCGGCGAACAACGGTGGCTGGCAGTGGGCCGCTTCAACGGGCACTGACGCGGCGCCGTATTTTCGCATTTTCAACCCGACGACTCAGGGCGAGAAATTTGATAAGGACGGCGAATTTATCCGTCACTGGTTACCGGAATTAAACGAGGTGCCGGGAAAAGCCCTTCATGCGCCCTGGGCGTGGGCGGAAAAGGAAAATGTGGAGCTGGAGTATCCGCGCCCGATTGTCGATCACAAACAGGCGCGGCTTGATACGCTGGCGGCTTATGAGGCCGCCAGAAAAACTTAAGCCCCCATCGCCAGACGGCGAGAGCGAACTTTCATCGCATGACCAAACCAGATAACCAGCACCACCGCCACACAGGCCAGTGAACCCCAGGTTATCTGGCTGAACACATTGATGTAGGCATCGATGGAGTAGTTGATGGCGCCTGCTGCATCAAAAGCGCTCTGCGAGGTTTGGTCGGCAATCACGCCAGCCACATAGTTCGCGATAGCCCCTGAAAGCAGCATATAAATCCCGGTCAGCACGCCCGTCACGCCGGGAATTTCGATGCGGGTGATTTGTGCCATGGCCACCGGATCGATGAACAACTCGGCAAAACCCATCACCGCCATGCCCAGTACCATTAGCGGCATGGAAGAGTGACCAAAGCTGGCAGACCAGCGTGCGCTCAGCGTCAGAATGCAGAAGCCCGCACTCATCAGGCCCAGCCCTAGCGCATATTTACCCCAGATGCGCACCGCGCGGTTGCCGGTGACGGATTCTTTCACCACCCAGGCGAGGAAGATCCCGCAGAGCATCACGGCGAAACCATTCACCGACTGGAACATGGCGGTTGGCACTTCATAACCGAAGATATCGCGGTTCACAAAGCGGTCGATATACAGGCTGATAGAGCTGCCGCCCTGTTGGGCAAAGGCCCAAAACAGCAGGCTGAAGAATGTCAGCACCACAACCAGCCCCAGCTCTTTGCGCTGCTTCTGGTTTTCCGCTTTTTTGTAGATTTGTGCCAGCATCACCAGGCCGATCACCGTGGCGATAATCAGGGCATACAGCGCCCACTCTTTCCAGAACAGCACAGCGATGATCAACGGGGAGACAACCAGCAGCACCAGCAGCCAGCCCCAAACGGGCAGCGCCATTTTTTTGCTGGTGAGCACGGCTTTATTCACGCCGACGGTGTGGCTGAAATGACGATTACCGCAGAGGAAAATCACCAGTCCTGCCAGCATGCCGATGGCCGCAAGCGCGAAGCCCATTGCCCAGCTGTACTCTTCTTGCACGTAACCGCAGGCGATTGGCGCAATGATCGAACCCACATTCCCTGCCGCATACAGCAGAGAGAAACCGCCGTCGCGACGCGGATCGGTCGGTTCATACAGTTCGCCCAGCAGACAGCTGACGTTGGATTTAAACAAACCATAGCCGCAGACAATGATTGCCAGCGACAGGTAGAGGAACATCGGGGATATTTCACTGGCGCCGAGCACCAGATGGCCAACGGCCATGAGAAACGCGCCGATCATGACCGCCATGCGGTTGCCGAGGACTTTATCCGCCAGCCAGCCGCCAAGAATTGGCGTGACGTACACCAATGAGCAGTACGCGCTGAACAGGGCATACGCGTGGTCATCGTTGTATTTCAGTTGGTTAGTGAGATACAGGATCAGCAGGGCGCGCATCCCGTAAAAACTAAAGTATTCCCAGATTTGCAGTGCCACCACGTAATAGATAGCGCGGGGTTGTGAGGATGGTGTCTTCATGTTGCTCTCTGTCTTGCCATAAGTGCAGAAGATAATCATTCCGCATTATTCGTTTCTTTTATGCTATCCATGGATTATGAGCATGAATGCTCAATTAATATGCTGTCCTAGTGCATAAATATACACGAATATGCTGCGCATCGTTAAGTAATTTTTCCGCGTGAACGGACATCCTGCTGAAACGCATTTTCCTGCGGCTATCGACGGGAAGCCAGCGGGCGGCTATGGTATCCCTCAGTACAGAAAGTCAGTCTGGAGTGACGATGAAAAACAATGAACTGGAACAACTGATTAACGGCAAACTCAACAGCGCGGCGATCAGCGATTACGCGCCTAACGGATTACAGGTTGAGGGGAAAGAAGAGATCCGCAAAATCGTCACCGGCGTCACGGCAAGTCAGGCGCTACTGGATGAAGCGGTGCGCCAGCAGGCCGATGCCGTCATCGTGCATCATGGTTACTTCTGGAAAGGTGAATCCCCGGTGATTCGCGGGATGAAACGCCGTCGGCTGAAAACGCTGCTGGAAAATGACATCAATCTCTACGGCTGGCATTTACCCCTGGATGCCCATCCGGAGCTTGGCAACAACGCGCAGTTGGCGTCTCTGCTCGGCATCAATGTGATGGGTGAGATTGAACCTCTGGTGCCATGGGGTGAGCTGGCAATGCCGGTGTCGGGCGCGGAGTTTGCCTCATGGATTGAAGCCCGTTTAGGGCGCAAACCGCTGTGGAGTGGGGATACTGGCCCGGAGAAGATTTCCCGCGTGGCGTGGTGTACCGGCGGCGGTCAAAGCTTTATTGATAGCGCAGCGCGTTTCGGCGTTGATGCCTTTATTACCGGTGAGGTTTCCGAGCAGACCATTCATTCTGCCCGAGAGCAGGGCCTGCATTTTTATGCGGCTGGCCATCATGCGACCGAGCGTGGCGGCATTCGCGCCCTGAGTGAATGGCTGAATGACACCACCGATCTGGATGTGACCTTTATCGATATTCCGAACCCGGCCTGATAAGAGAGGGCGAAAGTGCAGCGAGCGCGTTGTTATCTGTTAGGTGAAACGGCAGTTGTTTTGGAACTGGAACCGCCGCTCACGCTGGAGAGCCAGAAACGCATCTGGCGCCTGGCCCAGCGTGCGCCAGAATATCCTGAAGTCCTGGAAGCGATCCCGGGGATGAACAACATTACCGTCATTCTGCGTAATCCACAGTCGCTGGCGCTGGATGCCATCGAGCGTTTGCAGCGCTGGTGGGAGGAGAGTGACGTGCTGGAACCGGAGTGTCGGCAGATAGACATTCCGGTGGTGTATGGCGGCAAACACGGGCCGGATCTGCCGGTGGTCGCTGAGCACAGCGGTCTGACACCCAAACAGGTTGTTGAGCTGCACGCTTCGGCTGAATACGCGGTGTGGTTTCTGGGATTCCAACCCGGCTTTGCCTATCTCGGCGGGCTGTCGCCTCAACTGGTGATGCCTCGCCGCGCAGAGCCGCGCGTACAGGTTCCCGCGGGAAGTGTTGGCATTGGCGGAGAACTGACGGGCATTTACCCGCTCAGCACGCCGGGTGGCTGGCAGCTCATCGGGCACACCTCACTGGCGTTGTTTGACGCCAAAAGGGCGGAGCCGGTGCTGTTAAGACCGGGCGATACCGTTCGCTTCGTGCCGCAAAAGGAGGGCATATGCTGAAGATCATTCGCTCGGGTTTATACACCTCGGTGCAGGACGGCGGGCGCTATGGGTTACGCCAGTCCGGCATCAGCCGCTGCGGTGCGCTGGATAAACCGTCATTGATCACCGCGAATCTGCTGGTGGGGAACGAGCCAGAGGCCGCTGCGCTGGAAATTACGCTTGGGCAACTGACGGTTCAGTTTGAGCAAAATGGGTGGTTTGCCCTGACAGGCGCGGGGTGTGAAGCGACGCTGGATGGCGAAACGGTCTGGGCGGGGTGGCGTCAACCGGTGTCAGCCGGACAAACGCTGGTGCTAAAACGCCCTGTGCACGGGATCCGCAGTTATCTGGCGGTCGCGGGTGGCATTGATGTGCCCAAAGTCCTCGGCTCCTACAGCACCGATCTGAAAGCGGGAATCGGTGGGCTGGAAGGACGACGATTGCAGGATGGCGATGTGCTGAAACTCTTGCCCGCGGTGCGCACGTTTAGCGGCCCCCAGGGCGTAAAACAGCTGCCTTACAGCAACCGCATCCGTGCGCTTCCTGGGCCGGAATACCATGAGTTTGACGCCGCTTCGCAGGAAAACTTCTGGCGTGCGCCGTGGCAGCTGAGTCCGCAAAGCAACCGCATGGGCTACCGCCTGCAAGGACAGCCGCTGGTCCGAACGACCGACCGGGAATTGCAATCTCACGGCCTGCTGCCGGGTGTGGTGCAGGTGCCGCACAATGGCCAGCCCATCGTGCTGATGAATGATGCGCAGACGACCGGCGGTTATCCGCGTATTGCCTGCATTATCGACGCTGATATGTACCAATTGGCGCAAATTCCGCTCGGGCAGCCGATTCATTTCGTACCCTGTACCCTGGAAGAGGCGCTCAAAGCGCGCAACGATCAGAGCCGCTATCTTGAGCAACTGGCCTGGCGCTTAAACGAAGAAAGTTAAGGACGGTGTTATGCCGGAAGGACCGGAAATCCGCCGCGCGGCGGATTCACTGGAAGCGGCTATTCAGGGAAAACCGATAACCGACGCCTGGTTTGCCTTTCCTCAGCTCAAAGCCTATGAGCCCACGCTGGTGGGCCAGACGGTGACCCATATCGAAACCCGTGGTAAAGCGCTGCTGACGCATTTCTCCGGGGGGCTGACGCTGTACAGCCATAATCAGCTGTACGGCGTCTGGCGTGTCGTTAAGGCCGGTGAGCAGCCGGACACTCAGCGAGTATTGCGCGTACGTCTGCAGACGGCGGAGAAAGCGATATTGCTCTACAGCGCATCCGACATCGAAATGCTAACGCCGGAACAGCTGACGACGCATCCCTTTTTGCAGCGTGTTGGCCCTGATGTGCTGGACAAAAAGCTAACGGCAGAGCAGGTGAGGGAACGGTTGTTAGCAACGTCTTTTCGCAATCGCCAGTTTTCCGGGCTGTTGCTCGATCAGGCTTTTCTGGCGGGGTTGGGAAATTATCTGCGCGTGGAAATTCTGTGGGAATGCGAGCTGGCGGCCACCCATAAAGCCAGCGAATTAACAGAGGCACAACTGGACAGATTGTCCCATGCGCTGCTGGATATCCCCCGTTTGTCCTACGCCGCGCGCGGCAAAGTCGATGACAGCAAGCATCATGGCGCGTTATTCCGCTTTAAGGTGTTTCACCGTGAGGGAGAGAAGTGCGAGCGGTGCGGAGGGATAATCGAGCGAAAGATGATGTCTTCTCGACCGTTTTACTGGTGCCCTGGGTGTCAGACATAAAAAAGCCGGGTGGCGGAGGTAAAAACAAAACGGTAACCCTGAGGTTACCGTTTTTAGTGTTTTCACCCTCTCCACGTGAGAGAGGGTTGGGGAGAGGGCATCAGACCGCACCCACTGACATTAGTGCTTTTTCAACTCTGAATTGAAATCACGCTTGTCGTAGCCAGTGTACAGCTGACGAGGACGGGCAATCTTCATGCCTTCGTTGTGCATTTCGCTCCAGTGAGCAATCCAGCCGACGGTACGCGCCATGGCGAAGATCACGGTGAACATGGAAGACGGAATACCCATCGCTTTCAGAATGATGCCAGAGTAGAAGTCGACGTTCGGGTAGAGTTTCTTCTCGATGAAGTACGGGTCGTTCAGCGCGATGTGCTCAAGCTCCATCGCCACCTGCAGCAGGTCGTCTTTGGTGCCCAGTTCTTTCAGCACTTCGTGACAGGTTTCACGCATGACGGTGGCACGAGGATCGTAGTTTTTGTACACGCGGTGGCCGAAGCCCATCAGACGGAACGAATCGTTCTTGTCTTTCGCGCGACGTACGAACTCTGGAATGTGCTCAACGGTGCTGATCTCTTCCAGCATCTTCAGGGCCGCTTCGTTAGCACCCCCGTGCGCCGGTCCCCACAGGGACGCGATGCCTGCAGCGATACAGGCGAACGGGTTCGCGCCTGAAGAGCCAGCAGTACGGACGGTGGAGGTCGAGGCGTTCTGTTCGTGGTCAGCGTGCAGGATCAGAATTCGGTCCATGGCGCGTTCCAGAACCGGGTTCACTTCATACTCTTCACATGGCGTTGAGAACATCATGTTGAGGAAGTTGCCCGCGTAGGAGAGGTCATTGCGCGGATAAACAAACGGCTGACCAATCGAATATTTGTAGCACATCGCGGCCATGGTCGGCATTTTTGACAGCAGACGGAACGCGGCAATTTCACGGTGACGTGGGTTATTCACGTCCATGGCATCGTGATAAAACGCAGCCAGAGCACCGGTCACGCCACACATCACCGCCATTGGGTGTGAGTCACGACGGAAGCCGTGGAACAGACGGGTAATCTGCTCGTGGATCATGGTGTGGCGGGTCACGATGGTTTTGAACTCATCGTACTGTGCCTGAGTCGGTTTTTCACCGTTCAGCAGGATGTAGCACACTTCCAGATAGTTAGACTGAGTCGCTAACTGATCGATAGGGAAACCACGGTGCAACAGGATGCCTTCATCACCGTCGATAAAGGTGATTTTGGATTCGCAGGAAGCGGTGGAGGTGAAACCAGGGTCAAAGGTAAATACGCCTTTTGAGCCCAGACTACGAATATCAATAACGTCCTCGCCGAGCGTGCCTTTTAGCACATCCAGTTCGATAGCTGCATCACCGTTGAGAGTGAGCTTTGCCTTTGTATCAGCCATTTACGGTCTCCTTAGCGCCTTATTGCATAAGACTGCCGGATGCCGGATTCGCTTTCAGGGTGCCGTTAGACGTTACCAGTTTGTTATTTGGCTTATCGCTCAGCTCACGAGGGAAAACCAGGGTACAGAGCAAAGGGCGCCTGGGGGCATACGTTCATTGCACCATGAAACTACAGCAAATCAGGGTCTTAGCAGTCCGTTTATTCAAGCCTGTCTATCACTATTCACTGCCAGATTACTTAGGTCAATACTTTCTCACTGTTACATAACTTATTGTCAGGTGAAAGAGTGACCCCATAACTTTTACGCATTATATGCCTTTTCATAAGATGGTTGTAACAATAATGTTTAAGATTTGTCAAATCAGCTGAGTAAAAATTAAAATAATGTTGTTATCGTGACCCTGATCACTGTTCCGCATAAAACCCGACAAACTATATGTAGGTTAATTGTAATGATTTTGTGAACGTCCTATACTGCCGCCAGGTCTCCGGAAACCCCTGCAATCCCGAGCCACCCAGCGTTGTAATGTGCCGTTTTAGCTCTACTATCTGGAGTTTTTACATGACGCGCAGTTATAGAAAGGACGCTGTCTGACCCGCACGCAGACCGGAGGAAGGGAAACAATAAGAACAGCATGTGGGCGTTATTCATGATAAAAAATGTGAAAAAACAAAGACCTGTCAATCTGGATCTCAAAACGATCCGATTCCCCGTAACGGCGATAGCGTCCATCCTCCACCGCGTTTCTGGCGTGATTACCTTTGTGGCGGTTGGCATTCTGTTGTGGTTACTGGGTACCAGTCTCTCCTCTCCTGAAGGCTTCCTGGTCGCAAGCTCCATCATGAGCGGCTTCTTCGTTAAATTCATTCTCTGGGGCATTCTGACCGCACTGGCGTATCACGCTGTGCTCGGTATTCGCCACCTGATGATGGATTTTGGCTATCTGGAAGAGACATTCGAAGCGGGTAAAAAATCCGCCAATATTTCCTTTGTGATTACTGTCGTGCTTTCACTTCTTGCAGGAGTCCTCGTATGGTAAGCAACGCCTCAGCACTAGGACGCAACGGCGTACATGACTTCATCCTCGTGCGTGCCACCGCAATCGTCCTGACTCTGTACATTATCTACATGGTCGGTTTCTTTGCGACTCACGGAACGCTCACCTGGGAAGTCTGGTCCGGTTTCTTCTCTTCAGCTTTCACCAAAGTCTTCACCCTGCTGGCTCTGTTTTCGATTTTGATTCATGCCTGGATTGGCATGTGGCAGGTGTTGACCGACTACGTTAAACCGCTGGCAATTCGTTTGCCGCTGCAACTGGCTATCGTCGTTGCACTGGTGGTTTACGTGATTTATGGATTTGTTGTGGTGTGGGGTGTGTAATGAAACTGCCAGTAAGAGAATTTGACGCTGTTGTAATCGGGGCCGGTGGCGCAGGTATGCGCGCTGCGCTGCAAATCTCTCAGAGCGGCCAGACCTGTGCGCTGCTCTCTAAAGTCTTCCCGACCCGTTCCCATACCGTGTCTGCGCAGGGTGGTATCACCGTGGCGCTCGGTAATACCCATGAAGATAACTGGGAATGGCACATGTATGACACCGTAAAAGGGTCAGACTACATCGGTGACCAGGACGCTATCGAATATATGTGTAAGACCGGTCCGGAAGCGATTCTGGAGCTGGATCACATGGGCCTGCCGTTCTCCCGTCTGGAAGATGGCACCATCTATCAACGTCCGTTTGGTGGCCAGTCGAAAAACTTCGGCGGCGAGCAGGCGGCACGTACAGCGGCGGCGGCGGACCGTACCGGTCATGCGCTGCTGCACACGCTGTATCAGCAGAACCTGAAAAACAAGACCACCATTTTCTCTGAGTGGTATGCGCTGGATCTGGTGAAAAACGCCGATGGCGCAGTGGTGGGTTGTACCGCCCTGTGTATCGAAACCGGTGAAGTGGTTTACTTCAAAGCCAACGCCACCGTGCTGGCAACCGGCGGCGCAGGCCGTATTTATCAGTCCACGACTAACGCCCACATCAACACCGGTGACGGCGTCGGTATGGCCATCCGCGCTGGCGTGCCGGTGCAGGATATGGAAATGTGGCAGTTCCACCCGACGGGTATCGCCGGTGCGGGCGTTCTGGTAACAGAAGGCTGCCGCGGTGAAGGCGGCTACCTGCTGAACAAGCACGGCGAGCGCTTCATGGAGCGTTATGCGCCGAATGCGAAAGACCTGGCGGGTCGTGACGTGGTGGCGCGTTCCATCATGATCGAAATCCGTGAAGGTCGTGGCTGCGATGGCCCATGGGGTCCACACGCCAAACTGAAACTAGACCATCTCGGTAAAGAGGTGCTTGAATCCCGTCTGCCGGGCATTCTGGAACTCTCCCGTACCTTCGCTCACGTTGACCCTGTCAAAGAGCCGATTCCGGTTATCCCAACCTGTCACTACATGATGGGCGGGATCCCGACCAAAGTGAGCGGCCAGGCGCTGACCGTCAACGAGCAAGGCGAAGATGTGGTGATTCCAGGGCTGTTCGCTGTCGGCGAAATTGCCTGCGTGTCCGTTCACGGTGCCAACCGTCTGGGTGGCAACTCGCTGCTGGATCTGGTGGTGTTTGGTCGTGCTGTGGGTCTGCATCTGCAGGAATCTATCGCCGAGCAGGGTGTCCTGCGCGACGCGACGGAAGAAGAAATTGACGCCTCACTGGAACGTCTGAATCGCTGGAACGGTAACCGCAACGGCGAAGATCCGGTGGAAATCCGTAAAGCGCTGCAGGAATGTATGCAGCACAACTTCTCGGTATTCCGCGAAGGTGATGCGATGGCGAAAGGCCTGGAACAGCTGAAGGCCATTCGTGAGCGTCTGAAAAACGCCCGTCTCGACGACACCTCCAGCGAATTCAACACCCAGCGCATTGAGTGCCTGGAACTGGATAACCTGATGGAAACGGCGTACGCCACGGCGGTCTCTGCCAACTTCCGTACCGAAAGCCGTGGCGCACACAGCCGCTTCGACTTCCCGGAGCGTGACGATGAAAACTGGCTCTGCCACTCCCTGTACCAGCCGCAAACGGAATCCATGACCCGTCGTGAAGTGAACATGGAACCGAAACTGCGTCCGGCATTCCCGCCGAAAGTGCGTACCTACTAATTGCGGAGACAGGAACATGAGACTCGAGTTTTCAGTTTATCGTTATAACCCGGATGTCGATGACGCTCCGCACATGCAGGATTACACCCTCGAAGCGGAAGAAGGGCGCGACATGATGCTGCTGGATGCGTTAATCCAGCTGAAAGAGAAAGACCCGACGCTGTCGTTCCGTCGCTCCTGCCGTGAAGGCGTGTGCGGTTCCGATGGCGTGAACATGAACGGCAAGAATGGCCTGGCGTGTATCACCCCCATTTCCGCTTTGCAGCGCGCAGGGCAGAAGATCGTCATTCGCCCACTGCCGGGTTTACCGGTGGTGCGTGATTTGGTGGTAGACATGGGGCAGTTCTATGCTCAATATGAGAAGATTAAGCCTTACTTGTTGAATAATGGGCAAAATCCACCCGCTCGCGAGCATTTACAGTCGCCTGAGCAGCGTGAAAAACTGGACGGCCTGTACGAGTGTATTCTCTGTGCTTGTTGCTCCACGTCTTGCCCATCGTTCTGGTGGAATCCGGATAAGTTTATCGGCCCGGCCGGTCTGTTGGCGGCATACCGCTTCCTGATCGACAGCCGTGATAGCGAAACCGACAGCCGCCTGGAAGGGCTGAGTGACGCTTTCAGCGTATTCCGCTGTCACAGCATCATGAACTGCGTCAGTGTTTGTCCGAAAGGGCTGAACCCAACGCGCGCCATCGGCCATATTAAGTCGATGCTGCTGCAACGCAGTGCGTAAGTGATAAGAGGGGAACGCGATTCCCCTCTGCCTGACCCTCTCCCCAAGGGGAGAGGGGATTAAATGCAGGAAACCTTTAAAAACTGCCGACGTACTTCCCCTACGCTAGCACGGCGTAGGCAGGGAAGAGGGCAAATGCCCCAAGACAGTTTCTAAAGGTTCCTTCGCGAGCCACTACAGAGAGAAGAGCTCGCAAGTGAACCCCGGCACGCAAACCTGGTACCCTGGTGTGCGTGGTAGTTTCTACGGCGAAAGTAAGCATAAAAATGCTTAAGGGATCACGATGCAGAACGGCGCAATGAAAGCCTGGCTGGACTCTTCTTACCTCTCTGGTTCGAACCAGAGCTGGATAGAGCAGCTCTATGAAGACTTCTTAACCGATCCTGACTCTGTCGACGCTAACTGGCGTTCCATGTTCCAGCAACTGCCTGGCACCGGAGTCAAACCCGATCAATTCCATTCCACTACGCGTGATTATTTCCGTCGTCTGGCGAAAGATGCTTCGCGTTACGCTTCCTCAATTTCCGATCCTGATACCAACGTTAAGCAGGTTAAAGTCCTGCAGATGATCAACGCCTACCGTTTCCGCGGTCACCAAAATGCGAATCTTGATCCGTTGGGACTGTGGCAGCAGGATAAGGTCAGCGATCTCGATCCGGCCTACCATGATCTGACCGAGGCGGATTTCCAGGAAACCTTTAACGTCGGCTCCTTTGCGATAGGCAAAGACACGATGAAGCTGGGCGAGCTGATTACCGCCCTTAAGCAGACCTACTGCGGCTCCATCGGCGCGGAATATATGCACATCACCTCCACGGAAGAAAAGCGCTGGATCCAGCAGCGTATTGAATCTGTGGCGGGCAAAGCGAACTTTAGCGCGGACGAGAAGAAACGCTTCCTCAGCGAACTGACCGCAGCAGAAGGTCTGGAGCGTTACCTGGGGGCGAAATTCCCTGGGGCAAAACGCTTCTCACTGGAAGGCGGTGATGCGCTGGTGCCAATGCTGAAAGAACTGATTCGCCATGCCGGTAAAAGCGGCACTCGCGAAGTGGTTCTGGGCATGGCGCACCGCGGTCGTCTGAACGTGCTGATCAACGTCATGGGGAAAAAACCTCAGGATCTGTTCGACGAATTTGCAGGCAAGCACAAAGAACATCTCGGCACCGGCGATGTGAAGTACCACATGGGCTTCTCCTCCGATATGGAAACCGACGGTGGTCTGGTGCATCTGGCACTGGCGTTCAACCCATCGCACCTCGAAATCGTGAGCCCGGTGGTTATCGGTTCCGTGCGTGCCCGTCTTGACCGTCTGGAAGAGCCGAGCAGCAACAAAGTTCTGCCAATCACCATTCACGGTGATGCGGCCGTTGCGGGTCAGGGTGTGGTTCAGGAAACCCTGAACATGTCCAAAGCGCGCGGTTACGAAGTGGGCGGTACCGTTCGCATCGTTATCAACAACCAGGTGGGCTTCACCACGTCTAACCCGCTGGATGCGCGTTCAACACCATACTGTACTGATATCGGTAAGATGGTGATGGCACCGATTTTCCACGTGAACGCGGACGATCCTGAAGCCGTGGCCTTTGTCACCCGTCTGGCGCTCGACTTCCGTAACACCTTCAAACGCGATGTATTCATCGATCTGGTGTGCTACCGCCGTCACGGCCATAACGAAGCCGACGAGCCAAGCGCAACCCAGCCGCTGATGTACCAGAAAATCAAAAAGCATCCGACGCCGCGCAAACTGTATGCCGACAAACTGGAAGGCGACAACGTGTCGACGCTGGAAGATGCGACCGAGATGGTCAATCTTTACCGCGATGCGCTGGATGCAGGCGAATGCGTGGTGAAAGAGTGGCGGCCAATGAACCTGCACTCCTTTACCTGGTCGCCGTACCTCAACCACGAGTGGGATGAGAGCTACCCGAATAAGGTAGAAATGAAGCGTCTGCAGGAGCTGGCAAAACGGATCAGCACCGTGCCGGAAGCGGTCGAAATGCAGTCCCGCGTAGCGAAAATCTACGGCGACCGTCAATCCATGGCGGCCGGTGAGAAAATGTTCGACTGGGGCGGTGCTGAGACACTGGCCTACGCAACGCTGGTTGACGAAGGCATCCCTGTGCGTCTGTCCGGTGAAGATGCGGGTCGTGGCACCTTCTTCCACCGTCATGCGGTTATCCATAACCAAATCAACGGTTCTACCTACACGCCGCTGGAAAACATTCACAACGGTCAGGGCCAGTTCAAGGTCTGGGACTCCGTGCTGTCAGAAGAAGCGGTACTGGCGTTCGAATACGGCTATGCCACCGCAGAGCCGCGTATTCTGACCATCTGGGAAGCGCAGTTCGGCGACTTTGCCAACGGTGCACAGGTGGTTATCGACCAGTTCATCAGCTCCGGTGAGCAGAAATGGGGCCGTATGTGCGGTCTGACCATGCTGCTGCCGCACGGCTACGAAGGCCAGGGTCCGGAGCACTCCTCCGCGCGTCTGGAACGTTATCTGCAGCTGTGCGCTGAGCAGAACATGCAGGTTTGTGTGCCGTCTACGCCAGCTCAGGTGTATCACATGCTGCGTCGTCAGGCGCTGCGCGGGATGCGTCGTCCGCTGGTGGTGATGTCGCCGAAATCCCTGCTGCGTCACCCACTGGCAGTCTCTTCTCTGGAAGAACTGGCGAACGGTGCCTTCCAGCCAGCCATCGGCGAAATCGACGAGCTGGATCCGGCAGGCGTGAAACGCGTCGTGATGTGCTCCGGTAAGGTGTACTACGACCTGCTGGAACAGCGCCGTAAGAACGACCAGAAAGATGTGGCCATTGTGCGCATCGAACAGCTTTATCCGTTCCCGCATCAGGCGATGCAGGACGTGCTGAAACAATATGCTCACGTACATGATTTTGTCTGGTGTCAGGAAGAGCCGCTCAACCAGGGCGCCTGGTACTGCAGCCAGCATCATCTGCGTGAAATCATCCCATTTGGGTCTGCCCTGCGTTACGCAGGTCGCCCGGCCTCCGCCTCACCGGCGGTAGGGTATATGTCCGTTCACCAGAAGCAGCAGCAAGATCTGGTTAATGACGCGCTGAACGTCGAATAATTTAAGGATACAAAATGAGTAGCGTAGATATTCTTGTTCCCGACCTGCCAGAATCTGTAGCCGATGCCACGGTTGCAACCTGGCACAAGAAGCCAGGCGACGCGGTTGTTCGCGATGAAGTTCTGGTCGAAATCGAAACTGACAAAGTGGTACTGGAAGTACCGGCGTCGGCTGACGGCATTCTGGATGCGGTTCTGGAAGATGAAGGCACTACCGTGACGTCACGCCAGATCCTCGGCCGCCTGCGCGAAGGCAACAGCGCGGGTAAAGCGACTGAAGCGAAAGCAGAAACTAAAGAAGCGACCCCGGCTCAGCGCCAGCAGGCTTCTCTGGAAGAGCAGAGCAACGATGCCCTGAGCCCGGCGATCCGTCGTCTGCTGGCTGAGCACAACCTGGACGCGGCAGCCATCAAAGGCACCGGTGTGGGTGGTCGTCTGACGCGTGAAGATGTGGAAAAACATCTGGCAAAAGCCCCAGCGAAAGCGGAAGAGAAGGCGGCACCTGCTGCTGCCCCGGCTCCGCTGGCAGGCCGCTCTGAAAAACGCGTTCCGATGACCCGTCTGCGTAAGCGCGTGGCCGAGCGTCTGCTGGAAGCGAAAAACTCTACCGCCATGCTGACTACGTTCAACGAAGTCAACATGAAACCGATTATGGATTTGCGTAAGCAGTACGGTGACGCGTTTGAAAAACGTCACGGTATCCGTCTGGGCTTCATGTCCTTTTACGTGAAAGCCGTGGTTGAAGCGCTGAAACGCTACCCGGAAGTGAACGCCTCTATCGACGGCGAAGACGTGGTGTATCACAACTACTTCGACGTCAGCATGGCGGTTTCCACGCCGCGTGGCCTGGTGACGCCGGTTCTGCGTGACGTTGACGCGCTGGGCATGGCTGACATTGAGAAAAACATTAAAGAACTGGCGCTGAAAGGGCGTGATGGCAAGTTGACCGTGGAAGATCTGACCGGCGGTAACTTCACCATCACCAACGGCGGCGTGTTCGGTTCCCTGATGTCGACCCCAATCATCAACCCACCACAGAGTGCGATCCTCGGCATGCATGCCATTAAAGATCGCCCGATGGCCGTTGATGGCAAAGTTGAAATCCTGCCAATGATGTATCTGGCTCTCTCCTACGATCACCGTCTGATTGACGGCCGCGAGTCCGTGGGCTTCCTCGTCGCCATTAAAGAGCTGCTGGAAGATCCGACTCGTCTGCTGCTGGACGTGTAGAAATAAAGAAGTATCACCTGTCCTCCGGGTCGGTTTCGGCCCGGAGGTAAAATGATAACGATTCTGCCCTAAATAGTTCGAGTTGCAGGAAGGCGGTGCCGCAGCGAATCCCCAGGAGCTTACTAAAGTAAGTGACTGGGGTAAGCGAGAAGCCAACGTACATGCAGCTTGAAATATGACGGGCATACCTGAAAAGTGGATAGAACGCATGAACTTACATGAATACCAGGCCAAACAGCTGTTTGCCCGCTACGGTTTACCTGCGCCAGTAGGCTATGCCTGCTCAACTCCGCGTGAAGCTGAAGAAGCGGCCTCTAAAATCGGTTCCGGCCCATGGGTCGTGAAGTGCCAGGTACACGCTGGCGGCCGCGGTAAAGCGGGCGGCGTAAAAGTGGTTAACAGCAAAGAAGATATCCGTGCGTTTGCCGAACATTGGCTGGGCAAACGTCTGGTCACTTACCAGACGGATGCAAACGGCCAGCCGGTAAACCAGATTCTGGTTGAAGCGGCGACCGACATTGCAAAAGAACTCTACCTGGGCGCTGTGGTTGACCGTAGCTCCCGTCGCGTGGTGTTCATGGCCTCCACCGAAGGTGGCGTGGAAATCGAAAAAGTGGCGGAAGAAACCCCGCACCTGATCCACAAAGTGGCTATCGATCCGCTGGCCGGTCCTATGCCGTACCAGGGTCGTGAGCTGGCATTCAAACTGGGTCTGGAAGGTAAACTGGTTCAGCAGTTCACCAAAATCTTCATGGGCCTGGCGAACATCTTCCTGGAGCGCGACCTGGCGCTGATCGAAATCAACCCGCTGGTGATCACCAAGCAGGGCGATCTGATCTGCCTCGACGGCAAACTGGGTGCGGACGGCAATGCCCTGTTCCGCCAGCCGGATCTGCGCGAAATGCGCGACCAGTCTCAGGAAGATCCGCGTGAAGCGCAGGCTGCACAGTGGGAACTGAACTACGTGGCGCTGGATGGCAACATCGGTTGCATGGTTAACGGTGCGGGCCTGGCAATGGGCACCATGGACATCGTTAAGCTGCACGGTGGCGAACCGGCTAACTTCCTTGACGTAGGCGGCGGCGCGACCAAAGAGCGCGTGACCGAAGCGTTCAAAATCATCCTCTCTGACGACAATGTGAAAGCCGTACTGGTGAACATTTTCGGCGGGATCGTACGTTGTGACCTGATTGCAGACGGCATTATTGGTGCAGTTGAAGAAGTCGGCGTTAACGTACCGGTGGTGGTTCGTTTGGAAGGTAACAACGCCGAACTCGGCGCGAAAAGATTGGCTGACAGCGGCCTGAATATTATTGCAGCGAAAAGTCTGACCGATGCGGCTCAGCAGGTCGTTCACGCAGTGGAGGGGAAATAATGTCCATTTTAATTGATAAAAACACCAAGGTTATCTGCCAGGGCTTTACCGGTAGCCAGGGGACTTTCCACTCTGAACAAGCGATTGCTTACGGCACCAACATGGTTGGCGGCGTAACGCCAGGCAAAGGCGGCACCACACATTTGGGTCTGCCGGTGTTTAACACTGTACGTGAAGCCGTTGAAGCGACTGGCGCAACCGCCACCGTTATCTACGTTCCGGCTCCGTTCTGCAAAGACTCCATTCTGGAAGCTATCGACGCAGGCATCAAACTGATTATCACCATCACCGAAGGCATCCCAACGCTGGATATGCTGACCGTGAAAGTGAAGCTGGACGAAGCTGGCGTGCGCATGATTGGCCCGAACTGCCCAGGTGTTATCACCCCGGGTCAGAGCAAAATCGGCATCATGCCAGGCCACATTCACAAGCCGGGCAAAGTGGGCATCGTTTCCCGCTCTGGTACCCTGACTTATGAAGCGGTTAAGCAGACGACCGACTACGGTTTCGGCCAGTCCACCTGTGTGGGCATCGGCGGCGACCCGATCCCAGGCTCTAACTTCATCGATATCCTGAAGATGTTCCAGGAAGATCCGCAGACCGAAGCGATCGTGATGATCGGTGAGATCGGCGGTAGCGCAGAAGAAGAAGCGGCTGCGTACATCAAAGAACACGTGACCAAACCGGTTGTCGGCTATATCGCCGGTGTCACCGCGCCGAAAGGCAAACGTATGGGCCACGCGGGCGCCATTATCGCAGGTGGGAAAGGGACTGCTGACGAGAAGTTTGCAGCTCTGGAAGCGGCCGGTGTGAAAACCGTACGCAGCCTGGCAGATATCGGCGAAGCGCTGAAAACCATCATTAAGTAATGATCCTCTCTGCTCCCTGGACGGGGAGCTTTATGTCTGTTTTCGACATGGTTGGCCGCTGAATAAGCGGCCTTTTTTATTGCTTTATTGCAGAAAATCTTCACGTAACGGTGTGAAGGTATCCAGCAGAGTGCCTTCCTGCAGGCACACGCAGCCGTGCATCACATGGGGCTGTTTATAGAGCGTATCGCCCGCTCTGACAGCTTCGTCAGAGGCGGTATTGCTGGTTTGATGTCATATCGATGACCGTGATTGCTTCCTCGGTTTTAACAATATCGATTTTGCCATTGCCCGTGAAATCAGTGACAAATACAGCGGAAAATTGCTTATCGTGACTGCGCAGCAACAGATATTCGATCATCGACGTCGACGGGTTACTGGGCCCTTTGGCCTTGATTAATGCGCTATTGTTGGTTGAAAAACAGGTAACAGAAACCGGGATGTCGGCCTGGTAGCGGACCTCAATTTTTCCCTTCAGTGGCTGCTCTGTTGCCTGGATGACGTAGGGATAGCATATCCTGACGTCTGTCGGTGGTGTTGCCTGAATGGCCGAGGCAGTGATGTGGTAGACCGCATCAACACACTGGTAGTGAGGATTTTCGACGTCCCATTTATCAATAAGCAGATTTTCAGTCACCACAATAGTGCGGCGAAAGACGATATCCCGGTAGGATTCGTCATCCCATTCCACCCGCGTTTTGCTGTCGGGTAACGTTGCGTTGCTGCACCAGTCTACCTCGGTGATGAGACGCGTCTCTTTTTCCTGTGACTGATAAGCTATCACCCGCGGGCGTGCCGGAGGCTGGTTGAGCCCATTGACGCACAGCGTGTTGTGCGAAAATGTATTTTTGTAGTAGCCATAATGCAGCGGAGCGCCATAGCCCGTGGTGCCTAAATCCGGAAATAGCGCACTGTAGTTGTTGAAGACGATAAGATTAAGCCTGTCGTAATGATCGTGCTCACCGCCATAGGGCCCATGTTTAATGCACACGGTTCGTCCTGGCGTTGGGCGAATTAGCGTGAATCCAGCCTCGGGGTTGTGCTCATTCCCCTCGGGAGCGCTTAACGCCCTTTCGGGAAGTGGTAGGCCGTAGAAAAGAGCATCAATGTTATCACGCGGTGCGGCGCTGTAGAGATGCGTCAACAGCTGGCCATACGCGTGTTTCCCATAGTAGCTGTACGCAAATTCATAGAGATCAACGTGGCTCAGTTTCTCCTGACCGTTAACACAATCATTCACCTTGGGCAGCGTCATATCTGGCATCAGCAGCGTAAGCGGCAGCGACAGCATCTCGGGGTAGAAAGGCTCATCCAGCAGGCTCCAGGCACTGTGCTGGGCGAATTTTTCAAAGGCCATAAATCCCTGAAGGGCGTAATAGTGATAATGCAGTGACCCTTCAAACCACAGGCCGCCGGGCAACCGTGCATGCTCCAATTGATACCGCAGACGGTAGCGGCTGTTCACGGCAAAATTCAAATAGCGCTGGTCATCAAGCAGGATGCCGATTATCCCAATGGTTGAGTTGATTTTGACTTCATGATTGTGGATCTGATCGCTGCGATGTTGCATCAGAAAATCCGCCCCGCAGCGTAGCAAGCGTTGCGAAATATACTCATGCTGTTCGGCGGTTAATACTGCGCTGACGATATCGAACCCGCGGGCGAAATCCGCATGACAGTTGGCTTCACAGAGCGTCTGCGCATTGGCTTTACCTGGGCCATTGTAGGGGATGCCGCCATGCTCCTCGTAATCAGGGTAGTACCTGGCGTATTGCATCAGAATATCAATGACTTTGTTGAGATAACGCGCGTCGTCCGTTAATAACCAAAGCAGCCCTAGCTCATAGCAGGCTTTGGCATTGAGCCCGTTAAGCCAGCGCCACCAGGCGCCGTAGTAGGGTTCGCCGGTAAACACCGCGCCATCGATCGGACAGCGGTGTTTATTCGGCGAATGTCGGTCCCAAAGCAGGCGCACACTGTGTTCAGGACAGTAAAAATAGTGGTTCCAGGTGGCGCAGCCGGTTTGCGGAACCAGCGTGTCATTGTTGATAACCTCGCGGTTGCCCTCGATAAGTCTCAGGATTATCTCCGGGGTGACTTTCTGGCGCGCGTTTTCAATCTGTTGGGCGGTGAATTGTTTCATCATTTACCTGTCATGAACGAATTATCTGACCAGCGCGGAGCCGGGCGTCAGGACGTTGATATTCTTTGCGTCCACGTTGCGGAGGATCTCGACGCTTTGCACAAAGGTGGCATCCTTGTACGCGCGGGCAGCGGCGAGCATCGGGCCCATCGCCTCTTCCGGCGTGTATTTCAGCTCCGGGTATTTCCACTCGCTGGCGGGTTTACCCACCTGGGTACTGATGAACGCGAAGGCACTTTTGGTGGTGCGGCTGTCGAGCTGGAAATTCCACACATCGTTGCCGGTTTGTTCGCCGTATCGGCCCATCCGGGCATAGGCGGCGAGGGCAAAGTTGGTGTAATGGAATGAGCGGGTGCGCTCCAGTTCAGCGGACAGCTCGCCGTTGCTGTTGATTTGCGAAATCAGATGACGATGCTTAAACACCTCAATTTGCTGGTCGGCCTGCTTTTTGTCGCCGCTGAACAGCGAAAAGGCGGTGACTTGCGTGTCGTACCAGGCACCGTGATTGTTGTACCAGTTTTCCTCTTCGTGGCCGTTTTTGCTGGTGCGCAGCCAGTGGGTGTAGTCGCTGTACCAGCGCTGATAGCGTTTAAAATCCGGGTCGGAAATGGCGTTGGCGTTGTGCAGCAACACGATGCTGTCCGCCACGTCAATCAGCACGCGGGTGTCGATAATGCCGATCCCGCGTCCGTCAACGACGCCAGGGATAGCCTGCGCGTAATCCAGATTAGGGTTCATGCGCGTGGTTTTATTCAGAAACCAGGTTTGCAGCAGCGTGCTGGCCTTCTGAGCATATTTTGCCTCGCCGCTGTAATACGCCGCCAGCGCTAACGCCCGTACATCGTCAGAGAAATGCACCAGCCGCTCGCTATCGGTATCGTCCGTTTTGGAGGAGGGGTTGATGTGCCCGTCGTTGCGCACGTAAGGCAGATGGTCTTTGGTATTGGGATTCGGCCACCAGTAGGGACCAAAGCTGTAGTAATCATGCTTATCCCCGGAGGCCGGCAGCAGCTTTTTCTCCGTGACCGAATAGGGCGGGTGGGTTAGCGCCGCGTCGGCTTTCGCCTGTAAAGCCTGCCAGGCCGGATCTATCGTCGTATCACCCTCGGCGAGGTGAGTTTTAATCACCGCCATTTGCGCGCAGTCATAGGTCAGACAGGCGCTTTCCTGCGCGTAAAGCGGGGCGGAGCCCAGCAGCGCTGACAACAATAAAAGCTTAACTTTCATCTCGATATCCTTATTAACGGGAAAAATCAGGCAACGGCAGGCGTAAAGGCCGCCGTCGGACGTTTAATCAACAACCACAGAAACGCCGCGCCAATGAGATCGAAAATCCCGAGTCCAATGAAGAACATATTGTAGCCAACCACCGCGACCATCGCGCCGAGGAACAGGCTGAAGGCGAAGTTGCCCATGCTGCCGGTGAAGGCGGCAAAGCCGGTGGCGGTGGCGACTTTCTGTTTCGGGAAAAGATCCGATGACATGCTGATGACGGTGATCGACAGGCACTGGTGAGCAAAACCGGCAATGCAGAACAGGGCGATAGCCACATACACGTTTTCGACGTAGCCCACTGCCGCCATCGCCAGCATCAGCAGCGCCGCAAAAGTAAAGGTGATGCGCTTGGCGTTGATGATATGCACGCCGCGGTTATTGAGAAATTTCGAGATATACCCGGCGGCCAGGCAGCCTAAATCGGCGGTCAGGAATGGCAGCCAGGCAAACATAGCAATTTCACTCAGGTTCATATGACGCACGGTCACCAGATACAGCGGCATCCAGTAGTGCAGGGTGCCCCAGGCCGGATCGGCCATAAAGCGCGGCAGGGAAATCGCCCACAGGTTTTTATCTTTAATCATCGAACCGAGCGTCGCTTTTTCCGTGGTCCCGGTCAGTTTATGGTCAGCCAGCACGTCGTCATACTCCGCCTGAATAAGCGCCGGATGCTGTTCCGGCGCACGATAGCAGGCCAGCCACAAAATGCTCCACAGGATCCCCAGTGCGCCGGTGACAACGAACGACATTTCCCAGTTGTAGTTGAGGATCGCCCACACCACCAGCGGCGGCGCCAGCATCGCACCCAGCGAGGTGCCGAGGCTGTAAATCCCGCACGCGAGCCCACGCTCTTTGGCCGGGAACCACTCTGCGGTCACTTTCATCCCCGCCGGGTTAAACGCCGCTTCCGTCAGGCCGAGACCACCGCGCAGGCAGGCGATGGGCAGCCAGCTACTGAACAGGGCGGTCAGCATATTACACAGTGACCACAGCGCCGCCAGTACCGCGAAGCTGATGCGCAGGCCAAACTTATCGATGATGAAACCACAGGCAATGCCGCCGATGGCGTAGGTGAAAGGGAACACTGAGACTATCCACGAGTATTGCTCGCTGGAAAGGTGCAGGGTTTTCATCATCTCCGGGGCGGCGACGCCGAGCGTACTGCGCGCCAGATAGTTGATGATAGTCCCGAGCATCACCAGGGAAATAATATACCAGCGCAGTTTTTTTATCTTCATGACATCGTCGTCCGTAGGGTAAGTTGAAATTTTGTTGTTTTTAAAATAAAACGCAATTTCATTTATCCTATGGCAATTTTTGACCGCCATGCATGACAGCCCTCACAGTTTTATACTTGGGGTTGAGATGCCGTAAATAACCACGGTAACAGTGTGAATATATTTTTTTAACGCCTGATTGTAAGGCGATTTTGCTTTCTTTGAAAAATACATAGCAAACGTGAATGTTTTTATTTTAGTTATTGTCGGAAATGATCTGTTTTTCATTTAAATAAAAACAAAACACTATTTCAATAAAAATTGTGGTGATGATCGTATTTTCGCAATAACTCGCGTGATCTGTTTTATTTAATGAATATTATCCGTTCGGAAAGGAATTGTTTCTCCAGGGCTTAAATGCTCGGGAGAAATGGCATATTAAAAATATAAATGGAATAAATCATGCAAAAAAAATGGTTAGGGATAGTACTGTCTGCGGTAACGGCTTATCCTTGCGTCAGCCAGGCGCTGACCTTTGACGTCCGTGGCGGCTACCGGGAAGGCAGTCATACTTATGAATCGCGCTACAAGGTTAGTCAGAGCTGGAAAACGGGCTGGTGGGCAAGCATCGAAACCGACAACAAGAACAATAAAAATAACGGTCGCGGCGATAACGGAACCGATAAATCAGACGGCTCACATTCATTCGGTGACAGCAAAACAGACTATAACGAAATAGAGTCTAATTACACGATTCCGTTAAGTGATGACTGGAGTTTTCAGCCTGGGGGTATTTATCACTGGAGCAGCAGCGGCACGCAAATTCGACCTTATTTACGTCTGAACTATAAAATCACCCAGGATTTAAGTACCAGCTTACGCTATCGCTACGATTATAATACCTATGAAACCAGTAACGATGAGGGCGAATCGCACCGTGACAGTGTGAACCGTCTGGATTTGTATCTCGGTTATAAAATCAATCCGCAATGGAATGTGCTGTGGCAGGGGACGGTGTACAAACACGTTAATGATGATTATAAATATAAAAACGATAAGTCGTGGTCAACGGAAAATGCTTTTACCCTGCGTTATAAATGGAACAGCTGGTTCAGCCCGTACGTGGAATATGATTATCTGGATAAACAGGGCTTTTATGAAGGGGAAGATGGCATCGCGGAATCCCGCTACCGTATTGGTATGACCTTTACGATTTAAGCAGGAGAGACAGCCTGCCCGGACGCGGTGAGCCGGGCAGGATTTTCAGCGTCGACGCTTTGCCACCAGGGTGAACTTGTAATGGTCGCTTTTAAACGTATTTCGGCTGTATTCGAACACTCTCCCGTCGTGCAGATAACCCCGGGAGATTTTTTCGAGAATGGGTCGGCCAGGATCTAACCCGAGTAACGCTACGGCCTCTTCCGTTGGCATAATGGGCACAATTTCCTGTTCGCTACGATCGATAACCAATTTCTTCACCTGTTCGATGAAGTGGTATTTGGAGTTTTCCATCACCTGCCACGTCAGATCCGGAAACAGGGCCAACGGCATCCAGGTTTCCTCCAGTGTCACCGGTTTCTGCTGAATGAAGCGTACCCGCTTGACGTGCCAGATTTTTTCCCCTTCGCTGACGTCCAGATTTTCCGCCAGTTCGGGACTCGCATCAATCGCCTCAAAGACTTTGACATCGCTGTGGGTTTCCACATTTCGGTCGGCGAGCTTTTCGTAAAAACTGGTGAGTTGATAGATATCGTAATTCACCCGCTCTTCTTTAACGTACGAGCCGCTGCCCTGAATGCTCTCAATGATCGTTTCACTGGTCAGCTGTTTCAGCGCCTGACGGACGGTGACCCGGCTGACGGCAAACGCTTCCTGCAGCGCGGATTCGGTCGGCAGGGCGTCGCCGGGTTTTAACTCTCCCCGCTGGATCTGTCCGCGCAATGCGTCAGCTATCTGCCGGTACATGGGCTTTTTCGTCATGCTTCCTGCCACTCCTGAAAATTCATACATCAGCAATACCAATAGTGGAATTATGCCTGCTGGCGTTGAGTTGTAAATAATACAAATAGAATACAAATTATCGACAATAGAGAAAGTGATCACATAAATGTATTGTTTGGTGTGTCAGGATTAGCGCAATAAAACAGCATGGGCTGTTTGACTGATCACAGTGAGGATCGTGATGAACCTGACGACATTAACCGACCCCGATGCCCTCTGCCTGCAGGCTGGCTTTCGCTCCCGGGATGAGGCTATTCGCGCATTGGCCGAAAAGCTGGCCGCGCTGGGCAAGATTTCAAACCTCGATGAGTTCCTTCGTGACGTGATGGCCCGTGAAAATGAAGGGTCGACGGCGCTGGGCGAGGGGCTGGCTGTACCGCACGGAAAAAGTGCTGCAGTAAAGGAAGCGGCATTTGCCGTCGCCACGTTGCCTGAGCCTATCCTGTGGGAAGGCGTGGAGGGTGAGGAAGCGGTGAATTTGATCGTGCTGCTGGCGATCCCGCCGGCAGAAGCGGGTTCTACGCACATGCAGCTGCTGACGGCACTGACCACACGCCTGGTCGATGACGACGTGCGTGCTGCGGTTTGTGCGGCGACCTCGGCGGAGGTGTTATTCGCCGCACTGGATGCGCCTGACGCGTTTTCTGCACCCCACGTCGAAAAACACGCGCCAACCCTCGTTTGCGTCACCGCGTGTCCGGCGGGAATTGCCCACACCTATATGGCAGCGGAGTACCTTGAGAAAGCCGGAAAGAAACTCGGCATCAACATCCATGTGGAAAAGCAGGGCGCTAACGGCATAGAAGGGCGCTTAACGGCAGAGCAGCTGAATGCGGCGCAGGCCTGCATTTTTGCCGCCGAAGTGGCTATCAAAGAATCCGAACGTTTTGACGGAATACCGTCATTGTCGGTGCCTGTCGCCGAGCCGATTCGGCATGCGGAAAAGCTGATACAGCAGGCGCTTGCGCTTAAGCCTTCTGCCGGGAATCGCCAGCAGCAGACGGCAGCGCCGCAAACAAAAAGCGTGAAGACGGAGCTTAAGCAAGCGCTTCTGAGCGGTATTTCCTTTGCGGTTCCGCTGATCGTTGCGGGCGGTACGGTGCTTGCGGTCGCGGTTCTGTTGGCTCAAATGCTCGGGCTTCAGCATTTATTCGATCAGGAAAATTCGTGGCTGTGGATGTACCGCAAACTGGGCGGCGGCATGCTGGGCACGTTGATGGTGCCGGTGCTTGCCGCGTACACCGCCTATTCACTGGCGGATAAACCCGCGCTCGCGCCAGGATTTGCCGCCGGGCTTGCCGCCAATATGATTGGTTCAGGCTTTCTGGGGGCCGTCGCGGGTGGCCTGATAGCCGGATATCTGATGCGTTGGGTGAAAAACCATCTTCGCCTGAGCAGCCGCTATAACGGATTCCTCACTTTCTATCTTTACCCGGTGCTTGGCACGCTGGGGGCTGGCAGCCTGATGCTGTTTGTGGTCGGTGAGCCGGTGGCGTGGATTAATAACAGTTTAACCGTCTGGCTGAACGGGCTATCCGGCGCGAATGCGCTGCTGCTGGGTGCCATTCTGGGCTTTATGTGTTCTTTCGATTTGGGCGGCCCTGTCAACAAGGCGGCTTATGCCTTCTGCCTTGGGGCGATGGCAAACGGTGTGTATGGCCCGTATGCGATTTTTGCCTCCGTCAAAATGGTTTCCGCCTTCACCGTCACGGCCTCGACGATGATTGCGCCGCGTCTGTTTAAATCCTTTGAAATTGAAACCGGAAAATCGACCTGGCTGCTGGGCCTGGCGGGAATTACCGAAGGGGCAATCCCGATGGCCATTGAAGATCCGGTCAGGGTGATTGGCTCCTTTGTCCTCGGTTCGATGGTGACGGGCGCAATGGTGGGCACCATGAACATTGGCCTCTCCACGCCGGGTGCCGGGATTTTCTCCCTGTTCCTGCTGCACGACGGTGGCCTTGGCGGCGTGTTGGCGGCGGTGGGCTGGTTTGCCGCGGCACTGATTGGTGCCGCGATTTCCACCTGCATTCTTATTCTCTGGCGCCGTCAGGCGGTGAAAGCCGGGAAATACATTCCCGATAGCGTTATGCCTTAACAGAACTGAACAGGAAACGAAGATGAAAGCTGTATCTCGCGTTCACATCACCCCGCACATGCACTGGGACCGTGAGTGGTACTTCACCACTGAAGCGTCGCGCATTTTGCTGGTCAACAATATGGAAGAGATCCTGACCCGCCTGGAGCAGGATGCGGCATACAAGTACTACGTGCTGGACGGACAAACCGCCATCCTTGAAGACTATTTTGCCGTTAAGCCCGAAAGCAAAGAGCGGGTAAAAGCGCTGGTCCAGGCAGGGAAGCTGATTATCGGCCCGTGGTATACCCAAACCGACACCACCATTGTGGCGGGAGAATCCATCGTACGTAATCTGATGTATGGCATGCGCGACTGCATGGCGTTTGGCGAACCGATGAAAATTGGCTATCTGCCGGATTCCTTCGGCATGTCGGGCCAACTGCCGCACATCTATAACGGCTTTGGCATCAAGCGGGCGATGTTCTGGCGCGGCTGTTCGGAGCGTCACGGCACCGATAAAACGGAATTTCTCTGGCAGAGCCAGGACGGCAGTGAAGTGGCGGCACAGGTGCTGCCGCTGGGCTACGCGATTGGTAAGTACTTACCGGAGGACGAAGCCGGTTTAAGAAAACGCCTCGACAGCTATTTTGAGGTACTGGAAAAAGCGTCGCTGACCAAAGACGTCTTGCTGCCGAACGGGCACGACCAGATGCCGCTGCAGCAGAACATCTTTGCGGTGATGGAAAAGCTGCGGGAGATCTATCCACAGCGTGAATTTGTGATGAGCCGTTTCGAAGAGATTTTCGAGCGTATCGAAGCGCAGCGGGAAAATCTGGCGACCCTGACCGGCGAGTTCAACGACGGCAAATACATGCGTGTGCACCGGACGATTGGCTCAACGCGCATGGACATCAAAATCGCCCATGCCCGGATTGAGAATAAAATCGTTAACTTGCTGGAACCGCTGGCAACACTCGCCTGGACATTGGGCTTTGAGTATCACCACGGTCTGCTGGAAAAAATGTGGAAGGAGATCCTCAAGAATCACGCCCACGACAGCATTGGCTGCTGTTGTAGCGATAAAGTTCACCGGGAAATCATGAGCCGCTTCTGGCTGGCGGAGGACATGGCCGACAGCCTGATGACCTTCTACATGCGTAAAATTGTCGACAACATGGCGCAGAGCGACGACGACAAACTGACGCTGTTTAACCTGATGCCGTGGTCGCGTGATGAAGTGGTGAATACCACTCTCCGTCTGCGTGCCAGCACATTCCGTCTGCTGGACAGCGAAGGCCAGGACGTGGCGTATTTTATCCGTGCTAAACGAGAAATCGATCCCGGGCTGGTGGACCGTCAAATCGTTCACTACGGCAACTACGAACCGTTTATGGAGTATGACATTCAGCTGCGTCAGGTCTTACCGGCGATGGGATGGCTGACGCTGCATGTGCAGGCGGGGCAGGAGGGGCAACAGCTCAGGTCGGCTAAAGCGTCGGATGCGCTGCTGGAAAACAGCTGCTGGCGTATCAGCCTGAATGGCGACGGCACCCTGAAGATGGAAGATAAAGAAAGCGGCCTGGTCTATGACCGCGTGCTGGAGTTTGAGGATGGCTCCGACGATGGCGATGAGTACGACTACTCCCCTTCGCGAGAGGAGTGGGTACTGACCAGCGCTCAGGGCAAACATCGACATACCGTGGTCCATGAGGCCTGGCAGAGCAGGGCGGTGCTGCGCACAACGATGGCGATCCCTGAAAACCTGGCAGAGCGTTCGGCCCGTCAAACCAGCGGCACGCTGACCGTTGAAACGACCATCACGCTATCTCATCACAGCCGTCGGGTAGAGTTTGACGTCAACGTCCAGAATCAGGCCGACGATCATCGCCTGCGAGTGCGCATTCCTGTGCCTTATAAAACGGACAACCTGCTAACCGATACGCAGTTTGGATCCCTTTCCCGCCCGGTGCAGGATGACGCGATGCACGTATGGCAGGAAGAGGGCTGGAAAGAAGCGCCGGTGCCGGTGTGGAATTTCCTCAATTATGCTGCCCTGAGCAATGGTCGTCATGGGCTGGCACTGTTCAGTGAAGGGTTGCGCGAAGTGGAAATTATCGGCGAGGAACAGAGCGTGTTTGCGCTTACGCTCCTGCGCGGCGTCGGCCTGTTGGGCAAAGAGGACTTGTTGCTGCGCCCGGGTCGTCCTTCCGGCATCAAAATGCCGGTGCCGGATTCGCAGGTTCGCGGCGAACTGCACTGCCGTTTCAGCCTGCTGCCGTTTAGCGGCGATCCGCTGGAGGCTGGCGTCGCTCAGCAGGCAAAAAGCTGGCTGACGCCGGTGATGGGCTACAACAAAATTCCATGGGATGCGATGAAGCTCAATCGCGCGGCGATTGTCGTGCCAGACAGCTACAGCCTGTTTACGCTACCGGCATCGGGTTGCCAGCTTAGCGCGATGAAGAAAGCGGAAGATGAAGACGCGCTGGTGCTGCGTCTGTTTAATCCTTCCGATCGCGACAGCTGCGACTCACTGGTGCTTTTTAATCAGCAACCGCTCATCGGTGAAGAAACCGGGATGGATGAACAGCCGCTGGCACAGGGGAGTGACATTGCAGGGAAAGCTGTCCGCTTCAGGCAGGGTCAATCACGAACCTGGCGTTTCCGGAGGGGTTAAGAATTCAGCAAACGCATCATGGCCACCCATGCGGTGGCCATGGTGTTTTTTGAAGTAATAACGCTGCGGTGTTAATTATTAAATGCCTTTCGGTGAGTGAAATGTAATAAAAGAAAGCTATACTTAACGCCACCCTCAAAGCACGGCGCCACTTTAGCGCGCTGACCTTTTTAGATTACCGCCTTACCTCTCATGTTTACGTTAAAACTGAATGACCTCTTGTACTAATTACCTGTTATTTGATAACCATTAATGCAGTGTGCGGAACATGTTTTTAACATTGTTTTTACTATGCATCATCATGCGCATACAGAATTAACAAATGAATGTAAAATTGATTTAAATCAATATCTAATCCTTGGAAAAGCAAAGCCAAAAGCGGTAAATTGTCGTCGATCAAAGTGGTCGAATACTGTCATCTTAGCTATATATTGATCAGCGTCGGAAAACGTAAATCTGGTTCAATAAAAACCTGTTTATTGTAAGGGCTTTACGGCGTAATATATTGAAGGGATCAATTTGGGTTTTTTATTAACGTATTTGTAACCTTTGCTCATCGTCGTTTTCACATTGTGCAGGCGGCAGCGAAGCGGGAAGCAAATAAATTTGTATTGGGGCATGCGTGTGAGTCCTTTCTAACGGGATTCACTCTCGGAGTCTTCATGCGATGAGCAAGGAGTCATGATGTTAGATATAGTCGAACTGTCGCGCTTACAGTTTGCCTTGACCGCGATGTACCACTTCCTTTTTGTGCCACTGACGCTCGGTATGGCGTTCCTGCTGGCCATTATGGAAACGGTTTACGTCCTTTCCGGCAAACAGATTTATAAAGATATGACCAAGTTCTGGGGCAAGTTGTTTGGTATCAACTTTGCTCTGGGTGTGGCTACCGGTTTGACCATGGAGTTCCAGTTCGGGACTAACTGGTCATATTATTCCCACTACGTGGGCGATATCTTCGGTGCGCCGCTGGCCATTGAAGGTCTGATGGCCTTCTTCCTCGAATCCACCTTTGTAGGTCTGTTCTTCTTCGGTTGGGATCGTCTCGGTAAAGTCCAGCACATGGCCGTGACCTGGCTTGTCGCCTTAGGGTCAAACATGTCTGCGCTGTGGATCCTCGTGGCAAACGGCTGGATGCAGAACCCAGTGGCTTCTGACTTCAACTTCGAAACCATGCGTATGGAGATGGTCAGCTTCTCCGAGCTGGTGCTGAACCCGGTTGCTCAGGTGAAATTCGTTCACACCGTGGCTTCTGGCTACGTTTGTGGCGCGATGTTCATCCTCGGTATCAGCTCCTACTACATGCTGCGTAACCGTGACTTCGCCTTCGCTAAGCGCTCCTTTGCGATCGCAGCCAGCTTCGGCATGGCGGCTATCCTGTCTGTTATCGTGCTGGGTGATGAGTCCGGCTACGAAATGGGTGACGTGCAGAAAACCAAACTGGCGGCCATCGAAGCAGAATGGGAAACTCAGCCTGCTCCTGCGTCCTTTACGCTGTTTGGTATTCCTGACCAGGATGCACAGACCAACCACTATGCGATTCAGATCCCTTACGCGCTGGGCATCATTGCCACCCGTTCCGTGGATACGCCGGTTATCGGTCTGAAAGACCTGATGGCACAGCATGAAGACCGTATTCGTAACGGGATGAAAGCTTATAAGCTGTTGGAAGAACTGCGTTCCGGTTCTACCGATCAGTCCGTGCGTGATGAATTTAACAACGTGAAGAAAGACCTGGGTTACGGTCTGCTGCTGAAACGCTATACCCCGAACGTCTCTGATGCGACGGAAGCGCAAATCCAACAGGCGACCAAAGACTCTATTCCACGCGTTGCACCGCTGTACTTCGCCTTCCGTATCATGGTTGGCTGCGGCATCCTGATGCTGTTAATCATTGCGGCGTCCTTCTGGTCTGTGATTCGTAACCGTATCGGTGAGAAAAAATGGCTGCTGCGTACCGCACTCTATGCCATTCCGCTGCCGTGGATTGCGATTGAGTCCGGTTGGTTCGTGGCCGAGTACGGCCGTCAGCCATGGGCTGTGGGTGAGGTTCTGCCGACTGCCGTTGCAAACTCATCGTTGAGCACGGGCGACGTACTGTTCTCAATGCTGCTGATTTGCGGGCTGTACACCGTGTTCCTGATTGCTGAGCTGTTCCTGATGTTCAAATTTGCTCGTCTGGGGCCAAGCAGCCTGAAAACCGGTCGTTACCATTATGAACAGACCCCGGTGTCTGGTCAGCCGGCACGCTAAGACAGGAGTCGTCAAATGTTCGATTATGAAGTATTGCGTTTTATCTGGTGGCTGCTGGTTGGCATTCTGCTGATTGGCTTCGCCGTCGCCGATGGCTTCGACATGGGGGTGGGCATGCTCACCCGCTTCCTCGGTCGTAACGACACCGAGCGTCGAATCATGATTAACTCCATCGCACCACACTGGGACGGAAACCAGGTGTGGCTGATTACTGCCGGCGGCGCGCTGTTCGCTGCCTGGCCGATGGTTTACGCAGCGGCCTTCTCCGGCTTCTACGTGGCGATGATTCTGGTGCTGGCTTCCCTGTTCTTCCGCCCGGTAGGTTTCGACTACCGGTCGAAAATTGCAGACCCTCGCTGGCGCAACATGTGGGACTGGGGCATCTTCATTGGTAGCTTCGTGCCGCCGCTGGTTATCGGCGTGGCATTCGGCAACCTGCTGCAGGGCGTACCGTTCCATGCGGATGAATATCTGCGTCTGTACTACACCGGTAATTTCTTCCAGTTGCTGAATCCGTTTGGTCTGCTGGCAGGTATCGTCAGTGTGGCGATGATCCTGACTCAGGGTGCAACGTATCTGCAGATGCGTACCGTCGGTGAACTGCATCTGCGTACCCGCGCGGTTTCTCAGGTTGCTGCACTGGTTACCCTG
Organism: Enterobacteriaceae bacterium RIT691; assembly: GCA_009668205.1. Taxonomy (GTDB): domain Bacteria; phylum Pseudomonadota; class Gammaproteobacteria; order Enterobacterales; family Enterobacteriaceae; genus Scandinavium. The sequence goes on along the minus strand of WJYM01000001.1, from coordinate 694,183 downwards.
GTCTGCTTCGCTCTGGCCGGTGTCTGGGTGATGTATGGCATTGATGGCTATGTGGTGAAATCGGTTCTTGATCATCACGCTGCTTCAAACCCACTGACGAAAGAAGTGGCGCGTGAAGCAGGTGCCTGGCTGGTGAACTTCAACAACATGCCTGCGCTGTGGGCCATTCCGGCTCTGGGTGTGATTCTGCCACTGCTGACGGTTGTCATGTCTCGTGCAGAGAAGGGCGCCTGGGCGTTCCTGTTCTCCTCACTGACGCTGGCGTGCATTATCCTGACTGCCGGTATTGCGATGTTCCCGTTCATCATGCCTTCAAGCACGATGCTGAACGCGAGCCTGACCATGTGGGATGCGACCTCCAGCCAGCTGACGCTGAATGTGATGACTTATGCGGCGATGGTGTTCGTGCCGATTATTCTTCTCTACACCACTTGGTGTTACTGGAAGATGTTCGGTCGTATCACTAAAGAAGATATCGAACGCAACACCCACTCTCTGTACTAAGTAAGGAGCAACGTATGTGGTACTTTGCATGGATTCTGGGGACGCTGTTGGCCTGTGCCTTTGGCGTGATCACCGCCCTGGCGCTTGAGCACGTTGAGTCCGGACAGAAAGAAGACCATTAATGACCAAAATTATCGCAATGTTATATGCGGTAATGGATAAGGGCCCTTTAAGGGCCCTTTCCTTACTGATGGCACTGGTGCTGGCAGGCTGCGTGATGTGGGACCCTTCACGTTTCGCCGCGAAAACCAGTGCGCTGGAAATCTGGCACGGGCTGCTGATCATGTGGGCCGTTTGCGCAGGGGTGATTCACGGCGTTGGCTTTCGCCCGAAGGCCATTCACTGGCAGGGGATTTTCTGCCCGCTTATCGCCGACCTTGTACTCCTTGCCGGGCTGATTTTCTTTTACGCCTGATTCAGAAACATCCGTTAATGACTATGGGCTTGAACAAGCCCATAAAAATTTACTCTCCGTTTACTTTCTCCCATTCCAAACCAGCGATCCCGCGCGTATAGTAGCGAAGTTTGAAAGTCCTAAATCTTTTTTTGCATTACCGGGATGTAAAGTGAATACAACGCTGTTTCGATGGCCGGTTCGTGTCTATTACGAAGACACCGATGCCGGTGGTGTGGTTTACCACGCCAGCTACGTCGCTTTCTATGAAAGAGCACGCACTGAGATGCTGCGCCACCATCACTTTAGCCAACAGGTCCTGTTGGCTGAACGCGTTGCCTTCGTGGTACGCAAGATGACGCTGGAGTATTTCGCACCCGCCAGACTCGACGATATGCTCGAAGTCCAAACGGAAATTACAGCGATGCGTGGTACCTCTATGGTCTTCACGCAGCGGATTGTCAACGCAGAAAATACGGTCCTTAACGAAGCTGAAGTCCTGATTGTCTGTGTTGATCCACTCTTAATGAAGCCTCGTGCGCTTCCCAAGTCTATTGTCGCGGAGTTCAAGCAGTGACTGACATGAATATCCTTGATTTGTTCCTGAAGGCAGGCCTTCTGGTTAAACTTATCATGCTGATTTTGATTGGTTTTTCTATCGCCTCCTGGGCTATCATCATCCAGAGAACGCGCATCCTTAATGCAGCTGGCCGCGAAGCGGAAGCCTTCGAAGACAAGTTTTGGTCTGGAATCGAACTGTCTCGCCTGTATCAGGAAAGCCAGGGGCGCCGCGAAAACCTCTCCGGCTCTGAGCAGATTTTTTACAGTGGTTTTAAAGAGTTTGCCCGACTCCATCGTGCGAACAGCCATGCACCGGAAGCCATTGTGGAAGGGGCATCGCGTGCGATGCGTATTTCCATGAACCGGGAACTGGAAAACCTCGAAAACCACATTCCATTCCTCGGCACCGTCGGTTCTATCAGTCCTTACATCGGTCTGTTTGGTACGGTCTGGGGGATCATGCACGCCTTTATCGCGCTGGGTGCGGTAAAAGTGGCGACGCTGCAGATGGTTGCACCGGGGATCGCCGAAGCGCTGATCGCCACGGCGATTGGTCTGTTTGCCGCGATCCCAGCGGTTATGGCGTATAACCGTCTGAATCAGCGCGTGAACAAACTGGAACTGAATTACGACAACTTTATGGAAGAGTTCACCGCGATTCTGCACCGTCAGGCGTTTACCACCAGCGAAAGCAACAAGGGGTAAACCATGGCCAGACGTGGACGCGGACGTCGCGAACTGAAGTCCGAAATTAACATCGTTCCGCTGCTGGATGTGTTGCTGGTGCTGCTGCTGATCTTTATGGCGACAGCGCCGATCATTTCACAGAGCGTGGATGTCAATCTGCCAGATGCAACTGAATCGCAGGCCGTCAGCACCAATGATGATCCGCCGGTGATCGTTGAAGTCTCCGGCGTCGGACAGTACAGCGTCAATGTGGGTCCGGACAAGATGCCACAGTTGCCGCCGGAGCAGGTGGTGGCTGAAGCTCAGCGCCGTCTGCAGGCTAATCCGAAAACGATCTTCCTGATCGGTGGCGCAAAAGACGTGCCGTACGATGAAATTATTAAAGCGCTAAACCTGTTGCACAGCGCAGGCGTGAAATCCGTGGGTTTAATGACCCAACCGATTTGACCTGGCTAACAGGCTAACAGTTTTTGGGAACCGAGTGTGTTAAAGGCAACCGAACAAAACGACAAGCTTAAACGCGCGATCATCATCTCGGTCGTACTGCATATCATCTTGATAGCAATACTGATTTGGGGCTCGTTCGATGAGCACATTGACGCATCGGCAGGCGGCGGTGGGGGTTCCTCCATCGACGCTGTGATGGTCGATCCGGGTGCTGTCGTGCAGAACTACAACCGTCAGCAAAATCAGCAGGCGAGTGCTCGCCGTGCCGAAGAGCAGCGTGAAAAACAAGCTCAACAGCAGGCGGAAGAGATGCGTGAGAAACAGGCCGCTGAGCAGGAACGTCTGAAGCAGCTTGAACAGGACCGTTTAAAGGCGCAGGAAGAGGCCGCGAAGCAAGCTGATGCGCAGAAACAGGCTGAAGAAGCCGCGAAGCAAGCGCAACAGCAGCAGAAGCAAGCCGAAGAAGCGGCGGTGAAAGCGGCTGCACTGGCGAAAGTGAAAGCTGACGAACAGGCAAAAGTGGCTGCTGAAGCGGCGAAGAAAGCCGCGGCGGATGCACAGAAAAAGGCGCAAGCCGAAGCGGCAAAAGCCGCTGCTGATGCGCAGAAGAAAGCCGAAGCGGAAGCCGCTAAGCAAGCTCAGCAGGATGCAGAGAAGAAAGCGGCTGCAGAAGCGGCGAAAAAAGCTGCCGCTGCTGAAAAGGCGGCTGCTGCCAAAGCTGCTGCTGCCGAGAAGGCCGCTGCGGAAAAAGCGGCGGCTGATAAAGCTGCCGCCGATAAAGCGGCTGCAGACAAAGCAGCGGCTAAAAAGGCGGCTGCGGCGAAGAAAGCGGCAGAAGCTAAAGACGCTTCAGGTGTTGACGATCTGCTGGGCGATCTTAGCTCGGGTAAGAATGCACCGAAAGCTGGCGGTGGGGCGAAAGGAACGGGCACACCGTCGAAAGACAGTGGTACAAGTGGTGCTAACGGCGGTGCAACCGGGGCGGATATCAGTGGCTATGCTGCACAGATAAAAGCTGCGATTCAAAGCCGTTTGTACGACTCAAGCCTGTATGCGGGCAAGCAGTGTGATCTCCACATTAGCCTTGCGCCTGATGGCAGGTTAAAAAGTATCGAGTCTGCCGGGGGCGATCCTGCTCTTTGTCAGGCTGCATTAACCGCTGCGAAAACCGCAAATATTCCTAAACCGCCGAGCCAGGCTGTTTATGAAAAAATAAAAGATTTCACTCTGGGCTTTAAACTGTAATTGATTGACGAGTGGAGTCTGGGTATGGACCAGGCTGTCACAGGGTTTTGGTAGTTTTGTGTATTTGAGTTTGTTAACATTCTGCTAAATTATCGTGGGCTTTCCGCCTGGGTAAGGGAGAAATGATGAAGCAGGCATTAAAAGTAGCATTTGGTTTTCTGATGCTGTGGGCAACCGTGTTGCACGCAGAAGTACGTATCGAGATCACCCAAGGGGTCGACTCGGCACGCCCAATCGGCGTTGCGCCGTTTAAATGGGCGGGCCCGGGCGCGGCGCCTGAGGATGTCGGTGGCATTGTTGCGGCTGATTTGCGCAACAGTGGTAAATTCAACCCGCTTGATCGTTCTCGTCTGCCACAGCAGCCGGGTTCTGCTCAGGAAGTTCAGCCAGCGGCCTGGTCTGCACTCGGTATTGATGCCGTGGTGGTTGGGCAGGTCACGCCGAACCCGGATGGTTCCTACACCGTAGCTTATCAGCTGGTTGATACCGGCGGTGCGCCAGGTACCGTTCTGGCTCAGAACTCTTACAAAGTGAACAAGCAGTGGCTGCGCTATGCAGGGCACACCGCGAGTGACGAAGTGTTCGAGAAGCTGACCGGAATTAAAGGCGCCTTCCGTACCCGTATCGCTTATGTTGTTCAGACCAATGGCGGTCAGTTCCCTTACGAACTGCGCGTGTCTGACTACGACGGTTACAACCAGTTTGTTGTTCACCGTTCACCACAGCCGCTGATGTCTCCGGCCTGGTCTCCGGACGGGTCTAAACTGGCTTACGTGACCTTCGAAAGCGGCCGCTCTGCGCTGGTTATCCAGACGCTGGCGAATGGTGCTATCCGTCAGGTGGCTTCATTCCCGCAGCACAACGGTGCGCCAACGTTCTCTCCGGACGGTTCTAAACTGGCCTTCGCGCTGTCTAAAACCGGTAGCCTGAACCTGTACGTCATGGATCTGGGTTCTGGTCAGATTCAGCAGGTGACTAACGGTCGCAGCAACAACACAGAACCAAGCTGGTTCCCGGACAGCCAAAACCTGGCGTTTACGTCTGACCAGGCAGGTCGTCCACAGGTGTATAAAGTTAGCGTCGGCGGCGGTACTCCGCAGCGTATCTCCTGGGAAGGTTCTCAGAACCAGGATGCAGACGTCAGCACTGATGGTAAATTCATGGTAATGGTCAGCTCGGCTAATGGTCAGCAGCACATTGCTAAACAAGATCTGGTAGCGGGTGGCGTACAGGTTCTGTCGTCAACGTTCCTGGATGAAACGCCAAGTCTGGCACCAAACGGCACAATGGTTATCTACAGCTCTTCTCAGGGGATGGGATCTGTGCTGAATTTGGTTTCTACAGATGGGCGTTTCAAAGCGCGTCTTCCGGCAACTGATGGACAGGTCAAATTCCCTGCCTGGTCGCCGTATCTGTAATAATAATTAATTGAATATTATAGGAATCAAAGAAATGCAACTGAACAAAGTGCTGAAAGGACTGATGATCGCTCTGCCAGTTATGGCTATCGCGGCATGTTCTTCTAACAAGAACGCCAGCAACGACCAGAGCGGTGAAGGCATGATGGGTGCCGGCACTGGTATGGATGCTAACGGCAATGGCAACATGTCTTCTGAAGAGCAGGCACGTCTGCAGATGCAGCAGCTGCAGCAGAACAACATCGTTTACTTCGATCTGGACAAGTACGATATCCGTTCTGACTTCGCTGCCATGCTGGACGCGCACGCAAACTTCCTGCGTAGCAACCCGTCTTACAAAGTCACCGTAGAAGGTCATGCTGACGAACGTGGTACTCCTGAGTACAACATCGCCCTGGGCGAACGTCGTGCTAACGCCGTTAAAATGTACCTGCAGGGTAAAGGCGTTTCTGCTGACCAGATCTCCATCGTTTCTTACGGTAAAGAAAAACCTGCAGTACTGGGTCACGACGAAGCGGCTTACTCCAAAAACCGTCGTGCAGTACTGGTTTACTAAGAGAATTGCATGAGCAGTAACTTCAGACATCACCTGTTGAGTCTGTCGTTACTGGTTGGCATAGCGGCCCCCTGGGCCGCTTTTGCTCAGGCGCCAATCAGTAGTGTCGGCTCTGGCTCGGTCGAAGACCGCGTCACTCAACTCGAGCGTATTTCTAACGCTCATAGTCAGCTTTTAACCCAACTTCAGCAGCAGCTTCAGGACAACCAGGCCGATATCGATGCCCTGCGTGGTCAAATCCAGGAAAGCCAATACCAGCTCAATCAGGCCGTAGAACGCCAAAAGCAGATCCAGTCGCAGCTGGATGGCATGAGTTCGGGTAACACTGCCGCAGCACAGCCTGCAGCAGGCGACCAGGGTGCAGCAGCGGCGCCTGCAGCAGCCGCAGCGGCGTCTGGTGCCCCTGTGCAAACGGGCGACGCTAATACGGATTACAATGCGGCTATCGCACTGGTGAAAGATCCTGCTCGTCAGGATGATGCTATTGCAGCCTTTCAAAACTTCATCAAAAAGTACCCGGATTCAACCTATCAACCGAATGCTAACTACTGGCTCGGTCAGTTGAATTACAACAAGGGGAAAAAAGATGATGCGGCGTATTACTTTGCCTCGGTGGTGAAGAATTATCCAAAATCACCGAAGGCAGCTGATGCGATGTTCAAAGTCGGCGTGATCATGCAGGACAAAGGTGACACGGCGAAAGCGAAAGCGGTGTATCAGCAGGTCGTCACGAAATACCCTGGCACTGACGGTGCCAAACAGGCGCAAAAACGTCTGAGTGGTCTCTAATGCTTATGGCATGACCTGAAATTGGAAGTTTTCTGGTCATGCCGCATGAATCATAAGCACTTAGCGATTATTCATCGAAATATTTGTTGCGCTGAAATCTGAAATCAGTAATATATGCCGCCGTTGCCAAGGGATATCAAACATCCCAAAAGTGACGGAAATAGTGGGTCGTTAGCTCAGTTGGTAGAGCAGTTGACTTTTAATCAATTGGTCGCAGGTTCGAATCCTGCACGACCCACCACTAAAAAGATGGAAACATCTTACCAGCGTAGTATCGGGTGATTAGCTCAGCTGGGAGAGCACCTCCCTTACAAGGAGGGGGTCGGCGGTTCGATCCCGTCATCACCCACCACCGGGTCGTTAGCTCAGTTGGTAGAGCAGTTGACTTTTAATCAATTGGTCGCAGGTTCGAATCCTGCACGACCCACCAATCGTTTAGTGGATGCGATTGTAAAATGTGAAGGATAACGTTGCATCAGCAACGGCCCGTAGGGCGAGGCGAAGCCGAGTCATCCTGCACGACCCACCAATTTCGACATTGAATCTGATGTCAAACGTGTTGGAAAACGTTGTGTAAGCAACCCAACATGAAGGCAGTATCCAGCGCAGTATCGGGTGATTAGCTCAGCTGGGAGAGCACCTCCCTTACAAGGAGGGGGTCGGCGGTTCGATCCCGTCATCACCCACCACTCGGGTCGTTAGCTCAGTTGGTAGAGCAGTTGACTTTTAATCAATTGGTCGCAGGTTCGAATCCTGCACGACCCACCAATTTAAGACATTGAACTCAATGTCGAACGTGAAGGATAACGTTGCTTTAGCAACGGCCCGAAGGGCGAGATTTTAGTCGAGTCATCCTGCACGACCCACTAATTTTAAATTGGTACCGAGTATCAGCAGTATCTCTTCGAAGCAACACCCTATGGGTCGTTAGCTCAGTTGGTAGAGCAGTTGACTTTTAATCAATTGGTCGCAGGTTCGAATCCTGCACGACCCACCAATTTTATTGGTTGCGTCTTCGAAGAAATTCCCGAAAGGGGTCGTTAGCTCAGTTGGTAGAGCAGTTGACTTTTAATCAATTGGTCGCAGGTTCGAATCCTGCACGACCCACCAATGTAGAAAGGCGCCCTAAAGGCGCCTTTTTGCTATGTCCGATTCGTGCTGGATGAGAACCTGCTGCAGGTTCGACAAAATCGTCGGGAACGATTTTGCATCACCGCTGGCGGTGACCCGCAGGGCGAGCCTCAGGATGAGGCGAGTGATATCCTGCACGACCCACCAATGTAGAAAGGCGCCCTAAAGGCGCCTTTTTGCTATCTACGTCTCAACGCTATCAAAACAACGTCTCAAGCTCTTCCATCACGTTGTATTCATCATCTGTGAGCAGCAACGCTTTCCATTTGTCGAAGGTCAGGCAAGGGTGAGAGGTGCCGAACACCAGAATATCGCCCACCTGAACATCACTCCCTGGTGCGAGCTTCAACATGCAGTGCTGATCCATAATACCTGTGCTGGTGATTGCGCCGGGTGTAAGCACCAATGGTTTGCCAGCACGGTAATGCGCCGTTGGCTGGGGAAGGCCCGCATCGAACGCACAATCCCGTTTCCCAAAATTGACGATGGCACGATCTTTTTCTGGCACTGACTGGACGAGGGCCACCAGTTCCAGCGCTGAGGTTAAGTCTCCGCCCAGATCACAGGCGACGGAGTCGCGCGCCATCAGCTCTTGTTGGGCTATATTATAAATCCCTTCATCGTGCGTGATGTAGCAACCCGGACGGATAACTATCCGGCACTGGGATGGCTTGCGTGCCGCTAGCCAGATATTGCATACCACGTCATACCAGACGGTTCCTGCGCCCGTGAGGATAAACTCACCCTCTACAAAAGGCTCAAGTTCACAGGCCAGCGCCGCGGCTTCGCGGAGCAGTTGCTCAACCTGTGGCTGAGGGTTATCACCGTGCAAAACGCCCTCATAAAGCTCCAGACCACGCAAACGCAGCCCAGGCAACTCATTGATGTGTTTAGCCAGTTCAAGCGCTTGTGAAGTGTTACGGCAGCCACAGCGGCCACCGGGTACGCCCAGCTCGACCATCACATCCAGAATTTGCCCCTGTTTGTGGAAGAATGCGCTCAATGTGGCGGCATTGCTCAGGCTATCCACACAGCACAGGTAATCAACATCTGGATACTGATTTTTGAGTCGGGAAACCGTCAGCATATTTGCTTTCCCAACCAGTTGATTCACCATCAGCACTCGCTTCACACCGCTGACCATGGCTGCCGCGGCTTGCCAGGCGCTGCCCACGCCAATCCCCCATGCGCCGGCTTTCTGCTGAGCCTGGAAAATCCAGGGCGTCATGGTGGTTTTCCCGTGCGGGGCCAGTGACACTCCGCGGCTGTCGGCGTAACGCTGCATCCAGGCTATGTTGTTTTCCAGTGCTGATTTTTTGATGATTGCCGCAGGCAGGCAAACGTCCTCTTTCAGCACATTCGCCTGCGGGAAAAGCAGGGCAGATTTATGGGGGATAAGGACTTCGCTCTGGTATTTCATATCTCACTCCTTCTGCGTTATCGGTTTTTTGTATCGTAATTATTGTGTTGATAAATATATATATTTTGTTTTTATTTCTTTGTTTGTGAATAAAAGTACCACTAATTAATCCTATTTCTGTGTGCTTTTCCACTGTTTTCTCGTCTCAGGGAGGATACATTGGCAACAGAACAGAAAGGGAGTGTGGTGTCATGAATCTCGACTGGCTTTTCAAAAATGTAACGGTAATCGATGGCAGCGGTGGCCCGGAGTATCGCGCTGATGTCGCGGTAAGCGGCGATCGTATTGTCGACATTGCGCCCGCTATTCACGCTGTGGCCGAACAGGTTGTCGAAGGCGAAGGTCTGGTGCTCGCCCCTGGGTTTATTGACGTTCACACGCATGATGATTTGAACGTTATCCGCATCCCTGAATATCTGCCAAAAATAAGTCAGGGCATCACCACGGTGATCGTGGGGAACTGCGGCATTTCAGCGGCTACGGCTACGATGAAAGGGGAGGTTCCGGACCCGATGAATCTGTTGGGCGAGCAGGACCAGTTTATCTATCCGACTGTCAACGCTTACGCGGATGCCATTGAAACGGCGCAGCCCTGCATCAATGTCGGGACGCTTATCGGGCACACGGCGTTGCGTAACAATCATATGGACGATCTCTTTCGCACGGCGACTGAAAGTGAAATCGTGGCCATGCGTGAACAACTGCGTCTGGCGCTGAGTCAGGGCGCGCTCGGCATGAGTACCGGGCTGGCCTACGCCAGTGCGTTCCAGTCTTCCACCGAAGAAGTGATGGCGCTGGCAGAAGAACTGGCAGGCAGTGGCGCGGTCTATACCACCCACTTACGTTCAGAATTTGAACCCATCCTGGATGCGCTGGATGAAGCTTTTCGTATTGGCCGCCATGGGAAAGTGCCTGTCGTTGTCTCCCATCACAAATGTGCGGGGGCGAAAAACTGGGGGCGCACCAGGGAAACTTTGGCCTTTATCGATAAGATGCGTCAACACCAGGAGATCGCCTGCGACTGCTACCCTTATTCGGCGAGCTCCTCGACGCTGGATTTAAAACAGGTCACCGATGAGTTTGATATCGTGATCACCTGGTCTGAGTCTCGCCCTGAACAGGCCGGAAAAACGCTGAAAGAGATTGCCGAACACTGGCAGGTCACGATGCACGAAGCAGCAAAACAGTTGATGCCAGCGGGCGCAATTTACTACAACATGGATGAACAGGATGTGCGCCGGGTGATGCAGTATCCGGTCACGATGATTGGCTCCGACGGTTTACCTAACGATCCAATGCCGCATCCGCGCCTGTGGGGCGCATTTCCTCGCGTGCTGGGTCATTACAGTCGCGATGAAAAGCTCTTCCCGCTGACGACAGCTATCCACAAAATGACGGGTTTGTCCGCTGCGCGTTTTGGCCTTGCCGGGCGCGGGCAGATAAAAACGGGCAACTTTGCCGATCTGGTGTTGTTCAACCCCCAGACAGTGCGTGACGTCGCGAGTTTCAGCGATCCAAAACAGCCTGCACAAGGCATTGAAGCGGTGATGGTGAATGGGGTCATGAGCTATCGCCCAGAGCAAAAAATTATCGGAAGAGCAGGGCGATTCCTGCGCCGACAGCCTTAAAAAGAAGGAGAAAGTATGTGCATTAAACGTTATGGCACCGAAGGCGGTACCGGCACCGGAGGCCAACACCTGCCCTTTTCACGCGCAGTAGAAGCGGGCGGCTGGCTGTATGTCTCTGGTCAGACACCAATGACCAACGGTGAAGTGGTTGAAGGGGGGATCGTCGATCAATCCCGTCTCGCTATCCAGAACTGTGTCGATATCATGACCGAAGCGGGCTATACCCTGGCGGATGTGGTGCATGTCAAAGTTATCCTGACTGACGCCCGTTATTTCCAGTCTTTCAATAAAGTCTTCCGCGAGTTCTTCGGCGATCATCCTCCGGCGCGTATCTGCTGTGTGGCTGACCTGGTCGTGGATTGCAAAGTGGAAGTTGACGTGACGTGCTATAACGCCGCGCGTAATAAATAAGAAATAAGCCCTTCGTCAGAAGGGCTGAAACTGATAATAAAAGCAGTAACGTTATAAAAATATAAATTGAATCCATTCTCTGGAACCTGTTTATTCAGGTGCCAGTCTTGTCAACACCCTCATGTTTTTTTTAAGAACATGACTTACTGTACCTGGACGAGAGCTATGAATAATTTATCCTTTTTAATCTGGTTTGCGATATATGCCTGCGCGATGATTACCCTCGGCTGGTATGTTTCGCGCAACCAAAAGAACGGCGACGATTTTCTGTTAGGCGGGCGCTCCCTGCCGATGATCCTGACACTGGGTTCCACAGTGGGCACCATGGTCGGAACAGGCTCGAGCGTGGGTGCCGTCGGTTTTGGCTACACCAACGGCTGGGCGGGAATGTTATATGGCCTGGGCGGTGCGGTCGGTATTTTGCTGGTCGCCTGGTTATTTGCGCCAGTACGCAAAATGCGTTTTATGACCATGAGTGAAGAAATATCGTATTACACTGGCGGCAGTAAAATAATTAAGAACCTGGTGGCGGTGCTAATTTTTATCGCGTCCATAGGTTGGCTTGGGGCACATATATTAGGCGGCGGGTTATATCTGGCGTGGGCCAGTGGAATTGATATTAATACGGCAAAAATTATTATTGCCCTGGCGTTTATTGTTTATGTCGGCATTGGCGGTTATTCCGCGGTGGTATGGATTGATACTATTCAGTCGATTGTCCTGTTCGCTGGTTTCATCATTATGGCGGTGCTGGCCGTGCATCATGCAGGCGGATGGACCGAAATAAAACACACGGTAGACCCTGCTGCACAAAGCCTTTTTGCCGTCGATAAGCTGGGCATTCTTCCTGCGCTTTCACTGGCCTTCGTGATTTGCGTTGGGGTGCTGGCGACGCCGTCTTACCGCCAGCGAATTTACTCGGCAAAAACGGTGTCCTCTGTTCGTCAGTCATTCACCATCACCGGCGTGCTGTATCTGATGTTCTCATTCCTGCCTGCGATAATCGGCATGGCGGTATGGACGATGAACTCGCACCTCGAAAACAGTGGGTTTGCCTTCCTGTTCGCCACGCAGGTTCTGCCGCCGGTTCTGGCGATGGCCGTCCTGATTGCCGGGATGTCCGCCAACATGTCTTCGGGAAGCTCAGATGCCATTGCTGCGGTGTCTATCATGCTGCGAGACCTCTACACCCTGATAACCGGGCACATGCCTGCGCCGGAAAAAGCAATCCGCATGTCGCGTATTTTCCTGGTGCTGGTGATTGCGCTGGCGCTGGTGTTTGCACTGACCTCCAACGATATCATCAGCTACATCACCAAGATGATCTCGATGATCATGTCAGGCATGTTTATCTGCTCCATGCTCGGCCGCTTCTGGACTCGCTTCAACTGGCAAGGGGCGCTGGCCTCACTGCTCGGCGGGGCGGTGGCTTCCATGGTGGTATTGATGGACAGCAGCTGGCTCGCCTTCTGGGGCAACCCTTGCATTCCTTCGGTACTGACAAGCCTGATCGGCGGCGTGGTGGTGACTCTGGTTACGCCAGCTCCGCGCATGAGCCGTGAAGCGGCGCTGGAAATGATCACCCGTGAGCGTGAAAGTCAGCCTGAAGCGCCACAGGTGGCCGTGGGCATCCGCAAAGTGTCAGAGAGCTGAGGGCATGATGGAGAACTGGATTGCCGTTGACTGGGGCTCCACGCACCTTCGGGCGTGGCACTGGCAGAACGATGTTTGTGTGGATCAGTTACAGATTGCCGCAGGTATTTCTCAGCTCAACGGGCGTACGCCGGAAGACGTCTTCCGGCAGTACATCGCGCCGTGGCGTAAAGAAAACGGTGTTCCGGTCTTTATGGCCGGCATGATCGGCAGCGATGCGGGCTGGCAAGTGGCCCCTTATCTGCCTTGTCCGATAACGCCCCATCAATTGGGCAGCAAACTGACAGAAGTGGCCGAGCAAGTCTGGATTGTGCCGGGGCTAAAAGTACAGCAAAACGGTGAGTGTAACGTGATGCGCGGTGAAGAAACTCAATTGGCGGGCGCGATGGCGATGTCATCTGCTGATGTGTACGTAATGCCAGGAACCCACAGTAAATGGGTGAGTGTCGATGGCGAGCGTATTCAGCACTTCTCTACTGTGATGACCGGTGAGCTTTTCCATTTGTTGCTCAACCAGTCGCTGATAGGCAAAGGGTTACCTGAACAGCAAGCGGACGACGAAGCTTTCCAGCGTGGCCTCAAGCGAGGGATCACAACCTCTTCGCCAGTTGCCTCATTGTTTAGCGCTCGCGCTGCACGTGTGCTGGGTGAGTTAGCCCCCACTTCGGTAGCGGACTATCTCTCCGGATTGTTGATAGGCGCTGAAGTGGCAGAGATGTATCCGCAACACACTCAGCCCCGCGTCACTCTGGTGGGCGGCTCTTCGCTGACTGGGCGCTACCTTCGTGCCTTTGCCACACTCGGCATTCAGGCGAATAGCTGTGATGGCGATGACGCTTTTCTGCAAGGAATAAGGAGTATTTTTCATGGCCGACACTAAATTGGTAGCCATTCTTCGCGGCATTACGCCCGCTGAAGCGGGAGCCCACACCGCCGCGCTGATCGAGGCTGGGTTTCGCTATATCGAAATACCGCTGAACTCGCCTGACTGGCAGCAAAGCATTCCGGCTCTGGTCAGTGAGTACGGACATCGGGCGATGATTGGCGCTGGTACCGTCCTCAACGTTGAGCAGGTGGATATTCTGGCGGATGCAGGAGCGAAGTTGGTGGTCACTCCGAACACACAACCTGCGGTGATTCGTCAGGCGGTGGGTAAAGGCATGCTGGTTTGTGCCGGGTGCGCTACCGCAACCGAAGCGTTTACCGCGCTGGATGCGGGGGCGCAATGGCTCAAAATTTTCCCGTCCTCCGCGTTTGGCCCTGCGTATATTCAGGCGCTAAAAGCGGTATTGCCTGCCTCGGTGCCGGTGCTGGCTGTGGGAGGGGTAACCCCTGAAAATCTGTCGGAGTATATGCGTGCAGGATGCGCAGGCGCAGGACTTGGCAGCGACTTATATCGGGCTGGGCAGGCTGTCTCACGAACCGCAGAACAGGCGGCTCGCTATCTGGCGGCGTTTGCCGAAGCGGTTTAATCGCCCAACGGCTGGCGATCATTGCCTCCACGCAGGTTATGCAAAGAGAGTTTAATACGGCGCAGGCGGTCTTTAGCCTGCGCTTTATTCGCCATCGCAAGCTCCGTCGCGAGCACATCAATCATTGCCAACATCGCATAGCGCGAGGTGCTTGGCTTAAAGATATAATCGTTTTCAGTGACCACCAACGGCAGCACCAAATCGGCCTGTTTCGCCAGCGGCGTGTCTTCTGGGGTAATGGCGATAACTTTCGCACCGTACTGCCTGGCGATGGCTGCACTGTCTGTCACTTCAGGCGTATAACCGCCGAGCGACAGTGCAATCACCACATCCTGAGGCGCAACCGCAGAACACATCATGCGTACCAGCAAACCGTCATTCTGACTGGCGACCGGTAACCCTAAGCGGAACAGGCGATACTGAAGTTCCTGAGCACAAATCGTCGACCCGCCGCCCATTCCAATCGCCAGAATTTGTCGTGACTGGGTTAACCAGCCCACCGCTTTTTGCAGCGAGTCAGGGTCAAGGGCGCGACGGTTCGTTTCCAGCACGCTGATAATCGACTCATAAATTCCCTGAACGCCTTCCAGATCCGGCACATCCAGAATAAAGCGTTGCCCGACAGCGAGGGACTGTGCCAGCTTCACTTTCAAATCACGCACATCTTTGCAGCCCAACGTTCGGGCAAAACGTGTCACCGAAGCCTGGCTGGTATTGGTTTGACGGGCGAGTTCGGCAATGGGTAATTCTGCCGCCGCGGCGACATCATCCAGAATGAACTGAGCAATGCGTTTTTCGGTGGCGGTGAGCGCCACAAACTGTTCGGTGATACAGGAGATGATATCGATGGTGTACGCCATGGCAGAAAGTATCGTCAGTCGTCAAATGTTGATACTTTGTACCACAAAAATGCCTGATTGGCACAGACGGAAAATCTGCACGACTTTTCGGCAGCAATTCGCTATCTTGTTTAGCATATAAAACACCACTGTCTGATTAACGCGATTCAGGCCATTTAATCGACAGTTTTGTTAAGCCAGTAAAACGAGAAGCCATGATGAGCGTAATGTTTGACCCTGAAAGCGCAATTTACCCTTTTCCGCCGAAACCAGCGCCTTTAACCGGTGATGAAAAGCAATTTTACCGTGAGAAGATCAAGCAGTTGCTGAAAGAGCGTAATGCGGTGATGGTTGCGCATTACTACACCGATCCGGAAATTCAGCAACTGGCAGAAGAGACGGGAGGCTGCATTTCTGATTCGCTGGAAATGGCGCGCTTCGGCGCACGCCATGATGCTTCTACGCTGCTGGTTGCCGGCGTGCGCTTTATGGGCGAGACGGCGAAAATCCTCAGTCCGGAAAAAACGATTCTGATGCCGACGCTCAATGCAGAATGTTCGTTAGATCTCGGGTGTCCGATTGAGGAATTTAACAGGTTCTGCGATGCGCACCCGGATCGTACGGTCGTGGTGTATGCGAATACCTCCGCCGCAGTAAAAGCGCGTGCCGACTGGGTGGTGACATCCAGCATTGCGGTTGAGCTGATTGAGCATCTCGACAGCCTGGGTGAAAAGATTATCTGGGCACCGGATCGTCATCTGGGCCGCTATGTGCAAAAGCAGACGGGCGCAGATGTGCTGTGCTGGCAGGGCGCCTGTATCGTGCACGATGAATTCAAAACGCAGGCACTCGCTCGTATGAAAGCCCTTTATCCGCAGGCCGCCATTCTGGTCCACCCGGAGTCTCCACAGTCGATTGTGGAGATGGCAGATGCGGTCGGGTCGACAAGCCAACTGATTGCGGCGGCGAAAACATTGCCCAACCAGCAGCTTATTGTGGCGACCGATCGCGGCATTTTCTACAAAATGCAGCAGGCTGTTCCGGAAAAAGAGCTTCTGGAAGCGCCAACCGCCGGAGAAGGGGCGACCTGTCGCAGCTGCGCGCACTGTCCGTGGATGGCGATGAATGGCCTGAAAGCCATTGCTGAGGCGCTCGAAAACGGTGGCGCAGAACATGAGATTCATGTCGATGCAGGGTTGCGGGACGCGGCATTAGTTCCGCTCAACCGTATGCTGGATTTTGCGGCGACACTTCGGGGATAACCTTTTATCCTTAAGAAGATGATCTAACGCTGATATTGCGGAGGCAAAATGGATTTCTTTAGCACGCAAAACATTCTGGTCCACATTCCTTTGGGGGCGGGGGGATACGACCTCTCATGGATTGAAGCGGTGGGAACGATAGCCGGGCTGCTCTGTATCTGGCTCGCCAGTCTTGAGAAGATCAGCAACTATGCGTTTGGCCTGATAAACGTCACGCTCTTTGCCATTATTTTCTTCCAGATCCAACTGTATGCCAGCCTGCTGCTGCAGCTGTTTTTCTTCGCGGCCAATATCTACGGTTGGTACGCCTGGTCACGACAAACCAGCCAGCATGAGGCAGAGCTGCAGATCCGCTGGCTGCCCTTGCGCAAAGCGGTGGTGTGGCTGATGGCTTGTGTCGCCGCGATTGGCCTGATGACCGCGTTTATTGATCCGGTGTTTGCTTTCCTGACCCGTGTCGCCGTCGCGGTCATGCAGGGTCTGGGGATGAATGTCGTGATGCCGCAGCTTCAGCCTGACGCATTCCCATTCTGGGATTCCTGCATGATGGTGCTGTCGATTGCGGCAATGATCCTGATGACGCGCAAATATGTCGAAAACTGGCTGCTGTGGGTCATTATCAACGTGATAAGCGTAGTGATCTTCGCACGACAGGGCGTGTACGCCATGTCGCTCGAATATCTGCTGCTGACCTTTATCGCGCTTAACGGCAGCCGGATGTGGATAAACAGCGCGCGTGAGCGAGGCTCTCGCGTACTGTCACATTAAGGGTGATGATGGTGAGTGTGCCCGGTTTGCATCTCGTTGAGGTGACATTCCGGGCCGCTGCACGGCTGATACTCCATCTGGATGGTGGCATGCGCTATCTGGTAATTGTGCTCCAGATAATGCTGAATCCGCTCCAACAGCGCGTCGTGGTCATGTGGCGGAATGACGTGAACATGCAGCGTCATGATAGGTTTCTCACCGACCAGCCACACGTGAACATGATGAACATCCCGCACTTCGGGGATCTCTCTGCGCATCCCGCGTTTCAGTGCGGAAATGTCCAGTGAGTCCGGCGCTCCTTCCAACAGTTCGTTGACGCTCTCTTTCAGCAGTTGCCAGGCACTGCGCAGCACCAGGCACGAAACCAGTACCGATAATATGGGGTCGATGGGCGTCCAGCCCGTGGTCAGGATCACCAGCGCGGCAACGATTGCCCCAACCGAACCCAGCAGGTCGCCCAGGACATGCAATGCCGCCGCACGCACATTCAGATTCTTCTCTTCAATGCCACGATGCAGGATCCAGAAAGAGAAAAGGTTCGCTAATAACCCCGCAACGGCAATCACCATCATGGTGGCACCGGCGACCGGCTGAGGATGGCTGAAGCGCTGAAAGGCTTCCCAGACGATGAGAATAGTGATCAGCACCAGGGCAATGGCATTGACGAAAGCCGCAAGCGTGGTCAGGCGTAGCCAGCCAAAGGTGTGGCGGGTGTTCGGTGGGCGTCGGGCAAAGTGAACGGCCAGCAGGGCAAACAGCAGTGCCGCGGCATCAGTCAACATGTGACCGGCATCGGCCAACAATGCCAGTGAACCTGAAATCAGCCCACCGACAACTTCCAGCACCATGAACCCCGCGGTGATAATAAAGGCCAGCAACAGCCGACGGCCATTGCCATCTGCGGGCTGGCCGGGCGCGGTGTGCGAATGAGAATGTGCCATATGCAGGTCCTTCATTTTTTTAGTTAGTCCATGACATCATTACAGATCTGTTCCAAAAATAAAGGAGAGCATCGCTCTCCTTTGATCGAATGGGACGCAGGCTTACTGCGTCGTACCATCAGTTTTGCTATTCACGTCGTTGTTCATACCGCTACCCGTTTCCACTTTCTTATTCATATCCGGGCATTTACCGTCTTTGCACATGCTATTTTTATGAATCTCATCCGGGCTCATATGCTGTGCATCGCTGGTAGATCCATTTGGATGCAGCATTGTCCCGCTGGATGAATTGTTCACATTGTTATTACTGACCCCATTAGGGGCGATGTTCTGATGGGCATCTGACGCAGATTGTCCTGCAGATGCAGCGGAGTTGGCCTGACCGTTATTCTGCGAAGCGCTTTCAGCGGCGAGGGCCGTTCCGCTCAGCATGGAGAGCGTTGCACTCAGAATCAGTATGGGTAATGTTTTGTTTTTCATGGGGATGCTCCTGTTATGGTCGTTACGTCGGATAACTTCTTCCAACAGTGCATGTCTGAACGCACATCCTGTTCAGCGGTTTAAGATCCCACCTGCCTCACTTAGGGCAGCGTGTAATCTTGTTTATGGGCTAATTTTTAGTATTAACACTTAAAAAGTGTAGTGATAATCTCATTTATCGCTACTATCTGGCGTTTCTTCGCCAACTTTCAGGAATTATCCCACTCAAGTGTAAAAGCCAGTTTACACTTTCTTTCTGTCGAGATAGATTTAAGGGATTGCACTCAATCATATAAGTATGGCAACGCTGGAAAGATCATGAATTATCAGAACGACGATTTACGCATTAAAGAGATCAACGAGTTATTACCCCCTGTCGCACTCCTTGAAAAATTCCCCGCCACTGAAAACGCCGCCAATACCGTTTCTCATGCCCGCAAAGCGATCCATCAGATCCTCAAAGGCAATGACGATCGTCTGCTGGTGGTGATTGGCCCTTGCTCTATCCACGATCCGGTTGCCGCGAAAGAGTATGCACAGCGTCTGCGCACACTGCGTGAAGAGCTGAAGGGCGAGCTTGAAATCGTGATGCGCGTTTACTTTGAAAAACCGCGCACCACCGTTGGCTGGAAAGGGCTGATTAACGATCCACATATGGATAACAGTTTCCAGATTAACGACGGCCTGCGTATTGCCCGTAAGCTGCTGCTGGAAATCAACGACAGCGGTCTGCCTGCGGCAGGCGAGTTCCTGGATATGATCACGCCGCAGTACATGGCGGACTTGATGAGCTGGGGCGCAATTGGTGCGCGTACCACCGAATCGCAGGTTCACCGCGAGCTGGCATCCGGCCTGTCTTGCCCGGTAGGTTTCAAAAACGGTACAGACGGCACCATCAAAGTGGCTATCGATGCCATTAATGCAGCTGGCGCGCCGCACTGCTTCCTGTCGGTGACCAAATGGGGCCATTCCGCGATCGTGAACACCAGCGGTAACGGTGACTGTCATATCATTCTGCGCGGCGGTAAAGAGCCAAACTACAGCGCCTACCATGTCTCTATGGTGAAAGAAGGGCTGCATAAAGCCGGTCTGCCATCACAGGTGATGATCGACTTCAGTCATGCCAACTCCAGCAAGCAGTTTAAAAAGCAGATGGATGTGGCGACCGATGTGGCCGCTCAGATCGCCGGTGGCGAAAAAGCGATTATGGGCGTGATGATTGAAAGTCATCTGGTGGAAGGCAACCAGAATCTGGAAAGCGGAGAGCCGCTGACCTACGGTAAGAGCATTACCGACGCCTGCATTGGTTGGGACGATACCGATACCGTGCTGCGCCAGCTGGCTAACGCCGTGAAAGCACGCCGCGGTTAATCGCCGCAGTCTGGCCCGCACGGGCCAGACATTTTTATCGACCTCAGCGGGCGAGAGCGAATTCGCGCTGCCCGTGATGACATCCCCAGCACTCTTCATAGGGATGCCCCACCAGATCTTCAATCACCTGCCGTACTTCTGCAGGAATGTCCTCCTTTCTGCCACCCGCTTTGATTCTGGCCACTTCACTGAGCACAATCAGGTGGTTTTTCCTGTTCAGCTTCATTTGGCTGCTGAAGACCATGGCGGCAATGGCAAGCAGAACAACCCCAACACAGAACACGCAGGCAATGGCATTGACGGCGCTGGCTGGCTGTACGAGCGCTTTGGACTGAAAGCCATAAAGGCTGAGGATCGCTCCCATCGCAAACACGATAGTCGAGCGCAGCAATTTCCCGGCAAAGGTCATCGCGCCGGCATAGACCCCTTCGCGCCGCCGTCCGGTATAAATTTCGTCAATATCGGCCAGGAAGGTATAAACCGTCCACGGAATGTAATACACGCCGCCGGTACCGATACCGAACACAATCGTAATGCCGAACATCATGATAGTGGCGACATGGGCAGGCAGATGGAAAAACCACAGGCCGGTGTACATCAGCGTGGCCACGGTAACCACCGCCAGGGCGACAATATAGGGTTTACTGAAACCTTTTTTGACACAGATACCGATGAACAGGGCGGTAGAAAATAGCTGCAATATCGAGTTCAGGCTATTTAATCCGGCGACCATCGCCGGGTCATGCTGTAAAACGAAGATAACAAAATAGGTAAATATGGAGGCGAAAAGCCATTCCGCACCAAAGCCGCACAAATACATGCCCAGATGCTTGCGAAATACCCGCAAATAAAACGTGGAACGCATATCGCTAAGCACGGCCAGCATCGCGGGTAACACTCCCGCTTTAGTTGAAGCTGTATTTTCCTCCTCAGTTGAATGCTCAGCAGGGCGTTCCCAGCTGAAATGCCACAGGCAGGCTATGGCGATGACCAGAATCGCGCCATAGGTTAATCCTGTCAGGAAAAAAGGCGTCGCAGAGTGTTTTCCGTACAGCAGAATAAACTGCCCGGGAATAAACGCGGCGAGAAAATTCGCCAGCTTGCCAAAAATGGCTTTGTATCCGGTCAATTTTGAACGCTGGGAAAAATCGTCCGTCATCTCGGTTGCCAGCGTTTCGTAAGAAACCATCACCGAGGTATAGATAATTTCAAACATCACATAGGTACACAGGTAGTAAGCAAAGCCCAGCCCATCAACCCACAGCAGGGGGTAGAACAGCATCAGTGGGATACCCAACAGCAGGAAAAAGCGGCGGCGGCCAAAGCGTTTTCCCAGCCGTGTTTTATTGAAATTGTCGGTGATATATCCCATCAATGGATTGCTGATGGCATCAATGATACTGGCGACGGAAAAGATAAAAGAGGCCTCAATCAGCGTCAGCCCGCAGAAAGTGGTGTAGAAATAAAGCAGCCATGCGCCACTGATGGCCAACGCCCCGCTACCGAGCAGGTTCCCACCGCCATAAGCAAGCTGATGTCTGAGAGAGATTGTTTTTTCATTGCGCATTGCATACTATCCCTGCATTGTTGTGAAATGATGTTTTAATTTTATAGGTCTAGTGTTTTATGCTTCTTGTTGGCACAGGGAAAATTGATCTCTTTCACAGAAAGCCCTATTCACAATATTATTTTCCTGGAGTGTGGATGAGCTCACATAATGTTGTTCGCGAGCAGAAATCCTGATATTCGAGGTTCGGAAAGCACAACGTACGGCGGAAAAAAAATGGCTAAAGGTTCAGAAATTCAATTAGATTTCCAAACTGTTAATGATCCCCACACCGGAGCAATGGTGACGCGCCTGACGCCGCCTGAGGTACTTTGTCACCGGAATTATTTCTACCAAAAATGTTTCACTCAGGATGGCCGTAAATTACTTTTTGCCGGTGAGTTCGACGGCCATCGCAACTATTATCTGCTGGATTTCGTCACGCAAAAAGCGCTGCAGCTGACGGAAGGGGCAGGGGACAACACCTTTGGCGGATTTCTGTCGCCGGATGACCGTGCCCTGTTTTATGTCAAAAACGACCGAACCCTACAGCGGGTCTCGCTGGACACGCTAAGTGAAAAAACGGTCTATCGGGTGCCCGAAGACAAAGTGGGCTATGGCACGTGGGTGGCGAACAGCCACTGTAGCAAACTGGTGGGCATTGAGATTGCCAGAGAGGACTGGGTGCCGCTCAACGACTGGAAAATCTTCCACGACTTCTACCACAAAGGCCCGCGCTGTCGGCTGCTTCGCGTCGATTTAGCCAGTGGCGAAACGACGGTCATCGTTGAGGACAATCAGTGGCTCGGGCATCCCATTTATCGTCCGTTTGATGATGCAACGGTGGCCTTTTGTCACGAAGGTCCGCATGACCTGGTGGATGCGAGAATGTGGCTGGTGAATGAAGACGGCAGCGAGCTGCGCAAGGTGAAGACCCATGCGCCAGGCGAAAGCTGTACCCATGAATTCTGGACGCCGGATGGCTCCGCGCTGCTGTATGTGTCTTATTTGAAAGGGCAGGCCGAGCGCCACATCCGCCGCTACGATCCCGAGACTCAGCAGGACATCATGCTGATGACCATGCCAGCCTGCTCGCATTTAATGAGTAATAACGACGGCACGCTGCTGGTGGGGGATGGATCCGGCACCCCGGTGGACGTGGAAGATTCGGCCAGCCATCGCATTGAAAACGATCCGTTTCTCTATCTGTTCGACACCCAAAGCCGTCGCCATATTGCCCTTGCGGCGCACAACAGCTCATGGCGGGTACTCAACGGCGACAGGCAGGTGACGCATCCACATCCCTCTTTTTCGCCGGATGAACGGCAGGTCCTGTTCACTTCTGATGTCGAAGGCCAGCCCGCGCTCTATCTGGCGACGGTGTCAGAGGAGCTTCGTCAGTCGCTACGCAATGCATAACCGGTTGATATTCCGGGGGCAATGAAACAAAAAAAGCGTGGCAAAAACCACGCTTTTTTGTCTCAGGTGAAAACTTACTTCGCTTTACCCTGGTTGGCGACGGCAGCCGCTTTGGCCGCGATTTCGTCGGCGTTGCCGAGGTAGTAGTGTTTAACCGGTTTGAAGTTCTCGTCGAACTCATACACCAGCGGTACGCCGGTTGGGATGTTCAGCTCGAGGATTTCGTCTTCGCCCATGTTGTCCAGGTATTTCACCAGCGCGCGCAGGGAGTTACCGTGGGCTGCGATGATCACACGCTCACCGCTTTTCAGGCGTGGCAGAATGGTGTCATTCCAGTAAGGCACGACGCGGTCGATGGTCAGCGCCAGGCTTTCGGTGGTTGGCAGCTCTGCATCGGTCAGTTTTGCGTAGCGTGGATCGTGGCCAGGGTAACGCTCATCATCTTTGGTCAGCTCAGGTGGCGTGACTGCGAAGCCGCGACGCCACTGCTTAACCTGATCGTCACCGTATTTTTCAGCCGTTTCTGCTTTGTTCAGACCCTGCAGCGCACCGTAGTGGCGCTCGTTCAGCTTCCAGGATTTTTCAACAGGCAGCCAGGCCTGATCCAGTTCATCCAGCACGTTCCACAGGGTGTGAATGGCGCGTTTCAGGACAGAGGTATAAGCAAAATCAAAGCTGAAGCCTTCGTCTTTCAGTAACTTGCCCGCAGCCTTGGCTTCGCCAACACCTTTCTCAGATAAATCAACATCATACCAACCGGTGAAGCGGTTTTCGTTGTTCCACTGGCTTTCGCCATGACGAACAAGCACAAGCTTAGTAACAGCCATACAGTGACTCCTGAACTGGATTGAATGATAACGATTCTCATTATATTGCCGTCGTAGCCTTAGCGGCAATCCTTATCGATAACCATAGCGAAAATAGAAGGCCAGTGTAAGTAACATGTGACGCAGGCGTTATTTTTATGCGGTAGATGGTGAAATATGCGGCAGGTTGTCGAAAAAAAAGCCCTCGTAAAGAGGGCAGGATATTACAACGAGGTGAACTGGTAGTGCGTGACGCTGACATACTCTTCACCAGGCAGCAGCGTGCAGTCTGGCTGCGGCCATTCCGGGTGATTGGGGCTGTCTGGCAGGAATTCGCTTTCCAGCGCCAGACCTTGCCAGTCGGCGTAAGGCTCGGTTTCTCGGGAAGGCGTCCCCCCCAGATAATTGCCGGAGTAAAACTGCAGGGCAGGGGCCGTGGTATAGACCTTCAGCTGGAGTTTGTCATCGGCTGACCAAAGGCATGCGACAGGGTGTTCAAGGCTGCCGGTCTCAGAAAGCAGAAACGCGTGATCGTAGCCTTTCATTTTGCGCTGATCGTCATCGCTGAGGAAATCACGAGCGATGGCTTTCGCTGCCCGGAAATCAAAACTGGTATTGGCAACGTCTTTCAGACCTGCACGCGGTATCCCCATCTCGTCTACCGGAAGATAGCATTCTGCGGCAATGTGCAGCTTGTGTTCACGCACGTCGCTCCGACCGCCATCAAGATTGAAATAGACGTGGTTAGTGAGGTTCACCGGGCAGGCTTTATCAACCCTGGCGCGGTATTCAATGGCAATGCGGTTATCGTCCGTCAACTGGTAATGTGCCGTTGCGCTCAGATTACCCGGAAAACCCTGATCGCCATCGGCCGATTCCAGCGCAAACAGCACCGATGTATCGTTCTGATTGACCACCTGCCAGCGACGCTTATCAAACCCTTGCGGGCCGCCGTGCAGTTGATTGACGCCCTGGCTTGGGGCGAGCTGCCAGGTTTCACCTGCAAGGGTAAAGCGGCTGTCGGCAATACGGTTGGCGTAACGACCTACGGATGCGCCAAGAAAGGCGGCCTGGCCGGTATACTGTTCCGGGCTGGCGCAACCAAGCAAGGCTTCACGTACCGAGCCGTCTGCCAGTGGGATACGGGCGGATAACAATGTTGCGCCCCAGTCCATCAGGGTCACGACCATGCCTGCGTTGTTACGCAGAGTCAGCAAGCGGAACGGCAGGCCGTCCGGTGCTAACGTAGGAGCTTCAATCAGCACTGGCCAGCTCCTTGTGAGGCTTTGCACACATAGAAGGTTTCTTTAATGCCCGTTTTTGCTTCGTATTGCGAGGCAACCGCGTCTTTCACCGCAGGCACCAGCTCTTCCGGCACCAGCGCCACAATGCAGCCACCGAAACCGCCGCCGGTCATCCGGACGCCGCCTTTGTCGCCAATGGTGGCTTTCACAATGTCGACCAGGGTATCAATCTGCGGCACGGTGATTTCGAAGTCGTCACGCATGGAGGCATGAGATTCCGCCATCAGCTCACCCATACGTTTCAGGTCACCTTTCGCGAGAGCAGAAGCGGCTTCAACGGTGCGGGCGTTTTCCGTCAGCACGTGGCGAACGCGTTTGGCCACAATCGGGTCGAGTTCATGGGCGACGGCGTTGAATTTTTCCAGAGAAACATCACGCAGAGCGGGCTGCTGGAAGAAACGCGCACCGGTTTCGCACTGCTCGCGGCGGGTGTTGTACTCGCTGCCGACCAGCGTGCGTTTGAAGTTGCTGTTGATGATGATAACCGCTGCGCCTTTCGGCATGGAGACGGCTTTGGTGCCGAGTGAACGACAGTCGATCAGCAGGGCATGATCTTTTTTGCCCAGTGCCGAAATCAGCTGATCCATGATGCCGCAGTTACAGCCCACAAACTGGTTCTCTGCTTCCTGGCCATTGAGGGCGATTTGCGCGCCGTCCAGTGGCAGATGGTAAAGCTGCTGGAACACGGTACCGACCGCCACTTCCAGAGACGCGGAAGAGCTCAGACCCGCGCCCTGCGGCACATCACCGCTGATCACCATATCGACACCGGCGAAATTACGGTTGCGCTTTTGCAGATGTTTCACCACTCCGCGCACATAGTTGGACCACTGCTGGGTATCGTGGCTGACAATCGGCGCGTCGAGGGAAAATTCATCCGTCTGGTTGTCGTAATCGGCTGCAATAACGCGAACGATACGATCTTTGCGCGGTGAGCAGCTGATGACCGTCTGGTAATCAATGGCGCACGGCAGGACAAAACCGTCGTTGTAATCGGTGTGCTCGCCAATCAGGTTCACACGGCCCGGCGCCTGAATAACGTGGGTGGCAGGGTAGCCAAAATTCTCAGCAAACAGGGACAGGGTTTTCTCTTTCAGACTCATTATTTTTAGACTCCTGATTCGCGATAGTGAACATCACTGACGGCACGCAGACGCTCGGCGGCTTGTTCTGCCGTAAGGTCTCGCTGGGTTTCTGCCAGCATTTCGTAGCCCACCATAAATTTACGTACCGTGGCGGAACGCAGTAATGGGGGATAGAAATGGGCATGCAGCTGCCAGTGTGAATTTTCTTCGCCATTGAACGGCGCACCGTGCCAGCCCATGGAGTAGGGGAAGGAGCATTGGAACAGATTGTCGTAACGGCTGGTCAGTTTTTTCAGCGCCAGCGCAAGATCGCTACGCTGGTCGTCGGTCAAATCGGTCATGCGCAGCACGTGGGTTTTTGGCAGTAGCAAGGTTTCAAAAGGCCACGCCGCCCAATAAGGCACCACCGCCAGCCAGTGCTCCGTTTCAACCACGGTGCGGCTGCCGTCGGCCAGCTCACGCTGCACATAGTCGAGCAGCATTGGCGAGTGCTGCCCGGCAAAATAGTCTTTCTGCAGACGGTCTTCGCGTTCAGCTTCGTTGGGTAAAAAGCTGTTTGCCCAGACCTGTCCGTGCGGGTGCGGGTTAGAGCAGCCCATCGCTGCCCCTTTGTTTTCAAATACCTGGACCCACGGATAACGCTGACCTAACTCCGCCGTCTGTTCCTGCCAGGTTTTCACCACGCCTTCCAGCGCTTCTACGCTCAACTCCGGCAGCGTTTTACTGTGATCCGGTGAAAAGCAGATGACCCGACTGGTCCCGCGGGCGCTTTCAAGCCGCATCAGGGGATCGCTGCTTTGCGGCGTATCCGGGGTATCGGTCATCAGCGCGGCAAAGTCGTTGGTAAAGACATAAGTCCCGGTATATTGCGGGTTTTGATCGCCGGTGACGCGCGTATTGCCCGGGCAAAGAAAACAATCGGGATCGTGCTGGGGCAACGTTTGTTTGGCCGGCGTTTCCTGCGCCCCCTGCCAGGGGCGCTTGGCGCGATGGGGTGAAACCAGGATCCACTGGCCGCTCAAAGGGTTAAAGCGGCGGTGTGGGTGATCGACGGGGTTAAATTGCGTCATGACAGTTCCTTAGTCGGAATAGCCTTGCGGATGACGGGACTGCCAGTGCCAGGTGTCCTGCGCCATTTCATCAAGGTTACGGGTCACACGCCAGTCCAGTTCGCGATCGGCTTTGCCCGCATCGGCCCAGTAGGCCGGGAGATCGCCATCGCGACGCGGCGCGAAATGATAATTTACGGATTTGCCGCAGGCTTTGCTGAAGGCATTGACCACGTCGAGCACGCTGCTGCCTACGCCTGCGCCAAGGTTATAGATGTGCACACCGGCTTTATCGGCCAGTTTTTCCATCGCCGCGACGTGGCCATCGGCCAGATCCATGACGTGGATGTAATCACGCACGCCGGTACCGTCTTCGGTCGGATAATCGTTGCCAAAAATAGCGAGTGAATCACGACGGCCCACGGCAACCTGGGCGATGTACGGCATCAGGTTGTTTGGAATGCCCTGCGGATCTTCACCCATGTCGCCTGACGGATGCGCGCCAACCGGGTTGAAATAGCGTAAGAGAGCGATGCTCCACTCAGGCTGCGCTTTTTGCAGGTCCGCCAGGATCTGCTCAACCATCAGCTTGCTCTTGCCATAAGGGCTTTGTGGCGTACCGGTCGGGAAGCTTTCAACGTAAGGGATTTTTGGCTGATCGCCATAGACGGTGGCCGAAGAGCTGAAAATGAAATTCTTGACGTTGGCGGCGCGCATAGCGGCAATCAGGCGCAATGTGCCGTTCACGTTGTTGTCGTAGTACTCGAGGGGTTTCGCCACGGATTCGCCCACGGCTTTCAGCCCGGCGAAGTGGATCACGGTATCAATGGCGTGATCGTGCAGCACTTCGGTCATCAGCGCTTCGTTGCGAATATCGCCTTCAACGAAGACGGGCTGTTTACCGCCCAGGCGTTCAATCACTGGCAGCACGCTGCGCTTACTGTTGCAGAGGTTATCCAGAATGATGACCTCATGACCCTGTTTCAGTAATTGTACGCAGGTGTGGCTGCCAATGTAACCGCTACCACCCGTAACCAGTACTCTCATATTTCGCTCCATTAGGCTTATGGTATGTCATAACAGTAGCATAACAGAGATAAGAAAAGTGTGACACTGGCTGGATTGGTGGAATCGTTTACACTCGCGAATTTTCCGCATTATCCGAGGTCGACCTGGATTATAAAGCAAAGCTTGAGAGAGGGGAGAGTGCTCTTTTTCTGAAAAGCGGGAGCCGCACTCCCGCAACGAGGGTTAGCGAGGCCCGATGGCGTACGTGTAGCCGTCATCCTGCGCCACAAATTCGAGGCGATGTGTAATGCACTCCGGCGCATCTTCGGCGTGATGTGACACGAACAGCAGCTGGGTGTTGCCCTCGCTAATCAGCACATCAACAAAGCGACGTACCAGCTGGCGATTGAGTGGGTCAAGGCCCTGAAGCGGTTCATCAAGGATAAGCAGTGTTGGGTGTTTTACCAGCGCCCGCACAATCAGTGCCAGCCGCTGTTGCCCCCACGAGAGGCTGTGGAATGGCGCGTCGGCGGTGCGGCTGTCCATTCCGAGAATATCCAGCCAGCCCTGGGCCAGCTTGTGCTGTTTATCTGAAACGGCCTGATAAATTCCAATCGAATCAAAAAAGCCGGAGAGGATCACGTTGCGCACGTTGGTGCTGACGCGATAGTCCAGATGCAGGCTGCTGCTGACATACCCGATATGCTTTTTGATATCCCAGATGGTTTCCCCGCTGCCGCGACGACGGCCAAACAGCGTCAGATCGTTGCTGTAACCCTGAGGGTGATCGCCGGTAACGAGGCTCAACAGCGTGGACTTGCCGGCACCGTTTGGGCCCACTATCTGCCAGTGCTCGCCAGGGTTCACGGTCCAGTTCATGCCGTTGATAATGGACTTGTCGTTGTAAGACACCACACCGTTGTTCAGCACAATACGTGGCTGCTCCTCCGGAAGTGAGAGCCGTGCCGGAGCGGTATCTGCTTCTGGCAGGCTGATACCGGAGAGCTTTTCGCTATGGGCCAACTGGGCGATCAAGGCCTGCTTGAGCAATGCCTGTTTCGGGCCAGTTTCCAGCAGCGTACAGTCAGCCAGCACGCCCGCGAACTGCACAAATTCCGGGATTTCGTCAAAACGATTAAGCACCAACACCAGCGTGAGTCCTTCCTGGTGCAGCGTGCCCAGCAGGTCTGCCAGCGTCTGGCGTGATGCCACGTCCAGCCCGTCGAAGGGTTCATCAAGGATCAGCAGCTCTGGTGCGTTCATCAGCGCCTGACACAGCAGGGTTTTGCGGGTTTCCCCGGTTGAAAGATACTTAAAGCGACGTTCGAGCAGATGGCTGATACCAAAGCGGCTGGACAATTCGCGACAGCGAGCGGCGTCCTTAACCTCTTCCTGAATGATTTCTGCCGCGGTGCGTCCGGTATCGTCTTCGTCCGGGCTCAGCATGTCGGTGTTGTTGCGCTGCCATTCATCGCTGACCAGCTTTTGCAACTGTTCAAACGAGAGACGGGTGGTGCGGGTGAAGTGGCTTTCTCGGGTACCGCTGAGCAACGTCAGCTCACCTGACAGCGCGCGAGCGAGGGCAGATTTACCGCTACCGTTGCTGCCCACGAACGCCCAGGCTTCTCCGGCATGCAGCGTCAGCGCGTTAATGGAAAGCGTTTTTGTATCGCCAAGACGAAACGTGCCTTGCGAAATTTGCAATGATGACATGGTGTATCCCATTTTTTGCAGCGATTTTACTCAGGGATACGTCTTCTGTCGCGGAAAGTCAAGCCATCAGCAGAGAGTGGCGATAATCGCCCGATCGGCATTAAACCAGGCAATGGCCGGTTCGCCCTCCTGCAACGCTGCGGTTTCCTCAACCGGCAAGGTGGCGCAAAGTACCTGGCCGTCAGGCAGCGTCATCAGGACTTCGCACTGGGCTTTACCCCGTTCTATATGGCTGATGATGCCCGACAGCTGATTGTCTGCGGCGGCGGCAACGGCAGTATCGCGGGTGATCCCCACCCACGGCGCTTTCAGCAGGACCAGCACTTCTTTACCTTCATCCAGGCCAAGACGCTCGCCGCTTTGTGCGGTAATGGCAACTTTCAACCGCGTTTCACCATCGGCCAGCAGCACATCAACATGCTCCTGCACCTGCTGGTGGTCGCGACGGGTAATGGTGCCAAACCATTGGTTGCGGGCGCTGGTTTGCAGGGAAAAACGTGAGATAGCCGCCAGCAGGCTGTTGAGCGGCAGATTGTCGTCGTCGCTGAGGACATCGAACGCTTTTTGCTGAATCTGTGCCAGTAAATCATAGAGCTGAATCAGGCGCTGACCGTAACGGGTCAACACCGCGCCACCGCCACCTTTGCCGCCAGTCGCGCGATCAACCAACGGTTGCTCGCTCAGTTGGTTCATTTCATTAATGGCATCCCACGCGCTTTTGTAGCTGATACCCGCATTCTTCGCCCCCTGGCTGATAGAACCGGTCACCGCGATTTGCTTGAGCAAGGAGATGCGGCGCGGATCGGCAAACAGACGCTGTTGAAGCTTAAGAGTAAGAAGAATTTCGGCCTGCATATCAATGTCCTGCTCAGAATAAGGGAGTGCGTATAGGGATATTATTGCACAGGGCACCGCACAAAAGGGGAGTGAATTTCCTGAGTATCCGGTTACAATGAAGGAATCACAATGTCAGGAGCTGACCATGTTAGAGTTGTTGAAAAGTCTGGTATTTGCCTTAATCATGGTTCCCGTGGTGATGGCGATCATCCTGGGGCTGATTTACGGTCTGGGTGAAGTATTTAACGTTCTGTCGAACGTCGGCCACAAAGAGAAAGGCCAGCAGCACAATCATTGATTTCGAGACGCCCGGGAATGCCGGGCGTTTTTTTGTCCTCATTCCGCCTCGTTTTGCCTGTTTAAGTTATTCTTCTTTCTGCCGATAGTACCTCTTGAGACGTACCAATTAGCGCTGGGAAAACCCTATAGTTATCGTTATATTATTTCGTACATAACGACACTCACAGGAGTCACAGATGGAACGTTCGTGGTTACGCCTCGTCGCAGGTACAGCTTTATCGCTTTCTGTTGCCGGTCATGCTTTTGCGGATGAAGGGAAGATTACGGTCTTTGCCGCCGCCTCGCTGACCAATGCGATGCAGGACATTGCCAAAGAGTACAAGAAAGAGAAAAACGTGGACGTGGTGTCCTCTTTCGCGTCTTCCTCTACGCTGGCCCGGCAGATTGAAGCGGGTGCGCCTGCGGACCTGTTTATCTCTGCTGACCAGAAATGGATGGATTACGCGGTCGAGAAAAAAGCCATTGATACCGCCACGCGTGAAACGCTGCTGGGCAACAGCCTTGTGGTCGTGGCACCAAAAGCCAGCGAGCAGGGCGATGTGGCTATTGATGCGAAAACCAACTGGACCCGCCTGCTGAAAGGCGGTCGCCTGGCGGTGGGCGACCCGGATCACGTTCCTGCGGGCATATACGCGAAAGAAGCGCTGCAGAAACTGGGCGCATGGGATACGCTGTCTGCCAAACTGGCTCCGGCAGAAGACGTACGCGGTGCGCTGGCGCTGGTAGAACGTGGCGAAGCGCCACTGGGCATTGTGTACGGCTCTGATGCCGTTGCCAGCAAAGGCGTTAAAGTCGTGGGCACCTTCCCGGAAGACTCCCACAAAAAAGTGGAATACCCGGTAGCGATTACCGACGGACATAAAAACGCCACGGTCACGGCTTTCTATGACTACCTGAAAGGACCGCAGGCTTCCGCCATTTTCAAACAGTACGGATTTACTACGCACGAATGATATTGACCGATCCCGAATGGCAGGCGGTACTGCTGAGCCTGAAAGTTTCTTCCCTGGCCGTGATGTTCAGCTTGCCCTTTGGGATCTTCTTTGCCTGGTTGCTGGTACGCCGCAACTTTCCTGGCAAAGCGCTGCTCGACAGCCTTATCCACCTGCCGCTCGTTCTGCCCCCGGTGGTGGTCGGCTATTTATTATTGATAGCGATGGGCCGCCGCGGTTTTATCGGCGCCTGGCTATACGACTGGTTTGGCATCACTTTCGCCTTCAGCTGGCGCGGTGCGGTGCTTGCCGCTGCCGTAATGTCATTTCCCTTGATGGTCCGCGCCATTCGCCTGGCGCTGGAAGGGGTTGATATTAAGCTTGAGCAGGCGGCGCGTACGCTGGGTGCCGGACGCTGGCGCGTCTTTATGACCATCACACTGCCTCTCATGCTGCCAGGCATTATTGTCGGCACCGTGCTGGCGTTTGCCCGTTCGCTTGGCGAGTTTGGTGCAACCATTACCTTTGTTTCCAACATTCCCGGGGAAACCCGCACCATTCCTTCTGCGATGTATACCTTGATTCAGACGCCGGGTGGCGAAGGTGCCGCCGCGCGCCTGTGCCTGATTTCCATCGTGCTGGCGCTGATTTCACTGATGGTTTCGGAATGGCTGGCACGCCTGAGCCGTGAACGGATGGGGAAATAATCATGCTGGAACTTAACTTTAGCCAGACGCTGGGCAATCACTGTCTGACCATTAATGAAACGCTCCCGGCAAGCGGCATTACCGCAGTGTTTGGCGTCTCAGGCGCCGGAAAAACGTCGTTGATTAACGCCATCAGCGGGCTGACCAAACCTCAGCAGGGGCGCATTGTTCTCAACGATCGGGTATTACACGATTCGCAGAAAAACATATCTCTTTCGCCGGAAAAACGCCGTGTGGGCTACGTGTTTCAGGATGCCCGACTGTTCCCGCACTACAAAGTGCGTGGCAACCTGCGCTATGGCATGGCGAAAAGCATGGCCAGCCAGTTTGATAAACTGGTGTCGCTGCTGGGGATTGAAGCCCTGCTTGATCGTCTGCCGGGTGGGCTTTCCGGTGGGGAAAAACAGCGCGTAGCGATTGGCCGCGCGCTGCTGACCGCACCAGAATTGCTGCTGCTCGACGAGCCGCTTGCGTCGCTGGATATCCCACGTAAGCGTGAGCTGTTGCCTTATCTGCAGCGTCTGGCCCGGGAAATCAATATTCCGATGCTTTACGTCAGCCATTCGCTGGACGAAATTCTGCATCTTGCCGACAAAGTGCTGGTGCTGGAAGCGGGCACCGTAAAAGCCTTTGGCAACCTGGAAGAGGTCTGGGGCAGCAGCGTGATGCACCCGTGGTTGCCGAAGGATCAGCAAAGCAGCATCCTGAAAGTGACGGTGCTTGAGCATCATCCTCATTATGCGATGACCGCGCTGGCGCTGGGCGATCAGCATATCTGGGTGAACAAACTGGACAGACCGGTACAGTCACCGGTGCGCATCCGTATTCAGGCCTCAGATGTCTCACTGGTGTTGCAGCCGCCGGTACAAACCAGTATCCGCAACGTGCTGCGTGCCAAAGTGCTGGAATGCTACGACGATAACGGCCAGGTGGAAGTACAGTTGGAAGTGGGCGGAAGAGTGCTGTGGGCGCGTATCAGCCCGTGGGCGCGGGATGACCTGGCGGTGAAGCCAGGCCAGTGGTTATATGTTCAAATCAAAAGCGTCTCGATTACCGCCTGATCACAGCAGGTGGGTATAAATGTAATCGGCAATGCTGTTGTCTTCGTTTCCGCCGATCACCACGTTCGCCCGGGCTTTGACCTCATCGGCGGCATTGCCCATCGCCACGCCGGTACCTGCCGCTTCCAGCATGCTGATGTCGTTAAAGTTGTCGCCAAACGCCACGACGTCTTTCATCGACAATCCCTGAGATTCCACCCAGCGCGCCAGACGATTGCCCTTGCTGTTGCCTTTGCGCGCCACGTCAATCTGGTAAATCCATGAGCGCTCGCACTCCAGACCCAGGGTTTCTTCGACCTGTTCGGCAAACGCATTGAGCCGATCGCTGTTTTCATCGGTCAGGGCAAATTTCCAGATGGCGCTGGTTTGCCGGGCGGCGGCGGCAAAAGAGTCGACCTGGTTGAACACCGGGCGCTGCGCTTCCGGCAACGTTGCTGCCCACTCAATGCCGCGGGTGATGTGGCCTGCCAGGCGTTCGTACAGCATGGCGTTTTCGACATACATCAGGCCGTGGACATCATGAGCATTCAGCATCTCAATCATTTGCAGGGCCTGGCTCAGCGAAAGCGGATCGGCTTCCAGCACCTTTTTTGCCTGATAATCATACAAATAGGTCCCGTTACAGCAAATTGCAGGTGTATCAAGCGCCAGTGCCTGATAAAAAGGATGGATGGCAACATGATGTCGGCCGGTGACGATCAGAATTTGATAACCTGCCTCTTTTGCTTTTGACAACGCCTCAAGCGACGCCGGAAGAATAGTTTTGGTCGAAGTGAGCAGGGTGCCGTCTAAATCGAGGGCTATCACACGTGAAGTCATGTTGCAGTCCTGGTTAATGTTGAACAATTTGCAGCCCATGATGGTACACCGCTGGGTTCAGAGGGCAAATTTTTCAGCACTATCCTCTAAAACCATCTATCCTGGTAGTTTGCTACCGCGTGCAGCCAGAAAGGAGTTTTCATGAAACAAACCGTATATACCGCGAGTCCTGAAAGTCAGCAGATCCACGTCTGGAGCCTCAAGCAGGATGGCAAGCTGACGCTGGTGCAGGTGGTGGATGTGCCAGGTCAGGTACAGCCGATGGTTATCAGCCCTGACAAGCGCTACCTGTATGTCGGCGTGCGTCCGGAATTTCGCGTGATGGCCTGGCGCATCGCCCCCGACGATGGCGCGCTGACCTTTGCCGGTGAATCGGCACTGCCGGGTAGCCCGACGCACATTTCTACCGATCATACAGGCCAGTTCCTGTTCAGCGGCTCTTATAATCAGGCCTGCGTTAGCGTGACTCGCCTGGAAGACGGTCTGCCGGTCGGCGTGGTTGACGTGGTCGAAGGTCTGGATGGTTGCCACTCTGCCAACATCAGTCCGGATAACCGCACGCTGTGGGTGCCCGCGCTGAAACAGGATCGTATCTGTCTGTTTACCCTGAGCGACGACGGCAAGCTGGTGGCACAGACGCCAGCGGAAGTGACCACCGTTGAAGGTGCTGGCCCACGCCATATGGCGTTCCATCCAAATCAACAGTACGCCTACTGCGTCAATGAGCTGAACAGCTCAGTGGATGTGTGGGAGCTGAAAGATCCACACGGTGAGATCGAATGTGTGCAGACGCTGGACATGATGCCGCCAGATTTCACCGGCACCCGCTGGGCAGCAGATATTCACATCACCCCAGACGGTCGTCATCTGTATGCCTGTGACCGCACCTCCAGCACCCTGACCGTATTCACTGTCTCAGAAGATGGCAGCGTGCTTGAGATTCAGGGCTTCCAGCCAACGGAAACTCAGCCACGCGGCTTTAATATCGATCACAGCGGGAAATATCTGCTGGCGGTAGGGCAAAAGTCGCATCATCTGGCGGTGTACGAGATTCAGGGTGAGCAGGGGCTGCTGCATGAGAAAGGGCGCTACGCCGTAGGCCAGGGCCCGATGTGGGTGGTGGTTAACGCCCACTAATACGCTGACTGAAAAGAAAAACCTCGCCGAAGCGAGGTTTTTTTATGCCTTTTTGTCAGGCGGCGCTTTGCGGGCCTGGCCTACCTTTTTGTGTAGGTCCGCGCAAACGAAGGGCCGCCGGGCAACGTGATGCGCTTACTTCTTCGGTTCCGCCACGACATCACTGCCCACGCCGCGGTTGTTGTATTCCCACAGGCGGTTGAAGTTGGTGTCGTTCAGGTTACGCTCGACTTCACCTTTGTCGTTTTCAGCACCGGTATTGCCGCTGAACGGACGTTTGGAGACGGCGGCATCGGCCCAGGGCTTGGCGTTATTAAAGCCGGCGTTGATCGCGCTATCACGAATAACGACCTGGCCGTTGGTATTGCCATCGACATCCAGTGAACGACCCAGCTGTGCAACGCCCTCACCGGCAGCGTTAAAGCGGCTGTTGGTGGCGAGGAAGCCGTAGAACAGGTTGGACTGGGTGGCAGGAGCGAAGACATACGCTTCCTGTTGGGTACGGGAATTCACCACACGGAAATCAGTGTTGTCGAAGACCACGGCACCACGGCCAGACACGATATCCACATCCCCTTCCAGGTAGCTGTTGGTCACCAGCGTACGGGTGATGCGGTCATTCTGCAGGCGGTTCTGTACGCCGCTGTTGGTGACGAAGAACGTATTCTGGCGGCCCAGAATATTGACGTTGTTAATCTGCACCTGATCGCCATCACTGCGCAGCGCAACGGCCTGATGGTTCCCTGCATCGACGCTGTCACCCAGGCTGTTGGCGATGGTCATATTTTGCAGCTGCAGACCATTGTTCTGTGACCAGAAGACGGCAGAACACATCACGCCCACGGTGGCCGTACGCTTGCTCTGGCAGGTGTCGAACATGTACCAGGCCGGTTTGCCCGGCATGTATTTACCGGCCGGGTTGACCAGACGACGCCAGTCGTTTGGCGCAATTTCAGAATCGATAGCCAGGCCAATCTTCACATCAGCGGCCTTCTCACCGGTACCGTAAATGGTCAGGGTACCCGGTGCAGCAGGCACATAGACGGTACCTTCATATTCACCAGGCATCACGGCGATATACACCCGAGAGGTGCTGTGACGGCTGATAGCGGCATCAACGGCGGCCTGGATCGTGGTGTGCGTAACACCCTGGGTGCCAGCAGGTCCGACGACGAAATCAGGTTTTGCCGGGGTGGCGATAGCCGACGGTGACCACGGAGCTGCATTCGGATCCTGGCTGGTGAAATAACGCGCCTGGACGAAGTTTTTCGCTTCACCCGCGGTCAGGATCGGACGTGACGCTGTTCCCGGTGCCGCCTGCGTGGAGGGCTGCTGATCGGGTGGGGTTGAGCTACAGGCGGTCAGCGTCGCACCAAAAGCGAACGCCAGCGCCAAACGGGAAACCGAGATTGTGTTCATGATGCTCCTGGCTGTGTAAGAGTGTAAAAGTCCCTAAAACCAGACTTTTTATACTAAGTTGGGCGAAACGGGAAGCGATGCGGTGAAAAAGTTAAGCAAATACATGCCCGGTCGTGGGTTGGATGTCACAAATAAGCAACATATTTGACCCGGCGATTGACATTCACACATCGGCTATCAATAAATGTCTATACAACTCATGACAAGTGGTGCTCTATGTCCGGACAGCATGATACCGACATCATCTGGCACAATGCCCGATTTGCGACGTTCGACCCCAACCGCGCTGAACCGTATGGTCTGGTTGATGACCATGCGCTTCTCGTACGTGACGGCAAAATTATCGCGATAGTGCCTGAATCAACGCTGAGTTCAGATAAAGGCAAACATATCGATTTAGGCGGCCGACTGGTGACACCCGGCCTGATTGACTGTCACACCCATCTGGTGTTTGGCGGAAGTCGGGCGCAGGAGTGGGAGCAGCGGCTCAACGGTGTCTCCTATCAGACCATCAGCGCCAACGGCGGCGGGATTAATGCGACCGTGCAGGCGACACGACAGGCCAGTGAAGAAACGCTGCTGCAGCTGGCGCAGCAGCGGCTGGAACGTTTAACGCGCGAAGGCGTGACCCTGCTTGAGATCAAATCAGGCTATGGATTAGATGCGGAAAACGAAAGGAAAATGCTACGGGTTGCGCAGCGGCTGGCGGAGCAAAATGCGGTAGAAATTAGCCCGACGCTGCTGGCAGCACATGCGGTGCCCGCTGACTATAAAGGACGAGCCGACGACTACATTACGCTGGTCTGCGAGCAAATCTTGCCAGAACTGTGGCAGGAAGGGCTGTTTGAGTCCGTTGACGCCTTCTGCGAAAACGTCGGCTTTACCCCAGAGCAAACCGAGCGTGTCTTTGTCGCCGCAGAGTGCCTGGGCATTCCGGTAAAAGGCCATGTTGAGCAGCTCTCATCGTTGGGCGGGGCCGAACTGGTCAGCCGCTATCATGGACTTTCTGCCGATCATATCGAATATCTTACTGCCGAAGGCGTTGCCGCGATGGCACAGAGTGGTACCGTCGCGGTCCTGCTTCCGGGCGCTTTTTATTTCCTGAATGAAACGCAAAAACCCCCGGTTGCCGAACTGCGGCGTCTCGGCGTGCCGATGGCCGTGGCGACGGACTACAACCCGGGCACCAGCCCGTTTGCCAGCATTCATCTGGCAATGAATATGGCGTGCGTAAAATTTGGCCTGACCCCGGAAGAAGCCTGGCAGGGCGTAACGCGGCACGCAGCGAGCGCATTAGGTCGTGGAAAGACCCACGGCCAGTTAGCGCCGGGCTTTGTGGCGGATTTGGCTATCTGGGATGCACAACATCCCGTTGAAATGGTCTACGAACCGGGACGCAACCCGCTGTGGAAACGCATTTTTCGTGGAGAGGAGCAGGCATGAATCTTTGGCAACCCGTCGATGACACCCTCTGGCAGGGCAGGGACGACAGTGCAGAATCCGCGATAGCGAAACGTCTTTTTCAGACAGTGGAGGTTGCTCGCGACTTTGTCCCTGAACGGTACAGTGGAAAAATAGCCCTGCTGGGTTTTGCCTGCGATGAAGGGGTAAAGCGCAATAAGGGTCGCCCTGGTGCGCAGCAGGGGCCCGAATTTTTACGCAAAGCGCTGGCGAACATGGCAAGCCATCAGGGCCATGACCAGCTCGTGGATATGGGCAACGTGCACGCCGAGCCGGAACAACTCGAACCCGCTCAGCAGGCGTTACACGATGCGGTGCTGGCCTGTCAGCAGGCGGGCATGAAAACGCTGGTGTTCGGTGGGGGACATGAAACCGCGTTTGGTCACGGATCGGGGGTGCTGGATGCGTTTCCGGGTGAAAACGTGGCGATAGTGAATCTCGATGCGCATCTTGATTTGCGCCAGGCTGACCAGGCCACATCGGGGACACCGTTTCGCCAGTTGGCGCTGCAGTGCGAAAGCCAGCAGCGTGGCTTTTATTACACCTGCTTCGGGGTCAGCAAAGCCGCCAATACCGCGGCGCTCTGGCAGGAGGCACAGCAGCGCAACGTTCAGATAGTAGAAGATTTAACGCTGTTAAATCCACAATCCGCTGCGATTGAGTCAGAGATTGCGCGCATTATTGCTGAACATGACAGAATTTACCTGACCATTGATCTGGACGTCATGCCCGCATGGGAAATGCCTGCGGTATCCGCGCCCGCCGCGCTGGGTGTACCGCTGGCAATTCTGTTGCGTATCGTGATGCCGCTGTGTCAGAGTGGCAAACTGCAGGCGGTTGATCTGGTAGAATTTAATCCTCAGTATGATCGCGACGGGCAGGGTGCCCGCACGGCGGCCAGACTGGCCTGGCAACTCGTTCACTGCTGGCAAGCGTGACGACACCGTAACCAAAGGACGAAGAATGCATTCATCGCGATCCGGCGCGCCTGCGCCGTTTTATGAAAAAATTAAACGGGTCATCAGCGACAACATTGCTGCCGGGATCTGGCGTCCGCACGATCGTATTCCGTCCGAGGCGGAGCTGGTGGCGCAGTTTGGCTTCAGCCGCATGACCATCAACCGCGCGCTGCGTGAACTCACCGACGAAGGTTTGCTGGTGAGGCTGCAGGGCGTGGGGACGTTTGTCGCTGAGCCAAAAGGGCAGTCGGCGTTGTTTGAAGTGCACAGCATTGCGGATGAAATTCGTGCCCGACAGCATCAGCATCGCTGTGAGGTTATCCTGCTCGAAGCGGTCAATGCCAATAAACAGCAGGCTCAGGCGCTGGGCGCCGCTGAAGGCACCCGCATATTCCACTCGCTGATGGTGCATTATGAAAACGATGTGCCGGTGCAAATCGAAGATCGCTGTGTGAACGCCACGGTGGTACCGGAATACCTCGATCAGGATTACACCGCCACCACGGCGCACGACTATCTGTCGCTGATTGCGCCGTTGACCGAAGGCGAACACATTGTTGAAGCGGTCAAAGCAAGCAGCGAAGAGTGCCGAATGTTGCAAATCCATGAGCACGATCCCTGCCTGTTGATCCGCCGCCGCACCTGGTCACGTTCCATTATCGTCTCCCACGCCCGCCTGATTTTCCCCGGCAGCCGCTATCGCCTTCAGGGGCATTTCGGGTCCTGACTGCCTGCGTCAGCGCTCTTTACTTCTGGTAAGTGTGATTGCTGACGCAAGATAACAAAAATGTATCTCGTTTGTTAAAACCTGGCTTGCGAATGATTGTATAGACAAGTATATAAATTCTTGTCTACTTCGTCTTTGTCAGGAGTTTCCCCGATGTCTCAGAATAAAATTCGCCGTCAGGATGTTCGTGCCCCACGAGGCACTACATTAAATGCCAAAAGCTGGTTGACTGAAGCGCCGCTGCGCATGTTGATGAACAACCTCGATCCGGAAGTGGCTGAAAATCCACATGAGCTGGTGGTGTACGGCGGAATCGGACGCGCGGCACGTAACTGGGATTGCTACGACGCCATTGTGGAATCGCTGAAAAAACTGGAACACGATGAAACGCTGCTGGTGCAGTCCGGTAAGCCGGTTGGGGTGTTCAAAACGCATGACAACGCCCCGCGCGTGCTGATTGCCAATTCCAACCTGGTACCACACTGGGCCACGTGGGAGCACTTTAATGAACTGGATGCAAAAGGCCTGGCGATGTACGGCCAGATGACCGCCGGCAGCTGGATCTACATCGGTAGCCAGGGCATCGTGCAGGGCACGTATGAAACCTTCGTGGAAGCCGGTCGCCAGCATTTTGGCGGCAACCTGCAAGGGCGTTGGGTGCTGACCGCCGGTCTG
Organism: Enterobacteriaceae bacterium RIT691; assembly: GCA_009668205.1. Classification (GTDB taxonomy): domain Bacteria; phylum Pseudomonadota; class Gammaproteobacteria; order Enterobacterales; family Enterobacteriaceae; genus Scandinavium. The sequence continues at coordinate 653,242 of WJYM01000001.1, read as the reverse complement.
GGTGGGATGGGCGGTGCGCAGCCGCTGGCCGCGACGCTTGCGGGTGCCTGTTCACTGAACATTGAGTGTCAGCAGAGCCGTATCGATTTCCGTCTGCGTACGCGCTACGTGGATGAGCAGGCCGACTCTCTGGATGACGCTCTGGCGCGCATCAAAAAATACACCGCCGAAGATCGCGCTGTCTCCATCGCGCTGTGCGGCAACGCAGCAGATATTTTGCCTGAATTAGTCAAACGCGGCGTGCGCCCGGATATGGTCACCGACCAGACCAGCGCCCACGATCCGCTTCACGGCTATCTGCCGCAGGGCTGGACGTGGGAAACCTACCAGCTGAAAGCGGAAAGTGACCCGCAGGGGACGGTAAAAGCGGCGAAGCAGTCGATGGCAAACCATGTTGCCGCGATGCTGGCCTTCCATGCTCAGGGGATCCCAACCTTCGACTATGGCAACAACATTCGCCAGATGGCAAAAGAGATGGGTGTCAGCAACGCTTTTGATTTCCCCGGCTTCGTACCCGCCTATATTCGTCCACTTTTCTGCCGTGGCATCGGGCCGTTCCGCTGGGTCGCGCTGTCAGGCGACCCGCAGGATATCTATAAAACCGACGCGAAGGTCAAAGAGATCATTCAGGACGATAAACATCTGCACCGCTGGCTGGACATGGCGCGCGAGCGTATCAGCTTCCAGGGCTTACCGGCGCGTATCTGCTGGGTGGGCCTTGAGTGGCGACAAAAGCTCGGCCTGGCGTTCAACGAGATGGTGCGTTCGGGCGAAGTTTCCGCGCCCATCGTTATTGGCCGTGACCACCTGGATTCTGGCTCTGTCGCCAGTCCGAACCGTGAAACCGAAGCGATGCGTGACGGCTCTGATGCGGTTTCCGATTGGCCATTGCTTAACGCCCTGTTGAACACCGCCAGCGGGGCTACCTGGGTCTCACTGCACCACGGCGGCGGCGTAGGCATGGGATTCTCACAACACGCTGGCATGGTTATCGTCTGTGACGGTACCGATGAAGCCGCTGCGCGTATTGCCCGCGTGCTGCACAACGACCCGGCCACGGGCGTGATGCGCCATGCGGACGCAGGCTATGAAATCGCGGTACAATGTGCCGCAGAACAAGGACTGAATTTACCGATGATTGCTGCAACCCAGGGGCAGAAGAAATGAACACACTTAACATAATCCCAGGCCAACTGACCCTAGCGCAGCTGCAGGCCGTCTACCGTCAACCCCATCACCTGACGCTGGATGAAAGCGCGGTGCCGGGCATCAATGCCAGCGTCGACTGCGTGAATGCGATTATGGCCGAAGGCCGTACCGCGTATGGCATCAACACCGGATTTGGCCTGCTGGCTTCCACGCCGATTGCCACCGCCGATCTGGAAAATCTCCAGCGCTCGCTGGTGCTTTCCCATGCCGCGGGCGTGGGCGAAGCGCTGGATGATGCGATGGTGCGTCTCATTATGGTGCTGAAAATCAACAGCCTGGCGCGCGGATTTTCCGGCATTCGCCTGAGCGTGATTGAAGCGCTGATGACGCTGGTTAATCATGAAGTCTATCCATGCATACCTGCCAAAGGATCCGTCGGCGCGTCCGGCGACCTGGCTCCGTTGGCCCATATGTCGCTCACGCTGTTGGGCGAGGGGAAAGCCCGCTGGCGCGGAGAGTGGCTGCCCGCAAAAGAAGCGCTGAAAAAAGCCGGGATGGCGCCGTTGACGCTCGCCGCTAAAGAAGGGCTGGCGCTGCTGAATGGCACTCAGGCCTCCACGGCGTTTGCCTTGCGCGGGTTGTTTGACGCGGAAGAGCTGTTCATCTCTGCTGCGGTGTGTGGCGCGCTGACGACAGAAGCGGCACTCGGTTCGCGCCGTCCTTTTGATGCGCGCATTCATGACGCGCGCGGTCAGCGTGGGCAAATTGATGCCGCCGCGCTGTATCGCCATTTGCTGACCGATTCCAGTGCTGTCTCGCAGTCGCATGCCAAGTGCAGCAAGGTTCAGGACCCGTATTCCTTACGCTGTCAGCCACAGGTGATGGGTGCCTGTCTGACTCAGATGCGCCAGGCAAAAGACGTGCTGTTGACCGAGGCGAACGCGGTTTCGGATAACCCGCTGGTCTTTGCACAGGAAAATGAAGTGATCTCCGGCGGTAACTTCCATGCGGAGCCGGTGGCAATGGCGGCCGATAATCTTGCGCTGGCGATTGCTGAAATTGGCTCACTGGCGGAGCGTCGCATCGCGCTGCTGATGGACAGCCACATGTCTCAGCTGCCGCCGTTCCTCGTGAAAAATGGCGGAGTGAACTCCGGCTTTATGATTGCTCAGGTCACCGCTGCGGCACTGGCCAGTGAGAACAAAGCGCTGGCGCATCCGCACAGCGTGGACAGCCTGCCGACGTCTGCAAACCAGGAAGATCATGTCTCAATGGCACCGGCTGCAGGCCGTCGTCTGTGGGAAATGGCCGCCAACACCCGCGGCGTGATTGCGGTGGAGTGGCTGGCGGCGGCGCAGGGCATTGATATGCGCGAAGGGCTGACAACCAGCCCGCTGCTGGAGCAGGCTCGTCAGCTGCTGCGCGAGAAAGTCTCGCACTACGAGCAGGACCGTTATTTCGCGCCGGATATCGAAGCCGCAATTGACCTGCTGGGCCAGGGGCAGCTGCAGAATCTGGTGGCGAGCGTGCTGTAATCCCTCTGTTTTCAACGCCCTCATCGCGAGGGCGTTATTCTTTTTTTGCATTAATCCACCGCACTTTTTCGTCTTATTGCACTGACGCCAAACCGCCGGTAACAGCGGCATAACAATAGTTATTTTTAAACAACTCTCCGCCTCTTTTACGTTCAGCAATTCTCTATACTGCCCGGCTTTTCCAACAATTTTATTCCTCAGAACGCTATTCAAAGGAAAATCTCCTCGTGGACAATAAAGACCTGCTCGTCATTGAGAAGAGAGTCGTGACCCGCTTTCTGGATATGTTTATCCGGTTTGGCCTGATCCTGGCGCTTGCTTCTTTCTGTTTTACCGTTTTCTCTCCGTTCCTGAACATGATGCTGTGGGCACTGATCCTGGCCGTCACGCTGTATCCGCTGCACCAGCGGCTGGCAAAGCGTTTTGGTGGTCGTCAGGGCAAGGCTTCAACCGTTCTGGTGGTGCTTGGCCTGGTCATTTTTGTCGGTCCAATGGTGCTGATGGTGACCTCTTTAGGTGAAAGCGCCAGCGCGATGATTACTCACCTGAGCGATGCGCATATGGCGGTTCCAACGCCTTCTGAAAAAATCGCCTCTATCCCGCTGGTGGGGCAGAAAGCGTATGACCTGTGGCTGAAAGCGTCCGTAGATTTACCGGGTCTGATCTCCGCCTACCACAAGCAAATCATTGAAATGCTGAAAATGGTGCTGGGCGTGATGGCCAATATGGGCGGCGGCATGTTGGGTCTGGTGCTTTCTTACATTGTTGCCGGTGTCTTCATGGCGTACGGCTCTGCCGGCGCGGTATCGGCGCAGCGTATTTTCACCCGTATTACCGATGAGAAAAAAGGCCCGGCGATGACCAAACTCTGCACCGGCACCATTCGTGCGGTGGCGCAGGGCGTGATTGGCGTGGCGCTGATTCAGGCATTGTTAGTGGGTGTGATTATTGCTGTGGCGGGTATCCCGGCGGCAGGCATCTTCTTTATTTTCGCCCTGATCCTGGGGATTGCTCAGGTTCCGGTTCTGTTGGCAACCGCGCCTGCGATCGCGCTGCTGTGGATGGTGGGCGATCACGGTACCGTGATGAACATCGTCTTCACCGTACTGCTGATTGTGGCGGGCATGGTGGATAACGTGCTGAAGCCAATGCTGCTGGGTCGCGGTGTGGATGCACCGATGCCTGTTGTCCTGATCGGTGCGTTAGGCGGCATGGCGGCAAACGGAATTCTGGGGATGTTCATCGGCGCAACGCTGCTGTCTATTGGTTACCTGATCTTCATGAACTGGGTAAACGAAGGGCTGGCGAATACCGCTCGCGAAATCGACGCTCAGTAATCCTCTGTATCAACGCCCTGCATTGCAGGGCGTTCTTCTGTCGACCCTATCCCGGAGGCGCCATGCTCCTTGTCCTGTTGACCGGACTCCCGGTGATTTTGTGCAATATGTTGCTGCAGTCGCTGGTTGCGGTTGTCAGTCTGCGTTGTTACCACCGTCGTTTTCACCATCGTGACGGTCTGCTGGCGGGCGTGCTGGCACTTTTTGTCACCATCACTATCGTCCTGTTGGGCAATTTACTGCAGGTTCTGCTTTGGGCGCTGCTGTTTCTGTTTCTCGGGGAGTTCCACACGCTGCACAATGCGGTGTACCACTCTGGCGTCAATTTTGCCACGCTGGGCTACGGCGACGTGATCATGAGTGACAAATGGAAGATGCTGGTGCCGATGGAAGCCATTAACGGCGCGCTGATGGTGGGGTTGTCAGGGGCCAGTATGCTGGCTGTGCTGCAATATCATGTACGCAAGCAGCTGAAAAGCTATCCGCTTGATTAACAAGAAACAAGAGGGTCTGACAGTGTCAGACCCTTTTTTACACTGATTGTCAGCTGAACATGGCGGTGACAGAAGCACTCGCCAGGCTGTGGAAGTGAACGTTAAAACCGACCATTGCGCCGCTCGCGCCTTCATCCACGTCGATTTTCGCCACATCCAATGCATGCACGGTAAAGATATAGCGATGGGTTTCCCCTTTCGGTGGTGCCGCGCCGCCGTAACCTGCTTTACCAAAATCGGTGCGGGTCTGAATTGCGCCATCTGGCAGGTCAGCAATGCCTGAACCTGCACCCTGAGGCAGTACGCGGGTGTCCGCAGGCAGGTTTGCGACGATCCAGTGCCACCAGCCAGACCCTGTAGGGGCATCGGGATCGTAACAGGTCACCACGAAGCTTTTCGTTCCGGAGGGCACATCGTCCCACGCCAGATGCGGAGAAAGATTGTCTCCGTCATAGCCCATGCCGTTGAACACCTGACGATGGGGCAGTTTATCGCCGTCTTTAAAATCATGACTGACTAGTTTCATCATGTTTCCTCTTTGCCTGATAGCGGCTTAGTGTAGCTCAGCTTGCAAAAAGCGTATTGTCGCTGAGAGCGGCTTTTACCGCGTTGGTCAGGCGGGTCAGCTGTTCTGGCTCAATAGTATACGGCGGCATCAGGTAGATAAGCTTGCCGAAAGGACGGATCCACACGCCCTGTTCAACAAAGAATTTTTGCAACCGCGCCATGTTAACCGGCGTGGTGGTTTCCACTACGCCAATGGCGCCCAGAATGCGGATATCGGCGACCTGAGGAGAGGCGCTCGCCTCCGCCAACTCTCGCCTGAGCTGGGCTTCAATCGCGGCCACCTGCTGCTGCCAGTGGCCTTCTTCCAGCAGGGCCAGGCTTTCAGCGGCGACGGCGCAGGCCAGCGGATTACCCATAAACGTCGGGCCGTGCATAAAGCAGCCTGCGTCGCCATTGCTGATGGTTTCAGCCACCTTTCGCGTGGTCAGCGTGGCAGAAAGCGTCATGGTGCCTCCGGTCAAGGCTTTGCCGAGGCACAGAATGTCTGGCGCAATACCGGCATGCTCACAGGCAAACAGCTTGCCGGTGCGACCAAATCCGGTGGCGATTTCATCAGCAATCAGCAAAATGCCTTCGCGATCGCACATAGCGCGCAGCCGTTTGAGCCATTCGGGATGGTACATCCGCATCCCCCCGGCACCCTGCACAATCGGCTCGACGATCACGGCGGCGATTTCGCTGCGATGTGCCGCCATCAGGCGGGCAAAGGCAATCATATCGCGCTCATCCCACTCGCCATCGAAACGGCTTTGCGGCGCCGGGGCGAACAGGTTTTCCGGCAAATAGCCTTTCCACAGGCTGTGCATCGAGTTATCCGGATCGCACACCGACATCGCGCCAAAGGTATCGCCATGGTAGCCGTTACGGAAGGTGAGAAAACGCTGACGCGGTTCGCCTTTAGCGTGCCAGTACTGGAGCGCCATTTTCATCGCCACTTCCACCGCCACGGATCCCGAATCCGCGAGGAACACGCACTCCAGTGATTCTGGCGTCATCGCGACTAACCGACGGCACAGCGCGACCGCAGAGGGATGAGTGATCCCGCCGAACATCACGTGCGACATCTGTTCAATCTGTGCCGTCATCGCGGCGTTCAGGCGCGGGTGATTGTAGCCGTGGATCGCCGCCCACCATGAGGACATCCCGTCCACCAACTGCTCACCGGAAGCGAGCGTCAGCTCGCAGCCATGGGCAGAAACTACCGGGTAAACGGGCAGCGGCTGGCTCATGGAAGTGTAGGGGTGCCAGATATGGCGTTGATCGAAGGCGAGATCGTCCTGGGTCATAATCGACTTGTAAACCAAATTGAAAAGTTTTAGGTTTACGATCCTACACGAACCCGAGAAACAACTGAACCCCTTTTGGAGATGCCCATGGCTCACCACCCGCACTGGACAATGTCGCAGGTCACTGAACTGTTTAACAAACCACTATTGGATCTGCTGTTCGACGCCCAGCAGGTCCATCGCCAGCACTTCGATCCGCGCCAGGTCCAGGTCAGCACGCTGCTGTCGATCAAGACCGGTGCCTGCCCTGAAGACTGCAAATATTGCCCGCAGAGCGCCCGCTACAAAACCGGGCTGGAAGCGGAACGCCTGATGGAAGTGGAGCAGGTGCTCGACTCGGCACGCAAGGCCAAAAATGCCGGTTCAACCCGCTTCTGCATGGGCGCGGCCTGGAAAAATCCCCACGAGCGCGACATGCCGTATCTGGAGCAGATGGTGAAAGGCGTTAAAGAGATGGGGCTTGAAGCCTGCATGACGCTGGGCACCTTAACGGACACGCAGGCACAGCGGCTTGGCGCGGCGGGGCTGGATTACTACAACCATAACCTCGATACCTCACCGGAATTCTACGGCAACATCATCACCACCCGGACCTATCAGGAGCGTCTGGACACCCTCGGCAAAGTGCGCGAGGCGGGGATTAAAGTCTGTTCCGGCGGTATCGTCGGTTTAGGGGAAACGGTTAACGATCGCGCGGGCCTGCTGTTACAGCTGGCAAATCTCCCGACGCCGCCGGAGAGCGTGCCAATCAACATGCTGGTGAAGGTGAAAGGCACGCCGATGGAAAACAACGAAGACGTGGACGCTTTTGAGTTTATCCGCACCATTGCCGTGGCTCGCATCATGATGCCGACTTCGCACGTTCGCCTCTCTGCCGGGCGTGAAAAAATGAATGAGCAGACCCAGGCGATGTGTTTTATGGCCGGGGCCAACTCGATTTTCTACGGCTGCAAGCTGCTGACCACGCCGAACCCGGAAGAGGACAAAGATCTGCTGCTGTTCCGCAAGCTGGGCATCAATCCACAGCAGACGGCGGTGCTGGCCGGCGATATCGAGCAGCAGCAAAAACTGGAGCAGGCGCTGCTGACGCCGGACACCGACGATTACTACAACGCGGCGGCGGTATGAGCTGGCAGCAACGCATCGATGCAGCGCTGAAAGCGCGTCGTGATACAGGAACATTTCGCCAGCGTCAGCCTGTCTCGCAGGGGGCAGGGCGCTGGCTGCAGCGTGGGGATAAGCGCTGGCTGAACTTTTCCAGCAATGACTATCTGGGGCTGAGCCAGCATCCCGCCATCGTGAAAGCGTGGCAGCAGGGGGCTGAGCGCTATGGCACAGGCAGTGGCGGTTCCGGACATGTGACGGGCTACAGCGAAGCACATCAGGCTTTCGAGCAGCAATTGGCTGAGTGGCTGGGCTACTCCCATGCGCTGCTGTTTATCTCCGGCTTTGCGGCCAATCAGGCTGTCATTGCGGCGCTGATGGCGAAAGAGGACCGGATTGTTGCCGACAGGCTGAGCCACGCATCACTGCTGGAAGCGGCAAATCTTAGCCCCGCGCAGCTTCGACGGTTTGCACACAACGACAGCCAGCAGTTGGCTCAGCTGTTGGCAAAACCGACGGATGGCCTGCAGATGACGGTCACGGAAGGGATTTTCAGCATGGACGGCGACAGTGCGCCGCTGAAGGCTATCGCCGAAGTGACCCAGGCCGCGAACGGCTGGCTGATGGTGGATGATGCTCACGGTATCGGCGTGTGCGGCGAAAAGGGGCGCGGTAGCTGTTCAGCGCAACAGATAAAACCCGAAGTCCTGGTGGTGACGTTCGGGAAAGCTTTCGGCCTGAGCGGTGCCGCCGTGCTGTGTAGCGACAGCGTAGCCGACTATCTGCTGCAGTTTGCCCGACATCTGATTTACAGCACCAGCATGCCGCCAGCGCAGGCCGTCGCGCTGAGTAAAGCACTGGAGATTGTCCGCAGCGACGAAGGTGACCAGCGACGCCAAACGTTGCAGGCGCACATAGACCGCTTCCGTTCCGGCGCACGGCAGCTGGATCTGCTGTTAACGGAATCGAAAAGTGCGATTCAGCCGCTGATTGTCGGGGAAAATGCCCGGGCGCTGCATCTGGCGGAAACGCTGCGTGCGCAAGGATGCTGGCTGACCGCGATACGACCACCGACGGTGCCAGCCGGAACTGCGCGCTTGCGTGTAACGCTCACCGCAAGCCATCAGTCGCAGGACATTGATCAACTGCTGGAGGTGTTTCATGCCAACCGTCAATAAAACGGCCGTCGCCGCGGCGTTTGGACGCGCTGCAGGACACTATCAGCAGCATGACGCCTTACAGCGGCAAAGTGCGGCAGCCTTGCTGGCACAGCTTCCGCGCACAGCCTATACCACGGTGCTGGATGCGGGCTGCGGGCCGGGAAGCTATAGCCGCTTCTGGCGCGATGCGGGCAGTGACGTGACGGCACTCGATCTGTCTGCGCAAATGTTACTGGAGGCCGAAAGGCAGCAGTCGGCCCAGCGCTACGTGCAGGCGGACATCGAAGCGATGCCCCTTTCCGACGCACAGTTTGACCTGGTCTGGAGCAATCTTGCTGTGCAGTGGTGCGAATCGCTGCGTACCGCGTTACAGGAGCTGTATCGCGTCGTCCGACCTGGCGGAAGCCTGGCCTTCAGCACGCTGCTGGCGGCGTCGCTGCCGGAGCTGAATCAGGCGTGGCAGGCGATCGATTGTCAGCCGCACGCGAATCGGTTTTTATCGCAGACGGAGATCCGCAGCGCGCTTGAACCTTATCGCTGTTCCGGACAGACGCACACCTTCAGCCTTACCTTTGACGATGCGCTGAGTGCAATGCGCTCGCTGAAAGGGATTGGGGCCACGCATCTGCACGAGGGAAGGGCGGCCCAAACGCTGACCCGTAGCCATCTGCATAAGCTGCAGTTGGCGTGGCCAAAACAGCAGGGGCGTTGCGCCCTGACGTACCATATTTTTACAGGAGTGATTCACCGTGACTGAACGTTATTTTGTCACTGGCACCGATACCGAAGTCGGGAAAACCGTTGCCAGCACGGCCCTTTTACAGGCCGCAAATCTCGCCGGATATCGCACGGCGGGGTATAAACCCGTCGCCTCCGGTAGTGAAGAGACGGCGCAGGGACTGCGCAACAGCGATGCGCTGGCACTGCAGCGCAACAGTGGCGTGACGCTGGAATACGCGGAGGTGAATCCCTACACGTTTGCCGAGCCGACTTCTCCGCACATCATCAGTGAGCATGAACAGCGTCCCATTGAGGCATCCGTGCTCTCTGACGGCCTGCGTACACTGGAAAAGAGAGCCAACTGGGTGCTGGTGGAAGGCGCCGGAGGGTGGTATACCCCGCTTGCTGCCACTTACACGTTTGCCGATTGGGTGCAGCAGGAGCAGCTGCCCGTTATCCTGGTGGTGGGCGTTAAGCTTGGCTGCATCAATCATGCGGTGCTGACCGCACAGGCCGTGCAGCAGGCCGGACTGTCGCTGGTGGGCTGGATTGCCAATGATGTTGTCCCGCCAGGTCAACGCCATTCGGAGTACCTGGCGACCCTGAAACGGATGATCCCCGCGCCGCTGCTGGGCGAAATTCCGTGGCTCGGTGACCGCGTGGAGCGCGCAGAGCCCGGGCAATATCTGGATCTTACGGCGCTTCATCCGGCAGCATAAACTGGTGTAAGAGCCGGGGATCCAGTTCCGCCATTTGCCCCTGTGCGACGTTGCGTCCTTGATGTAGCAGGCAAAAGCGACTGGCGACCCGGCGGATAAACGGGAGATGCTGCTCCGCCAGCAGCACCGTCAAACCCAGTTCCCGGTTGAGTCGCAGGACAAAATCCGCCAGCTTGTGCATAAATCCTTGCCCCATGCCGCGGGTGGGTTCATCCAACAGCAGCAGTTTGGGCTGGGTCACCAGCGCACCCGCCAGCGCCAGTTGATACTGATAATCCTCCCCCAATGCCGCGCCTTTAACCTGGCGGAAAGGATACAGCTCGGGGAGGAGATCGTAGAGATCGCTGCCGAACGAGCCCGTTCCCTTCCGGCCCGCCATCATCGCAATGTGCAGGTTCTCCTCGACGGTCATCTGCGAGAAAATGCGCTTGTCCTGCGGAACGTAGCCAATGCCCAGGGCGGTTCTTGAGGATGGAGAGAGGCTTAATAAATCGCGGGGAGGACCGCTGGCGGCCTGCCAGATGATGCTGCCGCTCTCCACGGCCTGATAGCCTGCAATGCAGTTCACCAACGTACTCTTTCCCATCCCGGGGAGTCCGATAAGACAGGTGCATTCACCGCTTTTGAGCTCAAGGTCAACGTTCCAGAGCGTATGCCAGTTGCCATAGTAGTGATTCACTGCTTTTAAACTCAACATGGCACTCTTCCTCATGATGGATATCGGTGTAGAAGAGCGTGTGCAATTCTCTTGCCAGCAAACGGAATTCGTTCAGCAAAGCGGTTGCTTTTCGGAATTTACCGAGGAGAAACACGGAATTGCCCCGCGTTTGAACACCGCCTGTTGCACCGTCACGGTGCCTGCGCGGTGAGGGCGAGTGCAGTGGAAAAGGTGAATTTGTGAGCGTACTCTCATTGTAAACCCTGACCCGCTTTGCTGATTTATCGCAAAAAAAAGCGATAAATATTTTTTCCTGAGGCTTTTGCGAGTGGAAGCGCAATTTGCCCGAGTGACAGGGGGGAAGGGCTGCAGACAGTTATCCACTATTCCTGTGGATAACCTTGTGCATTAGAGTTAGAAAACTCACGGTGAGCGAGAGAATACGCGGCCTGCCGCCAAATTGATGCGAAACGCGGCTTTTTAATATTTTCTTTTTAAATTAATTGCTTATATAAAAGCAATGCCTGCCAGAAGGGGGGCGTTGATGGACATAAAAGATTCATTACCCATCTTGACAAATGTTAAGAAAGTAAAAGTTCTGGGGATAACCCTACATTGGCGGTGTTTTATCTCGTCAGAGGGGAAATTTGCGCCACAGTCACTTGCCGGTGGAAACGCTAACACAGATACCATAATGCGTTACTGTTTTTATATCCAGTATTTGTTGTTGGCAATTTTTGATGCGGCGAGTAGAATTAATCGTCTGCCCGTTTCCCTTCATCAGGTTGTCGTTCATGAGTAAACCATTAAAACTGCACTCTGCTTTCCGTCCCTCTGGCGATCAGCCTGAGGCCATTCGTCGCCTGGAAGAAGGGCTTGAAGATGGCCTTGCGCATCAAACGCTGCTGGGCGTAACGGGGTCCGGGAAAACGTTTACTATCGCCAACGTGATTGCCGACCTTCAGCGGCCCACCATGCTGCTGGCGCCTAACAAAACCCTGGCGGCGCAGCTGTATGGGGAAATGAAAGAGTTTTTCCCGGAAAACGCGGTGGAGTTTTTTGTCTCCTACTATGACTACTATCAGCCTGAAGCCTATGTGCCGAGCTCTGATACCTTTATCGAAAAAGACGCCTCGGTGAATGAGCACATCGAGCAAATGCGTTTGTCGGCGACGAAGGCCTTGCTGGAACGTCGGGATGTCATTGTCGTGGCTTCCGTGTCCGCGATTTACGGTCTGGGCGACCCGGAATTGTATCTGAAGATGATGCTGCACCTGACGGTGGGCATGATTATCAATCAGCGCGACATTTTACGTCGCCTGGCGGAACTGCAGTACACCCGAAACGACCAGGCGTTTCAGCGCGGCACCTTCCGGGTTCGCGGCGAAGTGATTGATATCTTCCCGGCGGAATCCGATGACATTGCGCTGCGCGTAGAGCTGTTCGATGAAGAAGTCGAGCGGCTGTCGTTGTTTGACCCGCTGACCGGCCATCTCGAATCCACCATCCAGCGTTTTACGGTCTATCCAAAAACCCACTACGTCACGCCGCGTGAGCGAATTCTGCAGGCGATGGAAGAGATCAAGGTGGAGTTGGTCGACAGACGCAAAGTGCTGCTGGATAACAACAAGCTGCTGGAAGAGCAGCGTCTTTCCCAGCGCACGCAGTTCGATCTCGAAATGATGAATGAGCTGGGCTACTGCTCGGGCATCGAAAACTACTCGCGCTATCTCTCCGGCCGCGGTCCGGGTGAGCCGCCGCCGACGCTGTTTGACTATCTTCCGGCGGATGGCCTGCTGGTGATTGACGAATCCCACGTGACGGTCCCGCAGATAGGCGGCATGTATCGTGGTGACCGGGCCCGTAAAGAGACGCTGGTGGAGTACGGTTTCCGACTGCCTTCTGCGCTCGATAACCGCCCGCTGAAGTTTGAAGAGTTTGAAGGACTGGCACCACAAACCATCTATGTCTCTGCGACGCCCGGCAATTATGAGCTCGAGAAATCTGGGGATGAAGTGGTTGATCAGGTGGTGCGTCCAACCGGATTGCTTGACCCGATAATCGAGGTGCGTCCGGTGGGCACCCAGGTTGACGATCTGCTGTCAGAAATTCGGCTGCGCGTGGCCATTAATGAACGCGTGCTGGTCACCACCCTGACCAAAAGGATGGCCGAAGACCTGACTGAGTATCTGGAAGAGCACGGCGAGCGTGTGCGCTACCTGCACTCTGATATCGACACCGTTGAGCGTATGGAGATCATCCGGGATTTGCGTCTGGGAGAATTTGACGTGCTGGTAGGGATTAACCTGCTGAGGGAAGGGCTGGACATGCCTGAAGTGTCGCTGGTCGCGATTCTGGATGCCGATAAAGAGGGCTTCCTGCGTTCAGAACGTTCTCTGATTCAGACCATCGGTCGCGCCGCCCGTAACATTAACGGTAAAGCCATTCTCTACGCCGACAGAATCACCCCGTCGATGGCAAAAGCAATGGGCGAAACCGAGCGTCGTCGTGAGAAGCAGGAGCTCTATAACACGGAAAACGGCATCGTACCGCAAGGGCTGAATAAGAAAGTCGTCGATATCCTGTCGTTTGGCGAAAACATCGTCAAGGCGAAAGGAAAAGGCCGTGGCAAAGGGCGCTCAGCGGCCGATGTTGAGGCAGCAGAGCTGGCGCTGACGCCGAAGGCATTGCAGCAGAGAATCACCGAGCTTGAAGCGCAGATGATGAAGCACGCGCAAAACCTCGAATTTGAAGAAGCGGCGCAAATTCGCGACCAGCTTCATCAGCTACGGGACCTGTTTATCGCTGCGTCGTAAAAAAATAAGACCCCGGTCACAGGTGCGAACGGGGTCTTAATGTTCAGTTAATCTTCTTGAGAGACACTGCTCCTACTTTAATGAGGGCAGTGTCATGCAAAAACAGAATCTGTTAAACATCCTTTCAGTCCTGGTTTCTTTTGCCATCGTAATTGGCTTTTTCCACCACTGGGTGCTCACCTTCTGATCTAACGCCCGCGGCGGGGAAACTTAATCCACGCTTTCAGACCCGGTTCCGGCGTCCGGTTCTTCAAAAAGAACTGTGAGTCGTGCAGCTGGGCAATGCGAGTCACAATGCTTAACCCGAGACCAATCCCGCCATAGCGACTGTCCATGCGGACAAACGCTTTACTGAGATCGCCACTCTTCGCTTCATCAATCCCCGGACCTTCATCTTCAACGGCCATCATCCCGGGTTCGACAACTACGGTAATGGTGGAATTTTCCGGGCTGTAGCGGTGGGCGTTTTCGACCAGATTACGCAGCAGCACGCTCAGCAGCGTAGCATCGCCGGAGACGGTGGTGTCGTGGCTCGGGTCCGGCACCACCAGCCGCTGACCGCGCTGGGCCAGCATCGTTTCCAACTCGCCCTGAAGGGGCAAAATCACTTCAGCAATCAGCGGCACGGTCTGATAGCTGCCCGCAGAGAACGACTGTCCGACGCGGGCCAGCTGCAACAGCTGAGAAATACTGTTAGTCATTTGATCAAGGCGCTGCAGCAACGGGGTCACGTTAATCTTATGGACCTTTTCCATCAGCTCGAGGTGCAGACGCAGCCCGGCAAGCGGGGTGCGCAGCTCATGGGCGACGTCGGCGGTGAACATGCGCTCACGATCCAGCGTCTGATTGAGACGCTCCACCAGCTGGTTTATCGCCCCCGTGACGGCATCCACTTCGCTGACTGACTGCGGCAGGACGATCGGCTGCAAATTGTCAGGGGTGCGATTGTTAAGCTCTGCCTGTAAATCAGACAGCGGGCGAGTGATTCGCTTCACCGCCTGCAGGCAAATCCACAGCGCCAGGCCGATGATCAGCATGCTGGGGATCAGCAGACTGGCGACGGCCTCACGCACTTCATGCTCAATGTGCTTTTTGTTGTTATGCCCTTCGATGGCGCTTTGCACCAGCAGCTGGATCTGCTCCTGGCTTTCGTGCCACAGCCAGAACACGCTGATCACCTGGCACACCAGCAAAATACTGGCAATCGTCAGCAACAGCTGGCGGCGCATCGTCCAGGTAATGTTGCTGATGTAGGGAAGATTCATTTACGCGTCCTCGCTGGACTTGACCAGCATATAGCCAAAGCCGCGTACGGTACGGATGCGCTCTTTGCCAATTTTGTCGCGAAGATTATGAATGTGGACTTCCAGCGTGTTGGTGGACGGCTCGTTATCCCAGCTGTAAATGTCGTTATAGAGAATTTCACGGTGCACCGGGCTTCCTGCCTTGGCCATCAGGCGCGAAAGCAGGGCATACTCTTTTGGCGTCAGCTCGAGCGGGGTCTCGCCCAGTGAAACCAGACGACGGGTCACGTTGATACGTAAATCCCCCATCGCGATTTCGTTATCGCCCTGATTATGATGGCGACGCAGCAGAGCGCGCACGCGGGCATTGAGTTCTTCGAGGGCAAAGGGTTTCACCAGATAGTCGTCCGCCCCGGTATCCAGGCCGGTAATACGATCGCTGACGGTATCGCGAGCGGTGAGGATCAGCACCGGGAGGCTGATTTTTTCGCGACGAATGCGGGCGAGGAAATGCAGCCCATCTTCATCGGGCAATCCCAAATCCAGCACGATCAGGCTGTAATGGCCATTGGCCAGACACAGCGCGGCTTCATGCGCGGTGGTCACGCCATCGCAGACATAGCCTTCGCTCTGCATGGCGAGAATTAACCCCTGCAGCAATAATGCATCATCTTCAACAACCAATACTTTCATTAGTTTGCTCCCCTGCATGCGGTCAGGATATCGTCGCCCGCTTTGTATTCGCTGGTGGCCACTCCGGCGAGACCCAGCATGGTTGAGAACAGATTATCCTGAGAATAGTCATTGGCTTTGGCATGGGTTTTCATGCACTCATAGTTCACGCCATAGCGCTGCTGATAATCCGGCGACAGCCAAATCAGCATCGGCACATGTTTCTGCGTATCCGGAGCGATGGACCACGGCAGGCCGTGCAGATACACGCCGTTTTCGCCCAGCGATTCACCGTGATCGGACAGATAGACCAGGCTTGTGGTGAACGTACTTTGCTTCGATTCTAATAACTTAATGGCCTTATCGACAATGTAATCCACGTTGACGATAGAGTTGTCGTACGTATTGACCAACTGCTCCCGGGTGCAGTTCTGGATTTCATTACTGTCACAGGTCGGAGAGAAGGTCCGCAAATCTTTCGGGTAACGGTTGTAGTAAGTCGGGCCGTGGCTGCCGATAGTATGCAGAACGATAACGCCGTCACCTTTCAGGTTGTCGATGTAATCCTCGAGGCCATGGAACAACACATCGTCATAGCATTCGCCATCAATGCACATACCTGGCAGGTTCAGACTGGTCATATCCTGATGCGGAACCCGATCGCAGGCACCTTTACAGCCGCCGTCATTTTCATTCCACAGTACATTAATTCCGGCACGCTGAATCACATCCAGCAGGCCTTCCTGATGGTGGGCAAGCTGCTCATCATAACGGCTGCGCGGCATATTGGAGAACATGCACGGTACGGAGACGGCGGTAGCCGTACCGCATGAGGTGGTGTTCGGGTAATAAACAACGTTGTCTTTTGCCAGGCGCGGGTTCGTTTCATGGGCATAACCCCCCAGTGAGAAGTTCTCCGCACGTGAAGTCTCCCCCAGCACCAGAATGGTCAGGTTGCGACGTGGGCCGGCTTTCATTTCTGGTTTCTGCACCGCATCTTCACCGATGCGCACCAGTGGCAGATTGTCCATCTGATGATGGGAATACCAGGAGTTGATGGCCACGATGCTGTTAGACGGGCTGAGGGATTTCACCAACTCTTTATTATTGCGGAACAGCGATGCGTAATCTTTGTAGAACAGCAGCGCGACAATCACGATCAGCAGGGCGGAAACCGCCACACTGACCATTCGCCAGAGGAGGCTTTTCCACGCCTGTGCCGGTTTTTTCACCCGGATCCACCAGGCAATGATCACTGCCAGCAGGCCGGTGGACAACAGCGTCAGCACCAGCTTCGTCGACATCAAGGCAAAGCTTTCTGCAGGCGTCGTATCGAGAATGTTGGTGATCATGGCGCGGTCGATAACCACGCTGAAATTCATAATGAAGTATTGCGCCGCGGCGCTGAGCAAAATAAACAGCGTGACGACCAGGCGATCCAGCCACAGGAAGGAGGCCAGCGTGATCAAAATATTGATGGCACAGACGGCTACGATCGGCAGGGTGGCAAAGACCAGACCGTTGTGGAGTGAATCCACCGGTAACAGCGCAAAGGCCTGTTTATAGAAAGCGATATTCAGAAATACCGAGATGTACAGCGCACACAGGACAAGATAAGAAACATGCCCCATCGCAGGACGGCGAAGGGAAAAACGTGGCATCACAAAACATCCAGCAGAAAATGATGACAGTATGATGTCAGCTGAATTTTAAGACAACATTAAGAAATTAAGGTTTGGCTGAAAGTGGGTAGGGAAGCTGCCCACTTTCCATGCTGAAGAGATGACGATTATCCCAGCGCCTGAACGGCCTGTTCGAGGGCATCGTGAAGCAGGTGTCGGTCATGGCGATAGCGAATGTCGCTGGCTTCCAACTGAGTCTGGATAATCACACGCTCCCGGACCTCGGAGACATCCACGCTGGGGCCGACGACGACGGCATCAATCACCGGTTTACCGACATAGTGTTCCATTAAGTCGAGCTTATTTTTCAACGACAGGCTTGCCGCCGCCGGGCTCAGTTCTTTACCGAGGTTGCCAATGTAGACCATAGGTGCAGGCGTGCGGCGCAGCGCCTGGGCCATCTCGTCCAACAGCAAAATGGGCATCAGGCTGGTATAAAAACTGCCTGGCCCAATCAGAATCAAATCCGCTTCAGCAATGGCGTGAATGGCTTCACGGGTCGCCGGAACGGCGGGCGTCAGCATCAGCTCTTTCGGGGGGCGCGTGAGCTGATCGATATTCACCTCACCGTAGATTTCATGGCCTTCGCTGTCGATCGCCATCAGATCTACCGGCACTTCCGACATAGGTATCAATGACGCCTCGACTTTGAGCAGATTTCTGATCAAGTTGATCGCATCCAGAGGCCGCACGCTCAGGTGATCCAACGCCTTTAGCATCAGATTTCCAAGGTTATGCCCGGAAAGCTCGCCATTACCGCCAAAACGATACTCAAACATCGCAGAAGCGACGCTGGATTCGGTGATGAGCTGGTTAAGACAGTTACGCATATCTCCCCAGGCAATCCCGCCTTCGGAACGACGAATGCGACCGGTGGAGCCCCCGTTATCCGTTGTGGTGACAATACCGGTCAGACGCGAACCCAAAAAAGAGAGGGAAGACATCACCCGCCCCAGGCCGTGACCGCCGCCCAGCGCGACGACGCGGTCGAGATCCGCAAATGTACGATTGCGCATATAATTCCTTATCAGAGACGAACTCGCCTACCTTAACGTAACTACCCCTAAAAGACGATCTCCCGATCCCGGCAAAATGACGCATATCAATGCAAAAAGCGGATTTTTGCGTATTCTGTAGCGAAACTGCACGATCAGGTCGATATGTAAGAGATTATATAGCGAAAGCGTCACGTGGCGAAAGTGCCATTTCCGCGCTACTATCGGCATAACCCGCTTCTGAAAATCAGGAGCTACACTCTAGCCCTTGCACCTAAGTCGACAGATAGGGTGCTCTGGCCGTGACGTTAGTCACCAGGGTTCAGTCAGAAATAGCTGAGCCTCCCGTATTTGGAAAGGTGTACATGGCCCCACAACTCACCGATGCCTTCGCACGGAAGTTTTACTACCTGCGATTGTCAATTACCGATGTGTGTAACTTTCGTTGCACCTACTGTCTGCCGGACGGCTATAAGCCCGGTCGCGTCAGCAATAACGGTTTTCTCTCCGTGGATGAAATCCGCCGGGTGACCCGAGCGTTTGCCGCAATGGGCACCGAAAAAGTGCGCCTGACCGGCGGTGAGCCCTCATTGCGTCGCGACTTTACCGACATCATTGAAACCGTGCGCCAAAACGAAGCGATCCGCCAGATTGCGGTCACCACCAACGGCTACCGGCTGGCGCGTGATGCGGCAAACTGGAAAGCGGCGGGCTTGACTCACGTCAACGTCAGCGTGGACAGCCTGGATGCCCGTCAGTTTCATGCGATTACCGGGCAGGACAAATTCCGCCAGGTGATGGACGGCATTGATGCGGCTTTTGACGCCGGATTTACTAAGGTAAAAGTCAACACCGTGCTGATGCGTGACATCAATCATCACCAGCTCGACACTTTTCTGGCGTGGATCAAACCCCGCCCCATTCAGCTGCGTTTCATTGAATTAATGGAAACCGGTGAGGGCAGCGATTTGTTCCACAAACACCACATTTCCGGCATGGTGCTGCGCGAAGCGCTGCTCCAGCGCGGCTGGATCCACCAGATCCGTCAACGCAGCGATGGCCCGGCACAGGTCTTCTGTCACCCCGATTACGCAGGGGAAATCGGCCTTATCATGCCGTATGAGAAAGACTTCTGCGCCAGCTGTAACCGCCTGCGCGTCTCTTCCGTTGGCAAACTGCATCTGTGCCTGTTTGGTGATGGTGGGGTCGACCTGCGCGATCTGCTGCTGGAAGACGCGCAGCAATCCGAGCTGGAAACCCGCATCACTGCTGCGCTGGCGCACAAAAAACAGACCCATTTCCTGCACCAGGGAAATACCGGCATTACGCAGAACCTTTCCTATATCGGCGGCTAAGCCACGAAAAAAATAAGGAGCTTGACCATGAGTCAGGTGAGCGCTGAATTTATCCCAACGCGAATTGCCATTCTGACGGTATCCAGCCGACGCGGCGAAGAGGACGACACCTCGGGCCATTATTTGCGTGATGCCGCTCATGAGGCGGGACACCACATTGTGGATAACGCTATCGTCAAAGAGAACCGTTACGCGATTCGAGCCCAGGTTTCGTCATGGATTGCCAGCGATGACGTTCAGGTTGTCCTGATCAACGGCGGAACAGGATTGACTGACGGTGATCAGGTGCCGGAAGCGTTGCTGCCGCTGTTCGACCGTGAAGTCGAAGGGTTTGGTGAAGTGTTCCGCATGTTGTCGTTCGAAGAGATTGGCACCTCGACGCTGCAATCCCGTGCTGTCGCCGGTGTTGCCAATAAAACGCTCATTTTTGCGATGCCAGGTTCCACCAAAGCCTGTCGAACCGCATGGGAAAATATCATTGCGCCGCAGCTGGATGCGCGCACCCGCCCCTGTAATTTCCACCCCCATCTGAAGAAATAAGCTATGTCGCAACTCACACACATTAACGCTGCGGGCGAAGCGCATATGGTGGATGTTTCCGCCAAAACGGAAACCGTGCGCGAAGCGCGTGCCGAAGCCTTTGTCACTATGCTCCCAGAAACGCTGGCCATGATTATCGAGGGCAGTCATCACAAAGGTGATGTCTTCGCCACCGCGCGTATCGCGGGGATTCAGGCCGCCAAACGGACGTGGGAACTTATTCCGCTGTGCCATCCACTGATGTTGAGCAAAGTCGAAGTGAATTTAGAGGCGCAACCGGAGCACCATCGGGTGCGTATTGAATCGCTGTGCCGCCTGACGGGGAAAACCGGGGTGGAAATGGAAGCGCTGACGGCGGCTTCCGTGGCGGCATTGACCATTTATGACATGTGCAAAGCGGTACAAAAAGACATGGTCATTGGCCCGGTTCGGTTGTTGGCTAAAAGCGGCGGCAAGTCGGGTGATTTCAGGGTGGATGCATGATTAAGGTTCTGTTTTTCGCCCAGGTCAGGGAGCTGGTGGGCACCGATTCGCTGGAGCTCAACAGCAACGCGGCAAATGTCGAGCAGCTGCGACAGGAATTAGCGGCCCGTGGCGATCGCTGGGCGCTGGCGCTGGAAGAGGGCAAACTGCTGGCGGCGGTTAACCAGACGCTGGTCGAGAGCTCACATCCGATCAACGCCGGCGATGAAGTGGCCTTTTTCCCGCCGGTCACAGGGGGCTGATGATGAGTGAGACCCTGATTCGTGTCACGAAAGACGGCTTTGACGTTGGCCATGAATACCAGTGGCTGGCTGAACGCGACGAAGACGGCGCGGTGGTGACCTTCACCGGTAAAGTCCGTAATCATAACCTTGGCGACAGTGTGAAAGCGCTGACGCTTGAGCACTATCCGGGGATGACGGAAAAAGCGCTGGCCGAAATTGTAGCTGAGGCTCGCGAGCGCTGGACGTTAGGGCGTGTCTCGGTGATTCACCGTATCGGCGAAATGTGGCCTGGGGATGAGATTGTCTTCGTGGGCGTCACCAGCGTGCATCGCGGCAGCGCCTTTGCCGCCGGAGAATTCATCATGGATTACCTTAAAACCCGCGCGCCGTTCTGGAAGCGTGAAGCGACCCCGGAAGGGGACCGCTGGGTGGAGTCCCGCGACAGCGATCACCAGGCGGCAAAGCGCTGGTAAAACATGCTTTTCGGACATTCTTGAGATTGACATGTGGTACGCTTACTAAACACCCCTTTTTTCAGAGGAATTCATCATGGACCGATATTCACGTCCTGATTCAATCGTGCAGGCCCGCTCTGGCCTGCAGACCTACATGGCGCAGGTCTACGGCTGGATGACCTGCGGTCTGCTGCTGACTGCGTTCGTTGCCTGGTTTGCTGCAAACACGCCAGCAGTGATGATGTTTGTCTTCTCCAGCAAAATCACTTTCTTCGGCCTCATCATCGCGCAGCTGGGTCTGGTTTTCGTGCTTTCGGGCATGGTGCAGCGGTTGAGTGCCGGCGTCGCCACCACGCTGTTTATGCTCTATTCAGCGCTAACCGGCCTGACGCTTTCCAGTATTTTCCTCGCGTATACCTATAGCTCCATTGCCAGCACCTTTATCGTGACGGCGGGGATGTTCGGTGCGATGAGCCTGTACGGTTACACCACTAAACGCGATTTAACCGGCATGGGCAAAATGCTGTTTATGGCGCTGATTGGTATCGTTCTGGCGTCGCTGGTAAACATCTGGCTGAAGAGCACCCCGCTGATGTGGGCGGTGACGTATATCGGCGTGGTGGTGTTTACGGGCCTGACGGCTTACGACACGCAAAAGCTGAAAATGATTGGCGAGCAGATTGATACCCGCGACAGCAGCAACCTGCGCAAGTACGCCATCCTCGGTGCGTTAACGCTGTATCTCGATTTCATCAACCTGTTCCTGATGCTGCTGCGCATTATGGGCAACCGCCGCTAAACCTTGTTGCCCGGTGGCGCTGAAGCTTACCGGGCCTACAAGCCCGTAGGCCGGGTCAGGCAAAGCCGCCACCCGGCAATCAGGGAATCTCACTTGGCCATCACCTTCTCATTCTTCGCTCTCAGCTTCTTCGCCCGGCTTTCCAGCCCCAGATAACACACCGTCGCTAATGCAAGCGGAATAAAGAAATAGAGCACCCGATACGCCAGCAGCGCAGCGATAATCGTGCCTTGTGAGGCGTGTTCGCCTGCAAGCAAGGCGATAAACACCGCTTCCAGCACGCCAATTCCCGCCGGAATATGCACGATAACGCCAGCGATA
Organism: Enterobacteriaceae bacterium RIT691; assembly: GCA_009668205.1. Taxonomy (GTDB): domain Bacteria; phylum Pseudomonadota; class Gammaproteobacteria; order Enterobacterales; family Enterobacteriaceae; genus Scandinavium. The sequence continues at coordinate 630,927 of WJYM01000001.1, read as the reverse complement.
CTGCTCACCAGCAGCACACCCAGCACGAAGAAATAGTTGATGCTCTGCCCCAGCAACAGCCAGATAATCATCGCCATCACCATCCAGTTGGCGCTGGAAATCAGCATTTGCAGTAACGCAAAGCGGCACGACGGGAGTATGAGTTTTTGTCCTTTGACCTCCCAGTAGCGGCGTTTGGCAAAAGCACAGGCCCAAAGGTAGACCCCACTTATCAGCAACAGCACGCTGCCCACCATCCGCAGTGTGACATCGCTGATGTACCAGTGCGCAGGCAAATCCACCACGCCAGCCACAAAAATGACCCCGCCCAGCACAATGTAGCCAAGCCAGTTGGTGGTGATGCTCAGGGAAAAGATGCGGGTGATTGTCGCCCCCGGCAGGCCTAAGCGTGAATAGAGCCGGTAGCGCATGGCAATGCCGCCGACCCACGTACTGAGCGTCAGGTTAAAGGCGTAACAGATAAACGACACCAGCATCACCTGGCGTTTAGCGAGCTTATGTCCGCAGTAGGCGCGCCCGAGCAAATCGTAGCAGCCATACAGCAGATAGCTGATGACCACCCATGCGGTGGCAATCAGAAGCGTGGCGGGTGAGTAATCGCGAACGCTTCGCCCGACGTCCTGCCAGTCGATTTTGCGGGCGTAAACGACTATCAGCACAATCACGGCGATAAAAAATAGCCCGGTAAGGATTTTTTTGGTCAGCCGCCAACGATGATGGGAAAGGCTCATCAGGGCTTCACCTCCTGGTTTTCGGCCCTTAGCTCTGGCGCAGCAGGCGGGTCCTGTGGCAGCGGCTCCACCCGGGCCAGTGTCGGTGTATGGGCGGGAAGCCAGCCGAGCATGGCCGGGAAATGGCGCAGGAAGTGGAACGCCAGCACGCTTTTGGTCAAATTCCACCAACTGCGTCTGGGCATCATGGCATCATCAACCTGCCTGCAATCCCGGGCGATAATGCCGCGGAGATTGTCTCGCAGCGTGTCGTTAAACGTCCGGTCATAGATAATCAGATTGGCTTCCAGATTCAGGGAAAGGCTGAGCGGGTCGAGATTACTGGAGCCCACCGTCGCCCAGTGATCGTCCATCACCGCCACTTTGCCGTGCAAGGGGCGGCGCTGGTATTCGAAAATGTGTACTCCACCTTTCACCAGATAGCGATACAGCAGGCGAGCCCCGACCTTCACGATAGGCATATCCGGCTTACCCTGAATCACCAGATTCACGCTGACCCCGCGTCGGGCGGCATTGCGCATCGCATGCAACAGGCGATAGCCGGGGAAGAAATAGGCGTTGGCGATGATCACTTCTCGCCGCGCATTGGCGAGCATTTTCAGATAATGGCGTTCGATATCGTTGCGGTGTTCGTCATTGTCTCGCCAGACAAACAGCGCCTGGGCTTCTCCGGGCGTGAGATTCTCTGGCGGGCGATGACGACGTCGCCAGAAGCGCCGCGCCTTGGCATTGCCCGGCAGGTTTTCCAGTTCGAATTGCAGGATATCTTCAACCACGGGCCCGGAAACGCGGACGGCATAATCCTGTTTTGCCTCAGGGCCGGAGTCCGACATCTGTTCAGCGGAATAGTTAATGCCGCCTACAAAGGCGACTTTGCCATCGACCACCACAATCTTGCGGTGCATGCGACGGAACAGGTTAGTGCGCATGCCAAACAGGCGAGGGCGCGGATCGTAATAGCGGACCACAATCCCGGCGGCAGCCAGCTCACCGGTAAATGTGTCGCTCAATTCGGCCGAACCATAGCCATCAAGCAGGACGTCAATCTGCACGTTGCGATGCGCCGCCTTGAGCAAGATTTCATGCAGCTGCCTGCCAATTTCGTCTTCAAACCAGATAAACGTTTCCAGAATGACTTTGTGCTCTGCATGCTGAATGGCGTCGAAGACCGCCGGATAAAACTGGTCGCCATTTTCCAGAAGCTGGATCTGATTGCCTTCCCGCCAATTGCATTTCATATGTGGATCTCCGCGCTTAACGGCGCATGGTCGGAAAGATGCCGCCATGGGTGGCGTGTCAGCAGCGCGGGGTGCATGGCGAGCGCATTTTTGACGTAGATTCTGTCGAGCCGCAGCACCGGAAAGCGTGCCGGAAAGGTGCGCACCGGGAGGCCCGTGTCCCGTGTGAAGATTTCCTCAAGCCCCGCCAGACGCTTCAAGGGGCGATTCGCCTGCAGGCGCCAGTCGTTAAAATCGCCCGCCACGATCACCGGCTCATTGTCGGGCAACTGATTGACCCAATCACTCAGCATCACCAGCTGCGCCTGACGATGGGCTTCACGTAAACCCAGATGGACGCAGATGACGTGAACCGGGGTGCTCGCGTCAGGTGGTGCAATCCGACAGTACAGCAGCCCGCGCTTTTCGCTGTTACCCACCGAGATATCGCGGTTTTCATCATGTTCAATGGGATAGCGCGATAATACGGCGTTACCGTGATGGCCTTCCGGATACACCGCGTTGCGGCCATAGGCGTAATCACTCCACATCGCATCCGCCAAAAATTCGTAGTGGCTGCCACCCGGCCAGTTTTCCCGCTGTCGCGAATCAACGTCGTGTTCGCCCATCACTTCCTGCAGGCAGACGATATCGGCACCGATGGTCCGCACGGCGTCACGCAGCTCCGGTAGAATGAAGCGCCGATTAAATGCCGTAAAACCTTTATGGGTATTGATGGTCAAAATAGTTAAGGACAATGGGAGGGGAGCCTGGGCCATAAATCTCCTGTATGCGTCACTTTCATCAATAAAATAGTGTAGTCGTCGTCACAAAAAGATGCGGTGTTACGGAATTTTCCGTAAAGTCCGGTACTCTGATTAACAGTTGAAAATGCTTCGGGAGAGATGACATGAAGTGGCAACAACAAATTCGTGTCGTAACGGGCCTCAGCTGCTGGCAGATTGTGTTGCATCTGGCGGTCGTTGCAGTCCTGGTGATGGGATGGATGAGCGGGGCACTGGTCCGTGTGGGATTGGGCCTTTGCGTGCTCTACGGCATTACTGTACTGCTTATGCTGGCACTCCAGCGCCACCACGAGGCCCGGTGGCGGGATGTCGGCGATTTCCTCGAAGAGCTCACCACCACCTGGTACTTTGGCGCGGCGGTTATCGTGCTGTGGTTATTGTCCCGCGTGCTGCAAAACAATGTCCTGCTGGCCCTGGCTGGCATCGTTATCCTTGCCGGGCCAGCGATTGTTTCGCTGCTGGCGAAAGACAAAAAGTTACGCAACGTTACGCCGAAACATCGCGTACGCCACTGAGCCCGTTGTGGTTGCTATCACCAATAGCGGCCACAGGCTCTGCCAAATAATGTCGAAACTGGCATCCTTCAGATAGATCTGCTTGGTAATCTCCGTAAAGTGACGAATCGGGTTAATCCACGTCACGTCCTGCAGCCAGACGGGCATATTCTCAACCGGTGAGACGTAACCGGAAAGCAGAATGGCGGGCATCATAAAGACAAATACCCCGATAAACGCCTGCTGCTGCGTGGCGCACAGCGACGAAATCAGCAGCCCGAACCCGACCAGCGATAAACCGTAAACCATCATCGTAAAGTAGAACAGCGCCAGCGAGCCGGAGAAGGGGATTTGATAGGCAAAGATCCCCACCGCCAGCACGATACTGGCCTGGAAGGTGGCAACAATCAGCGCGGGTACCGCTTTGCCAATAAAAATTTGCCATGTCGTGAGCGGCGACACCAGCAGCTGATCCAGCGTGCCCTGTTCGCGCTCCCGGGAAACGGACAACGACGTCACAATCATGACGCCGATGGTGGTGATCATCGCAATCAGCGACGGTACCACGAACCATTTGTAGTCGAGATTCGGGTTATACCAGTTGCGCACGACCAGCTTGCTGTTATTCGGCTTCGGTTTGCCGTCCAGCAATTCCTGCTGATAATCCTCAACAATCTGCTGCAGGTAGTTCGCGGCAATCTGCGCACTGTTCGAGTTTCGCCCGTCGAGGATCAGCTGCATCGGCGCGGTCTGGAAGCTGTCGAGATTACGGGAGAAATCTGAGGGGAACCTCACCAGCAGCAGTGCCTTCTGCGTATCGATAGTCGGTTGGATCTCCTGCGGGCTTTTCAGCAGCAGGATATGGGTAAAGGCTTTGGCGCGGGCGAAGCGCTGTGTCAGTTCAACCGCATGCTTGCCGTTGTCTTCGTTATAAATCGCGATGGTGGCGTTGGTCACTTCCAGCGTCGCGGCAAAAGGGAACAGAAACACCTGAATCAGCACCGGCATGATCAGGATGGCGCGGGTCTGCGGCTCACGCAGCAGCGACTGCAGCTCTTTGCGGATAAGCGTCCATAAACGATGAAACATGCATTCTCCTTAATCAATCCAGCCGACGTTTGGTTTTCAGCCACGTCAGGCCAATAAACATCACCGCTGAGGCAATCAAAAACAGCACGTTAACCAACAGCACCACCGGAATATTGCCGGCAAGGAACAGGCTTTGCAGCGTGCTGACGAAATAGCGTGCCGGAATAATGTACGTCACCGCGCGGATGGCGGCAGGCATGCTGTCTATCTGGAAAATAAACCCGGACAGCATAATCGACGGCAGAAACGCAGCATTCAGCGCCACCTGCGCGGCGTTAAACTGATTGCGGGTGATGGTGGAGATAAGCAGCCCCATGCCCAGCGTGCTCAGCAGGAACAGGCTGGTGATGAAGAACAGAATCACCAGCGATCCTCGGTAGGGCACGTCCAGAATAAACACCGACACCAGCATGCACAGCAGCATCGCCAGCATGCCGAGGAAATAGTAAGGAATAAGCTTACACAGCAGCAGCTCGGCGCGGGTAACCTCAGTAGAAAGCAGCGCTTCCATGGTGCCGCGCTCCCATTCGCGGGCGACCACCAGCGACGTCAGGATCGCGCCGATCACCGTCATGATGATGGTGACCGCACCGGGGATGATAAAGTGCTGGCTGATGGCCGCAGGGTTAAACCAGTAACGCATCTGCACATCAATCAGCGGCTCAAATTTTTCGCCCCGGTCTTCGGCGCGCTGCATTTGCCAGATTTGCCAGATCCCCTGCACATAACCTTGTACGAAGTTAGCCGTGTTCGGTTCGCTGCCGTCGGTAATCACCTGAATCGGCGCTTCATCGTTGCTACGCGCCATCTGTGCGGCAAAGTTCACCGGGATAACCACCAGACCGCGAATGCGCCCGGCCTGCATTTTCTGGATCAGCGCCTGTCGGTTATCACTGAGGGTCGCGTCAATATAGGGAGAGCCCGTCAGGGTATGGGCAAAATCCAGCGCTTCTTCGCTTTGCTGCTCAAGCAGGATCCCAACCCGCAGCTTGCTGGAGTCAAGGTTGATCCCGTAGCCGAAGATAAACAGCAGCATCAGCGGGATCACCACCGCAATCAGCCAACTGCTGGGATCGCGCACGATCTGTCGGGTCTCTTTCACGCACAGCGCGCGAACCCGTCGCCAGGAGAGAGTGCTATTGACCATCGGCATGCTCCTTATCCCAGTCGTGAATGAGGGTGATAAACGCTTGCTCCATGGTCGGATCCGTCGTCTGCGCATCTGCCGCTTTGGCTTTCAGTTCGTCCGGCGTACCGCTGGCAATCAGCTTCCCGCGATACACCAGCCCGATGCGATCGCAGTACTCAGCCTCATCCATAAAGTGGGTGGTCACCATCACGGTCACGCCTTTTTCCACCATGCTGTTGATGTGCAGCCAGAACTCGCGGCGGGTGATCGGGTCAACGCCGGAAGTGGGTTCATCAAGGAACAGAATATCGGGTTCGTGCATCAGCGAGCAGGCCAGCGCCAGCCGCTGTTTAAAGCCCAGTGGCAGGGCGTCGGTGGCGTGGCTGGCAATGCTTTTCAGCGCAAACGCCTCGCTCATCTTGTCGATTTTTTCGTTTTGCGCTTTGCCCCGCAGCCCATATACGCCGGAGAAGAAACGCAGATTTTGCTCCACCGTCAGGTTGCCGTAGAGCGAAAATTTTTGCGCCATATAGCCCAGATGCTGACGCGCTTTGCCGGAGCTGACTTTCAGATCCATATTCAGCACCAGCGCTTTGCCAGCGGTGGGCACCAGCAGGCCGCACATCATCTTAAAGGTGGTTGATTTTCCTGCTCCGTTAGGGCCGAGCAGGCCAAAGATCTCGCCGCGCTGCACGGTAAAATTGACATTGTCGGTGGCCGCAAAATCGCCAAATTTTTTGGTGAGCGATTTCGCTTCAATCACTGTTTCACCGGCGGTGCCGTCCACGGTATGAAGAATGGCGCCGAGCGGAGATTCAGATGTCCCGGCCCCGCCGAGCAGATCGATAAATGCATCTTCGAAGCGCGGTTCGGTCTCCTCGATCCCGATGTCAGGCATGCCATCCGCCTGACGGATGTCATCAACCGTTGCCTCTTTTTTCAGGATCAGACGCACCGAGCGCCCCTGAATCATGCCGTCACTTACCTGCGGGAGTTTGAGTGCACGCTGAAGCAGTCGGCGGTTATTCTCGGTTTTGCTGTTCATCAAAAAGCTGCGGCCGCGCATGCCGTCGGTTAACGCTTTCGGTTCACCCTGGTACAACAGCTCGCCTTCATTCATCAACAGCACATCGCGACATTGTTCGGCTTCATCAAGATACGAGGTGCTCCAAAGGATCAGCATGCCGTCGCCCGCCAATTCGTGCACCATTTGCCACAGTTCACGACGCGAAATCGGATCCACGCCAACCCCGGGTTCATCCAGCAGCAGCACTTTCGGTTCGCCAACGAGCGTGCAGGCGAGCCCCAGTTTTTGCTTCATGCCACCGGAAAGCTTCCCCGCCAGCCTTTCGGTGAACGGCCCGAGCGACGTGAATTCCAACAGCTTCGCGAACGTTTTCTCGCGCGCTTCCCCGGTAACGCTGCGTAAATCGGCGTACAGTTTGAGATTCTCCATCACCGTCAAATCTTCATACAGCCCAAATTTTTGCGGCATATACCCCAGGGCGGCATGCAGGGCGCTGCTGTCTTTGATGGGGTCGTAACCGATGACGCTGACGCTGCCTTCATCAGGCTTCATCAGCCCGGCAAGCATTCGCATCAGCGTCGTTTTGCCCGCACCGTCCGGGCCGACCAGCCCGGTCACGTACCCGGCCTGTAGGGTGCAGTCGAGTTTTGCTACCGCAGGCTTATCCATGCCGGTAAAGCGTTTGATAAGCCCGTTCAGCTTAATCACCGCCTCACTCATGCGTATCTCCCTGCGGGAAGGTCACCGTGACCGGCATACCCTGGCGGAGCGAATCGTCGGCATCGGTGACGATAATGCGCAGGCGATAGACTAAATCGGTGCGCAGGTCCGGCGTTTCCACGGTTTTCGGGGTAAATTCTGCGGTGGGGGAAACGAAACCAATTTTGCCATGGTACGGTTTATCCGGGTGACCATCGGTATACAGCAACACTTCGCGTCCTGGCTGCGCCTGATTGAGGTTGCTTTCATCGACATAAGCACGTACCCAAACCGGACGTGTCAGCGAAAGCGTCAACACGGTATTACCGGCGCTCAGCATGCTGCCGGGCTCAACCGCACGCGTCAGAATGGTGCCATCGGAAGGGGCGAGAAGGGTGGTGTCCTCTAAATCGAGCTGCGACTGAGCCAGCTGGGCCTGGGCCTGTTCAAGGCTGGCTTTTGCCTGAGCAATTTCCTGTGGACGGTTACCGGTATGGTATTGACTCAGCTTATCCTTCGCGGCTTTCAGCGTGGCTAAGGCCTGATCGCGTGACGAACGGGCATTTTCCAGATCGTTGGCGGAAATGGTGCGGCTTTTCCACAACCCCTGCTGGCGCTGATAGAAGTTTTGCGCGTACTCGGACGCGGCCTGCGCCTGGCGAACTGAAGCGGCGGCCTGCGCAATCTCTTCATCGCGATAGCCTGCCAACAGCAAATCGTATTTCGCCTGTGCTGCGGCGACGTTGGCCTTGGCCTGCTGCAGCGCATTCTCATAAGGCGCATGATCCAATTCACCGAGGGTTTGTCCGGCCTTAATGGCATCCCCTTCATCTACCTGTAGCGCCTGCAGACGGCCGCCGACGCGGAAGCTCATATTGACCGTGCGAATGTCCACGTTGCCGTAGAGCGTCAGGCCGTTATCCTTGCGACTCTGATACCACCAGGTGCCACCAGCAATCAACGCCACGATGACAGCAACCGCCACAATCACGGCAATAGGTTTTTTCATGACTTCAGCTCCTTTGCGATAATCCGTTCAGCAAAAAATCGATGTGCTGGGTGATGACGGCAAAAATCAGCCCGGCTTTTTCTTCGTCAAAGCGCGCCCATCCCGTGCGCAGCAGGATGGTCTCCCGTCCAAGCCGAAACGCGAGGATTTCGCCCAGCAGCGCGTGGGTGTGCAAAATAGTCTGGGTATCGGTAGGTTCCCGCCCGGTATAGGCCGCGATCAGTTGCGTCAGATGCCCGTGCAGCGGGGCAATCACCTGATCGTGAATTAATTGGTAGGCGGGGGAGGGCGAAAGTTGCTCACGGGAGATAAACTTACTGAGGTTGACCGTTTCGTCCTGCGTCAGCAGCAGGATCATGTTCTGGCTGGCGTGAAGAATAAGTTCACGGATGGCGGGCTTGTCAGGCACCGACTGGCTGAGCAACTGCTCACCGGTGTTTGCCAACGGGCGAAAGTTTGCCCCGATGAAATCCGCAATCCACTGCGCGCAGGCCAGATAGAGATCTTCTTTCGAACCGAAGTAGTAGGGGATGGCGGCAATATTCTGCCCGGCAAGCGCGGCGATATCCCGGGTGGTCGCGTGCAGACCAAATTCGCCAAACTGGGCGATAGCGGCGCTAATGAGTTGGGCTTTCGCCTGTTCGCCTTTACTGGTGATTGGCGTTACGTTCATGGCGTCTCACTGAAATTAATCAATCGATTGATTAAGATTATGCTCTCTTTTTAACCTTGTCCATGCATTGCGGAGAATTATTTCGTTGATGAATTGATGAGGGATATTTTATGCGGTGTGTCACAAAAACTGCTACACTCCGCCCCTTGCTGACATTATCGTTTTTGTCTTACTGCGTTATCACTATCACCCTGAAAACGATACCTGTCATGGTCGGGGCGGTTCGGAGTTGTTATGTCTTTTGAAACCCTTGGCCTGAATGCTGAGATCCTGCGCGCTGTCGAAGAGCAGGGTTACACGCAGCCAACCCCTATCCAGCAACAAGCGATACCTTGTGTCCTGCAGGGCCGTGACCTGATGGCCAGTGCCCAGACCGGCACCGGCAAAACCGCAGGTTTCACCCTGCCACTGTTGCAGCAATTGGCTCAAAAAGAGCCGCATGCCAAGGGCCGTCGCCCGGTGCGCGCGCTGATCCTGACCCCAACCCGTGAGCTGGCAGCGCAGGTTGGCGAAAACGTCCGCGATTACAGTAAGTACCTGAATATCCGTTCAATGGTGGTGTTTGGCGGTGTCAGCATCAACCCGCAGATGATGAAACTGCGCAGCGGTGTGGACGTGCTGGTGGCGACCCCGGGTCGTCTGCTGGATCTGGAACATCAGAACGCCGTCAGCCTCGACAAAGTCGAAATTCTGGTGCTGGACGAAGCGGACCGCATGCTGGATATGGGCTTTATCCACGACATTCGTCGCGTGCTGGCAAAACTGCCGGCGAAGCGCCAGAACCTGCTGTTCTCCGCAACCTTCTCTGACGAAATCAAAGCGCTGGCGTCTAAGCTGCTGCACAACCCGCTGGAAGTGGAAGTGGCTCGCCGCAATACCGCCTCTGAGCAGGTCACTCAGCACGTGCATTTCGTTGATAAGAAACGCAAGCGGGAACTGCTGTCGCAGATGATCGGCGAAGGTGACTGGAAGCAGGTCCTGGTGTTCACTCGTACCAAACACGGCGCGAACCACCTGGCCGAACAGCTGAATAAAGACGGTATCCGCAGCGCGGCTATCCACGGTAACAAGAGCCAGGGCGCGCGTACCCGTGCACTGGCGGAATTCAAATCTGGCGATCTGCGCGTGCTGGTGGCGACAGATATCGCGGCCCGCGGTCTGGACATTGAAGAACTGCCGCACGTCGTTAACTACGAGCTGCCAAACGTGCCGGAAGATTACGTTCACCGTATCGGCCGTACCGGGCGTGCTGCAGCAACTGGCGAAGCGCTGTCGCTGGTCTGCGTCGATGAGCACAAGCTGCTGCGTGACATCGAACGTCTGCTGAAAAAAGAGATCCCGCGTATTGCGCTGGAAGGTTATGAGGTTGATCCGTCAATCCAGGCTGAGCCGATCCAGAATGGTCGTCAGAGCCGTGGCGGCGGCGGTGGTCGCGGTCAGGGACAGCCTCGTCGTAACGACGGTGGCCAGGCACGCCGCAGTGATAAACCGGCAGGTAATGGTCAGGCACGCCGCAGCGACAAACCGGCAGGCAATGGTCAGGCGCGTCGCAGCGATAAACCTGCCGCAGGTGGTCAGGCACGTCGTGCCGAGGGCGATCAGCCGCGCAGAGAAGGCGCTGCACCGCGTCGTCGTCGTCCGCGTAAGCCCGCTGCCGCACAGTAAGTCACAACATTAAAGATGGTCGCTCCGGCGGCCATTTTTTTTGCCCCGAGGCCTGGAAAGTGCCAAAATAGTGGCTGTTTATACAGTATCCGGAATTTCTCAATGGCACTTACCGCCGCGCTGAAGGCGCAAATCGCGTCCTGGTATAAGGCGCTTCAGGAACAGATCCCCGACTTCATACCCCGCGCACCACAGCGGCAGATGATTGCTGATGTGGCAAAAACGCTGGCCGGAGAAGAGGGCAGGCATCTGGCGATTGAAGCCCCGACCGGCGTCGGTAAAACCCTGTCCTATCTGATCCCCGGCATTGCCATTGCCCGTGAAGAGCAAAAAACGCTGGTGGTGAGCACCGCCAACGTCGCCCTTCAGGATCAGATCTACAGCAAAGATTTACCGCTGCTGAAAAAAATCATTCCTGAACTGCGTTTCACGGCGGCCTTTGGGCGCGGACGCTATGTCTGCCCGCGTAATCTCGCCGGGCTTTCCAGTTCTGAAACGACGCAGCAGGATTTGCTGGCGTTTCTGGATGACGACCTGACGCCCAATAGCAAAGAAGAGCAGAAGCGCTGCGCTAAGCTGAAAGCCGATCTCGACAGCTACAAATGGGACGGCCTGCGCGATCATACCGATCAGGCCATTGACGATGCGCTGTGGAGCCGTTTAAGCACGGACAAAGCCAGCTGTCTGAATCGCAACTGTTTCTATTACCGCGAATGCCCGTTCTTTGTGGCCCGCCGTGAAATTCAGGAAGCGGAAGTGGTGGTGGCGAACCATGCGCTGGTGATGGCGGCAATGGAGAGTGAAGCGGTACTGCCGGAGGCGAAAAACCTGCTGCTGGTGCTGGACGAAGGCCATCACCTGCCGGATGTCGCCCGCGATGCGCTGGAGATGAGTGCTGAAATTACCGCGCCGTGGTTCCGCCTGCAGCTCGATTTGTTCAGCAAACTGGTGGCGACCTGCATGGAGCAGTTTCGTCCAAAAACGCTCCCACCGCTGGCCAACCCTGAACGCCTGAAAGAACATTGCGACGAACTTCAGGAACACATTGTTTCGCTCAATAATATTCTCAATCTGTATATGCCTGCGGCTCAGGACGCGGAGTACCGTTTCGAAATGGGGGCGCTGCCGGACGAAGTGATGGCGCACTGTCAGAGTCTGGCGAAATCAACGGAAAAGCTGCGCGGGCTGTCGGAACTGTTCCTGAATGATTTGAGCGAAAAAACAGGCTCCCACGATATCGTGCGGTTGCATCGGGTCCTGCTGCAGATGAACCGCGCGCTGGGGATGTTCGAATCGCAGAGCAAACTGTGGCGGCTGGCCTCAATGGTGCAGGCGTCCGGTGCGCCCGTCAGCAAATGGGTCACCCGGGATATGCGCGACGGGCAGCCGCACGTCTGGTTCCACTGCGTCGGGATCCGCGTCAGCGATCAGCTGGAAAAGCTGCTTTGGCGCAGGATCCCGCATATCGTCGTCACCTCGGCGACGCTGAGAAGCCTGAACAGTTTCTCCCGCCTGCAGGAAATGAGTGGCTTAAAAGAGAAAGCGGGCGATCGCTTTGTGGCGCTCGACTCGCCGTTCAACCACGTGGAGCAGGGTAAAATTATTATCCCGAAAATGCGCTACGAACCGCTAATGGAGAACGAAGAGCAGCACATTGCCGAAATGGCGGCATTTTTCCGCCAGCAGGTCGAGAGCAAAAAGCATCTGGGGATGCTGGTGCTGTTTGCCAGCGGCAGGGCAATGCAGCGTTTTCTCGAGCATGTGATGGATTTGCGTTTGATGTTGCTGGTGCAAGGCGATCAGCCGCGTTATCGGCTGGTGGAGCTGCACCGCAAACGGGTCGAGGGGGGCGAGCACAGCGTGCTGGTCGGGCTGCAGTCCTTTGCCGAAGGCCTCGATTTAAAAGGCGAACTGCTAAGCCAGGTGCATATCCATAAAATTGCTTTCCCGCCCATCGACAGCCCGGTGGTGATAACCGAAGGCGAATGGTTAAAAAGCCTCAATCGCTACCCCTTCGAGGTGCAAAGCCTGCCCGCGGCATCCTTTAACCTTATCCAGCAGGTAGGGCGTTTGATTCGTAGCCACGGCTGTTGGGGGGAGGTGATTATTTATGATAAGCGCCTGCTGACCAAAAACTATGGCTCGCGGTTACTGAATGCGCTTCCGGTGTTTCCTATCGAGCAGCCCGACGCGCCAGAAGGTATAGTAACAAGCAAAAGTAAAAGCAAACCCGCTCGCCGCAAGCGACGCTAATCAGTCAGGAGCTTTACATGGACTATCGCAACATTATTAAAGAGGTTGGGCGCGGTAAAAATCACGCCCGTGACCTGGATACTGACACGGCGCGTGGCTTGTATGCGCATATGCTCAAAGGCGATGTGCCGGAGCTGGAGCTCGGCGGGATCCTGATTGCGCTGCGTATCAAGGGCGAGGGCGAGGCGGAAATGCAGGGCTTTTACCAAGCGATGCAACAGCACACGGTCCAGCTGACCCCGCCAGCAGGCAAACCAATGCCAATAGTCATCCCGAGCTATAACGGCGCGCGTAAGCAGCCTAATTTAACCCCGTTGTTGGCGATGCTGCTGAAGAAACTGGGTTTTCCGGTGTTGGTACACGGGGTCAGTCACGATCCTACCCGCGTGCTGAGCGAGACAATTTTCACCTTACTGGGCATTGAACCGACGCGGCATGCCGGGCAGGCGCAGGCCAAACTGGAAGGGCATCAGCCGGTCTACATGCCCATTGGCGCATTCTGCCCGCCGCTGGAACAGCAGCTCGGTCTGCGCTGGCGAATGGGGGTACGTAACAGTGCTCATACGTTGGCAAAACTGGCCACGCCGTTTGCCGAAGGTGCCGCCCTGCGGTTATCCAGTGTTTCTCACCCTGAGTATGTGCCACGCGTCGGCCAGTTCTTTGAAAAAATCGGCGGGCGGGCGCTGTTGATGCACGGAACAGAAGGCGAGGTGTATGCCAATCCTCAGCGCTGTCCGCAAATCAGTCTGATTGACGACAGCGGCACGCGGCTGGTCGTTGAACGTGAAGATGCGACCCGCGAAGCGAAAGTGCCGGAGTCAAAAGATCCTGAAGTGACCGCCCGTTGGATTGAGCGCTGTGTGGCTGGCGTTGAGCCGATCCCGGAATCAATCAAAATTCAGCTGGCGGCCTGCCTGTTGGCGACCGGTGAAGTGACCACGCTCGAAGCGGGTCTGCAGCGGGTAGACGCCTGCTGGTAAACGGCAGGTAAAAAAAAGCCCGTCCAGCGATGGACGGGCAACAAGGGTTAAAACAAGTACTGTGGCAATGGTCAATGAGGGGTAAATCTTGTCCGGTGATTATTTGTAAATCACCGCAGTACCGCTGATTTTGTTGTTGGTGTTAGCAGACGTGATGCTGTAACCCGACGCACCTGCTTCAGCGGCTTTCGCAGCCAGTTTTGCTTCCAGACCGTCCAGCGTGCTCGCGCCATCAACAGAGACAGTACCGATTTTGTTCATGCTTTCTGCCTGAGCCTGGGTCACAGGCTGAGCGGCGAAGGCACCAAAGGACAGAGCGGAAAGAGCGATAGCGATAGCAGCAGATTTGATGGTTTTCATGATTAATATCTCGCAGGTTATTCTTTAAAAGTGACGTTGTTTCGTCGATGTGATGAGTATCACGCTTTTCTGCGGAAGATAAAATCGAAGAGACTTGACGGACTTCATCGAAAAAATTGAATGATTAATAATTTATTGATTATTAATAAAATAATTTCCCCTCGATGATGAAAAAGGGTCCGCACAGGGGAACGCCTTTTTTTAGGGCACATTTTGCGACTCATTTCACAATAAAGTGTGCGCGTAAAGAAGATGGGTTGTGCTGTGGGGTTGGCTTCTGTTTTGTCAGTAAATCTATAGTTTTGCCATTATTCTGGAACTATACACTGACAAACGCCTCTCAGTAAATTTTTTATGCTGCATTAAATGTTAGGGTGTATGACAGGCGATAATAAAAAAAGCGCCTGTGAAAACGGCGCTTTTTGGCGAGATAATCCTGAGCAAATTATTTGTAGATGGTGGCGGTGCCAAACATCTTGTTGTTACCGCTGGCCGAGTTCACCACAAACCCTTTGGCCCCTTCCTGTTGCGCTTTTTCAGCCAGTTTAGTTTGTAGATCCTGGAAATCATCGGCACCAGAGACGGAGACCGTGCCTGTCGGGCGGAGTTGCCCGGTGTTAGTTTGTGTCAGTTGTTGCGGTTCGGCTGTTGCTGAAAAAGAGAGTATCGACAACGCACCGGCAGCGATCAGGATCAACGTTCTTTTCATGTGCACATCCTCTCTGTTACCACGGGGGTTATCTACAGTGTAGGGGATGGAGAAGTGTGACATGGCGCAAAAAATTGTGGATGATCTGTCTGTTTTTTGAACAACATATCTTGACGAAAAGCTGACAAATCAGCCACCTATAACCCAATGATAAACCGGTGGTTATCGTGCGTCCGGGCGAACCAGATCAAAGCGCTGGCTTTCGTCCACGGTGTAATACGCCGTCGGGCCACCGGCACGGAGTACCGGTCTGGCTTTCGCGGTCTGATAGACACCGTTTTCCAGCAGGGATTCATCGATATGCACGGCAACCACTTCGCCTAACACCAGCCAGCTATCCACTTCGCGGCCGTCAGCACCGGTCAGTTGAATACACTGCGACAAACGGCATTCAAAATTAACCGGGCTTTCCGCGACCCTCGGTGCCCGAACCAGCCGACTTTCAGCGGGGGTCAGTCCGGCACGGAGAAACTCATCTTCGCCGTGCGGCAGGCTCGCAGAGGTCTCATTCATCGCGCCAGCCAGATCAAAAGTGGTCAGGTTCCAGACGAACTCTTTGGTTTCAACAATATTGCGCACGCTGTCTTTCCAGCCGCTGCTGGCAAAACCAATGATTGGTGGACGATAGTTAAAGCAGTTGAAGAAGCTATACGGGGCAAGGTTACGCTGCCCCTGCGCATTCAGTGAACTGATCCAGCCGATAGGGCGTGGGCCAACGATAGCGTTGAGCGGGTCATGCGGCAGTCCGTGGCCGTCGCAGGGTTGATAAAAGTACATAATTGAACCTCAGTCTGATGACAAAGCGCCACTTTTCATCGTGATAACGGGGTGAGTGTGCAAATTAGCCAGACTCCCTTATTTACGCCACCTTCGTCAACGGGTATCTTACGCAGCCGTCAACAGGAGGAAGTCATGAAAGCTCAAAAGCCGGGATTGCACCCGCGTAACCGTCACCACGCTCGCTACGATTTACCCGCACTGTGCCAGGAGAACCCGGCGCTGTCGGCGTTTATCGTGACCACGCCTGCCGGTGAGCAGAGCATCAACTTTGCCGACCCACAGGCCGTGAAAGCCCTCAATAAGGCGCTTCTGGCGCATTTCTATCAGGTCAAAGCGTGGGACATTCCTGAGGGCTTCCTTTGCCCGCCAGTACCGGGCCGGGCGGATTATCTGCATCATCTGGCCGATCTCCTGGCGGAGACCACGGGAAACATCCCGGGCAGCGCCAGCGTGCTGGATATCGGCACCGGGGCGAATCTTATCTATCCGTTGATTGGTCTTCACGAGTACGGCTGGCGATTTACCGGCACAGAGATTAACGCCCAGGCGCTGGCCAGCGCACAGGCGATTATTGATGCCAACCCCGGGATGAGCCGTCAAATTCGGTTACGCCGCCAGAAGAATGCGCAGGTCATTTTGGGCGGCATGATCCATAAGAATGAATACTTTGATGCGATGGTCTGTAATCCTCCGTTCCATGATTCTGCCGCCAGCGCGCGTGAAGGCAGCGAACGCAAGCGCCGCAATCTGGGACAGGAGAAAAATGACGCGCTGAACTTTGGCGGTCAGCAGCAGGAGCTTTGGTGTGAGGGCGGTGAAGTGGCCTTCATTCGCAAAATGATTGAAGAGAGTCGTGAATTTGGTCGCCAGGTGATGTGGTTTACCTCCCTGGTGTCCCGTGGCGATAATCTGCCGCTGCTGTATCCGGCGCTCAAAGAAGCGGGTGCCGTGACCGTGGTGAAAAAAGAGATGGCCCAGGGACAAAAGCAGAGCCGCTTTATCGCCTGGACCTTCCTCGAGGCGGATCAGCGCCGTCGTTTCCTCGCACGCGCACGTTAATCCTCGCCGTTATGGAGCCTACAACGTGGGCTCCGAGAGAGGGGGTGGCCCGTTCGGCGGCTGTAGCGCCGGTGTGGGCAGCATCTGGTAAGTCTGTACTGGCGCCCTCACGCCCGCTTTATCGAACTGTCTCTTCACCTGGGTATCCAGCGCAAAACGCACCGTCCACTGTTTCAGCGGCAGGGTGGTGAAGGAGACGCGCAGGGTGAAGGCCGTGTTGGTCAACCCCACCAGCCCGGCAAAGGAAGGTTCGCCAATCACCAGCCCACGAAGGGTTTCCTGCTCCATCAGTTCGTCCACGGCGGCTTTCAGGGCGGTGTTGGCCTTGTCGAGATCCTCTGAGCGGTCGATATCATAGTTCGCCACCACTGAGCCAATTCCACGGACAAAGTTAGCGAAGGTGGTTATCGAGGACCACGGAATGATGTGATAGGCCCCGGTGTCCTGGCGCACGCCGACCGAGCGGATCGTCATTCTTTCCACCGTCCCGGTCAGCGGCCCGATGGTCACCAGATCGCCGGTGTTCATCCCATTTTCGAACTGAATGAAAATGCCGGTAATAATGTCTTTCACCAGCGTTTGCGCGCCGAACGAAATGGCTAATCCCAGCGCGCCGGCACCGGCGAGCAGCGGCGCAATATTCACCCCGATTTCAGAGAGCAAAATCATCACCGTGATGGTGCTGATAACGACCGCAAGCGCATTACGAAACAGCGTCAGCAGCGTGCGGGCGCGGGCGCTCGGCAAAGGGCGACCGTGGATATCCGACGCCAGGCGGTTTTCAATCAGGCTTGCCAGCAGGGTCCAGCCTATTGCTGAGAGCAGCAGGATCAGCGCAATGCGGATCAGCACATCCACCGTCTTCTGTCCGGCACCGTGATGTAACCAGTCAACGAAATCAAACAGTCCCCATGCGCTTAACAGCAGCATCACCGCCACACAGACCGTGAGGATCCGCGCGGCTTTGAGTGAGGCGGAAACCCAGCCGTTGAGGCGCTTTTGCAGCTCAGGATAGTTACGCTGTGTTTCCGGTGACAGGGTGATGGTTTTGGCTATCCAGCGCGACAAAATGCCGGAAACAAAAGCCGCAATGCCGATAATCGCCAGACTGCGTACCGACGCGCCCATCATAAATTTCAGGCTGTTGCCCGGGTCGAACAGCGAAAAGAAGAACAGCACGATGAAATAAGCGCTGGCGAGCCAGTGCCACACCAGGGCAAAAGCACGAATGAACAGGCTGAAAAAAGAGAGGGAGCGGTTGGCCAGTTCAATCAGGCTTTCGGTAATCGCTTTTTTGTTGTGGAAGATAAGCCACAGCGCCCAGACGGTGATACAGAGCATGATAGCCACGTTGGCCAGCGCCCCGGTTTGCACGTTGATCTGGTTCGAGATAATCGGCACCGCGACAATCAAACCGTAACCAATCAATCCACTCAGCAGGCTCAGGCGCAGGCTCCAGTAGCGGGCGCTGTCATCCTTAATGGGGAAAGGCCGCAGGTCTGGTACCCGCGGGCAGAAGATCAGCCGCAGAATGGCTTTAAAGAATTCAATCAGTGCGAAAGCGTTGAGGAACAGACTCTGCTGGAAAGCAATGGTCGGATTCCCCGCATTCAGGCGGCCACTCAGCATCTGGCCGACAAACAGCGTCAAGGCGAGTAGCAGCAGGTCGATGACTATCGCCAGCGTTATCATCGCTGGCAGATGCAACCAGCTGCTACGATCGCGGTTCTTTTTACGTCCCCATTTACCCATCTTTCGATACAGCGGCAGAGCGCATAGCCTCAGCAGCGAATAAAAGGCAAAGACCAGCAGCGCCAACAGTAAAAAATGGGTGGCCGCGCTGCTAAAGGTTTGTGAATTAAAGGCTTTATGCGGGGCAGTGGAGATATTGCGCCACAGTTGGGCGAAACGTTCCGAGAGCGCATCCCCATAGTGACGGCTGATATCCGTCACGCTTTCCAGCACGGTTTTATCGTCGTTAACGGGGGGCGGTGTCAGCTGTGGGACCTTCTCTTGAGGCGGTGTTGCCGCCGCGGTACGCAGTTGGGTAATGAGCTCTTTGCGCGCTGAATCATTTTCCAGCACATCTGCCAGCGCCGCATAGGCGGCTTTTTTTTGCGCCGCATCCGGCACAGGGGCATTATTTTGCGGGGCGGTTGTCGTTACGCCCGGAATCGTCACCGCCTGTGACGGGGCACAAAACAGTGTGGCAATAAGCAGCAGGATCCACGGCACAGCAGCCTCCCTTTCAAATCATCAACAAAATGATAAGTATAGCGGGCAGGCGGTAGCCGTTTATTTTTGAGGTCTTTCTGAGTGGAAGGAGAAAAACCCTCTCCCGGAAAAGGAGAGGGGAGACGCTTACGACACGTGCTGCAAAAACTCCTGCAGACGTTGGCTTGGCGGATTATCAATCAGCGACTGCGGATTACCGTCTTCGGCAATGCGGCCTTTGTCGATAAAGATCAGGCGTGAGGCCACTTTCTCGGCAAAGCCGATTTCGTGGGTGACGATAACCATCGTCATGCCTTCTTCCGCCAGATCCTGCATCACTTTCAACACTTCATGGCGCAGTTCGGGATCCAGCGCAGACGTTGGCTCATCGAACAGCATCATCTTAGGTTTCACCGCCAGCGCACGGGCGATGGCCACGCGCTGCTGCTGACCGCCGGAGAGTTCTGACGGATAGTGATGCCCACGCTCAGCCAGACCGACTTTGGCCAGCAGGTCCTTTGCCAGCTTTTCAGCCTCGGCTTTTGACGCGCCGCGCACGCGCTGTGGGCCGAACATGACGTTTTCCAGCGCCGTCAGATGCGGGAACAGATAGAACTGCTGGAACACCATACCGGCTTCCTGACGAATCAGGCGCTCGTCCACCTTCGGGTCGTTAACCTTCAGACCGTCCACAATCAGATCGCCGCTGGTAATCTCTTCCAGCTTGTTAATGCAGCGCAGCAGGGTGGATTTCCCGGAGCCAGAAGGCCCGATAATCACCACCACTTCACCCTTGGTGATGTTCAAATCGATGTTGTGCAGCACCTGGGTTTGACCGAAGTGCTTGGAGACGTTTTTAAATTCAATCACAGGATTTTCATCCTTTTTTCAAGGCGACGCAGAACGAAGCTCAGCACCAGAGTAATGATCAGGTAAATGACCGCGACGGCGCTCCAGATTTCCAGCGCGCGGAAGTTGCCCGCAATGATTTCCTGGCCCTGGCGAGTCAGTTCAGCCACGCCGATAACGATAAACAGTGAGGTGTCCTTGATGCTGATGATCCACTGGTTGCCCAGCGGCGGCAGCATGCGGCGCAGGGCCAGCGGCAGGATCACGTGGCGAATAGTTTCGCGACGGGAAAGCCCGAGCGCCAGACCCGCCTCACTAAAGCCTTTATGAATGGACAGCACGGCACCGCGCGTGATTTCCGCAATGTAGGCCCCGGAGTTGATCATGATGGTGATGACCGCCGCCGAGAACGGGTCGATACGCAGATCCGGTATTGCCATCGGCAGTGCGAAGTAAATAAACATCACCTGAACCACGATAGGGGTACCGCGGATCACTTCGATGAAAACGAGGGCGATATGGTTAGCAATCCAGCCACCATAGGTGCGGGCAAAACCGGCCAGCAGGCCGATAATTAACCCACCAACGAGCCCGAGGACCGAAATCAACAGCGTTAATTTGGCGCCTTCAAGCAAGATAGGAATGGCAGGCCAGATGACGCTCCAGTCAAACTGCATGATGAATATCCTGTTACCGTGTAAAAACTGGGGTGAAAGCCACCCTCTAAAAAGCAGCCTGGAGGCAACGCGCCTCCAGGCGTAACCTTATCTGTCAGACATTATTATTTTGGCTCAGTACCGAACCATTTTTTGTAAATTTCGTTGTACTGGCCGTTTTCGCGCAGGGTTTTCAGCGCGCCGTTCACTTTATTACGCAGCTCGTCGCTGCCTTTCGGGAAGGCGATGCCGTACTGCTGGGCTTCCAGAGATTCACCTACCGCTTTGAACTGGCCGTGGCCCGCTGTTTTGATGAAGTACAGGATGTTTGGCGTGTCGTGCAGAACGGCGTCAGCACGGCTGGTGCCAAGCTCCATGTAGGCGTTGTCGATGTTCGGGAACTGACGCAGGTCTTTGGTTTTGATGTTGGCTTTTGCGTAGTCAACAGAACCCGTACCGCCCTTCACGGCCACCACTTTACCGTCCAGATCTTTGACACTCTTGATGTCGTTGTTGTTGGCTTTCACCATCACCAGCAGGCCGCTTTTGTAGTAGCCGTCAGAGAAGTCGATAGCTTTTTTACGCTCGTCAGTGATGGTGATCCCCGCCAGTGCCACATCCACGTTTTTGGTTTGCAGGGCCGGAATGATGCCGCTGAAATCCATTGGTTTCAGGGTGTAGTCGAGCTTCAACTCTTTTGCGATAGCCGCCCACAGATCCACGTCGAAACCAACGTATTTGTCACCCTGTTTGAATTCAAAGGGAACGAACGCAGTATCCGTTGCAACGACCAATTGTTTTTCCGCGGCCTGAGAAGAAACCGCAAAAGCCAGGGTCAGTGCAGCCAGTGAAACTTTAAATACAGACTTCATAGCATTTCCTTTTATAACCACGGGGCGATCCCCTGCGTGAATACATCGCTTATGAAAAAATCATGCCAACTTTACAAGCTATTGTTTTTCAACGAAGCGATGAGAGCATGTTGCACTAAAAATGGCGCAAGCTTCCGAATCTGCACCACAGTGAGGCACCGTTTTGGTGCGCAGCAGTATGCAGGCAGAAGATAGGGGTATTAAGCGCAAATTACGCTGATAAAACAATCTTTCATTAACGATTTTGTGAGGTGATAATTACAACTGGTTTACTTTTGCCGTGTAAATGCAAAATTTGCGCACCATAAAAGTGCAAAACCCCTCAGGCTGAGGGGTTGGAAAGATAAGTAAAAACGATGCTTATTCCAGATTGGATTCGATAAACCACAAGAATTTATCGAGGTCGCGTGACGCGGCGGTAAGGATATCTGCGGTATCTTCATCTTTCGCTTCACTGATGGCCTTGCGCACATCGTTTGCCACGATGGCGTAGCGATCGGCCAGCTCTTTCAGGTGGTCTTGCACCGTATGAATATCCAGCGGATAGCTTTTCAGTGGCGTTTGGGTGTTAATGACCTGCGTGGTCCCGAGCGCGACACCGCCCAACTGCACGGCACGTTCTGCCATGGTATCCAGATGATCGGTCAGCGCAGTGCGGAAGCCGTCCAGCATCTCATGCACGGCAATAAAGTTGGCACCACGCATATTCCAGTGGGCTTGTTTGGTTATCAGTGACAGATCAATGAACTGGATAACCTGGCGATTCAGCAACGCAACGGTTGCCTTTTTCTCGCTGTCTGAAACATCGTTACGGGTATACAGCAGAGTAGACGTTTTGTTTTTGACCAATTTTGCGGTAGCCATAATCTCATATCCTCTTGATGTGCATTCCAGTGAATTTCTGCCAATAAGTATAGCACCGGGTTTTTCCTGACCGGGACGGTAGTCCCTATCGGTTTAATAGAGAACAGCGTGTTTAAATGGTTATATCTCATTAAAAACAGTCAGTTGGCATATATCATGGCGACATAATCTTAATTATTAGCGGATCGGCTGTTTCACCAGAGGATATTTTCAGGAGGGGATGATACAGGCGGGAAATAAATGTCAGTGACCGCAGAAAATGTGTTTTCTGCGGCACATCAGCAGGGCTAAATATCCACTTTCTCGATTTTGCTGTCGCCGCGTAGCGTGAGCGTAGAGCCCATGGATGCGGCCATGATGGCCAGCAGCGCCAGCGTCTGGGTGCCGGTCAGCGTTTCGCCCAGAAACAACATACCGGACAGTGCGGCAAGCGCGGGTTCCATGCTCATCAGGGTACCGAATGTGCGGCTCGGCAGGCGGGTGAGCGCGATCATTTCCAGAGAGTAGGGCAGCGCGGTAGACAGGATAGCAATGCCAATCCCCACAGGCAGAATTGACCACTGCCACAGCACTTCCCCCGCCTGAGCGGCACCAATCGGCACAAAGACCAGCGCTGCGATAAGCGAGCCCATGGCCACCGTTGCCGGGCCATGTTCCTCGCCCGCACGCTGGCCCGTCAGAATGTAGACCGCCCAACACGCACCAGCGCCCAACGCCAACGCGGCACCAAGTAAATCAACGTGGCCGAGACTCTGGCCCAACGGCAGCAGGAACCACAGACCGAGCACGGCCAGGGCCACCCAAAGAAAATCAATCGGGCGGCGTGAACCAAACAGCGCCACGGCGAGCGGGCCGGTGAATTCAAGGGCAACGGCGACGCCCAGCGGAATGCGCTGAATGGATAAATAGAAGAGGTAGTTCATCGCCCCGAGTGACAGGCCATAAAACAGAAGCGGCAGACGCTGTGCTTTGGTGAAGCGCAGTCGCCAGGGCTTGAAAATGCAGACCAGGATCAGCGTACCCAGTGCCAGACGAAGTGCCGTCACGCCGGGGGCACCCACGACAGGGAAAAGGGATTTTGCCAGTGCAGCGCCACTCTGTATTGAGCACATGGCGATGAGAATCACAGCAATGGGTAACCACACGGGAACCTTACGGGACAGCCCAGACATCCTTGCTCCTGTCAATTTTTGTCAAAGGAAGTAAAACCGGCAGTGTAAATGAATTCATCCTTTTCGGTTTAGCTTTTGTTGAAAAAAAACGACAGGAAGGGTCATACAATAAAGTTCAGTCGACAGAGAAAATTTCTGCCTGTTTAGGATTAATCTGGATGAATGCGTTAGTCAGCGCGAGTCATAATGGCGAAATCTGCGGCAAAGACGTTGTTTTCTAATATGTATTGTCAGTGATGGAAACGTTTGGTTACATCAAGCGGGCGTTAGACAACGACTTTCGCAAAGAGTTTATTAATAAATTTTGGTATATTTAAAACTTACGGACTTACTTGAAGCACATTTGAGGTGGTTATGAAAAAAATTGCATGTCTTTCAGCACTGGCCCTGGTTCTGGCCGCATCCGCAGGTACCGCAGTAGCTGCAACTTCTACCGTGACTGGCGGCTACGCTCAGAGCGATATGCAGGGTGAAGCGAACAAAGCTGGCGGTTTCAACCTGAAATACCGTTACGAGCAAGACAACAACCCACTGGGTGTTATCGGTTCTTTCACTTACACTGAGAAAAACGGCAACGGTGAAGGTACCTACAATAAGTCTCAGTACTACGGTATCACTGCTGGTCCTGCTTACCGCATCAATGACTGGGCGAGCATCTACGGTGTTGTCGGTCTGGGCTACGGTAAATTCCAGTCTACTGACTTCCCTGGCAACAAATCCGATATGAGCGACTACGGTTTCTCCTACGGTGCAGGTATGCAGTTCAACCCAATCGAAAACGTTGCACTGGACTTCTCTTACGAGCAGTCTCGTATTCGTAACGTTGACGTTGGCACCTGGATTGCCGGTGTTGGTTACCGCTTCTAATCACTTCGGTGATAATAAAAAATCCGCCCATGTGGCGGATTTTTTTTGCCTGTCGTTCAGGCGTCGGGATGTGATTCAGTCATCACCCCGGAAGCCTGATGTCGGCAACCGGGGATCTGTTAATGGGTTTTGGTGGTGAAGATATCCGTGCCGAGATGTTCGTAATCGACTTTCTGCAGCTGGAAGTTGGTGATGTACACCGGGCCGGCTTTTTGGTTAGAGATAAAGCGGTAACGGGGCAGAATCTCTTGCGCCTGAATGCCTGTCCACTGGGAGAAGAAGCTCAGGAAATCATTCGCTGAACGGCGTGCTTTCATCACCCGGTGCGCTTTATCATCGCTGGAAAGTACCATGAAGGGTACCTGGAAGTTCTGCTGGAACTTATCGTCATGCGCCAGGTACTGCACCGCCTTGCCACGCTCTTTGAACGCCAGACCGTGATCGGAGAAGTAAACCATCGAGAAACTGTCGCCTGCGTTACGCAGCTGATCGTAGAGTTTGCTCAGCAGGTCGTCGGTTTGCGTCATGCTATAGAGGTAGCAGGAGGTCTCTTTCGACTGCACGAAATCGGTATATTTCCCCTGCGTACGGTCACAGGCCTGCGGATGTGAACCCATCAGGTGCAGAACAATCAGCTGCGGCTGAGTTCTTTCCGTCGCCAGCACCTGGGCGGTCATCTTCAACAGCTGATCGTCACGGGTATTTTTGTCCGCTTCAAAGTCGCCGTTTTTCAGGAAATGCACTTCGTCGGCGCGTTTGGCGATACTGGCGATAGCCGTGTCGTACTCGCCAATCTGACCCTGATTGGAGAACCACCAGGTCTGGAAGCCCGCGCGGTTCGCCAGGGTGACGAAATTATTCTGGTACTGAGGCTGACCGTCGACCACATGGTTTAGCGTCAGGCCGAGGGACTTTTGCGTTGAGCCACTGGCGGAGATGTAGTCGGTAAACAGATAGCCATTCACTTTGCTGGCAAACGGGGTGTTGTCCCAGTGGCCGCCAAAAGCGCCCATCGCATCACGGCGTGCGCTTTCCCCAATCACCACCACGTAGGTGTGATATTTCGGTTTCACGGCAACGACATTCCAGGAATCTTTCTGGTTAGCAAATTCCGCCAGTCGCGCCTGCTCTTCCAGCACCTGTTCATTGCTGGCAATGACGTCATGGGCGAAACGCGCCACCGGATAACCCACTTTACTGATATGAAAAATGCCGTCCCACGCGATTTCCTGTACGGGTCTGACAAAAATCATACCCACACTGAAGGCCAGACACAGCCAGTCTGTTTTGCTCCATCCGCGTTTTTGCTCGCGTTTGCGACGCACGGCAATCACGCCCAGCGCAAAGATAAAGACGGCAATAAAGTAGCTGTACCACGGGAAAATGGTCAGGATCTCGGTGGATTCCTCCACGTTGGTGGAGTGCATCGCCAGCAAGGTATTAAAGTTCGGCGCGCCGTAGGCCTGGCCGAACGGGTAATAAAACGCCGAAATCAGTGAAATAAAGCCGAGCAGAATTTTCTGCGTGCGCGGGGCGGCCCGCCATAAGACGTGCAGAAGGCAGGTAAACGCTGCGGTATACAGCAGGCTGAAAGGATATCCCAGCGCCAGATTAATCAGCAGTGATTGTAAAAAGTAAAATCCGGTCCACGGGTTTAGCGCAAGTCCACGTGCGGCAAGCGTTTCTTTCAGCGTTAAGTTCATAGGTCACAATTATAAAAACGCCATGTGCGTCCCCTGGCGTCAAAGGGTAAAACCTGCCGGGCAGTGCGTGAAGAAAGGGGATTCTACGAAGCGCCAGAACTGCAGGGATGCAAGAAGATAAGTTTGCTGAATAGCTACGTCAACTCCCGATAACAAATTGTTTTGAGAGGGAGATTCCATTTCCGGAAAATAGGTGGGGTTTTTCAGGCGAAACGGTCAGTTTAACCGTCCAGGATGACAGAAAAATGATGCGGCGTACCGCGACGCCGCAGGTTAGTGTGAAGGCTTGTCCTGCTGGGGTTTGCTGTTGAAAATGTCACACAGCATGCCAATCAGCATCAGACGCACTTTAAAAGGAGAGTGGGTAAACACGCTTAAGCACCTCTTGAATTCGTTCATCGTGACCTCCTGAACTTTCCGCACCTTCAGTCCGTGAAGGATGTTCGTATTACATACAGATATAGCACAGGCTATATTGTATAGCTATTGCTAAAACGTTAATTTTTTGTGCTCTGGTCACGATCCTATACAATGAGGCAACGTTATCTGATGCTGTGACGCGTCACGTCGAAGAGGAAGCTCCATGAATCATCGCCCGGGAAAGCCAGGACTAAAAAAAGTGACGCAGTTAGTGAATGTGGAAGAGCACGTTGAAGGCTTTCGCCAGGTGCGGGAAGCGCATCGTCGGGAGCTGATTGACGATTATGTGGAGCTCATTTCCGATCTGATTCGGGAAGTGGGCGAGGCGCGTCAGGTGGACATGGCGGCCCGCCTTGGCGTATCGCAACCCACGGTGGCGAAAATGCTTAAACGTCTGGTCGGGGTTGGGCTGATTGAACAAATCCCCTGGCGCGGCGTGTTTCTGACGCCGGAAGGGGAAAAGCTGGCGCAGGAGACGCGAGAACGTCACCAGATAGTGGAAAACTTCCTGCTGGCGATTGGCGTGAATCAGGACACTGCGCGGCGCGATGCCGAAGGCATGGAGCACCACGTCAGTGAAGAGACGCTGGAATGCTTCCGGAAATTTACCCTGCAGGCAGGATTTCACGCTGAATGAACCTCCCTTTTTTGCGGTCGCTAAAACGTGACCGCTTTTTACATCTGCTGCTGCTGATTGGCGCACTGCTCTGCTTTTTCGTTCCCTTTACTCCGCATCGCTGGCCCGCGGCCATTGACTGGCACACCATTGTGACCCTCAGCGGCCTGATGCTGCTGACCAAAGGCGTGGAGCAGAGCGGGTATTTTGATGTGCTGGGCCGCAAAATGGCGCGGCGTTTTGTCACCGAACGGCAGCTGGCGATGTTTATGGTACTGGCTGCGGCTTTACTCTCGACGTTTCTCACCAATGACGTGGCGCTGTTTATCATCGTACCGCTTACGCTCACGCTGAAGAAGTGGTGCGCCATCCCGGTGAACCGCCTGATTATTTTCGAGGCGCTGGCGGTCAATGCGGGCTCGTTGCTCACACCTATCGGCAATCCGCAAAACATTTTGCTTTGGGGGCGCTCCGGGCTCTCCTTTGTTCAGTTCAGCGGGCAAATGCTGCCACTGGCGGCCGCGATGATGCTGACGCTGTTACTGCTGTGCTGGTTTTGCTTTCCGGCCAAAGCGCTGCACTACCAAAGCGGCGACAGAACGCCAGACTGGAAACCGAAACTGGTGTGGTGCTGTCTCGCTTTTTATCTGATTTTTCTGCTGGCGCTCGAGCTGCGACAGGAACTGTGGGGGCTGGCGTTACTGGCGGCGGGTTTCCTGCTGTTAGAGCGCCGGGTGGTCTTCAGCGTCGACTGGACGCTGCTGCTGGTGTTTATGGCGATGTTTATTGATGTCCATTTGATGACGCAATTGCCGATACTGCAGCAGGCGTTGACGGGCGTCGGCCAGCTGTCCGAGGGCGGCCTGTGGCTGACGGCAATTGGGCTATCGCAGGTGATAAGCAACGTGCCCTCGACCATTCTGCTCATCAACTACGTTCCGCCCTCAATGCTGCTTGCCTGGGCGGTGAACGTCGGTGGATTTGGCCTGCTGCCGGGCTCGCTCGCCAACCTGATTGCTCTGCGAATGGCAAACGATCGCCGCATTTGGTGGCGCTTTCACCTCTATTCGATCCCTATGCTGCTCTGGGCCGCGCTGGTGGGATACGGACTGCTGCAGGTTGTCAGATAATGCTCATTTATCAGGATTAGCTGGAAAATAGTAAGCAACCTCCTAAGTTTAGTTAACGGCGAAACCGTTGCGCCGTTAACCAACAGGACCGTTGCGACCCTATGGCAGAGACAAACAGCACTCCTGAAAATGAGCCCAATGACGCATCTTCTCCCCGCAAGCGGCCCGGCAAAAAGCCGCTGATTATCCTCGCTATTGTGGTGGGGGTGATGCTGGTGGTGGCCTTGGTCTGGTGGATTTTTACCCGCAATGAGGAAACCACCGACGACGCCTTCACCGATGGCAATGTGGTGACGATTGCCCCGAAAGCGGCGGGCTATGTGACTCACCTGAACATTACCGATAACCAGCGGGTCAAGAAAGGCGACCTGCTGGTGGTTATCGATCCGCGTGATAACACTGCCCAACGCGATCAGGCGAAAGCTCAGCTTGGTCTGGCGGTGGCGCAGCTGCATCAGGCACAGGCGCAGCTGGACTTGTCTAAGGTCCAGTACCCGGCCCAGCGCGATGAGGCCCGGGCGAACCTGCTGAAAGCGCAGGCCGATCTCGCCAACGCCGAAGCGGCGTACCGTCGTCAGCGCGGCGTCGATCCCCGAGCCACCACTCAGCAAAATATTGACTCGGCGAATGCACAGCTGCGTAGCGCGCAGGCCGAATTGGCCAGTGCCAAAGCCCAGCTGGAGGTTGCCGATCAGGTACAGCTGCAAATTCGCCAGCAGGAAACCAATGTTGAAGCGCGCGCGCGGCAGGTCGATCAGGCCAAAGCGCAGTTGGAAACCGCCGAACTGAACCTCTCTTACACCGAAGTGCGGGCGCCGTTTGACGGCTTCGTCACCAAGCGTAACGTGCAAAATGGCACGCTGGTGCAGGCGGGAACCGCGCTGTTTTCACTGGTTTCGCCGGATGTCTGGGTCACCGCCAATTTCAAAGAATCACAGCTTGAACGGATGAGGCCGGGCAATAAAGTCAGCGTCTCGGTGGATGCGTGGCCGGATATGAAGCTGGAAGGGCACGTCGACAGCATCCAGCAGGGCAGCGGTTCGAAGTTCTCCGCTTTCCCGGCGGAAAACGCCACCGGGAACTTCGTCAAGATAGTACAGCGCGTGCCGGTGAAAATCGTGATTGATAAAGGGCTGGATGCGAACCATCCGCTGCCGCTCGGGCTGTCCGTCGAGCCGAAGGTCACCGTCGAATGACAGAGAGCGGCCATGAAAACTGGCAGCCTGCCAGCAATCCGTGGGCGGTGGCGATTGTCGTCACCCTCGCGGTGTTTATGGAAATTCTCGATACCACCATCGTCAACGTGGCGTTGCCGCACGTCGCAGGCTCGCTTTCCGCCAGCTACGACGAATCGACCTGGGTTTTAACCAGCTATCTGGTGGTCAACGGCATTGTGCTGCCCATCTCCGCGTTTTTGAGCCGCCTGCTTGGGCGCAAACAGTTTTTCATCATCTGCATCGTAATGTTCACCATCTGCTCCTTTCTGTGCGGTATCGCTACCGAGCTGTGGCAAATCATTCTGTTTCGCGTAATGCAGGGCTTTTTTGGCGGCGGATTACAGCCGACGCAGCAGTCGGTGCTGCTTGACTATTTTAAGCCCGAGGATCGGGGAAAAGCCTTTGGCCTGTCGTCGATTGCGATCATTGTGGCTCCGGTAATGGGGCCAACGCTTGGCGGCTGGATAACCGACAGCTACTCCTGGCGCTGGGTCTTCTTTATCAACATTCCGGTGGGGATCCTGACGGTACTGGCGGTGTATCAACTGCTGGAGGATCCGCCATGGGAAAAACGGGCCGAAGGCAAAGCCTCCATCGACTGGACCGGGATTGGCCTGATCGCGCTGGGTCTGGGCTGCCTGCAGGTGATGCTCGACCGGGGTGAAGATGATGACTGGTTCCACTCGAACTTTATTATCACCTTTGCGGTACTGACGATCGTTGGCATCGTCGGGGCGATTTACTGGCTGATGTACGCGCGAAAACCGGTGGTGGATCTGCGCTGCATGGCGGACCGCAACTTTGCAGTTGCCTGCCTGCTGATGGCTGGCATGGCGATGATCCTCTACGGCAGCTCTGTGGTTATCCCCCAGCTGGCGCAGCAGGATTTGGGCTATACCGCCACGTGGTCGGGGCTGGTGATGTCACCGGGGGCGGTGCTGATTGTGTTGACTATTCCGCTGGTGCTGAAGCTGATGCCTATCGTGCAGACCCGCTGGATCATCGCCTTTGGTTTTACGCTGCTGGCGATCTCCTTTTACTGGTCGCGTAATCTCACGCCTTCCATTGATTTTGAGACGCTGGTGCTGTTCCGCTGTGCGCAGTCGATGGGGCTGGGTTTTCTGTTTGTGCCGCTCACCACCATCGCGTTTATCTCGACGCCACGCCATCTGAATGCCGATGCCGCCGCGCTGTTTACCATGTTCCGCAACGTGGCGGGATCGGTAGGTATTTCACTGTCCACCGCCGCACTGACGGAAAGGGCGCAGACGCACAGTGCCCATCTGGCCTACAGCGCCACGCCGTTTAGCGAGTCGTTCCAGCTCACGCTCAGAGAAGTGGCGCAGGCTATCCGCGATTTCACCACTCAGGTGGGCGATCCGCTGAGCCTCGCCAGCGGGCAGATGTACAAGGAGATGGTCGCCCAGGCGCGTTTTCTGGCCTATATCGATGTCTTTACCGCGCTGAGCGTGGTCGCGCTTTGCCTGATCCCGTTCTGTTTACTGCTTTCACCGATCAAGAGTGAAGGCAGCGCAGGAGCACACTGACGATGCAAAAAGTTTTCCCCTTCGCCGTGCTGGCGCTAGTGTTAACGGGCTGTACGGTGGGCCCGGATTATCAGCCGCCGCAGCCAAAAACGCCGTCGCACTGGAACGATCCGGGCGATAAGCGTGCGCTCTCGCAAACCGCCACTCAGGCGGTGAATACCCGCTGGTGGACGACGTTCAACGCCCCGGAACTGAACAGCCTGATTGAACGGGCGATAATCGGCAATCTCACGCTACAGCAGACCGCACTCCGCATCGCCGGGGCGCGCGAGCAGCTCAATCAGGCCAACGGGGCGTTCTTCCCGTCGGTGAACGGCAGTTTGCAGGCGACACGCCAGCAGCTGGGCGTTGAAGGAGAGCTGAAATCTCAGGGCGTGTACGACCAGATTGATAGCATCAACCCTGATTTAAAAGGCGCCCTACAGCCGTTGACCGAGCCGATTCATCTCTATCAGGGCAGTTTTGACGCCCAATGGGAGCTGGATTTATGGGGCAAAGTGCGGCGCCAGGTGGAAGCGGCGCAGGCGCAACAGCAGGCGGCGATTGAGCAACGTAACGATGCGCTGGTCTCTCTGGAAGCCGAAGTGGCGCGTGCGTGGCTTCAGCTGCGCGGCACGCAAAGCATTATGGCGACCATGAATACCCAGATCGCCAGCGCGCAGGAGACGCTGGCGTTGACCGAAAGCCGCCAGAAAGGGGGGTTATCGCCGCAAATGGATGTGGAAAACGCCCGTGCGCAGCTCGGCACCCTTCAGGCCCAGCTTCCACAGTATGAAGCACAGGAACGGCAGGCGATGAATGCGCTGGCGATATTACTGGGCAAACCCCCCGGTGCGCTGGACGCTGAACTCAGTGCGCCACAACCCTTACCCAAACTGCCCGACGTGGTGCAAACGGGCATTCCTTCAACGCTTGCCAGACGCAGACCGGACGTACGCGAAGCTGAAGCTAATCTGCATGCCGCCACGGCGCAAATTGGCGTTTCCGTCGCCGACCTCTTCCCCAGCCTGACGCTCAACGGGCAGTTTGGCTTGCGGAATACCGAGGCCAACTGGCTGACCGACTGGAGCAGCCATTTCTACAGCGTCGGCCCGCAAATATCGATTCCCATTTTCCAGGGCGGGCGTCTGACGTCGAGCGTTAAACTGGCGCGAGCACAGCAGGGCGCGCAGGTGTTGCAGTATCGCCAAACGGTGCTGACGGCGCTGGGCGACGTGGAGAATTCGCTGGTCAGCTACCGCAGCGATCAAAAGCAGGAGCAGGCGTTACAGAGCACCATCGATGCGCTGCAAAGTGCGTTTGATCTCGCCAGCAGCAGCTACAAGCAAGGGTTGAGCACCTTTATTGATGTGCTTGACGCTCAGCGTCAGTTGGCACAGGCCAAACAGCAGCACGCCCAGGCCCAGGTGCAAAGCCGCATTGATTTAGTGGCGCTGTACAAGGCGCTCGGCGGTGGCTGGGAGACGTACCAGAATGTGCATCTGCCGGACTATTCGGTGTTTGGCGACGCACCGCGCGGTTAACTTCAGAGGATTGGGCAAGAAACGGGCAGGAACGCCCCATTCGCAAAAACGTACCACTGGCTATAACTAATGGACATTCACGAAAGCGTTCCTTAAGGAGTCCGTTATGCGTTATCAGAAATTAGGCAACACCGGTCTGTTTGTCTCTGAATTATGCCTTGGTACCATGACCTTTGGCGGCGAAGGCGGCATGTGGGGCAAAATCGGTCAACTGCAGCAGACAGAGGCTGAGCGTCTGGTTGGCAGCGCACTGGATGCGGGTATCAACTTTATCGATACCGCCAACGTGTATTCAGAAGGGCGCTCGGAGGAGATTACCGGGCAGGCACTGAAAAACCTCAAAATCCCACGTGAGAATGTCGTCGTCGCAACCAAAGTGTTTGGCGAGACGGGCACCGCTGGCGTGAACTCCCGGGGCAGCTCGCGTTATCACATCATCAATAGCGTCAAAGAGAGCCTGCGCAGAATGCAGCTCGATCATATCGATCTGTATCAACTCCACGGTTTCGACCCGGCAACGCCAATCGAAGAGACGCTGTACGCGCTGGATAATCTGGTGCAGCACGGGCATGTGCGCTATGTCGGGGTGTCCAACTGGTCAGCCTGGCAAATCATGAAGGCGCTGGGGATTTCCGACCGCCTTGGGCTGGCGCGATTTGCCTCTTTGCAGGCCTATTACACGCTTGCCGGGCGCGATCTGGAGCGCGAACTGGTGCCCATGCTGCAAAGCGAAGGCGTTGGGCTGATGGTCTGGAGCCCGCTGGCAGGCGGCTTCCTGAGCGGTAAATATGGCCGCGACGGGCAAAATGAAGCGGGCGGTCGCCGTCTGGCGTTTGATTTCCCGCCGGTGGACAAAGAACGCGGATTCGACTGCATTGACGTGATGCGCACTATCGCAGAAAGCAAAGGGGTTTCCGTGGCGCAAATCGCGCTGGCGTGGCTGTTGCATCAGCCGGTGGTGAGCAGTGTGATTATCGGCGCCAAACGTCCCGATCAGCTGGCGGACAATATTGCGGCCACCGAGATTCGTTTAACGGACGATGAACTGGCTAAACTCGATGCCGTCAGTGCGCTGCCGCGGGAATATCCGGGGTGGATGCTGGAGCGGCAGGGGGAATATCGCCGCAATCAGCTGAAGGGTTAATTATGTATTAAGTGCTGTTGCCGTGGAGACGAACATTCCCGGGTAACAAGCAGGGCAGAACGCGTAAGCCTGATACGCTCAGCGTATCAGGCTTGTTTATTTACAGCGGGGGTGAGCTTTTCACCATTTCAGCAATTTTTTCCAGCGTCGGTTTGGTGGCGCTGAAAAACGCTTTCAGCCCCGGACAGAGATAGTTCAGGCCGGTTTCGCCATCTGGTGCACGCACAATGCGGTTTTTCGGGCATTCTCCCCAGCATAAATTGAGGTGCGGACAGGTTTTGCAGTACTGCGGCAGGGTATTTTTCTTGCCCATGCCAAAGGCCTGCTGACGCTCGGAGAACACCATTTGCGCCAGCGAGGTGCGCTGAATGTTGCCGAGTTTGTATTCCGGGTAAACGTAATGGTCGCAGGAGAAGACATCCCCGTTTTTCTCCATCGCCAGCGCTTTGCCGCAGAACTCCGCATTGACGCAAATCTGCGCCGGTAGCCCCATGGTCTGCACCACGGCGGTTTCGAAAATATTGACCTGCACACGACCCAGATCGTTGTTCACCCACTCTTCGAAGGCGCCAATCAGGAAGGAGCCCCAGTCGTCAGGATCGACCGACCAGTCGGTGACGATAGAATCCAGATCGCCCGGATGTGCACGGCGACTGCCGGTGATGGGGATAGTGTCATCGCGCCAAAACTGGGGCGCTGTTTGTTTAAACTCGACGGGTTCAACGCAGGGAATAAACTGGATATAGGTGGAACCCACGGTCTGCGTCAGGAAACGATAGACCTCTTTTGGGAAGCGGGCGTTGACCCTGTTGACCACCACCAGCGTGTTGAAGGGCACCTCATGGCGTTTGAGGGTGTCAATGGCCCGCATCACGCGCTCAAAGGTGGGCTTACCGCTGCGGGTAACCCGGAAGCGATCGTGCAGCTCTTGCGGGCCGTCAATGGAGATGCCGACCAGGAAACGATTCTCTTTGAGAAATTCCGCCCACTCATCGTTAATCAAAAAGCCATTCGTTTGCAGATCGTTTTCAATACGCTGGTTTTTAGGCTGGTATTTCTTTTGCAGTTCGACAATCTTCCTGAAGAAATCGAGCCCCATCAGCGTAGGCTCACCGCCCTGCCAGGAGAACACAATCTCTTCGCCGTCCTGGGTGGCGATGTACTGACGAATAAAGTTTTCCAGCACCTCGTCGCTCATCCCTTTGTCCCGGTCCTGATGCAGGAGCTGCTCTTTGTGCAGATAGAAGCAGTAGCTGCAATCCAGATTACAGGTGGAGCCTGACGGCTTGGCCATCACGTGATAGCGGCGTTTGAAGGGGGGCAGGTAGCGTCCGGCATTGATCAGGGGCGTTAGCGGCAGGGTGGTGCTCTCTTTCATTGTCTGTCCCTTAAAATAGAAACCGGCCCCGCAGAACGGGGCCGGGAAAAGCCTTAATTACCGGTTGGCATCGATATCTGGAAGCCCTGTTTCTCCAGTTGCTCACGCACGCCCTGCACACGTTCGTACTGGCTCAGCGTGATAGGGCCCGTGTAGGCCTCACTCTGCGATTTACGCGGCGGGTATTTGACGTAGGTCTGCATCAACTCTTTGATGGCGGCGTTGAAGGTGACCAGCGTCCAGGTGTGCTCGGTATAGTTGTTCATGAAGATATCGTAACGTTCCTGCGGATCCTGCCAGAGGTCGAAGATCTGCGGCACGGTGGCGACGTAAGAAGACGGACCTTTCCAGCCGAGGTTGGAATCCACCGCCAGACCGCCCGTTTTGACACCATCATCACCGCGCAGGTTAAACACGGCTTTGTAGTTGCCCACGCGCACGGCGCCTGGAGATAACTCATCTTCCGTGAAGTAGAACCAGGAATTACGCGGATCTTTACCGGTACCGAACAGGACCGGGGTGATGTCATAGCTGTCAAAAACCATCGGCTGACCGGCACGGTCTTTGGTTGGCAGCGGAATACCGGCCACAGAAGCGAAGGTCGCCATCAGGTCCAGACCGCCGACGATGTCGTAGTTGCGGCTGTGATCTTTGATTTTACCCGGCCACCAGGCGATAGCAGGGACGCGGCTGCCCCCTTCCCGGTCGGTCCCTTTAGTCCCACGGAATGGCGTATAGCCAGCATCCGGATAAACGTCCTGCCATGCGCCGTTATCGGTAGTCCAGATAACCAGAGTGTTCTTATCGATCCCCAGTTCACGAATCTTATCCATAATCCGGCCGATACGGGAGTCCATCTCAACCACGGAATCCGCGTACTTGCTCTTCGACATGGATTTGCCGATATAGTCAGGATCCGGCATGTTTGGCTGGTGGTTCTTCATGAAGTTGATACTCATAAAGAACGGCGTACCGGATTTGGCGTTGGCGTCGAGATAATCCAGAGAGGCTTTTTCAACGTAGCGATCGAAGAACGGAATGCCCACGACGCCTTCTTTGCCGTCAACCACTGGCGTGTTGACGTACTGACCGTTGATTTTGAAATCTTCCTTCGGCGCTTCACCCGCTTTGCCGGACAGGGCGCCTCGGGTCACTTTCTGGAACATCTCACGCAGCTTCGGATCCATATCCGGGAACCACGTTGGGTCGGCATAGGTGTAGGCGTTCAGGTGATAGAGACCGACATAGCGCATGTCATCGTAACCCTGCGCGTTGGGCATCGCGTAGTCGGCTTCACCCAGGTGCCATTTACCCGTGAAGAAGGTTTTGTATCCCCCGGATTTCAGGACCGATGCCAGCGTCCACTCCTCTTTTGGCAGACCGCCGCCCTGGCCCTGGAAGGCAACGGTGGTCATCCCGCTGCGGTTTGGAATTCGGCCGGTTTGCATCGCGGCACGGCCTGGGGTGCAGCTTGGTTGCCCGTAGAAATCAAAGAAGGTCATCCCTTCATCGGCCATTCGGTCAAGGCTCGGGGTTGGCATTCCGCGACCAGGGCCGCCGCCATACACGCCCAGATCGCCATAGCCCACGTCATCGGAGACGATCAGTATGATGTTGGGTTTTTGATTACTGCTGTTTGAAGCCGGTGGTGGGGTGGGTTGGTCATCGGCGACCGCACCTCCGGTTCGAATAATGGTACCTGCGGCCAGCGCCAGTACGCCAATACCCTTCCAGGTCGTTCTCATCAGCAAATCCTCTATTCAATAGGGCGTTAACTGCGATTTCGTTGGAACGTGTCATGACTGATATGGGGAAACAGCTGCCCTGTGGCAAATAAAGTGGTCAGCGCAACTTCAAGTTAAGTACAGAATTGTAAAAACGCAGGGGCTTTTGCGTCATTTTTTTCCCTTTGCCGCGGCTAAGGATGAGGGAGACGAAACGCCAGGCAAATCAAGCGAGTTTCGTTTAGGGATGGTTTACTTTTCCACGGCGCACGGAAGCCTATGGGGTGAGTCTGTTTTTCGAAATCGCTCACAAAAACAACACAAGCATATTGCCTGGTTAGCCTTTTCGTTCTATATGACTAGTCATGAAATTTAAATGACTAGTCATATAGAGGGGAAGCGAGAATGAATTCACTGCCAAAGGGTTTTTTATGGGGTAACTCAGTGTCCAGCATGCAGACGGAAGGGGCATGGAACGAGGGCGGTAAGGGGAAATCCGTGTATGATATTCGCGAAGCCAGCGAATTTTCCTCTGACTGGAAAGTCGCCACCGACTCCTACCATCGCTTCGAGGAAGACTTTGATTTAATGCAGGATCTGGGGATGAACTGCTACCGCTTCCAGATTGCCTGGAGCCGCGTTTGTCCGATGGGCGACGGTGAGTTTAATCAGGAAGGGATCGACTTCTATCACCGTTTTATCGATGGCCTGATCGCGCGTGGCATCGAGCCGATGATCTGCCTCTATCACTTCGACATGCCGCTGGCGCTGGCGGAAGAGTACAACGGCTTTAACGACCGCCGCGTGCTTGATGCATTTGTGCGCTATGGCAAAAAAATGATCGATTG
Organism: Enterobacteriaceae bacterium RIT691; assembly: GCA_009668205.1. Lineage (GTDB taxonomy): Bacteria > Pseudomonadota > Gammaproteobacteria > Enterobacterales > Enterobacteriaceae > Scandinavium. Next base: position 593,503 of record WJYM01000001.1, on the reverse strand, counting down.
CTACGGCGACAAGGTGAAGTACTGGCTGACCTTCAACGAGCAGAATATTTTCCACATGCCGATTGCGTTCCGCATTTCGGGCTATCTGCGCGGCGACGAAACGCTGCGTGAACTGTATGAAATCCAGCACCACACCATGGTCGCGCATGTGCAGTTGACCCACTATCTGCACGAAACCAAACCGGGCAAGCTGATGGGCGGCATGTTGGCGCACCAGCTGATCTACCCGGCGACCTGCAAGCCGCGCGATATCTTCTGTGCTCAACAGTATGACGAGTTCCTCAACCAGAACCTGCTGCGCGTCTACGCGGGACAAGGCTATAGCCCGGAAGTGATGGCGGTGGTGAAGCGTGAGGGCTTTGAAGATATCTATCGTGAAGAAGACCTGGCGCTTATCGCGAACAACAAAAACGACTACATGGCGTTCAGCTATTACGCCAGCCGCACGCTGGATACTGACCCGATCCCGGAAGGCACCGCGGTGAACTATTACCTGAAGTACGGCGATAAAGATAACCCGTACCTGAAGGCGACGGAATGGAACTGGCAGATTGACCCGCTCGGCTTCCGCACCATTATCACCCAGTACCACAACAACTGGCGCCTGCCGGTCTTCCCGATTGAGAACGGGATTGGGGTGATAGAGCAATGGGATGGCGAAAACATGATTGCCGATGATTACCGCATCGCTTACCACCGCGACCATATCAACGCGATGAAAGAGGCCATTTTTGAAGATGGCGCGGAGGTGATTGGCTATCTCGGCTGGGGTCTGATCGACATTCTCAGTTCGCAGGGCGACATGCGTAAGCGCTACGGCGTGGTGTACGTCAACCGCGAAAACCACGATCTGAAAGATCTGAAGCGTGTGCCGAAGAAAAGCTATGCGTGGTTGAAAAAGGCAATCCATAGCAACGGCGAAGAGATGTAACGCCTGCGCGAAATCGGGTTTTCCTCTCATGCACTCCGGGTGCATGAGAGGAACGGTAGGGGTGAGTCAACAAAAGGTCTGTGCAAATGTCTGATAACGTTTCATCCAATATGCAGTCTTTTACCGATCGCTTCGTGGAGTTTTCGGCGCGTATCGCAAACCAGGTTCACCTGCGTTCGCTGCGCGACGCGTTTGCCGGCATCATGCCGATTTTCATTCTGGCAGGCCTGGCGGTGCTGGTGAACAACGTGGTGTTTCCCTGGATTTTTGCGGGTGACACTCTCACGGGATTCAAGGTCTGGGGCGATGCCATTATCAACGGAACGTTGAATATTGCCGCTCTGCTGGTAGCCCCGATGATTGCGTGGTCGCTGGCGCGAAACAAAAACTTCGGTAACCCGGTCTCCGCCGTGGTCATTGCGTTATGTAGCTTCATTATTATGATGCCCATGCAGGTCGATATGGTGCCGGTGGGCGGTAAAACGACGGTCAGCATCGCCTCGGTGCTGACGTTTTCCAATATCGGTTCAACCGGGATTTTCGCGGGAGTGATTATTGGTCTGCTGTCGACGGAGCTTTTCATCCGCATCGCTCAATTCAAGCGTCTGGAGATTAATCTTGGCGACAGCGTGCCGCCCGCAGTGAGTCAGTCCTTTTCTTCCCTGCTGCCGACCATTTTCACGCTGTCGCTGTTCGCGGTGTTTGCCGCGCTGTTGAGAAATTTTCTGCATACCGACCTTATTCACCTGATCATCACCCTAATCCAGCAGCCCCTGAGGTTGATTAACACCAGCCTGCCGGGGACGCTTTTTATCTACAGCTTCGGTAACTTCCTGTTTACGCTGGGGATCCATCAGGCGGTGGTGAACAGCGTGATTCTGGAGCCGTTCCTGTTGATCAACACCAACGAGAACATGCTGGCTTACGCCGCCGGGCAGCCGATTCCACACATCATCAACAACATTTTTGTCCCGACGTTCGGGATGGTGGGGGGCACAGGCAGTACGATTTCCCTGCTGATTGCCATCTTCCTGTTCTCCCGGCAGAAAGCGGCAAAACAGGTGGCGCGTCTGGCGATCACGCCGGGGCTGTTCAACATCAACGAGCCGGTCATTTTTGGTCTGCCGATAGTGTTTAACGTGCCGCTGATGATCCCCTTTGTGCTGCTACCCGCGATAGGCATCTTCTTCGCCTGGCTTTGTACCACGCTGGGATTGATGTCGCGCTGTGTGGTGATGATCCCATGGACAACGCCGCCGATCCTGAGCGCCTGGCTCTCCACCGCAGGGGACTGGCGAGCGGTGGTGGTGCAGTTGATAATCATCGTCTTTGGTGTATTCTTCTACCTGCCTTTCCTCAAGATTGCTGAGCGGGTGGCCTTAAGAAACAATGAGATAACAGAATAAAATAAGGGAAGGCAATGGCGGCGAAATACCTCACCATCGCGCGGGAAATTAAGAAGCGCATTATCAGCCAGCGGTATCCTGCCAGCTCGCCGTTGCCCGATCAGTTTGCGCTTGCGGCGGAATTTCAGACCAGCCGGATGACCATTCAGCAGGCTATCCGCCAGCTGATCGTCGAAGGCCTCATTTATACGCGCCAGGGGCAGGGGACTTTTGTCCGCAAGAACTTCCTCCAGCTCTCGCAGTGGGATTTGCCCGGCAGTGACTACTTTGGGGCCACCAAAACGTGGGCGCATCTGGGCAAAGTGAGCAGTCAGGTGGTGCGCTTTGAGTTACGTTTTCCTACCGCAAAAGAACAGTCTTCACTGCTGATTAACGCCGACGCGCCGGTGTACGATTTCGTGCGCCTGCGTCTGCTCAACGATGAGCCGATGTCGCTCGACGCTACGGTGATGCCCGTAAATCTGGTGCCCGGATTAAACAAAACCCATCTTGAAAGCTCGGTATTCCAGTACGTGGAAACGCTCGGCCTGAAAATTATGGGGTCTTATCGCGTCGTGCGGGCCATTAAACCTGGCGATTTGGAACAGCAGCATCTGGTGTGCGAAGCCAGCGATCCGGTGCTGGAGGTGGAGCAGGTGATTTATCTGGAAGACGGCACGCCGCTGGAATATGCCCATTGCCACTACCGTTACGATCACGGTGGCATTGTTATCGTGAATAATGGTTAACCTGAGCGCGGCGTACTGACCCTGAGTCAGAAAACGGCGTGCATCAGGCAAGAAAAAAGGCAGATTGTGAAATCTGCCTTTTTTTGTGCGTCAGCGTTGAGGCATCAGTTCAAACGAACTGGCATCCCTGAACGATCCTGAACCGCCTGATCAACCACTTTGGTGTCAACGTCAGCCTGGCCGGTAACGGTCTGAACGGCTTTGTTCAGCGTGACCGGGACAGTTTCACCGCCGGTGAACTGCGCATCGGTCGTGGACAGCGGGTTGTGTACTTCAATGTAGCGGCTGCCATCTGGCTCGGTGGTGGCTTTCACGGCTTCATCAATGAACTGAACACGGGTCCCGACCGGGACGTTCTGGAACAGGAATTTGATGTCGTCGTTACGCAGACGCACACAGCCGTGGCTCACGCGCAGACCGATCCCGAAGTTGGCGTTAGTGCCATGAATGGCGTACAGGCGACCGATGTACAGCGCGTACAGGCCCATCGGGTTATCCGGACCGGCCGGAACTACTGCTGGCAGTGGGTTACCTGCGGCGATGTATTCGGCGTGCATTTTCGCCGTTGGCGTCCAGGTAGGGCCTGCTTTCTTACGTTCAACCTTGGTGGTCCAGTTGATTGGCGTATCTTTACCCAACTGGCCGATACCGATAGGCAGCACGATCACGGTGTTGGTGCCTTTCGGGTAGTAGTACAGGCGCATTTCCGCACTGTTGATGACAATACCTTCATGAACGGTATCCGGCAGGATTAACTGCTGAGGGATGTTCAGTACGGTACCCGCTTTCGGCAGATAAACATCAACACCCGGGTTGGCTTCGGTCATGTTGGACAGACCCATCTGATACTGGGCAGCAAAATACTCCAGCGGCTGATGGTTGTCGTCGGGGATAGTAATCACCTGGTTCTGACCAATCAGACGGCTTCCGTCGGTTGGCAGAGGGTAAGTCACAGCAGATGCAGTGTTGCAAAAGCCTAAAACGGCAAACGCTGCCGCGAATAGCGTGGATAATTTCATTTTCATCTTATGCGAAGTATCGGTGCCGTGCAGGCTTGTTGTGAGAGAAATGGAACCCTTAATGGGAGCGCATTATATGTGCATTCTCCGCAACAGGGAAATCGGATGTGGCCGAAATCACGTTTTTTTCGGCCCGGTCTCTTTGCACTTCAGGCTATCCGCTGCATCTGCGGGGCGATCTTTATTCAGAATTGTGGCAAAATAAGCTGTTTGTCACATCTTTTTCAGGATACGCCCGTGTTAGTTACCAGCAACGTCACCATGCAGTTCGGCAGTAAGCCGCTGTTCGAAAACATCTCCGTCAAATTTGGCGGCGGCAACCGTTACGGCCTGATTGGCGCCAACGGAAGCGGTAAATCCACCTTTATGAAAATTTTGGGGGGCGATTTAGAACCGACCCTCGGAAACGTTTCTCTCGATCCGAACGAGCGCATCGGTAAGCTGCGCCAGGATCAGTTCGCCTTTGAAGAGTTCTCCGTACTCGACACCGTGATCATGGGTCACGGCGAGCTGTGGGAAGTGAAGCAAGAGCGCGACCGCATCTATTCTCTGGCTGAAATGAGCGAAGAGGACGGCTATAAAGTTGCCGATCTCGAAGTCCTCTACGGCGAAATGGACGGTTACTCCGCGGAATCCCGCGCTGGCGAATTGCTGCTGGGTGTGGGTATTCCACTGGAGCAGCACTATGGCCCAATGAGCGAAGTGGCGCCAGGCTGGAAACTGCGTGTGCTGTTGGCGCAGGCGCTGTTCTCTAACCCGGACATTCTGCTGCTCGATGAACCGACGAACAACCTGGACATCGACACCATTCGCTGGCTGGAGCAGACGCTGAACGAACGCGATAGCACCATGATCATCATTTCGCACGACCGTCACTTCCTGAACATGGTCTGTACTCACATGGCCGATCTCGATTACGGCGAGCTGCGCGTATACGCCGGTAACTATGACGAATACATGACCGCGGCGACCCAGGCGCGTGAGCGTCTGCTGGCCGATAACGCCAAGAAAAAAGCGCAGATTGCCGATCTGCAATCGTTCGTCAGCCGCTTTAGCGCTAACGCCTCTAAATCCCGTCAGGCAACCTCTCGCGCCCGTCAGATTGACAAAATCAAGCTCGACGAAGTCAAAGCGTCCAGCCGTCAGAACCCGTTCATCCGTTTCGAACAGGATAAAAAACTGTTCCGTAACGCGCTGGAAGTGGAAGCACTGGCAAAAGGGTTTGATAACGGCCCTCTGTTTAAAGGCTTCAATCTGATGATGGAAGTGGGCGAGAAGATTGCCATTATCGGTGCCAACGGCGTCGGTAAATCGACCCTGCTGAAAACGCTGGTGGGCGAACTGGAGCCTGATAACGGCACCGTGAAGTGGTCTGAGAACGCCAGCATTGGCTACTACGCGCAGGATCACGAATATGAATTCGAAAACGATCTGACCGTCTTCGACTGGATGAGCCAGTGGAAACAGGAAGGCGATGACGAGCAGGTTGTTCGCAGCTTCCTCGGTCGTCTGCTGTTCAGCCAGGACGACATCAAAAAGCCTGCCAAGGTGCTGTCCGGTGGTGAGAAAGGCCGCATGCTGTTCGGCAAGCTGATGATGCAGAAGCCTAACATCCTGGTGATGGATGAACCCACCAACCACCTCGATATGGAATCCATCGAATCGCTGAACATGGCGCTGGAAATGTATCAGGGTACCCTGATCTTCGTTTCCCACGACCGTGAGTTCGTTTCTTCACTGGCGACCCGCGTTATTGAAGTCACGCCAGAGCGTGTTATCGACTTCAGCGGTAACTACGAAGATTACCTGTGTAGCAAAGGTATTGACGGTTAATTCGTCTTTCTTTCCCGGCGGCGCTCATGCTGCCGGGAAATCTCCCTTCTTGTCTCTCCCTTTCTAAACCGTTAAGCAACAGCCTGCCGAATCCTTCATCCCCCCATAATTCCTGCACAATTCTATGACGAAATGACCTGCGCATTTCATTGTGGGGAAGGGCGATGCAACAGTTTACGTTTATCACCAGCGCGGATGAAAAGACCCTCTATCGTTACCAGATAAGCCAAAGCGGTTCGGTTTTCTACGTCACGATAAGTCTGATGGCTCATGATAAGGAAGCAGAGCCTCTCGGCACCAAAGTGCTGATCAATATCACCCATCACGAGGTGATTCAGGAGTGCTTATCGCATTGCCGCCGCCACGGTCAGTATCTGGCCACGCGACAGCGCAGAGCGCTGTTAGCTGGCGTGCGTGACTGGCTGGTCTGCAGCGTGGCCGTGCTGACGTTCATTCGCCTGATGATAGCCAAAAATTAGACAGCAAAGCAGACACTGACTGAACACATTACGGAGCAGAGAGCGATGATGATGCTGATGTTGGTCATTAATGTGGTGTTGTACGGCGTAGGGGTTGGATTTTTGCTTGCGGTGGTATGACGGCGTGACAGACCGGGCGGGGCTTATCACCGCCCGGGGCTGAAACGTTATCGGTGCTGACGTGGGACAGGAACAGGATAACCATTGCTGGTTTGTGTGGTGCTGCTAAAGGCTGCCGGGCCGTAAGCCTGCGCTATCGCACCGTCGTTATCATCGTCGGAAAATTGGCTGAGAGCGGTGGTTTTTGTCTGGGGATTCTGAGGCGCAGTTTCCTGCACCGGCCTTTCCTGAAATGCCAGCGCGCTGGTGGAACTCAGCAGCAGCGCCAGGGTTACAGCGGTCACTCGTTTCATTCGTTTGCTTCCGCAAGTTAAGGGGCACTCTGAAGGTATATCCGGCGCAAAAAAAACGCCATCAGCACTTACACTCATGGCGTATTTTGTTACAGATGGACATCAATCAGACCCGCGCCTCGTGATGCCTTGCGCGGGGGAATGACTTAGTTCAGCGCCCACTCCCCGGCGGCAACGCCGTTGATCAGCAGCTGACGCTTCTCATCGACAGGCAGAGTGACCTTCAGCGCTTTCCACGCCGGACGGTAATCGCCGCGGGTGTTGACCTTCAGGTCGATGGTGCTGCCGGTGCAGACCATTTCCCACTCCAGCCACAGGGCATTACCGTTTTTGTAGCCCCAGGTTTCGCCATCATCCTCAAACAGCAGGCCTTTATCGCGGCCTACGCCTTTCAGCGGGAACAGCTTCAGCTCGCGGGAGGTGTCATCTTCCGGTTTCACGTGCTTGATGCGGTCGCTCAGCGGCAGGGCGGCACCTGCGCGAACCAGCAGCGGCAGTTTTTCCAGTGGGGCATCAACGGTTATCCACTGGCCGCCGGAGAACCACTCACCGGTATAGAAATCGTACCAGCCGGTTTCGTTCGCGGGTAACCAGACCGGGCGTTGACGCTGGCCTTGTTCAACGACGCTTGCTACCAGCAGGTCGCGGCCCAGCAGGAAGTCGTCGCACTCGGCGAAGGTCTGCTCGTCATGTTCGTGGTCGAGGAAGGTCGGACGCAGCATCGGCTCGTCGTCGGCGTGGGCCTGCCACAGCAGGGTGTAGAGGTACGGCATCAGACGATAGCGCAGCTCAATTGCACCGCGAATGCACGGCGTAATGGCCGGGTACATCCACGGTTCGTTCACCGTGTGGTCGTCATTCCAGGAGTGAATGGTGAAACGCGGATGCATCACGCCATTCTGGACCCAGCGTACGAACAGTTCTGCATCCGGTTTATCACCCGAGAAGCCGCCGACATCGTGCCCGACGTTGAACAGTCCGGAAAGGCTCATGCCTACGCCCATGCGGGTGTTATAGCGCAGCGTAGCCCAGTTGGTGCGGTTATCGCCGCTCCAGGTCTGCACGTAGCGCTGCATGCCGGCGCAGCCAGAACGTGAGATCAGATACGGACGTTTTTCCGGGGCAAATTTCTGTTGAGCTTCCATCGAGGCGCGCATCATCAGCAGTGGCATCACCGGGCGTACGTGTTTGATGGCAATTTCCTGACCAAAACCGTGGCAGCGTGCTTCACCATCCCACACTTCATATTCGTTGTTATCGTTCCAGGTGGCATCGATGCCCATTTCCAGCAGCTGGGTGGTCACGCCCTCTTGCCACCAGGCGACGGTCGCCGGGTTGGTGAAATCGAGGTGTGAGCCTTCGTCGTCCCAGAATACGGAACGTTCCGGGGCATTCGCTTCGGAATCACGTACGAACAGGCCTTTTTCCGCCACTTCGTTATAGCGTGGGTGATCCTGCAACAGACACGGTTTGATGTTCGCCGCCAGCTTCAGCCCGGCGTCGTGGAACGCTTTGCTCATCACTTTCGGCTGCGGCACTTTGTCGTAGTTCCAGTTGAAGACGTAGCGCTTGCCGTTGATCGAGGTGTAGCCGGAGGAGAGCTGGAACGAATCGCACGGGATCGCATGCTCATCGGCCAAACGGATAAAGTTCATCAGCTGGTTCTGCGCGTCCGGTGCATCGGTGTAGTGCATGGTGGACCCGCTGTAGCCCAGGCTCCACTTTGGCCCAAACTGGGTTTTCCCGGTCAGACGGACGAACGATTTGGTGATGTCCAGCACGCGTTTGCCGGTAAACAGGTAATAGTCGATATCACCGGATTCCGCCTGCCAGCGGCGATACGCAGTGTGGTAGTTATCCAGCTCGTTACCCAGATCCAGCCAGCTGCTGCTCAGGTTGTCATAGAACAAGCCGACGCTGACGTCGTCACGACGGGTGATAGTGAACGGGATATGCTTGTAAAGCGGGTCGGTGCTGGCGGCGTTATAGCCCATCGCATCGAGGTTGCGCATCTCGTAACGCTTGCCGGTACGCTGCAAATCGCCGGCTTTTTCGCCCAGGCCGTAGAAACGCTCATCTTTTTGGCGCTTCAGATAGTGGGCCACCCCGTCGCCGTGCGCATTGACCAGATACGCGCTGGTCGGACGGTCGCCTGTGAGGTAAACCCACTCACCGGCTTCGTTTTTGTAGTGCCATTCCAGCCACAGCGGCTGGTGGACGGTAACGCGCAGCTGCGAGGTGCTAATGGTCAGCGCATCTTCTTGTTTGTCCAGCGTCCACACGGGCAGGCTGAAACCGGAGAGATCCTCACGGGAGCGGCCTTCCCACGGCACGTCCTGGCCTGGCGCGATGCTCCAGGTTTTATCGAGCGCCAGTTTGCCCTGGCGTTTGAGCAGCACGCGGAACAGGTTTTCTTCCAGCATGTACAGGCACAGGGTGTGTTGCCCGTCGACGGTCAGCTCCACGTGATGGGCGGATTGTTTTTCGAAGGTCCAGTGTTTAAGCGTTTTCATAACAGTCGTCCACTATCTATCAGGCGCGCTTAGCGCGACGTTCAGCAATAAATGCAACCAGGAATACAGCGCCAATCAGGTCAAAGAAGCCCATGGCGACGAACAGCGGGTTAAAGCCAATCTTGTCGGCAGTCACCCCAATAATCAGAGAAAACAGGAAACTTGCGATCCATGCCGCCGAGCCGCGCATGCCGTTAACGGTCGCCATTTGGCCTTTGTCGAAGGTTTCCACGACCAGTGCGCTCAGCATGCAGGAGATGATCTGGTGGCCGAAGCCGCCGATGGAGATCAGCGCAATCGCCACGTATGGGTTATTGGTGAAGGCCATCACCGCCAGAGAGAGCATCAGGAACGCACCGCTAACGGAGGAGGCAACAATTGAGTTCACGCGAGTGCAGCCAAAGACGCGCACATACAGTTTGGTGAGATAGCCACTCGCCACGCTGCCCAGATCGGCGGCGAGGAACGGCAGCCAGGCAAACAGGGCAATCTGTTTCAGATCCATGCCGTAGGATTTCGCAAGATACAGCGGCACCCAGAAACTCATCACCGCCCAGGCAGGTTCGGCCATAAAGGCCGGGATGGCGATCCCGTAGAAACGTTTGTTCTTACCGATGGTGCGCAGCGCAGTGAAGAACGGCAGTTTGACCGGCGGCGCTTCGTTATCTTGATTGATGTACGCCAGTTCTTCTTTACTGAGGTTCGGGTGTTTATCCGGGTTGTGATAGAACGCCCACCACAGCATCACCCACACCAGGGCGAGGAAGCCGGTGAACATAAACGCACCCTGCCAGCCAAAAGAGGCATGAGCAAAATAGATGATAGGCGGGGCCAGCATCGCACCGATTGAGAACCCAACGCCTGCCCAGCCTGCGGCAACGGGACGCTCTGATTTCGGGAACCACTCGCCGATGGTTTTGGCGTTTGCAGGCGTTGCGGCGGCTTCTGATGCCCCCATCCCGAAACGCAGCAGGGCCATGTGCAGCCAGCTTCCGGCACCGGCGTGCGCGATACAGGCGATAGCCCACAGGCAGGCGCAGATCATAAAGCCGAGTTTCAGGCCGATAACGTCAATTAACCAACCGCACAGCGGCTGGAAAATGGTGTAGGCGAGCTGGAAGGCCCCGACAATATAGGAGTATTGCGCGCTATTGATCCCTAATTCTTTTTCGAGCTCCGGCGCAAGGATCCCCAGCGAGTTACGTGTTATGTAGTTAACGGTCACGCCCAGAAGAAACAGGACCAGCACCCACCAGCGCAGATTTTTTACCACGCGGCGCGTTTTGCCGGCTGTCAGATCGTTATTAATACCTTGGCTCATAGAATTCTCCACAAGACGGTTTGTAGGGGGTAAAGATGACCCACTCAATCCGTGAGTTGTCACACAAGTTTTTTATGTTGTTGAAACTTATTTGTTTTCTTTTAGTTATTTCACATACAACTAGTATGGAAGTTGTCAGGCCAATTCAGGTTAGGCCAGAAAAATGCCGGGTAATAGCGCAATTTATGAAAGTTTTTTCATGATGTGGCGGTATACTCCTTTTTAATTAGCTTTATCCCCTTGAACATTGGGAAAAATGGATATGAAAATTCTTTCATTTTCGAAATGGAGGTAGATCACAAAATGGATAAAAAGCTCAAAATCGCGGAAATCGCGATGCGGACCGGGCTGTCTGCGAGCACCGTTTCCCGGGTGCTGGCAGGCAAGGCCAACACCAGTGAAAAGGCGCGTAATCAGGTTCTCACCTGTGCGCGGGAGTTAGGGGTCATGGAAGGCATGGCAGCAGGAAGGATGCTGCTGAATAGCCTGATTGTTTTCGCACCGCAGCGGGCGTTTGACGAGCGGTCCGACATCTTTTATTACCGTGTGATCCAAAGCCTCAATAAAGCGCTATCCCCACATGAAGTGCGGCTGCGTTTTTGCGCACTCGAAGAAAACGACAGCGATGCCAACCTGTTTTTGGCGCGTATGAATGAATCAGACACGCAGGCCGCCATTTTGCTGGGCATCGACGATCCGCACATCCATGATTTGGCGGCGGATTTTGCCAAGCCCTGCGTGCTGATTAACTGCCGGGATGAGAAAATGCGCCTGCCGTCCATTGCCCCCGACCATCGCTTAATCGGGCATTTCGCGGCGCGTTATCTGTTTGATATGGGCCACCGGGCGGTGATGAACGTAATGTGTCTGCGCCGCTACACCATGGAGCTACGGCTGGTGGGCATTCGCGAAGCCTGGAAAAACGGCAATCTGCGCTTTCAGGACAGCCGGGATTTGATTACCGTGCCAAGCTTCAGCGCCAGGGAAACGGAAGAAAACGTGGGTGCCTGGCTGGATGCGCAGGGAGATAAACCGTTGCCAACGGCGTTTCTGGTCGGCGGTGATTTTATGGCTGCGGGAACCATTAAGGCCCTTCAGCAGCGCGGCCTTCGTGTGCCGCAGGATGTCTCCGTCATGAGCATCGACGGCTTTAACCTTGCCGCCATTCAGGATGTCCCGCTGACCGCCGTTCACGTTCCGCGAGACGAGCTGGGTACCGAAGCGGTGCACATGCTGCAACAGCGTCTGATTCGACCAGAGTCTCCGTGTGGATCGCTGCTGCTGCACGGCACGCTGACGGTGCGGGAATCGGTACGGCGGATACGTCCAGGTTCCCGACGCACCGCCGTTGAAAGGGAAGGGTTGTACGACGATTAAACCGGCATGCCCAGTGCGCGTTTGCCGTGATCGTTCAGATCGTCAAGGGTAAACCTATCTTCCCACGTGGTTTCATAATCCTCCCGTGGGAAATCGCCCGGCGATGCGCCTGCTTCCAGTGCCGCTTTCACCTTATGGGCATAAACCCGGTTTTTGTCGCACATCGGTGCTGCAGGGATGTACATCACATTGCCCCAGCCCTGTTGGTCGTTGACCGGTGCGACCGAATGAATCACGTCACAATGCCACCACACCGAATCCCCGGCTTCCAGCGCCGGAATGGAGGTCAACGCTTTGATCAGCAGCGGATGCCATTGCTCAGACACCGGCAGCACGCGCCCTGGTGCCACACCGCACAGTTCATCTTCCGGCACATCGTCCAGCAGAGGACGCAGCAGGATATAGGCCATCGCTTCCGGGATCGGCACCACGTGCAGCAAGCCCTGGTGGGGGATCATATCCGAAAGCGCCGTCCAGCCCTGGAAGGTACGGAAGACTGAACACTTGGTGGTGTTATCCACCGTGTACTCTTCCACTTCTGTTCGATGGGCCGCATCCCAGGGATCGAAACGCGTGAAGTCGCCGTTAAAGACGTTGGCGAAAACACGTTGATATGCCGGAAGTAACCAACGCTCCAGCGCCCCGGAATCGGTGTGCGCACCCAGCCCTTTGGAGGTGGTTCCCGGTGGGCGACGGCGAATACGATCCGGGTAAATCACGCTCACATCCGGATCAAACCACTGCTTACCTTCACTGTCGAAACGCCACAGTCGATTGAGGAAGGATTGTACCTTTGCCATCCCTTCACTCTGGCGCGCCTGCATTTGCGCCTGCGACCAGTAGATCGGGTAGATCTCCGGGCGTGAAGCGCTCAGCGTGCCAAAGAAGTTATCGCCAGGGCCTTTATACACCTCATCGAAGTTGTTTTTGTCGAGGTAGTTCAGCATGGCACTGTCCCAGCCCAGCGCCTGTTCACGTGGGAAATGACCTTTCATCACCACGCAGCCACGACGTTTGATCGCTTCGCGCTCAGTATCGCTGACGTTTCCTGCCGCAAGGTCAGCATAGGAGACGACGGGCCAGACGGGTTCGCCTGCGGCTTTCAGCACATCAATCTCAGCCACCCGCGCTTCAATGTGGGCCGTTAAGCGATCAAAGACCGCCTGCACGTCGCCAATCTGTTCGCGCAGAGCGTGTTTCATCTGACGGATTGCCGCTTTTGGATCGGCAGGCAGGGTTTCACTGCTAAAGGAAAGCGCCATGGTGGACCTCTCAATCTTTCATTCGAAAGTAATTTAACTTACAAACGTTACTTTAGGTTAAAATTAAGTTAATGCAAGTTAAATAACTTGATGAGGTTCACAGGTGGGAAAAGAGAGGGGGAGACCGGAGCGGGCGGCTCCGGTAAATCATCAGGCGTCGAACGGGGACGCGTTGTCCAGCACGGCCTGAATGACATTCAGTGCGCCGTCATGGTTGTTGCTGTCGGTATGATAACGGGCAATGGCTTTAATGCTGTCAGCCGCGTTGTCCATCGCGAAAGCGTATTTCACCAGCTTCAGCATCTCGGCGTCGTTTCCGCTGTCGCCGATGGCCACGCACTCCTGTGGCGAAACCTGCCAGTTCTTCAGCAGACGGCTGATGCCGTTGGCTTTATGCAGACCGGGAATAATCAGATCAACAAAACCAAAGCCGCTGGTGACCGGTTTCATGATGCCGTCGAGTGACACGTGCAGCTCGTCAATCAGTTTAGGGATCTCGCTGTCCGGCAGGTTGAGCGAGAACTTGAAAATCTTGTCGTCGATGTGCTGGTAGTCGGAGACCGGCTTCAGGCGGTGATAGTGCTTCGACATCAGCTTCACAAAGGCTTCTGGCGCTTTATCGCTGACGTACGCACTTTCCAGCCCGCAGGCGACAAAATTGAGCTGAGGATCTTTCAGCAGCTCGCCAATCACACTCTGCGATTCATGACGGGTCAGTTCACCGTGGAACAGTTCTTCACCGTGCTGGTACACCAGCGCACCGTTTTCGGCAACGAAGGAGATCTGGTCACGGATATCCGGGAAGAAAGAGATCAGCTGGTAATACTGGTTGCCGCTTGCCACCACAAACTCGATGTTGCGCTGCTTAAGCTGCTGGAATTGCGCCAAAAAGCGTTCACGATCGTACTGCTTGGCATCATTAAGAAAAGTACCGTCCATGTCGGTTACGATAACTTTAACGGTCATACATTGAGCTCCTGAATATTCCGGCAAACAGGAGCATTCTAGTGATAATGTGACAGGAACCACAAATTTATTTCATTCGAAACTAAAAACAATGCGGCAGCCCTTTAGGCTGCCGCATTCTGAAATGCCGGGTGGCGGCTGTCGCCTTATCCAGCCTACAAAGCAAGGTAGGCCGGGCAAACGCAGTGCCGCCCGGCAATTGACGTCACAGCGTATGTTCAGTACGAGCGATAATATCGTCCTGCGCATCTGGCGACAGCGCGGTGAAGAACGCAGAGTAGCCCGCCACGCGCACCACTAAATCACGATACTGATCCGGGTGTTTCTTCGCTTCCAGCAGCGTTTCACGCGACACAATGTTGTACTGAATGTGCCAGCCTTTATGGACTTCGAAGAACGTGCGCAGCAGCACCATCAGTTTCTGGCGGTCTGAATCGTTGTCCAGCGTCGCCGGGTTCAGCTTCTGGTTCAGCAGTACGCCGCCCAGGATCGCTGCCGTTGGCAGTTTACCCACGGAGCCTATCACCGCCGTTGGGCCGAGGTGATCGGTACCGGACGCCGGGCTTGCGCCTTCTGCCAGTGGGGTGGTGGCTTTGCGTCCGTCCGGTGTCGCCATTGTTGCGGCGCCAAACGGCACATTGGCAGAAATAGAAGACGTTCCGGCGTAATAGTTACCGCCAATCGGGCCGCGACCGTAGCGTGGGTTGTGGTACTGCTTCAGCTCATCGATATAGGTCTGATAGGCTCGGGTCAGTAACTCATCTACGCTGTCATCATCGTTACCGTATTTCGGCGCGCCATTAATCAGACGCTGGCGCAGCTGTTCGTGGGTCAGCCCTTCAAAGTCTTCTGCCAGCGCTTTTGCCAGCTGTTGCTGACCAATCGCACCCTGCTCAAACACCAGTTTTTTGACAGCGGCGAGGCTGTTGCCGAGGTTAGCAATACCGACCTGCAGGCCGGACACCCAGTCATATTTTGCGCCGCCCTGTTTGATGCTTTTTGCGCGTTCGATACAGTCGTCGACCAGCGCGGAGCAGAGAATGTCATGCACGTTCTCTTCCAGCATGGTGTCGACCACGTATTCGATTTCAATCGACTTACGGGTGTAGTAACGAATTTGTGTATCCCACGCTGCCATTACTTCGTCGAAGTTGTTGAAGTTGCCCGCGGACAAGGCTTTACTCTGCGGCAGGAACACTTCACCGCTGGTGGCATCGCGGCCGCTCTCCATCGCCGCCAGCATCACGCGGGCGAAGTTGATAAAACTCATGCCGGTGCAGCGATAGCCCCACTTCCCGCCGACCGCCGTTTCGATACAGCCGATCGCGGCATAATCGTAGGCATCCTCTTTCTCGACGCCGAGCTTGATGAACTCAGGGATAACGATTTCATCGTTGTTAAACGCAGGCATACCGAAACCGCAGCGAATGACCTGCACGCAGGCGTCGAGGAAATCGTTACTCATGCCTGCGTGATAACGCACGCTGAGGTTAGGCTGGGTAGAGCGCAGACGACCGCAGGATTCCAGAATGGCATAAGAGAGCGGGTTCACGGCGTCCATTGCGTCACCGTTCACCAGCGTCTGACCGCCGATGGTGACGTTCTGGTACAGCGGGCTGCCCGCCGACGCTTTGGAGTGCGAGCCGGAACGGATTTTGTTTACTTCCAGCAGCTTCAGCCAGCAGGCATGCAGCATTTCGATAGCCTGCTCGCGCTGCAGGGTGCTGTTCAACTCCACGTCACGGCGATAGAACGGATAGAGATACTGGTCCATGCGGCCAAATGAAACAGAGTGGCCGTTAGACTCAATCTGCAAAATCAGCTGAATGAAATAGCACAGCTGCAGCGCCTGCCAGAAGGTTTTTGGCGGTTCGTTTGCGATAACATCGCAGTTTTCCGCCATCGCCAGCAGCTCATCGCGGCGGCTTTCGCGGGTTTCTTCCGCTGCCATTTTACGTGCCAGCGCGGCGAAACGCTTGATATGCTCGCTGACTGCTTCCAGCACGATATCAATGCCTTTCAGGAACTGTTCGCCGTGCAAATCTTCCAGTACGGTCAGGTTGATGCGTGAACGGCGCTCAGCCACTTTTTCACGCAGACCCGCAAGCCCTTTTTCCAGCAGCAGCGGGAAGTTCACCGCCAGATGCGCATCACCGGAGGTCATATTGCCTTCCGCCTTAATGATGCCCGTCGCCAGCAGCGCTTTTTGTTCGTCGGTGAACATGCCGTAGCAGCGATCCTGGACGGTCTGGCCGTTCCACCAGGGGCAGATTTCATGCAGAACGCGCTTGTTTTCTTCGCTGACGGAAAAACCTGCGCCCGGGCGATCGGCCAGATCGTCAATCTCTTTTTCAATCCAACTGACGGTGTATTCCGGGAAAATCGGTGCGGCGCGCACTTCGCTTGCCTGGTTGCCGATGATCAGCTCATCGTGCTTGATCCAGATGGTGCGTTCGGCCAGATGATGGGCCAATGCCAGCGCACGGCGAACGGGGATTGGTTTATCCATATTCTGCTGGTACACCGTGGTGTAATGGCGGGCGCGCTCGGTGCAGACTGGCGGCTTGACGATGTGGATCAGTGCGCTTTTATGCGCCTGGATGCGGTCGGTCAGTTTATCAAGAATCAGCGTGGTCATCGTATTATCCTCGTAAGGTCGCAGTCAGCCCTTTTTCCCGCGCAATCCGCTGGGCAAATTCCAGCAGCGCCGGGGCTTCGAGCGGCTTGTCAGGGGCAGAGTAGGGCATGCCGAGCAGGGAATATTTATTCATGCCCAGCGTGTGATAGGGTAAAAAGTGAATGTCGCTGACCTGCAGTTCATCAGCGGCAAAATTCGTAATCGCCTCAATAGAGGCCTCGTCGGCGTTGAAGCCCTGAATCAGCGGCACGCGGATGGTCATTTTCTTACCGGCCTGTGCCAGTTTTCTCAGGTTATCGAGCACCCTCTTTGCCGAACCGTCGGTCCAGTCGTAAAACTTCTGCTCATCAACGTGCTTCAAATCCGCGAGGAACAGGTCGGTGTACGGCAGCGCCGGTTCGATGTATTTCCACGGCACGTGCAGGCAGGTTTCGACGGCGGTATGAATGCCCTGTTTATGGCTGGCTTTCAGCAGTGCCAGCGCCATCTCGGGATTCATGAACGGCTCACCGCCAGAGAGCGTCAGGCCACCGCCGCTTCGCTCATAAAAAGGTTTGTCCCGAAGCACAGTGGTCATGATTTCCTGGACGCTTTGCTTTTTGCCGCAGACGGTTAAGGCCTGGGTCGGGCAGCAGTCGGTCAGCGCATCAAGATGCTGCTGTTCGAGTTTTTCCCGGTGGATCAACAGACCATTCAGTGCACGCTCAATCACGCCCGGTGCCGCCCGCTGGCACAGATCGCAGCCTTCGAGGCACAGACGCGCATCGAACAGCAGATCCTGCGAACGGGAACGGCTTTCGGGATTCTGGCACCAGCGGCAGCCGAGCGAACAGCCTTTCATAAAGACAACGGTGCGAATACCGGGGCCATCGTGAGTGGAGTAGCGCTGAATATTGAAGATCATCGTTCACCTCATATCTTTCGTATAAAGATTAAATAACTTTCGAATGAAAGTTATTTTGATGTGCGTCAACTCCGCGAGAGGTTCTGGCGTGGTAGCTTTAAAGCATGCTGAATTTCACATTTTAAGGAACCTTTATGGAACTCTATCTGGACACTTCTGATGTTGCGGCGGTCAGAAAACTGGCCCGCGTATTCCCACTGGCGGGTGTGACGACGAACCCCAGTATTGTGGCGGCAGGTAAAAAGCCGCTGGAGGTTCTGTTGCCCGAATTGCAGGACGCGCTGGGGAAAAAAGGTCGGCTGTTTGCGCAGGTGATGGCACGCACCGCCGAAGGCATGGTGAGCGATGCCCACAAGCTGCGCAGCATCATTGCGGATATCGTGGTGAAAGTCCCGGTGACGGCAGAGGGGCTGGTGGCGATTAAACTGCTGACCGCCGAAGGGATCCCGACGCTGGGCACTGCGGTGTATGGCGCTGCTCAGGGGATGATGTCGGCGCTAGCCGGGGCCGAATATGTTGCGCCGTACGTGAACCGTATTGACGCTCAGGGCGGGAGCGGCATTCGTAGCGTTGAAGAGTTACAGCAGCTGCTGGAACTGCACGCACCGGCAGCAAAAGTGCTGGCGGCGAGCTTCAAAACGCCGCGCCAGGCGCTGGATTGCCTGCTGGTGGGCTGTCAGTCCATCACCCTGCCGCTGGATGTGGCGCAGCAGTTTATCACCCTGCCTGCGGTAGATGCGGCAGTCTCGAAGTTTGAGCAGGACTGGATGGGGGCTTTTGGCAGGACTTCACTCTGATTTTCCCCCCTCTCCCTAACCCTCTCCCTCAAGGGAGAGGGAACTCCTCCGGTGCGGTGGTGGGGATGGTTTTCTCCCCTCGCCCTGTGGGAGAGGGGCCGGGGGAGAGGGCATCAGGCCGCAACTTACTCTCTACAAACCTCACACCCGGCAAATCGCATCAGCTTCATCTCTCTGAACTGGCAGGTCATCGCGTCATACATCACGATTTTTCCCGCCGCGGGCGTGCCGTACGTCGTCAGGAGTTTGATAGCTTCCATCGCCTGCAGCGAACCGATGACGCCAACCAGCGGGGCCATTACCCCGGCTTCCACGCAGGTCAACGCATTTTCGCCAAACAGGCGGCTCAGACAGCGGTAGCACGGTTCGCCGTCCTGATAGGTAAACACGCTAATCTGGCCTTCCATACGTATGGCGGCACCGGACACCAGCGGTGTTTTATGCTGATAGCAGCCGGCATTGAGCTGATTGCGGATCTGCACGTTATCGGTACAGTCGAGCACCAGATCGTGTGCGGCAATTTGCGCCTGCAGTGCAGCGTCATCCAGCAACGCATCAAGGCAGGTAAACTGCACGTGCGGATTGATGCGCGTCAGGGTGTCACGTGCGGAGACCACTTTCGGCTGGCCAATCGTTGCGTCGCTGTGCAGCGTCTGGCGCTGAAGATTGGACAACGACACGGTGTCAAAGTCGAGCAGCGTCATCTGCCCGACACCCGCCGCCGCCAGATACTGTGCCGCCGCACAGCCTAAGCCACCCAGTCCGACCACCAGTACTTTAGCGGCCTTCAGCTTCTCCTGACCGTCGAAATCGAAACCGCGCAATACTATCTGCCGGTTATAGCGCAGCATTTCAGCATCGCTCAGTTCCGGCACCATCACAGGCCTCCGAACAGGGCGTTAAACGGCTCGACGTCTACCCATTCACCGGCGTCCACGTTACCGCGTTCGCGTTCCAGCACAATAAAGCAGTTGCCCTGGCTGAAGGAGCTGAAGATATGCGAGCCTTGATGTCCGGTCGTAGAGACGCTGAGATCGCCGTTGGCATCGCGGGTCAAAATACCGCGCTGGAAATCCAGCCGACCTGGTGATTTTTTCAGTCGGGTGGCGCTGCGTACGCGCAGACGCGGCGGCAGGCCGGAGGCCGGATTACCACTCAGTTTTGCCAGCAGCGGCTGCACCAACTGATAGAACGTCAGTGCGGCAGACACCGGATTTCCCGGCAGGCCGCAGAACCAGCTGTGGGTCAGCTTGCCGAAAGCGAACGGTTTACCCGGTTTGATAGCCAGCTTCCAGAAAGCGATTTCGCCAAGCTCATCAAGGATCGTTTTAGTGTAATCCGCTTCGCCCACGGACACGCCGCCGGAACTGATCACGATATCGGCCTGCTCATCGGCGGCCGTAAACGCCGCGCGCAACTTATCCTGATCGTCCGGGATAATGCCCAGATTGATGACGTCACAACCGAGCTGTTCCAGCATCAGATGGACCGCCAGCCGGTTGGTGTCATAGATTTGGCCTGCGCCCAGGGGGGCGCCCGGCAGTTTTAATTCGTCACCGGTGGAGAACACCGCGACGCGGACTTTGCGCACGACCTCGACGTTGGCAATGCCGAGTGACGCCAGTACCGGCAGTTCTGCCACGGTCAGGCGGGTGCCGCGTGGGAACACCGCATGACCGGCAGTGATATCTTCACCGCGCAGGCGAATGTTCTGGCCCTGGCTCACTGCAGCGGTAAAGCGCACGCCAGCGTCGGTTTGTTCGGTTTCTTCCTGCATCACCACCGCATCACATCCCTGCGGCACGGGGGCGCCCGTCATAATGCGTACGCAGGTGCCTGCTGGCCATTCGCCCTCGAAGGGTTGGCCTGCAAACGCTTTTCCGGCGACCGGTAAGGCGTTGCCGTCGGCCAAATCCGCCAGGCGTACGGCGTAACCGTCCATCGCGGAGTTATCAAAACCAGGGACATCCAGAGGGGATACCACTTCAGTGGCGGTAATGCGCCCGAACGCCTGCACCAGCGGCAGCGTCTCGGTGGCGTTAAGCGGGGTGATACGCTCCAGCATCTGCGTCAGCGCCACATCGAGCGGCATCAGTCCGGCGTTAAAATCCATTATTGGCTCCTGCGACAATTCGTCTGTTGCGCCCATTATGGCAGAAAACCCGGGCGGACTGTATGCCGCGGGAGAGGTAGCTTTCTTTACAGCACGCCAGACGCTTTCTATATTCAAAAATCATATTAAGCAATCAGCACAATAATGATATTTATAGAAAAAGCCTGCCATAGCCGAAGGGAAGGGCGCAATGAAGAGAGCAGTGATCGCCATTCATGGCGGAGCCGGGGCCATCTCCCGGGCGAATTTATCACCGGAACGTGAACGGGAATACGTGGAAGCGTTGTCCGCGATTGCAGGCACCGGCCAGTCAATGCTGGAAGCCGGGGCGAATGCGCTGGAGACCGTGACCGAAGCCGTGAGGCTGCTGGAAGAGTGCCCGTTGTTCAACGCCGGGATTGGATCGGTGTTCACGGCGGAGGAAACCCACGAGCTGGATGCCTGCATCATGGATGGCAATTCGCTGAAGGCGGGTGCGGTTGCGGGTGTCAAACATCTGCGTAACCCGGTGCTGGCTGCGCGACTGGTGCTGGAGCAAAGCCCGCACGTGCTGCTGATTGGCGAAGGCGCTGAGCATTTTGCCGTCACTCACGGAATGGATAAAGTGCCCAACGCGCTATTCTCCACGGAACTGCGTTTTGAACAACTGCGACAGGCAAAAATCGACGGTACAACCCTGCTGGATCACAGCGGTGCGCCCCTGGATGAGCGCAGCAAGATGGGCACCGTCGGGGCCGTCGCGCTCGATTTCGCGGGCAATCTGGCCGCCGCGACCTCGACCGGAGGGATGACCAACAAATTGCCCGGGCGAGTGGGCGACAGTCCGCTGATTGGCGCGGGCTGTTACGCCAATAATGCCAGCGTCGCCGTATCCTGCACCGGCACCGGTGAAGTCTTTATGCGCACCCTTGCCGCCTACGATATTTCCGCTCTGATGGAATATGGCGGACTGAGCCTGAATGACGCCTGTGAGCGGGTGGTGATAGAAAAGTTACCCGCCCTTGGCGGTAGCGGCGGCCTGATTGCCGTCGATCGTGAAGGCAACATGGTGATGCCTTTTAACAGCGAAGGAATGTACCGCGCCTACGCCTATGCGGGTGATACACCCACAGTGGGGATCTACCGGTGACAGAGGGCTACGAGGCGCAACACCCACAGCCTGACGCCAGCGATGTGCTGGTGGTCCGCGATCTGTCTGTCAACTTCCGCCAGGAGAACCAGTCCATTCCGGCGGTTAAGCACCTCTCTTTAAGCCTGAAGCGCGGCGAAACGCTCGCGATTGTGGGCGAATCGGGATCCGGGAAATCTGTAACGGCGCTGGCGCTGATGCGCCTGCTGGAGCAGTCCGCTGGGGAAGTCAGCAGTCAGGCGATGCTGCTGCGTCGGCGAAACCGTGAGCTGATTGAGCTCTCAGAGCAAACGGCGTCGCAGATGCGTCATGTGCGCGGTGCCGATATCGCGATGATTTTCCAGGAGCCGATGACCTCTCTCAACCCGGTGTTTACCGTGGGCGAGCAGATTGCGGAATCTATCCGCCTGCATCAGCAGCTCGGGCGTGAGGATGCGCTAAAAGCCGCGAAGAAAATGCTCGAAGAAGTGCGTATTCCGGAGGCGGACACCATCATCAAACGCTACCCGCACCAGCTTTCCGGCGGGATGCGCCAGCGGGTGATGATCGCGATGGCGCTCTCGTGTCGCCCGGCGGTGCTGATTGCCGATGAACCGACCACGGCGCTGGATGTCACCATTCAGGCGCAAATCCTCCAGCTTATCGACGTACTGCAAAAAGAGCGGGAGATGGGGGTGATTTTCATCACCCACGATATGGGCGTCGTGGCAGATATCGCTGACCGCGTGCTGGTGATGTACAAAGGCGAGGCGGTAGAAACGGGCACCGTTGAGCAGATTTTTACTGCGCCAAAGCATCCTTATACACAATCGCTGCTAGCGGCCGTACCACGCCTCGGCGCCATGCGGGGCAGCGACTTGCCGCGTCGTTTTCCCTTATTCAATGACGGCGCAGTCCCGCTGGAACCGGTTGAACAGGACACCGTCGTTCCCGGCGAACCTGTTCTGCAGGTGCGGGACCTGGTCACCCGTTTTCCGCTGCGCAGTGGCATTTTCAACCGCGTCACCCGTGAAGTTCATGCGGTTGAAAAGGTGAGCTTTGACCTGTGGCCAGGAGAAACGCTGGCCTTGGTGGGCGAATCCGGCAGCGGAAAATCCACCACCGGGCGGGCGCTACTTCGGCTGGTCGGCTCCCAAAGTGGCAGCATAACCTTCAATGGCAAGCGGATAGACACGCTGCGTGACACCGAACTGCAGCCGCTGCGTCGCGATATCCAGTTCATTTTTCAGGATCCGTTTGCCTCGCTCGATCCGCGTCAGACGGTAGGTTACTCCATTCTTGAGCCGCTGCTGGTGCACAAGGTGATGTCAGAAGCAGACGCGCTCCACCGCGTGGCATGGCTGCTGGAGCGGGTCGGATTACAGCCGGAGCATGCCTGGCGTTATCCGCATGAGTTTTCCGGCGGTCAACGCCAGCGAATCTGCATCGCCCGCGCGCTGGCCCTCAATCCTAAAGTGGTGATCGCCGATGAAGCCGTGTCGGCGCTGGACGTCTCGATTCGCGCGCAAATCATCAATTTGCTGCTCGATTTACAGCGGGAAATGGGCATGGCGTATCTGTTTATTTCCCATGATATGGCCGTGGTGGAGCGCATCAGCCATCGCGTGGCGGTGATGTACCGTGGACGCATTGTGGAGATGGGGCCACGCCAGGCGGTGTTCGAACATCCTCAGCATCCGTATACCCGCAAGCTGATGGCTGCTGTCCCGGTCGCCGATCCCACCTATCGCCGCCCGCAGCGTGTGCTGCTGTCGGACGAACTGCCCGGCAATATTTATCCACGCGGTGCGCAGTGTGCCCATGCACCGCTCATTCAGGTGAGCCCCGGGCATTTTGTTGCTCAGGATGATACCCCCAGCGCGCTGGCGCCTTTATAACGCTCAGGAGAAAAGCATGACACAACAGATTTCAGGTAAATGGCTGCTGGCGCTGGGTGTGGTTTCTGCCCTGGCAAGCACGTCAGCTTTCGCGGCAAAAGATGTGGTGGTGGCGGTGGGGTCAAATTTCACCACCCTGGATCCGTATGATGCCAACGACACTCTGTCTCAGGCGGTGGCGAAATCGTTCTATCAGGGCCTGTTTGGTCTTGATAAGGACATGAAAATGCACAACGTGCTGGCAGAGAGCTACACGGTGTCAAAAGATGGGCTGGTGTACACCCTCAAGCTGAAGAGTGGCGTGAAGTTCCAGGACGGCACCGACTTTAATGCCGAAGCAGTGAAAGTGAACCTCGACCGGGCCAGCAATCCGGATAACCATCTGAAGCGCTATAACCTGTATAAAGATATCGCCAGCACCGAGGCGGTTGATCCGCTGACGGTGAAAATCACGCTCAAACAGCCTTTCTCGGCGTTCATCAATATTCTTGCTCACCCGTCGACGGTGATGATCTCCCCCGCGGCACTGAAGCAGTACGGAAAAGAGATTGGTTTCCACCCGGTGGGGACCGGGCCTTATCAGTTTGAGTCCTGGAATCAGACTGATTTTATGAAGGTGAAAAAATTCCCAGGCTACTGGCAAAAAGGGCTGCCGAAGCTGGATTCCATTACCTGGCGTCCGGTGGTAGATAACAACACGCGTGCGGCCATGCTGCAAACGGGTGAGGCGCAGTTTGCGTTCCCAATCCCTTATGAGCAGGCCCCGCTGCTGGAGAAAAACAGCAAGCTGACGCTGGTGGCCAGTCCGTCGATCATGCAGCGCTACATCAGCATGAACGTCACGCAAAAGCCGTTCGATAACCCCAAAGTGCGCGAAGCGATCAACTACGCCATTAACCGGCAGGCGCTGGTGAAAGTGGCCTTTGCGGGCTATGCCACCCCGGCCACCGGCGTGGTGCCACCGGCCATTGCCTATGCCCAAAGCTATCAGCCGTGGCCGTACGACCCGGCGAAAGCGCGTGAATTGCTGAAGGAAGCCGGTTTCCCGAACGGCTTTAGTACCACGCTCTGGTCTTCCCACAATCACAGTACCGCGCAAAAAGTCCTGCAGTTCACTCAGCAGCAGCTGGCGCAGGTGGGGATAAAAGCGCAGGTCACCGCAATGGATGCGGGGCAACGTGCTGCCGAAGTGGAAGATAAGGGGCAGAAAGAGAGCGGGGTGAGAATGTTCTATACCGGCTGGTCGGCCTCTACCGGCGAAGCTGACTGGGCGCTGTCGCCGCTCTTCGCCTCGCAGAACTGGCCGCCGACGCTGTTTAACACGGCGTTCTACAGCAATCCGCAGGTGGATAAGGACCTCGCCGACGCGCTGAAAACCAGCGATCAGAAAGAGAAAGCGCAGCTGTATAAAGACGCGCAGGACATCATCTGGAAAGAGTCGCCGTGGGTGCCGCTGGTGGTGGAAAAACTGGTCTCGGCCCACAGCAAAAATCTGACCGGCTTCTCCATTATGCCGGATACCGGATTCAGCTTTGACGAGGCGGACCTGAAGCAGTGACGGCGTTTCATTTTACCCTCACCCTGACCCTCTCCCTGGAAGGGAGAGGGGAAAATTCAGCACAGCCTTCTTTTCTCCCTCGCCCCTGTGGGGAGAGGGCTGGGGTGAGGGGCGGCGATGCTTAACTATATCCTGAAGCGCCTGCTGGGCCTGATCCCCACGCTGCTGATTGTGGCGGTGCTGGTGTTCCTGTTTGTCCACCTGCTGCCTGGCGATCCTGCACGTCTGATTGCCGGGCCAGAAGCCGATGCCCAGGTGGTCACGCTGGTTCGTCAACAACTGGGGCTCGATCAGCCGCTGTATGTCCAGTTCTGGCACTACATCAGTAACGTCGTGCAGGGGGATTTTGGCCTCTCCATGGTGTCGCGTCGCCCGGTTACCGAAGAAATTGCCAGCCGCTTTCTCCCGACGCTATGGCTGACGCTGACCAGCATGGTCTGGGCGGTTACCTTCGGCATGGCGATGGGCGTGGCGGCGGCAATTTGGCGCAACCGCTGGCCGGACAAACTCGGCATGGCGATTGCCGTGACCGGCATTTCGTTCCCGGCCTTTGCGCTGGGTATGCTGCTGATGCAGATATTCTCGGTTGAGCTGGGCTGGTTGCCGACCGTCGGCGCTGACAGCTGGCGACACTATATATTGCCGTCCCTGACGCTGGGGGCTGCGGTGGCGGCCGTGATGGCACGGTTTACGCGTGCCTCTTTTGTCGATGTGTTGAACGAAGACTACATGCGAACGGCGAGAGCGAAAGGCGTCAGTGAAACGTGGGTGATGCTCAAACATGGTCTGCGCAATGCGATGATCCCGGTGGTCACCATGATGGGCCTGCAGTTCGGCTTTCTGCTTGGCGGCTCAATAGTGGTCGAGAAAGTCTTTAACTGGCCGGGGCTTGGGCGTTTGTTGGTGGACTCGGTGGAAATGCGCGATTACCCGGTGATTCAGGCTGAAGTGCTGCTGTTCTCGCTGGAGTTTATTCTTATCAATCTGGTGGTGGATGTGCTGTATGCCGCCATCAACCCGGCTATCAGGTATAACAAATAGTGCAACTGTTCAACTGGCGACGTCAGGCGGCAATGCGCGTGCTGCCGGGAATAGAACCCGGACAGGTACGCACGCCCTGGCATG
The DNA here is from genome assembly GCA_009668205.1 of Enterobacteriaceae bacterium RIT691. Classification (GTDB taxonomy): domain Bacteria; phylum Pseudomonadota; class Gammaproteobacteria; order Enterobacterales; family Enterobacteriaceae; genus Scandinavium. The sequence continues at coordinate 567,114 of WJYM01000001.1, read as the reverse complement.
AGTTCTGGCGCAAATTCCGTAAACAACCGGTGGCGATGACGGCGGGATTGTTTGTTCTGGCGTTGGTTGTCGTGGCGATTATCGCCCCGTGGATAGCCCCCTTCGATGCCCAAAACTACTTTGATTACGACCGTCTGAACGAAGGGCCGTCTGCGATGCACTGGTTCGGGGTGGATTCATTGGGGCGCGATATTTTCAGCCGGGTGTTAGTGGGGGCGCGAATCTCGCTGGCAGCAGGGGTCTTCGCGGTGCTGATGGGCACCCTGCTGGGGACGGTTTTGGGGCTGGTCGCGGGTTATTACGAAGGCTGGTGGGATCGTATCATCATGCGAATCTGTGATGTGCTGTTCGCCTTCCCCGGGATCCTGCTGGCGATTGCCGTGGTTGCGGTGATGGGCAGCGGAATGACGAATGTGATTGTCGCGGTGGCCATTTTCTCGGTACCCGCCTTTGCACGTCTGGTGCGCGGCAATACGCTGGTGCTCAAACAGCAGACGTTTATCGAATCCGCGCGCAGCATTGGTGCCAGCGATGCCGTGATTCTGTTCCGTCATATTCTGCCGGGGACGGTGTCCTCTATCGTCGTCTATTTCACGATGCGCATTGGCGTATCGATAATTTCAGCCGCCAGCCTTTCGTTCCTGGGTCTGGGCGCACAGCCACCGACGCCGGAGTGGGGCGCAATGCTGAATGAGGCAAGAGCGGATATGGTGATGTCGCCACACGTGGCGCTGTTCCCGGCACTGGCGATATTCCTGACGGTGCTGGCGTTTAATTTGCTGGGCGACGGCCTGCGCGATGCGCTGGATCCGAAAATAAAGGGCTAGGGGAGTGTGTGTTCACGTCCTGTTATCAGCTTCAGAGTGGGCAGCGATTGCACGGGAGGTTGCTGCTGCATGGCATTGAGCGTCGCACGTGCTAAATCCTGGCCGAGCACGGCAAAGGGAATATCAAACCCCGTAGGCTTTTCGGGAAGCAAAGAGGACATATCACTGCTGAACACACCGGCAAAAAAGGGGATAGTCACCTGGTGGTGTTGGGTATAGAGCGTTGCGCCCAGCAGTTGCAAGTCACTCAGAAATATCACGTAATCAGGCGGGGTCGCGAGCTGCTGGAAATGTTGCATTGCCTCATATCCGGTGGCCTCGCTGATGTCGCCGTAATAAATCGCTGACTCGTTGAGAACCAATGCTTTTTCAGCTAAAGCCTTTCTCCAGGCGGCGGCGAAGATTTCCCCTTGTGCGCTTTGGTTACCGAGCGTGACCAACCCAAAGTTTTTGTGACCTTTCAGCAGCCCTTGCTCGACCGCTGTTGCGGCCACTGTGGCAAAATCGAGATCGACCCAGTTGAAATGACCTTCCAGGGAATGGCTGCGACCCAGGGTAGCAAAAGGAAACTGGTGATGATGTAAAAATTCGATGCGGGGGTCATGAAGCGTGGTGTTCGTCAGAATGACAGCGTCAGCTTTGTGCTGCTCTATCATTTTTTGCAGCCAAATCTTTTCATCTTCGGCGTCGAGCGCAAGATGTAAAATGGTGTCGATATCATGCTGGCGCAGGGTCCGCTGTAGCTCATTGGCGACTCGCATGAAAAAGGAAGCCGTATAGAAGTTGTCACGATCGCCAGGCGGCAACAGCAAAGCCACGGTGTTGGCTTTGCCTTTGCGAAGGTTGCGGCCAGCCGCATTGGGAAAATAACCATATTGCTGGGCGGCCTCAAGGACACGTTGTTGCGTCTTTGCACTGACTTCAGGGTGGCTGTTCAATGCTCTTGAAACAGTCGCAATGGATAATCCCAGCACGTTCGCCAACTCTTTGATATTCATCCTTTCCCCATTTTCCAATATGGACTTTTGCGCCTTATTTATATCTTACTCTGCTCATTTTAACGAACTGAGATACTCTGCGCATAAATATATCACGCCTGATAAAAAACACCTTGCAAATTAATTGCTGATCACAGATCTCATTTTTACACTCATCATTCGTGAGTTTGTTTATTGACAGGTTGTGTGATCTTAACCAGGATCGGAAACGTTTACGGAATCACGGTTAAATTATCATAAAATAATCAGAGGACAGCATGAATACACTACAGATAAAAGAGAATGCGCTGCACTGGTCGTGGAACGGACAATACCTGAAAGTCATGACATGGGGCGAAAATAGCGTGCGAATTTTATCGGGTTTTGAACCCGACAACGAAACGCCGCCGCCGTGGGCTTTGCTGGATAACCCCTGTATTATCCCGGAATTTGAACAAGATGAACAAAGCCTTACGTTAATTAATGGTAATGTCCGCGCGCGCGTTGATAAGCAGGGAAGGCTGTCATTCTACAACCAGAACAACCGATGCTTGCTTGAAGAGCTTTGGCGTCAGCGTGACAACGGCGAGAATTTTTGGAGCGCAGAAAATGCGCCACAAAAGAAAATAAGCGCTTTAAAAATATCAGGGAGAGAATGCAAACCCTTGGCTGGGAATGCATTCGAAATTAATGTCAGATTTGAATCTGATGTGAATGAGAAAATAGCTGGGATGGGGCAGTATCAGCACGCTTTTCTCAATTTGAAAGGCTGCATGCTGGAATTGGCTCAACGTAATTCACAGGCCAGCGTGCCGTTTATGGTCTCCAGTCTGGGTTATGGTTTTTTATGGAATAACCCGGCAGTGGGGGAGGCCGTATTTGCACAAAACGAAACGCGCTGGCACGCAAAGGCGTCTCAGAGGATTGATTACTGGATAACTGCGGGTGATACACCGGCTGACATTGTGCGCCAGTATGCCGCTGTCAGCGGTAAGCCGCCACTGATGCCGGAATTTGCACTCGGGTTATGGCAATCGAAATTGCGTTACCGTAACCAGCATGAGTTGCTAAGCGTGGCCCGGCGCTATCGCGATCTTGGCATCCCGTTGGCCGTCATTGTGGCCGATTTTTTCCACTGGCCGATCCAAGGTGACTGGCGGTTTGATGAGCGTGAATGGCCAGATCCGGCAGCCATGACGGCGGAACTCAAAGCGATGGGCACAGAGTTGATGGTTTCAGTCTGGCCGACCGTCGATGTCAGAAGCGAAAACTATCCTCAAATGAATGAAAAAGGCCTGCTGGTCAATACCCGAAAAGGGCTGAACATCAATTTTGATTTTCTGGGCAACACCCGCTTTTTCGATTCGACCAATCCACAGGCGCGTAAATTCATCTGGGAGATCTGCAAGAAAAACTACGTCGATAAAGGGGTGAACCTGTTCTGGCTGGATGAGGCTGAGCCAGAATATGGTGTTTATGATTTTGATAATTACCGCTATCACATTGGTAACACTCTGGAAACCGGCAATATTTACCCTCTCCACTACTGTGAAGCCTTCTACGACGGCTTGCGTGAAGTGGGGCAGAGCAACCCAGTGAACCTGGTGCGTTGCGCCTGGGCTGGCAGCCAACGTTACGGGGCGCTGGTCTGGTCAGGTGATATTCATTCGTCCTTTGAATCAATGCGTCACCAAATTAGCGCGGGCCTGAGCATGGGCATGGCTGGCATTCCATGGTGGACAACGGACATCGGCGGTTTTCACGGTGGAGACGTCAACGATCCCGCCTTTCATGAGTTACTCGTTCGCTGGTTCCAGTGGGCTGTCTTCAGCCCTGTACTGCGTATGCATGGTCATCGCGACCCTATCACCGAACCGGAAGTGCCTTATCGTGACGGTATCGCCCAGTGTAATACCGGGGCAGGAAACGAATTATGGAGTTTCGGCGAGCCGGTATTTGCCATTTTGCAGCGTTATGCCGCTTTACGTGAAGCGCTGCGTCCGCTGCTAAGAAAACTCATGCAGCAAGCCCACGACACCGGTGAACCGCTCATGCGTCCGTTGTTTTATCACTATCCTGACGACGCTCGCGGTTGGGAAATTACCGACCAATATCTGTTTGGCGAAGATGTACTGGTTGCGCCGGTTGTCCATGCGGGCGCGACTCAGCGTGAAGTCTGGCTTCCGGGCAAGGACGTGTGGGTGGATGTGAATACGGGTGAGCACTATCGCGGAGGAGAGACCGTCACTGTCGCTGCGGCACTGGAGGTGCTTCCCCTTTTCGTTCGGGAAGGTGCTAAAGCACAGGCAGAGATTTTCGCTGCAATGGAGAGTCTGAAATGAGTGACGCCTCTGAAACTGTAGAACTGGGGAATGCACAAAGTACCGCCGCTTCCCTGACAGTCACTGAAAAAATCAGTTACGGTCTGGGGGATGCTGGCGGCACGATCGTGACCGGCCTTATCTCTAACTTTCTGACGTTTTTCTATACCGACATTTTTGGCCTGACGCCTGCGATAGTCGGCACGCTGTTTCTGGTTTTGCGCGTAATTGATGCTGTTTCTGACCCGCTCATCGGCATTGCCGCAGACCGGACCTCTACCCGGATGGGGCAGTTCCGCCCCTTTATTCTCTGGACGGCTGTACCGCTAGGACTGATTGCGTTTCTGACCTTCAGCGTGCCAGATTTAGCGTATCACTGGAAAGTGGCGTATGCGGTGGTGACGTATTTTGCTCTTTCCATTCTCTACTCGCTGAACAATGTGCCGTACTGCGCATTAGTCACCAAAATCACCACTAACCCGATAGAGTTGGTTTCCTGCCAGTCCTGGCGATTCGCGCTGTGTGGCGTGGCGGGGTTTGCTGTGTCGGTAGGTCTGCCTGTCATGGTGACCTGGTTTGGTGAAGGGAATCAGATAAAAGGCTATCAGTATGGCGTAGGGGTTCTGGCGCTCTTTGCCGTCGTGATGTTTCTTTGCTGCTTTTATGGCGTGAAGGAACGAGTGGCGACACAAAAACAGCATACGTTTAATTTGCGGGAAAGCTTGAAAAGCATTCGCTATAACGACCAGTTGCTGCTGACGTTTGTGATGTCGCTGCTCATTATCAGTATTTTCAACACCAAAGGCGGCGCGGCGATGTACTTCATCACCTATGTCTTGCACGGTGATGCCACCTACACTTCGCTGTTTTTTGGAATGGCAACGCTCGGCGGGATTGTCGGTTCCGTGGCGGTGCAGTACCTGACCCGAATGTTTGAAATCCGACGCATTTACTTTTGGGTGAACGTCATATTGGGGCTGGCACATTTTGCGGTCTGGTTTGTGCCTGGCAACGAGCCGATGCTTTGGTTAGCGCTGGTCTTTGTGTGTTGTGTGGTGCTGGGGTTTATCCTGCCGATGCATTTTACGCTGGTGACCTTCGCAGATACTTACGGCGAATGGAAATCAGGTCACCGTTCATCGGGGATGAATTTTGCCTTTAATCTGTTTTTCGTGAAGCTGGCATGGGCCGTTGCGGGAGTGATTATCAGCCTGACGTTAACGCTGGTGGCTTATCGCTCAGGAATGGAGAATCAAACCACGTTGTCCTTAGCGGGCATTACGCTGTTGTCTACCGTCATTCCGGGCGTTCTGCATTTATTGCTGGCGCTGACAGTCTGGTTTTTCAGGATTGATAATGAGCTGGTAGGGAAGATGAAGCAGGATTTAGTGCGTTAAAACTGAGAATTGTAGGCCTGATAAGCGAAGCGCCATCAGGCACTGAAGTAGTGCCCGGTGGCGGCTAACGCCTGACCGGGCCTACAAAGGGGAGATTAAACCCGCGAACCCCACAGGTCATATTCGTCGGCGTTTTCGACCTTCACGCGAACGACATCACCCGGTTTTACTTTAGTTTCACCGTTCAGGTACACCGCGCCGTCGATTTCAGGGGCATCAGCCATACTGCGGCCAATCGCGCCTTCTTCGTCGACTTCATCAATGATGACCATGATCTCGCGACCCACTTTCTCCTGCAGACGCTCAGCAGAAATCTGCTGTTGCAGCTGCATGAAGCGGTTCCAGCGTTCTTCTTTCACTTCTTCAGGCACCTGGTCCGGCAGTTCGTTGGCGGTAGCGCCTTCGACCGGGCTGTACTTGAAGCAGCCAACGCGATCCAGACGGGCTTCTTTCAGGAAATCGAGCAGCATCTGGAAGTCTTCTTCGGTTTCACCCGGGAAGCCGACGATGAAGGTGGAACGGAGGGTCAGATCCGGGCAGATTTCACGCCACTGTTTGATGCGTGCCAGCTGGCGATCGACCGAGCCTGGGCGTTTCATCAGCTTCAGAATGCGCGGGCTGGCGTGCTGCAGTGGGATGTCGAGGTAAGGCAGGATTTTGCCTTCCGCCATCAGCGGGATCACGTCGTCTACGTGTGGATACGGGTAGACATAGTGCAGACGAACCCAAACGCCAAGCTTTGCCAGCTGTTCGCACAGGCTTACCATGCTGGTTTTCACCGGCTCGCCGTTGTAGAAACCGGTGCGGTGTTTAACGTCTACGCCATAGGCGGAGGTGTCCTGGGAAATCACCAGCAGCTCTTTCACGCCAGCATCGACCAGACGTTTCGCCTCGGCCAACACGTCGCCAATTGGACGGCTGTCAAGATCGCCACGCATGGACGGGATAATACAGAAGGTGCAGCGATGGTTGCAGCCTTCAGAAATTTTCAAATAAGCGTAGTGGCGCGGCGTCAGCTTCACGCCCTGTTCCGGCACCAGGCTCAGGAACGGGTTATGCTTTGGTTTCGGCACGTAGTGGTGAACGTGTTCCAGCACCTGCTCATAGCTGTGAGGTCCGGTGATCTCCAGTACTTTTGGATGCACTTCACGGATCTGGTCTTCTTTCGCGCCGAGGCAGCCGGTGACGATCACTTTGCCGTTCTCGTTCAGGGCTTCGCCGATGGCTTCCAGTGATTCCTGAACGGCGCTGTCAATAAACCCGCAGGTGTTGACGATAACCATGTCGGCGTTGTCGTAGCTAGGCACTACGTCGTAGCCTTCCGTGCGCAGTTCCGTCAGGATGCGTTCGGAATCCACCAGGTTTTTTGGACAGCCGAGGCTGACAAAGCCGATTTTCGGCTGCTGCATGACATTGCTCATAGATTAAAAATTGTTCGATTTTTGGAATGGTCAGGCAGGGATTCTACAGAGGTTGGGGGGAAATTTGTACTGAAGATTTGCGGTCGGCGCGGCTTTTAGGCTTAATGGCGCGCAAGACTCATCAGTTTCGTTATTCAGGAGGGAAAATGACGACGAAAAAGGGCAACCATTCAGGGCTGACACCGCTGTGTCTGGCCGCCACGTTAGCTTTTGCGCCATGGGCCGCCACTGCGGCCACACCCGCATCTCTGCAAAAGATTGTCGATGATACGGTGAAACCCTTGCTGAAAAGCCAGCAGATCCCAGGAATGGCCGTTGCGGTCATTTATCAGGGTAAGCCTTATCTCTTTCACTATGGTCTGGCGGATGTTGACGCCAAACGTCCGGTCACCAATAACACCCTCTTTGAGCTGGGGTCGGTGAGCAAAACCTTTACCGGGACAGCGGGCGGTTACGCGGTGCAGAGTGGGATAGTGAATCTCAGCGATCCGGTGGCGAACTACACGCCGCTGTTGACTGAACCGCAGTGGGATAAAATTACCATGCTGGATCTGGCCACCTATACTGCGGGGGGGTTGCCTTTGCAGGTGCCGGACGATGTGACCACACCAAATCTGCTGTGGCAGTACTTCAATCACTGGCAGCCACAGTGGACGCCCGGCACAAAGCGTAATTACTCCAATGCCAGTATCGGGCTGTTTGGGGCGCTGGCGGTCAGCAAAAGCAACCTGACGTTTGAGCAGTTCATGCAGGAACACGTTTTTGAACCGCTGAAGCTTGCCCACACTTACATCACCGTGCCAGAAAAAGAGCAGGCTAACTACGCCTGGGGCTACCGTGAGGGGAAAGCGGTTCGCGTCACCCCGGGGATGCTGGATGCGCAGGCCTATGGGGTGAAAACCACCATTCAGGACATGGCGACGTTTATGCAGGCCAATATCGCACCGGAGAGCTTACCGGACAGCGAGGCGACGCTGAAAAAAGGCATCAGTACCGCCCAGAGCGGCTATTACAAAATCGGTGAGATGTATCAGGGCTTAGGCTGGGAGATGTACCCGTGGCCTGTCAACCCTCAACAGGTGATCGCCAACAGTGCCAACGATGTGGCGCTGAAAGCCAGCGATGCCGAACTGCAGACTCCGCCACGTCCGGCTACGCCTGCGAGCTGGTTGCATAAAACGGGTAGCACCAACGGGTTTGGGGCCTACATCGCGTTTGTGCCGGAGAAAAAGCTAGGGATAGTGATGCTCGCGAATAAAAACTACCCTAACCCTGCCCGGGTAACGGCGGCCTGGCACATCCTTAACGCGCTGAAGTAAGGCAAAACGCCTCCCCGTACGGGAGGCGTTTTCACAGATGAAGTATCTCAGGTTTGCGATCTTTCACGCCGTGGTGATATTCGCGCAGCTCGTCAGAGGCGTCTTTTGAGCGTGCCCGAATATCATCACTGTCCGCAACGTGGCGCAGTAGATGGTCGGCATTTTGCACCCGATAAAATTCATGCCCATCACGGTCGGCCATCAGCTGTCCGGAAAAAAGCGCGCACAGCAGCAAAGCAACAGATAACCCTTTCTTGAACATTTTCACACCGTCTGATTGAGAAGACCGGCGCACTATACCAATCGTTTCATTACGTGACTATTCAGTTTTCCAAACAAAAGCTCAACAAGTGTTGCTTATCTGTACGGGTTGTTAACAGGAGAGTGGGATGTCAGGGGTCATTAAGGTTGTGTAAAATTTCATCTCACTTTATCTCCACTGGCTACCCTTAACGCAAAACGCTGAATAAGGAGCCAGCCATGTCACGCATTGCTCTGGGGATCCTCGTCTCGTCGCTGCTGCTCTCGCCTGCGCTTTTTGCGGCGGGCGTGAATGTGGAGGTGCTGCAACGAAAGCTCGATCACCCGTGGTCGCTGGCCTTTTTGCCCGGCAATGAAGGGATGTTGATAACGCTACGCGGCGGACAGCTCCATCGCTGGCAGCCGGAGAAAGGGTTATCAGATCCCATCGTGGGGGTTCCCCGGGTCTGGGCGAATGGGCAGGGCGGTTTGCTCGATGTGGCTCTGGCACCCGATTTTTCACAATCACGGCGCGTCTGGCTGAGCTACGCCGAAGTGGGCGATGACGGTAAGGCGGGCACGGCGGTGGGCTATGGGCGTCTCAGTGACGATATGTCTCGCCTCGACGCGTTCCAGACCGTGTTTCGGCAAATACCAAAACTCTCCACCGGTAATCACTTTGGTGGACGGCTGGTCTTTGATGGCAAAGGTTATCTGTATATTGGCCTTGGGGAAAATAACCAGCGTCCCACGGCGCAGCAGCTGGATAAACTGCAGGGCAAAGTGGTGCGTCTGACCGATCTCGGCAAGGTTCCTGCGGATAACCCCTTTGTGAATCAGCAGGGCGCGCGTCCGGAGATCTGGGCCTATGGCATTCGAAATCCTCAGGGTATGGCGATGGATCCCTGGAGTGGCGCGCTATGGCTGAATGAACATGGTCCGAAAGGCGGCGATGAAATTAACATTCCGCAAGCCGGGAAAAACTACGGCTGGCCGCTGGCGACGTATGGCGTGAACTACAGCGGTCTGCCGATCCCTGAAGCCAAAGGCGAAAAAGTGCCCGGCACCGAGCCGCCGATTTTTTACTGGCAGCACTCGCCCGCCGTGAGCGGAATGGCATTTTATGATTCCGGCAAGTTCCCTCAGTGGCAACATAAACTGTTTGTGGGGGCGCTGAAGGATGAAGCGGTAATAGTGCTGAACGTGAACGGCAATCAGGTGACGGAAGCGGGGCGCATTCTCGGCGATCGTCAACAGCGGATCCGCGATGTACGCGTTGGACCCGACGGCTACCTGTACGTGTTAACCGACGAGTCCGATGGCGAGCTGTTACGCGTCAGCCCGGCGAACTGAACTCAGGTCACCGGGATCATCACCACATTTTGATAGGCCGGACGGCGCGACAGCTGCTGATACCAGCGCTGCAGATTGGGGTGAGGCTGCCAGCTCGTAACGGTTTCCAGCAGGTTGTAAACAAATGGCGCGACGGCGATATCGCCAGGGCCAAATGCTTCGCCGGACAGCCACGGCTGGTCTGCGAGCTCCGCATCCAGAATCGCGAACAGCTTCTCGCATTGGGCTATCGCGGCTTCAATCGCAGCAGGGTCGCGCTTTTCCGCAGGCGTTCTGACTAAGCCCATCAGGATGACCCTGTGCGCAGGAGAGAGCGTGCCGTTGGCCCAGTCCATCCACTTTTCGCCCTGTGCACGTTTTGCCGGATTTTCCTGCCACAGTGTGTTCTGCCCGTACTGTGCGGCGAGATAGCGCACGATGGTGTTGGACTCCCACAGGGTGATCCGCGTTTCATCATCGTGCAGCAGCGGCACCAGCCCGTTAGGGTTTTTGGCGAGGTATTCAGGGTCATGATTCAGGCCAAATTCGAGGCCGGCGAGGATCTGATTATAAGGAAGGTCCAGCTCTTCCAGAGCCCAACGGACCTTTTTGACATTGGTTGAATTGTTTCTGCCCCACAGTGTAATCATAAAAACTCCGGTCAACAGCGCATCAATGAGGTGTTTATGGTGGGATAAATTTAACCATCGCACAACCACGATCAAAAAAATGCCGCGGTTTTCAGCACAACCGACCGTTCTTGCGTAAACTTTAAAAACTTTACCAACACTTTGTTTCTTTAAGATCATTTCTGCGCTATTACTCACGGCCTGTTGTAGCACGGTGCCAGTGATGTAACGTGTTTTTTGGAATGGATACTTGGGTGGCTTTTATGACGCGTACAGTGGTTTCTTCTCGCGGCCTCGTGGCAGGCTCTCTGATTTTACTTCTTCTGGCTCCTGCCGTGCAGGCGGCTGATGCTGTTCAACAACCCGGTGCACCGACGGTAGACGCCAAAGCGTGGATCCTGATGGATTACGCCAGCGGTAAGGTGCTGAGCGAAGGCAGTGCGGACGAACAGCTCGATCCGGCCAGCCTGACGAAAATCATGACCAGCTATGTGGTCGGGCAGGCGCTGAAGGCGAACAAAATCAAGCTCACTGACATGGTGACGATTGGTAAAGACGCTTGGGCCACCGGCAACCCGGCGCTGCGCGGATCTTCGGTGATGTTCCTGAAACCGGGCGATCAGGTTTCCGTTGAGAACCTCAACAAAGGGGTGATTATCCAGTCCGGAAACGATGCCTGTATTGCGCTGGCAGATTACGTCGCGGGGAGTCAGGATTCGTTTATCAGCCTGATGAACAACTATGCGCAGAAGATGGGGCTGACCAACACCACCTTTAAAACGGTGCATGGTCTGGATGCCCCTGGTCAGTTCAGTACCGCCCGCGATATGGCGCTGCTGACGAAAGCCATGATCCACGATGTGCCGGAAGAGTACGCGGTGCATAAAGAGAAAGAGTTCACTTTTAACAACATCAAACAGCCGAACCGCAACCGTCTGCTGTGGAACTCAAGCCTCAATGTCGATGGGGTGAAAACCGGTACCACGGCAGGCGCAGGCTATAACCTCGTTTCCTCTGCCCAGCAGGGTGACATGCGTCTGATTGCCGTGGTATTAGGCACGAAAACGGATCGCGTCCGCTTTGCTGAATCCGAAAAGCTGCTGACCTGGGGTTTCCGCTTCTTCGAAACCGTGACGCCGATTAAACCCGACGCAACTTTCGTTGAGCAACGCGTTTGGTATGGTGACAGCAGCCAGGCCAAACTGGGCGCCGGTGAGGCGGGATCCATTACCCTGCCGCGCGGTCAGCTGAAAAACCTGAAAGCCAGCTTTACCCTGAATCAGCCACAGCTGACGGCACCGTTGGCAAAAGGGCAGGTGGTGGGGACTATCGACTTTAAGCTCAATGATAAAACCATCGAGCAGCGTCCGCTGATCGTCATGGAAGCGGTCAATGAAGGTGGGCTATTTAGCCGGGCCATGGATTTCGTGATGATGAAATTCCACCAGTGGTTTGGCAGCTGGTTCTCTTAACAGACCGAAGTCGTAATGGTTTGCAGGAAGGAAAAGCGCGGCTTTTCCTTCCTTTTTTATTTCGGTGGCATCCTGAGGGTGATACCGAAATAACCCCCCGCTATCACTCAAACAGCAGTTCAATTCCGCGCTGTTGTGCCAACGCTGCCAGGGCATCATCCGGACGGCGGTCGCTGACAATCACGTCAAACCGCGTTAAATCGCCCATTCTTGCCGGACGCACTTTGCCAAACTTGCTGTGATCAACCACCAGTACGTGCTTCTGCGCACTGTTCAGCGCCCAGTGTTTGACCGGCAACTCATCCAGATTGTAACAGGTGGCGCCGTGCTGAAGATGCACACCGGCCGCCGAGTAAAAGGCAATATCCGGGCAGAGGTGGCTTAACGTGTCCTGGGGGCTGAGGGGTTTGAAAATCGCGTTGCTGGCGTGAAATTCTCCGCCACAGAGTATGGCGCGGCACAGCGGTTTTTCCTGCAGCGCGAGAAAGGTATTCAGTGAGTAGCAGACGCCGGTAAAGGGCAATTCGTGATCAATGGCGTCGATGACCCACGGCGTGGTGGTGCCACAGTCGAAAAAGGCCATTTGGTGCGGTTTGAGTAGGGCGGCGGCGAGACGGGCGGCCTGGCGCTTTTCATCAACCAGCCGCGTTTTTTGGTCGCTCAGCAGATAGTGACTGGCACTGCGAGGCTCAAGCACCACGTATCCGCCGAGCAGTACCACCGGCCCACTGTGGCTGTTAAGGTCGCGGCGGATGGTCATTTCGGAGACGCCCAACAGGCTGGCGGCCTCTTTCAGGTGGAGCTTATCGCTGCGCTTCAGCGCCTGAATAAGCTGACTGATGCGATCATCACGCCGAGTTTCCATATACCCTCTGTGTCCTGGCACGCCCTCTGCGGCAGGCAGAGGGTCAGGAGGCGATTTTACCTGTGTGACCGGGGTTAGTCACGCACCCAGCCTTTGCGAATCGGCATGGAGAAGCAGAACCGGTACAGGGACTGCAGGCGTGAATAGAGGCTTTGACCCCATTTCATCCAAATGATTTGCGCAGTCAGGCAGCCGATGAAGCCGGAAAGGAAGCCACCGACCATGTCCAGCGGCCAATGCACCCCAAGGTAGACGCGGGACCAGGCAATGGCGCAGCCAACCGCCAGCAGCAGCACGCCGGACCACAGACGATGCCAGAACAGGAAGGCGAGCGCGAAGGCGAAAATCACCGTGCCATGGTCGCTTGGGAAAGAGTTATCGGCAACGTGATGCAGGAAGGTATGGCCAACCCCATCAACAAAGGGACGGTTGTGTGGATAGACAAGGCCCGCAACCCACGAGAGCAGCAGGCTGGCACCCAAAGCAACGCCCATTTTAATCACTAACTCGCGCTGAGCAGAAACCTGCCCGCGGGGTCCCCACAGCCATAATGTCACCGCCATCAACGGCACGATCAGAATCAGATCCTGAGCGATAAACGTCGCCAGGTGGATCATCCACTCCGCCGATGCCGGGGTGGCGTTGATCAAGTGAAACAGTGAAATGTTCAAATTTTCCAGCATAGCGTTCGGACTCTTACAGTGTGATGACGGTGCCCACCTTAAAAAATCGTGACCGGGGAGGGAAAGAGGGATTGTCTTAAATCTCCGGATGTTACGATTTCACAACGGATGCAGCGGCGTGATATCAACGATCGTCTCGCAGTATAGGGAAGGGAACTTAAGCGAACCTTAAACGAGTAAAATTGTGCTGTAACAGAGTGTTTCGCGCACATTTCGCTATCACGCTTGATATGCATTCATTACACTGCAGGCGATTTTTCATTACTAAGAGATGGCATGCAGAACCCCACCGTTTCCGGCAAACGCCTCGGTCGTCAGGCGTTACTTTTTCCGCTTTGTCTGGTGCTTTACGAATTCTCCACCTATATCGGCAATGACATGATCCAGCCGGGCATGCTGGCCGTGGTGGAGCAGTTTAAGGCGAGTACCGAATGGGTACCGACATCGATGACGGCCTATCTGGCAGGCGGTATGTTCCTGCAGTGGCTGCTTGGGCCGCTGTCGGACCGAATTGGCCGCCGTCCGGTGCTGCTGACCGGCGTAGTCTGGTTTATTGTCACCTGCCTGGCGACGTTGTTGGCACAGAACATCGAGCAGTTCATCTTCCTGCGTTTTCTGCAGGGGATCAGCCTGTGCTTTATCGGCGCCGTGGGCTATGCCGCCATCCAGGAATCGTTTGACGAAGCCACCTGTATCAAAATCACGGCTCTGATGGCGAACGTGGCGCTGATCGCCCCGCTGCTGGGCCCGCTGGTCGGGGCGGCGTGGGTGCATGTCGCTTCATGGGAAATGATGTTTGTGCTGTTTGCGGTGCTGGCGCTGATTTCGTTTTTCGGACTGCAGCGCGCCATGCCCGAAACCGCCACGCGGCTGGGTGAAAAGCTGTCGCTCAAAGATCTCGGTAAGGACTACGGCCTGGTATTGAAGAATCTGCGCTTTGTCGCGGGCTCTTTAGCGATTGGTTTTGTCAGCCTGCCGCTGCTGGCGTGGATTGCACAGTCGCCCGTCATTATCATCAGCGGCGAGCAGGCGACCACCTATGAATATGGTCTGCTGCAGGTCCCGATTTTTGGCGCGCTGATTATCGGCAACCTGACGCTGGCGAAGCTGACCTCACGTCGTAGCGTGCGTTGGCTGATCATTGCCGGTGGCTGGCCGATTGTTGCCGGGCTGATTCTGGCAGCTGCTGCCACGATGGTTTCCTCCCACGCCTATCTGTGGATGACCGCAGGGCTCAGCATATATGCCTTTGGGATTGGTCTGGCGAACGCCGGGTTAGTCCGCCTGACGCTGTTTGCCAGTGAGATGAGCAAAGGGACCGTGTCGGCGGCGATGGGCATGCTGCAGATGCTGATATTTACCGTCGGCATCGAAGTCAGTAAGCACGCCTATGCGTTCGGCGGGAACGGGCTGTTCAGCCTGTTTAATCTGGCGAGTGGCATCCTCTGGCTGGGGCTGGCCGTGTATTTCCTGTGGGATAAAACGGTGGGAAGTGCCAGGCAGTAATCAGACGGCAGGCAAGGCTCCGACATAAAAGGCCTGATGGCGACACGGTGCGTTTTATCAGGCCTATGGGACCTGCAGTTTTTCTGAGATGATTAGGCCGGATGAGCGTGCGCGTATCCGGCCTTTTTGGACTTAGTGGAACGGTGCTTCCCGGTTCAGCACTTTATCAATCACCTGCAGCACGCCCTCATCGTTATTGTGTGGTGCGCGGAAGCTGGCCGCCTCGACGGCGGCTTCACTGGCATTGGCCATCGCAAAACCAAACTTCGCCTGACGCAGCATTTCCAGATCGTTGCCGCTGTCACCAAACGTGACCACTTCACTGTCATCAATCCCCCAGCGCTGCTGCAGCAGACGCAGGCCGTTGGCTTTGTGAATGCCCGGAATAATCAAATCGATGCTGCCATGCCCGGTGGTGACTGCGGTCATCACGTCGCCCACGCCTTCATGCAGCGCCTTTTGCATGTCCGGTACCAGGCGGTCCGGCAGGTTCAGGCCAAATTTGAGGAAGGTGTCGTTGAGGTTATCGAAGCTATCGACGAGTTCAAGATGGTGGTAATACTTCGCCACAATGGCTTTAACTTCATCGTCATAACGGTTAAGCGTATACGCGTTTTGTTTGCCGCAGGCGATAATCTCAATGTTCGGCAACGTGTGCAGGAAATTGATCACTTGCTGAAAATGGTCGGCAGAGAGCTCGCTATTGAACACGTCCTCCCCGGCGTCTCTGACCCAGCCGCCATTTTCGGCCACGAAGGCAATCTCATCGGCAATTTCCGGAAAGAAGGAGATGAGCTGCCAGTACTGGTTGCCGCTGGCGACCACAAAGCGGATCCCCTGCGCCTTCATCTGCTGATACTGGGCGAGAAAACGCGCCCGGTTATAGCGTTTTTCATCGTTAAGAAAGGTGCCATCCATGTCAACGGCAATCAGTTTTATACTCATCACGCACTCTCCGTTACGGGTTCAGATTCAGGTTTAGCCACGGCGCGAGCCACCAGTGCGGCGACGATCACTAACGACAGCACCGCCAGCATCGCACTGCGCAGGCCATAGTGTTCACCAAGGAAGCCCAGCAGCGGTGGGCCAACGAGGAAGGCCAGATAGCCGGTGGTGGCGACAACGCTCACGCGGGTAGGTGCATCCGGCCCCGTGTCGCTGGCGGCAGAAATGGTGAGTGGGAAGCCAAGCGAAGCGCCAAGTCCCCAGAGGATCACGGAAACACCGGCAATCCAGTCGACATCAACAAAAATAATCAGCGCAATGCCCAGCGCGCCCATAATGGCGCTGGCACGAACCACCGCCACGC
The DNA here is from genome assembly GCA_009668205.1 of Enterobacteriaceae bacterium RIT691. Taxonomy (GTDB): domain Bacteria; phylum Pseudomonadota; class Gammaproteobacteria; order Enterobacterales; family Enterobacteriaceae; genus Scandinavium. Next base: position 550,816 of record WJYM01000001.1, on the reverse strand, counting down.
GGCTGTAGCGATCAATGAACCAACCGCCGGTGAAGCGCCCCACGGTCATGCCCAGCGTAAAGCCGGCATAAATCAGCGAGCCTGAGGTCGGGCTGAAACCGTGACCGTCGACCATCAACAACGGCAGCCAGTCGTTCGCGGAACCTTCGGCAAAGGCCATTGCCAGCACCACCACGCCAATCAGCATTAATTGACCATCGCGATAGAACGGCACCCCTTTTTCGTGGTGAGCGGCATTTTCGGCGTTGTTTTTACCTGTTCCATCGGGAATGGCTTTAATCGCAATCATGATCGGGGCGATGCCCACCAGCGCCGCCAGCAAAATGTGAACGGTTGCGGAAAGGCCAAAACCGGTCAGCGCCATGCCAATGCCTGCGCCCACCAGCGTGCCGAAACTGTAGAATCCATGCATCATCGGCAGCACGGTTTTATTCATTTCACGCTCAACCGCCGCGCCTTCCACGTTAATGGCGACTTCTGCGGCACCAAAACTGCCGCCAAACACCATCAGACCGAAGGCGAACCCAACAGGGGAGGCGAACCACAGCGCCGCGCTGAGGATTATCATCCCCACAATCGCGCAGGACATGGTGGTGCGGATGACTTTGCGTGTGCCAAAACGCTTCACCAGCCAGGCCGAACAGAGAATGCCGCTCATCGAACCAATCGACAGACCGAACAGCACGATGCCCATCCCGGCGGTGGAAACAGAGAGAATGTCACGGATGGCTGGCGTACGCGTAGCCCAGGACGCCATCAACAGCCCTGGCAAAAAGAAGAACATAAAGAGTGCCCACATGCGTAACTGCAGGGCCCTGCGCGAAGAAAGCGACGTCATCCGTAAACAGCCTGTGAAAAAAGAGGGAGAGACAACACTAGCAAGGTTGTGTACATTTGTACACAAACCGCAAAAGGAAAAATAATGGCCCGCAGACCCAACGATCCGCAGCGCCGGGAGAGGATCCTGCAGGCGACGCTGGAAACCATTAGCCGCCATGGCATTCAGGCCGTGACGCACCGAAAAATCGCCACCTGCGCCGACGTGCCGCTCGGGTCGATGACCTACTATTTCAGCGGCATCGACGCGCTGCTGGAAGAAGCCTTCACCGGATTTACTGACGAAATGTTGGTGCAGTATCGGGCCTTTTTCGATGGCGTGACAACGGCAGAGCAGGCCTGCGATGCCATTACTCAGCTTATTTTTAGTGCCCAGGTCACGACCACGCGCAACATGGAGTTGATGTATCAGCTGTACGCTTTTATCGGCTGCAAACCGGCACTCAAAACCGTCATGCAAAACTGGATGCAGCGCAGCCAACAGGTGCTGGAGCAGTGGTTTGATCCCCAGACCGCCCGCGCACTGGATGCCTTTATCGAAGGGATGACCCTGCATTTTGTCACCGATCGCACCCCGCTAAAGAACGCAGAAATCAGGGTGATGGTGGGAAGGATTGCTGGCGTGAAGTGACGATTACGGAGTATTGCCAACCGCTGTCGCCACGCGGTTGCCATTTATGCCGGAGATTTATCATTATTCATTGGGTTTCAGAGTTGATGGCGAAAATTATGCTCATGAATACAACCGTCAGATAGATCTTCCCAATTAGTTGAATGAACGTTGCTGGCGGTAAACATATCTTCGACGTCAGCAACGTTGAATCTTGCTTGCGGGTAGGGATAGCGTTCAAGCTATGAGAACTTGCCAGTTAAACAGCTTTTAATATGTCGTCCGTTCATTCCATAAATCAGTATAGATAATATTACCATCGCAGTGCTTCCATGTTATTTGTCCATAACGTAGAAGAATGGTTTCAAGATGGGTTCCTGTGTTCGCGCCCGGATATAAATCTGGTGTGATAGATGTTAGTTTGACAGCTTCAAGAATAATGTTGAAATATTCTTGCTCCTGACCCGCCTCGTTAATTTGATACATTTTAATTGTAGCTGATTGAAGCGTTTTCCCTGTGCTCAATGCACGGTAGAGCATGGGAGTAACGCGGTCAAATTCCTTCTGAAACATGATGGGCATATGGATACGTGTACTCGTCAATTTCCCCGTATTACCATCAACCGGGATGTTGACGTTATGCGTAAATGACTTAAGCTCAATGGCGCCTTCTCGTCCAAAGACTAACGATGGACCGACCATGGGTGAGCCATTTTCATCCGTTAACCATAAATAAGCTGGATTAGACATATCGTTCCCTTTTGTAAGTGATTATTTATCGTATTTATCAAATCTCGCAGTGAATTTTGGTAATATAATAATAAGTACAACCATTGAGACTGCCGTTAATGCCAACCAGTATTTGGGGAAGAGTTCAAGATAAAAAAATCCAAACCCTATCAGACAGGCCAGAATAAGGCCTTCATTAAAAATAAGGGATAGAAAAGTCTTAAACATGATATTTATTCTTTATGTCATCATAAAGTTCATCGAAGTCTCGGTAAAACTCCATCTGAACATTTTTAATGACTTCGGATAACATCGGTTCAACGAAGTAATAGAGCATTTCCAATTCTTCGGTGTAAAGAATTGCGTAGTATTTGGGGTCTAACATTTTTAGCCTACGCGCTGCAAGAGCACATTTCTGATCAGACCCGAATAATTGGAACATCCAAATAACATTAGGAACTCGTGCAGACAGTCTCTCAACAACCGCACGCGAGACTAAATCTGATGTTGATAATGCCTCCGATAGCGCAACGGCAAGTCCTAAACGGGTTGCTTTGCTCACTGGCATACTGGCAACGATACCTGCGATCGTTGAATCAGCGGAGCGTGCCAGCCGCTTTTGGTTTCCCTGTTCCGTATCGTCGATGACCATTTGAAAGTAGAGGTAAAGCATACGGCTTATCACGTCGTGGTACCTGTAGACGGAGCGAATGGAATAGAGCATCCTTTTTTCTTCAGAGTACAATTGTTCGCATACGTCGTGATAAGACGGAATTAGGCATGAAGAATACCAGCTTGCGCGCTCCATGCCTGAGTAGATATCGGAGCCTATTCCCTGCATTGCCTTCCAGGTAGACCTAACACCCTGCTGCCCATAGACAGCTAGCTGCCTGTCACTCTGCAGCTTCATTTTCAAATAATCAGATGCCTGCATAACATATCCCTGTTTAATGTATGGCTAATGGGCAATATACGCTGAAAAAATAGACAATTCAAAATGAAGATTCTGAAACTTGCTGCGTGCATGGCTATGCCGCAAGAGATCTCATGATCGTTTGAGGATTGTTTTCACTGAGGACCGTCAGAACTGGTGGACTTTGGTTCAGGTCATGCCGCTGTGATGCATGAAACTTTTGTGCGGTCAGTATGCCTGCTTCCACCCTGTTGCCATCATAGGACTTAACGGTAGTACGTAAGTGGCTGATTAGAAAAAGGATGAAATTCAGGCAACAAAAAACCCATCAACCTTGAACCAAAAATGGCGGGGTTGATGGGCTCCACAAAATGGGGACATCAAAGAAAAGCAGTGGCACTAATTATGACTAGCGCCCAACCAAAAAGTTCTGCACATCACAAAAATTTTTTTTGCGGGTTGCATTCTTTGACGTTATCCCAATCCTGGCCAGATGATCACTATCAGGGTGCCCGCCAGCGTTAACAGGACGTTAGCGATGGCGTAGGTACCTGCGTAACCCAGTGCCGGAATATTGCTGCGCGCGGTATCGCTGATAATTTCCATTGCCGGTGCGCAGGTTCTTGCCCCCATCAACGCGCCAAACAGCATCGCGCGGTTCATGCGCAGGACGTAAGCGCCAAACAGGAAACAGATAACCACCGGACCGAGGCTGACAATCAAACCGGCAACCAGCATCTGGCCACCAATCGCACCCAGGCCGTGGCCAATCCCGCTACCGGCGCTCAGGCCGACCCCGGCCATAAAGACCATCAGGCCGAATTCCTTCACCATATTTAGCGCGCCCTGCGGGATATAACCGAAGGTCGGGTGGTTGGCACGCAGGAAGCCGAGCATGATACCCGCGAACAACAGGCCCGCGGCGTTACCGATGGCAAAACTGAAGGAGCTGAACTGGAAGGTGACCATGCCGATCATCAGGCCAACAATAAAGAACGCACAGAAGGCCAGCAGGTCGGTGACCTGGCTATGAATCGAGATAAAGCCGATGCGGTCGGCAATGGTTTTGACGCGACGGGCATCGCCGCTGACCTGCAAGACATCGCCTTTGTTGAGCACGATGTTGTCGTCAATCGGCATCTCAATCTGGCTGCGGATCACGCGGTTGAGGAAGCAGCCGTGGTCGGTCAGCTTCAGCTGTGCCAGGCGGCGGCCTACCACGTTATGGTTTTTTACCACCACTTCTTCCGTAACGATGCGCATGTCGAGCAGATCGCGGTCAAACACCTCTTTGCCGTTACGGAAGCTGGGATCCAGACGCGCGTGGGCATCCGGGTAGCCGACCAGTGCGATTTCGTCGCCCATCTGCAGCACGGCATCGCCGTCCGGGTTCGCCAGAATGCCATTACGACGGATGCGTTCAATGTAGCAGCCGGTCTGGCGATAAATGCCCAGCTCGCGCAGGTTTTTACCGTCGGTCCACGCCACCAGTTCCGGGCCAACGCGATAGGCGCGGATCACCGGCAGATAGACTTTACGGTTGGCATCGGTGTCGAGACCCCGCTCGCGGGCAATCTGCTGGGCGCTGGTCTGCAGATCCTGATGCTGTAGCTTCGGCAGATAGCGGGCGCCAACAATCAGGCTGACCAGACCAATCAGGTAGGTCAGGGCATAGCCAAGACTCAGATGGTCCAGTGCAGAAGTGAGTTCGCCGTTGGCAATCCCCAAATGGCGGAGGGTGTCACCGGCACCGACCAGCACCGGCGTGGAGGTCATGGCACCGGCCAGCATCCCGGCGGTGAGGCCGATATCCCAGCCAAACAGCTTTCCGAGTCCAAGGGCAATGATCAGCGCTGAGCCGACCATCACCATGGTCAGCATCAGATAGTTCTTGCCATCGCGGAAGAAAATGGAAAAAAAGTTGGGGCCTGCTTCGACACCGACGCAGAAAATAAACAGCATAAAGCCGAGATTTAAGGCATCCGTGTTAATACTGAAATGCTGCTGACCTAATAATAACGAGACCACTAAAACGCCAATGGAATTACCCAGTTGGATAGATCCTAGCCGCAATTTGCCCAGACACAGGCCCAGCGCCAGTACTACAAATAATAACAGGATGTAATTCCCATTTAACAAGTCTGCGACGTTTATATTCACGGAAGCTAACTTCTTGTTTACGAGTAAGTTGTTGAAAGGGATGGTTATTTAAGCTAAGGTTTTTCTCAGGTTGGGCGGGAATGTTTCTGTCTCCCGGCCCGGTTTTTAACCATCAAATTAAGGCCGCTAGTGTAATCGTTCCTGATCGCTGCGGCTAGTAACAATCGTTTGTCCTTATGCAGTCGCTTTACGGCACGGATTGCCGAAAACTTTATCTGACTGGGCGTGGTAGAAGTTTGATAGAGAGTTATCAGGAGGAAATTTGAGATCTGAACGGGGTTGGGCGGGCGTTATCTGCTGTTTTGTTCTATTTATTGTCGTCTGCGTTTATCTGTTATTCCATGTGGGACGGGCGTTACACGACTCCGGGCATCCTGAGCTGGGCTTGCTGTTCTTCGTCATTCCCGGTGCAGTAGCCAGCTTTTTCTCTGCGAATAAACGCGTACTTCTGCCGTTGGTGGGGGCGATACTGGCAACGCCGGTGTGTCTGGTGGTGATGAGAGTCTGGCTTTTTGCTGAGCGTTCTTTCTGGCAGGAACTGGCGTGGCTGTTGAGTGCGGTGTTCTGGTGCGCGCTGGGGGCGCTGTGCTTCCTGTTCATCAGTGCGCTGATGAACGCAAAACGTGGGCGCGGTTAACGCCCACGCTCAGTGTTAAGCGTACAGACCAAGATTGTCTTTCGCCCAGGCTTCGAAATCGGTGAAACCACCAATGTGAGTCTGGTCAACGAAGATCTGCGGTACGGTTTCTACCGGTTTACCCACGGTCTTTTCGAGGTCGGCTTTGCTGATGCCTTCTGCGTGAATATCCACGTAGCGGAAGTTAAAGTCATCACGCTCCTGAGTCAGTTTTTCCGCCAGCTCTTTTGCACGAACGCAGTAAGGGCAACCTGGACGACCAAAAATAACAGTAAACATAATTTTCTCTCCTGAAACTTAGCCTGACGGCGAATAGCTTTATAATGCCTGCTGAATCGCATCCTTTAAAGAAGGTTCTGCCTTTTGTTGTGATTTGTACTACGCCTTAGCCGCTATTTTTCGCCAACTACTGTTGCTATCCTTCTCGTTATACTCACTGGACGGAGAAAGGCGATGCGCTCATTTGGGGCTCTGCCGAAAAGCGTGCTGATTCTGGAAGCCATTGGCATGGTGATTCTGGTGCTGGCATGGCTTTCTTTGAAAAACTATCTCACCCTGCCGGGCCCCTTTGCGGGAGCCACCGCGGGTGTGATCATGATTTTTGTCGGGATCCTGTTGATGATCCCGGCGGCTGTAGCACTTTTTCGGGGCATGGCACAGACCATTGCCCCGCAGCTGATGCAGCGTAACGACAAACCTGCCTCGCAGGATCAGGAAAAAAACGATGACGCCGACCATTGAAAATCTGTTAAACCACCGTTCTATCCGCCACTTTACCGGTGAGCCCATTTCTCAGGCGCAGCGTGAAGCGATTATCGCCAGCGCGCAGGCGGCTTCCAGTTCCAGCTTTTTGCAGTGCAGTTCCATTATTCGTGTTACCGACCCGCAGCTGCGTGAACAGCTGGTTACACTGACCGGCGGGCAACAGCATGTGGCTCAGGCGGCGGAGTTCTGGGTATTTTGCGCGGACTTTAACCGCCATCTGCAGATCTGTCCGGATGCCCATTTAGGCAGAGCGGAGCAACTCCTGCTGGGCGTCGTGGACACGGCGATGATGGCGCAAAATGCCATGGTCGCGGCGGAGTCGCTGGGGCTGGGTGGCGTGTACATCGGGGGCGTTCGTAACAGTATCGAGGCCGTGACGGAGCTGCTGAATCTGCCGCAGCACGTGTTGCCGCTGTTTGGCCTGTGCCTTGGCTGGCCTGCTGACGATCCGGGTGTGAAGCCGCGTCTGCCGGCAAGTATTGTGGTGCATGAAAACCAGTATCAGCCGGTGGATCAGGATGAACTGGCTCGCTACGACGAAGAGGTGGCCAGCTATTACCTGTCGCGTGGCAGCAATACCCGCACCGATACCTGGAGCGACCATATTCGCCGCACCATCATTAAAGAGAATCGTCCCTTTATTCTTGAGTACCTGCACAAGCAGGGCTGGGCTACCCGATAAAATCGGCAGCGTGTATGATGACGTGACAAAAAGGGAAAGCGATGCTTTCCTTTTTTACGTTAATGGAAATGTGTTTTTCAGATCTCCACAGTGAGGTGAAGGGTGAAGATTGCCATTTTGTCCCGGGACGGAACGCTCTGGTCCTGCAAACGTCTGCGTGAAGCCGCCATTCTGCGCGGCCATACGGTCGATATTCTCGACCCACTTTCCTGCTACATGAATATCAGTCCCGCGGCTTCGTCGATTCACTACAAGGGCCGTCAGCTGCCGCAGTATGATGCGGTGATCCCGCGCATCGGTTCCGCCATCACTTTTTACGGCACCGCTGCGCTGCGTCAGTTTGAAATGCTGGGCAGCTACCCGCTGAATGAGTCCGTCGCAATTACCCGCGCGCGAGACAAGCTGCGATCGCTGCAGCTCATGGCGCGACAGGGGATAGATTTGCCCGTCACCGGCATTGCACATTCGCCAGATGATACGAGTGACCTTATCGATATGGTGGGCGGCGCGCCGCTGGTGGTCAAGCTGGTGGAAGGGACTCAGGGCATTGGCGTGGTGCTGGCAGAAACGCGTCAGGCGGCAGAAAGCGTCGTTGACGCCTTTCGTGGCCTCAATGCGCATATTTTGGTGCAGGAATATATCCAGGAAGCGAAAGGCTGCGATATCCGCTGTCTGGTGGTCGGCGATGAAGTGGTGGCGGCCATTGAGCGGCGGGCAAAAGAGGGCGATTTTCGCTCCAATCTGCACCGCGGTGGGGTGGCGACGGTGGCGAACATCACGCCACTGGAGCGAGAAATCGCCGTTAAGGCCGCGCAAACGCTGGGGCTCGATGTGGCGGGTGTCGATATTCTGCGCGCCCACCGTGGCCCTCTGGTCATGGAAGTCAATGCTTCACCAGGCCTGGAAGGTATTGAAAAGACAACAGGAATCGACATCGCGGGCAAAATGATCCGCTGGATAGAACGCCATGCGAGGCCTGGTTATTGTCTGAAAACCGGCGGATAGCACAGGATTTCGCCGCTTTCGTAGCATCTGAAGTCGTTTTTGCGTACCCTGTTGCAGGTTTCATTCTGGTTACGCGTTCATTTCACAGCAAGAGGTTTCACGGTATATGGATTCACTCGTCGTCCCGGGTCTGGATACACTGCGTCAATGGCTCGACGAAATAGGCATCAGCTTCTATGAGTGTGATACCTGTCAGGCCCTGCACCTGCCGCACATGCAGAATTTTGACGGCATTTTCGATGCCAAGATAGATCTGCTGGATAACGTGGTGGTGTTTTCGGCATTGGCAGAGGTGAAGCCATCAGCACTTCTGCCGCTGGCCTCTGACCTTTCGGCAATCAATGCCAGCTCTCTGACGGTCAAAGCGTTCCTTGATGTGCAGGACGATAATCTGCCGAAGCTGGTGGTGTGTCAGTCGCTGTCGGTGAACGTGGGCGTCACCCGCGACCAGTTCGAATGGTTCTTCCGTCAGAGCGAAGAGCAGGTGTCGATGGTCGTTCTTGAGGCAGCCTCTCAGCAGATGCTGTTTAAAGGTGACGAGGAAGAGCAACCCGTCGAAGAATCGCAATTCCATTTTCTTCACTAACCCCGACGTAGATAAACGCAGTCGCTGCCAGCGCGGCTGCGTAAAACCCCGCAATATTCTGCTGTTAACCTTTCCGTAAAGAATTATTCACCCCCTCTTTGTGCAACATGGCTTACACCATAAAGTGATCTTGCATAAAAAATTGATAAAAGGCGTTTTTTCATCCGAGCTATAGCGGCGAACCCTGGCTAAAGTTATTCTTGCGAAGCCTCAGTAATAGCGCGTGAAACACTGCGTACAGCGCGATGTGGCGTGTAATATTCTGAAACAATCGCGCGTAATGCCTGCCGGGAGAGGGCCGCTCTCCTTTTCTTTGCAGACTGACAAAATATGCATGAATTTTGCATGCATCGAAATGCGACTATTTTGGTCCGAATGTTAACGGACGTTGAAAAGGAAAGAGATATGACCGCCTTAAGTAAGAAATGGTTGACGGGTCTGGTAACGGGTGCGCTGATGACTGTCTCTGCGGGTGCATTCGCTGCTGAACAAAAAACGCTGCATATTTATAACTGGTCTGATTATATCGCCCCAGACACGCTGGCGAATTTCACCAAAGAAACCGGTATTAAAGTGGTGTATGACGTGTTTGATTCCAACGAAGTGCTGGAAGGCAAACTGATGGCAGGGAGTACCGGTTATGACCTGGTCGTGCCATCGTCGCAGTTCCTTGAGCGTCAGGCACAGGCGGGTATTTTCCAGCCGATTGATAAGAGCAAGCTGCCGAATTACAAAAATCTCGATCCAGAAATGCTCAAGCTGGTGGCGCAAAATGACCACGATAATAAGTACGGTATTCCGTACATGATGGTCACCACGGGTATCGGTTATAACGTCGAGAAGGTAAAAGCCGCGCTCGGGAAAGATGCCCCCGTCAACAGCTGGGATCTGATCTTCAAGCCTGAAAACCTCGAAAAACTCAAAAGCTGCGGTGTCTCATTCCTTGATGCGCCAAGCGAAGTCTATGCTGCCGTACTGCACTATTTGGGCAAAGATCCGAACAGTTCTGACCCGAAAGATTACACCGGCGCGGCGAACGATCTGCTGCTGAAGCTGCGTCCGTTCATCCGCTATTTCCACTCTTCGCAATACATTAACGATCTGGCGAACGGCGATATCTGCGTGTCGATTGGCTGGTCGGGCGATATTCTGCAGGCCGCCAACCGTGCGAAAGAAGCCAAAAATGGCGTCAACATTGCCTACACCATTCCGAAGGAAGGGGCGATGGTTTACTTCGATATGTTCGCGATTCCTAAGGATGCGAAAAACACCGACGAAGCGTACCAGTTCCTGAATTACCTGCTGCGACCGGACGTCGTTGCGAACATCAGCGACCACGTTTATTACGCGAACGCCAACAAAGCCGCAACGCCGTTACTCAACGCCGAAGTGCGTGATAACCCGGGCATTTATCCGCCAGCAGACGTCCGTGCGAAGCTGTTCACACAGTCCGTGCTGTCGCCAAAAATTGACCGTGTGATCACCCGTTCATGGACCACGGTGAAAACAGGTAAATAAACCTGACTTGCCCGGTGGCACTCTTTTTGCCTGGCCTGTGAAGTCTGCAGGCACGGTGAGAGGAGGGTCATCGGGCAGGATACTAACAGGCCGGACTAACAAAAAGCCGTCTGGCAGATGTGCACCAAAAGTGGGCATCTGCACTGTGAAGTTCTTTGTATGGCACCGGACCATGCAAATGTTGTTTTTTTGCCGGAGAGCACCATCGTGACCGACGCAAACACACGCCCACAGGCGAAAACCCGCAAGGCGCTGACCCCGCTACTGGAAATCCGCAACCTGACGAAATCTTTCGACGGCCAGCACGCCGTGGATGACGTCAGCCTTACCATCTACAAAGGTGAAATTTTTGCCCTGCTTGGCGCATCCGGCTGTGGAAAATCCACGCTGCTGCGCATGCTGGCCGGATTTGAACAACCCTCGACCGGACAGATTGTACTGGATGGCGTCGATCTGTCGCAGGTTCCACCGTACCAGCGTCCTATCAACATGATGTTTCAGTCCTACGCGCTGTTCCCGCACATGACCGTGGAGCAAAACATTGCTTTCGGTCTGAAGCAGGACAAACTGCCGAAGGCGGACATCGCGGCCCGTGTGCAGGAGATGTTGAGCCTGGTGCACATGCAGGAGTTCGCGAAGCGCAAACCGCACCAGCTTTCTGGCGGCCAGCGCCAGCGTGTCGCGCTGGCCCGCAGCCTGGCCAAGCGCCCGAAACTGCTGCTGTTGGATGAGCCAATGGGCGCGCTGGATAAAAAACTGCGCGACCGTATGCAGCTGGAAGTGGTGGATATCCTTGAGCGCGTTGGCGTGACCTGCGTCATGGTGACCCACGACCAGGAAGAAGCCATGACCATGGCCGGGCGTATCGCCATTATGAACCGCGGTAAGTTCGTGCAGATTGGCGAGCCGGAAGAGATTTACGAACATCCGACCACCCGCTACAGCGCCGAATTTATCGGCTCAGTTAACGTGTTCGAAGGGCTGCTGAAAGATCGTCAGGAAGACGGGCTGGTTATCGATTCACCGGGACTGGTGCATCCGTTGAAGGTGGATGCGGACGCCTCCGTGGTGGATAACGTGCCGGTTTACGTCGCACTGCGCCCGGAAAAAATCATGCTTTGTGAAGCGCCTCCCGCCGATGGTTACAACTTTGCCGTCGGGGAAGTGGTGCACATTGCTTACTTGGGCGATCTGTCGATTTATCACGTGCGGCTGAAAAGCGGCCAGATGATCAGTGCTCAGCTGCAGAACGAACATCGTTATCGCAAAGGTCTGCCGACCTGGGGTGACGAAGTCCGCCTGTGCTGGGATGCCGACAGCTGTGTGGTTCTGACGGTATAAGGGGAGGGCACAATGAGCGTATTAGAACCTCCGTCACGCGCGAAACAGCCGGAAGGCTTTGCCGCCTGGCTGGCGAAAATGCAGATGAAGCACGGGCGCAAGCTGGTGATCGCCATGCCGTATATCTGGCTGATCCTGCTGTTTTTGGTACCGTTCCTTATCGTCTTTAAAATCAGTCTTGCCGACATGGCGCGGGCCATTCCGCCCTACACGGATCTGTGGGAATGGGCCGACGACCAGATCACGCTGACGCTGAACCTCGGTAATTTCCTGCAATTAACCGACGATCCGCTGTACGTTGAAGCGTATTTGCAGTCGTTGCAGGTGGCGGCAATCTCCACGTTTTGCTGCCTGCTGCTGGGCTATCCGCTGGCATGGGCCGTGGCGCACAGTAAACCTTCGACGCGTAATATCCTGCTGTTGCTGGTGATCCTGCCGTCGTGGACGTCGTTTTTGATTCGCGTTTACGCGTGGATTGGCATCCTGAAAAGTAATGGCGTGCTGAACAACTTCCTGATGTGGACCGGGATTATCCACCAGCCGCTGGAAATTCTGCACACCAACCTGGCGGTCTATATCGGCATTGTTTATGCCTATCTGCCGTTCATGGTGCTGCCGATTTACACGGCGTTGACGCGTATTGACTACTCGTTAGTGGAGGCATCACTGGATCTCGGGGCGAAGCCGCTGAAAACCTTTTTCAGCGTGATCGTGCCACTCACCAAAGGCGGGATTATCGCCGGCTCGATGCTGGTGTTTATTCCGGCGGTGGGGGAGTTCGTTATCCCGGAACTGCTCGGCGGCCCGGACACCATTATGATTGGGCGTGTTCTGTGGCAGGAGTTCTTTAACAACCGTGACTGGCCGGTGGCGTCTGCCGTGGCGGTGGTCATGCTGTTGCTGCTGATCGTGCCGATCATGTGGTTCCACAAACATCAACAGAAACAGATGGGGTAGCGCGGATGAACAACTTACCGGTAGTCCGCTCTCCGTGGCGTATTCTGATTCTGGTGCTCGGTTTTACGTTCCTGTATGCGCCGATGCTGATGTTGGTTATTTACTCCTTCAACAGTTCAAAACTGGTGACGGTGTGGGCAGGCTGGTCCACACGCTGGTACGGCGAGCTGTTCCATGATGATGCGATGATGAGCGCTGTCGGGTTGAGCCTGACGATTGCTGCCTGTGCGGCAACGATGGCCTGTATCCTCGGCACCATTGCGGCGGTGGTGATGGTCCGCTTTGGCCGTTTCCGTGGCTCGAACGGCTTTGCGTTTATGATAACGGCGCCGCTGGTTATGCCGGACGTGATCACCGGCTTGTCGTTGCTGCTGCTCTTTGTGGCGTTGGGGCATGCCACGGGCTGGCCTTCCGATCGTGGCATGTTGACCATCTGGCTGGCGCACGTGACTTTCTGTACGGCGTATGTGGCTGTCGTTATCTCGTCCCGTCTGCGTGAGTTGGATCATTCGATTGAAGAAGCCGCCATGGATCTTGGCGCGGCGCCGCTGAAGGTCTTCTTCATCATCACGCTGCCGATGATCATGCCGGCGGTGATCTCCGGCTGGTTGCTGGCGTTTACGCTGTCGCTCGACGATTTGGTGATCGCAAGTTTCGTCTCCGGACCGGGTGCGACAACCCTGCCAATGCTGGTGTTCTCCAGCGTGCGCATGGGCGTTAACCCGGAAATCAATGCGCTGGCGACGCTGATCCTCGGGGTGGTCGGCATTATCGGCCTGATCGCCTGGCTGCTGATGGCAAGGACTGAAAAACAGCGGCAGCGAGATATCCAGCGTGCAAGACGCGGCTGAACCGCTTAAAATCTAAAGCGTTGTGTCATCGTCTCCCCGGCTGTTCCGGGGAGACGTTTTCATGGAAGGCCACAATTGCGACTTTTTTCTAAATCACGACTTTCTCACGCCAGTCTTAACGTCCCTGCGCTGGTGCAGGTGGCGGCACTCGCTATTATTCTTATTCGTGCGCTCGATCTACTGATGATTTTTAATCTGCTGGGGTTACACGGCGCGGAAGCCTTTATTCAACGCAGCGTACAGACCTGGACGCTGACCCTGGTGTTCCTGGCAAGCCTGGTGTTAGTGTTTATCCAGATCTGGTGCGCCTTCTCACTGGTGAAAGGGCGTAACCTGGCGCGTTGGGTTTATTTGCTGACGCAGGTTATCGGCGCGGGCTATTTGTGGGCCGCTTCCTTAGGCTATGGTTATCCTGAACTGTTCAGCATTGCAGGTGAATCAAAACAGGAAATTTTGCGTTCATTGGTGATGCAAAAACTGCCGGATATTCTGGTGCTGTTACTGCTTTATGTTCCCGCATCCAGCCGTCGGTTTTTCCGACTGCAGTAACGGTGCTACAATCGCGGCCCTCTGAATCGCCAAAGGTCTTATTATGCAGTGCGCACTCTACGATGCCGGACGCTGTCGTTCCTGTCAGTGGCTGGAACAACCCGTCTCCCTTCAGCTTGCCGCCAAAATGTCAGATTTGCAGCAACTGCTTGCCGGTACTGCGGTAGAAGCGTGGTGCGCGCCGGTCAGCGGCCCGGAAACGGGGTTTCGTAATAAAGCCAAAATGGTGGTGAGCGGCAGCGTGGAAAAACCGCTGCTCGGCATGCTGCATCGCGATGGTACGCCGGAAGACCTGTGCGACTGCCCGCTCTATCCGGATTCTTTTGATCCTGTTTTCGCCGCATTAAAACCGTTTATCGCCCGCGCGGGCCTGACGCCGTACAACGTTGCCCGCAAGCGCGGTGAGTTGAAATATGTGCTGCTGACCGAAAGCCAGCTCGACGGCGGCATGATGCTGCGCTTTGTGCTGCGTTCTGAAACCAAGCTCGAACAGCTGCGCGCGGCGCTGCCGTGGCTGCAGGCGCAGCTGCCCCAGCTGAAAGTGATTTCGGTGAATATTCAGCCGGTGCACATGGCTATCATGGAAGGCGAGCAAGAGATTTTTCTGACCGCGGCGCAGGCGCTCCCGGAGCGTTTTAACGGGGTTCCGCTGTGGATCCGCCCGCAAAGTTTCTTCCAGACCAACCCCACGGTCGCCAGCCAGCTGTATGCCACCGCCCGGGACTGGGTGCGCGAGCTGCCGGTGAAGCACATGTGGGATTTGTTCTGCGGTGTGGGCGGTTTTGGCCTGCACTGTGCCACGCCGGAAATGACGCTGACAGGGATTGAGATTTCTGCGGAGGCGATAGCCTGTGCGAAACAGTCTGCCGCTGAGCTGGGGTTACAGGATTTGCACTTCCAGGCGCTGGATTCCACACAGTTCGCAACGGCTCAGGGTTCCGTACCGGAACTGGTGCTGGTCAACCCGCCACGACGCGGCATTGGTCAGGCGCTGTGCGAGTATCTGAGTGAAATGGCCCCGGCGTATATCATCTATTCCAGCTGTAACGCGCAGACGATGGCAAAAGATTTCACCCATCTGCCAGGTTATCGCGTCGCAAAAGTTCAGCTGTTCGATATGTTCCCGCACACGGCACACTACGAAGTGCTGACGCTGTTGGTCCGCAACTAAAAGAGGACCTGAGCGCACCCTCTCCCCAGGGAGAGGGAGAAAAGCAAAGCGCCGAACAGTTCCCTCTCCCTTGAGGGAGAGGGCTAGGGAGAGGGGGGAAAGCGCGCACTGTCCCGCTTACTGACTCATCGCATCTTTTTTCATGCCGTCTTTTGCCATCCCGTCTTTCGACATGTGGTCCATTTTCCCCATGTTATCTTTCTTCATCGCATCTTTGCTCATACCGTCTTTACACATGCCGTCTTTGCACATTTTGTCGTGTGATTTGGCCATCCCATCTTTAGCCATGCCGTCTTTCGCCATGCCATCGTGCGACATTGCCGTATTCTCTTTCGCCATACTGTCTTTGCTCATGTTGTCGGCAGCCTGTGCATTGAACATAAACATTGCGGAGAGGGCAGCGGCAGCGATCATCATTTTTTTCATGGTAGTACCTCATCAGTTGTGTTGTTTTTTAACTTCCACCAAACCAGTTGTAACCCTGATCTTCCCAGTAACCGCCCGGGAAACGATTGGTGATTTCAATGGATAAAACGTGTTTTGGGTTTTTGTATCCGAGCTTGGTTGGGATACGGATTTTCATCGGATAACCGTATTCCGGGGGCAGAATGCGGTTATCCCAGGTGAGCGCCAGCAGCGTCTGCGGGTGCAGCGCGGTGGCCATATCGATACTGGTGTAGTAATCATCCGCACAGCGAAAACTGACGTACTTCGCACGCTTGTCTGCGCCTATCAGATCCAGGAAATGCCGAAACGGGACGCCCCCCCATTTGCCAATCGCGCTCCAGCCTTCGACGCAAATATGGCGGGTTATCTGACTGATCTGCTGCATGTGATAGAGCTCCGGCAGCGTCCAGCTTTTATTGACCTGCACCAGTCCAAGAATTTCCAGCTGATAGTCGCGACCGTCGACTTTCGGAATGTCCTCCCGACCATAAAAAGCGTTAAACGGGAAAGGTCGTGTAATATCCGCCTCGGTGTATTCCGGTGCCAGATTGCGATGGCTGAACAGAAAACCCTGCACGCGGTCGTTAAAGCGGGACATGCGGGACAGCGCTGTCTCGACGCTTTGGTTGTCGCTGATGTCGCAGCCGGTCAGCATCATGATGCCACCGAGCGTCAGGCCCTGGCGCAGCAGGCGGCGGCGGTCCGGGCTAAGCAATTTTTCTGCATCCTTCACCAGATAGTGCGCATCGCTGTCAGTCAGAAACGTTGGTTTTTTCATGTTGTCTTCCTTAGCGTCCGCGCAGCATGGCCAGCAGCGTGCGTGGCACCAATAGCACCATCACCAGGTGAATCACCACAAACAGCGCCATGCCGCTCATGCAGAAAAAGTGGATGTAGCGCGCGGCGTCATACCCGCCTAACAGCGTGCGAAGCAGCGGAAACTGGACTGATTTCCATAACACCAGCCCGGAAAGCACCAGTCCGATGCCCAGAAAAATCGCCCCGAGATAGGCCAGCTTTTGCACGGTGTTGTAGTGGCCGAGATCGGTATGCTGAAGTTTTCCCCGCAGCGCCTGGCTTAAATCCACGCGGAGCTGGCGGAATGAAAGCGGAAAGAATTTGCGGCGAAAGCGGCCACTGACAATCCCGAGCGTCAGATAGACCGCTGCATTAATCACCAGCAGCCACATCATGGCGAAATGCCACTGCAGCGCACCGCCGAGCCAGCCGCCAAGCGTTAGCTGTGCCGGAAAACTGAAATCAAACAGGGGAGACGCGTTATAGATACGCCAGCCGCTGAATATCATGCCTGCAATCGCAACGGCATTAATCCAGTGGCAGCAGCGCAGCCACAGAGGATGGATTTTATTGGCAGACGATGACGACGACATGGCCGATTCTCCGTGAATGAGATGTCTGCAGCATGCGCGACTTGTGGTCACCACATCCTCACGGAAGTTTAAATAAAATGTGATAACTCATCGGGCTTACGTGGGTTAAGCTTGAAAAAAATCGTGTCGGTGAACGCTATGAATAGCACAAAGAAAATACTGTTAGTGGAAGACGACCAGGATATCGCCACCCTGCTGCAGCTCAATCTGCGGGATGAGGGCTATCAGATTGTCCATGAAACCGATGGCAATCAGGCGTTAGTGCAACTGGAAAAGCAGGTCTGGGATGCGGTGATCCTCGATTTGATGCTGCCCGGCGTGGACGGGCTGGAAATTTGTCGCCGCATTCGCCAAATGACACGTTATCTGCCGGTGATCATCATCAGCGCCCGCACCAGCGAAACCCACCGCGTTTTGGGGTTAGAAATGGGCGCCGATGACTATCTGCCAAAACCGTTTTCTGTGCTGGAACTGATTGCCCGGGTGAAAGCGCTGTTTCGCCGCCAGGAGGCGATGGGACAAAATATCCGTATGGAAGGCGGGGCGATTGCCTGTCACGGGCTGGATATCGACCCGTTGGCGCGTGAAGTCCGCCTGCGCGGTGAGCTGGTGGAATTGACGCCGCGGGAATTTGATTTGCTCTACTGGTTTGCCCGTCATCCGGGGGAAGTCTTTTCCAGACTCTCACTGCTTGACCGGGTGTGGGGTTATCAGCACGAAGGGTACGAGCACACCGTCAACACCCACATCAATCGGCTGCGCATCAAAATAGAGCACGACCCTGCCGAACCGGAGATCATTCTCACCGTCTGGGGGAAAGGCTACAAATTTGCCAGCGATAAAACGGAGTCGGGATCATGATCCGCCGCCTGAGCCTCAGCCAGCAGCTGACGCTGGTGTTTACCTCGATTTTACTGCTCTGCGCGGTGGCCGCCTGTAGCGTACAGCTGTACAGCAGCAGCCAGTACGGCAACGCGATGGTTCAGCGCCTTTCCGCCGGGCTGGCGCAGCAGATTGTGAACAGTGAACCTCTGGTTGATGAACAAGGGACGGTCAACAAGCAGACGCTTAAGACCCTGTTTGACCGCCTGATGACACTTAATCCGAGCGTCGAGCTGTACCTGGTTTCCCCGGACGGTAAAGTGCTTGCTGATGCCGCACCGCCCGGCCATCTGAAGCGCGAAACCATTGATGTGGTACCACTGCAGACCTTTTTGTCCGGCGCGGCGTGGCCGGTGTACGGCGACGATCCCAGAAGCATCGACAAACAGAAAGTGTTCAGCGTAGCGCCGGTTCGTCTGAACGGTGCGCTGCACTGCTATCTGTACATCATTTTGCAGGGTGAAGACCTGAATGCGCTGGCGGAAACGGCCTGGCACAAAGCGCTGTGGAGCACGCTGGGGTGGTCGTTACTGCTGGTGGCGCTGTTTGGTGGGCTTGCCGGGCTGGCCGTTTTCTATTGGGTGACACGTCCGGTGAAACAACTGACCGCAGACGTGCAGGGGCTGGAGCAGGACAGCATCAGTGCCATCAAAAAGCTGGCACAGCAGCAGCCTGACGACGATCCTGCCAACGAAGTGGCGATCCTGCATAACACCTTTATCGAACTGGCGCGCAAAATTGCCGGGCAGTGGGATCAGCTTTCCGACAGCGACAGACAGCGCCGTGAGTTTATCGCCAACATTTCACATGACCTGCGCACCCCGCTGACGTCGCTGCTCGGCTATCTGGAAACGCTGTCGATGAAAGCCGATACGCTTTCGCCGGAAGAAAACCGACAGTATTTGGCTATCGCTTTGCGTCAGGGACATAAAGTTCGCCATCTTTCCCAGCAGTTGTTTGAACTGGCAAAACTGGAACATGGCGGTATCAAGCCGCAGCTGGAGCGTTTTGCTATCGGTGAGCTGATTCAGGATGTGGCGCAGAAATTCGATCTGGCGATAGAAACCCGTCAGTTAACGTTGAAAGTCGAGATGCCACGCTCGCTGCCGCTGGTGAATGCTGATGTCTCGATGATTGAACGAGTGGTGACGAATTTGCTCGACAATGCGGTTCGCCACACGCCTCAGGGCGGGACTATCCAGCTAAGAGTGTGGCAGGAAAATGCCCAACTGCAGGTCGAAGTGGCGGACAGCGGGCCGGGGATTGAAGACACGCTGCGTGAACAGTTATTCCAGCGTCCCTCCGCCCTGACGCTGAAAAGTGCGAGAGAGAATCGTGGTGGGCTGGGGCTCTTGATTGTTCGCCGAATGCTGGAGCTGCACGGCGGTGGCATTCGGCTGGTGGATGCCAACGCGGGTGCCTGCTTCCGCTTTTATGTCCCACTTTGACAGGTAACGCCCGGCGGCGCTTTGCTTGCCGGGCCTACAGAAGACGCGTAGCCCCGGTGGCAT
Source organism: Enterobacteriaceae bacterium RIT691 (assembly GCA_009668205.1). Lineage (GTDB taxonomy): Bacteria > Pseudomonadota > Gammaproteobacteria > Enterobacterales > Enterobacteriaceae > Scandinavium. The sequence goes on along the minus strand of WJYM01000001.1, from coordinate 531,274 downwards.
TTCGCTTGCCGGGCCTACGGAAGACGCGTAGCCCCTGTGGCGTTTCGCTTGCCGGGCCTACAGAAAACGCGTAGCCCCGGTAAGCGTTAGCGCCACCGGGGAGGTTTTTACTCCGGGAACCACTGCTCGCTGATTTTCTGATAAGTGCCGTCGGCTTTGATGGCTTTCAGCGCGGCGTTGAGTTTTTCCAGGAGCGCTTTGTTATCCGGACGTACGGCAATGCCGAGCCCGGTGCCGAAGTATTGCGCATCGGTCACTTTCGGGGTGGCTACACCCAGCTGCGGGTTGGTTTTCAGCCACTCGTTGACCACCGCCGTATCACCGAATACGCCATCGATACGGCCATTTTTCAGGTCGATGATCGCATTCTGGTAGCTGTCATAAGCCACGGTTTTCACTTCCGGATGCTTATCCTGCAAATACTTCTGATGGGTGGTGCCGTTTTCCATGCCGATGCGTTTGCCTTTCAGATCGTCAAAGGTTTTAAATGCCCCTTTTTTGGCAATTACCAGCGCGGAGTTGGCGTAGTACGGGTCGGTAAATGCGACCTGTTTGCTGCGTTCTGGCGTGATGTCCATACCGGAAATCACCGCATCATATTTTTTGAATTTCAGCGACGGGATCAGGCTATCGAACGCATGGTTGGTGAACGTGCAGTCAGCCTGCATCTGTTTGCACAATGCCTTCGCCAGATCGATATCAAAACCGACAATCTGATTGCTGGCATCCAGGGATTCAAAGGGCGGGTAGGTGGCCGAAGCGCCAAAGCTGATTTTGTCGGCCGCGGTTGCGCCAGCGGCAAATGAAGCCAGTACGGCGGCCAGAATAATTTTTTTCATGATAGAGCTCCCGTCGGTCAATCTTATGTGTGTGCCGTGTCTGAGGCATAGGAGATATCTTGCAATTAAATGAATTTGTATGCAATTAAAATGAGTAAATATTTTATTATGATAATAAAAAAGCGGACACTCAAAGAGTTGCCCGCTTAGTCGTCGAAAAATTATGCAGTTCAGTTGCGGCGTTCAAACGCCAGGGCTTTACGCTCAACCAGACGCATCAATAGCGTCAGCAGGCCGTTAACGATCAGGTAAATCACGCCCGCCGCCCCAAACACCATCACGTCGTAAGTCCGTCCATACAGCAGCTGCCCGTGACCCATCACTTCCATCAGCGTGATGGTATACGCCAGCGACGTGCTCTTGAACACCAGCACCACTTCGTTGGAGTAAGAGGAGAGGGCACGTTTAAACGCATACGGCAGCAGAATCGCCAGGGTGTCTTTTTTGCTCATGCCGAGCGCGCCGCAGGACTGCCATTGGCCCTCCGGAATGGCGCGAATCGCACCATAAAACAGCTGCGTGGTGTACGCGGCACTGTTCAACGACAGGGCCAGCAGCGCACACAGCCACGGCTCGGAGAGCAGGTGCCAGATAGCCGGATAGTTCTGCAGCTGCGGGAACTGGCCCGGGCCGTAGTAAATCAGGAAGATCTGCACCAGCAGCGGCGTACCGGTAAACAGCGTGATGTAAGCGCGAACGATCCAGACCAGCACCGGCGTTTTCAGCGTCAGGATGATGGTGAAAATCAACGCCAGAATCAGCGCCACGATGATCGACGCGACCGTCAGCGTCAGGCTGGTGTGCAGCCCCTTCAGCAGTTCGGGTAAATACTCAAGCATCAGCCTGGTCTCCGTTCAAAGCGAGTCGCGCGCAGGTCAATGCGTTTGAGGACATACTGGCTCACCAGGGTGATCACCAGATAAATGGCCGCGGCCACAATGTACCAGGTAAACGGCTCCTGGGTACGGGTAGCAATGCTCTTGGTTTGCAGCATCAGGTCATTGACGCTGATAAGTGAGACCAGCGCGGTATCTTTCAGCAGTACCAGCCACTGGTTACCCAGGCCCGGCAGCGCATGACGCCACATCTGCGGCATCACCAAACGGAAGAAGATGGCCGTTTTCGACAGCCCCAGCGCCTGGCCGGATTCCCACTGTCCAACCGGCACGGCTTTCAGCGCGCCGCGCAGGGTTTGCGAGGCATACGCCGAGTACAGCAGCGACAGCGCAATCACACCGCACAGGAACGGACTGACGTCGAAGTTTTCAATCTGCATCTGCACCGGAATCTGGGCAAATCCGAGATTGAGGGTGAAACCGTCAGACAGCAGTAACAGCAGCTGAGAGGATCCGAAATAGATAAACAGCACCACCAGAATTTCTGGCAGGCCACGGAGTGCGGTGACCAGCGCAGTGCCGAGCCAGGCAATTGGGCGCCATTTTGCCGACTCCCATACCGCGAAGATCATGGCCAGCACCAGGCCAATGGCCAGCGCACAAACGGCAAGGCCGACGGTCATCCCGGCGGCGCTTGCTAAAGGAAACATTTCATTCATTTAGAATTACTTCTGGAACCATTTGCCATAGATGGTCTGATAAGTGCCGTCTTTCTTCACTTTATCCAGCGCGGTATTCAGCTTCTGCTGCAGGTCAGTATTCCCCTGACGAACCGCGATACCCAGGCCGGTGCCGAAGTAATCTTTATCGGTCACTTTGTCACCGATGGCGGCCAGTTTAGGATCCGCTTTCAGCCATTCTGTGACCACAGCGGTATCACCAAACACGGCATCAATACGCCCGTTCTGCATATCCAGTTTAGCGTTCATATAGCTGTCGTAAGGAACAACGGTGATCTCTGGGTGCTTATCAGTAATGAATTTCTGATGGGTGGAACCGTTCTGCATGCCGACTTTTTTGCCTTTCAGTGCGGCGATATCGGCTACTTTGCCTTTCTGACCAACGAACAGCGCTGAGTTCTCATAGTAAGGCTGGGTGAACAGCACCTGCTTCTCACGTTCCGGGGTGATGTCCATACCGGAGATAATCGCGTCAAAACGACGGAATTTCAGGCTTGGGATCAGGCTGTCGAAGGCCTGATTGGTGAAGGTACAGGTCGCATCAATCTCTTTACACAGCGCGTTCGCCAGATCCACATCGAAGCCCACGATCTTGTTGTTAGCATCCATGGATTCAAACGGAGGGTAGGAGGCTTCCATCGCAAAACGAATAGTCTGTGCAGCGCTGGCAGAAAGGCTGACACTGGCAAGCAGCGCGGCAATCACGATTTTTTTCATTGTCATTGTTCCCGAATACATCAGTGTGAAAGATAGTGTTTAAAGGCGTCAGTCTGCGGATGGGCAAAGCATCCTGCGTCACCCGACTCTACAATATGACCGTTTTCCATATACACCACGCGGGTGGCGGTTTTGCGCGCCACTTCCACTTCATGGGTCACGATCACCTGGGTGATTTGAGTTTCTGCCAGCTCACGAATGATGCTGACAATCTGTGCGGTGATTTCCGGATCCAGTGCGGCGGTGGGCTCATCAAACAGCAGAATCTGCGGTTCCATCATCAGCGCACGGGCAATCGCCACACGCTGCTGCTGGCCACCGGAAAGGTGCAGAGGATAACGGTCGCTGTAAGGTTTTAAGCGTAAGCGTTCCAGCAGTTTTTCAGCCCGTGCCAGCGCCTGATCTTTTGACAGACCCAGTACACGGCAGGGAGCTTCAATCAGGTTTTGCAGCACGGTCAGGTGCGGCCACAGATTGTACTGCTGAAAGACCATACCGACGTTTTGGCGCAGACTGCGAATCGCTTTGTCGGTGGGCGCTTTGCTGAAGTTAAAGGTGTTTCCCGCGATAGAAAGCTCGCCAGAGCGAGGCATTTCCAGCAGGTTAAGCACGCGTAACAACGAACTTTTTCCCGCGCCGCTAGGGCCAAGCAGCACCAGCGTTTCACCCTGCGGGCAGTCCAGGGTTATGTCGAACAGCGCCTGATGTGCGCCGTAAAAGCAGTTAATGCCTTCCAGTTTTATACTCATGCGGGAAATCTGATACCGATAGCTATTGAGGCCGCAGATAGTAACGTTGACAGAATAGTTATGCAATATTTATGCGTTAAAACTTAAATATAAACCACGTTTACACTTAAAGTTAGCACAAAATAGCGAGGTCGTAGGGGCGGAGGAATAAATGTCGGCATTCATCACAGAATGCCAGACATTTACCCTGAGTGATTAAAGGGGAATTGCGGGGGGATTACTTCTCAATCACCTGACGCAGCGTCCCTGCCGGGGCATGGACGCTGCCACCGAGATAGCGAACATCATCGACCGCCCAGCACTGGCCTTCACGGATCATCAGCACTTCATCCTGCCAGCTCTGAGTGCCCTGTTTCAGCTGAACGCGCAGCGGAATGTTGCGTGCATCGGTATTCGGGATGGTGCTGGCGCTGGCCACTTCAGCGCTGTCTGGCAGCGTGGTCCGGCTGGAGAAAATATCTGGCTGCAGAAGAGTGCGTTTATTCGGATCCTTGCTGACATCGTTAAGTTCTTTAGCCAGTGAATCGCTCAGGTACGGACGCAGGCCGGCCAGATCGTCATTTTTGTGCTGAATGCGGTAGTCGTAAAACTTCTGCGCAACGGTATCCGGTCCGCCTTCCACGCAAGGACCTGAGCGGGTACCAATATCCTGGAAAGCAGGGGTGACGGTGGTACAGGCGCTGAGCAGAAGGGCGCAGGGAGCAAGAAGAGCAATCGCTGAGTAGCGCATGGATGATTTCCTTATAGACTGACTACGGTATTTAGATGTTTTCAAGCATAGCGTATCGGTACGATAATGTGTTTGATTAACAGAGCTAAGGCATTGAAGCAGGAGGACGAATGTTATTCTCAACCACCCCGACGCTGGAAGGGCGTACCATCACCGAATATTGTGGTGTGGTCACCGGAGAAGCCATTCTTGGGGCCAATATTTTTCGCGATTTCTTCGCCGGTATCCGCGATATCGTCGGCGGTCGTTCCGGTGCGTACGAAAAAGAGCTGCGCAAGGCGCGTGAAATCGCTTTTCAGGAGCTTGGCGAACAGGCCAAAACGCTGGGGGCCGATGCCGTTGTCGGGATTGATATCGACTATGAAACCGTCGGTAAGGACAGCAGTATGCTGATGGTCAGCGTCAGCGGTACCGCGGTGAAACTGCGCTGATGAAACGTCTGATTATACTCCTCACGCTGTTGCTGGCCGGGTGCGCCAGCAACAGTGAACGCGCCAAGCAAATCATCGAAAAGCCGGGCTATGTGCTCGATACCGGGCATCCGGCGCAAAATGCCTATCCGCGCATTAAAGTGCTGGTGCTTCATTACACTGCCGGTGATTTTGAAACCTCCCTTGAAACCCTGACGGATAAGCAAGTCAGCGCCCATTATCTGGTGCCGGAGGATCCGCCTGAGCACAAAGGCAAGCCGCTTATCTGGCAGTTAGTGCCGGAAAAGGATCTGGCCTGGCACGCTGGAGTGAGCTTCTGGCGCGGCGCCACGCGCATCAACGACACCTCGATTGGCATTGAGCTGGAAAATCATGGCTGGCAGAAAACCGCGGCAGGAAAGACTTTCGCTCCTTTTGCGCCAACGCAGATAGCCGCGCTGATCCCGCTGGCGAAAGATATTATCGCCCGCTATCAGATTAAGCCGGAGAACGTGGTGGCGCATGCGGATATTGCACCGCAGCGCAAAGACGATCCGGGACCAGAGTTTCCGTGGCGGGAACTGGCGCAGCAGGGGATAGGGGCGTGGCCTGATGCCAACCGTGTGGCGTTCTATCTCAATGGACGTGCGCCGTCGGTGCCAGTTGCGACAGCCTCCGTGCTCGATTTGCTGTCGCGTTATGGCTATGAAGTGACGCCGGGGATGTCGTACACCCAGAAAAAACGGGTGATCATGGCGTTCCAGATGCACTTCCGTCCCGGGCGCTGGGATGGCGTGGCCGATGCAGAAACGCAGGCCATCGCCGAAGCGTTACTGGAAAAATACGGGCAGGGGTAAAACCTAGCGGTGCAGTTTGCCGTGGTCTTTCAACCAATGGGCCGTCTGCACAATGCCTTCATCCAGGGTTACGATGGGTTTGTAACCCAACTCTTTTTCCGCGCGGCTGATGTCCAGCGTAAAGTCGAAGTTCAGTTTGGACACCCCGTAGTGGGTGAACGAGGGCTCTTTCGCAGCTTTGTTGCCGAATCGCTCCATGCTGCGGGCGACCATGTCGAGCATAGGGTAGGGCACCGAGCGAATGCGGCACTTAATCTCCAGCTCATCAATCAGCTTCTGCACAATGCTTTTCAGACTGCGCGGCTCACCGTTGGTAATATTGTACGCCCGGCCTGACGGGAGTGCGTCACAGTGTGGCTGGCTGGCCAGCCACATTGCGTGTACGGCGTTTTCATAAAAGGTCATATCGACCTGCGCCGCGCCGCCGCGAGGCAGCAGCACGCTCCCGTAGTGGTGCATCATTTGCGCCAGCCGAGGAATAAAGACTTTGTCATGCGGCCCGAAAAGACTTTGCGGACGCAGCACGGTAAACCGGGTATTCGGGTTCGCCTGTGCCAACAGGCCAATCACTTCTTCACCCGCCGCTTTGCTACGGGCAAATTCATTGGCAAATCGCTGCGGACGAAACGCTTCCTGAATGTCACGGCGATGGTGAAAATCAAAGTACAGCGAAGGGGAAGAGATATGGATGAAATTGCGCACGCCCCAGGCCACTGACCATTCGCCCAGACGACGGGTGGCACGGACGTTGGCTAAATCAAACGCTTCCTGCGTTCCCCAGGGAGAGGTGAAGCTTGAGCAGTGCCACAGCGTATCGATATCGGCGAGCAACACTTTCGCCTGCGAGGACACCAGCTCGGTCAGATCCGCATGGACAAATTCAGCGCCCATTTTTTCCAGTAGCCGCCCCATCGCTTCGTTGCGACCGGTTGCTCTGACGCTGATGCCTTTGCGTCGCAGATATTCCACCGCATTACGGCCTAAACCGCTGGTGGCGCCGGTGACCAGTACCTTCATATCCATCCACTGTGTCTGAAAAGAATTTCGTGCGCATTTTTCCGTGAATTCTGCTTACTTGCAATGGGAAACTGCGAAGAAAAAATCTCAATCCGTCTGTTTGCGCGTGATTTCTTCCGCAAGCCTGGCAATCCGCTTTGCCATTCCTTTAAAAATGAACAAATGCGCGGGGATCATCAGCAGCCAGTAGAATAAGCCTGGCATACCGTGCGGATGCCACCAGGCGCGAACGTCAATTTCGCGATGGTCGCCCTTGTCTTTGAGCGAGAACGTCAATCGCCCCAGGCCCGGAGCCTTCATGCCAAACAGCAGGGAAAGCTGTTTCTCCGGCTCCACGATGATGACCTTCCAGCTGTCGACCGTATCGCCGGTTTGCAAAAATGCGGTATCCGGACGGCCTTTTGCCAGCTTATGCCCGATCGCGCAATCCATCAGCGCCCGGATATCCCACAGGATATTGCCAAAGAAATAGCGCTCTTTGCCGCCGAGTTGGTTGACGACCTGCCAGAGTGACGCGAGGCTGGCGGACGTTTTAACCGTGCATCCCGCCTGCTTTGGGAAATATCCATACTCTGGCCGCCAGCGGGCAAACGCCTGGGCGTCATAGCCCCAGTCGCTGGAGTTCATCAACTGCTCCTCTTCTTTCAGCGTGCGTTTTACCGCGTCATCAAAAGAGATCAACGTTTGTGGGATCAAGGCGCGCAGTTCGCGATCGTCAGCCAGAAGATCGTGTTTGAGTCCCTGGATCAGCGCTTTGGCAAGCGTTGGCGGTACCGACGTGATCACATTAAGAAACCAGACGGAAATCCAACGGGTGGGGAAAGGGATGGGGATCAGCGGGCGATGGCGTCCGCTTATCTGCATAAAATGCTCAAACTGCTGTTGGTAGCTGAGGACATCCGGCCCGGCGGCTTCCAGCACGCGATGCCGATCGGCAGGATGCTCAAGTAGCGCCACCAGATAATGGAGCAAGTTTTCCAGCGCAATGGGCGAGGTGCGCGAACGGACCCAGCGCGGAGGGGTCAGCACCGGAAGGTTGTAGACCATATCGCGCATCACTTCAAAGGCCGCAGAGCCAGCGCCAACAATAATACCGGCTCTGAGCTCAGTGACCGGAATACCGGCTTCACGCAGCAGGTCGCCGGTTATCTGTCGCGCACGCAGGTGATCGGATTGTTCATTCTCCGGGGCCTGAAGTGAGCTCAGAAAAATCACCTGTTTCACCTGCTGTTCACGCAGCGCATCCCGCACGTTGAGCGCCACCTGACGCTCATGGGCGACAAAATCACCGCCTTCACCCATGCCGTGAACCAGGTAATAGACTGTGTCCACCCCCTGCAGCAGGGCCGGTAACTCAGTCGGCCAGTGCAGGTCCACGTGATGACAGCTGACGCCTGGCAGCGCCAGTTTTTGTAGCCTGTCGGTGTTGCGTGCCGCAGCCCGCACGGTAAAACCCTGTGCGCTAAGTTCGGTCACCAGGTGTTGGCCAATATAGCCGCTGGCGCCGAGCACCAGAATGGTTTGCGGCACGATGTTCCCTTACTTATCGCTGTAAAAAGGTTTTCCAGAGAGAGACGACCTGCGCCAGCTGCTCACGGTTTACGTCCAGATGCATCACCAGGCGCACAATCGGCGAGGCGTTGATCAGCACGCCGTTGGCCTTCAGATGCTCGCCCAGCGCTGCAGCGTGTTCTTCGCCGACGCGCACGAACAGCATGTTGGTGTCATGGCGCATCACATCCGCGCCGATCTCTTTCAGCTGTGCCGCCATCCAGGCCGCATTGTCGTGGTCATCCTTCAGACGCTGTACATTGTTCTTCAGCGCATACAAACCCGCTGCGGCCAGAATACCTGCCTGGCGCATACCGCCGCCGGTCATTTTACGCCAGCGATTGGCACGCTTAATGTAATCGGCGTTGCCAACCAGCAGAGAGCCCACCGGGGTTCCAAGGCCTTTTGACAGGCAGATAGTGAACGAGTCACAGTATTGCGTGATGTCTTTCAACTCGCAGCCGTACTCAACGATGGCGTTAAAGATACGTGCGCCGTCAACGTGCAGGCCCAGTTTGCGTTCGCGGGTGAATTCCCAGGCCTCTTTCAGGTATTCGCGCGGCAGCACTTTACCGTTGTGGGTGTTTTCAAGGCTCAGCAGCTTAGTGCGGGCGAAGTGGATGTCGTCGGCTTTAATCTTGGCGGCGACTTTATCAAGAGGCAGCGTGGCATCCGGTGCGGCGTCAATCGGCTGTGGTTGAATGCTGCCGAGAACGGCGGCACCGCCCGCTTCGTACAGATAGTTATGCGCCCCCTGGCCTACGATATATTCTTCACCACGCTCGCAGTGGCTCAGCAGGGCCACCAGATTGGCCTGGGTTCCCGTTGGCAGAAACAGGGCAGCTTCTTTGCCGCCGAGCTCCGCCGCATAGCGTTGCAGTTCATTAACGGTCGGGTCATCCCCGTACACATCATCCCCGACCGGGGCGGCCATCATCTGTTCCAGCATGGCACGACTCGGGCGGGTGACGGTATCACTACGTAAATCGATCACGGCATTTCCTTTTTTGCATCAGGGTTATGCCTCTCTTTTTACCTGAGCCAGTTGGTTTTCGCCAGTTGGATCACTTCATCACCGCGACCGCTGATGATCGCGCGCAGCATATACAGACTGAAACCCTTGGCCTGTTCCAGTTTAATTTGCGGCGGAATGGCCAGCTCTTCTTTCGCCACCACCACATCCACCAGCGCCGGACCGTCGATGCTAAAGGCCTGCTGGAGCGCGTCATCCAGCTCGACAGCTTTCTCCACGCGAAAGCCTTTGATGCCGCAGGCTTCAGCGATATTGGCAAAATTCGTGTCGTGCAGTTCGGTGCCATCGGTCAGATAACCTCCGGCTTTCATCTCCATCGCCACAAAGCCGAGCACGCTGTTGTTGAAGATGATGATTTTGATCGGCAGTTTCAGCTGTGCGACGGAGAGGAAATCCCCCATCAGCATACTGAAGCCCCCATCGCCGCACAGGGCGACGACCTGGCGGTCTGGCGCGGTGGCTTTTGCCCCCAGCGCCTGCGGCATGGCATTCGCCATTGACCCGTGGTTGAACGAACCCAGCAGTCGACGCCTGCCGTTCATCTTCAGATAGCGTGCGGCCCAGACGGTCGGGGTACCTACATCGCAGGTAAAAATGGCATCGTCGGCAGCAAAGTGGCTGATTTGCTGGGCCAGATACTGGGGATGAATGGCTTTGTCGCTGGGTTTTGCCAGCTCATCCAATCCTTTCCGTGCCTCGCGATAGTGTTCCAGGGCCTTATCGAGAAACTGCCGATCTTTTTTCTCCTCCAGCAGCGGTGTAAGCGTGCGCAGCGTGGTTTTGATATCCCCGATCAGCGCCATATCCACTTTGCTGTGCGCGCCAATGCTGGCGGGATTGATGTCGATCTGAATGATTTTGGCATCGGTGGGGTAGAACGCGCGATAAGGGAACTGGGTGCCGAGCAGCACCAGCGTGTCGGCGTTCATCATCGTATGAAAACCTGAAGAGAATCCGATAAGCCCGGTCATCCCCACGTCATAAGGATTGTCATACTCAACGTGCTCCTTGCCGCGCATAGCGTGAACGATGGGGGCTTTGAGCTTCCCGGCAAATTCCAGCAGCTCTTTATGCGCACCGGCGCAGCCGCTGCCGCAGAGCAGGGCAATATTGCTGGAGTAACGTAACAGTTGGGCGAGCTTATGCAGTTCGTTGATTTCGGGCACCACAACAGGCTGCGGCGCGTGATACCAGTGCGTGCTGGCCGTTTCTGGTGCGGCCTTCAGCGCCACGTCACCCGGCAACACGACCACGGAAACGCCGCGGTTGAGCACGGCTTTGCGCATCGCGATGGCCAGCACCTGAGGGATCTGTTCCGGCGTGGAGACCAGCTCGCAGTAATGGCTGCATTCACGAAACAGCTCCTGCGGATGGGTTTCCTGAAAATAGCCGCTACCGATTTCACTGGAAGGGATGTGGGCCGCAATGGCCAGCACCGGAACGTGGTTGCGATGACAGTCGAATAAACCGTTAATCAGATGCAGGTTTCCTGGCCCGCATGACCCGGCGCATACCGCCAGTTCACCGGTTAACTGGGCTTCAGCACCGGCGGCAAACGCGGCCACTTCTTCGTGTCGCGTCGCCATCCAGTCGATAGTGCCCATCCGGTTCAGGCTATCGCTAAGCCCGTTGAGGGAGTCGCCGGTGACGCCCCAGATACGTTTTACCCCTGCCTGTTCCAGCGTTTTTGCAATGTAAGCTGCCACAGTCTGTTTCATGAGTGTCCTTCTCCGTTTTGTGATACCGATAACAAGCTTAGATGAAACTCGCGGGTGTGCCCGTTGAATTAACCTTGGCTTTAACAGGTTTATTGGTGCGATTTTCGGCAAGAGCGGGTTTTCGTTCTGGGAAAAGGGAAAGGTTCAAATAATGAATATGCTGTTGGCGCGTGGGCGATTGAGAGCCTGGTCCGTGGTTCGGCCTGGCAATAAAAACGTCGGGCCTGGAGCCCGACGTTTACTGTCGTTTTACGCCAGCACTAAATCGCTTTGCGGATGGCACGAGCAGGCCAGCACATAGCCGTCGGCAATGTCTTTCTCCGAGAGCGTCATGGTGCTGCTTACGGTGTAATCACCTTCCAGTACGCGGGTTTTACAACTGCCGCAAACGCCCGCCCGACAGGCGGCATTCACGGCCACCTTATTGCTTTCCAGCGCTTCCAGCAGCGTGCTACCCACCGGGGCGTAAAATGCCTTTGCGGGCTGCAGTTTGGTGATTTTCAGCCCGTGGGTGGCGGCTTCTGCCACTGGCGTGAAGAACTGCTCTTTATAGAAACGCGTGACGCCAAGCTGCCGGGCATGTTCCTCAACCCAGTCCATGTAGGGCGCCGGTCCACAGGTCATTACCGTGCGTGAAGCGATATCAGGTACGCATTCCAGCAGGGACGTGGTCAGACGGCCAGAGACAAAACCGTGGGTCGCATTGTGCTCTGCGACCAGCGTGACCGGATAGTTGCGCCATTCCTCGGCAAAAATCACATCCTGCGGCGAACGAACGCTGAAAATCACCTGCACGTCAGCGTGTGGACGGTGTTTCGCCAGCCAGCGGCGCATCGACATAATCGGGGTAACGCCGCAGCCTGCCGCCAGTAACAGCAGTTTGTCCGTCGGCTTATCTTCACAGGTGAATTCGCCCTGAGCGTCGGACAGCCACAGATAGTCGCCACGCTTCACGTCATGCGTCAGCCAGCCAGAACCTTTTCCTTCGTCAATGCGACGGATGGTCAGCGTAATGTACTCACTCACGCCCGGCGTGGAGGACAGGGTGTAAGCGCGCAGCGTGTCGGCGGAATGACCGATGCTGACCAGCGCATACTGCCCGGCGCGGTACGGATAATGATCGTGGCAAATTAATGACAGCGTCCAGACATCCGGCGTTTCCTGCCGGATGTGGTGAACCTGCATCCGCCATGGGCATTGTGGCGTTGGCATGGTCATGGTGTTCTCCTTACGCGCACAGCATTTGCTGCAGGTCCTGCTCAACCTGAGTGGTCGCACGCAGACCGAATTTCTCATTCAGTACGGCCAGCAGATCAGGTGTCAGGAAGCCAGGGGCAGTTGGACCGGTCACGATGTTCTTCACACCCAGTGACAGCAGAGTCAGCAGGATAACGATGGCTTTCTGTTCGAACCAGGAGAGCACCAGGGACAGCGGCAGATCGTTCACGCCACAGCCCAGTTTTTCCGCCAGGGTCACCGCCAGAATGATGGCCGAGTAGGCATCGTTGCACTGGCCCGCATCGATAAGGCGTGGCAATCCTTCGATGTCGCCGAAGTCCAGCTTGTTGAAGCGGTATTTCCCGCACGCCAGGGTCAGGATCAGGCAGTCGTCCGGTACGCTGGTGGCGAAATCGGTGAAGTAGCTACGCTCGGTACGTTCGCCATCGCAACCGCCGACCAGGAAGATGTGACGCAGTTTTTCACGGCTGACAAGATCGATCAGGCTGTCTGCCGCGCCGAGCAGCGTTTCGCGGCCAAAGCCTACGGTGATCAGGTGTTCAATTTCGCTGTACGGGAAGCCCGCCATGGCCTGAGCCTGAGCAATAACAGGGGCGAAATCGTCGCCTTCAAGATGACTAACGCCCGGCCAGCCGACGATGCTACGGGTCCAGATGCGGTTAGTGTACTCACCCACGTTCGGATCGATGATGCAGTTAGAAGTCATGATGACCGGACCCGGGAAGCGGGCAAACTCCACCTGCTGATTCTGCCAGCCGCTGCCGTAGTTGCCGACCAGATGTTTGAACTTACGCAGTTCCGGATAACCGTGTGCCGGCAGCATTTCGCCATGAGTGTAGACGTTCACACCGGTGCCTTCGGTCTGCAGCAGCAGGTTATAAAGGTCCTTCAGGTCGTGACCGGAAATCAGAATGGATTTTCCTGCGACGGCTTTCACATTGACCTGAGTGGGGGTTGGGTGGCCATAGGTTGTGGTTTCGCCCGCGTCCAGGATGCTCATCACTTTGAAGTTCATCTGGCCGATGTCCATCGAGCATTCCAGCAGCGCATTCATATCGGCAGGCCAGGTGCCGAGCCACGCCATGATGGTGTGGTACTGCGCGTAGATGTCGTTGTTATATTGACCCAGTACGTGCGCGTGTTCCATATAAGCCGCCGCGCCTTTCAGGCCATACAGGCACAGCAGACGCAGGCCAAGAATGTTGTCGCCAATGGCGGCTTTATCTTTGTTCGGGGTAAATTCTGCTGCCTGGCGCTGCAGGTCACCGAGGTAGTCGCTTACCAGCTGCAGATCCGCCATCGGGTTTTCTACCGTCGCGTTCGCATCCTGCTTCAGACATTCACTCTTCAGCATTTCACGCAGGGCAATGGCTTCGCGCGCATAGCCCACAATGCGTGGGGAATCGAAGTTGACGTTGGTCAGCGTAGAGAAAAAGGCGCGGGGAGCAAAGCTATCAATGTCGTGATTGATAATGCCGTAGTCGCGAGCTTTCACGGCCCACGCCGACAGGCCTTGTAATGTTGCGATCAGCAGATCCTGAAGGTCGGAGGTCTCTGCCGTTTTACCGCACATCCCTTGTGCATAGGCGCAGCCGTTACCGGCAGGAGTACGGATGGTTTGTTCACATTGCACACAAAACATGAGGGGCTACCTTAAAGTTATATTTAATATACATGTTTAAGAATAGGCCTCAGCGAAAAGGGAGAAAAGGGAATTGTGCTGCAACTTACAGGGAGATTGATTTAACGCAATTTTGGCGGCAGAACTCTACCGCCATGGAGGTATCAGGCGGAGAAGAATGCCATCAGCAGTGGGACTAACAGGCTCAGAATAAACCCGTGCACGATAGCGGCGGGCACAATTTCAAGTCCGCCGGAACGTTGCAGCACGGGAAGGGTGAAGTCCATGGACGTGGCACCGCAGAGGCCCAGCGCGGTCGAACGGCTGCGTTGCACCAGCCCAGGGATCAGCATAATGGCGATCAGCTCTCGGGCCAGATCGTTAAAGAAGGCCGCGCTACCAATCACCGGACCGAAAGATTCCGTTAACAGAATGCCGGAAAGGGAATACCAGCCAAATCCGGAGGCCATCGCCAGACCCGTTTTCAGCGGCAGGTCGAGAATAAAGGCATTAATGACCCCGCCGATTAATGAACTGGCCACTACCACCACGGCCACAATCATTCCCCGGCGGTTCAGGACAATCTGTTTCAGGGTCATGCCATTATTGCGAAGCTGAATACCAATCAGGAACAGCAGGAAGATCAGCGTATATTCGCTGGCTTCGGTGGCATGTTGCAAAATCGGCCAGCCGGTCAGTCCTAAGATAAATCCTAATAACACCACGCCGCACAGCTGTAATGACTCTAAAGCCATTGCAATTCGTGAGGGTAATTTTTCCTGACTGTGATTGTGTCGCCAGGGTAGGCTGCGCTCCAGCCATAGCAGGGCAATAATATTGCACAACAGAATAACGACAATACTGATCGCAGAATAATGGAGAATGGCTAACAGATTGCTTGCCAGATTATCCAGGAAGGCCAGGCTTATGCCCATAAAAAAAAGAATAACGTAAACAATCCAGCTCAGCAGTCGGTTAATCAACTGCAGAGCGTGACGTTGCCGCAGTGGAATCAGGTAACCTGCCACCAGTGGCACCAGAATAATCAGCAATCCCGAAAACATGAACGCCCGGTCCTTTAGAGTGTAAAAAAACGCACTCGACACTACCTAAAGCACAGGAAGGAGTAAAGCGGCCTGAAAAAGAAAAGGCCTGGCAGAAGCCAGGCCTTTTCAGCAAACTCAACGAGCTGGCTTATTTTTTCTCAAGCAGGGTGCGGTACAGCACGCCACCGAGGATACCGCCGATGATTGGCATTACCCAGAACAGCCACAGCTGCTGCAGTGCCCAACCACCCTGGAAGATAGCCACCGCGGTACTACGCGCTGGGTTTACAGAGGTATTGGTGACCGGGATGCTGATCAGGTGGATCAGGGTCAGTGCCAGACCGATAGCGATCGGCGCGAAACCTGCTGGTGCATTTTTGTCCGTTGCGCCGTGGATAACAATCAGGAAGCCACAGGTCAGCACGATTTCGATAACGATAGCCGCCATCATGGAGTAGCCGCCCGGAGAGTGCTCGCCGAAACCGTTAGAGGCAAAGCCGCTGGCAACAACATCGAAGCCTTCTTTACCGCTGGCGATAACATACAGAACCGCTGCAGCAATGATGCCACCCACAACCTGAGCGATGATATAACCCAGGATATCTTTCGTTGGGAAACGACCGCCCGCCCACAGACCTAAGGTTACCGCCGGGTTGAAATGACCACCGGAAATATGACCCACAGCGTAGGCCATGGTCAGTACGGTTAAACCAAATGCCAGTGCTACACCGGCAAAACCAATACCCAGTTCCGGGAACGCTGCTGCCAGTACTGCGCTACCACACCCGCCAAATACAAGCCAGAATGTACCAAAACATTCTGCAGCCAGTTTTCTAAACATAACCACCTCAAAAAAATAACAGTGACGGCGACAGGTAAACCTGCACCGGACATTATTTATCGCCAAAAGGGAAGCGACATAATTAAAGACCCGTTATTTTAATAACGAATGCCTTCCCTTCACCAGTCAAAAATCAATTAATTTTGATTTAAGGCAATGTGCTGTGAATCCTTGTACAGAGCTGAGGTGATATCAGTATAGTTTATTTTTGGATAATAGAAGTGGAGGCGAGGTTATTTTCATTGCTTGTTGTAATTAGTCGCTGAATATTAATTTCCGTCCTAAATAATAACCAGACATTTTTTGTCATAACATTACTTTTTTCTGGGTGTCACCGGGCATCGCCTGCCGCTATACTCCTGTTAACGAAAGGGAAGTTTTCAGGCGGAGGGCATATGCTTCTCGAAAGAGTGGAGATTGTCGGCTTTCGCGGTATCAACCGTTTATCGTTGATGCTCGAGCAAAATAACGTGCTGATAGGTGAAAACGCCTGGGGTAAATCGAGCCTGCTGGATGCGCTAACGCTGCTGCTCTCCCCGGAGTCTGATCTGTATCATTTCGTGCGTGAGGACTTTTGGTTCCCGCCCGGGGACGTTCAGGGACGCGAGCACCATTTGCATATCATTCTGACGTTTCGTGAACTGGAACCGGGTCGCCATCGGGTGCGGCGCTACCGTCCGTTGGCGGAATGCTGGGTGCCCGGTGATGATGGCTTCCAGCGCATCTTCTATCGTCTTGAAGGCGATATGACCGAGGATGACAGCGTTATGACGCTGCGCAGCTTTATTGATGGCCAGGGTAAGGCATTGCCGATCCCGGACATCGATGTTCAGGCGCGCCATCTGGTCAGGCTGATGCCCGTTTTACGTTTACGCGATGCCCGCTTTATGCGTCGTATCCGCAATGGCAGCGTCCCTCACATGCCGGAGATCGAGATAACCGCCCGCCAGCTCGATTTTCTCTCCCGTGAATTAGTCACCAGTCCGCAAAATCTGTCAGACGGACAGATTCGTCAAGGGCTGTCGGCGATGGTCCAATTGCTGGAGCACTATTTCTCGGAGCAGAGCAGCGCTGAATCCCGCCATCGCCTGATGCGCCGTCGCTCGCATGATGAGCAACGCAGCTGGCGCTATCTCGACATCATCAACAGGATGATTGATAAACCCGGTGGCCGGAGTCATCGGGTGATCCTGTTGGGGCTGTTCTCCACGCTGTTGCAGGCGAAAGGTACCGTCCGGTTGGATAAAGACGCGCGGCCGCTGCTGCTGGTGGAAGATCCGGAAACACGATTGCATCCCATTATGCTGTCGGTCGCGTGGAATCTGCTTAATTTGCTGCCACTGCAGCGCATCACGACCACCAACTCCGGGGAATTGTTATCGATGACCCCGGTGGAGCATGTCTGTCGTCTGGTGCGAGATTCTTCGCGCGTCGCGGCATGGCGGCTTGGGCCAGACGGTCTGAACGCGGAAGATGGGCGGCGAATTGCGTTTCACATCCGATTTAACCGCGCGTCGTCTCTGTTTTCGCGCTGTTGGCTGCTGGTGGAAGGCGAAACCGAAACCTGGGTTATCAATGAACTGGCTCGCCAGTGTGGGCACCATTTCGATGCAGAGGGGATCAAGGTGATTGAGTTTGCCCAGTCGGGGTTGAAACCGCTGATCAAATTCGCTCGCCGGATGGGCATTGAATGGCACGTGCTGGTGGATGGTGATGAAGCGGGGAAAAAATATGCCGCCACCGTACGCAGTTTGCTGAATAACGACAGGGAGCTGGAACGTCAGCATTTGACGACATTACCGGCACTGGACATGGAACATTTTATGTATCGTCAAGGGTTTGACGATGTCTATCATCGGGTGGCGCAGCTTCCTGACGGCGTGCCGATGAACATGCGCAGGGTGATCATCAAAGCCATCCATCGCTCTTCAAAGCCGGACCTGGCGATTGAAGTGGCCATGGAAGCAGGGCGGCGTGGCGTTGAAGCGGTGCCAACCCTGCTGCGCAAAATGTTTTCCCGCGTGCTATGGCTGGCACGCGGCAGAGCGGACTAGCGCTGGCAGGCCAGGGCAGTTTGTGCCTGAAGGCTGTCGAGCAATTCATAGCGACGGCGATACTCAGAGCGCTTCTTGCTGGCAATCTCTTCCATGGGTTTGCGTGGCATGGTGAGCGGCAGCAGGTAATCGTTGTCGCTTGCCACCGTGGCACCTAATGACGCCCAAAATGCATTGTAGTCAGCATGCAGTTTGTCCTGCTTTTTCTTGCGATAGCGAATGCTGCGGTAAATGTGCGTTTCGTTGCTGACCGCACGGATCACGTCAGCCTTCATCACCTGGCCCAGCACCATCGCGGCTTCAACCAACAGCCGTTTCGGGAACAGGCCATGGCAGGCCTTGGTGGCCTGCTGAATTTTTTCGTGAGGCACATGGGATTTCGCGCCCTGCATCCCACCAATATATATCGTCGTCTTACCGGCAAGCTGACAGAGCGTAAACGTCATTTCGGCAAGGACCGTTTTTTCTGCATCGCAGAAAATTAACGTCGCTTCACCTTCTTTATCCAGCATGGCATCGGCACGTAACCGAATGAAGAACGACTGCTCATCTCGCCCTGTGAGGGAGGCAAGCGTAGCGCCAGCTTTACTCAGATAACCATTCAGCACCACCGGTGGCAGAGACGCGATCATCGACTGGTAATGGAATCCCAGTGCGGCAATCGTGTTCTGAGGCGTCATATTGATAGACAGCCAGGGCCTGTGCAGGCGGCAGGGCAATCCCGGTTGTACTTTCAGGATCTGCATCAAACGCGGTTGCTTACACAGATTATCCAACCATTGCCGGGTCAACAGCGGCGAAGCCAGCGAGCGGAGCATAAATTTTCTCCGATAGGCAGGGTTCTGCCATGCAAGCCCTGGCGCGAGCAGACCTTTTCTCAGCACCTGGAAAAGGTCCCAACCACGGGTCGGCAGTGGCAGTTCGGCTTCTTGTGAGGCGTCAGCAATGAAAGACATGGTGGAAATCCGAAAGTAATTGACTGGTACGCCATTACATCAACGACCTCTTAAACCACTTCTCAACAAACCAGGGCTTTTCCGAAGGATTAGGGTTCCGTTGAGGAAATGTTTATATACAATCGTCTGAAGTGCACGCTGGGTGTCGTTATTTGGGATATTTATGGCTCTGAAGGGAAAACGCAGAAAACTCTATTTGATTCTGGCCGTGGCGATCGTTCTGGCTGGCTTCTGGCTGTGGCGTACGCTCAACGCCCCGCTGCCGCAGTATCAAACGTTAATCGTGCGAAAAACCGATTTACAGCAGAGCGTGCTCGCAACGGGAAAACTGGATGCTGTACGTAAGGTTGATGTCGGTGCGCAGGTCAGCGGCCAGCTGAAAACGTTGTCGGTCAGCATTGGCGATAAAGTTAAAAAAGATCAGCTGCTTGGCGTTATCGATCCAGAACAGGCGCAGAACCAGATCAAAGAAGTCGAAGCGACGCTGATGGAGCTGCGTGCGCAACGTCTGCAGGCCATTGCCGAACGCAAACTGTCGCAGGTGACGTATGCGCGTAATCAGCAACTGGCGGCTAAACAGCTCATTTCACGTCAGGATCTCGATACCACTGCAACGGATGTGGCGGTGAAAGAAGCGCAGATTGGGACCATTGATGCGCAGATCAAACGCAATCAGGCCACGCTCGATACCGCCAAAACCAATCTCGATTACACCCGTATTCTGGCGCCGATGGCCGGTGAAGTGACGCAAATCACCACCCTGCAAGGCCAGACGGTGATTGCAGCGCAGCAGGCACCAAACATCCTGACACTCGCCGATCTCCGCACCATGCTGGTAAAGGCCCAGGTTTCTGAAGCCGATGTTATCCATCTGAAGCCGGGGCAAAAAGCCTGGTTTACGGTGCTTGGGGATCCTTTGACGCGCTATGAAGGCACGCTGAAAGACATTCTGCCGACGCCGGAAAAGGTGAACGATGCCATTTTCTACTACGCCCGTTTTGAAGTGCCAAACCCGCAGGGCGTGCTGCGTCTGGAAATGACCGCTCAGGTGCATATTCAGCTGGCTGGCGTGAACAACGTATTGAGCATCCCGCTATCCGCACTGGGCGATGCGACCGGTGAGAATCGCTACAACGTCCGTCTGCTGCGTAACGGTGAAGTGAAAGAGCGTGAAATCACGATTGGTTCCCGTAACGACACCGACGTGGAAGTGCTGAAGGGTCTGGAAGAAGGAGACGAAGTGATCACCGGTGAGGGTAAAGCCGGGGCCGCGAAATGACGGCGTTGCTGGAGCTGAGCGCTATCCGCCGGAGCTATCCTTCCGGCGATCAAAGCGTTGAGGTGCTGAAGGGCATCACGCTCAGCATTAATGCCGGGGAAATGGTGGCGATTGTCGGCGCATCGGGTTCCGGGAAATCGACGCTGATGAATATTCTCGGCTGCCTGGATAAGCCGACCAGCGGCACCTATCGTGTTGCCGGTACCGACGTTGCGACTCTGGACAGTGACGCGCTGGCGCGTCTGCGTCGCGAACATTTTGGGTTTATCTTCCAGCGCTACCATCTGCTTTCCCACCTGACGGCGGCGCAAAACGTTGAAGTCCCGGCGGTGTATGCCGGAACGGAGCGCAAACAGCGTCTGGCACGCGCACACCAGCTTTTGCAACGGCTCGGGCTTGGCGATCGCGTGGATTATCAGCCCTCGCAGCTCTCAGGCGGTCAACAGCAGCGCGTGAGTATTGCCCGTGCGCTGATGAACGGTGGACAAGTGATCCTCGCCGATGAACCTACCGGCGCGCTGGACAGCCATTCCGGCGAAGAGGTGATGGCTATCCTGCATCAGTTGAAAACCCAGGGCCATACCGTGATTATCGTCACCCACGACCCGACGGTGGCGGCGCAGGCTGAGCGCATTATTGAAATCCGCGACGGCGAGATAATCAGCAATCCACCGTCGAAAACAGGACATGCCGCAACACCCGTCGAAAGCAAAGCGGCGGTAAATCCGGGCTGGCAGCAGTTTATCAGCAGCTTTCGCGAGGCGCTGACCATGGCGTGGCTGGCCATGGCCGCGAACAAAATGCGCACCCTGCTGACGATGCTCGGGATCATCATCGGTATCGCCTCGGTGGTCTCGATTGTGGTGGTGGGCGATGCGGCAAAGCAGCTGGTGCTGGCCGATATCCGCGCTATCGGGACTAATACGATTGATGTCTATCCGGGCAAAGATTTCGGCGATGACGATCCGCAATATCAGCAGGCGCTGAAATATGACGATCTGTTGGCGATCCAAAAGCAGCCGTGGGTGCGTTCCGCGACCCCTGCGGTATCAAAAAGTCTGCGTTTGCGCTCCGGTAACACGGATATGTCGGCGAGCGTTGAAGGCGTTGGTTCACAGTACTTCAACGTTTACGGCATGACCTTCAGTGAGGGCAACACGTTTAATGACGTGCAGCTGAACGGACGTGCGCAGGTGGTGGTGCTCGACAGCAACACCCGTCGTCAGCTTTTTCCACACAAGGCCTCGGTGGTCGGTGAGATCATTCTTGTGGGCAATATGCCTGCCACGATTATTGGCGTGGCGGAAGAAAAGCAGGGGATGTTCGGCAGCAGTAAAATTCTGCGCGTCTGGCTGCCTTACACTACGATGGCCGGGCGGGTGATGGGACAGTCATGGCTGAACTCCATTACCGTGCGGGTCAATGAAGGCTACGACAGTGCGCTGGCTGAACAGCAGCTCACACGGCTGCTGGCCCTGCGCCATGGCAAAAAAGATTTCTTTGCCTGGAATATGGACAGCCTCTTGAAAACGGCAGAGCGGACCACACATACACTTCAACTGTTCCTGACGCTGGTGGCCATCATTTCGCTCGTCGTGGGTGGCATCGGGGTCATGAATATCATGCTGGTGTCGGTGACGGAAAGAACGCGGGAAATCGGCATCCGCATGGCGGTTGGCGCAAGAGCCAGTGACGTCCTGCAACAGTTTTTGATTGAAGCCGTATTGGTGTGTCTGGTGGGCGGTGCGATGGGGGTAGGATTATCTTTATTAATTGCCTTCAGCCTGCAGCTGATCCTGCCTGACTGGGACATTGGTTTTTCACCCTTAGCGCTGCTGATGGCCTTTATTTGCTCTACGCTGACCGGGATTTTGTTTGGCTGGCTGCCGGCCCGCAATGCGGCAAGGCTCGATCCGGTGGATGCGCTGGCGCGAGAATAAGCCAATAAAAATGCCAGTCATCGGGACTGGCATTTTGACGGCGGGATGTCCACAATGGAGCGGAGGCGCTAGGCGACAGCTTCCACTTCAACAGGCACAATCACGCTGGCGTGATTGCCTTTTGGCCCCTGGTGGACATCAAACCGAACGGCTTGTCCGGCTTTTAACGTTCTGTAGCCATCCATTTGGATGGTGGAATAATGTGCGAAGATGTCTTCGCCACCGCCTTCAGGGCAGATAAAGCCAAACCCTTTAGCATTGTTGAACCACTTAACAGTACCCATTTCCATACATCGACATCCTTCGTAACTCTTATAATCAGATGGAAAGAACCGGTGGTGGAGCGGAGTGGGCTGTTCAAAACCTCGCCAACGCTCGCCTGTACAATTTAGATAAAACAGGCAACGCGTCAAGCGGCAGCATGCGAAGTTCGGTGAAAAATTCACCAAAATTTGAAGCAGTTAACGCTATTGAAAGGATTGTGACGGAAGTCGCGAATAGCAGGAATGGCAAATGGCAGGAATAGAGGATAGTTATCTACTCTTTACTGTAGATTCAATATCTACGACACCGAAAAGCAACGGGCACATCCCGCAGGTGTCGCAACCGAAGATGAACACTGACAATGGGTAAGACGCGTGACTGGCTGGATTTTGACCAGCTAACGAAAGACCAGGTACGCGATGCGCTACAGCCGCCGTCGATGTATAAAGTGATATTGCTCAATGATGATTACACGCCAATGGAGTTTGTTATTGACGTGTTACAAAAATTCTTTTCTTATGATGTAGAGCGTGCAACGCAACTGATGCTCACGGTTCACTATAAGGGGAAGGCTATCTGCGGCGTGTTTACTGCCGAAGTGGCTGAAACCAAAGTTGCCATGGTGAATACGTATGCCAAGGAGAATGAGCATCCGTTGTTGTGTACGCTGGAACAGGCCTGATAGCAGGCTCTAAAATTGGGGGAGGTGCCTATGCTCAATCAAGAACTGGAACTCAGTTTAAACATGGCTTTCGCCAGAGCGCGCGAGCACCGTCATGAGTTTATGACTGTCGAGCATCTGTTGCTGGCTCTGCTCAGTAACCCATCTGCCCGCGAAGCGCTGGAAGCCTGCTCCGTGGATCTGGTGGCGCTGCGACAGGAACTTGAAGCCTTCATCGAACAGACCACGCCGGTGCTGCCTGCCAGCGAGGAAGAGCGCGACACTCAGCCGACGCTCAGTTTCCAGCGCGTCCTGCAGCGTGCGGTATTCCACGTACAGTCCTCGGGTCGTAGCGAAGTGACCGGGGCCAATGTGCTGGTGGCCATATTCAGCGAACAGGAGTCGCAGGCGGCTTATCTGCTGCGCAAACACGAAGTGAGCCGTCTTGATGTGGTGAACTTCATCTCCCACGGCACCCGTAAAGACGAGCCAAGCCAGTCTTCCGATTCCGGAAGCCAACCCAATACAGAAGAGCAAGCAGGCGGGGAGGATCGTATGGAAAACTTCACCACCAATCTTAATCAGCTTGCTCGCGTTGGCGGTATCGATCCGCTGATTGGACGCGACAAGGAACTTGAGCGCGCCATTCAGGTCTTGTGCCGCCGTCGTAAAAACAACCCGCTGCTGGTCGGTGAGTCCGGCGTCGGGAAAACGGCTATTGCGGAAGGTCTCGCCTGGCGCATCGTGCAGGGCGACGTACCGGAAGTCATCGCCGATTGCACCATCTACTCGCTCGATATCGGTTCGCTGCTGGCGGGCACGAAGTATCGCGGCGATTTTGAAAAACGCTTCAAAGCACTGCTGAAACAGCTGGAGCAGGATACCAACAGCATCCTGTTTATCGACGAGATCCACACCATTATCGGTGCGGGTGCGGCGTCCGGCGGGCAGGTGGATGCGGCTAACCTGATTAAACCGCTGCTCTCCAGCGGCAAAATTCGGGTGATTGGCTCCACCACCTACCAGGAATTCAGCAATATTTTCGAAAAAGACCGTGCGCTGGCACGTCGCTTCCAGAAAATCGATATTACTGAACCTTCTGTTGAAGAGACCGTGCAGATAATCAACGGTCTGAAGACCAAGTACGAAGCGCACCACGACGTGCGATATACCGCGAAAGCGATTCGTGCGGCGGTGGAGCTGGCGGTGAAATACATCAACGATCGTCATCTGCCGGATAAAGCGATTGATGTGATCGATGAAGCGGGCGCGCGTGCGCGTCTGATGCCGGTCAGCAAACGCAAGAAAACGGTCAACGTGGCGGACATTGAATCCGTGGTGGCACGCATCGCGCGTATCCCAGAGAAGAGCGTCTCGCAAAGCGATCGCGACACGCTGAAAAATCTGAGCGACCGTCTGAAAATGCTGGTCTTTGGTCAGGATAAAGCCATCGAGGCGTTAACCGAAGCCATCAAGATGAGCCGTGCCGGACTCGGTCAGGACCATAAGCCTGTCGGCTCTTTCCTGTTCGCCGGGCCAACGGGTGTCGGGAAAACCGAGGTGACCGTACAGCTGTCGAAAGCGCTCGGAATTGAGCTGCTGCGTTTCGATATGTCGGAATACATGGAACGCCACACGGTGAGCCGCCTGATTGGTGCGCCTCCGGGCTACGTGGGCTTCGATCAGGGCGGGCTGCTGACGGATGCGGTTATCAAACATCCGCACGCGGTTCTGCTGCTTGATGAAATCGAGAAAGCGCACCCGGATGTCTTCAATCTGCTGCTGCAGGTGATGGACAACGGCACGCTGACCGACAACAACGGGCGCAAAGCGGACTTCCGCAACGTGGTGCTGGTGATGACCACCAACGCCGGGGTGCGGGAAACCGAGCGTAAATCCATTGGCCTGATCCATCAGGATAACAGTACCGATGCGATGGAAGAGATCAAAAAGATCTTCACGCCGGAATTCCGCAACCGTCTGGACAACATCATCTGGTTCGATCACCTCTCTACTGACGTGATCCATCAGGTTGTCGACAAGTTCATCGTCGAACTGCAGGTACAGTTGGATCAGAAAGGCGTCTCGCTGGAAGTCAGCCAGGAAGCCCGCAACTGGCTGGCAGAAAAAGGCTACGACCGCGCAATGGGCGCACGTCCGATGGTGCGTGTGATTCAGGACAACCTGAAAAAACCGCTCGCCAACGAGCTGCTGTTTGGTTCACTGGTGGACGGCGGTCAGGTCACGGTTGCGCTGGATGCGAAGAACAACGCGCTGACGTATGACTTCCAGGCTGCGCAAAAACGCAAAGCGGAAGCGGCACACTAAGCTTGCTTATGTGATAAAAAACCAAACCGGGCTCAGGCCCGGTTTTTTTATGCTTTTGGATGAGCGGTGATGGCGAGCGAAATTCCGCACGCTGCAGCATAACGCCGAAGCGTCGTCCAGGTGGCCCGATCAATATTGCGTTCCAGTCTGCTGATAGCAGGGGCGCTGACGCCCATTTTTTCTGCGACCTGCGCGCGGGTCAGCCCTGCATTTTCGCGCCATTCCGTTAATTGTTCGAGCAGGGCGAATTCTTCCCCCGCTTCTTCGTAGGCTTGTCTGGCTTCAGGGGTGTTAAGCGCAAGGGCTTCCACTTCTTCATGAGTATAGAGTCTGATTTTCGGCATCAAGCATCTCCTCGAATCGTTGCAGAGCCAACTGAATTTCAGTGGGCGGTGTCTTTTCTGTTTTTTTGATAAAGCACCGCAGGATGTAGATTCGTCTTCTGCGATGAAAGATAAAAAGCGTTCTGGCGATATTTGTGCCCGGTGCTCTCAGTTCAAACAGCCCCTGACGAAGCGGAGCGGAATGCGGGTAGCGCAAATCGTTGCCCTGCTCTGAAAGCGTTTTAAGCAACCGTACCATTTTGCCTCGCAGTGCGTCGGGCAAGTGGAGAATTTCACCGGTGGCTTGCTGGTGATAAATCAATTCAAATGTGCTCATTCCCTGACCTGACATTAATGTATAAGTTAACTTAACGCAAGCGTTAACTTTTCATCAGACAGGGGAGAAAGTCACGGTGTTTCGGTTAAAAAACAGGCTTGAAGCGAAACTTTGCGAGGCGCTTTCCAGAATTTTATTATGGGTATTGCTGGATAAAAAAACAGTGATAGGGTGGTGGCGCACCTGCAAAATCAGGTGTCGGGATTGGCGTCCTGAACCACACAAAAAAGAGTGACAGCTTTTGTCATTGGTTTTACTCACCTTATTTTTAATCCTACGGATATACTCTGTACGTTCGTGAGTATGGTGGGCTGAACCGGAGCTTCTTTTGAAGCACCGATTTCGTGTGGTCGGTACGCCAACCGGTTCAGTCTGCCACCCATTTGGCGTGGGTGGCTACGTTGCCAATATCAAGGACTATGAATGATGGAAACTACACACGAAATCATCCCCCAGCTCTACAGTGAACTCACCGTTGGCCACCCGGATTTTATCGACCTCGCTGAGCGCTGCGAACTGCTAACGCAAATTCTGCTCGATTGTCAGAGCGTGGCGCAGTACCAGCCCGTTTGCCGCTGTCTGGTGGCTTATCTGGACGCGTTAAAGCACGCGCTGTCTGAAAATATGAGTGAGATGTGCATACTCGAACTGACGGCTAACGAAGCGCCTGAGCAACAGCAGGCCTGGCTGACAGCCGATTCCGACGTTCAGTGCGACTACTGCCACGCCACCGCCATTTCACTGATGCAAACAACACAAGAACCGAATGCGGAGACGCTTGCCGGGCTTTTACACGACCTGGTCAGCTACATGACGTATGAACTGAAAGCCCCACGTTTCGCCCCCGTACAGTCCGCCTGATCCACGCAACTCGCCGGGTTCAAAACCCGGCGCGTGACATATCCCCCCAAGCCATATTCCCCATCTCACCAACCCTAATTTTTCTGTTCTTTCTATCTGATTGATTTGTAATGCGTTGAAAAAAGGCAAAAAAAGGTATCGAAACGAAAAATTGCCTTTTCGCATGCTAATTAATCGTCTGGGTTCTGTTGATTCCCGTTCACTGCCGTACACGCAGCAAACAGACAGCGATAAACGGCATTTCTACACAGCTGGCGTTTTGCCGCAGAGTGTCTGGGGAAGGTGAGAGGAGAAACAGCGCGCACAAAAAAGGTCGGGATAACCCGACCTTTCAGCATTCAGCTTGCCCACAGGGCTTAAAAACGATTAGCGACTACGGAAGACAATGCGGCCTTTGCTCAGGTCGTACGGGGTCAGCTCAACAGTCACTTTGTCGCCCGTCAGAATGCGGATGTAGTTTTTACGCATTTTACCGGAGATATGCGCAGTTACCACGTGACCGTTTTCCAGTTCTACGCGGAACATAGTGTTAGGCAACGTATCAAGAACGGTACCCTGCATTTCAATATTGTCTTCTTTGGCCATCTAGTCCTCTGGGGTATTACTACCGTAGTTTTGAACCGGCAAGATAATGCCGAAATTCATCAATTAAGTAAAGATTTACCCGTCATCTTTCCGCCTTTATGCCGGAATTACAGGTAATGGGATCATTTTTGCGTGTTGCCCACAATGCGAGAGCACACCGTATGACGGGCGCTAACGTTAAAGAGGGAGGGTTCTGAAACGGCGGCAGGGCAACAGGCAGAAACGACTTCCGGCCTAATTATATCACCCTGACAAAAAATGTGCCGAAACATTTACGCTGAGGGCAAAAACAGGGTTCTGGGAACCCAGAAATGACCGGGTAAGGGTTGCGTTCGCATCTCTGCCAGATGTTCCAGGTAGTCCCGACGGGCGATCTCAACGGCCCCGAGCGAGGCGGTATGGCTGTTCAGGACCTGACAATCCATCAGCTTACCACCGGCACTGACAAAAGTCTGACAAAAAACCAAAAGCGCGGTTTTAGACGCATTTTCAGCCCGGCTGAACATGGATTCCCCGCAAAACAGCGCGCCTTGCGATACGCCATACATTCCCCCGACCAGTTCTTCTCCCAGCCAGACTTCGATGGAGTGGGCATGACCCAGTTCATGCAGACGGTGATAAGCCTGCACAATACTGGGCGTGATCCACGTGCCTTCATCCCTGTCGTCGGCACAGCCCTCGATAACACGGCCAAAAGCGTGATTCAGCGTAATGCGATAAGGCGAGGATTTGTGAAAACGCTTCATGCTGCGGCTGACGTGAAAGTCAGCAGGCCAGAGCACGGCGCGGGGATCCGGCGACCACCACAAAATGGGGTCGCCTGGGGAAAACCAGGGAAAAATGCCGCGCTGATAGGCCATCAGCAGGCGGGCAGGACTGAGATCGCCGCCCAGCGCCAGCAGGCCGTTAGGCTCGCGTAACGCCCCCTCCGGCGACGGAAAGGTGATGGAATGCCGTGACAACTGGACCAGTCGCATACTTCATGACTCCGCGCCTGCAAATAATGAATTTACCCATCCTGTTTTGAGGTGCAATGCCTGCACACCTGCAACTCAAATTATACAGGGTAAAATAAATTACAGACGCTGTCTGAAGTGGTAGTAACGCCCCTGCCGGGCCAGCAATTCTGCGTGATTACCATGCTCAATAATTTCGCCGTTGTCCATCACAATTATTTGCCCAAAACGTGCCAGACCGCGCAGGCGATGCGTGACCATCAGCACGGTTTTCCCCTGCATCACGTCGGCCAATAAATCAAGAATTTGGCTCTCCGTGGTGGCGTCCAGCCCTTCGGTCGGTTCGTCCAGCAGCATCAACGGCGCATCGTGCAGCAGCGCGCGGGCAATTGCCAGTCGGCGCAGTTCACCGCCGGAGAGTTGACGTCCACCTTCACCCAGCCAGCTGTTGAGGCCTGCGTCATCAAGCAGTTTCTCCAGACCGACGCGAGTCAGCACGTCACTCAGTGCGTCATCCGTGGCCTCCGGCGACGCCAGCAGCAGATTATCGCGCAGCGTGGCGCTGAACAGATGTACTCGCTGAGGTACAACGCTGATGCTGCGACGCAGGGTGATTTCGTCCAGAGAGGCAATCGGCCGATCGTTTAGCAGCAGTTCGCCCTGCTGCGGATCCCAGGCGCGGGTCAACAGCTGTAAAAGCGTCGATTTACCACAACCAGTCCGCCCCAGGATCGCAATGTGTTCACCTGCACTGACCTGTAAATTGATATTCTTCAGCGCGGGCTGAGCCTGTTGGGGATAACTGAACTGAATGTTGTTCAGCGTCAGGCTGACACGTTCGGGCATTTCAGCGGTGGCATCCGGAAAGTTGACTTCAGGCTCCTGAGAGGTCAGTTCCGTAATGCGCATCGCCGAAGCCATGACTTGTCCCAGATGCTGGAATGCGCCCGTCACGGGTGCCAGCGCTTCAAAAGCCGCCAGAGCGCAGAACACAAACAGCGCGATAAGCGCGCCCGGCTGACTGTTATCGCCAACACCACCGGCCGCCAGCCACAGCATGGTGATGATGGCTGCTGCACCAAACAGCAGCATCAGCGCTTGTGAGAGGGCGGTCAGTTCAGACTGGCGACGCTGGGCTTCGTGCCACTGGAGTTCGGTCTGTTCCAGCTGCTCGCGGTAGCGGTTGCTGGCACCAAAGATAGTCAGTTCGGCCTGGCCCTGCAGCCAGGCGGTGAGCTGTTGACGATAGTCACCGCGCAGGCGGGTCAGACTCTCACCGGTGGGTTTACCCGCACGATAAAACAGCGGCGGCAGTAAAACGAGGGTCAACAACATGATCCCGCCGAGCGTCAGCGCGAGAGTGACATCGAGAATGCTCAGGCCAACTGTGACCACAACGATCACCACCAAAGCGCCTACCAGCGGCGAAATGACGCGCAGATAGAGATGGTCCAGGGTATCGACATCCGCCACGACACGGTTAAGCAGTTCGCCCTGGCGAAAACGTGCCAGCCCGGCAGGGGAGAGGGGTAACAGCTTGCTGAACGTAAACACGCGCAAATGTTGCAGCACGCGGAAAGTAGCGTCGTGGCTGACCAGACGTTCAAAGTAACGCCCGGCGGTACGAATAATCGCGGCACCACGGACACCTGCGGCGGGTAGCATATAGTTGAAGGTGTAAGCACCCGCAAAACCGGCCACCGCAGAAGCCGACAGGAACCAGCCCGAAAGGGTCAGCAGACCAATGCTGGCGAGCAGGGTGATAATGGCCAGCAGCACACCCAGCGAAAGCAGCCATTTATGACGTTTATACAGCGCCAGGTAAGGGGCTAATACGCGCATTTAAATCTCCTCCTGACGGTGTGCCAGCAAACGGCTGAAGTGGCCTTGCGCGCTGGAAAGCTGGCTGAACGGACCCTGTTCGACGATCTGTCCATCATGCATCACCCAAATCGCATCCCAGACGGCTAAATCTTCCAGCTGATGGGTGACCATCAGTGTGGTTTGATTGGCGGAGGCTTCCGTCAGCGCCTGCATCACGCGTTGCTCGCTGTGTGCATCCAGGCTTGCCGCGGGTTCATCAAGCAGCAGTAAACGGCACGGTGAGAGTAGAGCGCGAGCCACGGCAACGCGCTGCGCCTGGCCGACGGAAAGACGACCGGCCTGATCGCCGACCGGCGTATCAATCCCTTGAGGTAACTGGGTAATAAACTCGCTCACCCAGGCGCGCTCGAGCGTGTGTTGCAGCTGTGCTTCGCTGGCTTGCGGATCTGCCATTAACACATTCTCTCGCAGGGTTGTGGCCGGGAGCTGGGGGTTTTGCCCGACCCAGCTCAGCAGGCGTCGCCAGGCATCCGGATTAAGGTCGCGCAGCTCCGTACCGTTGACTTTGAGTGACCCTTCATAAGGCAGGAACCCTGCCAGGGCGTTCAGCAGAGAGCTCTTCCCGGAGCCACTTTGGCCGACGAGCACAATGCGCATCCCGGCAGGCAGCGTGAAATTGAGCGGACCCGTCAGGATTTTCCCTTCCGGCGATTTGACGAGCAGTTCCTGGGCTTCCAGGCTGACCATCTTGTTCTCATCAATTAGTATCTTACCGCGCTCAGCCTGCGCCAGTGGGGCTTCGAGGAAAGTTTTCAGACTGTCAGCAGCACCCACGGCCTGGGCTTTGGCGTGATAAAACGTGCCCAGATCGCGCAGCGGCTGGAAAAACTCAGGCGCCAGAATCAGTGCCAGAAAACCGGACATCAGCGTAACGGGCAGGCCATAGCTGCCGAAGCTCAGCTCACCGAGATAGGAGAAACCGAAATAGACGGCGACGACCGCAATCGACAGTGAAGTAAAGAATTCCAGCACGCCGGAGGAGAGGAAGGCCATCCGCAGGACCTCCATCGTGCGGCTACGGAAATCTTCTGAAGCCTGGCGAATATTTTCGGTTTCTGCGGCCCCGCGGCCAAAAATGCGTAATGTGTCCATGCCACGCAGGCGATCGAGGAAATGGCCGCTCAGGCGCGCCAGCGCGAGGAAATTCCGGCGGTTGGCGTCAGCGGCCCCCATGCCGACCATCGCCATAAACATGGGGATCAGCGGCGCGGTGCAAAGCAGAATCAACGCTGCTGCCCAGTTGGACGGGAAGATCGCCACCACAATCAGCAGCGGCACCGAGGCCGCCAGGGCCATCTGTGGCAAATAGCGGGCATAGTAATCGTGCATGTCGTCGATCTGCTCGAGGATAAGCGTCGCCCAACTGCCCGCGGGTTTGCCCTGAATCCAGGCAGGACCGGCCTGCTGCAGCCTGTCGAGCACGATTTTACGAATTTCAAAACGGATATGCTGACCGGCGTGGAATCCGACGCGTTCGCGTAGCCAGACAACCCATGCACGCAGAATGAAAATCAACACCAGCACAATGAATGGCAGCACCAGGGCTTCCCGCGGAATATTCTCCATGATCATATGGTTCAGAATGCGGGCAAGAAGCCATGCTTGCGCAATAATCAGCACACCGCTGGCGACACCCAGCAGGCGAGAGATCATCAGCCAACGGCGGGAGATAATGCTTTGCTGTTTTAACCAGCGGGTCAGCTCTTGTTGACGGGTTTTATTCATTGCGTGCTTAGCAGGTGTCTTAATAGGAGTTTTAGACGCGCAATGTTACAACGACGCAAAAATAAAGGCGACTTATCGTCGCCTTCTTTACCTTTGTTACTGACTTGTAAAGATTATTTGCCCTGGTCGGCTAATCCATCAAGATAACGTTCGGCATCAAGTGCGGCCATACAGCCGGTACCGGCAGAGGTGATGGCCTGGCGGTAGATGTGGTCCATCACATCACCCGCGGCGAATACGCCTGGGATGCTGGTCTGGGTCGCATTCCCGTGGATACCCGACTGGACTTTGATATAGCCGTTTTCCAGTTCAAGCTGACCATCGAAAATTGAAGTATTAGGGCTATGGCCGATGGCCACGAACAGACCTGCTACGTCCAGAGATTCAACGGTGTCGGTGTTCTGCGTATCGCGCAGACGCAGACCCGTCACGCCCATCTGATCGCCAGTGACTTCTTCCAGAGTACGGTGGGTATGCAGCACGATGTTGCCGCTTTCCACTTTGTCCATCAGGCGTTTCACCAGAATTTTCTCGGCACGGAAGGTGTCGCGACGGTGGATCAGGTGAACTTCAGAGGCAATGTTGGCCAGATAGAGCGCTTCTTCAACGGCCGTGTTACCGCCGCCGATGACCGCCACTTTCTGATTGCGATAGAAGAAGCCGTCACAGGTGGCACAAGCAGACACACCGCGGCCTTTAAACGCTTCTTCGGAAGGCAAACCGAGATAGCGTGCGGAAGCCCCGGTGGCGATGATCAGCGCGTCACAGGTGTATTCACCGCTGTCGCCGGTCAGACGGAATGGACGGTTCTGCAAATCGACCTTATTGATATGGTCGAACAGAATTTCAGTCTCAAATTTTGCCGCATGCTCATGCATACGCTCCATCAGCAGAGGACCGGTCAGATCGTTCGGGTCGCCTGGCCAGTTTTCCACTTCAGTGGTGGTGGTCAGCTGACCGCCTTTTTCCATGCCGGTGATCAGTACCGGGTGCAAGTTAGCGCGCGCAGCGTAGACCGCAGCGGTGTAGCCCGCAGGTCCAGAGCCAAGAATAAGCAGTTTACTGTGTTTGGCCGTGCCCATGAGATCCCCATAAATGTTGGCAGACAATGGGCGGGATTGTAGGGAATTTGCCGACGTAATAAAAGAGTGCAGAAATTTTGTTAACGATTTGTGTAATAGCGTCGACCGATGAATTGGTGATTTTAGCAGCGCTGAACATAACTCATTCT
This sequence comes from Enterobacteriaceae bacterium RIT691, assembly GCA_009668205.1. Taxonomy (GTDB): domain Bacteria; phylum Pseudomonadota; class Gammaproteobacteria; order Enterobacterales; family Enterobacteriaceae; genus Scandinavium. The sequence goes on along the minus strand of WJYM01000001.1, from coordinate 497,946 downwards.
ACTGCTAACAAGCCAATTATAAGGAGATAACATGATGATCAGCCGGGGGTGATAATGAATATCTGGCATGTTGTACTAAAAATCGATGTTTTGCTTTGACAATCCCCTGTGCTTTTGCGAAAACAATGAAGGGAGAAAAACAGCGTTTGCGGTATGGTGAATTTTCATGCACGTAAACGTCATTTTTAACCGGGTCAGCGTGATCAGCGCATGGTGTGGACAGACGCCATACGAGATAACGGTGGCTGCCGACAGGCAACGGCTTCTCAACACGTACCCTTGGGTTGTGTGTTACATCTGGATACAGATAATTCACACAGACGGCGGGCACAGGCTCTGAACAGTGAAGTGCACAGAGTCAAGACAGGAGTAGGGAAGGAATACAGAGAGACAATAATAATGGTAGATAGCAAGAAGCGCCCAGGCAAAGATCTCGACCGCATCGATCGCAACATATTGAATGAATTGCAAAAGGATGGGCGAATTTCCAACGTCGAGCTTTCTAAACGAGTGGGACTTTCTCCGACACCTTGCCTTGAGCGTGTACGTCGGTTGGAAAGACAAGGGTTTATTCAGGGTTACACTGCGCTGCTGAACCCGCATTATCTGGATGCATCGCTGCTGGTGTTTGTTGAGATAACTCTGAATCGCGGCGCCCCGGATGTGTTTGAACAATTTAACTCCGCTGTACAAAAACTTGAAGAAATTCAAGAGTGTCACTTGGTTTCCGGCGATTTCGACTACCTGTTGAAAACCCGCGTACCGGACATGTCAGCGTACCGTAAATTGTTAGGTGAGACTCTGCTACGCCTGCCGGGCGTGAATGACACCCGTACTTACGTGGTCATGGAAGAGGTTAAACAGAGTAATCGTCTGGTAATTAAGACTCGCTAATACGGAACAGGTGCAAAATCGGCGCAAGTTGATTACACTCCTGGTAATCCATACAGCAACAGTGTCGGGGAGACCCGACACTGTTGTCCGTTTTAGCATCAAGGACCTGGAGAGCCTTTCTTGAGCCAGGAATACACTGAAGACAAAGAAGTAATCATTAGCAGATTAAGCAGCGGGCGCCGACTTCTGGAAGCGTTCCTGATCCTGTGTTCCCTTTTCGCCATCTGGCTGATGGCGGCCTTACTCAGCTTTAATCCTTCGGATCCCAGTTGGTCACAGACCGCCTGGCACGAACCTATCCATAATCTTGGCGGTATGCCTGGCGCATGGCTTGCGGATACGCTGTTCTTCATTTTTGGCGTGATGGCCTACACCTTGCCGGTGATGATCATTGGTGGCTGTTGGTTTGCCTATCGTCATCAGGCCAGCGATGAGTACGTCGACTATTTTGCCGTCGCGTTGCGTTTGATTGGCGTGCTGGCGATGATCCTCACCATGTGCGGACTGGCCGCTATCAACGCCGATGACATCTGGTATTTCGCCTCCGGTGGGGTGATCGGCAGCCTGCTCAGCACGGCGCTGCAACCGATGCTGCACAGCAGTGGCGGTACGCTGGCGTTGCTGTGCATCTGGGCAGCAGGCCTGACGCTGTTCACCGGCTGGTCCTGGGTAAGCATTGCCGAAAAAATGGGCAACTGGATCCTGAACATTCTGACCTTCGCCAGCAATCGTACCCGTCGTGATGACACCTGGGTCGAAGACGAAGAGTATGAGGATGAAGAGGACGAGCTGGCTGAAGACGCCCCGCGTAAAGAAGGCCGTCGCGCCCGCATTCTGCGCGGAGCACTGGCTCGCCGCCAGCGCATTGCCGATAAATTCAGTAACCCGAGAGGCCGTCATACCGACGCGGCATTATTCTCGGGCAGGCGAATGGATGATGCGGAAGAAAACGTACAGTACAGCGCAAACGGCCAGCCGGCCGACGCCGACGACGTCCTGTTCTCCGGTAAAAGCGCGGCACGTTCGCAGGCATGGGATGATAATGATCCGCTGTTAAACGGTCAGTCGTTCGCCGAACCGGTGGCCGCCGCGGCAGCAGCCACCGCAGCCAGCCAGGCATGGGCTGCTCCTGTCGACCCTGTCATGCAAACGCCTGCTATACCGGGCGCTGAAGCTGAAATGGCCCCCGCCAGCGTTGAATGGCAGGCGGTACCTGCACCGGAGCGTCCTGAGCCGGTCATCGCCCCAACCCCCGATAGCTGGCCACCGCAGGCCCCTGTTGCCAAGCCTGAATACGTGCAGCCTGAAGCTTTCCGTCATCAGCCAGCTGTCGACGCGTTGTGGCAGGAGCCTGTTCAGCATGCCGTGCAGTCCGAATCACACTACCAGCCGCAACAGCAGCAGTATCAGCCTGAGCCTGATTATCATTCTGCGCCGGAAGAATATGTTGCTCCACCTGTCGTAGAAACGCCGGCTGTGCCTGAGATTGAACCTGAAGAAGAGGTTAAACCGCAGCGTCCGCCGCTCTATTATTTCGAAGAAGTAGAAGAGAAGCGTGCACGTGAACGTGAGCAGCTTGCCGCGTGGTATCAGCCGACGCCAGAACCTGCGACGGTGAAACCAACGATGCCGTCTTCCTCTACACCTGTGATGGATCCTACCGCCGCCGTGGTGACGGCTGCTGCCAGCGTGCATCAGGCCACAGGGGTTGCTACGGCTGCCGCCAGCGCCGCTGCCGCTGCACAGCTATTCAGCCCGGTTGAGGGTCCGCGTCCTCAGGTGAAAGAGGGTATCGGCCCACAGCTACCGCGTCCGAATCGCGTTCGCCTTCCGACACGCCGTGAGCTTGCTTCCGCCTCCTTTGGGATCAAAGTGCCCTCACAGCGTCCGACTGAGGAACGCCTCCATCAGCAAGCGAATCCTCAGCAATACAGCGATGAGCTGATGAGCGATGAAGATACTGATGCGCTGGAGCAGGATGAACTGGCTCGCCAATTTGCCGCGACCCAGCAGCAACGCTATGGCGAGCAGTATGCGGACGACGGCTACGATGAGCCGGAAGACGAGGATTCTGCCGCAGAAGCTGAGCTGGCGCGTCAATTTGCAGCCACTCAGCAGCAGCGTTATTCCGGTGAGCAGCCGCAGGGTGCGAATCCATTCTCCCCAGTGGATTATGAATTCTCTCCGATGAAAACGCTGGTTGATGATACGCCTAAAGCCCCGCTGTTTACGCCGAGTGTGATGCCAGAGGAACAGCCTGTTCAGCATCAACCCGTGCAGTCACAACAGCAGCATTATCAGCAACCGGCTCAGTATCAGGCTTATCAACAGCCGCAGCAGCCCGTGCCTCAGCAACCTGCGCCACAGCAGCAGGAAAGCCTGATTCACCCGCTGCTGATGCGTAATGGCGACGATCGCCCGCTGCAAAAGCCGACCACGCCACTGCCGTCATTGGATCTGTTGACGCCACCGCCGACTGAAGTGGAACCGGTTGATACCTTTGCACTGGAGCAAACCGCTCGCCTGGTGGAAACACGCCTTGCCGACTTCCGTATTAAAGCGGATGTCGTCAACTATTCCCCAGGCCCGGTTATCACCCGTTTCGAGCTGAATCTGGCTCCGGGTGTAAAAGCGGCGCGAATTTCTAACCTGTCACGTGACCTGGCGCGCTCGCTCTCTACCGTAGCCGTGCGTGTGGTTGAAGTTATTCCAGGCAAGCCTTATGTCGGTCTGGAACTGCCGAACAAAAAACGCCAGACGGTGTATCTGCGTGAGGTGCTGGACTGCGCGAAATTCCGCGAGAGTCCATCGCCGTTGACTATCGTGCTGGGTAAAGACATCGCAGGTGAACCGGTTATTGCGGATCTCGCGAAAATGCCTCACCTGCTGGTTGCCGGTACCACCGGTTCCGGTAAGTCGGTCGGCGTGAACGCCATGATCCTCAGCATGCTGTACAAGGCGACGCCGGATGAAGTTCGCTTCATCATGATCGACCCGAAAATGCTGGAACTCTCCGTCTATGAAGGGATCCCACATCTGCTGACAGAAGTGGTTACTGACATGAAAGATGCTGCCAACGCCCTGCGCTGGAGCGTCAATGAGATGGAGCGTCGCTATAAGCTGATGTCTGCATTAGGCGTGCGTAATCTCGCCGGTTACAACGAGAAGATCGCTCAGGCCGCGCAAATGGGTCGCCCGATCCCGGATCCGTACTGGAAACCGGGTGACAGCATGGCCGTTGAACATCCGACGCTGGAAAAACTGCCGTACATTGTCGTGCTGGTAGATGAATTCGCTGACCTGATGATGACCGTTGGCAAGAAAGTGGAAGAGCTGATTGCTCGCCTGGCGCAGAAAGCGCGTGCGGCGGGGATTCACCTGGTTCTGGCGACACAGCGTCCTTCTGTTGACGTCATCACCGGGCTTATCAAAGCGAACATTCCAACCCGTATCGCGTTTACGGTCTCGAGCAAAATCGACTCGCGTACCATTCTCGATCAGGGCGGGGCCGAGTCTCTGTTGGGTATGGGTGACATGCTCTACTCAGGACCCAACTCCAGCGCAGCACCGACCCGTGTTCACGGTGCCTTTGTCCGTGACCAGGAAGTGCACGCGGTGGTACAGGACTGGAAAGCGCGTGGGCGTCCTCAATACGTCGATGGCATCACCCAGGACAGCGAAAGCGAAGGCGGCGGTGCAGGTCTGGACAGCGGGGAAGAGTTGGATCAGCTGTTCGACCAGGCGGTGAACTTTGTGACTGAAAAACGCAAAGCGTCCATTTCTGGCGTACAGCGTCAGTTCCGCATTGGCTACAACCGTGCAGCGCGCATCATCGAGCAGATGGAAGCGCAGGGGATCGTCAGCGAAGCGGGACATAACGGCAACCGCGAAGTCCTGGCACCCCCGCCGTTTGACTGATTGTTTTAATTGCAAAGTTGCGTAAATAACCAAAAACTCAGTATTTTCTCCTGTCCTGCTGTCGGTGCTGAGCCTACAGTGGGGGCAGAGAGACTCCCGCGTCGGGAGTGACGCATTTAAGGAATCAAGATGAAAAAAATGGCCATCACCTGTGCCTTACTGACCAGTTTTGTGGCGAGCAGCGCCTGGGCAGATGCGGCGAGCGATCTCAAAAGCCGTCTGGATAAAGTGAGCAGTTTCCACGCCAGCTTTACCCAAAAAGTGACAGATGGTAGCGGGAATGAGGTACAGGACGGGCAGGGCGATCTTTCCGTCAAACGTCCTAATCTGTTCAACTGGCATATGACTCAGCCGGATGAAAGCATCCTGGTTTCCGATGGCAAAACGCTGTGGTTCTACAACCCGTTTGTTGAGCAGGCGACCGCGACCTGGCTGAAAGATGCCACCAGCAACACGCCGTTTATGCTGATTGCCCGTAACCAGTCCAGCGACTGGCAGCAGTACAACATTAAGCAGAATGGTGATGACTTTGTGCTGACGCCGAAAGGCAGCAATGGCAACCTGAAGCAGTTCACGATCAACGTAGGTCGTGATGGCACCATTCATCAGTTCAGCGCCATCGAGCAGGATGATCAGCGCAGTAGCTATCAGCTGAAATCCCAGCAGAATGGCAGCGTAGACGCAGCTAAATTTACCTTTACTCCGCCGAAGGGAGTAACGGTGGACGATCAGCGTAAATAAGAGGCGCGCGTGAGCAATCTGTCGCTCGATTTTTCCGACAATGCGTTTCAACCTCTGGCCGCGCGTATGCGGCCAGAAAATTTAGCGCAGTACATCGGCCAGCAGCATCTGCTGGCGAGAGGTAAACCCTTGCCGCGGGCGATTGAGGCAGGGCACCTGCATTCAATGATCCTGTGGGGGCCGCCGGGTACCGGGAAAACCACGCTGGCAGAAGTCATTGCGCGCTATGCCAATGCCGATGTCGAACGCATCTCCGCCGTCACCTCGGGTGTTAAAGAGATCCGTGAAGCCATTGAGCGAGCCCGACAAAATCGTAACGCCGGTCGCAGGACTATTTTGTTTGTCGACGAAGTCCATCGCTTCAATAAAAGCCAGCAGGATGCCTTCCTGCCGCACATTGAAGACGGCACCATTACCTTTATTGGTGCGACCACTGAAAACCCTTCTTTCGAGCTGAATTCGGCCCTATTGTCCCGGGCACGAGTTTATCTCCTGAAATCACTCACCGTCGACGACATTGAACAGGTTCTGACCCAGGCAATGACCGACAGTGCGCGTGGCTACGGCGGGCAGGATATCGTGTTGCCGGAAGAGACCCGTCGGGCGATTGCTGAGTTGGTGAATGGCGATGCGCGTCGGGCGTTAAATACCCTGGAAATGATGGCTGATATGGCCGAATCCGACGCTTCCGGTAAACGCATTCTGCAACCGGCGTTGCTGACGGAAATCGCCGGGGAGCGAAGCGCGCGCTTCGACAATAAAGGCGATCGTTTTTACGATCTGATTTCCGCATTCCACAAATCGGTACGCGGCAGCGCTCCGGATGCGGCGCTGTACTGGTACGCGCGCATTATCACGGCAGGCGGAGACCCGCTCTATGTTGCCCGTCGCTGTCTGGCCATTGCGTCAGAAGACGTCGGTAACGCCGATCCGCGGGCGATGCAGGTGGCTATCTCCGCGTGGGATTGCTTTACTCGTGTTGGCCCGTCGGAAGGAGAGCGAGCGATTGCGCAGGCGATTGTCTACCTGGCCTGTGCGCCAAAAAGTAATGCCGTTTATACCGCGTTTAAAGCCGCGATGGCGGATGCCCGCGAGCGCCCTGATTATGATGTGCCAGAACATCTGCGTAATGCACCGACCAAATTGATGAAAGAGATGGGCTACGGTCAGGAGTATCGCTATGCGCATGATGAACCGAACGCTTACGCTGCCGGTGAAGTCTATTTCCCACCAGAAATGTCGCAAACTCGCTATTATCAACCCACTTCTCGTGGGCTTGAGGGCAAGATTGGCGAAAAGCTCGCCTGGCTCGGCGAGCAGGATCAAAATAGCCCCATAAAACGCTACCGCTAAACAAGACGTTGCGGTAAGGTTATCGCTGTATCCCTAAAGACCGCAGGCTGCGGTCTTTTTCCTCATTTTAATTCGATAAGCACAGGATAAGCATGCTCGATCCCAATCTGCTGCGTACCGAGCCAGACGCAGTCGCAGAAAAACTGGCACGCCGGGGCTTTAAGCTGGATGTAGATAAGCTGCGCGCTCTTGAAGAGCGACGTAAAGTTCTGCAGGTAAACACTGAAAATCTGCAGGCAGAGCGCAATTCGCGATCGAAATCCATCGGCCAGGCAAAAGCGCGTGGGGAAGACATCGAGCCATTACGCCTGGAAGTGAACAAGCTGGGCGAGGATCTGGACGCCGCGAAGGCCGAACTGGAGACGCTGCTCGCAGAAATTCGTGACATCGCGCTTAGCCTGCCAAACATTCCAGATGACTGCGTTCCGCTGGGCAAAGACGATAGCGAAAACGTGGAAATCTGCCGTTGGGGTGAGCCGCGTAAATTCGATTTCGACGTCCGCGATCACGTGACGCTGGGTGAAATGGCAAAAGGTCTCGATTTTGCTGCCGCGGTTAAGCTGACCGGTTCCCGCTTTGTGGTGATGCAGGGGCAAATTGCGCGTATGCATCGTGCACTGAGCCAGTTCATGCTGGATCTGCACACTGAGCAGCACGGCTACATGGAAAACTATGTGCCGTACCTGGTGAACCAGGACACGCTGTACGGTACAGGCCAACTGCCTAAGTTTGGTGGCGACCTGTTCCACACCCGTCCGCTAGAAGAGGAAGCCGATAGCAGCAACTATGCGCTGATTCCGACCGCCGAAGTCCCGCTGACCAACCTGGTGCGCGATGAGATCATCGACGAAGATGATCTGCCGATCAAAATGACGGCGCATACGCCTTGCTTCCGTTCTGAAGCCGGCACTTATGGTCGTGATACCCGCGGTCTGATCCGTATGCACCAGTTCGATAAAGTTGAGATGGTGCAGATCGTTCGTCCGGAAGACTCAATGGACGCGCTGGAAGAGATGACCGGTCACGCTGAGAAAGTGCTGCAGCTGCTGGGTCTGCCGTACCGCAAGGTGCTGCTGTGCAGCGGCGATATCGGTTTCGGCGCCCGTAAAACCTATGACCTCGAAGTCTGGCTGCCGGCGCAGGACACCTATCGTGAAATCTCTTCCATTTCTAACTGCTGGGATTTCCAGGCGCGTCGTATGCAGGCACGTTGCCGTAGCAAGTCCGACAAGAAAACCCGTCTGGTTCACACCCTGAACGGTTCTGGTCTGGCAGTAGGCCGTACGCTGGTGGCGGTGCTGGAAAACTACCAGCAGGCCGATGGCCGCATCGAAGTGCCTGAAGTATTGCGTCCTTATATGAATGGTCTCGACTTCATCGGTTAAAGAAATCCTTTCTCCTCCTAAAAAGCGCCTCCGGGCGCTTTTTTTATACCTGTATTGATACTGAACAATAACCCTTCAGTTGAAAGCAGGGATACTCCCTTCGAATTACAAAAAGCATAAAACACTACAAAAGACTGATTTCGCTATATACATAACTATATAGCGATCTTTCATTTCAATAAGCAATGAAGTGAGTATCCATGAAAATTAAAGCCCCCGATGCTTTGTTAAGCGCTGAGGTCAGCCGCCGTGGTTTGATGAAAACCTCGGCGATTGGCGGGCTGGCAATGGCCAGCAGCGCATTCACACTCCCTTTTACGCGCATCGCCAATGCCGCCGAAGCCATTGCACCTTCTGGTGCAGCAGGAAAGGTGGTCTGGAGCGCTTGTACGGTAAACTGCGGCAGCCGCTGTCCGTTACGTATGCATGTTGTAGACGGCGAGATTAAATACGTCGAAACGGATAATACCGGCGACGATAACTACGACGGTCTGCATCAGGTTCGCGCCTGTCTGCGTGGGCGTTCAATGCGCCGCCGCGTCTATAACCCGGATCGCCTGAAGTATCCGATGAAGCGAGTCGGCAAGCGCGGTGAAGGTAAATTCGAGCGAATCAGCTGGGAAGAAGCCTTCGACACTATCGCCAACAATATGCAGCGTCTGATTAAAGACTATGGCAACGAATCCATCTACCTGAACTACGGCACAGGCACCCTGGGCGGTACGCTGACCCGTTCCTGGCCGCCAGGAAAAACGTTGATTGCGCGCCTGATGAACTGCGTTGGGGGCTACCTGAATCACTACGGTGACTACTCATCTGCACAAATCGCTGCAGGTCTGAACTACACCTACGGTGGCTGGGCAGACGGCAACAGCCCATCGGATATCGAAAATAGCCAACTGGTTGTTCTGTTTGGTAACAACCCGGGCGAAACCCGCATGAGCGGCGGCGGCGTCACCTATTATCTGGAACAGGCACGTCAGAAATCGAATGCGCGTTTGATCATCATTGATCCGCGCTATACCGATACGGGCGCAGGCCGCGAAGATGAGTGGATCCCAATTCGTCCAGGTACCGACGCTGCGCTTATCTCCGCGCTGGCGTGGGTGATGATCAGCGAAAACCGGGTGGATCAACCGTTCCTCGACAAGTATTGCGTTGGCTATGATGAAAAAACGCTTCCAGCTGATGCGCCAGCCAATGGCCATTACAAGGCCTATATTCTTGGCCAGGGCAGCGATGGTATAGCCAAAACACCAGAGTGGGCGTCAACCATTACCGGCATTCCGGTTGACCGTATTGTTCAGTTAGCACGTGAAATTGCGACGGCCAAGCCCGCCTTTATCAGCCAGGGTTGGGGTCCACAGCGCCACGCAAACGGTGAAATCGCCACGCGCGCCATCTCGATGCTGGCTATCCTGACCGGAAACGTCGGGATCAGCGGGGGGAACACCGGAGCGCGCGAAGGCTCTTACGATCTGCCGTTTGAACGTATGCCGACGTTTGACAACCCGGTCGAAACCAGTATTTCGATGTTTATGTGGACCGATGCCATCGAACGTGGCCCGGAAATGACCGCCACCCGCGATGGCGTTCGTGGCAAAGATAAGCTTGATGTGCCTATCAAGATGATCTGGAACTACGCCGGTAACTGCATTATCAACCAGCATTCAGATATCAACCGCACCCATGACATTCTTCAGGATGACAAAAAGTGCGAGCTGATTGTGGTGGTCGATTGCCATATGACGTCATCGGCAAAATATGCCGATATACTGCTGCCAGACTGCACAGCCTCCGAGCAGATGGACTTCGCGCTGGATGCTTCCTGCGGCAACATGTCTTACGTGATTTTTGCCGACCAGGTCATTAAGCCTCGTTTCGAATGCAAAACCATCTATGACATGACCACGGAATTGGCGAAGCGCATGGGTGTGGAGCAGAAATTCACAGAAGGCCGCAGCCAGGAAGAGTGGATGCGTCATCTCTATGAACAGTCCCGTAAAGCGATTCCTGCTCTGCCGTCGTTTGATGAGTTCCGCAAGCAGGGCATGTTCAAGCAGCGTGATCCGGATGGGCATTACGTCGCCTATAAAGCGTTCCGTGAGGATCCTCAGGCGAACCCACTGACTACGCCATCGGGCAAAATCGAGATCTACTCAGCAGAACTTGCCAAAATTGCGGCCACCTGGGAGCTGCCAGAAGGTGACGTTATCGATCCGTTGCCAATCTACACGCCAGGTTTCGAAAACTACGACGATCCACTGACCAAAGATTATCCCCTTCAGCTGACGGGCTTCCACTATAAAGCGCGCTGCCACTCTACCTATGGCAACGTTGAACTGCTGAAAGCGGCCTGCCCTCAGGAAATGTGGATTAACCCAATGGATGCGAAGAAACGCGGCATCAGCAACGGTGACCGTGTGAAGATTTTCAACGGTCGTGGTGAAGTTCACATTGAAGCGAAGGTCACTCCACGCATGATGCCTGGCGTCGTGGCATTGGGTGAGGGCGCATGGTATGCCCCGGATGCGAAAGGTGTGGATCAGGCAGGGTGTATTAACGTGCTGACCACTCAACGTCCATCGCCACTGGCGAAGGGCAACCCGTCGCACACTAACCTTGTTCAGGTCGAAAAAGCGTAAGGAGTAACCGATGACCACTCAGTATGGATTTTTTATTGATTCCAGTCGCTGCACCGGTTGCAAAACCTGCGAACTGGCTTGTAAAGACTACAAAGATTTGACCCCGGACGTCAGCTTCCGCCGCATCTATGAATATGCGGGCGGTGACTGGCAGGAGGATAACGGCACCTGGCATCAGAACGTGTTTGCCTACTATCTCTCTATCGCCTGTAACCATTGCGAAGACCCGGCCTGTACCAAGGTTTGTCCGAGTGGCGCGATGCATAAGCGTAGCGAAGATGGACTGGTGGTAGTGAATGAAGATGTGTGCATTGGCTGTAAATACTGCCATATGGCGTGCCCGTACGGTGCACCGCAGTATAACGAAGCCAAAGGGCATATGACCAAGTGCGACGGCTGTCACGATCGTCTGGCAGAAGGCAAAAAACCGGTCTGTGTTGAATCCTGCCCGCTGCGCGCGCTGGACTTCGGGCCGATTGATGAGCTGCGTAAGAAACACGGGCAACTGGCTGCGGTAGCACCTTTGCCGTCCGCGCACTTCACCAAGCCAAGCATTGTAATCAAACCAAATGCCAACAGCCGCCCAACTGGGGATACCACCGGCTATCTGGCAAATCCGAAGGAGGTGTAAGATGGGAAGTGGATGGCATGAATGGCCGCTGATGATCTTTACGGTCCTCGGGCAGTGCGTTGCGGGTGGCTTTATCGTTCTGGCGCTGGCGCTGATGAAAGGCGAGCTTTCTCGTGAGCAGCAGCGTCTGGTGGTGTTGAGCATGTTCGGCCTGTGGGTGCTGATGGGCGTGGGCTTTATTGCCTCTATCCTGCACCTCGGTTCGCCGCTACGTGCATTTAACTCGCTGAACCGCATCGGTGCGTCTTCGCTGAGTAACGAAATCGCCAGCGGCTCGGTGTTCTTCGCGGTGGGTGGTATCGGTTGGCTCCTGGCGGTCATCAACAAACTGCCGCAGGCGCTGCGTACGGTCTGGCTGGTGCTGACGATGGTGCTGGGTGTGGTCTTCGTGTGGATGATGGTGCGTGTGTATAACACCATCGACACCGTGCCAACCTGGTACAGCGTCTGGACCCCAATGAGCTTCTTCCTGACGATGTTTATCGGCGGGCCGCTGCTTGGGTATCTGCTGCTGCGCGTGGCGGGGGTCGATGGCTGGGCAATGCGTCTGCTGCCAGCCATTTCCCTGCTGGCACTGGTGGTCAGCGCCATTGTGGTGATCATGCAGGGCAGCGAACTGGCAACTATTCACAGCTCTATTCAGCAGGCTTCGGCGCTGGTACCGGCCTACGGCTCGCTGATGGCCTGGCGTCTGGTGGCGCTGGTGCTGGCGCTGGTGTGCTGGGTGGCTCCGCAGTTGAAAGGCCATCAGCCCGCAGTTCCTCTGCTGAGTCTGGCCTTTGTGCTGGTGGTGGTAGGTGAACTGATTGGTCGTGGTGTGTTCTATGGTCTTCACATGACCGTGGGTATGGCCATCGCCAGCTAGTTCCGGTAATCACACCGGGTCATCGCGACCCGGTGTGATAAAAAAATGCTTCCCTTCCATGAAATTTTTCGTCTGAAAATAAGCCGTTTTAAATTTTCTTTTCTAATAAAAACAATGGAATAATTTAATAATAAATTCCATTGCCGCTCCGTTGGATGAAAAACTTCAATGGTACCCCGCAAAGCCGCGCCAGCTCTGGCCTGGGGCTGATTGACTTTACTGCCCACGATGGCATGATTCGCTCCGAATTCTGATCTTCCTCACGGTTTTTTATCCATGTCCACCTATTCACGCCCGGTGCTGTTACTGCTCTGTGGCTTACTGTTGTTGACGCTGGCATTAGCGGTGCTGAACACCCTTGTTCCATTGTGGCTTGCGCATGAACATCTCCCTACCTGGCAGGTAGGCATGGTGAGTTCGTCCTATTTCACTGGCAATCTGGTGGGCACGTTGTTGTGCGGACGTTTAATCAAACGCTTCGGCTTCAACCGTAGCTACTATCTCGCCTCTCTCATCTTTGCCGTTGGCTGTGTCGGGCTGGGTATCACCATGGGCTTCTGGAGCTGGCTGCTCTGGCGTTTCATCGCCGGTATCGGCTGCGCCATGATTTGGGTGGTGGTGGAGAGTGCGCTGATGTGTAGCGGTACATCCCGTAACCGTGGACGTCTGCTGGCGGCCTATATGATGGTTTATTACGTCGGCACGGTGTTGGGACAACTGATGGTCAGCAAATTGCCGACGGACCTGATGAGCGTGCTGCCGTGGGTGACCAGCATGGTGCTTGCGGCCATTTTGCCTCTGCTGTTTACGCGTATCATCAATAACAGCGACGATGAACATGCCCCTGTACAGGTCTGGCCGATGCTGAAACTCCGCCACGCGCGGCTGGGTGTCAATGGCTGCATTATCTCCGGGATCGTGCTGGGCTCGTTATACGGTTTGATGCCGTTGTGGCTGAACCATCAGGGCTATAGTGATTCAGGGATTGGCTTCTGGATGGCGGTCATGGTCAGTGCCGGTATTATCGGGCAATGGCCCGTCGGCCGCCTTGCCGATCGCTATGGACGTCTGCTGGTTCTTCGAGTGCAGGTGTTTGTGGTGATTTTAGGCTGCCTGGCGATGCTGAGTGGCGCTTCCATGGCTCCAGCCTTGTTTGTGCTGGGCGCGGCCGGTTTCACACTGTATCCGGTCGCCATGGCCTGGGCCTGCGAAAAGGTCGAGCACCATCAGCTGGTGGCGATGAATCAAGCGCTGCTGTTGAGTTACACCATCGGTAGCCTGCTGGGACCGACGCTGACGTCAATGCTGATGCAAAGCTTCTCAGACAATCTGCTGTTTGTGATGATAGCCTGCGTGTCCTTTATCTATCTCCTGATGCTACTGCGCAAAGCAGGCCAGCATCCAACGCCTGTCGCGCACGCCTGAGTATTTTAATAGCGTATAGTTTGTCGGGTAAGGTGTCGCCGCACCCGACAGGCTTTCATCTTGCAGCACTCTTCGGTAAGGTGAACGCTTCTTTCCGAAGAGAGGCGTCAGATGGAGTTGTTACGCTTTACCCTTGCTCAGATAGAAGCGTTTGCCTGCGTCTGTGAATGCGGAACGTTGACGGGGGCCGCGAGAAGGCTAAAAAAAGATCGTACTACGGTCACTGAGCTGCTCGATTATCTGGAAGTGGATCTCGGTTACACGCTGTTCGATCGCTCCACACGCCCATTAACGCAGACGCCTCAGGGCGAGCTCCTCTACCGTCAGGCACGGTTATTTCTTCATGAAGCCGAAGCGTTTTCCCGTATAGCAAAACAACTTCCCGATACCCAGAAAACCCATCTTCGACTTTGCTATGATCTTTTCACGCCTCGAGAGATGCTGTTGAATCTGGCTGAGCGGCTGAAATCGCAGCAGATCCAGCTCGATATGATCGTCTGTGAACGGGCGGAGGCCGAAAAATGGCTCGATGAGGGGCGTGTAGATATTGGCCTTTTTCAGGCGGTGAACCGCTCGGTAAACGACCATTTGCGCTGGCGCTCTGTGGGCAGTTTTTCACTGGCCGTGTACGCCAGGGTAGACTATTTCAGTGAGCAGCCTGTTTCGTTGCTGCATCTGGCCTCCAGACCCCAATTGATGCCATTTCGCGATCTGCCTCCTGCCTTAGCGGGTCGTCTGCGTATTGCCGACAGATTGATTCAGGTTAACGAGATAGCGCTGCTGGAAGGGATGCTGCAACGGGGCTGCGGATGGGCATTTTTGCCCAAGCACTTTGCGCCAGAACGGTTGCAGGGTGTGATGCGGATAGAGACCGAAATGGGAGATAACGGCCTGACGCATCCTCTGGTCGCGCTCTGGAAACCAGGCCTGATTAATGACGCGGTGCTCTCGCAAATTTTGCAAGCGATGGAAGCGGAGATGTAAGCACAGACTCTGTGTTCAGGATAACAAAAAGCCCGATGCGCTATGCAAATCGGGCCTCAGGTCGGGTGGGAGCGTAGCCCATCGGGCTAAGCTGAACCCTAGTACATTACTTTATGACCATACTGCTCAAGGATGCCTTTGACGCGCTCCATGGTCTCTTTCTTCGGTGGATGCACGCCGTCCAGCTTGTACTCTTCGCCCATCGCCACCCACTTGTGTTTGCCCAGCTCGTGGTACGGTAGAAGCTCGATTTTCTCGACGTTGCCCATGTCGCGGGTGAATTCACCGAGGCGATGCGCAGAATCATCATCATCTGACCAGCCGGGCACGACGACGTAGCGGATCCAGACATTCACGTTTTTCTTCGCCAGATACTGCGCGAATTCCAGGGTGCGGTGATTAGAGACACCGACCAGATGCTGGTGGATTTCGTCGTTCATCTGCTTCAGGTCGAGCATGACCAGATCGGTCACTTCCAGCAGTTCATCCACCACGGGATCGTAGCGACGGACAAAGCCGTTGGTATCGAGACAGGTGTGGATGCCTTCTTTTCGACAGGCACGGAACCAGTCACGCACAAACTCAGCCTGCAGCATGGCTTCACCCCCGGATGCCGTCACACCGCCGCCGGAAGCATTCATGAAATGACGGTAGGTCACCACTTCTTTCATGAGTTCTTCGACGGTGATTTCTTTACCGCCATGGGTGTCCCAGGTATCGCGGTTGTGGCAGTAGAGGCAGCGCATCAGGCAGCCCTGGAAGAAGGTGATAAAACGGATACCCGGGCCATCGACGGTGCCACAGGATTCAAAGGAGTGAATGCGACCAATTGCAGACATTGCGGTGTTTTCTCCAGATATGGCCCATCCGGGGCCAGTGTAAATGCACAGCTCAAACCGGCTGTGTTAAGTCTGTTTTGACAGATACCCAATACCTGATAATCAAAGTATAGATGGCTGGCAAAGCAGGCTGGGGCAGGAGAGTCATTGTTAGAAAAAAGGCCCCACTTGCGTGGAGCCTTTATTGTACGCTTTTTACCACGTATTTTCAGTCAAAACCCAATTACATGGTCTGAGTGAAGGTACGGGTGATAACGTCCTGCTGCTGTTCTTTCGTCAGGGAGTTGAAACGTACTGCATAACCCGATACACGGATGGTCAGCTGAGGATATTTCTCAGGGTGTTCCATTGCGTCCAGCAGCATTTCACGGTTCATAACGTTGACGTTCAGATGCTGACCGCCTTCGATAGTCGCTTCGTGGTGGAAGTAACCATCCATCAGGCCTGCCAGGTTGGTTTTACGCACTTCGTCATCTTTACCCAGTGCGTTTGGTACGATGGAGAAGGTATAAGAGATACCATCTTTCGCGTAAGCAAACGGCAGTTTAGCAACGGAGGTCAGAGAGGCGACAGCACCTTTCTGGTCACGACCGTGCATTGGGTTAGCACCTGGGCCGAATGGCGCGCCAGCACGACGACCGTCTGGGGTGTTACCGGTTTTCTTACCATAAACCACGTTAGAGGTGATGGTCAGAACAGACTGAGTCGGGATAGCGTTACGGTACATGGTCAGTTTCTGAATTTTCTTCATGAAACGTTCAACCAGGTCAACAGCCATGTCATCAACACGAGCATCGTTGTTACCGAACTGCGGGTATTCGCCTTCGATTTCGAAGTCTACAGCCAGGCCGTCTTCGTCACGAATCGCTTTAACTTTCGCATATTTGATAGCAGACAGGGAGTCAGCTGCAACGGACAGACCTGCGATACCACAAGCCATGGTACGAATCACGTCACGGTCATGCAGAGCCATCAGAGACGCTTCGTAGCTGTACTTGTCGTGCATGTAGTGAATCACGTTCAGCGCGGTGACATACTGCTTAGCCAGCCAATCCATGAAGTGATCCATGCGATCCATGACTTCGTCAAAGTTCAGCACGTCGCCTTTGATAGGTTCAGACTTAGGACCTACCTGCATTTTCAGTTTTTCATCAACGCCGCCGTTGATTGCATACAGCATGGTTTTCGCGAGGTTAGCGCGAGCACCGAAGAACTGCATTTGCTTACCAACAACCATTGGGCTTACGCAGCAAGCGATCGCGTAATCGTCGTTGTTGAAGTCCGGACGCATCAGGTCATCGTTCTCGTACTGCAGAGAAGAGGTGTCGATGGACACTTTAGCGGCGAATTTCTTGAAGTTCAGAGGCAGTTTTTCAGACCACAGAACAGTGATGTTCGGCTCCGGAGAAGGACCCATGGTGTACAGGGTATTCAGGAAGCGGAAGCTGTTTTTGGTTACCAGAGTACGGCCGTCAACGCCCATACCACCGATAGATTCAGTTGCCCAGATTGGGTCACCGGAGAACAGCTCATCGTATTCTGGGGTACGCAGGAAGCGAACCATACGCAGTTTCATGACCAGGTGGTCAATCATTTCCTGAGCGTCTTGCTCGGTGATTTTGCCTGCTTTGATATCACGTTCGATGTATGCATCCAGGAAGGTGGATACGCGACCGAAGGACATTGCTGCACCGTTCTGAGACTTAACAGCGGCCAGGTAGCCGAAGTAGGTCCACTGGATAGCTTCCTGAGCGTTGGTTGCCGGAGCAGAGATATCGCAGCCGTATTTCGCTGCCATTTCTTTGATCTGACCCAGAGCGCGATGCTGCTCGGAGATCTCTTCACGCAGACGGATAGTCGCTTCCAGGTTTACGCCGTTTTCCAGGTCAGACTGCAGAGACAGGAACTGTGCGTATTTGTCTTTCATCAGGAAGTCGATACCGTACAGCGCAACGCGACGGTAGTCACCGATGATACGGCCACGGCCATAAGCATCTGGCAGACCAGTCAGAACGCCAGACTTACGGCAGTTCAGAATGTCTTTGGTGTAGACGTCGAAAACACCCTGGTTGTGGGTTTTACGGAAGTCGGTGAAGATTTTTTTCAGCTGTGGATCCAGTTCGCGATCGTACGCTTTGCAGGAACCTTCAACCATTTTAATGCCACCGAACGGGATAATCGCACGCTTCAGTGGTTTTTCAGTTTGCAGACCAACGATTTTCTCAAGGGCTTTGTTGATGTAGCCAGCGTCGTGAGAAGTGATGGTGGACGCAACGGAGGTGTCGAAATCAACTGGCGCATGAGTGCGGTTTTCCAGTTTAACGCCTTCCATGACGTTGTCCCACAGGGCAGTGGTCGCATCAGTAGCGCCAGCCAGGAAGGACTCGTCACCTTCATACGGGGTGTAGTTTTTCTGGATGAAGTCACGGACGTTGACTTCTTTCTGCCAGTCACCTTTGGCAAAACCTTCCCAGGCTGTGGCTAACTTTTCATTAAGTTCGGACATGTAACACCTACCTTCTTAAGTGGATTTCTTATTTACTGCCTGAAACAACCCTTAGTGCTGGTCGTTGCCACGCAGGTAAATGACCCAGTACGTCAACCCGACTAACAGACCACCGCCAATAATGTTCCCGATAGTGACCGGAATCAGGTTATCAGTGATGAAGTTCATGATAGTCAAGTGAGAGAAATGGTCCGGAGATGAACCGACAGCGGTCCAGAATTCCGGGCTGGCAAAGTTGCGTACTACGATACCCATAGGGATCATAAACATGTTAGCGATACTGTGCTCAAAACCACTGGCGACGAACATCGCAACCGGCAGAACCATGATCATCGCTTTATCCATCAGGCTGCGGCCGGAGTAGCTCATCCACACCGCCAGACAGACCATCAGGTTTGCCAGGATACCGAGGCAGACGGCCTCAATAAACGTATGATGCATTTTGTGGTCTGCGGTTTGTAGGACGTTGAGGCCCCAGCCACCGTTGGCGGTCATATACTCGCCAGATAACCACATCAGCAACACAAAGAGCAGACAGCCAATCAGGTTACCAACGTAGACGTTGAACCAGTTTTTTGCCAGTTGCCCCCAGCTGATTCGACCGCTGGCTTTTGCCACGACAATCAGAACGGTGGAGGTAAACAGGTCGGCGCCACAGATCACACAAAGGATAAGACCCAGTGAGAAGCAAATACCGCCAATCAGTTTGGCCATGCCAAACGGCATGCCTGCAGTGCCTGTCGTTGAGGTGATGTAGAAAACGAAGGCAATAGAGATGAAGACACCCGCAGTAATCGCCAGGAAAAAGGTTTTAAGCGGTTGTTTCGTTGCTTTATAGACACCCGCATCCTCAGCCACTTTGGCCATCTCAGGGGGGAGTAAAAGATCAAAAGGGTTGTCAGCTTTCACACTAACTCTCTCTTTATTAAGTCGGCGACGAGATACTAACAAAGCATTATAGAAGAGAAATTGATATGGATCATATCTCGCCTGGCTTATAGGCCCGCAAAACGCGTGGTTTTTCAACGGTTGCGGCGTAACTTTTTGATTATCAAAATAAAAATAAATTTTAAAATTTGCAACTAGAGTTGAATTATTTGGCGCACCGCCTTTTCGCTGGTTAATTAAAATGGAGTAATATGCATTAAAATTAACATCAAAGAAAAGCTACCAATAATAGCATTTACTCTTGGTTAACTTTAATGTCACATATTGCCATTGGAGCGGCACAAATAAAAAACGGGGCCTCTCCAGAGGCCCCGTAATATAGCGCAGGCGAATAATTTCGCCATAAATTTATTGTGGTTTTTATTGCTGTTTAGACCAGAAAGCCGCTTTCGCACGTTGCAGCTTCTCATAGGCCTTCAGCAAACCCTGATGCGCAGGGAAGGCCATCAGGTCACTGTCCACGGCCTGTAGGCCATAGAAAGGTTCTTCACCGCTCAGCGCTGCGCTGGCGGCTTCAACGGCTTCTGCGCCATACATCCGCACAAACGCGTTCAGGTATTGCAGCGGCTGACGCTCTTCTTCCTGCGACAGCAACAGCAGCGTTTGCAGGCAGCGGTAGTAGTTCGCGCGCTCTGGGCTGAACACAGAAGCATTGAACTCCATGGTCCACTCGGTCCAGATCAGCGCCTGCTCCAGATCGCCACCCGCCAGGGCCAGCATCGCTTTCAACTCACCAATACGCAGGGTATACCAGCCATTGTCTTTACCGGTCGCAATACCCAGCAGCTCACGCACGCGGGTGAAGTCGTCCAGGCCTTCATCGTCCATCTGCTCGATCAATGCCAGGTAATCTTCTTTTTCCCACTGGCTTGCCGGCAGAGAAAGCAGCGTGTCACGCAGATGGCTGCCCATATTGTTATTCGCCAGCCACAGATCTTCTGCCGGATAAATATCCGACATGCCTGGGACAATAATACGGCAGGCGTAAACACTCAGGTGTTCGTAATCGGCAATATAGACGTCTTTATCTTCCGCCTGGAAAATAGCCATCAGGGTGGCGAATTCTTCTTCAGTGGTGCCGGAGAAACTCCAGTCCACGAACGGATAATCCGCATCCTGCTTAAACATATCCCAAGAGATAGCGCCGCTGGAATCGATAAAGTGGGTTTCGAGGTTGGCGTGTTCGGCCACTTCTTCGTCGTCGAAAGTTGGCGGAGTGAAGACATCCAGATCTTTCAGACCACGACCCTGAAGGAGCTCAGTGACGGTACGCTCCAGCGCCACGCCGAAGTCTGGGTGCGCACCGAACGAGGCGAAGCAGGTTCCATTCGCTGGGTTGAACAGCACGACGCAGATGACCGGATACTTGCCGCCAAGTGAACCGTCATAGGCAAAGATAGGGAAACCTTCCGCTTCCAGTTTTGCGATGGACTCCACCACGCCCGGGTAGCGTGCCATCACGTCGGCTGGGATCTCCGGCAGGCTGATGCTTTCAGCGATGATGCGGTTCTTGATGTAGCGTTCAAACACTTCGGACAGACCCTGAACGCGCGCTTCATTACGCGTGTTCCCCGCAGACATGCCGTTAGAGACATACAGATTGCCGACGATGTTCATTGGGATATAGATGGTTTCGCCATCGGACTGACGGGTGAACGGCAGGCCGCAAACCCCGCGATCGTCATTGCCTGACTGCAGATCCACCAGGCCGCTGGCGGTCAGCTGATCGTCTGGATCATAGAATGCACGCAGACGGGCATCGAGAAGGCCTTCCGGAACGTCATCATCTTCGGTCATCGGGAACCATTTTTCGTTCGGATAGTGCACGAACGGGCTATTTGCGAGGGTATTGCCCAACCAGAAATCGGCAAAGAAATAGTTGGTCGACAGGCGCTCAAAATATTCCCCGAGCGCCGAGGCCAGCGCGGCTTTTTTGGTGGCACCTTTGCCGTTGGTGAAGCACAGCGCGCACTCTTTGTCGCGAATGTGAACAGACCAGACGTTCGGCACCGGGTTTAACCAGGACGCTTCTTCAATCTGGAAACCGAGATCGGACAGTTTCTGCTGGAAGCGAGCGATGGAATCTTCCAGGGCGGCGTCTTTGCCGGGAATAAATGTTTGAGTCATGGCAATCACTTTTATCGTACGGAAAGCGCGCAATCATACGGGTTTTGTGTGTCAGGCGCTATCCATCAGACGTCGGCGGTGAAAATAAAAACCCCGGCTACGATTACTAACAATAACCCCCTGTTAAGGCGAATAAATGCAAGCGTTTGATCTACACCGAATGGCACTGGATAAAGTGCCCGTCGAGTTTCTCTGGGAAGTGTCTCTCCGAAGTCTCTACACCTTCGTGCTGGTTTTTCTGTTCCTGAAAATAACCGGCCGCCGGGGTGTACGACAAATGTCTCTGTTTGAGGTCCTGATCATCCTTACGCTCGGCTCGGCGGCGGGGGACGTCGCTTTTTATGATGACGTACCGTTGCTACCGGTACTCATCGTTTTCGTGACGCTGGCAGTGCTCTATCGGCTGGTGATGTGGTTGATGGCGCACAGCGAAAAACTGGAAGATCTGCTGGAGGGAAAACCCGTCGTGATAGTGGAAGAGGGGGAGTTAGCCTGGGATAAGCTGCGTGCTGAAAACCTGACCGAGTTTGAGTTTTTTATGGAGCTCAGGATCAACAGCATTGAACATCTGGGGCAGGTAAGGCTGGCAATCATGGAGACCAACGGGCAAATCAGTGTTTACTACTTTGAAGATGACGATGTTAAGCCAGGGCTGCCCATTCTGCCGGGTAAATGCATTCAACGCTTCGCGGTGGTACCGGATCACGGCGATTACGCCTGCACGCGCTGTAGCGCGATTGTTGCCCTTCATGCCGGAGAGTCACGGGTCTGTTCTCGTTGTGGACATCAGGAGTGGGCCAACGTCAGCCGGGCAAAGCGCATTACCTGACAGGCAAAACGGCGGTCTGAAATCGTCAAGGCGACATATTCTGTTGTGTGAACTTCGACACATTTTCTTCGCCGCGAGTATTAGCCATTGCGGGCTGTGTCACTGAATGGTAAAACCGATAGCCACAGGAATAACTTATGCCTGCGGGCTAATAACTTGTATAGCGTGGTGAGGGGAAATGACTCAGGTCTTTAATTTTAGTTCTGGCCCGGCAATGCTTCCGGCGGATGTTCTTAAAGTGGCGCAACAGGAACTGCGTGACTGGAATGGTTTAGGCACTTCCGTCATGGAAGTCAGCCACCGTGGAAAAGAATTTATCGCCGTGGCAGAAGCAGCGGAAAAAGATCTTCGCGATCTGATGAATATCCCTTCCAACTATAAAGTGTTGTTTTGCCACGGCGGTGGGCGCGGTCAGTTTGCTGGCGTGCCATTGAATTTGCTGGGTGAGAAAACCGCGGCAGACTATGTTGATGCGGGCTACTGGGCGGCCAGCGCCGTTAAAGAAGCGAAAAAATACTGCGTACCGAACGTCATTGATGCCAAAGTGACTGTTGATGGCCTGCGCGCCGTCAAGCCAATGCGCGACTGGCAGCTGTCAGACAACGCGGCCTATCTGCATTATTGCCCGAACGAAACCATTGATGGCATCGCCATTGATGAAACACCGAATTTTGGCAAAGACGTGATTGTGACGGCGGATTTCTCCTCGACGATCCTCTCTGCTCCCATTGATGTCAGCCGCTACGGTGTTATTTACGCCGGCGCGCAGAAAAATATCGGCCCGGCAGGCCTGACTCTGGTTATCGTACGTGAAGACCTGCTGGGCAACGCCCACACAGCGTGCCCGTCGATTCTGGATTACAC
Organism: Enterobacteriaceae bacterium RIT691; assembly: GCA_009668205.1. GTDB lineage: Bacteria > Pseudomonadota > Gammaproteobacteria > Enterobacterales > Enterobacteriaceae > Scandinavium. The sequence continues at coordinate 474,992 of WJYM01000001.1, read as the reverse complement.
CGTCCTGAACGACAATGACTCCATGTTCAACACCCCGCCGACGTTTGCCTGGTATCTGGCAGGCCTGGTCTTCAAATGGCTGAAAGAGCAGGGGGGTGTGGCCGCGATGGACAAAATTAACCAGCAGAAAGCAGAACTGCTGTATGGCACCATCGATAACAGCGATTTCTATCGTAACGACGTGGCGAGCGCCAACCGTTCTCGTATGAACGTGCCGTTCCAACTGGCCGACAGTGCGCTGGATAAGCTGTTCCTCGAAGAATCCTTTGCTGCAGGCCTGCATGCGCTGAAAGGCCACCGGGTGGTGGGCGGGATGCGTGCTTCTATTTACAACGCCATGCCACTGGCCGGTGTTCAGGTGCTGACGGACTTTATGAAAGAGTTCGAACGTCGCCACGGTTAAGGTGATCATTTTCATCCCCGCGGCCTGGCTGCGGGGTTTTTGTTTTCTGTTTGCTGAGAGTTAAGTTTTATGGAATCCCTGACGTTACAACCCATCGCGCGGGTGGATGGCACCATCAATTTACCTGGTTCAAAAAGCGTTTCTAACCGCGCGCTGCTGCTGGCGGCTTTAGCTCATGGTACGACGGTGCTGACCAACCTGTTGGACAGCGACGACGTGCGCCACATGCTCAATGCCCTGACTGCGTTAGGTGTTCAGTACACCCTTTCTGCCGACCGTACTCGCTGCGAAGTCGTGGGTAACGGCGGTGCGCTTAAAGCGAATTCTGCACTTGAGCTGTTTTTAGGTAACGCGGGTACCGCAATGCGTCCGCTGGCGGCAGCGTTATGCCTCGGCAGCATCGATATTGTGCTGACCGGTGAACCGCGCATGAAGGAGCGTCCGATCGGCCATCTGGTGGACGCGCTGCGTCAGGGCGGCGCTCAGATTGAATATCTGGAGCAGGAAAACTACCCGCCGCTGCGTCTGAACGGTGGCTTCACCGGCGGAGACGTAGCGGTTGACGGCAGCGTTTCGAGCCAGTTCCTGACTGCACTGCTGATGACGGCCCCGCTGGCCCCGCAGGACACGGTCATTACCATCAAAGGCGACCTGGTTTCAAAACCGTATATCGACATCACCCTGCATCTGATGAATACCTTCGGCGTGCAGGTCGATAATCAGAACTACCAGCGCTTTGTGGTGAAAGGTGCGCAGCACTATCAGTCGCCAGGCGCATATCTGGTTGAAGGTGATGCTTCCTCTGCGTCTTATTTCCTCGCGGCGGGTGCCATTAAAGGCGGCACGGTGAAAGTGACCGGCATTGGCCGCAACAGCGTACAGGGCGACATTCGCTTCGCCGACGTACTGGAAAAAATGGGCGCAACCGTGACCTGGGGCGATGATTTTATTGCCTGCACCCACGGCGAACTGAATGCCATCGATATGGACATGAACCACATCCCTGACGCGGCAATGACCATTGCCACCGCCGCGCTGTTCGCAAAAGGCACCACCACGCTGCGCAACATCTATAACTGGCGTGTCAAAGAAACCGACCGCCTGTTCGCGATGGCGACTGAACTGCGTAAAGTGGGTGCGGAAGTGGAAGAGGGTGAAGACTACATTCGCGTGACGCCGCCTGCCCAGCTGACGTTTGCGGAAATCGGTACGTATAACGATCACCGTATGGCGATGTGCTTCTCGCTGGTGGCGCTGTCGGACACGCCGGTCACGATTCTCGACCCAAAATGTACCGCGAAAACCTTCCCTGACTACTTCGAACAGCTGGCGCGCATCAGTACGCTGGCCTGATAGTCGCGAATTGATGTGCAGAAGCCGACCTTCGGGTCGGCTTTTTTTTGTCCAGTTCCACACTTTTTCCTCGATCTGCAGCAGTGCTATCTTCCCGATGGTTTTATGGATTAATCCATAATTTTTCAATATGTTAATCAACGGAAGATAGATATGAAGAATCGTACACTCCTCCTGACGCTGGCCATGTCGGCCACGCTGCTTTCGGGCTGTAAAAATATGAATGGCGTGGATCCTAACGGGCTTGCCAGCGCCGGTGTGTCTGCCTATAAAGCGGCCACCCTCTCAGATGCGGATGCGAAAGCCATCGCCGACGGCGGCTGCAAAGAGATGGACAGTGAGAATACGCTCGCCAGCGCTTCAAGTTCTTATACCAAGCGAATCAAAAAGATAGCAAAGGCGCTGGGCAATAACATCGACGGTACGCCGGTGAATTATAAGGTCTACATGACCAGTGACATCAACGCCTGGGCAATGGCCAACGGCTGTGTCCGTGTTTACAGCAGCCTGATGGATATGATGACGGATAACGAAATTGAAGGCGTGCTGGGACATGAACTCGGGCATGTGGCGCTGGGCCACTCCCGCAAAGCAATGCAGACGGCCTATGCCACCGTTGCCGCGCGGGATGCCGTCTCTGCGACCAGCGGCGTTGCGTCACAGCTTTCCAGAACGCAGCTGGGTGACATAGCAGAAGGGGCCATCAATTCGGCGTTTTCTCGTAGCCAGGAATCAGAGGCGGATGATTTTTCTTACGATCTGCTCAAAAAACGCAAAATCAGCACCGTGGGATTAGCCAGCAGCTTTGACAAACTGGCGGCCCTGGACAGCAGTCATGCGAAATCCCTGTTTGATTCTCATCCTCCTTCAACCGAGCGTGCGGAGCATATCCGTGAGCGCATTGCGGCCGACAAGCAGTAACCTGTTGACCTACGGGCTGGTTTCACACCAGTCCGTTCACAGCGGGATATTTCTTCTACACTCACCTTCAAACAATCTGTTATTTGCAAGCAGTGTTACCGGATACGGGGAATGGCGCGTATAATGCGCGGCGTTTATGTAACTGACGCCTTATGAAGGAGAAAATGATGACGGCAATTGCCCCAGTAATCACCATTGACGGGCCGAGCGGTGCCGGAAAGGGCACTCTGTGCAAGGCAATGGCGGAAGCATTGCAGTGGCATCTGTTGGATTCAGGCGCAATTTATCGCGTACTGGCCCTGGCGGCATTACATCATCACGTCGATGTGACCTCAGAAGAAACCCTGGTGCCGCTGGCTGCCCACCTGGACGTTCGCTTTGTCTCTACCGACGGCAATCTGGAAGTGATCCTTGAAGGGGAAGATGTGAGCGGTGAAATTCGTACCCAGGAAGTGGCCAATGCCGCCTCTCAGGTTGCCGCATTTCCTCGCGTGCGTGAAGCGCTGCTGCGCCGTCAGCGTGCATTCCGTGAAGCGCCAGGACTTATCGCCGATGGCCGTGACATGGGGACCGTGGTATTCACCGACGCACCGGTCAAAATTTTCCTTGACGCCTCGCCGGAAGAACGTGCTCAGCGGCGCATGCTACAGTTGCAGGAGAAGGGCTTTAGTGTTAACTTTGAACGCCTTTTGGCCGAGATCAAAGAGCGTGACGACCGCGATCGCAACCGTGCGGTGGCACCGTTGGTTCCCGCTGCCGATGCTTTAGTGTTGGATTCCACACGATTAAGCATTGAGCAAGTGATTGAAAAAGCGTTACAATACGCGCGCCAAAAACTGGCCGCTGTCTGATTTTCAGGCAGGCTGCCTCCGAATTAGTAGTACCCCCGCTGCAACGGAGTGTGAGCGGGTATGTGAAACAACCCCATTCGGCATGATGCTAAATGGACGTTAATCTAACTTTTGAAGATTAAACATGACTGAATCTTTTGCTCAACTATTTGAAGAATCCTTAAAAACAATCGAAACCCGTCCGGGTTCCATCGTTCGTGGCGTTGTTGTTGCTATCGACAAAGACGTCGTTCTGGTTGATGCGGGCCTGAAATCTGAATCTGCAATCCCTGCAGAGCAGTTCAAAAACGCAGCCGGCGAGCTGGAAATCCAGGTCGGTGACGAAGTTGACGTTGCGCTGGACGCAGTAGAAGACGGCTTCGGCGAAACCCTGCTGTCCCGTGAGAAAGCTAAGCGTCACGAAGCTTGGATCACGCTGGAAAAAGCATACGAAGACGCTGAAACTGTTGTTGGTGTTATCAACGGCAAAGTTAAAGGTGGCTTCACTGTTGAGCTGAACGGTATTCGTGCGTTCCTGCCAGGTTCACTGGTAGACGTTCGTCCAGTTCGCGATACGCTGCACCTGGAAGGCAAAGAGCTTGAGTTCAAAGTTATCAAGCTGGACCAGAAGCGTAACAACGTTGTTGTTTCTCGTCGTGCCGTTATCGAATCCGAAAACAGCGCAGAGCGCGATCAGCTGCTGGAAAACCTGCAGGAAGGCATGGAAGTTAAAGGTATCGTTAAGAACCTCACTGACTACGGTGCATTCGTTGATCTGGGCGGCGTTGACGGCCTGCTGCACATCACTGATATGGCATGGAAACGCGTTAAGCATCCAAGCGAAATCGTGAATGTTGGCGATGAAATCACTGTTAAAGTACTGAAATTCGACCGCGAGCGTACCCGTGTTTCTCTGGGTCTGAAGCAGCTGGGCGAAGATCCATGGGTAGCTATCGCTAAACGTTACCCAGAAGGTACCAAACTGACTGGTCGCGTGACCAACCTGACCGACTACGGCTGCTTCGTTGAAATCGAAGAAGGCGTTGAAGGCCTGGTACACGTTTCCGAAATGGACTGGACCAACAAAAACATCCACCCATCCAAAGTTGTTAACGTTGGTGACGTAGTGGAAGTTATGGTTCTGGACATCGACGAAGAACGTCGTCGTATCTCCCTGGGTCTGAAGCAGTGCAAAAACAACCCATGGCAGCAGTTCGCGGAAACCCACAACAAGGGCGACCGTGTTGAAGGTAAAATCAAGTCTATCACTGACTTCGGTATCTTCATCGGCCTGGACGGCGGCATCGACGGCCTGGTTCACCTGTCTGACATCTCCTGGAACGTTGCAGGCGAAGAAGCAGTACGTGAATACAAGAAAGGCGACGAAATCGCAGCAGTCGTTCTGCAGGTTGACGCAGAGCGTGAGCGTATCTCCCTGGGCGTTAAGCAGCTGGCTGAAGATCCGTTCAATAACTGGGTTGCTCTGAACAAGAAAGGCGCTATCGTTAACGGTAAAGTAACTGCAGTTGACGCTAAAGGCGCAACCGTAGAGCTGGCTGACGGCGTTGAAGGTTACCTGCGTGCTTCTGAAGCATCACGTGACCGCGTTGAAGATGCAACTCTGGTTCTGAGCGTAGGCGACGACGTTGAAGCTAAATTCACCGGCGTTGACCGTAAGAACCGTGCAATCAGCCTGTCTGTACGTGCTAAAGACGAAGCTGACGAGAAAGATGCAATCGCGACTGTTAACAACAAACAGGACGAAGGCAACTTCTCTAACGCAATGGCTGAAGCATTCAAAGCAGCTAAAGGCGAGTAATTCGTTACTCGTTTTACTCTAAACCCTTTGGGCCAGAGCAGGGCGACAAGCCTGAGAATCCCCAGTCACTGACTTCGGTAAGTGGCTGGAGTGAACAGGTTGAGTCAACACCGCGATGATTTGAAGGGTGAAGAGTAAACTTGACAGATGACAGGATTCGTCCTGTAATCAATGACAAAGGGCGGCTACGGCCGCCCTTGCTCAAGCTGTCAGCTTAACCTTTCCTGAAAGGAAACCGGAGGAATCATGACCAAGTCAGAGCTCATTGAAAGACTTGCAACCCAGCAATCTCACATCCCTGCGAAAGCGGTTGAAGATGCTGTGAAAGAGATGCTGGAACATATGGCCTCTACGCTGGCCCAGGGCGAGCGCATTGAAATCCGCGGTTTCGGCAGCTTCTCCTTGCACTACCGTGCCCCACGCGTTGGGCGTAACCCAAAAACGGGCGATAAAGTGGAGCTGGAAGGTAAATACGTTCCGCACTTTAAGCCGGGTAAAGAACTGCGCGATCGCGCCAATATTTACGGTTGAGTTATTGCGCTTCGCCGCAAAACTTGAACGAGGAAAAAGCACCTGAGGGTGCTTTTTTCATTTCTGAATGCCTGAGACTGGCGCGCTTTCCTTCCTCTGACACTTCTTCTTTCTGAAGCTCCTTCGCAAAAAAATGTCGCTGCGTGCCTTGTGCATCGATTTCTTCGACAGCCTCTCGCATGCCCACGTTTTCACGGATGACTTGCTAACCCGGGGACACGACACTGTGGCGCAACAGGGAGGTGTCGATGCGATTACCCACACTGGCCATTAGCGCTATCATCGGGATAAGCCCTTTGCTGTGGCTGCCAGAATTGCCCCCGATTATCGTCATTAACTGCCTTATTGTCGGCGCGCTGTTATTAGGTGTCGCACCGGGGAGAGTGGCAAAATTCGCTGCTATTACACTGCTGTTTTTTTGCTGGGGCGTGCTTGATGGTCAACAGCTGATTTTGCCTGCTAATCAGTTTTCGGGAAAACAACTGGCTGCAGAGGTAGAGATCACTGCCATAGAGGGAGAGGGAAAATACGCAGCAAAGCTTATTAGCATTAACGGCCATCGACCATTGCGGGCAGCGGGTATCCTGCTTTACGGAGATAATTTGCCCGTGATGCCCTGTGCTGGCCAACGCTGGCAGATGACGCTGAGAGTCCGCGCTGTACATGGTCAACTGAATGAGGGCGGGTTCGATAGCCAACAGAACGCACTGGCCCGGCATCGGCCACTGACAGGGCAAATAGTTCAGGCAGCAGCGATTAGCGAGCGTTGCACGCTGCGTGCCCGAATTATCCGCTCATTAGCCAAAAGTCTCGACGGTTATTCATGGCAAGCGGTGATGCTTGCACTGGCAACAGGGGAAAAAACGGCACTCTCTGCCGAAACGAAGCTGCTGCTGCAGCAGACCGGTACAGCACATTTGCTGGCCATTTCGGGACTGCATGTGTCGTTGGTCGCATTGTTGGGCGGAATGGTTGTCAGAGCGCTGCAGTATTGTTTTCCATGTCGATGGATTGCCTGGCAAGCACCTCTAGCGGGTGGGTTTCTGCTGGCGAGTGTTTACGCGTGGCTGAGTGGTTTTCAATTACCCGCAGAGCGCACCCTGATTGCGGCAGGATGCTGGCTGTGTTTGCGCTTCAGCGGTCGTCGCTGGAGCGCCTGGGCGATCTGGCTATGCTGTATCGCTGGCATTCTGCTATGGGACCCGATCGCTGTACTGGCGCAAAGTTTTTGGTTGTCTGCCTTTGCCGTCGCGGCACTGATTTTTTGGTATCGGTGGGGGCCGACAATACGCGCCCCCAATGCAAAACTCCTGCAAGCTGTATGGCGTCTGCTGCATCTGCAGATGGGGTTACTGATGCTGCTTCTCCCATTACAGGTTCAGATTTTTCACGGTTTTTCATGGATATCCATTCCGGCAAATCTGGTGGCTATACCACTCGTCACGCTGGCCGAAATACCGCTGCTGCTGGCGGGAATGCTGCTTCACTGTCTGGGGTGGGGGGCTGTAGAGCAAGGCGTCTGGACACTGGCCAATGGAGTGTTAGCGACGCTGTTCTGGTTCTTGCAAAAGCTACCAGAAGGGTGGGTGACGCTGGACACCAGAGTCCAATGGCTCACGTTACTTCCCTGGATTGGGCTCGTTGTGTGGCGTCTGCTCGGGTGGCGGACTTATCCTGTCGTTGTGATGGCCGGCGGTATCCTGCTGGCTTATCCGCTCTGGCGACGTGAAGCACCTGAAAACTGGTCATTGACGATGCTGGATGTGGGGCAGGGGTTATCGGTGGTGATCGCCAGACACGGCAAAGCGCTGCTGTATGATACCGGTCTTGCCTGGCCGGGCGGCGACAGCGCACAGCAGCTAATCATCCCGTGGTTGCGTTGGCATCATCTGCAGCCAGAAGGGGTGATCCTGAGTCACGAGCATCTTGACCACCGGGGCGGGCTGGAGACATTAAAAAAAGTCTGGCCCAATCTTTGGATAAAAAGCTCGCTGGAGTGGAAGGGTCATCAGCCCTGTTTTCGGGGCGAAGCCTGGGAGTGGCAGGGGCTCACATTTCAGGCGATTTGGCCGCTGGCGGGCAGCACAGAAAAAGGAAATAATCGCTCCTGCGTGGTGCGGGTCGATGACGGCCATTTTAGTGCCTTGCTGACGGGAGACATTGAAACACCAGCAGAAATGTTGATGCTTAGCCATTACTGGCAGCATCTTGCGTCTACACTTGTTCAGGTGCCGCATCATGGCAGCGCAACATCCTCCTCCTCCGCGCTGCTACGCAGGGTGGAAGGGAAGGTGGCGCTGAGCTCTGCGGCACGTTATAACGCATGGCATTTTCCTTCCCGAAAGGTGAAAGACCGTTATCAGCAGCAAAAATATCAATGGTTCGATACGGCGCGTCAGGGGCAGATAACGGTGTCGATTACGTCACAAGGATGGAAAATCCAGAGCTTACGGGATCAAATATTCCCTCGCTGGTATCATCCGTGGTTTGGCGATACCCACGATAACGGGTAGAATGTGCGGCTATTTCAACATAAGCTGGTTTTTTGAATGCAGAACGACAAAGATCTCTCCACATGGCAGACCTTCCGCCGACTTTGGCCAACGATTGCGCCTTTTAAAGCCGGGTTAATTGTGTCTGGTGTTGCGTTAATCCTTAACGCGGCGAGCGATACTTTTATGCTGTCGCTCCTCAAACCACTATTGGATGATGGTTTTGGTAAAACGGATCGCTCTGTGCTGCTGTGGATGCCGCTGGTCGTGATTGGCCTGATGATCCTGCGTGGTGTCACCAGCTACATCTCCAGCTACTGCATCTCCTGGGTGTCGGGCAAAGTGGTGATGACCATGCGCCGTCGCCTGTTCGGTCATATGATGGGAATGCCTGTTTCGTTCTTCGATAAACAGTCAACCGGCACGCTGCTCTCACGCATTACCTATGACTCTGAACAAGTGGCTTCCTCCTCCTCCAGCGCGCTGATTACCGTGGTGCGTGAAGGGGCGTCAATCATCGGCCTGTTCATTATGATGTTCTGGTACAGCTGGCAGCTGTCGCTGATCCTCATCGTGCTAGCGCCGATTGTGTCCTTTGCGATTCGTCTGGTTTCCAAGCGTTTCCGTAATATCAGCAAAAACATGCAGAACACGATGGGTCAGGTGACGACCAGCGCCGAGCAGATGCTGAAAGGCCACAAAGAAGTCCTGATGTTTGGTGGTCAGGAAGTGGAAACCAGCCGCTTCGATAAAGTCAGCAATAAAATGCGTCTGCAAGGGATGAAAATGGTGTCGGCGTCGTCTATCTCCGACCCGATTATCCAGCTCATCGCTTCTCTGGCGCTGGCGTTTGTGCTGTATGCCGCGAGCTTCCCGAGCGTAATGGAAACGCTGACCGCTGGTACGATTACCGTCGTGTTCTCTTCCATGATCGCGCTGATGCGTCCGTTGAAGTCACTGACTAACGTTAACGCCCAGTTCCAGCGCGGTATGGCGGCCTGTCAGACGCTGTTCGCTATTCTCGACAGCGAGCAGGAAAAAGACGAAGGGACTCTGGTTGTTGAGCGTGCGAAAGGCGACGTTAAGTTTGAGAACGTCACCTTCACTTATCCAGGACGTGAAGTTCCTGCACTGCGTGATATTAATATCCATATTCCTGAAGGGAAAACCGTTGCGCTGGTGGGCCGTTCAGGGTCGGGTAAATCGACCATGGCCAGCCTGATCACCCGTTTCTACGATGTGGATTCTGGTGGGATCATTCTTGATGGGCACGACATTCGTGAATACACCCTGTCCTCACTGCGTGACCAGGTGGCACTTGTTTCACAGAACGTACACCTGTTTAACGACACTGTGGCCAATAATATTGCGTATGCCCGCACCGACATCTACAGCCGTGAAGACATTGAACGCGCTGCTACCATGGCCTATGCCATGGACTTTATCAATAAGATGGATAACGGTCTGGACACGATTATTGGTGAGAACGGCGTGCTGCTTTCCGGTGGTCAGCGCCAGCGTATCGCGATTGCGCGTGCCTTGCTGCGAGACAGCCCGATTCTGATTCTGGATGAAGCCACGTCTGCGCTGGATACCGAATCCGAGCGTGCAATTCAGGCCGCACTGGACGAGTTGCAGAAAAACCGTACCTCACTGGTTATCGCTCACCGTCTGTCGACCATTGAAAAGGCCGATGAGATTGTGGTGGTAGAAGATGGCCGCATTGTGGAACGCGGTAGCCATAACGATCTGCTTGAGCATCGCGGTGTGTATGCTCAGCTGCACAGAATGCAATTTGGGCAATGATCGCACGCATCTGGTCGGGTGAATCCCCACTGTGGCTGGTGTTGCTGCCGCTCTCCTGGCTGTATGGCCTGGTGAGCGGCTGTATCAGGCTGTGCTACCGTCTCGGCTTCAGGAAAGCCTGGCGCGCGCCGGTTCCTGTTGTCGTCGTGGGCAATCTTACCGCAGGTGGCAATGGCAAAACGCCGGTCGCCATCTGGCTGGTAGAACAGCTGCATCAGCAGGGTATTAAGGTTGGCGTGGTTTCCCGTGGATATGGCGGTAAAGCCGCCCACTATCCGCTGCTCCTCAATGACCAAACCACGACAGCCGAAGCCGGTGATGAACCTGTACTGATCTTTCAACGAACGGGTGCCCCTGTAGCGGTATCTCCCAGCCGCAGCGATGCGGTAAAAGCTCTCCTGGCTGAAAATGCCCCACACATCATCATTACTGACGATGGACTCCAGCACTACCGTCTGGCTCGCGATATAGAGATTGTGGTGATCGACGGCGTGCGCCGGTTTGGGAATGGCTGGTGGCTGCCCGCGGGGCCCATGCGTGAGCGTGCCTCTCGTCTGAAAAGTGTGGATGCGGTTATTGTGAACGGTGGCGTGCCGAGAGCAGAAGAGATCCCGATGCAGCTTAAACCTTCTCAGGCGGTGAACCTGAAGACAGGTGAAAGGCGTGATGCCTCTTCGTTACAGAATGTCGTCGCGATGGCCGGAATTGGCCATCCCCCGCGTTTCTTCGCCACGCTGGAACAGTGCGGTGTTCAGCCGCTGAAAACCATCGCGCTTGCCGATCACCAGGCCATGGTGGCTTCTGTGGTCCAGGCGTATGCTACGGTCGATCAGTCACTGGTGATGACGGAAAAAGATGCCGTGAAGTGCCGGGCATTTGCTGAAGATAACTGGTGGTATCTGCCTGTGGATGCGGTTTTTGACGATCGCCGTGCAGCTGAACTTATCCAACAACTTGTAAGACTGGCGCAACGCTAGCACAGGTGAGCGGCCAGCAGCTCTGTCGCCAGGGGATTTGAATGTCCGAACGGAAACTAACGCTCACTGCTGCCCGCCACCTTCACCTCGCCGCGCAGGGGCTACTGAAAAAGCCTCGTCGTCGCGCGCAGCCAGCCGATGTCCTCTCCACCATTCAACGGATGTCGCTGTTACAAATCGATACTATCAATGTGGTCGCCCGTAGCCCCTATTTGGTGTTGTTCAGTCGTCTGGGCAGCTACCCGCAATGCTGGCTGGACGACGCGCTGAGCGGTGGCTCTCTGATGGAATACTGGGCGCATGAAGCCTGTTTCCTGCCGCGCAGCGACTTTTCTCTGGTTCGCCATCGGATGCTTTCACCCCACGCGATGGGCTGGAAATACCGCAAAGAGTGGATGGATGAGCATGCTGCGGAAATTGGCGCGTTGATGGCTCACATCCAGGAAAGCGGCCCGGTACGTTCCGCTGACTTTGAACACCCGCGTAAAGGGGCAAGCGGCTGGTGGGAGTGGAAACCCCACAAGCGCCATCTGGAAGGATTGTTCACCGCCGGCAAAGTGATGGTGATTGGTCGACACAACTTTCAGCGAATCTATGATTTAACCTCGCGCGTCATGCCGGACTGGGATGATGAACGCGATCTGCTGCCGCAGCCACAGGCGGAAGAGTTGATGCTGCAAAACAGCGCTCGCAGCCTTGGCATTTTCCGTGCTCAGTGGCTCGCCGATTATTATCGTCTGCGCCAGCCTGCTCTCCCGGCGCTGCTCGCTCGCTGGCAGGAAGAGCAGCGGGTGATTTCGGTGGAAGTCGAAACGCTGGGCACGATGTGGCTGCATCGGGATTTGTATCCGCTGCTGGATCCCGCAGCGTCAGGCAAGCTAAACGCCACCCACAGCGCCGTGCTGTCACCTTTTGACCCGGTTGTCTGGGATCGTAAGCGTGCCGAACAGCTTTTTGATTTCAGCTATCGTCTGGAGTGCTACACGCCAGCACCTAAACGGCAGTATGGCTATTTCGTCCTGCCGCTGTTGCATCAGGGTAAACTGGTGGGGCGAATGGACAGCAAAATGCATCGCAAAACGGGCGTGCTGGAAATTTTCGCCCTGTACATGCAGGAAGGCGTCCGCGTGAGCCAGTCGCTGGAGAAAGGCCTGCAGCAGGCCATTTCCGATTTTGCACGCTGGCAGGGGGCGACACGCGTAGAAATTAAACAGCGGCCCGAAGAATTGTTCAGGGAACAATCGACCGGGTGGGAAATTGACGCCGCCTAAACGGCTCTGTGATATGCTGCCTGCAACATTTTTTCGGTCCATCCGGAGGAACTATGGATCACCGCTTACTTGAGATCATCGCCTGCCCGGTTTGCAACGGCAAACTCTACTACAGTCAGGATAAGCAAGAGCTTATCTGCAAAGCCGACAGCCTGGCCTTCCCGCTGCGTGACGGGATCCCGGTTCTGCTGGAAAACGAAGCACGTCCATTGAGCGCAGAAGAGAGTCATCCATGAGTTTTGTCGTCATCATTCCCGCGCGCTACGCCTCCACTCGTCTGCCGGGGAAACCGCTGCAGGATATCAACGGCAAGCCGATGATTGTCCATGTGTTAGAGCGAGCGCGTGAATCCGGTGCTGACCGTATTATCGTTGCCACTGACCATGAAGAAGTGGCCCGGGCGGTAGAAGCGGCGGGCGGCGAAGTGTGTATGACCCGTGCCGATCACCAGTCCGGGACCGAGCGTCTGGCGGAGGTGGTCGAAAAATGCGGGTTCAGCGATGACACACTGATTGTCAACGTACAGGGCGATGAGCCGATGATCCCGCCAGTGATTATTCGTCAGGTGGCGGAAAATCTGGCGGCCAGCCAATCAGGAATGGCAACGCTTGCGGTACCGATCCACGATGCCGAAGAGGCGTTCAATCCAAATGCCGTGAAAGTGGTCATGGATGCGCAGGGTTACGCACTCTATTTTTCACGTGCCACTATCCCGTGGGATCGCGATCGTTTTGCGCAAAGTCGTGAAACGATTGGCGATACGCTCCTTCGCCACATTGGCATTTACGGCTACCGTGCAGGTTTTATTCGCCGCTACGTAAACTGGGCGCCGAGCCCGCTCGAGCAAATCGAAATGCTCGAGCAGCTGCGTGTGTTGTGGTACGGCGAAAAAATTCATGTTGCCGTCGCCAAAGAAGTGCCTGGCACCGGCGTTGACACACCGGAAGATCTCGCCCGGGTGCGCGCAGAACTGCGCTGATATTCTCCCCTTCTCCACCCGGAGAAGGGGCTTTTCGCCTCGCTTCACCTCGTTTTTTTACCTCTCATTTGATCTTACCCGATGACATCTCCGGCTCAGACGCTCATTATAAAAACAGTACTCTTCACAGGGGTAACCGGAATGGAACAACTGCGAGCCGAACTGAGCCATCTGCTGGGTGAAAAACTCAGTCGGGTGGAGTGCGTGAGTGAAAAAACGGATTCTGCGCTGTGGTCACTGTACGATGCTCAGGGCCATCCGATGCCGTTACTGGCAAGAAGCTTTACGACGCCGGGCCTGGCGCGGCAGCTGGCCTGGAAGTTCTCAACGTTAGCCCGCAGCGGCACGGTGAGGATGCCGGTGGTGTACGGCGTGATGACCCATGAAGAACATCCCGGGCCAGATGTGCTGTTGATTGAGCGTTTGCGCGGCGTGTCGGTAGAAGCGCCGGCAAGAACGCCTGAGCGCTGGGAGCAGCTAAAGGATCAGATAGTCGAAGCGCTGCTGGCCTGGCACCGCATGGACAGTGGCGGGTGCGTAGGGTCAGTCGACAGCACGCAGGAAAATCTGTGGCCACTCTGGTACCGACAGCGGGTGGAAATGCTGTGGGGAACGCTTAATCTGTACAACAATACCGGCCTGACGATGCAGGACAAAAGACTGCTGTTTCGTAGCCGCGAATGCCTGCCGAAGCTCTTTGACGGCTTCAACGATAACTGCGTGCTGGTACACGGCAATTTTACCTTGCGCAGCATGCTGAAAGATTCCCGCAGCGATCAGTTATTGGCGATGGTCGGCCCGGGAGTCATGCTTTGGGCTCCGCGCGAATATGAACTGTTTCGTCTGGTGGATAGCGGGCTGGCGGAAGGGCTGCTGTGGCGTTATCTCCAGCGCGCGCCAGTTGCTGAAGCTTTTCTCTGGCGGCGCTGGCTCTATCTGTTGTGGGATGAAGTGGCTCAGTTAGTGAATACCGGGCGTTTTAACCGGGCCAATTTCGATCTGGCGGCGAAATCACTCGTCCCGTGGCTCGCCTGAGCTGCCCTTCAGCCACTGCCACAGGCGACCCAGGGTTTCATAGCCCACCCGGTCACTGTGCATTAGCCAGAAAGGGGACGGGATAGCTTTTTCCCACGGATTTAACGGTGAGCGGATAGCCAGTTGATTGGCTGGCGCAGGGAAAGGGTGCAATCCCACGTGGCGGAAGAAAATCATCGCCCGCGGCAAATGCGACGCTGAGGTCACGAGCAGGAAAGGGGCATCGCCAATCGTGGCCTTCACCGCCGACGCTTCTTCTTCTGTATCTTTCGGTTTATCCAGCACGATGATGTCACTGCGTGGCACGCCAAGGCTTTCTGCTACTCGGGCGCCGGCCTCGCCGGTGCTGACAGGATTTGTTTTGGCGGCCGCTCCCGTAAAGATCATTTTCGACCCGGGGTTGGCCTGCCATAAGCGGATCCCTTCTGCGAGCCTTGGCAGACTGTTGTTGAGCAGGTTCGAACTGGGGGCCCATTGCGGATCCCAGGTATATCCCCCGCCGAGGACAACCACATACTCAACGTGTTCGCCACCGCGCCATGTCGGATACTCGTTTTCCAGCGGTTTGAGCAGCGCGTCAGCCACCGGCTGCAGACTGAGCAACAGCAGTGCGAGCCAGGCGAAACTCAGACAAATCTTACCGCTACGCTGGAATCGGCTGAACCAGAGCAAACCCAGGCCCAGCGCCATCAGCAGCAGGAGCAGCGGTAAAGGTAAAATCATTCCGCCAATGTACTTCTTCAGCGTAAAAAGCATCCTTGTTGGTTCCTTTTTTAACCATCTGATCGGAGATCTGCAGGGATATTACACCAGATAGCTTCCCTCTCGCTGTGGGTATGACAAAATAGCGGTTTGGTAGCAATTGAGTGGAGTCCAGCGTGCAGGATCGCAATTTCGATGGCATTGCGGAACGATTTTCGCGCAATATCTATGGCACCACGAAGGGCCAGCTGCGCCAGGCGATCCTTTGGCAGGATTTAGACGTACTATTGGATTCCTTCGGTGAAGGGCCATTACACATTCTGGACGGCGGCGGCGGTGCCGGGCAAGCGGCGATTCGGATGGCAGAGCGGGGGCATCATGTTACCCTATGCGATCTGTCAGCCGAAATGATAGCCCTGGCGAAAGAGGCTGCCGAAGAGAAAGGTGTGAGTCACAACATGCATTTCGTTCAATGTCCGGTGCAGGAGATTGCCGGGCATTTGGAAAGGCCCGTTGATCTGATATTGTGCCATGCAGTGTTGGAATGGGTGGTCGATCCGCAGGCGGTGTTACACGCACTCTGGTCAGTGCTGCGTCCAGGCGGCGCATTGTCGTTAATGTTCTACAATGCAAACGGTCTGTTGATGCATAACATGGTGGTGGCCAACTTTGATTATGTCGAAGCAGGCATGCCAAAAACCAGAAAGCGAAAGCTTTCGCCGAATCATCCGCGAAAACCAGAACAGGTTTACGACTGGCTGCTGGAGTCAGGCTGGCAAATCACCGGGAAAACCGGTGTACGGGTATTTCACGATTATCTGCGTGAGAAACATAAGCAGCGCGACTGTTATGCGCAATTGCTGGCATTAGAAACACGCTTCTGCCGCGAGGAACCCTGGGTGAGCCTGGGGCGCTACATTCATGTCACCGCGCTTAAACCGCAGGTAGATACAAGGACTAACAATGAGTGATTTTTCCCAGACAGTCCCCGAACTGGTTGCCTGGGCCAGAAAAAATGATTTTTCGATCTCGTTGCCGGTCGACAGACTGTCATTTCTGATGGCTGTCGCCACGCTGAACGGCGAACGTCTTGAAGGCGAGCTCACCGAAGGGGAGTTGGTGGACGCGTTTCGTCATGTCAGTGATGCGTTTGAGCAAACCAGCGAAACCATTAGCGTGCGTGCGAACAACGCGATCAACGACATGGTGCGCCAACGTCTGCTGAACCGCTTTACCAGCGAACTTACCGAAGGCAACGCTATCTACCGCCTGACGCCGCTTGGCATCGGGATAACCGACTACTACATTCGCCAGCGTGAATTCTCCACGCTGCGCCTGTCGATGCAGCTCTCGATTGTGGCCGGCGAATTAAAACGTGCGGCCGATGCGGCCGAAGAGGGCGGCGATGAGTTTCACTGGCATCGTAATGTCTTTGCGCCATTGAAATATTCCGTGGCTGAAATTTTCGACAGCATCGATCTGACGCAGCGCGTAATGGATGAACAGCAGCAGACCGTGAAAGACGACATTGCCCAGCTGTTGAACAAAGACTGGCGCGCGGCGATTTCCAGCTGTGAAATGCTGCTGTCGGAAACCTCGGGTACGCTGCGGGAACTGCAGGATACCCTCGAAGCCGCAGGCGATAAACTGCAGGCCAACCTGCTGCGTATTCAGGATTCGACCCTGACGCGCGACGATCTGCATTTCGTCGACCGGCTGGTGTTCGATCTGCAAAGTAAACTCGATCGCATCGTCAGCTGGGGACAGCAGGCCATCGATCTGTGGATTGGCTATGACCGTCACGTCCATAAGTTCATCCGTACCGCGATTGATATGGATAAAAACCGCGTCTTCGCTCAGCGTCTGCGCGTCTCGGTGCAGAATTACTTCGATGCACCCTGGGCGTTAACCTACGCCAATGCCGATCGTCTTTACGATATGCGTGATGAAGAGATGACGCTGCGAGATGAAGAGGTCACCGGGGAGCTTCCTCCGGATCTGGAGTTCGAAGAATTTAACGAAATCCGCGAGCAGCTGGCGGCGCTGATTGAGACGCAACTGGTCATCTATAAAGAGAAAGGACTGCCGCTGGACCTGGGTCTGGTGGTACGCGAATACCTCGCGCAGTACCCACGAGCCCGTCACTTTGACGTGGCGCGTATTGTGGTCGATCAGGCCGTTCGTCTGGGCGTTGCCCAGGGCGATTTCACCGGACTGCCGCCGAAGTGGCAGCCGATTAATGATTACGGAGCCAAGGTACAGGCACATGTCATCGACAAATATTGAACACGTGATGCCAGTGAAGCTGGCACAGGCCCTGGCCAACCCGTTATTCCCGGCGCTGGACAGCGCACTGCGCTCAGGCCGTCACATCGGTCTGGATGAGCTGGATAATCACGCTTACTTGATGGATTTCCAGGAGTATCTGGAAGAGTTTTACACCCGCTATAACGTGGAGCTGATTCGTGCGCCAGAAGGTTTCTTCTATTTGCGCCCGCGTTCCACCACCCTGATTCCGCGTTCAGTGCTCTCTGAGCTGGATATGATGGTCGGCAAAATTCTTTGCTACCTCTATCTGAGCCCGGAACGTCTGGCGAATGAAGGGATCTTTACCCAGCAGGAACTGTATGACGAGCTGCTGAGTCTTGCCGATGAAACCAAACTGTTGAAACTGGTGAACAACCGTTCCACCGGTTCTGACCTTGACAGACAAAAGCTGCAGGAAAAAGTGCGTTCTTCGCTGAACCGCCTGCGCCGTCTGGGGATGGTCTGGTTTATGGGCCATGACAGCAGCAAATTCCGCATCACCGAATCGGTATTCCGTTTCGGTGCGGACGTGCGTTCCGGTGATGATGCCCGTGAAGCACAGCTGCGGATGATCCGCGACGGTGAGGCGATGGCGCTTGAAAACCATCTGCAGCTTGATGACGAGAACGACGATGCCCAGCCGGACACGGATAGCGGGGAGGAAGAGTAATGCTTGAACGCGGTAAGTTTCGTTCATTAACCCTGGTCAACTGGAACGGTTTCTTTGCCAGAACCTTTGATCTCGATGAGCTGGTCACAACGCTGTCGGGCGGTAACGGGGCCGGTAAATCCACGACCATGGCGGCCTTCGTCACGGCGCTGATCCCCGATCTGACGCTGCTGCACTTCCGTAACACCACGGAAGCCGGTGCAACCAGCGGCTCTCGTGATAAAGGTCTGCACGGTAAGCTGAAAGCCGGCGTGTGTTACTCGATGCTGGACGTTATCAACTCCCGCCACCAGCGTGTGTTGGTGGGTGTACGTCTGCAGCAGGTTGCCGGTCGCGATCGCAAAGTGGATATCAAACCGTTTGCGATTCAGGGCCTGCCGATGTCGGTACAGCCGACGCAGCTGGTCACCGAAACGCTCAACGATCGTCAGGCGCGCGTCCTGTCGCTGCAGGAGCTGAAAGATAAGCTCGAAGCGATGGAAGGCGTGCAGTTCAAACAGTTCAACTCCATCACCGACTATCACTCGTTGATGTTCGATCTGGGCATTGTCGCGCGTCGTCTGCGCTCAGCCTCCGATCGTAGTAAGTATTATCGCCTGATTGAAGCGTCGTTGTACGGCGGTATTTCAAGCGCGATCACCCGCTCGCTGCGTGACTACCTGCTGCCGGAAAATAGCGGTGTGCGTAAAGCCTTCCAGGACATGGAAGCGGCGTTGCGTGAAAACCGCATGACGCTGGAAGCGATTCGCGTCACTCAGTCTGACCGTGATTTGTTCAAACACTTGATCTCCGAAGCGACGGATTACGTGGCGGCGGACTATATGCGTCATGCCAACGAGCGCCGCATTCATCTGGATAAAGCGCTGGAGTTCCGTCGTGAGCTACTGACCTCCCGCCAGCAGCTGGCTGCCGAACAGTACAAGCACATCGAGATGGCGCGTGAACTGCAGGAGCACAACGGTGCGGAAGGCGATCTGGAAGCGGATTATCAGGCCGCAAGCGATCACCTGAACCTCGTGCAAACTGCGCTGCGTCAGCAAGAGAAAATTGAACGCTACGAATCTGATCTTGATGAGCTGCAGATCCGCCTCGAAGAACAGAATGAAGTCGTGGCGGAAGCCGCTGAACAGCAGGAAGAGAATGAAGCGCGCGCCGAAGCCGCGGAGCTGGAAGTGGATGAGCTGAAGAGTCAGCTCGCCGATTACCAGCAGGCGCTCGACGTGCAGCAGACGCGTGCGATTCAGTACAGCCAGGCGTTACAGGCGCTCACGCGCGCCAAAGAACTGTGTCATCTGCCGGATTTAACCCCGGAAAGCGCGGATGAATGGCTCGATACCTTCCAGGCGAAAGAGCAGGAAGCGACCGAAAAACTGCTGACCCTCGATCAGAAGATGAGCGTTGCCCAAACCGCACACAGCCAGTTTGAACAAGCTTACCAGCTGGTGGCGGCTATCAATGGCCCGCTTGGCCGCGATGAAGCGTGGGATATTGCCCGCGACTTGCTGCGTGAAGGCGTCAATCAGCGCCATTTGGCTGAGCAGGTTCCGTCGCTGCGTGGCCGCCTGAACGAGCTGGAACAGCGTCTGCGTGAGCAACAGGATGCTGAGCGTCTGCTGGCTGAATTCTGCAAGCGCCAGGGCAAGCGTTATGACGCAGAAGAACTCGAAGCACTGCATCAGGAGTTAGAAGAGCGTATTGCCTCTCTTTCCGATAGCGTTTCCTCCGCCAGCGAACAGCGCATGACGCTGCGCCAGGAGCTCGAACAGCTGCAGGGCCGCATTCAGACGCTGCTGCAACGTGCGCCAGTGTGGCTGGCAGCGCAGAGCAGCCTGACCCAGCTTTGCGAGCAAAGTGGTGAAGCGTTCGAATCGAGCCAGGACGTTACCGAATACATGCAACAGTTGCTCGAACGTGAGCGCGAAGCGATTGTTGAACGTGATGAAGTCGGGGCGCGCAAACGCGCAGTTGACGATGAAATCGAACGTTTAAGCCAGCCGGGCGGTTCTGAAGATCAGCGTCTGAATACGCTGGCGGAACGTTTTGGTGGCGTGCTGCTGTCTGAGATTTACGACGACGTTAGCCTCGACGATGCGCCTTACTTCTCCGCCCTGTACGGCCCGTCGCGTCATGCGATCGTGGTACCGGATCTGTCACAGATTGCCGAACAGCTCGAAGGCCTGGAAGACTGCCCGGAAGATCTCTATCTGATTGAAGGGGATCCGCAGTCCTTCGATGACAGCGTGTTCACCGTCGACGAACTGGAAAAAGCGGTGGTGGTGAAAGTCGCCGATCGCCAGTGGCGTTATTCGCGCTTCCCGACGCTGCCGCTGTTTGGCCGCGCCGCGCGTGAGAACCGCATTGAAGCGCTGCACGCCGAGCGTGAAACGCTGTCCGAACGCTTCGCGACCCTGTCGTTTGACGTGCAAAAAACGCAGCGTCTGCACCAGGCGTTCAGCCGCTTTATCGGTAGCCATCTGGCGGTTGCGTTTGAAGCGGATCCAGAAGCGGAAATTCGCAAGCTGAACACCCGCCGCGCCGAACTGGAGCGTGCGCTGAGCAATCATGAAAATGATAATCAGCAGAGCCGCGCTCAGTTTGACCAGGCCAAAGAGGGTGTCGCTCAGCTTAACCGCCTGTTGCCACGCCTCAACCTGTTGGCGGATGACACGCTGGCCGACCGCGTTGAAGACATTCAGGAGCGTCTGGACGACGCGCAGGAAGCTGCGCGCTTTATCCAGCAGCATGGCAACCAGTTGGCGAAGCTGGAACCTGTCGTATCGGTACTGCAGAGCGATCCGGAGCAATTCGAACAGCTGAAAGAAGATTACGCTTACTCTCAGCAGGTTCAGCGTGACGCGCGTCAACAGGCGTTTGCCCTGACGGAAGTCGTACAGCGCCGTGCTCACTTCGGCTATACCGACTCGGCTGAAATGCTGAACGGCAATTCCGACCTCAACGAAAAACTGCGCCAGCGTCTGGAACAGGCAGAAACAGAACGTACTCGCGCTCGTGAAGCGCTGCGTAACCATGCCGCGCAGTTGAGCCAGTACAGTCAGGTGATGGCGTCGCTGAAGAGTTCCTTCGACACCAAGAAAGAGCTGCTGACCGATCTGCATCGCGAACTGCAGGATATCGGCGTGCGTGCGGACAGCGGGGCAGAGGAGCGTGCACGCTCTCGCCGCGATGAGCTGCACACGCAGTTGTCCAACAACCGTAACCGCCGTAATCAGCTGGAAAAAGCGCTGACCTTCTGCGAAGCGGAGATGGATAACCTGACCCGTAAGCTGCGCAAACTGGAACGTGATTATCTGGAAATGCGCGAGCAGGTCGTCAGTGCCAAAGCGGGCTGGTGTGCGGTGATGCGTCTGGTGAAAGACAATAACGTCGAGCGTCGTCTGCACCGCCGTGAGCTGGCCTATCTCTCCGCTGACGATTTGCGTTCGATGTCGGATAAAGCACTGGGGGCACTCCGCCTGGCCGTGGCTGATAACGAACATCTGCGCGATGTGCTGCGCATGTCGGAAGATCCGAAACGCCCTGAGCGCAAGATCCAGTTCTTTGTGGCCGTTTATCAGCATCTGCGTGAACGTATCCGTCAGGATATCATCCGTACGGATGACCCGGTGGAGGCTATCGAGCAGATGGAAATTGAGCTGGGTCGTCTGACGGAAGAGTTGACGGCGCGTGAGCAGAAGCTGGCAATCAGCTCCCGCAGCGCGGCGAACATCATTCGTAAGACCATTCAGCGCGAGCAGAACCGTATTCGCATGCTCAACCAGGGTCTGCAGAGCGTGTCGTTTGGTCAGGTGAACAGCGTTCGTCTGAATGTGAACGTGCGTGAAACGCACTCAATGCTGCTGTCGGTATTGTCTGAGCAACACGAACAGCATCAGGATCTGTTTAACAGCAATCGCCTGACCTTCTCGGAAGCGCTGGCGAAGCTGTATCAGCGCCTGAATCCGCAGATTGATATGGGTCAGCGCACACCGCAGACAATCGGGGAAGAGCTGCTGGATTACCGTAACTATCTGGAGATGGAAGTTGAGGTTAACCGTGGTTCTGACGGCTGGCTGCGTGCGGAATCAGGTGCACTTTCTACCGGTGAGGCTATCGGTACCGGGATGTCGATTCTGGTGATGGTGGTACAGAGTTGGGAAGATGAATCCCGTCGTCTGCGTGGCAAAGATATTTCGCCATGCCGACTGCTGTTCCTCGATGAAGCCGCCCGTCTTGATGCCCGTTCTATCGCTACGCTGTTTGAGCTGTGTGACCGTCTGGAAATGCAGCTTATCATTGCCGCACCGGAAAACATCAGTCCGGAAAAAGGCACCACTTACAAACTGGTGCGTAAGGTATTCCAGAATACCGAACACGTTCACGTGGTCGGCCTGCGCGGATTTGCTGCGCAGCTACCGGAAACCTTACCCGGAACCGCAGACGCTTCGTAAGCGAAACTGAAAAAGGGCGACAGTAATGTCGCCCTTTTGTTATCCAAAATTACCCCTTACGGTTGTGTTATCTTTAATCTTCTTTACATTTGGTCAGGCAAATCTTTTTTTGTCTTTATATACTGAGAGTAAGCCCCGCTTGGTGTGGGCAGCAAAAAGAACAGGGGGCAAGGGATGTCACTGGATAAATCATATGGTAGTCGGTTGTCGGTGCTGAGTTTATGCCTGACGCTGGCATTTGCTCCACTGTTTAGTGCTCGGGCTGATGAGCCTGAGTTGGTGCCGACAGACAGCTCGGCAACCCTCGGCGATGCCTCTCAGGCGTTAGCACAGGCCGATGGGCAATCCCCGGCGGTCGCGATGATGGCCGGAATTCAACCTCTGCCTGACGGGGCGGCGGCAAAAAGCCGTGCCGATATTCAGGCACTCTTTCCGGCAAACGTCACGCCGGTCTACATGAATCAACTGGCTGCACTGTATGCCGCCAGAGAAATGAAGCCAATGTGGGACAACCGCGATGCGGTTCAGGCTTTCCAACAGCAGCTCGCCGAAGTCGCCATTGCGGGCTTTCAACCGCAGTTTACCCAATGGGTTGAGCTTCTCACCGATCCTGCCGTGAGTGGAATGGCACGCGACGTGGTGCTCTCTGATGCCATGATGGGTTACCTGCAGTTTATCAGTAGCATTCCCATGCAGGGGAACCGTTGGCTCTACAGCGATAAACCTTATGCTCTGGCAACGCCACCGCTGTCGGTGATCAACCAGTGGCAGCTGGCGCTGGACAACGGTTCGTTGCCTCAGTTTGTTGCTACGCTCACGCCGCAGCATCCTCAGTATGCGGTGATGCATCAGGCGCTGCTGGCGCAGCTGACAGACTCGCGTCCTTGGCCACAGCTGACAAGTCCGACCAAATTAAGCCCGGGGCAGTGGAGTAAAGATGTTCCGGCACTGCGTGAAATCCTGCAACGTAGCGGGATGATGAACAACACGCCAAACATCACATTGCCTGGCGACACACCGGCGGTCAGCACTTCGGCGATATCCGCGAAGAAAGTCAAAGCCAGCAGCAGTGCACCTGCGGCCTATGACAAACAGCTGGTTGAGGCGGTAAAACGCTTCCAGGCCTCGCAAGGGTTGGATGCCGATGGCGTCATTGGCCAGTCTACCCGGGACGGATTGAACATGAGCCCGGCCCAGCGTGCGGGCGTGTTGGCGCTAAACATTCAACGCCTGCGCCTGCTGCCTGGCAAACTCTCAACCGGTATCATGGTAAACATCCCGGCCTACTCTCTGGTCTATTATCTGGACGGCAACCAGGTGCTGGCGTCGCGGGTGATTGTCGGGCGTCCGGATCGTAAAACGCCGATGATGAGCAGTGCGCTGAACAACGTGGTGGTGAATCCACCGTGGAACGTACCGCCAACCCTGGCACGCAAAGATATTCTGCCGAAAGTACAGAGCAATCCGGGGTATCTGGAACAGCACGGCTATACGGTTATTCGTGGCTGGAACAGTAAAGAAACCATTAACCCTTACCACGTGGACTGGTCGACGATCACGGCGTCCAATTTGCCTTTCCGCTTCCAGCAGGCGCCCGGCGAACATAACTCCCTTGGCCGTTATAAGTTCAACATGCCAAGTTCTGATGCCATTTATCTGCACGATACCCCGAACCATAACCTGTTCCAGAAAGAGACTCGTGCGCTGAGTTCGGGCTGTGTGCGGGTGAATAAAGCTTCTGAGCTTGCCAATATGCTGTTACAGGATGCGGGTTGGAACGATAGCCGGATATCGGATGCCCTGAAGCAGGGGGATACTCGCTACGTGAATATCAAACAAAATATCCCTGTGAACCTCTATTATCTGACGGCCTTTGTGGGCAGCGATGGGCGGGCGCAGTATCGTACAGATATTTACAATTATGATCTCACCGCGCGATCTGGCGCACAAATTTTACCTAAAGCGGAACAATTAATCAGGTAAATGAAGACGTTCAGATAATTCAGGTGTCGTATGAGAGAGTAAAATCGGGCTCGTACCGCTACAGAGCCCGGATTTACTGGGGTTAGGGGACCTTGACGCCATGCATTATGGCGGTTAATGTGCCCTTTGTGCGCCAGAAGTGCATAAAATACGACCATTTACTTGAAGACCTGATTATCATGGACAAATTTGACGCTAATCGCCGCAAACTGCTGGCGTTAGGTGGTGTTGCGCTCGGCGCAGCGGCCATCCTGCCGACGCCAGCATTTGCCACCCTCTCGACACCTCGTCCGCGCATTTTGACACTCAATAATTTGCATACCGGTGAGTCGCTCAAAGCGGAGTTTTTCGATGGCAGAGGCTATATTCAGGATGAATTAGCAAGACTCAACCATTTTTTCCGTGATTTCCGCGCGAATAAAATAAAATCCATCGACCCACAACTGTTTGATCATCTGTACCGACTTCAGGGACTTTTAGGCACCAATAAGCCCGTGCAGCTCGTTTCCGGTTATCGTTCTTTAGATACTAATGACGAATTGCGCGCACGCAGTCGTGGTGTGGCTAAACATAGCTATCACACGAAAGGCCAGGCGATGGATTTTCACATTGAAGGTATTCAGTTGAGCAATATTCGCAAAGCTGCGTTATCTATGCGCGCAGGTGGTGTAGGATACTACCCACGAAGCAACTTTGTGCATATTGATACCGGTCCTGTCAGGACCTGGTAACGAAACAGGAGCCTCATGAACTATCGTATTATTCCGGTTACGGCCTTCGCCCAGAACTGTTCACTGATCTGGTGCGAACAAACCAAACTTGCTGCGCTGGTGGATCCAGGCGGTGATGCTGAACGTATCAAACAGGAAGTTGCCGCTGCGGGCGTGACGCTGATGCAGATCCTGCTGACCCACGGTCATCTGGATCACGTGGGTGCCGCTGCAGAACTGGCCGCGCATTATGGCGTGCCGGTGATCGGCCCGGAAAAAGAAGATGAGTTCTGGCTGCAGGGGCTGCCGGCGCAGAGCCGGATGTTTGGCCTCGAGGACTGTCAGCCGCTGACACCGGATCGCTGGTTAAACGAAGGCGATAAGGTGAGCGTGGGCAACGTCAGTCTGCAGGTGCTGCATTGTCCGGGACATACGCCGGGTCATATTGTCTTTTTCGACAGTGCTTCGCAGCTGTTGATTTCTGGCGATGTGATTTTCAAAGGTGGAGTGGGGCGCAGCGATTTCCCGCGCGGCGATCACAATCAGCTCATTGATTCCATCAAGCGAAAATTGCTGCCGTTGGGCGATGAGGTGAGCTTCATTCCTGGCCATGGTCCTATGTCGACCCTCGGTCATGAGCGACAGCATAACCCGTTCCTGCAGGATGAAATGCCCGTGTGGTAAAAATCAAAAAGGCCGCGATTGCGGCCTTTTTCTTTTGTGCTGACGTTACAGCACAGCGACAATCGCTTCACACAGCGGCGCCATATTGTCTGGCGTCATCCCCGCGACGTTAATACGTCCAGAAGCGACAGCATACACACCGAACTCTTCGCGCAGGCGAAGAACCTGTTCTTTGGTCAGGCCGCTGAAGGAGAACATACCATTCTGCTTAGTGATAAAGCTGAAATCACGATCTGCGCCTTTCTCTGCCAGAGTGTTCACAAACAGCAGACGCATGCGCTGAATGCGCTGGCGCATATCGGTCAGCTCTTGTTCCCAGATGGCGCGCAGTGCGTCGTTACTGAGAATGGTCGCCACCACGGAAGCACCGTGCGCCGGTGGATTCGAGTAGTTGGCACGAATGACCGATTTCATCTGACTGAATGCGCGATCGGCAGTTTCACCGTCGGTGCACACGAGCGTACAGGCACCCACGCGTTCGTTGTACAGGCCGAAGTTTTTAGAGAATGAACTCGCAACCAGCAGCTCTTTATGGACTGCGGCAAAAGCGCGTAGACCTTCAGCATCTTCTTCCAGACCGCGGGCAAAGCCCTGATACGCGAAATCAAACAGCGGCAGCCAGCCTTTTTCGGCAGAGAGTGCTGCCAGCTGTTCCCACTGCTCAAGCGTAGGATCGATACCCGTTGGATTATGGCAGCAGCCATGGAACAGAACGACATCACCCGCCTGCGCGTCGTTGAGACTCGCCACCAGACCGTCAAAATCAAGCGCGTGCTGGACGGCGTCGTAGTAGGTGTACTCACGGACTTCCAGGCCTGCGGAATTGAACACGCTCTTATGGTTCGGCCAGCTAGGATTGCTGACCCAGATACGTTTCACATCGGTGTTTTTCGCGAGAAAATCTGCCGCCACGCGCAGAGCACCGGTACCGCCAGGCGTTTGCGCCGTGCGTGCACGTTTCTCCGTCACAATCTCACTGCCTTTACCAAACAGCAGTTCCTGAGTGCAGCGACCAAATTCTGGGATCCCATCAATGCCGAGATAATTTTTGGTGGTTTCATTTTCCAGCAGATAGAGTTCCGCTTTCTTTACGCTGGTCAGAACCGGTGTTTTTCCGGTTTCATCTTTGTAAACACCAATTCCGAGGTTGATCTTCGAAGGGCGGTCATCGGCACGAAACAGATCGGCTAAACCCAGAATGGGGTCGGCAGGGGCGGCGGTAATGTTCTCAAACATGACGAGGTTCCATTGTGATTACTGAGGGAGAAATCCGATATCAGGTTAACGGCAGACGACCGATTTGCCAACCGTTTGCGACAAAAAGCCTAACGCTTTTCACAACTCACGATTTTAAACTGGCAGGCATAAAAAAACAGGGCCGAAGCCCTGTTTATCAAGCATATAACCAAGTGGCGTTTTGGTTATTAGAACTGGTAAACGATACCAACAGCGGCCTGGTCGTCGGTCGCTTGTTTGGTTGCTTTCGCGTAATCGTTGTCGTCCAGCAGGTTGAATTTGTATGCTGCGTAGACGTTCATGTTCTTGTTGAAGTAGTACCAGGTACCCACTTCTACGTATTTAACCAGGTCAGCATCGCCGCCTTTGAAGCCAGGGCGAGACAGCAGGTCTTTACCTTTAGACTGTACGTAACCTACAGAAGGACGCAGGCCGAAGTCGAACTGGTACTGAGCAACAGCTTCGAAGTTCTGAGTCTTGTTAGCGAAGTTGCTGTCTGGCTCGCGAGTCATGTTCTGAGTTTCAGCATACATTACAGCCGCGTATACGTTGTTCGCGTCGTATTTGAATGCAGTAGACCATGCTTCAGCGCGGTCACCGCCAGCACTTGCGTTGCCCGCTACGCCGTTGATAGCGTAAGTCTGTGGGTTAACCTGATCGTTAGTACGGTCAGCACTTTCGTAACCCGCGGCTACGCTGAAGCCTTCCAGGAATTCGTACTGTACGGAGGTGCTCACGCCGTCGCCGTTCGCTTTCGCGCCGTTACCGGTCAGGTTAGCGGTTTTAGCGGTGCCGTTTTCGTCGTAGTCAACGGTGATTGGGCTGTTACGCTCGTTTTTACCCTGATACTGGAGAGCGAAGCTCAGGCCATCAACCAGGCCGAAGAAGTTGTTGTTACGATAAGTCAGAACACCGTTGGTACGGCCGTTCATGAAGTTGTCGGTTGCAGCCCAAGAGTCGCCGCCCCACTCAACCAGCATATCGGTGTAAGCCGCTACGTCGTAGATGGCACCGTAGTTACGACCGTAGTCGATAGAACCAGCGTCACCAAATTTCAGACCAGCAAATGCCAGACGGGTAGCAGTACCCTGAGCACCTTCAGCGTTAGACGCGTTCAGGTTGTATTCCCACTGACCGTAACCGGTGATCTGGTCGTTGATCTGAGTTTCACCTTTGAAGCCGATACGGGCATAGGTGGTGTCAGAGCTGTCGGTGTCACCGTTGGTGGTCCAGACGTGTTCGCCTACAGCTTTACCGTAGAAGTCCAGTTTGTTGGCATTTTTGTTATAGATTTCTGCTGCGTTCGCCGCACCAGCTGCCAGCAGGGCAGGGATAACCACTGCCAGGATATTGCGCTTCATCATTATTTATTACCCTCATTGGTTTTTTTTATAACACTCGCCACTGCCGCCAATAATTTTCGTCAATAAAAATTTACGGAACTATTGATGAGAGTTTGGTGTCTTTTTGTGTCTGTTGGAGATATTTCCATTCATGACAACGTTTCGCTAGCCTGAAAGTGCTACAAATATCGTAAATGAGTAACAAAAAGAAATTATATGTAAGAAATTGTGTAAATCAGGGAACTTTGTGAACCACCTCAAATTTCCAGACCTGTTGTTGGAATAATCTACGATCTCTTATCTATCTATATGAAAAGCTTATCATTAATTTGTATAACAGCTTTTTCTATATGAGAATGACTCTCATCTCTATTTTTTTCTCGATCGAAAATTAGCTTTTTGTGCGCGTTGTGACTGGTTGTTTTGTGTGCTAAGCGATAGGGGAATACTTAAGCGCAAGCGATGTGATGGTGGATTTATGTGCGGAAGTGTTTCAGTACACGGGATGTAACATTTAGGTTTGGGAAGGTGGGTTGACGTTTATATTTGTAGAAATTCGCTAACAAAATCTGACAAAGGCAAAAAAAAGCCAGCAGATGCGCTGCTGGCTTGTGTAAGACTTTTGCTTAGAAGCTGGCGTTACGAGGTGTACGTGGGAACGGAATCACGTCACGCACGTTCTGAACGCCGGTGACATAGGCAATCAGACGTTCGAAACCAAGACCAAAGCCAGAATGCGGCACGGTGCCATAACGGCGCAGGTCGCGATACCAGCTGTAATCTTCCTTATTGAGGCCCATTTCAGTCAGGCGCTGATCCAGAACATCCAGACGTTCTTCACGCTGTGCACCACCGATAATCTCGCCGATACCCGGTGCCAGAACGTCCATTGCGGCAACGGTTTTACCGTCGTCGTTAAGGCGCATGTAGAAGGCCTTGATGTCTTTCGGGTAGTTCTTCACTACAACCGGTGCCTGGAAGTGTTTCTCCGCCAGATAGCGTTCGTGTTCGGAAGAGAGGTCAACGCCCCAGAAGACCGGGTTCTCAAAGGTCTGACCGCAGTTTTCCAGAATGGTGATCGCATCGGTGTAATCTACCTGGGCGAAATCGGCATTCACAAACTGCTCCAGGCGGGTGATGGCTTCTTTATCCACGCGCTCGGCGAAGAATTTCATGTCATCGGCGCGCTCTTCAAGCACGGCTTTGAAGACATATTTCAGCATCGCTTCTGCCAGCGCGGCGTTCTCTTCCAGATCAATAAACGCCACTTCCGGTTCCAGCATCCAGAATTCAGCGAGGTGACGACTGGTGTTGGAATTTTCTGCACGGAAGGTTGGGCCAAAGGTATACACCTTCGACAGCGCACAGGCATAGGTTTCGGCGTTCAGCTGGCCGGAAACGGTCAGGAAAGATTCACGACCAAAGAAGTCTTTGTCGTAGTCAACTTTGCCCTGATCGTTACGCGGCAGGTTTTCCAGATCCAGCGTGGATACGCGGAACATCTCACCGGCGCCTTCGGTATCGGAAGCGGTGATCAGCGGAGTCGATACCCAGAAGAACCCTTCTTCATGGAAGAAGCGGTGCAGGGCCTGCGCCAGCGTATGGCGTACGCGGGCAACTGCGCCAATCAGGTTGGTGCGTGGGCGCAGGTGAGCGACTTCACGCAGATATTCGATACTGTGACGTTTTGCCGCCATGGGATAGGTATCAGGATCTTCAACCCAGCCGCTTACTTCCACCTCAGTGGCCTGAATTTCAAAGCTCTGGCCCTGACCCTGAGAAGCCACCACTTTGCCGGTGACGACGACGGAGCAACCGGTGGTCAGGCGCAGGATTTCCTGATTGTAATTAGGCAGAGAATTAGTAATGACGGCCTGTACAGGATCAAAGCAGGAACCGTCATAAACGGCGAGGAAGGAAAAACCAGCTTTTGAATCACGACGGGTACGCACCCATCCGCGCACGGTGACTTCGCTGTCAACGGCTACGCGGCCCTGGAGTACGTCGGCTACAGGCACAACGCTCATATTTATCTCTCTGTTAGTAGTCCAGAATAAAGTCATCTTTGTCCGCCCTTATAGACAGGGGGATCCCTATGTTACCTGTCATCTTTGCACTGACAAGTGGAAATCACAGCGAGACGGGGAGAATTGAGAAAATAATAATAAGAAAGGCGCCTTTACGGCGCCTTTTTGCAAATCAGCTGGCTTTTTTGACCTGAGGGAGGTCGAAGGCTTTACGTAAAGCACGGACAAAGGCTTTATCGTGGCAGATGGTTTTGCCTGGGCTGTCGGAAAGTTTTGCCACAGGCTTACCGTTACATTCCACCAGTTTAATCACGATATTCAGCGGTTTCACCTGAGGAATGTCGCAGGTCAGGCGCGTGCCGATACCAAAACTGAGATTCACTCGCGAAGAGAAGTGGCGGTACAACTCGACGGCCTTGTTCAAATCAAGGTTATCGGAGAACACCAGCACTTTGCTCATCGGGTCGATGCCGAGTTTCTGGTAATGGGCGATGGCTTTCTCACCCCATTCAACAGGGTCGCCAGAATCATGGCGCAACCCCTGATAACGTTCGGCAAACTCCGGGCCAAAGTCTCGCAGGAATGCATCCATGGTGATGCAATCGGTCAGCGCAATACCTAACTGATCCGGATATTCTTCGAGCCAGGCCGCCAATGCGACGCGCTGGCTGGTGGCCAGTTCCGGGCTTATCTGCTGATGTGCCTGGAACCATTCGTGTGCCTGAGTGCCCATCGGCGTCAGCATCAGACGGCGTGCCAGATCGTAATTGCTGGTGCCGACAAACCACGGCTCCTGCTGCAGACGTTCCACGATAGCCTGCTGAACTTCACGCGAAAAACGACGGCGGGTACCGAAATCCATCAGGCGGAAACCCGACATGTCCATCCCTGCCGTTAACTGACTGAAATCAGCCAGCTTGTGCTCAAGATGGTCTAACGCCAGCGTTGCCGTGATTTCCGGTGAGCGATAGTGGTGCACCAGTTCGCTGATCACTGCCAGCAAAGGGACTTCCCACATGATCACTTCGCGCCAGGGGCCTTCAAGACGAATGTTCAATTTGCCATTGTCATTCGTTACCGTGACCTGTTGCGGGTTATAGCGGAAATCACGCAGCCACGCGAGGTAGTCGGATTTGAAGAAGGGCAGGCCGGATAGCCACTGGAACTCGTCGTCCTGCAGTCGCAATGACTGCATCGCTTCGACTTGTTCGCGAATGGCATCTGCATAAATACCGAGCAGATCGTCACCGCGGCAGCGGAATTCTGCCGCCACCTGGACATCATCATAATGATGAAAGACGGCCTGCTGCATGTGCAGCTTATAAGCATCTGTATCCAGCAGAGACTGCAGAACAGGGGAAGCGAATGGTGTCATGGTGCGCAATAGCGTCCTCATAAAGGAGCGTTTAGTACAATAAACAACGGCTGAAACCGCAGGAGTATACCTTGTTTATTGATTTATTGAAGCCCGATCACACCACAAGGTCCTGAACGGGTCGAGGGCAATTCGTGCCGCGCTGTTATCAAAATGTAGCAATTTGCGTGTTTGCCCCTGAAAAGATGAACATTCTGCGTAGCGTGAAAGTAGCAACAGGAATAGACTGGAGCGGACACTTTACAAAAGATGCTAAAGGTTTTTTATGACACAACAGCCCCAAGCCAAATACCGCCACGATTACCGTGCGCCGGAATACCTGATCAGCGATATCGACCTGACCTTTGACCTGGATGCCGCAAAAACCGTCGTGACGGCTGAAAGCCAGATTACCCGCCACGCTGCGTCTGCCACGCCTCTGCGTCTGAATGGCGAAGATCTTACGCTGGTCTCCA
Source organism: Enterobacteriaceae bacterium RIT691 (assembly GCA_009668205.1). Classification (GTDB taxonomy): domain Bacteria; phylum Pseudomonadota; class Gammaproteobacteria; order Enterobacterales; family Enterobacteriaceae; genus Scandinavium. Next base: position 442,635 of record WJYM01000001.1, on the reverse strand, counting down.
TCCACGTTAACGACCAGCCGTGGAGCGACTATAAAGTAGAAGAAAATAGTCTGGTGATTGACGGTCTGCCGGAGCGTTTCACGCTGCGGATTGTCAATGAAATTAGCCCGGCAGGGAACACTGCGCTGGAAGGACTGTATCAGTCAGGCGAAGCGCTTTGCACTCAGTGTGAAGCAGAAGGCTTCCGCCATATTACCTGGTATCTGGATCGTCCGGATGTCCTGGCGCGCTTCACCACCAAAATTATCGCCGATAAGAGCAAATATCCGTACCTGCTCTCTAACGGCAACCGCATTGCGCAGGGCGAGCTGGAAAATGGCCGTCACTGGGTGCAGTGGCAGGATCCGTTCCCGAAACCGTGCTACCTGTTCGCGCTGGTGGCCGGCGATTTCGATGTGCTGAGCGATAAATACACCACCCGTTCAGGCCGTGACGTTGCGCTGGAACTCTTTGTCGATCGCGGTAACCTCGATCGCGCGCCGTGGGCGATGACGTCGCTGAAGAATTCCATGAAGTGGGACGAAGACCGCTTCGGTCTCGAATATGACCTCGACATCTATATGATCGTCGCCGTCGACTTCTTTAATATGGGCGCGATGGAAAATAAAGGCCTTAACGTCTTTAACTCCAAATACGTGCTGGCCCGCACCGATACCGCAACTGACAAAGATTATCTCGATATCGAACGCGTTATCGGCCACGAATATTTCCATAACTGGACCGGTAACCGCGTGACCTGTCGCGACTGGTTCCAGCTCAGCCTGAAAGAAGGCCTGACCGTGTTCCGCGATCAGGAATTCAGCTCCGACCTCGGGTCTCGTGCGGTCAACCGTATTAGTAACGTGCGCACCATGCGCGGTATGCAGTTTGCGGAAGACGCCAGCCCAATGGCGCACCCGATTCGTCCGGACATGGTCATCGAGATGAATAACTTCTACACCCTGACGGTGTATGAAAAAGGGTCAGAAGTGATTCGCATGTTGCACACGCTGCTGGGCGAAGCGAATTTCCAGAAAGGGATGCAGCTTTACTTTGAGCGTCATGACGGCAGCGCGGCCACCTGCGATGATTTTGTGCAGGCGATGGAAGATGCTTCGAATGTCGATCTCTCCCATTTCCGTCGTTGGTACAGCCAGTCAGGTACGCCGGTCGTCACCGTTCACGATGACTACAACCCGGAAACCGAGCAGTACACGCTGACCATCAAACAGCACACGCCGCCAACCGCTGAACAGCAGGAAAAACTGCCGTTGCATATTCCGTTCGATATCGAACTGTATGACAACGAAGGGAAAGTGATCCCGCTGCAGAAGGGCGGTCATCCTGTACACCACGTGCTGAACGTTACCCAACCGGAACAGACATTCATCTTCGATAATGTCTATTTCCAGCCGGTACCTTCGCTGCTGCGTGAGTTCTCTGCGCCAGTGAAGCTGGAGTATAAATGGAGCGATCAGCAGCTGACGTTCCTGATGCGTCACGCCCGCAACGATTTCTCCCGTTGGGATGCTGCGCAGAGTTTGCTTGCCACCTACATCAAGCTGAATGTCGCGCGTCATCAGCAGCATCAACCGCTGTCGCTGCCAATTCACGTGGCCGATGCGTTCCGCGCAATTCTACTGGATGAGCACATCGATCCGGCGCTGGCGGCAGAAATTCTGACCCTGCCATCGGTGAATGAAATTGCCGAGCTGTTCGAGATTATCGATCCGGTGGCGATTGCCACGGTGCGTGAAGCGCTAACCCGCACGCTGGCAACCGAACTGGCAGACGAGTGTCTGGCGGTGTACAACGCCAATAAGCTGGATGCCTATCGCGTTGAGCATGCGGATATTGGTAAGCGTTCCCTGCGTAACACCTGTCTGCGCTATCTGGCGTTTGGTGATGCAGAGCTGGCTGACAAGCTGGTGAGCCATCAGTACCACACAGCCGATAATATGACTGACGCCCTGGCAGCGCTGGCGGCCGCGGTCGCAGCGCAGTTGCCATGTCGTGATGCGTTGATGCAGGAGTACGACGACAAGTGGCACCATGACGGTCTGGTGATGGACAAGTGGTTTATTCTGCAGTCCACCAGCCCTGCGGATAACGTCCTGGACACCGTGCGTGGTCTGCTGAAGCATCGTTCGTTTACGCTCAGCAATCCTAACCGCATTCGTTCACTGATCGGTGCCTTTGCCATGAGTAACCCGGCAGCCTTCCACGCTGAAGACGGCAGCGGTTATCAGTTCCTGGCCGAAATGCTGACCGAACTGAACAGCCGTAACCCGCAGGTGGCCTCGCGTCTGATTGAGCCGCTGATTCGCCTGAAGCGTTACGATGCGAAGCGTCAGGAGAAAATGCGAGCGGCGCTGGAGCAGCTGAAAGGGCTGGAAAATCTGTCCGGCGATCTGTTCGAGAAGATTGCGAAAGCGTTAGCGTAACGTCGTGCATTCCCCTCTCCCTGCGGGAGAGGGGTTTGATTTCCTCCCTCTCCCTGTGGGAGAGGGTCGGGGAGAGGGCATCAGGCATTAGCGGATCTCAAACGTTTTGCCTGTTGTTCCTCCGCCCCTCGTTTCATCACCCGATTCAGCACCTCAGCCTCCAGTTCTGCCAGACGCACCGAGCCTTTACGCCTTGGGCGTGGCAAATCAATCGTCAGATCTAAGCCAATCTTTCCTTCTTCTATAAGCAGCACCCGATCGGCCATCGCCACGGCTTCACTGACATCATGGGTTACCAGCAAAACAGTAAACCCCTGCTCCTGCCACAGCGACTCGATCAGGTCCTGCATCTCAAGGCGGGTGAGGGCGTCCAGCGCCCCCAGCGGCTCATCCAGTAGCAGCAGGCCCGGACGGTGAATCAACGCTCTGGCCAGCGCGACGCGCTGCTTTTGGCCGCCGGATAACGCCGCGGGCCACTCTCTGGCCCGGTTTTCCAGGCCAACCGCCGACAGCGCCTGCAGCGCATTAGCACGCCATTGACCGCTAAGCCCGAGCCCAACGTTGTCGATAACCGATTTCCACGGCAGGAGTCTTGCATCCTGAAACATCATCCTTGTTTCCTGCTGGCTGGCGGCCAGCGGACCGTTACCCGCCAGCAGTTCGCCCGCGTTGGGCTTTTCCAGCCCGGCAAACAGGCGCAGCAGGGTACTTTTTCCACCGCCGCTGCGCCCGACGACCGCCACAAATTGCCCGGCCGGAATGTGCAGGTTGAGTCCATTGAGCACCGTATTGGCGCCGTAGCGTTTATCAATATTTTTCAGCAATAAAGGAATACCCGGATTCAGGCGTGCCGTGTTCATACCGTAGCCTCCTTCAGTTGATAAGCAGGGTTCCAGCGCAGCCAGACGCGCTCCAGCAGCTGGGCGCTAATGTCAGCAAGTTTACCGAGCAGGGCATAAAGAATGATGGCGACCACCACCACATCGGTTTGCAGGAATTCACGGGCGTTCATCGCCAGATAGCCGATTCCTGAGTTCGCGGAAATGGTTTCGGCGACGATCAGCGTCAGCCACATCAACCCCAGCGCAAAGCGCACGCCCACCATAATTGAGGGCAGCGCGCCGGGCAGAATGACGTGCCAGAACAGGGAAAATCCAGACAGCCCGTAGCTTCGCGCCATCTCCACCAGTCCGCGGTCGATGTTACGAATACCGTGCCAGGTGTTGATGTAAATCGGGAACAGCGTGCCGAGGGCCACGAGGAAAATCTTGGCGCTCTCATCAATGCCAAACCACAGGATGACCAACGGGATCAGCGCCAGATGCGGCACATTGCGCAGCATCTGAATGGACGTATCAAGCAGACGTTCTCCCCAGCGAGACAGACCGCTGATGAGCCCGAGGAGTAAGCCTATTGACCCGCCGATTGAAAAGCCTATCAGTGCGCGCCAGGAGCTGATGGCGAGGTGCTGCCACAGCTCGCCGCTGGCGGACAGCGACCAGAAGGCTTCCACCACGCCTTCGGGTGAGGGCAGAATTCGGCTGGAAAGCCAGCCGGTCACCGAGGCAATTTGCCAGACAATCACGATGCCCACCGGCAGCAGCCAGGGGGCAACGTGCAGCAGCCACTTATTTGCAGGCGTTGCCATAGGACTCTCCTTAACTCTGGGCGACTTTGCGCGGCAGGAATTCGTTGGCCACGGCTTCACCCTGCACCTGCAATGACTGCGGCTGAGGGATTTCCGGGATTGCCACATCAAGGTGCGGGAACAGCAGTTCGCCCACCTTGTAGGCCTCTTCCAGATGCGGGTAGCCAGAAAGCACAAAGCTGTCGATCCCGAGTGCCGCATATTCATTTATGCGTGCGGCAACGGTTGGGCCATCACCGACTAAAGCCGTCCCGGCGCCACCGCGCACCAGCCCAACGCCCGCCCACAGGTTAGGGCTGATTTCCAGCTTGTCACGGCGTCCTCCGTGTAATGCCGCCATTCGCTGCTGACCGACGGAATCCGTACGGGCGAAAGCCGCCTGCGCTTTGGCGATGGTGTCATCATCAAGGCGTGAAATCAGGCGATTTGCCGCTTCCCAGGCTTCATCATTGGTTTCACGCACGATGACGTGCAATCGAATGCCGAAGCGGATTTTACGCCCGAGTTTTGCTGCTTTTTCCCGCACCTGCGCAATTTTTTCTTTGACCTGCTGAGGCGGTTCACCCCAGGTCAGGTAAAGATCAACCTGTTCTGCCGCCAGATCCTGAGCGACATCCGACGATCCCCCAAAATAGAGCGGCGGACGCGGCTGCTGGACAGGTGGGAACAGCAGTTTTGCGCCCCGCACCTTCTGATATTTTCCGTCAAAATCGACCGTTTCCCCTTCGAGCAAACGCCGCCAGATGTGGGTAAATTCGGCGGAGGCCTCGTAACGCTCAGTGTGATCGAGGAACACGCCGTCAGCGGCCAATTCTTGCGGATCGCTCCCTGTCACCAGATTAAAGAGCGCACGACCGTTCGAGAGTCTGTCGAGGGTGGCGGCCTGGCGCGCTGCCACGGTTGGCGAAATCACGCTGGGGCGCAGTGCCACCAGAAATTTCAGCCGCTGAGTTACCGGGATCATCGACGCGGCCACCAGCCAGGCATCTTCACAGGAGCGTCCGGTTGGAATGAGCACACCGGTAAAGCCGAGTCTGTCTGCGGTCTGGGCGATTTGCTGGAGATAGCCATGGTCGACCGGGCGCGCGCTGTCGTCGCTGCCAAGGTAGTGACCGTCACCGTGGGTCGGTAAAAACCAGAACATATTCAGACTCATGATTTTGCTCCTTGTGCAGTGGGCTGCCAGATACGGCTTTGGATATCGACTTTTTTCGGCACCAGATGGTTGGCATAAAACAGATCGGCGGTTTGCTGCTGGCGACGCGCAGTTTCTTCACTAACAGGCGTAATCGCCGTTGGCGGGCGGTGGCTGAGGTAGCTGGCAATTACCGCTTCCGGCAGGCCCATCGTTTTGGCGAGCAGCTCGGTGCTTTGCTGAGGCTGGCTGAGGGTCAGCGCATCGGCCTGGCTAAAGGTTTGCAGTACGTTCTGCACAAACAAACCGTATTTCTCCGCGTACGGGCGTGAAGCCAGGTAGAACGATCCGGTTTGTTTCAGGTCGCTTCCATCTTTCAGAACGCGGACTTTGCCCTGCAGCAGGGCGGCAGAGTAGTACGGATCCCAGATGGCCCACGCATCGACATTGCCCTGCTGGAAGGCGGCCCGAGCATCTGCCGGTGTCAGGTAAGCGGGCTGAATATCGGTGAAGTTAAGACCCGCCTGCTGCAGGGCGCGTAATAACAGGTTGTGGGAGCTGGAACCTTTCTGGAACGCGACCTTATGGCCTTTCAAATCGGCCACCGATTTAATGGGACTGTTTTCGGGGACCAGAATCACTTCGGCTTTAGGTTTTGGCGGTTCAGCACCGACGTACACCAAATCGGCGCCCGCGGCCTGGGCAAAAATAGGGGGAATATCCCCGGTTGACCCGAGGTCGATGCTGCCCACATTCAGGGCTTCCAGCATCTGCGGACCTGCCGGGAATTCAATCCAGGAAAATGTGGTGTTCGGGTATCGTTGCTCCAGTAGCTGATGGCTTTTAGCCAGTACCATGCTGACGCTACCTTTTTGATAGCCGATTCTCAGTGCATCCGGGGCGGATTCAGCAGCATGGCTCCAGGCTGAAAGCGTCAATAAACCGCTAAGTGCCAGTGTTCTAAGGGATGGGCGAAAAAAATTAAACATGGGCGACTCCTTGCTGGAATGGAAACGCCGGGACGCGAAGATCGCGGCGGTGCAGCGCCTGCCAGAAGATTTCCAGCGCGCCATCAAGACGTTTTTCGAGGTTGGGGCTGAACTGCGGTTTGTGCTGATAGTCCTGAATCTGGCTGTCGTCGGCAAAGACGCCGTGCAGGATCTCTTGTGCTTTGAGCGCACTCAGCACCGGCTTCAGCGCATAATCGACGGCCAGCAGGTGAGCGACAGTGCCACCCGTTGCCAGAGGGAGGACCACTTTGCCTTCCAGCGCGCGTTCTGGCAGAAGATCTAACAGGGTTTTTAGCGCACCCGAGAATGACGCTTTATAGACAGGAGTCGCGACGATCAAACCGTCCGCCGTCGCCAACTGTTCCGTCAATGCCACCAGGGCCGGGCTGTCGAAGCGCGCGTATAACAAATCTTCTGGCGCGAAATTTTGCAGATGCCAGTGGCAGACCTCAACATCGACCGCGGTCAGCTTTTCCCGGGCGTACTCAAGCAGAGCGCTGGATCGCGACGGGTAGCGCGGGCTACCGGCGAGTGTAATGACACGCATAATGGCTCCTTATAACTAAATGTTTGCTTTTATCTAACATTGATAACATTTATCAGGAGTGTGTCAGAGGCAGGCGCGGAAGCTAAATGATTTATCTGGCACACGTTTGCCGAAAAGCGCAAATCAGGAAAACGTTTGCTAAGTTCGCGATTTTTTGCCGCAGGTCAATTCCCTTTCGCGAAAGGATCACCCATAATACGCCCCCGGTTTGCACACCGGGAATCCAGGAGAGTTCATGTACTACCCCTTCGTTCGTAAAGCCCTTTTCCAGCTCGATCCAGAGCGCGCTCATGAAGTCACGTTTCAACAATTACGTCGTGTCACCGGGACACCACTGGAAGCGCTAGTGCGCCAGAAAGTGCCGTCAAAACCTGTGACCTGCATGGGTCTGACGTTTAAGAATCCGCTTGGTCTGGCCGCCGGTCTTGATAAGAACGGAGAGTGTATTGACGCACTCGGGGCGATGGGCTTTGGCTCCATTGAAGTCGGGACGGTGACCCCACGTCCGCAGCCGGGAAATGACAAACCGAGGATCTTCCGTCTGGTCGATGCGGAAGGGTTGATCAACCGCATGGGCTTTAATAACCACGGCGTTGATAACCTGGTGGAGAATGTCAAAAAGGCGCATTTTGACGGCGTGCTCGGCATTAATATCGGTAAAAACAAAGATACGCCAGTAGAGCAGGGTAAAGATGACTATCTGATTTGTATGGAAAAAGTCTATGCCTACGCCGGGTATATTGCGGTGAACATCTCCTCGCCAAATACCCCAGGTCTGCGCACCCTGCAATATGGTGAAGCGCTCGACGATCTGCTGATGGCGATCAAAAATAAGCAAAAAGAACTGCAGTCGCTGCATCACAAATATGTCCCGGTAGCGGTGAAAATCGCCCCGGATCTTTCTCTGGAAGAATTGATCCAGGTTGCCGACAGTTTGGTTCGCCATAATATTGATGGTGTCATTGCGACCAATACCACGCTCGATCGTTCACTCGTCCAGGGAATGAAACACTGTGACGAAATGGGCGGTTTAAGTGGTCGTCCTTTACAGCTGAAGAGTACGGAAATTATTCGCCGTCTGTCCGAAGAATTAAAAGGCAGTCTGCCAATTATCGGCGTCGGTGGCATCGATTCCGTGATGGCTGCCCGTGAGAAGATGGCTGCGGGCGCCTCGCTGGTGCAGATCTATTCCGGGTTTATTTTTAAAGGCCCACCGCTGATTAAAGAAATCGTTACCCACCTCTAATCTTTTCCGCGCAAATTATAACCAGGGCTTTATTTCCTGCCCTGGTTGTTTTATATTCCCCAAGTGTTGCTAATTTAAACTTTATGGTCTTTTCTTAATTCAGGCAAATTAACGAAATGGATTAAGTGGTTCTGGCAGGGTTGCCTGAGCGAATGGGGGAGAGAGATGCGAATTAAACCTGACGATAACTGGCGTTGGTATTTTGATGAAGAGCACGATCGCATGATGCTCGATTTAGCCAATGGTATGTTGTTCAGGTCGCGCTATGCCCGCCGGACGCTGACGCCCGATGCCTTTGATCCTTCAGGCTTTTGTGTGGATGATGCCGCACTGTACTTCTCCTTTGAAGAAAAGTGTCGGGATCTTGAATTAACCAAAGAGCACCGCGCAGAGTTAATCCTTAACGCGCTGGTGGCTATCCGTTTCCTCAAACCTCAGATGCCCAAAAGCTGGCATTTTGTTGCCCATGCTGATAACTGGCAGCCGGTGGCGGGGGATGGCGCGCAGGTGTGGTTGAGCGACACCGGGGAGCGCGTAAATCTGCTGGTGGTTGAGCCTGGCGAAAATGCGGCATTGTGTTTGCTGGCACAACCGGGGCTGACGCTTGCCGGCCGTACCATGCAGTTGGGTGATGCAATTAAAGTGATGAACGACCGACTCCAACCGCAGTCTGTGATGATGAACGTCAGCTACGGCCAGGCGGTTTAAAGCGCCAAACGCAGTGCCGTCTTCGGGACGCAGCTGCAACACAGAATGGTGCCATCGTCGCCTAACGCACTTTTCTTCATTGGGCTGACTTCACCTTCCACCAGCTTGACACGGCAGCTTCCGCAAATGCCTGCCCGGCAGGAGTAGGGCACCCGAATTCCCTGTTGTTCCAGCTGTTCAAGCAACACCTGCTGATTATTTCCCTTAAAGACCTCACCCTGCCAGTCGATATCGACAATGGCATCGGTCTGCACTTCCACGTCAACCGCGTCGTCGGTTTTGCCTGCACCATAGCGCTTGGCCGGGCCGGTGGACAAAATTTCCACCTCATCACCGACACGCACCACGCCGCTATTACGGGCAATCAGATTCTGGCCAAAATCCACGTCGCCATTGTCCTGGGCGGTACGGAAGGCTTGCAGGGTTGCCAACGGTTCACCTGAAGGGTGCTTTTGCCCGCGCTCTGGGCTGACGGTGGTAAACACGCAGCGGCTGCAGGGTTTCACGACGTCAAAAACAACGTCACCGATCCTGACCACTTTCCAGCTGTCTTCTTCCCAGGCTTGCGTGCCGGTGACCACCAGGTTTGGGCGGAACTGCTCCATCTGCACGCTGGCAGAGCAGCGATTCTGTAAGTCCCGTAGCGACGCTTCGCTGGTCAGCAAATAGGGGAAACCGTCGGCAAAGGAGAGGGGCACCGTGTCATAGTTTTTAACCCGACGGGTCGGATCCTGGCCTACCCAGCGGAGCTGGACGTCTCGTTTAAAGAATCCGGACAGCCAGTGGTTTATCGCGGCAGGTGCAATACGCGCCGTAAAATGGGCGCTCCAGACCTGAGTCGGTTCAGACTGTTCGGCAAAATCGGCAAAGCGAACGACTGCCGTGCTGCCATCTGGCGCGGTGAGATGCAAACCGTCGTGCATGGGGACAGGCGTAAAGCGAACCATCTGTGGATACTGGCGCGCGGTAATGAAGGTACCGTCAGGCTCGGTGACCATGAAAATACGGTCAAAACTCATCCCACTGATATCGGCCAGGGCGTGCGTCACACCAATTCCCCGCATCGATTTGACCGGGTGTATAAAGAGCCGTGATAACGTCGCCATTCCGCTGTCCTCTGCGTAGAAAAAAAAGTCACCCTATATGAAGCCCAGATTCGCTATAATGCGCAACAATTTTCTGCAAGTAATAAGTGATGATATGAATTCTCTGTTTGCCAGTACGGCCCGTGGGCTGGAAGAGCTGTTAAAAACTGAACTGGAAGGCCTGGGCGCAAGCGACTGTCAGGTGGTTCAGGGTGGTGTCCACTTTGAGGGAGACACGCGGCTGCTCTACCAGAGTCTGATGTGGAGCCGCCTGGCATCGCGCATCATGATGCCGCTGAGCCAGTGCAAAGTGTACAGCGATCTGGATCTGTACCTTGGCGTCCAGGCGATCAACTGGACAGAGATGTTCAATCAGGATGCCACGTTTGCGGTGCACTTTAGCGGCGTCAACGAAGAGATCCGTAACAGCCAGTACGGCGCGCTGAAGGTGAAAGACGCCATTGTTGATGCCTTCACCCGTAAAAATCTGCCGCGTCCTAACGTCGACAAAGAAAATCCGGACGTCCGTATCAATGTGCGTCTGAACAAAGAAGTGGCGCACATTTCTCTCGATCTGAGCGGCGAAGGTCTGCACCTGCGCGGCTATCGTGATGCGACGGGGATTGCGCCTATCAAAGAAACCCTGGCCGCCGCCATTGTGATGCGTTCCGGCTGGCAGCCAGGCACGCCGATGCTCGACCCAATGTGTGGCTCCGGCACGCTGCTGATTGAAGCGGCCATGCTGGCGACCGACCGCGCACCGGGCCTGCATCGCGGGCACTGGGGCTTCAAAGGCTGGGCGCAGCATGATGACGCTATCTGGCAGGAAGTGAAAGCCGATGCGCAGACCCGCGCTCGTGCCGGACTGGCGGCCTATGGCTCGCGCTTCTACGGCTCTGATATCGACAGCCGGGTTATCGAGCGTGCGCGTAGCAACGCCCGCCGGGCAGGTATCAGCGACCTCGTCACGTTTGAAGTCAAAGACGTGGCGAAGCTCAGCAACCCACTGCCGAAAGGCCCGTATGGCACCGTTGTCAGCAACCCGCCGTACGGTGAGCGTCTGGACAGCGAGCCGGCACTGATCGCCCTGCACAACCTGTTGGGCCGGATCATGAAAACGCAGTTTGGCGGCTGGAACCTGTCGCTGTTCAGCGCGTCTCCGGATCTGCTGAGCTGCCTGCAGCTGCGTGCTGAACGTCAGTTCAAAGCCAAAAACGGCCCGCTGGACTGTGTGCAGAAAAACTATCATCTGGCGGAAAACGATGGCGCTGCGCCGGTGATGCTGGCGGACGATTATGCTAACCGTCTGCGTAAGAATCTGAAGAAGCTGGAGAAATGGGCCCGTCAGGAAGGCATTGAATGCTATCGCCTGTATGATGCTGACCTGCCGGAATACAACGTGGCGGTAGACCGCTACGGTGAGTGGGTCGTTATCCAGGAATACGCGCCGCCAAAAACCGTGGATGCCACCAAAGCACGCCATCGCCTGTTCGACGTTATTGCCGCCACCATTTCCGTGCTCGGCATTGCACCGAACCGCCTGGTACTGAAAACCCGTGAGCGTCAGAAGGGGAAAAATCAGTACGAGAAAATGAGCGAGAAAGGCGAGTTCATGCAGGTCAGCGAATACAACGCGAAGCTGTGGGTCAACCTGACGGATTATCTTGATACCGGTCTGTTCCTCGATCACCGCATTGCTCGTCGTATGCTGGGTCAAATGAGCAAGGGTAAGGATTTCCTGAACCTGTTCTCTTATACCGGCAGCGCCAGCGTGCACGCAGGTTTAGGCGGCGCTCGCAGCACGACCACTGTGGATATGTCCCGCACGTATTTGGAGTGGGCAGAACGCAACCTGCGTCTGAATGGGTTGACCGGTCGTGCACATCGACTGATGCAGGCGGACGTGCTGGGCTGGCTGCGCGAAGCAGATGAGCAGTTCGACCTGATCTTTATCGATCCGCCGACGTTCTCTAACTCCAAGCGCATGGAAGATACCTTCGACGTGCAGCGCGATCATCTCAAACTGATGACCGACCTGAAACGCCTGCTGCGTAAAGGCGGCACGATTATGTTCTCCAACAATAAGCGTGGATTCAAACTCGATCACGACGGACTGGCAAAACTGGGCCTGAAAGCACAAGAAATTACCCAAAAAACGCTTTCACCCGACTTTGCCCGCAACCGTCAGATCCATAACTGCTGGCTGATTACCTCAGCCTGAAGGAAAGAATAGATGTCATTAATTAGCATGCATGGCGCCTGGCTGTCGTTCAGCGATGCGCCGCTTCTCGATAACGCTGAACTGCATATCGAAGATAACGAACGAGTCTGTCTGGTTGGCCGTAATGGCGCGGGCAAATCCACGCTGATGAAGATCCTGAACCGTGAACAGGGTCTGGACGACGGGCGTATTATCTATGAACAGGATCTGGTTGTAGCACGTCTGCAGCAGGATCCGCCGCGCAACGTGCAGGGCAGCGTTTACGATTTTATCGCCGAAGGGATTGAAGAGCAGGCGGTCTACCTCAAGCGCTACCACGAAATTTCGCACCTGGTGATGACCGACCCGAGCGATAAAAATCTGAATGAACTCGCCAAGGTGCAGGAGCAGTTGGATCACCACAATTTGTGGCAGCTGGAAAACCGCATTAACGAAGTGCTGGAACAGCTCGGTCTGGAAGCAGATATGGAGCTAAGCGCGCTGTCCGGCGGTTGGCTGCGTAAAGCCGCCCTGGGCCGTGCGCTGGTCAGCGGGCCGCGCGTGCTGCTGCTCGACGAACCAACGAACCACCTCGATATTGAAACCATCGACTGGCTGGAAGGGTTCCTGAAAACCTTCAAAGGCACCATTATCTTTATTTCCCACGACCGTTCGTTTATCCGCAATATGGCGACCCGTATTGTCGATCTCGATCGCGGCAAGCTCGTGACCTACCCGGGCAATTACGATCAGTATCTGCTGGAGAAAGAAGAAGCGCTGCGGGTGGAAGATCTGCAAAACGCGGAGTTCGATCGCAAGCTGGCGCAGGAAGAGGTGTGGATCCGTCAAGGTATCAAAGCCCGCCGTACCCGTAACGAAGGCCGTGTTCGCGCGTTGAAAGCCATGCGCCGCGAACGCAGCGAGCGTCGTGAAGTCATGGGCACCGCGCGTATGCAGGTCGAAGAGGCAAGCCGCTCAGGCAAAATTGTCTTTGAAATGGAAAACGTCGATTACGCCGTCGATGGCAAAGTCTTGGTAAACGACTTTTCTTCCCAGGTTCAGCGTGGTGACAAAATCGGTCTGATTGGCCCGAACGGCTGTGGTAAAACCACGCTGCTCAAACTGATGCTGAGCCAGCTGGAGGCCGACAGCGGTCGCATCCACTGTGGTACCAAGTTGGAAGTCGCTTATTTCGATCAGCACCGTGCCGAACTTGATCCGGACAGAACCGTGATGGACAACCTGGCGGAAGGTAAGCAGGAGGTGATGGTCAACGGTAAGCCGCGTCACGTCCTGGGCTATCTGCAGGATTTCTTGTTCCATCCAAAGCGGGCGATGACCCCGGTGCGTGCGCTGTCGGGGGGTGAACGTAACCGTCTGCTGCTGGCCCGTTTGTTCCTTAAGCCAAGCAACCTGCTGATCCTCGATGAACCGACTAACGATCTGGATGTCGAGACGCTTGAACTGCTGGAAGAGTTGATTGACGGCTATCAGGGCACGGTCATGCTGGTAAGCCACGACCGTCAGTTCGTCGATAATACCGTCACCGAATGCTGGATTTTTGAAGGAAACGGTAAAATCGGGACCTATGTAGGTGGCTATCACGATGCCAAAGGTCAGCAAAGCCAGTCGCAGGCGCAAAAAGTTACAAATGATCTAAAAATAGTTAAAGAGCAACCTAAAGCAGGAACTGTCAAACGGACGACTAGCAAACTAAGCTATAACCTGCAGCGCGAATTAGAGCAGCTTCCTCAAAGGCTTGAGGAACTTGAAGCAAACCTGGAAAGTTTACAGGCGCAAGTTGCAGATCCCGCATTCTTTAGTCAGTCTCATGACCAAACGCAAAAAGTGTTAGGAGACATGGCGCAGGCGGAAAAGGCATTGGAAGAAGCCTTTGAACGTTGGGAATACCTGGAAGCATTAAAAAACGGCGGTTAACCAGAGGAAAGTTCATGTGCGATCATCATCATGCTGCGGGGCATATCCTGTGCCCACAATGCGACCTGCTGGTGGCATTACCGCACCTTGAACACCGTCATAAAGCGTCGTGCCCTCGTTGCGGCACGACACTGACCACCGAATGGGATGAGCCTCGCCAACGGCCAACAGCCTACGCGATTGTGGCGCTGTTTATGCTGGTACTGGCAAACCTTTTCCCCTTCATCTATATGAAGGTGGGGGGGATAGGCAGTGAAATCGAGCTGCTGGAAATCCCAAAAGTCCTCTTCACGGAGGACTACGCAACGCTGGGTACCTTTTTCATGATGTTTGTTCAGCTGGTGCCCGCATTTTGCCTGCTGACGATCCTCGTTCTTGTCAACCGGGTCCCGCTACCCGCTAAAGTTCAGGCGTTTCTTGCCCGTATCCTGTTCCATCTGAAAAGCTGGGGTATGGCGGAGATTTTCCTGGCCGGCGTACTGGTGAGCTTTGTGAAGCTGATGGCTTACGGCGATATCGGTGTCGGATTGAGCTTCTTCCCCTGGTGTATGTTCTGCCTGCTGCAACTGCGCACTTTTCAGTGTGTAGACCGCCGCTGGCTATGGGACGATATTGCGCCCATGCCGGAAGTGAAACAGCCGCTCAAAGTGGGGGTGACAGGGCTGCGTCAGGGGCTTCGTTCCTGTTCATGCTGCACTGCGGTTCTGCCGGCCGATGAACCCGTTTGTCCGCGCTGCGAAACCAAAGGTTTCGTGCGTCGCCGCAATAGCCTTCAGTGGACGCTCGCGCTGCTGATAACCTCAATCATTCTTTATTTCCCTGCGAATATTATGCCGATCATGATTACCGATCTGCTGGGAGAAAAGCTGCCGTCGACCATTATCGCCGGGGTGGTGTTGTTGTGGAGCGAAGGGTCGTACCCGGTGGCGATGGTGATTTTCATCGCCAGTATTATGGTACCCACGCTGAAAATGATGGCGATTGCCTGGTTGTGCTGGAATGCCAACGGTAAAGGGAAACGTGACAGCGAGCGAATGCATTTGATTTATGAGGTGGTTGAGTTCGTCGGTCGTTGGTCAATGATTGACGTTTTTGTGATTGCTGTACTGTCGGCACTGGTACGCATGGGAGGATTGATGAATATTTATCCGGCGATAGGGGCAGTAATGTTTGCGCTGGTGGTCGTGATGACCATGTTCTCCGCCATGACTTTCGATCCGCGTTTGCTGTGGGATCGTGAGCCAGAATCAAACCATGAGGAAAAATAAAAACATGGAAAACAAGAGTGGGGAAGCCAAAGTGCAAAAGGTGAAAAACTGGTCACCGGTGTGGATCTTTCCTATCGTCACCGCGCTTATCGGGGCGTGGATCCTCTTCTATCACTACAGCCATCAGGGACCGGAAGTCACGCTGATTACGACGAACGCTGAAGGCATTGAAGGTGGGAAAACCCGAATTAAAAGCCGCAGCGTTGACGTTGGCGTGGTGGAGAGCACCACGCTGACGGATGACCTGACGCATGTTGAAATTAAAGCCCGCCTTAACACGGGAATGGAAAAACTGCTGCACGGCGACTCTGCTTTCTGGGTCGTCAAACCGCAGGTTGGCCGTGAAGGGATCAGTGGTTTGGGCACTCTGCTGTCGGGGGCCTACATCGAGCTGCAGCCAGGGGTAAAAGGGTCTCAACCGGGGAATTATAAACTGCTGGACTCGCCGCCGCTGGCGCCGCCAGATGCCAAGGGCATCCACGTGCTGCTTGAAAGCAATAAAGCCGGTCAGCTTTCTCCGGGCGATCCTGTGCTGTTCCGCGGATACCGCGTAGGCAGCGTTGAGACCAGTACCTTTAACCCTGAAAAGCGCTCTATCAGCTATCAGCTGTTTATCAATGCGCCAAACGATCGTCTGGTGACCACCAATGTCCGTTTCTGGAAAGACAGCGGGATTGCGGTGGATCTGACCTCGGCGGGGATGCGCGTGGAGATGGGGTCGCTGTCAACGCTGTTTGGCGGCGGGGTGAGCTTTGACGTGCCGGATGGTCTGGACCTCGGTGAGCCGGTTGCGAACAAGACGGAATACCACCTGTTCGATGACCAGAAAACCATTCAGGACTCGATTTACACCCAGCATATCGACTATGTGATGTTCTTTAAGGACTCCGTACGCGGTCTGCAGCCTGGCGCGCCTGTTGAATTCCGGGGCATTCGCTTGGGTACCGTGGGCAAAGTGCCGTTCTTTATTCCAGGCCTGCATCAGCGTCTGAATGATGATTATCGGATCCCGGTACAGATTCGTCTCGAGCCAGAGCGTCTGATTAACCAGTTGGGGAACAACAACCCGGATCTGCGTCAGCATATCAATGAGCTGATGGACAGAGGGCTACGTGGCTCGCTGAAAACGGGCAACCTGGTGACCGGTGCGCTGTACGTGGATCTCGACTTCTATCCGAAAGCCGAACCGCGCGGCAAGTTCCGTGAATTTGGTGGCTATGCGCTGATCCCGACCGTCAGCGGCGGATTTGCTCAAATCCAACAGCGTCTGATGGATGCCCTGGATAAGATCAACAATCTGCCGTTGAATCCATTGTTGGAGCAGGCGACCAATACGCTGGCGGAAAGTCAGACCACGATGAAGCACGTGCAGAAGACCATCGACAATCTGAACAAGATCACGGCCAGCCAGTCAATGCAGGATCTGCCGGCAGACATGCAGAAAACCCTGCGTGAGCTGAACCGCAGCATGCAGGGCTTCCAGCCGGGCTCCGCAGCATATAACAAGATGGTGGGTGATATGCAGCGTCTGGATCAGGTTCTGCGTGAACTTCAGCCGGTGCTGAAAACGCTCAACAATAAGAGCAATGCGCTGGTGTTCGAAGCGAAGGATAAACAGGATCCACAGCCGAAAGGGGCAAAACAATGAAAAAATGGCTACCTGTAGCAATGGCGCTGCTGCTGTCGGCTTGCAGCAGCAGTGGCGATAACAAAACCTACTACCAGCTGCCGCTTCCGCAAGGGGGCGCGCAAACGACCGCCAATCAGGGTGGACGCATGCTGTGGGTTGAACAGGTGACTATCCCTGATTACCTCGCCGGCAACGGCGTGGTCTATCAGACCAGCGATGTGCAGTATGTGATTGCCAATAACAACCTGTGGGCGAGCCCGCTCGATCAGCAGCTGCGAACCACGCTGGTGGCGAATTTGAGCAACCAACTGCCGGGCTGGGTTGTGGCATCGCAACCTCTGGGCAGCGATCAGGACACGCTCAATGTCAGCGTCAGTGGTTTCCACGGACGTTATGACGGAACGGTGATTGTCAGCGGTGAGTGGCTCCTGAACCATCAGGGGCAGCTGATTAAGCGTCCATTCCATATTGAGGTTAAACAGCAGCAGGATGGTTATGATGCCATGGTGAAGGTGTTGGCGCAGGCCTGGGCCCAGGAAGCTGCCTCTATCGCACAGTCGCTTAATCGTCTGCCATAAGTAAAATTAATCACCCTAAAAGCCGTAACAGAGCACTCTCTGTTGCGGCTTTTTTTATTCTTTTCCTCAGGCTGTTAGTGATGCCTGCCGGCACGCTTTGTACAAATGAACTTCCTGGTAGCTCACAAATATGACATTGGCGTGAAATTTGCGCATTGACGCTATAACGGATTCAGGTTATTCGTTAAGTGTGGTTGCACATTTGCTGACCATTGTTTTCTTTTCCACCAGATCAAAAAATGAGGGAAACGAGGCATGAAGAGACAAAAACGTGATCGCCTGGAACGGGCACATCAACGTGGGTACCAGGCTGGCATCGCTGGCAAATCAAAAGAAATCTGTCCTTATCAGACCTTAAACCAAAGGTCACACTGGCTTGGAGGCTGGCGAGAAGCCATGGAGGACAGGGCAGTAATCGCCTGATGCTGTCTCTTTAAAACAAAGAAGCCTCTGCATGCAGAGGCTTCGCCGTTTCTGAGTTCAGACGTACCGCAGGGGACGTATCAGAATGCAGAGGTGTCCTGGAACAGACCCACTTTCAGGTCGGTTGCCGTGTAGATAACACGACCGTCTACCAGCACTTCACCATCGGCCAGACCCATCACCAAACGACGGTTAACAACACGTTTGAAGTGGATGCGATAGGTGACTTTCTTGGCGCTTGGCAGTACCTGACCGGTGAATTTCACTTCACCCACACCCAGTGCGCGGCCTTTGCCTTCGCCACCGAGCCAGCCGAGGTAGAAACCAACCAGCTGCCACATTGCGTCCAGACCGAGGCAGCCAGGCATTACCGGGTCGCCAATAAAGTGACAACCGAAGAACCACAGGTCAGGATTGATATCCAGCTCTGCTTCCACGTAGCCTTTATCGAAGTTACCGCCTGTTTCAGTCATCTTAATGACACGGTCCATCATCAGCATGCTTGGAGCAGGCAGCTGCGGGCCTTTAGCGCCGAAAAGTTCACCGCGACCGGAGGCAAGAAGATCTTCTTTTGAATAGGATTCGCGTTTATCTACCATGTTTTCAGTAAGCCTTATTTTGAGTTCGCGACGCAGGATAGCTAACACGTGTACGCTGAACAAGTCCGATCAGTTGGACTGGAACCATCCCAGCCAACGTAATGGCCAAGGGCGATGGTGTGTATCCTGCTGATTTGCCATGGCAATTCGCTCCTGAATGGTTTGCAGAAGCGACGTTTGCCCCTCAATATCCCACGGGAGCTGAGTCAGCAGTGGCAACGCATCTGCCACTTCATCAATAGCCCACAGTGAAAATTCTCCCGCTTCAACAGCCTGTTGCACATCCTGCGCAAGACTGAGGTGACGGACGTTGGCTGAAGGAATAATAACGCCCTGTTTGCCGGTCAGACCTCGCTCCTGGCAAATGGCGAAAAATCCTTCAATTTTTTCATTCAATCCGCCCACGGGCTGAGCGCGACCAAACTGATCGACAGACCCTGTGATAGCCAGACTCTGGTTAACAGGAACGCCAGCCAGCGCGCTTATCAATGCACACAGTTCGGCCATTGAGGCGCTATCACCGTCCACTTCGCTGTACGATTGTTCAAACGTGAGTGACGCAGAGAAAGGGATCTGCTGCTCAAGGCCCAGTTCGGACATCAGAAACGCCTGCATGATCATCATGCCTTTGGCATGAATGTTTCCGCCAAGCTCAGCTTTGCGTTCGATGTCGGTAAACTCACCATCACCGATATGCACCACGCAGCTGATACGAGAAGGTTCGCCGAATGCGCGCGGGTGACCCGGGAACTCAACGACCGACAGGGCATTGATTTGCCCGATCTGCTCGCCATCGGTCTCAATCAGGATTTGTTCCAGCAGGATTTCATCCTGCATGCGCTCCGCCAGATAGCCTTCACGCCATTGGCGCTGATTCAGCATGGTCGACAGTTGTTCGGCGGTAAACGCAGACCCTTCACAAAACGCGGCTGCTTCACGTAGCTGACGACCAATCCACAGAGGTGAAAGCGGGAGCGTCTGCTGGTCACCGGTGTAGCGTGTACCTTCCTGAATTAACAGTGACCAGGCGTCTGCTGCGGGCCCCGGTAAATTAAGCGCATGGGCGATGTGCCAGACCCACTGACACCAGATTTTCTGCGTCTCATCATCGACGATTTGCAGCGTATCTTCATATTCACTGTAGATGGCTTTTTCACAGAGTTCCGGTTCCATCTCCTGGAAATCGGCCAACGATTCACGTTCGCCAACCAGCATGACCTTCAACGACAGCGGCATGGAAGGAATGGTCACAGGAAGCGGGCGTGAGTCATCAAAAGCCAGCCAGTCAAAACGCTGACGAGACACAATATTTTTAAGGCGCATCCACAGCACGGGCTGAGAAAGTAGCGTCTTGAGAGAGAGGATTAGCACCCCTCCATTCGCCTGATGTACGAGACCTGGCTGAAGGCTGATTTCTCCGTTGAACTGGCGAACACAGCCAAAAAGCTGTTCTGCCTCCGCCCACTCGGCGTGGATAACCGCGCCCTGGCTGGCAAAGTTATCGTCAGGGTGGGTGGCCGGATTCTGTTCTACCTGAGAACCATTGACCGTATAGCGAACACCGCACAGGCTGGCTGGCGGCTGGCGAAGTTCACGTGTGGCATCGGCCAGCAATTGAAGATATTCAGGTTCTTCAGGGGCTTTGACCAACAGAAAATCAGAGATGGCCTGAGGGTACAGGAACTGCTCCAGTGCGTAGTGCAGGCGAGCCTGGAGTTCGCTGGGCAGGAAATCGGTTTCAGTGGCCAAATCAGGCTGGGTAAACAGCGTCTGATAAGCTTCAAGGTCGGGAGCAAGGTCGCGCCGGGAAAGTTTTGTAATCGTCAAAGTCGCTGTTTTTTAGTCAGATGTAAAGCGGGTGATTATACCTCAAGCAGCCAGACTGCACACGGGGATTAACGGCTTGCTTTCAGGATTGTTGCAGGCAGAGGTTTGGACGGTGATTTCTTCTCAGCACATTGATAAAAACCTGTTATTCTGAAATGAGTTACACGGTCACACTGAGATCGCGATGAAATATCAACAACTGGAAAACCTTGAAAGCGGTTGGAAATGGAAATACCTGGTAAAGAAACACCGGGAAGGTGAGCTGATCACCCGCTACATTGAGGCCAGCGCTGCCCAGGAGGCAGTCGATCATTTGCTGACGCTCGAAAACGAACCTGTGTTGGTGAATGAGTGGATCCAGCAACACATGAATCCTGCGTTGTTTAACCGCATGAAGCAAACCATTCGTGCGCGACGTAAGCGGCATTTTAATGCGGAACATCAGCATACCCGCAAAAAGTCTATCGACCTGGAGTTTATCGTGTGGCAGCGGCTGGCAGGCCTTGCACAGCGTCGTGGGAAAACCCTTTCAGAAACGATTGTGCAGCTGATTGAAGATGCGGAAAACAAAGAGAAGTACGCGTCTAAGATGACGACCCTGAAGCAGGATTTGCAGGCCATGTTGGGTAAAGAGTAAGACGCTTTTTACCCTTTATGACAGATATAAAAAAACCCCGCTTAGCGGGGTTTTTTATTAGACGATAACTTAAGCCTGAGGCTGAGTTACAACGTCTTTGATACCTTTAACTTCGATCTCAACGCGACGATCTGGTGCCAGGCAGTCGATCAGTGCATTGCGAGCTTTAACGTTGTCACAGGTGTTGCCAGTAACTGGGTTAGCTTCGCCCATACCACGTGGGGAGATCTTGTTAGCTGGGATACCTTTAGATACCAGGTAGTCAACCACGGACTGAGCACGTTTCTCAGACAGTTTCTGGTTGTAGGATTCTGAACCGATGCGGTCGGTGTAACCCAGAACCACTGCAGAACCGTCTTTAGGATCCATGTTGCTCAGCTGGGTGTACAGCTGATCAAGAGCCTGCTGACCTTCTGGTTTCAGAGTCGCTTTGTTGAAGTTGAACAGCACGTCAGACTTCAGAGTGAAGTGCTTGGTGGTCACTTCTGGCGCTGGAGCCGGAGCTGGAGCAACTACTGGAGCTGGCTCGCCCTGGCCGAAGCGGTAGGAAACACCTACGCTCAGCATGCCGTTGTCTGGACGAACACCAACGGTGTTTGCGTCGCCGATGTTGTTAACCCACTGGTATTCCAGACGGGTAGCGATGTCGCGGGTCATTGCCCACTCAACGCCGCCAGCGAATACTGGGGAAACGCCGGTGTCGTGGTTATCGCCACCTACGTTGTTGCTGGAGTCAGCGCGCCATACCATGCCGCCCAGACGGGTGTAGATGTCCAGATCGTCAGTTACCGGGTAACCCAGTTTAGCAGTCAGCTGAACGCCCTGAGCTTTGAATGCGCCGTTAACATTGTCGCCTTTGTAAGGCATACGACCTAACCAGTCATAACCCATTTCAAAACCAACATACGGGTTTACCTGGTAACCACCGAACGCACCGGCACCCAGCTGGCTGTCGTGAGTTGGGCCGTTGTTCTGCAGGGAGCTGTCATACCAGCCGGTGTCGTGGAACTGAGACCAGCCCAGTTTACCACCTGCATACCAGGTGTTATCTTTCGGTGCGGCTTGCGCTACGGTAGCGAAGCCAGCCAGTGCCACTGCAATCGCGATAGCTGTCTTTTTCATTTTTTGCGCCTCGTTATCATCCAAAATCGCCATGAAAATCCATTTAGAAGTTCACGGTTAAATCCATCACCCGGGGCGGGACCTAATCATAAGTTCGCCATAATCTGTGGCTTAAGCCGATCACCCCTGGCGATGTAAAGTCTACAACGTAGTTAGAAACTTACAAGTGTGAACTCTGTCAGGCATATGAAAAAAAAAGAGTTGTGTACACAATATTTAACATTTATGTTGAGTTTTTGTACGCAGAAAAATGCTGGAAACCCCGCCAGACAAGCATCTTCTTAAAATTGCCCTCGATAAATAGCGGGTTATCGATAGGGTAAAAAAAATACCAGGAATAATCCTAAATTCACTCAATGATACAAATTAGAGTGAATTTTTAGGCCGGAAAACTGTCTCGATGCGAGAGAAGTGGTTCTGACCGGACGCATAATGAAGCCGATCGCACTTCCTTCTTCTGCTGCATTTGCCAACTGCAGATGCTCTTCTTCCGTTAACGCTTCAGTCACCCAGCCGATAACTACACTATAGTTACCCGTGCGCAGTGCGCGAACCATCGATTCAAGCGTTGTGTCAGGAGACATTTGATTCACCTGCATGACTTTTGACAGTGGCAGCCCGGATGCCTGCACCCACTGACGGCTCAATTTCTGCTGCGGCGTGAGCCACAGTTGCCAGCGCTCTTGCTGGCCTAACTGCTGCAGCAGCGGCAACAGCAACAATTGAGTCATCATCGGCTGATCTTCACGATAGAGCACTTCGCTGATAAGCCCGGTCGCGTTGAACTGAGGATGGCTGGCTGCAGGTGCAGAAGCCATAGCGTTGCGATTTGCATAACCTGAAGTGTACATAGTGAGTCCCGCCCTGTGGGTTACTGTATGAATATACAGTATACCTGGTCAGACTAAAGATCAACCTCATTTTCTGAAAGCGCTTCGCAAATTTGCACAGATCTTTTGCCTCCCCACAAGAACATCTTGCCCCCTGAAATGAACTTCCCTATGTTCCTGATTAACGGATCCGCTACACCGATGTTTTTCTCTATCTCCATGATTGCAGGAACTAATCATGAAAAAGCTATCGTATAAACGGATCTATGAGTCTGAAGAATGTTTATCCCCGTTGGGGATGATCCACCACCGTTCATTGTTCGGCGGATACAGCCTGTCGGTCGATGACACTGTCTTTGCGATGGTCGCACACGGCGACCTTTATCTTCGGGTGTGCGAAGAGCAAGCGACCTATCAGGTGACTGACCGCCAACGCCTACTGACCCTGAACAAACGCGGAAGACCGATTCTGCTCAATTACTATCTGGTGGATGAGGATCTCTGGCACAACACGCCTTTATTGCTGCAAAAGTCGGCTCAGTCGCTGCTGGAAGCGAGAAAAGAGAAGCGCATACAGGAGTGGTCACGCAGGATGAGGAAGCTGCCGAATATAACCTATCAGCTTGAAAAGTTGCTGGATGAGGTCGGTATTCACGATCCTGAGACATTGAAAGCCGTCGGTGCGTTAACCGCCTGGTTTCGGCTTCGCAATATTCGCAAAGATCTCAGTATCAATGTGCTGTTAGCCCTGGAAGGGGCGATTCAGGGAATTCATGCGGCTATCGTTCCCTGGCAGCGCCGCCAGCATCTCATTGAATGGGCCGAGATGCTGACTGCGCGTGAGGAGGGGATTACGCCGGATGAGCGCTGACCTGCCGCTGAAGGCGACAGATTTCAGGTAGCAGACTGACCATCAGTCCAATCTGCTGCAGCACCAGCGGAGCCTTGGCTTCCGCCACCGGCTCCAGATGGTGGATCCTCTCCATTAATCCTGACAACGCCTGTTGTACCCGCTGTTCGTCAGCAGGCGTATGGTGAAAAGCATCATCCACATAGCACACCGCATCATCCAGCAGCGCCAGAATATCGGCATTGGTGAGTTTTTCCCGGTGGGCGCCCAACGCCGAAATGTAACTGGTGAAGGTGTGATTCAGGCACAGCAGACGGAAAGCCGTTTCTCGAATTTCGCGGGTGACGCCGGGCTCAGTGGGCATATTCGAGACCACGGAGGCCAACTCTGCATCCCGATTATGAGCATCACGTCGCGCGATACGGTAGGCCAGGCGATTGTCCCGCCCCTGGTGATACTGCTCCAGAATGGCATCCAGGTATCGACAGTTTGCATCCAACGCACGGCCAAGCACCGTGGGCAGATTACGGAATTTCCAGTCAGGCCAGATGAAGCTCACCGCCGCCCAGGCAATGGCACACCCCACCAACGTATCGATGATGCGGGGCAGGGCGACTTCAAATCCTTCGCCCAGCAGGTTAAAGCACAGCAGCACCAGCAGGGTGATGAACATGGTGGCATGCGCGTATTGCACGTTGCGAAAAGCGAAGAACAACACCCCTGTCAGCACAATCAGCACCAGCTGTCCCTCAATGGAGGGCACTAACAACAGAACGGGCAGGCCGATGGCCACCCCCACCAGGGTTCCAATGACGCGCAGCGCCAGACGATGCCGGGTGGCGTTGTAGTTCGGTTGGCAGACAAACAGGCTGGTCAACAGGATCCAATAACCGTGATGCATACCGGTGAACTGGATCATGGCATAGCCAGCGCAAAGGACCAAAGACATGCGTACCGCGTGGCGGAACAGCGCAGAATCCGGCGTGAAGTTGCGGCTGAGACGCAGCCAGACGTCACTCAACCCATGCAGGCGGTCATCAGCCAACTGGGTTTCCGTGTCGCTTTGCGGAAGTTCCAGCTGCTGTTCGGATTCGATAGTGGCCAGTTGGGCATCAATCGCCCTCAGGTTATTGAGCAGAAATCCCAGCGCCTTGAGCTGTTCTTTATCGGCATCGTCGGTATTCACGCGAGCCAGTGCGGCGTCCAGATGCGTAAATGCGCGCTCGAAACGGGCATCATGCTGGTAGGGTGTGCGTAAAAGAATAGAACGAGAAAGCTGCTGACAGGCGCTTGCCTGCATGGAAAGCAATCGCTGAAAGCGAAACATCACGTCGCTGTATCGGAAGTTATCTCGCAGCGGCTGGTACTGAACGTGTGAAGAGCTGGCGCGTTCGTGAATATCCTGGGCTACAAAATAGTAATGTAGCGTCCGGCGAGTGCCACGCTGTCCACGATCGCCGCGAAGGCGAGTCAGTAGCGACGTCTTGGTCTGATTGAGTATCGCCATCAGCTGACCGTTAGCCAGCGACAGTTCCACCATCGGTGCCTGCGATTCGTTTTCGATGTCAGGATCGAACAGCCGCGATTTCAGCTCCAGGTAGTGGGCCAGCTGCTCGTAGCTGCGGCTCAGGTTATCCTGCAGTGGGCGAATCGGGAACAGCAAATGCCCGGTCAGCGTCAGCAGGTTGTACCACACCGCACCCGCCAACAGCAGCAGAGGTTGCTGATACCAGTGTTCATACAGTGAGGTGCCCAGCATGGTGTAGATGGCAATCAGCAGGGCACCAAAAGCGATGGTGGCATAACGCTGTCCCAATCCGCCAAGCAGAATAAATCCACTGGTGGAAAGGGTCAGCCCGAGCGCGAAAGCCCAGGGCCACGGAAACAGGATCTCCACTGAGGCCGAGGCGATAAAAAAGCAGACCAGCGTGATCAGCAGATTACGCAGGCGTCCGGCAAGGCGATCGTCCAGATCCGCAAGAGCGGCGGCAACAACACCCAGCGTCAGCGGAATGGTGAGTTTTACTTCCCCCAGCCACCAGGGCAGTGCGGCCGTTCCACAGAGGGCGATAAAAATTCTGGCGTTGTACAGCCAGCTGCTGTTCCAGGTATAGCGACGGAGTAAGGGGCTTAGCATTCGGCAGTCAATTCCCGTTACTGAAAGCGACGACGAGCGTTCGCTTCACGTGCTGCGCGAGCTGTTTCAACAGACACCACGCGGCGTCCCACCGGCCAGAGCGCGATGGCGGCAATTTTAAAATTGGCGATACCCACCGGAATGCCGATGATAGTGACGCACTGGGCGATCCCCGCCACGATGTGTGTCAGACACAGCCACCAGCCAAACAAAACAAACCACACGATGTTCAGCACCGTGCCGCCGGTGTTCATGATGGCACTTTTCTCCGAGGGAGCCAGTTCGTCAACATGGATGGCTTCGTTGCCAAATGGCACCAGCGACAGCTTAGTGATTTCCCAGCAGGAGCGGGTCAACGGCAGAGTAATAACCAGTACAACGGTAACCACCGTGGCCAGCAGCCAACCCAGCGTTGTCAGAAAGCCACCCAATACAAAATTCAAAATATTCAGAACGGTACGCATAAGACCTCTGTTCAGTCCTGTGAAAAGAAAGACCCGACAATTGTAACGTTTTTTTAGGCTGGAGCACCTGGTATCTGGCGGTTACACTGTCAGAGATAAGACTAAAAGCGGGATTTGGCAAGACATGGAACTAAAAGCAACCGCCCTCGGCAAGCGAATGGCGCAGCACCCTTACGATCGCGTAGAACTCCTGAATGCCGGGGTCAAAGTGTCAGGCGATCGCCATGAATATCTGATCCCTTTCAATCAGTTGACCGCTATCCGCTGTAAGCGCGGTCTGGTGTGGGGAGAACTGGAGTTCGTCCTGCCGGATGATAAAGTCGTGCGTCTGCACGGCACCGAGTGGGCCGATACGCAGCGTTTTCACCATCACCTGCAAAGCCGCTGGCAGCTGTGGAGCGAGGAAATGAGCGCTATCGCCGCGGAAGTGCTGCAACAGCAGCTGAGCGTGATTGCCGATCACCGCGCCGCGGGGAAGTGGTTGACTCGTAGTGCGGTCGCACAGTTACGGCAAAAAATTCTGCAGGCACTTGAGGCGCTGCCGGTGCCGGTCAGTCGCCTCGACAGTTTCGACAACTGCCGCGAACTGTGGGTTCAGTGCCAGGCGTGGCTGAAGGACATCGCTGCCAGCCGTCTTAAGCATAATCAGGCCTATACCGAGGCTATGCTGGCACAATATTCCGCCTTTTTTGACCACGTTGAGTCTTCGCCGCTGAATAGCGCGCAGGCCCGTGCGGTGGTCAATGGCGAACGCTCGCTGCTGGTGCTGGCCGGGGCGGGAAGTGGAAAAACATCGGTGCTGGTGGCAAGGGCCGGCTGGCTGTTGACGCGCGGTGAAGCGGCACCAGACCAGATACTGCTGCTGGCCTTCGGGCGTAAAGCGGCGCAGGAGATGGATGATCGAATCCAGCAGCGGCTTAATACTGACGCGATCAGTGCCAAAACATTCCATGCACTTGCCCTGCAAATCATCCAACAGAGCAGTAAAAAAGTCCCGGTTATCAGCAAGCTTGAGAACGACAGTGCTGCCCGCTACAAGCTGCTGACCACCTACTGGCAACAGCAATGCCAGGAGAAAAAGGCGCAGGCCAAAGGGTGGCGCCAGTGGCTGGAAGAGGAAATGGGCTGGGACGTCCCGGAGGAGGACTACTGGCACGATGCGAAAATGGTTCGCCGGATGGGCAGTCGCCTCGATCGCTGGGTGAGTCTCATGCGCATGCACGGAGGATCTCAGGCGGAGATGATTGAAAGCGCGCCAGAGGAGATCCGCGAGCTGTTTGGCAAACGGGTCAAACTGATGGCACCGTTACTGAAAGCCTGGAAAACTGCGCTGAAAGATGAAGGGGCCGTCGATTTTTCCGGGCTTATCCATCAGGCCATCAATCTGCTGGAGAAAGGCCGTTTCGTCAGCCCGTGGAAGCATATCCTGGTCGATGAGTTCCAGGATATTTCACCGCAGCGCGCTGCGCTTCTGGCCGCATTGCGTAAGCAGAACTCTCAGACCACGCTGTTTGCCGTGGGCGATGACTGGCAGGCTATCTACCGTTTTAGCGGCGCTCAGCTCAGCCTGACAACCGCGTTTGAACACTATTTTGGAGAAGGTGACAGCTGCGCGCTGGATACCACTTACCGTTTCAACAGCCGGATTGGCGAAATAGCCAACCGCTTTATCCAGCAGAACCCTCATCAGCTCAGCAAGCCGCTCAACAGCCTCAGCGCGGGCGATAAAAAAGCCGTCACGCTGCTGCCAGACGAGCAGCTGGATGCGTTGCTGGATAAGCTCAGCGGCTATGCAAAACCGGAGCAACGGATCCTGATCATGGCGCGCTATCATCATCTGAAGCCCGCCGCACTGGAGAAAGCGGCCACGCGTTGGCCGAAGCTCACGATTGATTTTATGACGATTCATGCCAGCAAAGGACAGCAGGCGGATTATGCAATCATCCTGGGTTTGCAGAGCGGGCAGGACGCGTTCCCGGCGCCTGCTCGCGAATCCATCATGGAGCAGGCCCTGCTGCCGCAGCCAGAGGATTTTCCGGATGCCGAGGAGCGGCGGTTGCTGTACGTGGCGATGACCCGTGCACGTCAGAAAGTCTGGCTGTTGTATAACAAAGCGCAGCCTTCGGTCTTTGTTGATGTCCTGAAATCGCTGGATGTCCCGGCAGTACGAAAACCGTAAAAAAGCCCAGCGCGTCGCTGGGCCAGAATAAGCGTCGGCACACCGTGCCGGGTGGCGACGCTTTAGGTTTTCACAGGCCTGATAGGGCAATGCCGCATCCGGCGTAAACAGCGGTGAGCGCGATTATTTCAGGCGCTCTGCCAGATAGCGCTGGTAGTCAGGGATTTGAATTTCCACCGGAGCGCTGAAGTTAGGTGACTGAATGATAAAGTCTGCCGTTGCGACGTTAGTGGCTACCGGGATATTCCACACGGTCGCCAGACGGAGCAGGGCTTTGACATCCGGGTCGTGCGGCACGGCGTTAAGCGGGTCCCAGAAGAAAATCAGCACATCGATTTTGCCTTCGGCAATCATCGCGCCGACCTGTTGGTCGCCCCCCATCGGGCCGCTGAGCATCGCATTCACGTCCAGCCCTGTTGCCCGTTGAACCAGATTGCCGGTGGTGCCGGTGCCATACAGCTCATGCTGGGCCAGCAGCGGCTGATGACGCTCCACCCAACTTTTCAGCATCTGCTTGCAGTGATCGTGCGCCACCAGCGCAATATGTTTGCGCCCGGGCAGAGTGCGGGTTGTCTGTTCCATCTTATCTTCCACATAGTCAGTCAGGATGCTGACAGATTACTGGAAGTGACTGATGCTGCAAGGGACAAAGGGCAAAAATATCCTGCGCCAGGTCATGATATCAGGAAGAGGGTTGCGATTTTGCCCACTCCAGGAAGCGATGACGGGTATCGGGATCCGCCAGATGAAACCAATATTTGAGCCTTTGTTCGGTCAGCGTTTGTGACTGATAGGCCGGGTTATCGAGTTCATTGGTCTTCGAAAGCAGCGTGCTGTCATCGGCCTGAGGCAAACTGAACTGGGCATCGGAGGCCTGTTTTCGTGCCAGATTGTAGGCCTCGGTTGCTTTTTCATAATCGATATCTTCACCTGGCTGAGTGGTGGCAAGAATATCGAGTTTAACCGGGATAGGAATCGCGTTTCCGTCCAACAGGCTGACATGCGGTACGGCCGTAAAAGCCTGGGCTTCGTCGATGGTTTCAAGGCGCGGCAGGCTGAAATTGACCTGACCGATGAGCTGAGAATTAAAATTGGCGATCAGCGGCGGGGAGACGTACAGCTGGCGATTTTGGTCAGGCAGAGCCACCATTTTTTCGACCCGAAAAACGACCTGATGCGGCCCATTATCGAGTTCAATACTCTCCGCCCCCCGTAGCAGCAGGCTCGAGACTTTTTTGCCATCCAGCACCAGCAGATCAACGTCCCCCGACAGCCTGAGCGTCGTGGCGAAGGCACTTACAGGAAGCATCAGCAGTAGGCACAGCAACGCACATCCCGTTCTCATCGATCTCTCCTGAAAAATGGCCCACTCGTAGAGTGTATCAAATCTTTACCAAAGTGATTTTCATTAACATATAGACATGAATCGGCATTTCGGCCTCATACTCAGGTATGACTCAATAGCTGATATCTCAGGATTATCGTACACTTTGCAGAATTGCCCGGAGGACATCATGAAAGAAAACGAGATTGCAGGCATTTTGACCGAGACCCGGACCATTGCGTTGGTCGGTGCCAGTGACAAACCGGATCGCCCCAGCTATCGGGTGATGAAGTATCTGCTAGATCAGGGATACCATGTTATTCCCGTTTCCCCCAAAGTCGCGGGCAAAACGCTGCTCGGGCAGCAGGGCTATGCCACGCTTGCCGACGTGCCTGAAAAAGTGGATATGGTTGATGTCTTCCGAAACTCTGAAGCCGCCTGGGGCGTTGCGCAGGACGCTATCGCTATCGGCGCTAAAACACTCTGGATGCAGCTTGGGGTTATCAACGAGCAGGCGGCGGACGTCGCCCGGGAAGCAGGATTAAACGTCGTTATGGACAAATGCCCGGCGATTGAAATTCCACGCTTAGGCCTGGCCAAATAACAAAAAACCCCGCATTTGCGGGGTTTTGCTTAATTGCGTAAGCGCGGTGCCTGAAGCTGCTGGCGTATATTACGGGCCAGTTCATCCATCGAGGGTTGCTCCGGATGCTCATCACTGGCTTCGCTCTGTAGCTGCGCTTCCGCCAGATAGGTGTGCATCGGCTCACCCTCTTCATCTTCCATGACCACGTGGTACCACGGCGCTGCACGCAGCTCGTCGTTCACGGCCACCTCATCGTCTGAGGGCTCATCAAGTGAATATTCCGGGTCGATATCGACGATCACGCCCAGGTAGCCCAGCAGCGAGTGCCGGACCTGCTGGCCGATGCCGAATTTGCTGACAATCATCATAGTCACCTCCCGGGAAACCTGCCCACAGAAGATATGCGGGCAATGTTTCATTTTTCAACTTACATGATGCGACAGGCAAATCCTTTCAGGTACAGCCCTTCCGGATAGGTTGCGATCACCGGGTGATCGGCTGCCTGACGGAACTGCTCTATAAATTGTACATCACGCCCGGCGTCTACAGCGGCATCGGCGATGATTTTCTGAAATAAATCGGTGGTCATCAGCCCTGAGCAGGAGAAGGTCATCAGTACGCCACCCGGATTCAGCAGTTGGATAGCCAACATGTTGATATCCTTGTAGCCGCGACAGGCACCCATCAGCTGGTTTTTGTTCTCGACGAATTTCGGCGGGTCCATCACGATGACATCAAACTTCTCACCTTCGTCGCGATATTTGCGCAGCAGTTTGAACACGTCGTCACGGACGAATTTGGCTTTGCTCAGATCGAGTTTATTAAGCTCAACGTTCTGCTTAGCCACGTCCAGCGCGTCCTGAGAGGTATCCACGCTGGTGACTTCGCGGCAGCCGCCCATCAGAGCAGAAACCGCAAAACCGCCGGTGTAGGAGAAGCAGTTCAGCACACGCTTGTCTTCCACGTAGCGTCGGGTTGCCAGGCGGCTGTCGCGCTGGTCGAGGTAGTAACCGGTTTTGTGACCACCCTGAATATCGACCAGCAGCTTCATGCCATGCTCTTCAATTGGCAGCAGCGCGGGCGGCAGCTCTCCGGTGACCGGTCCCTGAGTCAGCTCCATACCTTCTTTCTTACGAACCGCCACGTCGCTGCGATCGTAAATCGCGCATTCAGGGAACAGCGTTTGCAGGGCGCTGATCAGTGCCGCGCGCTGATATTCAGCACCGGCGCTCAGCAATTGCAGTACGAGGAAATTGCCAAAACGGTCGATAGTCACGCCAGGCAGACCATCGGATTCGCCGGCGATCAGACGGTAGCTGTCCAGACCGTCTTTTTTCGCCAGCCACTCGCGCCAGCTGTGCGCCTGCTGCAGACGACGCTCGAAGAAAGCGATGTCGATGGTTTCCTCTTTATCAAACGTCCAGACGCGCGCACGGATTTGCGAGGCCGGAGAGTAAGCGCCGCGAGCCAGCCATTTTCCCTGGTGGTCGACGATATCGATGGTTTCACCGAGAGAAGCTTTACCTTCCATCCGCGCAACCGCGCCAGAGAAGACCCATGGGTGGCGGCGAAGGAGGGATTTTTCGCGGCCTTTGGCTAACACTAAACGTACGCTCATAATTTGCTGTTCTGTTGATTCAAAGAAAATGGGCGCCATTTTCCCACGTCAGCCGGGAAAAGCAATGAATAACGGGGAAGGGGGGAAACCAGCAGGAGAACGTTTCTGAGCGTTTCGGCACAAAAGTAAATCATTCGGGCACAGTATCGGCGGGCGATTGGCATTACTGTCTGGTCTCACCTCTGTGACTGAGGACACAATATGAAATCCAAATCGGCCCGAATGGCGGCCATTGTATCGGTAATGAGTTTCAGTGCTTTTGCGGCCCCGGCCTTCACGCTCACCAGTGCGGATGTGCCTGATGGCGGTCAGTTAACCGCAAAGCAAATCTTTAGTGGCTTTGGCTGTCGCGGTGACAATCGCTCTCCGCAGCTTTCATGGACAAACCCTCCGCCAGGCACCAAAAGTTTTGCCATTACCTTATATGATCCTGATGCCCCCACGGGCAGTGGCTGGTGGCACTGGACCGTGGTAAATATACCCGCTACGGTTCGCAGCATTGCGGCAGGCGCAGGTGAGAAGGGCAGTCATGTGTTACCCGCATCGGCCATTCAGGGGCGTAATGACTTTGGCTATGCCGGTTTTGGTGGCGCTTGCCCTCCGGCCGGTGATAAAGCGCATCCGTACCAGTTTACCGTCTGGGCCTTAAAAACAGCAGCGCTGCCGATAGACGCACAGAGCAGTGGCGCAATGGTGGGGTATATGCTCCACAGTAACGTTATCGCAAAGGCACAGTTAATCTCTCATTATGCAAGATAGGTGGAAAGCGGCGTGGCGCAGGAGATGCAATTTCAGCATAAAAATTTGACGGCAGCCGAGGTCTTTTCCAGCCAGATGCATCGGTTACACCGTGTGAAGCTTTTTTCCGCGGCAATTTGCCACGTGACGCACGGCAGTAAAGTCATTATTCAGGAGGACAACTGGCTGGTTGCGTCGCCGGGCGAGCTGATCATCATTCCGGGCAACACGCCGCTGGAGATTGTGAATCAACCGCAGAACGGAGTTTTTCGCTCCGATCTTCTGCTGATTTCGCCTGCTCTGCTGAGTGATTTTAAGCGCCGGTTTGTGCAGGAATATCCCCGGACCCAGCTGCACTCCCTGCTATCGCCGATGAGCAGCGGGCTGACGTTTATGTGGGATAACCTGCTGGCTGCCGTGCGCCAAAATTTGCCCTCTCAGCTGCAGGAGCACCAGGCTTTTGGACTCCTGCTGGCGCTCTGTCATGAGGGGCGGTGTGGTCCCTTACTGATTGAGCGGCAGAGCAACCTGAGCGAGCAGGTCCGGCAGATAATCACGCTTGCCCCCGCGAAACTGTGGACCGCGGATGAGATTGCCCGTCGTCTGTCGTTGGGGACTTCAACTCTGCGCAGGCGGCTGCAGCAGGAGTCGCAGAGCTATCGGCAAATCGTTGAGGAAGTTCGAATGTCACTGGCGCTGTCACAATTGCAAACCACGCTATTACCGATTGGTGAGATCGCCTCGCGCTGTGGCTATCTCTCAAACTCGCGGTTTACCGCCAGATTCCGCCAGCATTATGGCTGCTTGCCCAAAAACGTGCGCTGAGCCAGCGGAATGCGCTTTTGCTATGCTGATGGTTTAGGCTGAAAAAGGAGGGGCTATGGCACAGACGTGCACAATCGCATGGGTACACGGTAACGTACAGGGCGTGGGGTTTCGCTACAGCACGCAGCGGGAAGCGCTCAAACTTGGGTTGACCGGTTACGCCAAAAATCTGGATGACGGCAGCGTGGAAGTACTGGCCTGTGGTGAAGAAGAGAAAGTGGCGCTGCTGCTGGCGTGGCTAAAAGCAGGAGGACCGCGCAGCGCCCGGGTAGATAAGGTTCTTGCAGAACCCCATCAGCCGGGCAAAACCTGGACCGACTTCGGCATTCGCTATTAAATGCACTTCACCGGTTTTGGCAGGCCAGCAATTTTGGTGGCCTGTTTGGCCGGGCCTTTCGGGAACAGACGGTACAGATAGCGGCTGTTGCCTTTCTCTTCGCCCAATTTATTGGCCATGGCTTTGACCAGCATGCGAATGGCCGGAGAGGTGTTAAATTCAAGGTAGAAGTCGCGCACGAAGCGGACGACTTCCCAGTGCTCCGGGGAGAGCGCAATCTCTTCTTTTGCGGCAATCACTTCTGCCAGCCCCTCACTCCACTGACTGCTCTCTTTCAGATAACCGTCGTTATCGGTTTCAATCTCTTTGCCTTCAAAATTCAACATCGTCATTCACAATCGTTAGCAGAAAACCGCAGCAGTGTAGCAAAAAACAAAACCCCGCATAAGCGGGGTTTGTGGACAGCGTTTCGCGAAGATTAATCGCGGCTGGCGAAGCCAAGGATGCTCAGCAGGCTGACGAAGATGTTGTACAGCGACACATACAGGCTAACGGTGGCGCGAATGTAGTTGGTTTCGCCGCCGCGGATGATGTTGCTGGTCTCAAACAGAATCGCACCGGAAGAGATCAGGATAAACACCGCGCTAATCGCCAGATGCAGCGCTGGCAGCTGCAGGAAGATGTTAGCGACCATCCCAATCAACACCACCACCACGCCTGCCATCAGCATACCGCCGAGGAAGGACATGTCTTTACGGGTGGTCAGCACGTAGGCAGAACAGCTGAAGAACACCAGTGCGGTACCGCCCAGCGCCATGCCAATCACATCACCCATACCGGCAGACAGGTAGGCGTTCAGCATTGGCCCAAGGATATAGCCCAGGAAGCCGGTGAAGGCAAAAGCGGACAAAATGCCGACCGGCTTGTCTGCAGTTTTATGCGTCAGGAACATCAGGCCGTACATGCCCACCAGCGTCAGAATCAGGCCCGGCGATGGCAGCATCAGTACGGTGCTTGCCGTGGCGGTGATCGCTGAAAACGCCAGCGTCAGGCTCAGCAAAAAATAGGTATTACGCAGGACTTTGTGCGTGCTCAATAACGATGAACGGTCGCGCGACGAGGTAATAATACGATCCATAGTGTCACTCTCTATTAAAGACAGTTGTCATAACTGCTGAGAATAAGTAAATAAAGTCCAAAGCTCTAGTGCTTTTACCCATCTTTACCGACTCGTCCCCCTTAAGAAACAGTGGATTATATCGGGAGAAATTTACCTGGCAGAATGATTGTTGCTTTTCGTCATCCGGGCAGATCAACCTCTTATAGGTCACTGAAAACCATTGCCTTAATACCAAATGGCCGCTAACACTTGTCAGGCTGTCAACAACAATGAAATCAATAAGGCAAAGGATATGAAACCACAAAAGTGCAATCACATCACGCTGGCATTACTGGCTGCCGGACTGCTCGCATCTTCAAGTCTGACCTTTGCGGCGCAGGTGCCAGAAGGAACGCCACTGGCAGACAAACAGGAGCTGGTCAGAAGCAATGGCAATGAGCCCGCCTCGCTTGACCCACATAAGGTCGAAAGCGATGTGGAAGGGAACATCATCAGGGATCTCTTTGAGGGACTGGTGTCCGTGAATCAGGATGGCTCTATCGCGCCACGGCTGGCAGAAAGTTGGCAGCAAAAGGACAACACCGTCTGGACGTTCCATTTACGTCCGGGTATCACCTGGTCGGACGGGACGGCGATAACGGCGGAAGATGTGGTCTGGAGCTGGCAGCGTCTGGTCGATCCTAAGACCTTATCGCCCTACGCCAGCTACCCAGGCAGTATGCATATCGTCAATGCCGAAGACATTGCTCAGGGGAAAAAAGCCCCTGACACGCTGGGTGTGAAAGCGCTGGACGATAACACGCTGCAGGTGACGCTCACTCAGCCTAACGCGGTATTCCTCTCAATGCTCGACCACTATGTGATGGTGCCCATTGACCCGGTGCTGGTAAAACGCTTTGGCGAAAAGTGGATCCAGCCGGAGCACATCGTCACCAGCGGCGCCTACAAATTGTCGCAGTGGGTGGTCAACGAACGCATCGTTGCCGAGCGCAATGCAAAATACTGGGACAACTCGCATACGGTGATTAACAAGGTCACGTATCTGCCGATCAACTCTGAGGCCTCGGACGTTAACCGCTATAAGGCGGGCGAAATCGATATTGTCTACACCGTGCCCATCAATCAGTTTGCTCAGCTGAAGGCAACGCTTGGCAGCGAGCTGAACGTGTCGCCACAGCTGGCAACGGGCTACTACCAGTTCAATACCACCAAAGCGCCATTCAATGATGCGCGCGTGCGCCTGGCGCTGAACATGGGTCTCGACAAAGACATCATCGCCGGGAAAGTGTTAGGGCAGGGGCAGCGCCCGGCGTGGCTGGTGAGTCAGCCAGAAATCGGCGGCGTGAAACTCAATGAGCCAGACTACGCCAGCTGGCCGCGCGAAAAACGCCTTGCTGAGGCGAAAAAACTGCTGGCCGAGGCCGGGTTCGGTGAAAACCATCCGCTCTCCTTCAATCTGCTTTACAACACCAGCGAATCGCTCAAGCGCGTAGCGATTGCCGCCAGCTCGATGTGGAAGAAAAATCTCGGCGTCGAGGCGAAGCTGCAAAACCAGGAATGGAAAACCATGCTCGACACCATGCATACCGGCAACTTTGACGTGGTGCGATATTCATGGATTGCCGATTACGATGATGCCTCTTCTTTCCTCAACAACTTCCGCACCGGCGACAGTCAAAATACGGCGAAGTACAGCAACAAAGATTTTGACCAGGCGTTGCTGGAAGCGTCGAAAGCCACCGATGTGGCGAAACGCGGCGAGTACTACCAGAAAGCGGAGGATATCCTCGCGAAAGACGTACCGACGATTCCGGTTTATCACTATGTCCGTACGCATTTGGTGAAGCCGTGGGTAGGGGGATTCGAGCCGGGTAAGCTGGGCTTCTACGAGACCAAAGACATGTACATCAAAAAGCACTAAGCGATGGCATGCGCAGGAAATGCTGTAATTCTGGGCAATGCGTTGTTATTTCAGCCGAATAACAGAAAATTGACTGTTTTTCAGGCAAGCGATCGTAGTGGGGCTTTACAGGATGTCCAGCGATGTTTATAGTGCGCCTCACTTAGGAAGCGTGGCCGAGCGGTTGAAGGCACCGGTCTTGAAAACCGGCGACCCGAAAGGGTTCTAGAGTTCGAATCTCTACGCTTCCGCCAAATTCGAAACCCCAGTTCAGCAATGAACTGGGGTTTTTTGTTTGTACTGAATTCAGTATGCCAAATGGGTATTTATTTCTGGCGCAGCAATTTCCTGGTGATGGTTTTTGTACACACGCTGAATAGTACGAATAAGGGATCGCGTCTTTTGGTCTGACAGTGAAGAATGTAAAACGATTGCCAGTGAGGGAAGCGCTGGCAGAGAGAGTGTCGTGCTCACGTCGACCAGGTTTGCCGGCGCGATACGATAAGGCAATACACCTACCGCAATGCCTGCGCTAAGTGCAGCGATGACGGCGGTTATACCTACCCCGACGAATACTTCTTCCCAACGAATTCCTGACTGGCGTAAACGTTGAGAAGTCGTATCGCGTATATCGCAGTCAGGAGAAAGGTTAGCAATCTGCACGGGATGATCGGAAATACGGATATATTTTTCGCTGGCAAACCAACCAAACCGTTCCTGGCACAGTTCCAGCCCTTCGCGGCGGTCATCATTATTACGCACAATCACTGCATCCAACTGACCGTTGTTAAATGAATTCATCAACACGTGAGCGCTGTCCACAGTCACCTCTATCAATAACGCAGGGTCTAATGACTTCATTTGCGAAAGAATATCCGGCACTTCGGGCCCCATCACATAACATGAAATGCCCAATTTGAATTTGCTTTCAGTCGTCACTAAGCTGGATATGGCCCGATCATGAGCGCTGAGAAAATCACGTGCGGATGAAATAAATTTCTCTCCAAAAACAGAGAGACGCACCTGACGAGGCGTACGTTCTATCAATTTCTGCCCAAGCTTATCCTCGAGTCTTTTCAGTTTAACGCTTAAAGCCCCTTGCGTTGTGCCCAGTTCAGCCGCTGCACGAGTGAAACTTTTTGACTCTGCAATCACGACAAATGCGCGCACGGCATCAATATCCAGCGTGGTCATCTCAACTATTCCATTTTGTTGTCACAGATATACCTGACGTTACCATATCTGATGAGTTCGAGAAGTGATAATTTCCCTGCCGTGTCAGGACATATAACACAATATAAAACGCCATTTTTCATAAATACATTCATA
The DNA here is from genome assembly GCA_009668205.1 of Enterobacteriaceae bacterium RIT691. GTDB lineage: Bacteria > Pseudomonadota > Gammaproteobacteria > Enterobacterales > Enterobacteriaceae > Scandinavium. The sequence goes on along the minus strand of WJYM01000001.1, from coordinate 404,434 downwards.
AGAAAAATGCCATCTCATTAGATCTACGGAGCAAAAAAGAAATGGCAGCGACCATATCATCAAAAAATAAGGTAGCACTGACTGCTGTGTGTTTATCCGCCATTATGTTGGGGCTGGAGATAACCAGTATTCCATCAATATTACCCACGCTTGAAAAAATGTTGCCTGCAGAGTTTCGTCAGCTTCAATGGATTATGAATGCCTACACCCTGGCAATGTGCTCATGTCTGGTTGCTATGGGCGCTCTGGCAGACCGGTTTGGCCGTAAGCGTGTCTTCCTTGCGGGGATGACTGTTTTTGGTATTGCCTCTCTCATTTGCGGATTGGCAAGCAGTGCACCGGTGCTGATTGGTGCCCGATTCCTACAAGGTGCCAGTGCAGCGGCCATGCTTTCCTGTCAGGTCGCTGTGCTTTCACATCAGTTCAGGGACGGGCCAGAGCGAGGTGTTGCCTTTGGATGGTGGGGAATTATGTTCGGTCTTGGGTTAGGATTCGGCCCGATTATTGGCGGGGTTATTCTTGCTCTGTTGAGTTGGCACTGGGTGTTTCTTATTCATGTTGTGATTACCGTGGTGACCATTTTTGCTGCCCGGATGGGGGTGGTGGAGTCGGGTGATCCGCACGTGGTGAAAATTGATCTTGCTGGCATTATTACTTTACCGATCGCCGTATTTGGTTTTGTCTATCTGATTACCCAGGGACATGAATTAAGTCTGGCATCGGGTACGGGCCAGCAAATTATTGCGATCAGTATTGCAAGCCTGCTGCTGTTTATCCTCATTGAGCTGAAGATTCAACGTCCTGTTTTTGATTTTAAAGCTTTCCGCATTCGTAACTTCTCAGTTGCAATGTTGGGAGCCTGCGGCATGAATTTTTCATTCTGGCCGTTCGTTATCTATTTCCCGCTTTATTTACAATCAGTGTTGGGCTACAGCAGCGTGGTGGCAGGGCTAATTGTGTTGGCTTATACCCTGCCAACGATTGTGGTTCCGCCTTATGCTGAACGCCTGTTACAGAAGCGCGGGCCAGGTTTTATTATCCCAGTGGGATTATTCACCATCGCGATGGGCTTTGCGTTACTGCACATCACCATTTCCAGTGGTCATGGTAACTGGCTGACATTACTGCCGGGCTGTCTGATTGCTGGAGTAGGGTTAGGGTTAACGAATACGCCAGTGACCAATACCTCGACTGGCTCACTGCCTGCAGAACGTGCAGGCATGGCGTCGGGAATGGAATTCAGCGCCCGCATGATTTCACTCGCAGTGAATATCGCCGTGATGGGGTTTGTGTTGCTATCTGGCGTCTCTGCAGAACTGGTTGATAGCGTAAACGTTGATTCACTGGCAAGTATTGCCACTACGATTGCCGCAGGTAACTTCAATGCAGAACTTCTGGGCGGCGTGAAGGTTGCCACAGCGCATAATGCCTTTGTTAACGGTATCAGCTGGGTCACGTTGTACGGCACATTGGCCCCGGCAATTCTTGGATTACTGGCACGTCTTATTTCACAAAAAAAACCATCAAAACAAGTCGCAACGAGTTGATATCCTGGTTATTGAGGACCCTCGTCGTGATGCATCGACGCGAAGTCCAGGGTAGCGAATTTCATTAAAAGGATAGGGTTTGACGTTGTGGATGCAGGTGGGTTAAGTGGCAGTTGGCGCTTTGAGCGTTACCCCTTTTTCAGCCGACCCGCATCTGTTCCGTTCCCGATGGTCATGTCCTTTTCAGGAGAGTGCCGGGTCCTGAAACGCAGGGCGCGTTACTGAACGTGCCGATAAGCAAAATCTCTGTGAGTGGCAGGCGAAAGTGATTGATGGCGGGTGATATTTTCGCCATGTGATGCGAAATGCAGCAACTGATTGTCTGGCGTTGCATTTCAGCTTTACATGCTGTCCGCAGATGTTTATAGTGCGCGTCATTGGAAGCGTGGCCGAGCGGTTGAAGGCACCGGTCTTGAAAACCGGCGACCCGAAAGGGTTCTAGAGTTCGAATCTCTACGCTTCCGCCAAACATGAAACCCTAGCTCAGCAATGAGCTGGGGTTTTTCTTTTGCAGCGTATTCCGATAGACACGCGTTCGTCTGCAATCAAAAATAGAGTGTCCTTTCCCCGTCTGATTTCATTCACAGTTCCCCGTGCTCCCACAAGGCTCAGGCTATACTCACTGAGACAAAGCGGCTCTCTACAGGGTGAACAGCATGAAATCTGCCTTTCTGATGATGACCTTACTGACCTTCCTCAGTACCACAGCGCATGCCGACTGCAATGCCCGCAAGGTGGCACGGCATGCCGCGATGCAGGCGACCGTAGGGGTTTCCGCCCACTGCGGGAAAAATACGGCAAAAGAAGCCGTCAAAAACAGTGATGTTCATGTGAAAAAGGGGACGCATCGCTAGCGTACAGCTGGGGCATGAAACGGGCTTTACGAGGGGCAGAAAGTTTATTTCTGAACGCGGATTGCAACAATCTGCCAAGACCCTCTTTTTCCTGGCGTGTAGCGTTGAGGCTTATCCCCTATCAAAGGCAGAAAAAAGATGAGCAGAGACAGCGACAAGTTTGCCATTGCGGAAGTCGTCAATGGCTGGATTTACCGTGATACCGGCCAGTGGGACAAATTAAGTACGTTGTTCACGGAAGAGGCCACCATTGAAGTTACCTGGTTTGAAGGTTCGGCGCAGGCGTTTATTGAGGCCTCCCGCACCATGGCGGCCTCCACGCTCTCCTCAAAGCACCTCATCGGCATGCCGCTAATCGCCTTTAACGACGATAAGGCGGTAGCGGAAACCAACGCCACTATCGTCGGGATGAATGAATCTATTGCGCTGGGCTCAACTACGCACTGTCGCCTGATTGACTGTCTGATAAAGCAGGGCGGGGAGTGGAAAATCGTCGACAGACAGGTGGTATACGACAGCAGCGCGTTTGATTTCCCGAAAGGGGCCGTGGCCATTGATCCGCAAATCATTGATCGGTTCCCGATGGCTTATGCCTCGCTGGGATACATTCTTCATAGCGGGGGATACGAAATTAAAAGACGTTTTGCCACCCGCAACAGCCCGGAAGAGCGCACCATCCGCCAGAAAGCAGAGGCGTGGCTTCAGCACCGGTAAACCGCGTGGGTGTCTGGGTAATTTCTCTGTATAAAACAACAGCATTCAGCTCGAGCCGTGAATGATCTACACTCCCCCGGAGAAGAATACGTCGTCACCGAGCCGCTCTCCAGGAGCGTGATTTACGGCCACCATCTTACGGGCAGGGAAAATGGATCATTTTGTCGATTATCAGATCGAGAAATTCAGCTTCATGGCAACGGAGGAAACCCCGCGCATCACACAGCAGTGGCGCGAGGTAGTGGAGGAGTGTCGGCAGCAGCAGGCAAACAGTGCAGACAGGCTGAGGATTGCGCTGCTGAACGTCGACTACGTGACCAGCTTTGAACTGCCTTTTCGGCTGCAGCTGATCCGCACCCCGCAGCTGATTGACGCACTGCGTCGTGAGCTCGCCCTGAACCGTAAACCGGTTACCATCAGCGACAGCCGCTATGGCTGTGTCTACAGCCTGAAAAGCGACCTCAGCACCATTCCTGATGAATACCGCTATCGCTTCAGCAACCGAATTCGCCGTGTGACGTCAGAAGGGGTCACCAACTCGCCCTATCAGGAAATTGCCAGACAAGTAAAAGCACCGCGAGAGCGTTTACGTCTGGCGCTTGAGTCAGGTCTGCGGGTCACGGCGCTGGATGGTTTATTCTGGTTTGGCATGCAGCGTATTGCCGCAGATGTTTCGATGCTGAGACGAGCAGGAATGCGGATTGCCACCCTGGAAGTCGATGTCGCCGATAATCTCACCGCCACCACCCGACGCGTCCCGGCCTATCAGGCAGCAGGGTAAAAAAACGGGCCGCAGCCCGTCAGATAATGATTATGACTTCCACGGCAAATTTCCGTTCGCCGTAGGCAAATAGCGAAGTGAGAAGTAGAGCCGATCCTTATTGCATTCTGAGCGAGCTGCCAGCTGCGATTTCATGGCGGCAGTCGGCAGCGGTTCGGCGCTAAAGGTTTTCCCCGGTAGCGTTTTAAACAGCTCGTACACCGTGCCGCTGGCAGGCGTCAGCCCCTCACAACCCGCGCTGGCCGTGAGGTAACGCTGGCGTTCCGTTGGCGTGAGCTTATCCACGCCATAACCATCCTGAACCCAAACCTGAATCCCGGTCTGACGGATGTCGGCCAGCATCCGGCTGTAGCCCTCAGGCGTCATATGACCGGCGAAGAAACTGCTGATGTACAGGGGTTTGGTGTCGAGAGCGGCAAACTGCTGGCGTGTGTCGCGAAGCCACTGAATCAGCTGAGCGCGAGCCGCTGGATTGCGCCAGTTCAGGTCGTCGATTTCGGCACTGATGTACCATCCATCCGGCTGAAAAACGGGGTTCCAGGCTTTCGCCTGGCGGAGATCGGCCATCCGCAAACGGGTGAGGTAGTGGCTGAGCGCAGCAGCACTCTGCTTCTGACGGCTGAAAAAGTCGGGGTCGGCATGCAGACCAACAATGACTTTCAGACCGGCCTTTCTCGCCGCATCTGCTCGCAGCTGTAACCACTGGCTGTCCTGAGCGTTGCTAAAGGCGGTGCCATACTGCGTCCACTGCAGCACCAGAGTGTCAAACCCCTGGCGGTGCAGGTTTTGCATCAGTGATGTCCATTGCGTCGGACTCACCGTCATGTCGCGAAGCTGGGGTTGCCAGATGACGCCGTTCATGGCATTGACCAGTGGGCTGGCGAGCAGCAGCAAAAACAAATAATGACGAAGTTTCAGCATCACCAGTGAACCCCTACGGTTAAGAATGTGTTGTTACGTTCATCGGTACTCTGGTTCACCGAATGGAACGTCCGCTGATACTCGACGCCCAGGCTGATTTTATGCGGCCAGGCGTTGTACTGCGTCTGACCGGTCCAGATATTCCAACGTACGCCAATCCCGCCCAGCTGGTTCGCCTGGGTGTCGCCGTCGCGATAGCCGTTGGTCTGCACGTGGGCATAGGGTTCGAGAGTCTGATTACCCGCCACCTTTTGGTGCCAGCTTGCCCGGTAATCTGCCGTCCAGGCCTGAATATCCTGTCGCATGTACTGAGCCGCATCGATATAAAGATTGTGGGCAAACCAGCCGCTGCCGTTAGGGTGCCATTCGTCGCTAAAGTTGCCGTTATTGAGGAACGATGCACTGGCTCGCAGCATGGTGTCCGCTTTGCCGTGACCTCTGTCGAGAGGAATTTGCTCTTCGATTGCCAGGAAAAAAGTGTAGTCATGCAGCGGTTTCCAGCGCAGGCCTGTCCCCAGCATTGGGTTTTTCACCGGCAAGACCACGCTGCTGTCACCGGTATCGGCAAACAGGCGGCTGTAGACAGAGAGCAAATCGCCATTGACCAGCATATTGCGGCCAAGGCGGTATTCCGCTTCCATCTGCGCGTAGCTGCGATAGCTTTGTCCCGGTGCAGCCCCGCCCGGGACCGAGCTGGATGCGCTGGTGGATCCCGACTTCAGGCCAATGGAGGAGTCAAAGTTAATGCTCCAGCGCCGTCCAATGTCTTCATGCAGCCGGCGAACGTTGTAGCGTTCCTGATTCTGGGCGGCGGTCAGCGGCGTGACGTCAGCCGTGGCATCCAGCTCATCAATCACCTCGCGGGCATAAGCCTGAGTTTGATGAATATCGCCCAGGCGCTCGTTCACGTACATGAGCTGACGGATAAGCTGCGGATCGTCCGGTGAGGCCCGCTGCGCTTTTTCCAGTGCGATGCGGGACTGTGCGTACTCTTTATGGCTCCACAGCGCATAGCCCAATGCCGCTTCGGTGGCCGCATTGTCCGGCTCCAGCACCAGCGCCTGGCGTAAATCGCGAATGGCGTTTTCTGTTTGCTGGTTCTGACGGTAAAGGGCCGCGCGTGAGGTCAGGGATCTCACCGTTGGCTCAAGCGCAATGGCTTTATCCAAATCGGCGAGAGCCAGCGCAGGTTCAGCGGGCAGGAAGCGCTGAGCGTGCAGCCACCACCAGGATTCACTGTTATCCAGACCGCGTCGCTGGGCTTCATCTATCCAGCGATCGCGCTCTACCGCGGCGCCAGCGGCCTGTGCCGTATTGGCTGCCGCCATCAGATCCTGATTGCTCATCTCCTGAGTGGGCACCGCTTTCCAGGCCCGCATGGCCGTTGCGTAGTCTTCAACGGCGTAGGCCTGATACGCCACCGCCCGGTGCTGCCAGCTGTCCGGTTGACGCTGCTCAGCCTGTTGTTGAGCAAATAGCGCCAGCCCCGGCAGTGTTTGTTGATAGCAGTCGCCCAGACGACGCCAGGCGCTGGCATCATAACGAGGAGACAGATCGCCAAGCAGCGCACGGGTTGCCGTGCAGTCGGTGCTGATCCCGGGCAGCTGGCTTTGCCACTGGCGAAGCGACGCGTCGGGCAGGGGTTTTGCCAGACGGGCAAGCTGAGCGGGCGTGGCCCAGTCAGGGTGCGCCTGCAGCAGTCCGGCCAGCCGGGTCATCAGGTGTTGGGTACTTTCCTGCGCTGAGCCGCTAAAAGGGTAGCGGCTCAGCAAAAGGGTGGTTGCTTCACGTGACTGGCCGTGCTGGGTTTGCAGCCAGGTGAGCTGATCGAGGAGCGCCATATTTTGCGGTGAACGCAGATAAAGCTGACGGGCCACTCTCAGGCTTTCCGCCGTATTTTGCGTCGCATTGCTCAGGGCGTAACGTTCTGCCAGCATGTCATCCGCGCCGAACGCGTCCAGCAGTTTTTGTGCCGATGCATAATCACCGGCCTTAAACGCGACAGGGAAGGCGGAACCGGCAATGTAGCGACGGTTTGCCGTAAACTGCGCGTCATACTGCTGCAGCGCATGTTGCGGATTGTCGCTGTAGCGGGAAAGCAGGAACAGCCAGTTCTTTTCCTGCTCTTCGTTCTCAAAACGGGGATGATGAGAGGCCAAATAATCCTGAAGCATCAGGTTTTTACCCCGGGTTGCCAGCGTGCTGGCAAAAGCCAGCTGTTGCTGCGGACGAGTAAAAAGCCCCGTGGTCTGCAGTGCCTGCACCCGTTGATCCAGCTTGCCCGCGAGCAGAACATCAAACCACTGTTTTTGCTCGTCTGAACGTAATGCATGACGCTGATTTTTCTGGCTGAAGAGCGTATCTGCCGTCGACCAGTCCTGCAGGAAAATGGCGCGTTGCAGAATGTTCGTTTCCAGCTCGGCACCTTCGTCTGACTGGGCGAAGGCACGGTCATTCAGCTGAGCCTGCGCAATTGAAAGCTGTTTAAGCCTGAGCGCATTTTGTCCGGTTTCACTGCGACAACGTGTCGTGGGGGCCGCATCGCAGCTTTTTTGCTGCGCCAGCAGCTGCTCAACGGTGGTGACGCGTTGAATTTTGGCGGGAATTGCCGCCAGCTGCTGTTGCAGGCGGGTGTCCTGTGGCTGGCGCTTCAGCTGCTCGCTGAGCACTTGTCGAGCGCGATCGTCATGATCAAAATAGCGATAGGCTTCTGCCAGATACAGCGTCAACGGGACGTTATCCGGTAGCTGCTGGTGGAGGTGACTGAACTCCGCCAGCGCCGTTTTCTCGTCGTTATTTTTCTGCGCCCGCAGCGCTTTTTCCAGGCGTGGATAAACCACAAAGTGCCGATAGTCACTCAGTTCCAGCGCCTCAGCGCCGGTGTCGCCTTCCTGGGCCATCGCGCCGGTGCTTAACAGGGTGGCAATCAGTGCGCTGGTCAGGCGCGGTGCGAATCGTTTAGTGCTTTCCCTGCTCATGCGGTCACCAGTTCTGCCAGTTGTTCATCATTCAGCCCGACGCCTTTCAGCAGGCTGGACATCGACACCTGTAATTCTTGTTGTCGCTGAAGCACGTAATCCAGCGTCTGCTGAGTCACCACGCCTTCCGCGACCAAAAACTCGCCGAGAGGCTTATTGCTGCGTTCGTGGCGCAGCAGAAGGGCACCCATGGCAGAGTGATTGATATGACCCAGCGAGGTCAGAACCTCCGCGAACAGCAGCTGGCGGGGAACGAATTTCTGCCACAGCGTATCGGCCTGCGGCGGGGTGATGAAACCTTGCTCAACGGCCGACGCCAGCAAAGCACGATCGTCTTTCGTTCGATGGCGGGCATACCAATAGCGCAGCCCGATAACCACCTGACCCCGGGGCACAATCACATACTTCACGCGACAGCCCATCTTACGTTCCAGCGCCGCCAGTGAGACCGGGTCGATACCGTCTTCGCTGGCCACGGTCAGCACATTTTTCTCCAGACGCAGAGGCAGAACGGCGTAGCGCAGGGCAACGGACGCGGGCATTTTGTCGATCAGCTGGCGATCGATGGTCCACGCGTCAATGGATTCTGTCGTCACATGGCTTTGCTCGGCGAGGGCGGCCGCCAGCTGTTCAGCGGTGATAAGCGCCTGCATCAGCATCGACCCCCCCAGACGTAAACCGATGATGCGGTGCGTGAGCGCCTGTTCCAGCTGTTCTGCGGTTATCGCGCCATGTTCGAGCAGGATCTGGCCCAGTGGGCGCAGCGCACGGTTTTCCCCGGTGACGCTTGGAAAATCGTGGGTGGTTTTATCCCAGGCCACGCGGCGTGGGTCGCCATGCTGAATGACCTGACGCAGCGCGCGCCAGTTAGCCATAAAGTTGATCAGGTTGCCCCAGAACAGTCGTAGAACGGACATCAGGCCCTGAGCCAGTCCGTAATAGATAGTCACGAAAATCACGCGCTGCACAATGCGGTTGACCATCAGGCCAAAGTTGAGCCACAGCAGGGTGGAAAGCCACGCGCCGCCGGTAAAAATGGACATGAACTGCCACGCATCGGGCCAAAAGTGTTGATACATCAGCAGCAGGACCAGCTGGATCATGACAATCATCGCAAAAAAGCTCAGGAAATTGCTGATAACCCCTTTGCGATCGCGCCACAGGAAATAGTTCAGCGTCGGGCTTTTGGTCCAGCGATGGGTTTTGAAACCCTGGAACACAATGCCAATGATCCAGCGGGATTTCTGGCGCATCGCGGTGGTGAAGGTATCCGGGAAATACTCGCGCACACAGATAACGGAAGAGGCGCGGGAACTCTGCAGGAACTTGCGTGATTTTTTGGCTTCATCAGAGCGGTCGACCACCGGGAAGCGAACAAAAATTTCCTTCATGCCTTTCGCTTTCAGGCGAAAACCAATGTCGTAATCTTCGGTCAGACTCTGAACGTCAAAGGCGATCCCGTCACCGTCCGCCAGCAGCGCCATCACCGCCCGGCGGCTAAAGCAGGTGCCAACGCCCGCGCTCGGAACCTGACCGGCGACCGCTTCACGAACGGGGACATCTTTGCCGTGCAGCTCGGCGAATTCGTCGATATACGACATGCTGGTGAAGTGTGACCAGTTGCGTTCAAACGGATAAACCGGGATCTGAATAAGATCTTTACGGTCCACCAGATAGTTAAACAGGCGTAATTCCAGCGGAGAAATAACATCTTCGGCATCGTGCAGGATAAAGCCCGCGAAGGTGAAGTTGGCGCTGCGTTCGAATTGGGTAATGGCATCAAGAATGTTATTCAGGCAGTCCGCTTTGCTGGTCGGGCCGGGACGGGCGCAGACAACTTTGTGCACATTGGGAAAACGGGTGCAGACTTCGTCTACGTCGCGCTGGGTGTCCGGATCGTTAGGGTAGGTCCCGACAAAGATGTGGTAGTTCTCATAGTCCAGCGTCATGGCGGCAAGCTCCGCCATATGGCCGATCACCCCCGTTTCATTCCAGGCGGGCACCATGATGGCCAGCGGCTTTTCGTCTGGCTCATACAGGGTTTTGTGATCCATGTGCTGATGTCGACGGTACACCGTGACGGCCCGCAGTGCCCGGCGAGTCCAGTAGGTGATATCAATGAGCAGATCGTCTATCCCGCTGATCAACATCATGATAGCGAGGGCGATTGCGACTACCTTTAACCCATAAAGGTAGGTTGCAAAATAATCTACGAACTCATTCATCTGTTCATCCGTTGAGCAATATTTCCAGTAATAACAACCAGTTTACAATGCAGCACAGGCAGAAAGAAAGAAAAGTCTGATATTGGTCACATTTTTTGTACTGCAATTAGTGCCTTTTTGTGGGTGCAATCTCTTAATTTTGCGTGTTTAGTAGCAGCAATTATTGTGTTTATCGGCAGTGTGTTGTAGGGAGTGGCCGTGGCGATTGCCGGAGATTAAGACTTTTTACATTGCGGCTGAACGCGGCAGAAAATAGAGTCAGGGCTGGACTCTGTAAAAAGGAAATTCACAATGAAAAAAACAGCCATCGCAATGTCCCTTCTGATGATTTCTGCCGGTGCTCTGGCGCAGGGCGAAATTCAGCATGCTACTGATGAAACCGTACAGACAGCCCATACGGGAGCGGATACCGCCAAAGAACAGCTGCATAAGACCGAGCATCGGGGTCAGGAGCAGGTAAACCAGATGAACAGTGACGGTTCTGCTACCGATAAAATGAAGCAGGATGGACAAAAAGCCTGGAACCGCACCAAAGAGGGCAGCGAAAAGGCGTGGGATAAGACCAAACAGGGTTCTGAAAAAGCCTGGAACGGGACCAAAGAAGGCAGTAGCAAAGCCTGGGACAAAACCAAAGAAGGCAGTCAGAAAGCCTGGGGGGCGACCAAAGACGGAAGCCAGAAAGCGTGGGATGCCACGAAAGAAGGCAGCGCAAAAGCCTGGGATAAAACCAAAGAAGGCGCCTCAGATTTGAAAAAGAGCGTAAGCGAATAACCGCGACGCAAAGGTCAACGTAAGAAAGCCGCTCACCCGAGCGGCTTTTTGCTTTATGGCGCGCCGTCCGTCAGACCGTTTTCTCCTCAGTGACCTCTACCTTTCCTTGTGAACATAGACCCTGAAGCCAAACGCGCCACGGTGATGCTGAAGTGATTAGCGGCCTAATTTTTTTGTCAAGTTTCTGCACGGGCTGCCGATTCCCTTAAAGAGAACAGAAAAAAGACATTTCGCGTGGCTTTTGTATCAATCCAAAAGGAGTTGTCAGTGAGCATGAAAAATAAGATCTCAATGGTTGTTCCTGCCATTTTATTGACGGCCTGTGCAACGCAGCATCCCTCTGAAAAAATCAGTTCGACCAAAGATATCCCCGTAAACGGGACTGACCATGTCGCGCTTAGGGTGGCCAGCACCATTAACAGCGCGGCCGATAATTCACAGGAAGTGCTGAATGTCGTCAGCCGTTCAGACACCGCGATGGCGGCAGGGCTGACGGTGCTGCAGGCAGGCTTAACGATCTTCGGCGGCGGCGGGCAGGCCGTCTCCGGCTTTAGCAAAGAAGACCTGAAGGGCAGTAACATTGATAGCGTGGCCAATCCCTCAGGGACCGATCTGGAGGGCGGGCTGGTGGCGCTGGTGAAAGCTGTCGACCTGAAGCCGGAAGCGGCAGGTAAGGCGGTGAAAGTGAAGCAAAGGGGCTTCAAACTGATGTATGACGGGCTGGATGAAGACAATTACAGCTTTATCTACGATACGGATATCACGTTCAACACCGACACCAGCAAAGGCAATTATACCTACCGCTGTAGCTCAACGGCACTGATGAACGTCGACACTCATAAAACCTATGCGCAATGGAGCAAAGACAATTACGCAGAGGTGAAAGCGGTGGCACAGAAAGTGGCCGATAAGTGCGTAACTGAACTGCAGACGCCGGAAAATAAAAGCAAAGTGGCGCAGGCATTGAACGGCGAATTGAAGCAGCCGGTGACCTGAAGCCCAATGTATTCACGCCCCCTTTCGCAGGAAAAGGGGCGTGAGCGTATTAATGCCCGTCCTGGAACAGCAGTTCCATCAAATTCCCGGTATCCATATTTTCACCGCTCAGCTTGCGCAGCAGCAATTCGCTGGCGAGTGTCTGCAGAGAGAAGACGATATCAGGCTGTACCCGTTTAATTTTGCTCAGGTTTTTATCTGAATTGACCAGCGCCAGGATTTTCGTCTCGCTGGACACTACCTCTTTGGCGGCCAGTACGATGAACGCGTTATCCGAATCATCATTGCGCAGCACCAAAATATAGTTGGCTTTATCTGCACCGGCGTCACGCAGCACTTTGTCAGAAGAGGGATCGTCGGTCAGCACATCGGCATCGGCGGGATAATCGTGGTTAATGCCCGGCGGTACGATCACCGTGATCGTCTCATCGCGCTCTTTCAGGCCGTTATAAACGCTCAGCGCCAGCGGCGTGGCGCCAATAATAATCATGTGGTTCTTACGCATGGCGTGTGAAATTCTTCCTTTAATCATCCGTTTGAGGTTACCGCCAATCACCGGGCCGATGATGGCACTGATCGACGTCGCGAACACCGTGATCCCCAGAATAATGATCGAGACGGTAAATAATCGGGCGCTGGGGGTGACGGGTACAATATCGCCAAACCCGACGGTCGACATGCTGACGGTCGAGAAATAGAGTGCGGCAGAGAGTTCATCGATAGCCGGGTGGAACTGATCGCCCAGATACAGCGAGCCGCACAGCGCATAGGTCAGCAAAGACCCAAAGCTTATCAGCGCAAACAGCGTACCGGCCGCGAGGCTGGACTGGCTAAATTCCCGCCAGAACCACAGCAGGCACAAACAGTCGAAGAGCGACAGATACCCTATGCGGTGATCGCCGGTGTGGAGCAGAAAATTAAACAGCGCGACCGCAATCAGCAGCAGCAGCGAAAACGACCAGGCGACGCGAGCCCGCAAAAGCAGACCAATGCTCATCAGCACCATGGCGATGCCCAACACCACCTGTGGCAGGGTCAACAGGCCAAACGTGGAGATGAGATCCTTCCAGCCGGTGAACTCCCCCATTGCCTGCGGGACAAAATGGTAAATCTGGATCAGTACGGGCTTCAGGAAAATGCTGCCGATTGCCAGCGTCAGCAGACCGATCCAGCGATGGGGCCGAAAGACAGTTTTCAGGAATGAGAGCTTTTTGACTATCGTCTTCATGACGTCCATTTTCATTACACAACAACAAGGCGTCCATATCTAACGGTTGGCGCCGCGAATTGCAATTGCCGCTGCCAGGGAATGAGCTGAAAACAGGGAAATGGTGTGTTCACTTTTTTAGCGCTTCAGCTGCTGGCTGAGGCGTTTAGTGCAAGGTATGCCGCATTTCCGGGACGGGTTTCGCGCAAAGTGTCACGTTTCTGTCACACTTAAGGCGAATCTAAACGCATGAGGAATTAGGGATGAATAAAAGCGTCATTGCGGTGGCGGTTAGCGCCACGCTGCTGGTGTCTGCTGGCGTGAAGGCTGAAGCAGCGCCTGAGGGTTATCAGCTCCAGCAGGTTTTGATCATGAGCCGCCACAATCTTCGGGCGCCGTTGGCGAATAACGGCAGCGTGTTGGCACAGTCCACGCCCAATCAATGGCCGGAATGGGATGTGCCTGGCGGGCAGCTCACCACCAAAGGTGGGATCCTGGAAGTGTATATGGGCCACTACATGCGCGAGTGGCTGGCGCAGCAGAAGCTGGTGACAACCGGTGAATGCCCGCCGGAAAATACGGTTTATGCCTATGCGAACAGTCTTCAGCGTACCGTCGCGACCGCCCAGTTCTTCATCACCGGCGCGTTTCCAGGCTGCGACGTTCCCGTTCACCACCAGGATGCCATGGGGACGATGGATCCCACGTTTAACCCGGTGATCACCGATAACTCGGCGGCTTTCCGCGAGCGGGCGGTGAAAGCGATGGCGGACGAACGGCAGAAAATGCATCTGGATGACAGCTATAAACTCCTCGAGCAGATTGTCGATTATCAAAACTCGCCGTCCTGCAAAGAAGATAAAACCTGCTCCCTGACGGCCACGAAAGACAGCTTCAGCGCACCGTTTGGCAAAGAGCCGGGCGTTTCCGGACCGCTGAAGGTGGGCAATTCGCTGGTGGATGCCTTTACGCTGCAATATTACGAAGGTTTCTCAGTGGAAAACGTCGCCTGGGGGGCAATCAAAACCGACCAACAGTGGCGGGTGCTCTCAGAGCTGAAAAACGGCTATCAGGATAGCCTGTTCACCTCCCCTGAGGTGGCGAGAAATGTGGCTGCACCGTTGGTGAAATATATCGATAAAGCGCTGGTGACCGATGCAGCAACCGCACCCAAGGTCACACTGATGGTCGGTCATGACTCGAATATCGCCTCACTGCTAAAGGCGCTGGATGTCAAACCGTATCAGCTGCAGAAGCAGTATGAACGTACGCCGATTGGCGGAAAAATCGTGTTCCAGCGTTGGCATGACGCCACTGGCAACCGTGAACTGATGAAGATTGAGTACGTCTACCAGAGTACCGGGCAGCTGCGCAATGCTGAGGTGTTGACGCTGGATTCTCCGCCACAGCGCGTAACGCTGGAGCTGAAAGGGTGCCCTGTGGACGCCGACGGCTTTTGTCCTGTCGACAAATTCAATGCGGTGTTAAATAACGCGGCGAAATGACAGAACGCCCCCGCCTGGCAGCGGGGGCATTTCGGGTCAGACGTTTTTGCGTTCGATAGTTTGTTCGCCCCAGAAGAGCGCATCTTTATCGGTTCTGCCAAACGCCAGCGTCAGCACTTCATCGCTGCCTTCTTCCCAAATTTTTTCCGCTTTTTTCTCGTCGTATTTCGCAAGTTCAAAAATCGCTTCTGCAATTTCCGGTGAGGTATTGCGCAAACTTGCCCATTCACCCACGTGGTGGGCTTTGGATTCCTGAGTTGGCATAAAACGCCTCCTTACAGCTGATTAGCCTTTAAGTTTAACGGCCAGGGTGGCAACGTGTTGCCCCTGATAGCGGGCGATAGCGAGCTCTTCCTGGCTTGGCTGACGCGAACCGTCACCGCCAGCGATGGTTGTCGCGCCGTAGGGCGTACCGCCTCGAACCTGAGAAGTGTCAAAGAGTTCCTGTGCGGCATAGCCGATAGGGACAATCACCATTCCATGGTGCGCAAGCGTAGTCCAGGTCGAGACGATGGTTTGTTCCTGGCCACCGCCGGTACCGGTGGAGCTGAAAACGCTGCCGAGCTTGCCGTACAGTGCTCCGGATGCCCACAGGCCGCCGGTCTGATCGAGGAAAGTCCGCATTTGGCCTGACATATTGCCAAAGCGGGTAGGGGTACCAAAGATAATGGCATCGTAGTCTGCCAGTTCCTGCGGGGTGGCAACGGGGGCGGTGTGCGTCTTACCGCCAGATTTGGCAAACACTTCTGCCGACATGGTTTCAGGGACGCGTTTTACCGTGACGTCAGCCCCGTCGACATTCTCTGCGCCTTCTGCAACCGCCTGCGCAAGCGTTTCAATGTGTCCATACATGGAATAATAAAGCACCAGAATTTTTGCCTTTCCACTCATCGCGTTACTCTCCGTTTTCACACTGTTTAACTGAAGATGCTTCTGAAAGTGTTGGTCACAGACCTGCTCTGGTCAACTTTAGCGAAGGATTAACGCGTTGAGCCATCCGTATTTCATCTGAAACCCCGTTTCACATTTTTCCTACAACCTTATGCGTTTTAGCTATTCGTGCTGTAACAACCGTAAACGATAACCTATGTAAATAATTCACAACATAAATTTTTCTCATGCGAAACCATTTCTAAAATTATCTTAAATCAAATTTTCGGGCACTTACCCACACTAGAATTTCGCCTCCAGAAAAACATCTGGAAAGTAAATGGAATTACGACGCTTGGGGTGCCGAAATATCCCCCTTTTTATTGATAATTTTTCCCGTTTATTTTTCAGAGAATGGATGATGCGAATTTCAACACTGGCTTGTTTTTTATCTCTTTCTTTTTTCCCGTTGGCACAAGCCGCATTGCAGGGCAACGATCTGCTTGCGGTGCAGGAATATTTCAAACAGCACCCCGATATTCCCACCGATAAGCAACAGCAAATTCTGTTGCTGAATAATTTGACCCAGGTGAACGATCAGTTGTCGAATTACAGCTACTGGGATCAGGGTAAGCAACAGAATATTTACCCGGGTCCCGTCTCGATGTTTTTACCGTTATCCCCTGCAACATACACCACAAGTGGGGGTAGCGTGCTCACCACCCAGGACCACACCGATATTCAGCACCAGCAGGGTGAAATTACCCAGAACCACACCGATATTCAGCATCAGCAGGGCGAAATTACTCAGAACCACACCGATATTCAGCATCAGCAGGGTGAAATTACCCAGAACCACACTGATATTCAACACCAGCAGGGCGAAATCACCCAGAACCACACCGATATTCAGCACCAGCAGGGCGAAATTACTCAGAACCACACGGATATTCAGCACCAGCAGGGTGAGATCACCCAGAACCATACAGATATTGAGCACCAGCAGGGTGAGATCACCCAGAACCACACCGATATTCAGCACCAGCAGGGCGAGATCACCCAGAACCACACCGATATTCAGCACCAGCAGGGTGAGATCACCCAGAACCACACCGATATTCAGCACCAGCAGGGCGAGATCACCCAGAACCACACCGATATTCAGCACCAGCAGGGCGAGATCACTCAGAACCACACTGATATTCAGCACCAGCAGGGCGAAATTACCCAGAACCACACCGATATTCAGCATCAGCAGGGCGAGATCACCCAGAACCACACCGATATTCAGCACCAGCAGGGTGAAATTACCCAGAACCACACCGATATTCAGCACCAGCAGGGCGAAATTACCCAGAACCACACCGACATTCAGCACCAGCAGGGTGAAATTACTCAGAACCACACCGATATTCAGCACCAGCAGGGCGAAATTACCCAGAACCACACCGATATTCAGCACCAGCAGGGCGAAATTACCCAGAACCACACTGATATTCAGCACCAGCAGGGCGAAATCACCCAGAACCACACCGATATTCAGCACCAGCAGGGCGAGATCACCCAGAACCATCTAAATATTCGGCGTCAACAGAGTGAGATAACGGATAACCACAATAATATTCAGCATCAGCAAGGTGAGATCGCGCAGAACCACGCGGATATTCAGCACAGCCTGGGCGCTATTGACCAGAACAGCGACGCCATTAAGCAGGAGCAAGGTGAGATAACCGCCAATCGGACGGATATTAATACCAACAGCACGAATATCGGCATTGTGAACAGCAGGGTGGATGCCACTGAATCACAGGTGAGCGGCAATACCCAGCGCATTAACCGGCTCAACAACAGCTTCAACCAGCTCAAGTCTGAGGTCGACAGCAACAAACATGATGCCAATGCAGGGATTTCCGGGGCAATGGCGCAGGCCAATATTCCGCAGGTGCTGCAGGGGCAAACCGTCGCCATCGGTGCCGGAATTGGCGGCTATGACGGGCAAAATGCTGTGGCGGTGGGCATTTCAGCCCGCGTGTCGCACAGCGTAACGGTGAAAGCCAGCGTGTCGGATGATACTGACCAGGATGTCGGCTACGGCGCAGGCGTCTCCGTCGGCTGGTAAACCTGATTCCTTTGCCCCCAGAACTGCGGTGGAATCAGGGGGCAATTCCCCCTGATTTTTTGTCGCAAAATGACACACTTTCTTGAACTGTTTTTCACAAGTCATAAGAGTCGCTTATCGCCCATGCCGCCGCGATGGCTGACTTTCCGTCTGGCTCATGTTGCAGGATATTACGATTCGCCCAGGGAGCGGGCCTCATCCACTAAGCTTAGTTCCACGCGGCAACAACTCAGGCTCAGGCCTGTTGCGGCGGAGTGGAAATTTCCACAACAACGTAATGCAATATGATGTCTGTAAACTGGAGGTCCGTAATGGCAAACCATCGTGGCGGTTCAGGAAATTTTGCTGAAGACCGCGCAAGAGCATCAGAAGCAGGTCGTAAAGGTGGCCAGCACAGCGGGGGGAATTTCAAAAATGACCCTCAGCGCGCCTCTGAGGCTGGTAAAAAAGGGGGGAAAAACAGCCACGGCAGCAATCGCAATAGCTAGTGGTCTGACGCCGTAAGGCCCCATCAATCCCCGCCGCCGGGCAAGCCGTCCGGCGGTTTTTTTATCTCGCTTACTTAGCCCACATTCCTTTCAGCGGCTTGGCATACCAGGCCAGCACCGCGATCAGGCAGATCTCAATCGACACTGACCAGCAAATATGGCCGAGAATTTCACTCCACAGCTCATAGCCGTTCAGGTTCCACAGCCAGCCTTTTTCGCCATTCAGGTAGGCGGGATGACGGAATCCCAATGCAGGGATGAAAAAGCCGTGCATCACGATGGTGATAATTAAGCCGTACGCGGCACCAAATCCGTAGCGGATTTTCGGCCAATAGGCGGACGCCAGCACGTAGAAGAAGGCAAACGCGAAGCTGAATAACCAGTGATAGAGCATCACCGCGCCAGGAATGGTGATCCCCTGATAGACATAATCGAGCGAATGCGCATTGATACCAAACGGCCCGAGCCAGGCATCGATGTGCGCGGCCGGCGGTGAAATTTCCCCGGCGATGCGCGGCGGCATGTTGGCTTCTGTACCCGATTTCACCAGCGAGCTTACGAAGCCGCCGAGTAGCGTGGTCCAGAAAATAATGGTGAGGTTGATTTTGTTGAACATAGTCAGTCCTGTCAGTGGCTATAAACACAGACGCGAGCGCCTGCTGTTTATCTGATGTGCGTTTATTTAGGGTAGCATTGGTGATGAGATGTTAAAGCCGATGATTTATTTATAATTACATGCTGCTTGTTTGTTCATGCAGGTTGCATCTTGTGTTTGTAACTTGCGACAACCCGCGCAACCCGGCACACTGAACGCTAAACGTTCGCCCGGCGGTACTATGTCTTTTCTCTCTCGATATTCATTCTCGGTAAAACCTCAGGAAGCCCTGCTGATCCTCATCACCATGTTTTGGGGTGGGACGTTCCTGGCGGTGCAATACGCCGTCACGCTCAGTGGGCCATTTTTCTTTGTCGGACTCCGTTTCGCGATGGCAGCGCTTGCCGTTGCGTTGCTTTCATGGCGATCGTTACGTGGCGTCACCCGACTGGAGCTCAAGGCGGGCGTGGCTATCGGTGTTGCCATTGCCTTTGGTTATAGCCTGCAAACCTGGGGTCTGCAGTCTATCACCAGCAGCAAATCCGCTTTCATCACCGCCATGTATGTCCCGCTGGTGCCGCTGTTACAGTGGCTGTGTCTGGGACGAATGCCGGGCCTGATGTCGTGTCTCGGTATTGTGCTGGCGTTCATTGGGCTGGTTTTGCTCGCGGGTCCGGAAGGCAATCTGCTGGCGTTGGGGGCGGGGGAGATAATCACGCTGCTGGGCGCGGTGGCGATTGCGGCGGAGATTATTTTGATCAGCGCCTGGGCCGGGAAAGTGGACGTGCGTCGGGTGACGGTCATTCAGCTTGCCACGGCCTCGCTGGTGGCCTTTTTTGCCATGATCCCCGCAGGAGAATCCGTGCCCCCGTTTTCACCTGGTTTGCTCGGCGTGGCGCTGGGACTGGGTATTTTCAGCGCCATCATTCAGGTGGTCATGAACTGGGCACAGCGCAGCGTTTCGCCGACCCGCGCCACGGTCATCTACACGGGAGAACCCGTCTGGGCAGGCGTTTTCGGACGTATGGCCGGTGAGCGTCTCCCGGTTTTAGCCTTGCTGGGCGCCGCCTTTATTCTCGTTGGCGTCATGGTCAGTGAACTCAAATTTAAAAAGAAAAGTACGCCGCAGCCCGAGGCAGACAATGCAGCCGCACAGGAATAAGGAACATTCAGATGACCGATCAGGCACCTAAAAAACCCGGTAAGCGTACCCAGGCCGTCAGCGCCAAAAAAAACGCCATCATGGCGGCCGCGCTGACCACCTTTTCACAGTTTGGCATTCACGGCACCCGTCTTGAGCAGGTGGCTGAACTTGCCGGGGTGTCGAAAACAAATCTGCTTTACTATTTCCCCTCAAAGGAAGCCCTGTATGTTGCGGTAATGCGCAATATCCTTGATATCTGGCTGGCTCCCCTGAGGGCCTTCCGCCAGGAATTCACGCCACTGGTCGCCATTGGTGAATATATTCGTCTGAAGCTCGAAGTGTCGCGCGATCACCCGGAAGCGTCCCGCTTGTTCTGTCTTGAGATGTTGCAGGGCGCGCCGTTGCTGATGGCGGAACTGACCGGGGATTTAAAATCGCTGGTGGCCGATAAGTCGGCGATCATTTCGGGATGGGTGGCCGAAGGCAAACTGGCCCCTGTCGATCCCAATCATCTGATCTTTATGATCTGGGCCGCCACGCAACACTACGCAGATTTTTCCACGCAGGTGGAAGCGGTCACCGGAAAAACGTTACAGGATGAGGCGTTCTTTCAGCAAACGGTCGACAACGTCCAGCGGATGATCATCGAAGGTATTCGCCTGCGTTAAGGCGCTCGCGGGATCGGGCAGCTCAGGTCACCTTCTTCGCAGTTCAGCAGCGACTCCAGCCACGCGGTACGCTCAACGGTTTTGTCGGTCTGACAGTCGAGGCGGATCATGGGCTGGACGCTGCCGCCTTCCGTACCGGAGCTTATCACCTCACAATCGGCATCACGTAAGGCAATCCACTTCTGCTGTGCCGTTTTCAGCAGCACTTTGGTGCTGTCGGGCGCGCGCTTCATCACGGTGTTATAGGTTTCATTCAGCTTTTTATCCGCTTCCTTGTATTTGCTGGCAGAACAGCTATTCAGATCGCTCTGCGTGGCGTTGCTCCCGCAGCCCTCGGCCAGCGCATGGGCACTGAACAGCAGGGCGGCAGCGAGAATAATGCATTGTTTCATCTCATCTTTCCCATCATGTAAAAAGCCGGATGTGCTGTGCGCATCCGGCTTGTGGCGACATATCACCCGGTAAGCATAGCGCCCCCGGGTCATTTCAGGTGATTACCCGATGGTCATCAGACTGGCGTTGCCGCCTGCTGCCGCGGTATTGACGCTCAGCGAACGCTCAACGTACAGGCGTTCCAGCAGCAGATTCGTTTCGCCGCGGGCAAAGCCCTGTACCGAAATAATCGCCCCGTCGCGCGCCGCGACCTGCTGACACAGTTCACGCAGCTGATCGGAATCACCGTGATAGATAACCGCGTCGAAATCAGCGCTGGCAATCTGGTCACGTTTCGCAAAACGGATACGCTCGCTGACCGCTTTTGGCAGTTGCTTGACGAGGGTGCGCTGCAGATTTTCGTCCGGCCACAGGACCTCGCTACCGACCGCGGTGACGGCCGCCAGCTGCGCCAGAACATCTTCTTCGCTATCGGCAATACAGAGCACGCGCTCGCGTGGCATCAGCGTCCAGCTATTGCGTTCGCCCGTCGGCCCAGGCAGCAGGCGCTGTGTGCCCGCCTGTGCCAGAATACCGTAGCGATCGCACAGGGTTTGCAGTGCCGGACGAGCGATGGCCCACTCGCGCAGCGCGCTCAACGGCTGTTCCAGCAACGCCTTCAGCTGGGTATCGACCGGATGTTCCGCATCCTGGCGATTGAGCGTGGTCAGCAGCGCATCGTCAGGGCGGCTGGAGAGCAGGCGGTACAGATACATTGGACCACCGGCCTTCGGACCGGTTCCTGATAATCCTTCGCCACCGAACGGCTGCACGCCGACCACGGCGCCAACCATATTACGGTTGACGTAAAGGTTGCCCACGTGAGCGCTGCCGGTCACCTGAGCGATCGTTTCGTCGATTCGGGTGTGTACACCCAGCGTCAGGCCGTAGCCAGAAGCATTGATCTGCTCCACCAGTTTATCCAGTTCCGTGCGGCTGTAGCGCACCACGTGAAGCACCGGGCCGAAGACCTCTTTTTGCAGCTCATCGAAGCTGTCCAGCTCAATCAGCGTTGGCGGCACGAAGGTGCCGTGGGCCCACTCGCGACGATCATCACTGTTCTCACGCGCTGCCTGGAATACCGGACGCCCTTTGGCGCGTAAAGTCTGAATATGGCGTTCAATGTTGCCTTTCGCTTCAACATCAATCACCGGACCGATGTCCGTGGTCATACGTCCCGGGTTGCCCATCCGGCACTCGGCCATCGCGCCTTTCAGCATGGTCAGGGTGTGATCGGCAATGTCATCCTGCAGACACAGCACGCGCAGGGCAGAGCAGCGCTGACCTGCGCTGTCGAAGGCTGACGCCAGCACGTCTACCACTACCTGTTCGGTCAGCGCGGAAGAGTCGACGATCATCGCGTTCATCCCACCGGTTTCGGCGATAAGCGGCGTCGGGCGGCCCTGAGGGTCGAGTCGATCGGCGATGGTGCGTTGCAACAGCGTTGCGACTTCGGTTGACCCGGTAAACATCACGCCGCGTACGCGACTGTCGGACGTCAACTGCGCCCCGACGGTTTCACCGCGGCCAGGCAGCAGTTGGACCACACCGGCAGGCACCCCAGCTTCCAGCAGAATGTTAATCCCCTGCGCGGCAATCAGCGGGGTCTGTTCAGCGGGCTTGGCAATCACGGTGTTCCCGGCCGCCAGTGCGGCAGCAATTTGCCCGGTAAAGATGGCCAGCGGGAAGTTCCACGGGCTGATGCAGACCACCGGACCCAGCGGGCGGTGAGTTTCATTGGCGAAATCGTCACGCACCTGACCGGCGTAATAGTGCAGGAAATCAACCGCTTCACGGACTTCAGCAATGGCGTTCGAGAAAGTTTTCCCCGCTTCGCGCACCAGAATGCCCATCAGCTGCTGCATCTGGCCTTCCATCAGCACCGCTGCGCGCTCAAGAATGGCAGCACGTTCCTGCGGCGGGGTGGCGAACCAGATAGGCGCACTGTTGACTGCGCTCTCCAGCGCCAGCTCAACCTCGTGTTCGGTCGCATCGCGGGCATAGCCGACCACATCTTTCGGCTCTGCCGGGTTGATCACCGCAGCCATATCGCCGTCGGCGACAGGTTTTTCCAGCATCGGCAGGGCGCGCCATTTTTGCAGCGCGCTGTTCAGCAGCGAAGAGGAGAGAGAGGCCAGACGGTGTTCGTTGGCCAGATCCAGCCCGGCGGAGTTCGCGCGGCCTTCACCGTACAATTCACGCGGCAGAGGGATCTTCGGATGCGGCAGACCCGCCTGACCTTCCTGCTGTGCCAGTTTTTCGACAGCGCTGACCGGATCGGCCACCAGTTCATCCAGCGGCAGCGTGTTATCGGCGATACGGTTCACGAACGAGGTGTTGGCGCCGTTTTCCAGCAGACGGCGCACCAGATACGCCAGCAGCGTTTCGTGGGTGCCGACAGGCGCATAAATACGGCAAGGGCGGTTCAGCTTGCCCTCGGCAATTTTGCCAACCACCTGCTCATACAGCGGTTCACCCATGCCGTGCAGGCACTGGAATTCATACTGCCCAGGATAGTAGTTCTGCCCGGCCAATTGATAAATTGCCGCCAGCGTATGGGCGTTGTGGGTAGCGAACTGCGGGTAAATCAGGTTCGGCACGCCCAGCAGTTTTTTGGCGCAGGCCAGATAGGAAACGTCGGTGTAAACCTTGCGGGTATACACCGGATAGCCTTCCAGGCCGTCCATCTGCGCACGTTTGATTTCGCTGTCCCAATACGCGCCCTTCACCAGGCGGATCATCAGGCGACGACGGCTGCGGGTGGCAAGATCAATCAGATAATCAATCACGAACGGGCAGCGTTTCTGGTAGGCCTGAATAACGAAGCCAATACCGTTCCAGCCCGCCAACTCTGGCTCAAAGCACAGTTTTTCCAGCAGATCGAGGGAGATCTCCAGACGATCGGCTTCTTCGGCATCGATGTTAATGCCGATATCGTACTGACGCGCCAGCAGGGTCAGGGATTTCAGGCGCGGGTACAGCTCTTCCATCACGCGGTCATACTGCGCGCGGCTGTAGCGCGGGTGCAAAGCAGAAAGCTTAATTGAGATGCCCGGGCCTTCATAAATGCCGCGCCCGTTGGAGGCTTTCCCAATCGAGTGGATTGCCTGCTGATAGGAGACCATATAGGCCTGCGCATCGGCGGCCGTCAGCGCCGCTTCACCCAGCATGTCGTAGGAGTAGCGGAAGCCTTTTTCTTCCAGCTTGCGGGCATTCGCCAGCGCTTCAGAGATGGTTTCGCCGGTCACGAACTGCTCGCCCATCAGGCGCATCGCCATATCCACGCCTTTGCGGATCAGCGGCTCGCCGCTCTTGCCGATGATGCGGTTCAGGGATTTGGACAGGCTGGCTTCGTTATGGGTGGAGACCAGTTTGCCGGTGAACAGCAGGCCCCAGGTGGCGGCGTTCACAAACAGGGAAGGGCTGCGGCCAATGTGCGAATGCCAGTTTCCGTTGCTGATTTTATCGCGGATCAGCGCATCGCGGGTGGCTTTGTCCGGAATACGCAGCAGCGCTTCTGCAAGGCACATCAGCGCCACGCCTTCCTGAGAAGAGAGGGAAAACTCCTGCAGCAGGCTTTGCACCATTCCGGCACGACCGCTGGCCGTCTTCTGGTTACGCAGTTTTTCGGCCAGCTGATAAGCGAGCTTATGCGCCTGATCGGCGATATTCTGTGGCAAACGCGCCTGTTCCAGCAGCATCGGAACCGCATCGGTTTCCGGACGACGCCAGGCGGCTGTGATGGAGGCGCGGGAAACGGATTGCGGCAGGATCTGCTCGGCAAACTCGAGGAACGGCTGGTGCGACTCTTCCTGTTGCAATACGCCTTCGTCGCTCTCGTTTGCGGCACCGGACAGCAGCGCAGGCAGTTCCGGTAATGCGTCGTCGTTTTCCAGTTTTTCCAGATAGTTGAAAATGGCCTGCTTAATCAGCCAGTGTGGCGTGCGGTCGATGCGGGTTGCGGCGCTTTTAATTCTTTCGCGCGTGGCGTCATCAAGTTTTACGCCCATGGTAGTGCTGCCCATGCCTGAAACTCCTGTTGTTCTGTTATTGCTGCTTTGGTTGCACGGAAATATCCACCATGTTGCAACTTTGTGCAACCGTGTTAAGTGTGACCTCGCCAGCAATCAGGAAAAGCAATGGATTGTTAAAAGGCTTTAACAATAAAAAGCACGCTAAGAATACGGATTGCGGCCAGGTTTTCTGCGGGAGTTAACATTTTTAAAAGGTGCAACCAACAAAAGCGTGAGCGAGTGCAACCTATAGGACATTGATCCTGTTGACGGGATGTTTTATCTGTAAATGCAGTGTTAAATCGTTTGTGAATAAATTCCGCTTACGGCAGGATACGCTCCGCCCGTAAAAATGGAGCCTGATACTTCGTTCCGGTAGCAGGCATAAAAAGCGTTATTCTGGAGAATAATTAATGGCTATTAGTACACCGATGTTGGTGACGTTTCTCATTTATATTTTTGGCATGATCCTGATTGGGTTTATTGCATGGCGCAACACCAAAAACTTTGACGACTATATTCTTGGCGGCCGCAGTTTAGGCCCGTTTGTGACCGCGCTGTCCGCCGGGGCATCGGACATGAGTGGCTGGCTGCTGATGGGGCTGCCGGGGGCGATTTTCCTCTCCGGGATCTCCGAAAGCTGGATTGCCATTGGCCTGTGCGTAGGCGCATGGATCAACTGGAAGCTGGTGGCGGGTCGTCTGCGTGTTCACACCGAAGTGAATAACAACGCCCTGACCCTGCCGGATTACTTCACCGGTCGTTTTGAAGATAAAAGCCGCGTGCTGCGGATTATCTCGGCGCTGGTTATCCTGCTGTTTTTCACCATCTACTGTGCATCCGGCATTGTGGCGGGGGCGCGTCTGTTCGAAAGCACCTTCGGCATGAGCTATGAAACTGCGCTGTGGGCCGGTGCGGCAGCGACCATCATCTATACCATCGTCGGTGGATTCCTCGCGGTCAGCTGGACCGATACCGTGCAGGCGAGCCTGATGATTTTTGCGCTGATCCTGACGCCGGTTATCGTTATCCTCACCGTTGGCGGTTTTGGCGATTCGCTGGAAGTCATTAAGCAGAAGAGCATCGAGAACGTCGATATGCTCAAGGGCCTGAACTTCGTCGCGATTATCTCTTTGATGGGCTGGGGCCTGGGCTACTTCGGTCAGCCGCACATTCTGGCGCGCTTTATGGCGGCGGATTCTCACCACAGTATCGTGCATGCGCGTCGCATCAGTATGACGTGGATGATCCTGTGCCTGGCCGGCGCGGTGTCGGTCGGTTTCTTCGGCATTGCCTACTTCAGCAACAACCCACAGCTGGCGGGTGCGGTTAACCAGAACAGTGAGCGCGTGTTCATTGAGCTGGCGCAGATCCTGTTTAACCCATGGATTGCCGGTATTCTGCTCTCCGCGATTCTGGCTGCGGTAATGTCGACCCTGAGCTGCCAGCTGCTGGTGTGCTCCAGTGCGATTACCGAAGACCTGTACAAAGCGTTCCTGCGCAAAAACGCGAGCCAGAAAGAGCTGGTATGGATTGGCCGCCTGATGGTGCTGGTGGTGGCGCTGGTGGCGATTGCGCTGGCCGCAAATCCGGAAAACCGCGTGCTGGGTCTGGTGAGCTACGCCTGGGCAGGCTTCGGTGCCGCATTTGGTCCGGTGGTGCTGTTCTCGGTGATGTGGTCACGTATGACCCGTAACGGCGCGCTGGCCGGTATGGTGATTGGTGCCATTACCGTGATCGTCTGGAAACAGTTCGGCTGGCTCGGCCTGTATGAAATCATCCCTGGTTTCATCTTCGGCAGCATCGGGATTGTGGTGTTCAGCCTGCTGGATAAAGTGCCGTCTGCCACGATGCAGAAGCGCTTTGCCGACGCCGATGCGCATTACCACTCTGCGCCGCCGTCTAAGCTGCAGGCTGAGTAACTCTTAGCCTTGCGAAGGCACTGAGGAGTTATATTCCGTTCACTTTATGACTTTCAGCCACCTCAACTTTCGCAGCACGTGAACGAGACAAGGGAGACTCTCGCGTCTCCCTTGTCAATCCCTGCGACCCCGCGAATGAAACCGGTGCTTTGCACTAAACCTCCCTGCCAACCAGCTACCTGCGGCCGGCTCGACTCGACGTCCCTGTCTCATTTCGCCTCAATCCGCCATCCATGGCGGATTGACCTTGTCATCTGGTCGTCAGCTCGGCGGTTTCAGCGGGGACCAACACCAGTGCTCACTGAAGCTGATGTGTGGGGTTTTGGTCCGGCTGAAAATCGCCTCAACCTTCAGCACCTGGCCGGGGCAGCCCGCATGGATGCGGGCTGAGGGCGTGACTTACAGGGACGTTGCATCTCGCCCGACCCGATTAGCCAGTTGCTGAAGGTTGAGGTTCCGTGAAGCGGCGATTTTCTTTTGCCGGGAGCCGGGAAAAATTTGTCGGGCACAAATTTGAACAGCGCTTGCGCTGGCCCCGAAGGGGTGAGGCCCATGGATGGGCCGAATAATGTAAGGGGATGGCGGTGAATCCCCTTCACACGTTCACCGCTGCGGGGATAACAGAGTAGCAGTGGACTTATAGTGAACGGAATGATTCCACTGCTGCTTTTATACACATTGATTCCTGTGAAACTCTCGACGTGAAAGCGGGCTTTTTTCTTGCTAATCGCCTGAAAATGCGCTGATATCTTCCGGCTAAAAAAATAATGAGGATAGCGAACAATGACAATCAAAATGGGATATGCCGCCATCGCGTTGGCGTTAGCGTTGACGGGCTGCGTCGCACCTGCCCAGAAGAACACGGCGGATACGCAGACCTGCAAAACGGATAACCAGATGCAGCAAACCACGCTCTATTTCGGCATGAGCCGCCCGGCCGGGAAAGATATCACTGCCCAGGAATGGCAGCAGTTTGTCGATCGTGACGTCACGCCGCGCTTCAAAGACGGGCTGACGGTATTTGATGCTCGTGGGCAGTGGCTGGGCAATGACGGCACCGTTGCGCGTGAGCAGAGCAAAGCGCTGATGCTTATCCACGGGAAAGATGCACAGAGCGAAACCAACATCGAAGCACTGAGAGGGATCTACAAATCCCGCTTTGCGCAGGAATCGGTGATGCGGGTCGACCAACCGGTCTGCGTACAGTTTTAAGCATACAAAAACGGCGGGAAAGTCCCGCCGTTATGAGTTGTAGGTCGGGTCAGCGTCAGCGCCACCCGACACGATGTTAAAGCACCAGCCCGGCAAAGCTCGCCGAAAGTAAACTCACCAGCGTTGCGCCGTACACCAGGCGAATACCAAAGCGGGAAACGGAATTACCCTGTTTTTCGTTCAGGCCTTTGATGGCACCCGCGACAATCCCGATAGACGCGAAGTTGGCAAATGACACCAGGAACACCGAAAGGATCCCCAGGCCCCGTGGCGTCATATTTGCCGCAATCTTCTGCAGTTCAATCATTGCCACAAATTCATTGGCCACCAGTTTGGTTGCCATAATGCTGCCCGCGTTCAGGGCATCGCTCAGGGGGATCCCAATCAGCCAGGCCAGCGGGTAGAACACGTAGCCCAAAATCTGCTGGAAGCTCATGCCAAACAGCGAAGAGAAGAGGGCATTCACCGCGCTAATCAGCGCAATAAAGCCAATCAGCATCGCCAGAATAATCATCGCCACCTTGAAACCGGCCAGAATATATTCCCCCAGCATCTCAAAGAAGCTCTGCGACTCGTGCATTTTCTCAAGCTTTATTTCGGCTTCAGCATCGGGACGCGTTGGGTTAATCACCGACAAAATAATGAAGGTGCTGAACATATTCAGAACAAGCGCCGCGACCACATATTTCGCATCAAGCATGGTCATATACGCGCCCACAATCGACAGCGAGACCGTCGACATCGCCGTCGCGGCCATGGTGAACAGGCGACGAGAGGAGAGGTCGCCCAGAACCCCTTTGTAAGCAATGAAGTTTTCAGACTGGCCGAGGATCAACGAACTGACGGCATTGAAAGATTCGAGCTTGCCCATACCGTTCACTTTTGACAGCAACGTGCCGATGACGCGAATAAAAATCGGCAGAATACGCCAGTGCTGGAGAATACCAATCAGTGCGGAAATAAAAATAATCGGACACAGCACGCCAAGGAAAATAAAGGCCAGACCTTTTTCACTCATGCCGCCAAAGACAAAATCGCTGCCCTGAGCCGAGAATTTCAATAAGGATTCAAACAGCCCGGAGACGTGTTTGATGACGGATAAACCGCTTTCGGCATGCAGGAAAAAGAATGCCAGGGCGATTTCAATCACGATGAGCTGTGCGATATAACGAAAGCGAATGGTTTTCCGGTCAAAACTGACCAGCCAGGCGAGCGCAAGGATCACCACGAGCGCCAACAGGAAGTGAAGAAAAGTAGCCATTTTATTAATTTTGCAGGTAAAAGGGGCGCCTATTTAGCCACAGCCGCCTGGCCACGTAAACGGTTACGTGGCGCGAGTGCGAAAATTTCACTTAGTCTGATAACCATGTCGTTGGCAACGTTTTACAACCTGACATCATTCTTCAAACATTTCACTTGTTTTTCTTTCTGTCGTAATGATAATCACTATCACTCATATTTACGAAACTTTGCATCGATTGACTGCGGTTCACACTGAAGGGTTTCAGGCATGTTTGTTCCATTTCTCATTATGTTACGCGAAGGGCTGGAAGCTGCCCTCATCGTCAGCCTTATTGCCAGCTATCTGCAGCGTACCCAGCGCGGGCGCTGGATTGGCGTGATGTGGATAGGCGTGTTTCTGGCCGCTGCGCTGTGCCTGGGGTTGGGCATTTTCATCAATGAAACGACCGGTGAATTCCCGCAGAAACAGCAGGAGATGTTTGAAGGGCTGGTGGCGGTCATTGCCGTCTTCATCCTGACCTGGATGGTGTTCTGGATGCGCAAAGTGTCCCGCAACGTGAAAAAACAGCTGGAAGCGGCGGTGGATAACGCGCTGCAAAAGGGCAACAACCACGGCTGGGCGCTGATCATGATGGTGTTTTTCGCCGTCGCGCGTGAAGGGCTGGAGTCCGTGTTCTTCCTGCTGGCCTCTTTCCAGCAGGACCTGGGCATTTGGCCGCCGCTGGGGGCGATGCTGGGTCTGGCTACTGCCGTTGTGCTGGGCTTCCTGCTTTACTGGGGCGGTCTGCGGATTAATCTTGGCGCGTTCTTCAAATGGACCAGCCTGTTTATTCTGCTGGTGGCGGCAGGGCTTGCCGCGGGCGCGATCCGCGCTTTCCACGAAGCCGGGTTGTGGAACCATTTCCAGGACGTCGCCTTCGACCTCAGCAATACCCTCTCAACGCACACGCTGTTTGGCACCCTGCTGGAAGGCATTTTTGGCTACCAGGAAGCGCCGAGCGTCAGCGAAGTGGCGGTTTACTTTATTTATCTGATTCCGGCGTTGGTGCTGTTTGCACTGCCGCCTCGCGCCGCGGCGGCACCGTCGCGCAGCGCACCTTAATTGACAGATTAGTTACAACATACTTTTAAAAGGGATAGGTCATGACGATTCATTTCCGCCGTAGTGCGCTGCAGCTGGGCATCGCTGCGCTGTTCTCTTCTGCCTTCTGTGTGCAGGCCGCTGATATTCCGCAGGTTAAAGTCACCGTCACGGATAAACAGTGTGAACCGATGAGCGTCACCGTGAACGCCGGTAAAACCCAGTTCATCATCCAGAACCATAGCCAGAAGGCGCTGGAGTGGGAGATCCTTAAGGGCGTGATGGTGGTCGAAGAGCGTGAAAACATCGCGCCAGGTTTCACCCAGAAACTGACGGCCAACCTGCAGCCGGGTCAGTATGAAATGACTTGTGGCCTGCTGACGAACCCGAAAGGGACGCTGACCGTGAAGGGTGAAGCCACGGCGGATGCGGCGAAAGCGGATGCTGTGCTGAGCCTCGGCGAAGCCATCACCGCGTATAAAGCCTATGTCACCGCAGAAACGGCAGAGCTTGTGAAAGGCACTCAGGCCTTTACCGATGCTGTTAAAGCGGGTGACATCGAAAAAGCCAAAGCGCTGTATGCCCCGACTCGTCAGCACTACGAGCGTATCGAGCCGATTGCCGAGCTGTTCTCCGATCTTGATGGCAGCATTGATGCCCGTGAAGACGATTACGAGAAGAAAGCCGAAGATCCGAAGTTCACCGGTTTCCACCGTCTGGAAAAAGCGCTATTTGGCGATAACTCCACCAAAGGCATGGACAGCTACGCCACTCAGCTGAACAGCGATGTGCTTGAGCTGCAAAAACGCATCAGTGAACTGGCGTTCCCACCGTCAAAAGTGGTCGGTGGTGCGGCGGGCCTGATTGAAGAAGTGGCGGCCAGCAAAATCAGCGGCGAAGAAGACCGTTACAGCCATACCGACCTGTGGGATTTCCAGGCTAACGTTGATGGCGCACAGAAGATTGTCGATTTACTGCGTCCGCAGCTGCAAAAAGAAAACAGTGCGCTGCTGGCAAAAGTGGATGCCAACTTCAAAAAAGTGGACGGTATTCTGGCGAAGTACAAAACCAAAGACGGCTTTGAGACTTACGACAAGCTGACCGATGCCGATCGCAACGCGCTGAAAGGGCCGATCACTACGCTGGCGGAAGATCTGGCGCAGCTGCGCGGGATCCTCGGACTGGACTAAGCGTAATGACACAGAGCAAACAGCACGACGTGAATGAACCGTCACGTCGTCGCTTACTGAAAAATATCGGCGCGCTGGGTGGCGCGCTGGCACTAACCGGGGGATGCCCGGTCGCGCATGCGGCAAAACCGCAGAGTGCGCCGGGGACACTATCCCCGGATGCGCGCATGGAAGCCCAACCGTTTCATGGTTTGCATCAGGCGGGAATTTTAACGCCGCAGCAGGCCTCAATGATGATTGTGGCTTTTGACGTGCTCGCCAGTGACAAGGACGATCTCACGCGGTTGTTTAAGCTGTTGACCGATCGCATTACGTTCCTGACCACCGGCGGCCCGGCACCGGAGACGCCAAATCCGCGCATGCCACCGATGGACTCCGGTATTCTCGGGCCGTACATCGCGCCAGATAACCTGACGATCACCGTGTCCCTGGGGCATGCGTTGTTTGATGAGCGTTTTGGCCTGGCGGCGCTTACGCCGAAAAAGCTGCAGCCAATGACCCGTTTCCCAAATGATTCACTGGATGCGGCACTGTGTCATGGTGACCTGCTGTTGCAGATTTGCGCCAATACGCAGGACACGGTGATCCACGCGTTGCGCGATATCATCAAACATTCCCCGGATCTGTTAAGCGTGCGCTGGAAGCGTGAAGGCTTTATCTCCGATCACGCTGCCCGCAGTAAAGGTAAGGAGACTCCGGTCAATCTGCTCGGCTTTAAAGATGGCACGGCGAACCCCGACAGCAGCAACGCGAAACTGATGAATGACATCGTCTGGGTGACCGACGGGCAGGGTGAACCGGCCTGGGCCGTGGGCGGCTCTTATCAGGCGGTGCGCATTATCCAGTTCCATGTGGAGTCCTGGGATCGTACGCCGCTGAAAGAACAGCAGACTATTTTTGGCCGGGATAAACACTCAGGTGCGCCGCTCGGTATGAAGAATGAGCACGATGCGCCTGATTATGCCAGCGATCCGAGCGGTGATGTGATTGCGATGGACAGCCATATTCGACTCGCCAACCCGCGCACGCCCGAAACCCAGTCGAGCCTGATGATGCGCCGTGGCTACAGCTATTCTCTGGGGGTTTCAAACTCCGGCCAGCTGGACATGGGGCTGCTGTTTGTCTGCTATCAGCACGACCTGGAGAAAGGGTTCCTGACCGTGCAGAAGCGTCTGAATGGCGAGGCGTTGGAGGAGTACGTCAAGCCCATTGGCGGCGGCTATTTCTTCGCGCTGCCCGGCGTGCATGACAAAAAAGGGTATCTTGCTCAAACGCTGCTGGAAGCGTAATGGCAACACTCCTGTCCGTCCGGGCAGGAGTCTTTATTTGCCGTACTTACCCCTCGCCTGGTTTTATCCTCTTGTCCGAACAGCTTTTTTGCACTCTGACCGCACATTGACATAAAGATGTCATCTTTTTGTCAGATGCTGCTTTCAGCGGGAATTCAGTACATGGTTGGCATTAAGTAAAAAATATGTTGCATTAATGCTAATTGATGATGTACTTATAACAAAAGCGGTAGTTCCCGGCAGTGATGGTTCACTTAGGAGATCGCTAATGGTTGGGTCCTGTACTGGACAAAGAACATCTTCTTACCGCTCCACCCAGCGCGGAGGCCTCACCTCCGGCAGCGATTTCTTCGCCACTAAATTTCCCTCTTCCAGAGTAACTCACGGGTTCCCCGATGTGATGCGCGGTGCGCGTAGTCGCGTTATCACGTCTCATCAACCGGCAAGCAATGGCTTACAAGGAAGCCAAACCTCAGACGTTCGTGCGCATAATCGTGCCGACAGCGGCACGTGTAATGTTGACCAACAACTCAAGGTGCTATCCATGGGAAGACAAAAAGCAGTGATCAAAGCTCGTCGCGAAGCAAAACGTGTGCTGAGACGGGATTCACGCAGTCATAAACAACGTGAAGAAGAATCGGTCACCTCGCTTGTGCAGATGGGCGGCGTAGAATCAATTGGCATGGCGCGGGACTGCCGTGATAATTCTCCAATTGAAGCGCGTAATGAAGCTCAGGCGCACTACCTGAATGCTATCGAGAGTAAACAGCTGATCTTCGCCACCGGCGAAGCGGGGTGTGGGAAAACCTGGATCAGCGCAGCCAAAGCGGCAGAAGCCCTCATTCATAAGGATGTGGAGAGGATCATCGTCACCCGTCCGGTTCTGCAGGCCGATGAAGATCTTGGCTTCTTACCCGGAGACATCTCCGAGAAGTTCGCGCCCTATTTCCGCCCGGTTTACGACATCCTGGTGAAAAGGCTGGGGGCGTCCTTTATGCAATACTGCCTGCGCCCGGAAATTGGCAAGGTAGAGATCGCGCCGTTCGCCTATATGCGTGGACGTACCTTTGAAAATGCGGTGGTGATTCTGGACGAGGCCCAGAACGTGACCGCAGCGCAAATGAAAATGTTCCTGACGCGCCTCGGGGAGAACGTGACCGTCATCGTCAACGGCGACATAACCCAGTGTGATTTACCGCGGGGAGTGCCGTCCGGACTGAGCGATGCGCTGGCGCGTTTTGAAGAGGATGATATGGTCGGCATCGTCCGCTTCGGTAAAGAGGACTGCGTGCGATCCGCGCTCTGCCAGCGCACATTACACGCCTACAACTGAGTCTGGTTTGGTTTGTGTTTAAAGCCCGGGAAACCGGGCTTTGCTTTATCTCACCCACAACAGCGACGGAATGTCCCTTAAGACATCCGGTGCTCACCTCTGACTAACGCCTCGCGGTCGAAATAGCGTTGAATCACACCCTCTGCCATAAATGCGGCCCTGTCTGACATATGGGCGATGACATCGGCATCATGGCTAACCAGCAGATACGTCATCCGGTGCTCCTGCTTCAGCCGGTTTAAAAGATTCAGGATTTCGGCCTGCACCGACATGTCGAGGGCCGACGTCGGCTCGTCCAGCAGCAGAAGCGTTGGGCGTAACAGCAGCGCCCGGGCTATCGCAACGCGCTGGCGCTGACCCCCGGAAAGCTGATGCGGGTAACGCTGTGCGGCGTCAGCGGGAAGACCTACCTGCTCAAGCGCTTCGTTAACGCGCTGCAGGGGATTGTCCATGCCGTGGATTTTTAACGGCTCAGACAGGGTCCGCCATAGCGTATGGTTGGGGTGCAACGAGGCGTACGGATCCTGAAATACCATCTGCACATTCCGGCGAAGCTTGCCCTGGTAGCGCATTCCTGGCGAAAGCGGCTGATCAAACAGTGCAAGCTGGCCCTGCCACTCGCGCTGAATACCGGCCAGCACGCGCAAAATGGTTGATTTACCGCAGCCAGAAGCCCCGATTAGGCTGAATGTCTCACCGGCTTCAACGGCAAAGCTTGCCGCGGATACCGCCGTTTTTCCGGCAAAATTGACCTGGAGGGCCTCAATATTAACGAGGGGCATTGGCGACCTCCGTCAGGTCCAGCGTTCGGTCGAGCGTTGGCAGCATCTGGCCGTAGGTGCTGGCATCGGGGCGACAGTTCCACAGCGTGCGGGTGTAAGGATGCGTTGCGTGAGGAAGCGCCTGGGCTGTCATTTCGTCCACCTGTTTACCCTGATACATCACCAGCACCCGGTGGCAGTGTTCGGCCACTAAAGGCAGATCGTGGCTTATCAGTAACATCGCCATTTGCCGTTGTTCGCACTGTTCCACCAGCAGTTCGAGGATCTGATGGCGCAGGCGGGAGTCCAGTGCGGAAGTCGGTTCGTCGGCGATCAGCACTTTCGGGTTGTTCAGCA
The DNA here is from genome assembly GCA_009668205.1 of Enterobacteriaceae bacterium RIT691. GTDB lineage: Bacteria > Pseudomonadota > Gammaproteobacteria > Enterobacterales > Enterobacteriaceae > Scandinavium. The sequence goes on along the minus strand of WJYM01000001.1, from coordinate 369,219 downwards.
GTGCGATGGCAATCATAACGCGTTGTCCCATCCCTCCGGAAAGCTGCCCCGGATAACGGGCAAGCACGGGTAAATCAAGACCGACGGCAGCAATAGCGGCCTGTATTTTGTCCAGCCGGGTACGGCGATTAAGCCGCTGATGCAGCGTCAACGCCTCTTCCAACTGAGCCTGAATGGTTTTCACCGGATTTAATGCATAGCGCGGATCCTGCAGCACCATCGCAATATCGTTACCGCGAAGCGAACGCCAGCCGCGGTCATTGAGCGTCAGCAGGTCGTGCCCCAGTACATCAAGCCTGTCGGCAGTGACAATACCCGGTTTGCGCACCAGCCCCATCAGCGAGCGGGCGGTCATGGATTTGCCAGACCCCGATTCACCAACCAACGCCAGCCGTTCGTTACCCAGCGAAAAACTCAGGTTGCTCACCACACGGGCAGCAGGGTAGTCGATGGACAACCCCTGAACAGAAAGTCGTGTCTCAGTCATGTTGAGGCTCCAAAACATCGCGCAGGCCGTCGCCCAGCAGGTTAAACGCCAGGCTTGCCAACAGGATAACGGTGCCCGGCGCGGCGGCAATCCACCACTGATCGAAAATCACCTGCATCCCATCGGCAATCATCGCCCCCCATTCCGCCATCGGCGGGCGCGCCCCGAGCCCCAGGAAACCGAGCCCGGCCGCGGCGAGGATAATACCCGCCAGGTCCAGCGCCAGACGGACGATGGCGGAAGGCAGACACAGCGGCAGGATATGGCCTGCAAGCAGCCGCCAACCGCGAATGCCCATCATTTCCGCTGCGGCCAGGTAATCGCTATGGCGCAGACGCTGAATTTCACTGCGTGCCTGGCGGGCATACGCCGGCCAGGTCGTGAGCGCCAGTGCCAGCGCCCCGTTGACCAGTCCAGGCCCGAGCATCGCCACAAAAGCAAACGCGAGGATCAGACGCGGCATTGACATCACCACATCGGTAAAGCGCATCAAAATGCGCTCCATCCAGCCCCCATAATACCCGGACAAAATACCGACGAGCAGCCCGACCGGTAGGGTAATCAGCGTCACCAGGGCAACCAGTCCCAGCGCCGGACGCGCACCATAAATCAGACGCGAAAGCAGGTCTCTGCCATAGCTGTCGGTGCCAAGCCAGTGCAGGGCCGTGGGGCCTTGCAGACGTGCAGCAGCATCCTGCCAGTTGGGATCAACAGGCGCCAGCAGCGGCGCAAACAGCGCAACAAGCAGGAACAGGACAATAATGAGCAGCCCGAAAAGGGCCGCTGGAGAGCGACGTAACCGACGCCAAAAAAGAGAAACCGGCATTAGCGCACCCTCGGGTCGGTCAGTTTTACCAGCAGGTCAGTGAGGTTGTTGATCAGCACAAAACTCGCGCCGATAAGCAGCGTACCGCCCATGATCGCGGTGGTATCCCCAGCGAACAAGGCGGTGGTGAGATAGCGGCCGATACCCGGCCAGGAAAAGACCGTTTCCGTTAACACGGCACCTTCCAGCATCGATGTCCAGGCCAGCGCAATCACGGTTAACAGCGTACCGCGAATGTTCGGCAGTACGTGGCGCAGCAAAATGGTTGCCTCGCTGGCACCCTTGGCCCGGGCAAGCAAAATATACTCTTTGTTCATTTCACTGAGACAGGAAGAGCGGGTCAGACGGGTGATGCTGGCGAGCGAGTAATACCCGAGCAACAGCACCGGCAGGATCAGATGACCGAGGGCATTTTTAAACGCGTCGCGATCGCCGGACAGCCAGGTATCTACCAGCACAAAGCCGGTCCGCGATTCGACGGTATATTGATAAATGTCGTCGAGCCGACCGGGACCCGGTGTCCACTGCAATTTGGCGTAAAACAGCGCCAGCATCAGCAGCCCGAGCCAGAAAATGGGGACCGAATTGCCTATCAGCGTAAAGGTGCGAACCGCCAGATCCCAGGGGGAACCCACGTAGCGGGCGCACAGGACACCGGCGATGACGCCAAGCAGGGCACCGACAATCAGCGCCAGTGTCGCCAGCTCAAGCGTGGCGGGAAACGTCGCCAGCAGGTCATGCAACACCGGCTGACCCGTACTGCTGGCTATCCCCAAATCACCGTGAGCCAGATTGACCAGATAGTGCCAGAACTGCACGGGCAGCGAGCGGTCGAGGCCCAGTTGGTGGCGAACCTGATCGTACGTCGACTGGCTGGCATGATCACCGACGATTTGCAGCACCCGATCGACTGGCGAAAGCGCCGACAGCGCAAAAGTGACCAGCAATAAACCGAGCAAGGTCAGGGCTAACGTGAGCAGCCCCTGAAACAGAGCGACCAATGGACGTTTCAGGTGCCGCTTGGGTTGGGTGGGTAAAACAGCTGACATGAGTATTCCGTAGTGCAGACATTCAGATAACGTTGCCCGGACAGGCGCGATGCGCCGCCGGGCTGCTGGTGACAGAGATTATTTGGTTACGCGGTCATACCAGACCATATCGGCATTCAGACCCTGTTGATAGCCTTTGACGTTATCACGCACCACGATCTGGGTTTTCCCCTGGTCTACAAAGACGTACGGCGAGCTGCGCTGCAGCTCCTCCTGCATTTTTTTATACAGGTCGAGACGCTTTTGTGCATTAGGCTCGGCCACGGCGGCCTGCGTTTCTTGATTCAACTGCGGGATAACCCAGCCGTTGAGTCCGGCGACAGTACTCGATTTCCCGTCATTCCAGGCAAAGGCGCTGGCGTTCGAGTGCGCGTCGAAATAGTCCGGGATCCACAAACGAATCGCCGCCTGATGCTGCTTCGCTCTCACGCGTGCATACACCTGGCTACCCGCGGCGGGCAGCAGGTCAATCTTCACGCCACCCTGGGCAAAACTGGCCTGCATCGACTGAGCGATGGTGATGAAAGGCGGTTTGTTTTCCACATCCAGCGTGAAGTGGGCATCTTTAATGCCAGCACTGGCGAGAATCGCTTTGGCCTTTTGTGGGTCAAATTTATAAGGATTGTTCTCCAGCGCGCCAGGCAGCCCGACCGGCAGGAAGCTCTGATGGACGAAATACTGCCCTTTAAGCAGATCTTTCGTTATCCCGTTGTAGTCCACCAGCCAGCGTGCCGCCTCCCAGAGGGCCGGGTTTTTCAGCAGCGGGTTGCTGCTGTTACCGACGTTAAACGCCAGGTAGTTTTGCTCGGCGGAAGGGATGCTCAGTACGCTCACACCCGGTTTGCCCTGCAACGCCGCGATTTGATCGGCGCCCAGTTCGCGCGCCACGTCGGCGTCACCCTGTTGAATTAACAGACGGCGGGAAGCCGGATCGGGCACGTTTTTGATAATCACGTTTTTCAGCTTTGGCGCACCGCCAGGTGAGCTGTCATTGGCCTCAAGCACAATGGCCTGGTGCGGCTGGTAAACGCGCATTTTAAAGGCGCCACTGCCTGCCGAATGCATTTTCAGCCAGCCGTTGCCGAAGTCGTTCTCTTTAATATTTGGTGCGACCAGTTTTTCATCGACGATAGAGGCGATAGGCGTGGAGAGAATATTCAGTGCCACCGCCGGGCTGACGTCAGCCGTCCAGTGAAGTTGCAGCGTGTGGTCATCCACTTTTTTCAGTTGGCTGGCAATGTTGTCGGGCTCCCACCCCAGCACATTGAGAATAAAGGCAGGGGATTTATTCAGCGTAACGGCGCGGGTATAGGAGAAAATAATATCCTCAGGACGCAGCGGGTTACCGGAGGCAAATTTCGCGTCGGGTTTCAGTTTGACTGTCAGGGTTTTCGCTGCCGGATCGGCCTGCCAGCTCTCGGCAAGGACAGGGACGATTTTTTCAGGATTGTCACGATCGGGCTGAACCAGACGCTGATAAAGACTGGGAACGGTCTGAATACTGGAAAGCTCGTTGGCTTCTGCAGGATCAAGACTCACAATGTCATCGAGACCCTGAGCAACAACCAGGGTCGAAGGGGGAGTCGCAGCATGAACGGCATGAGACAGCGCGGTCAATACCAACAACGACAGCAGTTTTTTAGCCATAAACAGTCCCTGAAAAAGTTATTTTGATTATTAGCGCCTGGCTACGTTAGGCCACCTTCGCGGGAACCGTAAAGTCAAAAAAACCATAAGCTTATAGTGAAAACGAATAATGTTGAGTGGCGGGGTTCTCATCCCCTGATCCTTTGAATTGCAGCAAACCGCTCGTTTGCCCATTATTAAATATTTATTAGCTGTCTCTGCATTGGCGGGCAGGGTATATTTGCCCCTATTTTCCTGCGTACTTCCGCAATCACGCACACATTTCAGGGCACTTAACCTCCGTATCTATGCTGTTAAAATCAATGTCATATGATTATCCCTCTCTGAATTGTTGGACTGGTGGGGCTGCTCTGCGTGACAGTTTGCTCTGCCGCGGCTCCCTACAGGAGCAAGGCTCATGCAAATAAATACGGGTCGCTACCTCGAAGTTTTAACTTTTCTGACCATCGCCGTATGTGGGTTTGTTCAGTATTTCACCGGCATTGCAGCAGTATTTTGGTTACCCTTCTTTATGGTACTGATCATGCTGTTGTTGTTAATAATGCAAAAACAGCCCCAACCGTTGAAACTGACGACTGCCGAGAAAATCATACTCGTCCTGTATCTCTCGTTTCTTCTGCTAAGCCTTGCCTCCACTGCACTTCAATCCGGTATCGTCACGACCATTGTCGGCTTCAAAAATGAAATCGCGATGTCTCTTATCCTGCTGTGCATTTTGCTTGGCATGTTCCGTGAATCTCAACTGCATCGGGTGACACAACTCTTCTACACGTTGTTTTACCTACAGCTCCCCGTCGCCCTGTTTCAGGTCATTGTCATGGTTCCAAGACGTGTGGCCATCCGGGGCGAATATGAGAAATGGGACTCCGTCGTAGGGACTTTTGGTGGTAATCCACTGGGAGGGGGCAACAGCGCCGCTATGGGCATGTTTTGCCTGTTGGTCATGCTGTTGAAGGTATCGGAATTTAAGCATGGAGTTTGTTCTTTCAAGTCGCTGGTACTGCATATCGCGTTGGCTTTTTTCCTTTGTGTTGTCGGGGAAGTGAAATTTGTGATCCTGCTGTCTCCTTTCCTGATGGCTCTTCTGTGGATATTACCGGGCTATGTGAGCGGTGTGAGTAAAGTTAGCGTGCGTTCACTGCTTACCATCGCGGCAGGGATGTTGGTTTTGATATTTGCTGCAATTACGATTTTGGCATCGAATTATTCTTCTGCGTTTGGTGGCGATCCTACAAAATCAGCGTTTTCCGTCTTCGTCGACTCGCTTGGCTATATTTTTGATACTAATTACATTATGCCCAGCGGGGAGCTTGGCCGCTTCACGACGGTGTATTTTTGGTTGCAACACAATCAGCTATTCGGCCCTGGAGGGATGTTGTTTGGCTACGGGCTGAATGCTACGAATAGCGGAAGCGCCGTATCGCCGGGGTATATTGGTGCCTGGTTTAAGCTGATCCTTGATTCAACATCTTTGAGCATGCTGCTGTGGGAAGTCGGGCTGATTGGTATCCTGCTCTTCATGGGGATGATTATTTATATCCTTCGTAGCATGCGACCAAAGGAAGCTTTTTCCATCCATGACCTTAAACGGGAAGACCTCCAACTCCTGAGCAGTGCACCGGCGTTTTATGTCTTTACTATCGGCTGCCTGTTTTACCTTCCGTATAGTCAGCTCCTGATGATCACACCAACGCTACAACTGCTGCAATGGCTTGCGCTGGGCGCTCTGATTATTGTCCATCGCTCCGTTCGCCTGAATTTAGGTACCTGATATGAAAGAAAAACCATTGATCACCGTCAGCATAAAAACGCTGAATGAAGAGCAAGGCATTGAAAGAACGATTGAAAGTGCGCGTGCACAGTTGTCACATTACCCGCATCAAATAATCGTAGCCGATAGCCTGTCGACAGATAATACGCGCGCTCTTGCGCTTGCCAGTGGGGCAACGGTTGTTTGTCTGGACGATGTCCAGGATCGTTGCTGTGGCGTAGGTCATCAGCTTTCATGGTTCCACAGCGATGGGGATTATTTGTTATTACTGGATGGCGATATGGAACTGGAAGACGGTTTTATCGACGCCGCCATTTCTTTCCTCGAAGAAAACCCTGACTATGCGGGTGTAGCCGGGCTGGTTGAGATGGATGAAGCCTGTAACTATGAATTTAAATCGCGCAAGCAACGTCTGCATATGATTTATCCCGTGGGCGATGTTGACCATTTAGCCGGTGGCGGGCTATATCGCCGTTCTGCAATTGAAAACATTGGCTACCTGACTAACCGTAACCTTCATGCGCTTGAGGAAAGTGAGTTAGGCATGCGAGTGCTGGCAGCGGGGCATAAGCTCCATCGCTTGCCAATCCCGTATTTTAAACATACATCCTATACCATGACGACATTCAGCATGCTGCGCCATCGTTGGAAAAGTGGTTATTTAGCAGGGCCGGGAGAGCTATTACGCAACAGCTGGGGTAAACCTTATTTCCCCTCAGCATTGCGCAATATTCGTAATGAAGTTGTCTTCACTGTTTATCTATTGGTATTACTCTGTAGTCTTCTCTCGTTGAATAAAACCCTCATCGTGGGCATGTTAGTTCCATTAATCGCATTTATTGCGTTAAAATCAATCAGAAACCGGTCATTTAAAACCGCGATACATAGCGTTATTAATCTTTCGTTCTTCTCCGCGGGGCTGATCCGTGGTTTATTACATCGGGTCAAAGATCCGACAGTAAGTCCAAAAGTCACAGTGACCTATCCTAACGACAGCAGTGTGAGCAAGTGATGTAAACAAGAAAGGCAATGATTTTGGCGGGAGTTGTTGGACACAGAAATCAGTCCTGTGTCCAACATTTATTAGAGGGAAGAGGTGACTTCGTCTTCATCTTCCAGTGGTATACGGTTCGTCACGTCAGGGGTACAATTTGATTTGACTATTTTTGCCGGATTTCCAATGACCAGGGAATAAGCCGGAATATCGTCAGTTACAAATGCTCCACCTGCAATTCTGCTTCCTTTCCCGATAGTCACGCCCCCGACAATAATGGCATGAGGCCCAATCCAGGTGTCATCTTCAATCGTTGGAAATTCTGTCAGACGAGAACCATCTTTGGCAATGCGATCGGCCTGCCCAAGGGTTACGCCATGAAAAAGGGTCACATTACGACCAATGCTGGCTCCCTGGTTAATAACCACGCCTCTGCCATGAGTCAATACAAATCCGGCACCGATTTGCGTTGCTGACGGCAATTCAATCCCTGCCAAATGTGACGCGAACCGATGAAGAATTTTAAAGGGAATGTGTAGCAGTTTGAGAGGGCCGTGTTGCGTCTTTTGACATAACCGCAAAGTAAACACGGGTCTGAACGTTGCATTAAAAAATGCGCCTCGCATCATCTTAGACCAAGAATAAAAACCAAATTTCCTGAAAGTATCAGACTTCAGCATATTATCTTTCATACAACGCTCTTCCTAAATTCTTTTGACCATGATGCTTAAAATTTACGTTCACAACGTCCAAAGCGCACAACTGAAAAAATGAATTAATCCGAAAAATTCAGACGTTGTTCATCCACCGTGAAAGCGGGCAACACCCTTTCCCGGCTTCGTGGATATTCCGCTGAAGCCGGGAAGGGGGAAATTATGCCTATCTCATTTTGCTATTGAGTGTCAGGAACCAATCCCAAATCCCGACATGGAAGTTTTTGAACACATCGATGCCTAGTGCCGATTTGATCATGTACAGCATCAGCAGCACGGACAGAATGCAAAACACAATCCCAAGCGTAATGCCGAGGGTGGACACGACGCGGCCGAACGCACTGGTTTTGCGCGTCGATTTACGATGATCGTGCCCGAGCAAAAACACCACAAAATAGCGACGGTGCAGAAAAGCGAAACTACGTCGGATATCCACAGGGTGGCGCGACACTAGCGTTGTCGTCAGCAGAGCCTGATCGATACTCTCTTTCTGCTCGGCGGTAAGGGTTTGGGTCATTTCAGGATCCATTGCCGAATAGAAACGATCAAGGACCCGTTGCGAGGTGGATCTCTGCACTAGGAGCTCTTCCTGGTTGCGCGTTGATAAACCTGAAGAGTATCACTTGCAATGTCGGGCCAATGGTATTTCGGTAAAAGATGGCTGTAGTCGACGGTTTCAGCGCCTTGCCATGCGCGAAGTTTATCCGCCAACGCCTCTACGTCACCGGTGGGGAAGTAGCACCCGGCAGCCAAACCGGGTTCGAGGTTCGCCGGAATATCGCTGACGACGACGGGCAAGGACCAGGACATGGCTTCGAGGAGCGCGATAGGTAAGCCTTCGTGATACGACGGCAGAACAAATAAGCCCGCCTGCGAAAACAGCGAGTGCAGTTTTTCGCCGCGCAAAAAGCCGGTCGGGATAACGTTGGGATTATCAGTCGCCATTTTTTTCAGCCGCTCGCTGTATTCATCGGGGTGATCGGCATCACCCACCAGAACCAGCGGCACTTTGCAGTCCGTTTTCTCGTAGGCGGCAATCAGATCGTGCAGGCCTTTTTCTTCCACAAAACGCGCCACGGCAATGATGTATTGACCGCGTTTCAGGCCAAAGTTACTCAGCGTCGTATCCAGTTGTTCCTGTGTGGGAAGCGGCGGCAGCTGCACGCCATTATGGATAATATGCGCATCGTGACGCTGGTGTTTTGTTTTGATGATGTCGTTGATCACATGGGAAATCACGATCACCTCATGGGCACATTTAACGGCCCATTTCTCGCCTAACTGCAGCATGATTTTCGCAAGCTTGCCCCATTTTTGGCGATCATAATCCGGGCCATGGTGAGTAAATACCACCCGTTTACCCAGAAGACGCAGCAACGGAACCACGAGGCCCGGGCCGACGGCGTGAACATGCACGATTTTGGATCCGTCGAACAGGGTGCTCAGGGCGGCAAGCGTCGAGTGTACTATCGCTTCAAATTTGCGGCTCTTCGGCGCCCACAGGGTCTTCAGACGCACGCCTTTATATTCGCCGCGGCGGTAATTCACATACGGTGAGCGAGCGATGACACAGACATCACCCTGGCTGTCCTTTTGAATTTCCGGGTATAAATTTTGGCAATGGGTTTCCACACCGCCCTGGACATCCGGGATGCCTCGGGTACCGATTACGGTTAATTTTAACGTCATGATTTCTGATTATTCAGTTGCACATAGAGCGCCTGCAGCGCTTCCATATGATGGGAAAGTGAATAGCTGTCTTCCAGGCGCTGTCGGGCACGGTTGCCCATTTCGCGAGCCTGCTGTGGATGACGGACTAAATCATCCAGAATGTTGGCGAGTGCGCCCGCATCGCCAGGCGTAAAGAGTCGTCCATCAAGACCATCGCGAATTTGCTCCGGGATGCCGCCAATATTGCCGCCCACGACCGGACGCCCAAACGCCATCGCTTCCAGCACGGACATTGAGCAATTCTCGTAGTATTCGGAAGGGACAATCACGGCACGCGCGTGGCGGATGAGGTTGTTAAGGGCTTCACCCTGTTGCTGATAACCGAGGAATTCAGGTTTTGCGTAACGAGCACGCAGGTCATCGTAAAGCGGGCCATGACCCGCGATTTTCAGCGGAATGGACTCCTGCATTTGCTGGTGGGCTTGCGCAAGCGTGGCGACACCTTTCTCACGGCTCAGTCGGCCAATGTACAGGAGGTAATCGCCTGCGCTTTCGCCCGGGATTGCGGCCTGGGTGTCTATCCCGTTGACGATAACCTCGATTCGGGATTGCGGCAGTTTGCGCAGGAGTGTCTGACGCATAAATTCGCTTGGCGCGACGATCACATCGAGCATGGCGTAATTTTTGGCGATTTTCTGCCACAGGGCTTCCAGCGAAAGCAGTAAGCTTTTTCCGCGTTCACCTTGCTGACAACGATGGCGGTAAGCATTAAATACGGAGCCGGTCAGGCAGTCGTCGCACACCTTGCCGTCACGCAGCATAGTGTAAGAAGGGCAGACAATTTTATAATCATGCGCGGTGAGGACAGTTTTACAACCGAAGCGTTTGGCAATCCCGATAAGCGCCGGTGTCAGCTGGTGATAAATATTGTGGAAATGCACAATATCCGGTTTCTCCTGCAACAGCAGCGTATTAAATTTTTCACAGGCCCGGGAGTTGTAAATAAAGTCTTTACCCGCCTGTAACTTATCCCATACCGAATGGCTACCGTGATAATCGACATTATGAACAAAGAAATTGCTCCAGTCCGACGGCGCATTTTCGGCATGCTGCATACTGAAATCGAGAACCTGATAGCCAGCCTGGGCCATTGCATCACGTTCCTGAAATAAAACGGTCTCCGCTCCTCCTTTGATAAAGAAGAATTTATTAACGTAAAGTATTTTCATTTTCGTCTTTGGAATATTGAGGATTAAAAACTGTCACCGCTGGCGGGGTCATTAAATCTGTGGGGGCACACTCCCCCACAGAGGGATCAGGATAAATTGATAGCGGCGAATGCTCCATCGCTGAGTGGTTTATTTTTAAATGCAGCGACAGAAATAATGGTCATTCGCATCTCACTATTCAGTGAGATGCTTGCCTCTATGCTGTCTGCTTTGCAAGGCGATGTGCTCTCTTATTCATGGAGAACAGAATGAATAAGTAGCGAATACTGGTCAGCAGTGAAAATGCCACAACAGAAACTTCATAACTCTGACCCAATTTGGGTAATACACCAAACGCGGTGATAATAATGATTAGCTGCTCAATCTGAATCCGCAGGAAATATTTTTGAGACCCAAAAACAAGCTCAAGTATGGTCAATGGGCCAATTGCCAGTGCGGTAAACATAAATGGCAGCATATACCGCGATGTAGGAATTGAGTTATGCCACTCTTCGCTAAAGCCCAGCTGCATGACCAGCGGATAGAAGATCCAAATTCCCAGAGTGCAGATTAGCGCCGCGGCGGCAAGCAGCAGACGGACTTTCTTGTATTCCGGGTAGTTGAAGGTTTGATGGCGGAAGTCCATCGACCATTTGGAAAAAATGGAGTTACGTACCGCGTTTCCAATGATCATCACCGGGGACAGGCAAAACCGGTTTACCACGGAAAAGTAACCCGCAACCAAAGGGGAGAACAGCATATTAATCAGGATCGTCGGAAGATTGAGTCCGGTCATTGCCAGAACTTCTGCACTACCTACCCGACTCAGATGGTGCCAGTGTTGCTTCATAAAAAGCCAGTTAGCACGGGGTGAAAAATGGTGCAGGGTGAGTGTCCTGAAGGGAAACAAGCAGAACAGGCAAACAGAAAGGAGTACAACGATCCCTGTCATCCACGCCAGATAAAATAGCGAGGGTGTTGGCGTGATCAGCAGAGCGATGGCGACAACCAGCGACACGGCGATACGCTGAAAGGTTAGAAATTGATAGTTGCCGTTTCGCAGCGATAAGTTTTCCGCGATGAGCACCAACGTAAAGCCCAGCGTCAACAGATAGAGAAACGCGATATTCAGGTGGAAAATCGCGCCTGTTACACCAGCCCAGGGGAGGGGGAGAATCAGACTTTGTAACAGACAAAAGGCGACGTTTTGCCCGAGTTCCGCGTCATCCTGACGTGGGATCAGTAGCTGCGAGGCAAAAGTACAGACCTGCGCACCGATCAGAACCGTACTGTAGATCAGCGCATAGTGGCCCACTTCAGCCATACCATAGCGGTGTGACAGGAGCCATACGGAAAAGGCGCCAATTGCCTGCGACACAACTGAAGAGCTGGCAATGCTGGAGATACTTTTAATTAAATTCATGTTTTCTGCTTCAGTGAAATGAGTTCGCTCATGTGGCGTTCAGGAATGCGTTGGCCTTCAAGACTTTCCAAATTCTCCTCTCGAACCTTGTTGATAACGAGTTCAACGCTGTTTTTACCCTCGACGTGCAGACGCTCGTACATCTGTCCAATAGAGGATGCCTGGTCTCCGGCTTTCGCCACCAGCAAGGTCATATCGACATGAGACTGCAACAGAAGGCAGTCCTGAGCGATATCCATCGCGGGCATGTTGAAAATGAGCGTATGCCAGCGTTGATGAAGCGTCTCCAGCAGGGCAGGTAAGCGTTCCGATGTCAGCACCAGGAAGGGAGAATCACTCAATTCTCCGCGCGGTAGCAGACTGAGATCCTCGCTCAGGGGAGTCACGACCCCCTCGGGAATACTGCCGTTTAGAAGGCACTGGGTGAAACCGATCTTCGGTTCTGTGGACACGGGCGGTTTATGATAATCAAGATCAATCAACAACGTTTTACGGGCTTTCCCGGCTGAGCGGGCCAGAAGTTCGGCGAGCAGAGTGCTCCCATTGCCTGAGTGAACCGAGGTGACCATCAACGTCAGTGGGCCACGGTGGCTGCCCTCCATTGCCATACGAAGACTGTGGATCATGTCAGCATAAAGGCGTTCAGAGAAAATTTGACTGGCATTTAATCCGTGGGCAAAAAGCGGAAACTCACCACTGGCGTTGAGCGTTGTTTTGGCTTTCAACTCGCTCATCGAATTGACGGTTTTATCCATAGCGGTGGAAACGACCAGGTACATCACATACAGCCCAAGGGACATCATGGTCACCATCAGGATCAGCAGCGTTCGTTTTGGCTTTGAGGCGTTAATCGGCGGTGTCGCTGGGTCATAAATCATCTCGTCTGATACGGCGATTTTTTCCGCAAGCGCCTGCTCGTTGGCCCGCTGATACAGGGTTTTATAGAGATCTTCCGTCTTGTTCAGCGCTGTGACCAGGGTGGTATAGTGATCTTTTTTCGCCGCCAGCTGTTGGAAGTTTTCTTTTTGTTCATCAAGCATTTGCTGGTAATGCTGCTCATCATCCAGCGCAATTTGATATTTCTGGTGCAATCCGTTTTGCAGTTCGCTCAGCACCAGGCGAATCTGTCCGTTCACCGTGTTGACCTGCGCCTGGGCTTGACGATATTTCGGATGTTCGGGGCCGTAATGTTTGGCGGCATCAGAGGCATCGCGCTTAGCCTGGGTCAATGCGATGCGCAGATCCTGAATCTGTGAATGATCGGAAATTTCAGGCAATGAGAGCAGTTGTTCTGCAGACTGTCCGGGTTGGCCCTGAATTTTCTCCCACGTTGATTGCGCCTGAATACGACGTTGAGTTGCATCGGCAAGACGGTTAGTAGCGATGCTTAATTGTTCTGTTTCGTATCCATCAACCCCACGGAACGTCAGAAGGTTCTCTTGTTTGAGCCAGCTGTCTATTTCACCCTGCTGTTTGACCATCTTGTCTTTTAACTCGTCCATGAGCTTTTGGTTCCACTGCTGGGCCTGGTGCAACGTTTGTTGTTTCTGTTGAAGGCTATAGTCAATGAAGGCCTGTGCGATGCCGTTAGCGATATCTGCCGCTTTTTGCGCAGAACTGGTTTCCATCGAAACGGAAACCAGTTGGGTTGAACGGACGCCTGTTATCGTCAGATTGGTTTGTAAATTACGGACCGCATTGTTGAATCGGGTTTTGGCATCCAGTGCGGCGCCGCCGTTGAAGTCGGGGTCGTTATCCAGCTTCATGGTTTTGACCGCATTTTCCAGAACCACCCGCGAGCCCATTAACGCATATTTCGTTTCATAGTAATCATTGCGGGTCGAGTCATAGCTCTCCAGTTTTGGCAGGGGAGTGATATCTGCCGACTGCGCTTTAAACAGGACAGTGGATGTTGCCGTGTAGCGGGAGGGCATAAAACGTGTAGCGACGAACGATGCGCCGGCACTGAACAGCGCAATCGCCAGAAACCAGATCATCTTGCCGCGGATTTTATTGAAATAAGGGCCCAGATCGACAAAGCCCTCTTTTAGTTTTCCGTTACCAACCAGTGAAATCGTCATTTCAGAAAAAACTCATGCCAACAATAACGGTATCTCCGGCCTGAACCGCAGACTCGGGGGTGACATTTTTAAGTATTTCACCGGTTTCAGCCTGGCGAATACTGATGTCATCACGGTCAGCACGATCGGTAAATCCACCGGCTCGGGAGATGGCTTTTTCTGCTGTCATACCGGGTTCCCAGGCGTAGCCATCGGGTTTTTTAACTTCGCCCAACAGATAGACTTTGCGGAACTCCGCGACGGTAAGAGTGACCATGGGAGACTGTAGATAGTTACCACGTAGCCTATCGGCAATTTCTTTGCTTACCTGCTCCGGGGATTTCCCCTTGAGCATGACTTTGCCTATGTAGGGATAGGTAATGCTGCCGCTGGTATCGACTTTGAAGCGCATGGAAATATCCTGCTCCCCGGAGACGGTGATATTCACTTCATCGCCAGCACCCAGCAGATAGACATCATCATGCGGCGCACGGACCGTCTGTTTCGGGGCTGAACAGCCTGATAGCAACACGGCCAACAGGGGGAAAATTGCCATTTTTTTGCTTGTCAGGATCATATCTGTACCTGTGTCATAAAAATGATTGCTGAGTCGTCATAACCGAGGGTTCGATCCACTTCGCGATCGTTGTCCGGACCAATGAAGAAGACGTCTGTCTTTTTATTGGAGTGTAGGGTGTCCCACTGCAATTTCAGTTTGAAATTGATGGAGGGACGAAAATCGTAGTTGAAGGTCAGCGACAGGAGGTTTTTCTTGTCACGGCGTCCATCAGATTCATTTTTATAGCTTTCAGTAATATGGGAATAATCAACAATGGTTGAAAAGCGATCGACCCACCAGTGATGCTCGTAGCTCAGGCCATTTGTCATCACCTGGGTATACCCGCCTGAATCACTGGGATCTTTGATGGTCTTCGAGCTGTGTAAATTGACTTTGATCTGCTTCAACGGGGTCCATGTCGAATCAACATCCCAGTTCAGGCCGCTGAAGGGGCTTGAGTCCGGGTTATTGAGAAATCCTTTGTAGAGCCAGGCCAGGTACGCGTTAACCTCAATCTGCGAAGTGAAATGATTTCTCATCGTGACAGCAAAATAGTATTCATTACTGTCCTTCAATGGATTCAGTTCATAGCGTCGTTGATTGGTGATAAAGCTATAGCGGTAGCGCAGGTTCTTTGCTTTTTGGTCAAAGATCTCAGCGATTAATGAGTTGGTATGCCACTCCTGGTCGAGCATATAGTTGTAAAAATCGACATCGGTATCGTGAATCGTATTGAGATCACGATAGCGCAGTTGGGTGTGCTGTAACGCTACCGAGGCATGCCCACGACCCTCCGGTGCGCCATAGGTGTAGCGAACCTGGCCGCTGGTAAAATGCGTGGCTATCGGTTTGTTGATGCCGAATTCCTGGAATTGTTCAGGAGTAAAACCTTCGCTCGAATCTTTACCGCGGTCCTCGTGGCCAAGGGCATCGTAAAGGTTGACCTCTACGCCATGCATTTGGCCAAGACGCCAGTTGCCAGCTAACAGGAAAGTATGATCGCTGCGGTTGTCGGCAGAATCTGACTGATACTGCCGATAATCACCGGTGTAGGCCAACAGGTACTGATCTTCATAGCGTTTGCCAGATACGCTCAGGGAAGGGGTCAGTCTTTGGTAGTTGGTTGCACTGGCTCTGTTCTCGTCATGTTGCCACGTGACGTTGTCGTTGTAACCCACGTCATAACCCACCTGGCTCTCGAAATCGAGGCCAGCGACACCAATGTGCTGCTTTGGCTGTAGGTCTGCGTGGGCAACGGGAAAATAAAGCAGACCCACCATCAGGGTGAGTCTAGAACGCATTTTTCCCCACAAAGCCGCGGAAGAAGGTCAGGAATACAATCTTCAAATCGAGGTAAAGTGACCACGATTTAATGTATTCCAGATCGTAGCGAATACGCTTTTCCATTTTATCGAGCGTATCGGTTTCCCCACGATAACCTTTCACTTGAGCAAGTCCGGTAATACCGGGCTTGACCTTATGACGAATCATGTAGTTTTCCACCACCTGACGGTAATGCTCATTATGCGCAACGGCGTGAGGGCGAGGGCCGACGATGGACATTGTCCCTTGCAGCACATTGAAGAACTGCGGAAGTTCATCCAGCGAAGTACGGCGCAGGAACGCACCAAAACGCGTGACTCGCGGATCGTCACGCTTAGCCTGCGTCACGACCTGGCTGTTCTCCATCACGTTCATGGATCTGAATTTCCAGATCTTGATCTCTTTGCCATTCAGGCCATAGCGGCTTTGCTTGAACAGAACAGGGCCCGGTGAGGTCAGTTTGATGCCAATCGCGGCGAACAGCATGAGCGGCAAACTCACCAGCGTTAGCAGTGAGCCCAATACGATGTCTTCAGCACGTTTAATCAGCGCCCCTTCTGCCTCAAACGGAGAAGAGAAAATGCTGATTGTCTGGATATTGCCGAACATCCTCAACTGCGAGATATGCGAGCTATAGGACATCAGATCCGGAACCAGGAAGACATCAATGGTGGAATCTGAGAATTCGTCGAGGAACGAGCGAATACGCTGTTGAGCCACCATCGGCAGAGCGATGTAGAGTTCGTCAATTTCGCCTGCCTTTGCTAATTCCAGCAATTGGCGGGACGTGCCTGAGCTCTCGATGTCGGCGAATTCCCCTTCGCGGCTGTGCTGGCGATCCTCGTAAAATTTAATCTCTACATTATTACGGGAGTATTCTTTGCGCAGCGATGTTTCGATAGCAATCCCAGAGGATGTAATGCCGAGGATGGCGATGCGAATAGATTTAGGAACCAGAAACCGTGACAAAATAAGACGCAGAGAAAATATTACGAAGAACATAAACAACGTGGCTGAGAGCAACCCATAGATAAAGGCATGCATATCAACCTGAGCCTGCGGATTAAACAGCAACACGATAGTGGAGTAGAGCGACAGCGTGATGATGTCAGCAGCAATCAGGCACAGAAGCGTCAAAAAGGCTTTCTTAAAGTTATTCTGCTTAAATAATGAATCGTAAATGTTAAAGAGCGAGCCTAACATCACAAAAATCAGGGCGCAGCACAGAACGGTTAACACTGGGAAATTATAAGCTGTGGAGGAAGTCATTTTGATATATATAATGTGCGCTCCGTTAATGGAAATGAAATCAATGAGTTTTAATAGTTTTTGATAATGGCAATTAAATATTTTTACTTTATTAACATTCATCCCTAAATTCATACGGACAACACCAGCAGCAAAATATAACAATAACGATTCTGATATTGTGCCTTGAGGGTTTATGGATTGTCTATTAAGGGAGGGTTTATATTTAAATTTGAATAATGATAATACATAGTCGCCTAATTATAACCTTATTTTACGCATTCCCGTTCAGCCCAGAAACGCTCTTTAGCTGACTTCATGTCGAACCCCGATCGAATGCGACAGGCGAAAAAAAAGCCGGTACTTTCGTACGAGCTCTTCTTTAAAGATGGCGGTGAGGGGGGGATATCACTCGGCACGTCCATGTGCCTCGCCCTCTGGGTGGCCGTTGGCCATGCTGAACGGCCATCCTGCCGTTCAGTCGAACCTCGGTCGGGGATTCTCATCCCCCTGGTACGTGCAACAGGCGAAAAAAAAAGCCCGTACTTTCGTACGAGCTCTTCTTCAAATATGGCGGTGAGGGGGGGATTGATTCGCTGCGCTCACCCTTCGGGCAGCCCGCCAGCGAGCTGTCGGACTGTCCAACTGGCAAGCCAGTTGTCGAACCCCGGTCGGGGATTCTCATCCCCCCAGGTACGTGCAACAGGCGAAAAAAAAAGCCCGTACTTTCGTACGAGCTCTTCTTCAAATATGGCGGTGAGGGGGGATATCACTCGGCACATCCGTGTGCCTCGCCCTCCGGGTGGCCGTTGGCCATGCTGAACGGCCATCCTGCCGTTCAGTCGAACCTCGGTCGGGGGTTCTCATCCCCCCTTGTCGGGCAGAAAATACAAATAAAAATGCCCAGCTGTTAACTGGGCACTTTCATCAAATATGGCGGTGAGGGGGGGATTCGAACCCCCGATACGTTGCCGTATACACACTTTCCAGGCGTGCTCCTTCAGCCACTCGGACACCTCACCATATTGTATTGCTGCCTTCCTCTCGGGGGCAACGGGGCGGTACTATAGGGAGTTGGGCCGGGACGGTCAAGAACAATTTAGTGGATTTGATGCGTTAGGTTAATCCATGAACATTCGGAGGGGAGGCAGGGGCTCTCCGCTATGACAAAGAAGAATTCTGACAACATCTCCCTATGGTGATCGGCAGTGGTATTAGTCATCAACCAATACCACTGCCGCAGCATCCTCTTTTCTCAAAAGCGCAAGTGTGTAAGGAAGTGGGCGCATTTCCTCATTAAGGAAAATCTACCCGGTTGGAGTTAACAGAGAGGGGAATAAAAAAGTATTATTTCTATGAGTTTTATATTTGTAGTAGTGCATTAATCGTAGGGGAAGTATTATTAATACGACGAAATCTCTCAATGTAATTCACGGAAATTAATTAGTGACGTAAATAATCTGAATGTAATTTATTTGTCAAACATATAGTGAGAGATAAAGTTTGCTTTAAATCAATGAATGAGACATTGGATATTGCGGAGGTATATCTGTTGTGCGATTTTTATTAGCAAGAGGAAATAGACTCTTCGTTAATGGATAATTTATTAAGGATAATTTTATGAAGCGTTCAATCGTAGCTGCTGCCGTATTATCTTGCCTGTTTGTGAGTGCTGGTGTTTTTTCTGCTGAACAAGATGTGGGTATATTAACCATCAAAGGTGCAGTGGTAGGGAATCCTTGCACCTTTGTCGATGGTAAGAGTGAAGAGACAGTCATTTTAAAACAAATTTCTCTTTCTGATATTAATGCGGGATCCGATTTTCAGGCGATGGATAAAAACAGTGAGCAAACAAGATTACTGACAATTAGCTGTCCCACGATAAACAAAAATGACCATGTGAATATTCGCATTATTTCACCAAGCATGGAGGATAGTGGCTTTATTGGCAACCAGAATACGGCAGGAAACAGCCCGGAGAATGCTGGGTTTATGTTAACCAGTACCAATGATCCCGGTAAAATCATCAATAACGCTCTCAACTCAATTACTATTCCTGGTGAAGCCCTGGCTGAGGGGCGGGAATACCCCATTCCACTTACCGTGCATTACTCCAGGAAGGCAACAGAAACTCAGGTCGGTGACGTGATGGCAACGGTCAGATTAGAAGTCAGTGCAGATTAAACCATCATCGGCAGCCGGTGGCTGCCGATACTTTTAGAGGGCCAAAAAATGAAAGGATTCATAACAGTCGTTCTCGCCGCTATGGTTTTACCCGCCCAGGCTGGAGTTGTTATTTATGGTACGAGGGTGATTTACCCTGCGGAGAAAAAAGAGGTTATCGTTCAGTTGATGAATCAGGGGCAACGCACTTCTCTGGTTCAGTCATGGATTGATGATGGTAATACGGAATTACCGCCAGAAAAAATAAATGTTCCCTTCCTGCTCACTCCCCCGGTTGCTAAGGTCGTTGGCCGTTCCGGGCAGCAGTTGAAAATAAAAAAAATGCCTAATGCACTTCCGGAAAACAAAGAGAGCCTATTTTATTTGAATGTTTTGGATATTCCGCCAAATAATCCTGAGCATGAAGGGAAAAATGCCCTTAAGTTTGCCATGCAAAGCAGGATTAAAATTTTCTACCGACCTAAAGGCATTCTTCCCGTCAATAACGATAGTTTCCATAAACTCAGCTTTGTACAAAGTGGAAAAGGGTTGGTAATTAAAAATGATACTGACAACTGGATTACTGTGACCACCATTAAGCTGAATAGTGTCAGGGTCAATGATGCCAGCATTATGGTGCCACCACGAGCAAGTCAGACGGTGGCATTGAAAAATAACGTTGCCCGAACCTATAACATGACGATTATTGATGACTACGGAAATTACCTTAGCAATAACGTCGATGTAAAATAACAGGAATCAGTTATGTTAAGGATGACACCACTTGCTTCGGCGATCTTCTTATTACTATTTTCTCATACTGTCATCGGTGCAGATGAAACCTATGATACTCACTTTATGATGGGGGGAATGAGAGGGGAAAAATCCTCCAGTTTCCGTTTTTCCGATGAGCATCCACTGCCTGGGCCCTATGATCTCGACATTTACGTCAATAATGTATGGCGTGGTAAATATGACGTTACGGTGAAAGAGGATCCTGACCAGACCTGCTTATCTTTTGACGAAGCAGACCAATTGGGTATCAAAACCGGAGCGCTCAGGAAGACGGTTGATGAAAAATGCATTTCCCTGAAATCGCTGGTGCAGGGGGGGCGTTATGTTTTTGACATCAGCACCTTCCGCCTGGATCTGCAGGTTCCTCAGGCTTATGTCAATGAGTTGGAATATGGCTACGTCTCACCGGAAAATTGGGATCGTGGCGTCAATGCGCTCTATAGCACCTATTACTTCAGCCAGTACTACAGCGATGATAACGGCTCAGGGAATAGCAAAAGCAGCTACGCTCGCTTTACCAGCGGGCTGAACCTACTGGGCTGGCAGGTGCATGCCGACACGACGTACAGCAAGACGGATGACAACAAGGGTGACTGGAGAAGTAATACTCTGTATCTGGAACGGGGTTTTGCGCAAACGCTGAGTACGCTACGGGCTGGGGATATGTATACCTCAGGGGATATTTTTGATTCTGTTCGTTTTCGCGGTGTGCGCTATTTTCGTGATATGCAGATGCTGCCCACCTCAAAGCAAAACTTTACACCGATTGTGCAGGGGATAGCGCAGAGCAATGCATTGGTAACCATCGAACAAAACGGTTTTGTGGTGTATCAGAAAGAGGTGCCCCCAGGCCCGTTCGCGATTGCCGATCTACAGCTGGCAGGCGGTGGTGCCGATCTGGATGTGAGTATTAAAGAAGCTGATGGCACGGTAACCACTTATCTAGTGCCCTATGCCTCAGTGCCAAATATGTTACAGGCCGGGGTGTCGAAGTATGATTTTGCCGCTGGGCAGAGTCATATTGAAGGGGCGGAAAATCAAAGCGATTTTGCGCAGGGGAGTTATCAGTACGGTCTGAATAATCTGCTGACGCTGTATGGTGGCGCGATGGTCGCCGATCGCTATAATGCCTTCACGTTGGGGACGGGCTGGAATACCCGCATTGGTGCCATTTCTGTCAACGCAACGCAGTCCCACAGCAGGCAGAATAACGGTGATGTCTTTGATGGCCAAAGCTATCAGATAGCGTACAACAAATACCTGGCCCAGACGCGTACCCGTTTCGGCCTGGCGGCCTACCGTTACTCATCCCGTGATTACCGAACGTTTAATGATCACGTCTGGGCTGATAATAAAAATAACTACCGTCGTGATGAAAATGATGTCTACGATGTGGCGGATTACTATCGCTACGATTTTGGTCGTAAAAACAGCCTCTCTGCCAATATGAGCCAGTCTTTAACTGAGGGTTGGGGGTCGTTTACCCTCAGTGCCCTCTGGCGTGATTATTGGGATAAAGGCGGGAGCAACAACGACTATCAACTGAGCTACTCGAATCACTGGCACCGAGTCACCTATACGCTATCGGCCAGTCAGACATATGATCAGGAGCATCACGAAGATAAGCGGTTTAATATTTTCTTCTCTATTCCATTATTCTGGGGTAATGACGTCACATCGCCACGGCGCAATATCAATCTTTCGAATTCAACCACTTTTGATAACGATGGCTATGCCTCAAACAATACCAGTCTGTACGGTACTGCCGGCAGTCGCGATCAACTCAACTATGGCGTTAACCTGAGCCATCAGCAGCAGAACAATGAGACTACGGCGGGAACGAACCTGACGTGGAACCTGCCCTTCATCACGTTAAACGGTAGCTATAGCCAGTCGTCGGCCTATACCCAGGCCAGCGGTAGCCTCTCTGGCGGCGCAGTTGTATGGTCCGGGGGCGTTAATCTGGCCAACCGCCTGTCCGAAACGTTTGCCATTATGCAGGCACCGGATCTTAAAGATGCCTACGTGAATGGGCAAAAGCATCGCACCACCGACAGCAAAGGGACCGTCGTGTATGACAGCCTCATCCCTTATCGGGAGAACTACCTGACGCTGGATGTCTCCCATTCTGAAAGCGATACGGAGCTTCAAGGGAACCGGAAAAGCGTGGCCCCGTACCGTGGAGCGGTCGTGTTAAGCCGTTTTGATACCGATGCGCGTAAACCGTGGTTTGTCAGAACTCAACGGCCTGATGGTGCACCGCTGACTTTCGGTTATGAAGTGAAAGATGCGCAGGGACAAAACGTGGGCGTCGTGGGGCAGGGCAGCGTGCTCTTTATCCGGACTGACACTGTTCCGGTATCGGTAAGCATCCCCGTTGATTCACCGCTGAGTGGTTTATGTACGATCACGTTTAATCACGGTATTGATGAAAGCCAGACGTATATCTGTAAATAAAAGGATGAAAAAGATGAAATGGATATTCCTGTTGATGCTGAGCATCACCTCATTTTTTGCTCAGGCAGGTAACTGTGAAAAGGTTAAGGGGAGTCCCCAAACAGAAGTCTATTATCTCAATCCGTCTCAATATAACGGCAGCATTAACCTCAGTGACCTGAAGGCTGAGGGCAATGCCGTACAATGCTCGAGTATACAAAACGTTGCACTTTTCGTAACTGCCGGAAAAATGCCTGAGAGCGTGTATTTTTTCAGATTAGGGAGTAAATTTTATTCTATTACTTTTTCGTCATCGCTAAATGAAGAAAAATCGATCCGCGCTGAGAAGAATATTAATTTGTCTACGTTGCTAACAGCAGCACTGGGGCAGATTGATTACCGTATTCAGGAGGTTCCGGCATTAGGTGGGGATGAAATTACGCCAGGCACACCATTTATAGTGAGATCTGATATGAATATCAAGGAGTACAATACCAGTAGCGGGCGCAGTGATAATCAAACACTTCAGTATGAGGTACGGATAAAGCTGCAGTTAAAAATCATGACCTGCGGATTTGACGATCAGATCGTGAATACGGGAACCTGGCAGTTAAACGATGTTCTGCACGATACGACGGAATTTGTACCAAGGGATATTCAGTTTACGTGCAAAAATGAGGGTAGTGGCGATTTGAGTATTTCCACAGGGGATGTTCAGTATTACTTTGATGACACTTTTGGCCTGGTTCCGGAGCGTTCGCTGCTGCAAAATTTTGATGAAAAAAACGTGGGCGGTGCTGGCGAGGTTGGATTCGAAATTCACACGGCAAGTGGGACTCCGCTGCGATTTGGCAGAGATCAGTTGTATACCCTGAAAGATGCGCGTGAAGGCGTTCTTCCTGTGAGTTTCTTGATCCGGGCACGGGCCTACGGCAAGGCTGTGACTAGCGGCACGATTGAGAGCAAAACGAAAGTTGTTGTGGTCTATAACTGACAACGGTGCCTGTTGGACTCAGTGAAGAGCGAAAAACAATGAAAAAGCCGGCATTGGGTGCCGGCTTAGCAATCAGATTTTGCAGGCATCGCCACAATCATCATCGGCAACGATTTCCTGAGCTTTTTTGTCCGCTTCATCAAGACGCTCCGCGTTGCGTGCCTGTGCTTCTTCCAGGCCTTCAAAGACCAGATTATCGAGATCAATTTCCATACGTCACCTGTATTTGTGCTGTTTTGATATAGGCATAGTATATGGCGATATCCGTGTATTGCTATACCGCTTTGTGCTCACTCGGCGGGCACTCAGGCAGTCAGTTGGCGACGGGCAATTGAGGTGCAGAGATGTTTATACAGGAAGTTGACTTGAATATGGCAGGGAAGAGGGATACCACTCGGCACATCCGTGTGCCTCGCCCTCCGGGTGGCCGTTGGCCATGCTGAACGGCTATCCTGCCGTTCAGTCGAACCCCGGTCGGGGATTCTCATCCCCCCTTGTCGGGCAGAAAATACAAATAAAAATGCCCAGCTGTTAACTGGGCACTTTCATCAAATATGGCGGTGAGGGGGGATTGATTCGCTTCGCTCACCCTTCGGGCAGCCCGCCAGCGAGCTGTCGGGCTGTCCAACTGGCAAGCCAGTTGTCGAACCCCGGTCGGGGATTCTCATCCCCCCTGGTATGTGCAACAGGCGAAAAAAAAAGCCCGTACTTTCGTACGAGCTCTTCTTTAAATATGGCGGTGAGGGGGGGGATTGATTCGCTGCGCTCACCCTTCGGGCAGCCCGCCAGCGAGCTGTCGGACTGTCCAACTGGCAAGCCAGTTGTCGAACCCCGGTCGAGGGTTCTCATCCCCCCTGGTACGTGCAATAGATGAAAAAAAGCCCGTACTTTCGTACGAGCTCTTCTTTAAATATGGCGGTGAGGGGGGGATTCGAACCCCCGATACGTTGCCGTATACACACTTTCCAGGCGTGCTCCTTCAGCCACTCGGACACCTCACCATATTGTCTTTCCAGCGTCGCTGGAACGGGCGCTAATTTAGGGAAAAGCGTAACTTACGTCAACCCACTTTTTTAAAAAAATGTTCGATGAGACAAACTTCGAGCAACCTGCGGTCAGATTAACCGTGATTTGTCTTTTTTCTCTCCACCAGGTTGTTTGCTGACGGAGAGCGAAAATTTGCTATGCTGACAATCCTTTCTAAAACAATCAAAAACAGCGCCGGAAAGGCGTGATGATAAGGAGTCTGCAATGGAGATTATTTTTTACCATCCTGTCTTCGATACCCCGTGGTGGATTAATGCGCTGGAGAAAGCGCTGCCGGGGGCGAAAGTGCGTGAGTGGAAACCTGGCGACAACCGGCCTGCGGATTATGCGCTGGTGTGGCATCCTCCGGTAGAAATGCTGCAGGGGCGCAAGCTGAAAGCCGTTTTTGCGTTAGGCGCAGGCGTTGACTCTATTCTCAGTAAGCTGAAGGCACATCCGGAGATGTTACCGCTGTCGATTCCGCTGTTCCGTCTGGAAGACACCGGAATGGGCCTGCAGATGCAGGAATATGCCGTCAGTCAGGTTCTGCACTGGTTCCGTCGATTTGATGATTATCAGGCACAGAAGCAGGAATCATGCTGGCAGCCCCTGCCCGAATATCAGCGTGAGGACTTCACCATCGGCATTATGGGCGCGGGTGTTCTGGGCAGCAAAGTCGCTGAGAGCCTGCTCGGCTGGGGATTCCCTGTTCGCGTCTGGAGTCGTAGCCAGAAAGCATGGCCTGGGGTCACCAGTTTTGCCGGGCAGGCGCAGTTAGGGGCGTTCCTGAGTGAGACTCGCGTGTTGATTAACCTGCTGCCAAATACAGCGGAAACCGTAGGTATCATTAATGGCGCTCTGCTTGAACAACTGCAGGACAACAGCTATCTGCTCAACCTTGCCCGTGGGGTGCATGTCATTGAAGACGACCTGCTGCAGGCGCTGGACAGCGGTAAAATGAAGGGGGCGATGCTTGATGTTTTCAGCCGTGAACCTTTACCGACTGAGAGCCCTCTGTGGCGTCATCCTCGTGTCGCCATGACGCCACATATTGCGGCAGTGACTCGCCCGCAGGAGGCCATTACTTCTATCGCGGGCACCATCAATCAACTCGAACGCGGCGAACCTGTGACAGGGCAGGTTGATCGGGAACGGGGTTATTGAGGGATACCGGCTCAGCCCGATACAGGACCAGAGAAATCACTCAGCTAAAAACAAGGAAAATCAATTTATTGATCTTCGGCTGACAACAGCAAAGCAGGAAAAACCCTGCTTTTTCCTTCTTTGTCAGTATCCTGAAACCCGGCTCTGTCGGGTTTTTCGCTAATAAAGACGGGGTATTCCTGCTATGCTTTGGGCTAAAACAGAGAGGAGAATGTGATGTATCCTGTTGACCTGCATATGCACACTGTCGCCAGCACCCACGCTTACAGCACCCTTCATGACTACATTGCGCAAGCGCACCGTAAAGGCATCAAGCTGTTTGCTATCACCGATCACGGCCCGGATATGGCGGATGCGCCGCACTACTGGCACTTTGTGAATATGCGCATCTGGCCACGGCTGGTCGATGGCGTTGGCATACTGCGCGGCATTGAAGCCAATATCAAAAATACGCAAGGTGAGATCGACTGCACCGGGCCGATGCTGACCTCGCTGGATTTCATTATCGCCGGTTTTCACGAGCCCGTTTTTCCGCCGCAGGATAAAGCCACGCACACCGAGGCGATGATTGCCACCATTGCCAGCGGCAATGTGCACATGATAAGCCATCCGGGCAATCCGAAATTCCCGATTGATATTCAGGCGGTGGCGGAAGCTGCGGCCAAACATCAGGTGGCGCTGGAGATCAACAACTCCTCATTTGTCTCCTCACGTCTGGGCAGTGAAGATAACTGTCGGGCCGTTGCGGCTGCCGTCCGTGATGCCGGTGGCTGGGTCGCGCTGGGCTCCGATTCCCATACGGCGTTTACTCTGGGGGAATTTACCGAGTGCCGGAAAATTCTGGATGCGGTTGATTTCCCTGAAGAGCGTATCCTTAATGTGACGCCACGCCGCTTTCTTGATTTCCTCGAATCGCGCGGGATGCCGCCGATTGCCGAATTTGCTGAACTTTAATTGTCCTGATGGAATAAACCAATGAATGAGTTTTCAATTCTCTGCCGCGTACTGGGCTCTCTGTATTACCGCCAGCCGCAGGATCCTCTGCTGGTCCCGCTGTTTACCCTGATTCGTGAGGGAAAGCTGGCCGCGAGCTGGCCCCTCGAGCAGGACGAATTACTGGAACGTCTGCAAAAGAACTGCGACGTACAGCAGCTGGCGGCCGACTACAACGCCCTGTTCGTCGGCGACGAATGCAGCGTGTCGCCGTACCGCAGTGCGTGGGTGGAAGGGGCGACTGAAGCGGAAGTGCGCAGTTTCCTCTCCTCGCGCGGAATGCCGCTCAGCGATACGCCAGCGGATCATATCGGCACCTTGCTGCTGGCGGCTTCCTGGCTTGAAGACAATTCTGCAGAAGATGAAAGCGACGCGGTAGAAACCTTGTTTACGGAGTATCTGCTGCCGTGGGTCGGGACTTTCCTCGGCAAGGTGGAAGCCCACGCCACATCCCCTTTCTGGCGTACCATGTCTACGCTAACCCGCGAAGCTATTTCGGCGATGTGGGATGAGCTGCAGGAAGAAACCTCAGAATAAAAAATGTGAGTTAAATCACCTTTCCATTGCAACACCAGTCACGGTGTTGCAAATACTGTGCTCCAGATCTCTTTCGATGGCCGCGCATCTGCTATGATGCGCGCTATGAATATACTTCTCTCTCTTGCACTGACGACAGGCATTCTCTCCGGACTTTGGGGATGGGTTGCTGTGTCTCTTGGCTTGCTCAGCTGGGCGGGCTTTCTGGGCTGTACCGCTTACTTTGCCTGTCCGCAGGGTGGGCTGAAAGGGCTGGCAATAGCTTCCGCCACGGTGATGAGCGGTGTCGTCTGGGCACTGATTATCATCCACGGGAGCGCGCTGGCGCCGCACCTGGAAATCCTCGGCTATGTGATGACTGGCGTTGTGGCATTTCTGATGTGCCTGCAGGCAAAACAGCTGCTGCTCTCATTTGTGCCAGGCACGTTTATCGGTGCATGTGCCACGTTTGCAGGGCAGGGTGACTGGAAGCTGGTGGTGCCTTCACTGGCGCTGGGGCTTATCTTTGGTTACGCGATGAAGAACAGCGGGCTGTGGCTGGCGGCGTATCAGGCCCGGCGGCAGGCACCAGAAAATGCAATAAAGCAGTAATAAAAAAGCGTAGCCCTGGAAGCTACGCTTTTTTTATCTTCACTATTTGCCCCGGGATCAGGATTCCGGAGGTGAAGCCATATCGCGGTATTTCGCCAGAATTGGGTTTTTTTCATCCGCTTTGTTTTGCAGGTCCCACAACCCACGATCGATACCGTCGTTAATCAAATAAATGACCCCGGTTTCGATGGCTGACATCAGGCACAGCATCACAGGTTCGTTGGAGGTATATCCAACTTCACCCTCCAGCAGTCGCTGGTAATCGATAAAGCGGAACACCCCAGCCTGCACTTCATAAGACAGTATTGTTTTGCTGGTATTCACCGAAGAGAGCACTTCACCGGTACTGACATTAATCACGCGCAGGTTAACCGCAATTTGATCCAGCTGGTATTGCGTATCGCCGCCGATGCCGAAATAACGTGCACCGATACCCCCGGATTTCACGTTGCTTTCATAGCCGATAATCGAACCCTCAATAATGATATTGGCGGAGCTCAATGCCTGCAGCGGTGCACGGTTATTCGCGCCTACGGTCCCATTTTCCTGAGACGCGCGGATAATTTTGCGCTCGTTAAGCAGATTCTGTAATCCCTGACGTTCCAGTGGGACAAACCATTTAGAATCTTTCAGCGCCGTGACCAGCATAGCGGTGGCACTTTGTGGTACGGCAGTGGAGAAGTTACTGGCCGGATAAGGTTTAAATTGTCCGGTTTCATCCTGAATATTGTAGACAGAGACAAAGAGCTTACCGGAAGGCGAAGGTAAGTGAGTCAAGTCACGGTAGCTTTGCGCTCGTGGCATCAACGTTGGTTTTGCAGCCTCTTTCGGGGGGGCGGTCAGACAGCCACTGAGTAAGATGACCACCAGAAGTACAAATACACGTTTCATGATTATCTTCCTGTTCTGGTCAATGACTATTGGTCAGCAGAAGCGGCAGAGGCTTGTAATCCGGAGACCTGAATCGTGGAGGTCTTACCGGTGCTTCTGTCCGTCACATTCATTGTCAGTTGACCATTGGTATTCTGGATATCGACAATAAAATCATTGGTCACGAGACGACCGGGTTTCCCACTGGCAACGTTACCCAGTAAACCAGTGAGTAATTGCGACTGAATGGTGGACGTGAAATTATCCAGCGCAGAAGGCGCGGTATAACCATATCCATCGTCAGGCGCTTTATAGGAGTTCTGCGCCTGAGCTTCATTGAGTAAGAACGCCCCGTTATTTGGATTTCCCCCAAAGTTTGGGTTAACAAATTGGAAAACCATATTTCCGGCCCACGTCGTTGGCGTAATAAATGCGAGCAAAGCAACAGTACAGGCGATGCGCATGATTGCCTCCACCCTCTATGTTTAAAATTCGTCGTGTGCCAAATCGTCCGTTTTTAACAGTGACTGGTCGATTTGGCGTTTATTGATGTTTTCCTGCGTAATCTGGAGTGCTGCGTCTACGGTCTTATCAAAATCCCGTTTAATCGGGAATAAAAACGTCTGGAACATAATGTCCTGATTGACGGTAATGGTTATCCAACTTCCCCAACGAGCGCTGGGTCTTTCATTAATTGATAAATTCTCACGGGTAGTACTGGCCCATTTATCTGTAAAGGAACGATAAAAATCGTGCCCCACAGAAGAGACGGTATGGTCGGCCACGATACCCGGTATTTCCACCTCTGCAGCGGCACGCACAGAGGGGGCATGCAACAACAGGTTTGCTATTGCAAGCCAGCACAGGGAACGTTTCATTGTGTTTGCCTGTTATCTAACGCCTGAGATTATCATTGGCCCAGGACACTGCCTGAGTCCGATTTTTTACGGCTAACTTCTTGAATAGATTGTACAGATGGGTTTTAACGGTATTCTCACTGATAAACAGCGAGCGGGCGATCTCCACATTGGAGGCGCCAACCCGAAGTTTATTGAGAATTTCACGTTCACGCTGTGTCAGCATTGCGCTTTCAGCATTGTTATAGCGATAGTTGCCTGAATGAGTAATCAAATAGCTGGCGAGCTTATGTGAAAAATAGCACTCCCCATGCATAATCATACTAAGTCCTTCAATCAGACGGGATTCTGTTTCATTGTTATAGAATACACCATTGATGTGTGGCCAATTTTCGATATCTTTGAACGGGTACTCCTCAGGGGTGTTCAGTAAAACCACCTTCGTTCCCTGATTTTGTCGGCCAAGATTTTCTTGCCAGTGTGTAATCAGTTTTTTATCGGCTTCCATCAAATCAAATATCATGATGCTATCAGGCAGAGATTCTTCACTAACTCGGTGAATATTTTGTACTTTTCCTGATATATCCAGCGTTGATTTTAAATACTGTAAAAGTGCGCTGGCTTGTAATGATGGTTTTGTAACAAGAACGAGTGTACTACCTAAACTATGGACTTCATGTAACATGATGAAACTCCACTGTTTTCCGGCAGCTGATCGTATACCGGCAAAATTGCCGGTTCCAGAAGTACTGATCGGAGCTGCATTGCTGTGTATACGTTTAAAGTCGAAACCCTATAGAGGGTAAAAAGTCAATAAAACAATATTAGGTACTTCAGTTTTCAATCTAGTCATTGCTAATTTTTAAGCAAGATCTAACACTGTAACAAAATGTAACTCAGAATATTTAAATGTAAAAACCGGGTGTTTTGGTGATTTAGAAATGATGATAAAGTTGTACATGCTCTTAATTGTGCATCAATTTAATAGGTCATACAAATTCAATAACTAGTTGATTTAAAGCAGATATATTATTATTCATTTGATTTTATTGGGATCTGATATATGACGGATCTTTGTAACCTTTTTATCTTCAGAAAAAATCGGGCAAATGAGATCGCGATCCTGATCTTTACATCTGAGCTTTCTGAAGTGGCTCGAAGGTATTGATTTATAACTTTATGCGTTTTTTTCCTGTAGTCATTTTAATTACGCCGATAATATTTTCATTAAAACACCGGGACATGCGGTAAATCTAATGCTTAAGAATGATCCTAAAAAATTAAAATCAACCTTGCGGGTGACACCTTTTAATTTTGGTCAGCAACATACTGTTTATCGTAACGTCGCATTAACAGATTTATCACGTTACGGTTATTGGATTTGTTTGCCAGGAATTAACCGGGTGGAACATGAACAAGAAAGCGTATTTTTTGTCGTTGACACTGCTGGCGATACCTGGATTTGTTGCTGCCGCCGGTGTTGATTTGGCTAGCCCAGAATATAACTTTGTTGCCAACGAGCTTAATCTGCATTCCTCGAATCAATCTGCATATATTGATCAACGAGGAAGCAGTAATGGCGCGAATGTACAACAGGATGGAAATCATCTACTTGCTGTCGTTGCCCAGAAGGGTAACGGGAATCAGGCAGGGATTTCACAGTCCGGTGGTTATAGTCTGGCTTACATTGATCAGGCTGGGAATGGTAATGACGCCGATATTACTCAATCAGGTTATGGTAATACGGGCATTATTATTCAACGAGGCTCTGGCAATTACGCAAGTATTAATCAGCAGTCTGTAGGTAAAACAGCAGTTGTAGTGCAAAACTCGTCACAAATGGCTGTTCGTGTAACGACACGTTAGCTTAAGACGACTACTGTCAATCCAATGGGGGTTATTATGAAACTGATTCCAATCGCAATTCTGTCTGCAGTTATTGTTTCTGGTAGTGCATTTGCTGGTGGTGGTCATGATAATGACAATAACGGCTGGCAAAACCCGTCTTCATTGAATGAAAAAGTGACCATCTTCCAAAGTGGTAATAGTAACGGTGCCGATGTTAACCAGGATACCTCTAAAGACAGTACGATTTACGTAGAGCAGGCTGGTACTGGTAACTATGCTAAAGACTACCAAAAAGCAACTAACTCTTCGATTACCTCTAAACAGTACGGTGACAGAAACTCTGTTAACCTGACTCAGACTGCTGGCGGCTCTTCAATCTATGTACAGCAGGCAGGCGTAAGCAACTGGGCTAACGTTTATCAGCACTAATCCGAATTTCGGACTATAAAAAACAGGGCAGATGCCCTGTTTTTTTTTGGAGAAAATGATGAACAGCTTATTAATCGCCGCCGCTCTGGCCAACAGTATTACCTTTAACGTCACCCATCAGGGGGATCTTTATATGGTGACCCCGCAGGTGACCGTCACCCAGGCGTGTCAGTGTCAGGTCAGTATTCAGACGGTGAGGGAGGGGGCGGGTGGGAGCAGCAATATCAGACAGAGCCAAAATATCAAGATCCCGGCAAATCAGCCGATAGATCTGTCACGGATGCAGTTAACTGTCTCCGCGAATGACACGGTGAAAGTGGTGGTCACATTGACCGATGGGCAGGCCCTGCATCTGTCAGCGGAATGGCCATCTGCTGAAAGGACATAACCAGTATTAAGATATGAAGGGGTTTTCTGGCGTGAATTCATCGCGCTGATTATTCTTCGTTAAGGATGCCGTGTCGTACTGCAAGCATCACTACGGGGTAGTGTGCCTGATTCTCTCATGGACGATTAATCCACGGAGTTATGCGATGAAATCCTTAGCTAAACAGGCTTTATCTTCCCTTTGTTTCGCTTCAGCCCTACTGTCGGTTAACGCGCTAGCGGCACAGTCCGGCGCTCAGGGAGGCGTTATTCATTTTGTGGGTTCCATTGTGGAAGACCCGTGTACTTTCTCCAGTCACTCTCAGCATTTCTCCGTGGAGTGCTATCGCTCCGGCCAGAAGCAAATCTCGACGCTCTCTTATCAGCAGGTCATGGCGGGCAAAATGGTGGGTAATGATACCGCGAGTCTCAGCATGCATTATCTTAACGCACAGAAAACACTGGGAATTGTAACGGTCGATTATAAATAAGCGCTGCCGCTCCCTGCTTTCATTGACTAAGCTTCAGTCATCGGGTCTTAGCGGGGAGAAGAACAACGGTGCACGATAGTACGAGTGACAAAGCATGGCAGTCCCGTTTACGTGCGGCACTCTCTGTCGACTCAGAAGAGAGAGGCGATGTTTGCGGGATCCATACGCTGGAAGAAGGCATTGAGGCCCTTGCTGCCCGCTATCAGTTAGCGGATTGGGCGGAAAGTACGCTCGACGTTCAATATTATATCTGGCAAAACGATATCTCCGGGCAGCTGCTGTTTCAATCGTTATGGGATGCGGCTGAACGGGGAGTCAGGGTTCGTCTGCTGCTGGATGATAACAACACCAGCGGGCTGGATGAGACGCTGCTGGCGTTGGATTCTCATCCGAATATCACCGTTAAGCTTTTTAATCCTTTCTCATTTCGACTCATTCGGATGCTGGGCTATCTGAGTGATTTCGCCCGCCTCAACCGACGGATGCACAATAAAAGCTTTACCGTCGATAATGTCGCCACCATCATCGGCGGTCGGAACGTGGGTGATGCCTATTTTGGTATCGGTGACGAGCCCCTGTTTACCGATTTGGATGTACTGGCGGTGGGGCCCGTGGTGGCTGAGGTGGCCACTGATTTCGAACGCTACTGGCATTGCGAATCAGTCTCTGCGCTCAGGCATGTGTTGGCGGCGGAAAAAGGATCGACCTTTGGGAACAACTTTTTTGCCACTCAGGATGGCAAAGAGGCCGACACCCGACACTATCTTGAAAAGATAGCGATGACGTCTGTGGTTCAGCATCTTTTGCAAGGCGATGTGCCTTTTATTCGGGCGGCGACAACGCTGTTGAGTGACGACCCGCGCAAAGGGGAGGGGAAAGCCTCACCCCGGATGCTGTTACCGGAGCGCCTTCGCCGGGTGATGGGCACACCCGACATGCAGCTCGATATTATCTCTTCCTACTTTGTGCCCGGACGGGCAGGTGTGGCGTTAATCCTGCAGCTGGTGCGCAAAGGCGTCAAAGTCGCGATCCTCACCAATTCGCTTGCGGCGAATGATGTCGCGGTGGTGCACGCAGGGTATGCCCGATGGCGCAGGAAACTGCTGCGGCACGGCGTCGAATTATATGAACTCAAACCCACGCATCAGCCGCGTCGTGGCGTGCACGATCGCGGGCTGACGGGGAATTCTGGCTCCAGCCTGCATGCGAAAACATTCTCTATCGACGGTAAAAAGGTGTTCATTGGTTCGTTTAACTTTGATCCGCGTTCGGCTTTGCTCAATACCGAGATGGGGTTAGTCATCGAAAGCGAACCGTTGGCGCAGCAAATTCACCATCGATTTTTGCGCAGCCAGCGCGATACAGCCTGGCAGCTCCGCCTGACGAAGTGGGGAAAAATTCACTGGATTGACAGGGCCGCGGGCAGCGTACGCGAATTGAAACGGGAGCCGGAGACCACGCTTTGGCGGCGACTGCTGGTGCTGCTGGCTTACTGGTTGCCGATAGAGTGGTTGCTCTGACCGGGCTGGAGAGACAGCCCGGTCAGCAGGGATTATTGTGCGGAGGGTTGCACCGCGTTTTGGGGCTGCGGTTTCCCGGAGAACAGGAAACGAAGCAGCGGAACGCGTAAATGCAGTTCATACAAGACCAGCGCAATCCCAACAACAAACACCAACCCGGTAAGGAAGCCAAGGGTGTTGGAGTGAATAACAGGCGCTATCCATGCGCCATACAGCAGCGTCAGTGGGTGATGCACCAGATAGATAAACAGGGATGCGTTAACGAAATAGGTGACGCGAGCCGATTTAAAGTTCAGCATACGATGCCCAAAGGCAAAGACCACGTTGACCATCCACAGGCCCAGCACCATCGTAATCACGTATTCTGTTTCGTACATCCAGGCATCGCCTGAGCCATAGTGCTGGTTCAGACGGTAGGCGATAAAGCCCAGTACGGAGCCTAACGTGCACCACAGCGAGGGGGTCGTAAACAGGGTTTTTACACGGGGATTCACAAAGGCCTGTGCGCCAATCACGAAGAAAGGCAGATAGAAAAGGGTCTGCATCACGACGAAATTGAACAAGCCATCGCTCAAAATGGGCGGGTAGACGATGAACAGGGTGCGACGGATCGCGGCGTAAAGAATGCCCAGCACCAGGAACAGCAGGGTCAATTTGCCCATCGTCATATTACTGGAGAACGACGTAATCGGCGTTAGCTGGCGTTTCTTAAGCACGTTAAACAGCAGTAGCCCAAGGCTTGTGAGCACGACCAGCACCAGCAGGAACCACAGGTGGGAGATCAGTTCCCAGGCCAGCGTATTGTACTTTTGATAAAAGCTCAGCGTGTGCCAGTCTCCGGTTTTTCCTTCGACATGCTGAAGCATCAGAAACTGTGGCACGGTAAGCAAGGGAATGGCCGTCAACATCGGAATGCCGACACGCTCCACCCGCACTTTCCACCACTTCTTCATCGGATAGCGCAAAAACAGCATATAGGAAAAATAACCGGAAATGACAAAAAACACCTGCATGCGAAACGAGTGAATGAAATCATTAAAGAGCGTCAGCCACCATGAGGGCTCAACGCTGTTCACATGCCAGGTATGACTGGAGTAAATCAGGGAAATGTGAAAAGGGATCCCCAACAGCATCAACCAGGCGCGGATGGAGTCCAGAAAATATTCACGTTGTGCAGGTACTTTATTCATAAAATCAATGAATTCTCGGACTAATCGTCTTATCGCAAAAGGCGATAAAGGTTACATTCGCAGCAACCCTACACTAAGTCCGGAAGACTGTCTCCAGGACAAGCACGCAAAGTGCAAGCGGTTGCAGAGCATTGATTACTCTGTAGGCCACTGAGGCGAACAAAATAGGGATTATGTTGTCGGATTGCTTGAGTTTCCATTAAAATGGATCGGATCGATTTAAGCACACAAAGGGGGAAGTGCTTACTAATTATGAAAAATAAACCACAGATGATGAAACTGCGTTGGTTAGGCGCAGCCGTTATGTTGTCCCTGTGTACTTCATCTGCATGGGCTTTTAGTATTGATGATGTAGCAAAGCAGGCTCAATCGCTTGCTGGCAAGGGCTACGAAGCACCGAAAAGTAACCTGCCCTCTGTTTTCCGCGACATGAAATATGCGGACTATCAGCAAATTCAGTTCAATCATGACAAAGCGTACTGGAGCAACGTCAAGACTCCGTTTAAGCTCGAATTTTACCATCAGGGCATGTATTTCGACACGCCGGTCGCTATCAATGAAGTGACCGCGACCTCAGTGAAGAAAATCAAATACAGCCCGGATTACTTCAATTTTGGCAGCGTCCAGCACGATAAAGACACTGTAAAAGACCTGGGCTTTGCCGGCTTCAAAGTGCTGTATCCGATCAACAGCAAAGATAAAAACGACGAAATCGTCAGCATGCTCGGAGCCAGCTATTTCCGCGTTCTGGGTCAGGGGCAGGTGTATGGCCTTTCCGCCCGTGGCCTTGCTATCGATACGGCTCTGCCGTCAGGTGAAGAATTCCCGCGTTTTCGCGAATATTGGATTGAGCGTCCTAAGCCAACCGACAAACGTCTGACTATCTATGCATTGTTGGATTCCCCTCGGGCAACCGGCGCTTATCGTTTTGTGATCATGCCTGGGCGTGACACCGTCGTTGACGTTCAGTCGAAAGTCTATCTGCGCGATAAAGTCGGTAAGTTGGGCGTGGCACCGCTGACCAGTATGTTCCTGTTTGGGCCGAATCAGCCGTCTCCGACCACCAATTACCGTCCTGAGCTGCACGATTCGAACGGTCTTTCGATTCATGCCGGTAATGATGAGTGGATCTGGCGTCCGCTGAACAACCCGAAACATCTGGCGGTGAGCAGCTATGCGACCGAAAACCCGCAGGGCTTTGGTTTGCTGCAGCGCGGTCGTGAGTTTGCCCGCTTTGAAGATCTGGACGATCGTTACGATCAGCGTCCAAGCGCCTGGATCACGCCGAAAGGCGATTGGGGTAAAGGCAAGGTTGAGCTGGTGGAGATTCCGACCAACGACGAAACCAACGATAACATCGTCGCTTACTGGACTCCGGATCAACTGCCGGACGCCGGTAAAGAGATGAATTTCAAGTACACCATCACGTTCAGCCGTGACGAAGACAAACTGCATGCGCCGGATAACGCGTATGTGACTCAGACGCGTCGCTCTACCGGTGATGTGAAGCAGTCGAACCTGATTCGTCAGCCAGACGGCACTATCGCGTTTGTTGTGGACTTCGCTGGTGCGGACATGAAAAAAATGCCGCAGGATACGCCAGTGACCGCCCAGAGCAGCATTGGGGATAACGGAGAAATTGTGGACAGCAACGTTCGCTATAATCCGATAACCAAAGGCTGGCGTCTGACGCTGCGCGTCAAAGTCAAAGACGTGAAGAAAACGACAGAAATGCGTGCTGCGTTGGTCAATGGCGATCAGCCGCTGAGTGAAACCTGGAGTTATCAGCTACCTGCCAATGAATAAGATTAACGAGTATATCGATGCGATGCCGCTCTCAGATACTGAGAAAGCGGCATTGCCGACCACTAATTTTCAGGCTTTGCATCAGGCGCTGGATACCGATAACACCACCGTAGCGCGGGAAGATGATTCCCCGCTGGTGTCGGTGGAAGCACGTCTGAAACAGGCGTGGCCGGAATCTCTTCCTGAAGGGCAACTGGTTAAAGACCATGAAGGACGCACGCAGCTTGAAGCGATGCCGAAAGCGACGCGTTCCTCCATGTTCCCGGATCCGTGGCGTACCAACCCCATTGGTCGCTGGTGGGACCGCATGCTCGGTCGGGACGTTCAGCCGCGCTATCTGTCGCGTCTGACTCAGGAAGAGCGTGAGCATGAAGCAAAGTGGCGTACTGTCGGCACCATCCGTCGCTACATCCTGCTGTTTCTGACGCTGGCACAAACCGTCGTCGCGACCTGGTACATGAAGACCATTCTTCCGTATCAGGGCTGGGCGTTGGTTAACCCGCTGGATATGCGCGGTCAGGATCTGTGGGTGTCCTTTATGCAGCTCCTGCCGTACGTGCTGCAAACGGGGATCCTTATCCTGTTCGCCATCCTGTTCTGCTGGGTCTCCGCCGGTTTCTGGACCGCATTGATGGGCTTCCTGCAGCTGCTGATTGGCCGCGATAAATACAGTATTTCAGCCTCCACCGTTGGTGATGAAGCGCTGAATCCTGAGCATCGCACCGCGCTTATCATGCCAATCTGTAACGAAGATGTGGATCGCGTATTCGCGGGTCTGCGTGCCACATGGGAATCCGTGAAAGCCACGGGCAACCATAAGCACTTTGACGTCTACATTCTGAGTGACAGCTACGATCCAGACATCTGCATGCGTGAGCAAAAAGCGTGGATGGAACTGATCGCGGAAGTGCAGGGCGAAGGGCAGATTTTCTACCGCCGTCGTCGTCGTCGTGTGAAGCGTAAAAGCGGCAACATTGATGACTTCTGCCGTCGCTGGGGCAATCAGTACAGCTACATGGTGGTGCTGGATGCCGACTCGGTAATGACCGGCGACTGCCTGTGCGGTCTGGTGCGTCTGATGGAAGCGAACCCGAACGCCGGGATCATCCAGTCTTCGCCAAAAGCGTCCGGCATGGACACCCTGTATGCACGCTGTCAGCAGTTCGCGACTCGCGTTTACGGGCCGCTGTTTACTGCAGGCTTGCACTTCTGGCAGCTGGGAGAGTCGCACTATTGGGGGCACAACGCCATTATCCGCGTGAAGCCGTTCATTGAGCACTGTGCGCTGGCACCGCTGCCAGGCGAGGGTAACTTCGCGGGTTCCATCCTGTCCCACGACTTCGTGGAAGCCGCGCTGATGCGCCGTGCAGGTTGGGGCGTGTGGATTGCTTATGACCTGCCGGGTTCTTATGAAGAACTGCCGCCAAACCTGCTGGATGAACTGAAACGTGACCGCCGCTGGTGTCAGGGTAACCTGATGAACTTCCGCCTGTTCCTGGTGAAAGGTATGCACCCGGTGCACCGCGCGGTGTTCCTGACAGGGGTGATGTCCTACCTGTCTGCGCCACTGTGGTTTAGTTTCCTCGCACTGTCTACCGCGCTTCAGGTGGTACACGCGTTGACGGAACCGCAGTATTTCCTGCAACCCCGTCAGCTGTTCCCGGTATGGCCGCAGTGGCGTCCGGAACTGGCGATTGCGCTGTTTGCCTCCACCATGGTGCTGCTGTTCCTGCCGAAGCTGCTGAGTATCATTCTGATCTGGTGTAAAGGCTCGAAAGAGTACGGCGGTTTCTTCCGCGTTACGCTTTCCCTGCTGCTGGAAGTGCTGTTCTCTGTGCTGCTGGCGCCAGTACGTATGCTGTTCCACACGGTCTTCGTGGTCAGTGCGTTCCTGGGTTGGGAAGTGGTGTGGAATTCACCGCAGCGTGATGATGACTCGACGCCGTGGAGCGAAGCGTTTATGCGCCATGGTTCGCAGATGCTGCTCGGCCTGGTGTGGGCTGCAGGCATGGCCTGGCTGGATCTGCGTTTCCTGTTCTGGCTGGCACCGATCGTCTTCTCGTTGATCCTGTCTCCATTCGTTTCGGCGATTTCCAGCCGTGCGACGGTGGGTCTGCGTAGCAAGCGAGCGAAGCTGTTCCTGATCCCGGAAGAGTACGACACCCCGCAGGTGCTGAAGGATACCGATCGGTTTGTCGAACTGAACCGCACCCGTTCACTGGATGATGGCTTCATGCATGCGGTGTTTAACCCGTCATTCAATGCCTTGGCTACCGCGATGGCAACGGCGCGTCACCGTGACAGTAAGGTGCAGGAGATTGCCCGCGATCGCCACGTTGAGCAGGCGCTGAATGAAACGCCGGACAAGCTCACGCGTGACCGTCGTCTGGTGCTGCTGAGTGACCCGGTGACCATGGCAAGAATGCATTACCGTGTCTGGTCAGCTCCGGAGAGATACAGCTCCTGGGTGAATCATTACTCGACGATCACCCTGAACCCGCTGGCGTTGAAGACGAAGTAAAATTCAGGGTAAAGTAAGCAAAAGTAAAATACCGGTCGAAAGGCCGGTATTTTTTTAGCAGGACATGAAGAAGAGGTGTGGGGTGAAAATTATTGCGGTCTGCCTGATGGCGCTGTTGCTGAGTGGCTGCGGCAGCATTATCAGCCGAACCTTCCCGGGGCAAGGGCATGGCAATCAGTACTATCCTGGCGTGCAATGGGATGTGCGTGATTCCGCATGGCGCTACATCACGATCCTCGACCTGCCTTTCTCGCTGGTGTTTGATACCCTGCTGCTGCCGATTGATGCCAGCCACGGTCCCTATGAGTAATCAGCGTTCGTCCCATTCATCGGCCGCTGTCTGACCCTCTTCGGTGTCCAGCGGCGGCTCCAGCTGAAACTCACCTTCGTCCCATTCGTGCAGCGTGTTTTCTTCAATCCACTCCTGGGTGAGCTCAATCTCATCAAAATCGCCGTCGAACACGCTTTGCGCGGCCTCGCCACTGAGCATCGGCAGACATTCGCCTTCTTCACTGTCGTCGGCGAAGAATTCGGCCTGCCACATAATATCGCCGTCCTGCAGGATGTATTTTTGTAGATTAAATTGCTGAACGCTGGCTTCGCTTTCCCCGGCGTTGGGATTATCCGCAGCGAACTCTTCACGAGCCGCATCAATAGCTTCGTCGAGTGTGGCATACATGGTCATCTCATTCTCCCTGCAATTTGATGTGGATTTCAGGAAAAGAATAGACGAAGTTTGGCTTTAGCAAACCCGGCGCTACAAAAATCATCCGGATGGATTAATTGGCTGCCGTGGGATCTTTTTGCTCTGCGGCAATGGCCGCCTGCTGTTGAGTGCGCCGCATGCTCAAACCGGTGTAGATGGCGTTAAAAAGTACTACGCCCGCAGTCACCATGAAGACGGTGCGAAAACCATAGCTGGCGGAGACTGAAGCCCCCATCAGCGGCCCGGTGACGTTGCCGATATCGCGAAACGACTGGTTGTAGCTGAAAATGCGCCCGGCTATCTGATTAGTCGAGTTATAAACCAACAGCGTTTGCACGGCGGGCAGCAGCGCACCATCGGCGGCGCCCAGCAGGAAACGCAGCAGGCCAAGCTGCCACGGCGTCTGTACAAATGCCATCGGGATAAGCAGCAGCACTGAAATCACCAGCGCGGCAATCAGGATTTTCTCCGGGCCAATTCTGTCGCCGAGTTTGCCCAGCCGCGGGGCGCTCAGGAGCGCGGCCACGCCCGGCACGGACGCAATCATGCCGCTGATAAACGCGATATTGCTGACGTTCCCCGCCAGTTCACGTACATACAGCGTCAGAATGGGCGCGATAGAGCCGGTGGCGACCTGGATTATCAGCGTGGTGATAAACAGACTCAGCACCAGCTTCGGGCTTTTCAGTGAGGTGAAGACCTCTTTGGCGTGCAGCATCTCTTTTTTGTTTACCGGGACAAACTGTTCACGAATAAACAGCAGCGTCAGCAGAAAACAGAGAAACAGCACGCTGGCGGTGATAAAGAACACCGGACGCAGCCCGTAGCTGTCGGCCAGCAATCCTCCGGCTAATGGCCCCAGCAGCGCGCCGCTCACCCCGCCGGTAGACAAGGTGCCTAATGCCCAGCCGCTTTTATGACGGGGAATTTGGGTGGCGATCAGCGCATTGGCATTGGGGATAAACCCTCCCAGCAGACCCAGCAGCGCGCGCAAAATGAGAAACTGCCAGATATTCTGTGCAAATCCCATCAGCACCATCACAATGCCCATCCCGAGCGCCGAGCGTAATAGCATGATTTTGCGTCCCTTTCGGTCGGCAAGCCCTCCCCAGAACGGCGAGGCAATCGCCGAGAACAGGAAGGTAATACTGAATACCAGCCCGGACCACATGTTCAACGCACTGTGGCCGGTGACGCCGAGCTGTTCGACATACAGCGGCAGGAAGGGCAT
Source organism: Enterobacteriaceae bacterium RIT691 (assembly GCA_009668205.1). GTDB lineage: Bacteria > Pseudomonadota > Gammaproteobacteria > Enterobacterales > Enterobacteriaceae > Scandinavium. Next base: position 327,706 of record WJYM01000001.1, on the reverse strand, counting down.
GACCAGGCTGAACGCCGCGCCGGTAAGAAAACAGCCAATCCAGGCGATGGTGAGATTCCGTTTCCAGTTTATGGGGGCATCTGAGGAGAGCATAAGGGTCCGGGTGATCCTGCACATCGTTTAACGAAGAAGTAATAAGCATGCTAATTATGCGCCTGAGAAACCATGACTGCAATCAATGAGGATAAAGGTGAAGGGGAAAAAGAGAGGAATAGTGACAAACAGGGAGTGTGCCGGATGCGCTTCGCTTATCCGGCACACAAACAGCAGATTAATAGCGTGACGGTACGCCTTCCGGGCGAGTCTTAAAGCGTCGATGCAGCCACATATACTGCTCTGGCGCCATCAGAATGCATTTTTCGATCACGTTATTCATCCACGCGGCGGTGCTTTCGGCATCCTCAAGCGGGGGAGAGCATTCGGCATCAAGGATAACCAGCTCATAGCCCTTACCATCCGGTTTGCGGCGCGGCACGAAAGGCACAATGCAGGCCTTCGACATACGTGCAAGTGTGTATGTGCCGGAGGTGGTCGCGGCCTGGTCTACGGCAAACAGCGGCACGAAGACGCTGCCCTGGGGGCCGTAGTCATGGTCTGGCGCATACCAGATCACTTCGCCGTTTTTCAGGGCGCGGATCATGCCTTTCAGATCTTTGCGGTCGAGCATGTCTTTATTGGAACGCATGCGACCCCACGTCTGCACCAGGTCGATAACCGGGTTATCGTTCGGGCGATAGACGCCAATCCCCGGCGAGGCGTGCAGGCCAAACATGCGGGCCCCGATTTCGAGGGTCAAAAAATGGATGCCGATAAGCAGGATCCCTTTTTTCTCTGCCTCCAGCGCCCGGATATGCTCGACGCCGCTGGCGTCACTCCAGCGCGCCATACGCTTATCCGACCAAAACCAGGCCATGCCGGTTTCCATCAGCCCCATCCCGACGGATTCGAAATTTTTGACGACCCACTGATGGCGCTCGCTTTCCGGCATATCGGGAAAGCAGAGTTCCAGATTACGGTAAGCAATGTGCGAGCGTCGTTTCATCAGCCGCAGCGAAAGTCGGCCCAGTGAAGTACCAAGGCGATAGAGAACGGGGTAGGGCAGTTGAACCACGAGCCATAAAACGCCAACTCCGAACCAGCTTAACCAGTGGCGCGGGTGGAGCAGCGAGGCGGAAAATTTAGGTAAATGGGTCATCTCATTCCTTTTATTCTGACTACTTTGCCCAGTATCGCACTTTTTTTTCCCTCTGCCCAATTCGGGCCAGCGGGCGATACGCGGCCAGCGGCGTGCGATGTGCTGTTTTACGATGTAAAGTGAGAGAAATGTAGCGCAAAATGAGGGGATGTAAATTCGCAGCACATGCTATATCATGCCGCCCGCGAAATTCTCATTGATGATTGTAGGAATCAACACCATGCCAGTGCTGCATAACCGCATCTCGAATGAGCAGCTGAAAGCGCAAATGTTGGCCGAAACCGAGCCGCGCACCACTGTTTCATTCTATAAATATTTCACCATCGTTGACCCCAAAGCCACGCGTGATGCGCTGTATCAGGCATTTTCGGCGCTCAGCGTCTTCGGGCGTATTTACCTCGCTCACGAAGGGATTAACGCGCAAATCAGCGTGCCGCAAAGCAAATTTGAGGCTTTCCGCGAGCTGCTGTACGGCTTTGACCCGGCGTTGAACCATCTGCGTCTGAATATTGCGCTGGATGACGACGGGAAATCCTTCTGGGTACTGCGCATGAAAGTGCGGGATCGCATCGTTGCCGACGGCATCGACGATCCGACGTTTGATGCAAGCGACGTAGGTGCCTACCTGAAAGCCGCAGAGGTCAACGCGATGCTCGACGATCCTGACGCGGTGTTTATCGATATGCGTAATCACTACGAATACGAAGTCGGGCACTTTGAAAACGCGATGGAAATTCCGGCCGATACCTTCCGTGACCAGCTGCCCAAAGCGGTGGAGATGATGGAAGAGTACCGTGACAAAAAAATCGTCATGTACTGCACCGGCGGCATTCGTTGTGAAAAGGCCAGCGCCTTTATGAAGCACAAAGGGTTCAATAAGGTCTGGCACATTGAAGGCGGGATTATTGAGTATGCCCGTCGCGCGCGCGAACAGGGGCTGCCGGTGCGTTTTATCGGCAAGAACTTTGTGTTTGATGAGCGTATGGGCGAGCGTATCTCCGACGATGTGATTGCCCACTGTCATCAGTGTGGCACGCCTTGTGATACCCACACCAACTGCCTCAACGACGGTTGTCATCTGCTGTTTATTCAGTGTCCGGCGTGTGCCGAAAAGTACAGCGGCTGCTGCAGTGAGCTATGCCAGGAAGAGAGTCAACTGCCTGAAGAAGAGCAGCGCCGTCGCCGGGCGGGACGTGAAAATGGCAACAAGATTTTCAACAAGTCCCGCGGACATCTGAATACCCGTCTGGGCATTCCGGACCCGAAATAACGGTCAGTAAAAATAAAGGTAAATCAGGTCAATAATCGCCAGCAGCGACCACAGCACCAGCCAGATGATGAAGTGCTCGCGGATATTATTGACCAGTAACTCATACAGGCGACGCATAGCGCTCTCCTGGTTGAAGCCCGGCTCTGACCGGGCTTTTTGACGTTTGTTACCGGTTGAACCGCGCTAAGCGGAAAGGGGTTAAATCGAAAGCAGAAGGCTTGCCCTGGGCAAACTCAGCGGCAATTTCACCAAGCACCGAGGCAAATTTGAAACCGTGTCCGCTAAGCCCGGTAATGAGCAGCGTGTCATCATGGCCTGGCAGGGTGTCGATAATGAAATCTTCATCCGGGGAGTTGTCGTAGGTACAGGCCGCACCGTGCAGGCAGCCGCCAATGCCCGGCAGAACCTGACGCAGGAAATTAAACGCCTCAGAGCCATCAGTGGCCACCGCCGCAAACGGTTTACGCTCTTCTGGTGAGGAGATGAGTTGCCCACCATTGTGCTTACCTATCTTCAGGGCGTTATCTTCTGCCGGGAAGCCGTAGTAGTGGTCGCCATTGGGCAGTTCACCGGTAAAGGCCGGGAAATTATTTTTGCGACTGTAACGGCCATCCGCCTGGAACCAGGCAAAGACTTTACGCACCGGCTGGAGAGGAAGTTCAGGCAGCAGCTTAGTGACCCACGTACCGGCGCTGAGAAGCAGGCGTTTGCTGCTGTACTGACCTTCCGCCGTGGTGACCGTGACGCCATTCTCTTGATGGTCAATGCGGGTGACCGGGCAGTTAAACAGCTGAGCACAGCCTGCCTCGCGCGACAGGTCTATCCAGGTTTTGACCGCCAATTCGCTTCTCAGCACGCCAGACGCAGGCTCAAACAGGGCAACGTAATCGTCCGGCACACGGATCTCTGGCCAGCGCTTCATCAGCGTCTGGGCATCCATTTTTTCTACGTCCAGGCCAAACTGGCGGGCGCTGTGTTCAACGTTACGCAGAAACGTGGAGTGCGCCGGGCCAAGATTCACTACCCCGGTTTGTTCAAAAATCGGCTCGCCGCTGAGCTGTGCCAGTTCATCCCATAACGTCTGGGCTCTGAGCACCAGCGGAACGTACTTTTCTCCTTCGCCATAGGCATGGCGAATCAAACGGGTATCACCGTGATGGCTGCCCTCGGTGTGCGGCGGCAGATGAGCATCGATCATCAGTACTGACAACCCGGCGCGGGAAGCATAGTAACCTGCTGCAGCACCGACTGAGCCGCTGCCAACAATAATTAAATCGTAATTCATGCGTTTCTCTCGGCATTTTTGCTTATTAGCAGGGTAATTAATCTGCAGTCAGGTGACAAGCGACAAATAATTAAGGCACCCGCAGGTGCCTGTCAGTGGAATTTCAGCATCAGAACTAATGCCGACGATACTCGTTTTCCTGGAATTCGCCTGACTCTATTTTGGCGATGCCCGCTTCTAAGATAGAAATAAATTGGCGGGCCACATCGGTCGTTAACCACAAGGTTTGACCGATCTCTGCTTCATGATTGCTCGTTAGTGCGGGGTTCTGGTAGTGCAGGCGCAGCATCAGGGCGTCGTAGCTATCGACGGTGCTGATGTCCCATCCGACAAGAGGATGGGTCTGGATGACTTCATTATTCTTTTCCATGATAACCCCTTATTTGCGTGTTTAAAGACAACGGTTCGAGGTTCAATGCATGTTTTCTGAAGCAAAGTAATTATATCAACAACTCTGAAAATATTCGAATTTCTAAGCCAACTGCAACCTCTTTTTTTGATTACCCGTTTTTTTGAACAATAAACCGGCGATAAGTTCGTTATTTTTTTTAACGATGAACAAAGCAATAAGAAAAAGGTTAAAAAAACAGCGAAAATAAAAAAGCCGGGGCGACCCGGCAAGAGATAACACAATGATGGAGCGTAGGTTTTTTAGTCTGTGATGAACCAATCATCGGCGCTTTCCCAGGTCTCCTGGAGAATTTCGCTGATGCGGTCTTTGTCTTCTTTTGGCGCGCCGATAACGGAAAGGTTGTTGGCGGCGGCATAGCGCACGCTCACCTGGCCGTCACGGTCGGGAAATTGGTTGAGGATCCGACGGGTAAGCTCACTGCTCAGCGCATCGATCGCGCCCGCAGGTAATACGGTAGTTTTGGCAATAGTCACTTCAATACGCATGGTTTGCCCCCTGTTAATATACTGGATATTTATACAGTTAGTTTAGGTAACTTACAACAGGGGACAACCACTTTTTTAGAGCTTCACGCTCCAGTTCACGCTTTCACCCGCCAGGAACGGAATCAGCGTGTCGTCGGTGAGGGCAATGCTCTCGACGACCTGCGTCTGCGTACGTTCGAGCTCAATAAAGGTTTCATTGACCGGCAGGCCGTAGAAACGCGGTCCGTTGAGAGAGCAGAAGGCTTCAAAATGCTGCAACGCCTTCATTTCTTCAAACACGGTGGCATAGCTTGCAAGCGCCGTTGGGGCGTTAAAACAGCCCGCGCAGCCGCAGCTGGCTTCTTTACGGTGGCGAGCATGCGGTGCGGAGTCTGTGCCAAGGAAGGTACGCTCAAAACCGCTGGCGACCAGTTCACGCAGCGCCTGTTGATGAATGTTGCGCTTAAGGATCGGCAGGCAGTACAGGTGCGGGCGCACGCCGCCGACCAGCATGTGGTTGCGGTTGAACATCAGGTGCTGTGGGGTAATGGTGGCTGCTAACAGCTCGTTGCCATCACGCACGTACTCCGCGGCATCTTTGGTGGTGATATGTTCAAACACCACTTTCAGCCCCGGCAGGCGTTTGCGCATCGGCTCCATCACGCTGTCAATAAACCGGGCTTCACGGTCGAAAATGTCTATCTCAGCGTGAGTGACTTCACCGTGGACCAGCAGCGGCATGCCCAGTTTTTCCATCCGCTCAAGCACCGGCATAATGGCATCGATGCTGGTTACACCGTGGCTGGAGTTGGTCGTCGCGTTCGCAGGATACAGTTTTGCCGCCGTGAACACGCCGTCATTGAACCCACGCTCCAGCTCAGCCGGATCCAGCGTATCGGTGAGATAGCAGGTCATCAGTGGTGTGAAATCGTGACCCGCCGGAACGGCATCAAGAATGCGCTGGCGATAGGCAATAGCGGCATCAACCGTGGTGATTGGCGGCACCAGATTCGGCATCACAATCGCGCGACCATACACTTCGCTGGTATAAGGCACGACGGTTTTCAGCATATCGCCATCGCGAAGATGGATATGCCAGTCGTCGGGACGGCGGATTTTCAGTCGCTGGGGTTGGGCTGTCATGGAAGGCTCCGGCTGGTTAATAAGGGCTATTTTCGCCGGGCACTAAGGATAAGCGGAAACGTTTTCCTTTGCACTCTTTTGTGTGAAAAAAGGGATGCGCGTAAAAAAGGGCGCTTGCGCGCCCTGTGAATGCCTCTGCCGGGAAATCAGTTGGTGAACGGGATAACAATTTCACCCGGCTTCACTTCGATTCCTTTGGCCAGCTTCTTCGCCATGGCTTCACCTTCACTGGCATCCTCACGCAGCACATAAGCAGGCTGTTTGTTGAAGTAGCTGCGCAGCGACTGATTCAGATAAGGCAGCATGGTTTGCACCACCGACTGCATTTTCTCGGGTTTCACCTTCGCGTCCACCACTTCCATTTCCTGTAGGAAGATAGCGCCCTGTTCTTTGTTAAACACCGGCAGCGCCTTCAGTTTGAGGTCGATGGTCGCTTTCTGGTTGCCAAACAGCGACGTCATCTCAAGATTGGCGACCCCGTTCAACGTGACTTTATTCGGCTCTTCGCGGCCAATTGCGCTGGAGAGGTTGGTCAGCACAATGTGGGCATCCGCGACGCCGGGCAGACCAATATCTTTGGAGAAATTATTGTGCTTTTGCAGCGCCTGATTAATTTCCTGCTCGCTTACCGTGTACTGCGTCAACTTATTGCAGCCTGACAACAGGCCGCTAACCATCAACACGGCCACAAACAACATCTTCTTCATGGGGATCCTCAACGTGGTGCCTTTGTTTCATCCTGACACAAAGCAGCATGCACTGTCAGCTTATTGCACGCCAGCAGAATGCGCTGAATTGTTACCATGCTTGACATTACACCCGGGGAACCATTCCTCTGGCGGCCCGTTTCTGGCTGAACTGCCACCACAGCGCGATGAAGGTCATTAAACCGATGACCCCGAGCATGGCCCACGGCAGCTCGGGCTGATTCATGGCTTTCCCGGCATCAAACAGCCAGCCGCCACCGGCATAACCGAGCGCGCCACCGAAGGCGAGGCCCAGACGGCTGAACCCCATATAGCTGCCGCGGGCGCGTGGGTCGGCCAGCTGCGCACTCAGGGTCTCCCTTGCCGGTTCTGCGATGATCGAACCGATATAAAACACGCAGATGAGCGTGAAAAGCTGCTGTAAATTCGACGACAAGCCAATAGGCAGCATTGCCAGCGTCATTACCAACAGACCGGCCATCAGACGATGTTGAAGACGAAAACGCTTTTCGCTCCAGCGGGCGATCGGGTAGAGCAAACTCAGCGACAGGGCAGCTTCAATCGCATACATCCATTTGACGGCCGCAGGCGAGCCGGCAATATCGTTCACCATGATCGGCAGCATCAGCATTACCTGGACGGCCAGCATGTAGTACCCGGTCAGCGTGAGAACGTAAGTGATAAAGCGTTTATCGCGCAGAACTCTGCCGAGACCTTCACGCACCGGCGTTTTGACCGTGGACAGTTTCCATGCCGGGAGATACCAGCCGTTGAAGGCCGCGCAAAGAATAAACAGCACTGCACCGACGCTGCACACCAGACGAAAATCATATTGCAGCAGCCAGCTGCCTAACAGCGCACCAATGACGGCCCCGGCGCTGTCCTGCATCATCAGCAGGGAGAAAAAGCGCCCGCGCTGATTCGGCCGCACAAGTTTCACCACGAGGGCGGCGCGAGGCGGATCGAACAGGGTGCCGCCAAGGCCGGAGAGGATGCAGGAGAACCACAGCAACCACGGCTCATGCGCCATTGCCATGGTGGCAAAACCCGCCGCCCGCATCAGCATTCCGGTGACGATCATCGGCTTGGCACCAAAACGGTCGGCAATGGCCCCACCGAAAATCCCCAGCCCTTGCTGAACCAACTGGCGTAAGCCAAGCGCGATGCCGACCATCAATGCCGCCCAGCCCATCTGATCAACAAAGCGGATGGAGATTAACGGAAACACGACATAAAAGCCGAGTACAACCAGCAGGTTGTCGACAAGCAGGAAATATTTACCCAGGCTGCGCGCCTGCGTGATGCGGGATGGCATTTCCCCTCCAGGGAAACAGAACGGTAAGCGTGCCATTCTACCGTGCCAGCGCCGCATTCCAGGTGAAAATGGCAACAATATTTTTTTATCAAAAGGCATTTTTGATAGAGTAAATTTATCGAAAAGAGGAAGTGACGCAGAAAATCGTATGTTGCTGTTTTCACAAGGCCGCTGTGGGCAGGTATAGTGAAGGTCAGGGCAGTCGTGAGGAGTAGGGTAAGATGTTTGGCTATCGCAGTAACGTGCCGAAAGTGCGCTTAACAACAGATCGGCTGGTGGTGCGTCTGGTTCATGACCGTGATGCCTGGCGGCTGGCAGATTATTACGCCGAAAATAAAGTGTTCCTGAAACCCTGGGAGCCGGTTCGCGACGACAGCCATTGCTATCCCTCGGGCTGGCAGGCGCGGCTGTCAATGATCGGTGAATTTCACAAACAAGGCTCCGCATTTTATTTCGCGCTGCTCGACCCTGAAGAGAAAGAGATTATCGGCGTCGCCAATTTCTCCAACGTGGTACGCGGATCGTTCCATGCCTGTTACCTGGGCTATTCGATAGGTGAAAAATGGCAGGGACAGGGATTGATGTATGAAGCGCTGGTGACGGCTATTCGCTATATGCAGCGCACGCAGCACATTCATCGCATCATGGCGAATTACATGCCACATAACCAGCGTAGCGGCGGGTTGCTTGCGAAACTGGGCTTTGAAAAAGAGGGGTATGCCAAAGACTATCTGCTGATTGATGGGCAATGGCGTGACCACGTTCTGACGGCGCTGACCACTCGCGAATGGTCGGCGGGTCGCTAAGGAGAAATCATGAAGTATCAGTTAACGGCGCATGAAGCGCGGGTGATTGGGTGTCTGTTGGAAAAACAGGTCACCACGCCAGAACAATACCCTTTGTCCGTCAATGCGCTGACGTTGGCCTGTAACCAGAAAACCAACCGCGAGCCGGTGATGTCGCTCTCAGAAAGTGACGTGCAGGACCTGCTGGATCAACTGGTGAAACGCCATTATCTGCGTACCGTCAGTGGATTTGGTAACCGGGTAACGAAATACGAACAGCGTTTTTGCAATTCAGAATTTGGCGACCTAAAGCTGAGTGCGGGCGAAGTGGCGCTGATCACCACACTGCTGCTGCGTGGCGCACAAACGCCGGGCGAGTTACGCAGCCGCGGACAGCGGATGCATGAGTTTGCCGATACGGCTGAAGTGGAAACGACGCTGGAAAATCTTGCTGAGCGTGACGATGGGCCGTATGTCGCGCGTCTGCCGCGTGAACCGGGTAAACGTGAACATCGTTTCATGCACCTTTTTAGCGGTGATGTGGAAACGCCGATCGCCGCGGATGACGCCATGGCACCGGTCAATGACGATCTCGCGGCCCGCGTTGAAGCGCTCGAAGGCGAGGTCGAAGAGCTGAAACAGCGTCTCGACTCTCTGTTAGCCCATCTGGGAGACTGATTGTGAGCACAAAACTGCGAATTGGCGTGGTCGGGCTGGGCGGTATTGCCCAGAAAGCCTGGCTGCCGGTGTTAAGCCCGGCCAGCGACTGGACGTTGCAGGCCGCCTGGTCACCGGGGCGTGAAAAAGCGCTGCGGATCTGCGAGACCTACCGTATTCCGCTGGCGGACTCCCTGCAACACCTGGCCTCGCAGTGCGATGCGGTGTTTGTCCATAGCGCCACCGCTACCCACTTTGAGGTGGTGAATGCGTTGCTGAATGCGGGCGTTCATGTCTGCGTCGATAAGCCGCTTGCGGACAAACTCAGCGATGCCACCCGACTGGTGGAACTGGCTGAAAAGAAAAAGCTTACGCTGATGGTCGGGTTTAACCGTCGCTTTGCCCCCCTGTATCGCGAATTAAAGGCCAATCTGCAAAATGGCGCTTCGCTGCGGATGGATAAGCACCGCACTGACAGCGTAGGGCCGCACGACCTGCGCTTTACGCTGCTGGACGATTATCTGCATGTCGTGGATACCGCGCTGTGGCTGGCGGGTGGAAAACCGCAGCTCACCAGCGGCACCCTGCAAACCACAGATCTCGGTGAAATGCTGTATGCCGAACACCATTTCAGCCTGCCACAGATGCACATCACCACCAGCATGCACCGTCGTGCCGGTAGTCAGCGTGAATGGGTGCAGGCCGTGACCGACGGGGCATTGATTGACGTTACTGATATGCGCGACTGGCGTGAAGAGCGGGGCGCTGGCGTGCTGGAACGTCCTGTTCCGGGCTGGCTGAGTACGCTCGAACAGCGCGGTTTCGCGGGCTGTGCGCGCCACTTTATTGAATGCGTGCAAAATCAGACGGTTCCTGAAACCGCCGGTGAACAGGCGATTGCCGCGCAGCGTGTCGTTGAAAAGCTGTGGCAGGAAGCCATGAGCGAGTAAGAGGCTGTAACAACTGCCAGTAGTAATTGCCCGTAATCCAGGTAGACTATCGCCACTTTCCAGCGTCCGATTTTCGGACGCTTTTTGCTTCAGGGTTGTGGAATTTCACGTTAATGAACCTGTTAAAATCGCTGGCAGCCGTCAGCTCGATGACCATGTTTTCCCGTGTGCTGGGCTTCGCGCGCGATGCCATAGTCGCAAGGGTGTTTGGTGCGGGAATGGCGACAGATGCTTTCTTTGTTGCCTTCAAATTACCAAATCTGCTGCGTCGTATTTTTGCCGAAGGCGCATTCTCTCAGGCGTTCGTGCCGATTCTGGCGGAATATAAAAGCAAGCAGGGTGAGGATGCGACCCGGGTCTTTGTCTCCTATGTTTCCGGACTGCTGACGCTGGCACTGGCCGTCGTCACGGTGATTGGGATGGTGGCTGCACCCTGGGTTATCACCATTACTGCGCCAGGTTTTGCTGACACGGCGGACAAATTTGCGCTGACCAGTCAGCTGCTGCGCATCACTTTCCCGTACATTCTGCTTATCTCACTGGCGTCGCTGGTGGGGGCTATCCTCAATACCTGGAACCGTTTTTCAGTCCCGGCGTTTGCACCGACGTTCCTCAATGTCAGTATGATTGGCTTTGCGCTGTTTGCCGCACCGTATTTCCATCCTCCGGTGCTGGCACTGGCGTGGGCGGTGACCGTGGGCGGGGTGTTACAGCTGCTCTATCAGCTGCCGCATCTGAAGAAAATCGGCATGCTGGTCCTGCCGCGGATTAACCTGAAAGACGCCGGAGCCGTGCGTGTGGTCAAACAGATGGGGCCTGCCATTCTGGGCGTTTCCGTCAGCCAAATTTCACTGATCATCAACACGATTTTTGCCTCTTTTCTGGTGTCGGGTTCGGTTTCCTGGATGTACTACGCAGACCGCCTGATGGAGTTTCCATCCGGGGTGCTCGGCGTGGCGCTGGGGACAATCCTTCTGCCGTCGCTGTCGAAAAGTTTTGCCAGCGGCAATCACGATGAATACTGCCGTCTGATGGACTGGGGCCTTCGCCTTTGCTTCCTGCTGGCGCTGCCAAGCGCCGTGGCGCTGGGGATCCTGGCTAAACCACTGACCGTTTCGCTGTTCCAGTACGGCAAGTTCACCGCCTTTGATGCGGCAATGACGCAGCGTGCGCTGGTGGCTTACTCCGTGGGGCTGATGGGCCTGATTGTGGTGAAGGTGCTGGCACCGGGTTTCTATTCCCGTCAGGACATCAAAACGCCGGTGAAGATTGCCCTCGTGACGCTGGTCATGACCCAGCTGATGAACCTCGCGTTCATTGGGCCGCTGAAGCATGCCGGGCTGTCGCTGTCGATCGGTCTGGCCGCCTGTCTGAACGCCAGCCTGCTGTACTGGCAGCTGCGTAAGCAGAAAATTTTCACCCCTCAGCCGGGCTGGGGCGCGTTTCTGCTGCGGATGGTCATTTCGGTTGTGGTGATGGCAGCCGCGCTGCTGGGGATGATGTACATCATGCCGGAGTGGTCACAGGGCACAATGCCTTGGCGCATCATGCGTTTGATGGCGGTGGTCGTGGTCGGGATTGTGGCCTATTTCGCGACCCTGATGCTGCTGGGCTTCAAAGTGAAAGAGTTCGCCCGCCGTACCGCAGGCTAAATAGCAAAAATCCTCTTTTGAGAGGATTTTTTAGTGTTTGCTCCCCTCGCCTTGTGGGAGAGGGGCGGGGGAGAGGGCATCAGGCTGCTCTGTCCCCTATGCCAGCGCCACCCGGCTTGAAGGCCTGATATCAGACCTTCAGCCAGGCCTGGCCTTCCTGCTTCATTTTCGTTTCCAGTTCGCTACCGCGGGTCGCAAACACCCGATTCACCGGGAATCCGCTCTTTTCCAGCACATAGGCCAGCGCGGCATATTCACGCGGGTATTTCTGGCAGGTGGCGCTGTCTATCTCAACCCATCCCATCGGGAAGCTGAAGCTGCCCATATCGTAGATGCTTTGGCGATGGACAATCTTCCACTGGCCATTACGCTTTTCTACCCGGTCAAAAAATCTGTTGTGGGTGCAGCAACCCACGTTGAGTTCGATATTCTCACCGATAATCATGGCGTTGGTTTCCACCAGCGCTTTGTCACCGTTAAAGGTGATGACCGGCGCACCAATCATATGTTTGGTCTTCAGCGCGGAAGCGCCCATGCGGGCGGACGCATCGATAAATTCGCTGGCCAGCCCTTCGAACCAGGTGATTTCGATTGTCGCACCTTCGTGAAACAGACCGCGCATTTGATCCCACTCAGCAAGGTCACGGTGGATCCAGCCGGTCATCAGGTCGGTAATTTGCAGGCGATCTTCAACGTTATAGGACATAAGGGTCACTCCGGTTAATGGGCAGCAGCAGCTGCGATGGAACAGAGTATTGCGGATCTTATTAATAACATCCAATATGTAATAATGACCAATTAATCATAAATTCTGATGGATGTGATGATGGATCTTCGTCAACTCCGCTATTTTCTGGCTGTCGCCACGGAAAAGCATTTTGGCCGCGCGGCGGAAAGTTTAAATATCGTTCAGCCTGCCCTAAGTATGCAAATTCGTGCGCTTGAAGACGAACTGGGCGGGGCGCTGTTTCTGCGCACCAGCCGTCGGGTCGAGCTGACGGAAGCGGGTAAAGTGTTTGCCATTGAAGCACGAAGAACCCTTGAACAGGCTGACTTTGCGAAGCGTAGCGCGGAGCGCGCCTTACGTGGAGAAACCGGCATTGTCAGGATCGGTTTTGCCGGCAATGCTATTTTTAGCGGCCGCCTGATGCAGGACCTGCGTGATTTTCATCAGCGCTATCCCGACGTCGAGTTGCAGCTTGAGGAGATCGCGCCGCAGCGCCAGGTCGAGGCGATCCTTACAGGATTGTTGGATATTGGCTACACGCCCGATCACAGCACCCTTCACGCTGAAGGGCTGGTTGCGCAGCGGGTAGGAGAGTGGAATATGCTGGTGGCGCTGCACGAAAATCATCGTTTTGCCCACTGTTCAGAGCTTACGCTCGGGATGCTGGCGGATGAACCTCTGGTGCTGTATGACGCGCACGATGAAGATGAACGCCTGAGCGTGATGCTGAGCCAAAAGCTGGGTCAGCGTCTGAATATTGTCCGTCGCACGGGCAGCAGCCTGAATGTGCTGGCCATGGCTGCGGCAGGATTAGGGCTGGCGCTGGTTCCTGCGCCATTGCAGCAGGTTTCTGTTCCCGGCCTGCATTATTGCCGGTTGAACGCCCCGGCGCTGACGGCAAATTTGATGCTGATAGGGCGGAAGGACGAAAAGAGTGCAGCGGTGCGCACCTGGCTTGAGCGGGCAACGCAAAACGGCAGGGCTTTGACCTGAAATCAGGGCAGAGCGACCTGCTGCTTCTCGTGTCATTCAGACGGAAAACTTTTTGCCGCCGCGTGGCGTGGCCGAGGTCTGGCCATTTTTGCCATACAGCCCCGGCTCCTGATGCGGCTTGAGAACGTCCAGCACCTGCTGATTGCGTTCAAGCTGGCCTTCCAGCAGCCAGCCGTTATGCTGGTTCAGATCGCGCAGATGCTGGGTTTTGACCGTAATGTTCTGCCAGCGCTCAGCGACATCATCATTGGCACAGCGCTGGGCTTCCTGCTCCAGACGGCGCTGCTTTTCCAGATAATCCAGGGTCGCCAGCAACGAGCTTTTCTCTTCAGTGATCCGCTGCAGGGCGCTACCGTTCACGCTCCCTGCGGAAAGCTGTTGTTGCTCGGCATCCATCACTTCCTTCAGGGAATTGAGGATGACAGTCATGTGATCCAGTATTTCTGACAGACGACTCATGCTGTTATTTACTCTGTAACCAACTCTGGGTATCTGCAATCAGCGCGTCGGCAATTTTGCCGGTATCCATTTTCAGCTCGCCGTTACGAATCGCGTTTTTCAGTGTTTCCACGCGATCCATATTAATGTCGCTGGAATTTGGCTGCATCAGTTTCGCCTGCGCCGCACTCAGCGTCACGCTGGTGCTGTTTTCGGCCGACGATTTGTCCGCACGAATTTTCTGCGCCTGGGCTTCGTTCGGCTCACGCGGCTGAACAGCGTTTACGGGCTTCAGAGGCGATGTACGATCAATGCTCATTGTCCTGTCCTCGTTGAGGTTTCATGGCGCTACTGTCTGCCATTATCAGTTGTTACTTATCTATCGGCAGCGTTCGCGGATTCTTTAAAAAGATTATAGGTTAATCAGAATATTCCCATCCGCATCAACCTGCCCGCTGACCACCTGGCCTGATGGCATCCGCACGCGGGCATTTTGCGCGACGGCGGCATTGTTCAGCGCCTGGCCTTCACCGTTCACGCTAAAGCCGTCGCCGCTGGCAATCACCTGGACTTTTTGTCCTGCTTTTACGCGCCAGGACTGGCGCAGCATCGACAGCTGAATAGGCTGGCCGGGAGCGACATCCCGCATCATAACCGCGTTTTGTGCCTGATTGATATCAAGCATGGTTCGGGGAGGCAACTGGTCAAGACGTCCGCGCTTGAGTTCGACGCTGCCGGGCTGCAGCGAGGAACCCCGCGCAATGGGCTGCGCCGCAACCACATAGTTACCGGTGGCCTCAACGAACACCTGGAAATAGCGTTTCTCCGTCCCACACTGCGCCTGCACAGTCTGGCTTCCCCACAGACGATTATTGCCCATCACGCTGAGTGCAGGCTCGTCACACTGAGGCATCTGACTGTTGGGATTTCGCAGGTCAACCATCACCGCATCGCTGAATCCGGCCAGACGCTGGACGAAAAAGCGGTTCAGCTGCTGGTTAAAATCCTGCGCGATGGCCAGCGGGCTCAGCAGCACGATGGCTACCGTCAGGGTGCTAATCAGGTGTCGCATTGCCAACTCCAGTCTGTCAGGGAATAGCAGAATTTTACCTTTCCTCGCCAAACATCAACGCAATAAATAGCGCCGCATTGTGTGTTTATTCCGGCGATGACTCCCGGAGATTGGGATTAATCTGAACGCTGAATGAACTATGTCCTTAGCGGAGGAGACATGCTCGATAAACTCGACGCTGCGCTTCGTTTCCAACAGGAAGCGTTAAACCTGCGCGCGCAGCGTCAGGAAATTCTGGCCTCTAACATTGCGAACTCGGATACCCCGGGGTATCAGGCACGCGATGTGGATTTTGCCACGGAACTGAAAAAAGTGATGGATCGCGGGCGTGCGGAAACCAACGGTGTCTCGTTGACGCTGACGTCCGAACGCCATATTCCGGCCCAGGCGATGACTGCCCCCTCCGTTGACCTGATGTATCGGGTCCCCGATCAGCCCTCCATGGACGGTAACACCGTCGATATGGACCGGGAGCGCACGCAATTCGCCGACAACAGCCTGCAGTACCAGACCAGCCTGACGGCGCTGGGTGGGCAAATCAAAAGCATGATGAGCGTGCTACAGGGGAACTAATCAATGGCTTTACTCAGTATTTTTGATGTTGCGGGATCGGCGCTGGCGGCGCAGTCAAAACGCCTTAACGTGGCCGCCAGTAACCTCGCCAACGCCGACAGCGTGACGGGCCCTGATGGTCAGCCCTACCGCGCGAAACAGGTGGTGTTCCAGGTTGACGCTCCGATTGGGGCCGCGACGGGTGGGGTGAAAGTCGCGAATGTGGTCGAGAGCCAGGATCCGTTCAAGCTGGTGTACCAGCCTGGCAACCCCCTGGCCGATGCCAAAGGCTACGTCAAGATGCCTAACGTGGATGTCGTGGAAGAGACCGTCAACACCATGTCCGCTTCCCGCAGCTATCAGGCTAACGTGGAAGTCCTCAATACCGTCAAGAGCATGATGCTCAAAACGCTGACCCTCGGTCAGTAACGGAGAACCTGATGTCTATTGCCGTGAATGTTAATAACCCGACAACAACGGGTGTCAGTGCGACCAGCACCAGCAGCGGTGACTTAACCAGCAGCAGCGCCTCTGACCTGCAAAGCAGCTTCCTGACGCTGCTGGTGGCTCAACTGAAAAACCAGGATCCCACCAACCCGATGGACAACAGTCAGCTGACGTCACAGCTGGCGCAAATCAGTACCGTCAGCGGGGTGGAAAAACTCAATACCACCCTCGGTTCTATCTCCGGTCAGATTGATAACAGCCAGTCACTGCAGGCCAGTTCGCTGATTGGTCACGGCGTCATGATCCCGGGCTCCGTGGTGCTGGCAGGGGCGGGCAGCGATGGTACGGCAAGCACCACGCCGTTCGGTGTTGAACTGACTCAGGCCGCAGATAAGGCCACGGCAACCATAACTGACAGCAGCGGGAAGGTGATCCGCACCCTGGATCTCGGCAGTCAGACGGCGGGTGTGCACACCTTTACCTGGGACGGCACCGCCGCCGATGGCTCCACCGCGCCGGATGGCGCTTACAGCGTGTCGATTGCCGCCAGCACCAACGGGACACAGCTGGTTGCGCAGCCGCTGCAGTTCGCGCTGGTTCAGGGTATCACCAAGGGAAGCAGCGGCAATCTGCTGGATCTCGGCACCTACGGTAGCACCACGCTCGACGAAGTTCGTCAGATTATTTAAACCTTATCAGGAGATAAGACATGGCCTTTTCTCAAGCGGTCAGCGGCCTGAACGCCGCCGCCACCAACCTCGATGTGATTGGTAACAACATCGCCAACTCCGCGACCTACGGCTTCAAAGCGGGGACGGCCTCTTTTGCCGATATGTTTGCCGGTTCCAAAGTCGGGCTGGGTGTCAAAGTCGCGGGCATTACCCAGGACTTTAACGACGGTACCACCACCAGCACCGGTCGTGCGCTGGACGTGGCTATCAGTCAGAATGGTTTCTTCCGCCTGACCGACAGCAACGGTTCCGTGTATTACAGCCGTAACGGCCAGTTCAAACTGGACGAAAACCGCAATCTGGTGAACATGCAGGGTCTGCAGCTGACCGGCTACCCGGCCACCGGGACCCCGCCGACCATTCAGCAGGGCGCTAACCCGGTAGGTTTAAGCATTCCGAACACCCTGATGGCGGCAAAAAGCACCACGACGGCGTCGATGCAGATTAACCTGAACTCATCCGATGCCCAGCCAACAAATGCGACGTTTAAGCCGACAGATTCCGATTCCTACAATAAAAAAGGGACGGTGACGGTATTTGACTCACAGGGTAACTCGCACGATGTGAACGTCTACTTTGTGAAAAGCGCGACGCCGAATACCTGGGATGTGTATACCCAGGACAGCAGCGTAGCAGGGGCGCCGGTTGTTCAAGGCACCTCGATGGTGTTCGATTCTAACGGGACGTTAACTGGCGGTCTGACGCAGAATATCACCACCGGAACTGTCCCGCCGACGGGCGGTGCCACTCAGGCATCATTCACCCTCAGCTTTGCCAACTCCATGCAGCAGAACACCGGTTCGAACGACATCGTCGCCACCAACCAGAACGGCTACAAGCCGGGCAACCTGGTGAGCTACCAGATTAACGATGACGGCACCGTGGTCGGTAACTACTCCAACGAACAGACTCAGCTGTTAGGCCAAATCACGCTGGCTAACTTTGCCAACAACGAAGGCCTGCAGTCCGAAGGCGATAACGTCTGGTCTGCGACGCAGTCATCAGGCGTGGCGCTGCTGGGCACCGCCGGTACGGGCAACTTCGGTACCCTGACCAACGGCGCGCTGGAGGCCTCCAACGTCGACCTGAGTAAAGAACTGGTGAATATGATTGTCGCCCAGCGTAACTATCAGTCGAATGCGCAGACCATCAAAACCCAGGATCAGATCCTCAACACCCTGGTTAACCTGCGCTAAGCGCCTGAAGGGACGGTTATATGGATCACGCGATATATACCGCGATGGGCGCGGCCAGTCAGACGATGGAGATGCAGGCGGTGACCGCCAGCAACCTCGCGAACACGTCGACGCCCGGTTTTCGTGCGCAGCTGACGGCGCTGCGTGCCGTGCCGGTGAATGGCGAAACGTATCAGACGCGTACCCTGGTGGCGGGATCAACCCCTGGCGCCGATATGACGCCGGGCCAGTTGGACTATACCGGACGTCCGCTGGACGTCGCACTGCAGCAGGATGGCTGGCTGGCGGTGCAGGCGGCAGACGGTTCCGAAGGCTATACCCGCAACGGTAGCCTCCAGGTTTCCGCGACCGGGCAGGTGACTATCCAGGGACAACCGGTGATGGGGGACGGCGGCGGTCCGATTACGGTACCGGAAGGTTCGCAGGTAACCATCGGGGCCGACGGCACGATATCGACGCTCAACCCGGGCGATCCGGCCAACACCATTGCGCCCGTGGGCAAGCTGAAATTGGTGAAAGCGGCGAACACCGAAGTGATTCGTGGTGACGACGGGATGTTCCGCCTGACCGCGGCCGCACAGGCGACGCGTGGCCCAACGTTACAGAGTGACCCGAGCGTCCGTCTGCAGTCCGGCGTGCTGGAAGGTAGTAACGTGAAACCCGTTGCGGCGATGGCGGACATGATTGCCAGCTCCCGTCGTTTCGAAATGCAGATGAAGGTTATCAGCAGCGTGGACGAGAACGCCAAGCAGGCTAACCAGTTGTTATCAATGAGCTAACCCAGAGAAGGGAAAACGCGTTTTTCCCTTCTCCGTAAGCAACGACAGGACATTTATGATCAGTTCATTATGGATCGCCAAAACCGGTCTCGATGCTCAGCAAACCAATATGGACGTCATCGCCAACAACCTGGCGAACGTCAGCACCAACGGGTTTAAGCGTCAGCGCGCGGTATTTGAAGATTTGCTTTACCAGACCGTACGTCAGCCAGGCGCCCAGTCTTCTGAGCAAACTACGCTGCCTTCCGGTTTGCAGATTGGTACCGGTGTGCGCCCGGTGGCGACCGAGCGTATTCACACTCAGGGCAACCTGTCACAGACCGACAACAGCAAAGATGTCGCCATTAAAGGCGAAGGCTTCTTCCAGGTGCTGATGCCGGACGGAACATCGGCCTACACCCGCGATGGCTCTTTCCAGGTGGATCAGAATGGGCAGCTGGTGACATCGGGCGGTTATCAGGTGCAGCCAGCTATCACTATCCCGGCCAACACCCTGAGCATCACCATCGGGCGTGACGGTGTGGTGAGTGTGACGCAGCAGGGGCAAACCAACCCGGTGCAGGTGGGGCAGTTGAACCTCACAACCTTCATGAACGATGCCGGTCTCGAAAGCATAGGTGAGAACCTTTACACCGAGACTCAGGCTTCCGGTGCACCGAACGACTCAACGCCAGGGCTGAACGGCGCGGGTCTGCTGTATCAGGGCTATGTCGAAACCTCCAACGTCAACGTGGCGGAAGAGTTGGTCAACATGATCCAGGTGCAGCGCGCGTATGAGATCAACAGCAAGGCGGTGTCCACCACCGACCAGATGCTGCAGAAACTCACTCAGCTGTAAACGTTAACCGGTGCGGGATAACCCGCACCGGATTTTTTTGATTCAGAAGATAAAGGCAATGCAAAAATCCACCGCGTTTCGTTATCCGTTTTTTGTCGTCCTGGCGCTGACTCAGGCAGGGTGCGCATGGATCCCCTCAAAACCGCTGGTGGAAGGGGCGACGAGTGCGCAGCCTGTACCTGGCCCGGTGCCGGTGGTCAATGGCTCAATTTTCCAGAGCGCGCAGCCGATTAACTACGGTTATCAGCCGCTGTTTGAAGATCGTCGTCCACGCAATATTGGCGACACGTTGACCATCCAGCTGCAGGAAAACGTCAGCGCGTCCAAGAGTTCTTCGGCCAATGCCAGCCGCGATGGCAAAACCAATTTTGGCTTCAGCACCGTGCCGCGTTACCTGGAAGGGCTGTTTGGCAACGCGCGTGCTGATGTCGACGCTTCTGGCGGCAACTCCTTTAACGGTAAAGGCGGCGCCAATGCCAGCAACACCTTTAGCGGCACGCTGACGGTCACTGTCGATCAGGTGCTGGCCAACGGTAACCTGCATGTGGTGGGCGAGAAACAGATAGCCATCAACCAGGGCACCGAGTTTATCCGCTTCTCCGGGGTGGTTAACCCACGCACCATTAGCGGCAGCAATACGGTACCGTCCACGCAGGTGGCGGATGCACGCATTGAGTACGTCGGCAACGGCTACATCAATGAAGCGCAGAACATGGGCTGGCTGCAGCGTTTCTTCCTTAACTTATCGCCGATGTAACGAGGTGAACTATGTTTAAAACCCTGGTTGGCATTGCTTTGGTGCTGGTGGCAGGTTTCGCTCAGGCCGATCGTATTCGCGATCTCACCAGCGTGCAGGGCGTGCGGGAAAACTCCCTCATCGGCTACGGTCTGGTGGTCGGGCTTGATGGCACCGGCGATCAGACCACACAGACGCCGTTCACGACTCAGACGTTGAATAACATGCTCTCCCAGCTGGGTATCACCGTACCGGCAGGGACCAATATGCAGCTGAAAAACGTGGCGGCGGTCATGGTAACCGCCCAGCTTCCGGCGTTTGGTCGCCAGGGGCAGACCATCGATGTGGTGGTCTCTTCCATGGGTAACGCCAAAAGCCTGCGCGGCGGCACGCTGTTAATGACCCCGCTGAAAGGGGTCGACAGCCAGATCTACGCGCTGGCCCAGGGTAACATTCTGGTCGGCGGTGCGGGGGCATCTGCAGGCGGTAGCAGCGTGCAGGTAAACCAGCTAAACGGTGGCCGTATCACCGGCGGGGCAACCATTGAGCGTGAGCTGCCAAGTCAGTTCGGCGCCGGTAACACCATCAATCTGCAGCTCAATGAAGATGATTTCGGTATGGCGCAGCAAATTGCCGACACCATCAACCGCCGTGGCGGTTTTGGGATGGCGACGGCGCTGGATGCCCGTACCGTACAGATTCGCGGCTCCAGCGGCGGCACCAGCCAGGTGCGTATGCTGGCAGACATTCAAAACCTCGAAGTGGGTGTGACACCGCAGGATGCGAAGGTGATCATCAACTCCCGTACCGGTTCGGTGGTAATGAACCGCGAGGTCACCCTCGATAACTGTGCCGTGGCTCAGGGCAATCTGTCGGTAACGGTTAACCGTTCCGCGCAGGTCAGCCAGCCGGATACGCCGTTTGCGGGCGGTTCGACGGTGGTCACACCGCAGACACAAATCGATTTACGCCAGAGCGGCGGGGCTATCCAGAGCGTGCGTTCCAGCGCCAACCTGAACAATGTGGTTCGGGCCTTGAATGCGTTAGGCGCTTCACCGCTGGAACTGATGTCGATTCTGCAATCGATGCAGACCGCAGGCTGCCTGCGTGCCAAAGTGGAAATCATCTGATGCTGGGTGACAGCAAACTGACAGCGAGCGCGGCCTGGGATGCGCAGTCGCTGAATGAACTGAAAATCAAAGCGGGCCAGGATCCTCAGGCGAACCTGCGACCGGTGGCCCGCCAGATGGAAGGAATGTTCGTGCAGATGATGCTGAAAAGCATGCGCGAAACCCTGCCAAAAGACGGGATGTTCAGCAGCGATCAGACGCGGCTCTACACCAGTATGTACGATCAGCAAATTGCCCAACAGATGACGGCGGGCAAAGGACTGGGGCTGGCCGACGAGATGGTGAAACAGATGGCCGCCGCGCAGGGCAACGTCAAGGACGCCCCGGCGCAGGTGCCGCTGAAGTTTGATCTGCAAACGGTCACCAGCTATCAGAACTCGGCGCTGACGCAGATGGTGCGCAAAGCGATGCCAAAAGCGCCCGCGGCGTCCGATGTCAGCGATGTGCCGGGCGACAGCAGCGACTTCCTGGCACAACTTTCACTCCCGGCGAAGCTCGCCAGCGAGCAAAGTGGTATCCCGCATCACTTGATCCTCGCTCAGGCGGCGCTGGAGTCAGGCTGGGGACAACGCCAGATTCGTGGCGCGAATGGCGAACCCAGCTTTAACCTGTTTGGCGTTAAAGCGTCATCAGACTGGAAAGGCAAAACCACCGAAATCACCACCACCGAGTATGAAAACGGTGAGATGAAGAAAGTGAAGGCCCGCTTCCGCGTCTACAGCTCTTATCTGGATGCGCTCTCTGACTATGTGGGTCTGTTGACCCGCAACCCGCGCTATGCCGCCGTCACCAAAGCGGTGACGCCAGAGCAGGGGGCACAGGCGCTGCAAAATGCTGGCTATGCGACGGATCCTAACTATGCCCGTAAGCTCACCAGCATGATCCAACAGCTGAAAGGGATGAGTGAAAAGGTCAGCAAAGCCTACAGTAACGATATCGAAAATCTGTTCTGAAACCGCTCAAGTTCAGGCGCTGTGTGCCGATAATCTTCGTCAGGACTCGTGTCTTAAAAGAATAAAGGAACCTCCATGGCCAGTTTAATCAATAGTGCAATGAGCGGATTGGGCGCAGCCCAGGCGGCACTGAACACCGTCAGCAATAACATTGCCAGTTATAACGTGTCCGGCTACACCCGCCAGACGACGATCCTTTCTGCGGCCAACAGCACGCTGGGCGCGGGCGGTTGGGTGGGCAATGGAGCCTATGTTTCCGGCGTTCAGCGCGAATATAATGCGTTCATTACCAATCAGTTGAATGCGGCGCAAAACCAAAGCAGCGGGCTGACAACACGCTATCAGCAGATGTCGAAAATCGACGACATGCTTTCGGATACCACCAACTCTATTTCTGCCACCCTGCAGGATTTCTTCTCCAGCCTGCAAACGCTGGTCAGCAACGCCGAAGATCCGGCGGCACGCCAGTCCGTTCTGGGCAAAGCGCAAGGGTTGGTAAACCAGTTTAAAACCACAGATCAGTATCTGCGCGATCAGGACAAGCAGGTTAATGGCGCGATTGCCTCAAGCGTTTCCCAGATCAACAACTATTCGCAGCAGATTGCCACCCTGAATGACAAGATTTCTAAACTGACCGGCGTCGGCGCGGGAGCATCGCCGAACGATTTGCTCGATCAGCGTGACCAGTTAGTCAGCCAGCTCAACCAGATTGTCGGCGTGGAAGTCAACATTCAGGACGGTGGCACGTATAACATCACGATGGCCAATGGTTACAGCCTGGTGCAGGGCAGTACCGCGCACCAGCTGGCCGCTGTCCCGAGCAGCGCGGATCCTTCTCGTACCACTGTGGCCTATGTCGATAAGGTCGCGGGCAATATTGAAATCCCGGAAAAGCAGCTGACCACCGGCTCTTTGGGCGGCCTGCTGACCTTCCGCTCTCAGGATCTGGACCAGACCCGCAACAGCCTGAACCAGATGGCTCAGGCCTTTGCTGATGCGTTTAACAAGCAGAATGCGGCGGGTGTAGTGGATGACAATGGCACCCCCGGCGGTGATATTTTCACTATCGGTAAACCTGCTGTCCTTAGCAATAGCAAAAATACCGGCACGGCGACGCTGGGTGCGACGATCACTGACAGCACCCAGGTGCAGGCGACCGACTACAAAGTCAGTTGGGATGGCTCGGCCTGGAATGTGACCCGCCTGTCAGACAATACCAAAGTGACTGTGAATACCGACCCTAATGATGGCAGCCTGCTGTTTGACGGGTTGAGCGTCAAAATAAGCAGTGGAACGATAAAGCCAAATGACAGCTTCACCGTGAAGCCCGTGGCCAATGCCATCGTCAATATGAGCGTGGCAATCACCGACCCGGCAAAGATTGCGATGGGCGTTGACGATACGCAGACGGGCGAAAGCGATAACCGTAACGGCCAGGCGCTGCTGGATCTGCAAAACAGCAAGCTGGTGGGTGGCAATAAGACCTTCAACGATGCGTATGCCGCGCTGGTCAGCGACGTGGGCAATAAAACCTCGAACCTTGAAACCAGCAGCACCACGCAAGGCAATGTCGTCACTCAACTGACCAAACAGCAGCAGTCGATTTCCGGCGTAAACCTTGATGAAGAGTACGGCAACCTGCAGTTGTTCCAGCAGTATTATCTGGCCAATGCCCAGGTGATGCAGACGGCCAGTACGCTGTTCGATGCCATTATCAATATTCGCTAAGGAGCCGTAACTCATGCGTATCAGTACTTTAATGATGTATCAGCAGAACATGCGTGGGATCACGGACTCTCAGTCTACATGGCTGAAGTACGGCGAGCAGATGTCCACCGGTCTGCGCGTGAACCGCCCGTCAGACGATCCGATTGCCGCTTCGCAGGCCGTGGTGCTCTCAGAGGCACAGTCGCAGACAAGCCAGTTCGCCACAGCACGCAGCTTTGCTACCCAGCGTATTTCCCAGGAGGAGAACACGCTCTCCACCGTGACCACTGCTATTCAGTCAGCCCAGGAAAAAATTGTCTATGCGGGCAATGGTACGCTGAGTGACGATGACCGTGCTTCTTTGGCGACGGATTTGCAGGGGATCCGCGATCAGCTGATGAACCTGGCCAACAGCCAGGATGGTAATGGGCGATATATGTTTGCCGGTTACAAGACCGACAGCGCACCGTTTGCAGCCAATGGCGATTACAAAGGCGGCAGCACCAACGTGGAACAGCAGGTGGATTCTTCCCGTACCATGGTCATCGGCCACACCGGGGATAAGATTTTTGCATCAGTGACCAGTAATGCGGTCACTAACCCGGACAATTCAAAGCCAAATCCCAATGTCTTCCAGCTCTTGGATGATGCTATCACCGCGTTGAAAAACCCCGTCGGTGATGATGAGACGCTAAAGGCGGCGGCACAAGACACCATCGATGTAACCAACCGTGGCCTGCGTAACTCGTTGAACAATGTGCTGAGCGTCCGTGCGGAAGTGGGCACACAGCTTAACGAGCTGGACAAACTCGATGCGCTGGGTGATGACCGGAAACTGAGCCAGACCCAGCAGATGAGCGACCTGGTCGACGTGGACTGGAACTCAACCATTTCCAACTACACCATGCAGCAGGCTGCGCTGCAGGCTTCTTATAAAGCCTTTACCGATATGCAGGGGATGTCCCTGTTCCAGTTGAATAAATAATCTTATTCATTTTTAGCACCTGGCGTGAAAGGGCCAGGTTCTCTGTGCCCGCGCCACTCACCCCGGCGCGGGTTTTTTTATTCCTGTGATATTCATGACCGGTACATCCAGCGTGCATTTATGCCGCATGAAGGAAGCGGGCCTGCAAGGCGCAATGATGTCGCCATCAGTCCGTTCTGGGTGAGAGAATTGCCAGGGCGAGGCGAGATATGGGTGCGGCATGTTGGCCCGGCGCACAGGCAAAAAAAAACCGCCCGAAGGCGGTTTTTATCAGTCGGATATCCGTGCTGTTACTCAGCGGACTGAGGACGAGTCGGACCTGCAGTAGCGGTGTGCGTTGCACTGTGACCACCCGCAGAGCCTTTACCGTCGAATGCGAACTCCGGGCGTACCCAGTCGCTCTGACGCGGTGCTTCTGGCACATAATCCGGTGCTGGTGCACGGGTCATTGGCGCAGTGGCATGTGGGTGAACAACAGGCGCGGATTCAACGACAGCAGGTTTTGCTGCTGGCTGAACCACCGCGACAGGCGCTGCCTCAACAACCGGCTGCGGTGCGACCACCTCAGCGACTGCCGAAACGGCTTCTTCCGCTGTTGTTTCAGCCACGACAGTATCTTCTGCGGCGATAACCTGAGGCTGCTCAGCAACCGGGGTGGCAATCACTTCAGGATGCGCAGTCTCAACCGCCGGTGCTGCTGGCTCAGCCTGTACTGGCTGTGGTTCGACGACCACGGCAGCTTCTTCAACCGTCACTTCAGGTTGTGCGGCCACTGGAGCGACGGTTGGCTCAGCCACAACGTCGACAGGCGCGATGTTCTGCACAGCGGCTTCAACCGGCTGAGCGATGTGCTGCTCACGGGTTTCTTCAACCTGCGGTTCCTGAGGGCGGGCAACCGGATAGCTGATCCACACTTTACCTGAAGCCATTTCCGGGGACGCACAGGCAATCGCCAGTGGCATCGGAGACTGAGTCGGGTAACGCTCGTCACGGTAGCGACGACGACGCTGGCCGCTTACGCGCAGATGGCGCGGAGAACGACGTGAGCGACGCGGCATGCCGGCAGTTTCGCGACCTTCAGCGTTATCTTCTTCCGCAGGGGTATCGATAACCGCTGGCAGATCCACTTTCGCGAGGTCAGTACGCTGAGATGGTGCAGCAACAACCGGAGCAGCAACTGCCGCGGCTTCGGCTACGTCTGCAGCCGATTCGAAACGGACTTTCTGCGACAGGTTACGTGGCTTGCGACGAGGCAGGGTTTGAACGCGCTCTTCCTGCTCGGTTTCCTGAGCCGGTTGTTCTTCAGGGCTCTGGACTTTAACGTCCTGCTGAGCCTGGCGCTTTTCATCGCTGTTGTTACGACGGCGATTACGTTCGCGGCGCGGCTGCTGCTCGTCACGGTTTTTGGACTTATCGGTCTCTTCCGCTACGTTCTGCTGGCGTGATTCGCGAGTTTCACCATTCTGCTGCTGTTTGTCACGGCGGTTACGACGATTCTCTTCACGAGTTTCGTTGTTGTCGTTACGGTCGTTACGATCATTGCGGTTGTCACGGTCGCCACGTTCACCACGGTTATCGCGGTTATCACGACGGTCGTTGCGATCGCGATCGTTGCGGTCACGGCGGTTATTAGACTGACGAGAACGGCGACGATCCTGCTGACGCTCTGGCTTCTCTTCTTTCTGAACCGGCTGCGGCTCGGTGACCACTTCTTCGGCACCACTGAACATTTTCTTCAGTGCGGAGAAGAAACGGGAAACCAGACCTGGCTCAGAAGCCACCGGTGTGGCTTTTGGCGCTTCAGCAACGACGGCTTTTGCAGCTTCAGCAACAGGTGCAGGCGGTGCATCAGGCATCACGAAAGTGGCCAGAGCAGGCTGCTCAGGACGCTTACGTTCTGCAGGTTCTTCTTCAGACGGCAGCGCCATCTCTTCTTCATGCAGTTTAGGCAGCAGGTAGCTCAGGGTCTGAGTCTCTTCGCCTTTACGCACGCGCAGTACAGAGTAATGCGGGGTTTCCATCTGGTCGTTCGGCACCACAATCACGCGAACGCCACCCTGACGGGTTTCGATAGCGCTGATCGCTGCACGTTTTTCGTTCAGCAGGTATGATGCGACCTGAACCGGAACAATGGCGTGCACTTCCTGAGTGTTCTCTTTCAGCGCTTCTTCTTCAATCAGACGCAGAATGGAGAGTGACAGAGATTCGTTGTCACGGATGGTGCCGGTACCGGTACAGCGTGGGCACACGTGATGGGTGGATTCACCCAGTGACGGGCTCAGGCGCTGACGAGACATTTCCAGCAGGCCGAAGCGGGAAATATGGCTGATTTGAATACGGGCTCTGTCCTGGCGCACTGCTTCACGCAGGCGGTTTTCAACCGCACGCTGGTGGCGAACCGGGGTCATATCGATGAAGTCGATAACAATCAGGCCGCCGAGGTCACGCAGGCGCAGCTGACGGGCGATTTCATCGGCCGCTTCCAGGTTGGTGTTGAAGGCCGTTTCTTCGATATCGCCGCCGCGGGTTGCACGCGCGGAGTTGATGTCGATAGCGGTCAGAGCTTCGGTGCTGTCGATAACGATAGAACCGCCTGACGGCAGGCGCACTTCACGCTGGAAAGCGGATTCAATCTGCGATTCGATCTGGTAGTGGCTGAACAGCGGAATTTCACCGGTGTAGAGCTTAATTTTGCTGCTGAAATCCGGACGACCCAGCGCAGAGATATGCTGGCGAGCCAGCTCCAGCACTTTTGGATTGTCGATCAGGATTTCGCCGATGTCCTGGCGCAGGTAGTCACGGAAAGCACGTACGATAACGTTGCTTTCCTGGTGGATCAGGAACGGGGCAGGGCGGCTTTCAGACGCTTTCTGAATCGCTTCCCAGTGCTTCAGACGGAAGCTCAGGTCCCACTGCAGCGCTTCGGCAGATTTGCCTACGCCTGCGGTGCGCACAATCAGGCCCATGCCGTCTGGCAGCTGCAGGCTGGAAAGCGCTTCTTTCAATTCAGTACGGTCGTCACCTTCGATGCGGCGAGAGATACCACCGGCACGAGGGTTGTTTGGCATCAGCACCAGATAGCTACCGGCAAGGCTGATAAAGGTGGTCAGTGCCGCACCTTTGTTGCCGCGCTCTTCTTTATCAATCTGTACAATGACTTCCTGGCCTTCGCGCAGAACATCTTTGATGTTCGGGCGGCCATGCGCATTGTAGTTTGACGGGAAGTATTCGCGGGCGATTTCTTTAAGAGGAAGGAAACCGTGACGCTCAGCACCGTAATCTACGAATGCGGCTTCAAGGCTGGGTTCTATACGGGTAATTTTGCCTTTGTAGATGTTCGCTTTTTTCTGTTCGTGGCCTGGGCTTTCAATATCCAGATCGTACAGACGCTGCCCATCAACAAGGGCGACACGCAACTCTTCTTGCTGAGTGGCGTTGATTAACATTCTTTTCATCGTAACTTACTCATTATTCTTGCATTGACGACTAAGCTACGGGCAGAGTTTTCCTTGCCGGGGGTAAACCGATGGCCTCGTGACTGTTCACGTCGCCAACCTCACGGTTGTCGCTCGCTTAAGAGGCGCAGAGTGTCGGTAGCCTGCGATTCAAACGGAATCACAGCGCAATTATTCAGGGGAACAGCCTGGGAATGATTCTCCAGAGAAGGTTCCTTCTATACTCATTTTTTCAAGTCGCAGATGGGTTGGCTTCACCTGCTTACTCCAGTCATCTACTGGAGTAGCGCCTGGAGATCCCAGGTTTGCCGCCTTCCTGCGGCTTGAAATGTCGAGTATCAACCGGTAAGGACTGCAACCCGCAGCCCGCTAACTGTCTGAAAGATAAATACGTCTTACGCCATTGCTGCATAAAAGATCGTTCAGACAAAATGGGTCATTCCGTAAACCGCTCGTACTTACAAGGTTCTACACGGAAAACGACATCATTATTCCCTGCTAACCTTGTTATAGCAAGCTGCCTTTTACCCTTTATCACCCGGTTACTCACAGTTTTTTCACTTTCCGGAACCGATTGCTCTAATAAGCAGCAATCAGACCCGTGAGCCAAAAAAATGTGTGCCGTGGCGAAGTTAATATAAGCACATAAAAAGGAGTGGCGCGAACGCGTGTGCCTCTTTAGAATCGCCCCCCATGAAAACTGAGACCCCGACCGTAAAAATGGTTGCCATTGCTGAAGATGACGCAGGGCAGCGAATTGATAACTTTTTGCGCACCCAGCTCAAAGGCGTGCCGAAAAGCATGATTTACCGCATCCTGCGTAAGGGTGAGGTTCGCGTTAATAAAAAACGCGTAAAACCAGAGTACAAACTGGAAGCCGGCGATGAAGTGCGTATTCCGCCCGTGCGTGTCGCAGAGCGTGAAGAAGACGCTGTTTCGCCAAATCTGCAAAAGGTGGCGGCGCTGAGTGATGTCATTCTTTATGAAGACGATCACATTCTGGTCCTGAACAAGCCTTCTGGCACCGCTGTTCACGGCGGAAGCGGGCTGAGCTTTGGCGTGATTGAAGGCCTGCGTGCGCTGCGTCCTGAAGCGCGTTTCCTTGAGCTTGTCCACCGTCTGGACCGTGACACCTCGGGCGTACTGCTGGTTGCCAAAAAGCGTTCTGCGCTGCGTTCACTGCATGAACAGCTGCGTGAAAAAGGCATGCAGAAGGATTATCTGGCATTGGTTCGCGGCCAATGGCAATCGCACACCAAAGTGGTGCAGGCGCCGTTGCTGAAAAACATTCTGCAAAGCGGCGAACGCATTGTGCGCGTGAGTCAGGAAGGGAAACCATCGGAAACGCGCTTTAAAGTCGAAGAGCGCTTTGCCAATTCGACGCTTGTGCGCTGTAGCCCGGTGACAGGGCGTACTCACCAGATCCGCGTGCACACGCTGCATGCGGGCCACCCGATAGCATTCGACGATCGTTATGGCGACCGTGAGTTCGATAAGCAGCTGGCAGGCACGGGGCTAAATCGTTTATTCCTGCACGCCGCAGCGCTGAAGTTTACCCATCCGGGAACAGGGGAGACGATTCGTATCGAAGCGCCGATGGACAGCGGCCTTAAACGTTGTCTTCAGATATTGCGCAGTCAGAAGCCGTCATAATGAAAACGCCCCTCGTGGGGCGTTTTGCTTTTCAGCGCAGTAACGGATTGCACTGTTCGTGGCGCAGCATTTTGCACAGTGCGATCAGCGGTAAGCCCACCAATGTATTAGGATCTCGTCCCTCCAGCCTGTCGAACAACGCGATCCCCAGCCCTTCGCTTTTAAAACTCCCGGCGCAGTTGAGCGGCTGCTCTTTTTGGATGTAGTTCGCAATTTCGCTGTCAGTCAGTTGGCGGAAGTGAACGTCAAAAGGTTCGCATTCGGTCTGCAAATGGTCGTTGGCACTGTTGTACAGCGCAATCCCGGTATAAAACGTCACCACATGCCCGCTGGCTTTACGTAGCTGCAGACGGGCGTTTTCTTCAGTATGAGGTTTACCGGTAATTTTCCCATCCAGCACGCAAACCTGATCGGAGCCGATGATCAAATGATCGGGAAAACGGGCGGCCAGCGCCTGTGCTTTGGCCTGCGCCAGCCTTAGGACCAACTGACGAGGTGATTCGCTGGGAAGCGGCATCTCATCGACCTCTGGCGCCGCGCATTCAAAGGGCAGCTGGAGCTTTTTTAGCAGCTCGCGACGGTAGGGCGACGTGGACGCAAGAATAAGTTGTGGCATATTTTTTTTACCAGGCTCTGGTGATTCGGATTGCGACATTTTAAACTACAGGCCGCAATGTGTGCGAATAATTGGCAAAAGGCGCCTGCGGGTGCCTTTTTCTTTGACTCTATGACGTTACAAAGTTAATATGCGCGCCCTATGCAAAAGGTAAAATTACCCCTGACTCTTGATCCGGTTCGTACCGCTCAAAAACGCCTCGACTACGCGGGTGTCTACACCCCGGAGCAGGTGGAGCGTCTTGCCGAATCTGTCGTCAGCGTGGACAGCGATGTGGAATGCGATATGACATTCGTTATCGACAACCAGCGTCTCGCCGTTATTAAAGGTGATGCAACGGTTGCGGTGACGCTCGAATGTCAGCGCTGCGGGAAACCGTTCCCACATGCCGTTCACATAACGTATTGTTTCAGCCCGGTCAAAAATGATGAACAGGCTGAAGCACTCCCGGAAGCGTATGAGCCGATTGAGGTTAACGAATTCGGTGAAATCGATCTGCGGGCATTGGTTGAGGATGAAATTATGCTCTCCTTGCCTGTAGTTCCGGTGCATGATTCTGAACACTGTGAAGTGTCCGACGCGGACATGGTCTTTGGCGAACTGCCTGAAGAGGCACAAAAACCAAACCCATTTGCCGTATTAGCCAGCTTAAAGCGTAAGTAATTGAGGAGTAAGGTCCATGGCCGTACAACAGAATAAACCAACTCGTTCCAAACGTGGCATGCGTCGTTCTCATGACGCACTGACTGCAGTTACCAGCCTGTCTGTAGACAAGACTTCTGGTGAGAAACACCTGCGTCACCACATCACTGCCGACGGTTTCTACCGCGGTCGCAAGGTTATCGCTAAGTAATCACGCGCGAGCGTGATGAAGCTTAGCGAGGATTTCCCCGTGTAAGCGGGGAATACACCGAGCCGAGCGGCGACGAAATCTTGACACATCTGACCCTCGCGTTAGATGTCATGGGAGGGGATTTTGGCCCTTCCGTGACGGTGCCTGCAGCCTTGCAGGCACTGCACGCTAATCCACAGCTCTCGCTTCTTCTCGTCGGCGATCCCGACACGATAACGCCATTACTTGCCAAAGCTGACTTTGAACAACGTTCACGTCTGCAGGTTATCCCTGCTCAGTCGGTTATTGCCAGTGATGTACGTCCGGCACAGGCCATTCGCAGTAGCCGGGGAAGTTCAATGCGCATTGCGCTTGAGCTGGTAAAAGAAAACAGAGCCCAGGCCTGTGTGAGTGCCGGAAATACCGGTGCGCTGATGGGGTTGGCAAAATTGTTGCTCAAGCCGATTGAAGGCATTGAGCGTCCCGCGCTGGTGACGGTATTGCCGCATCAGCAGAAGGGGAAAACAGTGGTCCTCGATTTGGGGGCAAACGTCGATTGCGACAGCATGATGTTGGTGCAGTTTGCGGTGATGGGGGCAGTGATGGCCGAAGAGGTTGTCGGTATCCAGCATCCGCGCGTGGCACTGCTCAACATCGGCGAGGAAGAGATGAAGGGCCACGAAAACATCCGTGATGCTTCAGCGATGCTTAAAAATGTCTCTTCCCTCAACTATATTGGCTATCTTGAAGCCAATGAGTTGTTAACCGGCAAGACAGATGTTCTGGTTTGTGACGGTTTTACGGGAAACGTCACATTAAAAACCATGGAAGGCGTTGTCAGAATGTTCCTTTCCCTGCTGAAATCTCAGGGGGAAGGAAAAAAACGCCCCTGGTGGCTGAAAATTGTGAAGCATTGGCTACAAAAAAGCCTCTCGCGGCGATTCAGTCACCTCAACCCCGACCAGTATAATGGCGCCTGTCTGTTAGGATTGCGCGGCACGGTGATTAAGAGTCATGGTGCAGCCAATCAGCGCGCATTTAGCGTCGCGATTGAACAGGCAGTGCAGGCGGTGCAGCGTGAGGTCCCACAGCGGATCGCCGCTCGCCTCGAATCTGTATTACCACCAAAAGACTGAGCGTACATGTATACGAAGATTGTAGGTACCGGCAGCTATCTGCCTGAACAAGTGCGTACGAACGCCGACCTGGAAAAGATGGTTGACACTTCTGATGAGTGGATTGTCACCCGCACAGGTATCCGCGAGCGTCGTATCGCCGCGCCAGACGAATCAGTGTCTACCATGGGCTTTGAAGCTGCAAAACGTGCGCTGGATATGGCGGGCGTAGAGGCAGAACACATCGGCCTGATCGTGGTGGCGACCACCTCGGCGACCCATGCTTTCCCAAGCGCGGCCTGCCAGATCCAAGCGATGCTGGGTGTGAAAGGCTGCCCGGCGTTTGACGTTGCTGCGGCCTGTGCAGGGTTTACCTATGCGCTGAGTATTGCCGATCAGTACGTAAAATCCGGGGCCGTGAAACACGCCCTGGTGATCGGCGCTGACGTGCTGGCCCGTACCTGCGATCCTACCGATCGCGGGACGATCATTATTTTTGGCGATGGCGCAGGCGCCGTCGTTCTGAGTGCTTCAGAAGAGCCAGGAATTATCTCCACCCATCTGCATGCAGACGGTCGTTACGGAGATCTGCTCACGCTGCCGAATGCCGATCGTGTGAACCCTGAAAATTCCATTAACCTGACCATGGCAGGAAATGAAGTCTTCAAGGTTGCGGTGAAAGAGCTGGCCAACATCGTTGAAGAGACGCTGGCCGCTAATAACCTTGAACGCACTGAGTTGGACTGGCTGGTGCCGCATCAGGCTAACCTGCGTATCATCAGCGCCACAGCCAAGAAGCTGGGCATGCCGATGGATAACGTGGTGGTTACGCTGGATCGTCACGGCAACACCTCTGCGGCTTCCGTGCCGTGCGCGTTTGATGAAGCCGTCCGTGATGGCCGTATCAAGCGGGGGCAGTTGGTGCTGCTGGAAGCCTTCGGCGGTGGTTTCACCTGGGGCTCTGCACTGGTTCGTTTCTAATTAAGGATTACAACATGACGCAATTTGCTTTTGTGTTCCCGGGACAGGGTTCTCAGACTGTAGGTATGCTGGCTGATATGGCCGCACAGTATCCGGTCATCGAAGAAACGTTCCGCGAAGCCTCTGATGCGCTGGGTTACGATCTGTGGGCGCTGACCCAACAGGGACCGGCAGAAGAACTGAACAAAACCTGGCAGACCCAGCCTGCACTGCTGACGGCTTCCGTCGCACTGTATCGCGTATGGCAACAGCAGGGCGGTAAAGCGCCTGCGCTGCTGGCGGGTCACAGCCTCGGCGAATACTCTGCGCTGGTGTGTGCGGGTGTTATCGCATTTGCTGACGCTGTGCGTTTGGTTGAACTGCGCGGTAAATTCATGCAGGAAGCCGTTCCGGAAGGGACTGGCGGTATGTCTGCCATTATCGGCCTGGACGATGCGTCAATTGCCAAAGCCTGTGAAGAGTCTGCCGAAGGGCAGGTGGTTTCTCCGGTGAACTTTAACTCGCCGGGCCAGGTGGTTATCGCCGGTCACAAAGAAGCCGTTGAGCGTGCAGGTGCTGCCTGTAAAGCCGCTGGCGCGAAGCGTGCGCTGCCGCTGCCGGTTAGCGTGCCGTCTCACTGTGCGCTGATGAAGCCTGCTGCCGAGAAACTGGCTGCCGAACTGGCAAACATCACCTTCAACGCACCACAGATCCAGGTTATCAACAACGTCGACGTGAAGTGTGAAACGGCTGCTGATGCCATCCGCGATGCGCTGGTTCGCCAGCTGTACAGCCCGGTTCAGTGGACCAAAACCGTTGAGTTCATGGCGGCACAAGGCGTAGAGCATCTGTATGAAGTCGGCCCGGGTAAAGTCCTCACTGGCCTGACCAAACGTATTGTTGACACCCTGACAGCGTCGGCCATTAACGAGCCGGCAGCGATGTCTGCGGCGCTTGAACAATAATAAGAGGAAAAGCAAAACCATGAGTTTTGAAGGAAAAGTTGCACTGGTTACCGGTGCAAGCCGTGGCATTGGCCGCGCGATTGCTGAAACACTCGTTGCCCGTGGCGCGAAAGTGATTGGTACTGCCACCAGCGAAAGCGGTGCTCAGGCCATCAGCGATTATCTGGGTGCAAACGGTAAAGGTCTGCTGCTGAATGTGACCGACCCGGCATCTATCGAATCTGTTCTGGGAAATATTCGTGCAGAGTTTGGCGAAGTGGACATTCTGGTCAATAATGCCGGGATCACTCGCGATAACCTGTTAATGCGAATGAAAGATGACGAGTGGAACGACATTCTCGAAACCAACCTGTCATCGGTTTTCCGTCTGTCAAAAGCGGTAATGCGAGCTATGATGAAGAAGCGTCATGGTCGTATTATCACTATCGGTTCTGTGGTTGGTACCATGGGAAATGCTGGTCAGGCTAACTACGCTGCGGCGAAAGCGGGTCTGATTGGTTTCAGTAAGTCACTGGCGCGTGAAGTTGCGTCTCGTGGTATTACTGTGAACGTTGTTGCTCCGGGCTTTATTGAAACGGACATGACGCGTGCGCTGACTGAAGAGCAGCGTGCGGGTACGCTGGCAGCGGTTCCGGCGGGTCGCCTTGGCGATCCAAAAGAAATTGCCAGCGCGGTGGCATTCTTAGCCTCTGACGAAGCGAGTTACATCACCGGTGAAACTCTGCACGTCAACGGCGGAATGTATATGGTCTGACCGTAGTTTGCACAAAATGCTCAGGAACCGCGCAGTCTGTGCGATCCTGGGTAAGTTTATGTGCAAAATGATTTGCGTTATGAGGGCAAACACCCTCAAAATAGCGTAAAATCGTGGTAAGACCTGCCGGGATTTAGTTGCAAATTTTTCAACATTTTATACACTACGAAAACCATCGCGAAAGCGAGTTTTGATAGGAAATTTAAGAGTATGAGCACTATCGAAGAACGCGTTAAGAAAATCATCGGCGAACAGCTGGGCGTTAAGCAGGAAGAAGTTACCAACAATGCTTCTTTTGTTGAAGATCTGGGCGCTGATTCTCTTGACACCGTTGAGCTGGTAATGGCTCTGGAAGAAGAGTTTGATACTGAGATTCCGGACGAAGAAGCTGAGAAAATCACCACCGTTCAGGCTGCCATTGATTACATCAACGGTCACCAGGCGTAAGTGAACATCTCCAGGCGGTCATTCGACCGCCTGAGTTTTATCTTGAGTTCCACAATATCTCTTTTTTATCCCTCCCTGGAGGACATACGTGTCTAAGCGTCGTGTAGTTGTGACCGGACTTGGCATGTTGTCTCCTGTCGGCAATACCGTAGAGTCCACCTGGAATGCTCTCCTTGCCGGTCAGAGTGGCATCAGCCTGATCGACCATTTCGATACTAGCGCCTATGCAACGAAATTTGCTGGCTTAGTAAAGGATTTTAACTGTGAAGAATTTATCTCGCGCAAAGATCAGCGCAAGATGGATGCCTTCATTCAATATGGAATTGTCGCTGGCATTCAGGCCATGCAGGATTCTGGCCTTGAAGTGACGGATGAGAACGCCACGCGTATCGGTGCTGCTATCGGCTCCGGCATTGGCGGCCTTGGCCTAATCGAAGAAAACCACAGTTCTTTGGTGAACGGCGGTCCACGTAAGATTAGCCCATTCTTCGTCCCATCCACGATTGTTAACATGGTGGCAGGTCACCTGACCATCATGTTCGGACTGCGCGGCCCAAGCATCTCCATTGCCACAGCATGTACTTCCGGTGTGCATAACATCGGTCATGCGGCACGTATGATTGCTTATAACGATGCTGACGCGATGCTGGCAGGTGGTGCTGAAAAAGCCAGTACCCCGCTGGGCGTTGGCGGTTTCGGTGCGGCACGCGCGTTGTCCACGCGTAATGAAAATCCGCAGGCGGCAAGCCGTCCGTGGGACAAAGATCGCGACGGCTTTGTGCTGGGTGACGGTGCAGGCATCATCATGCTCGAAGAGTATGAGCACGCGAAAAAACGCGGCGCGAAGATTTATGCCGAAGTTGTTGGTTTTGGTATGAGCAGCGATGCTTATCACATGACTTCTCCACCGGAAAACGGCGCAGGTGCTGCGCTGGCCATGGTGAACGCCATTCGTGATGCGGGCATTGAGCCTGGTCAGATTGGTTATGTGAACGCACACGGTACTTCCACCCCTGCGGGCGATATCGCCGAAGCGCAGGCGGTGAAATCTGTGTTCGGTGCTGACGCAAGCCGTGTGATGGTTAGCTCGACCAAATCGATGACAGGTCACCTGCTGGGTGCAGCGGGCGCAGTTGAGTCTATCTACTCGATTCTGGCGCTGCGCGACCAGTCGGTCCCACCGACGATCAACCTCGATAACCCGGAAGAGGGTCTCGGCCTTGATCTGGTGCCTCATGAAGCGCGCCAGGTTAGTGGTATGGAGTACACCCTGTGTAACTCCTTCGGTTTCGGCGGTACCAATGGCTCACTGATCTTCAAAAAGGTCTGATCCATTCTCGGTTGTCCGAAGGCCCGCAATGCGGGCCTTTCTTTCATCTTAAACCTCTTGTTTTCATTAAACCTCGCTGCCAGACTAACCAACCTTGAGAAAAGGAGTCGCTATGTCCCTGATTAATGGTATGGAACAGGCAACGCTTCCGGCGAATGACCGGGCGATTCAGTTTGGTGATGGCTGTTTTACGACGGCCAGGATCCGCGACGGCAAAGTGGAATGGCTTGAAGAACACCTGCATCGGCTTGAGGCTAATTGTCAGGCGTTGATGATCCCCTTCAGCGCATGGGAAAGCCTGAAACAGGAGATGATCGCTCAGGCCTCGGAACATCATGAGGGAGTGTTGAAAGTTATTCTGACTCGCGGCAGCGGCGGGCGCGGCTATAGCGCGGCGAATTGTACTACCCCCACGCGTATTTTGACCGTCTCGCCATACCCTGGCCATTATCCCCGCTGGCGGGAAGAGGGCATCTCGCTGACACTCAGTCCTGTTCGTCTGGGACGCAATCCCGCCCTTGCCGGGCTTAAGCATCTGAACCGTCTTGAGCAGGTGTTGATTCGCACGCATCTTGAGCAGACGGACGCCGACGAGGCGCTGGTGCTTGACAGCGAAGAGTGGGTTTCTGAATGCTGCGCCGCGAACCTGTTCTGGCGTGCCGGTGATACGGTGTTCACGCCGAGCCTGTCCCATGCGGGGGTTAACGGCATCATGCGTCAGCGTTGTTTGGCATTGCTGGCACAAAGTCGTTTTCGCGTTGTCGAAGTCAATGCCCGGGAAACGGCGGTTCGCCAGGCCGATGAAGTGGTTATCTGCAATGCGCTGATGCCCGTGATCCCCGTCAGGGCGTATGCTGACGTTCGCTACCTTTCACGCGAACTGTTTGAATTTTTGTCCCCACTTTGTGAGCAGTCGAAGAAGTCATGAAGAAAATGTTTCGGTTTGTCCTCTTAATGTTGGTCGCGTTTGCGATTGCCGCAGGCGTCGGCGTATGGAAGGTTCGCCAGTTGGCGGACAGCAAAATCCTCGCGAAAGATGAAATTATCTTTACGCTGAAAGCCGGTACCGGACGCCTGGCGCTGGGCACTCAGCTTTACGAAGAGAACGTCATTAATCGTCCACGCGTTTTCCAGTGGTTACTGCGCGTCGAGCCTGAACTCTCGCATTTTAAGGCCGGTACCTACCGCCTGACGCCGGGCATGACCGTGCGTGAAGTGCTCCAACTGCTGGCCAGTGGCAAAGAGGCGCAATTCACACTGCGCTTTATTGAAGGCATGCGAACCAGCGATTATCTGAAACAGCTTCGCGAAGCGCCTTACGTCAAGCACACGCTGGCTGATGATAACTATGCCACCGTTGCCGAAGCGCTGAAACTTGAGCACGCCGACTGGGTTGAAGGCTGGTTCTGGCCTGATACGTGGATGTACACCGCGAATACCACCGATCTGCAGATCCTCAAACGCGCACATCAGAAAATGACCAAAGCGGTGAATCAGGCCTGGGAAGGTCGGATGGATAATCTGCCCTATAAAGACCAGAATCAGCTGGTGACCATGGCCTCTATTATTGAGAAGGAAACCGCGGTTGCCAGCGAGCGCGATCAGGTGGCATCGGTGTTTATCAATCGATTACGGGTGGGGATGCGTTTGCAAACCGATCCGACGGTTATTTACGGCATGGGTGAACGCTATAATGGCAAGCTGAGCCGTAAGGATCTCGAAACGCCAACGGCCTATAACACCTACGTGATTGCCGGAATGCCGCCAGGGCCGATTGCCACGCCGGGCGACGCCTCACTGAATGCCGCCGCACATCCGGCGAAAACACCGTATCTCTATTTTGTTGCCGACGGTAAAGGCGGGCACACATTTAATACCAATCTTGCGAGCCATAACCGTTCGGTGCAGGATTACCTGAAAGTACTCAAGGAAAAAAATGCGCAGTAAATATATCGTCATCGAAGGCCTGGAAGGCGCCGGTAAAACCACCGCCCGTAACGTGGTGGTGGAAACACTCGAACAGCTGGGCGTTCGCGAGCTGGTCTTTACGCGCGAACCGGGTGGCACCGTGCTGGCCGAAAAACTGCGCAGTCTGGTACTGGATATCAAATCCGTGGGTGACGAAGTCATTACCGATAAAGCCGAAGTGCTGATGTTTTATGCTGCACGCGTCCAGTTGGTTGAGACGGTGATTCAGCCTGCGCTGGCTGAAGGCAAGTGGGTGATTGGCGACCGTCACGATTTGTCTACGCAGGCCTATCAGGGCGGCGGTCGCGGGATCGATCAGCATCTTCTCGCCACGCTTCGCGATGCGGTGCTCGGTGATTTCCGTCCAGATCTGACGCTGTACCTGGATGTTACGCCGGAGGTGGGGCTGAAACGCGCGCGCGCGCGTGGCGATCTGGACCGCATCGAGCAGGAGTCCTTTAATTTCTTCCATCGCACCCGTGCCCGCTATCTTGAGTTGGCCGCTCAGGATCCCAGTATCCGTACCATTGACGC
Source organism: Enterobacteriaceae bacterium RIT691 (assembly GCA_009668205.1). GTDB lineage: Bacteria > Pseudomonadota > Gammaproteobacteria > Enterobacterales > Enterobacteriaceae > Scandinavium. The sequence goes on along the minus strand of WJYM01000001.1, from coordinate 287,958 downwards.
GACACAGTCCCTGGACGATGTGATGCAGAGCATCCGTAATACAGTCACCGCATGGGTCGAGGAGCAGGGCGCATGAAATGGTATCCGTGGCTGCGCCCGGCGTTTGAGCAACTGGTAGCCAGCTATCAGTCCGGACGAGGTCACCACGCGCTGCTGGTTCAGGCATTACCGGGTATGGGGGCGGATGCGCTGATCTACGCGCTAACCCGTTTCCAGATGTGCCACACCCCGGAAGGGCAGAAAAGCTGCGGAAAATGCCACAGCTGCCAGCTGATGCAGGCGGGCACCCATCCGGACTTCTATCAGATGCAGCCGGAAAAGGGCAAAAGCACGCTGGGCATTGATGCCGTTCGCGACATCACTGAAAAGCTTTATGAACGCGCTCGCCTGGGCGGCGCGAAAGTGGTGTGGGTAAGCGATGCGGCATTACTGACGGAAGCCGCGGCAAACGCGCTTCTGAAAACGCTGGAAGAACCGCCCGCGAATACCTGGTTTTTCCTGCAGTGCGAAGAGCCGGCAAGACTGCTTGCCACATTGCGCAGTCGATGCCGCCATTTTCACCTGGCGCCGCCGGCAGAAAACTACGGTCTGGCGTGGCTTTCACGTGAAGTGACAATGTCACAAGAAAGTTTGCTCACTGCGCTGCGTCTCACGGGCGGGGCACCTGCGGCAGCGATGACGTTGCTTGATGAATCGAATCTGACTTCTCGTCAGCAGCTGTGTACTGCACTTGATGGTACGCTGCAAAGCGGCGACTGGCTTTCACTGTTGCCCGTTCTGAACACCGATCAGGTTGCCGATCGCCTGTACTGGCTGGCGGCACTGCTGCTCGATGCGATGAAGATGCAGCAGGGGATCTCACAGCTCACCAATGCGGATTCATGGGAACTGGTGCGGCGCATCGCCAACACCCTCTCTGCTTCTCGTCTGCAGGCTATCATCAATGATGCCTGTACCTGTCGTGAACGATTGCTCACTGTCACCGGACTGAACCGGGAACTGATGCTTAACGACAGCCTTTTACGCTGGGAGCACTGGCTCGAGCCCGGTGTGACACTCCCGGTGATGAATTTGTAGAATGCACGAACGGTATAAAAAGTGCTGATGGATTACAAAGTGCGATTATGCCGCTAGTTATAGCGGCATTTGTTCATTACTGCCATTGGGTATGTAATGAGAATAGGTATCTTAATCAGACATTAATAATTATTATTTATCTTTTTTAATTATGTATTTAGGCCTGTGTTTCGTTTCTATATAGATTCTGCCAATATATTCACCAAGAACGCCAATCCCGATTAGTTGAACCCCACCTAAAAAAAGTATAGAAACAAGAATGGATGAGTAACCAGGAACTGGATTCCCCCAAAGCAACTTATCGATAGTCATCCACATACCATAGAGAAACGAGATGCTGGCGACGAAAAGCCCGATATATGACCACATACGCAACGGGAATGTTGAAAATGAGGTTATGCCTTCAAGGGCAAGATTCCATAGTTTCCAACCATTAAATTTGGTTTTACCAGCGACCCGTTCAGCTCTAACGTATTCGACCACATCGATTTGACCGCCAACCCAACTTAATATCCCTTTCATAAAGAGATTTCTTTCTGGCATGAGTTTGATATTTTCGACGACTTCACGAGACATTAGACGAAAATCGCCGACATTTTCTTCGATTTTAGGTGTACTGATTTTGTTATGAAGTTTATAGAACCATTCAGCTGTTTTTCGTTTAAGATGACTGTCAGTAGAACGATCTGATCGCCTGGCCAGAACGATATCAGCACCAGCAATCCACTTATCAACTAGTTGAGGGATTATATCAATGGGATCTTGTAGATCTACGTCAAGGGGGATTATGGCTTCCCCTGTTGCATAATCCAGCCCGGCAAAAAGGGCTGGTTCTTTACCAAAGTTTCTCGTAAATGACAGAGGCACAACCAGTGGGTCAGACACTGCAAGCGCTCTGATGATGGATTCTGTTGCGTCAGTACTTCCATCGTTAATAAAAACGAGTTCAACTTCATATCCTTTGAGCCCGTCAAATTCGCGTACCGTTTTATAAAAGATCGGTAATGCATCTTCTTCATTGAAGACCGGAACTATCAGAGAAATTTTCATTTCGCTTCCCTAAAAACAATAAGCTTAGAGTAAACAAACCCGCAAACCAGACTGATAGCGGAAAACACAATAAGAGTAATTATGGGGTTAATCTTTTGAATATCAGCAGCCCAGCCGACAGTCAAAGCAAGCGCACCCATGAATACTACATAGAGAATGTATCGTGTTTTCGTCACTTTTGAGCCGAATGTCCACTTGGCATTCGCGAAGAAGGAAAAAGTGACAGCCACGGTAAAAGCAACCAGGTTTGATGCCGACTGCTTTAGCCCTGCTTCATAAAGTGCTCCGAAGACCATCCAATGGAGCAGTGTATTGACTACCCCTACGGATGCGTAACGTGTGAACAACCTGATCATCTCATATCCTGTAACGAAAAATGAGCCAAATCTTGGCACTACATGAACGTGATGGCAAGAGGCTAGTGAGTCTAACAATCAGAGTCGCTCCAGAAATCGCTTTTTGTATTGAGTCTCTTTTGTTATGCGAGATTGATGCTACCATCTGCATCATATATCTGGGCTGATCAGTTTGTACGATCCTCGCGATCGCCATACCCGGGTTGGATTTTCCCTGATGTACGATTATCTGGAACAGCTAAACAGTCGTCCATCTGGATGACTATATCTAATGCAACCCCTCTTTTTGGGCACAGCAGACGATTTCAATTCCTTCTTATGTGTAAAGAACTTACCTGCAAAAGAGACATTATGTTTTTAGTCGATTCTCACTGCCATCTTGATGGCCTGGATTATCAATCGCTGCACAAAGATGTGGACGATGTCCTGACGAAGGCCGCGGCGCGCGATGTGAAATTTTGTCTGGCGGTGGCGACCACGTTGCCAGGATATCGCACCCTGCGCGATCTGGTCGGTGAGCGTGCCAACGTCGTTTTCTCCTGTGGCGTGCACCCGCTCAATCAGGATGAAGAGTACGAATATGAGGCCCTGCGCCAGATGGCGGCGGAAGAGGGCGTGGTGGCACTGGGCGAAACCGGTCTGGATTATTTTTACACGCCGGAAACGAAAGCCCGCCAGCAGGACTCTTTTGCCCAACACATCCGGATTGGCCGCGAGCTCAATAAGCCGGTCATTGTGCATACGCGCGATGCCCGTGAAGACACGCTGGCGATTTTACGCGATGAAAAAGTGACGGAATGCGGTGGCGTACTACACTGTTTCACGGAAGACAGAGAAACGGCGGGCAAACTGCTGGATCTGGGCTTTTATATCTCCTTCTCGGGGATCGTCACCTTCCGTAATGCTGAACAGTTACGTGAAGCCGCACGCTACGTGCCGCTGGACCGTATTCTGGTTGAGACGGATTCACCGTATCTGGCACCTGTCCCGCATCGCGGGAAAGAGAACCAGCCCGCGATGACGCGTGACGTTGCAGAGTATATGGCCGTACTGAAAGGCGTGTCGCTTGAGCAACTGGCGCAGCAGACCACCGAAAACTTCGCCACGCTGTTCCACATAGACCCTTCACGACTGCAATCTGCCTGATTCGCCAGCTTATTTTAAAGCTCGTAATTAATAATCAAAGCGAGTAAAGTTCACCGCCGTTAAAGCGGGGGTGAACAGCTTGTCTGTTACTTGCTGAAACATTTTTTGTAAATTACTGCAAGTTTTTCGGTAATTGCTCGCCGAAACGTGATAGCCGTCAAACAAAAATAATCTGAATTATTTTACTCTGCGTAATAAATAAAAGGACGCTTAGATGTCCTGTACACGGCGAGGTTCTCCCCTCTCGCCAATGCGCAAAAGCGTAAAAAAAGCACAAATACTCAGGAGCACTCTCAATTATGTTTAAGAATGCATTTGCTAACCTGCAGAAGGTCGGTAAATCGCTGATGCTGCCGGTATCCGTACTCCCAATCGCAGGTATCCTGCTGGGTGTCGGTTCTGCAAACTTCAGCTGGCTGCCAGCCGTCGTATCTCACGTAATGGCAGAAGCAGGCGGTTCTGTTTTTGCTAACATGCCGCTGATCTTTGCTATCGGTGTTGCACTTGGTTTCACCAACAACGACGGTGTTTCTGCACTGGCGTCTGTGGTTGCCTACGGCATCATGGTGAAAACCATGGCGGTCGTCGCCCCGCTGGTTCTGCATTTGCCTGCAGAAGAAATCGCAGCGAAACACCTGGCTGATACCGGTGTTCTCGGCGGTATCATCGCCGGTGCCATTGCTGCCTATATGTTCAACCGTTTCTACCGCATCAAGCTGCCAGAGTACCTGGGCTTCTTCGCGGGCAAACGCTTTGTGCCGATTATCTCTGGTCTGACCGCTATCTTCCTCGGTGTGGTTCTGTCCTTCGTATGGCCACCGATTGGTACTGCGATTCAGGACTTCTCCCAGTGGGCTGCTTACCAGAACCCGGTCGTTGCGTTCGGCATCTACGGTTTCATCGAGCGCTGCCTGGTGCCGTTCGGTCTGCACCACATCTGGAACGTTCCTTTCCAGATGCAGATTGGTGAGTACACCAATGCGGCAGGTCAGGTCTTCCACGGCGATATCCCTCGTTACATGGCAGGTGACCCAACTGCGGGTAAACTGTCTGGTGGCTTCCTGTTCAAAATGTACGGTCTGCCGGCGGCTGCATTCGCTATCTGGCACTCTGCGAAACCAGAAAACCGCGCAAAAGTGGGCGGTATCATGATCTCCGCAGCGCTGACCGCGTTCCTGACGGGTATCACCGAGCCAATCGAATTCTCCTTCATGTTCGTGGCACCAATCCTGTACATTATCCACGCGATTCTGGCAGGCCTGGCGTTCCCGATCTGTATCCTGCTGGGTATGCGTGACGGTACTTCGTTCTCTCACGGTCTGATCGACTTTATCGTTCTGTCCGGTAACAGCAGCAAACTGTGGCTGTTCCCAATCGTGGGTCTGTGCTACGCCGCGGCGTACTACACCATCTTCCGCGTGCTGATCAAAGCGCTGGACCTGAAGACTCCGGGCCGTGAAGATGCGACTGAAGATAGCAAAACGACGGCAACCGGCGAAATGGCTCCGGCTCTGGTCTCTGCTTTCGGCGGTAAAGAAAACATCACCAACCTCGATGCCTGTATCACACGTCTGCGTGTGAGCGTGGCCGATGTGGCGAAAGTTGATCAGGCTGGCCTGAAAAAACTGGGTGCCGCGGGTGTGGTTGTTGCAGGTTCAGGTGTTCAGGCAATCTTCGGTACCAAATCCGATAACCTGAAAACTGAAATGGATGAGTACATCCGCAACAGCTAATCCATAAAGTTGGGGAGACTAAGGCAGCCGAATGGCTGCCTTTTTTAATGCCTGAAATCGGTGGTAATTGCCGGGCGGCACGTTGTTTGCCCGGCCTACAAGGCTGGCGTAGGGATGTGAATTTGTAGGGCGGGTAAGCGAAGCGCTACCCGCCAGTATTCGTTATCAGAAGTCGTAGCTGGCGGACACCGAGAAGTTCAACGGCGCGCCGTACACCAGATAAGAACCTACGTAGTCGTAGTACTCTTTATCAAACAGGTTATTGACGTTAGCCTGCAGGGCAAAGTTCTTCGTCACCTTATAGCGGCTAAAGAGGTTAACCAGGCCGTAGCTGCCCTGATCAATATAGTCGCGCCCGTTTGGTCCACCGTCGACGTCACTCCAGATTTTGCTCTGCCAGTTAACGCCACCGCCTACGGCCAGTTCTGGCATCATTGGCAACTGATAACGGGTGAACAGCTTCATGGTGGTGCGCGGCTGATCTGAACTGACCGCATTGCCACTTTTATCCTCTGCCACGTAGCGGGTCGCGCCAAAGGTCAACTGCCAGTTATCCGTGAGTGCGCCGTTCAGCTCAAACTCCACGCCTTTACTGACCACGCCATCCAGCGATTCGTAAATCGACTCGCCGCTTGGCAGGTAGGTATACGTGTTGTTGGCAACATTGTCCTGCTCGATACGGAATACCGCCAACGACGTGGTCAGACGGGTATTAAACCAGTCGGCTTTCACGCCGGCTTCGTAACTCTTGCCGGTTGTCGGGTCGAGATAACGGCCGTTGGCATCGCGTTTATCCTGCGGCTGGAAGATGCTGGTGTAGCTGGCATACGCCGACCAGTCTTCATTGATGTCATACACCAGTCCGGCATACGGCGTCACATCGTCCTTAGTGCTCTCCAGACGTGTATCAGGCGCGCCTGCCGGATTGTATTTAATGTTGTAGTGGGTGTAGCGAGCTCCGACAATCAGGTGCAACGGATCGGCCAGTGAGAAACGAACTGAAGAGTAAGCGGATGACTGGCGGATATCATCCTTGCTGTACAGCTTCCAGGCGGTCCACTGCGGGTCGGCGATGTTACCGTTCCAGTTGTTGAAGCTGCCGATATCCACCATGCCGTACAGTGAGTCCGGCAGGGAGTTATCGTAATGGTTACGCTGTCGGCTGAGGCTGCCGCCGACCATCATTTCATGCTGACGACCAAACAACGCGAAATCACCGCGCAGGAAGGCGTCGACCGCATCTTGTTTACGTTCGCCCCGGTTCCAGCCGCCGTAGCCCACCATGCCGTCACCGGTATCTTTGTCCGGATAGCCGGACATGTACATCATTTTGGTGTCGAAGTTGGTGTCAGTGTGCATGCCGTTGACGTGCGCTTCCCAGCCGTTATCGAAACGCTGGGTGAAATTGGCAAACACCCTGGTGCTGTCTTTGTCCGAATAGGCCCAGTCCGGCGCGACGGTATCGCTGCGGTTGTAATGGGTTTTGCTGCCATCACTGTACCACGTTGGCAAGCCGCCCCAGGTGGGATCAGCGGTATTGCTTTCCTGATATTCGTAGCCCAGTGAGAGCGTCGTGCTGTCGGTCAATTCCGCATCCACCACGCCGTAGAGGAATTTTTTGCGGTAGTGATAGTTGTCCATCCACGAATCGTTGTCCTGATAACCGGCAATCATCCGGCCCCGCACGTTGCCGGACTCCACCAGTGGAGCCTGCAAATCGAGCACGTAGCGCTGCTTATCCCAACTGCCGTAGCTGGCGGAAACGTTGCCCTGAAACTCGCGGCTGTCGGCGTGCTTTCGCACCATGTTGACGTAGGCGGCCGGGTTGCCGGTTCCGCTCATTAACCCGGTGGCTCCACGCACCACTTCAATGCGGTCATAAATCGCGGTGTCCGTTGCCGTATCGCCAAAATTCCACACTTCACTGATTGAGGTGGGCAGGTCGTCGTAGGCGTAATTGCTGACGAAGAATCCGCGGGAGTAGAACACGGTACGGTCGTTGTCCTGTACCTGAGCGCTGACACCGGTGGTGTTGGTCAGCACCTGGCCGATGGTTTGCAGATTCTGATCCTGCATGCGCTGTTGGCTGATGACGCTAACGGATTGCGGGATATCGCGTGGCACCAGCAGCAGTTTCGTGCCGGTGGTGGTGGTTTTAACGCTGTAGTCCTGAGCTTCTGAAGGGGCCGTATTGTCGTTTGCCGTTGCTTCTACCACCAGGGTGTCTTCACCGTTTGCGGCGGCCTGTCCGGAAGACGGAAGCAGAGCAAAAGCGATACAAACCGAAAGCAGTGAGCGTGAAGCAGACCGATTGTGTTCCCTGACGCCAGAGTGAAATGAGAGAGCCATTGAAAAACCCTTTTTATTGTTAATGTTATCGTTGCACTGTTGCTCGTATATAAATGCGAATGCGAAATATACTCATTCACATTATTAATGTAAATAAAGGTCAGCCAGTCGCTGAAACTTTGTTTTAAAAAAGGAGAGGGGCTTATCCGCAGCGAAACGGCTAAGCAATCGCCGCAGAATCTCAATATGGCGAATAATTCCGAGCGTTAAGGTTGAAAGAGGGGGAGTAAGTCGCTCATACTCTTACGTTGTTGTCAGAAGACTGGGTTACCGCACGGTAATAAGCAAAAAGGAAAAAGGCATGGCAGAAGAAACGATTTTCAGCAAAATTATTCGCCGCGAAATCCCGGCGGACATTGTCTATCAGGATGACCTGGTTACCGCATTTCGTGATATCTCGCCGCAGGCACCGACCCACATTTTGATTATCCCAAACACGCTGATCCCGACGGTGAATGATGTCACTCCCGAGCATGAACTCGCGCTGGGGCGCATGATGACTGTTGCGGCAAAAATTGCAGAGCAGGAAGGCATCGCGCAGGACGGCTATCGTCTGATCATGAACTGTAACCGTCATGGCGGCCAGGAAGTCTATCATATTCATATGCATCTGCTGGGCGGACGCCCGCTGGGTCCAATGCTTGCGCATAAAGGGTAATCGCATGAATCGTGGCCGTTTGATGGCTCTGTTAGCCTGCTTCGCGCTGGCTGGCTGCGGTTCGCATCCGGAAATTCCGGTGGGCGAACAGCAAACGCTGGTGATGGAGGCCAACGTGCTGGCGGCAGGGATCAGCGCCGAAAATCCCGATCTCACGACCTCCGAGATCCAGGCCACGGCCTCATCACGGCTTTATAACGAGCGCGGTACGGCGGTGACCGTGCATTATCGTTTCTATTGGTATGACGCCAGAGGTCTGGAGATGCATCCGCTGGAAGCGCCGCGGACGGTCGTCATTCCACCGCGCTCCTCGGTCACACTTTACGGCAGCGCAAACAGTCTGGGTGCGCATAAAGTCCGGTTATATCTTTATCTTTAAGGGGTAACAACGCATGAGTAAACTCAGTCGCTATGCTTTCGTTGCGGCAGTGGCTCTTTTTCTGTCTGGCTGCGTAACGCAACGTGAGCAACCCGCGCCGGTTGAAGAAGCAAAACCAACACCGGAACAGCCGCAGACGCCACCGCCAACCACGGTTCCAGCGATACCGACGGTTCCACAGCAGCCTGGTCCGATTGAAAACGGGGCTGAACAGCCTCAGCAGCCCGCACCAAAAGTGCGTCACTATGACTGGAATGGCGCAGCGCAACCGCTGGTGGCAAAAATGGTGCAGTCTGAAGGCATTGCGGCAGGCAGTATCCTGATGGTCGATAGCGTTAACAATCGTACCAACGGTTCGATCAATACCGTTGATGCTACCGCGGCATTGAACAGTGCCCTGAAAGGCAACAGTAAATTTACGCTGGTCTCGCCGCAGCAACTGGCCGTCGCCAAACAGCAGCTGGGACTCTCTGCGCAGGACAGCCTGGGATCGCGTAACAAAGCAATGGGTCTGGCCCGTACCGTCGGGGCGCAGTATGTGCTGTACTCCAATGCCACAGGTAACGCCAACGCCCCGACGCTCTCCTCGCAATTAATGCTGGTGCAGACTGGCGAGATTATCTGGTCGGGTAAAGGTGCCGTTGCACAACAGTAAGTTGACGCGTGATGAGGTGTTATCACGCTACTTCCCGCATCATCGTCCCGTTGCGGACCCGGCAGTGGCGGGTCTTAGCGGCGGGAGTTGCATTATCGATTATCAGGGGCAGAGGAGTGTGCTGCGTCAGCATCATGATCCCTCGGCCCCTGATTTTCATTTTCACCGCCAATATCTGGCGCTGAAATCGCTCCCTTCTTCGCTGGCACCCCGGCCGCTGGGCTATTATGGCGGATGGATGGCGGTGGAATATCTTGCCGGTCCGATCCCCGTTACGCTTCCGGACAGCCAAAAAATGGCGGTGCTGTTGTATCATTTGCATCAACAGCCCCGCTTTGGCTGGCCAGTTTCAGTGTTGCCGCTGCTGGAGCGCTATTGGCAGTACAGTAGCGACGCACGCCGCACGCCGTTTTGGCTGAAAACGCTCAAACAGCTTCGCAAGCGGGGTGAACCCCGTCCGCTACGACTGGCGCCTTTGCATATGGATGTTCACGCGGGCAACCTTGTTGTCACCGCGTCCGGGCTGAGGCTTATCGACTGGGAATATGCCGGAGACGGTGACATCGCACTCGAACTTGCCGCGGTGTGGACGGAAGATGATACCCAACGGTTAGCGTTGCTTCAGGCCTATGCACGCATCGCGAAAATCGATCCGCAGCTTCTGATACGCCAGGTCAGACGCTGGCAGCCGTGGCTGAAAATGCTGATGACCACTTGGTATGAATATCGCTGGCAGCAGACCAATGATGCCAATTTTATTTCGCTGGCCGATAGTGGCTGGCGGGACTTACGACATAAAGGACAAGAGAGGTGAATGTGGGCCCGGTAATGTTAGACGTTGAAGGATATGAGCTGGACGCCGAAGAGCGTGAGATCCTTGCGCATCCGCTGGTGGGTGGCCTGATTTTGTTCACCCGTAACTACCATGACCCGGCTCAGCTTCGCGAGTTGGTGCGTCAGATCCGCAGTGCCTCCAAAAACCACCTGGTGGTGGCGGTCGATCAGGAAGGCGGTCGTGTACAGCGCTTCCGTGAAGGGTTCACCCGTTTGCCGGCAGCCCAGTCCTTTGCCGAATTGCTGGGGCTGGAAGAGGGCGGCAAAATGGCGCAGGAAGCGGGCTGGCTGATGGCCTCTGAAATGATTGCCATGGATATCGATATCAGCTTTGCCCCGGTGCTGGACGTCGGTCACATCAGCGCCGCCATCGGCGAGCGCTCTTACCATGCCGATCCGCGTAAAGCGCTGGCCATGGCGCGTCAGTTCATCGATGGCATGCATCTGGCTGGCATGAAAACCACCGGCAAACACTTCCCCGGCCACGGGGCGGTAACCGCCGATTCGCATAAAGAAACGCCGCACGACCCGCGCGCCGAGGCGGAAATTCGCGCCAAAGACATGACCGTGTTCCAGACGCTGATTACTGAAAATCGCCTGGATGCCATCATGCCTGCCCACGTGATTTACAGCGACGTTGACCCGCGTCCGGCCAGCGGTTCTTCACACTGGCTGAAAACGGTACTTCGCGGTGAGCTTGGCTTTGACGGCGTGATTTTCTCCGACGATCTGTCGATGGAAGGGGCGGCGATTATGGGCAGCTACGCCGAGCGAGGTCAGGCATCGCTGGACGCAGGTTGCGATATGATCCTGGTCTGCAATAATCGTAAAGGCGCCGTGAGCGTATTGGATAACCTGTCGCCGATCAAAGCTGAGCGTGTTACGAAATTGTATCATAAAGGTTCATTTACCCGTCAGGAGCTGATGGATTCCGCTCGCTGGAAGACGGTCAGTGCGCAGCTGAATGAACTGCACGAACGCTGGCAGGCCCATAAAGCCGCTCTTTAATCTCCCGCTACGGGATTAGCAGTGTTGTGAGGATGTATGATTATTTATTTGCACGGTTTTGACTCGAACAGTCCAGGCAATCATGAGAAGGTGCTGCAGCTGCAGTTCATCGATCCGGACGTTCGCCTGATTAGCTACAGCACTCGTCACCCAAAACATGACATGCAGCATCTGCTGAAAGAGGTGGATAAAATGCTGCAGCTTAACACCGACGACAGGCCGTTGATTTGCGGCGTCGGTCTGGGCGGCTACTGGGCTGAACGTATCGGTTTTCTTTGCGACATCCGCCAGGTGGTGTTCAACCCGAATCTGTTCCCCAACGAGAACATGGAAGGGAAAATCGACCGTCCGGAAGAGTATGCAGACATCGGCACCAAATGCGTGACCAACTTCCGTGAGAAAAACCGCGATCGTTGTCTCGTGATCCTCTCCCGTCAGGATGAAGCGTTGAACAGCCAGCGTTCGGCCGAGCTGTTGCATCACTACTATGAGATCATCTGGGACGAAGAGCAGACCCACAAATTCAAAAACATCTCCCCGCATCTGCAGCGGATCAAAGCGTTTAAAACGCTAGGCTAATCAACGCCAACCGCCCGGGCACTTCCCTCCACCGGGCGGTCATTTCTTCTCTTCGCTAACAACACCTGTTCAACTTTACAGCGGTAAAAATTGATTCACGTCAATTTTGGTATGACCAATGCGCCTGACGTGGTATTCTGCGTCCCACTAAAGAGGGTTTTCCTGGTAACTTGTTGTTAATTAAGAGCTATTTTAATAACTTTTAATTAACAATTGGTTAATATTTTGAGGGGGTCACGTTGACTACGCCATTGAAAAAGATAGTGATTGTGGGTGGTGGTGCAGGCGGGCTTGAGCTGGCTACACAACTGGGTAGAAAGCTGGGCCGTGGCAAAAAAGCGAAAATCACACTGGTCGATCGTAATCACAGCCATCTGTGGAAACCGCTGCTGCATGAAGTGGCGACAGGTTCACTGGATGAAGGCGTGGATGCGCTGAGCTATCTGGCGCACGCGCGCAATCACCATTTCCAGTTCCAGCTGGGTTCGGTGATGGATATCAACCGTGAGACCAAAACCATTACGCTTGCGGAACTGCGCGATGAGAAGGGTGAACTGCTGGTGCCTGAGCGCAAGTTACCTTACGACACGCTGGTGATGGCGCTGGGCAGTACCTCAAACGATTTCAATACGCCGGGCGTGAAAGAGAACTGCATTTTCCTCGACAACCCGCACCAGGCGCGTCGTTTCCATCAGGAAATGCTGAACCTGTTCCTGAAGCACTCCAGCAATCTGGGTGCCAATGGCAAAGTGAACATCGCCATTGTGGGCGGTGGTGCGACGGGCGTGGAACTCTCCGCAGAGCTGCATAACGCCGTTAAGCAGCTGCACAGCTACGGTTACAAAGGGCTGACCAACGAAGCGCTGAACGTGACGCTGGTGGAAGCCGGTGAGCGCATTCTGCCAGCACTGCCGCCGCGTATTTCCAGCGCGGCGCACAGCGAGCTGACCAAAATGGGCGTGCGCGTACTGACCCAGACCATGGTGACCAGTGCCGATGCCGGTGGCCTGCATACCAAAGACGGTGAGTACATCAATGCCGATCTGATGGTATGGGCGGCGGGGATTAAAGCGCCAGACTTTATGAAAGAGATTGGCGGTCTGGAAACTAACCGTATTAATCAGCTGGTTGTTGAGCCAACGCTGCAAACCACCCGTGATGCAGATATTTACGCGATTGGCGACTGTGCCTCCTGCGCACGTCCGGAAGGCGGCTTTGTGCCACCGCGCGCTCAGGCCGCACACCAGATGGCATCGCTGGCGCTGAGCAACATCCTCGCGCAGATCAAAGGTAAGCCGCTGAAGGCCTACACCTATAAAGATCATGGCTCGCTGGTGTCGCTGTCCAACTACTCCACCGTCGGCAGCCTGATGGGCAATCTGATGCGCGGATCGATGATGGTGGAAGGGCGTATTGCGCGCTTCGTCTACATCTCGCTGTACCGTATGCACCAGATAGCGCTGCACGGTTATTTCAAAACCGGCCTGATGATGCTGGTCGGCAGTATCAACCGCGTGATCCGTCCACGTCTGAAGCTGCACTAATCCTTCTGCTTCCTCTGAGACCCGGAATTTCCGGGTCTTTTTATATCTTTCCCCTGCACGCCTGAATGCCTTCGGACTAATCTGAATCACGGCTTTTTGGCCCTCGTATGGCCCGCTTTTGAGTGGTTTTCTTATATTCAGATCGTCCTTCTGGTTGCAATATTGTTACCAACAGCAACAAAGGAGGATCTCCCGTGAATAAATCAATGTTAGCGGGTATAGGGATTGGCGTAGCTGCTGCGCTGGGTGTGGCGGCGGTGGCCAGTCTTAATGTACTCGATCGTGGCCCACAGTATGCACAGGTTGTCTCAGCAACCCCGATTAAAGAGAGCGTAAAAACGCCGCGTCAGGAATGTCGTAACGTCGCGGTCACGCATCGTCGTCCGGTACAGGATGAAAACCGTATCGCCGGTTCCGTATTGGGTGCCGTCGCGGGCGGGGTGATTGGTCATCAGTTTGGTGGCGGCCGTGGCCGTGATGTGGCGACGGTGGCGGGTGCACTGGGTGGCGGCTATGCCGGTAACCAAATCCAGGGCTCAATGCAGAATAATGACACCTACACGACGACTCAGCAGCGCTGTAAAACGGTTTACGACAAATCGGATAAAATGCTGGGTTATGACGTGACGTACAAGATTGGCGATCAGCAGGGGAAAATCCGTATGGATAAAGATCCTGGTAGCCAGATCCCGCTCGACAGCAACGGTCAACTGGTTCTGAATAACAAAGTGTAAAAAAAAGCAGTCCATTCAGGATGCATTGGCCCCTCAATCGCTCAGGCTGAGGGGCTTTTTTTATGCCTGTCAGAGCTTCAGCATCAGCGGCCACAGACGCATCGTGGTGTCTGTAATGCGCATCAGCGATTCATAGCTCGCGCCTTCACGTGCGCTGATAGACATCCCCTGCAAAATACAGCTTAAAAACTGTGCCAGTTCGACAACCGGCTTACCCTGAGGGATTTCACCTCTCAGCTGGCGCTGTGTCAAAAATTCACACAGCGTTTTCTCCTGCATCGCATGGCGGGATTTGAGGGTATGGGCAATTTCTTTAGAAGAGGCCGCAAGGGTGGCAGAGGTGTTGATCATGAAGCAGCCTGCCGGCGTATCTTTGCTGGTAAAGCAGGTGGCGATTGCGCTGAAATAGTCGCGCAGAGCCTGCTCAACGTTTTTCTCTTCGCAGAACAGCTGCGCCTCATGCTTATTCGCAAAACGTGAAATATAGCGATCCAGAACGGCCCGGAACAGGCCTTCTTTGTTTGCAAACTCTGCGTACAGCGTCGGCGCTTTCGCACCGGTAGCCTCCACTAAATCAGAAAGTGAAGTGGCTTCATAGCCGTGCTGCCAGAAGAGTGTCATGGCCTTATCGAGCGCCACATCCCTGTCGAACACTTTTGGACGGCCACGGCTTTTTTTTACGCAACTTGTGACTTCAGTTGTCATGGTGCCGTTGTACCTCATTGCTGTGTGTTGAATCCTCATTATAAAAACAAACCCGGCTCAGTACCAGCGGGGGCTATCACAAAATAAAATTGTCATATCAATATGAAAAATAAGAGATAATTAAATTATATAACAGTCGTTATAAAAACACTTTGACGCGTGACGCAGATCACACTATTATAATCCTATCGATCGTTAAGTTAATAATAACGACCTGCCAAAATCATCTGCATAGGTATAAAAAACATGAAAAGCATCAAAGCCCTGGCCGTCGCTGCAGTCCTGAGTTCTCTGTCTTTCGCAAGCTTTGCCGCTGTTGAAGTCCAGTCCACGCCGGTAGACCAACATAAAGTCGGGGTTATCTCCGCTGATGCGGGTACCAACCTGGGTTCACTGGAAGACCAGCTGGCGCAGAAAGCCGATGCGATGGGTGCTAAATCTTTCCGTATTACGTCCGTGAATGGTCCTAACAGCCTGCACGGTACCGCTGTTATTTATAAATAAGCTCAGGCTTGTTTAAGAACCCCTGGCAACGCCACTGCCATAAAAAATGACCGCGACATTTGTCGCGGTCTTTTTTTTTATTACAGATTTTGTGCGGGAGGAGGGCTGTGGCGAGTCACATCGACCGGCATGCCGGAACGCACTTCCATGACCTGCTCCATGAGCTGGGCATTGGTTTGCGGTGCATCCTTGAATGCCTGCATGCTGCCGTTGAGCATGATTGGCAGCACCTGCGGGTCGTCATCAATGTGCTTCGACAGAGGCTGATGAACTTCCACCAGATGGACCCCACCAGGCTCCACGGACGTTTTAATCGGCGTATTGATGATGTTCACTTTCGTCCCCGGTGTGACCTGTTTGAACAGCTTTTCAATGTCGCCATCACGCAGGCGGATACAGCCAGAACTGACGCGCATGCCGATACCAAAATCGGCATTGGTGCCATGCAACAGATACACGCCGCCGTAAGCGGAAAGACGAATGGCATGGTGACCCATCGGATTATCTGGCCCGGCGGGCACCACGGCAGGTAAATCAATGCCATTGGCTTTATAACGGGCGCGGATATTGGCCGTTGGCGTCCAGGTTGGATTAGCGCGCTTATCGGAAACGGTGGTGACCATCGTCGGCGTCAGCGTATCGCCACCCAGTTGACCGATGCCAATCGGGTAGACGGTGACGCTATTTTTGCCCGGCGGATAATAGTACAGACGCAGTTCGGCAAGGTTGAGTACCATACCTTCACGCGGTGCATCAGGCAGCAGCGTTTGCAGTGGAATCGTCAATACGCTACCCGCGCGCGGCACGTAAGGATCTACACCAGGATTAGCCTGAAGCAGCGCCAGGAAGCCGACGTTATATTTTTTAGCAATCGCCTCCAGCGAGCCACCGTCGTTTTCGACAACGTGATAACGGTTTTCACCGACAAGGCGGCTGCCGGCAGGAGGAAGAGGCCAGGTATTGGCGCGCGCGGGCAGAGCCGCGGCGAGACTTGCGGTGAAGGCGACAAGGGCCATCAGGCGCAGAAAACGCGAAGGAATCATCACAGCACATCCATAACGGTGAGTGAATAAATAAACGCTCATTATGACGTCAGTGCATGTCTGGATGTTTCAGTGCTTTGCAAAGAGTGTGTAAATAAACAGAGGCAAAAATGCCCCGGCAGCGGGTGCCGCCGGGGAGAAGTTTAAGCGACGGCGTTCTCTTCCAGCTGTTGCATAAAGTTACGCACCCACTCCATCCGGGCTTTACGCTCGTCCAGTTCCTGGAAGAACTTCAGCCGCGTTGGGCCATCCAGACGGTAGTGCTGGGGCTGTTTCTGCAACAGACCAATCAGCCACACCGGATTGACGTGGTTTTTCTCATTGAACTCGACGAGCCCGCCTTTTTCATTGCCTTCCAGCTTACGGATCCCCAGCTTCTGCGCCTGTTGACGAAGGCGGGCGATATCCAGCAGATTGCGTGCGGCATCCGGCAGCAAACCAAAGCGGTCGATCAGTTCCACCTTCAGTTCATCCAGCTCCTGTTCCCCTTTGGCGCTGGCAATCCGCTTATAGAACGACAACCGGGTGTTCACATCCGGAATAAAGTCGTCCGGCAGTAGCGCAGGCATGCGCAGTTCCACTTCCGTCTGCTGACTGGTGAGATCTTCCAGCGAAGGCTCACGCCCGGCCTTCAGCGCATCGACGGCATTTTCCAGTAGCTCCATATAGAGCGAGAAGCCGATGCTCTCCATTGAGCCACTCTGATCTTCACCCAGCAGTTCACCCGCGCCACGAATTTCCAGGTCATGCGTCGCCAGCGCAAAGCCAGCGCCCAGATCTTCCAGAGAGGCAATGGCTTCAAGGCGTTTTTGCGCATCGGGAGTCATGGCTTTCGGATGCGGCGTCAGCAGCCAGGCGTAGGCCTGATGGTGTGAACGTCCGACGCGTCCTCGGAGCTGATGCAGCTGAGCCAGGCCGAAGTGATCGGCACGTTCAATGATGATGGTGTTGGCGGTAGGGATGTCGATCCCGGTTTCGATGATGGTGGTACACACCAGCACGTTAAAACGCTGGTGGTGGAAGTCGTTCATCACGCGTTCCAGCTCGCGCTCGCGCATCTGCCCGTGACCGATAGCAATACGGGCTTCGGGAACGAGCTCAGCCAGACGGTCGGCCGCTTTCTGGATGTTTTCCACATCGTTATAAAGATAGTAAACCTGACCCCCGCGCAGCACTTCGCGCAGAATGGCTTCGCGCACCACCAGGTTGTCGTACTCGCGCACGAAGGTTTTCACCGCCAGACGACGGGCGGGTGGGGTGGCGATAATCGACAGATCGCGCATTCCGCTCATCGCCATATTCAGGGTTCGCGGAATTGGCGTGGCGGTGAGGGTCAGAATATCCACATCGGCACGCATCGCTTTGATGCGCTCTTTGTGACGCACGCCAAAGCGGTGTTCTTCATCGACGATCAACAGCCCCAAATCTTTCCACTTCACGTCGCTTTGCAACAGCTTATGGGTGCCGATCAGAATGTCGATTTTGCCTTCGCTGGCCTGTTCCAGAATCTGCGTTTGCTCTTTTGCGCTGCGAAAACGGGAGAGCATTTCAATGCGCACCGGCCAGTTGGCAAAACGATCGCGGAAATTGTCATAGTGCTGCTGAGCGAGCAGGGTGGTTGGCACCAGCACCGCCACCTGTTTGTTGTTTTCCACGGCGAGGAAGGCGGCGCGCATGGCGACTTCGGTTTTACCAAAGCCAACGTCGCCGCACACCAGTCGGTCCATCGCCAACGGCTGACACATGTCGCTCAGCACGGCGTTAATGGCCTGCGCCTGATCGGGGGTGGTTTCGAACGGGAAGCTGTCGCAGAACAGCTGATACTGTTCGCGATCGTGCTTAAAGGCAAAGCCTGATTTGGCGGCGCGCTGAGCGTAGATATCCAGCAGCTCGGCGGCAACGTCGCGCACTTTTTCAGCGGCTTTTTGCCGCGCGCGTGACCACGCATCACCGCCCAGTTTATGCAGCGGCGCGCTCTCTTCCGCGCCCCCGGCGTAGCGGCTGATCAGATGCAGCGACGACACCGGAACGTACAGTTTGGCGTCATTGGCATACATCAGCATCAGGTATTCGGCGGTGATCCCCCCGGCTTCGAGCGTCGTCATCCCCGCATAGCGACCCACGCCATGCTCAAGGTGCACAACGGGCTGGCCGATGCGCAGCTCCGCGAGGTTGCGGATCAGGGTGTCCGGATTAATCGTCCGGCGGGAATCCTGGCGACGTTGCGCCACGCGCTCACCCAGCAAGTCGCTTTCGCAAATCAAAGCCCGGTGACGGAGCGTGTCGATATAGCCGTGCTCTGCGGAACCGGTGATCAGAAAACGGCCTTTGCCGTCTGCGTCATCCAGTCGCTGAATGCGTTTTGGCGACAGCTTGATGCGGGAAAGCAGTTCACCCAACGCTTCGCGACGACCTTCACTTTCTACTGAGAAAATGACCGGCCCGTCGAAGGCTTCCAGGAAGCGACGAAGATTATCGAGCGGCGATTTATGCTGGGCCTGTACCGCGAGATCCGGCAGCTTTTGATAGCCCAGATTGACGTTTGCGGCTTTGTCCGCAAGCGCTTCTGTTTTGAGCTGTACCCGTGGCCATTTCTTCAGCTCGCTGAACAGCTCATCAACCTGCAGCCACAGCATTTCCGGTGCTAACAGCGGGCGCATCGGATCGACGCCGCGATTTTCAAAGCGGGCGCGGGTGTCGGCTTCAAAGCGGTTGGCGCTGGCCTGCGGATCGCCCGTGTTCACCAGCAGCGTATTCGCCGGGAAATAACTGAACAGCGGCGGCAGCGGTTCACTGAAAAACAGCGGCTGCCAGTATTCGATACCGGTAGGCAGCGTGCCTTTGCTGACCTGCTGATAGATATGTTCGGCATCGCGCTTTACGTCGAATTTATCGCGCCACTGGCTGCGGAACAGTTCAATCGCATTTTTGTCGGTCGGGAATTCGTGCGCAGGCAGCAGGTTAATGGCCTCGACTTCTTCCAGCGTGCGCTGGGTGTCGGTATCGAACAGGCGCAGACTGTCGATTTCATCGTCGAAGAAATCCAGACGGTAAGGCTGCTCGCTGCCCATCGGGAACAGATCCAGCAGCGCGCCACGGGTGGCGTACTCGCCGTGTTCCATCACCTGATCCACATGACGATAGCCTGCACCTTCCAGCTGTGCACGCAGGGCATCACGCGACAGGCGCTGGCCTTTTTTCATTACCAGCGCATGTCCGTGCAAATAGCTGTGCGGACAAACGCGCTGCATGAGGGTGCTCACCGACACAATCAACACGCCGCGCTGCATGGTAGGTAACTGATACAGCGTGGAGAGGCGCGAGGAGATAATTTCCTGATGCGGAGAAAAACTGTCATAAGGCAGCGTTTCCCAATCGGCCAGATTCATCACCAGCTGATCGGTGAACTGGCTGATTTCGTCGTGCAGGCGCAGGGCATTTTGCATATCAGGGGCGATGAGCACCACCGGACCCTGATGACGTTCCGCAATTTGCGCCACTTCTGTCGCACAGGCGGCGCCAGTCAGTTCGCCCAACAGGCGTTGTTCACCCGCTTTAGAGGGCAGGGTATAGCGAGGATGTTCAGATTGTACAGGCATAAGTCGTGTCGGGATCCCTCAAGGGTTTGCCCCTGGATGTGGGGGCAAACCGCCGATCTTCAATGAGGCTTATTATCCTTGATCATCCGACATTAGCAAATTACTGACGGCTGGTGCCCAGGACGGGGGGTGAGAACAGTAAATCGCCCGCCAGATGACGCGACAAACCACGGGCGATAATGCCCATCGCCACACAGATAAACAGGCTGAAGAAGGGATAGAGCAACAGAAGGGTTAATTCAAGCGAGGCGGATGGCGGCTGGACGCTAAACCAGCCCAGCAGCGTCAGGCTGAATAACTCAATCAGGATGCGGTGCGTGGTGTAGATAGCAATCGTGTTCGAGCCGACGATGTTCAGCAGCGACGTGTCAGCCGGTGGATAGCGGCGGGCGATCGCCGAAAACACTTTCATAATGACAAAGATCGACAGCAGCGACAGGAACAGGGGCATCCGGGCAAACCAGAGCACAATGGCGATAGCCGCAACCCCCGCCAATGCCAGCCAATGGCGACGAATATCAAACGCTTTCATCCAGGCCATCAGCGGTGTCCCCAGCCAGGCACCCAGCGCGTAATAGAGGATGTTACGCAGCACGCTGTTCATCCCCCACCACGGGGTCGGCAGGAAGTTGATGGCAATACTGAGAAAACCCAGCAGTAACAGCACCGGCATTTTCACGCCTGAGGTGAGCTTGCACAGCACAAAATAGGCGACCAGCGCATACAGATACCAGAGGCTGGTGCTGGCGGTGAGCATGCCCTGGATAAACTCGACGACACTCCTGGCGTAAGCCGCATTGGCGCTGGTGTTGATATCACGGTCAGGGGCCAGCCACTGGTTGATGTGGCTCAATGCCTGCCATTGCAGCACGCCCCAGAGGACAAGTACCCACAGAATAGCGCCGACGCGCTTGCTGAACCCGTCACGCCAGGAGACAGCGTCAATGTAGCGCTGGATAAGGAAGCCAGAGATAAAAAAGAACACCGGCATGCGAAACGGTGCCAGGTAAAGATTGAAGTAGATCCAGCACTTAGACAGCGTCTCCGACCAGGGGTGCTGGAAGGTGCTCAGATGCGGATAGAAGGTGATCACCGAGTGGTAAAACACCACCAGGCAAATACATAGCCCCTTGATTTGATTGATCCATAATGCTTTCTCTTTCATGTCGCTCCACGCTTATCATGTCTTTGCAGTGGGGGTATCCTCGGGGAGTCGGGCGGCAGAGTAATGGGTAACAGTCTGTATTTGAGTCATTTTCGGAAAAAGATCAGGCGGGCCGTATCTGACTTCTCGCATTTACGCTCCGGGCTTTCGCTTATATACTCGGGGTCCAGTTACCAGCAACCAGACGGATTACATGTACCAACCTGTCGCACTTTTTATTGGCCTGCGTTATATGCGTGGGCGCGCAGCGGACCGCTTTGGTCGCTTTGTCTCCTGGCTGTCAACCATCGGCATTACGCTTGGCGTGATGGCACTGGTGACCGTACTTTCGGTCATGAACGGGTTTGAACGCGAGCTGCAAAACAACATTCTGGGGCTGATGCCACAGGCGGTCCTCAGCGCGGAGCAGGGCTCCCTGAATCCTCAGCAGCACCCGGAAAGCGAAGCAAAGCTGAAAGGCGTGACGCGCGTAGCACCGTTAACCACCGGTGACGTGGTGATCCAAAGCCCGCGCAGCGTGGCCGTTGGTGTGATCCTCGGCATTGATCCGGCACAAAAAGATCCGCTGACCCCGTACCTGGTTAACGTCAAGCAATCGGCGCTGGAAGCCGGGCAGTACAACGTGATTCTGGGCGAGCAGCTTGCCGGTCAGCTTGGCGTGAACCGCGGCGATCAGATCCGCATCATGGTGCCTTCCGCCAGTCAATTTACCCCGATGGGCCGCGTCCCAAGCCAGCGTTTGTTCAATGTGATCGGCACGTTTGCTGCCAACAGTGAAGTCGACGGCTACCAGATGCTGGTCAACATTCAGGATGCCTCACGTCTGATGCGTTACCCGCTCGGCAATATCACCGGCTGGCGTCTGTGGCTCGATAAGCCGCTGGAAGTCGACACGCTGAGCGCACAGAAATTACCTGAAGGCACCAAATGGCAGGACTGGCGTGAGCGCAAAGGCGAGCTGTTCCAGGCCGTGCGGATGGAAAAAAACATGATGGGTCTGCTGTTGAGCCTGATCGTGGCTGTCGCTGCGTTTAACATCATTACGTCGCTTGGCCTGATGGTGATGGAAAAGCAGGGCGAAGTCGCCATTCTGCAAACTCAGGGCCTGACACCGCGCCAGATCATGGCGGTGTTTATGGTGCAGGGCGCGAGTGCTGGGGTGATTGGTGCACTGCTGGGCGCGCTGTTAGGGCTGCTGCTGGCAAGCCAACTGAATAACCTGATGCCGATCATCGGTGCGTTCGTCGACGGCGGTGCACTGCCTGTCGCCATTGAACCGCTGCAGGTTGTTGTCATTGCGTTGGTGGCGATGCTGCTGGCGCTGATTTCTACGCTTTATCCTTCATGGCGCGCTGCCGCCACTCAACCCGCTGAGGCTTTACGTTATGAATAAGATCCTGTTGCAATGCGACAACCTGTGCAAGCGCTATCAGGAAGGCACCGTGCAGACCGACGTGCTGCACAATGTCAGCTTCAGCATTGAGGAAGGCGAAATGATGGCGATTGTCGGCAGCTCCGGCTCCGGCAAAAGTACGCTGCTGCACCTGCTCGGCGGGCTGGATACGCCAACCTCCGGCGATGTGATTTTCAGCGGTCAGCCGTTGTCGACCATGTCTTTGGCGGCGAAAGCCGAACTGCGCAACCGTGAGCTGGGCTTTATTTACCAGTTTCACCACCTGCTGCCAGATTTCACCGCTCAGGAAAATGTGGCCATGCCGCTGCTGATCGGTAAAAAGAAACCCGCAGAGATTCAGGAACGTGCGCGGGCCATGCTGGATGCGGTCGGCCTCGATCACCGCCGCAGTCACCGTCCTTCCGAGCTTTCCGGCGGTGAACGTCAGCGTGTGGCTATCGCCCGTGCGCTGGTGAATAACCCGCGTCTGGTAATGGCCGATGAACCGACGGGTAACCTCGATGCCCGAAATGCGGACAGCATTTTCGAACTGCTGGGTACGCTGAATAAACAGCAGGGCACGGCGTTTCTGGTGGTGACTCACGATCTGCAACTGGCGAAGCGCATGAGCCGCCAGCTGGAAATGCGTGACGGACGTCTGAACGCCGAACTGACCCTGATGGGAGCCGAGTAATGGCGTCTCCGTTATCTTTACTGATCGGCCTGCGCTTTAGCCGCGGGCGGCGGCGTGGCGGCATGGTGTCGCTGATTTCAGTGATTTCCACCGTGGGCATCGCGCTTGGCGTGGCGGTGCTGATTGTGGGCCTAAGCGCAATGAACGGCTTCGAGCGCGAATTGAACAACCGTATTCTCGCCGTCGTACCGCACGGTGAAATTGAACCGGTGAACCAGCCCTGGAACAACTGGAACGAGGTGCTGCCGAAAGTCGAAAAGGTGAAGGGGATTGTCGCCGCTGCGCCTTACATCAACTTCACGGGCCTGGTGGAAAGTGGCACGAATATGCGTGCCATTCAGATTAAAGGCGTGGATCCGCAGCAGGAAACTCGGCTCAGCGCGCTGCCAAAATATGTGCAGCAGGACGCATGGGCAAATTTCAAAGCGGGTGAACAACAGGTCATTCTCGGTAAAGGCGTGGCTGATGCGCTGAAAGTGAAACAGGGTGACTGGGTGTCAGTGATGATCCCGAACTCGGACAAAGAGCATCAGCTGCTGCAACCGAAGCGCGTGCGTCTGCATGTGACCGGTATTCTGCAATTAAGCGGTCAGCTCGATCACAGTTTTGCGATGATCCCGATGCAGGACGCCCAGCAGTATCTGGAGATGGGCAGCAGCATCACCGGCATCGCTATCAAGGTGAATGATGTGTTCAGCGCCAATAAACTGGTGCGTGACGCAGGCGAAGTGACCAACAGCTATGTTTATATCAAAAGCTGGATTGGCACCTATGGCTATATGTACCGCGATATTCAGATGATCCGGGCCATCATGTACCTGGCGATGATTCTGGTGATTGGCGTGGCCTGCTTTAACATCGTCTCCACGTTGGTGATGGCGGTGAAAGACAAGAGCAGCGATATCGCCGTGCTGCGTACGCTCGGGGCGAAAGACGGCCTGATTCGCGCGATTTTTGTCTGGTATGGATTGCTGGCCGGGCTGTTTGGTAGCCTTTCTGGGGTGGTGATTGGCGTGCTGTGTGCGCTGAATCTGACCACCATCATCAAAGGCATCGAGACGCTCATCGGCCACCAGTTCCTGTCGGGTGACATCTATTTTATCGACTTCCTGCCGTCTGAATTGCACTGGCTGGACGTCTTTTATGTGCTGGTCACGGCACTGGTGCTGAGTCTGCTGGCGAGCTGGTATCCTGCCCGTCGCGCCAGCCGGATTGATCCTGCAAGAGTGTTAAGTGGCCAGTAATTCAGTGGAATGTGGCCTGGTTTTGTAGGCCCGGTAAGCGTCAGCGTCACCGGGCATCATGTCGGGTGGCGGCGATGCCTGACCCGACCTACAGGTAGGTTTCAATCCACTCTTTACGTCCTGACCTTTTCGGTCAGTAAAGAGGAATTGCTATGTTCTACGGATTTGACATTGGCGGCAGCAAAATCGCCCTCGGGGTGTTTGATAATCAGCGCCGTCTGCAGTGGGAAAAACGCATTGCCACCCCGCGTGACAGCTATGAATCGTTCCTTCAGGCCGTCTGTGGTCTGGTCGCTGAAGCTGATGAGCGCTTCGGCGTAAAAGGGAGCGTCGGCATTGGGATCCCAGGCATGCCAGAAACCGCCGACGGCACGCTGTATGCCGCGAATGTGCCTGCCGCCAGCGGAAAGCCGCTGCGCAAAGATCTCTCTGCCCGCCTCGACCGCGATGTCCGCCTTGATAACGATGCCAACTGTTTTGCCCTTTCTGAAGCCTGGGATGATGAATTCACGCAGTATCCGCTGGTGATGGGATTAATCCTCGGCACGGGCGTCGGCGGGGGGCTGGTGCTTAACGGCAAATCGATAACCGGTCACAGCTATATTACCGGTGAGTTCGGTCATATCCGCCTGCCGGTCGATGCGCTGGAGGTGGTGGGGCGTGATTTCCCGCTGACGCGCTGTGGCTGCGGACAGTTGGGGTGTATCGAAAACTATCTCTCGGGCCGCGGTTTTGCGTGGCTGTATGAGCACTATTACCAACAGCCGCTCTCCTCACCGGAGATCGTGACGCTGTGGGCGCAGGGCGATACCCATGCCCGTGAACACGTAGAGCGCTATCTGGATTTGCTCGCGGTGTGCCTGGGGAATATTCTCACCATTGTTGATCCCGATTTGTTGGTGATCGGCGGTGGGTTGTCTAACTTTACAGCGATAACGGATGGTCTGGCGGCTCGCCTGCCGCGTCATCTGTTGCCGGTGGCGCGCGTTCCTCGCATCGAGAGCGCCCGTCACGGTGATGCCGGAGGAATGCGCGGTGCCGCGTTCCTGCATCTCACGAATTAACCACAGGGGTTTTTATGCAGTCGCGTCGCTTCCATCGACTCAGTCGTTTTCGTCTTACTAAACGCCGGCTGCACGATCGTCTGCGCCAGCGAGTTTTCTTCCGCGACAGACTGCCGGAAGAGATGTCGAAACCCAGAGTGGTGGTGCTGACGGGGGCGGGGATCTCTGCGGAATCTGGGATCCGCACCTTCCGTGCCGCCGATGGCTTGTGGGAAGAGCACCGGGTGGAAGATGTGGCGACGCCGGAAGGTTTTGCCCGCGATCCGGCGTTGGTACAGGCCTTCTATAATGCCCGTCGCCAGCAGCTCCAGCAGCCAGAAATTCAGCCGAATGCGGCACACCTGGCGCTGGCGCAGCTGGAAGAAGCGCTTGGCGATCGTTTCCTGCTGGTCACGCAGAATATCGATAATCTGCATGAAAGGGCGGGGAATAAACGCATCATTCACATGCACGGCGAGCTGCTGAAAGTGCGCTGTGCGTGGAGCGGGCAGGTGCTGGAGTGGCCGGGAGACGTGACGATGGATGACAAATGCCATTGCTGCCAGTTTCCGCAACCGCTACGCCCGCACGTTGTCTGGTTTGGCGAGATGCCATTAGGCATGGACGACATTTACGAAGCGTTGGCGATGGCAGATGTGTTTATTGCTATCGGCACGTCGGGCCATGTCTATCCTGCCGCCGGTTTTGTCCACGAAGCGAAACTTCAGGGCGCACACACCGTAGAACTGAACCTCGAACCGAGCCAGGTGGGCAGCGAGTTTCAGGAAAAGCACTATGGCCTCGCAAGCCATGTGGTGCCGGAGTTCGTCGAGCGACTGCTCAAAGGATTATAATTTCCCCAAAAAGCAGGCCATTCAGCGTGTTCACTGGATGGCCTGCCTCATCGTTACCCCTGCCAGCGTCCCGCCTCAGTACCGTTCTTTGAAAAGGGTCTGAGTCTCCGTTTTTTTTGCAATTGTTAATTTATTTCGCAGTTATTGTTACTGTACATCTCGTAACAGAGAAACAGAAAGCCGTGTGGTAGAGTCTCGTTCTATTTTATGCCCTGGTCAGGCCTAAAGAAATAAAAGACAGTCTGAACATAAAACTCATCTACTGCTTTATCATAACTATGAACAAAAATAGTGTATTGCACATCTCGATGGCCCTGTTGGCTATATTGATACTCGCGCTTCCTCCGTTGATTGATAGCTATCATCCGGCACTCAAATTTCAACCTTTGATCACCACAATGGAAGGCACCCCGAAAGAACAAAAAGAGCGGGTGGCCACGATGACGCATGCGTTACAGGGCAATGCACTGGTATTTTTAG
Source organism: Enterobacteriaceae bacterium RIT691 (assembly GCA_009668205.1). Lineage (GTDB taxonomy): Bacteria > Pseudomonadota > Gammaproteobacteria > Enterobacterales > Enterobacteriaceae > Scandinavium. Next base: position 261,132 of record WJYM01000001.1, on the reverse strand, counting down.
GTGCCTCCGAGGTGTCGACTTCTGAAGATGAACCGAATGCGGTTTATAATTTTTATAATAAAACGCTGCACCGCCCGGTCGTGGCGTATGGCAATATCATGATAGAAAACCTCACTCAGCTTTCTATCCTTTCTTATTATAAAAATGCGCTGTCAGACAAAACAAAGCTGGTGTTGCTTATTTCTCCTGACAGCTTTTTCTTTGACCAGGTGCCTCCTTCCGTGTTTGCCGAGCATGTCCCTGGCAGGATTTTTAATAAGATTGCGGCCGATAATAACCTCCAGCCGTTGCTGAAAAACTACCTGACCCACATTAAATCTGAAGACATCAGCCACTTGTCATTCCAGGCCATGAAGATGCGTGGTTGGCATTGGGAAGATTTTAAAAAAGAAGTGAGTTATCAGTTTGCTTCCTACTGTGACTTGATCCGGCATTATTATCTCGGTTTCTTCTCAGCGGACACATCGCTGAATACCTCCTGGCCCGTAGAGGCAAAGACAACAGCAGAGCCTGATTGGAGTGCGCTCAGCGAGCAGGCGAAAAACATCAACGTCGCCAATCATGAAAATGCCAGCAGCCATTGGATGGATCCTGACTACTACCATGACCATCCGAAGAAAGAGCAATGGGATAATGTCCCTCCGACGCCTGCGCAGGTGACGGCATTTAAGCTGATGATCAAAATGCTGCATGAGCGCCATGTGCACGTTGTGGTGATCGTCGATCCGCTGAATCCGTGGGCAAACGATCACAGTGAGCGCTTCAAGCCAGCGGACAACATCATCACTGAAACGCTGAAAAGCGACAACATTCCTTATTTTGATATGTACGATCAGCCTTATCAGAATGGCTGGAACTGGGACTTTATCCACCCGACGGATCTTGCCTGGGTGGCGATGAATAAATTTATCTACGAGAACTTCAAATGATCAGGAAGGCGATTCAGCTGTTTATTCTCTATCTGCTGTTGGCCGTGACAATTGTGGCCTGGACCTCTGTTGATCACACTGCAGATCTGAAAGTGAAATTTGAGTATCAACAATTCTGACGGTATAAAAAATGTATTCAAATGCAGAATTCTTTGTCGGGCTATTTTCGATAGCGTTAGCGTTTTCCGCGCTTAACCGTTATTTAAAGCACCGCCTGACCTATCTGGTTTCATTTTCGCTGGTGGCTTTGTTTGGCTGGGCGCAGGTTTTCCGTGGACACTTTTTCATTCCGGTTGCCGTTTTTGCCAGCTTTTATGTTATTACCCTGGCGAAAGATAAAGGTTGGCTAAAAACCTGGCAGGCGGTCAGCCTGACGCTGTTACCTTTACTTCTGGTCAAGCTGCACCTGAACAATCATTGGGGCATGATCGGCCTGTCATTTATGACGTTCCGCGCCATTGATGTCCTGCTGTACCGTAAAAAGCAGGATGCCACCGCTTTCATTCTCTATTTTTGCTATCTCTTTTTGCCCTTTGTCATTCTGGCCGGTCCGATGTATCGCTGGAATAGCTGGGTTAAGGATATTCGCACCCCTAAGTTTGTGATGACGGTCGATCTGTTTTTAGCGGCGATGCAGCAGATCTTCTATGGGATTGTGCAAAAGTTTCTCTTTGCCATGCTGATTGACCGTTATGTTATCAGCCACTGGAGCCATCAGCCCTTTAACCTGACCGTTGCGGCGGTGATGTCTGTGGCTTATAGCGCCTATCTCTATTTCGATTTCGCGGGCTACAGCAATATGGCCATCGGTGCGGGAAGGCTGTTTGGCTTATCCCTCCCGGCCAACTTCAACGTACCGCTGCTGGCCAAAAATCCCCAGGATTTCTGGCGTCGCTTCCATATCAGCCTTTCAGAATGGCTGCGTGATGTGATTTTTATGCCGGTGTACATGCATTTACTGCGCCTGAACTTTTTCCGTCTCAATAAAACGCTGGCACAGAATATCGGCATTTTTTGTACGCTATTTTGCATGGGCGCCTGGAATGGACTGGAACGGCATTATGTGGTCAGCGGGATCCTGTTTGGCCTGATGTCGGTCATTCACAATATGCTGCTGTGGACGGCGAAAAAATACCCGCCATTAAGTCTGTTCCTTGCTCATCCTCTGATTTCTGTTGCCGGGAGGATCATGACTCTCGGTGGTGCGGCTGTTTCTCTTTATATTTTTAGTGGAATGTCTCCAGTATGAATGGTCAAAACGAGTTTCAGGCATTAGATGCTTTCCTGCTGAAAACCCTGGTCGATCCGGCATTTCCGGCTCAGCTGGCAGTCAGCGGCAGCGATTATTCACTGAGCTGGCAGGCATTAAGCTATGCCATTACCGAGTGGGTGATTAAATATCGGCAGCTGGCGCTGGATCCCAATGTACCGGTGGTGCTTTACGGACATCAGCAGGCAGAGTTTGCCGTGGCATTGTACAGCTGCTTATTACATAAAATCCCATACGTTCCGGTGGACTGCATTTACCCGGAAGAACGGCTGCAGGAAATTTGTACGCTGGCCAGCGCGCCGTATTACTACGATATTGCCCGCCAGGCGTTTATTCCGACCGGGTTAACGGCGCAACCGTTGCAGCAACACGATCTCGCCTATGTCATGTTTACCTCGGGAAGTACCGGGAAACCGAAAGGCGTGCAGATTGGCCGTGAATCCGTGTGGCATTTTATTCAGTGGGTGGGAAAAGATTTTCATTTGCCGGACAACCCGGTATTGATGAACCATGCCGTATTTAGCTTTGATCTCTCTTTGATTGCGCTGTTAGCCAATCTGGCTAAAAACGGTCATATTCTGCTGAATGCCAAAGAGAACATCGCCGCAGAGGGATGGCTCACGGGACTGCAAAGTCAAAAAGTGTCCGCCTGGGTGTCTACACCGTCATTTGCCTATCAGAAACTCCTGTCACCGCAGTTCTGCAGCGACTATTTACCCGATCTGAAGGTCTTTATTTTTATTGGCGAAGTGCTCAATAAAGCGCTGGTCAAACAATTACGCCGTCGTTTCCCGAAAGCAAAAATCATTAACTCCTATGGCCCAACGGAAGCCACAGTGGCCACCACCGTTGTGGAGATTACCGACGCTATTCTCGCCAGCGACACCGATCTGCTGCCTATCGGCACGATGATGCCGGACTCCTTTATGGAGATTACGGCAGAGGGTGAGTTGATTATTTGGGGAAAAAACGTGATGCGCGGCTATCTGGGTCTTGATGAAGAGAATGCCCAAAAACTGCTGACCCGCGAAAACTGTCCATGGCGTGGTTACCGCACCGGCGACCTGGGTTACAGCACGGACTATCTCTACTGCAGCGGTCGGAATGACAGCCAGATTAAGCTCAATGGCTATCGCATTGAGATCAGCGAAATTGAAAACCGCATTCTGAATATTTCCGGCGTTCAGGAAGCGGTGGTTTTACCTTTAAAGAAAACGGGGGGCGGGGTGTTACGTATTGCGGCATTCTGCGTCTCTCGTCGCTCTTCTGAAGAGATTAAATCCGAGCTGGCACGGGTGATCCCCCCTTATATGATCCCGGGTCAGATAGTGATTCAAGAACATCTGCCGTTAAATCCCAATGGCAAAATCGATCGCAAATTATTAGACGCGCAGGCTCGCGTCAGCTAACTCCTGAGAGGATTGAGTATGGAACAAAAAATTCTGGCGCTGTTTGAACGCGTATTGTCCCGCAAGGTGGGGTTTGAGGACGAACTGATTGAGTCCGATATTCTGGACTCCATTCTGGCCGTCGATGTGGTGTTGGAAGTGCAGGACGAGTTTGGCTGCATGATTTCGCCAACGGATGTGGCGACGGTACTGAAGACACCTGCGAGCCTGGCAAAATACATTGAAGAGAACGTGTAATTTTTAGCGTTAACACCTGTGTGAAGTGCAGTGTGGACTTCTCTCCGCCACGGGGCGCATCGCGTCCCGTTTTAATTTGTACATCGCCCAAAATTACACCGGTGAGAGATGACGCCGCTCGCGGGCTGCCACGACCAGTAAAAACGTCACAATATACAGACAGCAGAGCAGGGCCAGCGCGCTTAGCAAAACCGGGAGTCGGGTGATATACACCAGACTACAGGAGACAATGGTCAGGATAATGCCTGTATACATGGGATGCGGCAGCCAGCGATAGATACCCGTTCTGATGGTCGGCGCACCCGGTAACCAGGTGCCGGCCCAGGTGTGCCATGGTCCCAAATCCCGTTTGCCCTTGATAACAAGCAGCGTGCCGATAAGCGCTATTCCCAGGCAAAGCCAGTCGAACCCTGAAACCTGTTGCGTGATAAAGAGACTGTAGCCAAAAGCCAAAATGGGAAGCAGGTACATTGCACGTAACAGGTGAGTGGCCAGAGGCGTAATGAGGGGGCTTGCTGCCGTTGGCTGTCTGCGCGGGATGATGAACAGGGTAAAAGTGAGCAGGTTAGCGAATTCCAGCCATTGCCATAATTGTCCCATATTAACCCCCGGAAAATTCGCTGCGTTACCTTAAGTTTAGCGGGGCGAAAAGATAATCAGGTAAGCCAAAAGACGTAAAAAAAGGGCGGAAATCGCATTCCGCCCTCAGACGCTTAACGTCCTGCTTTTAGCTTTTGGTAATCATCTTCATAAAGGCGGCTGGCATCGCCGACGTCATTCTGCCATTCCCCGTTTTTGAGGGTCGCGGCATCCGGATAAAGTGACTTATCGTTAGCGACTTTCGGATCCAGCAGTTTACGTGCCGCCAGATTTGGCGTGGGGTAGCCGATGGTTTCGGCCACCTGTTTGGCAATGTCAGGACGCAGCAGGAAGTTAATCAGCTTCAGCGCGCCGTCCACGTTTTTCGCGTTTGCCGGAATGGACAGACTGTCCATCCAGAAGATCCCGCCTTCTTTCGGCCACACCACTTCCAGCGGGGTTCCCGCCTGGCGGGCCACATAAGCGGAACCATTCCACACCATGCCGAGGTTAACTTCGCCTTCCATATACGGGTTGGCCGGGTTATCGGAATTAAAGGCCGCCACGTTAGGCATCAGTTTTTGCAGCTCTTTGTAGGCCTCATCGATCTGTTTTGGATCGGTGGTGTTACCGGAGTAGCCGAGCTTGCGCAGCGCCACCTGGAACACTTCACGTGCATCATCGGTCAGCAGCAGGCTGCCTTTATATTCGGGTTTCCAGAGATCGGCCCAGCGAGTCACACTCTTCGGATCGATGCTGTCGCTGTTGACACCAATGGCGGTCGCACCCCAAATATACGGAATGGAGTAATCGTTATTCGGGTCGAACGGCTTGTTGAGCATCTCCGGGTCAAGATTGCTGAAGTTAGTGAGCTTCGATTTATCAATCTTTTGGATCATGCCTTCTTTACGCATTTTGGCGACGTAATAGGTTGACGGTACCACCAGATCATAAGCCCCTTCTTTATAAGTCTTGAGCTTGGCGTACATGGTTTCATTCGACTCATAGGTCGAATAAATCACTTTGATCCCCGTCTCTTTGGTGAACTGTTCCAGCAGGCCAGGTGGTACGTATTCGGTCCAGTTATAGAAGTAGAGCGTTTTGCTGTCATCGGCGTGCGCAGCACCCATTCCGAGCACCAGCGCCGCGGCGGCAAGCATTTTTTTCATTTTGATGTCCCCTGAGATTTCGTTTTATCACGAGCAACAATCTGGCTGGCAACGACCATCGCCAGAGAAAGCACTAACAGAATGGTCGCCAGCGCGTTCACTTCCGGTGAAACGCCAACCTTAACCATAGAGTAAATCTTGAGCGGCAAAATTTCGTAGCCAGGGCCGGTGACGAAAGAGGAGACCACCACGTCGTCCATGGAAAGCGTAAAGCTCAGCAGCCAGCCAGCGGCCACTGCGGGCATTGCCAGCGGCAGAATGATTTTGCGCAGGATGGTTATCTCGCTGGCCCCCAGATCTTTCGCCGCTTCCAGCATACGCACGTCGAACCCTTTCAGGCGTGAATAGACGGTGACCACCACGAAGGGCAGGCAGAAGGTGATATGCGAGAACAACAGCGACCAGAAGCCCAGCTGAATGCCAATCAGCATAAACAGCACCAGCAGCGAAATGGCCATCACGATGTCCGGTGACATCATCACCACAAACAGCATCCCGCTGACAAACGGTTTCCCGCGAAAACGGTAACGGTAGAGCGCGACCGCGGTCAGTGAACCAATCAAGGTGGCAAACGTCGCGGAAAAGACGGCCATCGTCAGCGAATGCTGGGCTGCCTGCAGCAGGCTGTCGTTGTTGACCAGCAGCGCATACCATTTGGTGGTAAACCCCTGCCAGCTGATGCCGAAGCGCGAGCTGTTAAACGAATTCACGATCAAAATAATGATCGGAATATAAAGGTAGGCGTAAATGGCGGTCATAAAGCCGCCGCGCAGCAGTCGACCGATCATTCGAGTTCTACCTTCTTATTGAGGAATCGCGACGCCCGCCAGTACACCAGCAGCATCAGCCCCATCACCACCGTCAGCGTAATGCTGGTGGCGGCACCAAACGGCCAGTCGCGAATGTTGAGGAACTGGCTCTTGATGACGTTGCCAATCAGCAGGTTTTTCGCGCCGCCCATCAGGTCGGAGACGTAGAACAGCCCCATCGCAGGCAGCATCACCAACAGACAGCCCGCAATAATGCCCGGCATGGTCAATGGGATGATGATTCGAATAAAGGTCTGCAACTTGCTGGCACCCAGATCTTTCGCCGCTTCAAGCAGCGGCTTGTCGAGCTTCTCAATGCTGGAGTACAGCGGCATCACCATAAACGGCAGCAGGATGTACACCAGGCCGATGATCACCGCACCTGGGGTAAACATAATGCGAATCGGCGTGTCGATAACCCCGAGCCACAGCAGAAAAGCATTGAGATAGCCTTTGGTGCTGAGGAAAAGCTTCAGCCCGTAGATGCGGATCAGCGAGTTGGTCCAGAAGGGCACAATCAGCAGAAACAGCAGCAGAGGGCGGATTTTCTGCGGCAGGCGCGCCAGGAACCAGGCGAAGGGATACCCCAGAATCAGACAGGCCAGGGTCGCGATAAACGCCATGTTCAGCGAGTGCAGCAGCACGTCGAAGTAGAGCGGATCGAGCAGGCGCGTGTAGTTGTCCAGCGTGAAGACCATTTTGACGAAGCTGGCATCGTCGCGGGTCAGGAAGCTGGTCCCGATGATCATCAGGTTCGGCAGAAAGACAAACAGCACAAGCCAACCGACGATAGTGGCAATCACCACACTCTGGAATTTACTTGTGTTCTTCATCAGCCAGCACCACTTCCCAGCTTTCCACCCAATTGATGGCCATTTTCTGATCAAGAGAGTGATCGAAATCCGGATCGTCTTCGTTGAAGAATTCGCTGACCAGCACCATTTTGCCGTTTTCCAGCTCCACAACGGACTCCAGGGTCATGCCCTTGTAGTTGCGTTCGCGGACGTAGCCTATCAGACCTTCGATATGATTATCGTCGTTGATTTCATCGACGCGCAGATCTTCCGGGCGCAGTAACACATTGAGGTTCTGGCCTTTCTCGACCGCGAAGTTGACATAAATATTGCATTCGCGGCCTTCAACGCTGGCCCGTACCCGCTGATCGTCAAGACGTTCAATCACGGTGGCTTCAAAATGGTTGATTTCACCGATAAAGCTCGCGACAAACAGGTTTTCTGGCTCTTCGTAAATCTCGCGCGGGGTCCCGTCCTGCTCAATTTTTCCGTCACGCATGACCACGATGCGGTCAGACATGGTCAGCGCTTCTTCCTGATCGTGGGTGACAAACACGAAAGTAATACCAAGCTTACGTTGCAGCGCCTTCAGTTCGTTCTGCATCTGCTTACGCAGCTTGTAATCGAGCGCGGAGAGGGATTCATCGAGTAACAACAAACGCGGTTTGTTCACGACCGCGCGCGCAATGGCAACACGCTGCTGCTGGCCGCCAGAGAGCTGATGCGGTTTGCGTTGGGCAAATTCCTCCAACTGCACCATGCGCAGGGCTTCATTCACGCGAGGGGGGATTTCATTCGCGGGTGTTTTTTGCATCCGCAGGCCAAAAGCGACGTTTTCGAACACGCTCATGTGCGGGAAAAGGGCATAGCTCTGGAAGACGGTATTAACGTGGCGGTGCTCGGCAGGCACATCGGTGATGTCATGGCCTTCAAGATGAATGCGACCAGTGTCCACATTGTCGAGCCCGGCAATCAGGCGCAGGACCGTGGTTTTACCGCAGCCAGAGGGACCCAGCAGGGTAAGAAATTCTCCGTCATTAATCGTGAGATTCAGGTCCGAAATAACGGTTTTACCATCAAAGCCTTTGCGAATCCCCGCCAATTGCACCAGCGGCGAAAGCGAACGCGGTTGTGTATTCAATTTTTTACTCTGTCCCATGCAAACGTAACGGAGGGGTCGTTACGGGGTTTGTGGTTAACCACCTTAGAGGTCTGACACATAATTAAGGGCTGGCATTCTACGGCAATCCCCTGAAATCGCCAATCATTCTGCGCCCTCGTGGGCTACCTTTAAACCAATCCCGTCCGGAATGGGAAAAAAAATACATTTGCCGGAACAAAAGTGATCTGACGCAAGAGTTGTCAGTGGGGGCTTATTGATAATGTTGGCACAAAAAAAGAGGGCGACGACATGGATAAATTACTTGAACGGTTTTTGCAGTACGTATCGTTAGACACACAGTCGAAGCCGGGCGTGCGCCAGGTACCGAGTACCGAGGGGCAATGGAAGCTGCTGCGCTTGCTCAAAGACCAACTCGAAGAGATGGGGCTGGTTAACGTCACGCTGAGTGAAAAAGGCACGGTGATGGCGACGCTGCCGGCGAATGTCGACGGCGATATCCCGGCCATTGGCTTCATTTCCCATGTGGATACCTCGCCGGATTTCAGCGGCAAAAATGTGAATCCGCAAATTGTTGAAAACTATCGCGGCGGCGATATTGCGCTGGGTATCGGTGACGAAGTGCTGTCGCCGGTGATGTTCCCGGTGCTGCACCAACTGCTGGGCCAGACGCTGATCACCACTGACGGCAAAACGCTGTTAGGCGCCGATGATAAAGCCGGGGTCGCAGAAATCATGACTGCGCTGGCGGTGATGAAAGCAAACAATGTGCCGCACGGCGATATCCGCGTGGCCTTCACGCCGGATGAAGAAGTGGGTAAGGGCGCGAAGCATTTTGATGTCGACGGTTTCGATGCAAAATGGGCCTACACCATTGACGGTGGCGGTGTGGGTGAGCTGGAGTACGAAAACTTCAACGCGGCCTCGGTCACCATCAAAATCGTCGGTAACAACGTTCACCCTGGCACCGCAAAAGGCGTGATGGTGAACGCGCTGTCGCTGGCAACCCGCATTCATGCAGAAGTCCCTGCCGAAGAGAGCCCTGAACAGACAGACGGCTACGAAGGCTTCTTCCATCTGACCAGCATCAAAGGCACGGTGGATACCGCGCAGATGCATTACATCATCCGCGATTTTGACCGTAAGCAGTTTGAAGCGCGCAAACGCAAAATGATGGATATTGCCAAGAAAGTGGGCAAAGGGTTACACCCGGATTGCTACATTGAACTGATCATCGAAGACAGTTATTACAACATGCGTGAAAAGGTGATGGAGCATCCGCACATTGTCGAGATAGCCCAGCAGGCGATGCGTGACTGTGATATCGAACCCGACATGAAACCGATTCGCGGTGGCACCGATGGCGCTCAGCTCTCCTTTATGGGCCTGCCATGCCCGAACATTTTCACCGGTGGCTACAACTATCATGGCAAACATGAGTTCGTCACCCTTGAGGGGATGGAGCAAGCGGTGAAGGTCATTGTGCGAATTGCGGAATTGGCGGCGATGCGCAAGTAAAGGCGCGTCGGGTGGCGGCTTTGCCTTACCCGACCTACCAGAACCTGTAGGTCGGGCAAGCAACGCGCCGCCCGACATATCCTGGCAGGAGGCCATCATGCCCAACTATCGTCGGTATTATATCAATGGCGGTACCTGGTTCTTCACCGTGAATCTCAAAGACAGGCATGCCGACCTGCTCACTCGTCATATTTCCTCTTTACGTGAAGCGGTTCAGACCGTGAAACAGGCAAAGCCCTTTGTCATTGATGCCTGGGTTGTTCTGCCAGAACACATGCACTGTATCTGGACGCTGCCTGAAAATGACGCCGACTATTCAGGGCGCTGGCGAGATATCAAAAAACGGTTCACTCGTGCGCTCAAGGGCAACGGCATCTGGCAACCGAGATTTTGGGAACATGCGATTCGAAACGAAAATGATCTCAGGCGGCACATGGATTATGTCTATCTCAATCCCCTAAAGCATGGCTGGGTGCAACGGGTACAGGACTGGCCGTATTCAAGCTTTCATCGCGATGTGAGAAAGGGCATTTACCCCGTGGACTGGGCGGGAGATGTTGCAGAATTCTCGGCAGGAGAGCGGCGGTAACGATGTCGGGTGGCGGCCTTGCCTTACCCGACCTACCAGAACCTGTAGGTCGGGCAAGCAACGCGCCGCCCGACATAGCCTGGGTTGTACTGCCAGAACACATGCACTGTATCTGGACGCTGCCTGAAAATGACGCCGACTATTCTCGTGCTCACCAGGGCAACGGCATCTGGCAACCGAGATTTTGGGAGCATGCGATTCGAAACGAAAATGATCTCAGGCGGCACATGGACTATGTCTACCTCAACCCTCTAAAGCATGGCTGGGCGGGAGATGTTGCAGAATTCTCGGCAGGAGAGCGGCGGTAACGATGTCGGGTGGCGGCCTTGCCTTACCCGACCTACCAAATCCTGTAGGTCGGGCAAGCAAACGTAATTAATCCTCGAAGAACCAGTACCCGCTGTTGACCAGCGCGGCGAGCATGGCGAGGAAGGACGGATCTTCCAGCGCATCACCGAACGCGTCGGCGCTCAGAACGATGTGATTGGCCAGGGCTTCCAGCGCCGGGCGATGCGGAGAATCGATTTTCTCACCATTGACGAAGACTTCCCCGTCAATGCGCAGTACGCGCAGACCGCCGAGGCGGACCAGTTTATCGCCTTGTTGCAGCGCATCGTAAATTTCGTCGGCCTGGTACGGTGGCTCTGGCGGCGAGACATCCAGCTCATGGCGGGACTGGCTGACAAACTCGCCAAACCACTGTTTGAAATGCTCCGGCTGATTGATAAGCCCCAGCATCATTTCGCGCAGTTTATCCAGCTCATCCGGCAGAATATCCGCCGGATGTTCGCGGGAGGCAACGTCCGGGTCGGTGTAGCGATGGGTACCCAGCTCACGTTGCAGCACATAGTCCGCAAAGCCACTGATCAGCTCTTTGCCGCTTGGCGCACGGAAGCCGACCGAGTAGTTCAGGGAGTTTTCCAGCGAATAGCCTTCGTGCGGGAATCCTGGCGGAATATACAGGATGTCACCCGGTTCCATCTCTTCATCAATGATCGCGTCAAACGGATCGACCTGCAGCAGGTCCGGATGCGGGCAGTGCTGTTTCATCGGCACCTTATCCCCCACGCGCCAGCGACGACGACCGGTGCCCTGAATAATAAATACGTCGTACTGATCAAGGTGCGGGCCCACACCGCCGCCAGGCACCGAGAAGGAGATCATCAGATCGTCGGTTCGCCAGTCAGGCAGGGCGCGGAACGGGCGCATCAGTGCGGCAGTCGGTTCGTGCCAGTGGTTAACGGCCTGCACCAGCAGCGACCAGTTATTCTCACCGAGATGGTCGTAGCTTTGGAAAGGACCGTGGCTGACCTGCCATTTCCCCTCGTGATGGCTGACCAGACGGCTGTCGACTTCATCTTCCATGGCGAGACCCGCAAGTTCGTCAGGAGAGATAGGGTCAACAAATTGTGCAAAGCCGCGTTTCAGCACCACCGGGCGTTTTTGCCAGTAGCGTTGAATGAAGTCAGGCCAGTTGAGCGATAAGTGATAATCCATAATGTTTTATTCCGCAGGCAGGTATCTGTTTGGGATTATAACGGATACCGCCGCCAGGCGATGCAGGCGGCGGTAAAATATGTGTCTCAGGACTCTTTGCTTTCCGGGTGCTGGCGGCTGAAGATAACGTCCATTTTCGCCCCACCAAGTGGGCTGTCGCCGGGCACAATTTTGCCATCATACTGTTCGACGATTTCGCGGGCGACGGACAGCCCGACACCCTGGCCGGGCCGCAGCGTGTCAGCCCGCTGACCACGATCAAAGACGACATCTCGCTTGCTTTGTGGAATACCGGGGCCATCGTCATCGACGAAAATATGCAGTTGGTCATCGGTCTGGCGGGCGGTGACCTCAACAAATTCCAGACAGTACTTGCAGGCGTTATCCAACACGTTGCCCAGCACTTCCATAAAGTCGTTCTTCTCACCGACAAAGCTGATTTCCGGCGAGATATCCAGCGTGATATTCACGCCTTTGCGTTGATACACCTTATTAAGCGCCGAGGTCAGGTTATCCAGCAAAGGGGCGACCGGATGCAGTTCACGGCTTAGCAACATGGTGCCGCTGCGCATACTCGCGCGATGCAGGTAATAGCCAATCTGTTGGGAAATGCGGCTGATTTGCTCCAGCATCACCGGCTCGGCATCTTCTACCGTAAGCTTCTCGCCGCGAAGCGAACGCAGCGTACTTTGTAAAACAGCCAACGGGGTTTTCAGGCTGTGGGTTAAATCGGTGAGGGTGGTGCGGTATTTATCGTAACGGTCGCGCTCGCTTTTCAGCAGCCGGTTAAGGTTCATCACCAGGTGCGTCAGTTCGCGGGTCGTTTCCGGGTTCAGGGATTCGCGATGATGTTCTTCAAGCTCCCGGACTTCTTTCGCCAGCGACTCAATAGGCCGCAGACTCCACCACGCCGCCAGCCATAGCAGGGGGATCACCAATAGCAGGTTGGCGGCAAGCACATAGATAAACCAGCTCCACACCATGTAAGAGCGTTTGAGTTCAATCGGGATGGTGTCGACCACCACGATAGTCAGCTGTGGCATCCTGGCCGTCGCCGGATAGATGTTGACCGCGACCGAGTGCGTCATCTCGGAATCATCATCCTGCTGACGCAGGTGATCGAGCTGGCGCAGCACTTCATGATCGTTATGCAGCAGCATGCTGGAAGAGGTGACATCGGCTTCAATTTCATGGAAACCATTGGTGCGTAACCACTCGGGCTGAATGCGTTTCACCAGCCATGGCAAATCACGCTGCATCCACAGCAGTTTGCCATTTTTATCATAAATCAGCGCCATGGTCGGGCTTTGCAGATTGAGATTTTCGGGGATCTCGACGCTGACCTTGTCATTTTCCCAGTGGGCGAGGGTATAGAACAAATTGCTCTCACCGCGCAGCAGACGAAAGGTGGTCTTATCGAAGCTGACGCTGTACCCCACCAGAGCGACCATGCCATAGGCCAGGGAGAGCACCAGCACGACCGCGGCGGTTGCCAACAGAAAACGGACGCGCAGGGAAAGAGGCAAAATATGCTGCAGCATGTTTTTCATCCGTGCAATTCGAACAGATATCCCTGGCCCCGAACGGTGGTTATCACATCATGGAGATACTGTGCCTGGATTTTCTTACGCAGGCGACCCATCAGCACGTCGATGGTGTGGCTTTCGCGCAGTTCGGCGTCCGGATAGAGCTGCAGCATCAACGAATCTTTGCTGACCACTTTGCCGTTATTGCGGATCAGCGTTTCCATAATGGTGTATTCGAAGGCGGTGAGTTTGATGACTTCGTTATTCACCGACAGCTCACGGCGGGAGAGATCCACCTGGAAAGGGGGCAGGGAAATCACCTGTGAGGCCAGACCGCTGTTGCGGCGCAGCAATGCCTGCATACGCGCGGCCACTTCTTCGATATGAAATGGTTTGGTCACGTAGTCATCGGCACCGGCGCTCAGCACTTCGACTTTATCCTGCCAGCCTTCGCGGGCGGTCAACACCAGCACCGGCAAGGACACGTCGTGACTGCGCCAGCGGCGGATCATGGTCAGGCCGTCTTCGTCCGGTAAGCCCAAATCCACAATGGCAATATCCGGCAGATGCTCACCCAGATAGTAATCAGCTTCCTTTGCATCTTCCGCCGCGTCGACCTGGTGACCAAGTTCCTGCAGCTGAACTTTTAAATGGTGACGCAACAGGGCGTTATCTTCCACCACGAGTACGCGCATGGGGTGCTCCCTTATCGTTTTCGATTTGAATAGTTTAACGCGATTATGCAGCGGCGGGGATAAACATTGAATAAACCGGGAGGGAGTGCCCCTCTTTCCGTAGAAAGAGGGGAGAACGCTTACTTCAGTTCGTCGACCATGGTGGTCGCGCGGCCAATGTAGTTAGCCGGGGTCATCGCTTTCAGGCGGGTTTTCTCGTGCTCTGGCAGTTCCAGGCTCTCGATAAACTGCTTCATGCCTTCGGCATCCACGCGTTTACCGCGGGTCAGTTCTTTGAGTTTCTCATACGGCTTCTCGATGCCGTAGCGACGCATCACGGTCTGAATCGGCTCTGCCAGGACTTCCCAGTTGTGATCCAGCTCATCCAGCAGACGGTCGCGGTTCACTTCCAGTTTGCTCACACCTTTCAGGGTGGACTGATAGGCGATCAGCGCGTAGCCAATACCCACGCCGAGGTTACGCAGGACGGTAGAGTCGGTCAAATCACGCTGCCAGCGGGAAACAGGCAGTTTGCTTGCCAGGTGCTGAAGTACCGCGTTGGACAGACCGAGATTGCCTTCTGAGTTTTCGAAGTCGATCGGGTTCACTTTGTGCGGCATGGTGGAGGAGCCGATTTCGCCCGCAATGGTCTTCTGCTTGAAGTGGTTCAGCGCAACATAGCCCCACACGTCACGGTCAAAGTCGATCAGGATGGTGTTGAAACGCGCCATGCAGTCGAACAGTTCGGCAATGTAGTCATGCGGTTCGATCTGCGTGGTGTACGGGTTCCACTGAATACCGAGCGAGGTCACGAACTCTTCGCTGAACTGGTGCCAGTCGACTTCCGGATACGCGGCGATGTGGGCGTTATAGTTGCCGACAGCGCCGTTAATTTTACCGAGGATTTCCACCTGGTTCAGCTGGCGATACTGACGCTCCATACGGTACGCCACGTTCGCCATCTCTTTACCCATGGTCGACGGGGTTGCTGGCTGACCGTGGGTACGGGAGAGCAGCGGGATGTCACGGTACTGCACGGCCAGGTCTTTTACCGCGTCGATGAGCTTGCGCCAGTAAGGCAGCACCACTTCATCGCGAGCCGTTTTCAGCATCAGCGCGTGAGACAGGTTGTTAATGTCTTCTGAAGTGCAGGCAAAGTGGATGAACTCAGACACCGCGTGCAGGGCAGGGATATCAGCCACTTTCTCTTTCAGGAAATATTCCACCGCTTTCACATCGTGGTTGGTGGTACGCTCAATGGTTTTGATTCGCGCGGCGTCTTCTTCGTTAAATTCGGCGACGATTTTATCGAGGAAACCGATTGCGTCGGCAGCAAAAGCAGGAACTTCCTTAATCGCTGCGTGCGCGGCCAGTTTTTGCAGCCAGCGTACTTCAACCTGGACGCGGAATTTCAGCAAACCGTATTCGCTAAAGATTTCGCGCAGCGCGCTGACTTTATCGCCGTAGCGTCCATCGACAGGGGAAACGGCGGTCAGTGAGGATAATTCCATAGATCATAACTCCGGGGTTAAATGAGCAAGAATTTGTTTGGCCTGAGTGGTCAGGCGATTACGGGACAGCATCAGCTGCAGACGGCCACCGCCGACCTGCTGCCACAGCACGGCGGCACGGATACCGGCCAGCAGGCCAGCACGCACTTTTGCCTGCACCTGCGGGCTTTGCAGCACGGCAGGCGATCCCGTTACCTGAATACGCGGCCCGAGTGGGCTGATAACGTCAACATAGATAGCCGCCATGGCGCTGAGCAGCGTCTCTGACTGCAAATCGAAGTGGTCAAGCTGACGTTGCAAACCGGCGATGCGATCGCCGAGGGTATCCATCGCCCCTTTTGCAGCAGAAAGCTTACGTTCCAGTACCATCAGGCTTAATGTGTAGCGGGCCAGTTCGGCATTCAGCCCCTGACGACTGCTGGCGTTTAATACGCCGAGCAGCGTTTCCAGCCCGAGACGAAGATTGGCTTCACTGCCACCGAACACACCCAGCGTGGAGTCCGGATTAAGGTCGATAACGCTGTTCAGCGCAACATGCAGTGCATCGTTGTCGCAGTGGCCCTGATGGGCCAGTTGCTGAACCAGACGGGCAGACTGGCAAATCCCTGCCAGCGCCAGCGTGATATCGTAATAGTTCTTCGCCACGTGCTTTCCTTGTTCTGCTGTAGGGATAGGTTAAACCGGCAGCGGCAGGCGCTGCTCGATAATGCCGCCACCGAGGCACACTTCGCCGCTGTAGAATACGGCGGACTGGCCAGGCGTCACGGCGGAAACGGGTTCGTCAAAGCGAACCTCAATGCGGTCTTCATCCAGTGCGGTGACGGTGCACGGAATGTCGGTCTGACGGTAGCGGGTTTTCACGGTGCAGCGCACAGTGCCGGTCAGCGCTTCGCGATCGACCCAGTGCAGCTGTTGGGCGATCAGGCCGACGGACATCAGGCGCGGGTGATCGTGACCCTGAGCCACCACCAGAATATTGTTCTCAACGTCTTTATCAACGGTGTACCACGGCTCTTCGCTGCCGTCTTTGGTGCCACCGATGCCTAAGCCTTTACGCTGGCCGAGGGTGTGATACATCAGACCCTGATGCTCGCCGATCACGTCGCCATCAACGGTCACGATTTTACCCGGCTGAGCGGGCAGGTAACGGCCGAGGAACTCACGGAACTTACGCTCACCAATAAAACAGATCCCGGTGGAATCTTTTTTCTTCGCGGTGATGAGGTCAAGCTCTTCAGCAATGCGGCGGACTTCCGGTTTTTCGAGCTCGCCAACCGGGAACAGGCTTTGGGCAATCTGTTCATGGCCAAGCGTATAAAGGAAGTAGCTTTGGTCTTTATTGCCGTCAAGGCCACGTAACAGCTGGCTCTTACCGTTAACATCCGCGCGGCGCACGTAGTGACCGGTCGCGATGTAATCGGCACCTAAATCTTCAGCGGCAAATTCGAGGAAGGCTTTGAATTTGATCTCTTTATTGCAGAGGATATCCGGGTTTGGCGTACGGCCAGCTTTATACTCTTCGAGGAAGTGCTCGAAGACGTTATCCCAGTATTCTGCCGCAAAGTTGACGGTATGCAGCTCAATGCCGAGCTTATCGCATACGGCCTGGGCATCGGCCAGATCCGCGGCGGCAGTACAATATTCCTCGCCGTCATCCTCTTCCCAGTTCTTCATGAACAGGCCTTCCACCTTATAGCCCTGCTGTTGCAGCAGGTAAGCGGAAACGGAGGAATCTACACCGCCGGACATCCCGACGATCACTTTTTTTGGGCTTTCTGACATTGGAATACTCACGACATTGAACTTCAAGGCGGCATATTCTATCACGCAGCCCCGGTGTGATCACCCTTTGTGAAAGGCCAGTTAAATTCGCCGATAACGGAAAGCGGCAGGCGCTGCCCGCTTTGCCAGCAGCGAATACTTTCAGCCACTAACGGCGAACGCAGATGAGAAGCGGTAAGGATTTCTTCCGCGCTCAGCCACAAACACCGATCAATGTCGCTATCGTGGGGTTCAGTAGCGCACGTATCGTTAAGTTCTATCGAGAATAAAAAGCGCAGGAAGGGCGTTTGATCGGGCGCAATCCATTGATGCATGCGCACCAGATTCTGGGGCGTAGCGCGGATGCCGGTTTCTTCCCACAGTTCACGTTCAGCGGCCTGTACCAACGTTTCATCGGCTTCGAGATGTCCGGCGGGCTGATTCCAGGTGACTTTGCCGTTCACGGTTTCTTCAACAATCAGGAATTTACCTTTGGCGTGAACAACGCAAGCGACGGTAACGTGCGGTTTAAACATTGTGGCTCCTGGTCACAGTGGATGAATATATTTATTTGATATGGATCACATTTTAATCTGCGCTCTATACTTCAGTCGGGTGTTCAACCGAACACGCGTTCAGAGGTATGAATCATGCAACTGACCACTCGCACCATGCCCGTTCGTAAACGTGTTGCGCTGGTAGCACACGATCCCTGCAAAGCGTCGCTGCTGAACTGGACGACGGCGAATCAACAGTATCTCAGTGATCATGTCATTTATGCCACCGGGACAACAGGCCGACTGTTACAAAGCCAGACCTGTTTGTCGGTGCTCAGCCTGATGAGCGGCTCGATTGGCGGCGACCAGCAGTTGGGGTATCTGATTGCAACCGGGCAAATCGACATTCTCATTTTCTTCTGGGACCCGCTCAGCGCTGTGCCTCATCACTCCGACGTCAAAGCGCTGATGCGACTGGCGACCGTGTGGAATATCCCCATCGCCAGCAATCCAACCAGCGCTGACTTTTTACTGCATTCAGCGCGATTCAAAGAGGAGCTAGAAATTGTGGTCCCCGATGGCGATGCTTTCCTGAACAGCCGGGTTTCACACGTCACCCAGGACGGTGCAGATCTGAAGGTTTTACTCTGACGTCACATCCCGCCACTCGCCGTTAGCGAGATTATCCAGGGTGTAATCGCCCATCGCGTAGCGAATCAGCCGCAGGGTAGGGTAGCCGACATGCGCTGTCATACGACGAACCTGACGATTTCGCCCTTCATACAATGTCACTTTCAACCAACGGGTCGGGATGGCTTTACGCTCACGAATCGGCGGATTGCGCGGCCAAAGCCACTCAGGTTCTTCAACCCGTTCAATGCCTGCCGGTAACGTCGGGCCGTCATTCAGCGTCACACCCGTACGTAAGGCATTCAGTGCGGATTCATCCGGTTCGCCTTCCACCTGCACATAGTAAATTTTCCCGGTGCGCTTACCTGGCTGCGTCAGTTGCGCCTGCAGTGCACCGTCATTGGTCAGCACCAGCAATCCTTCACTGTCGCGGTCCAGTCGTCCGGCGGCATACACGCCCTGAACGTCGATATAGTCCTTCAGCGTGCTGCGTCCGGCTTCATCAGTGAACTGCGGCAAGACATCGTAGGGTTTATTGAACAAAATCACCCTTTTTGGCTGGTTGTCTTTACGTTTTTTTGCAGCGGGACGAGAGCTGAATCGCTCAAGGCGGTGATTTTTAAAAGAAGTTTTATTCATAGTATTTTCAGGCTCACTCAATTGCCGCATTATAGCCTAATAACGAAGACCTTTCATGGAGCCGAACAATCAGGTAGTATCAACGTGCTCATTACAAATCATTAACAATAAATATTGCTCACACGTATTCGCGTTGCACCAGGCAACGCGCCGGGGACGCGAAGCAGCACGGGCAATCACCAGAAGCGCTCGAAGGAGAAGTTGATGGAAAGCAAAGTAGTTATTCCGGCGGAAGGCCAAAAGATCACCCTGCAAAACGGCAAACTGAACGTTCCCCACAACCCGATTATTCCGTTCATCGAAGGCGATGGCATTGGTGTGGATGTAACTCCACCGATGATCAAAGTGGTTAACGCTGCCGTAGAGAAAGCCTACAAAGGCGAGCGTAAAATCTCCTGGATGGAAATCTACACCGGTGAGAAATCTACCCACGTCTATGGCCAGGACGTATGGCTGCCAACCGAAACGCTGGATCTGATTCGTGAATACCGCGTTGCCATCAAAGGCCCACTGACCACCCCAGTAGGTGGCGGTATCCGTTCTCTGAACGTTGCCCTGCGCCAGGAACTGGACCTGTACGTCTGCCTGCGCCCGGTACGTTACTACCAGGGCACCCCAAGCCCGGTAAAACACCCGGAACTGACCGACATGGTTATCTTCCGTGAAAACTCTGAAGACATCTACGCCGGTATCGAGTGGAAAGCGGACTCTGCTGACGCAGAAAAAGTGATCAAGTTCCTGCGCGAAGAAATGGGCGTGAAGAAAATTCGCTTCCCTGAACATTGCGGGATCGGCATCAAGCCGTGTTCTGAAGACGGTACCAAACGTCTGGTACGTGCGGCGATCGAGTATGCGATCACCAACGACCGTGACTCTGTGACAATCGTTCACAAAGGCAACATCATGAAGTTCACCGAAGGCGCTTTCAAAGACTGGGGTTACCAGCTGGCGAAAGAAGAGTTCGGCGGTGAGCTGATCGACGGCGGCCCGTGGCAGAAAATCAAAAACCCGAAAACCGGCAAAGAGATCATCATTAAAGATGTGATCGCTGATGCGTTCCTCCAGCAGATCCTGCTGCGTCCGGCTGAGTACGACGTTATTGCCTGTATGAACCTGAACGGTGACTACATTTCTGACGCCCTGGCGGCGCAGGTTGGCGGCATCGGTATCGCACCAGGCGCGAACATCGGTGACGAATGCGCACTGTTCGAAGCCACCCACGGTACCGCACCAAAATATGCGGGTCAGGACAAAGTGAACCCAGGTTCCGTGATCCTGTCCGCTGAAATGATGCTGCGTCATATGGAATGGTTCGAAGCTGCAGACCTGATTGTTAAAGGCATGGAAGGCGCAATCGCCGCTAAGACCGTGACCTATGACTTTGAACGTCTGATGGAAGGCGCTAAGCTGCTGAAATGTAGCGAGTTTGGCGACGCGATTATCGCGAATATGTAATTCCATAGATTGCTAAATCTATCAACGGGAGCTTAACGCTCCCGTTGTTTTTGGCTAGCTTGCCAACGGTTCTCAAAATTTTATCAAAATAAGTTATCAAAACCCCCTGCAGCAGTATCCGCATTGACTCGAAGGGTTCCTCGCGGACTTAGTCAGCGCTAACGAAAAATGACAAAAGCGAAACCTACTGCCAGGCCGGTTTGAGCGAGGAACGGACGTTGACTACGCTGTTCAACGTCGCCAAATTCGTCTTCATCCCTCCAGTTTTTCGCGAGTTGGCCCGTCAAAGTAGATGCTACTGATATGGCAACTACGCGGTTGAGACAGCACAAAACGAATTGTTTCCCAGATCGAGCGCCCATTCAGTAGACGTTGGCCCATTTTGGATTGGCTATCGATTAACGTATCTAACCCTGCCAGTTCGAAGTCCGGGGGATACAACCCAGTTACACGTATATTTTCTTCGGACAACTGGTGTGACAGTTTAGTTGTAAACCCGCTAAGCCCGTGTTTACTGGCAAAAAAGGCGGGGTGCGCAATTGAATCTGTAAAATTCGGGATCCCACATGAAGATATAATTGAGACGATATCCGCGCTTTCTGAACGTCTTAGCCCGGGCAGTAATGCCTGAGTCAGTAGAATCGAGCCTGTCAGTCCTGAACTGACGGTATTGATGATTTCTGTGTCGGGTTGATCGTCTAACGTTCCTGACAGCCACTGAGCGGCATTGAGGATTAAAATGTCTATGGGCTTGTCTGAAGCTAACAAGTGTGAAGAAAACTGAGAAAGAGAATCAGGCTGGGTTAAATCACGGACATACCCTTTCGCTATTCCGCCTTCAGCCGCAATGATACTGCACGTTTTTTGAATATCCTCAACACGCCTCGCGCAAAAATCCACCTCGACGCCTTCTCGTGCCAACCACACGCTCAGCGCCTGACCAAATCCCGCGCCGCCACCGGTAATCACCGCTCTTTTACCTCTCAGCATCTTCATTCATCCTGTATTAATGACTATGTGTGGAGGTAGATATACATGAGGAGGTGGATTGGCATCTTTCAGTTAGTGCCATTTTCACATGAGAGGTAGGAATTGGCTGTTCTACACTCTTTTTAATAGCGTCGCCAGGCGACATGCAACGTCAGCATCTGGCTGTGAGTTGAACGCCACGGTAATCGTGAAGTGTGCTATCAGATAAACGCCTTTCAGTGGCCTACATAAAAGGTCCCAAATGGGACTGTTGAGGGAAAAAGCACGTTTAGTCCACTGATAGTATGTCATTAAAGGATAATGGGGATAGATTGTCATAATTCAGATGATTTTTACTCACCATTAATACCTGCTTAAAAAAAATACCGCATCTGAATCGCTGGTTTTAGTTTTCGCACGACATTAATGAAGTTAAACATAAATGCCATTTTCTACAGAAAGTATTGAGCGTTTGTGAAATAATACCGGAGTAGTGTTTTGATAAGTAGAAAGTATTCTTTAACAAAAGTGATTTCTGTATTGCTTTTGTTATCATTTTTAATCGTTTTTGTTGTCATCAGTGCGGTGTTCTACCTTGATAAATCCAGCATGCTGGAGACGGTGAGTCACGCCCAGATAAGATCGCATTCTTATGAGCTTCAGAAAGAATTTGAGGACTATATCAACCTCCCTATCATGGCGAATTCGGCCATTGCCAATGCAGTAGACCAACACGACGAGGCAGATATCCCGGCGAAGGATATCAGTCATGTGTTAGGGCATGTCATGAATGAAATATATAAGAATGAACCCGATTTGAAAAATGTACAGTATGGCAGCATTTTTAATAAATTCGCCGGTATTGACCATGATCCAAGATTTTCGGATCGGGAATTCCTGACAGTTTCAAATGACGAAACGAATAATATATTAACGTCATTTGAAACTTTATCTGAAAAATCAAAAGTAACCATGACGCTACCCAATTACAATATGAAGGAACGTCCCTGGTTTAAAGATGTCTATGAAACCAAAAAGGCTTCGTGGTCACCTGTGTTTATGGATCTGGATAAATTTAAGCAACTCGGTGTTGCCTATAACTCCCCGGCGTTCAACAAAAAAGGGATGTTTATTGGCGTCATATCCAGCGAACTGTATCTGCCCGATCTGAATAAAAAGCTGATTAATCTTAAGCCTTACAAAGAAAGTGCATTAATTATCACCGATGACAAAAACAGGATATTTGCATCAAGCAATCCTGAACTGACGAAAATTCAGGGCAGTGACACATCCTATCTTTTGCCCATGGAGAAGGCTCCGGAGAACATCAGAATCATTGCTGATAAACTGTCTGTGGTCGATCCATCTCACGTCATCAGAGTCAATGTTGATGGGGCGGAGTTCTATGCAAGTAAATTCCCCGTTTCCGATACTGATAATAAAATGAAAATGCAGGTGATGATTATTGTGCCTGTACAAACAGTATTGTCTACGATACAACAGCACAATATCATTTTAATCATTTCCTTATTATTGCTGTTTACCGTTACGTTATTCTTCATGCGAAAGATTCTTTCCTTGTTGACATCACCGTTACAGAGAATGGTATCCAGAATGAAGGAGTTTGAACGTGATGACTGGGATGAGTCACCGAAGGCGTGGTATTTTAGAGAGATTGATGAGTTAGAGAATGGGTTCCGCGAGTTAGCCTTGAAATTAAAAGGTACGCTTAAAAATCTGCATGAGAAAATAGAAATAGATCCCGTTACCGGATTGCACACACAGAGTGGGCTCGTTAAGAATGAGAAGCTGTACCAAAACAGAAATGTCATGGTGCTCATTCATCTGTCTAATACCAAAAGTATTATAAATACGCTTGGGGAAGATTATGCAGATGAAATGCTTTGTAAGCTTGTCAGCAAGTTCAGGGAAAAAGCCCCAAGCGATACGCTAATTGCAAGACTAAAGCAGGACCAATTGTTAGTCGTATTTCCTGGCAGGTATAGCCCTGATGCGGTCAAAAAATGTTCAGACATCATACTGGCACTGCTGTCCTCTGACAAAGCAGAGGACAACGACCAGGACCATCCATTCTATGGTGTGGCGGGTATGGTCATCGAAGATATTACGCACGAAAACGCAGAAACCCTGATGAAAAATGCATGGATTGCCTTAAATGCCATTGATTCAAAAAGCAGAGGTGGTGTCTCACTGTATTCAGAGGAAATGCGTCAGAAAGAATACAGAAACATCAGGATTTATGATCATTTACGTAATGCCATCGTTAATGGTGAATTGTATCTGGTGCTTCAGCCCATTGTTGAAAAGCAGAAGGGCATCATTTGCAATACTGGGGAATGCCTGCTTCGCTGGCGAAATGATGAACTAGGTCAGGTCTCACCTGCTGATTTTATTCCGGTTGCGGAAGAAAGTGGGTTGATTATCAGCTTAGGCGAGTGGGTCATCGAGGAAGCCTGCCGTGAATTGTCAGCACTGATAAAACGCGGGGGACCGAAAGACTTCACGTTACATGTCAACGTGTCTCCGCTCCAGCTTATCAGTAAAGGATTTGCGTTCCATCTTCTGGATCATATTGCTCAGAATGGTCTCCATGCCAGCAATATCTGCATTGAGATTACTGAAGGTGTGATGGTCAATGACATTGACCGTGTCATCACTGTTTTAAATTATCTTCGTCGGCATGGTGTTTCGGTTTCTCTTGATGATTTTGGAACCGGTTTTTCCGGATTGTCTTATCTTCATACGCTGCCTTTTGACAGCATTAAAATTGATGCGGCGTTCTTTAAAAACGGGATAGATGAAAAAAACACACCGCTCATCAGCGCGATGATCGCTCTGGGCAAAGGTTATAATGTCTCATTGATTGCGGAAGGTATTGAGAGTGAAGACATCTATGAAACGCTCAATTCCATGGGATGTACTGCCTATCAGGGTTATTATTTTGCCCGACCTGATGTTTTTTCTTCCTGGTACTGCGATGGAAATACTTTTCATCTGAACAGTACTTCCCACCCCTGAAAGATTTCATCCGTTTTGCATGTTTAAAAAAGGGCCACTCGAAGAGTGGCCCTTGATTTTGACTGAACCATGACAGGTTAAGCGTCATGCCCCTGAAAGAGGGGTTATTGCCCCGCTTTTTCTACAGCTGGCGGAGTCCAGGTCTTATTCAATACAGCTTCTTTCGGCCAGTAGGTACGGATAGTCATCTCAAAATCACTGTCCGGAGCAGGCAGCCAGTTACTTTCTTTGGCTTTACCCGGCGTCGCATGCTGTACATAAATGGTCAGAGAACCATCGTCGTTGTACTTCATTCCTTTCAGATTTTTAGTACCCACGGAATAGCGCTCAGTATCATTTTTCGCGAAGAAATGCTGCGGGTCATACATTGTCAAAGACCAGAAACCATTCACTGGAGGCGTTTCGCCTTTCGGGAAAGTGATGGTGTAATTGTTGCTGCCATTCAGACGCTGACCTTCTTTATCCACTTCAACAAAGAAGTAGCGTGTTTCTTCAGGCTGATTCACATACATATTTGATTTGGCTGTCGCGGTACGTGTCAGATAATCGTAACCCCAACGAGCGCCATTTGCTGGCGTGTTCCAGCCATTTGGCAGCGTTTGACCATTCGTTTTGAAATCAAACATTGGCTTAATAACCTGGTCTTCCATTTCTACAGCCGCCGTATCAATCGCTTTTTTGATTTCAGGATCGGCTTTCGCGGCAGCCAGCATTGCGCGAATAGCGCTGTAACGCGCTTCTTCACCTGGCAGAGGTGGGACTTTATTCAGAACGTCAGGTAACTGATCGAAGAACGTGGTTGGCTCAACCCATTTGATCTCGCTCGAACCTGAGCTGGTGGCAGGGAAGTGCGGAGAGTCTTTCCAGATAACCGTCTTCTTCTTACCGTCGTATTTGCTCAGAGGATAAATGACAACCTGATTGAGCACCGTCTGCAACGCTGCCTGATCTGCGGCATCGTCATTCACAAAGATACGCGGTCCCATGCCGACGAATTCAGTCGGAGAGTGAATCACTTTGGTGATACCCGCTGGGACTTTGCCTTTCCAGTTCGGGCCAACTACCAGGTAGTTACCCGGTTTAGTGCCGTACTGCTTGCCCAGATTGGAGAATTCATCAGTGCGAGCGTCATACAGAGAATAAACCCAGAAACGATCGCCGAAATCAGGGACCTGTAAGACGACAGGATCGTCATCAACAGCTCCAAAGCCAAAACCATAAACCACGTCCTGGTTAGGGTGTGCAACCCAGCGCTGCATCGGTGAGATGTAGCCATGCAGCATCGAGACGTAACCCACTGGCGCGACAGGTAAAATGCCACCGTTGAGGCCTGGCTCTGGCGCTTTAGCAAAGGATGCTCGACGATTGAAGGAGTTAACCATCGGCCAGGCCCACAGGTATGCATCTTTGGCGATAACCACAGCGGCTTCTTTAGTAATGACGGTCCCCGCTGGAATGGCGTTTGCTGCGACAACAGTTGAAGTCTGCGCTGCAGTGTTGGCCGCCCAGCTCGCGGAAGAGCTCCCTAAAGCAAGTGCAACTGCCGTACTGATCAAGAGCGTGTTGTTTATTTTCATTTGAGTCTCCGAATGAGATGTATCTGTGGATTTAGCGCTGTCGTGCCGAGCGCTTCCCTACACGTGCATACCTACAGCTGGCTCAGGCTTTTCTTTCCACCACTGTCACGAAGGCCGCACGGGATAATTAGGTTTAATAAAACAATAGTCTATGAACGCTGAGTTAACCCCTGCAAGCCACTGTTGCTGGCTGCACCGCACTGTTGGCACGACGCCTGAACTGTTTTGCAAGGCAAGAGGTTTGCTGACAATAGATAAAGCAATCTTAAAGCGAGTCACCGCTGAGACTAGCGAGGGGTCCTTTAAAGGACTCTATCGGCCGGTCATTTTCAGCCTTGTACGGCGCTTTTCATGAGGGAATGATGATGTTAACCTGCCATTAAGCACACAAAAGAACCTAATAAGATGAAGTCAGCCTATTCAGATATTATCAATGATTATATGGAGTTAGTTTCCGAGGAAGCGGCTCTGATTAAAACAATGGTTACGCCTGACAATATTCGGTTAATTAAGAGTGGCGAAACCTACAGCATCAAAAAGGATGAGATTATCATTGTCCTGGAAGGACACTTTACTATCGATCTTCTGCAAACTTCTTATTCGGAGGATTTCGATGACGATACAGAAAATGATAAATCATTCAGGATAGGACTTGGTATTAAAGGGATGATTCTCGGTATTGTTGAGACCTATGGGCCAAAACTTCCATTACAATATACTGCAAAACAACAGGTCAAGATAGCCACCTTCAGTCGTCGCTTTTTTGAAGGGTATTTTGTTCAGCAGGATAAATTTAATTTCTTGATGAAAATCACTGCCTTTACATTAGCCATCGTCCTGGATTCCTTTAATGAGAGGAATTTTGGCAATCGATATCATGTTATTCGTTCTATGATCTACCGTTATCAAAAACAGAGTGAGGAAGGTGTTTTTCATGATCGTAGCCTGGCAGGGTTTATTTTAAAAAGAACGAAAATATCAAGAAGTTATTTATTTAAGATTCTGTCCAGTTTGAAAGAAGGTGGGTACATAGAGATTCATAATGGGAAACTCACTTCAATCCTAAAAGAGTTACCCAAAAATTACTAATGCTGCATCAGGGCTGAGGTTGGGGCGGGCAAAATGGTAGCCTTGTGAATGATCGCAGCCAGGGCTAATTAACCGATCGCTGATTTCCCGATTTTCGATACCCTCAGCGATAAGAGGCACTTTAATTCCTTTAATGACGCTACTGATCGGGGATTCGGTTGATATCCCCTGCGAGTGTGCTAATGCCAGAGGCTAAACGGTACCTTGTGAACGCTCCTGTAGTTGTGTCTTTTTCTTCACCCATCCGGGACTTAGACGGGAAGTTTGAGAGGATCCTTGTAGACTTGAGGCTCGCAAAGTCCAAAAATAAATAAAGCAAATGGCAAAATTCCTAATTGTGGTGATGGTGATGAACTGGTTGTACTATCTGGGTTATTGGTGGCGAGTGGCTAAATTTGAGGGAAATAACGTCTTTGTGCTGTTCTCCCATACGGGAAGTTCTTCCCTGATGGTGTCGGAATCGACCTTAAGAACCATTCTGAAATTTCATTGGGGATTTAAATAGTGGCTTAAGCGGTAACTTTAGCAATATTGTATAAGGATTGAACGCATTTACTTTTTTTAGTTTTTTGAAATTTAGATTACGGATAAACAATGTGGTCATTAACGCCCGTGAGTGATAATTTTAATGACAGGCGAGTCCCCCATAATATAAAAGCTCGCCTTGCTTATAAGACTATTCCCGCTCACGGCGACTCTTCCCTGAACCCGTGGGCTTTTTTTTGTCTGTATTTTGCGGATAAAAGTAAACGTTCCCGGCGTAGCGGGGGGATCCCCCGCCAACAAAAGCATTTAACTGAATAATTTACCCTTCAACAAATTCAGTCCTTCGGACAGTAGGTCCTGCTGGTCGTTGACCTGGCCTTCCGGAGAAAGCGTGTCCACCACTTTGGGCAGGTGTTCGGCAATCAGGGCTGAGGCGTTTTGGGGATCAATGCCTAACTTTGCGGCCAGATCGGCTACCGCCGGTGAGCCCAGCGCATCGGTGACCTGGTCGGGCGATACCGGCTGATTATTCCCCGTGCTGATCCATGATTCGGCAACCGCGCCCAACCCGCCTTGCTGGAACTTTTCCAGCAGAGCAGCAATGCCGCCTTGTTCGTTAATCCAGCTAAGGATGGCCTGATACGTACCGGCTTGCCCCTGTTGGCCACCAAACATGCCGGCCACTTGATCGAATAGACTCATGATGAATACCTCAAGGTTGGTTCAGGATAATCAACAGCAGATCAAAACAAAACTGTCGGGATCCGTCAGCATCAGGCGGACGGGAAAACCTGTCACAGCCATTAAGTATAAGCCATCCATTGTGGGTAGGAGGGGGCCGCAGGTGACCTTATGCAGGGCATTAACGCAGTAAAATTCGGTCGTCTGAACAGACGGAATAGCTAACTGGCCCGATCTCCGCTAAATTGTAGCTGAATTGCAAGGCTATTTTGTTAGTGGTGCCGTAGTGAAGAATGTCCAGGATGCGCTCAGAAAACGTCAGGCTTTGCTGATTTCAGCGGCCATCACACTGATAACCATCGCGTTATATCTGCTGTTTGCCCATCAAAAAAAAATGGCCGAGGTGCATGACGGCATGAACAGGATGGTCACGCAGATGACCACCGTGTTTAACGATAATGAGCTGATTGCCGATGCCACCGGTGTGCGCTTCCAGCAGATACGCGGCACCAGCGAGTGTGGCGGATTGGCGGGATTTAAACCTCGCGATAACAACGCCTGGGCGATCAATGGCGACACCGCGCGGCTAAATCCGAATACCGGCACGCTGATTGCCCGCGCTCAGAATCTGGAAGGCAGCTGTATGTTCAGCGCTGCCGAGTTTATTCGCAGTAAGATTAATGCCCTCAATCCAGGGCGTTTTGATGCTCATCGCTATATCGTCGCCCACGACGCGAGCTGGTTTTACTGGTTCATGCCCAACGATGCGAAGGTGTTTCACTTCACCGACTCGCTGATGGCCAGTGAAAAAGAGGAATTTTTCAAAGCCCCGGAACCCTTCTACAACCGTCTGTTGACCAAAGATATCCAGCAGAAGGCAGCCAGCTCGACCCCATTTTACACCGATAAAATCACCGGTGAGACCGCCTTTAGCGTGGTCAGCTATATCTATGACCTGTCCGGCGCGGAAGTGTCTGACCGTATCGTGGGCTATTTGCTCTACGATCATTCCCTCAGCGAACTGCGTGAGGCGCTGAGTGATGCCTTTGGCGGGGAAATCCCACCGGCGCTGATGGTGGATTTGGTCAATACGCCAACGCGAAAATCGCTGTGCCTTACACAAACCTGTTTCTGGCTGAGCGATGAAGAGCAGCTGTTTGTTTCCGATAAGTACCAGTTCCGGTACGCGCTGCCCATCTATCTGTTTGTGATTAACGATTCGTCCGCGTGGGTAGCACTGCTGTGCGGCCCGGTAATGTTCCTGCTGCTGGCCTGGGGTTTACGGCGCCAGCTGAATCTCAGCGACAGCAAACTCTACACGGATCCGTTGACCGGCTGTTTTACCCGTAAGATCCTCGACATCGTCCGCCAGCGGGAGAAAATCTATACCGTCGTTGTCCTGATGGACTGCAACAAGTTCAAAGCGATTAACGACACCTGGGGCCACACTGTCGGAGACAGGGCGTTACAGCTGATTGCGCAGTGCATGTTAGCCAACGTCAGGGAGGATAAAGATGTGGTGATTCGTACCGGAGGGGATGAATTCGTTATCCTGCTTAAGCAGGCTCCGTCAGAGGCCGCACAGAGTGTTATCGCGCGTGTGGTCAAGGATATTAACGCGCAAAACCTGATGGCCGAGGGGGCGCGTGTCCCGCTGTCCGTCTCCTGGGGCATCGCGCAATATCAGGGGAGTCTTGATGCGGCCATTCAGCAGGCAGATGCCGATATGTACCGCATGAAGCAGGCTCGTCAGGAGGCGACGCTAATCCGCTGACGCTTTTTCTTATCGAGGTACATGGCGGTATCCGCGGCCTGAATCGCGCTTTCTGCGTCGATGTCTTCCGGGGATGCCTCGATAAAACCAATGCTGGCGCCGGGATAGTGCAGATGATGGTTGCCCAACAGGTAGTGGCCCTGAATCTGCCGACGCAACTGCTCAACGAACGCGGAGGCTTTACTGCCTGCCGACATTTCGCAGGCGACCAGAAATTCGTCGCCGCCGAGGCGACCCACGATGTCTTCATGGCTCATCACGGAGCTGAGGCGTTGCCCAACCTGAATCAAGAATTCATCGCCAACCTGATGGCCATGAACGTCATTGATTTCCTTGAAATCATCCAGGTCGATAAACGCAACCAGAACCCTGGCGTCATGCTTACGGGCCTGCGCAAACAGGGTTGGCAGTTGCTCGTAGACCGCACGACGATTAGCAAGACCTGTCAGCGCATCGGTGTAGGAATAGGCGACCAGCGCAGCGTTAGCTTCCTGTAACTGGGCAACCAGCGACTCTTTCTCAATGTAGCGGGCGATAAGGCTCGCGAACAGCGTCAGCACATGCTCGCTATTGAGACTGAAGTTATGCGTGTCGCGGCTTGATGCACACAGCGTGCCGTAAAAAGAGCCATCGGCCAGGTGAATGGGGGTGGTGAAAAACGTTTTAATCCCCAGCGCTTTTGCTGCTTCACAGTCACCCCAACGCTGAGGGACATCGTTGCTGAAATAACAATCGTCATCGACGGCACGTTTACACAGTGAATCATTCCACGGCAGGGAGTGACCTTCAGGGATCTGCAGGTTACTGCTGTTGCGGGCATACATCACATGCTGCAGTCGGCTCTCATCATCCACCCGGGTCAGGTACGTGGATTCCATTTGCGTCACTATCTCGAGCATTTCAAGAAGTTGACGCACAAGGCTTTCGAGGGATTGTTCGGTCGCGAGGGTTTGCGATACGCGGGCGAGAATAATATCTGACATGACCTGGAAACTCCCGTGCATTCATAGACGGCGTCTGCACGCTGCGCTGAAAATATAGGCTATCTGAAGATAGTAAACCATGAATACATCGAATTTTATACATCGAAAGGGCGAGAATGCGATGAATTTCAGCAATCAAAAAAGCCCCGCCGGGGTTGGCGGGGAAAACTCATTGATTATGGAATGATGTTCTCTGGTCAGTGCGAGAACGGTCCTAATTTAATTTGCAAAAGTGCAGGTAAAATGAAGAAATAGTGGAGATTAAAGAGAAACTGACTCACTCGAGGACCTGACTGTGAAAAAATGCGCTGGACTGATGTTGCCTCTGCTGCTGGCCGGATGTGCATCGGCAAAAAATGACGCACCACCCCCACCAAATATTGGGATGGCAAATCCTGCCGCGGTGTATTGCCAACAAAAAGGGGGAACGCGTTTGCCTGTGGAAACGCCGCAGGGCGTGCGTACGGACTGTAAACTTCCCGGTGGCGAAGTGATTGATGAATGGGCGCTTTACCGCCGGGATCATGCCGGGTCGTGACAGTTGACGGTGCTCCAGGGTAAACTGGCAATTAAGATTTATCTTAATTTCAGATTCTGTGAGACCGTTATGAATCAGCTTAAACCGGGCACCCTGGCCATGATCATTGGGGCTCGTACACCTGCCGGACGCGCTAACATTGGCAAATCCGTGTCGCTCTTTGCGCTATGCCAACCGGGTGAGCGCCTGCTTAATCCTATCAACGGCGTGGTGACGGAATTGCCCCGAGAGGCGCAAAGAGCATTATGGCTGGTGACCGGCGATATTCAGTCAGCGGATGGGCAACCCGGTTTTGCCTTTGTACGCCCGGAGCATTTGCTGCCGCTCACGCCGGATACCCTGCCTGCCGATGAGCTGGAAAAAATTATGCAGTAAGGCTTCTGAGCCACTCCGCCAGCACCAGCGCATGATTCTGCCGGGTATTTTTGGCGGCATACAGTAGCGTCAGCGGCTGTTGCTGCGCTCGCTGAATAAGGCGTTCACCTTCCTCGCGATTCTGTTTTAGCTCCTCCCGGTACTGCTGACAAAAGGTCGAAAAATCGATCGCTTCACTGTGGAAGGCTTTACGCAGCGCTGCCGACGGGGAGAGGGTTTTGCACCACTCATCGTTGTGCAGTGCCTCTTTCTTCACGCCACGGGGCCAAAGCCGGTCGACCAGGACCCGATAACCGTCTTCTGCGCAGGCAGGATCGTAGACACGTTTACACTGGATCATTCCTTTTCTCCGTTGAGGATGTTGCCTAAAGGGTAATCGGCACAGCGGCAACTGCAAAACACTTTGATCCTGTTGGTGAAGGGGATTGTCCCCGGCCATAAATCCCGGTAGTCTGAGGCACCTTATGTAGCCGAAAACTGCACCTCATAAGGACCCCTCATGGAACACTCTGCCGCTATAAAAACGCTGCGCATTGCGCTGGTTGGTGATTTTAACCCTGACGTGATTGCGCATCAGGCCATTCCGCTGGCCATCGATGATGCCGCGGCGGTTATGGAACTGACCGCCGACTACGACTGGGTTGCGACGTCGGATATTCACAGCGCCGACGATCTGGTGGGGTATGATGCGATTTGGGTCGTGCCTGCCAGCCCTTATCAGCATGCCGAAGGCGCATTTACCGCCATTCGCTACGCGCGCGAAAACAGCATTCCGTTTCTGGGCACCTGCGGCGGCTTCCAGCACGCCATCATTGAATATGCCCGCAATGTGCTGGGCTGGCACGACGCCGCGCACGCCGAAACGGACCGCGAAGGGCGGATGGTTATTGCGCCTCTGAGCTGCTCGCTGGTGGAAAAATCCGATGCCATTGAGCTGCGTGCCAACACCTTAATTGCCAAAGCGTATGGCCGCCTGACTATCGAAGAGGGATATCACTGCAACTACGGTATTTCACCGGAATTTGCGGCTGAACTGGAAGAGGGTGCACTGCGCGTGACCGGATGGGATGAGGAAGGCGAGATCCGCGCGGTGGAGCTGGTCACCCATCCTTTCTTCGTCGGGACGCTGTTCCAGCATGAGCGCAATGCGCTGGCCGGACGCCCGGCACCGCTGGTGCATGCATTTTTGCGCGCTGCGGCAAAATAAAAGCAGTTATATCTGCCCGTCACACTCACCGCCACGGGCAGATCTGATTTATTCCGGAGAAGCGTAACGCATCCGGCATAACACGCGGGCTGACAGCCTGGCCGGGCATGATGCGCCCGGCCACGGTTTTACGCTTTCCCGCTGATTTCTTTGTCCCGCCCGGCAAGTCCGCCAAACACCGCCATGATGAGAGAGATAACCGCTATCGCAATCAGCGGAATGTGCCAGTCGCCGCTCGCATCGTGGATTTTACCCATCACCGGTGGCCCGCAGGCGGCCAGCAGATACCCCACCGATTGTGCCATTCCTGACAAGGCGGCAGCCTGATGGGCTGACCCTGCGCGCAGGCCAATAAAAGTCAGGCCGAGGATCATTGTCGCGCCAGAACCAAAGCCAAAAATCAGCGTCCACAGTACGGCCTGTTCCGGCAACAACCAGTAACCGATAGCGCTGATGGCGCACATCAGCGCAACCGCAATCGCAATGCCTTTTTGGTCTTTCAGCTTATGCAGTACCAGAGGGATCAAGAGTCCAGGCGCCGCGGTTGCCAGTTGCAGCAGGCCATGTAAGGAGCCCGCCTGGGCTTCGCTATAGCCGTGGCTGATCAGAATAGCCGGCAGCCAGCCGATAATCACGTAATAGACCAGCGAGTTAATCCCAAGAAACAGCGTGACCTGCCAGGCCAGCGCAGACCGCCAAATCCCTTTATTGTTCAGACTGCGGGCGTTGGTGAGTGGCGCGGGCGTGTGATTACGCCACTGCGGCAGCCAGACCAAAAAGCCGAGCAGGGGAAACGCCATCAGTGCCAACAGGGCGCCCTGCCAGCCGAGGCCGCTGAGCGCCAGAGGAACCACCAGCGCAGAACCCAACGCCGCCGCGCCTCCCATGGTCAGCGAATAGGCACCCACCATTTTGGCGACATGGCCGGAGAAATCCCGTTTTATCAGCCCCGGAAGCAGCACGTTGCCGAGCGCGATACCGCAGCCAATGACGGCCGTGCCGATATACAGAAAAGTGGCTGAGGGCAGAGAACGGACGGCGATCCCGGCGCAGATAAGCATCAGCGCGCCAGTGAGGCTACGCTCCATGCCAAAGCGGCGGGCGAAACCGGCGGCCAGCGGAGAGACCAGGCCAAACGCCAAAAGCGGCAGGGTAGTCAGCAGCCCGGTTTGCGCGGTGGACAGGCCGTAATCGGCCCGAATGCTATCGAGCAGCGGTGCGGCCCCGGTAAAGGTTACGCGTAAAGAGGTGGCGATAAGCAGGATCCCGGCAATCAGCAGCAGGCTTTGCTTACGGGTCGTGAGAGTGGTCGTACTCATAATTTTCTCTGTCTTTTTGAAGAGTACACAGGATAGCCCGTTCAGCAGATGATAGAATCAAGCCATAATGACAAATAATCGCTAAAATCGGACAAAATGACGATGCGTGGATTAGGCCTTGAGGGCTACAAACCTGACAGCCAGCGCGATGCCGCGGTGGCCTTTCGCATTCAGGTTGTTGCGGATGAACAGTTCATCCCCCAGCACCAGCACCGAAAAGGGCAGCTGATCCTGGCGTTACAGGGGGCCATTACCTGCGAAGTCGAGAACGCCATGTGGATGGTGCCGCCGCAGTATGCGGTGTGGATCCCCGGCGGCGTGCCGCACAGTAACCGGGCGACACCGGGGGCCGGACTGTGCTTCCTGTTCATTGAACCGGGAGCCGTGGCCATGCCCGATCGCTGTTGTACGCTGCAGATATCACCGCTGGTACGGGAGCTTATCCTGACGCTGGCAACAAGACTGGGCAGTGCGTTGAACGCCGCCACTACCCAGCGATTGATTCAGGTGCTTTTTGATGAACTGCCGCAGCAGCCGCAGGAGCAGCTGCAGCTGCCGGTTTCCGCCCATCCTAAAATTCGTACGATGGTCGATACTATGGCGGCAGAACCCGCCGAATGGCAGACGCTGGCGCAGTGGGCCAGCCGCTTTGCGATGAGCGAGCGCAATCTGGCCCGGCTGGTGGTGAAGGAGACCGGCCTCAGCTTTCGTCGTTGGCGGCATCAGTTGCAGCTGATCCTGGCCCTGCAACTCCTGATCCGTGGAAACACGGTGCAGCAGGCCGCGCACGCACTTGGCTATGAATCAACGACCGCATTTATCACGATGTTTCGCAAAGGGCTGGGGCAAACGCCAGGCCGCTACCTGAACTCGCTGGCTACGACTTCCCAATAAACAGTGACACAATCCCGGCGGCAATCAGCGGCCCGACAGGGACTCCGCGAAACAGCGCTACCCCAAGCACGGTCCCGACCAATAACCCGCCCACCAAATGCGGTTGGATCCCCATCAGCTGCACGCCGCGCCCGCCAAGCCACGAAACGAAGACCCCGACGGCGACGGCGACCAGTGATTTCCAGTTAGCAAAAGAGTGGATCAACGTCGAAGGGGGGATCGTTCCGCTGGCGATAGGTGCCATCACGCCGATGGTCAGAATAATGATCCCCACGCTAAGGCCCTGTTTTTCAATCCAGGGAAAGAAGGTGTTGAGTGGGGTGACGCGGATAATAATCAGCACCAAAATAGACACGGCGACGGTGGTGTTATGACTGATAAAACCGAGTGCCGCCAGCCCCAGCAAAATCAACAGGGTGGTATCGAACATGAGGGTATCCTTGCCAGAAGTCATAAAAAGTAAGCCTGCTTACTTTACGCGTAAATACGAGAGTAAACAGGCTTTTATCATGAAATACCTTCACGACTTCGGCGGGATCATTGCAGCAGCGTGGCGACCAATGGGCTGCCTGCACGGATGAAGACCGGAATGGTCTCCAGCGCCGCGGCTACACGGATTTTCTGCCCGCCCTGATAGTGTTCGCCGTTAAGGGCAATCCATTGGCTTCCCGCCGGAAGCCACACCTCGCGCTCGCGCTGTCCCGCGTGCAGCACCGGTGCCACCAGCAGATCCTCACCAAACAGGTACTGATCTTCAATTTCCCAGCTCTGTGGCTCCTGCGGGTAGTGCCAGAACAGCGGACGCATCAGCGGATCGCCCTGCTGGTGGGCATTGTCATACAGCGAGTCGATGTAAGGGCGCAGCTTTTCGCGCACCGTTAACCAGTGTTGCATGATGGTAAAGTTGGCCTCGCCATAGCTCCACAATTCATTAGGGGAACCGCTGTTGCACTGCGGGATCCCGTCGCGGTAGCGTTCTGCCGGCTGAATTTGTGGTTCACGGTAGCCGTGCATGCGCAGCACCGGGCAGAAGACCGCCCACTGGAACCAGCGGATGAGCAGCTCATGAAATTCAGGATCGTGAATATTGCCGCCCTGGAATCCCCCAATATCGGTGGTCCACCACGGAATACCGGCAAGGCCCATATTCAGGCCAGCCGCCAGCTGATTGCGGAACGCGTGGAACGAAGAGTGGACGTCGCCAGACCAGGCCAGTACACCGTAACGTTGACTTCCCGCCCACGAGCAGCGCACCAGATTGACAATATCCCGCTCGCCGCAGGCCTGCAGCCCATCATAGAAGCCCTGGGCGAAATCGCGTGGATAGCGGTTACCGACTTCCAGGACAGGTCCGGCGTGATAACGGTAGTTGTCAAAATCATAGGCGCGATACTCGGGTTCGGCCTCGTCCAACCAGAACAGCTTAATACCGATATCGTAATAGTTTTTCTTTACTGTCTCCCAGACAAACTCACGCGCCTGCGGATGAGTGGCATCAAAGAAGGTGGTGTTGCCCATGAAATCGAGATTGACCTGCACGCCGCGCTCGCTGCTGACCAGCCAGCCTTTGGCCTTCATCTGCGGATAGAGTGGGCTACGTGCTTCCACGGTGGGCCAGACGGAGACCATCAGTTCGATGCCCAATTCCGCGAGTTCATCGACCATCGCTTTCGGATCGGGCCAATCTGTCGGATCAAAGCACCAGGTACCCTGGTTGGGCCAGTGGAAGAAATCGATCACCATCACCGACAGCGGCAGGTGACGGCGACGGTATTCGCGTGCCACGTCTAACACTTCTTGTTGGTTGCGATAGCGCAGTTTGCATTGCCACAACCCGCTGAGGAAATCGGGGGCCTGGGGCGGTAAACCCGTGGCTTTCACATACTGGCGCGTTACCTCCGCAATGCTGTCGGCAGCGGTTATCCAGTAATCCATCTCTCCGGTGACGCGGGCCCGCCACTCGGTCTGATTTTTGGCAAAACTGGCTTCCCCGATCGCCGGGTTATTCCACAGCAGACCATAGCCGAGGCTGGATTGCATAAACGGAACGCTGGCCTGGGAGTTACGCTGAGCCAGCTCCAGCGTGCAACCCTTGAGATCTAACCACGGTTGCTGGTACTGACCCATCCCGTAAATGCGCTCATCAGGGCGTGATTCAAAGCGCACGGTCAGCTGATATTTGCCACCAGCGAGCGGTTTAAATTCCCGGCCATCCAGCTTCAGTGCGCTGACATATTTGTCCTGACTCTTTTCACTGGCACCGATCCCCACCGTCGAGCGCTGACGCCACATCTCCTCCAGCAGCAGCTCACCGCGCTGGTTATAGAAGGCGAGCTGGCCTTTCAGGTTGAGCACCGCGGTGATGTTGCCATTGCGGATAGTCAGGCTCTCCGCCTGTGGGGTGATGTCTGCCTGCTGAGTATCGGCGGGTAATAGCGCCTGCAGTGAGGCATCAAAGGCCGGCGAGCAGGTCGCCCGAACGCGGAAGCTGTGCGCTCCCCATGGCTCGATGCGTAAGATCTGACGCTCAAAACGCCATTCGATGCTATTGGAATGCTGAATAAGTTCGCTCATAAAAAGGATCCTGTTAAACGCTGGCTTTCGCGAGATGAATGGATTTCATGGTGCTGTCGTCGAGTTTGTACCAGCGCAGGGTCGCGAAGGCGCCGAGTGACAACAGACCCGGGATGACGGTGAAAAGGGCGATAATGCAGTACATGGCGCTGGCGTTCTGGTGAGGCGCATTGGCCACATAGCCGCTCAGGCCGAGGCTCCAGCCCACAATGGCCCCGCTTAATGCCATGCCGAGTTTCAGGACGGCTAAGAAAGTAGAGAAGATAACCCCATCCATCCGTTTACCTTGTTTCCATTCGCCGTAGTCCACAACGTCCGCCATCATGACCCACATCAGGGTGGTGGTGGCCTGGTAGAACGTGGAGATAACAAAGGTCATCGGTACCAGCACGAAAACATATTTAGGCGAGAAGAACAGAGCAATGCTAAGGATACCGGCGAGTACCGAACAATAACCAAACATCTGCACTTTGCTGTAATTTTGCGTTAATCGTTTAGCCAGTACGCTGCCCGCCGCTTTACCCAGAATATGGGCGCCGAGCATCCACATGAAATAACTGGCGTTGCCCAGGTAATAGGTCACGAAATACATCATCGCGCCTAAACGAACGACGCCGAAACCAATATTGGTTAAGACCAGCACGGCCACCACCCGCCATTGATCGTTACGAACTAAATCACGCAGTTCGGCAAGGTAGTTATTGTGCGTGGCGGGGGCATTAATACGTTCACGGGTATTGGCAAAACATATCCAGAACATGACCACGGCAACGCTGGCCATAATGGCCATCGCCCAACGGTAGCCCAGCAGTTTATCCGCGCCGCCCAAAAATTCCGCCAGGGGCATCATAAAGAAGGTGGAAAGTGCACCCCCCAGCGTGGCAAGGAAGAAACGGTAGGATTGCAGGGAGATGCGCGCGTCGTTGTCCGGCGTCATAACCGCACCCATTGAGCAATAGGGGATGTTGATGGCGGTATACATCAGCATCATCACCGTATAGCTGAGGGTGGCGAAGATCATTTTACCGTGCAGATCCAGCGATTCCGGCACGGCGTAAGTCAGTAAACAGCTGGCACCAAACGGCAGGGCCAGCCACAGCATCCATGGGCGGAATTTTCCCCAGCGCGAGCGGGTACGATCGGCGAGATAGCCCATCGCGGGGTCGATAATGGCGTCAGCGGTGCGTGCCAGCAAAAACATCGTGCCAACGAACGCCGCCGGTAAGCCCACCACATCGGTATAATAAAAGGTCAGAAAGATAATCACATTATCCAGCCCAATATGGCTGGCCATATCACCTAACCCATAACTGATTTTTTCTTTCACCGCGATCTTGTCGGTCATGGAATTTACCTTGCCTGTGTCAGGTTCATCTTTGAGGGGAACGGATAACCATGGTTGACTACAGAAGAGGGCTTAACAATTACGAGATCTGGCAATGGATTTACGGAAAATCTTTTTCGTGATACCGGTAACAATTTACAGCAGGAAAGACCTTTATATAAGAAAGGGTATTTTCTTGCTAAAATGCGTTAACAGCAAAATAACGGACTGGCGCTGTCATTGCGCTGTCATCTGCGAGGGGTAAACCAATAAGATGGGCTGGTTAGAGGGGATTGCCATGAACGAGACAGATCTGCTGGAAGCCGCCATTATCTGTGCCGTATTTATGCTGGCGGCCATCATTCTGTTGGCTTCGGTACGCTATCTGGAAAAGCACAGCTGATCCTTCCGGTCAGCCGTGGTGCTCAGGACTTGCGGAAGCTGACCAGCTCCGGCTGCGCGATGCGCAGATAATCCTGGGTATTCATAATGATCGATTTTTCCAGCAAACCCGCATTGAAAGCAATTTCATCAAAGCGTTCAAACAGCAGGGGATCGGCAATCAGCTTCAGCGAGGGGTGGAAGCTGAACGGAGGGATAGCGCCAAACACGCACGCGGTCAGCTCGTCGACTTCTGCCGGGCTTGCCAGGGAGGCTTTCAGTCCGCCCAGGTGTGCGGCCAACTGGGAGAGATCCGCCTGCTGATCGGCGGCCAGAATCGCCAGCACGTGCTGTTTAACCCCATTACCTTTCACTTTGCAGACCAGCGCTTTGGCTCCCTGGCCGAGCGCGGTACCACGAATTTCAGACACCGCTTCACATTTGCCAATGGCTTCATGCTCCATCACGCGAAAATGGGCCTGTTGAGCGTTGAGGACATCCAATAAATGCTGGTGGACATTGCGGGAGGAGATATCAGACATGGTGACTCCGGGAATAAAAACAGGCAGTCAGCATAGTGCGATGTGTCTGGTCCGGCAAGCGCTAAGCGCCTGCCGGGCGGAGAGCGTTTAGTCCTCGCACTGCCAGCGATCGTCACCGTCGTAACAAGATCTGTGGTGGTAGTGCGAATGGTGAACGTAGCTATCGTCACTGTCACGCTGATCGTGTTGATCGTGCTTATGTTTTTCTTTGTCCGCTTCGTGCTTTTGATGCACCCCGTAGGCAATGCCACCAATGGCCGCTGCCGCAGAACCGGCCAGCAGTGCTTTCTGGGTGGTCGACATATTATCCATTGCACAGCCGGACAACA
Organism: Enterobacteriaceae bacterium RIT691; assembly: GCA_009668205.1. Taxonomy (GTDB): domain Bacteria; phylum Pseudomonadota; class Gammaproteobacteria; order Enterobacterales; family Enterobacteriaceae; genus Scandinavium. The sequence goes on along the minus strand of WJYM01000001.1, from coordinate 220,438 downwards.
GGCTGCTGATGACCACGGTTAGCAGTAAGTTTTGCTTCATCATTATTTTTATAACCCTGTTTGTTTTCGTCGTTATTTTTATACGCAGAGCGTTACTTTGCGCGTGTCCGCCACGTCAAATAGCCCAGCGGCAAACCCACGATCAGAAAGGCGATGGCGACCAGAAAACTGCCAATAATTTCGCCGGTATAAACCCCTTGCGCGACATCCGGGTCAGGATGGGTCGAATAAAACATGAGGGCGATTTTTCCGGCGCTATAAACGGCATCGAGACAAAACAGAACAAACAGCGTCAGGCATATTTTCCCGACCCAGGTGCGTTTCTTTTTAAGCGCGGTGGTTTGCATTATGCACTCCCGTTATTTTTTGATTAATGCACTTTGACTTTCATAATTTGACCGCTGTTGTTCATTGCAAAATCGGCAATAAACCCGGCTTTTGACCAACGAGACTGTTCCTCATTCATCGGTTGCCAGTCGTTGGCCTGCATATAGTCAACGGCCTGACCCTGGTAATGACCACGAAGGTGATGCTCAAGATCGTGAGCGACCTCCCTGGCCGCGCGCGGATCGGCTTCTGTGCTGCGCTGGCTGGCCTGAGAGGTGTCATCGTCGTCATAGCGGGAATGATGCTGTGACACGTTGCAGGTGCCGTTGGCTTCGCTGACCTGCGTGCAGCCTGAACGTTCAAGCTGTGCGCGGTAGGCATCGCTGATCGCACTGGCTGGCTGCGAGAAGAAGCCTGCGGTCATCACCAGGGCGGCGAGAGAGTGGTATTTTATTTTCATCATGAAACCTCATTAAGCAGAGTGATTACATTAAAGAAGACAGGTCTGATGAGTTGAATCATATTGGCTTTTTTATGGCGCAAAAAGAGGGTGCGGGGAGTGTAAAAATCTGAATTAACATTATGATTTAAAACAATTTCTAAAATGCGCGACAAAATTTGTTAGTTATTTGTTTGAATGTGTCGCCAGTATTTAAGTGACAGCGTACGGAGTTTGTATAAAACCGCGCATCGGGTCAGATCTGAAATAACAAATAATTTACCTGGTGTATTTCGAATGAAATTGAATGGAGTAGGGTTTTATTTATTCGCGTTTAAATAAGAATATTCCTGGGTGATTTATGCAGGTTAACGAAGGGGCAAATAACAAACTGAGACGTTGTTTACGACAAAACGTCATGCGGATTAAATAGCGTGGCGAATAAATAAACGGGTGATAAAACCGTCAGGCATGACTTACAAGGGAAATGAGCAGCATTACGATGTGCCCTGTGTCGTGTATGAACTTACGCTTCGCAGGGACTTAAGCGTAGCAGCCCTTGATGCCGAAAAGTAGGCTGCTGCTGTAATACGTTTATCAGGCGGCTAAAACGCAGGCGTGGCCGGTGACGGTGACGCTGACCGAGGTGCCTTTCTGCCAGTGCTGCTGGCTGAGTGTTTTGACCTGCAACGCGGTAGGCCAGGCGGGGGACGTTAACGTCAGCGTCGACAGATGCCCGGTAAAATCGACCTCGCTGATCATCGCGAGCGGCTGTTGGTGGGCCGTCGTCATCATGATTTGTTCCGGACGCAGCATAATGCGCCGCTCGCCGGTGTGCTCAGGGTTGCTCACCGGAATATTGCCCAGGCAGCAACGCGCTACGCCGCCGCTCACCTGTGCGGGGAAAATCAGCGCGTCGCCAAGGAAGAGGGCGGTTTCTTCGTCCACAGGCCGGGAATAAACCTCTCCCGGCGAGCCCACCTGGGTAAAACGGCCATTGCGGATCACCGCAATTTGACTGGCGAACGATAACGCTTCCTGCTGATCGTGTGTGACCAGAATGGAGGCGACGCCAGCCTGCTCCAGTAAATCGGCCGTGGCTTTGCGCGTGGCGGCGCGAAGGCCGGTATCCAGCGCGGAGAACGGTTCATCCAGCAGCATCAATGCCGGTTTTTGTGCCAGTGCGCGGGCCAGCGCAACGCGCTGCTGTTGCCCACCGGAAATCTCATGCGGCCAGTGCGAGGCCAAACGGGTATCGAGCGACACCAGCTCCATCAGCTCCGCCACGTGCCGACGGTTCTCTTCTTTCGACCCTTTCAGGCCGTAAGCGATGTTGTCGCCGACCTTCATATGTGGGAACAGCGCGCCTTCCTGCGGCACAAAACCGATGCCACGCTCATGAGCAGGAATAAAGGTGTTCTGGTCAAACAGCACCCTATCGCGCAGCGTGATCTGCCCGGCATCCGGGGTGTCGAAACCGGCAAGAATGCGCAGCAGCGTGGTTTTTCCCGAGCCGGACGGCCCGACAATCGCCGTTCGGCTGGCGGATTTTACCTTCAGGCTGATGTCATCCAGCACGGTGGTCTGGCCAAATGTCTTCGAAATATTCGACAGCTCAATCATCTTACAATCCTGCGAGTTTCTGTGACTGTACGTAGAGAATGCCGGTGAGCGGCAGCGAGATAAGGATCATTAGCAGGGCGTAAGGCGCTGCAGCGACATAATCAATTTCACTGGTCAGCGCCCAGAACCCGGTTGACAGCGTACGGGTGCCGAGTGGCGAGAGCAGCAGCGTGGCGGTTAATTCATTGCAGATCCCAAGGAACACCAGCGCGGCTCCGGCGGCGGCACCGGGCGCGGCAAGGCGCAGCGTGACGCTCCACAACGCAACAGACGGCGTTTTCCCTAAGCTGCGAGCCACGTTTTCCAGCTCGATCGGGGCCTGAGCAATCCCCGCACGCAGGTTAACCAGCGCACGTGGGGCGAACATCAGCAGGTAAGCCAGGAACAGCGTGATTTCAGTCTGGTAAATCGGGCGTGCGTAATGAATGGTTACGGTGACCAGCGCCAGCGCTACCACAATGCCAGGCAGCGAGCTGGTGAAGTAATTGCAGCTCTCCAGCACCCGGAACAGCGGACGAGGATGGCGAACCGACAGCCACGCAATCGGCACACCGGCCAGCAGCGTTAACACCGCACCGCTGGCGGCGAGCACCAGGGTCTGTTGGAGCGACATCCACAGATTGGCCTGATTCCAGTTTTCTATGCCGCCGAGCCACAGCCAGCGACAAAGCACTGCCAGCGGCACCACCAGGGCCAACAGGGTAACGGCGAAGGCGAACGTTTGTCCGAGGCCCTGAAGAAGCGCGTTAAGCCGCCAGCGTTTTTGCTCACGAGGCGCACCGGCCCCGACGCGCGCATAGCGTGCTTTCCCCCTCGTCGTACCTTCAAGCGTCAGAATGGCCAGACAGCACAACGCCAGCACGCCGGCCAGCATATTGGCCGCCGGGCCGCTAAACGTTGACTGGAACTGGTCGTAGATGGCGGTGGTAAAAGTGTCGAAGCGGATCATCGCATACAGCCCGTATTCGGCCAGCAGATGCAGCGCCACCAACAGCGCACCGCCCCAAACGGGCAGGCGCAGTTGCGGCAAAATCACACGGTAAAAGACACGCAGCGGCGGTGTGCCTAAAGAGGCCGCAACGTCTTCCAGGGTCGGATCCAGACGGCGCAGCACGGCCGCAACGGGCAGATAAATAAAGGGATAATAGGCAAGGACTGACAAAAACACGCCAGCGCTCAAACCGTGAATCGAGGGCACGGCGCTGACCCAGGCATAGCTTTGCACGAACGCCGGAATGGCGAGCGGCGCCACCGCCAGTATCGACCAGAGCCGTCTGCCCGCAAGCGTCGTTCTTTCGGTGAGCCAGGCGAGCAGCACGCCGACAATAACGCTAAGGGGGACGGTGACCAGCACTAACAGCAGCGTGTTGCTGAGTAGCTCAGCAACACGCGGGCGAAAGATGAGTGCTTTAACGGTTTCCCAGCCGGTGTCAAAGCCAATGTAAATCACAAAGGCAGGCGGGATCAGCGCCAACAGCGAAACCAGCCCAGCCAGCAATACCATTACTGGCGCGGGGCGATGCTGAGACACCGGGCGCAGGGCGAGAGATTTCTCGCTAACATTCACAACGGACATTAAGCACTCACCACATTCGTTTCAATCAGAGCAGACCAGCCTGCGTCATCAGGTCAATCACCTTTTTGCTGTTAAGCGAAGAGGCTTCAACCTTAGGCGCATCCAAATCCTTAAGAGGAACCAGTTTCGGGTTGGACGCCGCGTTTACACCCACCGCATATTCAAACGCGTCGTTGGTGCGCAGCGATTCCTGGCCCGCTTTGCCGGTTACCCACTTGATGAAGGCCTGAGCCTGCTGCTGGTGTTTGCTGGATGCCAGCACGCCGCCGCCGGAAATGCTGACGAACGCACCTGGATCCTGATGTTTAAAGTAGTAGAGTTTGGTGTTTTTGCTGTTTTCGCCAGTCTTCGCCTGGTCAACAAAGCGGTAATAGTGATAAATGATGCCGCCATCGATCTGGCCTGCGTTGACTGCTTTCATCACCGTGCTGTTGCCTTTATAGGCCACGAAGTTGGTTTTCATCGCTTTCAGCCATTCCAGCGTCGCTTTCTCGCCTTTCAGGGCCAGAACGGCGCTGACGATAGCCTGGAAATCCGCGCCGGATGGGGACGCGGCCCAGCGGCCTTTCCACTCAGGTTTGGCCAAATCCATCAGCGAGTGCGGGAGCTGCGCTTCAGACAGCTTCGCCGGATTATAGACAAACACGGTGCTGCGGGCGGCAATGCCAATCCAACGGCCGTGTTCAGGACGGTAAGCCGGAGCAACCTGAGCAAGCGTTGCGGCATCCAGCGGCGCAAACAATTTGGCGTTATCGACCAGCACCATCGCCGGGGAGTTTTCGGTCAGGAACACGTCCGCCGGGGAGGCGCTGCCTTCCTGCACCAGCTGGTTGCCCAGCTCGCTGTCGCCGCCGTTACGCAGTGTCACTTTAATCCCGGTTTCTTTGGTGAAGCCATCGACCCACGACTGAACCAGGTTTTCATGCTGCGCGTTATACACCACGATGCCTTCGCTGCTGTCGGCCGCCTGTGCCAGGGATGAAAGCAGCAGCGAGGAACTCATCATCGCCAGCGAGCACAAAGACAATACGCCAAATTTCATAATTTAATCCTTCATCAAAGTGAGTCATTAGCACCAGAAACCCTAACGATGCGGATTAAAGCACAATAAATACAGAATGATAATGAAAGTGATTATCATTTGATTATAAAAAAGGGAAATCGGGCCGATTGCGCTTTTCGCGGTACAAAAAACCAGTTCAGCAGGTACGGCCGACGGAAAGATTAAAAAAAGCTTAAAAGAAGAAAATTATTTGGCCGTGAAGTGTCTGGCGGCGTTGTCGCGCTAGCATCAGACAGGGTTCAGGGCTCACTCTTTGAGGCAGGCAATATACTTCTCCCCTGAACGACGCACGATGTCATCGGCATTCTGCGTAATATCTCTGCCTTCAAAAGCGCCGTAGAGCTTCTTAAATTTCACCGTACTCAGGCGTTGGACAATGTGACTGACCGTCGTGGCGGGCAGCGGCAGCATATTAGGGTAGCTCCACATAAAAGAGACCGTATGTGCCCCCGGCGCGACCTGAACAATGTCTCCAGAAAGCACCACGCCTTCCTCTTTCGCCCAGTGTAAAACACAGCCGCCTGCAAAGTGCCCACCAAGGCGTAGCACCCGAACGTCACCGAACAGCTCAAGCGTGTCGCCTTCCCAGAAGTTAAGCCAGGGGCTGTCGCGCATAACCCATTGACGATCATTGGCATGAAGGTAAATCGGGGCGTTAAAGGCTGCCGCCCAATCCTGCATCGTGGTGTAATAATGAGGATGCGAAATCGCGATGGCCTTAATCCCGCCTAACGCCGTGATGAGCATGTTGGTGGCCGCGTCGAGCGTGGCAACACAGTCCCACAGAATATTGCCCTGCGGAGTCAGCAGAAGAAACGCGCGCTGGTTAATCGCGAAATCAGGGACGGTGCGGATGCTGAGTAGCGTGCTGTCATGTTGCTTCCACTTATTGGAATGCGAAGCGCAAAGGTCGTCAAAATCGACCCATTTCTGCCCGCCTACGGGAACATACTGGCGTTCATCTTCACAGATAGCGCACTGCGCTGGAGGGGTATCGCTGACTTCATAGGCGGTACCGCAGGTTTTGCATAACGTGATCATGGCGTCCTCTTCATTCTTCCGCTTTAGCCACTGGCAAGGGCGTGGCGCGCAGTGCCTTTGTCAGCCTGGCACACCGCGACGCGAGGATGTGCCCATTAGTGCGACCACTGGCATATGTTTCGGCGATTCATCCGCCCGCTGACGGTATGACAGTCCGGGCATTAGCAAACCGCTGAAGAGTTGACAGAATCTCTAATAGCATGGATGTTTTCTGTACATCCAGATAGATTGGGTTTACTGCCCGGGAGACCAAAAAGGTTAGCCATGATGCATTCACATCTGCTACGCCAGATTATTGAAGCCTGTGACAGGGCTATTTCTGCCAAAGATTTTGATACGTTAATGGCGTATTACGCCGAGGATGCCGCGCTGGTGGTTAAGCCCGGCATGGTGGTCAGAGGTAAAGAGAATATCCGCAAAGCCTTTATGGCCATCTCTGAGTATTTTCAGGGGCAGCTTATTGTAGAGCAGGGCGAAATGCAGGTCATTGAAGGGGGCGACAATGCGCTCGTCATCATGGAAACCGTGCTTCATTTCCCGGATGGACAAGGCAGTAACGTGACAGCCACACGTTGCGCGACCTATGTCTTTCGCCAGGAAAACCCGGGCCATTGGCTTTGTACCATCGACAATTCTTACGGGACTTCGCTGTTAGATACTGAGTCTGTCTGAACTGACGCTTTGCTATCCAGAGGTTGCAAAGAGAGGAATAAAAATCAGTCAGTAACTCAGGGTTGCTGACTGATTTTAGTTTTAAAGGGGTCAGGCATCCTGCTTGTGGAACAACTCCCTGAACACAGGATAAATATCTTCCTGATCGCGGATATGCTGCATGGCGAAGTTTTCAAACGTAGACTGCAGGTGCTCGTATTCGCGCCACAGGGTCTGATGCGCCCGGCGGGTGATTTCGATATAGCTGTAATAACGCACCACCGGCAGAATTTTCTTCGCCAGCAGTTCGTGGCACAGCGGTGAGTCATCGGCCCAGTTGTCACCGTCCGAAGCCTGCGCGGCGTAGATATTCCACTGCGCCGGATCATAGCGCTCTTTCACGACTTCATCCATCAGCTTCAGGGCGCTCGACACAATCGTCCCACCGGTTTCCTGCGAGTAGAAGAACTCATGCTCATCGACTTCTTTCGCCTGGGTGTGGTGGCGGATATAGACCACTTCCACGTTTTTATACGTCCGGCTCAGGAACAGATAGAGCAGGATATAAAAGCGTTTCGCCATATCCTTGGTGGCCTGGTCCATCGAGCCTGACACGTCCATCAGACAGAACATCACCGCCTGACTGGACGGTTCAGGGCGACGTTCGTAGTTTTTGTAACGCAGGTCGAAGGTGTCGATAAACGGCACTTTTTCGATTTTCGCCCGTAGCTCGGCGATTTCACGACGCAGGCGTTCTTCCTCAAGCAGCTGTGCAGGTTCACTTTTCTCCACAACGTCGAGGCTGGCTTGCAGCTCGCGGAGCTCGCGCTTTTTACCCGCGGTCATTGCGGTGCGCCGCGCCAGTGAGTTTTGCAGTGAACGCACGACGCTGATGTTAGCCGGAACGCCATTGGCCGTGAAACCGGCACGGTGTGTTTTGAACTCTGTCAGTTGGCGGTGCTGATTTTTCCGCAGATTCGGCAGGGCCAGATCCTCAAACAGCAGATCCAGATACTCATCTTTGGAAATCTGGAACACGAATTCATCCTGTCCTTCGCCGTCCGGACTTGCCTGTCCCTGACCGCTTCCGCCACCACCGCCGCCGCCCTGTGGACGTTCAATGCGGTCGTTTTGCACGAAGTGATCGTTACCCGGGTGAACCCGATGGCGCAGGCCGCCACGACCCTGATGAAACATCGGTTCGCTGATATCGTCCGTCGGAATGGAAACGGACTCGCCGCTGTCGATGTCGGTCACCGAACGTTTATTAATGGCCTCGGAGATCGACTGTTTTATCTGCGCCTTATAGCGGCGCAAAAAGCGCTGGCGGTTTACCGCGCTTTTGTTTTTACCGTTCAGGCGTCGGTCTATGAACCAGGTCATATGCCCCTCCCGTACTGCATTTGCCAATCTTACGCGGCATCAGTCATGCCGGATGCGCCAGGCTTATCCGGCCTACAGGTCGTTGTTCTTGTAGGCCCGGCAAGCGTATGCGCCGCCGGGCATCGGTATTAAGACGATTTACGCACGCGCAGATACCATTCGCACAACAGGCGAACCTGTTTGCGGGTGTAGCCTTTCTCCATCATGCGGTCGACAAAATCGTCGTGCTTTTTCTGCTCGTCGGTTGAGGTTTTGGCGTTAAACGAAATCACCGGCAACAGCTCTTCGGTATTGGAGAACATTTTCTTCTCGATAACCGTGCGCAGTTTTTCGTAGCTGGTCCAGTTTGGGTTACGTCCGCTGTTGTTCGCTCTGGCGCGCAGCACGAAGTTGACGATCTCGTTACGGAAGTCTTTCGGATTACTGATCCCGGCAGGCTTCTCAATTTTTTCCAGTTCAGCGTTCAGGGATTCACGGTCAAACAGTTGGCCGGTATCCGGATCACGGTACTCCTGGTCCTGGATCCAGAAGTCCGCGTAGGTGACATAACGGTCAAAAATGTTCTGTCCATACTCGGAGTAGGATTCCAGATACGCCGTCTGAATCTCTTTACCGATGAACTCGGCATATTTCGGGATCAGATAGCCTTTCAGGAACTCCAGATAGCGTTCAGACTGCTCCTGCGGGAACTGCTCACGTTCAATCTGCTGCTCCAGCACGTAGAACAGATGCACCGGGTTCGCGGCCACCTCAATGTGGTCAAAGTTGAACACACGGGAGAGGATTTTGAACGCGAAACGCGTCGACAGCCCGTTCATGCCTTCGTCCACGCCGGAATAGTCGCGATACTCCTGATAGGATTTCGCTTTCGGGTCGGTGTCCTTCAGGCTTTCACCGTCATACACGCGCATTTTGGAGTAAATGCTGGAGTTTTCCGGCTCTTTCAGACGCGACAGAATCGAGAAGCGCGCCAGCGTTTCCAGGGTGCCCGGTGCGCATGGCGCATGGGTCAGCTCACTGTGATTGAGCAGTTTTTCGTAAATCTTGATCTCTTCGGAAATTCGCAGGCAATAAGGCACTTTGACGATATACACACGGTCAAGGAACGCCTCATTGTTCTTGTTATTACGGAAGGTGACCCACTCCGATTCGTTGGAGTGCGCCAGAATAATCCCGTTGAACGGCAGGGCAGAGATGCCTTCTGTCCCGTTATAGTTACCTTCCTGGGTCGCGGTCAGCAGTGGATGCAGCACTTTAATCGGTGCTTTAAACATCTCGACGAATTCCATAATCCCCTGGTTAGCGCGGCACAGCGCGCCGGAATAACCATAGGCATCCGGATCGTTCTGGGCATGGTTTTCCAGCTTGCGGATATCCACTTTACCGACCAGCGCAGAGATATCCTGGTTGTTCTCATCGCCCGGCTCAGTTTTGGCAATCGCAATCTGCGCCAGAATGGACGGCCACACTTTTACCACGCGGAATTTGGTGATATCGCCACCAAACTCGTTCAGACGTTTCGCCGCCCAGGGTGACATGATCGTGCCGAGATAACGTGTAGGAATGCCGTACTCTTTTTCCAGAATCTGGGCATCTTCCTGCGGATTAAACAGGCACAACGGGTGGTCATTGACCGGGCTGCGCTCGCCGTTGGCGCTCAGCACATAAATCGGCACGCGCTGCATCAGCGCTTTCAGTCGTTCAGCCAGCGAAGATTTACCGCCGCCGACGGGGCCCAGCAGATAGAGGATCTGTTTCTTCTCTTCCAGACCCTGCGCGGCATGTTTCAGGTAGGCGACGATCTGTTCGATAGCGTCTTCCATACCGTAGAACTCTTCAAACGCCGGGTAGCGTGCGACTACGCGGTTCGAAAACAGACGGGACAGCCGTGGCTCATGGGCAGTGTCAACCATTACAGGCTCACCAATGGCCATTAACAGTCGTTCTGCCGCGTTGGCATAGGCACTGCGATCTTGTTTACAGGTGGCAAGAAATTCCTGCAGTGTGAACTCTTCGTCCTTGGCAGCTTCATAACGCTGGCGATAGTGATCGAATATATTCATGGCATGCCGTCCTTTCGTTTTTTAGCACAGGATGAGAGCCGTTCGTATGAATAATGGAGGCTCCCGGAAGGCGTAAGCTGAACGACGCTCACCGACATTCTCACCTCTGATTCAGCAACCATTGTGCCAGGTTGCCTGGGAGAAATGGATAACGTGCCCCGCGATTGCACCTTCTGAATTTAAGCGTAGATGGCATTTGCAAAACTTGCATGCCAGCAAAATTCAATTTCAATGACATATCAATAACTCATCAAAAAATACCGCGACTTAAAGCACAACTGATTTGCCGACTTCATCGCAATGTCACAGGACGGTAAGCGAGCTGCCACAGACGGGTGGAATAGTAATTGGTTACATTTTGTCAGCGGACGTAAAGAATTTGAGGTAAAACAGTGAGGCGGGTAAACTTCTGCCGCTTTTATTTTTTTAGGGATATGCAAAGTGAAATCAATCAATTTACTGGCAACAGGACTGCTCTTCGCAACAGCAGCTACCGTTGCCCACGCTGAGGACAGCAAATTGACGCTGGGTGCAGGCGTCGGCGTAATAGGACATCCGTACAAGCAATACCACACAGATTACTACCCGGTTCCGGCCATCGATTTTGAAAGCCATAACTTCTGGCTCCATGGTCTGGGTGCGGGGTATTACCTGTGGAACGATCAGGCCGATAAGCTCTCCATCACCGCTTACTGGTCGCCGCTGTACTTTAAGCCAGGCGACAGTGACAATCATCAGCTGCGTAAGCTCGATCGTCGCCAGTCGACGATGATGGCGGGCCTGTCTTATCTGCACTTCACCCAGTACGGTTTTCTGCGCACCACGCTTGCCGGGGATACGCTCGACAAGAGCAACGGGATGGTTTGGGATATGGCGTGGTTGTATCGCTACACCAACGGTGGCCTGACGCTGACGCCTGGGATTGGGGTACAGTGGAACAGCGATAATCAGAACCAGTACTACTATGGCGTTTCCAAAAACGAGTCCGGTAAAAGTGGCCTGCGCAGCTACGATCCGGACAACGGCTGGAACCCGTATGTTGAACTGTCGCTGAACTATAAATTGACGGATGCGTGGAGCGTTTACGGCGTGGGCCGTTACACGCGTCTGTCGGATGAAGTGACCGATAGCCCTATGGTCGATAAGACCTGGACGGGGCTCTTCTCAACCGGGATCACCTATAGCTTCTGATGATGCACTTTTTTAGTGCGCTGGAGGCAATAAAACAGGGCGCTTGCGCCCTGTTTTGCATTCTATGAGTGCGTCGACGGATTAGCGTTTCGTCACGCGAAGGGTTTGAGACAGGCGGGATGGCTTCTCGTCAGTCGCTTTCTGCGGTGCAGTCACACAAGCGGTTTCCACACAGACGAAAGTTTTGTACCCATCATCCGGCATATCACCCATGCTAACGGACAGTGCCGGGCCTGGGTTCCAGCCGACCACGTTGCTGTGGTGACCGTGGATCACGTCGATATTACGCGCCAGCGCATCATCGTGGATCACGCTGCAGGCTTCCGGGTTCAGATAGACGCGGTCGGTACGATCCGGGAAGGTCTGTACGCCGTCAGTCAAAACACCTTCTTCGGCGTTCAGCACTTTGTCGATATAACGATCACCAAAGCCGCTGACTTTCACCTTGCTGATATCACCGACGTTGAAATAGGTGTGCAGGGCAGAGGTGGTTTCGAACTCACCGTGGGCTTCCAGTTCAATCTCGCAGGTTTTACCCACTTTGAAGCGCGCCAGCAGCGTGAATTCGTGCGGCCACAGTTTCAGGGTTTCTTCATTATTCTGCAATTCAAACGTCAGCACGACGCCGCTTTCATCTTCATTATGGGCTTTTAAGGTCCACGCCTGATTACGGGCGAAACCATGCGCAGGCAAACCGGGTTGTGCCGCCGGGCCGAACCAAGGCCAGCAAATTGGCACACCGCCACGTAACGCAACGCCGGTTTTAAACGGGGTATTGTTACTCAGCCACAGAGCTTCTTCTTCACCGGCAGGTTTCCAGGAGAGCAGGTGCGCGCCCTGTAAAGCGAAAGACGCTTTCGCCTGTGGGTGATCGACGACAATCAGTTCCAGGTCGTCAAGCTGACGACGGGAGAGGACAGGGGTAAGTTGTTCAACTACCGGGAGAGCAAAAATTTTGTTAATCATGATGCAATCCTATATTTAGTTTTTACACAAAATCGTTCGGGTTGCATCAAGGCGGCAAGCTTGAGGGTGCCGGGAGCATAGATAACTATGTGACCGGGATCCGAAAGCGCAGCCAACGAAGAGGCAGCGTGAAGGATGACGTGTAAATAAAAAAAGGCGACCGAAGTCGCCTTTATTGATCAGTTTCTCATCTCAACTTATTTGGAGATGTGAGCGATCAGGTCCAGTACTTTGTTAGAGTAGCCGGTTTCGTTGTCGTACCAGGAAACCAGTTTAACGAAGTTGTCGTTCAGTGCGATACCTGCTTTAGCATCGAACACAGAAGTGCAGATTTCGCCGTTGAAGTCGGTAGAAACAACGTCGTCTTCGGTGTAACCCAGAACGCCTTTCATTGGGCCTTCAGAAGCCGCTTTGATTGCTTTCTTGATTTCTTCGTAAGACGCTGCTTTTTCCAGACGAACGGTCAGGTCAACAACGGATACGTTTGGAGTAGGAACGCGGAACGCCATACCGGTGATTTTACCGTTCAGTTCTGGCAGAACAACGCCTACCGCTTTAGCAGCACCGGTAGAAGATGGGATGATGTTCTGAGCTGCGCCGCGGCCGCCGCGCCAGTCTTTGTGAGACGGGCCATCAACAGTTTTCTGAGTTGCGGTGGTAGCGTGAACAGTGGTCATCAGGCCTTCAACGATACCGAAGTTGTCGTTGATAACTTTAGCCAGTGGTGCCAGGCAGTTAGTGGTGCAAGATGCGTTAGAAACGATGTCCTGACCCGCATATTTTTCGAAGTTAGCACCCTTAACAAACATAGGAGTTTTGTCTTTGGATGGACCAGTCAGAACCACTTTTTTCGCGCCAGCAGTGATGTGCTTACGAGCGGTTTCGTCAGTCAGGAACAGACCGGTTGCTTCAGCAACGATGTCTACGTTCACTTCGTTCCACTTCAGGTTAGCCGGGTCACGTTCTGCGGTAACACGGATAGTTTTGCCGTTAACAACCAGGTGGCCGTCTTTGACTTCTACAGTACCGTTGAAACGACCGTGAGTTGAGTCGTATTTCAGCATGTAAGCCATGTATTCAGCGTCTAACAGGTCGTTGATTGCAACGATTTCGATGTCAGAACGTTCCTGAGCAGCACGGAAAACAATACGGCCGATACGGCCAAAACCGTTGATACCTACTTTGATAGTCATATATTCCACCAGCTATTTATTAGTGAATAAAAGGTTGCGTGTAAAATTACAAAAACCTTACGCAGCGTCAAGCGGAATCGTGTCAATCATTGCGACAAATCAATCCTGAGTACACCTTCGCACTGACTGATCGCCTCACTCATCCTTTGGGCCAATCCCCATTTGGGGGCTGCGTGGGGAATTTTAAAGGCCAAATGAGATAAAATTGTGATGTATATCACATTTATCGGGCCATCCTTTCGCAACGAGTAAGTTTAGAACAAAAGTTAATACTTCATTGTTAATGTTTTGTTAGAATCTGGCGAGAAAGGTCCTTAACCCTGCGAGAAGTGTGCATATGGCGAACAAACCGAACCAGGACGAACTGAAAAAAAATCTGAGCGAAATGCAGTTTTACGTGACGCAGAATCACGGAACGGAGCCTCCGTTTACAGGCCGCCTGCTGCATAACAAGCGTGACGGTGTCTATCACTGCCTGATTTGTGATGCGCCGCTGTTCACAGCCCAAAGCAAATACGACTCCGGCTGCGGCTGGCCGAGCTTTTACGAGCCGGTGAGCGACACTGCCATCCGTTATCTGACGGATGACTCTCACGGCATGCAGCGCACCGAAATCCGCTGTGGAAACTGTGACGCACATCTCGGTCACGTGTTCCCGGATGGGCCAAAACCGACCGGTGAGCGTTATTGTGTTAACTCAGCCTCATTAAGCTTCACCGATGAACAAAACGGCGACCAGATTAAAGGTTGAAGAAACGATTCAGCAAATTATTCCTGAGGAGCAGACAAAAACGTGGATATCGAACACATTGTCGACGGAATGACCGAGGACGTTTATCAGCGTCTGGTCACGGCGGTAGAGTTAGGAAAATGGCCTGACGGTGTGGCACTGACGTCGGCCCAAAAGGAAAACAGTTTGCAGCTGGTGATGCTCTGGCAGGCGCGAAACAACACCGACGCTCAGCACATGACTATCGACACCCAGGGGCAGATGGTGATGAAAAGCAAACAGCAGCTGAAAGAAGATTTTGGGATTGCGCCAAAATCGATTGCGACCCTGAAAGTGCTGTAAAAGTAACAAGCCCGGTCAGCGGCAGCGTGACCGGGCGTAGCGTGCCGATCTGGCTGTAGGTCTGAGACGTTATCCCAAGGGATGTCGTGAGCACTGCCGCCCGCCAGTGACATTATCCAGGTCTCTAAAGGTGCAACGCATCTGGCGCTGTAGGTGAACTCGCCACGCCGGCAGACGAGGGTACCGCAATGCCGGCGTCCCGGGTAATATCAGGCCTGCGTTTCCCGCCAGTCCTCGAAGGTGTAGAGGGTGGCACCGGCGGAGGCCATCTCCATAAACGCCTGAGTGCTGTCCTGCGGCTGAAGGTTCACGCCCCGGCAACCGTCGGTGATGACGTTCACTTCATAGCCCAGCTTCAGCGCATCGAGGACGGTAAACTTTACGCAGTAATCCGTTGCCAGCCCCATTACAACCAGCTCTGAGACTTTTTGCCCACGCAACCACTCGTCCAGCCCGGTTTTCTGGCGATGACCGTTATCGTAAAAGGCACTGTAGCTGTCGATATTGGCCGCTTCGCCTTTTGGGAACACCATATCAATATGCTGGGTGTTGAGCATCGGGTGCAGCTCGGCACCTTCGCTGTTTTGCACACAGTGATCGGGCCAGAACGTCTGTGGCAGACCGTCCAGCATCCCCTGGGTATAGGGCTTCACATGATGCTGGCTGGCAAAACTGCCGTGATTTGCCGGATGCCAGTCCTGGCTTGCGACAATCGAATCGCCGCGCACCAGACACCAATGGATCATGGCGTTGGCCACGTCCACCGTGCTGTCACCTTCTGGCACCGCCAGCGCACCGCCAGCACAAAAATCATTCTGGATATCCACCAGTAGCAGCGCTCTTGTGTTCATCCTCTCTCCTTACTCGTCAGGCGTCAGTTCACCGCGCAGGTTCTGCTGCATCGCGGTGCGCACGGCATCGTGATCCAGTCCCTGGCTTAGCAAATAGTGTAGCTTGGTCAGTGTCGCCTCGACGGTCATATCGAAGCCGCTGATCACCCCGGCGTGGGCGAGGGCGTTCCCGGTGGCATAACCGCCCATATTCACTTTACCGGACATACACTGCGTCAGGTTGACGACCACAATGCCGCGTTGGCTCGCTTCGGCCAGTACTTTTAGGAACTCACCATTTTGCGGGGCATTGCCTACGCCGTAAGAACGCAGGATCAGCGCCTTGACTGGTTGGCGCAGGAAGTTACGCACCACATCGGCAGAAATCCCCGGGTAAATGGTCACAACGCCAATCGGCTGCGGGGTAATCGGATGTACGATAAGCTCCCCAACGCCGTGTGGCGCAGGCGGCGTACCCAGACGGCGAATGTGGATCCCGGCTTCCAGCAACGGCTGCAGGTTAGGGGAGGCAAACGCATCAAAACCATCCGCATGGGCCTTGGTGGTGCGATTCCCGCGATACAGACGATTGTTGAAAAACAGCGCCACTTCGTTGATAGGGTAGTTCGCAGCAACATAAAGCGCGTTCAGCAGATTGATCTGCCCATCGGAACGCAGTTCGGCCAGGGGAATTTGCGACCCGGTGACGATCACCGGCTTGCTGAGATTTTCCAGCATAAACGACAGGGCGGAAGCCGTGAACGCCATGGTGTCGGTGCCGTGCAGAATGACAAAACCGTCGTACTTGTCGTAGTTCGCTTTAACATCATCGGCAATATGCTGCCAGTCTTCCGGCGTCATATCGGAAGAGTCCATCAGCGGCTGGTATTCATGAATGGTGAAGTCCGGCATCTCCTGGCGATGGAATTCAGGCATCAGCGCCAGCTGGCGCTGCAGATGACCGGAGACCGGAATATAGCCATGCTCAGAGCGCTGCATGCCGATGGTTCCGCCGGTATAGGCTACGTAGATCGATTTTTTTTGCATGATGAGTGACTGAATCAGAAAGAAAAATCCCCTCCGAAGAGGGGATGAGGATTAACGTATGTTAGCGCAGGTCAGGCAGAACGCATAACGGTTCTGCGGATCGTTGAAGGCGGCAAGTTTATCGCCCTCGGCTTTCACCGCGCTGGCAGCAGTCACCAGCGGTGCAGGCAGATAGGCCTGAAGCGCTTCTGGCAGCGACGCCCGCACCGAACCGGTCAGGCTGTCGATAACCATGTTGAAGAAAGAAGGCTCTTCCTGGTAGTACTCGACGTGCCACTGTTTGAGTTTGGCGAGCTCAGCGGCTTTGGCAACGGCGTCATCGAAATCGCCGAGGCTGTCGACCAGACCGTTGGCTTTCGCATCCTGGCCGGTCCAGACGTGGCCCTGTGCAATCTTATCAACCTGTTCAGGCGTGCTCTTACGGGACTGCGCGACGAGCGTGATAAAGCGTTTATAGCCGCTCTCAATGCTGAGCTGCATCATGTCCTGCACTTCCTGTGGCAGCGCTTTGGTCATCGAGATGTCTGCCAGCGGGGAGGTGGAAACGCCGTCGGTATGAACGCCCACAGAATCCAGCGTGTTTTCAACGGTGTTAATCACCCCGAAAATGCCAATGGAGCCGGTCAGGGTGCTGGCGTTAGCCACGATGTAATCCGCTGGGGTAGAAATCCAGTAGCCACCCGAAGCGGCCATGCCACCCATCGACACCACCACCGGTTTACCGGCAGCGCGTGCCGCAGCCAGTTCGGAGCGAATCACCTCGGAGGCGCTGACGCTACCACCAGGGCTGTTGACCCGCAGCACAATGGCTTTCACTTTCGAGTCAAGACGCGCATCGCGGATTTGCGACGCTGTGGTATCGCCACCGACGTTACCCGGCGTTTCTTCTCCATCGACAATCGCGCCATTAGCGAAAATCACCGCCACGCTGCCACCCTGATCGGCTGGCGTTTTACGGCTGTAATCGTAATAGCTGACCGCGCGATAGTTGTTTTCGGTTTTGCTCCAGCCAAACTGTTTGGTCATCGCTTTTTCCACCTCGGCATTGGAAGCGAGAACGTCGACCAGTTTGTTATCCAGCGCATATTTTGCGGTATCGCCGTCGGCTTTACGCAGGCCGTCGAGCATGCCCTGAGCGCCCGGGAAAATCTGTTCTGCCGTCACCTGACGGTTGGCTGCCACGGTGTTGAGGTAGTTCTGCCACAGTTCGCCAATCCAACGGCTGTCGGCTTCACGTGCTGCAGGCGACATATCGTCGCGAATGAACGGCTCAACGGCGGACTTGTAGGTCCCGACACGGAAGACGTGGGTAGTGACTTTCAGTTTATCGAGCAGTGATTTGTAGTACAGACCGTTGGTGGCAAAGCCGTGCAGATCCACGGTGCCCTGCGGTGACAGATAAACCTTGTTAGCGAAACTGGCGAGGTAGTACTGACCCTGGGTGTAGTTATCGCCTACCGCATACACCGGTTTTCCGCTGTCGCGGAATTCGCGCAGCGCTTTACCGATGTACTGCATGGACGGCTGATCGGCCCCGGCGAAGTTTTTCAGGTCCAGAACAATGCCCGTGATATTGCGGTCGTCCTTGGCCTGACGGATAGTCTGGACGATATCAAACAGCGAATTTTCCTGCAGGCGATCGGAGCTGGCGCCCAACAGCTGGCGGCCAATAGCGCTGAATTTACTGCTGGTGGATGGCTTATCCACGACCACGCCCGTTAAATCCATCAACAACGCACCGCGGCCTGCGCTTTCCGTCGTGTTGCTGCTGAGCTGCATCCAGATACCGACGCCTACCAGCACCAGTAAAATAAAGAACAGGTTCAGCACCAGTTCACGGATGAAGTTCAACAGACGCCATGTCCATTTAAAGAATCCGGCAATGATTCGCCAAAGGGTTCGCATGTTTTCTCCCTGCCTGAATGAAGTGAAGGCCGCCCGCACAGGCGCGACGTGTGGCTATCCTAAAGACACCGCCGTCGGTTGTCAGCAGGAATCGCCTCCTGCGCTGTAACAAAATCTGCTGGCATGTTAATTTTGTGAAAATCCCTTTTACAGGAGTAAAGAAATGGATGCACTTGAACTGTTGATCAATCGCCGCAGCGCGTCTCGTCTGGCTGAACCTGCGCCACAGGGCGAGCAGCTCGAAAACATTCTGCGTGCGGGCCTGCGCGCGCCGGATCACGGCACGCTGCAGCCGTGGCAATTTTTTGTTATTGAAGGCGAAGGCCGCGAGCGTTTCAGCCAACTGCTGGAGCAGGGCGCCGTCAGCGCGGGCCAGGATGAGAAAGCGGTTGAAAAAGCCCGCAGTGCACCGTTCCGTGCGCCACTGATCATCGCGGTGGTGGCAAAATGCCAGGATCACCCGAAGGTACCGCAGTGGGAACAGGAAATGTCGGCGGGTTGCGCTGTGATGGCAATGCAAATGGCGGCGGTTGCGCAGGGCTTTAACGGTATCTGGCGCAGCGGTGCGTTAACGGAAAGCCCGGTGGTGCGCGATGGTTTACATTGCCGCGATCAGGACAAAATTGTCGGCTTCCTGTATCTGGGCACGCCGCAATTGAAAGCGTCTGCGAGCATTTCTGTACCGGATACGTCGCCATTTGTGGTGCGTTTTTAAAAATCTGTCGGGTGACACGTCGTTTACCCGACCTACGTCCCAGGTAGGCCCGGCAAACGACGTGCCGCCGGGCAATTTCCCTTATGACTTCTGAGCTTTCGCAAACTCGTCTTTGGCTTTCTGCAACTGCTGCTGGAAAGCCGGGTTGGTATGCAGCGTCGCCACCACGGCGGAGCCGACGATGCGTGCCGCATCGACATCACTCTGCCAGTGATAGCCACAAATCACACGGCTCTCACCCAGGTCGTAACCCCGCTTCAGGATTTCATTCTGACGAGCAGGGTTAATTTCAGCCAGTACCAACGCGGTGGCCCAACCGATTGACGTATGCCCGGACGGATAGGAGCCATTCTTCGCCAGTTCGTTCTGCTCTTTGGTGTTGCACGTCGCTACGCCGTAAAACGCAAACGGGCGCACGCGCATGTATTTTTGTTTTGCCGAACGGGTGGCCAGATCGCCTGCATCTTCAATCATATTGGTCAACAGCTTGTGCAGTTCCGGACTGTCTTTCTCGGTAATGGCGGAACCAAAAGCCCCCGAGAAGGCATTCGCCACGCCGCCGCTGCTCAGGTTGGCATCTTCCGCCGCCTGCTTGCCTCGCTCGGTGGAGCGCAGCAGACGACCCTGCTCGTACATCGCCTGATCGTTCAGAAACGCAATACTGCCCACTTCTGGCGGTGGCGGCAGCAGGGCCAGGCTGTCGATGGCCTGGGCGTTTGTCAGGTAGTAGAGATTGGGTTTGGTGGTGGCGTCATTGCCAGAGGGAACCAGCGCAAAAGCGTTAACGGAAAACAGACCAGCAACACAAAATGCCAGAAGACTTTTTTTCATTGATATTTCCTTTTGATATTTTCGTCCAGAGTAGCGGTCATATTTCTGTCATAAATGGCGACACAAAAAGGTGCGGTGGCTCGCAAAAATCGGCGATACATTAGTTTCATGAATGATTTATGGCAGGATCCTCCGCGCTTCCCGGCGCGGGGATTGCGCGGAATGTGAGCAACAGAGCGCGATTTCAGATTGTCGTACTTATCACCCCGGCAAATGGGCGCTAACATAGTGGGATTGCAATGACAGGAGATGTCCATGAGCGAGCAAGCCATTCGTTTGACGCAATACAGCCACGGAGCCGGTTGCGGTTGTAAAATTTCCCCTAAAGTGTTGGAAACCATTCTGCACAGCGAGCAGGCGAAGTTTGTCGACCCGAACCTGCTTGTCGGTAACGAAACCCGCGATGATGCGGCCGTTTACGATTTGGGTAACGGCACCTCGATAATCAGCACCACCGATTTCTTCATGCCAATCGTCGATAACCCGTTTGATTTCGGGCGCATTGCGGCGACCAACGCCATCAGTGATATCTTTGCGATGGGCGGCAAGCCGATTATGGCGATTGCGATCCTCGGCTGGCCGATTAACACCCTGGCGCCTGAAATTGCCCGTGAGGTGATTGAGGGCGGACGTTTTGCCTGTCAGCAGGCGGGCATTGCCCTGGCGGGTGGGCACTCGATTGATGCGCCCGAGCCGATTTTTGGTCTGGCCGTCACCGGCGTGGTACCGACTGAGCGGGTGAAGAAAAACAGCACCGCACAGGCCGGTTGTCAGCTTTATCTGACCAAGCCGCTGGGGATTGGGGTGTTAACGACCGCAGAAAAGAAATCGCTGCTGAAGCCTGAACATCAGGGGCTGGCAACGGAAATCATGTGTCAGATGAATATCGCGGGTGCGGCTTTTGCCAACATCGACGGCATCAAAGCGATGACGGACGTCACCGGTTTTGGTCTGCTGGGGCATTTGAGCGAAATGTGTCAGGGGGCAGGCGTACAGGCACGGGTGCATTTTGCCGATGTGCCGAAACTGCCCGGGGTGGAAGAGTACATCGCGCAGGGTGCGGTCCCGGGCGGGACGTCGCGTAACTTCGCCAGCTACGGGCATCTGATGGGCGAAATGCCGCAAGAATGGCGCGATCTGCTGTGCGATCCGCAAACCTCAGGTGGCCTTCTGTTGGCGGTTATGCCAGATGCCGAGAACGAAACCAAAGCCACTGCGGCGGAATATGGTATTGAACTCACTGCCATTGGCGAGCTGGTAACGGCGCGTGGCGGCCGTCCGATGATCGAGATCCGCTAACCCCATGCGTTTGTTTATCGCGGAAAAACCGAGCCTGGCTCGTGCCATCGCCGATGTGCTGCCTAAACCGCATCGCAGAGGCGACGGCTATATCGAATGTGGTAACGGCCAGGTGGTCACCTGGTGTATTGGTCACTTACTGGAACAGGCGCAGCCGGATGTTTACGACAGCCGCTATGCGCGCTGGAACCTGATGGACTTGCCGATTGTCCCGGAAAAATGGCGGCTGCAACCGCGGCCATCGGTGACCAAACAGTTAAACGCGATCAAACGTCTGCTCGTCGATGCTACCGAAGTGATTCACGCAGGTGACCCGGACAGGGAAGGGCAGCTGCTGGTGGACGAAGTGTTAGATTATCTGGAACTGCCGGCGGAAAAGCGCCAGCAGGTTCAGCGCTGCCTGATAAACGATCTCAACCCGCAGGCGGTGGAGCGTGCCATTTCACGTCTGCGTTCCAACAGTGAATTTATCCCGCTGTGCGTATCGGCGTTGGCGCGTGCGCGTGCCGACTGGCTGTATGGCATTAACATGACCCGCGCGTACACGCTGCTGGGCCGCAATGCGGGCTATCAGGGCGTGTTGTCCGTCGGGCGAGTGCAAACCCCTGTTTTAGGATTGGTCGTGCGGCGTGACGAAGAGATCGAAAACTTCGTTGCCAAAGATTTCTTCGATGTGAAAGCGCATATCGTCACCCCTGCCGATGAACGCTTCACGGCGACCTGGCAGCCCAGCGAGGCCTGCGAACCGTATCAGGATGAGGAAGGGCGTTTACTGCACCGTCAGCTTGCGGATCACGTCGTTGCACGCATTGCCGGACAGCCCGCCATCGTTACCGCGTATAACGATAAACGGGATTCAGAACCCGCGCCGCTGCCGTTTTCGCTTTCAGCCCTGCAGATTGAAGCGGCAAAACGCTTCGGCTTCAGCGCGCAGAATGTGCTGGATATCTGCCAGAAACTGTACGAAACCCACAAGCTTATCACCTACCCGCGTTCCGACAGCCGCTATCTGCCGGATGAACATTTTGCCGGGCGTCATGCGGTACTTAACGCGATCGGCGTGCATGCGTCAGGCCTGTTACCGCAGCCGGTGGTGAATCCTGACATTCGCAACCGCTGTTGGGATGATAAGAAGGTGGATGCGCACCACGCGATCATTCCTACCGCCCGTAGCGCTTCAGTAAAGCTGACGGATAACGAAGCAAAAGTGTACGAGCTGGTGGCCCGTCAGTACCTGATGCAGTTCTGTCCGGATGCGGTGTTCCGCAAATGCCAGATCGATCTGGATATTGCCAACGGTAAATTTGTCGCCAAGGCGCGTTTCCTTGCGGAAGCGGGCTGGCGAACTCTGCTCGGCAACAAAGAGAGAGACGAAGAGAACGACGGCACGCCGTTGCCGGTGGTGGCAAAAGCCGATGAGCTGCTGTGCGAAAAAGGCGAAGTGATCGAACGCCAGACTCAACCGCCGCGCCACTTTACCGATGCCACGCTGCTGTCGGCGATGACCGGGATCGCACGTTTCGTGCAGGATAAAGATCTGAAGAAAATCCTGCGTGCCACCGACGGTCTGGGCACCGAGGCAACGCGCGCCGGGATTATCGAACTGCTGTTCAAACGCGGTTTCCTGACCAAGAAAGGGCGTTACATTCACTCCTCGGAAGCAGGGCGCGCGCTGATCCATTCGCTACCGGAAATGGCCGGGCGGCCGGATATGACGGCACATTGGGAATCAGTACTGACGCAAATCAGCGAAAAGCAGTGTCGCTATCAGGACTTTATGCAGCCGCTGGTCGGAACGCTCTTTGATTTAATCCAGCAGGCACGCAGCACTCCGGTGAGGCAATTCCGCGGTCTGGTCGCGCCGGGCGGCGAGCAGCCGAAGAAGAAAACGTTCAGTAAGACGCGGAAGAAAAAGCCTGCAGCGCCTGAGGCAAGGTAAAAGCAAAACGGTAACCTTTGGGTTGCCGTTTTTAATGTGTGCTCCCTCTCCTTGTGGGAGAGGGCCGGGGTGAGGGCATCAGGCCGCACAAGGTAAAAGCAAAACGGCAACTATAGGGTTGCCGTTTTAGTGTTCTCGCGTTCTCAACTCATTGATTTTTTCGCATTATTTACTACTAAGCTGATGCTCTTTCATTCCAGCTATCTTTCGATATGATGTTGCCTTCAACATATTTCCAGCTTATTGATTCATAACGCAATTCTATTTCCTCAAGATGGGCGCTAGCCACTCCTAAGGGAAATAGCACAGGTGAGACCCTTGTCACTTTCACATTGTCGATTTGAATGTTGTAATATTCATATTCAATACCCGCGTCATTAATTTTGTACATCTTGATTAGTGCTTGTTTAAATATTTTTCCTTGGCACACTGCACGTGCCAGGTACGGTGATATTCGATCCATTTCCTTTTCTAATGTGATAGGGGAATGTAGTCTTGTTCCTGTTAATTTTCCCGTATTGTGATCAGTTGGAATCCAAATTGAGTGATGAAATGATTTCAATTCAGTAGAACCTAATCGCTTTGGCATAATGCATTCTCCAACAACAGGAGATCCATTTTCGTCTTGAAGCCACATGTGAGCTGGTATAGACATAATTCATCCTTTTTTCCTGTGATATAAATATGTTAGGTATACAGCAATAATAAAAGTTAATATAAATAGAGTGCCTATAAGGCCATATGCAAATTTTGCGTTATCTACATACACTAAAATCACACCTGCCAAAATAGCAAATACAATGAAAACAAATAAATTTATTATATCGGCAATGAAATATTCAAGTAGAATCTCCCCCGCGCGTTTTAAAATATAAATCATGACTTTAACATTCTCTTGAGAGTAGCCGCTATTTGCTCGTCAGACGCTGTATTAATATTGAGGTAGCCATTGTTTTTTATTATTGGCTCTATCAAAAAATACATCATTTCCAGAGTTTCGTCATATAGTGCATTATAAAACTGGGGGCACAATATTTTTAAATTCTCTGCACTATCGGCAGAATGTTTCAGCGTTCCAGCCATACTTAACGCGATCGTTACTATAGTAACTCGTTTAGCTACTGATTTACCAAATGAGCTATCCACTCCTAAGTCAAGTGCGCTTTTCACTGATGCATCAGTTCTCCAATATAAACATATAGATTTTGTTACGGCATACATAAGGGCTGCATCAGATGCTTGCCCTGCTGAATAGTTAGTTGCTATTGGAACTACTCTTTCTAATATGCTTTTCTTATGCTGATTACTTCTGGTATTTAATAGAACCTTTATATAAAGATAAATCATATGGAATATTACGTCAGTATCCTTCACTAAATGAAATAATCCTAAAACAAATCTTTTGTCTTCTTCTTTTAATTTGTTACAAACGTCCTGATAATTATCCGTCATGCAAGATGTATAATAGGCTATACGTTCAACCCCATCATTCAAGCTGTTCAGAGATTCCAGGAAATTATCTTTGACCCCCGCGAAGGCTTGATCAAGTCTAGCTGCCAAATGTCCATCTGTACCTATTTTATTCATAATCATTTTGTTATAAAACATAAAACACCTTGTTTCACTTAAAAGCTTATCATTCAATTCATTCAGGGAAAACATTGTGACCACCTTCACATTTTACAATGCCTGAATAGTGCACATGACAAAAAAAAGCCCTATGCATTCATTTACTGGATGGTTGGTTTTTATCTATTCATGTTATATATCGTGAGGTTTAAAATTTATTTTTTCACTAATGGTTATAATGCTTTATTTCCCCAAGTCATTACACCCTCAAAATAATCATAGCGGTCATAATGTTTTGACGATATGTGATTCTGTCTATTGTTCTGAATGCGGTCACGGATCTCTTTAGACCGCTAATCTGCCCTAATGTCGTAAACGTGCGATGAAAATCGTGAGCAGTAAATGATCTCATTCCTGATCGATCACGATAGCGAAAAATACTTTTACTAAGCGTATTGCTGGACATGAACGACGTGGGAATTGAGGAGGACGGTTTAAGCGTTCCAATCCAGACCTTTGCTGAATATCTTGCTTGCTTTTCCTCCTAACGCACAACGGGGAAAATGTATGGACTATCAGGATAACGGGAGCACATTTCATTAATCTGCGCGCTAGCCGAATCGTCCCGACTTGTTATGCATTCATCAACAACAGGAGATCCAGTTTCGTCTTGAAGCCACATGTGAGCTGGTATAGACATTATTCATCCTTTTTTCTTGTGACATAAATATGATATGTAGCCAGAAACAACCAATATTACTAAAAATAATATTGCGATTAATTTCATCACAGTTCCTGCATCATCAATATTTGAAGCAATAGTAAATGCTCCTATTATGAGTGCGAGGAATGAAAATAAATTAATAATGTCGCCAATAAAGTATTTTATTATGACATTTAGAAAATGGCCTAAATATAATTTCATTTGCCTAACATATTCCTTAGTGTCGCCGCGATTTTTTCATCAGAGGCTGTGTCAACATTGAAATATCCATTTTTTATTATTATTGGTTCTATCAGGAAGTACATCATTTCAAGGGTTTCATCATATAATGTTTGATAGAACTGTGGACACAGTTTTTTTAAATTATTTGCGCTATCAGCGGCTTTTTGCATTTTTCCTACCCCACTTAATACCGCGGCAGCAAATGCTACTTTTTCACCAATTACTTTCCCTAGTGCGCTATCAATTGCTACCGTTGTTTGATAGGTTAGGCAAATAGATCTGGTTATTGAATACATCAGTGCTGCATCAGATACTTGCCCCACTGCATAGCTAGTAGCAAACGAAACGACTCTTTCTAGGATACTTTTCTTTTGTGACGCATTTTTGTGTCTTAATAAAACTTTTATGTATAAAAGAATCATATGATAAATTAAATCATAGTCTTTAACTAAATGCAGTAAACCTAATGCAAACCTTTTATCTTCTTCCTGTAATTTATTACAAACATCTTGATAGTTATCTGTTAAACAAGATGTGTAATAAAGTATGCGTGTTGCACCATCACTCATACTATTTAGGGCATCAATGGCGCCATCTTTGACTCCTGCAAAAGCATGGTCCAATCTTAGAGCTAAATCTTTATCGCTTCCGATCCTGTCCATGATCGTCTGGTTGTAATGCATATTAACCTCCTTTATTCAGAAGGTTATCTTTGACGACGATTAGCAGTTAATATGTGATGCGTCTCACGTTTGTATTCATCCATTACTTATGGAATGTAAAAACAACTCCTATCAATTTATATGGTTGATAGGCTGAATAAAAGGATTCACAGAGTTGATGATTACTGGGTATTTAGCTATAAAGGAATTCTAATAACTTCGCTTCCCAAACCATTACCACCTCCATTTTCTCCTCAAAATGATCATAACGGTCATAATGCTTTGACGATATGTCATTCTGGCAATGGTTCTGAATGCTGTCACGGATCTTATTGGGCCGCTGAATCTGCTCCTAATGCACGTAAACGTGCGACGAATATCGTAAGGAGTAAATGATTTTATTCCTGATCGATCACGATAGCGAAAAATACTTTTACTAAGCATATTGCTGGACATGAACGACGTTGGAAGTTTGGAGGACGGTTTAAGCGTTCCGATCCAGGCCATTGCTGAATATCTTGCTTGCTTTCCTCCTAACGCACAACGGGGAAAATGTATGGACTATCAGGATAATGGGAGCACATTTCATCAATCAGCGCGATAGCCTAATCACATAGTGCCAAATGATATCAACCCGAGCGTCCCGGTCTGTTGTTTTATTGGTATCCTGATAATTTCTTTGGAGAGAGACAGTGATTAAATTACGCTAAAGCTGCACTAAGGGGCATTTCAGGGTTAGAACCGAGCGAAAGAAACCTTGCTTTATCTCCTGTGGGAGGGGCAGGGTGAGGGCATAAAGCCTCTGCCCAATGGCGTAATCTGAAGGCCCGGCGTGGGTCTCGCCGGGCCATGCTGTTAAATCACACCCTGAGCCAGCATCGCATCGGCCACCTTCACAAACCCGGCAATATTCGCGCCGCGCACGTAGTGAGTTTGTTTCGCTTCGCCGCCATACTCCACGCAGGCCTGATGAATATCCAGCATGATGTGATGCAAACGGGCATCGACTTTTTCCGCTTTCCAGCCCATGCGCGCGGCGTTCTGCGCCATTTCCAGACCGGAGGTTGCCACGCCTCCCGCGTTAGCGGCTTTGCCCGGTGCAAACAGGACGCCCGCTTGCAGGAACAGGTCTGTCGCGGCAATGGTGGTTGGCATGTTTGCGCCTTCGGCTACGGCTTTTACGCCGTTGGCAATCAGTGAGCGCGCCGCGTCCACGTCCAGCTCGTTTTGCGTGGCGCACGGCAGAGCGATATCCACCGGCACGGCCCACGGCTGCTGGCCTTCCAGATATTGCAGGCCGAACTCACGCGCGTAGTCGGCTACACGCCCGTCGCGGCTGGATTTGATCGCTTCCAGGCGCGCCAGTTTTTCGGCGGTGAAACCTGCTTCATCAACCACGGTACCGCTGGAGTCCGAGGCCGTGATGACGCGCGCGCCAAGCGCCATCGCTTTTTCGATAGCGTATTGCGCCACGTTGCCAGAACCCGATACGGCGACCCGCTGGCCTTCAAAGCCCAAACCGTGGCGTTTAAGCATCGCATCGGTGAAGTACACCAGGCCGTAGCCGGTCGCTTCCGGGCGAATCAGGCTGCCACCGAAAGAGAGACCTTTACCGGTGAACACACAGGCGGTGTTGTTGGAGAGTTTTTTCATCATCCCGGCCATAAAGCCGACTTCGCGTGCGCCAACGCCGATATCACCTGCGGGCACGTCTGTGTCGGCACCCAGGTGGCGATAGAGCTCGCTCATCAGCGCCTGACAGAAGCGCATCACTTCGCCTTCGCTTTTACCTTTCGGGTTAAAATCGCTTCCGCCTTTGCCACCGCCCATCGGCAGGGTGGTCAGGGCGTTCTTGAAGGTCTGCTCGAAGCCGAGGAATTTCAGGATCGACAGGTTCACCGACGGATGAAAACGCATTCCCCCTTTGAACGGCCCAATCGCTGAGTTGAACTGCACGCGCCAGGCGCGGTTAACCTGGACCTGGTTGTGATCGTCGACCCAGGTGACACGAAATTGAATGACGCGTTCAGGTTCTACAAGACGCTCCAGCAGGGACATCTGGCGATAACGGGGGTTGGCCTCAAGAAACGGCCACAGGGTGCTCATGACTTCGCGAACCGCCTGAGCGAATTCCGGTTGGTGCGGATCGCGCTGCTGCACGCGGTTGAGAAACTGTTCCAGAGAGAGGGACGATTCCATACGATAAATTCCTCTTATGACGATAACGGTCTGATGATGTTGTGTTTGTTGTCATGCTTTTTCGACTATCTCCGCTGCGGCTGCCTCAGGCAAGCAAAAATCACGCTCTGAAGGGAAATTTGATAATCCGGGGCCGGTCATAATAAAAAACGATGAGCCGTAAAATTTAAGTTGTGGCGCGATAAGGCCGATATAGTTAGCTGAGAGTCGCGAATAAAAGGAAACGTCATGAAATTTGTACTGATTGTCGGTCTGCTACTGGTGAGCAGCGTAGCCCAGGCCGAGCAGCGTATTCGCCCGGACGTGGAGGTGAGCGTGCCGCCGGAAGTGTTCAGCAGCAGTGGTCAGCACGCGCAGCCCTGTTCCCAGTGCTGCATTTATGAAAATCAGAATTACTCAGAAGGGGCGGTGATTAAAGCCGAAGGCGTGCTGTTGCAGTGTCAGCGTGATGAGAAAACGATCAGCACGAATCCGCTGGTCTGGCGGCGCGTAAGGCAATAAATGCCTCCAGTAGGGGAATATCGGCGGGGGCCAGATCGTAGCCAAAGGCCTCTTCCGGTGTCACCCAGACCAGCTGGCTGTGCTCATGAGCCGTCAGCTCGCCAGTAAACCGCGGGACGTGCCAGGCGTGAAGGTGGATGCGCCTTCCGGAGACTTCGCGCTGATGGCTCGCGACATACGCGCCGGGGAGTGCTTCAATACCCAGCTCTTCACGAAGTTCGCGGACGAGTGCGTCGGGCTGCGTTTCGCCCGCTTCCACTTTTCCACCGGGAAATTCCCACAGCCCGGGCTGATCGCCGCTTTGCGGACGCTGCGCGAGTAAAATAAGCGCCTCTTTCTCGAGGATCGCTGCCACCACATCAATTGTTTTCAGCATAGAGGTCAAGATTCCTGTTCACAGCGTGTCATACTATCTCTGCCGTTGATAAATCTGAAGATCCGCAGGAGTTTCCGGGTGAAAAACCAGCAGTCGTGGATACCGCCGCTTAGCGATATTCCCTCCTCCCTTGCACCGATAGTGATGATGCAGAAAAAGCACTATGGCGAAATTCTTCATCCCACGCGCTGGTGGGGGAGAATGCCGCGCCTGTTTTGGCTGGTGGCGCTGTTTGTCGGTTGGCTGGAGCGCAAAAAAGCGCGTCTCACGCCGGAATTGCGGGCGCTACTGATGACCCGGGTTTCACAGCAGTGCCACTGCGCATTTTGTATTGATGCGAACACCCTGCGTCTGGCCCAGCGCAGCAACAGCGTCGAAAAAGTGCAGGCGGTTGCTCAGTGGCAGCAGTCCGCGCTGTTCAGCGAGGCGGAACGTGCCGCACTCGATTACGCCGATGCGATGACCACCACGCCGCCCATGATCAGTGAGGCCCAAAAAGTGACGCTGCGCCAGTTTTATAACGTTGAGCAAATCAGCGAAATGACCGCGCTGGTGGCGTTCCAGAATCTTTCAGCGCGCTTTAACGCCGCGCTGGATATTCCCTCACAGGGGCTGTGTGACCTGCAGGGGAAACCGCATGCTTGACCGCCATTTGCATCCCCGTGTGAAGCCGCTATTGAATCGGGTGGCTGAGCAACTGCACTGCCGGGGCATCACCGCCAACGGCACGACGCTGTTCGGTTTCGCCATCGGCGTACTGGCGCTGCCGTTCCTGGCGTTAGGGTGGTTTATCCCGGCGCTGGTCGCGATTGTGATTAACCGCCTGTGTGACGGGCTTGACGGCGCACTGGCACGCCGACAGGGGCTGACCGACGCGGGCGGTTTTCTGGATATCTCGCTGGATTTTCTGTTTTACGCGCTGGTACCGTTTGGCTTCATTCTTGCGGACCCGCAGGCCAATGCGCTGGCCGGTGGCTGGCTGCTGTTTGCGTTTATCGGCACCGGCAGCAGCTTTCTGGCTTTTGCGGCGCTGGCGGCGAAGCATCAGATTGATAACCCAGGCTATGCCCACAAGTCTTTCTACTATCTGGGTGGACTAACGGAAGGCACGGAGACGATCCTGCTGTTCGTGTTGAGCTGCGTGTTCCCGG
This sequence comes from Enterobacteriaceae bacterium RIT691, assembly GCA_009668205.1. Taxonomy (GTDB): domain Bacteria; phylum Pseudomonadota; class Gammaproteobacteria; order Enterobacterales; family Enterobacteriaceae; genus Scandinavium. The sequence goes on along the minus strand of WJYM01000001.1, from coordinate 189,880 downwards.
CGTGGTTTGCCTGGATGGCGTGGATTTTTGGTGCGCTCTGTTGGATGACGACATTCACCCGGATAGTGAGTGGGTATCAGACGCTGTCCCGGCTTGAAAAGCCGGACGTCGGCTGATTCCGCAATCTGACCTTATCCCACGCGAAGAACGCGCAAACACAAAAAACGGTAGCCCGGAGGCTACCGTTTTGCTTTTCCCTCGCGGCATCCGGCAGAGGATTACCTTTCCTGATCCGGCCCGCGTTCGCCGCGTTGGACCGGGTTTTTCGCATTCTGGCTCCACTCATACCAGCCACCGTCATAGACGGCAACGTTCTGCCAGCCCATCGCGCGGGCATACATAAACGTTTCCGACGCACGCCAGCCGGTACCGCAGTAAAACGCGACCTGCTGCGACGGCAGAATGTGCCACTGCTTCCACATTGCGGCGATATCATCCGCGCTGCGCATCGTGCCGTCCGGGTTGTGGAAATCTTCCATGTGGGTGGAGTCACTGCCCGCATGGCCCCAACGGGCGCCGGCGATTTCGCCTTTTGGCTTGATATAACTGTACCCACTGGTGGTACCGATAAACTCCGGCCACGAACGAATGCTGACCAGTGAGGCATCCTGACGATGCAGTAAGGCGCGGGCCTGCTCGGTATTCAGCATCAGCTGCGGCTGGCCTGGGATCGGCGCGCCGAAATCAGGCGCCGGTGTCACGTTACCCGGGGTGCCGCGTTCAACAGGCAGTCCGGCGTCAGACCAGGTTTTCCAGCCGCCGTCGAGCAGGCGTACATCTTTCACCCCGGCGTACAGCAGAATTTGCGCCACACGTGCGGCGGCATAGACGTCACGACCATAAAGGATCACGGTGGTATCGTGGCGAATACCCTGTTTCGCCATCAGCGCCTTCAGCTTATCGTCCGAGACTTTATTCCACAGTGGCTCGCTTTCGACCTCGTTGGTGTCAATATAGCCCGCGCCAGGAATATGGCTCAACAGATAGAGTTTGGGCGCGCCCCAGGCGGCTTCAATCACTTTCCAGTCGCCAGCCGGAGCCGCGGTGACGGCTTTCTTCTGCTGCAAATCATGCAGCCACTGTGGGTAAACCAGCTGTTCAAAATGGGCCATTTTTTGCAGGCGTTCAGGCTGCTGCAGCGCATCGCTCAGCACGCTGACCTGTGTCATTCCTGCTTTTTTCAGTCTGCCTGCGACCGCGTCGTTGTCCTGGGCTGAGCCATACAGTGCCACCGGCGTCGCCGACGTGAGCTGATGATCTTTCAGCCAGGCGCTAAGCTGTTCATCGCTCATGGCAGAAAGCCAGCTGGCAGAGAGGTTAAGGGCCGAAGGTTCATGGCCTTCGTGACCGTTAAGCGTTTGTGGCCAGCCGTTATAAAAAGCGCTCAGACGCGTATCAATGGCGACGCCTTTTTGCTGCTGAAGCTGGCTGAAGGTCAGCGGCTTGGTCATGTCAGCCGCATAAGTGGCAGAGGAGGAAAGCCCGATCAGCAGGGCCAGCGCGGTCAGTTGAGAAACACGTTTCATCGAAATGCCCGTCAGGAGTAAAGTGAAGCGTCATTCTGAACCTCTGATATCGGAGAATCCTTGTTCTGGCGCAGGTTAACGCCAGCTTTCAAGCTGCAGGCAGCGTCCGCCAGGCGGAATATCGGCGACGTCATGCGTCACCAGCAGCGCGGGAATGTTCAGACGTTTTATCTCAGCAAACACAAAGGCGCGGAAGCTATCACGAAGCGTAGCATCAAGGCCGCTAAACGGTTCATCCAGCAGCAGGGCTTTGGGCTGAGCCAACAGCGCCCGAAGGAGCGCCACGCGGGCGCGTTGTCCACCTGAAAGCGTCGCCGGATCCCGCGAAAAAAAGCCTTCCAGCCCGGCATGATCCAGCGCCTGTTCAACCTTTTCTCGCCGGGCGCGCCGGTCAACCGACGCGGGGAGCGCCAGCAGCAGGTTCTGGCCCACGCTGAAAGGGTCAAACAGTAAGGCATCCTGAAAAAGCAGCCCCGTCTGCCGTTCTTCCGTGGGCAGCCTGTCGATGCGTCTGTCATTCAGCCAGAGTTCCCCTGTGGCACGGAACGTCTCGGGCAGCGCGCCCACCATCCAGGCAAACAGGGTGGATTTTCCGCTGCCGGAATCCCCCATTAGCGTCAGGATGTGCCCGTTTTCTACCTGAAAATTGACGTTGTTGAGCAGCGGCTCCAGCGTTAAGGCACGAACGTGCAGCATCAGCGCAATCCTTGTCGAGAGTGGCTGATAGCACGCAGCGCAAGCGCAATCAGCAGGAAGAAAAGACCCGGCAACAGCAGTTGCCACAGGGCTTGTGAAGCCAGCAGCGCGTTATTGCCGCCGCTGCTGAGGGCCACAGCGTCGGTGGTCAGCGTGGTGATTCGCCCGCCGCCCAGCCACACCGTCGGCAGGTATTGCGCGATGCTCACGGAAAAGCCCACGGCCAGCGCGCTAAGCACGGGGCGAATAAGCAATAAACATTTTACCTGCCAGAAGCAGCGCCAGCGGCTCCAGCCCAGCGTCCGGGCGACCAGCACCAGCCGGGGGTCAATACGCTGCCAGGCGGGCTGAAGCAGGAACAGCATCCACGGTACCACCCACAGCAGATGGCCCCACAGCACCGTTAGCCATTCGCCGTCCTGGACGGTGAGCAACGCCAACTGATATTGCCCGGCGACAAGCGGCAGGGCGGGCAACAGCAACGGCAGCCAGACCCAGAAAGTAAAACGTTTCGCACCGAATTCCAGCCACAGCAGGCACAGCCCGCCGCTTATCAGGGCCGACAGCAGTGCCAGCCACAGGCTGTTGGTCAGACTTTCCAACGAAGCGAACGCCAGGTTCGACACCCACGCGAGGGTAAGGGCGCAAAGCAAACCTGAAAAAGGCAGTAGCAGGCTAAACGTGATGCCGGGCAGGGCAAAAGGGGAAGGGCGACGCAAGCCCTGAAAATCCGGGATCGCTTTTCGAAAATACCGCCAGGCCAGCGTAAAGAACAGCGCCATCACGGCCAGAATTATCACTAACAGTATGCAGACGAGTGACCCCTGTGCCTGCTGGACGTCATCGCCCTGAAAGAGCCACTGCCAGGCCAGCACCGCCAGCGTAGGCGGATTACCCGGGCCGAGAATGATCGCCACGTCCACCGCAGACAGCGTCCAGGCGGCTGTTGCCAGCAGGATTATTCGCAGTTGGGGCATAAGCTGCGGCACGATCAGCCACGCCAGACACTGCCAGCGTCCATAGCCCTGGCTGCGCAGCACCAGCGCCTGTTGTGCCAGCCTTTTTTGCCCAAGCAGGGCGTACATGGCCCACAGCAGGAAGACGCTCTCTTTCACGGCCAGCGTCAGGCCAAGGCCGATACCGTAGCGATCGACCGGGGGCGTTAACGACGGAAACAGGCCAAACAGCCAGCCGCCTTCGGCAAACAGCAGCAGGGCAGCGGTGGCAAAAGCGACGTGTGGAATGGCCAGCATCAAGGGCAATTGTGTCGCCAGCTGTTGCCAGCGTTTGGAAGGCCAGAGTGCGGCGACCACACAGAGGGCAATCGTCAACGCGCCCACGACGGCGATGGACGTGGAGACCAGCGTGGCGAGCAGCGCCTGGGGAAGCTCAGGATGTTCAACCAGCGCCCGCCATTGGGAAGCGGAAAACGCCGGACTCAGCAGCTGTGCCGTGGCGGGCAGCAAGGGCAGATAAATGATGCCCATCGCGGCCCACAGCAGGGCAATCAGTGGGTACCGTAACGACGCAGCCATTCCTGCTCCAGCGCATTCACCCAGGCGGAATGCGGTTCTGCCAGTACGGGCGGCAGCGGTTGTGCGGTCACGGCAGGCCAGGGTGCAGGCAGCTTTTTCATGTCCAGCACGGTCGGGTCGCCCCATATCGCGGGATCGGCTTTGCGACGCTGTGCGTCCGGGGAGAGCAGAAAGTTAGCCACCACCTGAGCGGCCTGCGGGGAGCGAGCATTGGCGGGGATGGTCACGAAATGGACGTTGCCGAGCATGCCGTTACTGAAACCAAAGCTGTAGCTGTCTTTCGGCAGTTCGCCGCTGGCGACCTTCTGCGTGGCGTGCATCGGGTTAAACGTCAGCGACAGTTTCAGCGTGCAGTTGGCCAGCATGGCATCCATTTTTGACGGCGATGCCGGGAAGTCGGTGCCTTTACGCCATAAATTCGGATGCAGTTTGTCGAGATATGCCCACAGGGGCGCCGTCACGGCGGCAAAGGTTTTCGCATCCGGTGGCTGCCTGAGGGCGTCAGGTTGAGAGGTTAGCGTCAGCAACAGCTGTTCAAGAAACGCCGTTGCGGTGAAATCTGGCGGGCGAGGGTAGGTGACGGTTCCCGGATGCTGTTGGGTAAAAGCCAGCAGCGCTTGGGCCGAAACGGGCGGCTGCGGCGTTTCATTGTGACGTGCAATAAACGTTAGCTGCGCGCTACCCCACGGGGATTCAGCCCCGTCGGTGGCCACGGAGAAATCCTCGCGGACCGGCTTGCGCTCATCGACATAACGCCAGTTCGGGAGCTGCTCCGCCCAGCCCGTTTTCAGCAAATTCGCCTGCTTCAGCGTGCGGAAGTTTTCACCGTTCACCCACAGTAAATCAATGGAGCCGTTCTGAGTGCGGCCTGCTTTCGCTTCGGTCTGAATCCGCTTCACCGCATCGGCGGCATCGGCAATATGCACCACTTTCAGGGTGATGCCATAGTCGCGCTTCACTTCGCCGCTCACCCAGTCGAGATACTGATTGACGGCCTGATCCCCGCCCCAGGCGTTGAACCAGACCGTCTGGCCGCGCGCCTGCGCTTCAGTGTGTTGCCATGTCGGGGATTGCGCCAACAGCGAGGTGCTGACGCAGAGACTTGCCAAAAAAATGCCATAACGCACACGGCGCATACGTATTCCTTTAAGGGTGAAGAAAACGGCCAAGCAGCCTGCGTGTCACCAGCGGCAGCAGGCCCAGCAGGGCGAAAGCCAACAGCATAGGCCCGGAAAGAATATCTGCAAGCGTTTGTAGCTGGCTCAACTGACGCCCCGCATTAAGATAAATTAGCGTGGCGGGCAGCATGCCGAGCTGGCTAACCCACCAGTAACGCGTGATGCTGATGCGCGTTAATCCCGCGAGCAAGTTGACGACAAAAAAGGGAAACAGCGGCATCAGCCGCAGGGCGAATAAATAAAACGCCCCTTCCCGGGCGATCCCTGCATTGACTTTCGCCATTTGCACGGCAAAACGCTGACTGACCCACTCCGCCAGCAGATAGCGACTGAACAGCATGGCCAACAGCGCCCCGCTGGTGGATGCAAACGACACCAGCACTACCGCCAGCCAGAAGGGCAGCACAGCGGCCCCCAATAAGGTGATGAGCGTAGCACCGGGAATCGAAAGCGCCGTCACCAGCACATAGACCAGAAAGTAGCCTACGCTTGTCAGCAACGGGTGTGCTTGATACCACGCCACGGCGCTTTCATGCGATTGCTGCAGAAACGTCAGAGAGAGCCATTCACGCGGCAGAACAACCATACCCGCGATCATCAACGCTGCCAGCAGAGCCAGCAGCAGGCGTTTTCGAGTGTTCAATTTCCCGGCGTATCCGTTAGCCCTTAAACGTCGCCCATACCGGCGCGTGGTCAGACGGTTTTTCCATACTGCGGATCTCGTAATCGATACCGGTTTCGATGCAGTGTGGCGCCAGCCCCTGGCTTGCCAGCAGCAGGTCAATGCGCAGGCCGCGGTTGTCGTCAAACCCCTTGGAACGGTAGTCAAACCACGAGAAGCGATCCTGCGTTTCCGGGTTCGCATGGCGGAAGGTATCTACCAGACCCCAGCCCATCAGGCGCTCCATCCATTCACGTTCTTCCGGCAGGAAGGAACATTTACCGGTGCGCAGCCAGCGCTTGCGGCTGTCTTCGCCAATGCCGATATCGAGATCCGTTGGGCTGATGTTCATATCGCCCATGATCAGTACCGGATTTTCTTTCTTCAGTTCGCCGGTCAGGAAATCCTGCAAATCCTGGTAGAACTTCATTTTTGCCGGGAATTTCAGCGGGTGGTCGCGGCTTTCGCCCTGCGGGAAGTAGCCGTTAATGACGGTGACATTGCCGAACGGGGAAGGGACCTCAGCCATGATAATCCGGCGCTGAGCCTCTTCGTCATCGCCCGGGAAACCGCGACGAACGGACACCGGTGTCTCTTTGGTCAACAGCGCAACGCCGTAGTGGCCTTTCTGGCCATGATAAAACACGTTGTAGCCAAGTTTAGCGACGTCTTCCAGTGGGAACATGTCGTCATGCACTTTGGTTTCCTGCAGGCCAATGACGTCCGGCTGATGCTTTTCGACGATGGCTTCCAGTTGATGAGGACGGGCGCGCAGGCCGTTGATATTAAAAGAGACAAATTTCATGGTCACTGTCACTGTGCAGGGTGAATGATGCAGGGATGTTAGCAGAATTTACGGCAACTGACCCTCTTTCTGACCATACTTAACCTAAAGGCATGGCCTGAGCGGGCAACGTGCATTACACTGCGCGCTGCGAAAATTTAGCGATGAAGGGTTAATTAGGCGGAAATGGCAATGCAAGGAACAATCACAACCTGGTTTGAAGATAAGGGTTTTGGCTTTATCAAAGATGAAAACGGCGACAACCGCTATTTTCATGTGATTAAGGTTTCCAATCCAGACCTGATTAAAAAAGACGCGGCGGTGACGTTTGAACCGACCACCAACAATAAAGGTCTGTCAGCCTACGCGGTGAAGGTCGCCCCGGAAAGTAAGTACATTTACATTGCCGGTGAGCGTCTGAAAATTACCGCGATTAAGTCGTACGTGGTGTTCAGTGAAGAAGAACCTGTTGATACCACCATCGACAAAGAAAACGCGGTGCTGTCTGTCGGGATGCTGATGAGCAGCATTCGCCCGAAAGAGAGCAAAAAAGAGGGTGAAATGCGATCGGTGAAAAAACTGGCCGTCACCACCTTCCAGGGGAAAACCCTGATCTTCTCCGAAGATGAAATTGACGTCGAAGAGACGGTGAAGGCTCTGAAAAAAGTCAGATAAGCACCGTTCCCGATGACAGAACGCCCCGGCCACTAACCGGGGCGTTTTTATTTGGTATTCCGTCATGCGGTGCCAGCAAACGATCGTACCGGTTAGTGGGCGAGTTGGCATGTGCTGGAAATACCGGCGATGATTTTACAGCTATGTTGATGCACTATTATTACCTGTGGGTCATTATTTAATTGTACACGTAATAATGCAGTGGATAATACGGGATTGAGACTGTTCCGATTGAGCAGATATTATTGAAAAGCACAACGCCTCTCCGTTTTGGCAATATCCAAAATAAAACCAATATATGCTACTCACATTGATTGTATTAGTTTATTAATTTCGCAGGCGTTTGGCGATTGGCACAGGTTGTGCTCGCCAGATGATTGATTCGACGTTGGCTTAGCGCAATGAGGCCATCCACACTGCGAATATCAGGCTGGCAATATAGAGAGTAGAAGATGAAAAAAATTATTATGACTTTGGCATTAATCACCATGGCAGCACCTGCCTTTGCAAACAGCCCGATTGTCCGTGGTGCGGTGATTGCTTCCTCTGACCACCCTGTTGCAATGACGGCGGCGACCAGCGGTAATGGTGCGCACCCTGTAGAACGTGGTGCGGTGATTGCTTCTTCCGATCACCCTGTCGCGATGACCGCGGCGACCGGTTCCGGCCACCATCCGATCGCGCGTGGCGCGGTGATTGCAGGGTCTGATCACCCTGTTGCGGCAACCGTGGTTACCGCGCATTAATCGCTTCCCCGGCAGCAATGCCGGGGATATCGTTACCCGCTGCTTGTCGAACACCCGCGCTTTCCCCTGCGGCGCTTTCGTGCCCGCCTATAATCCTTGTACATCCCTCATTAGCGCTCATTGTTAACACTGAAGATCGGCTTTCTTCGCTGCCGTGACGTTCGGTCAGTTGCTTATCTGTTTTTTTCGAACGGCAATGGGTTTGCGGCGGCCGGGAAGATGCGGCTAGAATGCGGCTCAGAAGCGATTCCTGTGGCATGAAATGATGCCATTCAGGTGAACTGACACTTTTGGCGAACATGAAAGAGCACCCCAAAATGACTGCAAATATTCGAACGGTTGATGTCATCTATCACAATGGCACCCTCTACACCGCTGACCAGCAAGATACGTTTTGCCAGGCAATGGCCATTGGCGAAGGGGTTATCGTCGCCACGGGCAGCGATGAGGCGATCCTGAAGCTTGCGACGCCCGACACTGAGATTGTCGATTTGCAGGGAAAACTGATGATGCCCGGCCTTATCGACAGCCACATGCACCCTTTCTGGGGCGGTAAGCAGCTGCGTGGCTGTAACCTGAACTATGCGGCACTTTCCGTCGAAGAAACGCTGACGCTTATCCAGACGCACCTCGATAACGATCCGTTTAAAGGCGAAAATGACTGGCTGACGGTGCGCGCATGGCAACGTCAGGCGATGACCCCGGTAGGGGCTGATATGAGCCGTGAGGCCCTCGATACGCTCAACACGCGTCGCCCGGTGGCCCTGTTTTCTAACGATTGTCATACCCTGGCGGCCAACAGCCGTGCGCTGGACATGCTCGGTATCGATGAAAACACCCCGGTGCCTGCCGACGGAAAAATTGCCCGCGATGAGGCAGGGCGCCTGACGGGGATCCTCGAAGATGCGCCAGCCATGCGTGCCTTTGACAGCATCCCCTCCGGCACGCCGGAACAGAATGTTCAGATTGCGACCCATGTCCAGCAGGTGCTGAATCAGCAGGGCGTCACCACCGTCATGGACACCCGCGTGTTTGCCGAGCAGCTTGAAGCCTTCGCCGTGCTGCGCGATCGTGGTGAGCTGACCGTGCGTATGCTGGGTGCCAAAGAGATCACCCCTGATAGCGTCGATGGGCCGGAAGATGCCGCCCGCGCCGTGGCCGAAATTGCGCAGTTCAACCGTAGCTGGAACGATGCTGAGTGGACGCCTGCCCCGGGGTTTGGGCTCACGCACGTGAAGTTTTTTGTCGATGGCGTCCTGCAACCCCCAACCATGACGGCATCGCTGCTTGAACCTTATCGCGAAAATCGCGGTACGCATGATGCGCCAGACTGGCAGTCGGGTGAGCGTTACGGCGATCTTTATTTCACCGCGCCGGTGCTGGAGGCGCTGATCGTGGAGTGCGGTCGTGCGGGTATCCATCCTCACACACATACCGTGGCGGATGGCGCCATTGAAATGGTGCTGAATGCGGTGGAGAAAATGCGCAACGACAGCCCGGGGAAAGATATTCGTCCGGGGCTGGCCCATAACGAACTGGTTGCCGCCCATCAGTACCAGCGTTTTGCTGACCTTGGGGCCACGGCGGTATTGTCCTTCCAGTGGGCTGGCCTGCCGGGGGTGCTGATCGACGAAGAGCGCGAGATGCTGGGTGAAGAACGCTTTGCCAATATGGAGCCTGCGGCACGTTTCCTTGATACCGGTGCGCGTCTGGCCTACGGCAGTGACTGGCCGATCGATCGTCTCGACGAATGGTACAACCTGCAGGTGGGGATGACCCGCCGCGCCTGGGACAGCGAAGGCAAGCCAGCGGGTCCGCGTCTTGACACCGATCGTGATTTAACCCTGATTGAGGCGCTTCGTGCGGCGACGATTGATGCGGCGTACATGATTGCGCGTGAGCAGTACATCGGATCGCTGGAAGTCGGCAAGCTGGCGGATGCCATCGTGCTGGACAATAACCTGTTTGAACAGCCGGTCGACACGGTGTACCAGACGAAGGTTATTCGTACGCTGGTGGGCGGGAAGGTCGTCCACCAGGCCTGATCCCCCGTTTTCCTCCCGCTTTGGGGCAGAAAGGGACGACAATCCCAACGCTCACTCCAACCCTCTCCCTTAAAAAGGAGAGGGTGCATCAGCGTTAAGACGCGATTTCTGACGATTTTTTTCCTGCCGGGAAAGGATTTGTCGCAATTTTTCTGATTTGTGACAAATCCCCTTGACTATTATTATTAATAAGCGACAAACGCCTTTCCAACACCCGACTCATATGCCAAAATCCGCCGTTTTCAAAATTCCCCTGCGTTGTGCAGGACGTCCAATCGGTGCTTTGCTTCACCAGGAGATGATACGGTAATGCCACAAAATATTCAGTTGAGAAGAGTCCTCAAAACGCCTGCGCTTGTCGCTTTTGGTCTCGCTTATATGGTTCCGCTGGGGGTCTTTACCACCTACGGTCAGGTCACTGTACTGAGCCACGGCCATCTCCCCATTGCCTATCTGCTGACGATTGTCACCATCTTGTTTACTGCATTGAGCTACTGCCGTATGACCAGCGCATTACCGCTGGCGGGGTCGGCGTACTCATACGTACAGCGCAGTTTTGGTGGCAAAATCGGTTTTCTGGTGGGCTGGGCGCAGATTCTGGACTACCTTTTCCTGCCTATCCTTAACTATTTAGTGTTGGGGATTTTCCTGCATGAAGCCTTCCCGGCCATTCCTGCCTCTGTCTTTATCATTGGCTCGATAGCCTCGGTAAGTCTGCTGAATATTTTGGGCGTACGCCTGATGACCTCGGTGAACTTCTCGCTGATTGCCGCACAAATGGTGTTTATTGTGCTGTTTATCGCGCTGTCGTTCAGCGAAGCGAATTTAAGCCCTGAAGCCTTAATGAAACCGCTGTTAGTCGGCGCAGGCGACTTTGCGGGCCTGCTCTCCGGTGCGGCGGTGCTGTGTCTGGCCTTCCTTGGCTTTGACGCTATCGCCACCATGGCGGAAGAGGCCGACGATGCAAAACGCACGCTGCCGCGCGCCATTCTGATTACGGTTATCGTCGCCGGGGCTATTTTTATGGCCGTCTCCTACGCGGCGCATCTTGCTTACCCGGACTGGCAGTCGCTGATCCCGGTGCAGGACACGGCAAGCCTGGTGGTGTCCGAGAAAGTCGGTGGCAAGTGGATGTATAACTTCTTCATGGCTGCGTATCTGACCGGTGTTTATGCCTCTGCCATGACTGCTCAGACCGGTGTCTCCCGTATTTTCTACGCGATGGGGCGCGAAGGTGTTCTGCCACGTAAAATCTTCTTCCATCTGCACACCAAATACCACACGCCGTATCGTGCGATCCTGTTTGTGGCGACTATCTCATTGACCGCGCTGTTCCTTGACCTGGGTCTGGTCGTATCGATGATCAGCTTCGGTGCGCTGGGCGCGTTTACCTTCGTCAATCTCAGTGTGATTAAACACTTCCTGATCAACGAAAAACGCAGCGGCATCGGGGCGATGATTAAGTATGGTTTGCTGCCATTGATTGGATTCGGCATGTCCGTCTGGCTGTGGGTGAACCTCGAACGCGATGCGATGATTGCCGGGCTGGTGTGGCTTGCCATTGGCTTCTGCTACCTGCTGTATATGACCGATTTTCTGCGAAAATCCCCGCCGTCGGTGGATTACGACGAAATTGCCCATTTGATTGATTAAGATGCTGACGACAAAACGCATCACGGGGAGCGAATCCCCGTGGTTTGCAGAGGTGGATGCACTGTACGAAACGGCATTCCCTTTGCATGAGAAACGTGAACCGGATTCTAAAGTCAGTGTGCTGGAAAATGATCGCTACAACCTGCTTGCGTGGCTGGATGGCGAGCAGTTTGTCGGCATGACGGGAAGCTGGGATTTTGACGGCTATAGCTACATTGAGCATTTTGCGGTCAACAGTGCGCTGCGTTCCCAGGGATACGGCAAGCGGGTGCTGGGTGAATTCCTGCAACGCCAGCCGTTAACCATCCTGGAAATCGATCCGCTGACCAGCGACATTGCGCACAAGCGTCTGCGTTTCTACCAGAGCCTGGGCTTCCGGCAAAATGGCTATCCGCATTTTCATCCCAGCTATCACCAGGGGATCGACGATCACGCGCTGATTGTGTTGAGCTACCCACAGGCGATTGATGACGTGCAATACCAGCACTTCAATCAACACCTGGGTCAGGTCGTGATGGCAAAGTAAGCGCGGCTCCCGCTCTGCTAAAGGCCCTTGATGGGCCTTTTCTTTTGAGCATCATGGACTGCGTAGCGGAGAGAACGAGCGTTTCTCCTTCCTTCCCTGATGCGGTATATTGGCAGGACTTTCGTCCCTTGAACTCTCAGTAACAGGTAATACCGACCATGGCTCTGATCCCAAAAAACTACACGCGACTCGAAAGCGGCTACCGTGAAAAAGCCCTCAAAATCTACCCGTGGGTGTGTGGGCGCTGCTCGCGTGAGTTTGTGTACTCGAACCTGCGTGAACTCACCGTTCACCACATCGATCACGATCATACCAACAACCCGGAAGACGGGAGCAACTGGGAATTGCTGTGTCTGTACTGCCACGATCACGAGCATTCGAAATACACCGAAGCCGATCAGTACGGCTCGACGGTAGTGGCCGGTGAAGATGCGCAAAAAGACGTGGGTGAAGCCACCTACAATCCTTTTGCCGATTTGAAAGCGATGCTGAATAAGAAGTAAGCCCGACGCGTCCGCTGCTGATGTTCATCGGCAGCGACACCTCATCCCGTCATCCCCTCTATACTCATTTACAAAAAACCCACTCGTGCTGAGGAGAGGAACTCGCTGATGACGACTGAAGATCGCGATCTTGCTGATTTTGCGGCCCACGGTGCGCCGCCGTTACCCCCCGCTACGGAGGAAGGCTGGCTGGAGCACGATGCGGCTCGTCTCTGGCATGCGTCCTTTGGTGACGGTCCTCCCGTCATTCTGCTGCACGGTGGCCTTGGGCATGCCGGGAACTGGGGCTATCAGGTTCCGCTGCTGGTGGCGCAGGGGTATCGCGTTGTCCTGATTGACAGCCGGGGTCATGGGCGCAGTTCGCGGGACACCCGTCCGTTTTCCTACGATCGGATGGCGACGGATGTGCTGGCGGTGATGGATAAGCTCGGCCTGGAGAAGGCACATTTTGTCGGCTGGAGCGACGGTGCCTGCACGGCGCTGGTGCTGAGCGCCAACGCCCCGCAGCGGTCGGCGGGGGTCTTCTTTTTTGCCTGCAATATGGATCCCTCCGGCACGCTGGAGATGAAACCAGACCTGACGATCGAACGCTGCTTTTCCCGACACCGTCAGGATTATCAGGCGCTCTCCGCCACCCCGGAATGCTTTGATGATTTCGTCGCGGCAGTCAGCGCAATGATGCAGACTCAGCCCGACTATTCTGCTGACGATCTGCGGGCCATCTCCGTACCGGTAGCGATTGTCATTGGCGAACACGACGAGTTTATCCGCCGCGAGCACGCCGTTTATCTTGCCGCCACGATACCTGACGCCACGCTGACGGTCCTGCCCGGCGTGAGTCACTTCGCGCCCCTGCAGCGGCCTGAACAATTTTCACAGGCCATCCTTAACTTCCTGCACTGACACTCAGCCCAGGATCACGCTCTCATAAAAGTGACGGCAGGAGTAAAAAATCATCTCCTGTAAATAATGTGCCGCATCGCGGCAAAGGTCCGGGAGCAGACACCACGCCAGCAGGATACAGGGGAGAGCGACCAACACCACGGTTTTCATCGGGCTCACCTGTCAGTACGCCGGGGCAGGACGATGCGGGCCAACACGCCGGAAGGGAACTGGCGGGCAGGGTGCAGCGTGACGTCGCCGCCGAGGCGAGTGACGCAGGCTTTGACGATGGATAAGCCCAGCCCCGAGCCGGGTTGCGTCATGCCTTCCGGGCGGTAAAACGCATCAAACACGCGTGCTCTTTCGGCATCGATGATCCCCGGTCCGTTATCTTCAATCTCAATCACCGCTTCACGCTCATTCACCGTCACGCTGAGATCGATTTGCCCGTTTTCCGGGATATAGCGAATCGCGTTTTCCGCCAGATTTTTCACCACAATGGCGAGGGTGTGTTTATCGGTCATCACAGGCTGATTTGCGCTGGCCGTTTCCAGAACACCAATGTCGATGTTTTTTTCCTGCGCCAGCGGATGCAGCGTTTCAAGCACTTCTCTGAACAGCTGCGGAATGTGCAAAGGCCGATCGTTGTCGTGCGGCGTATTTTGCTGTTCACGGGCCAACAGCAACAGCTGATCTAACAGCGTCTTGGTGCGGGTTAATCCTTGCTGCAGGCTGCCCAGGCGCAGCTGAGCTTCGGACGACAGCTCGCTTAATGACAAGCGTTCAGCCTGTAACGACAGCGCCGTCAGCGGCGTGCGTAGCTCATGGGCCGCATCGGCGATAAAGCGTTTCTGGGCCTGCATCGCATCGTCGACTTTGTGCAATAGCTTGTTGATGCCATTGACAAAAGGGCGAATTTCATCAGGAATATGCTCTTCGGCGAACGGCGTTAAGTCGCGTTCATCCCGCTGGTGGACCTCCTCGGCGAGCCGGGTGACGGGACGGAACGCTTTGCGGATCAGGTCGGTGGCCACCAGCAGCAGGATTGGCAGCAGCAGACTCAGCGGTATCAGCGTGCGCAGCGCGCTTTCAAAAGAGATCTCATCGCGGACGTCGAGTTGTTGACCTACGGCAACCAGCACCGTGGGCGACAGCCTGTGAACCAAAACGCGGTAAGGTTCGCCACCGGCCTGTAAATCCTGAAAGCCTTCTCGCACAGGGGCTTCCCGTTGGAAAACAGGGCCACTGGTTTGCAGGGTATGGCCGTTTGCAGAGATAAACTCCACCACCACCCGAGAATCATTATCGCCGTCCAATGGCAGAACGGGAGTCTGTGCGTCCGGGTTATAGCGGATCACGCTGGCGATTTGCGTCAGCGTGTTGTCCTGCAGTTCGTGGGCCTCGTCGAGGGCGAAATAGAAGGTCAGGCCGCAGGAAATCACGGCGGTAAATAAAATCGCGACGCTCAGCGCCACCGAGAGTCGCAGCTTGAGAGAGTTCTTCATTCGCTTTTCGACACCCGCCATCCCACGCCCCTGACATTTTTAATCGCCTCCCGCCCCAGCTTTTTACGCAGCGCATGAATGAAATATTCGACGGCATTGCTCTCTATTTCTTCACCCCAGCCGTAAATACGGTCTTCCAGATCGCTGCGCGAGAGAATACCGCCGGGGCGCTGCATCAACGCTTCCAGCAGGGCATATTCCCGGTTCGAGAGTAAAAAATGTTCACCGCTGGCCAGCAGGCAGACTTCGTGGCTCACCGGGTTAAGGCTTAACATACCGTTGCTGAGCAAACGCTCGCTGTTGCCGTGATGTCGGCGCATGACAGCGCGAATACGTGCCAGCAATTCGCTGAACTCAAACGGCTTAATCAGATAATCGTCCGCGCCGCTGTCCAGACCATGCAGCCTGTCGGGCAGGGCATCCCGGGCGGTGACAATCACCACCGGTACGGACGATCCCTGGCGGCGCAGGGCGTTCAGCACGCTGAAACCGTCCTGCCCGGGCAGACCGAGGTCCAGCAGCACAAGGTCATAATGTTGTGCCAGACAGCTGGCTAACGCATCGTTGCCGTTCTTTACCCAATCCACCGCGTACGACGCATCGCGCAGCGAAGCCGCAACCACGTCGCCCACCATCAGGTCATCTTCAACTAATAAAACTCTCATCGCGTGAACATCCGTTTGCCAGCGTCAAAGGAAGCATAAACGCAGGAGTGGGACTGAGCAATCACCGTGATTTTTCCAGCATTTCCATCTTGTTACGAAAAGTCAGATAGCCCACCAGACTGATAATCGTCAGCAAAAACAGAATACTGGTGCCCGTGGTCCCGAGGCCAATGCCGCCGTTAGCGGGGGACTGAGCCAGCAAATCACCGCAGGAAGCGCCAAACGGGCGAGTCAGAATATAGGCAATCCAGAAACAGGCCACGCTGTTCGCCCTGAACAGATAAAAGGAGAGGGCCGTCAGCACAATTAACCCGCCAAACAGGGCGGCAGCATTGAAGTAGCCCAGATTCAGCCCTTCAGCTGCCCAGTCACCGGCGGCGGTACCGAGTGAAAACGTAAACAGAATAGCGACCCAGTAAAACAGCTCGCGTTTGCGGGTGGTAATGCTGTGAATCGACAGCGTTCTCTCTTCGTTAAACCAAAGCACAAAGGTCAGCGCCAGCAGGGCGGCAAAGACGCCCGTTGAGAACGCCAGCGGAACGCCGAAGCGATCGGTAAGGTTATCGGTCACCAGAGTGCCAAAGACGCTGATCAGCAACACCGTTGCCCAGTAAAGTGCAGGAACGTAGCGCGTGGCCCGCAGCTGGAGCACCAGTGCAATCACAAACAGCACGCCGGTCAGCACCGTGGTGCTGGTCAGTCCCCAGCCGAGGTCCATATTGAGGAAATCGGCAGCGGTTTCGCCCACGGTGGTGGACATCATTTTGATAAGCCAGAAGAACAGCGTCACTTCCGGCACTTTGTTGAGCCATTGAGTTTTCGAATCGGTCAGCATGAGTGTAGCCCTGTAGATCAGAGTGGTAATGGCACTCTACAGCGGCTGACTTAGACGTTACTTAGGGGGAAGATGTTGCGGCAATAGTAATAATATAAAACGCGCATCTCTCTTATTAATGACTTTCGAGTTACTCCATTTAACGCAATAGTGAACAATAATATATTGAGCATGTGAGTATTATTTCTAATATTGCCACCGTGTAACGGGTGGTCTACCTTTCTTTTTGTTGGTTATTAATAATGCAGGTAAATGATTCAATAAGGATGACATCTACAATTTCCTACGTAAGGAGACGCGAAAAATGGATTGTAAAAAGAGTATTATCACCAATGTAATATTATCGACGCTGGTGGGAGGGAGTGCATGGGCTCAGAATTCCTACAACCTTGTTGATGGTCAATATACTTTACTAGATGACTTGAACGTTAGCGGTCTGGTAAGAGATAGCGGAATATGGGGTAGCGGTGTGAATACGACGATTAGCACCGGTAAAAACATCGAGCTCAGCGGCAATAACATTGGGATGTTTATAAGGGAAAATGCAACAGTTGAATTTATAGGCTTAGGCGAGTCCAATCTGTTTTCAGCGACGAATAGTGGGCGCGAAGGCTTTCTGATTAATGCAAATCTCACTATCTCTGGTATGGATGTCAACGTGAGTGGTAATGGCAACAGTGGTTTGCAGGCAACCGAGGGCGGGAGTGCTACGATCAAAGAAGCCTCTTCTGTGAAAATGAACAATAATACAGGGCACGGCATTCTTGCGTATAATAACGGTAATAAAACCAGCTATGTGAATATTTCCGGGAAAGACGATGGCAACTCATTGTTGCAGGTGAATAACAATAGCGACACAGGCATTCAATCTGACAATAATGCTCAAATTGATATCAATAATATGCATGTTACGGTAAATGAGAACGGCGAGTACGGATTCAGCGTGAAGAGTGGTGGGCAGGCTAATATTATTGGTTCTGGAAGCCATTTGCTGGCTGTTTCTGGTAACGGCAAAGGTAAGAATGAGGGGGCTGGTGTCGTTGTCAGAGACCATTCACAATTAAACATCAGCGGCATGGACATTAATGTCAGTGATAATGGCCCCTATGGCATTCGCGCCGTCATCGGCGGTGTTATCACTATCACCGGTCAAGAAAATAACAAATTAACGGTGTCGAAAAATAACAGCAGAGATGAAAACAGAGGCGACGGTATACTGGCCGAGTCTGTCGATTCAAACAGACAGTCATCCACGATCACGCTTAAAGAGATGAATATCAGCGTTAACGATCAGGCTTATCAGGGCATTGCCGCCCGGCATGGCGGTGTCATTAACATCATCGGTAAGGGCGTGAGCAATGTTCTGGAGGTGTACAACACCCGTATGAAGACCCTTATTGGTAACGGTGATGATGCCGGAAAAGGGATCCACGCCAGGGACTCTGACATGACCACCGGCAATCAATCCGTCATTAATATCAAAGATATGAATGTGATCGCCAATGAGAATGAGCGGGAAGGCGTGGTGGCGGCGATGAGCGGTGTTATCACGCTTTCCAGCACCAGTGGCAAAAATACGTTAGTCGCGAACGACAACAAGCAATACACCGCGGCAGACGACTGGACCTACGGTGCCGGATTGCTGGCTCACGGCATCTCTGAACACTCTCTGGGTCAGCGGTCGGCCATTATTATCAACAATATGAGCGTCCAGGCTAACAATAACGGGTTGTATGGCCTGTACGCGCGCGACGGTGGGCTCATTAGTCTCACCGGCGATGGCTCGCACACGCTAGAGCTTAACGGCAATAAATCCAATGGTCGTGACAATTATGATGCTGGTATCGCGATTGAAGGGTTGCTTAACGATGGCAGCTCGGATATAGCCGCGAGAATTGCCATTAAAAACATGGACGTCACCCTCAATGACAATGGCCGTGACGGCATTAACGTGGCGAGTGGCGGACAACTGAGCGTCAGCAGCACCAAAGGCAATAGCATGACGATTTCCGGTAACCGAAATGCCGACAACTCGGGGAACGGGATCGCTATCACCGGTGTGTTTAACGACACCGCCTCGCGGTTGGATATCAGGGACATGAATGTCGCGATTGACGGCAGCCCGGATGCGGGCATCAAAGTGAGCGAGGGGGCACTGGTGAATATCGTCAGCTCAAGGGGAAATAACACCCTTAAAGCCAACGCCAATGACAACCACGGTACGCAGTACAACGAAGGCGTGGGTCTGTTTGCGCTGGATAAGGGCGGCGAACGGGACGCCAGAGCCACGCTTAATATTGCCGGGATGAATATTGAAGCGAAAAACAATGGCTCCTATGGCGTATTGTCGGAAGGGGCTTATGTCAATATTTGGGGCAATGGCTCCCGCCGTCTGAACGTCGAGGGCAACGGGCGCTATGGTTTGATTGCCAAAGATGGCGGCATCATGGACATTGCCGGTATGCAGGTCTCGGGAAATTCTCTGGGGCATTCGCTGGTCGCCGTTGAGCGCGAAGGGGAAATCGCCTTCTCCCACAGCAACATTGTCACCGGCAACGATTCGCTGTTCTATGCATGGAGTGAAAGCGACGCTGAGACCAGCAAAATCAGCCTCGACAACTCGATTGCGATTGGCAACGGCACAAAGCTTGCCTGGTTTGCTGCCCACAATGGCGTACTTAACGCCACAGAGTCCTATTTAGAAAATGCCATCGGCACCAGCACGGATAAAGGGATTTCATCCACGGTGTCGTTGCAGGATTCCGTCTGGGCGATGAAAGACAGCAGTAACATCACCCACTTCACCAGCACACGATCGCTGACTGACATGCGCAAGAAAGACGGGTATACCACGCTGACGCTGGGCAGCCTGACTTCTGAACATTCGTCGTATCGTCTTAACACCTATTTTGACCAACCCGGCCTGACGACCGACAAAATTATTGTCGACGGCGGGGCGGCAACTGGTGACCACAACGTCCTGAGAGTAACGTCAACGGGCTATGCCGACGGCACCAACGTCATCAACGGTTATGGCATTCAGGTGGTCAATCTGGATACCGCCACGAATAAGTCCGTCGATTTCGCTTTGTATGGCGGCGTAGTCGATAGCGGGGCATACCACTACCACCTGTATCGCGCAGAAGACGAAAACTACTACCTGCAAACGGACCATACGCCAACCACCACCGCAAAATCCGTCGCCAATATTCCGTCGGTGCAGCTGGCGATTGTCAAAGCGGGAATGAATGAGCTCCGGCATCGTGTGACCGAACTGCGTGAGCACGATATCTTCCACCCTGATGAAGTGTGGGTGCGCACCTACGGCAAGCATCTGAAAGTGGATGACACCATTGAAACCAAAATGGATCTCTACGGCATTGAGTTGGGGTATGACAAAGAGATCCACCAAAACGAAAAGAATAACTACTATGCCGGTCTGATGGCGGGGTACCTGTACGCCGACAATATCAAACACCGGAACAGCGGCTATCCCGATGGCAGCGCGAGTGCCAACACGCCAGGCGTCGGTGTCTATGGCGTGTGGGATAACCGCGATGGCTGGTACGCCTATGGCACACTGCGCTATTTCTGGTCACGGATGAAGGCGCAGAACACCACCTCTGCGGGTGAGCCGATCCACTTCAATCCAAACCGTAATTTCGTTGCGGCCACCCTTGAGCTGGGCAAGCAGAATGAAAAGAGTATCGATGAAAAGAGCAAGTGGATAATCGAGCCTAAAGCAGAGCTGGGTTACGCCGTCGCGGGGAGCAAGAGTTTTAAAACGAATATCAACACCGAGGTTCATTACGGTGCCAGCGAAAGCTTCACCACCCGGGCGGCCTTGCTGCTGGGCTATAACAACCTGGCGGAGTCCGGCTCAATCTACGAACCGTTTGTGGAAGTGGGCGTAAACCGCGAATGGCTGGGTAAAACCGACGTCAGGTATGCCGGTGCCAATTTCCACAGCGATCAGCGGGGGAATGGGGTGGATGTCGCCGTCGGTCTGCGTGCAAAAACCAGCGAAAACTGGAGCTTTGTCGGTAACCTTGGCTACGAAAAAGGCGAAGTGACCCAGGGCTTTGGCGGGCAGTTAGGCGTCAGATATAGCTGGTAATCCGCTGTTTACCGTACCGCCCCGGTGTCATCGCCGGGGCTTTCCCCTGTGACGCTGTCCTTTGCTGCAGGGACGTCACAACGGGCTGGCAAATAATACGGTATTTATCGCCACGAAAATGGCGGGATATTCTACTGAAGGCCACGATTTATTTTTCTCTATCAGCACGTTGAAAATCATCGGTAAATAATGCTTACAAATATCTACACGGGTTTTGGGTATTTGTTGCAAATGAGTGATACGCGCTGAACAGCCTGAAAATAGCAGAAGGTTATGCGGGTTAATAAATCCTAATTTCTCCTTACCCCTCCAGCTGTCCCTTACAATATAAATATATCTGGTTGTTTTATGACTCTCCGATTGGAAAGGGAATGCATGGCTTTAAGGGCCAGATGGAGAGTTCCTCTGTTATTTCATTCACTTCCTCTGCCGGGCGCAGACATGTTTATCTACGCCGGATCCAGAGCTATTTTACAGGACAACTGAGATGACTCACGTTTATGAACCTAATGAGGTTACTCATCACTCTGCGGACAGGCCGGTCGCGGTCTCTGCCGTGAACCGGGGGAGCGCAGTTTCCTGGGGCGCTGTATTTGCCGGTGCGGTTGCGGCAGCGTCATTGGCGCTTATCTTGCTCATTCTGGGGGCCGGGCTAGGACTCACGACCGTATCACCGTGGGAACACCATGGCTTAAGTGCCGGCACCGTCGGTATCGCGGCCATTGCATGGCTGACGTTCACCCAAATCGTCGCCTCGGGAATGGGGGGTTATCTTTCCGGCAGACTTCGTACCAAATGGGTCGATGTGCATACCGATGAAGTTTATTTTCGCGACACGGCGCATGGCCTGTTGAGCTGGTCTGTCGCTTTACTGGTTTCTGCCGTGCTTCTGACCGCCACTGTCGGATCCATTATTGGCGGCAGCGCAAAAGTGGTGGGCTCCGTGGCGGGAGGTGCCGCCGTGGCAACGGCAGGTGCCGCAACCGGCATGGCCAGCGGACAGGGTTCGTCGATGGGCTATTTTGTCCACTCTCTGTTCCGTACCAGCGCGCCCGCAGCGGGGAATACGGCAACGCCGGATCCGCTCACCTCGACGGCCTCGGTGCAGCATAAGGATGTCACGCCTTCACAACTGGCAGAGGTGACGGGGATATTTGCTAACAGCATCAGCACTGGCGCATTGCCGCAGGAAGATGTGCAGTACGTGGCGCAGCTGATTTCCCAGACCACAGGGATGAGCCAGCAGGACGCGCAAGCGCGTGTCCAGGCAACCTATGACAAAGCACAGGCGAAGTTGAAAGTGGCCAAAGTGAAAGCCCAGCAGGCGGCCGATGCCGCACGTAAGGCCTCAAGTTACCTTTCCCTGTGGACCTTTATTTCGCTGTTAATCGGTGCGTTTGTTGCCAGCCTGTGTGCGACCTTTGGCGGCCGTCAGCGCGACTTATAATGACTTTTTAGGAGGCAACTATGCGTTCATTACTGCTGTTTTTCCTGGGCGTGCCGATCCCCATCATTATCCTGATTGCCTTGTTTACTCACTAAACATCGATATGCATCGCGTGTGTGAGCAAGACATTCGGTCATAACACCCGTACTGCCCCGGACTATCGCCGGGGCACATTCATTTTATCGCCAGAAACGGGGCGTGATGTTGGCGGGTATTATCACTGCACAGCGGACAAACTGAGTTCAGGTACCAGAGCCCCTTTGCTTTGCATACAGGATTTCCAGGCACTTCCCGGAACCCCATTATCCAAAATGCTTGAGGTGGCATATTCCACGCTGCGCGTTTGCGTCGACGTAGACGCGCCCTCCTGAGCCGACGTCACATACGGGACCGCCGTCCAGCGGACGCTCATGGAATGCCCCTCGGCGCTGAGTTTTGCCGATTTGTCCCGGATGTCTTTGGTGCATTGATGGGCTGATTCATCAACAAAATGGTATTTCTGTTCTGGCGCAGACTGCGGTGTATGCGCTGTGCATCCGGCAAAAAGCAGGCAAGTGAACGATAAGAGACAGATTTTTTTGAACATAACGGCTCCCTGGAACGTTGAGTCTGCCCTGAACACCGTACTGATTTCAGGCGCAGGTAAAAGTGTCACCACCACCTCGAAAGCGTAGGTAAAAACGTGGTCCTCTGCTGCAAAACCTTTGCCAATGCGCAGCCTGGGTTAAGGGCAATCCAATCGCCGTATCCGCCACAAAATCCTGGAAAAAAACACGGTAGGATGAACAGGTGTTCATAGATATGCTGTTGTAAAACAGAGGGAAAAGTCACCGCTGAGTAGTAAAATCATAAAAAATGATGAGGGTAAGTCTCTCGGGTAGAGCGTTAACTTTGAAAGAGGATAAAGGGCGTGCCGAGGGTGCCAATGAATATTTCAGATGACGTTAACCGGTTGATTAAAAAAAGTGCACCGACATTATTAACCGCTATCAACCTGCCGCCGCCCTTTAATATCATTGCGGCCACCGTGGTGTCAGGCCTCTTCAATAGCCTTTTACCGGCGAATACCCATCCGCAAAATGCGAATGTCGTGAACGCGGCTAACCCAGCGCCATTGACGCCGCAGCAGATCGTTTCAATTATTGATAATAAGCAAACGTCACCCGACATTATCAGTACGCTCAGAGAGGCTGAAAACTGTCTTAAACAATATGAAATAACATCGGGACTGCAATTTGCGGATCTTGCCTTACAGGATAAACAGAAGACTCAGGACTTTCAGATTAACTCGGGCCTTGCCGCGACTATTTTTGATTCTGGGATGAAAATTGTCTGGATTGCGATGGGAGGGCTCTTGCTGGTGATCGGCGCGACAATCTTGCTGCTAACGCCCTGGTTTAAAGTCCCTGAAGATAAAGCGAATATGATCACCGCTGTGTTTGGCATTCTCGGCACGGTCATCGGTTTTATCAACGGCATTGCCGCGAATATTGTGGGCTATTACTGGGGAAGTAGTCAGGGATCGAAAGAAAAATCACAGGAGATGGCCAGCAGCTTCAAAAGCCTGGGCGACAGTCTGGCCAAAACCGTGGAGGCAAATGCAACGGCGGTGAATAATTCGCGGCCTGCGCCTGTGGCAGAAGACACTGCACAGCCTGTTGTTAAAGGCGATGCAGGCCAGGACAGCGAGGTTGCCACATCCCCTAAACCGGCGTCAAAGAGTCTGCTCAATGACACCCGGAGCGAGCTTGTTACCCCTCATCTCTATGTCAAAAGCGGCGTCAGTTGGAACCTTCAAAAAGAAGGGATCAGTATTGAGGGCGCGGCCCCAGTGGGAACACAGGGAAACCCGACAACCGTTGAAAAAATCTGGACGCTCTATGGGCCACAGTGTTTACAGGCCTCGGCAATGTATGGTGTCCCTGTCGAACTGATTATTGCGACCATAGCAACGGAAAGCGGCGGAGATAAAAATGCCCGCCGTTCTGAGCCCCGGATTAATGACGAAAGCGTCGGGCTTATGCAGACGTTGGTAAAAACAGCCCGTGACGCACTGGGCAGGGCGACACTGACAGGTGATGATCTGCTTAATCCTGCAACCTCCATCGAAGCCGGAACCGCCTATATCGCGCACCAACGTTTTGTGACCCATTTTGATCCACCCAAAGTGGCTGCCGCCTATAATGCCGGGTCATTGCGTCTGGATGAGCGGGAGGCGAATCGCTGGAAAATGCTTTGCTATCCCACAGGCACTGGCCGACACATTGATAATTTTGTTGCCTGGTTCAATGACTGCATGAAAGAGGACGTGCAGGAAAAATGGCGTAATAATAAAGACATCAGTACATACACTTCACTTTTCTAAAAGAATAACCCAGGCGAGGTTACTGATGAGCAAAAATATCATCTTTTGTGCCGATGGGACCTGGAATGGTCCGGGCAATGACGACACCAACGTGACAGATACGATCCCTGACCCAACAAATGTGCTGCGCCTTTTTTCAGAACTCGATGGTGTTGCTGACTCACCGGACATGTATTTACAAAACGAGCAAGAAAAATTTGCCAGAACACCCTCGGGCGAGGTTTACCAGGTCAGTAAATATCTGCATGGGGTGGGGGATTCAAGAAACTGGATCGACAAAATCTTCGGTGGGGTTTTTGGTGCAGGGATCATTGAACGTATTGTTCGTGGGTATACGTTTATCAGCCGAAACTACACGCAGGGTGATAAAATCTATCTCTCTGGTTTCAGTCGTGGTGCTTATACCGTGCGTGCACTGGCGGGTATGATTACCCAGTGCGGTTTACTGGATGCCGCCAAATATGATCTCGACAATGACAGAGAAGAGGCTTACCGCCTAGGGGCAGCGGTCTGGCGCAGCTATCGTGAGAAAGCCAATGTTGATGGCGGCTTGCTGGCGAGAATCATCCGTGATGCGCCTTATTTCTTACAGGAGAAAGTCGATCCCACTAAAATGGTCTATTTTGTGCCCATTGAGGTCGTCGCCGTCTGGGAAACCGTAGGGGCGTTGGGTATTCCTGAATACTGGGACGATAGCCGTGTTGATGTCTATCGTTTTGCGAATACCGCGCTCAACAAAAATGTGAAATATGGCCGACATGCCCTGGCGATTGATGAAATGCGCCAGGATTTCACCCCGACCTATTGGGACAAAAGAGACAATGTGGTTCAGGTATTGTTTCCGGGGATCCACGCCGATGTAGGAGGGGGCTATAGCAGCGTTAACAACGGTACAGGATTATCCAATACGGCCTATTTGTGGATGAGGGACGAGTTGGTGAAGCTTGGGGTAAAACTGCAGCCCGCAGCGTTGTCCGGCGATTTTCGCGGTCAAATTCATTGTGAATGGTACAAAATAAACTACCGGCTTGCCGTACGTAAGCTTCAAAGACCCACGTCGCCTGATTTAGCCCTTCACCGCTCTGCCATCGACAGAATAAATTACCCGAAACCTTTACCCGTGCAGAATAACCAGGGACTGTGGGGAACGCAGATTTATCGCCCGGCCTCGCTTGATCCGTTCTTTGATGCGCAGTGGAAACCGTTATCCGATATTTTCATCACCCCTTAAACCGTCATGTTGTGCTGGTCTGACAGGCTTTCCCCGGTAAAACGGTTTTTAAGTCTGGACGCACTCTCACGCTATCCAGAGATTGTTGAGGCTCAACAACTGCCCCGGTTGATACCGGGGCAGAGGCCTTTCAGTGCTCAGTCGTTTTACGTTCCCAGCGCGGCGCGTTGAGATCGGCGGCAAACTGCCACACCAGCTCACATAATAATCCTGTCAGCGTTCTGTCTGCATCCGGCGGCAACGACTGTCCGCACAGCAGTTGCGTCAGCGACTGACAGTAATCGCACAGCACTTCGGCATCTGGTTCAAAACGCTGCGGAACATCGGGGAGATTTTCAACGGTAAAACGGTCAATCAGATGCGGCGGGATCGGCTCGCCAAGCGTCGGACGGAGCAGGGCAAGACAGGCACCGATGCGGCCCAGCAGCGCCATTCTCTGAACCGGATCGTGACAATCAATCAGGGTGTCGGCAAAGCGATCGCAGCAGTCTGCCAGTTCGGTAAAATCCGTAGCAGCGCTAAAAGGGAAAGCGAGTAAATCGGTATTAGGATCGAGGGTAATTGCCATGGTGGCAGCCTCCAATAAGTAGTTTTTGCACCACCACCTAAAGAGACCAATCTTTTGGGTGGTGGACCGTACGGAGTTGGTCTTACCGGCCTTACTGGACACCGGCGCGTCTTGCGACGCCCCCGCCCGGCCCACCATTGAGATGTAGCCGTGCGCACGACACAAAAAAGGCGCTGACGCGCCGTTGTGTCGTCACTAAGGTTTTCAGGAGGTCAATCCCGGCACCTGATTTTGCAGGTGCCGGAGCAGAATACTGCCGATGCTGGTGGCAGTGCAAGGGGAGTTTTGTGGGCTATGAGGGCAATAGTGAAGAATTAGAATAGGAGGTTCATTTGTTACAATCAAACTGCAAAATGAATTGAATCATTAATGCTTTCAATCCATTTATTTACTATACCCATGATTTACATTTTTTTTGGCTTTTAGAGTAATTGCTACGCTCCATTTTGCTTCTGTTTTCAGCCATCAAAATCATTGCGGAATTTTGATGCCAGGATATTTTTGATAAAAAATAGTCCTTTGAAAAAGACTGCTCTAATTTTGTTAAAAAAGAATCAAGCCACCAATAGTATTCCCAGCCCTTTGTCGATAGCAATGATCTTTTGGAGAAATCGACTGTAACAATTAATCCAACTGCAAAATTTGAAACTGATAGAAAATCCTTCCCTAGATATAATTTCTCAAAATGTGATGGGAAATTTGCATTATAACCTTCAAATTCAGGCCTGAAGTTAATTTTAAATCTCTTTGTGATAACACTAATGCTCGAGTCACTTTCTCTAACAATAGAGCTTTTTTCAGGAAGCACCATTTCGAAATGGTTAAAAATGGCGCCATCCTCACCAAAGGCGTAAACTATTTTTCCTTCGGAAGGATCGGATTCAACGCCTAGAAATTTCTCTCGCTCTTCCATTGGCCTGGAAAAAGTATCAATAAACCTATTTCCTAGTAAAGAATTAGGGATATTTTTTCTATCTAGCTTAACTAAGTACTCATCTGAGAATGAGTCATCATCATTAAAATGACTGCTGAGATGATTTGCCAGAGTTTCAATAACATAGTATTCAATGGCTTCTATGAATAAATCATTGGATTTTATTTTCTTTTTCACTGACTGGTTACCATCAAAATCAAAAATGCAACCTATTGGGTTTTCATGCCATATTTTATGAAGCGCTTTGTTCTCAGCGCACAATGCTTTAATGTTTCTACTGACTTCCTCAGCAAAAGGGTAGCCTATTATATCGATAAGGTCGCCGCTATTTTCTTCAATGCAAATTATTCCCTTGTATTTGTATTTTCCATTATTCATGGGTGATGCATTGCGAAATAACATTAAAGCACCAGTTAATATTAATAAAAAGCCTATTGCAATTAATTCGAAAAATGTGAAATTGAAATAGCCCATAAGACCAGACGATAAAACATTCACACCTAGAGCAACCAAAACAGCTATGATTAACACTTCAAATAGATTGGCTTTAAATGCCAGTAAATCAGCAAGTTTTTTCCTCAATTTATTCACTCCAAGCATATGACGATTCGTAATGATTTTAGGCTTGGTTTTTATATTACACAAATAGTTAATATATGTGAATGCTTGTTTTCATGTTTGGGTCGAAAAATAACAATTTCGGGCTATCCAACTCTTATGCCAAAGTTATTTTCCATATGTGCATTACTCACTCCAACGCCCGCAATCGCCCCAACACCGTCGGCAAAAACTCCGCCACGGTAGGATGAACAGGCAACGCCTGCAGCATCAGCCGGTAGCTTGCGCCCGTCGCCATATAGTTGGATATCACCGACACAATTTCATCGCCGCCGATCCCCAAAAAGGTTGCCCCTAAGAAGCGTTCGCTTTCTGCATCGACGATCAGCCGAATCAGGCCGTGGGTTTCACTTTCTTCTTTTGCACGGCTGACGTCGCGCATGCTGAATTCTGTCACCAGGATTTTTTGTCCTTTCGCGGCGAGTTCTTTGGCCTGGGCGAGGGTGATGCCTACGCGGCCGAGCGGTGGATCGGTGAACATCGCGTAGGTTAAGACGCGTTTATCGGCGTCGTGCCATTGTCCGTTCGGGGTTTTGCCGTCGAGGGCTTCCAGTACGATTTGAAAATCATGGTAGCTGGTGTGGGTGAATGCGCCGCGTCCGTTGACGTCGCCGAGTGCGGAAATGCCGGGCACGTTGGTATTGAAATGCGCGTCGGTGCGGATAAAGCCGCGTGGGTCGGTTTCCACGCCCACGGCGGCGAGATTCAGTTTTTCGGTGTTGGGGATGCGGCCCGTGGCGAACAGGATATGGCTGCCCGCCAGCACGCTGCCGTCGTTGAGCTCAACGTCCACGCCATCGCCGTGGGGCGCCAGACGGGTGATGGTGGATTCCAGATAAAAGCCAATTTCTTCGTCGTGCAGAAAATCCAGAATGGCGGCACTGACGTCTTCGTCTTCCCGCTCGGCAATGCGGGCGGCGCGGTGGATTATCGAGACGTCTGCCCCTAAGCGGCGGTAAATCTGCCCCAGTTCAAGCCCGATATAGCTCGCGCCGACAATAATCAAATGCTGCGGGCAGTCGTTCAACGCCAACAGGCTGGCGTTATCGAGCGTCGGCACGTGTTCAATGCCGGGCAGATCAGGGATAAACGCCCGGGTGCCGGTGTTCAGCCAGACGTGGCTGGCAGAGAGCATTTCGCCATTCACCTCGATCAGAAAATGGTCACCGTCCCGCCCGGCAAAGCTGCCCCAGCCGTGGATCATCTCCAGATTTTCCGTGCCCTGTAACCACTGGGTTAGCCCCTCTCTTGAGGTGTCCACCCTGGCGCGCATGCGCTGAATGGCGGCGGAAAACATCACGCTGACGGGGCCGGTAATCACCCCAAATTCTGCGGCATGTCGGGCCTGATGGGCAATTCTGGCGGATTTACGCAGGGTTTTAGTCGGCGTACAGCCGAAATTGACGCAGGTGCCGCCGTAAAAATGACCTTCAATCAGCGCCACCTTTTGCCCACGGTTGGCTAATTCCACCGCCAGCGAAGGCGCGGCCTGGCCCGCACCAATCAGAATTGAATCAAAATGTCGCATTGGGATGCCTCATTGCCGAAAAAGAGGGGACTGATTGAGCGTAGTAGAGCCGCAGCGGCGTGACAAACGTCGGCGCCGTTGCGCATTTTTGGCGCAATCTGCGCCGTTTTGGTGCGCAGATTGTCGACAAATCTCGCAGGCGATCACAAATCATGAATTAAGTTTTACTAATGCATAATGTTGCGATTATTAATGCTGCTAATGGCCTCGCAAACCGGGTTTATTCACTTTTTATGCATATTGAGTGAATGGCGTTAGGTTGTAAGTTGTTGATATTGAGTTGAGCGACCTCGTTTATGCACTTTTGCCGCTGGCTGGCACGAAGTCTGCAATATACATTTACAGCACAAACACTCATGTTTATTAACATCACAATAACTTTAATGTTACCGGAAGGAAGAGGTTGCTATGAATCAGTCAGTGACGCGTGGAAATTTTGACGATTGGATGATGCCGGTTTACGCCCCGGCGCCTTTTATTCCGGTACGTGGGGAAGGTTCTCGTCTGTGGGACCAGCAGGGCAAAGAGTACATTGATTTTGCTGGCGGCATTGCGGTAAACGCGCTGGGTCATGCGCACCCGGCAATGGTGCGTGCGCTGACTGAACAGGCCGGAAAATTCTGGCATACCGGCAACGGCTACACCAACGAGCCGGTGCTGAAGCTGGCAAAACAGCTGATTGATGCCACCTTCGCCGAGAAAGTATTCTTCTGTAACTCCGGGGCGGAAGCCAACGAAGCGGCGCTGAAGCTGGCGCGCAAATACGCGCACGATAAATTCGGCGCGCAGAAAAGCGGCATCGTGGCGTTCAAAAATGCCTTCCACGGCCGCACGCTGTTTACCGTCAGCGCAGGCGGTCAGCCTTCTTATTCTCAGGATTTTGCGCCGCTGCCACCGCAAATTCAGCATGCCGTCTATAACGACATCGCTTCTGCCCACGCGCTGATTAACGATGACACCTGTGCGGTGATCGTCGAGCCGATTCAGGGTGAGGGCGGCGTGGTACCGGCCACCCCGGCGTTCCTGCAGGCGCTGCGCGAGCTTTGCGATAAGCACAATGCCGTGCTCATTTTTGATGAAGTGCAAACCGGCGTGGGCCGGACCGGCGAGCTTTACGCCTATATGCGTTACGGTGTCACGCCTGACGTGCTGTCGACCGCGAAAGCGCTGGGCGGCGGTTTCCCGATTGGGGCGCTGCTCACCACCGAGAAATTCGCCAGCGTGATGACGGTCGGGACACACGGCACCACCTACGGCGGCAACCCGCTGGCCTGTGCGGTGGCGGGTGAAGTGCTGTCGATGATTAACACCCACGAGGTGCTGAACGGCGTGAAGCAGCGTCATCAGTGGTTCACCGAGCGTCTGACGGCGATCAACGCCAAAGTGGGCCTGTTCGACGACATTCGCGGCATGGGCCTGCTGATCGGCTGCGTGCTGAAAGCCGAACACGCTGGCAAAGCAAAACACATTAGCCAACTGGCGGCAGAAAACGGCCTGATGGTGCTGATTGCCGGGGCTAACGTGGTGCGCTTTGCGCCCGCGCTGGTCATCACTGAAGAAGAAGTGAATACCGGTCTCGACCGCTTTGCCAAAACCTGTGAAAGCTTTGTCGCGGGAGCGTCATCATGATGGTGATCCGCCCGGTTGGACGCGAGGACTTGTCCAGCCTGATGGCTCTGGCAGGGAAAACGGGCGGCGGCCTGACGTCGCTGCCTGCGGATGAACATACGCTGTCGGACCGCATTGAGCGCTCCATCAACACCTGGAAGGGGACGCTGCCAAAAGGTGAGCAGGGTTATGTGTTCGT
Source organism: Enterobacteriaceae bacterium RIT691 (assembly GCA_009668205.1). Lineage (GTDB taxonomy): Bacteria > Pseudomonadota > Gammaproteobacteria > Enterobacterales > Enterobacteriaceae > Scandinavium. The sequence continues at coordinate 158,850 of WJYM01000001.1, read as the reverse complement.
GCTGGAAGATACGAACACCGGGAGCGTGGCGGGGATCTGTGCCATTGAGGTGGCGGTGGGCCTGACGGACCCGTGGTACAACTACCGCGTGGGTACGCTGGTTCACGCGTCAAAAGAGCTCAACGTCTACAATGCCCTACCAACGCTGTTCCTGACGCACGATCACACCGGCAGCAGTGAACTGTGCACGCTGTTTCTCGATCCTGACTGGCGTAAAGAGGGCAACGGCTATCTGCTGTCGAAATCGCGCTTCCTGTTTATGGCGGCGTTCCGTGACCGCTTTAATGAAAAGGTGGTCGCCGAGATGCGCGGTGTGATTGACGAGCACGGGTATTCTCCGTTCTGGGAAAGCTTGGGCCAGCGCTTCTTCTCGATGCCGTTCGCCCGCGCGGATTACCTGTGCGGCACAGGGCAGAAAGCGTTTATTGCCGAACTGATGCCGAAGCATCCTATCTATACCGATTTCCTCTCGCCTGAAGCCCGCGCGGTGATTGGCGAAGTGCATCCGCAAACCGCCCCGGCGCGGGCGGTGCTGGAAAAAGAGGGCTTCCGCTACCGAAATTACGTCGACATTTTCGACGGCGGCCCGACGCTGGAGTGCGATGTGGATCGCATTCGCGCCATTCGCAAAAGCCGGATAGTAGAGGTGGCGGAAGGCCAGCCTGCACCGGGTGAACTGCCGACCTGTCTGGTTGCAAACGAACAGTATGAACACTATCGCGCCATGCTGGTGCAGGCCGATCCGCATACCGACAAACTGCTGTTAAGTGCGAAGCAGCTCGATGCCCTGAAGTGCCATCCGGGCGATAAGGTTCGCCTGGTTCGTCTTTGCCCTGAGGAGAAAAAAGCATGAGTTTATGGATCAACGGCGACTGGGTTGCCGGGCGCGCAGAGGCACGCAGCAAAAACAATCCTGTGACGCACGACGTGGTGTGGCAGGGCAATGACGCCGACGCAGAGCAGGTGGCCGACGCGGTTCGCGCTGCACGCACCGCTTTCCCGCAGTGGGCGAAGCAGTCCTTCAGCGTACGCCAGCAGATTGCCGAGAAATTTGCCGGGCTGCTGGAGGCCAATAAAGAAGCCCTGACGGAAATCATCGCCCGCGAAACCGGAAAACCGCGCTGGGAAGCGGCGACCGAAATTGGCGCGATGGTCAACAAAATTGCTATTTCGGTAAAAGCATTCCATGCCCGTACCGGCGAGCAGGAAACCGCGATGCCGGACGGTGCGGCCACCCTGCGTCATCGTCCGCACGGCGTGCTGGCGGTGTTTGGGCCTTACAACTTCCCAGGTCACTTACCGAACGGGCATATCGTTCCGGCGCTGCTGGCGGGGAATACCGTGGTGTTCAAACCGAGTGAACTCACCCCGATGAGCGGTGAGGCGGTGGTGAAACTGTGGGAACAGGCCGGGCTGCCCGCGGGGGTGCTGAATCTGGTGCAGGGCGGTCGCGCGGTGGGCGAAGCGCTGAGCGGCCAGAGCAGTCTGGACGGCCTGCTGTTTACCGGCAGCTCAAATACCGGCTTCACGCTGCATCGTCAACTGGCGGGGCAGCCGCAAAAAATTCTGGCGCTGGAGATGGGCGGTAACAATCCGCTGATCGTCGACGAGCCACAGGACATCGACGCTGCGGTGCACATCACCATTCAGTCGGCGTTTATTACCGCCGGGCAGCGCTGCACGTGTGCCCGCCGTCTGCTGGTCAAAAATGGCGCGGCGGGTGATGCCTTCCTCCAGCGTCTGGTGGAGGTGACGCGGCGGATTATTCCGGGAAGCTGGAACGCCGAACCTCAGCCGTTTATCGGCGGACTGGTCTCTGAACAGGCGGCGAAAAATGTGCGTAGCGCCTGGGAACAGCATGTGGCGAATGGCGCGGTAACGCTGCTGGAGCCGCGTTTGCTGGAGCCGGGCACCTCGCTGGTGACGCCGGGCATTATCGAGATGAGCCATGCCAAAAACGTGGCGGATGAGGAAGTGTTCGGCCCGCTGCTGTGCGTCTGGCGCTATGACCACTTTGATGACGCGATTGCGATGGCAAACAATACCCGCTATGGCCTCTCCAGCGGGCTGATTTCTGCCGAGCGTGAAAAATTTGACCAGCTGCTGCTGGAAGCGCGCGCGGGGATCGTCAACTGGAACAAACCGCTGACAGGCGCGGCAAGCACCGCACCGTTTGGCGGCGTGGGCGCATCCGGCAATCATCGTCCTGGCGCATGGTATGCCGCTGATTATTGCGCGTGGCCGATGGCCAGCCTGGAGTCACCGGCGCTGGCACTGCCGGGGTCGCTTAATCCGGGGCTGGATTTCTCCCGTGAGGTGACATCATGAGCGCCTGGGAAGTGAACTTTGATGGTCTGCCGGGGCTGACGCACCATTATGCCGGGCTGTCGTTTGGCAATGAAGCGTCGACGAAACACCGTTTCCGGGTGTCTAATCCGCAGCTCGCCGCTAAGCAGGGGCTGCTGAAGATGAAAGCACTGGCGGACATGGGCTTTAAACAGGCCGTGTTGCCGCCGCAGGAACGCCCGAACCTGCCGCTGCTGCGCCAGCTTGGCTACTCGGGCAGCGATGAGCAGGTGCTGGAGAAAGCGGCTACCCAGGCGCCTCAGCTGCTGTCTGCCGTCAGTTCCGCATCGTCAATGTGGGTGGCGAACGCCGCCACCGTTTCACCGTCGGCCGATACCCTGGACGGCCGGGTGCATCTGACGGTGGCGAACCTGAACAACAAATTCCACCGTGCCAGTGAAGCGCCCACCACGGAAGCCGTGCTGCGGGCTATTTTCGCCAATGAACAGACGTTTTCAGTGCACGGCGCACTGCCGCAGGTGTCGATGTTTGGCGATGAAGGGGCCGCTAACCATAACCGTCTTGGCGGTGATTACGGCAAACCGGGGTTAGAGCTGTTTATCTATGGGCGTGAAGAGGGTGGCCATCATCAGCCGCAGCGCTATCCGGCCCGACAAACGCTGGAGGCCAGCCAGGCCGTGGCGCGGCTTAACCAGGTCAATCCTCAGCAGGTCATGTTTGCCCAGCAGAACCCGGCAGTTATCGATCAGGGCGTATTCCACAACGATGTGATTGCGGTCAGCAACCGTCAGGTGCTGTTCTGCCATCAGCAGGCTTTTCTCAATCAGCCGCAGCTGTTGGCGCAGCTGCACGAGCGCGTGCCGGGCTTTACGCCCGTTGAAGTGCCGACGTCCCGCGTGGGGGTGAACGATGCGGTGGCGACCTATCTGTTCAACAGCCAACTGCTGAGTAAACCGGACGGCAGCATGATGCTGGTGCTGCCAAAAGAGTCGCAGGAGCATGCCGGGGTGTGGTCGTATCTCAACGACATGCTGGCGCAGGACAATCCGATCAACGAGCTGAAGGTGTTCGACCTGCGTGAAAGCATGGCCAACGGCGGCGGCCCGGCGTGCTTGCGTTTACGCGTGGTGCTGAACGAGGACGAGCTGAAGGCGGTAAACCCGTCGGTGCTGATGAACGACAGCCTGTTCGACACCCTGAACAATTGGGTCGACCGCTATTATCGCGATCGCCTGACGCAGGCGGATTTAGCCGATCCGCTGCTGCTGCGCGAAGGGCGAGAAGCGCTGGACCGGCTGACGCAAATCCTCAATCTGGGGGCCGTTTACCCGTTCCAACGCTAAAGGAGGCGGCATGGATGAGTTTCTGGCGCTTACGCTACGGGGAGAAACACCGGAACAGCCCCGTGGTGAAACGGCGCAGTTTCACTGGCAATGGCATGACACCGGGATCCTCGAGCTGACACCCTTTGGCGAGTGTACTCAGGCGCTGGTGCTCTCATCCGGCATTCACGGCAATGAAACCGCGCCGGTGGAAATCATGGATGCGCTGCTGAAGCGGCTGTTTGCCGGGCAGCGGGTGCTGCGCTGGCGTTTGCTGCTGGTGTTGGGGAATCCTCCGGCGCTGGTGGAAAACAAACGCTATCTGCATAGCGACATGAACCGGATGTTTGGCGGGCGCTGGCATGATTTTGTGCCGTCGCTGGAAACCGCGCGTGCGGCTCGCCTGGAAACGGCGCTCACACAGTTCTGGCAACCGCTGGATACCCGGCGCTGGCATCTGGATATGCATACGGCTATCCGTGGCTCGCATCACGTGCGTTTTGGCGTGATGCCGTTGCGCGAAGATGCCTGGGATGAGGTCTTTTTGCAGTGGCTGGGCGCCGCCGGGCTGGAAGCGTTAGTGTTTCATCAAAGCCCTGGCGGCACGTTTACCCACTTCAACAGCGAGCGTTTTGACGCGCTGGCGTGCACGCTGGAACTGGGGAAAGCGTTGCCCTTTGGCGAAAACGATCTCAGCCAGTTTGCGGCGACACAAACTGCGCTGGCTCAGCTGCTGGAGGGAGACGTCGCCTGCGCGCCTGTGCCGGTACGCTATCGTGTGGCCCAACAAATCACCCGCCATGACGACAGCTTCTGTCTGCATATGTCCCCGCAGACGCTGAATTTCACCCCGTTTGCGGCAGGAACCCTGTTGGCAGAGGAGGGGGAAAAGCGCTGGGTGGCAGAACACGCGACCGAATACGTCTTATTCCCTAACCCAAACGTCGCGCCGGGATTACGCGCCGGATTAATGCTGGTGCGCGAAACGTAGCCATAAAGGCAGTGATATTCCTCACTGCCTTAATTCTTTTTTTGTGGTGCCGAAAGTGTGATTCGGGAATTTTGCAGAGTATTCCTGGTGGATGCTTTCAAAATAAACAGCGGTGGTGTAGACTTCTTCATAATTCCTTCCAGAACAGCCAGTTATTCATTTCTCCTTGCAACTCTCCACACAATTTCCTTATTTCCTCCACAATTGAGCAAAACATAGGTTTCATACTTTCACTGTTTTACGCTTGCTCTGACTTATTGACGTTAAAGCCCGTAAAGTTAATCCCGTCAACACGGCGCAGTCATCAATAACGGTGCCGTAAAAAATAACTGAAAGTAAGGAACGTATGATGAAAAAGCTGACCTCTCTGATTATTGCTTCTACCCTGGCTCTGGGCGCTGTTAACCTGGCTCACGCAGCCGACACCACCACCACGGCGACCACCACCGACAGTGCGCCGATGATGCATCACAAAGGCAAACCGGGCATGCATCACGACATGATGTTTAAAGGCCTGAACCTGACCGATGCGCAGAAACAGCAAATCCGCGACATCATGAAAGAGCAGCGCGGCAAAATGCAGCGCCCATCGCTTGACGAGCGTCGTGCAATGCATAGCCTGATTGCCAGCGATACCTTCGACAAAGCGAAAGCCGAAGAAATGATCAACAAGAATGAGGCGCAGCACAAAGCCATGGCGCTCTCCCGTATGGAAACGCAGAACAAGATTTACAACATTCTGACCCCGGATCAGAAAAAACAATTTAATGCCAATTTTGAGAAGCGTCTGACAGAACATCACGCGCCGGAAGGTAAAATGGCCCCCGACGCTGAGTAATTCAGCCTCAAAGTCTTAAAGACCGCCGGTCCTGCTCACACGCTGCAATGCTGTGGGCAGGACCGGCGGTTTTTCTTTATCTCCCTCTTGCCAGTTGCCACTTTCCCGGTATGCTCCTTGCACCACCTAAAAAAACTCTTTTTCCCCGGATATCAGGCTGTTACTGCCCGCGATGTGCCTGCGCCTGTAAAACGGCTAAGGTCTATTGCCGGTGCTGCCGATAATCCGTTCAGGAAAAATAATAAGTAGCGTCAGACCGGGGTCTGGCGGCTTGCAGGAGTGATGATGGAATTCTTTGATATCCGCAAAATGCCGGTCAGTTTGTGGAAGAACGGTGCCGGTGAAACGCGAGAACTTTGCTGTTTTCCACCGGCCACCCGTGATTTCCACTGGCGTGCCAGTATTGCTTCCATTGCCGGTAACGGTGAGTTTTCCGCACTGACCGGCGTGGACAGGGTGGTGACGCTGCTGGAAGGCGGGGAAGTGACGCTGGATGGCGGCAATGCCTTTCGTCATACGCTAAAACGCTATCAGCCGTTTCGTTTTTCGGGTGAGCAGGCGGTACGCGCGCAGCTGACGGAAGGGCAGATGTCGATGGAGCTCAACATCATGACGCGCCGTGACCTCTGTGAGGCGAAAGTTCGCGTGGCCGACAGAACGTTTACCACGTTTGGTGCTCGCGGCGGAATGGTCCTTGTGCTCAGCGGTGCCTGGCAGATGGGGGACAAACTGCTCACCGCCGACCAGGGCGCTTACTGGCATGACGGACATCACACCCTGCGTTTACTCAAAGAAGAAGGCAAGATCCTGTACAGTGAAATTCGCTGGCTGCTGAGCTATTCATTGTCGGAAGCCAGCTGATCTCATTGTTGCCGGATAAGGCGAAAACCGCATCCGACCTCGTGGCGTTTAACCGGCTTTTGCGGCATAAGCCGGCTCGCCAATCCTCTCTTTCACCTTGCTGATAATGTATTCGCCAATGGGGATCGCTGAGGTGGCTGCCGGGGAAGGCGCGTTGCAGACGTTGATGCTGCGCGGCGTATTCACAAACAGGAAATCATCAATCAATTTGCCCTCGTGTGATACCGCCTGTGCACGCACGCCAGCGGGATAGGGTTTGAGATCCTCTTTCTTCAGCATCGGACAATATTTCTGCACCGTTTTGAGGTATTCGCCTTTGAGCAGCGAATTTTTCATTTCGGTGAGACCGGGGCGCAGATTATCCCGCAGGACCCGGCGGATCCCCTGATGGGCAACCATCGTAAACAGGTCGCTGAACGAGATATCCGTTTTGCGATAGCCCTCGCGCTTCATCGCCAGCACAGCGTTCGGCCCTACGGTCACGCTGCCGTCAATCATGCGCGTAAGGTGCACGCCAAGAAACGGCATGGCCGGATCGGGGATCGGGTAAATCAGATGATTGACGATACGGTTGTATTTTTCCGGCAGCAGATAATACTCCCCGCGGAACGGACAAATCATAAAGTCTGGCTGTACGCCCAGCATCTCCACGACTCTGTCTGCCATCAGACCGGCACAGGAGATCAGAAAACGGGTGTGAATTTCCGCGTCCGTGGTGGTAATGACAATTTCGCTGGCGCGCTCATCCAGCGCAATTACTTCGGCATTGAACAGCAGGTCGCCGCCGTGCGAGGTGAAGATCTGCGCCATTTTTTCGGTGACCTGGCGATAGCTGACAATGCCGCTGCTGGGAACGAAAATCCCGCCAAGCCCGACGATATTGGGTTCCCGCGCGTGCAATTCCTCCTGCGAAAGCCAGTAACGCTCCAGGCCGTTGGCTTCGGTGCGTTGCCATAGCGCCTGCATCCGCTCCATTTCCAGCGGGGTCGTCGCGACCAGCATCTTGCCGCACACGTCGTAGTGAATACCGTGTTGAGTACAAAACTGTTTGGTTGCGGTATTTCCTGCCAGGCAAAACCTGGCTTTCAGGCTGCCAGGCGTGTAGTACACCCCGGCATGGATAACGCCGCTGTTGTGTCCGGTCTGATGTTCGGCGAGCCGGGGCTCTTTTTCCAGCACCACAATACGGGCGTCCGGATAGGTTTCTGCCAGCTGCATGGCGGTCGACATGCCGACAATGCCGCCGCCAATGATGGCGAAGTCATACATAGCTGTTGCGTCCATTTTAAAAGCCCCGGCGGACCGGGGCGAAAGGGAAATCAGATTATTGTCCGTTGTAATGCACGGTGCGCGGAATCGAGAAGTAGCCACGCTGGCGCATCAGTTCACGGCGCAGCCCCGGATGGGCGGTAAAGCGATCTCGTCCGTGCAGCCAGACCATGTTGTTGATCAGCAAAAACGAACCCGTCTGCACCGGAACGGATATTTTCTGCGGACTGTTTTCCAGCGATTCCCCCAGCTCATACAACCACAGACCCTGTTCATAGTTTTCCGGCTGCACAAACTGATCGATATAGCGCAGGGTCGGCAGGCCGGTCGCATCGCAGTCAAACACCGGATGGAACACCTCTTTGCTGGTATTTTTGCTCGGTGGCGCAGACCAGCACATAGGCTGGCGTGCCAGAGGATGAGTATAGAACGTCTGCAGATCCTGCCAGTCGTCAAGATGCAGCAGCAGCGAGTTCCCGCCTTCCATATTCTGCTCGTCGATTTTCATCATCAGCACGTAGTCGGTTCTCTCTTCGACGTAGGTTCCGTCGTTATGCAACTCCATCACCCGGTACGGCTGGCGCAGGTAGCTGTCGGAGTTATCAATATTTTCCACGACGAAGCGGGCGTAGTATTTACCGCTCATGGCATCGAAATTGGAGCGCCCTAACAGATGGGCCACCGCCGTGGAAAACTTCACCATTTCATCGGCCTGAGTCACGTTGTCGAGGCCTTCCGGAATAACCAGCAAGCCGCCGGTTTCACGTTGGGTCAGGGTAGTGATGATTGCCGGGCGCAGCGTGCCGTGACACAGGTCATCCAGCACTTTACCGCACTGGAAACGCAGGAAGGATTTGTATTCCAGCGCCTGAACAGGCCACTGTGCGGTGGCGGCCAGAAAAGCATTGACGGTTTCTTTCGGGAAGCGCAGTTCCAGCAGACGCTTCGAGTAAGAAGACGGCTGCACGGAGAAGCCTTTTGTGACATCAAAAGTCGGGGTTGCAGGTGCGATGTTGTGTTGCGTTGTTTGCATAGCGATGCCTCATTTCTTATTAGACGCTGTAGGGTATGTGACACGGGAGTAAAGTAAATATAGTCGTTTTTTCAAAATGTCTACATTTTATAAAAATAGTGTCATTTTTGTTTTGTGTCTAATGTTCCTGAAAAAGAAGATTCTCGCTATAGTGGTCCCAGCATTCGGATACTCGATCGTCGGAGCCTGTATGACCCCTTTGTCTTCCCCGGAAAGCGGGGCTGAATCTGTGTATCACCGTTTGAAAACGGATATTCTCCGCGGCCACTATCCGCCGGGCGAAAAACTGTTGATGAGCGAGCTGAAATCCCGCTATGCGCTTGGCGTTGGGCCACTGCGCGAAGTGCTGTCCAGGCTGGTGGCAGAGCATCTGGTCGGGGTGGTCAATCAGAAAGGCTACCGCGTGGCGACGATGTCGGTCGAAGAAATGAGCGATGTTTATGAAGCCCGCGCACGTCTGGAAGCGGTGATTGTCGAAATGGCGGTAGAGCGGGGCGATGACGAGTGGGAAGCCCGGATTGTCGCCACCGCGCACACGTTGACGAAAGTGGCAGAAGTGCATACGCCGCAGGAGATGATCGAGCTGTGGGACGCGCGACATAAGGCCTTCCACGATGCGATTGCTTCAGGCTGCGGCTCGAAAAGTCTGTTACAGGCACGGGCTTTTTTGATGGACCAGGCGGAGCGCTATCGTCAGCTGTGGCTGAAACGCACGGTGTTGTCCGAAGACGCACTGCACATTAAACGTGAAGAGCATGCGGTGCTGATGGACGCGTTGCTGAAGCGGGAGGCGAAAGCGGCCAGTCAGCTGGTTTTGCACCACCTGTTGACGCCTGTGCCGTTGATTCAGGAAATTATTGCCGCTGAAAATCGGTGATAGTTGCCGGATGCCGCTGTTACCGCATCCGGCTGACTGAAACCGCCGGGAATTAGCGTTTCCAGAAATCGTCAAACACGGTGATCGGTGGGCGACGTTTGTGTTCGGTCTTCAGATACCAGCCTTCAATGATTTTCGCGGTGCCCGCCTCAACCGTCTTACCTTCGAGGTAATCATCAATGTTGTCGTAAGTGACGCCAAGCGCCGCTTCGTCAGGCAGAGAAGGGCGGTCATCTTCCAGATCCGCCGTCGGGGCTTTCTTATACAGATGCTCCGGACAACCCAGCGTTGCCAGCAGCTGTTTGCCCTGACGTTTGTTGAGACGGAAAATCGGGTTGATGTCCGTGCCGCCATCGCCATATTTTGTGAAGAAACCGGTGATGGCTTCCGCCGCATGATCGGTACCCACCACCACGCCTGAGGTCATGCCGGCGATGCTGTACTGCGCTTTCATACGCTCACGCGCTTTTTCATTACCGCGCACGAAATCGCTCAGCTCAATGCCTGCGTCACGCAACGCCTGTTCGCTGGCAAGTACCGCGCCTTTGATGTTTACGGTCAGTACCCTGTCCGGCTGAATAAATTCAATGGCATCCTGGCAATCCTGTTCATCAAACTGCACGCCGTAGGGCAGGCGCACGGCAATAAATTGCAGGCTCTCCTCACCCCTCTCTTCGCGCAGCTCGCGGATGGCCATCTGACACAGTTTGCCCGTCAGGGTAGAGTCCTGACCGCCGCTGATCCCGAGCACCAGGGATTTAATAAACGGATAGGTGCTGAGATAAGCCTTAAGAAAATCCACGCTGCGGCGGATCTCTTCTTCACTGTTCACCTGCGGTTTTGCGCCCAGAGCGGCGATAATCTCTTGTTGCAGAGCCATTTAACTCTCCCCGAAAAAGGTTGTCGTATCTCTGCTAAAACTACCTCTTTGCCGGGAAAACGACAAGGATCACAGTTTTGACTGCCGGAAAAGGCGGCGATTCAGCACGATATCTTTCTGTCACTAGAAATTTCCGAAAGTTACAGCTTCGCTAATGACGGGTTGAAAAATTTCACTCTTTATTCCAGGCTTATAACACACTGATAAAAAAGAGGACGGAATATGAACAAGCACGTAGCAGGAATTTTAGGCGCAGCCGCAGCACTCTCTATCCTGGCGGGGTGTACCGCCTACGATCGCACCACCGACCAGTTCACCCAGCCGGTCGTGAAAGACGTCAAAAAAGGAATGAGCCGTGAACAGGTCGCGCAGATTGCGGGCAAACCGGCCTCCGAAGTGACGATGATCCACGCGCGTGGTACCTGCCAGACCTACATCCTCGGTCAACGGGATGGTAAACAGGAGACCTATTTTGTCGCTCTGGATCAGACCGGACACGTGATCAATTCCGGCTATCAGACCTGTGCTGAGTACGATACCGATCCGCAGGCCGCGAAGTAACCGCTTCATACGTTCTGCTTATTGCTGAGAAAGCCCGGCCATTCGGTCGGGCTTTTTACTGAGAAATCATGCTTATTTAATTGCGCGAATTATTTGGCCAAAATGTGAAGGTAGTCATAACCGAAGGTCAATGAGAGACAATTTTGGTTTCTCAGGAATTATCCTAGTGCCCAGGGATGCCGTATACTCACCTCATAAAGACAAGTTACAAATCGTTACCACCATTCCCCGGGCTGAGGTGATGAGGATTATCCATCAGAGACGGGTAGCTAAGACAAGTTGAGGAAGCGAGTATGGAAAAGAAGCATATCTATTTGTTCTGTTCTGCGGGCATGTCCACCTCTTTGCTGGTGTCCAAAATGCGCGCACAGGCTGAGAAGTACGAAGTTCCTGTGATTATTGAAGCTTTCCCGGAAACCCTCGCGGGTGAAAAGGGCGAAGCCGCCGACGTTGTATTATTAGGCCCACAGATTGCGTATATGCTCCCAGAGATTCAGCGTCTGTTGCCAAATAAACCGGTCGAAGTTATTGACTCTATTCTGTACGGCAAAGTCGATGGTTTAGGTGTACTGAAAGCCGCCGTCGCAGCGATTAAGAAATCAGCAGCAAATTAATTTTTTTTGATTTATTTAAATTTTCCCGTCAAAGAGTAATTTCACACACAATCGCCGTAATATTTTATTGCGGCCTTTAAGGGTATTTTTCTATGAGTAGATTTATCGGTTCACTTGAAAAGGTACTCCTTCCTTTTGCTGTTAAAATAGGAAAGCAGCCGCACATTAATGCGATCAAAAACGGCTTTATTAAATTAATGCCGCTGACCCTTGCCGGGGCCATGTTCGTTTTAATCAATAACGTCTTTTTGAGTTTTGGCGAAGGCTCGTTTTTCTATTCTATGGGCATTCGGTTAGACGCTTCCACCATCGATACCCTGAATGGTTTTAAAGCCATCGGCGGCAATGTGTACAACGGTACGTTGGGCATAATGTCGCTGATGGCGCCTTTTTTCATTGGGATGGCGCTGGCTGAAGAACGTAAAGTTGACCCCCTGGCTGCGGGACTGTTGGCCGTAGCGGCCTTTATGACCGTCACCCCTTACAGCGTGGGCGAAGCCTATGCGGTGGGCGCCAACTGGCTGGGCGGTGCCAACATCATATCCGGTATGATTATCGGCCTGGTGGTGGCAGAAATGTTCACCTTCGTTATTCGTCGTAACTGGGTTATTACCCTGCCGGATAGCGTACCGTCATCCGTGTCGCGTTCATTCTCTGCACTGATCCCGGGCTTCCTGATTCTGTCCGTGTTCGGGATTATCTCCTGGATGCTGGCGACCCACGGCAGCAACTTCCACCAGATCATTATGGATTCCATCTCTAAGCCGCTGGCGGCGATGGGGAGCGTAGTGGGCTGGGCATACGTGCTGTTCAACTCCCTGCTGTGGTTCTTCGGCGTGCATGGCTCGCTGGCCCTGACCGCACTGGACAACGGCATCATGACCCCATGGGCGCTGGAAAACATCGCGCTGTATCAGCAGTATGGCTCTGTTGACGCGGCCATTGCGGCGGGTAAAGAGTTCCACTTCTGGGCGAAACCGATGCTCGACTCCTATGTTCTGCTGGGAGGATCGGGGGCAACACTGGGCCTGATTATTGCCATCTTTATCGCTTCTCGCCGCGCTGACCATCGTCAGGTTGCGAAGCTGGCACTGCCATCAGGCATCTTCCAGATTAACGAACCGATTCTGTTTGGTCTGCCAATCATCATGAACCCGGTGATGTTCATCCCGTTCGTGCTGATTCAGCCAATCCTTGCCGCGATTACGCTTGCCGCGTACTCCATGGACATCATCCCACCGGTGACCAACCTGGCACCGTGGACTATGCCAACCGGTTTGGGCGCCTTCTTCAACAGTAACGGCAGTATCGCAGCACTGTGTGTGGCCCTGTTCAACCTCTGTGTTGCCGTGGTGGTGTACATGCCGTTTGTGGTGATTTCCAACAAAGCTCAGGCAGTTATTGATGAGCAGGAAAGCGAAGAAGATATCGCTAACGCACTGAAATTCTGATGTAACACCGTGCGGGAGACTCTCCCGCACGGCCTGACGTAACGAGGGAAAGATTATGTTCGATTTGGAAAACATCGTGGCGGAAGAGGTTCAGGTAGACGACCTCGAAGAAGTGGTGATGGGCCTCATCATCAACTCTGGACAGGCACGTAGCCTGGCATACACGGCGCTGAAGCAGGCGAAGCAGGGCGATTTCGAGACGGCGAAAGCCACCATGGAGCAGTCACGCATTGCACTCAGTGAAGCCCACCGCGTGCAGACTCAGCTCATCGAAAGCGATGAAGGTGAAGGCAAAATGAAGGTCAGCCTGGTGCTGGTTCATGCGCAGGATCATCTTATGACGTCAATGCTGGCGCGCGAACTGGTCGCCGAATTGATTGAGCTTCACGAGAAGGTACAATAGAAGACTGAGAGTTCACCATGAGGCAACCGAAGATGACGACCCAGGAAATCAGCACGGCGTTAGAACAACAACTGTTTAACGGCAAAAATTTCCATGTCTTCATCTACAACAAAACGGAAAGCATCAGCGGGCTGCACCAGCATGATTACTACGAATACACCCTGGTCCTGACCGGACGCTATTATCAGGAGATTAATGGCAAACGGGTGATGCTGGAACGAGGCGATTTTGTCTTCATCCCGATGGGGTCACACCACCAGAGCTTCTACGAGTTTGGCGCGACCCGCATCCTGAACGTGGGCATCAGCAAACGTTTCTTTGAAGAACACTATCAGCCGTTGCTGCCGGGCGTTTTGGTCGCCTCACAGGTTTACTCAGTCAAAAGTACCTTCCTCAGCTATATAGAGTCGGTGATTGCGTCACTCAATTTCCGCGAAAATGAATTTGATGAGTTTATTGAAGTCGTCTCGTTTTATGTGATTAACCGCCTGCGTCATTTCCGTGAAGAGCAGACGCAGGGGGTCACACCGCAGTGGTTAAAAACCACTGTCGAAGAGATGCACGATAAACATAAATTTGGTGAAGGTGCGCTGGAAAATATGGTGATGCTCTCCGGGAAGTCTCAGGAATATTTGACCCGGGCAACACAGCGTTATTACGGCAAGACACCGATGCAGATTATTAATGATATCCGCATTAATTTCGCCATGAAGCAGTTGGAAATAACCAATTACTCGGTGACCGATATTGCTTATGAGTCAGGTTACAGCAGCCCAAGTCTGTTTATTAAGACCTTTAAAAAGCTGACCTCATTCACACCAAGCAGCTATCGCAAACAGCTCACCGTCATTAATTAACGATAACTGATTATTCTTGTGCGGTACGCCGCACACACCGAATTCGTTTAGCTATCCGCACTGTCGGAGGGATACCCATATCCGAGGTGCGGATCACGAGGGAGAAAGTTATGAGCCAGAAATTAAAAGTTGTCACCATCGGCGGCGGTAGCAGCTATACCCCGGAATTACTGGAAGGTTTTCTCAAACGCTATCATGAATTGCCGGTCACCGAACTGTGGCTGGTGGACGTAGAAGAAGGGCGCGAAAAGCTCGATATCATCCACGCCCTGTGCGAACGCATGGTGCAGAAAGCGGGTGTGCCGATGACCGTGCGCAAAACCCTGAATCGTCGTGAAGCACTGAAAGACGCTAACTTCGTCACCACCCAGCTGCGTGTGGGCCAGCTTAAAGCGCGTGAAAAAGATGAGCGCATTCCGCTGAGCCATGGCTATCTCGGCCAGGAAACCAACGGTGCAGGCGGCCTGTTCAAAGGGCTGCGTACCATTCCGGTGGTGTTTGACATTATCAAAGACGTGCAGGAAATCTGCCCGGACGCGTGGGTCATCAACTTCACCAACCCGGCCGGGATGGTGACCGAGGCGGTCTATCGCCACACCAATTTCAAACGTTTCATCGGCGTGTGCAACATCCCGGTAGGCATGAAAATGTTCATCACCGATGTGCTGCAGCTTACTGAGAATGACGACCTGTCGATTGACCTGTTCGGCCTGAACCACATGGTGTTCATTCGCGATGTTATCGTGAACGGCGAATCCCGCTTTGCTGAACTGCTCGACGGCGTCGCGTCCGGCAAGCTGACGGCCAACACGGTGAAGAACATCTTCGATATGCCGTTCAGCGAAGGGCTTATCCGTTCACTGAACCTGCTGCCATGCTCGTATCTGCTGTACTACTTCAAGCAGAAAGAGATGCTGGCCATCGAAATGGGCGAGTACTACAAAGGTGGCGCACGTGCGCAGGTGGTGCAGAAAGTTGAGAAACAGCTGTTCGATCTTTACAAAGATCCGGATCTCAACATTAAGCCAAAAGAGCTGGAACAGCGCGGCGGCGCTTACTACTCTGATGCAGCGTGCGAAGTGATCAACGCCATTTACAACAACAAGCAGACCGAGCATTACGTCAACGTGCCGCACCATGGGCATATCGACAACATTCCGGCTGACTGGGCGGTTGAAATGACCTGCATCCTCGGCAGCGATGGGGCGAAGCCGCACCCACGTCTGACCCACTTCGACGATAAAGTGATGGGCCTTATCCATACCATTAAAGGCTTTGAAGTGGCGGCAAGCCATGCGGCGCTGAGCGGTGAGTTTAACGACGTACTGCTGGCCCTGAACCTGAGCCCGCTGATTCACTCTGACAAAGATGCGGAAGTGCTGGCCCGTGAACTGATTCTGGCGCATGAGAAGTGGCTGCCTAACTTTGCCGAAACGGTGAAAACCCTCAAGCAGTAACAGGAGTTGCAGATGGAACGTGTGTTAATCGTCAATGCGGATGATTTCGGCCTGAGCAAAGGGCAGAACTACGGAATTGTCGACGCCTGCAAAAACGGTCTGGTGACCTCAACTACCGCGCTGGTGAACGGCGCGGCTATCGACCACGCGGCGCAGCTGAGCCGCTGTCTTCCGGAGCTGGCGGTGGGGATGCACTTTGTCCTGACCCTGGGCATGCCGCTGTCGGCGATGCCGGGCCTGACCCGCGAAGGAAAATTGGGTAAATGGATTTGGGAGATGGCAGAGAAAGACGAGCTGCCATTAGAAGAGATCGCCCGTGAACTGGACTGTCAGTATCATCGGTTTGTCGACCTCTTTGGCTGTGAGCCGACCCATTTCGACAGCCATCACCACGTGCATATGATCCCGCAGATTTTCCCGATTGTTGCGGAGTTTGCCAAAGCGAAGGGCGTGGCGATGCGCATCGACCGCAGCCTGGAGCAGCTGCACGGGCTGGATAACCTGGGGGTACGCAGCAGTGCAGGTTTTGCCAGCGAGTTCTATGGCGACGCCATTAGCGAAGCGCTGTTCCTGCAGACGCTCGACAAATCAGCGCAGGCGGGCGAGTCGTCGCTGGAAGTGATGTGTCATCCGGCGTTTGTTGATAACACGATTATGGGCAGCGCTTACTGCTACCCACGTCTGGCGGAGCTTGATGTGCTGACGTCGTCGTCGCTGAAATATGCCGTAGCGGAACGGGGTTACCGTCTTGGAACCTACCGCGATGTGTAAGCTGTAATTTTTGGTGCCCGGTTTCCTCCGCGGGCATGATGTGAGGGGTTAGGCCGGGTTATCTATGCCCGGTATTTTTTTGTCTGAAATCCGCGCGCTGTCCCGCGTTTTCTTTATATCATTCGCACACAAGGCGCGACGGTGAGGGCCACAATCGGCTATTATAGGGGTCTGATTCTGTTTTATGTCTGGTGCTTTTCCGCTTATGAAACCGCTGCGTCAATCCAATAACCGTCCTGTTATCAGCTATGTGCCTCGTGTCGAACCGGCTCCACCGGATCACGCCTCAAAGGTCGAAGGCTTTCGGGATGTGTGGCTGCTGCGGGGCAAGTATGTGGCCTTTGTGCTGATGGGCGAAAGCTTTAAGCGTTCGCAGGCGTTCAGCGTGCCGGAATCGGCGCAGCGCTGGGCGGTACAAATCCGTCAGGACGGGGAAGTCGAAGGGTAAGTCGTACTGCGCTGTGTGGCGGGATGCGGCAGCGCCTTCTCCAATCGACAAGCCAACCGTGTGGTAAAAAAGCATAAAAAAAAGCGCCTGACAGGGCGCTTTTTTATTGGGCAGGGCGAAGCGATTAGCGGTGAGCCAGCTCGACTTCGTCTTCGCTTTCCAGTACCGCTTTGTCGGTCTGGCGCAGCCACTGGCTGGTCAGGGTTCCGGCGGTCATGGCACCGTTGACGTTCAGCGCCGTACGACCCATGTCGATCAGCGGTTCAACGGAAATCAGCAGAGCGACCAGGGTGACGGGCAGACCCATGGCTGGCAGGACGATCAGTGCAGCAAATGTTGCACCGCCACCCACACCCGCTACGCCTGCAGAGCTCACGGTCACAATCCCAACCAGCGTGGCAATCCACATCGGATCCAGCGGGTTGATGCCGACCGTTGGCGCAACCATCACCGCCAGCATCGCAGGATACAGGCCTGCACAACCGTTCTGACCAATGGTCGCCCCGAAGGATGCTGAGAAGCTGGCAATGGATTCAGGCACGCCCAGACGACGGGTCTGTGCTTCCACGTTCAGTGGAATGGAGGCTGCACTGGAACGACTGGTGAAGGCGAAGGTGATGACCGGCCACACTTTACGGAAGTATTTCAGCGGGTTCACACCGTTCACGCTCAGCAGCAGGCCATGAACCACGAACATGATTGCCAGACCCAAATAAGAGGCGATAACGAAGCTACCGAGCTTGATGATGTCCTGCAGGTTTGAACCGGCAACCACTTTGGTCATCAGCGCCAGCACGCCGTAAGGGGTCAGCTGCATCACCAGACGCACCAGCTTCATCACCCAGGCCTGCAGGGTGTCGATGGCGGTCAGTACGCGCTGGCCTTTCGGCTCGTCATCTTTCAGCAGTTTCAGTGCCGCGACACCCAGGAACGCCGCGAAAATCACAATGCTGATAATCGAGGTTGGGTTTGCGCCCGTGAGATCGGCAAACGGGTTTTTCGGCACGAAGGACAGCAGCAGCTGAGGCACGCTCAGGTCGGCAACTTTACCGACATAGGTGCTCTGGATGGCGTTCAGACGTGCGGTTTCAGCGGTTCCCTGTACCAGACCTTCTGCGGTGAGGCCGAAGAGGTTGGTCACCAGCACACCGACCAGTGCGGCAATCAGCGTGGTGAACAGCAGTGTCCCGATGGTCAGGAAGCTGATTTTACCCAGCTGAGAAGCATTATGCAGACGCGCAACGGCACTCAGAATCGATGCAAAAACCAGCGGCATAACGATCATCTGCAGCAGTTGTACATAGCCGTTACCGACGATGTTGAACCACTGAATGGAATCCTTCAGAACCGGATTTTCAGAACCGTAAATCAGCTGCAGAGCCAGACCGAAGACCACACCGATCCCAAGCCCCACCAGCACTTTCTTTGCCAGACTCCACTGCTTATGTCGGGTTTGCGCCAGAGCAAAAAGCAGCACCACGAACACAATCACGTTCGCTATTAATGGAAAATTCATCCCCGTTCTCCTGATGTCATTCTACGGCCCTGTTTCGGACCGACTGTAATGGCGCAAGAGTAGCAGAAGTGTGATGCAGCGCTTATATCCAAATGGAATTGTTTATAGCAAAAGGAATAGTTTCGCCGGTTTAATGTCCGGTCTGGTGATTAATAAACCGATCGAAGCGCAGCTGCAGCGAGCCAATCAGGTTTGATGACCAGCGGACGGCGCTATTATCCGGCATGGACTGCGGCATCCATACCGCATAAACAAACAGGGCCATGCACAGTACCCGCTCAAGCTGGTTGCCTTTACGGGGGGCGAGAATCGGCAGGCGGAAGCGCCAACGGCAGGGCCACAGTAACGGAACGCCCGCCGGGGTGAGCATATCGGCAAGAATATGGCTCAGATAGCCGAGAACCATCCCCTGAAGGGCATCGGCAGGAACAAGCCAGGTTTCCGGCACCTTAAGATAAAACAGGGTCAGGCTCGCAAAGACCGCCAACAGACTGTGCGTAAATCCACGATGTCCGCACAGTCGGGCGATAGGTTTGGCTATCCAGCTCAACCGCTGGCCAAGCAGCGACTTTGGATGATCGATATCCGGCAGCAGGCAGGTCGCAACAGCCGCAGGAACAATATGCCACCAGTCGCCCTGCGCCAGAACGGGGGTCAGTTCGGCATTTTTGGCAAACACTGCACAGGCAATAGAAAAGAGCAGGTGGCCTTCGGCTGTCATGATAAAACTCAGCAAACTGTTAATTCATACAGTATAGGGTTTTTATCCAGTAGACGGAAGAGGTGACGGTGTAACTGTTTGTCAGAATATTGAAATAATCTGGCAACGGGTGATGCTGCCAGATTAAAAGGCGTTAGCCCAGCAGATGCGCGGCTGTCAGCTGTTCCAGAGAGGAGAGTTTAGTGTCGGCCAACACGTAACGGGCATCGGCAAAATTGGCGTGTTCCGGTACCACCACAGAACGCATACGCGCCGCTTTGCTGGCAATCATGCCGTTAACGGAATCTTCCAGGGCCACGCAGTTCAGCGGATTGACACCCAGGCTGGCGGCACAGTTCAGGTAAACCTGCGGATGCGGTTTGCTGTAGGGCAGCGTTTCTGCGGAGGACAGCGCATCAAACTGCGCGCGCAGCCCAAACATTTCCAGCACTTTCTCGAGCATATGCAGCGGAGAGGCCGACGCCAGACCCACTTTCAGGCCGTTGCCTTTGCACAGCGCGATGGCTTCGTGCACGCCCGGCAGCAGAGGGCGCTGCTGGTCGACGAGCTCAATGGCGCGGCTGATAATACGCGCAGTCACTTCTTCGCGGCTCGGACCCGTCCATGGCTGCTGTGCAAACCACAGTTCCACCACCATATCAATGCGCAGACCCAGCGTGTCCGGCAGTTCGGCACGCCGCGAGATATCCACGCCGATTTCGGCAAGGGTACCGAGCTCGGCCTGGTCCCAAAGCGGTTCGGAATCAATCAGTAAACCATCCATATCGAAAATAGCGGCAGCAATTTGTCGCTGAGCAGTCATAAGGTTACTCCTGTAAGTGAATAAGCCGCAGAGGCAGGATTCATCCTACACCATATCGCTTTTAAAGCGCAGGCGAAAAGGTGTAACTCAGGGTAGACTTACAGCGAAACATAAGCGCGTCTGAACAAGGGGAATCCATGACGTATCAACAAGCGGGACGCATTGCCGTACTTAAGCGCATTTTAGGTTGGGTTATCTTCATTCCCGCTGTGCTCTCAACGCTCATTTCGGTCTTCAAATTCATGTATGAGCACAGTGAAAAACAGCCAGGCATTGACGCCGTGTTGCTGGATTTCGCTCACGTAATGATTGAAATGGTCCGCTTCAACACACCGTTCCTGAATTTTTTCTGGTACAACTCACCGCTGCCTGATTTTCACCACAGCCTGAATATTGGCTTCTGGATTATTTTCGCGCTGGTGTTTATCGGGATGGCGCTGCAGGCCTCCGGAGCGCGTATGAGTCGCCAGACCAAATTTTTGCGCGAAGGCGTTGAGGATCAGCTGATTCTTGAGAAAGCGAAAGGGCCAGAGGGATTAACCAAACAGCAGATTGAAGAAAAAATTGTGGTTCCGCACCATACGATTCTGCTGCAGATTTTCCCGCTGTATGTGCTGCCGGTCGTGGTGATCGTTATCGGCTACTTCTTCTTTAAGCTGCTCGGCTTTTTGTGATGTAAAAAAGCCGGTCATGATTGACCGGCTTTTAAAGTGTTACGCTGCTGGCAGCGGGCGAGGTTTTCCTTCGCTGTCTACCGCCACATAGATAAACAGGGCTTCTGTCGCCTTGTAGCGCTGCCCGATAGGCTCGGACGCCACTTTTTTCACCCACACTTCAATATTGATGGTGATGGAGGTGTTACCGCGTTTAGTGCAACGCGCATAGCAACACACCACATCGCCGACGGCGACCGGACGTAAAAACGTCATCCCTTCGACCCGCACCGTGACAACGCGGCCCTGAGCAATCTCTTTGGCCATGATTGCGCCGCCAAGATCCATCTGTGACATCAGCCAGCCGCCAAAAATATCGCCATTGGCGTTGGTATCGGCGGGCATCGCCAGGGTGCGTAAGACTAAATCGCCAACCGGCAGGTTATTGCTGTCAGTCATTTTTTTCTTCCGCGGGCATGTGGCGGTAGATATAAACTCCGCTCAACAAGGTGAAGACCAGCGTCAGTGCGGTCAGACCGAAGACTTTGAAGTTCACCCAGATATTCTGTGGCAGCCAGAAGGCAATATAGATATTCGCCAGACCGCACAGGATAAAGAACACGGCCCAGGCGATATTCAAACGCGACCAAACGAACTGCGGCAGCGTCAGCTCTTTACCCAGCATGCGTTGGATCAGCGGTTTTTTCATTATCCACTGGCTGACCAGCAGGGCCAGGGCAAACAGGCCGTAAATCACGGTCACTTTCCATTTGATAAATTCATCATTATGGAAGAACAGGGTCAGGCCACCGAACACGGCGACGATCACAAACGTGACCAGCGCCATCTTTTCAACTTTACGATAGCGCAACCAGCTGTAGATAAGCACCACGGCGGTGGCGACGATCAGCGCCGTGGTGGCCGCATAAATGTCATACAGTTTGTAGAAGGCGAAGAACACTACCAGCGGTAAGAAATCGAGAAACTGCTTCATACATCAAGTCCGTCGTTCAGTAGAGGCCCGGGGACTCCGGGCGCTCAGGGATCAGTTACGAATAAGCATATACAGGCGGAATAAATAGATCAGCAACAAAGCGGAAATCAGGTTGCTGATGCAGTTCACTACCACGGCACCGACGTTAGGGGACAGCACGGCAAAATTAGGCGCAAACATCAGTAACGCCGTTTTGGCCAACAGCCAGCCCATCACTGCCGGGGCGACCAGACGCATATTGCCCCACGCCAGACGTATGCTGCTGCGCATGGAGTTGAAGATGCCGAGCTTGTCCTGTACCAGCATGATTGGCGCGAATGCGAGGACAATGGCCAGCAATACCCCAGGGACGACGACCAGCATGACGCCCATCTGCACCAGGAACGTGGTGGCCAGGATCAGCAGCAGCAGTTTTGGCAGCACAGGGGCGCTGGCACCGATGGCACGCAGCGCGCTGACGCGTTGGCCTGCGGAGATCATCTGAATCATTAACAGCACACCGCCCGCAAGAATGGCATTACCCACCAGACCTGAGAAGGTGGAGGCCGCCGACGCCCGCAGCAGAATTTGCTGTTGTTCTGGCGTCATGTTCTGCACCAGTTCAAACAGCCCGGCGCTACCCGCAAGATTATCTCCCTCCTTCAGCAGCGCAAGCTGTTCATCGCTTGGCGAAAACGCATGACCCAACACCACCGTGATAAAGGCACACAACAAGGCAATCAGTAAAATGGTAACAAACTGATTACGAAAAAAATTACCCGTGTCACGGTAAACGGACTTCGCCGTGATAGACATGCACTCTCCTTGAGTCTTACTGCTGAGATTAAGCCGACAATTGTAACTCAGCCTGCGTAAAAGTGGCAGCATCAACACCTGTATGGAAAAGCATATCTTTGTAAAGGGGCGGTAAACCGTAACGGGCCCGGGCGCGGTTACATGCCTCGTTGATTTGCCCGTCTCATGCACGGGTTTACATCGCTCATAGCTCACCTGAAAAAAAACGCTTCAACACACTTTGTCAACAGTGACGTTATCAAGGCGTAAAGCGTGGAGCAAGAGGGGGCGCGAACTCTTCTTTGTAACAGATAACGCCATGAAATTTAATGCAGGAAAGCATTGTCAGATTCATTTGCGCAGCAAAAAATTAACGTCATTCAGGTGGCATAGGATCATCTGCACATACCGCAAAAAGGCAGGATCTTATGTTGGGGTGTAGAGGTGCGGTGATGATGGCGCAGGAAAACGTGTGACCAATTGAAATTTAAAAATAAACTTCTTACATCTTGTGCCGTCACGTTACTCGCATCCTCGGTTGATTTCCCTACAATACCGGCTTTTATTGATGTTAAGCAGATAATTACGATGAAATTGAAAAGCCTCTTTCTGGTTGCCGCGCTGGCAATCACTGGCTGCAGCGCGAAGGGCGATACCGCGAGCCAACAACGTGCCACTATCCAGAAAATGCGCACCGATACCCTGACCCAGCTGTATAACCTGCATCCTGAAGCCCGCAGCGATATCCGCAATTCAGAAGGTTATGCCGTGTTTTCCAGCAACAGCAGTAAAATCTTTCTGTTCGGTTTTGGCAGCGGCTACGGCGTAGTTAAGGATTTGCACTCCGGCAAAGATACCTACATGAAAATGGCGCAGGGCGGTGCAGGTGTCGGTGTCGGTATTAAGCAGCTCAGCACCGTACTGGTGTTCCATGACCGTGTAGCAATGAATAAATTTATCACCAACGGCTATGTTGTCGGCGCAGATGCTAACGCAGCGGCGAAATACGACGACACCGGCGCAGGTATGGGCACCTCTGCGAGCGTGGTGGCAAAAGACACCAAAACGTTGCCAGCGAAAGTCAGCGTTTATGAGATGACCGAGAAAGGTCTGGCGGCACAGGCGATGCTGAACGGCTACAAATACTGGCCGGATGAAGATCTGAACAAAAGATAAGCGCGCAATGCTCTGCTTCTCTCTCCTGTGGGAGGGGATGCCCTTGTACAAAACCTTCTCCAGGCGAGAAGGTTTTTTGTTTTCCAGGGATAAAAAAAGCCCGCACAGGTGCGGGCAAATAATACTGGAAGCAATGTGAGCAATGTCGTACCGAATAACCAAGTGATTTGCTCAACTATTCGGTGTTAATAAAGATAATGCTTCTCATTACCACTTGCAACCCCTTCTTTTTTGTGGACATCACGCCACCACAAATACCGTTCTGTTCTTACTGTCATCCAAAGGCCAGGCCTGCGCGACATCGGCTAGCGGGCAAACCTGGTGGGCAATGGTAAATTTTCCTGCCACGGCGCTGTTCAGCATCTCTCCGGTCGCACCGACCAGTTCCGGTAGGGAAAGGCTGCCGATACCGCTCCCCATTAACTGGATGGGCGATGAACGAAGCACGGCGCTCGGTAACAGGATGTCCTGCCCGCTTAACGATCCCACTTGCACATAGCGCACGGGGGTCACGCCTGGCGTGTGTTTTGCCAGCGCTTTTAACAGGCTTAATGCGCTATTGCCCCACAGATAATCGATCACCACATCAATCTGCTTCGCAGCGTGCTCGTTCAACACGAGGCTCAACGCGGCTTCATCATCAGTGAGCAGCACGGTGGCATCCGCCGCCAGACTTGCCAGTGCCTGAGCATTACGCCCGGTGGCAATGATTTTTTTCGCCCCCAGATAGCGGGCGATTTGCACCGCCAGCTGGCCCGCACTCCCTGTGGCCCCATTGATTAACACCGTTTCTCCGGCTTTGAATCCGCCACGATTGACCAGCGCGGCCCAGGCAGACATGCCGGGATTGGCCATGGCGGCGGCCGTCGTGTCATCCAGGGCATCGGGGACTGCCAGGCACTGCGAGCGACTTACCGGCGCAACTTCCGCCATGCTGCCCCAGGGAGAGGGCGGGAAAACAAAATAAACGCGCTCACCTTCAGGCGTCACGCCCACGCCGTCGACGCCGGCAATAAAGGGCAGAACGCCATCAAAACTGTAATGTTTACCGGAAGCACGGCTTTTGACCACGTGGCTGATGGCGGCGGCTTTGACGCTAATTAACTGTTGATTTGCCTGAGCCACGGGTAAATCGAAATCGGCATACACAGGTCCCTTCGCGGGATCAAACACAACGGCGGCTTTCATAACAGATTCCTCATAAGGGGAGATATGTGTAAAATGCACATATTCAATATGCGTACTCTACGCCGGTGAGAAAATATATGCAAGATGCACATAATAACTATGACGTGACCGATTTCCACGGCGCGCTGCTCGATATCCTGAGCGTGATGAACCAGCCGAAGCGAGATGAAACGCTGCTGGAGGCCGCCAACGTAAAACTCGATCAGGCTCTGTTTCCGTTACTGGTAGCCATCGGGCGGTCTGCGCCGGTTGGGGTGGTTGAACTGGCAGACAGCCTGGGGCGCGACTACACCACGGTCAGCCGTCAGGTGAAACGCCTGCAGGAGATGCAGCTGGCACGAAAACAGCCTGCGGAGAGGGACAAACGCATCGGTGAAGTGACGTTGTCACCGAAGGGGCGTGAGCTGATTGAGAATATCGACGAGGCGAGACAGCGGCTGATGAACCAGATCTTTACTGACTGGCAGAAAGAGGACGTTGGCGAGTTGTTCAGGCTGGTCCGTAAGTATGCCAATAGCGTGAAGGGAAAAGCGCCGACTGGCCGCTAAGCCAGACGGCGACAGGATTACGCGCTGCGGGTGGCGGCCTTCAGGTTTTGCACAAAGGCTTTCAGTTCAGCCAGCATCGCCTGGGAGTTATCGACATTCTTCTCGATGATTTTAACGATGGCCGAGCCAGAAATCGCTCCGGCAGCGCCCGCATCGATAGCCGCGCTCACCTGCTCTGGTGCTGAAATCCCAAAGCCCTGCAGTGGCGGCGCAGCATGGTATTCAGCCAGTTTTTCGACCAGATGATGCAGCGGCAGCGCAGCTTTGTTTTCAGCACCGGTCACACCGGCACGTGACAGCAGATAGGTGTAACCGCGGCCATGGGAAGCAATCTGGCGCAGCAGGTCGTCATCGGCGTTGGGTGGACAGATGAAGATCGGCGCGACGTTGTGGCGCATAGCTGCCTGGCGGAATTCAGCGGATTCTTCAATCGGCACATCTGCCACCAGCACGGAATCCACCCCCACGCGTGCGCACTCAGCGTAAAACGCATCAATGCCGCGATTGAACACCAGGTTGGCATACATCAGCAGACCAATCGGGATCGTCGGGTGCTTGTGACGAATGGCGGCCAGCATCTCAAAACACTGTGTTGGCGTCACGCCAGAGGCGAAAGCCCGCAGCGTCGCGCTCTGAATGGTCGGGCCGTCAGCCAGCGGATCGGAGAACGGGATCCCCAGCTCCAGCGCATCAGCACCCGCTTCAATCAGAGTGTCGATGATCTTCAGTGACTGTTCCGGGTTCGGATCGCCAAGCGTAACGAAGGGAACAAACGCGCCTTCCTTGCGGCTTTTCAGTTCGGCAAACAGGTTGTCATAGCGTTCCATCAGATTTCCCCTCGTGCTTTCAGAATGTCATGGACGGTGAAGATGTCTTTGTCGCCGCGACCGGAAAGGTTAACCACCAGCAGCTGTTCTTTTTCCGGGTTCTCGCGCATCATTTTCAGCGCGTGGGCCAGGGCGTGAGAGGATTCAAGCGCCGGAATAATGCCTTCGTTACGGCACAGGGCTTTGAAGGCGTCCAGGGCTTCGTCATCGGTGATCGACACGTAATCCGCACGGCCAGTGCTGTTCAGGAATGCGTGCTGCGGCCCTACGGACGGGAAATCCAGCCCGGCAGAAATAGAGTAAGACTCTTCAATCTGGCCTTCATCGGTCTGCATCATCGGCGATTTCATGCCGAAGTAGATACCCACGCGACCGTGTTTCAGTGGGGCGCCGTGTTCGCCCGTTTCAATACCGTGCCCGGCAGGCTCTACGCCAATCAGGCCAACGGAAGTGTCGTCGATGAAATCGGCAAACATGCCGATAGCGTTCGAGCCACCGCCCACACAGGCGATAACGGCATCCGGCAGACGGCCTTCTTTTTCCAGAATCTGCACTTTGGTTTCTTCGCCAATCATCCGCTGGAATTCACGCACGATAGTCGGGAAGGGATGCGGGCCTGCGGCGGTACCGAGCATATAGTGCGCGGTTTCATAGCTGCCAGACCAGTCGCGAAGGGCTTCGTTGCACGCATCTTTCAGCGTCGCGGAGCCGCTGTGGACGGCAATCACTTCGGCGCCCATCAGACGCATACGGAACACGTTCGGCGACTGACGCTCAATGTCTTTCGCACCCATGTAGATACGGCATTTCAGCCCCAGCAGCGAACAGGCCAGCGCAGACGCCACGCCGTGCTGTCCGGCACCCGTTTCGGCGATAATTTCGGTTTTCCCCATGCGCTTCGCCAGTAAAGCCTGGCCCAGCACCTGGTTGGTTTTGTGCGCGCCGCCGTGCAGCAGGTCTTCACGCTTAAGGTACAGCGTGGTTTTGGTGCCGGAAGTCAGGTTCTGACATTTGGTCAGCGCCGTTGGGCGACCGGCATAGTTTTTCAGCAGGTCGGTAAACTGAGCCTGAAATTCAGGATCTTTCTGGGCACTGACGAACGCTTCTTCGAGCTGGCGCAGGGCAGGCATCAGGATCTGCGGCACGTACATGCCGCCAAATTCACCAAAGTACGGGTTGAGTAATGTCTTCATGTCCATTTCCTTAATAGGCGCGCAGCGTCTGAAAAACAGAGGCCAGCTTAGTGGCATCTTTAATTCCCGGAGCAGACTCTACGCCAGAATTGAAATCGAGCCCCGCGCAGCCGCTTTTCGCCGCTTCCACGCAGTTATCAGGGCTAAGGCCGCCGGCTAACAGGACGTTGCTTAAGTCCTGGCCGCTGAGCAGCGTCCAGTCGAAGCGTTGACCGCTGCCGCCCTGGCCGTTGTCGAACACGTATTTGTTGACGTGATTCAGCGTGCGAGCGGGCAGAGCGTCTTTCACGCTCAGCGCTTTCCAGATCTGGACCGCTTCCGGCAGTCTGGTGCGTAAGGTATCGATATATGCCTGGTCTTCGTTTCCGTGCAGCTGCACGGCACTCAGCCCGAGGCTTTCCACTTTCGTCGCGACCTCAGTGATGTCGGCATCGCGAAACACCCCGACATAGCTCAGCGGTGCGCTGGCAATGATGCTTCTGGCCTGCGGTTCATTGACGAAGCGTGGGGAAGAAGGCACAAAAATCAGCCCGCCGTGAACCGCACCGGCTTCGAAAGCCGCCTGGGCGTCCTGTTCGCGGGTCAGGCCACAGACCTTGTTTTCCCCCAGCAGCACGCGACGCACCGCGGCGTTAAGATCGTCGTGGGACATCATTGCCGAGCCAATCAGGAAGCCGTTGGCAAAGTGGCTAAGTTCGCGCACCTGGCCGTAGGTGTTAATGCCGGATTCGCTGATGACGGTCACGCCTGCACCCAGACGCGGCGCCAGCTGGCGCGTACGGTTCAAATCGATGGAGAGGTCGCGCAGGTCGCGGTTATTGATGCCCACGACTTTGGCTTCCAGCGCAATGGCGCGCTCCAGCTCTTCTTCGTTACTCACTTCAGTCAGCACGCCCATGCTCAGGCTGTGCGCGACGGCGGCAAGCTGACGGTATTCGTCATCATTCAGTACCGATAGCATCAGCAGACAGGCATCGGCCTGATAGTAGCGCGCCAGGTAAATCTGGTACGGGTCGACGATAAAGTCTTTGCACAGAATAGGCTGCGGCGCGATTTGGCTGACAATCGGCAGGAAATCAAAGCTGCCCTGGAAATACTTCTCGTCCGTCAGCACGGAAATCGCAGATGCATAGTGTTTGTAGATCCCCGCAATGACTGCCGGGTCGAAATCGTCACGGATCACGCCTTTCGACGGAGAGGCTTTCTTACACTCCAGAATGAAGGCGGTACGCGCCCCTTGCAACGCATCGTAGAAATGACGCTTGCTTGGCTGAACGTCATTCTGGAAGCTGGCTAACGGTTGCTGTGCCTTGCGGGCTTCAACCCAGATACGCTTATCGGCAACAATTTGGGCTAATACGGTCTGCATTTTTTATCCTCTTGCCGCTAGTGCGGTCACGCGATCGTAAGCTGCGCCGCTGCGCAGTACGTCCAGTATCTGTTGCACGTTGGCTTTTAAATCTTCATGCCCGTGCAGGCGCATCAGCATCGCGACGTTGGCAGCGACAGCGGCCTCGTGGGCGCTTTCACCTTTACCTTGTAACAAGCGTGAAAGAATGTCACGGTTTTCTTCCGGCGTGCCGCCCGCCAGCTGTTCCTGACGATAGGGGGTGAGGCCAAAGTCGTCGGCGTTCAGCTGATAGCTCTGGATCTCGCCGTCTTTCAGCTCGGCCACTACCGTTGGCGCATGCAGTGATACTTCATCCATCCCACCGCTGTGAACGACCGCCGCACGCTGGTAACCCAAAACGCGCAGGGTTTCAGCGATCGGCAGCACCAGCTCCGGGCTGTAGACGCCAATCAGCGCCAGCGGCGGATGCGCCGGGTTAATCAGTGGCCCAAGCACATTAAACAGGGTGCGGGTTTTCAGCTGCTGGCGAACCGGCATCGCATGGCGGAACCCGGTATGGTATTTCGGCGCGAACAGGAAGCAGACGCCCAGTTCATCCAGCGCCTCGCGGGATTTATCCGCGCTCATATCCAGATTGATACCGAAAGCGGCCAGCAGATCCGACGACCCGGATTTGCTCGATACGCTGCGGTTACCGTGTTTCGCCACCTTCAGGCCACAGGCCGCCGCCACAAAGGCGCTGGCGGTGGAGATATTAATGCTGTTGCTGCCGTCGCCACCGGTGCCGACGATATCGGCGAACGGATAATCAGGGCGCGGGAACGGGGCGGCATTTTCCAGTAAAGCGGTAGCCGCGCCGGCAATTTCCTGCGGCTGTTCGCCGCGAACTTTCATACTCACCAGCGCGGCCGCCAGCTGTTCTGGCTTCACTTCGCCGCGAACCACCGCAGAGAAAAGCTGGTGGCTTTCCTGCTGGGTCAGGGTCTGCGCCTGATACAGTTTTTCCAGAATCGGCTGCAGGGTGTTGGCCGGTTCGAGTTTTTTCAGCGCCCATTCCAGCGTTTGCTCCAGCAGACGCGCGCCGTTGCTGGTCAGAATCGATTCCGGGTGGAACTGGAAGCCGACCACGCGATCTGCGTCATGACGAACCGCCATCACCATGCCGTTAAAGCTGGCGTTGATGGTCAGACCGGCAGGAATGTTGCTGCCGACCAGAGAGTGATAGCGCGCCACGGGCAGCGGGTTAGGCAGTCCGGCGAACATCGCCTGGCCGTCATGCTCAATGCTGGAGGCTTTACCGTGCAGGATTTCACCGGCCTGGCCGACGTAACCGCCGTAGGCTTCGACAATGGCCTGATGGCCCAGACAAATGCCGATGATCGGCAGCTTGCCGCGCATGCGGGTTAACAGTTCCGGCATGCAGCCCGCTTCGGACGGTGCGCCAGGGCCTGGAGAAAGCATCAGCACCGGATTGTCCATTGTCGCCAGACGTTCAATCAGGGTCTGCGCAGGGACATGATTGCGGTAAATCACCACGTTATGCCCGCTCGCACGCAGCTGATCTGCCAGGTTGTAGGTAAAGGAATCAATATTATCGAGCAGCAGAATGTCAGCCATCAGAAAATCTCCTGTGCGTGGTGAGCCTGGGCAATAGCGCGCAGCACCGCGCGGGCTTTATTACGGGTTTCGTCGGCTTCGGACTGAGGTACGGAATCCAGCACCACGCCAGCGCCTGCCTGGACGGTGGCAATGCCGTTTTCAACAAAAGCGGAACGAATAACGATGCAGGTATCCAGATCACCGTGGGCCGTGAAATACCCGACCGCACCGCCGTAGCTGCCGCGACGTTTACCTTCGGCGGCGGCAATCAACTGCATTGCGCGGACTTTCGGTGCGCCGCTCAGGGTGCCCATGTTCATACAGGCGCGGTAAGCGTGCAGCACGTCCAGATCCTTACGCAGTTCACCGACCACGCGGGAAACGAGATGCATCACGAAGGAGTAACGGTCGACTTTGGTCAAATCCGCCACGTAGCGGCTCCCCGGCGTGCAGATACGCGCCAGATCGTTACGCGCCAGGTCGACCAGCATCAGATGTTCTGACAGCTCTTTATGGTCGGTACGCATTTCCAGCTCAATACGGCTGTCCAGATCGCGATCCAGGGTGCCATCGGCGCGACGACCGCGAGGGCGGGTACCGGCAATCGGGTAAATTTCAATCTGGCGATTGTTCGCATCGTACTTCAGCGAGCTTTCAGGGGATGCGCCAAACAGGGTGAAGTCGTTGTCCTGCATGAAGAACATGTACGGGCTTGGGTTGCTCTTCTTCAGCACGTCGTAGGCTGCCAGCGGCGACGGGCAGGGCAGTGAGAATCGACGTGATGGCACAACCTGGAAGATTTCGCCCGCCCGGATAGCACGCTGCATTTTGCGAACCACAGCGCCGTACTCATCGTCGCTCTGGTTAACTTCGGTTTGCATCTGCTCAATTTTGGTCACCGGCAGCGGCAGCGGCGGTTCATTCAGCTGCTGGCGAAGCTGAGCCACACGCTGGCTCAGACGCTGTTTTTCAGCGCTGGATGGGGTGAACAGGCTGGCCTGAATGCGGGAGGTTTTGGTCTGATGGTCGATAACCAGCAGCGTTTCCGCCAGATAGAAACAGTAATCCGGGCAGGCGGTATCGCTCTCCAGTTGCGGAAGATCTTCAAAACCCGCCACCAGGTCATAAGCGAACAGCCCGCCGAAGAACATGGCTTCGCGCTCGTTTTCCGGTACGGTGACCAGCGTTTGCAGCAGGCGGAAGGCATCGAACACCGACAGCGAGCAGAGGCGGGCATCTTCATCGAGCAGGGAACTCACTGCCGGGAAATGCAGAATTCGGCCATTCGGCTGGCGCTGATTATCAATGCCCGCAGGCAGTGCGCTGTCCAGCAGATCCAGCAGGGCGGCACCATTGTCAGAGAGTGCCTGAAGGGTGACCGTGTCACCTAATGCGGTAATGCGCAGCGCGCTATCCACCAGCAGCAGGCTCTTTAAATCATCTTTACTGTCGATATCCGCGGACTCCAGCAGCAGAGTCGCCGGGCGTGCGCCGCAAATCTGATGAAACAGCGCCGTCGGGTTTTCGCGGTAGATGGCGTCACTGGTCAGAAGTTCAAGCGCGGGTTTTTGTGTTTGCATTGTCATTCTCGCCTGGTCTGTTATCTGTGATTCAAAAAAAAGCCCGCTCACTGGCGGGCCTGGTATCTGTTGGTCTTGTGCAGACGCAATCGTACAGCCCGTGAATCAGGGAGTACGCCACCCGCTGTGCAGGATTACGGTTGTGTGGATCATCGCAGATACCTCTGTTGTCGTGAATGTTGCTCTGAACTTGCGTACTAGTTAACTAGTTCGATGGGTTATTGTCAACACTTTCATACTGAATTGTTTTCACCGCGCTGAAAAGTGCGTTCAGCTGAAAAGTCGCATTGTGTCGATAAACAGAGAAAGGCCGTGCTTTTCGGCCTGCAGGCAGGGAAGTCATACCCGCATCATTGCATTTAATGAATGTAGCTCATAAGTCCATTTGGATTTCAGCGGCTAATGCATCATCGGTTCTGGTTATAGACTTAACGGGTTAACACTGAACATAACCGGAGTAATGAATGAAAATTTTGCGTAATGGTTCAACCCCATCGGCCGCTGGCCCCGAAGCGTACTTCACCGGTAAGGTGCGTATTGACTCGCCGTTCAACGCCGATGCGCCTGCACGCGTTGGCGGTGCCACCGTCACGTTTGAGCCGGGATCCCGTACCGCCTGGCACACGCATCCGCTGGGACAAACGCTTATCGTTATCCATGGCCAAGGGTGGATCCAGTGCGAAGGGGAAGAGAAGCAGGTGATGAATCAGGGCGATATTGTGTGGATCCCGGAAGAGGTTCGGCACTGGCACGGGGCGACCGACAAGACGGCGATGACCCATATCGCCATTGCCGAGTCGCTGAATGGCAGCCCGGTGACCTGGCTTGAAAGGGTATCCGACGAAGATTTCCTCGGCTAAAACGGCCAGCCGCAACCGTGCGGATCGACAGGCAATCGCGAAGCCATTAAAAAAGGGATGCCTGAGCATCCCTGAGAGGATTAGTGCGTCTCGTCGAACTGTAACAGCCGTCCGGTATTACCCAGCACCATCAGGGTACTGAGGTTGTGCAGCAGTGCGGCAATCAGCGCACCGGCACCGCCTAACAGGCCCAGTGCGGCGGCCGCCACGATCAGAATGGTCCACCCCAGGCCGATAAAGACGTTGACCATCAGTGTGGTACGGCATTTACGGCTGAGGCGAATCGCGGTAGGCAGACGACGCAGGTCGCTGCCGGTCAGTACCACGTCGGCGGAAACCAGCGCGATATCCGCACCGTTGGCACCCATCGCGATCCCGACGGCACCCGCCTTCAGTGCCAGCGCATCGTTAATGCCATCGCCGACCACCAGAGGACGCCAGTTGCCGTCAACGGCCTTTTGCACTTCCTGCAGCTTGGTCGAAGGCAGCGCCTGGGCAACCACGTCTTCAATACCCAGCGATTTCGCCACCTTGTTGGCGGCCGCAAGACGGTCGCCGGTCAGCAACATCTTTTTCTCGATCCCCAGCTCGTCCAGCTCACGCAGTGCAGCTGCCGCTTCCGGTCGCAGCGTATCGGCCAACAGGAACCAGCCGAGGAACTGACCATTTTGCGCTACGCCAACCAACGGACCTTCGTGTTCAGGCAAGGGAAGGGGGGTGACACCGTGCTCAGCAAACAGATCGGCACGGCCCAGCAGCGCGGTGCCATTCGCGGTTTGCGCCACGACGCCAAGACCCTGCTTTTCCTGCACGTCAGTGACGTCCAGCGTATCGTCAGGTTTCACGTATTCTGCCAGCGCATGGCTGACCGGGTGGCTACTGGTCGCGCCGAGTGCGGAAGCCAGCTTCAGCGCCTCTTCATAGGACTGTCCTTCGGCCAGCACCGAATCGACCAGACGCAGGCGACCCTGGGTCAGGGTCCCGGTTTTGTCGACGATCAACGCATTCACATCGGCCAGCTCTTCGAGGAAGGCGGCGTTACGGATTAAAATCCCGTGACGTGCGGCAACGGCAATGCCCGCCATGGCAGTCGCCGGGGCGGAAAGGACCAGCGCACACGGACAGGCAGCGACCAGAACCGCCAGCATCGCCTGAGCGTCATAGGTTAAGAACCACGTCGTGGCGGCGATCATCAGGACCAGAATCAGGTAGTGGGAGGCGTAGCGCTCCAGCATACGGGTGATGGGCGGTTTAGCCTGCTCGGCATCCTTCATCAGCGCGATGACTTTACCCAGCGTGGACTGTTCACCGGTGTGCGTCACTTTCATGCGCAGCAGGCCGTTCAGGTTAATGGAACCCCCAAACACCACGCTGCCGGGCTCGGCTTCCTGCGGGACGGATTCACCGGTGATGGAAGCCACATCGAGGCTGGCATAACCGCTGATGATTTTACCATCGGCAGGCACGTTATCCCCGGCGCGGATTTCAACCACATCTCCTTCACGGATGAACTGGCTGTCGATGTGCTCGAGGGTGCCGTCTACGTTAACCCGACGGGTTTTGCTGCGGGTCAGTTTGGTCAGCCCGGCAATCGCCTGGCGGGTCCCCATCATGCTGCGTTCTTCGAGCATGTGACCGAAAATCATCAGAACCGGTAACACGGCGGCGGTGACTAAATCGCCTAACGCCCAGGCACCCAGCATCGCCAGGACGATCAGCAAATCGGTCACGCCGTGCAGGTCGGGGTGACGCAGGCTGTGCAGCCCGGCTTTGAACACCGGCACTGCCACGATAAGCCAGGCAATGCCCGCCAGGATATCGCTGATTGCCGCCTGCTGTGGCGCAATATAACGCCACAGCAGGCTCAGCAGGATCAGCCCGATGGTGCTGAGGGCGAGCGTCAGCTGCACCGTCATCTGCCGTTTCTCTTCCGGCGTCAGCAATCCCTGGCTGAAGTTTGGATGGATATGAACATGTCCATGACTACACTGATGGCTCATCGCAGATCTCCAAAGATAGCGGATGCGTTAGCAGAGGCTTTTTCCGCGGACGACATGTTTGAGGACGGCGCTGCCGCTGAGGACGAGTTGGTGTCCGAGGAGGCGCTCGGGCTTTGCGAAGATGACCAATCCGAGGTCGTTATGGCATCCGGCGTCGGGGCCGAATTCATTGCGCTGTTGTTCTGGTCGGCGGCCGGATTAGGCCCCGGCAGCACTAACCGGCTTTTGTTTTCCGGCTCCACGGTGATCACCTCTCCTGCACGGGAAAGGATCGCGGAGACCCTCTCGCGCCACAGACGCTGCAGCAGACCGGCATCACTGCCGCTGGCACGGGCTTCGGCCAGCTTAGTGATGGTCTGGGTGGCAACTTCCGCGCGGGCATGCATTTCGCTGCTTCCTGCCTGTGCTTGTTGGATAACACGGTCAGCCTGCTGCTGCGCTTTCTGCATCCGCAGGGTCGCGGAGTTTTGCGCCTGAGCCACGTTCTTCTCCGCCTGCTGGCTGGCCGTGAGCACCGAGTTAAAGGCATCCACGGCGCCATCTGGCAGCGCGGAGGAGACGTCAACACGTTCAATCACAATACCCGGATCGTTATCGCTTCCGGATAACTGCTGCAGATCGCGCTCCATCATTTGTTTCAGGTCACTGCGCAGACGGGAACGCTCCTGAGCCGCATGGGTGTCGTTCTGCAGCGCTTCAGGGCGTGCAACCAGCACGGTGTCCAAATCACGGCCAGCACACACCAGCGTAGAAGCACGCAGGGCGATGCGGTCGATCAACGCATCGATATGGGGACGCTGCAGGACATAGCGCAGAGGGTTATCAATGCGATAAAACACCTGCATGTTCAGCTGAACCACCCCGGCATCGCCGGTGAGCTGGTAGCCAGCACCGGCACCCGCATCGGAAGCATACATATCGGCAGGCAGCTGTCGCAGCTGTTCTGCACGCTGTAAGGGTAAAACGTCGTGCTGCATGATCCGAGCCGGACCCGGGATAATCTCGACGTTATCGACCGGCTTCGGCCACGCAAAGAGCACCCCGGAGCTTTCGACCGCGACCGGTTTACCAAAGCGAAAAACCACGGCCTGGCTATCCGGCGTTATCTGATGAACGCTGGAAAACAGCCAGGCCAGCGCGGCTAACAGGGTTGCACCGTACAACCCGAAGAAGGCAATGCGATAGGATTGCCCCCACGGTGTAGTGGTTACGGGTTTCCTGTTCATTGCGGTGCCTTATCCGTGTTGTCCGGTTGTTGAACCAGCGCTTTAAACGGTGCGGCATCCGTGCTAAGCACAATACGCGTGCTTTTGTTGACGACGTCATCCAGGGTGTCGAGGGAGCGCAGCAGATTGTAAAGCTGCGGATCCAGCGAATAGGCTTTCGCGTAAATCGCCGCAGAATCCTGCTGAGCTTTGGCCGTGATGGTCGCGGCTTGCACCGAGGCGTCAGCTTCCATGATGCGGGCTTCTTTGTCAGCCTTAGAATGGATTTCCGCCGCCTGACGGTTCCCTTCTGCGGTGCGCTCAGTCGCGATGGTTTCACGCTCTGCACGCATTCTGTCGACGGTCGCGTTCAGGGTCACGGCAGGCAGGGTCAGGCGTTCAATCCCAACGTCAATCAGCTCAATCCCGTAGCTCTTCAGCAGCTGTGCTTTCAGCTGATCTTTGATCTGCTGTTCAAGCTGCGGGATTTTGACCTGCTTGCCGTCAGTGTTCACAATTTCCGCCAGCGCATAGTTGCTGGTGGTGGTTTCCAGAGACGAACCGATGAAGGTACGGATTTGACGCGCAGCTTCCTCAGGCTGGTTTTGCACCGCGCGGATAAAGCGCAGCACGTTTTGCTGGTCCGGGCTGACCTTCCAGATAGCCCATGCCTGCACGAGGACGCGCAGGCCGTCACGGGTGCCGACATCCTGCAAACCGCTGGAGGTCGAACGGCTGCGTAAATCCACCTCCACAGGCGTTTCAAACGGCGCAGGCAGACGCCAGCCAAGACCGGGTTCCATAATTACCCGAACCGGGCTGCCGAAACGGGTGATCACCGTGGCGTTACCCGCATGAACCTGTACCAGACAGGCCGTCAGCACCGCCAGCAGAATCAGCAGAGCGGCAAGAGAGTAGCGCAGCCATTTTTTGGCGGCGGTGGGTTTACGGGCGGGTTTTACCGTATTTGTTAACCCCACTTTTCCTGCGGTGGCAGGCGTGGCGATAGAGCGTATTTTCATTGTTTGCGCTGGCCTTCGTTATTCATTGCTATCGGGTGGGTTGCGAATATTGGCGTAAATCGAGCATGGACGGGTTATGTCCGGCGACCTGGCTGTCCAGGATCAGCAGCGGCGCTTTCGACAACGCTTTGCTGTAGGACTGGTAGCGGCGCTCATTGAGGTACGCCTCAGGATTGAGTTTCCAGGCCTCGTAGTCCGCGCTGTAAAGCGTCAAAGAGGCGGTGGCTTTATCCTGAAGTTCGCCTGCCATTGCCTGGGCGTTGTCCGTTGCCGTTGTGGCTTTGCGCAAAGCGTCATTGGCGCGCGAGGCGGCATAGCCCTTTTCACGGGCAATCTGTGCGTTGGCGGCAATTTGTGCCGCCTGGACGCCGTGGTAGGCGTTGGCAGCCCCTGCAGGGGGATGGATAGACTCAATGCGGGTGTACAGCAGTTCGACCCCGGTGTTCATCCGATCAAGCCGCTGCTGGATTTGCTGATTTAACTGCATCGACATGGTCGCGCGCTGTTCGTTGAGGAGCTCATCAAGCTGCTGATGCGAGAAATATTGGGTCATCACCTGACGGGCAACGCGTTGGATGGTGGTCGGCAGGTCATCGGTCTGGTAGAGACTGTTCATCGCGTCCCGATCGTGCATGCCCACGCGCCAGATAAGGCGGATGTCCATATTCACAATCTGGAAGCTCTGCTTGTCACCCACCGCGCTGGCAATCACCTGCGCCTGATCGGTGCTGTGGCTGCTGTCCCACAGACGCCAGCTGTCCATCGGTGCCGGGCCTTCGATATTGGCTTTCGCGACCGCAGCAGACACCGGCTGTGTGGGTTGTTCATCGCTCAGCGCCAGTTCGTGCACGGTGCCGTAGTCCACCGGCAGGACGCGACCAAATGGCCACGGTAATCCAATATGCACGCCGGGCAACAGCACGTCAGTCGGGTTGCCAAAACGCTCATAAACACCGCGTTGATTGACGGAAACCTGATTCAGTCCACTCATCAACCAGCCGATAAACGCGAGACCACAAGCGACAGGGACGATAATCTTCCCCATCAGGCGGAAGGCCTGAATCTGACCAATATCCACGCCAAAGTGGTCGGCAATTTTTTTGCGCAGCGACAGCAGCGGGTGCAGCGGCCAGCGGAACTGTTCAGCAATGAGACTCTGCGTCAGAAAACGCGCAGGCCCCTTCGGACGGGGGGCTATCCAAATGGTCGCCAGCGCTCGCAGGAGAAACTCAACAGCAATCACCCACAGCAGCGCGCAGACGGCATACAGGATCCACTGTGACACCCACAGCGTGGTGTTGATTACCGCCAACGCCACGGTGGTCAGCAGGCAAATGCTTAACAGTGCCCGCAGCAGACCGACACAGGCCGTCTGAGAGACCCAGGCGCGGATCCGGCGAAAGCTCAGCATCCTCTCGCAGACCAACAGTGCGAAGCAGACCGCCAGCAGGAGAGACGCGGCGGGCACCTGGCCCTGAGCGATCGGCGTCAGTGCGCCACTGGCTGAAAAATTTTGGTCGATGAGGATCAGCGCCAGCGCGGCACAGGCTGCCGTCACCAGATGCTGATAGATATGATGACACCATCCCTTCACCCGCGGTGGGAGGGTAAAGTGCCAGCGTCTCTTCTTTTTTTCCTCGGTGACGATGGCCTGCTCAGCGGGCGGCACCGTACCAGCAGCAAGCTGGAACCCGACGTTTTCAACGACGGCATAGCCAAGAAACGCCGCTGCGATCAGTGGGCGGGTCAGCGCCAGCCAGGAGGTTTGATTGGCGGAGTACAACATCCACCAACCTGCGATAGCAGAAATCAGGATCAACAACGCTATGGCTCTGTACCATATAAACTGCGAGCGTAAGCGTGCTTCCTGGCTGCTGTGTTCACCTGAAAGGTTAGGCAGCATACAAGCTCCGTGATAAATCACAAAGTGCCCGGGGAGTGAGGGCGGTTGATGGGATAAGGTCTACTTTAGGTTATAGCCTAAGACTATTCGTGCAAGATATAGGTTGCTCAAAAATAAACAACTTAAAAGTCAGAAGATTGCCGATCGCAGAGAACCTGGATTTCAGAAAATCATTCACTGGCGCTATGATGTCGCCCGCCAACGACCCTAAACAGACTGCCGGAGCGATTTTGACCGACTCAACCTACGCCGTAATTTACGATTTACACAGCCATACTACCGCCTCTGATGGTCGTCTGACCCCGGAAGCGCTGGTACACAGAGCGCTGGAAATGCGGGTGGGAACGCTTGCTATCACCGATCACGACACCGTGGCGGCCATTCCGGGGGCACGGGCAGAAATCGAACGCGCGGGCCTGCCGTTGACGCTTATCAGCGGCGTTGAGATTTCTACGGTCTGGGAAAACCACGAGATTCATATCGTCGGCTTAAATATTGATATTACGCATCCGAGCCTGGTGACTTTTCTGCAAGCGCAAACTGAGCGCCGCCAGCAGAGAGCTATGCTTATTGCTGAGCGTCTGGATAAAGCCCAGATCCCCGGTGCGTGGGAGGGGGCGCTGAAGCTTGCCGATGGCGGCGCCGTCACGCGCGGCCATTTTGCCCGTTTCCTGGTCGAGGCGGGCAAAGCAAACACCATGGCCGACGTGTTTAAAAAATATCTGGCGCGCGGGAAAACCGGCTATGTTCCGCCGCAGTGGTGTACAATAGAACAAGCTATTGATGTGATTCATCATTCTGGTGGTAAAGCGGTTATCGCTCATCCCGGACGCTACAACCTGTCCGCCAAGTGGCTGAAAAGGCTGCTGGCACACTTCAGCGAAAGTGGTGGTGACGCCATGGAGGTCGCCCAGTGTCAGCAGGCTCCCCATGAGCGAGCGCAGCTTGCCGCCTATGCCCGACAATACGGGTTGATGGCTTCCCAGGGGTCTGATTTTCATCAGCCCTGTCCGTGGATCGAACTCGGACGCAAGCTGTGGCTGCCTGCCGGTGTGGAAGGCGTATGGCAGAGTTGGGAACAACAGCCCCAAAAGATTAATGAGAGGGAAGTATGAGTCAGTTTTTTTATGTGCATCCGGACAACCCGCAGCCGCGTTTGATTAATCAGGCGGTTGAGATTGTGCGTAAAGGCGGGGTCATTGTCTACCCCACCGATTCCGGCTATGCCCTGGGGTGCAAAATTGAAGATAAAGGGGCAATGGAGCGGATTTGCCGTATTCGTCAGCTGCCGGATGGCCACAACTTCACCCTGATGTGCCGCGACCTGTCGGAGCTGTCGACTTATGCCTATGTCGATAACGTGGCGTTTCGTCTGATCAAAAACAACACGCCGGGCAATTACACGTTCATCCTCAAGGGCACGAAAGAGGTGCCGCGCCGCCTGCTGCAGGAAAAACGTAAAAGTATCGGTATGCGCGTCCCCTCAAACCCCATTGCGCAGATGATGCTGGAAGCGCTGGGCGAGCCAATGCTCTCCACCTCGCTGATGCTGCCGGGCAGTGAATTCACCGAATCTGACCCGGAAGAGATCAAAGATCGTCTGGAGAAGCTGGTGGATTTGATTATTCACGGCGGTTATCTCGGCCAGCAGCCCACCACGGTTATCGACCTTACCGACGACGCGCCAGTGGTGCTGCGTGAAGGCGTAGGCGACGTGAAGCCTTTCCTGTAAAACAAAACGGGAATGGCAGCACGACCATTCCCGTTTTCCTGTCAGTAGTCTTCTGCCACTGGGCGTTCAGTTCAGAAATTGCAGGTTCAGCCCGGCAAAAATTTGCCAACGGGGCTGTCCTGGTCCTCGATCCGCCACGGATCCCTGCGGCTCAATGAAAAAGTTGTATACGGTCTTTTGCTGCTTAATAACCTGCCCAATCCCGATCCCCAACGGCATGCTGTAATCGTCGTTATGCAGGTTATAAGCCCAGATGGGGGCAGAGCGTAAATAGGTCCCCCCGCCTAACTGGTAAAACATAAACGGCTGGAAGGTCGCTAAAAACGTTCGATGCAGCGTCAGCCAGTGGCCGTTTTGAGGCAGGAGAGCGGCTGATTTCATTCATTTGTTCCGCAGGCACAGGGATAATTCATTATTGGTATGAATGCATAAGAGGTAAAGCCGAAATCGACGCCGTGCGCGTGAGCTTAACGAGATGAATCATTTAGCCTAAAATTCATGTAATATGTGCGGTCACCAAACGCCGCGGAGCGTTTTTACGGCGCAGCGAAGGGCGAAAATGAGATTTGTTGATGCGTTAAGCAACCGCTAACGTGTTGATTTTGCAATATACATCAGACGCCTGGGAAGGCGACACCTTAAGGAAGCTCGATGAGCGAGAAATTACAGAAAGTGCTGGCACGTGCTGGCCACGGCTCCCGCCGTGAAATCGAAACCATGATCCAGGCCGGGCGCGTGAGCGTCGATGGCAAAATTGCCACGCTTGGCGATCGCGTTGAAGTGATCCCGGGTCTCAAAATCCGTATCGACGGACATCTTATTTCAGTAAAAGAGTCCGTTGAGCAGATCTGCCGTGTGCTGGCGTACTACAAGCCGGAAGGTGAGCTCTGCACCCGCAGCGATCCGGAAGGCCGTCCAACCGTGTTTGATCGTCTGCCAAAGCTGCGTGGCGCACGCTGGATTGCCGTAGGTCGTCTGGACGTCAACACCTGTGGTCTGCTGCTGTTTACCACCGATGGTGAACTGGCGAACCGTCTGATGCACCCAAGCCGCGAAGTGGAGCGTGAATACGCCGTGCGCGTATTTGGTGAAGTGGACGACAACAAAGTTCGCCAGCTGTCTCGTGGTGTGCAGTTGGAAGATGGCCCGGCAGCCTTTAAAACCATCAAATTTACCGGTGGTGAAGGGATCAACCAGTGGTATAACGTGACGCTGACCGAAGGCCGCAACCGTGAAGTTCGTCGTCTGTGGGAAGCGGTTGGCGTGCAGGTTAGCCGTCTTATCCGTGTTCGCTATGGCGACATCAATCTGCCGAAAGGTCTGCCGCGCGGTGGTTACACCGAGTTGGATCTGGCGCAAACCAACTACCTGCGCGAGCTGGTGGAACTGAAGCCAGAAACCGAATCTAAAGTGGCGGTTGAGAAAGATCGTCGTCGCACCAAGGCGAATCAGATTCGTCGTGCGGTTAAGCGTCATACTCAGACGGGCAGTAAACCGGCGAAAAGCGCCCCGGGACGTCGTTCCAGCAGCCGTAACAGCGGCACCGGTTCCTGACAGACTTCCGATAAAAAAAGGCCCTTAGGGGCCTTTTTTATTACGCTGACCCGATAAGCGTCAACACCCCGGGTGCACGGAGTCTGCTGAAGCAGGCTTCGTTAGTAATCAATCCCGATTTGCGCCTTGATCCCGGCGTCAAAAGCATGCTTTACCGGGCGCAGTTCGCTGACGGTGTCTGCCATCTCTATAATATCCCGGTGACAACCGCGGCCGGTGACAATCACCGTCTGGTTAACGGGGCGATTGCGCAGCGTGCTCAGCACGTCTTCTAATGGCAGATAATCATACGCCACCATATAGGTCAGCTCATCCAGCACCACCATATCCAGCGTCTCATCAGCCATCATTCGTTTGGCATGCTGCCAGACGCTGAGGCAGGCGGCGGTATCGCTTTCCCGGTTCTGCGTGTCCCAGGTAAAGCCCGTTGCCATGACCTGAAACTCTACGCCGTGCGGCTCCAGCAAATTGCGCTCACCGTTGGGCCAGTCGCCTTTGATGAACTGGATCACCCCGACTTTTTTACCATGCCCAACGGCACGCGTTGCGGTACCCAGTGCGGCGGTCGTTTTCCCCTTACCGTTCCCCGTCAGCACCAGCAGGATCCCACGTTCTTCCTGAGCCTGCGCAACCCGGGCATCCACTTTTTCTTTTAAACGCTGTTGGCGTTCGCGATGGCGATCGTCACTCATTGGGCAATTCCTGGTTTACGGCCCGGCTGGGCATCAAAAGTCGTGCCGGTTTTACGGCGGCTGTCGTCGCCCATCAGCCACAGGTAAAGCGGCATGATATCGGCGGGGGTTTTCAGCTTGAGCGGATCTTCCGTCGGGAAGGCACTGGCACGCATGCCGGTGCGGGTCCCTCCTGGGTTAATACAGTTGACGCGCAGACGCCCCTGATACTCTTCTGCCAGCACCTGCATCATGCCTTCGGTGGCAAATTTGGAGACGGCGTACGCGCCCCAATTGGCCCGGCCTTGTTGACCGACGCTGGACGAGGTGAAGACCAGCGAACCGGCATCAGCCTTGAGTAATAAAGGAAGGAGTGCCTGGGTCAGCATAAAGGTGCCATTGACGTTCACCTGCATGACGTCCTGCCAGACATCCAGCTTTTGCTGGTCCATCGGCACCACATCACCCAGCAGGCCCGCGTTGTGCAGCATGCCGTCAAGACGCGGGTAGTGGATAGCGACTTTCTGCGCCAGCTGTTGGCACTCTGCTGATGTGCAGGTCAGCAAATCGAGCAGGAACCACTGCGGCGCGATCCCACCCTGCTGCTGAATCTCCTGGGCGACGATACGTAATTTATCTTCGTTGCGCCCGAGTAGGATCACGCTCGCGCCATAGCGGGCGTAGGTCAGGGCGGCTTCACGGCCGATGCCATCGCTGGCACCGGTGACCAGAATAATGCGATTCTGTAGCAAATCTCGTTGCGGTTGATAGTGCACGGACTCTTCTCCTGTGGCGCGGACTCGGCACCACCTAGCTGTTCTTGTTCTGTTACGTCACTTTTCGGCTTTATGCCCTAAACGGCGCGCTATTTCAATCAGTCAGGCGGAAAGGTTACACCGAATTAACATTTTGCAATCATTTCATTGCGATGTGAAAACGCTGGAAGCGGGCTCGCATCGTACAATTCAGGCGGAAGACGCACCGGATGGGCTGTTGTACACTGTGCGCGATAACAGAGTGATTCTTTTCAAGGTGGAAGCGTGGAACTACTGTCTCAATATGGTTTGTTTTTGG
This sequence comes from Enterobacteriaceae bacterium RIT691, assembly GCA_009668205.1. Taxonomy (GTDB): domain Bacteria; phylum Pseudomonadota; class Gammaproteobacteria; order Enterobacterales; family Enterobacteriaceae; genus Scandinavium. Next base: position 114,967 of record WJYM01000001.1, on the reverse strand, counting down.
CGAAAATCGCCACGGTTGTGGTTGCGATTGCGGTGATTGCAACGCTAATCGTGAATCTTACCCAACGCAAAAAGCAGCGCGGAGAGCTGCGGATCACTAACCTCAGTGAACAATATAAAGAGATGCAGGAAGACATGAGCGTGGCGCTGCTCGATGGCGCGCAGCAAAAGCTCTGGCATAAAGCCCAAAAGAAAAAGCACAAACAGGAAGCAAAAGAAGCCAAAGCCAATGCCAAAAAAGGCCTCGGCGACTCCGGCGAAAAGCCGCGCGTCTGGGTGCTGGATTTCAAAGGCAGCATGGACGCGCATGAAGTGGCCGCATTGCGTGAAGAGGTTACGGCGGTGCTGGCGGTGGTGAAACCGCAGGATCAGGTGGTGGTTCGCCTGGAAAGCCCTGGTGGCGTGGTGCACGGTTATGGGCTGGCGGCTTCGCAACTGCAGCGTCTGCGCGACAAAAAAATCCCGATAACCATCGCGGTAGACAAAGTGGCGGCCAGCGGAGGCTACATGATGGCGTGCGTGGGCGATAAAATCGTCTCTGCGCCGTTTGCTATCATCGGCTCTATTGGGGTAGTGGCACAGATCCCAAACTTTAACCGTTTCCTGAAAAACAAAGATATTGATATCGAACTGCACACGGCGGGCCAGTACAAACGCACGCTGACGCTGCTGGGTGAAAATACCGAAGAAGGGCGACAGAAGTTTCGTGAAGACCTTAACGAAACACATCTGCTGTTCAAAGAATTCGTCCACGAAATGCGCCCAACGCTGGATATTGACCAGGTGGCGACCGGTGAGCACTGGTATGGCAAACAGGCGCTCGAGAAGGGCCTGGTCGATGCCATCGGGACCAGTGACGATCTGCTGCTGGGCCTGATGAACGGGCGTGATGTGCTTAACGTGCGCTACCTGCAGCGCAAGAAGCTGCTCGACAAAGTGACCGGCAGTGCAGCAGAAAGTGCGGATCGTCTGTTACTGCGCTGGTGGCAGCGTGGGCAAAAGCCGCTGATGTGATCGGGCCAGCAGAATAAAAAAAGCGAGGGGTAACCCTCGCTTTTTTTTAATCGATCAGATGATACTTCTCTGACAGTTGGTGGGCCAAATATTTGAACATATTGAAGACCGCGGTGCTTTTGGCCGTCGGCAAACCTTGCTCATCGAGATAGAACTCGCCGCTAAAAACCAGCACGCCGTTGCGTTGCTCAACGCCGGTCGCTTCGATACCTTTCATGGTGTCATCATGCTCACGGATCAAACGGTTGGCTTCAACCAGCAGAGACTGGCGATCGATAGGTTGGGATGGTTCTTGCATCACTGACTCCTCTAAAACACTGCCCGTAGTTTACGCCCACAGCCTGATGCGGGCAAATTTTCCCTGTGAAATCCGGGGGGATTGTCAGGATGGGCGCGCTGGCGGGATTCGATTTTGCATGCTAATAAAGTTGCGTAACGGATTTTATCAGGTCTTAGAAATCAAGGAGATACGACAAAACCTATCGTTTTTTGTATCACCATTGTATCAAACGTGTGACGCTAAGGGCAAGGAAAGACCATCTCAACAGTGTGAGTATCGACCAAAGGCCTCGTATTCGTGCTGTTCTGTCCACTGGATAAAGTAGGGCTCTCAGGCCACGTTCCTTTCTCAGTCTTTCAGGTTGGCTACACTCTCTCTGTACAGCTTCCTCAACACTTCTACATCCTCATATCTGGATTCCCTCTGAGCTGACCGTATTGAGTATTTCAACGCTCTGGTTATGGCTTCCTGCTCTCGCATTCTCTCCTTCACTTTCATCGTTAAATATTGAGTTTTAGTTAGACTTAGCTCTTTGTTAGTCATGCTTAATCTCTTTATTTAATTATGGATAGCTAACTAATTGAAAATCTTGTGGACATGCAATACAACATTGCTCAATTTTTGAATAGTTTTGGGATGCAATAATGAAAAAGATGATTATAGCGGTTATGTTGTTGGGGTTTTCATCGGAAGTATTAGCTGGTAATTGTGATGGTTATTCTGAAACAGCAACAGATGGTTCTTCATGTGGCCTACGTTCTCATGATAGTAGGGTTGCACCGAGTGAGGTTGAGGCATCAGCAACAACCACTTACACAACTCAGGCTGATTGTGATAACGGCTATAAGGTTTACGAAGAAGTTCAAATGAGTAGCGCTGGTATAGAAATGCAAAAGCTTGGGACTATAACTCATAACAACAAAGTGCTTGCTAAATTGTCTGATACCAGCGGTGTTGTCGATATGCAAGGGCGTAGGCTGGAAAATGATATTTTTATTGGTGACGGCAAAGGATACGCACTTGTTTATGCAATGGACCATAGCAGACCAACTATAGATGGGGTAATTACTAGGCTTAATGTGGATAATGGCGTTTTTGCACATTGCAAAGTAACAAACTCAGATTGATAAATATAGCCCTCTATAGTCGAGGGTTTTTTTATATCTATTATCTAAGGGGATGTGGTTTGTAGTTTATGATTTCCCTGGTGCGTGATTGCATCTGATAATGTTTTTGCAAATGTCTCTAGGGCGTAAATCGCTTCAGGAAGAAAAGATTCATCTATTGTTATGCTTTTTAATTGGTTTCGTGACACACCAGAAAACTCTTTAATAGCTTGCTCGAATCCCCGGAGTTGCCGTTTCTCACTATCCGTTTTCTTGCCAATTCTGTTTTTTACTTCTTCGTACTCATGATACTTTCCATCGTTATGAGCAAAGATGTTTCGTAATACTGAAAGGTGCGTCAAATCAGGGGCGCTGTTGCACCCAAGTGCATGTTTGAGTAGCTCTTCTGCACCTTCCACAACTCCCCTTGGAAGCTTTTTATCATACCCTGTATCTCTAATCATAATGTCTCTGCACTTAGACATGTGATACTCAAAGATACCAAATATTGTAAGGTAGGCTGACCTGCGTGTTAGCTGTGCTATTAAATGTTCATATTCCATCTTCGCTTCAGTTGCATCATAACCAGTGCATGAACCACACGAATAAACTTTCTGTGTGTAATGATAAGCATTGCCCTGTTCATCTGTATCTTCATCTTCATACTCACTTTCAACTACCTGAGCGTTAGCTATGGCGTTGCTTATAGCGTGTTCAGCTTGCTCAGCCAGCATTCTCATGTCTGCTATAGATGAAGTAGCACCAAAGAGTGCAAGATTAAAATAAAACCTTGTACCAGACATCCTTTCCTCTGATTGACTAGTCGTTGTGTGTGGTAGTTAAGCTACACAGATTTTAAAGTGAGTCAATAGATGGCCTTGGTTACAGAACTGATGCCGCTGAAGAAACATAGCTCCAAGCAAGGCTTGTCACGTAAAGGGCTGGGTAGATAGGAAGCTGCATTAACTAGTTAGACAGGTAACCTAAAAGTTAGGCGACTGGTGACCTAAATATTAGGTGACGGTAACCTAGAATCTAGGCGACGGGGAGCAGGTCAGTGATAATGTTAACAACGGTCTTGAGGATATTAACGGGTATGTAATCAGAGTGATGAAAGAGAAATACGCTGAGCTTTACAATCAGATTGTGGATGAAGCTGTTGTGGAGAAGGCTAGGGAAGAAGCTAAGAAATACTATGTACCTGTTAAGAAATAGCGTTGCACATATTTGTGCATTGAAAAGAGGCTGGCCTATGTGCTGGCCTTTTTTGTTTATGGAAATAGGGCTTCCTTGCCCTGGTGGTTACATGTTATTCAGCGTATTCTGTATCTCATTTAATGCAGCTTTTACCCTTCTCAGCTCACTCTTCAATTCTCCAATATCACTCTGAGTGTCAATCTTCATTTCTGTTACATCACTACTAATCCCTTCATCCCTTCTATTCATGTAGAAGAAATCATTATCAATTTTATCCAACCTGACACGATAATATTCCTGCATCTTGCTGTGATAGTGGCTATCCCATGCAAGCAAAAAAATGATGATTCCAAGCATGATGTAAACGATGGTCATAGTGTGTTTCCTGACTTTAGGCAATAGAAAGGGAGGCTATGCACTACACATAGCCGTGTCTATTTGTTGTTTGTTTAATTTTAATAACCAAGCTTTTCAAGGAGTTCTTGAAGTTCTTCATCATCAACAGGTATTTGTTTCATTGGCTGGATAATCACTGTGCCACCCCCGCTAAATCCAGAGCTTCTTTCATCTGCATCAGAGGGGTACGAGTGATATAAACCCTGTCAGTTATCATTGCCTGAGTGTGTCCTAATATCCATGCTCTAGTGCTGTCTGCTGCTCCTGCATCGCGTAGACGCTCAGAGAGGCTGTACCTAAAACAGTGAGATGTACGTTTAACACTAATCATCTTGAACATCTTACGCAGGGCAACATCAATCTGTTGGCTGGTCATACCCAACGCCAGCTTCTCTTCCCATATCCCCATTTCTAACAGGGCTTCGTTCAGTGGGATGTTCCTGAGGGAGCTATCATTCTTAACCGTCTTGCCGTTTTCATCATTTATAGAGATGCATTTGATTCCGTCAATCTCACGGAAATCAGAAGAGGTGAGCTGTGCAAGCTCGTTAAGACGCATCCCGGTATGATAGAACATAGCAAAAATGAATTTGTTCTTAGGGTTGGTCTGTATGATGGGAAGGGCTAACAAGGTTTCATATTGCTCCTTGGTTACAGCTTCCTTCTTGTTCACCGTCTTGACTTTTTTATAGCCCATTCCCTTGACAGGATTACGTGTCAGATAGTCACGCTGGTCACAGCAGAAGGTGAATAGGGCGTTTATGTTGTCTAAGCGTTTCTTTCGTGATGAAACAGCAGATGGATACTTAGCATCAAGGAACAGCTTGAAATCAGAGATGGTCTGTTTGTTCACTTCTTCAATAGTGAAGACATTCTGAGCAGTACAGAAGGCGATGAACATATCAAGGCTGTATTCCTTTTCCTTCAGCGTCTGCTCTATCCAATCACGCTTCTTTTCACTGAAATATTCATCCTTTGCAGACTTTAATGTGTGGCCTGTAACAGTCTCTGCTACGCTCTGTATCGCTACGGGATGCTGTTGCACTGCCATAGGCGTTAAAGCCTTAGGGGTGATTACAGAGGCTGTGAGAGGCAGTTGAGCCATCTGTGCTGACAATTGGGCTATGGTGTCACTTCTAACAATTTCATCCCGATAGCTCTTGAGGGTAGCTGATAACGCTTTATAAGGAAGAGACAACGGGGATAGTTCTAGCATACGGATTGACATAGCCGTTGAGCGACGAACAGCAATCATTACATCTCTGGTTTGTAGGCTGATTGTGACAGTACCGCCTGATGCTCGCTTACGGAACACGTAGCCTGTCCTGCTGGTATAGGAAGTGTAGAGAATCTGTGCATGGTTCATGGTCTTGTAACCTTTACGATTTTTTCAAAGTTGATGAAAATCTCTTACAATTCCAAGGGTTCTGACTTCGTTTATTTAGTTAGAGTTAAGGCTCTACTTGCGTAACGAAGATTATCAGGTACAGTGTGACGCTTTCGGCGATCTGGCAACAGATTTGCTTGACATTCGACCAAAAATTCTTCGTGCTATACCACCTGGCAGGAAAAGGCCAGCGAACTCAATCAGGTGCTCCCGACGTCTGGGGTCGGGCATCTGAAGGGGTTGATATCTTCAGACACTGCCGCAAGATTAGGGTTTGTCGTCCAGAGAAGGTGAATTCAAGCGCGATATATGCAGCGAATTTTGTCCGCTGTGTAATCCTGGAAGAATCAAATTAGGTAAAGGTGAATATGGGTAAAGCTCTCGTTATCGTTGAGTCCCCGGCAAAAGCCAAAACGATCAATAAGTATCTGGGTAATGACTACGTGGTGAAATCCAGCGTCGGTCATATCCGCGATTTGCCGACCAGTGGCTCAGCAAGCAAAAAAAGTGCTGACTCTGCCTCCACCAAAACGGCTAAAAAGCCGAAGAAGGATGAACGTGGCGCGCTCGTGAATCGTATGGGCGTTGATCCATGGCATGACTGGAAAGCGCAGTACGAAGTGCTGCCAGGTAAAGAAAAGGTCGTTTCAGAACTCAAACAGTTGGCGGAAAAAGCCGACCATATCTATCTCGCAACCGACCTTGACCGCGAAGGGGAAGCCATTGCATGGCACCTGCGGGAAGTGATTGGCGGTGACGATTCGCGCTACAGCCGCGTCGTGTTTAACGAGATAACCAAGAATGCGATTCGTCAGGCGTTTGACACGCCGGGCGAGCTGAATATTGATCGCGTTAATGCGCAGCAGGCCCGTCGCTTCGTCGACCGTGTGGTTGGCTATATGGTGTCGCCGCTGCTGTGGAAAAAGATTGCCCGTGGCCTTTCGGCAGGACGCGTACAGTCCGTTGCCGTGCGTCTGGTTGTCGAGCGTGAACGCGAAATCAAAGCGTTTGTTCCGGAAGAATTCTGGGAAATCGACGCCAATACCACCACGCCATCGGGTGAAGCGCTGCCGCTGGAAGTCAGCCATCATCACGATAAGCCGTTCCGTCCGGTCACCCGTGACGAAACCATGGCGGCGGTGAGTCTGCTGGAAAAAGCTCGCTACAGCGTGGTTGAACGTGAAGATAAACCGACCAGCAGCAAGCCTGGCGCGCCGTTTATCACGTCCACGCTTCAGCAGGCGGCCAGTACTCGTCTGGGCTACGGCGTGAAGAAAACCATGATGATGGCCCAACGCCTCTATGAAGCGGGTCACATCACCTATATGCGTACCGACTCCACCAACCTGAGTCAGGATGCGGTGAGCATGGTGCGTGGCTATATCGGCGACAATTTCGGCAAAAAGTATCTGCCGGAAAACCCGAATCAGTACGCCAGCAAAGAGAACTCTCAGGAAGCGCACGAAGCAATTCGTCCTTCTGACGTTGCGGTGCTTGCGGAATCGCTGAAAGATATGGAAGCGGATGCGCAGAAACTGTATCAGCTGATCTGGCGCCAGTTTGTTGCCTGTCAGATGACGCCAGCGCAGTACGATTCCACCACGCTGACCGTGGCGGCGGGTGACTTCAAACTGAAGGCCCGTGGTCGTACGCTGCGTTTTGACGGCTGGACCAAAGTGATGCCCGCGCTGCGTAAAGGCGATGAAGATCGCACGCTGCCGCCGGTGAAAAAAGGTGACGATCTGTCACTGGTTGAGTTGCTGCCTGCGCAGCACTTCACCAAGCCGCCAGCGCGCTTCAGCGAAGCCTCACTGGTGAAAGAGCTGGAAAAACGTGGCATCGGCCGTCCGTCTACCTATGCGTCGATCATTTCGACCATTCAGGATCGCGGCTACGTTCGTGTGGAAAACCGTCGTTTCTACGCCGAGAAAATGGGCGAAATCGTCACCGATCGTCTGGAAGCCAACTTCCGCGAGCTGATGAACTACGATTTTACGGCGCAGATGGAAAGCAACCTCGACCTGGTGGCTAACCAGCAGGCCGAGTGGAAGCAGGTGCTGAACGATTTCTTCGGCGACTTCACTCGCCAGTTGGAAACCGCAGAGAAGGATCCGGAAGAGGGCGGCATGCTGCCAAACGCCATGATCCTGACCAGCATCGACTGCCCGACCTGTGGTCGTAAGATGGGTATCCGTACCGCCAGCACCGGTGTGTTCCTGGGCTGTTCGGGTTATGCATTGCCGCCGAAAGAGCGCTGCAAAACCACCATTAACCTGGTGCCGGAAAACGAAGTGCTGAACGTGCTGGAAGGCGACGACGCGGAAACTAACGCGCTGCGTGCCAAACGTCGTTGTGCGAAATGCGGCACGGCGATGGACAGCTACCTGATCGATCCGAAGCGTAAGCTGCACGTCTGTGGTAACAACCCGACCTGCGACGGCTACGAAATCGAAGAAGGCGAGTTCCGCATCAAAGGGTATGACGGCCCAATCGTTGAGTGTGAGAAATGTGGTTCTGAAATGCACCTGAAAATGGGGCGTTTCGGTAAGTACATGGCTTGTACCAATGACGACTGTAAAAACACGCGCAAAATCCTGCGTAACGGCGATGTCGCGCCGCCGAAGGAAGACCCGGTACCGTTGCCGGAACTGCCTTGTGAGAAGTCGGACGCGTACTTTGTGCTGCGTGATGGTGCTGCTGGCGTGTTCCTCGCGGCTAACACCTTCCCGAAATCGCGCGAAACCCGTGCGCCGTTAGTGGAAGAGTTGTATCGCTTCCGCGATCGCCTGGCGGAGAAGCTGCGCTATCTTGCCGATGCACCGCAGGTGGATCCGGAAGGCAATAAAACCATGGTGCGATTCAGCCGTAAGACCAAACAGCAGTATGTTTCGTCTGAGAAGGACGGTAAAGCGACCGGCTGGTCGGCGTTCTACATCGACGGCAAGTGGCAGGAAGCGAAGAAGTAAGCTTCTTACTGCGTTAATACTCCTGAAGGGCCGCGTTGCGGCCCTTTTGTTTTTACCGCCCACGGCCCCAAACCTTGCGCTGCAGTGGGCCATCAAGGGCGGAAAGATGGCTCTGCAACGGAGCGTTACCCTTCGGTTATTCCCTCTGTTATTATTTTTTGGTCACATCTATACACATCCGGTATAAATGATATAGTGGTTATAGTTAATCCATTTTTTATTATTAAATCGTATTAGGCATCGGCGCCTTTACGCATGCGGATACCGGTCATGAAACTACAGCAACTCCGTTATATCGTTGAGGTTGTGAACCATAACCTTAACGTCTCTTCGACCGCTGAGGGGCTGTACACCTCCCAGCCGGGCATCAGTAAGCAGGTCCGTATGCTGGAGGATGAGCTGGGGATCCAGATCTTTGCTCGCAGCGGCAAGCACCTGACCCAGGTAACGCCCGCAGGCCAGGAAATTATCCGTATTGCCCGCGAGGTGCTGTCGAAGGTCGAGGCGATTAAGTCTGTGGCCGGCGAACATACCTGGCCGGACAAAGGCTCGCTGTACGTTGCGACGACCCATACCCAGGCGCGCTATGCACTGCCGGGGGTGATTAAGGGGTTTATCGAACGCTATCCACGCGTGTCGTTGCATATGCATCAGGGCTCGCCAACCCAGATTGCCGAGGCCGTCTCGAAAGGCAATGCGGATTTTGCCATTGCCACCGAAGCGCTGCATCTGTATGACGATTTGGTGATGTTACCCTGCTATCACTGGAACCGTTCGATTGTGGTCACGCCGGATCACCCGCTCGCAGGCAAAGGTTCGGTCACCATCGAAGAGCTGGCACAGTATCCGCTGGTGACCTACACCTTTGGTTTCACCGGGCGTTCTGAGCTGGACACGGCGTTTAACCGCGCAGGGTTAACGCCGCGTATTGTGTTTACCGCCACCGATGCCGACGTCATTAAAACCTACGTCCGTCTTGGCCTGGGGGTTGGGGTGATTGCCAGCATGGCGGTGGATCCTGTGTCCGACCCGGATCTGGTCAAACTCGAAGCCAAAGACATCTTCAGCCACAGCACCACCAAAATTGGTTTCCGTCGCAGTACCTTCCTGCGCAGCTACATGTATGATTTCATTCAGCGCTTTGCCCCGCACCTGACGCGCGACGTGGTGGATACCGCCGTGGCGTTACGCTCGAATGAAGATATTGAGGCGATGTTCAAAGACATCAAATTACCCGAGAAGTGATCCCGTCAGCGGCACAGGCCTGAAGCCATGCCTCAGGCCACGTCGGTGGCATCTTCAACGACCGGCTGACGCTTTTCCATGTAGCAGGTCTGATCCGCCATCAACCGCGCTTCCTGTTCGCTATGCGTCACCATCAGCGCCGTTTGTCCGGCGCTCCGCAGAATGTCGCGGACATCGGCACCAAGGCGCGTACGTGTTTTTTGATCCAGCCCGGAAAACGGCTCATCCAGCAGCAATATTTGCGGTCGGGTGGCCAGGGAGCGCGCCAGCGCAATGCGCTGCTGCTGGCCCCCGGAGAGCTCGTGAGGGTAGCGTTGTTCATAGCCCTGCAGATCGACCAGCGCCAGATACGCCGAAACCCGCTCACGCTGCTCTTCGCGTGACAGCCGTCGCAAACCAAACGCCACGTTTTCCGCCACCCTCAGATGCGGGAAAAGGGCATAATCCTGAAAAACCATCCCCGTATGACGCTTCTCCGGCGGCAGATGCGTGCCGGAACCGGCGACATGCTGGCGGACAATGAAAATATCGCCGTGGCAAATCCGTTCAAATCCGGCGATGGCGCGCAGGACGGTGGTTTTCCCACAGCCCGAAGGGCCCAGCAGACAGGCCAGCTTTCCCTTGGGTACGGCCAGGCTGAACTGATCGAGCACCGGGATTTGCCCCTTGTTATACGTCACTGAGATTTGCTGTAGCTGTAATGCCATCTCTGTCATGGGAAACCCTCAAGTGCGTTGTTGGAGCTGATGACGGGCAAGGAACAGCACGGGTAGCGTTCCCACCAGCACAATCATCAGGCCCGCGATAATTCCGTCTTCATAGGTGCCACGCGCCGCCTCGGCATACAGTAATGTCGAGAGCGTTTCAAAATTGACCGGCCTGAGCAGCAGCGTGGTCGGGAGTTCTTTCATCACGTCGGTAAACACCAGCAACGCGCTACTGACCAGCGCCGGGCGCAGCAGAGGCAGATGAATGCGGGTGAATGTCCCGGCCCCATTCTCGCCAAGCAAACGGGAGGCTTGTTCAAGGGTTGGGGAAATACGGGTGAGTCCTGAGTCCAGCGCCCCGATGGCAATGGCCTGGAAACGAATGACGCAGCATGTCACCAGCAATACCCCTGATGACATCAGCGGCAACCCCTGCATACCCAGCATGCCAGCCAGCCACCGATCGGCGGCGATGGCCGGAGGTAAAAAGCCAATCGCCAAAATGGTGCCGGGTATCGCGTAACCGACAGAGGCCATCCGTAACAGGCCACGGCGCATGCCATGCAGCGGGTTTCCCACCGCCATATGTCGGGCATTCCAGGCAACCAGTAAGCCGACAGCACACACCGTGAAGGTCGCACCCACGGCGAGGGTGAAGGTATTTTGCAGGGCATCCAGCAGCGCAGGTGACAAAGAGTGGCCTTCCGCCAGCCGTTTGAAACTGCTCCAGGCCAGATAACTCACCGGAATAACAAACCCCAGCATTACCGGCAGTGAACATAACGCGGTGAGTCCCCAGGCGTGCCAGCCGATGGCGCGTTTTGCCCTGACGCTACGTAAATTGCGACTGCTGAATCCCTGGCGATGACGGCCATAAAACTCCATTGTCAGAATGAAAGAGATAAACAACAGCACCAGGCAGGCAATTTGCGCGGCAGAAGCCAAATCGGAACGCGTAATCCAGGTGGTATAGACCGTGACCGTCAGCGTCTGGATCCCCAGAAATTCCGAGGCACCGATATCGTTTAACGTTTCCAGTAACGCCAGGCTCAGTCCTACCGCCAGGGCCGGGCGCGCCATGGGCAACATCACGCGGAAAAATGCGCCGGTAGCGCTGCAGCCAAGCGTACGCGATGCTTCCAATAGATGCGCCGGTTGGCTCATAAACAGGGTGCGGGTGGTCAGGTAGACGTAGGGGTAGAGCACCAGTCCGAGTAGCAGAATGGTTCCCCCCATCGAACGCAATTCAGGCAGGCGAAACTGACGTGGGCTGTCATACCCCAACACCCAGCGAATCACCGTTTGCAGCGGCCCAAGAGGGTGCAGAAAATCCAGCCAGGCGAAAGCGATCATGTAGGTTGGCATGGCCAGCGGCAGCAACAGCGCCCAGCTCAGCATTTTGCTGCCTGGAAATTCCCACATCGTAACGGCCCAGGCGCTGGCGGTACCTATCAGCATCACCAGGACGCCGACGCCAGTTAGCAGGATGCCGGTATTCATCAGCGCCCCGGGCAGGACGTACTGATAAAGATGCGACCACTGTGAAAAGTCAGACTGTGTGGCCTGCCAGCACAGCATAACCACCGGGATCATCACCCCAAAAGCGATGGCCGCAACCCCCAGTTGCAAAGGCGAAACTGAACGTCGCGGCCTTTGAACGCGTCGGCGTGGCGAGGCGTTATTGATCGAATCCAACTTTATCTACCAGCAGGCTTGCCTGTTTGCGATATTTGACGATGTCGGTCATGGGAATCGTGTCGACGTTAATGTCGCCAATGGTCTGCTGGATAACCGGGTCAAGCGCGACACCCTTGCGCACCGGATACTCGTAGTTGGCTTTGGCATACATCTGCTGTGCCGGGGCAGAGACCAGGTATTCCATCAGTTTGATGGCATCCGCTTTATTAGGGGCATAACGCGCTACCGCGGCGCCGGTAATGTTGACGTGGGTGCCACCATTTTCAAACGTCGGCTTAACCACCTTAATCGCATCTCCCCACTGGCGGGCATCGCTGCCTTCTTTGGCATTTTTCAGATGACCGACATAGTAGGAGTTCGCTAAACCGATATCGCAAATTCCGCCCAGAATATCGCGCGCCACATCGCGATCGCCTCCGGTCGGTTTACGCGCCAGGTTCTCTTTCACACCGCGCAGCCATTTTTCGGTGGCAGGCTCGCCATGATGGGCAATCATAGCGGCGACCAGCGCGGTGTTATACGGGTGTTGACCAGAACGAAGGCACACTTTTCCTTTGTATTGCGGATCGGCCAGTTGTTCATAATGCCAGTTATCAATGGCCATCGATTTCTCGGCGTACAGCACACGGGCGCGCATTGACAGAGCAAACCACTGGTTGTCTTTATCACGCAGATTGACAGGGATAGCGTCGTTCAGGGCGCTGGACTCAACGGGTTGAGTGACGCCCGCTTCCACGAGATCGATAAGATTGCCAGCATCAACGCTCATCAGCAGATCGACAGGGGAGTTCTGCCCCTCGGCTTTCACCCTTTCAAGCATGCCGTTTTTGATAAACACCGTGTTGACTTTGATGCCGCTGGTTTGGGTCCAGCTATCCAACAGGGGCTGAATGAGGCCAGGTTCACGCGTGGTATACAGCGTCACCGCCTGCTGGGCTAAGGCAGAAAAACTCACCGGGAGGAGCAGGGCAGAAGCAACGGTATAGCGGCGTAAAGTGGCAGAAACTGCGGGCAATACAGATGATTTATGCGTCATTAGGGTATCCGGTCTTTAGCGTGATTGAGTGTCTAAAGCGAGAGAAATCCGGCGGAAATGTAAATGATAATTACTGCTAATTGCAACGAGGTGTGTAACGGTATGACAATGTTTTACACAACTTTAAGCAATGCTGAATAACGGGACCGAACGCTTCTGTACCGGCTATCAGAGACGATTATTGAGGGTTTGGCCATGGCGTGAAGTGAAGCCGCTAAAGTGTAAGGGAAGACGCGGATGTTGGGTTTCGCTGAGCGGGGCATTGAGTCACATTGAATATCTTGCATTAACAATTTAATAAAATAGCAAGGTGATGAAATGAAATAGGTGTTCCTCCTGCGGATGAGCGACTTATCGTAAATTTAAATCGACCTCATTTGCATTTAACAATGTGCGTGTTATCACAAACGGATACTCCGTCACGCTATTCCGTCATTCATCTTCGGCACTAAAAGTAGAAACTATTTTCCTGCTTGGCAAATTTGCTACATCAAATATTTATTTGCCGTCATAAATTGAAGGATCACCGTGCGAGGCTTCGTAAAATCACTGGATTTTTGCTTGTTTTTTAATTAGGATTTATCTCAATGATGATTACTTGTGCCGATTGTTGGCTCATTAATGATAAGTGGTAACGATTGTATGAGGCTAGCGATGTCGTCAGGACGAGAACAACCGCAGAAGGATGCTGAGTTAAAGCGTAAAGCCTGGTTTGCGGTATTCCTGGGCTCCGCGGCGTTTTGGGTGATTGTTGCGCTGCTTATCTGGAAATATTGGGGTTAAAAATGGTCGTTTCTGGTCAGAGCGTGTCAGTGAAACCGAGATGTCAGTCAAATGACAAACAGCAGGACGCAAAGAAGGAGCAGGGTGTTGTTCCTGAGTCCTGGCAACTGACACCTCAACAACAGGCCTTTATTGATTCTTTTTCAGTAGAAGACGATAAAAAACGTTAATTCATTCACTTTATTTGATTCAACGAAGTATGACAGACCTTCTGTACTCGTTAATAACGACACCACAGCAATAAAGGTACTGCCTGAAGGGGCGGTAAAAATGAATAACTATTGGTGTTTAATCATGAATATGAATAACAGCGTGAAATACTGGTCGTGGATGGGCGTGTTTTCCCTGTCGCTCATGTTCTGGGCCCAACTGCTTTGGGTCATCATCAAATAACCCGTAAAACCCGGCCCTTAGCGCCGGGTTTTTTTATCGTTCCCGCCGAATAAAACCTGCACAATTTAGCAATTTGGGTTGTTATCAAAACGTTACATTGAGGGTGTGTTATCTTTAAAGACAGACCCTGAGGAGCGTCAGGGTATCGCTATTCCCTGTCATTAAGGAGGAGCTATGTCGTCAACCCTACGAGAAGCCAGTAAGGACACGCTGCAGGTTCAAGCTAAAACCTACCACTACTACAGCCTGCCTCTGGCGGCCAGAAGCCTCGGCGATCTTTCCCGTCTGCCTAAGTCACTTAAAGTTCTGTTCGAAAATCTGCTGCGCTGGCAGGACAACGATTCTGTCACTGAAGAAGATATCCATGCCCTGGCCGGATGGCTGAAAACCGCCCATGCCGACCGTGAAATTGCCTATCGTCCTGCGCGAGTATTAATGCAGGATTTCACCGGCGTGCCTGCGGTGGTCGATCTGGCCGCCATGCGTGAAGCGGTGAAGCGTCTTGGTGGCGATACCGCAAAAGTAAACCCGTTGTCGCCGGTCGACCTGGTCATTGACCACTCGGTCACTGTCGATCATTTCGGTGATGAAGGGGCCTTCGACGAAAACGTACGTCTGGAAATGGAGCGTAACCACGAACGTTATGCTTTTCTGCGCTGGGGCCAACAGGCCTTCAGCCGCTTCAGCGTTGTGCCGCCGGGAACGGGGATTTGCCATCAGGTGAACCTGGAATTTCTCGGCAAAGCCGTCTGGAGTGAGGAGCTGAACGGGGAGTGGGTGGCGTATCCCGATACGCTGGTCGGTACCGATTCCCACACCACGATGATCAACGGCCTGGGGGTGCTTGGCTGGGGCGTCGGAGGCATTGAAGCCGAAGCGGCGATGCTTGGCCAACCGGTATCGATGCTGACCCCCGATGTTGTCGGCTTCAAGCTGACGGGCAAACTGCGTGAAGGGATCACGGCAACTGACCTGGTGCTCACCGTTACCCAGATGCTGCGCAAGCACGGTGTGGTCGGCAAATTTGTGGAGTTTTATGGTGATGGGCTGGACTCGCTGCCGCTGGCGGATCGCGCCACCATTGCCAATATGTCGCCGGAGTATGGCGCAACCTGTGGGTTCTTCCCCATTGACGGCGTCACGCTCGACTACATGCGCCTGAGCGGTCGCAGCGAAGAGCACATCGCGCTGGTGGAAGCGTATGCCAAAGCGCAGGGGATGTGGCGCAATACCGGTGATGAACCTGTCTTCAGCAGCACTCTGGCATTGAATATGGACGAGGTTGAAGCCAGTCTGGCCGGGCCGAAAAGACCGCAGGACAGGGTCGCTCTGGGTGATGTGCCGAAAGCCTTTGCGCAGAGCGCTGAGCTTGAACTGAATACCGCACAGAAAGACAGCAATCCGGTCGACTATACCCTGAACGGACATCAGTACCAGTTGCCCGATGGCGCGGTGGTGATCGCGGCCATCACCTCCTGTACCAACACCTCAAACCCCAGCGTACTGATGGCCGCCGGGCTGCTGGCGAAAAAAGCCGTTAAGCTTGGGCTTACCCGCCAGCCCTGGGTCAAAGCGTCGCTGGCACCGGGTTCGAAAGTCGTATCGGACTATCTGGCTCACGCCAAACTCACCCCTTATCTGGACGAACTGGGGTTCAACCTGGTGGGCTATGGCTGCACAACCTGTATCGGTAACTCAGGGCCGCTGCCGGATCCTATCGAATCGGCCATTAAAAAAGGCGATCTGACGGTGGGGGCGGTGCTGTCGGGCAACCGTAACTTTGAAGGGCGTATTCATCCTCTGGTCAAAACCAATTGGCTGGCGTCACCGCCGCTGGTGGTGGCTTACGCGCTCGCCGGGAATATGAATCTTAATTTGCTCAGCGATCCGCTGGGCAACGATCAGCAGGGCAACCCGGTTTATCTGAAAGATATCTGGCCGTCGGGGGCGGAAATTGCCAGGGCGGTTGAGGAGGTCTCGACCGATATGTTCCACAAAGAGTATGCCGAAGTGTTTGAAGGCACGGCGGAGTGGAAGGCGATTCAGGTTGAACATTCTGCAACCTACGGCTGGCAGCAGGACTCTACCTATATCCGTCTGTCACCGTTCTTCGATGACATGGGCGTACAGCCGGATCCGGTGGAAGATATTCATGGCGCGCGGATCCTGGCGATGCTGGGAGACTCCGTGACCACGGACCACATCTCACCGGCTGGCAGCATTAAACCGGACAGCCCGGCCGGGCGCTACCTGCAAAATCATGGTGTTGAACGCCGGGACTTTAACTCCTATGGATCACGCCGTGGTAATCACGAAGTGATGATGCGCGGGACCTTTGCCAACATCCGTATCCGCAATGAAATGGTACCGGGCGTGGAAGGTGGGATGACGCGCCATCTGCCGGGCAGCGAAGTGGTGGCTATTTATGATGCCGCGATGCGCTATAAAGAGCAGGGCACACCGCTGGCCGTCATCGCGGGCAAAGAGTATGGCTCGGGATCCAGCCGTGACTGGGCGGCGAAGGGGCCGCGTCTGTTGGGCGTGAGAGTGGTTATCTCGGAGTCGTTCGAGCGTATTCACCGCTCTAACCTGATTGGCATGGGGATCCTGCCGCTGGAATTCCCACAGGGCGTCACGCGTAAAACGCTGATGCTGACCGGAGAAGAGCAGCTTGATATTACCGACCTGCAAAACCTCAGTCCGGGGGCGGTGGTCCCCGTTATGCTGACCCGTCCGGACGGGAAAAAAGAGGTGGTCGAGTGCCGTTGTCGTATTGATACCGCCACGGAGCTGACCTATTACCAGAACGATGGGATCCTGCACTACGTGATTCGTAATATGCTGCGTTAATCAGCAATGCCCGGCGGCGCAAGCTTGCCGGGCCTACAAAACATGGGTCCCTATCGTAGGCCCGTGCAAGCGCCAGCGCCGCCGGGCATGTCCTTAAAACATCACCGGTAATCCCAGCCCGCGTTTCACCGCATGCAGCGTTTTTTGCGTATGCTGATGCGCCTTCTCGCTGCCTTCTCTCAACAATTCCAGCAGCAGTTCTTTATCCGCAATCAGCTTCGCGCGCCGCTCTCGAATCGGGGCCAGCAGCGTCTGCAGGCACTCCTCAAGTTCGGTCTTGCACTGACGGTCTCCCAGCCCGCCTTGCTGATAGTGCGCCTTCATGGCCGTCACTTTGTCCGCATCCGGATGAAAGGCGTCCAGATAGGTAAACACCACATTGCCTTCTGTCTTGCCAGGATCGCTGATGCGCAGATGTCCTGGGTCGGTGTACATGGCGCTAACGGCTTTGTGGATCTGTTCTTCGGAGGCACTGAGGGCAAGCGTATTGCCCAGCGTTTTCGACATTTTTGCACTGCCATCAATTCCCGGCAGGCGGCCAACCGGGCTTAACAGCGCCTGGCAGTGGCGCAGAACAGGCTGGGGCAACAGGCTGTTCATCTTATGAACTATCTCATTGGTTTGTTCAATCATCGGCAGCTGATCGTCGCCAACGGGCACCCGATCGGCGCCAAAAGCGGTTATATCGGCCGCCTGACTGATGGGATAGACCAGGAATCCGGCTGGCAGCGAGCGGGAAAATCCTTTCTGCTGTATTTCATTTTTCACCGTCGGATTACGCTCAACACGTGACACTGTCACTATATTCATGTACAGCATCGTCAGCTCTGCCAGCGCGGGCAGCGCCGACTGCAGACAAATCGTTGAGCGTAACGGATCTATACCCACCGCAAGGTAATCCGCCATCACTTCCAGCACATTCGAGGCCACTTTTTCGGGCTGCGAGCCGTTATCCGTCAGCCCTTGCAGGTCAGCAATCAGAATGTATTGCGGATAGTTATCCTGTAGCGTCACGCGTTGACGCAGAGAGCCCACATAATGGCCCAAATGCAGGGGGCCGGTAGGGCGGTCGCCGGTCAGGACCAGAGGTGAAGATTGAGTTGTGTCGGTCATCAGAAGCTCCTGTTATGCGCCAGAAAGCGGTTCTGTTGACAGAGTGGCGCCTTCCGGCGGCCTGAGGGTAAAAAACGAAAAGGGGAAATCAGGCTGCCTGGGTTAAGGCTGCCACCAACGAAGAGAAAGTGAGTTGAGGGTACAGTGTGTCGTATTCATCTTTTGACGGTACCGCAAAAAGGCGGCGGAGACAATAAACCAACGGGAAACAAGCGGTGCCCTTAAGCACCGCCTTACCGTCAGTTGCCGAGCAGATGGCCCATCTTCGCGGCTTTGGTATCCAGATAATGCGCATTTTTCGGGTTACGCCCGACGATCAGCGGCACGCGCTCAACAATGTTGATGCCCGCTTCGGTCAGAATCTCGACTTTTTTCGGGTTGTTGGTCAGCAGACGCACTTCATCAATGCCCAGCAGTTTGAACATATCGGCACACAGGGTGAAGTCACGCTCATCCGCCGCAAAACCTAACTGATGGTTGGCTTCCACGGTGTCATAGCCCTGATCCTGTAACGCATAGGCGCGAATTTTATTCAGCAATCCAATATTTCGGCCTTCCTGACGGTGATAAAGCAGCACGCCACGGCCTTCTTCAGCAATGTGAGTCAGCGCCGCTTCCAACTGGAAACCGCAGTCACAGCGCAGGCTGAACAGGGCATCGCCGGTCAGACATTCCGAATGGACGCGTGCCAGCACCGGGGTGTTCCCGGAAACATCGCCGAACACGAGGGCGACGTGATCCTGCCCGGTTGCCAGTTCTTCAAAACCCACCATCAGGAAATCGCCCCAAGGGGTTGGCAGTTTGGCTTCTGCCACACGTTTAAGCTGCATGTGATTCTCCAGAGTCTAGCGGCATGCTTGTTGTGCCTTCTTTACGTTCATTTTGCCACAATGAAGAGGCTTCACCTAATGGCTCACAGCTATCTGCTGTTTAAGCGCACAATTCTGATGCTTTTACCGTAGCCCTTTTTTTCAGTTATGATTGTGATGTTTAAGGAAAAAGGAGTTGCGATGCTTTCGATTGCCCGACGCACGGCTGTAGGAACGGCGCTTCTGCTGGTGATGCCAGTAGCGGTATGGCTTTCCGGCTGGAAATGGCAGCCAGGTGAAGAGACCTGGTGGCTAAAAATCCTCTACTGGGTAACCGAAACGGTCACCCAGCCCTGGGGCATTATTACCCACGTGGTGCTGTGTGCCTGGTTTTTATGGTGCCTTCGCTTTCGCCTGCGGGCGGCGCTGGTGCTGTTTGCCATTCTTGCCGGTGCGATCCTTATCGGACAGGCAGCCAAATCATGGGTCAAGGAAAAGGTGCAGGAACCGCGGCCTTTCGTGATTTGGCTGGAAAAAACGCAGCAGGTGCCGGTGACAGAGTTCTACACTTTAAAGCGTAAGGAACGTGCGCAATTAGTGGAAAAACAGCTGGAGCATCGCACGGATTTACCGCTGTTTTTACGTCAACACTGGCAAAAGGAGACCGGATTTGCGTTTCCTTCCGGCCATACCCTGTTTGCGGCCAGTTGGGCGTTACTGGCGGTGGGTCTGCTGTGGCCGCGACGCAGAACGGTGACCATTGCCGTCCTGTTAGTCTGGGCGACGGCGGTGATGGGCAGTCGGCTGCTGTTGGGGATGCACTGGCCACAGGATTTGGTGGTCGCTACGCTTATCTCAGGGCTGTTGGTGACCGGGGCAACATGGCTGACGCAAAAGCTGTGTGGACCGCTTACGCCACCGGGTGAGGAAGCAAGGGAAATCCGAAACCGTGAGCCGGAGCAGTAAATCGGGTTGATATATCGTCGCTTCGCCCATAAATCCTTCGCAGGCTGCACGCTTGCCAGTTTCGCCATTGCGGCGAAGATGATACTTTATAGGGCTGGAAGTGGCAGATTGAGCAGCTTTTATTCACATAAACCACATAACGGGAAGTCATGTGAAATATTTACTCATTTTTTTACTGGTGCTGGCGATTTTCGTTATCTCCGTCACCTTAGGTGCGCAGAACGATCAACAGGTCACCTTTAACTATCTGCTGGCGCAGGGCGAGTTCCGTATTTCCACGCTTCTGGCTGTGCTTTTTGCCGCCGGTTTTGCCATTGGCTGGCTGGTTTGCGGCCTGTTCTGGCTGCGTACCCGCGTCGCACTGCTGCGTGCCGAGCGTAAAATTAAACGTCTTGAGCAACACCTTGTCCCGACAACGCCTGCACCGGTTGTTCCGGTCGTGAAGGAATAATTCCCTATGCTGGAGTTGTTGTTTCTGCTTTTACCCGTTGCCGCCGCGTATGGCTGGTACATGGGCCGCAGAAGTGCACAACAGTCCAAACAGGACGATGCCAACCGCCTCTCCCGTGACTACGTCGCGGGCGTGAACTTCCTGCTTAGCAATCAGCAGGACAAAGCGGTGGACCTGTTCCTCGACATGCTCAAAGAGGATACGGGCACCGTTGAGGCGCATCTGACGCTGGGCAACCTGTTCCGCTCGCGCGGTGAAGTCGATCGCGCCATCCGCATCCATCAGACGCTGATGGAAAGTGCTTCATTGACCTACGATCAACGCCTTTTGGCGGTTCAACAGCTGGGCCGTGACTACATGGCCGCAGGGCTGTATGACCGTGCGGAAGATATGTTCAGCCAGCTGGTGGATGAAACCGACTTCCGCATTGGCGCGCTGCAACAGCTGCTGCAAATCTATCAGGCCACCAGCGACTGGCAGAAAGCCATCGAAACCGCAGAGCGGTTGGTCAAACTCGGCAAAGAAAAACACCGTCCGGAAATTGCGCATTTCTGGTGCGAACTCGCACTGCAGCAGATGGGCAACAACGACATGGACAAAGCCATGACGCTGTTGAAAAAGGGCGCAGCGGCGGATAAAAACAGCGCCCGCATCTCGATCATGATGGGCCGTGTCTTTATGGCCAATGGCGAATACGCGAAAGCCGTTGAATCACTGCAGCGCGTCATCGACCAGGACCGTGAGCTGGTGAGTGAGACGCTGGAGATGCTGCAAACCTGTTATCAGCAGCTGGGTAAGGAAGAGGAGTGGGCGCAATTCCTGCGTCGGGCTGTGGAAGAGAATACCGGGGCAACGGCTGAATTGATGCTGGCTCAGGTGATGGAGCAGCGTGAAGGCGTGGATACCGCACAAACGTATGTGACCCGTCAGCTCACGCGCCATCCCACCATGCGCGTGTTCCATAAATTGATGGACTATCACCTCAATGAAGCCGAAGAAGGGCGTGCGAAAGACAGCCTGATGGTGCTGCGCGATATGGTCGGTGAGCAGATCCGCAACAAACCGCGCTACCGCTGTCAGAAATGCGGCTTTACCGCATACACCCTTTACTGGCACTGTCCGTCCTGCCGTGCCTGGTCCACCGTGAAACCCATCCGTGGCCTCGACGGCCAGTAATTTTTAAAAAAGCCCTCATTAGTTACAACATACTTATTGGGATTTTAAAGCTTGCCCGTTCAGGCACCGTGCAATCCCTCGTCGTGCAGGGGGATTTTGGGCGAATGCCGCCTGTCAATTTAGGCGTCACGCAGGTAGAATGCTGGCCGTTTACCGTTTCCACGCCGGTTGCGGCCCATCAACAAGAAGGTCTGGTCATGACGTCTGAATCCCGTATTGTTACCTCCTCTCCCGTAGTTGTTGCCCTTGATTACGCTAATCGCGATAAGGCCTTAGCCTTTGTCGATCGCATCGACCCGCGCGACTGTCGTCTTAAAGTCGGGAAAGAGATGTTCACGTTATTTGGCCCGCAGTTTGTTCGCGATCTGCAGCAACGCGGTTTTGACATTTTCCTCGACCTGAAATTTCACGATATCCCGAACACCACCGCGCATGCGGTTGCTGCTGCGGCCGAGTTAGGCGTGTGGATGGTCAACGTTCATGCTTCCGGTGGGGCACGCATGATGACGGCCGCTCGTGAAGCGCTGGAGCCGTTTGGTAAAGATGCGCCGCTGTTGATTGCCGTCACGGTACTCACCAGCATGGAAGCCAGCGATTTGCAGGATTTGGGCATTTCGCTCTCCCCGGCTGACCATGCAGCGAAACTGGCGGCGTTGACCAAGCGCTGTGGTCTGGATGGCGTGGTGTGTTCCGCACAAGAAGCGGTACGCTTTAAACAGGATCTGGGACAGGCCTTTAAGCTGGTCACCCCGGGCATCCGCCCTGCTGGCAGTGACGTGGGCGATCAGCGCCGCATTATGACGCCGGAAGAGGCAAAAACAGCGGGTGTGGATTACATGGTCATTGGCCGTCCGGTCACGCAGTCTGCCGATCCCGCTCAGACCCTGCGCGACATTAACGCAGCTTTGCTGAAGGTGAACGCATGACCGATTCGAACAGCCGTCTGGTTTACTCCACCGAGAGTGGGCGTATTGATGAACCCAAGGTCGTGGCAGAGCGTCCGAAAGGGGATGGCATTGTGCGTATCCAGCGCCAAACCAGCGGGCGCAAAGGGAAGGGCGTTTGTCTGGTGACGGGCATTGATGCTGACGAGGCGGAGTTGATTAAACTGGCCGCGGAGCTTAAAAAGAAATGTGGCTGCGGCGGCTCAGTCAAAGATGGCATCATTGAAATTCAGGGCGACAAACGCGATCTGATTAAATCGCTGCTCGAAGCCAAAGGAATGAAAGTGAAGCTGGCGGGCGGCTAACCGCCTGTCTTCTCCAGCCGATAACATCACCAAATACTTCGTATTTTTTGTCTGATAAGCTGCAGACGCCGGCATCAGGCCATCCACGCAGGTTGTAGCCTGCAGGGCGTTATGGCATTGGTGAATGTAACGTATCGGATGGGCGCAAAGTAAAAGGGCCACACGCTGTGTGGCCCTGCTATTTTTACTGGTGCGTAAGTCAGACCTGAATATTTTTTATCTTTATTGTTCCCGAAAGGGAATTATTTGCTGACCTGGTGACCGATAATACCACCCACCGCAGCACCACCCAGTGTACCCAGTGCGCTGCCATCAGTCAGCACGGCACCACCGATTGCACCTGCACCCGCACCCAGCGCGGTATTACGATCGCGGTGAGACCAGTTGGAACATGCGCTCAGGCTCATTACCAGGGTTGCGGCCAGAACGGCTGCAGTCATTTTTTTGCTCATTGAAGTCATAAATTTCTCTCCGGAATAATTCATCCATAAAGCCGTCTTATTGTTGCGTTGTCCCACGGGATAACGTCAGCGTTTATGGAATATGTTGCGCAGGCGTTGCTTAAATCACGCAGGCGATAATCATTTCCTGTTATATCGCTAACAATAATTTTACGTCCCGACGGCAAAACAAGCAGGTTAAAGATTCTTAATTCATGCGTCAGAACAATCTTAGATATGGCGAAATGTTGGGAAATGAAACAAAAATAAGGAGAAATTGCGGAGAGGTTGAACGATTGTCCCTCTGGCGGCAGAGGGACAGGGGTCAGATTAGCTGCGTGGCACGATATTGACCGTCAGGCCTGACTGCTCCAGTTGCTGCTGCTTATCAGCCGAAAGACCGTCGTCGGTAATCACCCGGCTAAATTTAGGTGAGGGCCCCAATGAGTAAGGATGTACCGCCCCAAATTTAGAACTGTCGCTCAGGACGATAGATTCACAACCTTTCTCAAGTACCGCGTTGACCACATCAGCACGCAGCATATCGCGGCCGGTGAAGCCCGTTTCGGGCTGCCAGCCGTCAATACCGATGAAGGCCTTACTGAAGTGCACCTGCTGTATGTACTGGCGGGTCAGCGGACCGACCATACTTTCACTTTTCTTCTGATAGATACCCCCGAGTAAAATTACTTCTCCCGGTGTCTCTTTCAGCAGATGGGCGATATAGCTGCTGACGGTGATAATGGTGACTCCAGGCTGTTCTGACAGCGCTCGGGCCAGCAGGGCGTTGCTGCTGCCATTTTCGATGAACACCGTTTCGCCCGGGGAGACAAGCCCGGCGGCAAACGCGGCCAGCTCACGCTTGAGAGAGAAGTGAGTCATCATCCGGGTTTCAACGTCTTCGCTGTCCAGCGGCACGGCATAGCCGTGCGTACGCCGCAGATAACTCTGCTTTTCCAACAGGTTCAGGTCCTGGCGGATGGTGACTTCAGACACGCCGGTCATTCGGGAAAGATCGGCAACGCTCATGCGGCCTTTGTCGATCACCATTTGTAAAATTGATTGTTGTCGGGTGTTCATTTCAAGTCGCTAAGGTTATCAAATTTCCCAGGGGGATTTGGGTTGGGCAGACTTATGTTCCTGCTCATCGGACGCCTGAGACAGCAACTCGGCTTTCAGGATCTCCAGATTGTTAATCGCGGAGTGGTAGTCACCGGCGACAAGAATATCCAGCACGGTATCAATACGTTGAGCCAACAGGCGTGCATCAAGGTTGGACATAGACAATCTCTGAAAGAAAGGTAAGAAAATCAATGATGCAAAAAAAGGGGAGAAAAGAGAAGCGGAAAATGAAAAGCGCTAAAAATACATAACGTTTATTTATTAATTACGACCTTGAGATGTTCGCCATAAAAGGGGTGGATTAGGCTGATTAAGCGCGCAACGCGCTTTTTTCTATGAGGAAGAGATTATGACTGTGATTAATCAGGCTACCTGTAAATTGTTTACCGATACTGAACGATTCACCCAGCTGTCTGCTTACTATGAGGTGGAACGTCGGACGGTATGGATGATGTTACGTGCTCAGCCGCGGCCTTGCTTCAACCATGTCCTTATCGAGGAAATCATGAACCTGTCCTGGCTGGTCAAACAGCAGGGGTTTACGGTCGACTTTTGGGTGACAGGATCGCTTGTGCCCGAGATTTACAACACCGGGGGCGATTTGCGCTTTTTCGTTGAGTGCATCCGTCACGATCGGCGTGAGGCGCTTCGGGCCTATGCGCGAGCCTGTGTTGACTGCGTTCACGCGGCGTCGCGAGCGTTTGATACCGGCGCTATCAGTATCGCCATGGTGGAAGGCAGTGCGCTGGGCGGCGGATTTGAGGCCGCACTCGCTCATCATTTCGTTCTCGCCCAGCGCGATGCCCGCATGGGGTTCCCGGAAATTGCGTTTAATCTTTTCCCGGGCATGGGCGGTTATTCACTGGTTACCCGCCGTGCCGGAATGAAGCTTGCCGAGCAGTTGATCTCCCGGGGAGAAGCCCACACCGCGGAGTGGCATGAACAGAAAGGCTTGGTGGATGTGCTGTTTGAACCGGGTAATGGCTACGTCGCGACCCGTACCTTTATTGATACGCTGGTGCCGAGACTGAATGGGGTTCGTGCGATGTTGCGTGCACGCCAGCGTGTGCTGCCCTTACCTCGCAGTGAACTGATGGACATCACCGAGGATTGGGTGGACGCGGCCTTCAGCCTGGAAGAAAAGGACATCGCCTATATGGAACGGCTGGTGATGCTGCAAAACCGCCACACGCAGGCGGTGATGCGCAAAGCCAGCTAAGAAAATCGTGGTCACTCCAGGGGCCGTGCAGCCCCTGTCTCTTTGGGGTTATTTGCGTGCCTGACGCCGCTTGAGCCAACGCTCTAACGCGGCCACCGGCATCGGCTTGGCAAACAAAAAGCCCTGGCGTTCATTGACGCCATTTTTGGTCAGGAACGCATCTTCTTTCGCGCTCTCAACGCCTTCCGCAATCACTTGTAAATTCAGCGCCTGAGCAACAGCGACAATCGCCCGGACCAGTGACTGAGCCACCGAATGTTTATGCACATCGCGCACAAACACCTGATCCAGTTTGATGGCGTCGATAGGGAAGCGGGCAAGCTGTGACAGCGAGGAATATCCCGTGCCAAAGTCATCCAGATGCACCTGAGCGCCAAGGGCGCTGAACTGCTGGATAACCGACTGAGCCAGCTCTTCATTTTCGATCAGGCAGCTTTCGGTCAGCTCAACATCGATGGGGCAATACTCGAAATTGAGATCCTTCAATGCCTGCTTCAGGTCGCTAAAAATCGTCTGATCGGCCAATTGGCGTGCCGACACGTTCACGGCCACGCGCAGGTTAATGCCTTTGTCGCGCCAGAGTGCCACCTGACGCACCACATCGAGCATGACCCAGCGGCCTAACGGGACAATCAGCCCCGACTCTTCGGCATAAGAGATAAATTCGGCAGGCGGGATCAGCCCACGCTCCGGGGATTGCCAGCGCACCAGGGCTTCAAGGCTGCGAACTTCCCCGCGCCAGGTCAGCTTGGGCTGGTAATGGATAACTAACTGGTTGTTATCGAGCGCTTTACGCAGGTTGGTATCGAGCCAAAGGTACTCGAACACGCGCTGGTTCATCTCTGGAGAGAACACGCAGAATTTGCCGCGTCCCCCTTCCTTGGCGGTGTACATGGCGGTGTCGGCATTCCGTATCAGGCTCTCGCGATCGTTGCCATGCTGGGGCGCCAGAGAAATCCCCAGCGAGCAGCCGGTGTAAACTTCAATCAGCCCAATGCGGAAGGGCTCTTTAAGACGGCTGAGAATGCGTGATGCCATCGCCTCCAGGCTGCTCTGAGAAGAGTGGGTGGCCAACACGATAAACTCATCGCCGCCGAGCCGGGCGAGGGTCTGGCCCTCTTCCAGACAGCTTAAAATGGACAGGGCAACCGACTGCAGCAGCTGATCGCCAAACATGTGCCCGTAAGCGTCATTCACCTTCTTAAAGTTATCGAGATCGAGATACACAATGCCGACCTGGTGATCGCCACGGTTCTGAATCGCTTCGGTGATTAAATCGCTTATGGCGTTACGGTTGGGCAGGCCGGTAATGGTGTCAGTATTGGCCAGAACGCGCAAACGTTCCTGGGCGCGGCGTTCTTCGGTGATGTCGGTGCCGGAGCAGATCAGGTAGATCTCATTTTTCCCGCTGCCGCTGTGAACGAATTTATTGCGAAACAGGAACAGGCGCTGGCCTTTGCGGGTTTTGATCCAACGTTCAACCTCGTAGGAGCTGCCGTTTTTGAAAAATCCGCTGATGTTACGGCGTGAAGCGGCGGCCTCGGCAGGGCTCATAAAGAGCTTAAAAACGTTCTGCCCGATCACCTCCTGCTCTTTCATCCCGGTGTACTCTTCGCTCAGCCGGTTAAAACGCTGAATGTTACCGAGTTTATCGAGGATCACGATGACCGAGTTGGCTTCTGAGACGACCTGCTCGGCGAAGGAGAGTCCCTGCACCAGATCGCGGGCGACCGACCCGGTGTCATCCCAGGAGGAAGCGCTGCCTGCCCATTGCGATTTATTGATTTTACGGCCCACCAGATGCACCGGAACGGTATTTCCGAACAGCGTGAGGCTGAGCGTCAGACTGGAGGTAATGACCGTCATCTGGCGGATAGCCTCGGCCTGTTCGGCCGTTAAGGCCACTACCTGCGTCGTCTCGGTATCTTCGCTGGC
The DNA here is from genome assembly GCA_009668205.1 of Enterobacteriaceae bacterium RIT691. GTDB lineage: Bacteria > Pseudomonadota > Gammaproteobacteria > Enterobacterales > Enterobacteriaceae > Scandinavium. The sequence goes on along the minus strand of WJYM01000001.1, from coordinate 87,430 downwards.
GGCCAGATGAAGCGCATTGCTGTCCCCGGTTAAGCGCCAGTAGGGACTGGTGGTTCCCAGGTACCGAAAAAGTAGCGTGTGCTCCAGTTCCTCAGCCATGTCTTCTCCCAAAAACTGCTTTAGCGCCAATATTATTGAATGTGATCACAACCGGCAGGACATTCACGGGACTTTATTATTCAATCCAGGGTCTTCGCTTGTCGCCGTATACTAGCCCCTGACCCTGGAAAAAGAGCACCGACCAGGCAGGTGATTGATTTATTAAGCGGCAATCATTTTATTGTGATCGCTTTTGAAGGAATGTGGGGAAAAAGAGGAAATAAATTGTGCAAAACAGCGTATTGAAGGGCGAAAAGGGCGGCTTATCATTGATAAGCCGCCCTTAAGTATTAAGCCTGGAACGGACGCGCAATCACGCTACGGGTTTCCAGACGCACTTCTGCAATGGTCACGTCGATAACGTCAGTCACTTTGTAGACCGTTTCACCTTTGATCTGCACGGTGCCATTTTCCTGGCTGCAGGTCATCTCATCACGCACGGCGTGGATGAACGGTGCCGGGATAAAGGCGACCGCGCCGTTATCCACCAGACGGACGCGCATCCCACCCCGGCTGATATCAATGATTTCAGCGGCAAAGCGGGTGTCGGTACCGGCTTTATCGTTCAGGAAGCGGGCATACAGCCAGTCCGCCACGTCACGCTCAGCCATCCGGTTCAGGCGACGACGTTCCGCCATCTGTACGGTCGAATCGTCCTGCGGGCGAGCCGGTGTTTCACCTTTGATAATCGCTTTCAGCAACCGGTGGTTAACCATGTCGCCGTACTTACGGATCGGTGAGGTCCATGTGGCATAGGCTTCGAGACCCAGACCGAAGTGTGGACCCGGCTCAATGCTGATTTCCGCAAAGGACTGGAAACGACGAATGCGGCTGTCGAGGAAGCCGGTTGGCATCGCGTCCAGCTCACGGCGCAGCTTGCAGAAACCGTCCAGCGTCAGCACTTCCTGCGGGTCGACATGAACGTCATGGGTTTTCATCAGTTCCGCGAGCTGTTCCGTTTTGGCTGAATCGAAACCGGTGTGCACGTTGTAAATCCCGAAGCCGAGCTTATCGCGCAGTACGCGTGCCGCGCAGATATTCGCGGCAATCATCGACTCTTCAACGATACGGTTTGCAATGCGGCGCGGCTCAGCGACGATGTCCAGCACTTCCCCTTTCTCACCCAGCACAAAGCGGTAGTCCGGACGGTCTTTGAACACCAGCGCATGGTTGTGACGCCATTCACCGCGCAGGGCGCAGATGCGTTCCAACAGCTTAATCTGTGCGGCAATCTCGTCGTTCTGCGGCTGCCAGCTGCCGTTGCCTTCCAGCCAGTCGGAGACATCGTCATAAGCCAGCTTGGCTTTGGATTCAATCGTGGCGGCGAAGAACTGAATATCGTCTTCGATGGCGCCATCTTCCGCAATGATCATGCGGCAGGCCAGTACCGGACGCACTTCATTGGCACGCAGGGAGCACAGGTCGTCAGACAGTTCGCGCGGCAGCATCGGAATGTTGAAACCTGGCAGGTAGTTGGTGAACGCGCGGATTTTCGCGGCGTTATCCAGTGGGCTGCCTTCAACAATCCAGGCGGTCGGATCGGCGATAGCGACAGTCAGATGTAGTTTGCCGTCATCCGCCATTTCAGCGAACAGGGCATCATCCATATCTTCGGTGCTGGCGCTGTCGATGGTGACAAAGTTCAGCGCGGTCAAATCGCGGCGCTCAAGACCTTCGTCCTGCATTTCGGTAGCAGTCCCTTCGGGCGCCACTTTTTCCAGGCTATGACGCGCAAGCGTTACCCACCATGGAACGAAGTGATCGTCACCAAAGGTAATGAACTGGGTCAGTTCGGCATAGAAACTGCGATCGCCTTTCAGCGGATGACGGCGCATTTCTGCAACGGCCCAGTCACCCTCTTTAAAATCGTGCTCAAGGCTGCGTTCCGGACGACACTGAATGGCGTCTTTCAGTAACGGATGATCGGGGACGATCGACAGGCGATCGTCTTTTTTATGCACCCGGCCTACGAAACGCGTCAGGAACGGCTCGACCAATTCTTCTGGCTCCGCGCTTTCCTTGCCTTTTTCACTATGGATGGCGGCGATGATACGGTCACCGTGCATCACTTTTTTCATCTGCGGCGGCGGAATGAAATAGCTTTTCTGCGAATCCACTTCGAGGAAGCCGAAGCCTTTTTCTGTACCTTTCACCACCCCTTCAGCGCGTGGGGTTTGGGAATGAAGTTGCTGTTTTAGCTGAGCAAGCAGCGGGTTGTCCTGAAACATAATAATGTATTTTCGTGGCCAAAAGAGCGGCTGACAGTTTTACGCGAATATCCCTGTTGCAGCAAGCGCTCTTTAAGGCTTTTACGTTACAGGTAGCGCCTCGCCAAGGCCAATTTTCAGGCGATTAAACCAGCCGTGGAATCCGCTCCATGCCAGCAGTCCCAGCGCCTGTTCGCGGGAAAATCCTTGCTCGGTAAGGGGAGTAAACAGTGCGCTGCTGAAACGGTCCGGGGCGCGGTTTAACAGCAGCACGGCCTGCAGAATGGCCTGATGTCCGGGCTTGTCTCGACACCACTGCTGTAACGCGGCCTCGCCGTCCCGCGCCGCCTTGGTCAGCGCAGTCTGATCCGCATATTGCCCGAAGCATCCGAGGCTGCCGTTAATCCGGGCCGTTACCAGCGCAACAAAGGGGGCGTACCCGGCGTTTGGTATCAGCGCGTGCAGCAGCGTTTCTTCGGCTTCCAGCAGCGCTGCATCCCAGGCCAGCAAAGGGGTGAGTTCGGCGAACGTGTCAGGATATTCCTGCCCCCCGTTGTGCGGAAGACGGCTCTGCCATTGCGTCTGTCCACTGTCGAACAGCGAGGCCGGGGCATCTTCCTGTACGGGCATACCGGGGATCCAACGGGCAGGCTGGCCCAGTAAAGCCTGGCAGGCGGCAATTACCCGCGCCTGATAGCCCACAAAGCCGACGATTTGGCTGATCAGCACGATGTCTGGTGTGCTCAGGCCGACGGCATCCAGCTGTTGACGGGAGTGCTGGCAAATCACCGATGGCGAACCGGCAAGCTGGCGGGCAAATTGGGTGATTTGCGCTAAACGATGATTACTCTCGCGGGAAGAATCCGGGCCGGGAAGCGGTGCCAGACGCGCCGCATAGTGATTACACAGCCGCTGGACACCCGACACCTGGGCGACGGTCAGCGCGGTGCTAAGGCGTTCATACACGCTGAAGGTGTGCAGGCGTGTCACGTTCACCGAGTTGGGGAATAAATGGTTGGCGATGACGGAAGAGATCTGCAGCCAGCTGGCACTTTTTTCACTGACGTCGTCAGGCAGCGTTAAATCTAACAAAAACCTGTCGGCCACGTGGGCGGCTTCGGGCACCAGAGGCAGCACGTCTGCGGTCTGATTGCGCGATTGGGTTTCGTGGTACCACTGGCTTTTGCCGTGAGCGCGGCTTTGCTCCATGGGAGTTCCTTCAGGACATCATAGCGTTAAGAATTGACTATCCTGACGTAAGGCGGGAGCGGGGAAAAGTTTGATAAGTGATAACAAATAACAGAGTGGAATAACGAAATGAAAACCGCCCTGGCACAGCAGGGCGGTCAGGAACTTATTTCAGTTCCAGCTCGTTCATCGCGGCGATGCTGAAGCCACCGTCAACGTGAACGACTTCACCAGAGATACCGGCAGACAGGTTAGAGCACAGGAACGCTGCGCTGTTACCAACGTCTTCGATGGTCACGGTACGACGAATCGGGGTTACCGCTTCGCAGTGCGCCAGCATCTTACGGAAGTCTTTGATGCCAGAAGCGGCCAGGGTACGGATTGGGCCTGCAGAGATACCGTTGACGCGAACGCCTTCAGGACCCATTGCGTTAGCCATGTAGCGTACGTTAGCTTCCAGAGACGCTTTTGCCAGACCCATTACGTTGTAGTTAGGGATAGCGCGCTCAGCACCCAGGTAAGACAGCGTCAGCAACGCTGAATTTGGGTTCAGCATGCTGCGGCAGGCTTTTGCCATCGCAACGAAGCTGTAAGAACTGATGTCGTGAGCGATTTTGAAGCCTTCGCGGGTTACGGCGTTAACGTAGTCGCCATCCAGCTGATCGCCAGGTGCGAAGCCGATAGAGTGTACGAAGCCGTCAAATTTCGGCCACACTTTTGCCAGTTCAGTGAACAGGCCATCGATGCTTTCGTCCTGAGCAACGTCGCATTCCAGAACAATGCTGGAACCCAGCTGCGCAGCAAACTCTTCAACACGGCCTTTCAGCTTCTCGTTCTGATAGGTGAAGGCCAGCTCTGCGCCTTCACGGTGCATAGCTTGTGCGATACCGTAGGCGATGGACAGTTTGCTGGCAACGCCAGTCACCAGAATGCGCTTACCGGAAAGAAAACCCATAGCTTTAATCCTTATGTCATTGCTTATTTTTGGCTTTATATTCAACTGCTTACTATACATAAAGCCAGAATATACAGATAGCAGGCCGAAATTATAGCCCACTATACACATGAATTGTCACGTGATTTTTACAAAAGGTCAGGTCTGAAGCCGCGCGGCAGCGGCATTCAGGGCATGACCGAAAGCGTAGCAGCTATTCTATCAGTCAGTGCGAAAGAGAGTGCTCCAACCTCCTGTCGCCCTTCTGCAAAAGATTTGCGCGTTTGCCTGGGAAGGGGAAAGCGCGTAGCACAACGCCTGCGCAGAACTCGCGCGGGTGTACTGAATGTAATGGCCAGACCGACCGGTAACTAATACTTCGAGGGCAGGTGGTGAACCTCCAGCAGCCTGCCATTTTCGATAGTGATATAGCCGCCGATGCGCAGGTTGGCGAGGATCTTCATGATGCTACTGCGGGACAAATGCGTTTTGTCGCGAATGTACCGCTCAGCGGGGATTTTTTCACGGATCGCGAGGGGTTCACGCATCAGCTCCATCAGCTGATTACAGATAATTTCGTAGGCCGTGGGCGCACTTAATATCTTACTGTAATTAAAAAGCTTATTCGTCGTCACGACCATGTGTTTGGCCAATGCTTCCCATAAATTCAGTTCAGCAATCCGCTGGTGGAATTCGGCCAGGGGCAAGGTGGCGATTTTGCTGGCTTCAGCCGTGATGATATAGATGGCATTTTGCCCACCCAGGCCAAAAATACTGTAATCGGGAGGGGTGAGGATCAGCAGGTGGTCCGATTTGCGGTGAACTTCCACCGATCCACTCAAAATGAATCGGCAGACTAGCTGTCCATTTTCCTCTACCAAAAGCCGACTTCCTTTTTTGTACGACTTTATGGTGGCAAAGGGGAGCAGCGCATCGACCAGAATTCTGGACCATGGGTTGGGTTCATTCATGGCTAACGGGTAAAAAACGTTGTCATCCATAGTGCTGTTTTACCTGGAAAAATACATCATCCATAATTATATGCCAAAAGCCAGGCGTCGCTGTTTTTTTGAACGCCAGAGGCTCAGAAACCTGCAGGCAATGTATTAACAGACACCAATCGTCCGTGGCTGATTTCTATATAAGACCCCTGGCGTAACGCAGAGAGCACAGCTGAAATTCCGCTTCGTGAAAGAAAGCTGCGGCTATGGATGTAATTCACAACGGATTCTGAATTTCGAATGGCAGCCGGTTCAGCAGAGAGTTCGAGCAACAAAAAGCGAATGGTGTCGTAGGAACCTGGCTGTGATATCCGGGTGCAATGCGAGAAAAGGCGTAGCGAAAGGTGAGATAACACATCGTACAGCGATTCCCAAAGGGCTTCTTTCTCAATAATTTCCATTGCCCTGGTCATGGGAAGGCGCTTCACGAGAGCATCTTCAGAGGTCCGTAGAAAAAGAGAACCCGGGGTATGGCCGAGTAGGGAGGTAAAGCCAAAAATAAAAGGGGCTGATTCGGAATTTAACAGCAATTTATCATCAGTGCGATTGACGGAAACATACCCTTTTTCCAGCAAATAACACCATGAGGTCTCATTGTGTGATAACTGCAGCGAATACCGTCGACCAGTAGGCAATAACTCAGCATAAGGGGCCAAACGAGCGAATAATTGCCTGAACGCTTTTTCAGGTTTAGGGGACGGACGAAACAGATTTACGGTATCCATAACAGAGGTGTAATGAGTCATATCAAAAGGAATAGTGCGAGTATTCTGGATTATTTAAGATTTGTCATAACTCAGCCCGAAAAAAGCAGGTCTAAAAACAGACTGACGAATAATTGTGTTTTGATGTGCATTGAGCATGTGAGTGTAAAACGTGACGCACATAACATTGTGGGTTCTCAATGCGGCTCCAAATATTCACGACTTGAATATTTCAGCGGTAACACTGAGATGTTTTTGATTTTAGAACGCAAGATAATGATTGCATGATTGTGCTATTCGTATTGTTTAATCTCAATAGTAAACGTCGGTGGGAAGATTAACGCTGAGTTTATGACTTTGGTTTGTCGATGAATACAATGTTCTGTGCCGCCAAATTAATGACCAGCAAAAAAAACGGCAGCGAATAGCGCTACCGTTTTTTGATTCGAAAGCCAGCGGCTTAGCGATCCTTACGCCATGCATCCGCCGTTAAGGCCTCGCCAAAATGCCCGGCAATCAGCCGTTTGGTGAGGTCGTGCAACGGGGAGGCGAGCACATCGGCGGTGCTGCCGCGCTCAACCACTTCGCCCTGATGCATCACCAGCACCTGGTCGCTGATGTGCTTCATCATCCCCAGATGCTGCGTCACGTAGATATACGAAATACCCTGTTTTTCCTGCAGTTCAAGCATCAGGTTGATCAGCTGCGAGCGCATCGACATATCCAGCGAGGCGAGGGCCTCATCGCAGATAATCACCTTCGGACGCAGGATCAGCGCACGGGCCAGGCCCAGACGCTGTTTTTGCCCTGGCGCCAGCATATGCGGATAGTAGCTGACGTGATCCGGCAGCAGACCCACCAGTCGCAGGGTCTCGATAATCTGTTTACGACGTTCTTCTGGCTCTAAATCGGTGTTCAGGCGCAGCGGAAAATCCAGAATTTGCGAGATACGCTGACGCGGGTTCAGCGAGGTGGATGGATCCTGAAAAATCATCCGGATGCGCTGGCTGCGGAACGAGTAGTCGCCAAACGCCAGCGGGTGATCGTCAATCAGCAGTTCCCCGGTGGTTGGTTCCACCATCCCGGCCAGCATTTTTGCCAACGTCGATTTACCGGAGCCGTTTTCACCGATCACCGCCAGCGTTTGTCGCTCGCGCAGGGTAAAGCTCAGCGGCTTGACGGCTTCCACGGTCTGTCGGTGGAACAGGCCGGTACGGTAGCGGAAAGTCTTACTCAGGTTGCGAACTTCGAGTAGCGTCTCGACCATGTCACTCTTTCTCCATGTTCAGCGGGAAATGACAGGCGAACAGATGGTTCTTCTGCCCCGTCAGACGCGGTGTTTCAATGCATTCACGCTGCGCGTACGGGCAGCGCGGCCCCAGACGACAGCCAATCGGCAGGGATTCCAGCAGCGGAATAGCCCCCGGCATGGTGTTCAGGCGGCTTTTATGCGGCATCGAACGGCCAAAATCCGGGATCGCACGAATCAGTGCCTGGGTATACGGATGGTGGGGAATGGTGACCAGGTCTTCGCTGGGTGCTGATTCCACCGTCTGCCCGCAGTACATCACGTTAATTTTGTCCGCCCACTGGCTCAGCATCTGTAAATCATGACTGATCAGCAAAATGGTGGTGTTGTTGTTCTGATTGAGTCGGGTGAGCAAACGGAAAATCTGCGCCTGGGTCGTGGGCTCCATGGCGTTGGTCGGCTCATCGGCAATCAGCAGGCGCGGCTGGTTTGCCAGCGCGATGGCGATCATCACCTTCTGGCATTCTCCGTCGGTCAGCTCGTACGGGAAGCTGCGCATCGCATCTTTGTGATCTTTAATGCCCACGCGGTGCAGGAGCTCGATGGCACGGCGCTTACGCCAGCCAACACGTTGCCACCAGTGGCCTTTGTACGTCCAGCCCGGGATGTTCTGCATCAGCTGGCGGCCGACACGCTCGGAAGGATCCAGACAGGACTGTGGTTCCTGGAAGATCATCGACACGTTATGACCCACCAAACGGCGACGTTCACGACTGGAAAGACGCAGCAGGTCGATGTCATCAAAACGCATACGGTCTGCAGTCACGCGCCAGTTATCTTTGGTCACCCCGCAGATGGCTTTGGCAATCAGGCTTTTGCCTGAGCCGGACTCGCCGACCAGGCCGCGGATTTCACCTTCGGCAAGCGTCATGCTGACGCGGTCAACGGCTTTCACCCAGCCTTCGCTGGTGCGAAATTCGATGGTCAGGTTGCGAATATCCAGTAACGGCATTACTGCACCCCCGCGTTAATGGCCCGGCGAATACCGTCACCAAGCAAATTCACCAGCAGCACGCTGAGCATGATGGCTGCACCCGGCAGCATCACCGTCCAGGGCGCGACGTAAATCAGCTCCAGCGCGTCGCCCAGCAATGCGCCCCATTCCGGGGAAGGGAGCTGCGCGCCGAGGTCAAGGAAGCCCAGTGCGGCGATATCAAGGATCGCCATCGACAGCGCGCGGGTGATCTCGGTGACCAGACCGGCGGCGATGTTCGGCAGCACGGCGAAGCCCAGAATGTTGAGCGTCGACGCACCGTCCAGCCGCGCGGCCACCACGTAATCTTTTTCCAGCTCGTCATGCACCATGCTGTAGACCGAACGCACCATGCGCGGCAGCAGCGCCAGCCAGACGGCAAACATTGCGTGCAGCAGATGCGGCCCGGCGAACGCGACGACGATAATCGCCAGCAGCAGCGACGGAATCGAGAGCAGGGTGTCGAGAATGTGATTCAGCACCGCAGAACGCAGGCCGCGGGTGGAGCCCGCCACCGCCCCGAGCACCAGGCCAAACAGCGTGGCTGCCAGCGTGACGACGAAGGCGCCGCCTACGGTCGGTGCCGCGCCGCTCAGCAAACGGCTCAGCACATCGCGGCCCAGATCATCCGTCCCGAGGAAGAACGACACTTCACCGTAGCGTGACCATGACGGTGGCAGCAGCTGGTAGCCGAGGAATTGCTGATCGATACCGTACGGCGCGAACCAGGTCCCAAAAATACACAGCAGCGCCAGTCCGGCACAGCCGTACAGGCCAATCATCGCTGTGGTATCACCGTAAAACTTACGCCAAACGGTGCGCATAACGCCCGGTGGGCGTTTTTCCAGATAGACGCTATCGTAAGGCATACCATTCCTTATGTTTCAGCGGGTTAGCCATAGCACCCAAAATGTCAGAGATCACGTTCACCATAATCACCAGCGCGCCAATCACCATCACGCCTGCGGAAATGGCGGCGTAGTCCTGCTGGCGAATGGCGTTGATCATCCAGCGCCCCAGGCCCGGCCAGCTGAAGACCATCTCGGTGATCATTGCCAGCGTCAGCATGGTGGAAAACTGAAGACCCAGGCGCGGGATCACCGGTGGCAGGGCGTTATGCAACACATGGCGGCGCAAAATCGTCAGGCGTGAAACGCCTCGGGTGGCGGCCGCTTTCACATAGTTCGTGTCATACACTTCGATGGTGCTCAGGCGCATCAGGCGCACCACTTCGGTGGTGGGGGCGACGGCAAGCGTCAGGACCGGCAGCACCATATGGCGCAGGGCGCTGATGATCATTTCATCGCGCCACGGCGAATCGGACAGCCAGGCGTCAATCAGCGCAAAACCGGTCACATTTTTGACTTCGTACAGCAGATCAAAGCGGCCGGAAACCGGCAGCCAGCCGAGCGTAAGGGAGAAGAACAGCGTCAGCAACAGCGCCAGCCAGAATACCGGAATGGAGAAGCCGAGCAGGGCCAGCGCGCTGATGGCTTTATCCTGCCACTTATTGCGCATGATGCCCGCCAGCATGCCGACCGGGATCCCCACCAGCAGTGCGAAGCCGAACGCGAGGATGCACAGCTCCATCGTGGCCGGGAACACCTCTTTCAGCTGGTCAGAGATCAGCTGACCGTTGATGCTCGACACGCCAAAGTCCCAGTGCAGCAGCCCCTTAAACCAGAACAGCCAGGCGTTACCGAGCGAAGCGCCCTGCAGCGGGGCATGCGGAGTAAAGTAGCTCAGGCTGAAACCGACGAAGGTCAGCAGGAAAAGCGTTACCAGCAGCAACAGCAGGCGGCGAAGGGTAAAAATGATCATGGTTTTTTCACCTCTTCCTTTTGCTCGCGGGACACACCGGCAAACGACGCGTTGCCGAACGGACTCAGTACCAGCCCTTTAATATCATAGCGGTACGCCTGCAGACGCAGAGACGACGCCAACGGCAGCACCGGCAGCTCATTGGCGAGGATCTGCTGGGCTTCATCGTAGGCGTCAATGCGCGAAGCTAACTGTTGGGACGCCAGCGCCTTTTGCAGCACGCTGTCAAACTCGCGATTGCACCAATGGGCGAAGTTGGTCTGCGAGCCAATCGCCGCACAGCTCAACAGCGGGCGGAAGAAGCTGTCCGGATCGTTACTGTCGGTGGCCCAACCGGTCAGGGTCAGATCGTGGTTCATGTCCATCAGACGCGCTTCCTGGAAACGGCCTTCTACCGGCACAATGATCACTTTGACACCCACCTGAGCCATATCCGCCTGAATCAGTTCCGCGGTTTTCAGCGGGCTAGGGTTCCAGGCCTGAGAGGTAGTCGGCACCCACAGGTGCAGGGTCAGGTTTTCCAGCCCCAGCGCTTTGAGACGTTTGCGCGATTCTGCCGGGTTGTATTCGGTAATTTTAGCCTCGTTGTCGTAGGCCCAGGAGGCGCGAGGCAAAATAGACGCCGCGGTTTCTGCCGTCCCATAGTAGATGGACTGCATCAGACGCTGGTTATTGATGGCAAGCGCCAGGGCGTGACGCACCTGCGGGTTATTCATCGGTGGCTTGTCGGTGTTAAACGCCAGATACGCGATGTTCATCCCCGGACGCAGCGTCAGGCGCAGACGCGGGTCATCGCGAAGAATGGTTAACTGACTGGCGGCAGGCCAGGCCAGAACGTCACACTCGCCGGTCAGCAGTTTGGATAACCGGCCGGTCCCGCCAGATCCCAAATCCACCACCACTTGTGGCATCAGCGGCTTACCGCGCCAGAAATCAGGATGACGCTGCAGGCGGATAAACTGCCCGGCGCGATATTCATCTAACTGGTAAGGCCCGGTGCCGACAGGCTGACGATCCAACCACTCCTGGTGGTCGATTTTGGTGAGATTCGCGGCATACTCGGCTGACATCACCGACGCATAGTGGGTGGCCAGGTGCCACAGGAACGAGGCGTCCGGGCGCTTCAGGCGAAATTCGACGGTGCGGCTGTCGAGTTTGCGCACGCTCTCGACGCTGTCGGCAAACTGCAGGCTGTCGAAATAGGGGAAGTTAGGGCCGTTAACGTTATGCCACGGGTGCATGCGGTTAAAGATGCGCTCAAAGGTAAACACCACGTCGTCGGCATTGAGCGTGCGGGTAGGTGTGAACCACGACGTGCGCTGGAACTGCACGCCGCTGCGCAGATGGAAACGGTAGGTGGCGCCGTTGTCCAGCACTTCCCAGCTTTCCGCCAGTTCAGGGACCAGGCGGTAAGTATAGGGATCGACATCGAGCAGCCGATCGTAAATCTGGGCGGCCAGGGTGTCGACAATTAAGCCGCTGCCTGCTTTCTGCGGGTTAAAGGTGTTGACCTGCCCGCTGACGCAGTAGACAAAGCCGCTGTCGCGAATGTCGGCATTCGCCGTCGGCGCAGGGGGTGATGCGGCCATGGCGTTGCCACAGAGTACCCCGAGGGCCGCCACTAAAGCTGAGAATGTAAGGCGCATAATTTCTTCGTATATCAGACCGATCTGCAAAGTGTATCGCACTTACCGCGGCCAGGTACAAAACTCTGCGTTTAACCGCTGTAAAAGTCATCAATTTAGTGGGGTTAACTCGTACAACACCAGCGCATTGCTCTCCAGCGCGTCGGAGGACTGCCAACTGTCGTGCAACAGTTCATCGCGCATCGACAGCGCCGGACGGGCTTTATGGCGCACCCAACACCAGACTTCTTCGTCCGGTCCGCTGGCGCTACCGACGGCATCCAGCAGCGGGAACAGCGCGCCATTGTGCTGATCGTAGAGATGGCATTTGACCCGCCAGCGGCCGTTAAGCCCCTGCAGCTGCACCCGATAGTGCTGACGAAAGCGTTGAATAAAGGCCTCTTCGTTGGACAGCCACGGGTTGAAGACCACCGTATTGCGCAGTAGCAGCTGGTAGCTCTGCAGATGGCGCAACAGCAGCAGATTTTTGTCATTGACCAGCACATCGCCACGCAACCGCCGCCAGAGCCACAGCACCCAGTAAATCGGTCGCGGCAGGCCGTGGTTGTACTGCAGCGCCAGACTGGCGGTGTCGATGGTCTCACTGTTGCGCGCTTCGCCCTGCAGGCCTGAATTCAGCCAAAATCCGGCGAGCCAGACCTGGTCTGACAGCCCAAGCAGATTATGCATCAGCAACGCGCCACGGAAGAACCAGCCGTTGGTATTTCGGGTGTTCCCGGTCAGCGTATTCCACGACAGCAGCCACAGCGGCAGCGAAAGCTGTTGCTGGCGAAGAGCCGACTGAATACCACGGATTTTCTGCACCGGATAGTTTTCCGTTGACGCCAGCTGCTGGGGGTCCGTCTGCGCCAGGTCCAGCAGCTCATTGGCATCCGCCGGACAGGCGAGGAAATCGGCCTGCATGAGAATGCGGGAATGGAACAGCGCCCGATCGTTGTCCGGCAGGCTGTTGGCACTGAAACGGTGCCAGATGCCCAATTTGGCCTCGGGCAGAAACTCACGCAGCGTAGCGCGCTGGTTTTGCCAGGCATTTTCGCGCGCCTCTTCCGCCGCCTGCGGTGACCAGTGCCAGACAAACTGCCAGCCAGCGGTCACCTGGGTCGGGAAGTGATTCACCGCCTGACGCAGAAAATCCCTGAAAAGGTCGGGACGGGTGGTCATCCCGGTGTGCAGCAGCACGTTCCACTGGCGGGCGGCCAACCAGCTAAAGACCTGATGCAGGTTATACCAGCAGGCATAGCCCGCCATCAGCGGATCGTCCCAGCCGCTGGCAAACAACCGGCTGCTGAGAAAAGGTTCAGTGATATCCACCCCGTATATGGGGATCTGCTCGTGCAGGGCATCCAGTTCGCGACGCACGTCCTCACGCAGCAGATCGTCAAGCTCACGCAGAGTGATAATAATGCGCGTATGCCGCAACGGCGTGGCCCGTGCGGTCAGCTGCGGCAAATTCAGAATGCGCTCCTGCTGCTGATGCAGGGTCAGCGACGAAGGTTCCCAGCCGCGAGACTTCGGCTCGTTCAGCAGGCTGAAAAGTTTATCGACCGCTACCGGTAACGCATGCTGTCCGGTGTGACGCAGACGTGCTGTGCTGGCAGGATGCTCGCGCGATTTGCGAAACTCGCTCGGCGTCATCTGGTGATGGCGGCGAAACAGGTCGCTCATCATTCGGGTACTGGCAAACCCGTGCTCAAGCGCAATCTGATGCAGAGGGCGGTTAGTCAGGCGCAGCGATTCGGCGGCTTTTTCCAGCCGCAGGGTGGTGATGTACTGCATAAAACTGACGCCGACTTCTTTATGGAACAGACGCGAAAGCCAGGCCTCTGAGACAAACTCGGCCCCGGCAATCTCCGCCAGCGTAATGCGTCGGCCATAGTGGGTGTGGATGCGCTCCACCACCTGAGCGATACGCTTGCTCCAGCCCGGATTGTCCGGGCGTTGTATCAGGCGCGCCGGTTGCTGAAAGCGGGTGGTGAGCAACAGCAGAATTTCACCGAGCCAGCGATGCGCCTCCAGCCGGTAACGGCTTTGGTGGTTAATCAGCGTCACCACCAACAGCTGGCGCAGCAGATGGCGCAATTCATCACACGGCGGCCAGTCACCGTTGCTTTCGTCGGGGATTTGATAGTCATGGGTGAACATGTCGCTGTACAGACGCATCAGCCAGGCCCCTGACAGCGTGACGCGCAGAATCGCATTCGGGGCACTAGCGCTCAGGCTCCAGCGTTGCTGGCGGTTGATGATCGCCAGAGCGCCCGCACTCAGTTGCCGCACTTCGGTCTCGGTGTCCAACCGCGCCTCGCCTTCCAGTACCCACAGCAACGTCAGGGCATGGCTCTCTTCCTGCTCCCACTGGCGAATATCCTGTACCGTCACTGAAAACTCGCTGCTGCTCTGATCCACCGTTGACCTCACGCAAAGACAAATAATGATCTGCTGTTTTTTGTCATAACTGAATTGTATGAAAAACAATCATGAAAAGTGCGTCATTACACAACAAAAAAGTGCGTATTACCGTTAGCGTCCCGGCATAAACTCGACATTATCACTGTGAAGCAATAAAGGGATAACAAAAATGACACATCCAATTGTTGAAGCATTGCAGGGCACCGAAGAGCAGTTCACCGAATTACGCCGTCACTTCCATCAGCATCCTGAAATCGGCTTTGAGGAGCATAAAACCAGCGATCAGGTGGCCCGTTTATTGACCAAATGGGGCTACGAGGTGCATCGCGGCCTGGCGGGAACGGGCGTTGTGGGGACCCTGAAAGTGGGCAACGGCAGCAAACGTCTTGGCCTGCGTGCCGATATGGACGCTTTGCCGATGCAGGAAAACAGCGGCAAGGCGTGGGCAAGCCAGACCGAGGGGAAATTCCACGGCTGTGGTCACGACGGGCACACCACCACGCTGCTGTACGCAGCAGAATATCTGGCACGCACCCGCAATTTTAACGGCACCCTGACGCTGATTTTCCAGCCTGCAGAAGAGCTGCTGTACGGCGGCAGAGTGATGGTGGAAGACGGTCTGTTCGATAAATTCCCCTGCGATCACATCTTTGGCCTGCACAATATGCCGTCGCAGAAGCTCGGCAAAATTGGCCTGCACGACGGCGCCATGATGGCATCCTCCGACACGCTGCACATCGAAGTGAAAGGCGTCGGCGGGCACGGGGCGGTTCCGGAGCACACGGTCGACGCCACGCTGGTTGCCTGCCACATCACCCTGGCGCTGCAGTCGATTGTCTCCCGCAACATTACCCCGTTTGAGCCTGCGGTGGTGACGGTAGGCAGTATTCAGGCGGGCCATGCACCTAACATCATCAACGACAAAGTGCTGATGAAGCTGACGGTGCGCACCCTCAATGAAAAAGTGCGCCAGACCGTGTTGCAGCGAATTCATGACATTGCGGTGGCACAGGCCGAGAGTTTTAACGCCACGGCGACGATTTCCCATGTCAACGGAAGCCCGGTGCTGAAAAACGATCCTGCGGCCAACGAGATGGTGCGTAATGTCGCCACCGATCTGTTTGGTCAGGATTCCGTGGTCACCATCGGATCCTTTATGGGCAGCGAGGATTTTGCCTTCATGCTCGAGCATAACCCGAACGGTGCCTATTTCACGATTGGTGCCGGTGATGAGCCAGATCGCTGCATGGTACATAACCCCGGCTACGACTTTAACGATCAGATTTTGATCACCGGCGCGGCGTTGTGGAGCGGCCTGACCGAACACTATCTGCGTTAAACCCAAAGCACAAAGGAGGGCCGCACCATGAGTACTGTTCCCCTGACAGACACCCGAGCCTTTGTCGGTAATGACCGGCTGCTGGTAGGCATCGTTCTTAGTGTGTTGACCTTCTGGCTGTTTGCCCAGTCGGTCATCAATGTGGTACCGGCGATGAAAAGTACGCTGGATATCTCGCTGGAAACGCTGACGCTCGCGGTCAGCCTCAGTGCGCTGTTCAGCGGCTGCTTCGTGGTGGCGAGCGGCGGACTGGCGGACAAGTTTGGCCATGTCCGCCTGACCCTGATTGGTCTGACCCTCAGTATCGTTGGCAGCGCTCTGCTGGTACTGGCGCAAGGGCCGGTATTATTTCTGGCGGGCAGGGCGATTCAGGGGGTGTCGGCGGCCTGTATCATGCCAGCGACGCTGGCGCTGATTAAAACCTGGTATGAAGGCAAAGCCCGGCAGCGGGCGATCAGCTTCTGGGTGATTGGCTCATGGGGCGGCAGCGGCCTGTGTTCGTTCGTCGGCGGTGCGATTGCCACCGGGCTGGGCTGGCGCTGGATTTTTGTCTGCTCCATTGCGGTGGCGCTGGTGGCCTTGCTGATGATTCGTGGAACGCCTGAAAGCCGCAGCGCCAGCGCACAACAGCATAAGCTGGACGTTAGTGGGCTTATCAGTTTTGTGGCGGCGCTGGTGATGCTGAATCTGTTTATCAGCAAAGGCCACGGCTGGGGCTGGAGCAGCGGGTTATCGCTAACGATGCTGAGCGGTGCGCTGCTTTCCGGGCTGTGGTTTGTGCGTTCCGGCTTGCGCAAAGGCGACGCGGCGTTGATTGATTTCGCCCTGTTCAAAAACCGTTCCTACAGCGCAGCGGTGCTCTCAAACTTCATGCTAAACGGCAGCATCGGCACAATGATGATCACCAGCATCTGGCTACAACAGGGGCATCATTTGTCTCCGTTGCAAAGCGGCATGATGACGCTGGGCTATCTGGTGACCGTGCTGGTGATGATCCGCGTCGGGGAGAAACTGCTTCAGCGCTATGGCGCGCGTATCCCGATGATGACGGGGCCCGTGCTCAGCGCAATCGCTACGCTACTGATATCCTGCACCTTCCTTGAAAAAGAGAGTTACATCATCACGGTCTTCTTCAGCTTTGTGCTGTTCGGTCTGGGGCTGGGATGTTACGCCACGCCGTCGACAGACACCGCAGTCGTCAACGCGCCAGAGAATAAAGTGGGCGTCGCATCAGGCATTTACAAAATGGGCAGCTCGCTCGGGGGGGCGATGGGCATCGCCGTAACCGCGTCGCTGTACGCGTTGTTGTTGCCCTATGGAATGGCGAGTGCGGCACACTATGCGTTGCTGTTTAACAGTGCCATTTGCCTCTGTGCTGTTGCGGTGAGCTGGTGGTTATTGCCACGTCGAACGCCGCAACCGCGTTGACGTATTCTCGCCCGGCGGCACTTCGTTTGCCGGGCCTACGAAGAACCCTGGATCGTGTAGGCCCGGTAAGGCGTAGCCGCCACCGGGCGTTTTTTTAGTGCGGGGCTTTCAGATCTGCAGCAAATATCCGTATCAGTTCGCACAATAACCTTTGGAGGGGATCACCCTCAGGATCTGTTGCCAGATCCTGTAAATGCATACATCTCTGGTCTGTAGTAGACCCATTCAAAGCTGATGCTTCTTCAACAAAGCCCGAAGCTGGTGGTAAGTCAGCCCCAGTAGCTCCGCGGCTTTCTTTTGATTAAACCGGGCCTGTTGAAGCGCCTGCTGCAGCAAATTCTTCTCCTGCTGGTTTTGAAACTCACGCAGATCGAGCGGCAGAGCAATCTCACTTTTCTGTGCCACGCTCTCAGCCGGTATCGCTCGTTGGAAGGGATCGAGAATAATGTTATCCAGCGGCTCTTCAATACTGGCGTGGCGATAGACCGAGCGTTCGACAACGTTTTTAAGTTCGCGAATATTACCGGGCCAGCGGTAGTGCTGAAGCGTCTCTTTGGCATGATCGGTAAAACCAGGGAACAGCGGCAGCTTCAGCTCGCGGCACATCTGAATAGCGAAGTGTTCGGCCATCAACATGATATCGGGCTGGCGTTCACGCAGCGGCGGAAGCTGAACCACATCAAACGCCAGTCTGTCGAGCAAATCGGCACGGAAAGCGCCGTCGCTGACCATCTGCGGCAAATCCGCATTGGTAGCGCACACCAGGCGCACATTCACCTGTAGCGGCTGGCTGCCGCCGACGCGCTCAAGCTCACCGTATTCGATAACCCGCAGCAATTTTTCCTGCACCAGCATCGGCGCCGTCGCCAGTTCATCCAGAAACAGGGTGCCGCCATCGGCGCGTTCGAAACGACCCGGATGCCGCTTTTGTGCGCCGGTGAATGCGCCCGCTTCGTGGCCGAATAACTCTGAATCAAGCAGGTTTTCATTCAACGCCGCGCAGTTCAGTGAGATAAACGGGCCCTGCCAGCGCGAAGAGAGAAAGTGCAGGCGGTTAGCGATAAGCTCCTTACCGGTGCCGCGTTCGCCTATCACCAGCACCGGCTTGTCCAGCGGTGCGAGCCGTGAAACCTGTTCCAGTACCTCGATAAAGCTGTTCGCTTCGCCGAGCAGGTTGTCTTTGTAATCTGCCATGATGAAATTCACCACTCATTAGTGTAATTCGCCATATCACTGTAGCGGCGGGCTGCATGTTTTTCAATCACTTCATGTAAAATCAATAAGATAAAAAGTTGGCACGAAGATTGTATTAATCATTGCAGCAGGGCATTGCCCGATAACAGACCGACGTATGAGGATGTGAATTATGGGTATTTTTTCTCGTTTTGCCGATATCGTGAACGCCAACATCAACTCTCTGTTGGAGAAGGCGGAAGATCCGCAGAAGCTGGTTCGCCTGATGATTCAGGAAATGGAAGACACCTTAGTTGAAGTGCGCTCCACGTCAGCACGTGCGCTGGCGGAAAAGAAACAGCTGACCCGTCGCGTAGAGCAGGCGAACGCTCAGCAGGCCGAATGGCAGGAAAAAGCAGAGCTGGCGCTGCGGAAAGAAAAAGAAGATCTGGCGCGTGCTGCGTTGATCGAAAAACAGAAGCTGACCGATGTGATCGCGACGCTGGAGCATGAGATCACGCTGGTCGATGACACCCTGACCCGCATGAAGAAAGAGATTGGCGAGCTGGAAAATAAACTCAGCGAAACCCGTGCCCGTCAGCAGGCGCTGACCCTGCGTCACCAGGCGGCAAACTCGTCCCGCGACGTGCGTCGTCAACTCGACAGCGGCAAACTGGACGAAGCGATGGCGCGTTTTGAATCCTTCGAGCGTCGCATCGACCAGATGGAAGCCGAGGCGGAAAGCGTGGGCTTCGGCAAACAGAAATCGCTGGATCAGCAGTTCGCCGAACTGAAAGCGGATGACGACATCAGCGCGCAAATTGCTGAACTGCGCGCCAAAATGAAACAGGACAACCAATAATCATTGCCGGGCGGCACCGGGTGTGCCGCCGCTCATCATCTGTAAGGAGACCTTATGAGCGCGCTTTTTCTTGCCATCCCGCTGACGCTTTTTGTGCTGTTTGTATTACCGGTGTGGCTGTGGCTGCACTACAGCAACCGTTCCGGGGCGGATCTTTCACAGAGTGAACAGCAGCGGCTTGCCCAATTGACGGATGAAGCCAAACGGATGCGCGAACGTCTCCAGGCGCTGGAAGACATTCTTGATGCGGAACACCCGAACTGGAGAGAACGATAATGGCTGCCTTAGATTTCAGTAAAAAACTGTGGCGTATCCCGCAACAGGGCATGGTAAAGGGCGTGTGTGCGGGGATCGCTCACTGGCTCAACGTCCCGGTTAAACTGGTGCGCCTGATTACCGTGCTGGCAATGATTTTTGGCCTGTTTTTCTTTGTGGTGGTGGCCTACGTTATCCTGACGTTTGCGCTAGATCCGATGCCGGAAGGGGAACTTTACGGTGAAAACACGCCGTCCAGCCGCGAGCTTTTAAACGTGGTGGATGCCGAACTTGCGGCAGGTGAGCAGCGCCTGCGCGACATGGAACGCTACGTGACGTCTGATACTTTTTCCCTGCGCAGCCGGTTTCGCCAGCTGTAACTGAGAGAACACGACATGAACCCACAATGGCAGCGCGCCGGGCAGAAGGTAAAACCCGGCCTGAAAATCGCCGGTAAGCTGGTGCTGCTTACCGCACTGCGTTACGGCCCGGCGGGCGTTGCCGGTTGGGCTATCAAATCTGTCGCCCGTCGTCCGCTGAAGATGCTGATTGCCGTCGCGCTTGAACCTCTTTTGGCGCGCCTGGCCAGCAGGATTGCGCGTGGAATGAAATAACCGCCAGGGGTACAACGTGGACGTACCTGTATTTTAAGTATTTTCTCCGTTGCATCTTCCAGCTTTGCCCCCATGTAATATCCTTGTTTCAACACTCCTTTTCAGGACGCAATGGAATAGCGATGAACCGACTTAAAAGCGAATTGAATGCGCTGGTGAACCGCGGCGTGGACAGACATCTGCGTCTGGCGGTCACCGGGCTTAGCCGCAGCGGCAAAACGGCGTTTATCACCGCGATGGTGAATCAGTTGCTGAATCTGCACGCGGGGGCGCGTCTGCCGCTGCTCAGCGCGGTGCGCGAAGAGCGTCTGCTGGGCGTAAAGCGCGTACCTCAGCGTGATTTTGGCATTCCGCGCTTCACCTATGACGAAGGTCTGGCGCAGCTGTATGGTTCGCCGCCCGTGTGGCCGACGCCGACGCGCGGGGTGAGTGAAATTCGTCTCGCACTGCGTTTTCGCTCCAATGAATCCTTACTGCGTCACTTTAAAGACACCTCTACGCTGTATCTGGAAATCGTCGATTATCCGGGGGAGTGGCTGCTTGATTTGCCGATGCTGGCGCAGGACTATCTGACCTGGTCACGGCAGATGACCGGGCTGTTGCAGGGACAGCGCAGCGAATGGTCTGCCCGCTGGCGAGAGCTTTGTGAGGGTTTAGATCCACTGGCACCGGCGGATGAAAACCGGCTGGCTGAGATCGCTGACGCCTGGACCGAGTATCTGCACACCTGCAAAAAAGAAGGCCTGCACTTTATTCAGCCGGGACGCTTTGTGCTGCCTGGCGATATGGCGGGCGCGCCGGCGCTGCAATTTTTCCCCTGGCCGGATGTCGACGGCGTGGGCGAAGCCCGGCTGGCGCAGGCCGATAAACACACCAACGCCGGAATGCTGCGTGCGCGGTTTGATTACTACTGCGAGCATGTGGTGAAAGGGTTCTACAAAAATCACTTCCTGCGCTTTGACCGCCAGATTGTGCTGGTGGACTGTCTGCAACCGCTCAACAGCGGGCCACAGGCGTTCAACGATATGCGACTGGCGCTGACGCAGCTGATGCAAAGTTTCCACTACGGGCAGCGCACGCTGTTCCGCCGCCTGTTTTCGCCGGTGATCGACAAGCTGCTGTTTGCGGCCACCAAGGCCGACCACGTGACGGTCGATCAGCACGCCAACATGGTGTCCCTGCTGCAGCAGCTGATTCAGGATGCCTGGCAGAACGCGGCCTTCGAGGGAATCAGTATGGATTGCCTGGGGCTGGCGTCAGTGCAGGCCACGCAGAGCGGGCTGATTGACGTCAATGGTGAAAAAATCCCGGCACTGCGCGGCCATCGTCTGAGTGATGGCCAGCCGTTGACGGTGTATCCGGGGGAAGTCCCGGCTCGCCTGCCGGGTCAGGCCTTCTGGGAACAACAGGGCTTTCAGTTTGAAGCGTTTCGCCCGCAGGCGATGGATGTCGACAAACCGCTGCCGCATATTCGCCTCGACGCGGCGCTGGAGTTTTTGATTGGAGATAAATTGCGATGAGCGAACCGTTAAAACCGCGAATCGATTTCGCCGGGCCGCTGGAAGCGGACAAAACCGAACACCTTCGCGCTGCACAAACTTTTGAGCAGAGCCAGGCCGACACCTTCGCCCCGGCGCTGATTGACTCGCCGCTGGAAGACGAAGGGCAGGCAGAAGCCGTTGTCGAAGCCGCGCTTCGCCCGAAACGCAGCCTGTGGCGCAAAATGGTCACCGCCGGGCTGACGCTGTTCGGCGTAAGCGTCATTGGTCAGGGTGTGCAGTGGACAATGCATGCCTGGCAAACCCAGGACTGGGTCGCACTCGGTGGGTGTGCGGCAGGGGCGCTGATCGTTGGCGCCGGTGTAGGGTCGGTGGCCACCGAATGGCGGCGGTTATGGCGCTTGCGCCAACGCGCCGAAGAAAGAGATGAGGCGCGCGATCTTCTGCACAGTCACGGGACCGGAAAAGGGCGTGAGTTCTGTGAGAAGTTGGCGCAACAGGCCGGGCTCGATAAATCACATCCGGCGCTTCAGCGCTGGTATGCGGCTATCCACGAAACACAAAACGATCGCGAAGTGGTCGCGTTGTATGCCCATCTGGTGCAGCCCGTGCTGGATGCCCAGGCCCGTCGGGAAATCAGCCGTTCAGCGGCCGAATCGACGCTGATGATCGCCGTCAGCCCGCTGGCGTTGGTGGATATGGCCTTTATTGCCTGGCGTAATTTACGGCTCATTAACCGCATTGCGGCACTGTATGGCATTGAGCTGGGCTATTACAGCCGCATTCGCCTGTTCCGTCTGGTGCTGCTGAACATCGCGTTCGCGGGGGCCAGCGAGCTGGTGCGTGAAGTGGGAATGGACTGGATGTCGCAGGATTTGGCCGCGCGTCTTTCTGCCCGTGCGGCCCAGGGGATAGGCGCTGGTTTACTGACCGCACGGTTGGGGATCAAAGCGATGGAAGTGTGTCGTCCACTGCCGTGGATCGATAACGATAAGCCGAAGCTCGGTGATTTCCGACGTGAACTGATTGGCCAGTTGAAAGACACCATGAGTAAACGCAGTTCCTGACGGCGGCAAGTCTCACCGACTGAAACGTTCAATATCGGTCGGTGGGTTCTCAGTTTTTCGGTAACGGGTTCCTAAAATGGGGTTTTCTCCAGGAGGGACCCATGAAACCTGAAAACAAAGCGCACGTGCTGAAAAAAATATCTGCTCAGATGCAGGCGGTCCTGGATTTTCAGGCGGCGCGCCCTCAGCCCACACCGGTGGGCAGCGACTTTCCCTCCCAACGACTGGCCTACAACGAAGAGCGTCGCTTCTGGAACGAAGGCGGCTCACGGATGTTCCGCAGTGAAGATGTGAACATCGAAACGCGCTGGGGCGAGGTGAGAACCCGAATTTATGCGCCGCAGGCGTCCACACCCGCCACGCTATTTTACCTGCACGGCGGCGGCTTTGTGCTCGGGAATATCGACACCCATGACCGGATCATGCGCCTGCTGGCCGACTATAGCGGCTGCACCGTGATCGGTATTGATTACACGCTGTCGCCCGAAGCGAAGTTTCCTCAGGCCATTGAAGAGAGCGTGGACGTTTGCACGTTTTATCATCATCACGCCGCAAAATTTGCCCTTAATATGCACGCCATCGGCTTCGCCGGAGATTCTGCCGGTGCGATGCTGGCGCTGGCGACGGCACTGTGGCTGCGCGATAAAAAACAGGACTGTGGCGAGGTGAAAGGCCTTCTGCTGTGGTATGGCTTGTACGGCCTGCGGGATTCTGCCAGCCGCCGTTTGTATGGCGGCCAGTGGGACGGATTGACCGAGGCCGATTTAGCGTCGTACGAATCGGCCTACCTTAGTCACCCGCAGGATCGCGAATCACCTTACTACTGCCTGTTTAACACTACGCTGAGCGACGCGGTGCCGCCTTGCTTCATTGCCGCGGCCGAATATGACCCCCTGATTGATGACAGTCTGGCGTTATGTCATACGCTGCTGGAGCACGGTCAGCCTTGTCGGTATGAAATGTACCCCGGCACCCTGCATGCCTTTTTGCACTATTCGCGGATGCTCCCGGTGGCCGATGACGCGTTACGGGACGGCGCCCGTTATTTCCGGCAACAATTGAATATATTCTGAGTTTATTTCGTTACTCTGAAACGGGATAATTTCGGCGCGCTTCACACTCCTGTTTTTTTGTATCGATTACTATGCTCGCAATATCTGTTTATTTGATGTGTCCGGTTGACGGTGACGAGACGGGGCACTTTATACGTATTTTTTAATTTGTAATCAGGGAGTGTACATGAGTGAGAAATATGTTGATAAACCGTTATATTTGTTAATCGCGGATTGGGTGATGGCGCAAGATCGCTGGGTCAGTGCCAAAGAAATTGCCGGTGAATTTAATATTGACCCCTGCAAAGCCATTAATACCGTCTCCTATATTCTGGCCGATGTCGGCGAAATTGAGTGCGAAACCAAAACGATTCCGAATCAGCTGGAGGGCAGAGGGTGTCAGTGCCAGCGGCTGCTGAGGATCCGTAATATCGATAAGCAACTGTATGCGCGCCTCAAAACAGCATTACCCGAGAAAGACCCGTTTCGTAGCGCCACGCCACGGCTGGCTTCTGTGCCGCCTGGCGAGCTGAACCGTGAACAGAAATGGCAGTGGATGCTGTCAAAAACCCAGCGGCGCTGATTATTTTTTCCTGAGCCCGCGCAGGCCCGATACGGCGTCGTCTTATCAGGCCTGCAAAACCTTACCTGGGTTTCACCTCCGTTGTGCCGCGCAGTCTTGGCCTGTCCCATTCCATTTCAGTCAGCGGCACGGTTTTTCTTAACGACGCGTGGCAGCGGCCCGTCAGGTCCTGGTACTCTTTGGTGTTCAGCCGTTTCCAGTGCAGCTCTTCGTCGGTGACTTCGCGCAGAATGCGGGCGGGGCTGCCCACCAACAATTGTCGCTTTGCCCCCTGAAATCCGGCTTTGACGAAGCTCATTGCTGCGACCAGGCTTTCTTCGCCAATCACCGCGCCATCCATGATCACGCTGTTCATGCCGACCAACGCGTTACAGCCAATCACGCATCCGTGCAGCACCGCACCGTGGCCGATATGTCCATTTTCCTGCACAACCGTATCGGTATCGCAGTAGCCGTGCATGATGCAGCCGTCCTGAATATTGGCACCGGTTTCGACAATCAACCGACCGTAATCACCCCGTAACGAGGCGTGTGGGCCAATGTAAACCTGAGCGCCAATAATCACATCGCCGATGATGACCGCCGAAGGGTGAACGTACGCGGTCGGGTGGACAACGGGAATTAGCCCTTCAAACGCATAAAAGCTCATACTTTTTCCCTGTAAAATGCCCGGCAGCGGGAGTCCACCGGGCGATATTTCTAGCGGCCTTGCCACCGGGGTTCGCGTTTTTCAGCGAATGCCTGTGGGCCTTCCAACGCATCTGCGGAATGAAGGACGGCGGGGTAGTGTTTTAGCGCACCGCTGCGCATCAGGCGATAACCTTCCTCAACGGGAAGCTCGCGGGTGGCGCGGTAAATTTCTTTCAGCGCCGCAATCGCCAACGGCGCACCCGAGACCAGCTGTGCCGCCAGCTCTCTGGCGCTGTCCATTAAGGCCTCAGGGCTGACCACCCGGTTGACTATCCCCCAGCGTAACGCCTCGTGCGCGTCCATTCGTCTGCCGGTCATCACCAGCTCGTTAATGATGGCGGGGGGCAGGATTTTTGGCAGACGCAGGATCCCGCCGCTGTCCGGTACAATCCCCAACTTCACTTCCGGAAGGGCGAAGCTGGCATTGTCAGAACAGACAATCAAATCGGCCGCCAGCGCCAGTTCAAAACCGCCGCCGAAGGCGTAGCCGTTGACGGCCGCAATCACGGGTTTGTCGAGGTTAAAAATTTCCGTAAGCCCTGCAAAACCCCCGGGACCGAAATCGGCATCCGGTGCTTCACCTTCGGCGGCAGATTTCAGATCCCAGCCCGCCGAGAAGAAGCGTTCTCCGGCACCGGTGATGATCGCCACGCGTAGCGTCGGGTCATCGCGAAAATTCAGAAACACGTCGCCCATTTTAACGCTGGTGCTGGCGTCGATAGCGTTGGCTTTGGGGCGGTCCAATATGATTTCCAGTACCGATCCCTTGCGCGTAACCTGTAGTGCATCGCTCATTTATTGTTCCTTTTTAGCTGTCATAACGTCTCTGGGGTGGTGGGGCACAGCAGATGTTTTTTGATGACCTTGCCGGAGCAGTTGCGCGGCAGGTCGTGGCGGATTTCCATACAGGACGGCACCTTGAACTTCGCCATGCGGGTCTCACAGAACAGGAAAAACTCGCGCTCGCTGAGCTGTTCGCCCTCATGCAGGACGATAAAGGCTTTAATCGCCTGATCGCGAATCGGGTCAGGAATGCCGATAATGGCCACATCCAGAATTTTGGGGTGCGAGGAGAGAATGTTTTCGATTTCACTGCAGGAGATATTCTCCCCACCGCGTTTCACCATGTTGCTGCTGCGGTCAACAAAATAGAGGAAGCCGTCCTCATCCTGCCAGGCACAGTCGCCGGTATGCAGCCAGCCGTTTCGCCAGGCTCTGGCCGTGGTTTCAGGTTGGTTGTAGTACTCTTTAAACAGCGTTTTTCCCGGCTCGCCCTTCACGCAAAGTTCACCTATCTGACCGACGGGCAGTGGGTTGCCGCTGTCGTCCCGAATTTCCGCCTGATAGCCAAAGCCCGGACGCCCAATCGACGGCCAGCGTCGTATGTCACCCGGGCGGTCGCCAATCAGCCCGACGATGGTTTCCGTCATGCCGTAAGAGGTAAGCAGACGCACGCCAAAACGAGCAATAAACGCGTCTTTTTCTTCAACGGAAAGGTTGAGGTAGAACAGCACTTCCCGCAGCCGGTGCTGCCGTTCCTCTGGATGATGAGGCTGCGCCATCAGCGTGCGGATCATCATCGGAATACACTCGGTAACCGTTGCCTGGTATTTCAGGATCTGACGCCAGAACGCCCGGGCGCTGTATTTCTCCAGAAGGACAAACGTGGCGCCGGTGGAGAACGTCGGCATAGCCGCCGTACACTGGCAGTCGATATGAAACGCGGGCATGACCGTGAGATACACATCATCGGCTCGCAGCGCACACTGCCAGGCCGTGTAGTAACCCGCGAAACGTAAATTGTAGTGGGTGATGACCACCCCTTTTGGCCGCGAGGTGGTGCCGGAGGTAAACAGAATTTCGGCAGTGTCATCCACGCTGAGGGGCTCAATGTGTATTAACCGTGCCGGTTGTTGACGTTGCTGCGCCGTAAAATCAATGAGGGTCTGGCTTTCTGAGACCCGATCAGCGGAAATCAGCAGCACGCGCTGCAACGAGGTGCTGTTCTCGCACATAATGTGTTGATAAACAGGATAAAATAGGCTGCTGGTGACCACCATTTTGGCCTCGCAGTTCTGGATAAGCCAACGGCTCTCGTCCGCCAGAAAACGCGCGTTAATCGGCACCATAATGGCGCCAATTTTTGCCAGCCCGAACCAGCAGAAAAGAAATTCCGGACAGTTATCCAGATGCAGCGCCACCTTGTCGCCTTTCGCGATGCCCAGCGAATGGAAGAGGTTGGCGGTACGATTGATCTCCTCATTTAGGCTGTGGTAACTGAACTGGCGGATCTCACCTGCAGAGGACTCAAAAATCAGTGCCGTTTTACTGCCATACACCTCGGCCAGATCGTCCCACATCTGGCGTAAGTTTTGCCCACCTATAAGATCCATGTGTTGCTTATCCTGTTCTGAAACGCACGGCGGTAAACCGGTGCCAACACGGTTTGCCGTAAGTTGCGCGTTATTCCGTTGTTTTAGCCAGCCCTTTGGCGACCAGCCCGTTGATATCGGCATCGCTAAAGCCGATGTTGCGTAAAATATCGGCGGTGTCCATTCCCTGTGACGGCATGCCGCGCCAGATTTGTCCGGGATGGTTTTTGAATTTCGGCATCACGTTCGGGCCTTTGCAGGTGTCGCCATTCAGGGTTTTCCACTCGGTGATGGACTCTCGTGCCACGTACTGCGGGTTACTCTCCAGCTCCGGTATCGTCAGCACTTTGGCGCTGGCAATGTTCAGTTCAGCCAGTCGTGCCAGCACGGTTTCAATGGAACGCTCACCGAGCCATGCATCAAGTTTCTCTTCCATCAGCGGGCCGTAGGGACACTCGACCCGGTGAATCAACTGGGTGCCATCCGGAATTTCCGGGGTGCCGAGCAGATGAGCCAGACCGATATCGCTGAAGATTTCCTTAATCTGGCTGATGCCAACAATCTCCATCACGATAAAACCGTCATTGCATCGGTAGAGGCCACAGCCAGCGTAGTAGGGGTCTTTGCCTTTGGTCATTCGCGGGCAAATTTCGCCGCCGTTGAAGTAATCCATCATGAAGTACTGACCCATGCGCAGCATCACTTCGTACATGGCGATGTCGATGCTTTCGCCTTTGCCCGTCTGGCGCGTTTTATACAGCGCCGCCAGCGCCGAGGTTGTCGCCGTCATCCCGGAAAAGTAGTCCGCGGTGTAAGGAAAGGCGGGCATCGGCTGGTCTTTATCGCCGTTTTGGATCAGATAGCCACTAAAGGCCTGGGCGATTGTATTGTAGGCGGGCAGGTGGGTGAACTGAGGGTCACCATACTGACCAAAACCGGAAAGGTGCGCGATAACCAGCTGTGGGTTGTGCTGCCAAAGCACCTCGTCGGTGATCCCGCGTTTCGCGAAAGCGGGACCTTTGCTGGCTTCGATGAAAATATCGGTGGTTTCCATCAGCTTCAGGAACGCTTCGCGACCTTCATCTTTGAAAATATTGAGCGACAGAGCGTGCAGATTGCGACGTGAAAGCTGCGGATAGTGCGGCTGGACGCGAATGGTATCGGCCCAGGCCACGTTTTCAATCCAGATGACCTCTGCGCCCCATTCGGCGAACATCTGCCCGGCAAACGGCCCGGCAATTTCGATACCGGAAAAAACCACCCGTAGCCCGGAAAGTGGGCCAAATTGCGGCATGGATAAAGGCGTATTCATGGTTCACTCCTGTGATAATTCAGGTTCGGTTGCCCGGCGGTGCTGCGCGTGCACGGGCCTACGGTGGGACCGGAGCGGTGTTGTAGGCCCGGTAAGGCGTAGCCGCCACCGGGCAATCGGCATCATTAGCGATACTGCTTCAGCACCGAACGTCCGAGCGTCAGGATCTGCATTTCATCCGAACCACCGGACACGCGATCCACGCGCAGATCGCGCCAGAAGCGGGTGATACGGTGATTGCCGGCAATCCCTACGCCACCGAGGACCTGCATTGCGGCGTCTACCACCTCAAAGGCGGCATTGGCGCAGAAGTATTTGCACATCGCGGCATCGCCCGAGGTGATAAGTCCGTTATCACTTTTCCACGCGGTTTCAAGGAGCATGTTTTTCATCGAATTCAGTTTGATCGCCATATGCGCGAACTTTTCCTGGATCAGCTGGAAACGACCAATAGTTTCGCCAAACTGCACGCGCTGGTTGGCGTAGCGGGCGGCATCTTCAAAGGCGCACATCGCGGTACCGTAGTTGGTCAGCGCCACAAGGAAACGCTCATGGTCGAACTCTTCCTTCACGCGGTTAAAGCCGTTGCCTTCGCGGCCGAACATGTCTTTTTCTTCAAGCTCAACGTTCTCGAAGGTCAGTTCGCAGCAGCTGTCCATGCGCAGGCCGAGTTTGTCCAGTTTGTTGATTTTGATCCCCGGCTTGCTCATGTCGACGCACCACTCGGTAAACACCGCTTTGTCCGGCGAGGCGGCATCACGAGACATCACCACCACGTAAGGGGTGTAGGCGCTGCTGGTGATGAAGCACTTGCTGCCATTAAGATAAACCTTACCATTTTTACGGGTATAAGTAGTTTGCAGACTGCCAACATCCGATCCGGCTCCCGGTTCGGTGATGGCGGAGTTCCACATTTGCTTGCCGGTGCCGCGAAACGCCATGATGTTGTCGATTTGTTCAGCTGTGCCTTCGCGCAGGAAGGTGTTGAAGCCGCCCGGCAGTTGGTACAGCACGTAAGTCGGCGCGCCCAGGCGACCCAGCTCCATCCATACGGCGGCGAGGGTCACGAAGCCCGCCTCCAGACCCCCGTGTTCTTCCGGGATAAGCAGACTGTCGATGCCCATATCGGCGAGCGCCTTAACGAAACGCTCCGGATAAACGCTCTCCTGATCGCAGTGGGCGAAATAGGTTTCCCAGTTTTCACTGGCCATCAGCTCGCGAATGCCGGCAACAAACAGTTCCTGCTCATCATTAAGTCTAAAATCCATCTCTTTAACCTCTTAGTGTTTGAAAATTATTAGTCTTTCCAGTTCGCTTTGGCGTCTTTGATAAACGAGAGCGTGACCAATATGTTGACGAAGAACAGCGGGCAGCCCCCGGCGATGATCGCGGTCTGAATCGGCTTCAGGCCACCGAGCGCGAGCAGCACAATGCCGATAATCCCGACCAGAACCGACCAGCCAATACGAATCAACAGCGGCGGCTCGTCGCCGTCTTTTACCGCGCGGCAGGTTGACATCGCGAGGGTGTAGGAACAGGCGTTGATCAGGGTGACGGTGGCGATAAAGCAGAGAATGAAGAAGCCCCAGATGGTGGCGGTTTTCAGCGGCAGGGCCGCCCAGGTTTCGATGATCGCGCGCGGCACGCCGTGCTGCTCAATCAGCTGTGGAATATTGATGATGTTGTGGTCAATCAGCTGCAGCGTATTGCTGCCGAGGATGGTCCACAGGATCCAGGTGGCGGCGGTCAGCCCGGCTACCATGCCCAGGCAGAGTTCGCGGACGGTGCGGCCTTTCGAAATACGCGCAAGGAAAATACTCATCTGGATGGCGTAAATAACCCACCAGGCCCAATAGAACACGGTCCAGCCCTGTGGGAAGCCGCCTTTGGCGATCGGGTCGGTGTAGAACAGCATGCGCGGCAGGTACATCAACAGCGAGCCGACGGAGTCGGTGAAGTAGTTCATGATGAAGCTGGCACCGCTGACGATGAACACCCAGCCCAGCATCAGGAAGCTGAGATAGCTACGCACATCACTGGCGATTTTGACGCCTTTTTGCAGGCCGCAGGCCACGCAAATCGCATTCAGGATTATCCAGCAGCTAATGATGATCGCATCGAGTGCCAGCGTATGGGGAACGCCGAACAGATACTGGATACATTCGGTGACCAGCGGCGTTGCCAGCCCAAGACTGGTCCCCATTGCAAAGATCAGCGCCACTAAATAGAAGTTATCAATGATGGTGCCAAACAGCCCTTTGGCATGCTTTTCACCCACCAGTGGCACCAGCGTGGAACTTGGACGGATGACGTCCATTTTGCGCACGAAGAAGAAGTAGGCGAAGGCGACGGACAGGAAGCTGTAAGTGGCCCAGGGGAGCGGCCCCCAGTGCAGCAAACTGTAGGCCAGGCCGAGCTGTTTCGCTTCAACAGAATAGGGCGCGAAGCCAAACGGTGGACTGGAGATGTAGTAAAAAATTTCGATCGAGCCCCAGAACAGCACGGCGGCGGAGGTACAGGAGGCGAACATCATAAAAATCCAGCTGGCCGTGCTGAATTCTGGCGCTTCTTCACCGAGCCGTTTTTTGGCGTACGGGCCGAAAATGAGCCAGAACCAGCCACCGAACATCACCACCATGTACCATTCGAACGCCCAGCCCCAGACGTTGGTGACGTAGCTGAATACCGCGTTAATCACCGTATTGGCGGCGTCAAGATCGCGCACGGTGAGCCAACAGAGAACGCCGACGATAATTAATGGTGGATAGAACACTTTCGGTTCTATACCCACCTTTTTCTTTTCTTTGCTCATAGATAAATTCCGCTTTTATATGGCGTGAATAAGCACATTAAACAATATCCGAATTGTCATTAAGGAAAATAAGAGTGGTTAATTTGAATACAAAGGAGTTGTCCTCCTGATGGTATAAATGCCTGCCTTATGATGGATATTTACTATGCGCTAATCTGTTAACTGCGTCACAGATAGGCAGCGAGAATCCATTGTCTTTGAATGGTTATTTTTGTTTTTATAAACAATTAGTTATGTTTATTCCTCGTCTCTTTCCCGGAAGAGGGTTTCAATATTGGTGAGTCAGGTGGCAATATTGAATATTCCCTTTGTTATCAATTTGTGTCTTCAATATTGGTGATTGTGGTTTTATTTTTTTAGCATCGGGCATGGTACTTATTTAGTCCATTGCCGCAATAGGTCATATTTTCATTAATATATCAGGAGATGTAATGAAGATTATTACATGCTACAAGAGCGTGCCCGATGAGCAGGATATCAGCGTGAATGCTGCAAACGGTGAGTTAGATTTAACCCGGGCAGAGAACAAAATCAGCCAATACGATTTAAACGCCATCGAAGCCGCCATGCAGCTGAAAGCGGAACATGCCGGGGCGCAGGTGATTGCATTGAGCGTGGGGGGGACCGCGCTCACGAATGTGAAAGGGCGCAAAGATGTGCTGTCGCGCGGGCCGGATGAGCTGGTGGTGGTTATTGATGAGCAGTTGACCCATGCACTGCCGCACCAGACCGCGCAGGTGTTAGCGCAGGCGGCGCGCAGCCAGGGTTTTGATCTGATCCTCTGCGGCGATGGCTCTGCTGACCTCTACGCCCAGCAGGTTGGCCTGCTGGTGGGTGAAGCCCTGCAGATCCCTGCGCTGAATGGCATCAAAAAAATTCTCACCGTAAACAGCGACAGTATCGTGGTTGAACGCGAGCTGGAAGATGAAAGTGAAACCCTGACCGTGCCTTTACCTGCGGTGCTCTGCGTGACCACCGACATTAACGCCCCGCAAATTCCTTCCATGAAAGCCATCCTTGGGGCCGCTAAAAAGCCGGTTCACGTTTTGAGTGCCGCCGATGTTGGCATTGCTGATATCGCCCCGTTGTCCTCGCAACACATTGCGGCACCGAAACAGAAAGAACGTTTGCGCGTCATCATTGAAGGCGATGGCGAAGAACAGATCGCGGCGTTTGTTGGTCATTTACGCAAAATTATCCAGTAAAAGGGGCAGGTTATGAGCAAGTTTCAACACGTTTGGGTTTTCAGCGACACCGTGTCCCGTTTACCGGAGCTGATGAGTGGCGCAAAGCAGCTGGGCGAGCAGAGCCAGGTCTTCGCGCTCAACACAGAACAGAGCAACAGCGCCTTTCAGCTTGGCGCGAGCCAGGTCTGGCAGCTGGAAGGAAAGCCGGACAACAGGATCCTCGAAGATTATGCCGACACGCTGGTGCACCATCTGCAGACCCACGCGCAAGGCGGTGTCATCCTGCTGCCAAACAGCCGTCGCGGCAAATTGCTCGCCGCAAGACTGGGGGCGCGCCTGAAGGCCGCCGTGGTAAACGACGCCAGCGCAGTGGCTTTCACTGAGGGCGCTCCGGTGGCGAAACATATGGTGTACGGCGGGCTGGCATTCAGTGATGAAACGCTGAAATCGGCGTTTTGCGTACTGACGGTGAGCAGCGGCACCTTTGAAGCGCTGGAACACGACGCCAGCCTGACAGGCCATGCCCAGCCTTTGGCCTGGCAGGAGCCGGACATTCTGATGGTTCGCAACAGTACACAGAAACGTGAAAGCCATTCGGTCGACCTTGATAAAGCGCGTCTGGTGGTCAGCGTCGGGCGGGGGATTGGCAGCAAAGACAACATTTCGCTGGCGAATGCCCTGTGCGAAGCGATAGGCGCAGAACTGGCCTGTTCGCGGCCCGTGGCGGAAAACGAGAAGTGGATGGAGCACGAGCGCTACGTCGGTATCTCCAATCTGATGCTCAAACCTGAGCTGTATCTGGCGGTGGGGATTTCCGGTCAGATCCAACACATGGTGGGTGCGAACGGAGCACAGACGCTGGTCGCCATCAATAAAGACAAAAATGCGCCGATTTTCCAGTATGCCGATTACGGCATTGTGGGCGATCTGTTCACTATCTTACCCGAGCTGACCCGTCAGCTGGCGCGCTAATTTCCCCTGGCAGGGCGCAGGCTGCGCTCTGTCGCAAAAGTGGTTGAGGAGTGGTTATGTCCGAAGATGTCTTCGATGCCATCATCGTTGGAGCTGGACTGGCAGGCACCGCCGCGGCGCTGGTGCTGGCCCAGCAGGGCGCCCAGGTGCTGTTAATTGAACGCGGCAATTCTGCCGGTGCTAAAAACGTGACCGGTGGGCGAATGTACGCCCACAGCCTGGAGCGCATACTGCCCGGCTTTGCTGAACACGCGCCCGTTGAGCGCGTCATTACCCGTGAACGACTCTCTTTTCTGACGCAAACCCGTACGATGACCGTGGAGTATCAGAATGGCGATGTGCCGAAACCCGCTGAGGTTTCTTATTCCGTTCTGCGCAGCAAATTTGATGCCTGGCTGATGGAGCAGGCGGAGAACGCCGGAGCGCAGTGCATCACCGGGATCCGCGTGGACAGGCTGGTGGTGGAAAACGGCAAAGTGATCGGCGTGGAAGCTGACGGCGATGTGCTGGAAGCCAAAACGGTGATCCTTGCTGATGGCGTCAATTCTCTGTTGGCTGAACAGTTAGGCATGACGAAACCTGTCGCGGCGGAAAATGTTGCGGTGGGGGTGAAAGAGCTGATTGAACTGCCGCAGGAGGTCCTGCAAAACCGGTTTAATCTCCAGGGCAACGAAGGCGTGGCCTGGCTGTTTGCCGGTGCCCCCACCGATGGCCTGATGGGCGGCGGTTTTCTCTATACCAATCAGAACACCCTGTCCTTAGGTCTGGTCTGCGGTCTGCATCATCTGAAAGAGGCGAAAAAATCCGTGCCGCAGATGCTGGAAGATTTCAAAAAGCATCCCACCGTCGCGCCGCTGATTGCAGGCGGCAAGATGATTGAGTATGCCGCGCACGTGGTACCCGAAGCTGGTCTGAGAATGCAGAGCGAGCTGGTGCGCGACGGGGTGCTGATTGCCGGTGATGCTGCGGGCATGTGCATGAATCTTGGCTTCACGATTCGCGGTATGGATCTGGCCATTTCGTCCGGGGAAGCCGCGGCCAAAACGGTGTTAGCGGCGATGGGGCGCAACGATTTCAGCAAGCAAAGCTTGAATGAGTATCTCACGCTGCTGAACGCCGGACCGCTGCGTGACATGAAGATGTACCAGAAGATGCCAGCATTTTTGGACAACCCACGAATGTTCAGCCAGTACCCGGAAATGGCGGTGGGGATCGCCGGGGATCTGTTCACCATCACCGGAAAAACGCCGGTGCCGCTGCGTAAAAATATCCTCAGCTACGCCAAAAAAGTCGGGTTTATTAATCTGATCAAAGACGGCTTCAAGGGAGTGACCGCGCTATGAGTACGCCAGTGAATGTCGATGTCAAACTGGGCATCAACAAATTTAATGTTGATGAGCACAGCCCGCACATTATCGTGAAATCGCAGCCGGATATGCAGGTGCTGGAACTGTTAACCAAAGCCTGTCCTGCGGGCTTATATAAAAAGCAGGAAGACGGCTCCGTTCGGTTTGATTATGCCGGATGCCTGGAGTGCGGGACCTGCCGTATTTTAGGGCTTGGCAGCGCGCTGGAAAAATGGGAATACCCACGCGGGACCTTCGGCGTGGAATATCGCTACGGCTGAGGGCGAACTGATGCAGGCCAAAAACTTTGATGATCTTCGTTTCTCATCGATTCACCGACGGATCATGTTATGGGGTAGCGGTGGCCCCTTTCTTGATGGCTATGTGCTGGTCATTATTGGCGTTGCGCTTGAGCAGCTCACGCCATTATTAAAATTAGATGCCCAATGGATTGGCCTGCTGGGGGCAGGCACCCTGGTCGGATTGTTTATTGGGACGTCGCTGTTTGGCTATATTTCCGACCGGGTCGGGCGGCGCAAAATGTTTTTAATCGATATTGTGGCGATTGGCCTTATTTCGGTCGC
Source organism: Enterobacteriaceae bacterium RIT691 (assembly GCA_009668205.1). Taxonomy (GTDB): domain Bacteria; phylum Pseudomonadota; class Gammaproteobacteria; order Enterobacterales; family Enterobacteriaceae; genus Scandinavium. The sequence goes on along the minus strand of WJYM01000001.1, from coordinate 51,995 downwards.
TACGATGTTTGTCTCCTCGCCGATGGAATTATTGGTGATGCGGGTGCTGATTGGCATTGTGATTGGCGCCGATTATCCCATTGCCACCTCGATGATCACCGAGTTCTCCAATACCCGTCAGCGCGCGTTTGCCGTTGGGTTTATTGCCGCGATGTGGTACGTAGGGGCGACCTGCGCCAATCTGGTCGGTTATTGGCTGTATGACTATCCGGACGGCTGGCGCTGGATGCTGGGCAGTGCGTTTATTCCCTGCGTCATGATCCTGATTGGTCGCTTTGATTTACCGGAATCGCCGCGCTGGTTATTACGCAAAGGGCGGGTCGAAGAGTGTAATGCGATGATGCTGAAGTTGTTCGGTGAACCGGTGGTGTTTGAAGAAGAGCCGCAGCAGCAGACAAAATTTATGCAGTTGTTTAATCGTCGCCATTTTCCCTTTGTGCTGTTTGTGGCGGCGATCTGGACCTGCCAGGTGGTCCCGATGTTCGCCATCTACACTTTTGGCCCGCAGATTGTGGGGCTTTTGGGATGGGATCAGGGGGAAAACGCGGCCCTGGGCAACGTGGTCATCAGCCTCTTTTTCATGCTCGGCTGCATTCCTGCGATGTACTGGCTGAACAGTATGGGGCGACGTCCGCTGCTGGTGGGGAGTTTTGCGATGATGACCGGTGCGCTGGCGATCCTCGGTCTGGTCGATAATCCGGGTATTGGCTGGGTGGTCCTCGCGTTTGCGGTCTATGCCTTTTTCTCCGGCGGGCCCGGCATTTTACAATGGCTTTACCCGAATGAACTCTTTCCGACGGATATTCGCGCCTCGGCGGTCGGCGTGATTATGTCAATCAGCCGCGTTGGAACGGTGATATCAACCTGGGCACTGCCGGTATTTATTAGTCGCTATGGCATTAGTACCGTAATGCTCATCGGGGCATTTATTTCGTTAGTCGGGCTTATTGTTTCAATCCTGTTTGCGCCAGAAACCCGCGGGCTGTCATTGACCCAGGCGGGTAATATTTCGCTGCAAAGGAAAGTCTGAAAATAGTGATGAGCTGAATAGTTGCTGAAGCGATTAGCATCAAGAAGTTAAAACACACCGTCTACCACTTTAGGGTTGATTGATGTGAGTCAAATAATTCAGCGGGAAATTATTGTTAATAGAAAGCCGTTCATGCGTCCAGAACAAGTATTCCAGAAAGGATGAAAAAATAATGGAGCAAAAGTTATTATTTCCCCAGGGTATTAATAGACGGGACTTTATGAAGTTGTGTGCTGCACTGGCCGCCACCATGGGGCTCAGTCAGCATGCCGCAGCCGAAATAGTGACCGCCGTGGCCTCAAACCAGAGACCGCCGGTTATCTGGATAGGCGCTCAGGAATGTACCGGCTGCACCGAATCGTTATTACGTTCGACGCATCCCACCCTGGAAAACTTGATCCTGAATACGATTTCGTTGGAATACCATGAAGTGCTTTCGGCGGCATTTGGTGAACAGGCGGAAGAAAACAAGCATCGGGCCATCGAACGTGACAAAGGGCGCTATGTGCTGGTGGTGGATGGATCGATTCCACTGAAGGATGGCGGTATTTACTGCATGGTGGCCGGTAAGCCTATTGTCGAACACATTCGTGAAGTGGCAGAGCACGCGGCGGCGGTGATTGCCATCGGCTCTTGTGCGGCCTGGGGCGGGGTTGCCGCCAGCGGTGTGAATCCCACGGGCGCCGTCAGTTTGCAGGACGTGCTCCCGGGGAAAACGGTTATCAACATCCCAGGTTGCCCGCCTAACCCGCATAATTTTCTGGCGACTGTCGCACACCTCATCACCTTTAACCGTCCTCCCGCGCTGGATACGCAGAACAGGCCGAAGTTCGCCTATGAGCGTCTGATCCACGAGAACTGCGAGCGTCGCCCGCATTTTGATGCCGGGCGCTTTGCAAAGCAGTTTGGCGACGAAGGCCACCGGCAGGGATGGTGTCTCTATCATCTGGGCTGTAAAGGCCCTGAAACCTACGGCAACTGTTCAACGCTGGAATTCTGCGACGTGGGTGGCGGCATCTGGCCGGTGGGGATTGGCCATCCTTGCTATGGCTGCAACGAGAAAGGCGTGGGCTTCAGTAAGGGCATTGCCCAACTGGCGAATGTCGAAAACCCGACCCCGAGAAACGCCAAGCCTGAGGTCACCAGCCCGGAAGGCGGGCACGTCAGCATGACGGCAGTCGGACTGCTGGGCGGTGTGGTCGGGATGGTCGCGGGCGTCAGCGTGATGACGGTGAAAGAGCTGGGGCGGCAACACAAGGATCGTCAGGATCCACCGGCGGGGGAATAAGCCGTGAACAGACGCCATTTTTTAAAGCTGGCCTCCGCGGGGGCGTTGCTTTCCGGTGCGGTGCCACCGGCTTCGGCGGGGGCAGAAAATCGCCCACCGATCCCCGGTTCGCTGGGGATGCTCTACGACTCGACGCTGTGCGTGGGCTGCCAGGCCTGCGTCAGCCGGTGTCAGCAGGTCAATCATACGTACGAGCCGCATGGTGAGACGTATGCCTACGCGGGAACGGAGCCGACCTGGTCCAATAACGACAAACTGAGCCCCTATACCAACAACATCATTCAGGTATGGCGTAACGGCAAAGGGGATCACAAAGACCAACTGACCGACGGCTACGCCTATATCAAAAAACAGTGTATGCACTGCGTGGACCCGAACTGTGTGTCGGTGTGTCCGGTGCAGGCGATGAAAAAAGATCCCCTGACCGGCGTTGTGCACTACGACCCGGATGTCTGCACCGGCTGTCGCTACTGCATGGTGGGCTGCCCGTTCAACGTGCCAAAGTACGATTACGACAACCCTTTTGGCAAAATTCACAAATGCGAACTGTGCAACCAGAAAGGGCTGGCGCGGCTCGATAAGGGCGAGCTGCCGGGTTGCGTTGAGGTTTGTCCTACAGGGGCGGTGATCTTCGGCACCCGCGAAAATCTCCTCGAGGAGGCCCGACGGCGTCTCAATGCAAAAGCAGGGGACAGTTATCGCTATCCGCGCCAGACGTTACAGAGTCACGACGGTTACGAACACACTGTGGCCCACTATCAGCCGCATATCTACGGCGAAAAAGAAGGCGGAGGCACGCAGGTTCTGGTGCTTTCCGGCGTGCCATTTGAGCACCTCGGCCTGCCGGAGCTTGCGGAATTAGCGACCGGCGTGCGCTCGGAACACGTCCAGCACACGCTGTACAAAGGCATGGTTCTGCCTTTTGCGGCACTGGCGGGGATCACTTTCCTGGTTCAGCGCAACATGCGCAAAGAGGAACGCAAAGAAAAGGGGAAGCAGGATGACGCATAACGCGAAGCCGCTTGGCGGAAAACTTGTGAGCTGGCCGGTGATGCTGTTGACCCCTTTTGTGGTGCTCTGTCTGCTGCTGATCGGCAAACGTCTGGTGTTGGGTCTTGGCGACGTTTCCGATCTCAACGGAGGATTTCCATGGGGTATCTGGATTGCCTTTGATCTGCTGGTAGGCACCGGTTTTGCCTGCGGCGGCTGGGCGCTGGCCTGGGCGGTGTATGTGTTTAACCGCGGTGAATACCATCCGCTGGTGCGTCCGGCGCTGCTGGCCAGTTTGTTCGGCTATGCGCTGGGTGGCCTGTCGATCACCATCGACGTCGGGCGCTACTGGAATCTGCCTTACTTCTATCTTCCCGGCCACTTCAACACCAACTCGGTACTGTTTGAAACCGCCGTCTGCATGACCATTTACATTGGCATTGTGACGCTGGAGTTTGCTCCCGCGCTCTGTGAAAGGCTGGGCTGGAAAAAACCGCTGCGCTGGCTGAACAAGGCGATGTTTTTGATTATCTCGCTGGGCGCGCTGCTGCCGTCGATGCACCAGTCTTCGATGGGTTCGCTGATGATTGCCGCAGGCTACAAAGTGCATCCGCTGTGGCAAAGCTATGAGCTGCTGCCGCTGTTTTCACTGCTGACCGCCGCAATCCTCGGGTTTTCGATCATTATCTTCGAAGGATCGCTGACCCAGGCGGGGTTGCGGGGAAAAGGCGTTAACGAAACGCCGCTGTTTATGCGTCTGACCCGGCTGACTGAAATCTTCCTGTTGGTCTTTGTGGTGCTGCGGTTTGGAGAGCTGATTGTCCACGGGAAAACGCGCTATCTCTGGCCTTTGGACCGCTTCGCGCTGTCGTTCTGGATTGAAACCGCGCTGATGCTGTTCCCACTGGTCGTCTTCCGCTGGAAGCGCTGCCGTCAGGATCCGCGCCTGTTATTCCTCGGGGCGCTGAGCATGGTCTGCGGTGCGGCCTTCTGGCGTCTGAATTACTCACTGCTGGCCTACAACCCGGGCAACGGCTACGGCTATTTCCCTACCGCCAGCGAACTGCTGATTTCTATTGGCTTTGTGGCTATTGAAGTCTGCGCCTACCTCCTGCTCATCAGACTACTGCCTGTCCTGCCGGAGCACCCAAACCACCCAACGACACTCTCAGGGGGCGTCCATGAGCCAACGCATCACCATTGATCCCGTCACGCGCATTGAAGGGCATCTGCGTATCGATTGTGAAATTGAACAGGGCAAAGTCGTGAAGGCCTGGTCTTCCGGCACCATGTGGCGTGGCATGGAAGAGATTGTGAAGGGGAACGACCCGCGCGATGCATGGATGATAGCCCAGAGAATCTGCGGCGTGTGTACCACGATTCACGCGCTGGCGTCGGTGCGGGCGGTTGAAAATGCCCTTGGGATGGAGGTGCCTGTGAATGCCCAGTACATCCGCAATATCATCGCCGCGGCGCACAGTATTCACGACCATATTGTGCATTTCTATCAGCTGTCTGCGCTGGACTGGGTCGATGTGACCTCGGCGCTGAAGGCCGATCCGCAAAAAGCGGCGGAGATGCTGCAGGGCGTCTCTGAATGGCCGCTGAACAGCGCCGCTGAGTTTCGTGCCGTCCAGCAGAAAATCAAAACGCTGGTGGAGAGCGGGCAGTTGGGGATTTTTGCCAACGGCTACTGGGGACATCCGGCAATGGTTTTACCCCCGGAGGTAAACCTGATCGCCGTGGCGCATTATCTGCAGGCGTTGGAGTGTCAGCGCGATGCCAACCGTATCGTGGCCGTGCTGGGGGGAAAAACGCCGCATATCCAGAATCTGGCGGTGGGCGGAGTGGCGAACCCGATTAACCTCGATGCGCCAGGCGTGCTCAACCTTGAGCGCCTGATGCTGTTGAAGAGTTTTATCGACAAGCTGGGCAATTTCATCGAACAGGTTTATCTCGTCGATACCGCGATTATCGCCGCGCATTATCCGCAGTGGCTGACGATGGGAAAGGGCGCGGACTGCTATCTCTGCGTGCCGGAACTGCCTGTTGATCGTAAAAGCGAAACCTATCTGTTGCCTGGCGGCTATCTGGAAAACGGCACTTTCCGTGCGATTGCCACCCAGCATGATGCGTACCTGCAAAAGGGCATTCAGGAAAGTGGCAAACACGCGTGGTATCAGGACGACGAGCCGCTGGCGCCGTGGGAAGGGCTGACCAGGCCGAATTACACCGACTGGCAGGAGGACGGAAAATATTCATGGGTCAAAGCCCCGACGTTCTACGGCAAAACGGTGGAAATGGGACCGCTTGCCTGGCTGTTGTGCAGTTTACAGGCCGGTCATCAGCCCACAGAGCAGGTGTTTAACCAGCTCGATAGCCTGTTTACGACGCTGACGGGCAACGCGCTGCAGCCCGAACAGCTTCACTCTACGTTGGGACGGGTGGCCGGGCGAACCGTGCACGCCTGCGTGTTGCATCAGACGCTGAGCCAGCAGTGGCAGGCGCTGATTGATAACATCGGCAGCGGCGACCATGAAACCTTTATTCGCCCTGACATTCCGGCAACCGGTGAAATTCGCGGCGTGGGCTTTATCGAAGCCCCGCGCGGTGCGCTGTCGCACTGGTTGGTTATCAAGGACGGCAAAATCGAGAACTATCAGGCGGTGGTTCCTTCCACCTGGAACGCCGGGCCGCGCAATTTTAATGACGAGCCGGGTCCGTACGAGCGCGCGCTGATTGGCACCCCGGTCAGCGATCTGGCCAAACCCCTTGAGGTGGTCAGAACCATTCACTCCTTCGATCCGTGCATGTCCTGTGCGGTGCATATCGTGGATACCACCGGCCATGAAGTGACACGCGTGAAGGTGCTGTGATGCGGATCCTCGTACTGGGCATTGGCAATCTGCTGTTGGGCGATGAGGCCGTTGGTGTTCGTCTGGTGGAAGCCCTCGAGCAGCGTTATCTGCTGCCCCCACACGTTGAGGTGCTGGATGGCGGGACCTCCGGCATGGAGTTAATGGACGTCATGGCCCGGCGCGATCACCTGATTGTCGCCGATGCGGTGCTCACCGGTGCGACACCGGGCAGCGTGGTGGTGCTGCATGATGACGAAATTCCGGCGTTCTTTACTCAAAAAGTTTCTCCGCATCAACTGGGGCTTGCCGATGTGCTGATGGCGCTGCGGCTGACGGGGGAATTTCCGGCACGTCTGACGCTGATTGGCGTGGTCCCGCAATCGCTGGAACCGGGGATAGGGCTCTCCGAGGTGGTGAGTGAGGCCATCGAACCGGCGTTGCAACACCTCGTGGCGGCGCTGCACAAAAGTGGCGTTATCGCGATGCCGATGGAGGTGGCTTATGCCGGGCGTGGTTGACGGTATGCGAGACAACCCGTCTGCGGCGCTGGAACGGGCTTTTCAGGCGGTTGCCGCGTCGGAGATGCGTGAACTTCCCTTTTTCCTGCCGCAGGTTCCGGTGCGAGCCTGCGGGTTTGTGCTTTATGAACAGCAGTGGCTGGGCTGCCTGCTCACACCATGGATGCTGAGCCTGCTGGTGCTGCCGGGGCCACAGCAACGCTGGGAGAAACGCCGCGTGGGGGACAAACTGGCCCTGAGCCTGCCGTGCGGCGATGTGCGTTTTACCGTGGGCGAGATTACGGGCTGTGGGCAGTATCTGGCGGCTTCGCTGATGTCGCCACTCGACAGGCGTCTGACGCCACAGGCTCTTATTGCGCTTGCTGACAGTGCGGCAAAAATGGCGCTGTCGTTGCCGCTAATGAACGGTGAGTTACCGGCTAACCCTTCGCGCCGGTCACTTTTCACCCAAGGACGGGCGCATGCATGAAATCAGCCTGTGTATGAGCATGGTTGAGATTATCGAACAGCAGGCAAAGCGGCACGGTGCGCAGAAAGTGACAAAAGTGTGGCTGGAAATCGGGGCGCTGGCCTGCGTTGAAGAGCAGGCGCTGCTGTTCAGCTTTGCCAGCGCCACTCGCGGCACGCTGGCGCAGGACTGTGAGCTTCAGTTAAGCCACCGGCCCGCACAGGCCTGGTGTTGGGATTGCGGCACATGCGTGACAGTGTCACACCATGCTGAACCTTGTCCGCTCTGCGCCGGGCACCGATTGCGCATTGAAGAGGGTGAAAGCCTGCGGATCAGACAGTTGGAAATTGAGTAACGAGAGGGAAAGCGATCATGTGTCTTGGTGTACCCGCAAAAATCATCGCGGTGGGAGAAGACTGCCATCATCTGGCGACGGTGGATGTCTCCGGCGTGATGGTGCGAATCAATATTTCTCTGGTCTGTGACGATGACCCGCAGAGATTGCTGGGCTGTTGGGTTCTGGTGCATGTCGGGTTTGCCATGAGCGTACTGGACGAGCAGGAGGCGCTGGACACGCTGGCTGCCCTGAAACAGATGCAGGGGATCCTGCAGACCCATCAACCAGAAGAAAGTGATCTGACACGATAACCACGAGGGTGTGGTATCGATTTTCAGTGATAAGGAATTTTGACTCCCAGGAGAATGTACTATGCGTTTTACAAGTAAGGCCGCTGTGGTTTCACTGCTGACACTGTTTCCGGCGCTGGCGCTGGCCCATCCCGGACATGATGGGGGAGCCCATCATACCCTGAGCTTTGCCGAAGGGTTTCTGCATCCCTTTACCGGTACCGATCATTTGATTGTGATGCTGCTGGTCGGGGTATGGAGCGCGATGAACACGCGACAGTGGTGGCTTGCGCCACTGGCCTTTGCGCTGCTGCTGCTGATCGGGGCGCTGGCCGGCATGGCGGGGATGACGCTGGGCGGCACGGAGTTTATCATCGCCGCGTCGCTGTTAGGGCTGGGTGCGATGGTGGCCCTGCAAATGAAGCTGCCTGCGGTGACGGGCGCTTTGGTGATTGGGGCCTTCGCGATTTTCCACGGCCTGGCGCACGGCGCAGAGCTTTCACACTCCTTTGGCGCGCTCTCCGGCATGGTCATTGCCACCGCAGGTCTGCACCTGGCCGGGCTGGGGCTTGGCTGGTTGATGATCCGTTCTTCACTGCGTCAGGGGCTGGCGCGTGTACTGGGAGGATGTGCCTCGCTGGTGGGGATTGGCCTGCTCAGCGGACTTCTGTAATCGTGCTTAACAGCCCGGCGCAGGACTGCCGTCGGGCTTTCTCCCTCTCATCTCTTTTCCCTTTGTGCGGTTTGCGGACAACTTTACGGCAAAGCGCCTGATTTTCCGTCATACTGTCAATAATTGTTGACAGCTATCTTCCCGCCGACGGAGAACTGTCTTATCATCCACCCGTTAATGGCTATGAGGGTGATATTTCCCATGCGTCTTGAAGTCTTTTGTGAGGACCGTCTTGGTCTGACCCGTGAATTGCTCGATCTGCTGGTCCTGCGCGGCATAGATTTGCGCGGTATCGATATCGATCCCATTGGCCGAATTTATCTGAATTTTGCGGAGCTGGAGTTCACCAGTTTCAGCACCCTGATGGCGGAAATCCGCCGTATCGCGGGCGTGACCGACGTGCGTACCGTGCCGTGGATGCCGTCAGAACGTGAACATCTGGCCCTGAGCGCGCTGCTGGAAGCGATGCCGGAGCCGGTGCTGTCGCTGGATACGAAAGGGAAAGTGGAGCTGGCGAACCCGGCGAGTAGCCAGCTGTTTGGTCAGGCGCAGGATAAATTGCGCAGCCATAACGCCGCGCAGCTGATTGCCGGTTTTAACTTCCAGCGCTGGCTCGACAGCGCGCCGGTGGAGTCGCACGCCGAGCATGTTGTCATCAACGGACAAAACTTCCTGCTCGAAATTACCCCGGTCACGCTGGAAGGTGAAAACGCCACCCGGGTGCTGATGGGGGCGGTGGTGATGCTGCGTTCGACGCTGCGTATGGGGCGTCAGCTGCAAAATATGACCACTCAGGACGTCAGCGCCTTTAGCCAGATTATTGCCGCCAGCCCGAAAATGCGCCACGTGGTGGAGCAGGCTCGCAAGCTGGCGCTGCTGACGGCACCGCTGCTGATTATCGGCGATACCGGTACCGGCAAAGATTTGCTGGCCAACGCCTGTCATCTGGCCAGTCCGCGCGCGCAGAAACCTTACCTGGCGCTGAACTGTGCCTCCATCCCGGAGGATGCGGTGGAGAGCGAGCTGTTTGGTGATGCGCTGCAGGGGAAAAAGGGCTTCTTCGAACAGGCGAACGGCGGCTCGGTGCTGCTGGACGAAATTGGTGAAATGTCCCGTGGTATGCAGGCCAAACTGCTGCGCTTCCTTAACGACGGTACCTTCCGTCGCGTCGGGGAAGATCATGAGGTACACGTGGACGTGCGGGTTATCTGCGCCACCCAGAAAAACCTGGTGGAGCTGGTACAGAAAGGGGTATTCCGTGAAGATCTCTACTACCGTCTGAACGTGCTGACGCTGAATCTGCCGCCGCTGCGCGATCGTCCGCAGGACATCATGCCGCTTACCGAGCTGTTCGTGGCGCGCTTTGCGGATGAGCAGGGCATAGCCCGTCCGAAACTGGCTGCCGATTTGAACACGGTGCTGACGCGTTATGGCTGGCCTGGCAACGTGCGCCAGTTGAAAAATGCGATCTACCGCGCGCTGACTCAGTTGGATGGCTACGAGTTGCGCCCGCAGGACATCCTGTTACCTGACTTCGATACCGCGACGGTGGCCGTCGGTGAAGATGCGATGGAAGGCTCGCTGGATGAGATAACCAGCCGCTTTGAGCGCTCGGTGCTGACCCAGCTGTATCGCAGTTTCCCAAGCACCCGTAAGCTCGCGAAACGCCTTGGTGTCTCGCACACCGCCATTGCGAACAAGTTGCGTGAATATGGCTTGAGCCAGAAGAAGGGCGATGAGTAAACGGCTGCTGCCGTGGGCGACACTGCTGCTGATGTCAGCGGCGGTGTCCGCCGTGCTGTTAGGGTTCCACCTCCCCGCGGCGTTGCTGCTTGGCCCGCTGATTTCCGGGATTGTCCACAGTCTGTGCGGCGCCCAAATTCAACTCCCACGCGTTTTCTTTCTTGCCGCCCAGGCAGTGATCGGCTGCATGATAGCGGGTACGCTTTCTCCCGCCATTTTTTCGGTGCTAATGGGTAACTGGCCCATCGTGTTGCTGATCCTCGTTTCCACCCTCGGCGCCAGCGCCTTCTCGGGCTGGCTGCTGGTGCGCTATAGCGCGCTGCCTGGTGTGACGGGCGCCTGGGGGACCTCGCCGGGCGGGGCATCAGCAATGGTGGCGATGGCGCGAGACTATGGCGCTGACGTCCGGCTGGTGGCGTTTATGCAGTATCTGCGGGTGCTGTTTGTGGCGGGAGCCGCGGTTATGGTCGTGCGTTTTTCGCTCGGCGATGAGGCGCAAACCCTGAGCCAGGAAATCATCTGGTTTCCCCCGTTTAACAGCTCGCTGCTGCTGACCGTGCTGATGATTGTGGTCACAGGGTTTCTGGGCAAGCTGTCGCGTTTTCCTTCCGGGGTGATGTTTCTGCCCATGCTGGTAGGTGCGGCGCTGCACACCAGCGGCACCCTGAGCGTGGCGCTGCCGGAATGGCTGCTGGCACTGGCCTATATGGCGATTGGCTGGAGCGTTGGGTTGGCGTTCAATCGGGCGATTTTCTTGCTGGCGCTCAAAACGCTGCCGCAAATGCTGGCGGCGATTTTCGCCATGATGCTGCTCTGTGCGCTAATGGCGCTCGCGCTGACGCATATTCTGGGGCTGGATATGCTGACGGCGTACTTAGCGACCAGTCCTGGCGGGCTGGATACCGTCGCCATCATCGCCGCCGGAAGCCGGGCAGACATGTCGTTTATTATGGCGATGCAGACGCTGCGGTTATTCAGTATTTTGCTGTTCGGGCCGGGGATTGCGAGGTTTATTTCAAAGCATGCGGCGAGGGCGGAAGCGGTCTGAGAAAAGCAGTCCTGACCCGCAGGCCAGGACACGTTTTTTACGCTTTCAGAGCGTTCAGTGCAGCTGTGTAGTCTGGCTCGTTGGTGATTTCGTTCACCAGCTCGCTGAATACCACGTTGTCGTTTTCGTCAACAACGACAACGGCACGTGCGGTCAGACCTTTCAGAGCGCCTTCGGCAATGCCAACACCGTACTGCTGCTGGAATTCCGGCGCGCGCAGGGTAGACAGCGTGATAACGTTGCTCAGGCCTTCTGCACCGCAGAAGCGGGACTGAGCGAACGGCAGGTCAGCAGAGACGCACAGCACCACGGTGTTGTCCATTTCTGTCGCCAGCTGGTTGAATTTACGCACGGATGCCGCGCACACGCCGGTATCAATGCTAGGGAAAATGTTAAGCACTTTGCGTTTGCCTGCGAACTGGCTCAGTGCGACGTCGGAGAGATCCTTAGCCACCAGAGTGAAAGCTGGTGCTTTGGCGCCCGCCTGCGGAATGGAGCCCTGAACGGAAACGGGGTTGCCCTGGAAATGCACAGTTTGTGACATGATATCTTCCTGTTTACATATAGTTAACGTCGGGCCTAGTGTATGACAACAACAGTTAACACGGCAAATCCTTTTAGTGCTGGTAAATCGAGGGGCAGGGAATGAGAAATCTAAAAATCTATGAGGAAGCATGGTCGCTCCACACGCCGTTTGTCATCGCTCGCGGCACCCGCAGTGAAGCGAAGGTGGTGGTCGTGGAAATTGAAGAAAATGGGCTGAAAGGCACCGGGGAGTGCACGCCTTATCCGCGCTATGGGGAAAGTATTGCCTCGGTGATGGCACAGATTGCCAGCATTGGCGCGCAACTGGAGTCCGGGGCTGACAGACAAGCGCTGCAACAGCTGTTGCCCGCGGGCGCTGCCCGTAACGCCGTGGATTGCGCGCTGTGGGATTTGGACGCCCAGAAAGCCGGGCAATCTTTGCCACAGCTTGCCGCCGCACAGCTGGCGACCCGCGTCACCACAGCACAAACCGTGGTAATTGGTACGCCGGATCAGATGGCAAACAGTGCCAGAGCGCTGTGGGATAAGGGCGCGCGCCTGCTTAAAGTGAAGCTCGACGATCACCTGATCAGCGAACGGATGGTGGCCATCCGCGCGGCTGTGCCGGAAGCCACGCTGATTGTGGATGCGAATGAAGCCTGGCACAGTGAAGGCCTGGCCGCCCGCTGTCAGCTGCTGGCCGATCTGAATGTCGCAATGCTGGAACAACCGCTGCCAGCCAGTGAAGATGCCGCGTTAGAAAACTTTATTCATCCCTTGCCAATCTGCGCCGACGAAAGCTGTCATACCCGTGACAGTCTGCCAAAACTGGCCGGGCGTTATGAGATGATCAACATCAAGCTGGATAAAACCGGCGGTTTGACGGAAGCGCTGGCGCTGGCAGCGGAAGCAAAAGCGCAGGGTTACACGTTGATGCTGGGCTGTATGCTCTGCACATCGCGAGCCATCCGTGCCGCATTGCCGCTGACGCCGCAGGTGCGCTTTGCCGATCTCGACGGCCCAACCTGGCTGGCCGCCGATGCCGAACCGGCGTTACGTTTTGCTACCGGGACGCTTTATTTGTGATGTTCAGGATGCCAGTGGAGAAGCGTTGTCATCGCGGCAAGGTACTTCTCGCTGGCTTCATCTGAGGAAATCGGCGGGAATTCGGCGGTGATGCAGTGCAGGCCGATATCGGCGCACCAACTGCCGAACGAGCCCGGCGTGGCGTAGCCGACGCTGGTGACCAGCGGCAGTTCGAACGCCTCAGCTAACCATTTGCCTAACGGGGTTTGCTGCGGATCTTCAATACAGGCCAGCGGATCGTGAAACGATACGACCCACGCCGGATGGATTTTGTGGATCAGTTTGCACAGGGCATCGGTTTCCGGTTCTGACGCCGGATTTTCACCCGTTAACAACACCACATCGCGGCTTTCCGCCGAGCTGTTCCAGCGATACACCGTTTCGCCTGCTTTCCAGTTCGCCGCGGGAAAGTTTCGGTTGAGATCGACACCGTTAGCATTGGCGCGTAAACCTAACTGGCAGCCGTCCGGGTTGACCGTCAACACCACATGGTGACGACGCAGATCGGGAGACAGGGTGCGCAATGCGCAGGAAAGGGTCACGATCGAGGAGTTCTCATCGCCGTGAGTGCCGGCAATGATCAGGCCACTGTTGTGATCGGCCTGCGGGGCCGGGAACCAAATCAGCGGGGCGCCTAACAGTGAACGGCCATAGTGCTCGGTGCCCGGGGGAAAAGCGCCGCGCTGTTGGCGTGGTCGGGTGGAAGACATACTTTATCCTGCATTATTGTGTTGTTTCTGGCAGTGTTGTGCAAAAGAGGCCGATAATCAAATAGTTTCCATGGACAGCTTTCAGCACGTTGTTCGGAATATCCTTCAATTTTTTGTCACAAGTCGTTTGCAATTCTTCCTGCCGAAACAAATAATTACCCGACTAAGTTGGCAGGGTATAACTGAATAAAGGGGATCCCATGAAGTTTCCTGTATCACTTCTGTATTGTGCGCTGGCTCTGGGCGGCGTTTTTTCTGTTGCCCTGGCCGCAGATGTCCCGGCGGGGACCGAACTGGCTCAGCAACAGGTGCTGGTCCGTCATATTAAGGACGAACCCGCTTCGCTGGATCCCGCCAAGGCGGTAGGGCTGCCGGAAATTCAGGTGATCCGCGATCTGTTCGAAGGGCTGGTTAATCAGGATCCGAAAGGCAATATCGTTCCGGGTGTCGCCACTAAATGGCAGACCAATGACAACCGGACCTGGACTTTTACCCTGCGTGACGATGCCAAATGGTCCGACGGCACGCCGGTGACGGCGCAGGATTTTGTCTACAGCTGGCAGCGTCTGGTGGATCCTAAAACCACGTCTCCGTTTGCGTGGTTTGCCGCGCTGGCGGGCATTACCAATGCTCAGAACATCATTGACGGCAAAGCCACCCCGGACAAATTGGGCGTGACCGCGGTGGATGCGAAAACCCTGCGTGTGCAGCTGGAGAAACCGCTGCCGTGGTTTGTGAATCTGACGGCAAACTTCTCGCTTTATCCGGTACAGAAAGCCAACGTGGAAAGTGACCCGAACTGGACTCGTCCGGGCAAACTGGTGGGCAACGGCGCGTATGTTCTGAAAGACCGGGTCGTGAATGAGAAGCTGGTGGTCGTGCCGAATACGAATTACTGGGATAATGGCAAAACGGTTATCCAGCAGGTAACGTTTGTGCCGATCAACCAGGAGTCGAATGCCACCAAACGCTACCAGGCGGGTGACATTGATATCACCGAATCCTTCCCAAAAAATCAGTATCAGCAGCTGCTCAAGCAGATCCCAGGCCAGGTCTATACGCCGCCACAGCTGGGGACGTATTACTACGCCTTTAATACCCAGAAAGGCCCAACCGCAGATGCCCGCGTGCGTCTGGCGCTGAGCATGACTATCGACCGTCGCATTATGGCCGACAAAGTGCTGGGCACGGGCGAGAAACCAGCATGGCGCTTCACCCCGGACGTGACGGCAGGCTTTAAGCCGCAGCCTTCGGCAATGGAAAGCATGAGCCAGCAAGAGTTAAATGCACAGGCAAAAACCTTGCTGACGGCGGCAGGTTATGGCCCAACGCGTCCTCTGAAACTGACGCTGCTGTATAACACGTCTGAAAACCATCAGAAGATCGCCATTGCCGTGGCGTCAATGTGGAAGAAAAACCTGGGCGTGGACGTCAAACTGCAAAACCAGGAGTGGAAAACCTACATCGACAGCCGTAACACCGGTAACTTCGATGTGATCCGCGCCTCCTGGGTCGGCGACTACAACGAACCTTCAACGTTCTTGTCTCTGCTGACGTCTACTCACAGCGGCAATATTTCCCGCTTTAACAACCCGGCCTACGACAAGGTGATCAACCAGGCTACGCTGGAAACCACCGATAAAGCGCGTAATGCTGATTATAACGAAGCGGAAAAAATCATCGCTGAGCAAGCGCCGATTGCGCCAATCTATCAGTACACCAACGGGCGGTTGATCAAACCGTGGCTGAAAGGCTATCCGATTGAGAACCCTGAAGATGTCGCATACAGCCGGACCATGTATATCATTAAACATTAATCCCAGGCTGAATTAACGTCAGGCCAGTACCGTTAAGGTGCTGGCTTTTTTTATTTTCGCTACCGTGAATTCCGCAATGCGTTAATCCTGGTATTCGGAAATAATCGCCTCAAAGGATTTAGGATCCTCCTGTGAATATCTTCATTCTTGTCAGTGGTTACTGTGTTTGTTAGTATTTTTATGCAAATGCGAAAGGCTGTTTGTATTGCACGGATGTTATTTACACAAGAAATAACCGATGGAGCTTAAATGAAGGTTATGTTTGCCTTGCTGTTGAGCGTGGGATTATCAGGTTGTACTGCGGGTGATTGGGTGGATGCCGCAGGGGGAATAATGCAAGCGAAAGACAAGCAAGAAAAAGAGGCCAGAAATAAGCGCATTAAAGCGGCAAATAAGGCTGCCGGCTACTGAGTATGCCTGTCTGACATATTCCTCTTTCGCCGGTGTTGTGAGTGGAGTGGGCGGTTAACGAAGCGGGATGAAAGCAGACTCAACGCCGGAAACGTTTCAGACCAGTTACTCCGTACCGCCGTCAGGGCGTCGTCTTTGTCTGAAACGCCGCTTATCCGCATTAAAACCCTCTAAATCCCATGGATAAATCGCCAGTCCAGGACTACGCTTTATGGGATACCCGCAGAGGAGGGCCTATGTTGACGCATTCTGAAGCCAAGCGATGGGCGACAATCATGCTTAAATCGGCATTGTGCGATGGTATGCAATGCGATGAAATTTCCCGCCAGGTTCATCTGGTCTGCGATAAGCATGGCAAGGAGTGTCTGGAAGAGCTTATTGAAGAAATTTTGATGGAAGCGGGGCGTATTGGCCCGCAGCATAGCGCTGGCGAATACCACCACCATCACTGACTACGCCTGGAAACAAAAGCCGCCTGCGGGCGGTTTTTGTTTTTCTGCTCCCACGACAGACTTCACCGTACGCCCCTTGAGGTTGCTCACGCGATGTCGAAGGTACCTGAGCCTGACGCGATCACGGACGTCGTTATTACAACAGTGAAACCGCCGTGTTGGGTAAATTCCTTATCATTATTGTCATGAATGGGGCTAAAATGATGTTATCTATGAACTTCCTTCATGAATACGCGATGAAGGAAATGCTTCCATAAGGAAATCGCCGATGCTCAAAGAAAACTTCAACGAACTGCACATCTTTCTGGTGGTAGCGAGGGAGCGAAGTTTTACCAAAGCAGCGGCCAAACTGGGTGTTTCTCAGTCGGCACTCAGTCATGCGATGAAGGCACTGGAGGAACGGCTAAACATCCGCTTGCTGACCCGCACCACCCGAAGCGTAGCGCCAACGGAAGCGGGTGAACGAATTATTGCCTGCCTTGAACCCCGAATCGCCGATCTTGAGCAGGAGCTGGAAGCGCTTGTTCAACTGAACGGCACCGCCTCCGGCAATATCCGTTTATCTGCCGGGGAGCACGCCGCGCGAAGTCTGGTATGGCCGAAGTTAAAACCTTTCCTCAGGGAATATCCGGAAATCAATATTGAACTGGTGGTTGATAACGGCTTCGTCAATATTGTGGAGGGACGTTTTGACGCGGGGATCCGTCTGGGCGAAAGCGTGGATAAAGATATGGTCGCGGTAAGAATTGGTCCGGATATGCGAATGGCCGTGGTTGGCGCACCGTCATATTTTGCAACGCATCCCGCACCTGAAACCCCTCATGAGCTTCAACATCATCGGTGTATTAATATGCGCCTGCCAACTGCCGGTGGACTTTATCACTGGGAGTTTGAAAAGGAGGGGAAACCGTTACGGGTCAGAGTGGAAGGGCAGGTGACGTTTAATCTGCAGGCGGAAAGGATCGATGCGGCTATATCCGGATTTGGCCTTGCCTGTCTACCGGAAGACAGGGTGCAGGAGTATATAAAGTCAGGCGAGCTTATTGAGATTCTGCAGGACTGGTGCCCGTATTTCCCCGGTTATTATCTTTACTACCCGAGCCGTAAGCAGCATCCGCCCGCGTTTGCATTGATGATCGATGCACTGCGCTACCCGGAATAACGGATCCACCATTCGCTGTGGACCCGTTCAGGGTTTAACGGCCTACGCGGGCCTGATGCTCTGGAGAATAACGGTCGCCGACGATTTTAATTGTTTCAAGCGCCTGGGTTATCTGCCGCGAATCATTCTGCGAAAGAATAATGTCGGCAGCCCCCAGGTTTTCCTCCAGCCGGGGCAGTTTCGTGGTGCCGGGGATTGGCACAATCCACGGTTTTTGGGCCAGTAACCATGCCAGCGCGATTTGCGCAGACGTCACACCTTTCTCTGCCGCCAGTTCACCCAACAACGAGATAAGCCGGGTATTCGCCTCAATCGCTTGTTCGGCGAAGCGCGGCACCTGGCGTCGGTAATCGTCTTTCCCAAACGTCGTACCTGGCTTGATCGATCCCGTCAGGAAGCCTTTGCCTAAGGGGCTGAAGGGCACGAAGCCAATGCCCAGTTCCTCAAGCAGCGGCAGGATTTCCTGCTCTGGCTCGCGCCACCACATTGAATACTCGCTTTGCAGCGCGGTAACCGGTTGTACGGCATGCGCACGACGAATGGTTTGCGCACCCGCCTCGGACAAACCGAAATGTTTCACTTTGCCTTCAGCGATCAGGTCTTTCACCGTTCCCGCAACATCTTCAATGGGAACATCCGGATCCACGCGGTGTTGATACAGCAGATCAATGACATCGGTCTTAAGGCGGCGCAATGACCCTTCAACGGCTTCACGGATATGCTCCGGGCGGCTGTTTAAAATCTGCTGCTTGTTGTCCGTACCGAAAGTAAAACCAAACTTGGTGGCGATAACCACACGGTCACGAAACGGTTTTAAGGCCTCACCGACAACCTCTTCATTGAGGAAGGGGCCATACACTTCGGCGGTATCGAAGAAGGTGACACCACGTTCAACCGCAGTGCGAATAAGTTCGATGGCCTGCCGGGTCTCGGTTGCCGGGCCGTAGCCGTGGCTGAGTCCCATACAACCGAGTCCAAGCGCGGAGACGCCGAGTCCGGACTGACCCAGATAACGTTTTTGCATTGAATGAATACCTCTTTTATCGCGGCTTAAACATCAAGTTTGCGGCCCGTCAGCCACTCCACCCTCGCCGGATCGCGGTGAGAGAAGAAGGCACTGGTGGCGGTATCGAGCGCTGCAATCTTCAGCATATCTTCAGCACTGAGTTCAAAATCGAGAATGTTGATGTTCTCTTCCATGCGTTCTTTACGCACTGATTTCGCCAGTGAAACGATGCCACGCTGGAAGATCCAACGCAGTACCACCTGGCCCACGCTTTTACCGTACTTCTGACCGATAGCCGTTAATACCGGATGCTGGAACAGGCCATTTTTACCTTCAGCAAACGGCGCCCAGGCTTCCGGCTGAATACCACGGCTCAGCATCCATGGCGCGGCATGCAGCTGCTGGTTGAAGGGGTTAACCTCAATCTGGTTTACCGCAGGAGTCACGTTGTTAAAGGCGATAAGGTCGGCCAGTCGGTCAGGGTGGAAGTTGCTGACGCCAATGGCGCGAATTTTACCTGCCTGCTGCAGTTCCTCCATGGCACGCCAGGCGCCATGGACATCACCATAAGGCTGGTGAATAAGATACAGGTCAACGTAATCAAGTTGCAGTCGATTCAGGGAGCGTTCGAATTGGGCTTTAGCGCCTTCGTAATTCGTATCCTGTAGCCAGAGTTTGGTCGTCACAAAGAGTTCGTCACGGGCGATGCCGGTCTGTTTCAGCGCGTTCCCAACCTGGGTTTCATTCTGGTAAGACGCGGCGGTATCAATCAGGCGGTATCCCGTATCGATGGCATCAATAACGGCTCTTTCGCATTCCGCAGCATCAGACATCTGAAACACACCAAATCCCTGCAGGGGCATTTCAATACCGTTGTTCAGTTTTACAGTTTGCATCATGTTGTCCTTCAGCGGTTGTGGAGGAAAAGCATAACGCAAAACAATTTATCTGATTAGGTAGGGTAATGAGCTAGGGTTAATTAGTTATGCTCATCAATGTTGAGGGTGTCTGGCGATCGCTGTGTGCCGGGAGTCGACCTTTAGCCTGTAAAATGAGGTAAAACGGAAGAGATATCGATACAGGGACATCGTTTCTTTTGGCATACGCGATTAAGACAACATGGATTCCAGGCCTGAAATATCGTCTGATGACAACAGAGGTTGTAACGCCATTAATTTATCCTCAGGGAGGTTGTATAAATTCAAGGACACTATCCGTTCCACATCCGCGTGAGAAAAACGATATTTAATGATTTTGGCTGGATTACCGCCGACGACGGCATAGGGGGGGACATCTTTGGTGACCACTGCGCCAGCCGCCACAACCGCGCCTTCACCAATCGTGACGCCGGGCATGATCATTGCCCGCATGCCTAACCAACAACCGTCACCCAGCACTGTATCCCCACGAGATTGATATGCATCCTTTATTGATGCCATAAAAGGGTACAGGCTAACCCAATCCATTCGATGGGTGCTGTTACCTCCCATGAGAATCACACATTCTGCGCCGATGCAGACAAAATTCCCGATGATTAACCGATCAACGTCTCCAAGAGGTTGCCAGCCCTGGCTTATCTCATCCCCATGCAAATAGCGGACGACGGAGCGCTCAAAATCGTGATCCCAGCAGTTGCTATAATAACTATGGGTGCCTTTAATATGGATGTTGGGATTCGTGACGGTCTGATGAAGATACTCGACCTGCGACCAATGTTTTTCAGACATAGATAATTCCTGAATGGGCCAAAATATAACTGTCGCGGTTGAGTCGTTACGGCGAAACAGCTTAAGATAATGATATTCAAACACAAGTAATATCATTAATCAAATGCTTGTCACATGCGGGGAAAACAGTGGTTTCCCCGCATGCTGTACATTATATTATTCAGTTACTCAGTATGAAAAACTGAGTCACATTTTTCCAAAACGCCTGAAGATGTAACTCTGTGTTTGTTTATAAAAACAAAGAATACAAAAAGCACATCGGTGATGGGTATCGGGAACATCTTCCTGACGGGTTAAAAATGCTATGACTAGTCAGTACGACATTAGCAGCCCGGTATAAGCTGGAATTAGCGCCTCGCGCACAAATGAGAGGACATTATCCCGGACGGCATCCGTGTTGAGTCAAAGGCAGGTTAACGTTGGTGGGTAGGGTCGAACTCCCACTGAGCGTCATTGCTGTAAACTGTCCCGTCGTCATCCATTACCTGCGCGTTGAAGTGCTGCGCAATTCTCAGCATCTTTCTGTACAGGAATGTGTCTGGCCACTGGGTATAAATATTGCCAGCACGCCAGTCAAGCCACGGTTCATCGTACAACGAGGGGCCAGACCATACAGCATGGTACTCGCCGTTGACAGGATAGAGACGCAATTCATTATCACTGTTGATATAGTTAAGCCATTCATCAGGCGTTAAATCAGCTTCATCAACATGCTTAGAGGATTCAGATCTCTGAGAGCGGCCCAGACTTTATGCAAATCAATTACACCCGCCATCCCCAGTAGTGCCAAGGTTATTAACACCGTTGACGCTGAGATGACCAGCATCAGCCGAACGAAATTACGCTGCATTTTTTCTTGTTGCTTAATTCGTTGTTCTTCTTTCTCAAAATCGGAAATCGCCGCCACGGCTTTTGGCTGCACATAATAGTGCATTTCTTTTTGCGCTAATTCGCCGGTAATCGTCAACGATTTCAGCAGCAACTGTATCTTGCGGCGAAATTCCTCGTTGCGGATGTGCTTGTACCATAGCTGGCCGTATAGCATCTCAATGACTTCATCCAACGTCATGCCTGTATGGAGTCTTGAAGGGCGCTGTTGAATATACTCATCCACCAGTAAATTGAGAAGCACCATACGGTCTCTGCTTTTTAGCTCTTTATCAGCAAAAAATAGCGAAACTAACAGGCCTTTACCGCGGTTAATCAGCGTTTTCAGATAAATCAGGCGGGTGCGATAATTGAAGCTAAAGCTAAGAATCCCGGAAAATCGAATCGGTCCATAGTGACGGTGATGAATGATTTCCGTTTGCATAGCATCGAGTTTGGCTATGCTGATACGCTGTCCGTTGAGATAACACTCAGTGTCATAGTCCCAACGGGCAATAGTGGTAACGTGTTTCCGGTGACCAATCAACTGATAACGATTGCGATCGGCATCCACCAGATGCACGGAATAATAGTTGTACGGATCCCCAGTTCGCGCGCCCTGTGCTACCAGCAAAGGAAGATATTTTTTCCAATACTTCTGACGTAAGTCAGCCATTTTACGGTCAAACATAGTGGTTCCTTCCTCGCATGGGCGGAAACGATATTAACGGAAAATTGTGTGAATCTTAATCATTTCAATATGGTGCGACAAGTTGGGAATTATTTAATAATATTAATACTGTATAATAATTGATTAAAATACGCGCACTCACCTGTTTTAAAAATGAGCAAATGTAGTGGCTGATGTGACCTGCCGCCATTGTCCAGGCATGCGATGCAAGTATGTACTCCAAATTCTGCCCTTCGCTCAGGACAGAGTGCTGTTCTGAGGTGAGCTTATCACCTCTGTTCAGGTGGCCAAATTCGGTAAACCACCACAGAGCTGACATGGGTATCGCCGTAATCCGTTATGTTAATCAAGAACACAGTGGTCGGATTGGTGAATACGTTTAGCCAGTTTTTTTTTGCAGTGCCATGATCAGCAGGGGAAACCCAGCCGCAGCTAATGCGCAGATTACCAGCACTCTGTCTAAGTTCTGTGCTTTTATGTTGTGGTCGGGCAGTAATAAGGACGACAAAAAGAATGCAAGTGTTGTGACCAGGGACATTATCGCAGCCTGTAACGAAGAAAAACTGGCCCGCTGTTCATCTGCTGGATACTGTATCGCAACCGAAGATGATGAAACCAGCCGACTATACGAAGCACCAAGAAATAAAATAATAAACAGAAACGCGTTCTGATATCCCATTGCAGGGAGCAGTAAACTGAGTAAAAAAAGTAGCGTTGAGATTGTAGCCAGCATCAGAGCGGAAAAACGCGATATCAGTGCCCCTGTTATTTTTGTAGACAGATATCCAGCAATCCCTCCGCTTAAGAAAAGCAAAGGCAGCTGGTCTTGTTGCGCCTCCAAATAATGGGTCATTAATGGCGTCAAAATGGGGATGATCAGCATTGGACTAAACTGCACCAGTGCATTACAAGAGGCGAAAAGCAGGGTTTGAGCATCAATAGCTAGCTTGTTATTCGCGCGTGATTGAGCGGCATCACTGGGAATGAAAAGGGCTGTAAGCGGTAAAGACAGCAGACACAGAAAACTGATGGACCACAGAGAAATATGCCAACTAAAGTGTGTGCAAAAAAATAATATTACGGGCATACCCACAATACTGACTATCGAAAATGCTGAGATTACCGTGGCCAGCATTTTTCCACGCAGGTTAGCAGGGGAGTTGTTTATCAAGATACTCATCCCTACACCCATCGTTGTACCACCCACCAATCCTGCACAAAATCGTAGCGCCAATAGGATGTCAAAATTTGTTGTAAATGTAGACATAAACGTTAGTGTTCCCAGCAGCAGCATGTTCTGGATTAAGAACCGCTTCTTATTAAACCGGTCTATCCAATAAAAGGCAGCAACACCGGAAAGAACTGAACCTAATGTGTACATACCAGAGACATATCCAGAAAATGAAACTGGAACCGAAAACGCTTCTGCCATAAAGGAGAAAACAGGTGTTAACGCCATGTATTCCAGCGCATTAGTAAACTGGATAAAGGCAATGATGATGGCCATCGGCATAAGGTTTTTATGATTAAACATCTGAGAATCCAGTGGCATAACAAGCAACCTGTAAGAGAAAGATGGCCAAAGTTTATCTGCTATCAAAAATCAGCATAAGATGGTAAAAGTGGTGCATATTATTATCAAAAGTGGGATTTTCTATGCGTCCGGCACTCGACTTTAGTTCGCTGAAAGTGTTCATTGCTGTGGTTGAAAGAGAAAGTTTCGTTGGAGCTTCCAAATCCCTTGAAATGCCGGCATCAAACGTAAGTCGTTGTATTTCCCAGTTAGAAGAAAAGCTCAATCTTCAGCTCATTGAACGCAGCACACGCCATATGAAGCTTACCCAGGCGGGACAACGACTCTATGTGCGAGCAAAACCGCTGCTTGAAGCGCTTGAACAAACGGAGTCTGAATTAACGCAGGGACAGGTTCAGCTCAAAGGTCCACTACGTATTTGTATTCCCAATGAAATAGGACCCGCATTGCTGGGTTCTGTTATTGCCGATTTCGCCTGTCAGTATCCGGATGTGGAGATCAGCTGTGTCACAAATTTGTCAGGTCTCGAATCTCTGCGAGATGATCTTGATGTCGCGATCATCGTTAGCCGTGGTCAGATGGATGACAGTGACTACATCGCCCGTCGTCTGGTTACTATCCCTTGCACCATTGTTGCCGCTCCCTCCGTCATTCAGCGTTATGGCACCCCAGCGCATATAAAGCAATTTGAAGAATTACCCTGCATTACTACCGTAAGCGCACTGAAAGGGGCTCCCTGGCAGTTCGTCAGTGCAAAAGGTGGGTTCGAGACAATTGCAGTTAAAGGGCATTATCGGGTCAACAGTGGAGAGATGGCCGGGCGGGCTGCTGTAGCAGGTGTCGGTTTTGCCATTCTCTCGAAACAAGCCTGCCAACCCTATATCAACGATGGGCGACTCATCGAGATTGAGTTTGAACAGACGGCGGCACCATTGCAGTTATTCGCACTTTATTCTAATCGGCGGTTTCTGCCCGCGAAAACAAGAACGCTTATTGATTTTATCCACCAGCAACTGAGCCATTAATCCCAGGCAACGTAAGGCTGCGCTCACTGCGGACCTTAAACATCATAACCTTGCATTATTGATTTCGTTGCACCTCGTAGTGCAGGCACACGACGCCCGACGGGAAAATTTTACTCTTCACCAGCAGGAGTGCGGTTTTGTCTTTTATGTTTTTGAACAAGGGAATGCCTTGCCCCAGTAAAATCGGATTAACAAATAGCCAATACTCATCGATAAGGTTTTCCGCCATTAGCGCGTGAGTCGCTGAGGGACTGCCAAATATTAAGATTTCGCTGCCCGCGTTCTGTTTGAGCTTGCTGATTTCGTCGCTTAAATGGCCACTGATAATGTGCGTATCAGGGTGATCTTTTTCCAACAGGGTATTCGACAACAC
Source organism: Enterobacteriaceae bacterium RIT691 (assembly GCA_009668205.1). GTDB lineage: Bacteria > Pseudomonadota > Gammaproteobacteria > Enterobacterales > Enterobacteriaceae > Scandinavium. The sequence goes on along the minus strand of WJYM01000001.1, from coordinate 27,386 downwards.
CACTTTGTGGGCAGACTTATACCAACGCGAATGCGTATGGTCATGCGGGCTGGCGTCAGGCTTATCGGCAGCCGTTGGCCAGTACGCCTCCATCATTTGATAGGTGATACGGCCATATAAGGCGGTGTCGGTCTGCTGAATCCGCTGCTCCACGTATTCAAACAAGTCGGGACTTATGCTTATCCAGGCCAGACCTGCCGGGCCCTCAGCGGTAGAAGCGACAAAACCATCCAGCGACACATGGACAAACGATACTATTTTTCTCATGATTTTCTCTTTGGTTAAGTTTGATTACATAGCCTGCGAGGCTTGCCAGAATCGAGTTCACGCCTTCTGTTGCACCCATTTTCTCTAACACCGTCTTGTGCGCTTCGGCATCCGGGAGATCTGGAATTAAGTATAAATCCTGTGGCTAAAAAGGTTCTGCAACAGCGACCATTGGAGACTTGACCCTGATTTGTGTGATAAGTGCCAACGCCCGCTTCTCTAACACAGCGGGCCCACAGCCGTCTGCTCTGTGCCAGAAACGGAGTAGGGGGCCAGTGACTCTCTAAAGGCGTTTAGCGATGGAAGGGGAAAGCACTGCGCTCAGTAAGGTTGGCTTGGTGCTGTTTAAAACATAAAGAAAACCCCAGATCGTGAAACCTGGGGCTATTGCGAAGTGCACGTGCAGTTCACGTAAATATCTTTGTCTTTTTTACGTCTACGGTCTGTCTGGTCAGTGTCCGCAACTGACTGTTATATGCCAATCACAGTCATTTTTGTGCGTGGTGTCGATGTTTCATCTCGTAAAGGCGCTCATCAGCATTTTTATAGGAGTCAGAGAACTCATCTGTGATTGCACTTACGCCATAAGAAAATGTAAGCGGTATTTCACATCCCTCATGGGGGAATGAATGTAACCCTTCTGCAAGTTGGGCCATTTTGTCCTCTGCTTGTTTTACTGAAACATCGGACATCAGCAGCATAAATTCGTCCCCACCCATTCGGATCATCGAATCCTTTTCACGCAGTTCGCTCATCACATAGCCGGTAAAATAAGCAAGTGCCTCATCTCCAGCATGGTGTCCGTATGTGTCATTAATGATTTTAAAATCATTAAGATCAGTGACAATAATAACTTGCCCCTTTTTGGCAGACATCCCTTCAATGACAAGCCTGCCGCCTTCACGTGACAAAGCCTGAGTTAAGGAATCGGTGATAAGTCTATTCAGCATTTGCAGGCTACTGTTGTGTAACATCAAAAACAATAGTGATACAAATGTCATCAACAGGTTTGCGTTGATAAAAATTTCCGGTGCCGAGTTAATCAATGTCCTTAAATTGACTGCAGATGTAATATAATAGCCATTCGTCAGGTTTACACCGGGGATGCTGAAATCAAACAATGATAGTCCTGATTCGGAAATGATCATTGTGGGAACATTTGATTTTCGGCTGTGAATGTTGATGCTATACGCATTAACATCAAGATTGTTTATCTTGAATTCCTCATCAAACAAATCGAAGATTTCTTTGGCCGTATAGTCAGTTGCAATAATTCCTGGTGTTATGGTGACATGGGAAGAATAATCATTGATGACAACAGGAATACCAATGGCAATCCACGAATGTTGGCTGTTCATGCCTTTATGGATACTGCTGTAGTAAAGATCGGGGACTGCGAACCCATGGGCCCTATTTAATTCTTTTGTTGTTTTCTGGATGTAATCGCTCACGTCAGATAGCATATGAATTCTATCGGTATCATCCACTTTCATAGGGTTTTCAGTAAAGGGAAGGATACGTTTCCCATCTGTGTAATATCTTGAAAACTTGAAGTTATCGATGGTTGAAAATGTTTTTGCGAAATCATCAAAAGCAGTATGAGTCGAAGGCGTTGAAAGTTTTTCGGAGGAATGGAATTTTGTGGCCAGTAATGAGGCGATGCTATAATTCTCTCTGATATTGTTGTTGATTTCACCAGAGATTTTCGATGCAATGTGTTCAATGTTTGTTTTCACGCGACTGTAAGAAATATAAAACGTGAAAATGTTAACTGCGACAAACATCACTGTTAACATCATTATTACAATTTTCTTTTCTGAGTTTAATCGGTTTAAGTTTTTCATTTTTTTATTTGTTCGTTCTTTTTTTTGTTTTTATTGCTCGATGTTTAATTATCATTAACTAATGAAATTTTGCCTTATAAGCAGGATGCCATAAATCAAAGTTATTGCAAATATTAAACTTTTAAGTTTGCTGTGGTTTAAATTTGGCGATACAAATTTCTGGCATATGACATAAACTGGCACTGAAATAAATGAATACAGACTCAGAAAAAGATGTATTCCATGTGTTAAATAGAAGAATAGCTGAATGAAACCCAGTGATAAATATCCACCAGCAATAAATCTTGTGGAAGCATTGCTATCTTTGTATCTGGCCGCCCCAGTCAAGGACAATATAGATCCGCCCATGCTTGAAACTGCGTGGACAATACCAATCATGATGTCACTTACTCTTGGTTTAATGTTCAATGTTTCCAGTAATGGTTCTCTTAAGCTAACTTTGAAACCAAAGAGTCCAGCCAGAATCAGTACGCAACCAGCAGTGAGTTTATTAAATACAATGCCAACTGAGTGAGCATAAAATAGGAAGCATAAATAAACACAAGACATCAATAGATATGAAATACAGTCTTGTCGGGTGACTTTCTTGAACTGTGATTTTAATTGAAGGGTGTTAATAATTAGCGAGCCAGGAAGGCATACAGATAAAGCATGTTCAAACGATATTCCAGAAATAATTAGCATTGGAATGCCAATCATTACTAATCCGACACCAATCAACGATTGACATACGGATGAAAATAAGACAACAGAGAAAATCAAGATGTTTTCATTCATGGCTTCATTTATTTTGCTGGGTAAAAATACTTTTAGAATTTATGATCTTACAATTCGTCATTATACACGTAGTCAAGGCTAATGCTCTTTTTTTGCCTATCAGACTCAATGCAAATTGGTTTAAAATTAAATTAACCTCAATCCTTTTGTTGGCAAAGGAATAAGGCTATGTCATTACGATCTACTCCGAGTGGGTTAATTTCCTATATTATGGGAATGGAGAATTACGGGTTACTTAGGGATAAATCCACGATCCTGGTTCATAGCAGACAGGATCGTGTGGTTTGAGGAATCGAAAGGAGTGCATGTGTGATAAAAAATTGGGGCGGAAATTGGGACACAACGACCTATGGGTCACGGTTTGGGGCGTATAAAAGTCCTAAATTGTCTGCGGATGTCCATGGTTAAGGGTGTTGTAACCAATTGGTTTTTTAGTCAATTGACAGTAATTGATTAAAAAAAAGCCCGTCAGAGAACGGGCAAAACAGTTAAAAGCAAATTATGCATTAGTCCGGTTCGTCGAAACCGCACTAATACTTTTATCTTACTCTGATTTTGCGGAAGAAGAACCTGACAGAATTCGTAGGGTCTGGTGATTTATGCTGCAAGAACCCGATTTCGTCCGTCATTTTTGGCTTGATAGAGTGCTTTATCGACCCGACGGAATAATTCATCGATGGTTTCTTCTGCCTGATGGCTGGCCACGCCGATGCTCACGGTAAAGGCGGGTAACTCCTCATTGCGCATTTGCATCACGTTGTCACGGATGCTTTCCGCAACGTCCAGAGCGCTGTTCAGGGCGGTGCGTGGCAGCAGCAGGACAAATTCTTCACCGCCCCAACGGAAGATTAAGTCGCCTTTGCGGCTGCAGGCTTCAAGAATGCGCGCCAGCTGGACCAGCACTTCATCTCCCTTCAAATGGCCGTAATTATCATTGATGGCTTTAAAATTGTCGGTGTCGATCAGCAGCAGGCTGTAGTCACTTTTTAACGGCATGTGAGAGGCGGTTTGCCCTTCGGTTAAGGCGTAGAATTGTCGGCGGTTCAACAATCCGGTCAGCGAGTCGCGTAGCGCCGCGTACTCCAACTCCTGTTCCAGTCTTTTTTGCTCAGTGATGTCATGAATAATACACAGCATCAGTCGCTCACCGCTGATCATGATGGGACCAGCATAGGTCTGCACGTGGCGGGTGGACCCATCGGCCATACGATGCACAAAATAGAGCGGTTTATGCCCACCGGGCAGGCGGGCGATTTCCGCCATCACCGGCAGCACCTGGCGGCCGAGAGTATTGATTTCCCAGGTATGCTTCTGACACATCTCTTCACGGCGATAGCCATAGAATCGCAGCGCTGCCAGATTGGCGTCGACAATCAGCCCGTCACGCGCGGTGTCGATCAGTAACATCGGGGCGGTGGTGGTCATAAAGAAACGGTGATAGAAATTATGCCGCCGGGATTTATAGCCGACGCTGGGGGCGGTATTTTCGCTGGCGCCGTGGGCGATATTCGCGCCCTCGAAGAGGATCACCTGCGGCAGACCGGGAAAGGACGCCAGCGTCAGGCGGCAGCGCAGCGGGACTTCACCGGCGGGCAGCGTGAGCGTCCAAATCTCAACGATTTCACTGCTGTGACGCAGGTCGGACAGATACAAAGAAAGGCGAGTCTGGGCGCAGGCCGACAGCGCGCCGAAGCGCAGTGCATTGAGCGAACTTTCACCCGTCAACGCTTGGGCGGCGTGATTAATAAACACAAAGCGCTCAGCAATAGGGTCAATCACCCAGACCGGGGTGGTCAGGTGATGAAAGGCAGACAGTTCGGCTGGAAACATGCATTATCTCCCTGGACGTGCCCTTGCTCGCCACCGACACGTATTAAACATAATGCATTTTCATGAGATCAGGCCTGCTTTTTTTGTATCGCCGTAGGCTGTGGGGGCACCGATAATTTTTTCGGACTCTGCAGCGTTGCCAGTAGTTGCGGGATTTCTTTTGCGGGCAAGGCTTTAGCAAACAGAAAACCCTGTAAATACCCGCAGCCAAGGCTGGTGAGCAGCTGTTGCTGATCCTGCGTTTCAATCCCTTCAGCCACAACGTTCATGTTCATCGAATGCGCAATATCGATAATGGTCGACACAATCTTGACGTTTTTGCTGTTATCGCGAATATCGCGGACGAAGCTTTTATCGATTTTCAGTTCCCGTGCTGGCAGGTTTTTTAAGGTCAGCATGTTGGAATAGCCGGTACCGAAATCGTCAATCGACACGGTGATCCCGACACGGTTAAGGTCATTGAGGATCCCGATACTGCGCTCCAGATTACGCAAAGCCGTACTCTCGGTAAGTTCGATTGTTAAGCGCGAAGGGGGAACAGCATGGCGGCTCAGGGCACCACACAGGGTGTCATAGATGTCATATTGCTCAAACTGTGTCGCCGACAGGTTGATCGACAACCCCCAATCCTGATGGCCTTCATCGGCCCATTGGCGCAGCTGCAGGCAAGCCTGATCGATGACCCAGTAGCCCACGGGAACCATCAGCCCGGTATTTTCAAGGGTAGCCAGAAACACCTCCGGCAGCAGGATGCCCTTGGTGGGATGACGCCAGCGCAATAACGCCTCAAAGCCATAAATGCTTTTGCTGGCCGCGTGATACTTTGGTTGATACCACAGTTCGAACTGATCCCGCTCCAGCGCCTGCGTTAAATCCTGCAGGAACTCGGCGCCTTCCCAGGTCTTCTGCATCATATCCGCATGGTAGATAGCCCAGCCGTTACGACCCTGCTGCTTAATGTTATACATCGCCGTATCCGCGCGCAGTTTCAGTTCCTGCAGCGATTTACCGTGTTCCGGATACAGGCTGATGCCCGCGCTCAGGGAGACCTGTAAAATTTGACCGGCTTCGAAAAACGGACGACGGATGCACTCAACCAGTCGCGTAGCAAGATCTTCCACGTCCCCCTGATTGGTGTCCGGGACCAGCAGGATAAACTCATCACCGCCCAGGCGGGCCAGCGTCATTTTTGGCGTCAGGCAGGCACTGATACGGTTGGCAACGGAGACCAGCAGGTGGTCACCAACGTGATGTCCCCAGGCATCATTGACCAATTTAAAGCGGTCAAGATCCATAAAAATCAGGGCGAAAGGGGTGAGGGTGAGCTGAGACTGCTGCAGACAATCTTCCAGACGTAAATCAATCTGGCTGCGGTTTGCGAGCCCGGTCAGGCCATCAAATCGGGCCTGTTGCTCCAGCTGTTGGTTGAGCTGTTGCAGGTTTTCGGTCAACCGATTGGTACGCAGTTGGGAATCGACCATCGAAATGATCAGCATCACGCCGAGGATAGTGAGCGTCACGGCAGAAACCCAGATAGAGAGACCCAGCTCGCTAACTCCGCCGTTCATGTAGTGCGCATGATCCACAAACTCAGCGGCACTCATCCCGGTATAGTGCATTGCCGCAATGGCGATGCCCATGACGACAGCGGCTACCATGCGGTTGATCAGCGCCCCTTTGCCATTCAGTCGCAGGCTAAAAGCCAGCCAAAGACCGACACCAGAGGCGACAATGGCGATGATTACGGAGAGGGCCACCAGGCCGTAGTTCCAGTCAATGGCGTCGTTCATCATCAGCGCGGCCATGCCGACATAATGCATGACCACCACGCCGCTACTGAGGATCAGCGTCGCCACGCAAAGGCGCTTAAGTGACAGCACGTTACCATTGACGGCAATATTAATGGAAAGGGTGGCGGCAACGATGGCAACAAGAAGTGAAAACGCGGTAATGCCTAGGTCGTAATGCATCATCATCGGCATTTTCATCGCCAGCATGCCAATGAAATGCATCGACCAGATACCGATCCCCAGCGTAGCGCCCCCGGCAATGCGCCAGAAAAGGGCCGTTTTTTTATTGGAGGCGGCAATTTTGGCTGCGCTGTCGAGAGCAACAAATGACGCAATAAAGGCGACTAAAAACGAAATGCCGACCAGCACCGGATCCCACGAAACGTACAGCATTATGCCTTCCACATCTTTTAAAGTTGTTAAAGTAATGTAACAGCAATTTCAACCATAGTGCTATGAAATAACTGTGAAGAATGCCCGTATTTCCACGGATTGAGCGCTGTTTCGGTACGCAAACCCGACACCGTCACTACAGTAGCGTCACGATGGCACTAATGATTTAGTATTACTTAAATATTATATAGCGCCAGTTAACCCGGGCGTTTTTTTGTGATTCAGGTCGCTATAATATGCTGCATATTGATTAAATTTTATAAATAATTGGAACAAAAAGCTAATATCATGGGGTGTTTATAGATAAATGCGTCGCCAAACTCAAACTCGCCCTCTTTAACGGCGAATAATGATTTCTCCTGGAAAGTATATTGAAATGGCTTGGGCAACTGCTATAACCATATCACCCCTCTGAGTATCGTTGTGAGTCTGATTATGCTGAAAAATGTAAGTGTCAGAACGTTCATACTGATGTTTTTACTGGCAATGTTTGTTTTGGTAGATATATCTGCTGTGCTTTTATCTGCCAATCTGGCGGTCATGATAATGCTTAATGTCGGTTGGCTACTGACTATTTCGTTATTATGGTTGTATATGACTAAGTATTTGGTGACGCCAATTAATGCGGTTAAGCGAAGTATTGATGAAGTGACGTCGGGCAATCTCTCTGTCTATATTCCTGAATTTGGTAATAACTGTGCAGGGCGTTTGATTCCGGGAATTAATGCACTCTCCAGTAATATTTCGACTCTGGTATCCGAAATCCGCACCTCGTCGCAAACGGCAATGACCCTCTCTGAGCAATTGGCAAATCGCAGCGCTGAACTGTCGGTAAAAAGCGAACAGCAATCTGCCACCCTGATGCAAACCGCCTCCAGCATGGAAGAGATTGCCGCCAGTACCAAAAATAATGCTGAGAATACCCGTCTTGCCAGCGATCGTGCCGGTGATGCAACGTCCTATGCCCGTAAGGGAGGAGAGTTGATGGGCGAGGTGGCGACCAATATGCAGTCGATCACCGACTGTGCGCGACAGATGACGGAAATCATCTCCCTGATTGACGGTATCGCGTTCCAGACCAATATTCTGGCGCTGAACGCGGCGGTGGAAGCCGCCAGAGCGGGCGACCACGGCAAAGGATTTTCCGTGGTCGCGGGTGAAGTTCGCAATCTGGCGCATCGCAGCGCCGAAGCCGCGAAAAACATTAAATCACTGATCAGTGTGACCAGCGAAAACGTCACCCAGGGGGCAAATATTGTCGCCGAGGCCGAGAAAAATATGCGCGAAATTGTCACCGGCTCAGGATTAGTGAGCGGCCTGATGGAGCAAATTTCGGCCTCAACCCTGCAGCAGGAAAAAGGCATTGAGCAAATTACCCTGGCGCTTTCTGAGCTGGAAAAAGTGACCCAGAGTAACGTCGCGGTAGTGGAAGAACTGGCCGGATCTTCAGATGTATTGAAACATCAGGTGGTGGAATTACAGGCCCGGACTCAGAATTTCCATCTCGCTAATGAACCTGCAGCCCCCATAATTCCTGCGTCGCCTCAACAACCTAAAACCGCCCCTGCTACAGTGGGTGAACCGAATTACTGGCACTCTTTCTGATTTGTCTTGATGCCAGCCAAAAGGGTCTGCGATTGCAGGCCCTTTTTAATTTGTGCAGACATCAACGTTAACGAATTGCCCATTGCAGCCAAACCCTTCGACACAGATAATTCCGCTTTCATGAATGAATTCAGGGCGATGCCCGTTGAATCTGTTGCTTATTAGCCTGCCGACGCTAGACTCAGTGACAAAGCGTTTGAAGAAATACGGAGGCGTTGTGGAGATTATTAAGGGAGCCGATGTGAACGTACCGGATGCTGTGTTTGCCTGGATGCTTGACGGGAAAGGTGGGGCCGTACCGCTGAGGGATAAAAGTGCGATTGATAAAGAGAATCCTTGTTGGCTGCACCTTAACTACACCCATCCCAAAAGCGCTGAGTGGCTGGCGACGACGCCGCTGCTGCCTAATAGCGTGCGTGATGCGCTGGCGGGCGACAGCCTGAGACCCCGCGTCACCCGCGTAGGTGATGGGACGCTGATTACGCTGCGTTGTATCAACGGCAGTACGGACGAGCGTCCGGATCAACTGGTGGCAATGCGTCTGTACATGGACGAGCGTCTGATTGTTTCCACGCGTCAGCGCAAAGTGCTGGCGCTGGACGACGTAGTGAAAGATCTGGAAGAGGGGACCGGCCCCACGGACTGTGGCGGCTGGCTGGTCGATGTGTGTGATGCGTTGACCGATCACGCCAGCGAATTTATCGAAGAGCTGCACGATAAAATTATCGACCTTGAAGATAATTTGCTCGACCAGAATATCCCTCCACGCGGTTTTCTGGCGCTGTTGCGTAAGCAGCTTATCGTTATGCGTCGCTATATGGCACCGCAGCGGGATGTGTATGCGCGATTGTCGAGTGAACGTCTGCCGTGGATGAACGATGACCAACGACGCCGTATGCAGGACATTGCTGAGCGTCTGGGGCGTGGGCTGGATGAGGTTGATGCCTGCATTGCCCGCACGGGCGTGATGGCCGATGAAATTGCTCAGGTCATGCAGGAGTCACTGGCGCGCAGAACCTACACCATGTCATTAATGGCGATGGTTTTCCTGCCCAGCACCTTCCTGACGGGGCTGTTCGGCGTCAATCTCGGGGGGATCCCCGGTGGCGGCTGGCGTTTTGGTTTTTCGCTGTTTTGTATCGGGTTGGTATTGCTGATCGGTGGTGTTACGTGGTGGTTGCATCGCAGTAAATGGTTGTAAAATTTAGCATTGTATCGGCGGCTGAACCGCAAAAAGGCAGTCAAAATTGAGCGAAGTCAATAAACCCTCTACCTATTCAGGGCAATATCTTTCCCGCAGGTGAATGCAACGTCAAGCGATGGGCGTTGCGCTCCATATTGTCTTACTTCCTTTTTTGAATTACTGCATAGCACAATTGATTCGTACGACGCCGACTTTACTAAGTCGGCTTTTTTTTTGCCTCTGAGCCGTGAGCTTCTACCCTTAAGAGAGTGTAAAAGCCCAGGAGGCAACCATGCCGTGGCGAATGAGTGACCCAATCCCGAACGATCCTGTTCCGGTGCCAGAGCATATCCCCAGACCGCAACCGCTCCCGGACCTTCCGGACGACCCGGATCCACATCCCATTATCGATCCCCCTCCGTTTGGCTGACGTGGGGCGATAAAAAAGCCCTCCAATGGAGGGCTCAGAATGTCATCTAACCGATGGCAGGCTTACTTGATTTCGACAATATCCAGCCGATTCGCCAGATGATCGATTTCGTCGTCTTCCGGCTGCCAGCCAGCAGGCTGCAAAGGGATCTCTTCACGATCGAAGGCCAGATCGCCACCGTTCACCACCTCCGCACCGTGAGCCAGGCCTTTGAAGTCGAACATGTCGGTATCGCACAGGTGCGAAGGAACCACGTTCTGCATGGCGCTAAACATCGTTTCGATGCGGCCCGGGTAACGTTTATCCCAGTCGCGTAGCATGTCACCAATCACCTGACGCTGCAGGTTTGGCTGAGAGCCGCACAGGTTGCACGGAATAATCGGGAACGCTTTGGCTTCAGCAAAGCGCTGGATATCTTTTTCGCGGCAGTAGGCCAGCGGGCGGATCACGATATGCTTACCGTCATCGCTCATCAGTTTCGGCGGCATCCCTTTCATTTTTCCGCCGTAGAACATGTTCAGGAACAGCGTCTGCAAAATGTCATCGCGATGGTGACCCAGTGCGATTTTGGTCGCACCCAGTTCGGTCGCGGTGCGGTACAGAATACCGCGGCGCAGGCGTGAGCACAGCGAGCAGGTGGTTTTGCCTTCCGGGATCTTCTCTTTTACGATGCCGTAGGTATTTTCTTCTACGATTTTATACTCGACGCCAAGTGTGTCGAGATACGCCGGCAGAATGTGCTCCGGAAAACCCGGTTGCTTCTGGTCGAGGTTAACGGCAATCAGGCTGAAATTAACCGGTGCGCTCTGCTGCAGATTGCGCAAAATCTCCAGCATGGTGTAGCTGTCTTTCCCGCCTGACAGGCAGACCATAATGCGATCGCCTTCTTCAATCATGTTGTAGTCAGCAATAGCTTCGCCAACGTTACGACGCAGGCGTTTCTGTAATTTGTTCAGGTTGTACTGTTCTTTCTTTGCAGCTTGTTGATTATCTTGCATTATCTACTATCTCTGGAACCAAAAGGGGCAGTGCAGAAGGCAAAATGGGTCAGCGGTTCCGCCGATCGCCGTGCATTTCTTTAATCTATGCAGCATAGACCTCACGGGCCATTTACGCGTTTTGCACCCCATCAGGCTCACCATAAATGACGGGTTTGCACCGGCAAACAAAAGTCAGCAGGCAAAAGTATGCCGCGTATGGTACGGATTCCGGCGACGAATGCCAGTAAGTTTTACGGCCAGCGTACTCGCTGGTGTCGTCACAGTGATGGCAGGCAGTAAGCTGGCTCGAAGGACAGGCTGACTTTTTTACAGTTCAGTGCTGCAAGCCCTCATTATCGTAGGGTTTTTTTGCTTTTCGGTAACGGGTTGGATAGCATCTCTCCTCAAAAGGAGAAACGATGAAAAAAGTGATTTTTGCACTGTCGGCACTGCTGATGGCGGGGTGTGCATCCCAGTCCGAACAAAACCCGCCTCCGGGCCTGTCAAATCCAGCCTCTATCTACTGCATCCAACAGGGCGGGCGACTTGATATTGTCAAAACGGGAGCGGGTGAAGTGGGTTACTGCAATCTTCCGTCAAAGCAGCGGATAGAAGAGTGGGAATTGTACCGCAGCAAGCACTGAACCGGATAAAAGGGCGGTAAATCCTGTTTACGATGTGGAAAAACATCGATCCCCATCGGCACCAGCGGAATGGATTATGGTGCCGTTGTTGACTATTACATGGGCTACCCGGCGCACGACAAAGTCTCTTGTGACAAATACAGCCAGGATACATTCGCCGGTCAAAGCCATTAATCCACGCGTTCAGCAGAAAACCCGCTCAGGCGGGTTTTTTATGGCTACCGTGAGCCCCGCTTATTCTATTTCGCTTCATCGCTCTCAGCAGCGTTAAGACGGGTGTTTCTCGTCGTGACTCACCGGTCTCATCAGTTCTTCCAACAGGGCATATCGCTGTTCCGGGGTGAGATAGAATGGCCGCGGAAATTTTGCCCCCAGTGGTTCCTGCATCCAGACTGCCTTCATCGCGTTCAACCAGCTCAAGATGTTGTCGTTCATGGTGTGTCTCCTGTGGTGATGAGACTACTGTAGGAAACTAAATGATGAAGAAAAACTGATGGTATAAAAAATAGGCTTCCGGTTTTATTGGATGACGGTAACGAACTGTTTTACCGGCTATTGCGGAGGAAATGCATTAACATTTTGTCATATTTCCGTTGGGAACTGTTCAGCAAAACATTAATCATGATGCGGAACACTGGCTATTAAACCCGGCACATTTAACCGCGACCCGCTGAAAATGTGTCTGAGGGGGGGAGGGAATTCGTGAAAACGGGCGGCGCTCATAAATATTGGCCATAAAAAAACCCGCCAGAAGGCGGGTTTTTCAGACAAAAGTGACTTAGAACTGGTAAACCAGACCGGTAGCAACAATGTTATCGGTACCGATATTGTTTGCTTTGGTGAAGTCGTTGTCATCCAGCAGGTTGATTTTGTAATCAACGTAGGTGGACATGTTTTTGTTGAAGTAATAGGTTGCGCCTACAGACACATATTTAACCAGGTCCTGGTCGCCAGCAGAGGTGCCGTTGGCGTTGTACAGGTCCTGACCTTTAGACTGCAGGAAAGAAACTTCTGGACGCAGACCGAAGTCGAACTGGTACTGAGCAGTCACTTCGAAGTTCTTGGTTTTGTTCGCTACGCCGTTACCGTCGCCGTATGGCGTCATGTTACGGGTTTCAGAGTACATGGTCGCCAGGTAGATGTTGTTCGCATCATATTTCAGGCCAGCAGTCCATGCATCAGCGGTATCGCCCTTAGCGGTGGAGTTGGCGATCTGATCGTTGGTACGGTCAGAAGAAGCATAGGCAGCACCTACGCTCACGCCGGAATCCATGATGTTATAGGTAGAAGAAATACCCCAGCCATCGCCGTTGTCGTTACGATATGAATTGCCATGCATATCGCCACGGCTTGCGGTACCGGTATTTTCGTTGCTGGCACCTTCGTTTTTGCCCTGATACTGAACCGCAAAGTTCAGACCATCAACCAGACCGAAGAAGTCGCTGTTACGGTAGGTCGCAACACCGTTTGCACGGCCAGTCATGAAGTTATCAGCCTGAGTATAGGAATCGCCACCGAATTCTGGCAGCACATCCGTCCATGCTTCTACGTCGTACAGTACGCCATAGTTACGACCGTAGTCGAATGAGCCGTAGTCACCGAATTTCAGACCAGCAAAGGCCAGACGGGTCCATGCCTGGTTGCCAGAACCTTCAGTGTCGTTAGCCTGAACGTTGTATTCCCACTGGCCGTAACCGGTCAGCTGGTCGGTGATCTGAGTTTCACCTTTGAAGCCCAGACGCACGTATGATTGGTCGCCATTAGCGCCGTTATTGTCGGAGAAGTAGTGCAGACCATCTACTTTACCGTACAGATCCAGCTTGTTGCCGTCTTTGTTATAGATTTCTGCCGCGTGAGCAGCGCCTGCGGTTAATAACGCAGGGATCATCAGTGCCAGTACTTTTCTGTTCATTTATATAATCCTTTAAACTGTTTTTATACTTTTCTTCCTACGGGGAAGTAAGATAATCCTAATGTAGAGAACTGTCTTCAAGGAAAGTCTCAATTGTAACGAGTTAAGTAAAATCTCGATGAAATAATACGCCTGTAATTGCCATAATTATGGTGAATGAATCGAGCTTTTTCATTCATGATTAAAATTATACAACACAGGATAATGTCGTTATGATGCCGCCGTTATATGCCTAATTTGTCACGCGAATTACTCTGTTGCCGTGTGTCTTTGTTTAAATTTAAATTTGTTGTTGTCAGGTTATAAAATGACAAGCCCGAACAATTGTTCGGGCTTTTTTTATTTCTACGCTTTCAGTGCTATTTATTCACTGGATGACTTTTCTGCTTTGCCGGCTAACTGCGCGAGGAAATCGTAGCGCTTTTGTAAGTCCGCAGCGGCGTCCTTCCATAATTGCTCTGCCACCTCAGGCTGCTGGGCATTCAGGCGACGGAAACGTTGCTCTTTCATCAGCGTGTCCGCCAGCGCATCTGACGGTGGGCGTGAATCCAGCGCCAGCGGCACTTTCCCTTCGTCTGCGCGGCGAGGGTCGAAGCGATACAGCGGCCAGAACCCGGTTGCCGTGAGCTGGCGCATCTGATCGTGGCTGAGCGCTAAATCGTAGCCATGCTCTTCACAAGGACTGTAAGCGATGATCAGGGAAGGCCCTGGATACGCTTCGGCTTCCTGAATCGCTTTGACGGTCTGATTGAGCTGCGCCCCCAGTGAAATTTGCGCCACATAAACGTGACCGTACATCATCATACTGACGCCGAGATCCTTACGTGCCTTCCGCTTGCCGTGCTCGCCAAATTTGGTGACTGCGCCGAGCGGGGTGGCCTTCGAGGCCTGACCCCCGGTGTTGGAGTAACACTGCGTATCGAGCACCAGAATATTGACGTTTTCGGTCAGGCTCAGCACATGGTCCAGACCGCCGAAGCCAATGTCGTAGGCCCAGCCATCGCCGCCGATAAGCCAAATAGACTTCTCAACCAGGGCATCGGCGTCGGTCAGCAGTTCTTTTGCACCGGCTTCGTGTTGCAGATGTTGACGCAGCGCGGCGACCTGCTCACGGCGCTCTTCTGGCGTGGCTTGCGCATGTAGCGCGTCGTTCAGCTCAGCGGGCAGTTTATCGGCAAAGGTTTCCAGTAAACGCATAACGCGTTGACGATGGTGATCGACGGAAAGGCGGAAACCAAGACCAAATTCTGCGTTGTCTTCAAACAGCGAGTTGGCCCAGGCCGGACCACGCCCATTGATGTCCGTGGTGTACGGCGTCGATGGCAGGTTACCGCCGTAAATGGAGGAGCAGCCCGTGGCGTTAGCAATCATCATGCGGTCGCCGTACAGCTGCGTCAGCAACTTGATGTATGGCGTTTCGCCGCAGCCGGAGCAGGCGCCGGAATATTCAAAGAGTGGGGTGATCAGCTGAGAAGTGCGGATGTCGATACGTTCCAGTTTGCTGCGATCAATTTCCGGCAGCGCGAGGAAATAGTCGTAGTTCACTTTCTCTTCTTCGACATGCTCAAGGCGGGACATCATATTGATGGCCTTGATGTCGGGATCCTGACGGTCTTTCGCCGGGCAAACTTCCACGCACAGATTACAGCCAGTGCAGTCCTCCGGCGCGACCTGCAGCACATACTTCTGGCCACGCATATCCCGGGATTTCACGTCCAGGGAGTGCAGCGAGGCTGGGGCATTTTCCATCTCTTCAGGGGCGACCACTTTGGCACGAATGGCAGAGTGCGGGCAGGCGGCGACGCAGTGGTTACATTGGGTGCAAAGATCTTCTTTCCAGATAGGAATTTCTTCGGCGATATTGCGTTTTTCCCAGCGGGTGGTGCCCACCGGCCAGGTCCCATCAGGTGGCAAAGCAGACACCGGCAGGGCATCACCGAGACCCGCCAGCATCGCGGCAGTGACGGTTTTCACGAAATCAGGCGCAGCGTCCGAAACCACCGGAGGGCGATTCGGGCTGCTGGCATTGACCTGCAGCAGCGGAACTTCAGCCAGATTTTCTCGTGCCATAGCCAGCGCCTGCCAGTTACGTTCAACCAGTTCCTGGCCTTTGCTGCTGTAGCTTTTGGCAATGGCACCCTGCAGTTCAGCCAGCGCGCTGTCGTCCGGCAGGATCTGCGTTAACTGGAAAAACGCCATCTGCATAACGGTATTAATGCGCGCTGCCAGTCCGCACTCGCGGGCGATTTTCGCCGCGTTTACCACAAAGAAACGAGCCTGTTTCTGATTCAGAACGGCCTGAACTTCCTGCGGCAGGCGTGACCACACTTCCTCAGCGCTGTAAGGCGTATTGAGCAGGAAAATCCCGCCGGGCTTCAGGCGCTCAGCCATCTGATACTTATCGATAAACTGCAGCTGATGACAGCCGACAAAATCGGCCTGTTCCACCAGATAGGCCGAACGAATCGGCTGTTCAGACACGCGCAGGTGAGAGACGGTCAGGCCGCCCGCTTTTTTCGAGTCATAAACGAAATAACCCTGCGCATACCATGGGGTCGAGTTGCCGATAATTTTGATGTTGTTTTTGGTGGCGGAGACGCTGCCATCGCTTCCCAGGCCATAGAACAGCGCCTCCAGTTTAGCGGTCGAAGGCAGGGTGTTTTCCGGCAAGACCAGCGAGAGATTAGTCACGTCGTCATAGATCCCGACAGTGAAACGCGTTTTCGGCTTACTGGCGCTTAACTCATTGAATACGGCCAGCACACAGTCCGGGCCAAACTCTTTTGACGACAGACCATAGCGGCCGCCAATCACCCTCGGCAGCGTTTCACGTTCTCCCGCGTTGAAGGCTTCGGCCAGCGCGGTCATCACCTCCAGATAAAGCGGCTCGGCGTGAGCGCCTGGCTCTTTGGTGCGGTCGAGTACGGCCATGCTTTTGACGGTGTCAGGCACTTCGGCAATCAGGTGTTCGGCAGAGAAAGGGCGGTACAGACGGACTTTCAGAACGCCCACTTTTTCGCCGCGGCCGAGCAGTTCGTCCACCACTTCTTCACAGGTCCCAATCGCGGATCCCATCAGCACAATCACCCGCTCGGCCTGCGGATGGCCATAGTATTCAAACGGTTTGTATTGACGTCCCGTCGCCGCGGCAAAATCATTCATCGCCTGTTCTACGTGCTGATAAACGGCGTTGTACCAAGGGTTGGTGGCTTCGCGAGACTGGAAGTAGGTGTCCGGGTTAGCGGAGGTTCCGCGGATCACCGGATGTTCCGGGTTCAGCGCGCGGGCGCGATGTTCGTCGATTTCCGCCTGCGGCAGAAGATTCAGGATCGTGTCATCGGCGAGTGGCGCGATTTTGTTGATTTCGTGTGAGGTGCGGAAACCATCAAAGAAGTGAATAAACGGCACCCGGCTTTTGAGGGTTGCGATGTGGGAAATCAACGCGAAATCCTGCGCTTCCTGGACGCTGGCGGAGCTCAGCATCGCGCAGCCGGTTTGACGCACGGCCATCACGTCGGAGTGATCGCCAAAAATAGAGAGGGCATGGGTGGCGACGGTGCGGGCGGCGACATGCAGTACAAAGGGGGTCAACTGACCGGCCAGTTTGTACAGCGTCGGGATCATCAGCAACAGCCCCTGCGATGACGTAAAGGAGGTGGAGAGTGCGCCGGTCTGCAGCGCGCCGTGTACCGCACCAATGGCCCCGGCTTCCGACTGCATCTCAACGACGCGAGGCACATCGCCCCACACGTTTTTCAGTCCATCACCCGACCAGGCATCTGCCAGTTCCGCCATGGTTGAACTCGGCGTGATGGGGTAGATGGCGATCACTTCACTGGTGCGAAACGCCACTGACGCGACTGCGCCGTTACCGTCAGTTGTAATCATAACTTTGACACCCTTACATTGCGCAAGAAAAGGGACCCGTGATACGTCGACGGATCCTGTAATTATCCTTTTATTTTAGCAAAACGTCGGGAAGGGCATTTTTGCATTTGTGTCCTAGGGTATGGCGCGTCGTCGTATCGCTTTCGCGAGTGCGGGGATAAATTGCGAGAATTTGTTTCAGATGCGCTAAATGCGCGCTTCGTCTCTCGACGGCAGGCCGCTTGCTGCCTATTATGAACAGGTTTTGCGAACGTATTTGACAGGGGAGAGAAAAAGAATGCGAGCAGCTTTTTGGGTTGGGTGCGCGGCACTGTTGTTATCTGCCTGCAGCAGTGAGCCAGAACAGCAGGCCACGTCGGCACACGTCACGCCGGGAATGCGTGCGGCGATGTCGGATTCCGGTCAGGCGAACTGCGCCATGATTGGCGGGGCATTGTCCGTTGCCCGTCAGCTTGATGGTTCCGCCATCGGCATGTGTGCTTTACCCAATGGCAAGCGATGCAGTGAGCAGTCTCTGGCCACGGGGACCTGCGGAAACTACTGAGCCTTTCAGTTCATCAGGTCGGCAAGCTTGTACATCAGTGAATCGTGCGACGTTGCTAACGTCAGCTGATTTTCCGTCAGGTCGACCTGCGCGCCATCACGCAGCATCGCGCCAATCAACGCATCGAGCTGGTTGAGCTGCGGATCGGTGCACAGTTTGCGGGTCATTGCCATTTTCTGCACCTGCAGGCTGCCATCCGACATCTTCCCTTCTGCGGTAAACTGATTACACATATTCCCGGAAATATGCATGTTCTCGCCAAAACTGAGCTCCAGTGGCGTGGTGCTGTTCACGTCCTGGCCATTGACGCTTTCGAGGACAAAACGATGGTGCTGCAACTGCTCGGGTTGGATGGTCACTTTGCTGGTTGATACACAGCCTGCCAGTACCATTGCGCTCGCCAACAGACCGGCGGCCATCTTGATACGGTTCATTAAATATTCACCAAAATAATAATACCAAACAAGGGTGACACTTTAGTGCCAGTGCGGAAAGTAGGGGTTATCTGAAAGTGCTCCCCGGGGCCGGGGAGCATGAAGGGTTAAACCAGCGCGTTCGGGCAGGCCTCGCCCTTTTCGACCAGTCGCAGGTTTTCCAGCGTGGTTTCTGAAATACTGGTGAGTGCTTCAGCCGTCAGGAAAGCCTGATGTCCGGTAAACAGCACGTTATGACAGGCGGAGAGACGACGGAACACGTCATCCTGAATCACGTCATTGGACTTATCTTCGAAGAACAGATCGCGTTCATTTTCATACACGTCCATGCCCAGCGCGCCGATTTTCTGCGTTTTCAGGGCTTCAATTGCCGCCTGTGAATCAATCAGTCCACCGCGACTGGTGTTAATGACCATTACCCCGTCTTTCATCTGATCAAACGCCGCATGATTCAGCAGGTGATAGTTCTCATCGGTCAGCGGGCAGTGCAGTGAAATGACATCTGACTGAGCAAACAGAGTAGGCAAATCGACATATTCGACGCCCAGATCCAGCGCCGCGGCGCTTGGGTACGGGTCGAATGCCAGCAGCTTCATGCCGAAGCCTTTCAGAATGCGCAGGGTGGCGACGCCGATTTTCCCGGTGCCGATGACCCCGGCCGTTTTACCGTACATCGTGAAACCGCACAGCCCCTCCAGCGAGAAGTTGGCATCACGGGTGCGTTGATAGGCACGATGGATGCGACGGTTCAGCGACATCATCAGACCAATCGCATGTTCAGCGACCGCTTCCGGGGAGTAGGCTGGGACGCGCACAACTTTCAGGCCCAGCTCTTTGGCGGCGTCCAGGTCAACGTTGTTGAATCCGGCGCAGCGCAGGGCGATGTACTTAACGCCATGATTTTTCAGTTCTTCCAGGACTGGGCGGCTGCCGTCATCGTTAACAAAAATACAGACTGCCTCACAGCCGTGAGCGGTTTTTGCTGTTTTTTCGCTTAAAAGGAAGTCAAAAAATTCAAGTTCAAAGCCAAATGCATCATTAACGTCTTGCATGTACTTTTTGTCGTACTGCTTTGTGCTGTAGACTGCGATTTTCATAAGACTTTTCTCCTGTGATATTATCGTCACGGTAGCATATTTAAAATAATCATACAAATTTTAAACTTTTGTTTAATCAGCGGGTTAGCAGGGCCCTTTTGAACGCAGGTCAGCGACGTTTTAGCCGTTTTGCTGCCAGGCGCAAAGAGAGCATCTATGCTTAAACCTGACGGTGAACTTTGACTTGCGATCTAACCATGTCACACTATGGGCCTTTTCGGCTTTTAATGACGAATAATCAGGATGTTAATCACCCATGAAGGGTACCTGGAAAGCGGTGCTGGCGCTACTGCTGTTACTGATACTTCTGCCGCTCACGCTGCTGTTGACGCTGACCCATTGGGTTCCGACACTCGCCGGGATTTGGTTGCCTGCGGGCACTCGTATTGCCATTGATCATAGTCCGCGATTGACGCGTCATTCGGTAAAACTGCCGGAGCTGCGCTATCTGGTCGGGGACTGCCAGCTGGCGGAAATGACGGAGGTTGAACTCTCGCACCCCAGCCGCTGGCAGCTGCACGTTGGCAAGCTGGACGTCAATTCTGCCTGTCTGGGCAAACTCCCTGAAAGCACACCACAGCCCGGTGCTCCCCGTAGCCTGGCGGAGTGGCAAAAAATGCTGCCATACAGCTGGTTAACGGTCGATCAGGTGCGCTTGTCGCCGTGGGAAAAATGGCAGGGTACGCTCAAGGTGTCTTTAACGCCGAAAGCTCAGGAACTGAGCTACATGGGCGATGCCGTGAAATTGACGGCGAAGCTTCGCGGTCAGGAACTGGTGGTCAACCAGTTTGAAGCGCAAATTCAGGACGATCGCCCGCCCATCAAGCTGATTGGTGAATTTATCCTGCCGCTGGTGCCGGATGGCTTACCGGTGGAGGGGCACCTGGTGTCATCGTTCGAGGTTCCCGAGCCCCTGGCGTTGGTGGACGCGGAACTGAACTGGCAAAAAAACCAGGGACAGCTGGTGGTGACGGAAAGAGACAATTCTGAACCGCTGCTGGATCTGCCGTGGGAATTGACCAAAGAGCGATTGAGCATCAGTGATGGCCGCTGGAACTGGCCGTGGCTGGAGGGCATTCCGCTCAGTGGTCGCGTGGGGCTGAACATCGACGGCTGGCAGCAGGGGCTCGACCACATGCAGATCGCCGGGCGTCTCAATGTGCTGACTCAGGGGAAGGCCGGTAAGGGGAACGCCGTGCTGGCGCTGGGGCCGGGAAGACTCAGCATGGATAACAGCGACATGCCACTGCACCTGACCGGTGAGGCCAAATACGGCGATTTGGTGCTGTATGCCATGCTGCCGGCAAAACTGAGCGGGTCGTTAATGGATCCCCTGCTGGATTTTGCGCCTGGCGCGCTGCTCCGATCGCGTGGACGTTTAATTGATTCTCTGAATATTGATGAAGTGCGCTGGCCGCTGGCTGGCGTGCACCTGAGCCGTCAGGGCGTTGCCGGTCGTCTGCAGGCCATTCTTCGCGCCCATGAACAGCAGATGGGCGACTTCACGCTGCATCTCGACGGCCAGGCCAACGACTTCCTGCCGGATAAAGGCAGTTGGCGCTGGCGCTACTGGGGTGACGGTAACTTTACGCCAATGCAGGCCCGCTGGGATGTGAAAGGTGAAGGCGAATGGCGCGACAGCGCTATCGTGCTCAACAAACTGTCCACCGGGTTCGATAAGCTGCAGTACGGCACCATGACCATCAGCAAACCGCGTCTGGCGCTCGACAAGCCGATTCACTGGATCCGCAACGAACAGCATCCTTCAGTGAGCGGGGCGCTCACCCTGGACGCCGGAGAAACGCGGTTTACGGGCGGCAGCGTCCTGCCACCTTCGACGCTCAACTTCAGTATCGAGGGCCGTGACCCGACCTGGTTCCAGTTTAAAGGCGACTTGCATGCCGCGGCGATTGGGCCTGTTCGGGTCAACGGTCGTTGGGATGGTCTCCGCCTGCGCGGTGAAGCCTGGTGGCCGAAACAGTCGTTGACCGTTTTCCAGCCTCTGGTGCCGCCAGACTGGAAAATGAATCTGCGTGAGGGGGAACTGTATGCGCAGGTGGCGTTCTCGGCCGCGGCTGAACAGGGCTTTGAGGCCGGTGGACACGGGGTGCTGAACAACGGCAGCGCATGGATGCCGGATAACCAAATTAACGATGTCGACTTCGTGCTGCCGTTCCGTTTCAGCCAGGGGACGTGGCAGCTGGGCACCCGCCTTCCGGTATCGCTACGCATTGGCGAAATCGTCAACCAGGTCACGGCGAAAAACTTTACCGCCGATCTGCAGGGAAGTTATCCCTGGTCGGAAGCCGATCCGCTGTTGCTGAGTGACGTCAATGTGGAGCTGCTGGGCGGGAAGCTGTCGATGCTCCAGCTGCGTATGCCGCAGCACGATCCGGCGCTGTTACGTTTACACAATATCTCCACCAGTGAGCTGGTGAGCGCGGTCAATACCAAGCAGTTCGCGATGTCCGGCCCGCTCAGCGGTGCGCTGCCATTGTGGCTCGATAACGACAAATGGATAATCAAAGATGGCTGGTTGACCAACCCAGGCCCGATGACGCTGCGTATCGATAAAGATACCGCAGATGCCGTGGTGCAAGACAATATGGCCGCCGGGGCGGCCATCAACTGGTTGCGCTACATGGAAATAACCCATTCATGGACCAAACTGAATCTCGACAATCTTGGGGTTCTGACGCTGCAGTCAACGGTATCCGGCACCAGTCAGGCTGACGGTAAAACGGGCAAGGTCAATTTAAACTATACCCATGAAGAGAACCTGTTCGATCTCTGGCGCAGTTTGCGCTTTGGCGACAATCTTCAGGCATGGCTTGAGCAAAACGCGGCGCTTCCTGAGCCGCACTGCCGGGCTGGCAAGGAATGTAAGGAGCAAGAATGAAACTAAGCACCGCCATGCTGAGCGGGCTCGCGGTTATCTCGTTAAGCGGCTGTACGCCGCGTATTGAGGTGGCTGCACCGAAGGAACCCATTACCATTAATATGAACGTCAAAATTGAGCATGAGATCCACATCAAGGTCGATAAAGACGTGGAAAATCTGCTGAAATCACGCAGCGATCTGTTCTGAGGTGGCGATGAAAAAGTTACTGACGACGGCGGTACTGGCCCTCGGGCTGGTCAGTCACAGTGTGCTGGCGTTGACCCTGGAAGAGGCGCGAGCGCAGGGGCGGGCAGGGGAAACGCTGAGTGGTTATCTGGCACCGTTGTCCCAGGATAAAGAGACACTGGCACTGGTCAAACAAATCAATGATGCCCGCAGTGAAAGCTATCAGCAGCTTGCCGACAGCAACAACATTCCGGTAGACGAAGTGGCCAAACTGGCCGGGCAAAAGCTGGTTTCACGTGCGCAGCCCGGTGAGTACGTGAAAGGCATTAACGGAAAGTGGCTCAGGAAATAGTGTTTTCCGCACTCACCGGTGCTGCCGGCGATACTCCCCCGGAGAGACGCCAAAACGCTGACGAAAAGCCGTGGAGAAATGACTGTGATCGGTGAATCCCCAGTTAAAGCCAATCCCGGCGAGCTTTTCGTCACTCGGCGCATTTTTTAACGCCCGCGCGCAAAGATCCAGACGGCGATTTTTAATGTACTGCGCCACCACCAGGCCTTTATCGGCAAACATGCGATACAGGCTGCGTACCGACATTCCCGTTTCATTGGCCAGCCACTCCGGACGCAGGCTTTCTGACTGAATATGGTCGTCAATCAGGCGCACAATTTTTTCAAACTGCTTTTCCCGGCGCGAGGGTTGCGCGTCCTGCTGCTGCAAAACCGGGCGCAGCAGGCAGACAATGGCAGACAGCGCTGCTTCGCTCTCCGCACCAGACAGGTCACGGTTGTTCATGCTCTCCTGCAGCAGACGGTGGCTGAGCTGCACCATCGGCAGGGTTTTCTCCAGCCGCTGAACGCAATGGCCTTCCCCCATCCGCAGCTGCTGTTCAAGCAGCGTGCGAGGCAACAATAAGGAGATTTGCCGGGATTTCTCCTGCCAGAAAAACGAGCAGGGACGTGAAGCGTCAATCAGCGTGATGTCACCGGGTAGCAGCTCCGTTTGCCGCGCGTTTTGCTCCATGACTGCCCGGCCTTCGAGTTGAAACACCGTATAAAACCAGGCGTCGTTGTGATCTTTTATTTCCTGCTGCGTGCGGTAAAGATTGACGTTGGCGGTGGTCACCATGCTCAGTTTTAACGCCTGCGCATAGCCCGTTTCCAACTGACCTGAAAATTCCCCGTCCAACTGGCGTGCGGCGAAACTCCCGCACTCCGCGTTGATCTGGGCGAGCCACTGCTGAAACTGCTCATTTCCGGTTATCTGCGCCATATCCTGCCTCAGCCAAAAAGGGTTTTTCACAATGTTGCATTTATGTTGCGTGAGCAAGCCTGTCTTCGTGACTATACGAAAGTTGTATCACCGGTGACAGACGGCAGGGCGACTATTGTCACTATTTGCGGCGGCTGTCACAGGCGACAAAGTGAATGACAGAGAGACAAAAACAGAAAAGGCGTTCCGGCTCTACACTGAGGAAAACCGTGAAGGGTAATAAGGAGCTGATATGTCTGAATCACAGGTCGCACTGCTTGAGAGCGTGCAACAGTTTTTAGCGCGCCAACACGGGCTTTTTATCGACGGCGCACAGCAGGCTTCGCGTAGCGAGAAGCGGCTAACCGTTTGGGATCCGGCCACAGGCAAGGCGATTGCCACCACCGCAGATGCCAACAGCGCTGATGTGGATACCGCGGTCATGTCCGCCTGGCGAGCCTTTGTGGACCGCCGTTGGGCAGGCATGCTGCCGGCTCAGCGTGAACGGATTGTGCTGCGCTTTGCGGATGTCGTGGAGCAGCACTCAGAAGAGCTGGCGCAGCTGGAAACGCTGGAGCAGGGGAAGTCGATCAACATTTCCCGTGCCTTTGAAGTCGCCTGCACCCTGAACTGGATGCGCTACACCGCCGGGTTGGCCACCAAAATCACCGGGCAGACGCTGGATGTGTCTATTCCTCTGCCAGCAGGCGCACGTTATCAGGCGTGGACCAAAAAAGAGCCTGTGGGCGTGGTTGCAGGCATTGTGCCGTGGAACTTCCCGCTGATGATTGGTATGTGGAAAGTCATGCCCGCGCTTGCCGCCGGGTGTTCCATTGTTATCAAGCCGTCTGAAACCACGCCGCTGACGCTGCTGCGTGTGGCTGAACTGGCTGTTGAAGCCGGGATCCCGGAAGGGGTGTTTAACGTCGTGACCGGAAGCGGCGCAGAATGTGGTACAGCACTGACGTCTCATCCTCATGTCGCGAAGGTCAGCTTCACCGGCTCCACGCAAACGGGGAAACACATTGCCCGCAGCGCGGCCGACAGACTGACGCGCGTGACGCTGGAGCTGGGCGGTAAAAACCCAGCTATCGTGCTAAAAGATGCCGATCCGCAGTGGGTCATCGAAGGGCTGATGATGGGGAGCTTCCTCAACCAGGGCCAGGTGTGTGCTGCCAGTTCACGGATTTATATCGAAGCGCCGCTGTTTGATACGCTGGTGACCGGCTTTGAGCAGGCGGTGAAATCCCTGTCCGTCGGGCCAGGGATGTCGGAAAGTGCGCAGATTAACCCGCTCGCTTCGCGCGCCCACTGCGATAAAGTGGCGGCATTCCTTCATGAGGCAGAGCAGCATCACGCCGAGCTGATTGGCGGCAACGCCGGACCAGACGGGCAGGGTTACTACGTCCGGCCAACGCTGGTGGTGAATCCTGATGCGCGCTTGCGTCTGACCCGTGAAGAGGTGTTTGGCCCGGTGGTTAACCTGGTGCGTGTCCAGGACGGCGAAGAAGCCCTGAGAATGGCGAATGAGACGGAATATGGCCTCACCGCCAGCGTCTGGACGCAGAATATTTCTCAGGCACTGAGCTACACCGACAGGCTGCAGGCCGGAACGGTGTGGGTCAACAGCCATACGCTGATTGATCCAAATCTGCCGTTTGGTGGGATGAAGCAGTCCGGCACCGGGCGCGATTTTGGCCCAGACTGGCTGGACGGCTGGTGTGAAACCAAATCGGTGTGCGTGCGGTATTAACGTCAAACAGCAGTGCCCGGTAGCGGTTACGCCGCTCCGGGCCTACAGGTCCTGCAAATGAAGCGTCGCAGGGAAATCATCAGTGCGCAGCCAGTTCGTGGAAAAAAGCCGGGTTACTCTTAATCACCGCCAACACTTTTGCCGCCAGCCCGGTTGGGTTACGGCGTCTGGATTCCCAACTTTTGATGGTGTCGATGCTGGTACCCAGTGCCAGGGCCATTTCACTTTGAGAGACATTGAGTTGTTCTCTGATCGCTTTCACGTCCGCAATTTCATAGCGGGTTACGCGAGAGGGCGCTTTATTCCCTTCTTTGATCTCAACGGCTTCTTCCAGCGAGGCTTTCAGTTCGTCAAAAAAATCCATCTTAAGACTCCTCTTTCAGTATTGTGGTGAGTTTTCTGAGCTCTGCTTTTTCAGCCTCAGTCAGGCTGTCTTTCGCGCTCTTGGGGTATGCCAGCACCAGCCAGACGATGTCCAGGTTAGCCAGAAAGTAAATAACCCGTGCACCGCCACTTTTCCCTTTATCGTCGATACGCATCCTGATTTTTCGCAGACCGCCCGTTTGCGGCATGACATCCCCTTTAGTCGGGTACTGGATGAGTTCTTTTTGCAGATCCTTCAGCTCGTCGTCCGTGGCAATTTGCCTGATCTGCCGGGTAAAGAGCGGCGTTTCGATAAACTCCAGTGCATGATCCATAGCTTGCTCTCCTTGAGCAGGTACACAGTACACCTTATGGAGTACTGTGTACACTGTTAAATTAATTATGCAGAATCGCAAGGAGAGAGTAATGCGCTATTCAAGGCGTTGCCGAATTCGTATCCAGTGTTGCGTAGCGCCTCGAAAAATGAAAAGCAGGGCTGAGATGTCAGTTTATCTGCTCGGCTTGTGCTCATAGAGCAGGGTACCCGCCTTGATAAAGGCGGTTTAAATAAGCCCGGTTGAGACATTTATATGATCGCAGAAAAACGCGATGAAACGAGAGTTGTTCAGTTCCTGAATCCGGCTATTCAAGCCGGATTGGGTTGGCTAACGGTCAGACCGGAAGATCCAGTACCCGTAATTTGTAGCCACCGCGCTCAAAATCGATATATCTGTCGGTTTTCAGCGACGAAATAATATTGAGAATACTGCTTCGCGATAACCCGGTGCGTTCCTGGACGTAGGTCAGGATGTTCACGCGCTCTTTGGTTTCCTGCGGCATTCTGTCGAGTTCACGCAGATAGTGGCAGACGATCGGAAACGTTCGCTGATTGACGATTTGCAGATCCCGGCACAGCATGGCATTGGTGTGATACGCCAGGATTTCAGCAACATCACGCCATAACCCATGCTTATCGATTGCTTTTTCCGCATCCTTTGTCGAAATTTGCACTAATCGGCACAGTGTTTCCGCCCGCAAAACGTTACTTCTCATCGGATGAAACATCTCAGAAAAACCGAAGAGATGCGGCTCGGTGACGCTGGCGACCAGGATGCCGTCGGCGATGCGTGAGATAGAGAGCTCTCCCGACAGAAAAATGTATACGTAAGGGTTATCCCCTTTTTCCCAGGCGAGTCGTTTGCGTGGCGCGACTTCTACCAATTTACCCAGTGGATTTAAAACAGCGATAAGGCGCTCGATGGCTTGAGTGGGTCTGTCTGGAGGCGTAATCATGAATAACCTGAAAAGTAAGAATCCTGAAAACAGAGTAGAAT